>NZ_QDGZ01000048.1 GCF_003076135.1 Nocardioides gansuensis | reverse complement strand
AGTTCGGGTGGCGGTGTCGAAGCCCGTCGCATTCGTGGCCCGCAACGACACCGTGTAGGTGCCGGCGGCGGTATAGGTGTGCGACGGGTTCTGCGCCGTCGACGTGGTGCCGTCACCGAAGTCCCACAACCAGCTCGTCGGGCTGCCGGTCGAGGTGTCGGTGAAGGTGACCGACAACGGCGCCGTGCCGCTGGCCGGAGACACCGTGAAGGACGCCGT
>NZ_QDGZ01000047.1 GCF_003076135.1 Nocardioides gansuensis | reverse complement strand
GAGTCAGGAGAGGCTCAAGAGGGGTTTGCCCAGCTCGAAGCAGCGTTGCCCTCCCGGCTCGACAACCCACCAACACGTTCGAGCAACGGAGGACTCGATGAGCTCCACAACGACACCAGACTCACCCGGCGTGGTGATCGGGATGGACCCGCATAAACGCTCCGCGACCATCGAGGTCATGTCGGCCGACGAGGCCATCCAAGGCGGCGGTCGGTTCGCCACCGACACCGATGGCT
>NZ_QDGZ01000046.1 GCF_003076135.1 Nocardioides gansuensis | reverse complement strand
GGATGATCTTCCAGCGGGGCAACCCGATGGACTACGAGCGGTGGGCCGCCGACGCGGGCATGGAGACGTGGGACTTCCGGCACTGCCTGCCCTACTTCAAGCGGATGGAGAGCCGGCACCTGGAGGATGGCTCGCCCGCGGGCGACGACTGGCGCGGTGGCGAGGGCCCGCTGCACCTGGAGCGGGGCAGGTGTGACAACCCGCTGTTCGGTGCGTTCTTCGAGGCCGCCCAGCAGGCCGGCTACCCGCTGACCG
>NZ_QDGZ01000045.1 GCF_003076135.1 Nocardioides gansuensis | reverse complement strand
GGAGGCGCTGGCTCGTGCGGAGTCGGCGTCGCTGGATGACCTGGCCGACCGGGCCGGTTTCCTGCACGCCCGGGCGCTGGAGGCGTTGGGCCGGCTCGATGATGCGATCCTGGAGCTGGAGGCGCTGATCGGGCGGAGCACGAGCGGGCTGGTCCAGGTCCGGGCCGGGATTGCGCTCAGTCGCAGCTACCGGGACTCGGGTGACCTGACGAAGGCGATCGAGGCCGGCGAGGGGATCCTCGACCGGCTGGCCGG
>NZ_QDGZ01000044.1 GCF_003076135.1 Nocardioides gansuensis | reverse complement strand
CTGACGCCGGGGTGGGCCGCGTCCTCCGAGGAGCGCGCCGACCCGCGGGCGCTGGTCCGTGAGCTGCTGCCCTACATCCCCGTCGTCCTCGTGCTGCTCATCACGATCACCCGGCCCTCGCAGCTCAGGGACCTGGTGCTCGTCGGCCTCCTGGCCGCCATGGTGGCGCTCCTGATCGCGCGGCACATGCTCACGCTGGCCGACAACATCCGGCTCACAGCCGGCCTCGAGGACCTGGTGCACGAGCGGACCCAC
>NZ_QDGZ01000043.1 GCF_003076135.1 Nocardioides gansuensis | reverse complement strand
GGTGTACAGCAGCAATGCCCAGCCGACCGGTACTAATAGGCCGAGGGCTTGTCCCAACACCGTACAAAACACATCACCACATGGAGCATGTGACGCGTCCACTAGGCAGTTCCCAACCAACAAACCCAAGGGGTTTGAAAAGTTGACAGAGTTACGGCGGCCATAGCGAAAGGGAAACACCCGGTCCCATACCGAACCCGGAAGTTAAGCCTTTCAGCGCCGATGGTACTGCAACCGCGAGGCTGTGGGAGAGTA
>NZ_QDGZ01000042.1 GCF_003076135.1 Nocardioides gansuensis | reverse complement strand
GCACATCGCCAACCGGCTGCTGGCCGACGGCGAAGAGGTCGTCGACGTGCCGCCGAAGCTGTCGGCCCGCGCCCGGGTGTTCGCCACCGGACAGGGCCGCAAGACCGACGCCACCGACGCCCACTCCGTCGCCCTGGTCGGCACCCGGATGACCGGGCTGCGGCCGGTGGTCAACGACGAGCAACTCGCGGTGCTGCGGATCCTGGTCGACCGCCGCCGCTCCCTAGGTGAGGACCACACCCGAATGACCTCCCA
>NZ_QDGZ01000041.1 GCF_003076135.1 Nocardioides gansuensis | reverse complement strand
GCGGTGGCGAGGGCCCGCTGCACCTGGAGCGGGGCAGGTGTGACAACCCGCTGTTCGGTGCGTTCTTCGAGGCCGCCCAGCAGGCCGGCTACCCGCTGACCGACGACGTCAACGGCTACCGGCAGGAAGGGTTTGCGCCCTTCGACCGCAACGTGAAGAACGGGCGTCGCTGGTCCGCTGCCCGGGCCTACCTGCACCCGGTGCTGGACCGGAAGAACCTGACCGTGCAGACCTTCGCCTTCGCCACCCGGGTCCTCTTCG
>NZ_QDGZ01000040.1 GCF_003076135.1 Nocardioides gansuensis | reverse complement strand
TGGAGCAGGCCGATGAGTCGGTGCAGCTCGCGGTGACCGTCGCGGCCGCCTACTTCGAGCGTGGCGACTCCGGTCATGCGGTGCGGGTGTGCCGGACCGCGGTGGCCAAGGCGGAGGCGCTCGGGTCGGCGACCGCGCGGGCCTCGGCGTACTGGAACGCCAGCTTGATGGAGGCCGACCGCGGCGCTATCGGTGACGCGGTGCTGCTGGCGGAGCGGGCGCTGGCCCTGCTGGGCGAGGGCCGCGATGCCCGGAACCTGGCTCGGCTGCGGACCCAGCTCGGCACGATGCA
>NZ_QDGZ01000039.1 GCF_003076135.1 Nocardioides gansuensis | reverse complement strand
AGATGCTCTTCGACGAGGGCTCCTTCGTCGAGCTCGACGAGCTGGCCCGGCACCGCTCGACCGCGTTCGGGCTGGACCAGCGCCGCCCCTACGGCGACGGCGTGGTCACCGGCTACGGCACCATCGACGGCCGCCAGGTGTGCGTGTTCTCCCAGGACTTCACCGTCTTCGGCGGCTCGCTGGGCGAGGTCTACGGCGAGAAGATCACCAAGGTGATGGACCTGGCCATCAAGACCGGCTGCCCGATCATCGGGATCAACGAGGGCGCCGGCGCCCGGATCCAGGAGGGCGTGG
>NZ_QDGZ01000038.1 GCF_003076135.1 Nocardioides gansuensis | reverse complement strand
AGCCGCGCGCCTCGTGCTCGGGGATGGGCGAGACCATCGCGATCTGGCCGCCGGTGCGGTGCTTGCCGACCGAGTGGACCGTCCAGTTCTCGTCGGGGTGGCCGGCCGCCCGCGCGAGCGCGTCGCGCCAGCCGGTGAACCGCTGCTTCGCCGCGAGGTTGGAGAAGGCGACGGTGACCAGCGCGTTGCCGAAGCCGTCGTCGACCGAGCCGGTGACCCGGCGGTCTCGGAGGTCGATGTCGACGTCGAGGGTGCGGGGCGGGCCCGACCTCAGCTCGAGGCCGCGCTCGACGAG
>NZ_QDGZ01000037.1 GCF_003076135.1 Nocardioides gansuensis | reverse complement strand
AGCGAGTTCCTCGAGGTGCAGCCGCTGTTCGCGCCCAACATCATCGTCGGCTTCGGCCGGGTCGAGGGCCGCCCGGTCGGGGTGGTGGCCAACCAGCCGATGCAGTTCGCCGGCTGCCTGGACATCGGCGCCAGCGAGAAGGCCGCGCGCTTCGTGCGCACCTGCGACGCGTTCAACATCCCGGTGCTCACCTTCGTCGACGTGCCCGGCTTCCTGCCCGGCACCGACCAGGAGTGGAACGGCATCATCCGCCGCGGCGCCAAGCTGATCTACGCCTACGCCGAGGCCACCGTCCCGC
>NZ_QDGZ01000036.1 GCF_003076135.1 Nocardioides gansuensis | reverse complement strand
CGGCACGTCGGCGATGTGCTACGCCGTGGGCAACACGATCTGGTTCTACTACCAGGTGCTGGCGCCGGAGACGCAGACGTATCCCGGGCCCGCTGACGTCTTCTTCGTGGCCGTGGTGCCGTTCGCCGTCGCGGCGATGCTCACCCTCCCGAGCCGGTCCCTGTCGCCCGCGGCGCGGGCACGCGCGATCGTCGATGGCGCGATCGTCGGCGCGGCGCTGCTGTTCATCAGCTGGATCCTGGTCGTGGGTCCACTGTTCGCGCAGCTGGGCGAGGCGAGCTGGATCTATCTCACCGTCTACC
>NZ_QDGZ01000035.1 GCF_003076135.1 Nocardioides gansuensis | reverse complement strand
CTGCCCGGGTGGCGGGGGGGCTGACCCAGACCGAGCTGGCGGGCTCGGAGGTTTCGGTCGGGTATGTCTCGCGGATCGAGTCGGGGCATCGTCGGCCCAATGGCAGGGTGCTGGTCGAGCTGGCCGCGCGGCTCGGGGTTTCGGTGGAGGAGCTGCTGGTCGGGGCCGCGCCGCGCGAGCTCGACGAGATCCGGCTGGCGCTGGACTTCGCCGAGCTGTCGTTGGAGTCGGGGGAGCCGGTGGAGGCTGAGGCCCGTGCCGCGGAGGCGCTGGCTCGTGCGGAGTCGGCGTCGCTGGATGACCTGGCCGACCGGGCCGGTTTCCTGCACGCCCGGGCGCTGGAGGCGTT
>NZ_QDGZ01000034.1 GCF_003076135.1 Nocardioides gansuensis | reverse complement strand
GGATGATCTTCCAGCGGGGCAACCCGATGGACTACGAGCGGTGGGCCGCCGACGCGGGCATGGAGACGTGGGACTTCCGGCACTGCCTGCCCTACTTCAAGCGGATGGAGAGCCGGCACCTGGAGGACGGCTCGCCCGCGGGCGACGACTGGCGCGGTGGCGAGGGCCCGCTGCACCTGGAGCGGGGCAGGTGTGACAACCCGCTGTTCGGTGCGTTCTTCGAGGCCGCCCAGCAGGCCGGCTACCCGCTGACCGACGACGTCAACGGCTACCGGCAGGAGGGGTTCGCGCCCTTCGACCGCAACGTGAAGAACGGGCGTCGCTGGTCCGCTGCCCGGGCCTACCTGCACCCGGTGCTGGACCGGAAGAACCTGACCGTGCAGACCTTCGCCTTCGCCACCCGGGTCCTCTTCG
>NZ_QDGZ01000033.1 GCF_003076135.1 Nocardioides gansuensis | reverse complement strand
TGAGCTGCGAGGGCCGGGTGATCGTGATGAGCAGCACGAGGACGACGGGGATGTAGGGCAGCAGCTCACGGACCAGCGCCCGCGGGTCGGCGCGCTCCTCGGAGGACGCGGCCCACCCCGGCGTCAGGGCAGCCAGGCCCAGCAGCATGTAGCCGACGGTCCAGCCGAGATCCAGCCCGCTTCCGGCCGCCTCCTTGTACTGCAGCGCGAGATAGCCGATGCCCGTGTCGGCGCACGCGATCGCCACGAAGCCCGCGGCCACCAGCAGCATCGGGAGTCGCTCGCGCCCCGAGGCTCGCACGGCGAGGCCACTGGCGATCGAGATGATCACGATGTCGGTCAACGGGTAGTAGAGGTAGACGGTGAGATAGATCCAGCTCGCCTCGCCCAGCTGCGCGAACAGTGGACCCACGACCAGGATCCAGCTGATGAACAGCAGCGCCGCGCCGACGATCGCGCCATCGACGATCGCGCGTGCCCG
>NZ_QDGZ01000032.1 GCF_003076135.1 Nocardioides gansuensis | reverse complement strand
CTGATCGACCTGCGCGGTCACGCGGTACGCGACGACTCGGTCAGCCGTGCCTCGACCCGGCTGCCCGGGCGAGCCCGCACGCCCGCGGACGCCGCCGCGTTGCGGTAGGCGTCTCGCGCAGCGTCGGCGAGCCCGACACTGTCGAGCAGCTCGGCCAGCTCGAACCACTGCTGCGCCGCCGATCGATCCGCCCCCACCCCGGTCATCGCGAGCACCGCCTGCCGGAAGCAGGCGGACGCGCCAGGCACGTCACCCTGCGCCATCAGCACCTGCCCGGTCAGGGACAGCGCGTCCCCGCGCACCAGCGGGACCTGGTCCCCGATCGCGGCCTGCACCTGCCGGCTGAGCGCCGCGGCGCCCTCGAGGTCGCCGGTGATCAAACGCGCCCGCGCCCGGGCCAGGTCGTTGCGCGCCACGTCGACCGGGGACGCGCTCGACCAGGCCAGCTCCTCACCGGCCCGCTCCAGGTTCCGCTCCGCCTCGGACACCTCCGGCGGGTCCAGCCGCAGCTGCATCGTGCCGAGCTGGGTCCGCAGCCGAGCCAGGTTCCGGGCATCGCGGCCCTCGCCCAGCAGGGCCAGCGCCCGCTCCGCCAGCAGCACCGCGTCACCGATAGCGCCGCGGTCGGCCTCCATCA
>NZ_QDGZ01000031.1 GCF_003076135.1 Nocardioides gansuensis | reverse complement strand
GGCCTCTTCCGCTTCGCCCAGGAGCTGGTCGCGGAGCGCAACCAACTCGGACACCGCAGCGAGGAAACGGGCCGTGCTGTCGCCCACGTGCAGGTCGTCGAAGTAGTGGTGCCGCATGGCCACCCGGGCAAGCTGGTGCTCGTCGTGCGCGAGCCGGTCGCGGAGAAGCGTCGTCAAGTCAGCCACGCCGGCCTCGTCGATGATGTCGGCGCAGCGGCTGATGGGCACCTCCTGCCGGAGCCGCTCGGGATCCCCGTGTCGGTCGGTGAGGAAGATCGGCTTCGCGGTGTGCAGGTAGAGCCAGTCGAGGCCTACCGAGGAGACATCGGTGACCAGTGCGTCGCAGCCAGGCATCACCGCGAGGATGTCGCCGCGCAGCACCTGGGCGTGGCCGGCGGCGGGGTCGCGCCGGGCGGCTTCGGCCACCAGTCGAACGATGTCCCGGTGGGCATCGAACACTCCGGGCGTCAGACTGGTCGTGAGCTTGGGGTGCGGCTTGTAGACCAATCGGACGTCGGGCACGGCGAGGATCGCGCGTACGATCGCCTCCCCCAGTGTGTCCACCGAGGTGTAGTCGTTGTACTCCGCGTCACCCTCCCAGGTAGGGGCGTACAGGACCGTACGCCGCGAGCTCGGTGCCAGGAGCGGTGTCCGGCGCAGGTCTAGCTGTGGCCGACCGATGCGTACCAGTCGGCCG
>NZ_QDGZ01000030.1 GCF_003076135.1 Nocardioides gansuensis | reverse complement strand
TTCGGCGGCTCGCTGGGCGAGGTCTACGGCGAGAAGATCACCAAGGTGATGGACCTGGCCATCAAGACCGGCTGCCCGATCATCGGGATCAACGAGGGCGCCGGCGCCCGGATCCAGGAGGGCGTGGTCTCCCTGGGCCTCTACGGCGAGATCTTCCGCCGCAACGTGCACGCCTCCGGGGTGATCCCGCAGATCAGCCTGATCATGGGCAACTGCGCCGGCGGGCACGTCTACTCCCCCGCGGTCACCGACTTCACGATCATGGTCGACCAGACCTCCGGCATGTTCATCACCGGCCCCGACGTGATCAAGACCGTCACCGGCGAGGACGTCACCATGGAGGAGCTCGGCGGCGCGCGCACCCACAACACCCGGTCCGGCAACGCCCACTACATGGGCGCCGACGAGGCCGACGCGATCGACTACGTCAAGGCCCTGCTGTCCTACCTGCCGCAGAACAACCTCGACGAGCCCCCCTCCTACGACGCCGCCGACCATGGGCAGAGCGCCGACCTGGAGGTCAGCGACCTGGACCGGTCGCTGGACGCGCTGATCCCCGACTCGCCCAACCAGCCCTACGACATGCACACGGTCGTCGAGGCGGTGCTCGACGACAGCGAGTTCCTCGAGGTGCAGCCGCTGTTCGCGCCCAACATCATCGTCGGCTTCGGCCGGGTCGAGGGCCGCCCGGTCGGGGTGGTGGCCAACCAGCCGATGCAGTTCGCCGGCTGCCTGGACATCG
>NZ_QDGZ01000029.1 GCF_003076135.1 Nocardioides gansuensis | reverse complement strand
ATGGCTCCCCTCTATGTCAAGAGGCCGCCGGGAGTGAGGTTCTAGGCTGGGTGTCGGCGGGTCCGGGAAGTGGCTTGTCCGAAGAGTCGGCTTGGGGATGTGAGCCGGCCGCGCTGGAGTCAGAGACGTTTCCCCGTTGCCCTCCCGGGCTCGTCCTGTCGACGTTGAGGGCGTCGCGGAGCATCTGCTGGTAGACGATGTCGGAGAGGCGTCGTTTCACGCACCGCATGGCTTCCATCGGTGCTTTGCCGTCGGCCTTCTGTGCGTTCGTAGTAGGCGCGGCCTTCGCTGGGATTGCGCAGCTGGACACGGGCCATGGTGTGCAGGACGCGGTTGAGCTGGCGGTTGCCGGCTCGTGAGAGCCGGTGCCGGACCTGATCGCCGGAGGAGGCGTCGATGGGTGCGGTGCCGTTCCAGGACGCGAAGTGCGCCTTGTTCGGGAACCGGGTGATGTCGCCGACCTCGACGAGCAGCCGTGCCGCGCCGGTGGGACCGATTCCGGGCAGGTTCAGCAGGCTGGTGCCGGTGGTCGCGAGCAGTGCGGTGAGCTCCTTGTTGGCGGCCTTCTTGCGGGCGTAGATCCGTTCGAGGTCGCTGATCAGCTCCGCGGCGACCCGGCGCCGGGTCTTGCCGGCCGCGTCGCGGGGCCGGACCGTGGCCAGCAGCTTCTTGGCCTGCGCCGCCGAGAGGTATCTCTTCGCCCCGCCCGGGATCAGTTCCAGCAGCAGTTGGTGCAGCTGGGAGGTCATTCGGGTGTGGTCCTCACCTAGGGAGCGGCGGCGGTCGACCAGGATCCGCAGCACCGCGAGTTGCTCGTCGTTGACCACCGGCCGCAGCCCGGTCATCCGGGTGCCGACCAGGGCGA
>NZ_QDGZ01000028.1 GCF_003076135.1 Nocardioides gansuensis | reverse complement strand
GCGTCGCAGACCCGCAGGCCCTCGGTGCCGTGCACCTTCATCGACAGCGGGTCGGTCACCGTCATCTCGCCGGTGCCCATCGCCGCGGTGCAGGAGGGGTGCAGCGCGGTCTCGGCGTCCTGGCGCACCCAGTCCAGGATCTCCTCGTCGGTCTCGACGGTGGGGCCGGGCGAGATCTCGCCGGCGTTGAAGGGCTCGAACGCCGGCTGGTTGAGGATGTTGCGGGCCACCCGCACGGCCTCCACCCATTCCTTGCGGTCGGTGGCCGTCGACAGGTAGTTGAACTGCATCGAGGGGTGGACCCGCGGGTCCCTGGACTTGATCCGGACCCAGCCGCGGGTGTCGGCGTACATCGGGCCGATGTGCACCTGGTAGCCGTGGCCCTCGATCGGGCTGGTGCCGTCGTAGCGGATCGCGATCGGCAGGAAGTGGAACATCAGGTTCGGCCAGTCGACGTCCTCGTTGGAGCGGGCGAAGCCGCCGCCCTCGAAGTGGTTGGTCGCGCCCAGGCCCTTGCGCTGGAAGAGCCACTGCCAGGCGATCTTGGGTCGCTGGTGCCAGGCCAGGCCGGGGGCGATCGAGACCGGCTGCTTCGAGGCGTACTGGATGTAGACCTCGAGGTGGTCCTGGAGGTTCTCCCCGACGCCGGGCAGGTGCTGGACCACCGCGATGTCGTGCCGGGCCAGCAGGGCGCGGTCGCCGACACCGCTGAGCTGGAGCAGCTGCGGGGTGTTGATCGCCCCGCCGCAGAGGATGACCTCGCCCGCCTGGACGGTGTGGTGGCGCGCTGCCCGGCCGACGCCGCGGGTGTACTCCACGCCGACCGCGCGCGGGGTGTCGCCGGAGGTGTCGAAGAGGACCCGGGTGGCGAAGGCGAAGGTCTGCACGGTCAGGTTCTTCCGGTCCAGCACCGGGTGCAGGTAGGCCCGGGCAGCGGACCAGCGACGCCCGTTCTTCACGTTGCGGTCGAAGGGCGC
>NZ_QDGZ01000027.1 GCF_003076135.1 Nocardioides gansuensis | reverse complement strand
CCTCGGTGGCCCGTGCCCCGTTGGCGATCGAGAAGGGGATCCGTGCGACGGGGTCGGGATGCGGCGCGATGCCGCGACGCGCGAGGGCGTCCCGAAACCCCGCCAGTCGCTTCGATCCGGTGCTGGTGGTCTCCGGGCATGGCTCCCGAGGCGATTGCGTCGAGCATGAACCTCGACGCGCGATCGGGCAGACGCGTTCACCGCGGATTGGCCGCAGCCGTCTACCTGACCTCGACTGCCGCTGACTACGTCGTTTGGGGAAGACAGGTCCTAGGACACTGTGATCGCGGGGTTGGGTCAGAGGTTGCGGGCGCCGACGATCCGCAGGGCCATGTTCGCGTACCCGTCGGCAAGGTCTTCTGGTTTCCACAAGGTGTCCTCGCGATACCAGCGCGCCAGGTCGATGCCCATCGAGAGCAGGGCCGCGGAGGCCATGCGGGGGTCCGGGGTCTGGAAATCCCCGGTGGCGACACCGGAATCGACCAGGTCGCGGAGCTCGGCCTCGATCTCATGCCGAAGCTTGCGGACCTCTACGAGGTGTTCGGGGCTGAGCGAGGTGAGCTCGTAGTTGACGATGCGCGCCTCGGTGTGGCGTTCCGTGTGATGCATCGCGAAGGCGTGAACCACGCGGTGCAACTGTTCGGCCGGAGTGCCGCCCCACGCGATGGCCTCTCGCATCCGCATGAGCACCCGCTCATGACCGGCGCGAGAGATCAGATACAGCAGCTCCTCCTTTGACCGGTGGTGCATGTAGAGCGCGGCTGGGCTCATCCCGGCCGCGGCGGCGATGTCGCGTGTCGTCGTGGCGTGGAAGCCTTTTTCCGCGAAGGCCGCGACCGCAGCCTCGAGAAGCCGGCCCCGAGTTGCCTCCGCCCGCGAGGTGTTCGCGTCGTCTGTGGTCTCTGTCATCGAGAGCCATCCTTCCACTCGGCTGGATTGGTTGATGTGGTCGTCGCTGGAGGTGTTGACGTGCCCCTCGTCACATGTCACCATGACGACATCGA
>NZ_QDGZ01000026.1 GCF_003076135.1 Nocardioides gansuensis | reverse complement strand
ATCGGTCTGCCGCCTGCCGGGCACCGTGACGAGGTGTGGCCCAAGAAGGGACTGCCCTGCTCGTAGTAGCAATGCCCGCCTCGACGTCCACTCCGGAGCGAACACAGGCGGGAGCAGCACATGAGCCAAGATCCAGAGCAGGTCATCATCGGGGTCGATCCCCACAAGCTGTCGGCCACGATCGAGGTCGTCGACCGCAACGAGCAGATGTTGGGCTCGGGTCGGTTCACCACCGACAAGGCCGGCTACGCGGCGATGCGCAGGTACGCGAAGGCCTGGCCGGACCGGATCTGGGCCGTCGAGGGCGCCAACGGCGCCGGACGTCCCTTGGCCCAACGACTGCTCGAGTCCGGCGAGCGAGTCGTCGACGTTCCGGCGAAGCTGGCGGCCCGGGTCCGGCTCTTCGACACCGGACACAACCGTAAGACCGACGCCCGTGACGCACACTCGATTGCGATCGTCGCGGTGCGCACCAAGACCCTGCGAGTCCTTCAGATCGATGGCGAGCTCGAGGCCCTACGGCTGCTCACCGACCGCCGTGAAGCCCTCACCCGGCGTCGGGTCCAGACCGTCGACCGGCTCCAGGCCCTGTTGGCCGAACTCCTTCCGGGACAGGCCAAACGCGACATCACCACCGGCCAGGCCAAGGCCATGCTCGCATCGGTACGTCCCCGTGACATCGCCGGCAAGACCCGTCGCCGGATCGCCGCAGAGGAACTCGCCGACCTGGTCACGATCGAGGCCAAGATGAAGAAGGCAACCGCCGAGCTCAAGGCCCTCGTGATCGCCCGCGGCTCACGACTGATGGACATCCATGGCGTGGGACCGGTCGTGGCCGCCCGAGTCCTGGCCGACGTCGGCGACGTCGCCCGGTTCGCCGACCGCAACCGGTTCGCATCCTGGACCGGCACCGCACCCCTGGACGCCTCCTCCGGGGAGCAGAACCGCCACCGACTATCTCGTGCCGGGAACCGCCGGATGAACCACATGATCCACATCGCCGCGGTCACCCAACTCCGCCTGGACACCGAGGGCCGCGCCTACTACCGACGCAAGCGAGCCGAGGGCAAGAAGCCGCTCGAGGCCATGCGCTGCCTCAAACGCAGAGTCTCTGACGCGATCTACCGCCAGCTGCTCGAAGACGCCCCCGACACAGCCCACGACGCTGACACGGGTCCGGGAGGGCACTGCGGGGCGTCTCAAGAATCCAGCGCGGTCGACTCTCACCCGCTCATCGACACTTCGGATCAGCCACTTCCCGGACCCGCGACCACGACGCTACGCCCACGACCGCCCACCCGGAAGAGGG
>NZ_QDGZ01000025.1 GCF_003076135.1 Nocardioides gansuensis | reverse complement strand
CCCGGGATACGTCTGCGTCTCCGGCGCCAGCACCTGGTAGTAGAACCAGATCGTGTTGCCCACGGCGTAGCACATCGCCGACGTGCCGAGCAGCCGCCAGGGCAGTCGTCTCCCCGGGGGACGCAGCTTCGCCGCGCGGAAGCACGCCCACGCCGCGAAGGCCGAGAAGACCACGAAGCCTGTGTCGGTGACCGCCCGCCCCGTCTGCTGGCTGACGGAGTCGACCAGACCGAACGCCGCCAGTGCCACCGCGACGACGCCGCAGCCGACCGCCGCAGCGCGAAAAATGGCCCATTCGGACGCAGCAACCCGAGACATGCGAACTCCTGACCTGTTCAGCCCGCCGGAGCCCCCGCGCTGGTCACGGTACCCAAGGTGGCACGGCCGGGCTATCACCTTCTCCTACCGGCTGATCGCCGGGAACGGTGGATGCCCGCCGTCGGCCTACCCCGGGCCTGCCGCGGCACGCAAGCTGCTCCGCCTAAGCTACCCGGGCGAAGGGCCGCGTACCGACGATCCGTACGCCGGTTTCCGGGTCGTGGTGATGGGTGCCCGCCCAGCCCGCCTCGCGGCCGCCGGCGACCTCAGCAAAGTCGATCAGGTTCGCAGTCAGCGGCCAGCCCGACCACAGCCGCAGAGCTCGTGCTGCCGCGGCGACCAGTCACGATGGTCGGCTGGCCCGACATCACGCCACCTCGACGTCGGCAGCCTCAGCAGCGGTGACATCGTCGTCCTCGTTGGTGGCCGTCGCGAGCTGGCGCAGCCGGCGCACGGTGATCTGGTCCAGTCCCGTCAGCCGCACCATGTCCTTGACCGCGAGCCGCTCGGCCAGGAGCCGCCCCAGCGCGGCCGCAGGCGCGACCTCCGCGTCCGCGACGGCCTGCTCGGCCTCGCTGCGCGCCTCCCAGGCGACCTCGACGTCGACCACGGCCTCGTCGATGCGCTGTTCTCGGGCCAGCTGGTCCGGATCCAGCCGAAGCCGGCGCTCCCGCGCCGACTTCAGTCGCGCGTCCCGAGCCCGATCCCGACCTGACTGTGTGCTTGCGCCGCCGTTCCCACTGGGGATCACCACTCCTTGTTCGTCACGTCGCGACATCCATCGCGACCCTTTACAAGCAAGAAGACCCTGACCGTCCCCGATCGGACCCACAGCTCAGCCAAATGCCGCCACGTACGCCGCTCCTTGCGACGCGACAAAGCCCGATCCGAGAACGACCCTCACCACTCTCGCACCTCATGCATTCACGGACACTGTGGTTACGTCCGCACGAAAGCGGACGGACCGCGTCACCATCGGGAAGGCTCAACCTCATGCTGCCCACCACCGCTTCAACCGGTGGTGAGGCTTGGACA
>NZ_QDGZ01000024.1 GCF_003076135.1 Nocardioides gansuensis | reverse complement strand
CTCGCACCTCATGCATTCACGGACACTGTGGTTACGTCCGCACGAAAGCGGACGGACCGCGTCACCATCGGGAAGGCTCAACCTCATGCTGCCCACCACCGCTTCAACCGGTGGTGAGGCTTGGACAGTGGCTGCCTCCCGGTGGTGGCCAGCGGCCGGCGTAGACGCTCAATAGGGGCATGAGAACCACTTGCTCATCAACCGACAGCCACGAGCCTGGGTCTCAGTGAATGCATGCGCATCGCCGGTCCTGCGGGTTGTATCCGCTGCACCACCGACACGATGAGGTGATGGGTTGTTCGCTGGCATTGACACACACAAGGACACGCTCGCAGTCGCGGTGATCGACTCCCACGGTCGACCGGTCGCCGACCGCGAGGTCCCCAACACCGAACGCGGGTTCGCCCAGCTGGTAGCCCTGCTCGAACATCACCGCGTGGAACGGGTCGGCATCGAGGGGTCCGGCAGCTTTGGACGCGCCGTCGCGGTCCACCTCACCCTGGCCTGGCAGGCCAACCACTCCCCCGCCAACAGCCAGGAAGTGCGCCCGGACCTGGGCGTGGTCGAGGTCCCGACCTTGATGACCAGCCGCGAACGTCGCGCGCAGCTCAAGGGCAAGACCGACCCGGTCGACGCGCTTGCCGTTGCCCGCGTGACCGCCCGCGAACCCCACCTGCCACCGGTGCGGCTCACCGTTGGCCCGGCCGCCGACCTACGGGCCCTCCTGGACTACCGCGAGGACCTGCTGCTCGAACGCACCGCCCTGGCCAACCGCGCCCACGCGGACCTCACCGGGCTGGTCCCCGGCTACCAACACCAGATCCCCAACCTCACCAGCCGCGCCCGCGTCCGCCAGGTCCTCGACCTCCTCACCACCCTCGACACCCCACACGACGGCTCACCAGGAACTGGCACTCACCTGGTCCGGGCCGACCTGACCCGTCGACGGCTCGAGCGCGTGATCGCCATCGATGCCGAGGCCGCCGCCCTCAAACGCCAGATCGCCGGCCTCGTCGAGGACGCTGGCAGCACGCTCACCGACATCCATGGCATCGGCCCGATTGTCGCGGCCCGGCTCCTGGCCGAAGTCGTCGACGCCCGCCGCTACCCCACCCGGGACGCGTTCGCCGCCGCCAACGGCACCGCACCCATCCCGGCCTCCTCGGGGCGCACCGTGCGCCACCGCTACAACCCCGGAGGCAACCGACAGCTCAACAAGGCGCTCTACACGATCGCGATCACCCAGATCGGCGCCGACACCGAGGGCCGCGCCTACTACCACCGCAAACGCGCCGCCGGGAAGACCAGCCGCGAAGCACTCCGCAGCCTCAAACGACGACTCTCCGACCTCGTCTACCGCACCATGCTCACCGACGCCACGGCCGCAGCAACGGACACGAACAGCCCGCCCGTGAGTCCCGTGGTGAGCCAAGCGGCGGTGGATGCGGCCGACGCACAAGAGGCACGACTAACGGCCTAGCAGCCAGCGGCGTGACGGACCTTCCAGCCTCGAGCCCGCTCTTCGCTCAAGCGTTCGCCCGCACCCACCTGCCACACAGGCTAACTCCAATAGGCCGGCACAGACCCCTTGCAACATAGGGGCCCACT
>NZ_QDGZ01000023.1 GCF_003076135.1 Nocardioides gansuensis | reverse complement strand
TCCTCCAGGTGCCGGCTCTCCATCCGCTTGAAGTAGGGCAGGCAGTGCCGGAAGTCCCACGTCTCCATGCCCGCGTCGGCGGCCCACCGCTCGTAGTCCATCGGGTTGCCCCGCTGGAAGATCATCCCGTTGATCGAGCTGGACCCGCCGAGCACCTTGCCGCGCGCGTGGTAGATCCGCCGCCCGCCCATGTGCGGCTCCGGGTCGGTTTCGTACCTCCAGTCGTAGAACCGGCTGCCGATCGGGAACGGCAGGGCGGCGGGCATGTGGATGAAGGGGTCGATCCGGTAGTCGCCGTGACCCGCCTCGAGGACCAGCACCGACGTCGAGGGGTCGGCGCTGAGCCGGTTGGCGAGTGCGGAGCCGGCGCTGCCGCCCCCGACGATGACGTAGTCGAACCGGTCGGCCATGTGTCTTCCTCTTCTCTGTCCGGGTTCTCTGTCCGGGTTCTCTGTCCGGGTGGTCGGCTCAGGCGCCCTGGGGCGCGAACCAGTGCTGGGGCGCGGGTGCGGTGTTGGTCCAGATGTGCTTGGTCTCGCGATACTCCTCGAGCCCGGCCAGGCCCAGCTCCCGGCCGATGCCGGACTGCTTGTAGCCGCCCCACTCCGCCTGCGCCACATACGGGTGGTAGTCGTTGATCCAGACCGTGCCCATCCGGAGCCGGGACGCCACCCGCTGGGCCCTCGCCTCGTCGGTGGTCCACACCGCACCGGCCAGCCCGTAGATCGAGTCGTTGGCCAGCCGAACCGCGTCCTCCTCATCGGTGAAGGTCTCCACGGTGAGCACCGGGCCGAACGACTCCTCCCGGACCACCGTCATGTCCGGGGTGCACCGGTCGAGCACCGTGGGCAGGTAGTAGAAGCCGTCGGCCAGCGCCGGGTCGTCCGGTCGACCGCCACCGCAGCGCAGCACCGCGCCCTCGGCGATGCCGGCCGCCACGTACGCCTCCACCTTGTCGCGGTGGGCGCCGCTGGTCAGCGGGCCGGTCTCGGCCTTCTCGTCGAACGGGCCACCCAGGCGGATCCCCCCGGCCCGCGCGACCAGCGCGTCGACGAAGTCGTCGTGCAGCCCCTCCTGGAGCAGCAGCCGGGCACCCGCAGAGCACACCTGGCCCGAATGCAGGAACACCGCGGTGAGCGCGAAGTCCAAAGCGGTCTCCAGATCGGCATCGGCGAAGACGATGTTGGGGTTCTTCCCACCCAGCTCGAGCGCGACCCTCTTCACCGTGCCCGCGGCGGTGGCCATCAGCGCCTTGCCGGTCGCCAGGCCACCGGTGAAGGACACCAGGTCCACCCGCGGGTCCTCGGCCAGCGGCGCGCCGGCCGCCGGCCCGGCACCCAGCACCAGGTTGGCCACACCGGCCGGCAGGCCCGCCTCCTCCAGCAGCCGCATCAGATGGATCGCGCTGTGCGGGGTCAGCTCGCTGGGCTTGAGCACCAACGTGCACCCCGCCGCCAGCGCCGGGGCGACCTTCCAGGCCGTCTGCAGCAACGGGTAGTTCCACGGCGTGATCAGCCCGCACACCCCGACCGGCTCATGAACCACCACCGACCGGACCTCCTCGCGGCCGGTCTCCACCACCCGACCCCCGTCCGAGGCCGCCGTCGAGAAGTGCCGGAACACCGACACCACGTCATCGACGTCATACTCGCTCTCGACCAGCCGCTTGCCGGTGTCCAGCGACTCGGCCCGAGCCACCACGCCCTTGTCACGCACGAGCAGATCCGCCACCCGGGCCAACACCGCACCCCGCTCCCCCACCGACAACCCCGACCACGAGCCCCGGTCGAAGGCCTCCCGGGCCGCGGCAATCGCCGCGCCGGTGTCCACCTCGGTC
>NZ_QDGZ01000022.1 GCF_003076135.1 Nocardioides gansuensis | reverse complement strand
TTGGTGGGTTGTCGAGCCGGGAGGGCAACGCTGCTTCGAGCTGGGCAAACCCCTCTTGAGCCTCTCCTGACTCTGGCGACGCCCGGCCAGCGCAGGCCAAATGAGAGCCACACGACCAGCGTGGGCAACCGAAAAATGAGAGCGACGAGCCGGGCGCCTGGACCGAGCCTCGCCAGGCACCGGTCCTGGGGTCAATGAAACAAGCAGCCGATGAGCGGAACAATCTGGACAGCGCTGGGGTCGCTCTCTATCGAGGTGGCGGGCGGTTTCGACCGGACCGCCCGATGGTCGGGTCGCACTTCGCCTACGTGCCGCAGAAGGTCTGGTAGCGGCCGAAGTCCTCTGGCGCCGGGGCTGCGTAGCGCTCGAGTCCGGGGCGCTCGTCGTAGGGACTAGTCACTGCCTCGAGTAGCTGCTCGAAGGGACGGAGATCACCTGCGGTGGCGGCCGTGAGCGCTTCCTCGACAAGGTGGTTACGAGGGATGTACACGGGGTTCGTCCGGTCCATGAGCTCCGGGTCCGGTACGAAGGCACGCCAACGCTGCATCCAGTCGTCGATCCGGGCGAGGTCGAGAAATAGGCACCGCGCGGGCTCGGCGTCGCCTCGTGCGGCGGCACCGAGCTGACGGAATAGCATCGTGTAGTCGACGCGGCTCTCCTGCAGCATCTGGATCAGGTCCTCGACCAGAGCCGAGGTCACCTCGCCGTGGGCGCTCGCAGGTAGACCGAGCTTGGCTCGCATGCCTCTTGACCATGCGGCGCTGTAGGACGGCCGGAATCGGCCGAGCGCCTCCCCGGCGATCGAGACAGCCTGCTCCTCGTCGTCGTGGAGAAGGGGCAGGAGGGTCTCGGCCAGCCGGGCCAGATTCCACTCCGCCACGAACGGTTGATTCCCGTAGGCGTAGCGCCCGGCGTAGTCGATAGAGCTGAACACCGTGGCCGGGTCGAACGCCTCCATGAAGGCGCAGGGACCGTAGTCGATGGTTTCGCCGGAGATTGTCATGTTGTCGGTGTTCATGACGCCGTGAACGAACCCGACGAGCATCCAGTCGGCAACCAGTGACGCCTGGGCCGCGACGATCGCCTCGAACAGGGCGAGGTACGGTTCATCAGCCTCCGCTGCGCCGGGGTAGTGACGGTCCATCGCGTGGTCAGCCAGCCGGCGGAGCAGCTCCAAATCCCCCGTGGAACGGGCGTACTGGAAAGAGCCCACCCGCAGATGGCTGGCGGCGACGCGGGCAAGTACCGCACCCGGCAGGGCCGTCTCGCGGTACACCGGGCGTCCGGTCGCCACCGTCGCGAGGGAGCGCGTGGTGGGAATCCGGAGCGCGTGCATCGCCTCGCTCACCAGGTACTCGCGCAGCATCGGCCCCAGCGCTGCGAGGCCGTCGCCGCCACGCGCGAACGGGGTGCGACCCGAGCCCTTGAGATGAAGGTCGCGCACACGTCCATGTACGTCGACCAGCTCACCGAGGAGCAAGGCCCGCCCATCGCCCAGCCGTGGGACGTAGGCACCGAACTGGTGTCCGGCGTATGCCTGAGCGACCGGGGTGGCGCCGTTGGGCACTTGATTGCCAACCAGGAACTCCACGCCGTCTGCGCTCCGGAGGAACGTCGGGTCAAGACCGAGCTCGGCGGCGAGCAGGTCGTTGAGCATGAGCATCCGTGGTTCGGGCACCTCTAGCGCCCTCCAGTGGATACTCAGCTCGGCCAGCTCCCGGGCGAAGCGGTTGCCCAGGGTGACCGAGCCGAGGAGTTCGGTGCTCACTTGCTTGAGGCTACTCCGGGCGTGCGAGCACCCAAGTGGTCCTCGAGGGGCATCGCTTCGTCTGACGTGGATCTACCGTCCGTGACGTGACCTACCGCAGCGGCGCGAATCATCCATGTCTGTGCGACCTTGCTAAGTGCTTCGACCCGAAGAACCTGACCGGAAGCCGTTGGCCGGGCGCTATTGGGCACATGACCGGGTGACTCGTCCAGCACCCGCATTTCAGGTATGGGCTCGCCGACGTAGCTCCGCTCATGCGGCGATGTGTTCGCTCATGCATGCGGGTTCAGGCGGTCAAGAAGGGTGCGACGCTCCTATGCTTCGTCAAGCAGCTGGGCCCCACTTTCGGGGAGTCCATAGAAGTCGCGGGCGACGTAGCGGGTTAGGCAGCGTTTGATCTCGCGGCTGGTCTTTCCTTCGGCGGTGCGGCGGGCGACGTAGTCGCGGGTGGCTGGTTGGTACTCGATCCGGATCTGGACCACGGTGTGCAGTGCTCGGTTGAGTTGTCACTTCGCCCGACCAGAGGATCCTGACGCATCCGGTCGCCACGGGATGGCGCGCTCATGTCCAGCCACTCGGCTCGCCTGCAGCGAGCCGGCACGGACGTAACTGCCCGATTCTCCCTGCCGGCATGTGCCCGCGTCTATCCGCCGCTACAGCCCACAACCCGTTGCCAGATGCGCCCGAATTGAGCGCTCTGTCCGGGCACAGACGTGACGATGGAGCTCAAATCTGCGACAGAGCCAGTGCCTGCGTGACGCCCACGTCGAGGGAAAACCCGCGCCCGCGTTCGATTTCGGTGGCCCAGTGCGGGTCGATGGGCTCCCGAGCCCGGTCGACGTGGCGTGCCATTCTGCGACGCGCCAACGGGGAGTTCGCTGCCGGCGATCGACTCGCGGAGCCGCTGGGCGGCACCAATCAGGGTGGCTGCCTGGCTGACGTCTCCCGACGCTGCCGCCACAGCGGCGAGGCCGGCGAGCCCCTCCGCCCTGCCGTCGCGTTCGCCGGGCTCGGCAAGGGCATGGAAGGCGCGCGGGCTCCGCGCCTCCGCTTCCCTCCACGCGTGCACTCGCGCAGCGCAACGGCAAGAGCCCGGGCGAGGTCAACAGCCACCTCACGACGTTGCGCCTGACCGGGCCGGTGAGTCGCCGGCGCGAAGGACGAGAGGTGCTCTGCTCCCGGCACTGACGCCGGCCAAGCACTCGTCGCAGGCTCCTCTCAGATCACATCAGGAGGTGTGCGGACGGAAATCGACATCAGCAGCGCGCCTCCTTCTCGCTCTCCTCGGCGCGGCCCAGCAGCAAAGACCGTTCGCTCTCGTTGCGGGTCAGCGAGGCTGCCTCGCGGAAGCACGCAGCAGCTTCACGAGGGAGGCCAGCCCGGGCGAGCAGGTCACCGCGCACGCTGGGCAGCAGATGGGAGCCGGGTAGAGCGAGCCCGTCCAGGATGGCCAGGCCCGCCTCCGGGCCGAAGGCTCGCCCGTGCGCGACGGCGCGGTTGACCTCCACGACAGGGCCGGGGGCGGCCCCAGCGAGCACGTCGTACAGGCCGGCGATGGCACGCCAGTCGCTCTCCTCGGGCGTGGCGGCGCGCGCGTGCTGCGCGGCGATCGCCGCCTGCAGGTAGTAGCGGCCCACAGGCCTCCCGCTGGCCGCGAGCCGGGAGGCGCGCTCCAGCGCGGCCAGCCCCCGCCGGATGAGCTGCTCGTCCCAGAGGCTGCGGTCCTGGTCGTCCAGCAGGACCGGATCCCCGGATTCGTCCACGCGGGCCGCACTGCGGGAAGCCTGCAGCTCCAGCAGCGCCTGCATCCCGTGCACCTCGGGCTCCTCCGGCACCAGCTCGGCGAGCATCCGGGCCAGCCTGATCGCCTCGTTGGTCAGCTCGGGGCGCATCCAGTCCTCGCCGGCGGTGGCGGTGTAGCCCTCGTTGAAGATCAGGTACACCACCGCCATCACGTCGTCGAGCCTGGCCGAGCGCTCCTTCCCGTCGGGGACCTCGAACTCGGCACGGACCTCACTGAGCGTCCTCTTGGCGCGCGAGATCCGCTGACCCATGGCGGGCTCTGCGACCAGGAAGCCCCGGGCGATCTCCCCGGTCGTGAGGCCTCCGACCAGGCGCAGCGTCAGCGCTGCCCTCGACTCCGGGGTGAGCTTCGGGTGGCAGGACAGGAAGATCAGCCGCAGTACGTCGTCCTCGATGAAGTCCACCTGCGAGGTGAGGTCGGGCATGCCGTCCTCCTCACTGAGGCCACGACCGAGCTCGTCGGTCTTGCGGCGCAGGCTCTCGGCGCGCCGAAACGTGTCGATGGCACGGCGCTTCGCGGCGGTCATCAGCCACGCGCCGGGGTTCGTGGGCACACCGCTGGTCGGCCACGACTCGAGTGCACTCACCAGAGCGTCCTGGGCCAGGTCCTCGGCCAGGTCCAGGTCACGGGTCATCCGGGTCAGGGCACCGACCAGCCGGGCGGACTCGGCGCGCCATACGGCCGTGACGGACTCCTCCGCGGACGGGGCCATGCGGCCAGCCTAGGGCCGGCCGCACGACCCGCATCCGATGGTCAGGCGTCGGAAGGCTGGGGCGGCTCCTCTGAGACCTGGCGCAGGGTGGCGACCATCTCGCACTCGGGCCAGTACTTCGCGTGCAGCTCGGCGAACTCCTGCTGGCCGCTGATGGCGTCCTCCAGGGTGTCGTACTGCAGGAGCGCCCACCCGCCGACGACCTCCTTGGCCTCGGCGTACGGTCCGTCGACCCGGGTGACCTCGCCCTTCCTCACCACGAAGTTCACCGCGTCCTCGGTGCCGAAGAGGCCGCCGCCGTCCAGGAAGTGGCCGGCCCCCGCCTGCTCCGCGATGTAGTTGTCCATCGCCTCGAACAAGGCCTTCGGCGGCATGCCGCCGCCCTCTTCCATCCTCACGAATCCCATGAACCTGGGCATTGCTCGCTCCTCAAGTTTCGTCAGGCCTGCCGCTGGTCGGTGGCCAACTCACCCGTACGTCGAACGACATCCTGCGCCTTCGACATGGGTCCATGAACAATTTTCCGTCCGCGCCCTGAAGTGAGGGCAGCGTTCTACACGTAGGCTTACCGTCTGCGTCACCGCCAGGACGATTCACCCATGCCACGGACCGCGCTGGCGAAGCAATGATGACTGCGCTCGCCGTAGGTACTTGCGGTGTTTACCGCAGTGAAGAAGACCACTGCAGCCTGATCTGGGCAGATGCGTTTCCTGTGCGTCATCCGCGCCGAGCGTCGGCGTTCATGCCTGGCCGGCGGACGAGTCTCGTCATCGTCTCACGACGCGCTCGTCCCGCTTCCGCATCAAGCACTCCAGACGTGAGGGTCCACATCCTCGAACCCGCCCCACACCGGCTCCCTTCTGTTGTCAACCGGTGGTTTCGAGGTCCCTCTTCCGGGTGGGCGGTCGTGGGCGTAGCGTCGTGGTCGCGGGTCCGGGAAGTGGCTGATCCGAAGTGTCGATGAGCGGGTGAGAGT
>NZ_QDGZ01000021.1:2500-5267 GCF_003076135.1 Nocardioides gansuensis | reverse complement strand
GGGTTTGTTGGTTGGGAACTGCCTAGTGGACGCGTCACATGCTCCATGTGGTGATGTGTTTTGTACGGTGTTGGGACAAGCCCTCGGCCTATTAGTACCGGTCGGCTGGGCATTGCTGCTGTACACCTCCGGCCTATCAACCCCATGTTCTGTGGGGGGCCTTACCCACTTACGTGGTGGGAAACCTCATCTTGAAACGTGCTTCCCGCTTAGATGCATTCAGCGGTTATCACTTCCGAACGTAGCCAACCAGCCGTGCCCCTGGCGGGACAACTGGCACACCAGAGGTTCGTCCATCCCGGTCCTCTCGTACTAGGGACAGCCTTTCTCAAGTTTCCTGCGCGCGCGGCGGATAGGGACCGAACTGTCTCACGACGTTCTAAACCCAGCTCGCGTGCCGCTTTAATGGGCGAACAGCCCAACCCTTGGGACCTACTCCAGCCCCAGGATGCGACGAGCCGACATCGAGGTGCCAAACCATCCCGTCGATATGGACTCTTGGGGAAGATCAGCCTGTTATCCCCGGGGTACCTTTTATCCGTTGAGCGACCACGCTTCCACATGCCGTGGCCGGATCACTAGTTCCGACTTTCGTCCCTGCTCGACATGTCTGTCTCACAGTCAAGCTCCCTTGTGCACTTACACTCAACACCTGATTGCCAACCAGGCTGAGGGAACCTTTGAGCGCCTCCGTTACATTTTAGGAGGCAACCGCCCCAGTTAAACTACCCATCAGGCACTGTCCCTGATCCGGATTACGGACCTAGGTTAGACATCTAGTACGACCAGAGTGGTATTTCAACGTTGACTCCACCCAAACTGGCGTCTGGGCTTCACAGTCTCCCACCTATCCTACACAAGCCGAACCAAACACCAATACCAAACTATAGTAAAGGTCCCGGGGTCTTTCCGTCCTGCCGCGCGTAACGAGCATCTTTACTCGTAGTGCAATTTCGCCGAGTCCATGGTTGAGACAGCGCCCAAGTCGTTACTCCATTCGTGCAGGTCGGAACTTACCCGACAAGGAATTTCGCTACCTTAGGATGGTTATAGTTACCACCGCCGTTTACTGGGGCTTAAATTCTCCGCTTCGGCTTGCGCCTAACAGGTCCTCTTAACCTTCCAGCACCGGGCAGGAGTCAGTCCGTATACATCGTCTTACAACTTCGCACGGACCTGTGTTTTTAGTAAACAGTCGCTTGGGCCTGGTCTCTGCGGCCATCACCGCTGCCCCACGCTAGGTGGTTGACGGATCCGGCCCCCCTTCTCCCGAAGTTACGGGGGCATTTTGCCGAGTTCCTTAACCATGGTTGTCTCGATCGCCTTGGTATTCTCTACCTGATCACCTGAGTCGGTTTGGGGTACGGGCGGCGCATAGCTCGCTAGAGGTTTTTCTCGACAGCATAGGATCATCGACTTCCCCAATAATGGGTCCCCATCAGATCTCAGGCTATTGAGACCCGGATTTGCCTAGGCCTCGCCCTACGTCCTTAGCCACGGACAACCATCGCCGTGGATCGACTACCTTCCTGCGTCACCCCATCGCTTGACTACTACCAGATCGGGTCCCACGCTCCACACACCCGCCTCACCCCGAAGGGATCGGTCGGGCGCGCTTCGGGTGGTTAGCATCACCGGGTTCGTCATGGGCGCTACTTTGCCGGTACGGGAATATCAACCCGTTGTCCATCGACTACGCCTGTCGGCCTCGCCTTAGGTCCCGACTTACCCAGGGCAGATTAGCTTGACCCTGGAACCCTTGATCATTCGGCGGAAGAGTTTCTCGCTCTTCATTCGCTACTCATGCCTGCATTCTCACTCGTGTGGCCTCCACACCTGGATCACTCCGGCGCTTCACTGCCCACACGACGCTCCCCTACCCATCCACACACCTGAACCAACCAAACAAGTTGGCGGCTGAGCTATACGTGTGAATGCCATAGCTTCGGCGGATGACTTGAGCCCCGCTACATTGTCGGCGCGGAATCACTTGACCAGTGAGCTATTACGCACTCTTTCAAGGGTGGCTGCTTCCAAGCCAACCTCCTGGTTGTCACTGCGACTCCACATCCTTTTCCACTTAGTCACCGCTTAGGGGCCTTAGCTGATGGTCTGGGCTGTTTCCCTCTCGACTACGGAGCTTATCCCCCGCAGTCTCACTGCTGCGCTCTCACTTACCGGCATTCGGAGTTTGGCTAACGTCAGTAACCTGGTCGGGCCCATCGGCTATCCAGTGCTCTACCTCCGGCAAGAAACACGCAACGCTGCACCTAAATGCATTTCGGGGAGAACCAGCTATCACGAAGTTTGATTGGCCTTTCACCCCTATCCACAGGTCATCCCCTCAGTTTTCAACCTAAGTGGGTTCGGTCCTCCACGTCGTCTTACCGACGCTTCAACCTGCCCATGGATAGATCACTTCGCTTCGGGTCTTGATCGTGCTACTCAAACGCCCTGTTCGGACTCGCTTTCGCTACGGCTACCCCACACGGGTTAACCTCGCAACACAACGCAAACTCGCAGGCTCATTCTTCAAAAGGCACGCCGTCACAAGACACAAGGTCTCGCTCCGACGGATTGTAGGCACACGGTTTCAGGTACTATTTCACTCCCCGCCAGGGGTACTTTTCACCTTTCCCTCACGGTACTGGTCCGCTATCGGTCATCAAGGAGTATTTAGGCTTAACGGGTGGTCCCGCCAGATTCACACGGAATTTCAGGGGTTCCGTGTTACTTGGGGTACTGCTCCGGAGCCAGCGCTTTACGT
>NZ_QDGZ01000020.1 GCF_003076135.1 Nocardioides gansuensis | reverse complement strand
ACCAGCACCGGATCGAAGCGACTGGCGGGGTTTCGGGACGCCCTCGCGCGTCGCGGCATCGCGCCGCATCCCGACCCCGTCGCACGGATCCCCTTCTCGATCGCCAACGGGGCACGGGCCACCGAGGAGCTCCTGACCCGACGCCCGGTCACCGCGACCTTCTGCGCCAACGACGTCCTGGCCACCGGGGCCCAAGACGCCCTGCGCCGGTCCGGGCTCGACGTGCCCGGGGACGTCACCGTCGTCGGGTACGACGACATACCGCTCGCCTCTCAGACCGCCCTGGACCTCACAACGGTCAGCGTCGACCTGCCCGACCTTGGCCGGCATGCCGTGCAGTACCTGGTCCTGCGTGCCCGCAACCCCGAGATCGCGCCGGCACGGTTGCTCCAGCCTGGGGAGCTGCGTCTTCGCGGGACGCACGGCCCCGCGACGGGGCATCGCCGAGCTACCACTCCCTGACCTCGCAGCGAGGCGCATATTCAAATGACTCTCGCGGCCTTCTGCGACGCGCACGCACATCAGCTACTTCTTCTATTGACCTCGGACCGGTGCCTGGCGAGGCTCGGTCTAGGCGCCCGGGCTGTCTCTCTCTCGGCTGCCCACGATTCGTCGTGTTGCTCTCACCTGGCCTGCGTAGTCCGGGCGTCACTTGGGCAGGGAGAGGCTCGAGAGGGGATTGCCCAGCGCTAAGCCTCGATCCACCGATGAGGTTGGTCGGGTGAGCGCGTCGTGAAGTGAGAATGCCCTTACGTGCTGGGAAAATCGGTCTTCTCTAGGATCGAATTCGCACCAGTACGAAGGGCATCTCGTAGATGCAACTTTGCCACAGGCCTCGGGCAACGTCGGTGGTCTTCGATGATCCGAATCTCGTGTCGTCGGCCGGGCTGGTCCCGGTCCTCGCGTTGGCCCGCTCGGCGGGGCTGAGCGAACTCGCCCAGACGCATTTGAGCGTGCCGACGGACAAGGGCGCGAACGCCGGGTTGAAGGTCACCTCGCTGATCGCCGGGATGGTCGCGGGCGCGGACAGCATCGATGACATGGCGCTGCTGCGGCACGGTGGGATGGGCCGGGTCTTCGCCAACGCCTACGCGCCCTCAACGCTGGGGTCGTTCCTGCGCTCGTTCACCTTCGGCCACGTCCGTCAGCTCGACGCGGTGGCCTCGAGGTTCCTGACCGGGCTGGCCGCCCGGGCGCCACTGATCAGCCAGACCGCTGGCACTGGCCAAGTGATGGTCGACATCGATGACACGATCATCGAGGTCCACGGCTACTCCAAGCAGGGTTCGGGCTACGGCTACTCCGGGGTCCGCGGGCTCAACGCGCTGCTCGCCACCGTCTCCTCGACCGAGTCCGCGCCGGTGGTCGTGGCGCAGCGGCTGCGGAAGGGGTCGTGTGGTTCTCCGCGGGGCGCGGCCCGGCTGGTCGCCGACGCGCTGAAGACCACCAACCAGCTGACCGGCGACTCCGGACGGCGGCCGCTGGTGCGTGCCGACTCCGCGTTTTACGGCCACCCCATGGTCGCCGCGGCGATCAGGAGCGGCGCCGACGTGTCGGTCACCGTCCGCCTAGATCCCAAGGTCAAGGCCGCGATCTCCGCCATCGGTGACGATGCCTGGACCCCGATCGAGTACACCGACGCGGTCTTCGACGAGCAGACCCAGACCTGGGTCTCGCGCGCCGAGGTCGCCGAGATTCCGTTCACCGCATTCACTTCCAGGAAGCAGGCCGAGCAGGTCACCGGTCGGCTCGTGGTCCGCCGGATCCCGGACCTCAACCCGGCCGGGACGGACGGTCAGAAGACGTTGTTCGACACCTGGCGCTTCCACGCCTTCTTCACCACCACCAGCCCCGCCCTGGCCGACACCGTGTCCGCGGACAAGACCCACCGCGGCCACGCGATCATCGAGCAGGTTCACTCCGACCTGAAGAACGCCACCCTCGCGCACCTGCCCTTAGGCAAGTTCGCCGCGAACGCCGCCTGGCTCGTGCTCGCCGTGATGGCGTTCAACCTGACCCGGGCAGCCGCGACCCTGGCAGGCACCGCACTGGCCAAGTCGACGACCGCGACGGTCCGCCGCAAGTTGATCACCGTGCCTGCCCGGATCGCGTCCTCCGCCCGAAGACTCACCCTGCACCTACCGACACCCTGGCCATGGGAAACCGCCTGGGCCGACCTCTTCGCCCGGGCATGCGGACCACCGCTCTCACCGACGACCTGACCACCCCCGCCGCAACCGGCACGACGACCAACCCGGAACGACCTGGCAGCGAGGCCAGACCAACACCCACGCCCACGCACCCGACGACCCGTCGTCACCGACCCCGACCGCACAGCCCCTGCTCATCAGTGGATGGAGGCTAAGTGACTGCCTTCATCGAGAGGCTGACCACCGTGCCCCGTGCCTACCCACCACAGTTTCGAGCCCGAGCCATCGCGCTCGTCCGCGCGGGTAAACCGCAGAAGCAGACTGCCCACGAGCTCGACATTCACCCCGTCACGCTGTCCAAGTGGGTCAAGCAGGACCGCATCGACCGGGGCGAGATTCCCGGGACCACCACCACCGAGTCCGCGGAACTCCGTGCGGCACGTCGGCGCATCCGCGAGCTTGAGACCGAGCTGGTGATCGTTCGCCAGGCCGCGAAGTTCCTCGGCGAGGACCGACCCCGCCCAAAAGGCTTCACCCGGTGATCGACCGACTCGTCGACGCCCGGGTCCCGGCCGATCGCTGCTGCCGGGTCCTGGGAGTAGCGCGGCAGAACTACTACAAGCAGAAGAGGACCCCGACCACCCCGACGCAGCAGCGGCGGCAGTGGCTGACTGGGCTGATCCGCGAGGTCAACGTCGCCTCACGGGGCACCTACGGCTACCGACGCGTGCACGCCGAACTCACCATGGGAATGGGGATCTGTCTGCGAGCGAACTGTGTGGCTGCTGATGAGCCAGGCCGGCGTCTATGGCCTGCCGGGGCCGACCCGGGTCAAACGGTTGCGCGGTGTTGCGACCGCAGATGATCTGGTCAACCGGAAGTTCCACCGGCTCCGACCCAACGAACTGTGGGTCACCGACATCACGCAACATCGCACCCGGGAAGGGTGGATCTACTGTGCCGCGGTTCTGGACGCCTACAGCCGCCGGATCGTTGGCTAGTCAATCGACTCCAACCAGGACGCCACCCTCGTGGTCAACGCCCTCGACATGGCCATCCGCAATCGTCGTCCCGAACCCGGCGGGATCGTCCACGCCGATCACGGCGCCCAGTTCACCTCGTGGGTCTACGGCGAGAAGATTCGCTCCGCAGGTCTGCTGCCATCCTTCGGCACAGTCGGCGACGGCCTGGACAACGCCATGATGGAGAGCTTCTGGTCCTCGATGCAGATCGAACTGCTCGACCGCCGGCGATGGAAGACCCGGGTCGAACTCGACAACGCGATCTTCGAGTACATCGAGATCTTCCACAACCGCCGACGACGCCACTCCGCACTCGGCTACCGCACCCCGATCGAGTTCGAACTACTCTCCGAGAACGACCCCATCACCGCAGTCAGTTAGCCACCACCACTGGAACCCAAACGGTGGGGCAGGTCACACTGTCACCCGTTCGTGCAGCAGTCCCCCGTCGACAGATTTGGTGGGCGTTCGGGGTCAGTCAGTCCATCTGGGCTGAGCACCCCGGGGGGGTGCAGTGTCGCCGGCGTACTCGCCGGCGGGATCGGACGCGAAGCAGGTGAGTCGTGTCGTTCTGTACCGATGTCCGGCGGGTTCGAACTATTCCGTGGGCGCATCGCGTGCATAGGTTTGGGTGTGACCGGCAACACATCGTGCTCGTCGCCTCACGCATCGAACCCAGAGGAATTGTTCAATGATGAATGCAGTGAAATACATGGGACCCGGCGCCGTGCAGCTTCAGGAGGTAGCCGTTCCAGAGATTGGTCCAGATGAGGTGCTCGTCAAAATTGCGGGCGCGGGGCTCTGCCGCTCCGACCTGCACGTGCTTCACATCCCAGAGGAGTTGCCGTTCCTCCTCGGCAAGACCCTCGGTCATGAGGGTGCGGGCTGGGTCGAATCAGTGGGTTCCGATGTGACGGGGCTGGAAGAGGGGGATGCGGTTCTCGTAAGCCTCATTTGGGCGTGCGGACATTGTCGAGCTTGCGTCGAGGGACGCGACAATGCGTGCGAGGTGAACGGCAGCCGCACCACGATCCCCACCGTCCCGGGCCTGGGTCCAGATGGGGCGATGGCGGACTTCATGGCGGTGAAGGCCCGCCACCTGGACAAGATCGGTGATCTTGACCCGGTAGCCGCGGCGCCGCTGGCGGACGCGGGTATCACCCCGATGCATGCCATCAATTCCGCGCGATCCCACCTCACCCCGGGCTCAACCGTCGTTGTCATCGGGGTCGGCGGCATCGGTCACATGGGTCTGCAAATCCTCAAAGCCACCACGGACGCGCGAATCATCGCTATCGACAACGACGAGACGAAGCTGGAGCTTGCGCGGGGCCTCGGTGCCGACGTAGTACTCAGAAGTGATTCCGAGGCTTCGCAGAAGGTGCTCGAGGCGACGAACGGATACGGCGCGGACGCTGTGTTCGATTTCGTTGGCGTGCAGCCAACTGTACAACTAGCGACGAAGATCGTCGCGCCCGAAGGAGCTCTGCGTTTCGTCGGACTCGGTGGCGGGACATTCGCCTACGCCGCGGACTTGAGCACGGACGTGCTTCCCTGGGGTGTGAACGTACAGAGTTCCTTCGGCGGAACGCGTGCTGACCAGCTTCAGGTGATCGCGCTCGCTCAGCAAGGAAAGCTACATGTCGAGACCGCGATCTACCCGCTCGCTGACATTCAGAAGGCGATCGATGATCTGGAGGGCGGACACGTGACTGGTCGCGCGATCCTCGTGCCGTAGGCGGCCCAGTAGGGCTCTTAGCCTCGATCCACCGATGAGGTTGGTCGGGTGAGCGCGTCGTGAAGTGAGAATGCCCTTACGTGCTGGGAAAATCGGTCTTCTCTAGGATCGAATTCGCACCAGTACGAAGGGCATCTCGTAGATGCAACTTTGCCACAGGCCTCGGGCAACGTCGGTGGTCTTCGATGATCCGAATCTCGTGTCGTCGGCCGGGCTGGTCCCGGTCCTCGCGTTGGCCCGCTCGGCGGGGCTGAGCGAACTCGCCCAGACGCATTTGAGCGTGCCGACGGACAAGGGCGCGAACGCCGGGTTGAAGGTCACCTCGCTGATCGCCGGGATGGTCGCGGGCGCGGACAGCATCGATGACATGGCGCTGCTGCGGCACGGTGGGATGGGCCGGGTCTTCGCCAACGCCTACGCGCCCTCAACGCTGGGGTCGTTCCTGCGCTCGTTCACCTTCGGCCACGTCCGTCAGCTCGACGCGGTGGCCTCGAGGTTCCTGACCGGGCTGGCCGCCCGGGCGCCACTGATCAGCCAGACCGCTGGCACTGGCCAAGTGATGGTCGACATCGATGACACGATCATCGAGGTCCACGGCTACTCCAAGCAGGGTTCGGGCTACGGCTACTCCGGGGTCCGCGGGCTCAACGCGCTGCTCGCCACCGTCTCCTCGACCGAGTCCGCGCCGGTGGTCGTGGCGCAGCGGCTGCGGAAGGGGTCGTGTGGTTCTCCGCGGGGCGCGGCCCGGCTGGTCGCCGACGCGCTGAAGACCACCAACCAGCTGACCGGCGACTCCGGACGGCGGCCGCTGGTGCGTGCCGACTCCGCGTTTTACGGCCACCCCATGGTCGCCGCGGCGATCAGGAGCGGCGCCGACGTGTCGGTCACCGTCCGCCTAGATCCCAAGGTCAAGGCCGCGATCTCCGCCATCGGTGACGATGCCTGGACCCCGATCGAGTACACCGACGCGGTCTTCGACGAGCAGACCCAGACCTGGGTCTCGCGCGCCGAGGTCGCCGAGATTCCGTTCACCGCATTCACCTCCAGGACGCAGGCCGAGCAGGTCACCGGTCGGCTCGTGGTCCGCCGGATCCCGGACCTCAACCCGGCCGGGACGGACGGTCAGAAGACGTTGTTCGACACCTGGCGCTTCCACGCCTTCTTCACCACCACCAGCCCCGCCCTGGCCGACACCGTGTCCGCGGACAAGACCCACCGCGGCCACGCGATCATCGAGCAGGTTCACTCCGACCTGAAGAACGCCACCCTCGCGCACCTGCCCTTAGGCAAGTTCGCCGCGAACGCCGCCTGGCTCGTGCTCGCCGTGATGGCGTTCAACCTGACCCGGGCAGCCGCGACCCTGGCAGGCACCGCACTGGCCAAGTCGACGACCGCGACGGTCCGCCGCAAGTTGATCACCGTGCCTGCCCGGATCGCGTCCTCCGCCCGAAGACTCACCCTGCACCTACCGACACCCTGGCCATGGGAAACCGCCTGGGCCGACCTCTTCGCCCGGGCATGCGGACCACCGCTCTCACCGACGACCTGACCACCCCCGCCGCAACCGGCACGACGACCAACCCGGAACGACCTGGCCGCAGCGCGCGATTGCCGAACAACTTGGTGACCTCCTCGACGACCAGGCGCTCGCCATGGCTGCCGGAGAGAACGAGGTGCTCGTCAACGACTTCCTGCTGTGCTTGATCAGGCCCCGAGCCCTCCGACCATGCGCGGATCGGCGGAGGCATCGCTCGTCCTGGTGCAAGAGGTGCCTCGTGGGTTCGATGTGCCAGCCACCGGTGCACACATGAGGCCGGTCACACTCGAGTGGCGTGGCGGCTCATGTGTCAGTCCACGAACAAGTCGAGCGGGGGGTTCTCGCCACCGCCGTAGGAGGACAGGTCGGCCATGCCGGACTCGCGGAGCACGTCGGCGTCGAGGAAGCACCGCCCGGTCACTTCGCCGGGCTTGCGCGACAGGATCTCGACCGCTGCGTCGGCCATGATCTGCGGGCTGCGCGCTGCGGCCAGCCCCTCGTCACCGTGGAAGCGGGCCATCGCCGCAGTGGCGATGAAGGTCTCCGGCCACAGGCAGGCGAATGCCAGGTCCGTCTCGGCATACTCGGCCGCCCATCCCATGGACAGCAGGGTCATGGAGTACTTCGTCATCGTGTACGCGGGGTGCGCGCCGAGCCAACGCGGCGACATGTTGAGTGGCGGCGCCAGCGTCAGCACACGCCCAGCGGGCGACTTCCGCAGGTGCGGCAGGCTCGCTTGGGTCAGCAGGAAGGTCCCGCGCACATTGATCTGCTGCATCAGGTCGAACCGCTTGACCGGCAGCTCCTCGGTCGACACGAGCTCGATCGCACTGGCGTTGTTCACCACGACGTCGATGCCGCCGAATCTCCCGACGGCCGTGTCGACCGCCCGCTGGACGTCCTCGTCACGCCGCACGTCACCGACGACAGCGACGGCGTTCCCGCCAGCGGCCTCGATCTGCTCGACCGCGGTGTGCACCGTGCCGGGAAGCCGGGGGTCGGGCGTGTCGGTCTTGGCGAGCAGAACGACGTTGGCGCCGTGACTGCCGACGGCCGTCGCAATGGCCAGCCCGATGCCCCGACTTCCACCGGACATGACTAGGGTCCGACCGACCAAGGGTCGGCTGTTCGCATCAGACATGACTCTCCCTACGTAACTGTTCTTCTTCGGACATGACTCTGCTCACGCAGACTGTTCTTCACCACTATTGCCAGTGGGTTCAACGGCAGCTTGTAGCCAAATCTCGACATATCGGGGCAACCTGAACCCGTCCATCTTGTGCCCGTGCCACGAGGCGGTTCGTCGTTCGTCACCCGGCTCCTCGCGACCACGCATGCCCTGCCGACTTGCCCGAGCCGCTCATCGGCAACTGAGCAGCTAGCGGTGGGTGAAGCGTTCCGCCTTGACCTGGATGCCGGCGCGTTCGCGGTCCCAGGTGTCAGCGGTGACCCCCTCCTTGCGAAGCAGGTACTTCTCGATCTTGTTGGTGGATGTCCTGGGGAGTTCGGGCATGATCCGGATGTAGCGCGGCACCATGAAGTGCGACAGGCGGTCGACAAGCGCTGCGAGCAGCTCCGCGGGATCGATGTCCACGCCGTCGACCGGAGCGACCACGGCGAGCACGTCGTCCTCGCCATGGGGGCTCGGCACGGCGACCACTGCCGCTTCCCGCACGGCCGGGTGCGCAAGGATCTCGGCTTCGACCTCGACGGAGGAGATGTTCTCTCCACGTCGGCGGATCGCATCCTTCATACGGTCGACGAAGAAGTAGTTGCCGTCAGCATCCAGCCGGAAGGCGTCGCCTGTGTGAAACCAGCCGTTGCGCCAGGCCCGCGCCGTGGCATCCGGCATCCCCCAGTAGCCGGAGTTCATCGCCCACGGCCGTTCGGTGCGAAGGATCAGTTCGCCGACCTCGCCGGTGGGCACCTCGCGGTCGTGCTCGTCGACCAGTCGGCCGTGCACGCCACGGCGCAGCTTGCCGCAAGTGCCGCGCGCCGTTGGGTTGGCCTCCGACACGAGCGGGACGGAGATCTCGGTCATATTGAACATGGTGACGATCTCGACGCCGAAACGCTCCGAGAAGCCGGGCACATCGTCGATGACGGGCACCATCCCCGCCCTGCGCAGCGGATGATCGCGGTCTCGGTCCGACGGTGGCTGCTTGGCGAGAAATGAGGCCATGACGCCCATCAACATGGCATGCGTCGTCCCGGTCGCTCGAATCGTGTCCCAGAAGGACGCAGTGTCGAAGCTCTCCACGATCGAGATCGACCCGCCGCACAGCAACGCGCCGTAGGTGCAGATCGTGCCGGCCACGTGGAAAAGTGGCAGGTTGATCATGTAGCGGTCGTCGGGGCCGAAGTTGTCGTCAAAGGTGACTGCGGCCGCCGTGGCGAGCTGCACGTAGGAGCACACGACGCCCTTCGACGGACCGGTCGTGCCCGACGTCATGATGATCGCGTAGGGGTCCCACGGCTGGACGTCCTGATCGGGGGTGACCGGCAGCTGATCGTGGTCGAGCTCTCCGATCGGCTCCACCGCAATCACGTGCCGCAACCCCTCGACGTCGAGGCCGCCGAGCCGCTCGATCAGGCCCGGACTGGCCAGCAGCACGCTCGCCTCGGAGAGCCGGATCGCATGCTCGAGCAATCCCCCTCGGTAGGCCGTGTTCAGTGGCACGTAGATCGCGCCGAGCAGGTTCGCGCCAAACCAGACCCGGATTGCGTCGGGGCCGTTCGGTAGCCACGACAGCACCCGATCGCCGTGCGATACACCGAGTTCCTGCAGCTCACGGGCAGTGGTGTTCGCCGCCGCCCACACGTCCCGGTACGTCCACTGCGTGCCATCTGGGAACAACGCATACACCGCGTCCGGTCGTTCGCGGAGGTGCTGCAGGAGGACTGGCCCCAAGACGCAGGTCTCGGCGGGCGGGACGTCCGGGCTCCACCAGTCCATCACAACTCCTTCTAAGCGCTTGCTTAATTCGATGTCGTCATGGTGACATGTGACGAGGGGCACGTCAACACCTCCAGCGACGACCACATCAACCAATCCAGCCGAGTGGAAGGATGGCTCTCGATGACAGAGACCACAGACGACGCGAACACCTC
>NZ_QDGZ01000019.1 GCF_003076135.1 Nocardioides gansuensis | reverse complement strand
ATCATGTCACTCAATCAAAGAAACCATCAACCACCCACCCAAAAAAGGGCAAGCAATCAACGGGGCAAAACAAACTAATCCGTCGACTATCAAAACGCACTGTTGAGTTCTCAAGAATCAGACGCACACCGTGCTTCAGGCTTGTGCGGCCTTCCGCTGCGGGGCTTGTGGTGAAACTTAGCGGGAATCTTCGTCTCGACGCAAATCGAGAGTTTTTGTTTCCCCACCCGCGCACGCCACAAACAATTCGAAGAACTCCGCCGGCCGCTGTTGCGCGCACAACTGAGTTTCCCGAAGGAAGTGGACTGAGGGGGTGGCCGCCTCGGGGCCGGGAGCCCGGCCGACCGGCCTTGCTCCCCGCCGCGCCCTGGCGACGAGGAAGAACATTAGGCCGCGGCGTACTGGCACGCAAATCGCCACGTTGTGACGGCGCGCACACGCGCGTTTGCGCAGGTCAGCGCGCTTCCACGCCCGCGAAGTGCTTCTTCCCGCGGCGCAGGACGAGCCAGGATCCGCCGACCAGGTCATCGGTGGTGGGCACGTGGTCGGGGTCCTCGACGCGCACGTTGTTGAGGTAGGCACCACCCTCGGAGACCGTGCGGCGGGCTTCTCCCTTGCTCTTGGCGAGCCCGGCCTCCACGAACAGGTCGACGATCGACGGCAGCGCCTCCCGGCTCACCGAGGCTGCGCCCGCCTCCCGAAGAGCGGCGGCCAGCGTCGTCGTACTGAGGGCGTGGAGGTCTCCCCCGCCGAACAGTGCGGCGGCCGCAGCCTTCGCCTGCTCGGTCTCGTCCGCCCCGTGGACCAGAGTCGTGACCTCGTCGGCGAGGGCCTTCTGCCCGGCGCGCTTCCAGGGCTCCTCGGCGGTGAGACGCTCGAGGTCAGCGATCTCCCCGCGCCGGAGGAACGTGAAGACGCGTAGCAGCTCCCCGACCTTCTCGTCCTCGACGTTGAGCCAGAACTGGTGGAAGGCGTAGGGCGAGAGCATCTCGGGGTCGAGCCAGAGGGCTCCGCCCTCGGTCTTGCCGTACTTGGTGCCGTCGGACCTGGTCATGAGGGGGGTCGCGATGGCGTGCGCCCGCTCCCCGTCCGCGCGCCTGATCAGGTCGACGCCGGCCGTGAGGTTGCCCCACTGGTCGCTGCCACCGAACTGGAGCGTGACGCCGTGGTCGCGGTGCAGGTTGAGGAAGTCCAGCGACTGGAGGAGCACGTAGCTGAACTCGGTGTAGCTGATGCCGGCCTCGAGACGGCTCCTCACCACGTCGCGGGCGAGCATCCGGTTGACCGGGAAGTGCTTGCCGATGTCACGCAGGAAGTCGATGACCGAGAGGCTCGCCGTCCAGTCGTAGTTGTTCACCATCGTCGCGGCGTTGGCGCCCTCGAAGGAGAGGAACGGCTCGATCTGGCCACGCACCTTCTCCACCCAGTCCTTGACGGTGTCGAGGGAGTTGAGCGTGCGCTCGCCCGTCTCCTTGGGGTCGCCGATCATGCCGGTGGCGCCACCGACCAGCGCGTAGGGCGTGTGCCCCGCCTGCTGCAGGCGCCGGGCGGTGAGGATCTGGACCAGGTGCCCCATGTGCAGGCTCGGCGCCGTCGGGTCGAAGCCGACATAGAACCGAACGCTCCCCTGGCCCAGGTGTGAGCGGAGGGCGTCGAGGTCCGTGGCGTGGGCGATGAGACCACGCCACTGGAGCTCGTCGAGGACGTTCGGGGTCGACACGGGCAAAGCCTTTCCGTCAGGGTCGCGCCGGTGCGCGCCGCGGACCCTAGCCTGCCATGATCAGTAGGCACCTAGGATTTGCGGCTGGAGTCGACGGAAGGCCACAACGTGATCGCAGGCAGGTACACCCTTCTGCGCGAGATCGGCCACGGCGGGATGGGCGCGGTCCACCTCGCCCGTGACGAGGTGCTGGACCGCGAGGTGGCGGTCAAGCGGATCGGGATGGTCCCCGGTGCCGACAGCCCCGACCTGGCGCGGGTCGAGCGCGAGGCCAGGCTCGCTGCCCAGATCAACCACCCGCACGTGGTCGCCGTCTTCGACCTCGTGGAGCACGAGGGACACCACTGGCTCGTCATGGAGTACGTCGCGGGCGAGACGCTGGCCGACCGCATCAAGCGCACCGGGCCGCTCGGCCAGCGGGAGGCCGCGCAGGTGCTGTGGCAGGCCGCCGACGCGTTGGCCGCAGCGCACTCGGCAGGCATCGTGCATCGCGACGTCAAGCCCTCCAACATCCTGATCGGCGCCGACGGCCATGCGAAGCTCGCCGACTTCGGCATCGCGCGGGCCCAGGCGGACGCGACGCTCACCCAGACGGGGATGGTCACGGGATCGCCGGCCTACATCGCACCCGAGGTGGCGTCGGGCCACCTGGCAGAGGCAGCCGCGGACGTCTGGTCGCTGGGCGCGACGCTCTTCCATGCCCTCGCCGGCCGACCGCCGTACGACGTCAGCGAGAACCTCATCGGCGGGCTCTACCAGATCGTGAACGAGGAGCCGCCGCGGCTGGCAGGCGCCGGCCGGCTCGGCCTGGTGCTCGAGGCGACCATGGAGCGCCAGGTGGACGCCCGTTGGCCGATGCTGCGGGTGCGCGATGCCCTGGCCGAGGTGGCCAACGACCCGACTACGCCGACCCTGCCACTCTCCCCCGGAGCAGGGCCGGACCGCTCTGCGGCTTCGGTGGCCGGAGCGGCGACGGAGACCATGCGCCCCGTCCCCGCGGCCGCCCCGACAGAGCCGCAGCCGACCGAATCTCCCAGCCCGCCGCCGCCCACCTCCGGGCGCCGTGGCTCCCTGCTGCCCGCGCTCCTGCTCGTGGCGACGCTGCTGCTCGCCGCGGGGCTCGGGTGGGCGTGGTGGCAGGGACGGACCGTCGAGCCCGACCCCGAAGCCCAGCCTTCCGGCACCCAGCGCAGCACGCAGTCGTCGCCCTCTTCCCCGACTGAGACCCCCAGCCCGACTGAGAGCCCCAGCCCGACTGAGACCCCGAGCCGGGCCCGGACCGAGCAGGGCATGCGCGACTTCATCACGACGTACCTCGCGACGGTGACGAGCGATCCCCGCGCGACGTACGCCATGCTCACCCCAGAGTTCCAGGCGGCGAGCGGCTACTTCGAGGACTACTCTGCCTTCTGGGGCAACATCAGGTCGGCGTCTCCGCGCGAGGTCGAGGTCGACCCCGAGGGCCTCACGGTCAGCTATCAGGTCGACTACGTCCACCAGGACGGCTCGCGGACGACCGACGACGTCAGCCTGCAGCTGGTGCGTCAGGACGACGGCTACCTGATCGCCGGCGAGAGCTGATGGCTCCGCACATGGGTACGGTCGACCGGTGATCGTCGACCTCTTCGCGGGCATCCCGGTGTCGGACCTGGCGCGCGCGCTCGACTGGTACGGCAGGCTGCTCGGGTCGTCACCGAGCTTCTTCCCCAACGACGTCGAGGCGGTCTTCGACGTCAACGAGCACGGGTGGGTCTACGTCGAGCTGCTGCCCGAGCACGCGGGGCACGCCCGCGTGACGATGTTCGTCGCCGACCTCGACGCCCGGGTGGACGGGATCGCGCAGCGCGGAATTGACCCGGTCGAGACGGAGACCTACGAGAACGGGGTGCGCAAGGTGACCTACCGTGACCCCGACGGCAACGAGGTCGGCCTCGGCGGCGGCCGTGCCGACGGCTAGCGACGGCGTACGATCGCAGTCGTGGAACGGGGACTGGACGAGCTGAGCGCACGGGTGTCGCTCGCCGGTGCCAGCATGATCGGCGTACTCCTCGCACTGCTGGTGCCGACCCTCCTCGTCGCCGGCGCGGATGCGCCGGTCGCCGCCTCGCTGGCGGTGCTCGTGCTTTCGGCCGGTGTCGTGCGGCTCCTCGGCCGCCACGGGGTCATGACGGCCGCGACCGTGGCCAGCATGCGGCCGGTCGACTCGAGCACGAGTGCTCCGTTCCTGGCCTGCCGGGTGACCGACCCGGTCCGCTCGCCGCTGCGCCCGCGCGCTCCTGGACTCGCCTGACGCTCGCCTCGGCGCGAGCCACGCGACCCGTCCACCCTTCCCTCCAGGAGCACCCGATGTCCCTTCTCGACCCCTTGTCCCATGCCCTCGCCACCCTCGTGGCCGGTCTCCACAGCGGTGCGACCACGCTCGGTGTGGACGCCGCCGCAGGCACGACCTGGCTGCTCGTCATCGCTGCCGTCGTCGCAGTCGTCCGCACCGCCCTGCTGCCGCTCGTCGTCCACGGTGTCCGCCACAGCCACGCGTCGGCGCTGGCGCGGCCCCAGCTCGACGCGCTCGCCCGCCGCTACCGCAACCGCCGGGACCCGGACGACCTGCGGGCCTTCATGGAGGAGCGCCGCCGGATCGCGGCGAACCCGGCGTCTCCCGGCTCGGCTGCCTGCCGCTGCTGCTGCAGCTGCCCATCTGGCTGGCGCTCTACCGCCTCCTCGCGGACACCGCCGCGGGAGCGCCTGTCGGCGCGATGAGCACCGAACTGGTGGCCTCGCTCGGTGCCGCCACCCTGCTGGGGGTGCCGCTGGCAGCGCGCGGGTACGTCGGCGCCGGATGGACGCACCTGGCCGTGGTGGCCGGGATCGCCTGTGTGACCGCCGCGGTCACCTACTTCACGCAGAAGCACCTCGTCACGCCGAACCTGGTGACGGCCGACCTGCCCGAGATGGTGGCGCGGACCCAGCAGCTGATGCCGCTGCTGTCCGCGCTCGGACTCGTTGTCGCCGGCGGGGTGGTCCCGCTGGCGATGCTCGTGTATTGGACGTGCAACGCCCTGTGGACGTGTGGCCAGTCGGCCGTGATCTGTCGCTGGTTCCCGACACCCGGGTCCCCAGCCGCAAAGAGTGCCACGATGCGGCCATGAGCCAGCTCGAGGTGAGTGCCCTCGCCATCAACGTCACGATCCCCGAGTCCCTGCGCTGGCACGACACGCGCCGGGGCGAGGAGTTCGCGCTGACCACGCTCAACGTCCGGCTCTTGCCCGACGGGCACCTCGCCGTGAAGGCCTACGGCCGGCCGACGGCCGGCGGGCGAGGTGCCTACGTCTCCTTCCCGGTGCCCGACAGCCCCGAGCTGTCGGCCCTGGTGGACGAGGCGGCGACCCGTGCCGGAGAGCTGTGGGCGGCGCACCGGGGCCTGCGCTGACCGAGGCAGCTCGCGGACCGATGCGCCACGGCCTGGAGCGGTTCGGGCAGGTGGCGTCAGCGGCGGCCTTGGGACCGGACGAGCCAGACCCACGCGGCAGCAGCGACAGCCGAGACGAACCAGAAGCCTGTGGACACGGTCTCCTCGCTCAGGTCGAGGACTGACGTCGCGAGCCACAGGACTGCGCAGCCCAGGGCCACGACCAGCACGAACAGGCCGAGCCCCGTCGCGATGACCAGGGTCTTGGCGTCGCGCTGTTGCTGTGGCTGCACACCTCCATCCTCTACGGGGTGCAAGGGATGGGCCTACCCCGCAGACGGCGCAGCCCCGCGGGCTACTCGCACGTAGGTGGACCAAAGTCATACTCGACGTGGAGGTGGGTGAGCGAGGCCGGCGAGAATCTTGGACAAATGTCCGGACTTCGCGGTACGGTCGGCCGCGTCAGTCCAAGGGAGTGCCATGTCTCAGCAGAACCGTCCCACGTGCGACCGCGTCGCCCGTGTGTTGAACCGCACCGTGACCGAGACCTTCGAGAGACTGCCCATCGAGCAGGGCCGCGCCCAGATCGACGGGACGGCCTGAGATGCTCACGAACACACGTGTTGACGTCGTCGTCGTCGGCGCCGGCCTGGCCGGTCTGGTGGCAGCCCGTGAGCTTCGCGCAGCAGGTGCCACTGTCCAGGTGCTCGAAGCCCGCGGTCGGGTCGGGGGACGAACCCTGAACCACGACCTGCCCAACGGAGAGGTGGTGGAGGCAGGCGGCCAGTTCGTGGGTCCCACCCAGAAGCACGTGCTGGCGTTGGCCAAGGACCTGGGCGTGGCCACCTTCCCGGCCAACGACGCCGGCGACACCGTCTACGTTCACGGCGCCCGCGCCAAGCGGTACAGCGGTGACATCCCGCCCGACTACGCCGCGCTCCCCGACATCGGGGTGATGATGGCCCGGCTGGAGCGGCTCACGCGGACCATCGACCTGGCCAAGCCCTGGAACTCCCCGAACGCGGCGGAGCTGGACAAGCTCACCACTGAGTCCTGGGCACGGAAGCTCTCCCTGGGTCGCGGTGGCGTCGAGCTCCTCGAGGCACTGCTCGCGTCGGCCTACGGCACCACGGCCGCCGAAGCGTCCGCGCTGTTCACACTGTGGTATGTCGCCGGCGCAGGCGACGAGGACCACCCTGGCTCGCTCGCGCGCCTGATGGGCGTCGCCGGCGGCGCCCAGGAGTCGAGGTTCGTCGGCGGCTCCCAGCTGTTGTCCCTGCGCATGGCAGAAGAGCTCGACGGCGCGGTGACGTTGAACGCGCCGGCGCGTCGCATCACGCAGACCCCTGGCGGCGTCACGGTGAGCACCGACGATCAGGCCTGGGAGGCCGACCACGTCATCGTCGCCACTCCCCCGCACCTGGTCACCCAGATCGACTTCGACCCGCTGCTCCCGGCCCAGCAGGCCGCGCTGTTCGCGCGGATGACCTTCGGCATGCTGATGAAGTGCGAGGCGATCTACGACCGGCCGTTCTGGCGGGACCAGGGTCTGTCCGGGCAGGGCGTGTTCCGCGGCCAGAGCGGCCCGGTTTGTTCGATGTTCGACAACTCGCCGCCCCCGGGTGAGCCCGGCGTCCTCATGGGCTTCCTCGGGGCCCGAGAGTGGAAGAACTGGTCCACGCGGCCCGCACACGAGCGCCGCGGTGCGGTCCTGCGCAGCTTCGCCAAGGTCGTGGGCCCGCAGGCGCTCGAGCCGGTCGACTACTTCGAGCAGGACTGGACCCTGGAGCCCTGGACCCGGGGCGGTCCGACGTCCGTGCTCGCTCCCGGAGTCCTCACCGAGCTCGGCCGCTGGCGCGACGTACCCCACGGCAGCGTGCACTGGGCAGGAGCCGAGCACGCCGACTACTGGAACGGGTTCATGGACGGCGCCGTGCGCTCCGGCAAGGACGCCGCAGCGGCAGTCAGCGCCACTACCTCCCGCCCGACCGCAGCCCGGAGCACCGAGACACGCACCGAATTCACGACCGGAGAGAGCCCGTGACCGAGCACCACGTCAGCGTCCAGCGCACCATCGCCGCCCCGGTCGAGGACGTCTGGACCGTCATCGACAACACCGCCCGCTACGCCGAGTGGGTGGACGGAGCCTTCGAGGTACGGCGCCACCACGGCGCCGCCGTCGTCGGCCGGACCTACGAAGAGCGCAACCGCACCATCGGGCCGCTCACCACGATCTCGACGTGGACCGTGCAGCAGGTCGAACCGAAGGCACTGCGCGTCGACACCGGCGAGGGCTTCGCACCCTTGAAGAACCTGACCAGCACCTTCCGGTTCGTCAGCGTCGACGACGGGCGAGCCACGGAGATGACGTACGAGGTCACCTTCCGCCTCAGCCTTGGCCCCCTGGGTCGTCTGGTCGGCGCCGTGCTGAGCAAGTCGCTGGCCGCCGAGCTCGCGCGATCCATGGCCAATCTCGACGAGCTCCTCCGGTCCGAGCGTCCGCTCCCAGGCGAAGGCCGCCGGCTCTCGTGACCACCATCCACCAAGAAGTCGCCGACGCAGCCCGGCAGCTGGCCGAGCACGGCCTGCTGATCGGGACGGCCGGCAATGTCTCCGTCCGCGACGACGACCGGGTCTTCGTCACTGCCAGCGGCATCGTGCTGGCCCGGTGCGAACCCGAGGACATCGTGGAGACGACCCTCGACGGAGAGGTGGTCTCCGGACGACTCAAGCCGACGTCGGAGCTGGACCTGCACCTAGCGGTCTACCGCAGCAGTTTCGCGCGAGCCGTGGTGCACACCCACGCCCCGAGCGCTACCGCTGTCGCGTGCGCTACCAACCGATTCCCGTCCTTCCCGGTGCTGCACTACCAGCAGATGATGCTCGGCGGCGAGCTCCGGATCGCGCCGTACGCCACCTTCGGCACCCCTGAACTGGCCCAAGCCGTCGTGGACGCACTCGAGGACCGGCAAGCGGCGCTCATGGCCGGACACGGCTCAGTTGCCGTTGGGTCGTCCCTCGCGAAGGCGGTCGACAACGCACTCCTCGTCGAGTGGCTCGCCGCGCTGCTGCTGCGCGTCGCGCAGGTGACCGATCCGCTACCACTGACCGAGGCTCAGCAGATCGACGTCATCCGTCAGGCCTTCGCACTCAACTACGGAACCCCCCAGGAGAACCGGTCATGACGGAGCACACCCAGGTCAGCGACCTCACCATCGCCGCCGTCGGCGTCCACGTCCTCGACGCTCACGTCATCGGCGTCGAGTCCATCCCCGAGAGCTCCGACGGCCAGCTGGTGGAGGCCATCCGCCTCTCACCCGCCGGCACCGCCGCGGGGACGGCCGTGGTCCTGAGCCGGCTGGGCGCCACCGTCCGCTCCTACGGCGCCGTGGGCGCAGATCCTCTCGGGGACACCCTGATCGCGACCCTCGATCGTGAAGGCGTCGATGTCACCGGCCTTGTCCGAACCGACGCGGCGCAGACCTCCGCGTCGGTGATCCCCGTGCGCACCAACGGCGACCGCCCGGCCTGGCACTGTATCGGCGCGAACGGCTCCTTCACGCTCGACGACATCGACCTGCCCACGCTGACCGGCTGTGCCCACCTGCACCTGGGCGGACCGGAGTTCCTCGGCGGCACTGCAGCCGGTGAGCTGCTCGAACACGCCCGGAACGCCGGCCTGTCGACGTCGATCGACGTCCTCGCGCCCGGCGATCCCGGCATGCTGGAGTGGATCGGCGACGCGATGCCCTACGCCGATTACCTCCTTCCCAACGACGAGCAGGTCCTCGGCTTCACCGGCACCACCGATCTCGTCACCGGTGCCCGTGCCCTCCTCGAGACCGGTGTCGGCTGCGTCGCGGTCACGCAGGGCAAGAAGGGCGCCTTGGTCGTGACCTCCGAGGAGGTCATCGAGGTGGCGGCATTCCAGGTCGACGTCGTGGACACCACGGGATGCGGCGACGCGTTCTCCGCCGGATTCATCCTCGGTCGCGCCCAGGGCAGGACCTTGGCAGACTCTGCACGCCTCGGCTGCGCCGCCGCGGCGCAGGTCGCCCAAGGTCTGGGGACCGACGCCGGATCCTATGACCTCGCCACCGTCGACGCGTTCGCCAACGCCACGCCCACCCGTTGAGGAAGGACGTATGAGGACCGACGCGATCGAGGTCGTCGAGGAGACGCTCGCAGCGGTCAAGCTGCGGTTGCGCGGCTGCCTGCACGCGGGCGCGGCGGCCGGAATTGTCGTTCCTCCCGTGGACTACCGTTCCTCCTCGTGACGAGACCACGCTCTCACTACCCCCGAGGGGAGACGCGCAAGGCCCTCGTCCTCGATGCCGCCGTCGAGGTGATCGCGGAGCACGGCCTGGAAGGGGTGACCCACCGCGCCATTGCCAAGGCGGCCGGCGTCCCCCTCTCGACGACTTCCTATTTCTTCGCGTCCCTCGATGATCTCATCGGGGCGGCAGTCACGCGGATCGCAGAGAGCATCCTCGAGGCCGTCGAGTCGCTGGTGGCCGACGCAGCGACCCTCACCCAGGGCAACAAGCCTGTGGAGGAGTACGTCGACCGACTACTCGACGTTGTCACCGCACCCCGCGAACGGCAGATCCTCGTGCAGTTCGAGGCCTACCTCGGCACTACACGGCGGCCCGAACTGGCCGAGCCCGTCAGGCGCATCGTCGAAGCCTACGAGCATGCAGCCGCCACGGCATTCTCAGCACTCGGCGCCCCCGAACCCGACAAGGCGGCCCGACATCTCGTGGCAGTGCTCGACGGGTTCGCACTGCAGCGAATCGCCCATCCACGACCCGACGACGCCATGCTGCTACGCGAAGCCATACGTACGGTCGCCAACGCTCACCTCGGCGCACGCTCCTGACCGGGACGGAGACCCGATCCGCGACGGCGAGGGGCGGGCCGAGGGTCTGCCGGTGCTGAGCGCTGAGGAGGTCGCGGAGGCCGACGAGGTGCTGCGCATCGAGCGGCTGGTCACCGCCGAGGCGAGCCGCTTCCCGAGGAGGGCACCGCTGCCGCCGAGTCAGGGGTGTGGCCGTGAGAGTGACGACCTGGGTACTGTGGCTGGCCTCCCAATGACCGCCGTCGCGGTGCCCGAGCACGCCCTCGACAGGAGATCTCCGATGAAGCACCGAACGGCCCGCGCCCTAGCCACGCGGCCGACCGCCGCGCTGGCAGCAGCTCTCCTGCTGGGACTCTCGCTCGTAGGAGCGGTCAGGGCCACCGACCCCGCAGCCGTCGGGACGTCGGCGACCGGGTCGGCCGTGGCCGTGGCGGCCGCCGGCAGCACCAGCGCGGCGAAGAAGTTCGGGTGGGGACGACCGGTCGCGCGCGAAGAGTTCAACTACACCGGCGCCCCCAGATCGAGGAAGTGGGGCGTCTACGACTCCCCCGGGCACGACGACAACGGACTGCGCCGGCCGCGCGCGTGGCACGTCAACGGCCACGTGGCCCGGGTGGTCGGCAACAGCCGCGGCGTCACCGGGGGCATGTCCGCCCGGTTCGGCAACCGGCGGTACGGCCGCTGGGAGGTCCGGATGAAGACCAACCAACGCGACTCCGAGTATCACCCCGTGCTCCTGCTGTGGCCCGACTCCGGCGACTGGCCGTGCGACGGCGAGATCGACTACGCCGAGGGCGGGAGCGACTGGCGCGAGATCCATTTCTTCCTGCACTACTCCTGCGACAACTCGCAGGAGAGCGAGACCCGCAAGGTCGACACCACGAAGTGGCACAACTACGCGGTCGAGTGGACCCCTGACGGCATCGTCGGCTACCTGGACGGCGTCCCGTGGTTCCGCGACACCGATCCCGAGCACCAGCCCCCCGGGCCGATGCACCAGACCGTGCAGCTCGACTGGTTCCCCGACGGCACGGAGACCACGCGGTCGTGGATGAAGATCGCGTGGGTCCGGGTCTACGACGTACCGACCGGCTGACTGCGGACTGAGGCCGAGAAGACGGAGGTGCTGCCGTTCGACCTGGGAGCGGCACATGGCCGCTGACCTGCGGTGACGTTGTAGGGCGGGTGGGGCTCGAACCCACGACCCAAGGATTATGAGGGCGCTGGCCGCCGGAACGGTGCGAACGCAGCCGAACTGATTGAGACGATCTCCCGCTCAGAATGGAAGGTTCGTACATCGCGGAGTAGAGGTTGTTTCGAGCCGATTCTCTGCGGGGTGCGGACTATTTGCGGACTGCCGCCGCTCCTCCCCCGTCCCCGATAGGCGCCGAACTCAGGGCGCCGGCCGCCGGGTCAAGGCTCGAGCTTGCTCGATCGCGTAGCGACGCGAATGCGGCCTTGACGCGTCGGCCGGTGTCCGGACACTCGGGCGTCGGGGCGGGGGCTTCTCCATGTGTGGGAGTCGGGTCGGCCGCGGCGAGGACGGGCGGCAGCCCGCCCGCAGCCGCGGCTTCGCGCCGGCGGAGCCGGCGCTCTTGAGCCAGTGAAGCAAGTTGTAACCGATCGCGATCTGTAGCGATCTGTAGTGCCGCCCGCAACCAAGCGCGCGCTGTGCGGCATAAGACGCCACGCGCCGACAGCGGCACGGGCGTGCGGTTTCCGGAACGTCAGGGGGTCCCGGATACCGTCTCGGTGGCGACACGACCATGCCGCTCGGCGCCGTGTCGGATCACCAGTTCGGCGATAGTGAGGTTCACGATCCAGCCCAGCCACTGGCCGATCGGCACGGTGGCCTCGACCATCGCCTCGACGTCACCGCCGTACCGGCTGCCCAGCACCGGGAGCTGCAGCAGCATCAGCACCGGCACCACCATCCGCGCGGTGATCGCGAAGAAGCTCACCGCGTAGAGCCGGATCATCCACCGCCGGTGCCCGGTCGCGTCCCGCCGCCGGATCGCGGCGAACCCGGCGACCGCGAACACCGGCCACAGCAGCACCGGGACCAACAGTCCGTACCGGGCGACGTCGTTCTCCGTGGTGAGCGCCAGCGGCAGCCCGGTCACCACGAAAGCGACCGAGCCGAGGAGCAGGAACGCCCGCCCGAGGGCGCGGTGCACCCGACGCCGGCGGCGGATCCGCGGCACCAGCTGCAGGGTGCCCAGGCAGATCGCGGCGCCGGCGCCGGCCACGTGCGTTAGCAGCAGCAGCCGGAGCAGCGCGTCGTCGCGGGACACCAGGGTCTCGCCGCCGGGGACCAGGTACGGCGGCACTAGCAGGGCGGTGGCCACCACCGCCGCGAGGGCGAGGCCCCGCACTGACCAGGGAGTGCGCGGCGCGGTGGGTCCGGACATGCCACCAACGTGCTTCACCGGCGCCCGCGGGCGCATCGGGGTAGCCCCCGGACTCCCCCTGGATCACGGATCGCCTCACGCTTGCCCGCCTCGCTGGACGGCCGCAGTTTGGGACTACCTGACCGATCCGTGGGTCATTCGAATGGAGAGGGTGGTCGGTGGCAGCCGTAGTGGGGCACGGCCAGGCGATCAGCCCGCGCGCCGGCATCACGCCGTCCTGGCACGACAGGCGGATCAGCTCACGCTGTCCCCGCGATACATGCGTCTTGCAGTGGGCGAGGACCGTGCTCATTGGCGTTCGCAAGCCGACGCGCGCTCATCGGCATCACCGCGCGGACAGCGGCATGACAGGGCGGATCTGCCGCAACCGAAAGGTGCCATCAAGCGTCACACTCGGTGAGGGCGGAGGGCTGATCATGAGATTGAGGTTCGTGGTTCTCGTGGCAGCCGCGCTGTTGATAGTCACAGGTTGCAGCGAGTCCGATCCCTCCACCGATGCCGACGCAGGCGCAGATGGTCCGCCAACCACCACCGCGTCCGAAGAGGTCACTTCCGATCCTCCAGAGCCGAGCAGGAAGGACCGCGAGGACGATCTCGAGTTGCGGGGCGACTGGGAGGAACTCGGACCGGACGGGTTCCTGGAACTCCGCCTAGGGATGTCGCAGGCAGAGGCCCTGGCAACTCGGCGTATTGCCATCGGGGAAACGGTCGGACGGTGTACGGGGTTCTACCTCGCCATGTACGGCGACGCCCAGCCTGGTCCGCACGGCTACTTCACGACGGGACGGGGGTTGTCCGTCATTCGTGCTCAAGGGCAGATGCACACCGCCAACGGCGTGAAGCACGGCACTCGCCACTCGAAAGTGCTGGACTCGTTTGCGGATCTGGTTGGGTCGGAGTCATTCATGACTGCTCGGGCATCAGACCGCGCGGAGTACTACTTCGTTTTCAACGAAGGTGTGGTGTCTGACTTCGGACTGGCCTCGGCCGGCGATCCGTGTCTTGTACGGGCTCTGCGTCGCTAAGCCTGCGGCGATACCTCCTTCGGCGATGCCCGCTCATCGGCTGCTTGTTTCATTGACCCCAGGACCGGTGCCTGGCGAGGCTCGGTCCAGGCGCCCGGCTCGTCGCTCTCATTTCGGTTGCCCACGCTGGTCGTGTGGCTCTCATTTGGCCTGCGCTGGCGGGGCGTCGCCAGAGTCAGGAGAGGCTCAAGAGGGGTTTGCCCAGCTCGAAGCAGCGTTGCCCTCCCGGCTCGACAACCCACCAACACGTTCGAGCAACGGAGGACTCGATGAGCTCCACCACGACACCAGACTCACCCGGCGTGGTGATCGGGATGGACCCGCATAAACGCTCCGCGACCATCGAGGTCATGTCGGCCGACGAGGCCATCCAAGGCGGCGGTCGGTTCGCCACCGACACCGATGGCTACACCGCCATGCTGCGCTA
>NZ_QDGZ01000018.1 GCF_003076135.1 Nocardioides gansuensis | reverse complement strand
ACGCACGAGCAGATCCGCCACCCGGGCCAACACCGCACCCCGCTCCCCCACCGACAACCCCGACCACGAGCCCCGGTCGAAGGCCTCCCGGGCCGCGGCAATCGCCGCGCCGGTGTCCACCTCGGTCCCCTCATCCACCACACCCACCAGCGTGTTGTCCGCGGGACACCGAACCTCGCGTCGGCCACCCCCAACCGACCCGCACCACCGGCCGCCGATGAACAGCTCGGGCATCGCACCTCCCATATGGCGTTGCTCACAACGCAACAGTGCGTGTGGTGCGGAACACAATCGCGGCTCGACCACGGGGGCGTCAAGGGTTTGGACGCCATCAAATCCGTCGGCTACCCGCCCGCCGCACGCGGGCTCGAGGCGGACCACGGTCTGCCCCCAGGCTTTTTGTGTCTTCGAGAAGGGGTCGCTGGGAGGGACTGCGCTATCGCAAGATCGCGCTGCACAGCGTCGAGGCCGAGGCCGAGAAGCGAGTGCAGCGCTCGGCCCGGATGCCTTCGCCGAGTCCTACGCCGCGGCTGCGGAAAGCCCAGCCGAGGAAGCCGTCGCACTGGCGCTCACGGGAGAGGCGGGCGGCAGTACCGCACGCGACACCGGCAACACCGAGAGCGGCGCCGGGAGCGTGCTCTCCCGGCGGGAGAAGGAGGTTGCCGCCCTCGGGAAGGACAGAGCCATCAGGAACCGCCGCGGACCAGCGGCACACGAGGTGGTAGACGCGATCCAGATGCCCACTACTGCCTGATCATCGGCCGACCGGCCGACTTCGTCGTCCTCCGTCGGGGCCCTGCCGACCTCAGGGGACCACGTTGAAGTTGCGCCGGAACGTGTTGTCGGGATCCCAGGCTCGTTTGGCCTCGACCAGGCGGCGGCGAGGCTCGGCGGGCCACAACGCTGCGACGTCCTCCTCGGTGTCGGAGCCGAGGAACCCGGCGTACACACCGATGCCCTGGTCGCCGATGGTGCGCCAGACGGCCCTGGCCGCCTCGACCTGCTCGGCCGTCGCGTCCAACGGCAGGAATGCGGCCGAGACCACGAGGGCCTCGGCACTGCGATGGGCGAACGCAGTCGCCTCCGGTGCGACTCGACCGAACGCGCCGCCGAGACTGCGCAGGAAGACCACACGACCGCCCTGACCGTAAGCCTCGGCGACGGCTGCCACGAGCCCGTCGTCCACAGACTCGACCAGCGTGTTCCCGATGACGGGCAGGACTCCTTGAGGCGGGTAAGCATCCTCGAGCACCTCGGCGTACGACTTCTCCGCGATGTTCTCGCTGAGCACGGTGCCGATGGCCCGGAGCGGCTCCAGCACCGACGCATCGTCCCCGGAGTCGGCGACATAGAGCGTGGCACCGGCGGGGAAGTCCCCGAAGCCCGGCATGAGCACCAACGTCGTGGTGAGCTCGTCCGGGGCCGTCTGCATGGCCTCGGCCCAGCCCTTGAGCAGCTGCGGCAGGTCCTCGAGCTGATAGCTGATGGTGCCGAACCGAATCGAGCCGACCGGCTGCGCCTGGAACTCGAACGCGGTGACCACTCCGAAGTTCCCAGCACCCCCGCGCAGCGCCCAGAACAGGTCCGGGTGCTCGTCGTGGCTCGCGCGCACGACTTCACCGGCGGCCGTGACGACCTCAGCGGCCAGGAGACTGTCGATCGTGAGGCCATGCTTGCGCACCAGCCAGCCGATCCCGCCAGCCTGCGTGAGCCCGCCGACACCGACCGAGACCGTGTCCCCAGAGCTGATGCCGAGCCCGTGTGGCTGGAGCGAGCGCGCGACGTGTCCCCAGGTGGCCCCCGCACCCACCCGCACCCGGCCGCCGCCGAGGAGCTCGACGCCATGGAGCCCGGACAGGTCGACGACCACGCCCTCGTCGACGTTGCCGAAGTTGAGCGCATTGTGGCCGCCACTGCGGACGGCGAGGGGGAGCTGCCCCTCGATGGCGTGCCGGATGCTGAGCGCCACCTCGGCGCTGTCTCGGGGCCGCAGCACGACAACCGGGCTGGCTGTGCCGGCGATGGTGGTGCGCGCTGCGTCGTACTCGGGGTCGCCGGGGTGGATGGCGAACGCGTCGATCGTCATGGAGCTCCTCCGTGGGGTGTGGTGCGATGCACCCTAGAACTTCAACCTCACGTGAGCTCAAGTGGATTTTCGGAAGCGCTCACGTTCCCATGTGGGACACCTCGTGCTCGACGCGCGTGGAGTCCTCCCTGCTGAGCGTGACCACATGCCCATGCGCAGCCCTTCCATGCGGATGGTCTGCCGTTGAATGAGTCGCCGCGAGCGACCCGCGGGCACCGGACTTCCCCATGACGGGGGATGCGCACGAATCCCCGAGCGGCCTAGCGTCGAGTTCCCGGCGCCCCTTGACGGAGTGAGCCCAACATGAAGCGAATGATCCTGGCCGTCCTCCTCACCAGCTTCGCCGTCCTCGCGCCCGTGGTGGCACACGCGATCGTCTACGGCGAGCCGGACAACGGCGAGCACCCCAACGTCGGTTCGTTCGTCGGGGAGCTGACGGACCCGGACACCGGCGATAGCACGTTGATCCAGCTGTGCACCGGCACGCTGATCGACACCGACGTCGTACTCTCGGCCAGCCACTGCTTCACCGGGCTGCCTCCGTCGTTCACGATCACCGACACGTGGTTCACCCTCGACGAGGTGATCGATGCGAACAAGGACGGCGTCGTGGATCCGACCGTGAAACTGCTCACCGGCACACCAGTCACCCACCCGCTGTTCGCCAGCGGTGGCGTGAGCAACACCTTTGACATCGCCGTCTTCCTGCTCGACAAGGCGGTCACCGGCATCGCACCCGCCGAGCTTCCCGGGCCGGGGCTGCTCAACGACATCGCGTGGAGGAAAGAGACCTTCACCGCCGTCGGGTACGGCGCGGTGCGCGAGACCAACCGCAAGGCGACACAGTCGATCCTCGTCGGCTGGCGTCGCGAGAAGGCCGACCAGCAAGCCCGCTCACTGACCAGGGCGTGGCTGACCCTCAGCATGAACCTCGCCACCGGCAACGGCGGGACGTGCTACGGCGACTCGGGCGGACCGCACTTGTTGGGCGACGTCGTGGTGTCGATCACGATCACCGGCGACGTCCCGTGCAAGTCGACCGACAAGACGTATCGGGTCGACACGCCCTGGGCGCGGGAGTTCCTCGCCCAGTTCGTCACGCTGCCCTGACGGTGGGCAGCCTGGCGCCGGCCGAGGGAACCGAACGGCCGATGTGCGGTCGTGTGCTAGGCGACCCACCCTGCCGATGAAGAGGGAGGTGCGCAGGAGGCGGGTTGTCCTGGCGCGGAACGTGCTCAGCCGGCCGTCAGGTTCGCCGACTTGACCCGCTCGAAGACATCGGCGACCACACGTGCTTCCTCGTCGGACATGTGCTGACCCAGGCGGTCGTGGATTCCGGCGACATGGATGCGCGCCGCTGCGCGGAACACCCGCTCACCATCCGCCGTGAGGGTGACCCGAAATGCGCGGCGGTCGCTCTGATCCGGCCGGCGCCGAACCAGCGCCCGTGCTTCGAGCCGGTCGATGAGGGACGTGAGGCCGGTCTTCGTGATCACCACCTCGCGCGCTAGATCGGTCATTCGGATCCCAGGCTCGCCAGCATTGAAGACATGCAAGAGGACGTCGTACGTCCGAACGTCGATGCCGACCTCAGCACGAAAGTCCTCATCGAAACGGGCGATCAAGGTCAAGATCGCCTCCATCGAGGCCCTCCAAGCGCGCCGGCTCGGGTCACGCGCATCACCTTGTGAGCCGAGCCGGGGTTGACGAGATCGCGTCGGGGGATTAGCGTCCATTTTGTCCGATATCTCACTATCCGTTACAGGACTATCTGAGATGAACTTATCACTCGACGCCCAGGTGGAACGTCAGCAACACGGAGGAGTGTGAGATGGAAGATCAGTCAACGGTGATCGTCGCTCGCCCAACGCCGTTCGAGTTCGACCCCAGCGCCACCGCCGTCGTCGTGGTGGACATGCAGAACGACTTCGGCTCACGTGGCGGCATGTTCGACCGGGCCGGCATCGACATCGCCGAGGTCCAGGCGATCGTCCCCAACATCCGTGAAGTCCTCGGTGCGGCTCGGGCGAGCGGCGTCCTTGTCGTCTACCTGAAGATGGCGTTCCAGCCCGACCTCGCCGACTCCGGCTACCCGTCCTCGCCAACGTGGCTCAAGCACGCCCCGTTCAAGGTTGGCTCAGAGGTCACCTCTCCCGCCGGCGAGCCCTCGCGCACCCTCATCAGGGACACGTGGAGTACAGATATCGTGCCCGACCTGACGCCCCAACCCGATGACCTCGTCGTGTACAAGTCGCGCTTCAGTGGCTTCTTCGGGACGGAACTCCACGAGATCCTGCAGCAGCGAGGCGTGCAGCGGCTCATCGTGGTCGGCGCGACAACCAGCGTCTGCGTCGACTCAACGGTCCGCGACGCGATGTTCCGTGACTATCACTGCCTTGTCGTCAGTGACGCGACTGCAGAGCCGATCGCGGCCGATGCGCCCCGCTCGAATCACGAGGCTTCACTGCTCACCTTCGAGCTGCTCTTCGCGCACGTCGCAACGACCGCGGACGTCGTCGCCGCGCTGAGCGCCACCGCGGCATTGCCCGCGTAGCCCGTCCTGCGGGCCGGCAACGGGAGCCCGCACTCTTCTGCCGCGTTGGGGCGGCTACGTTCGGGCGGATCTACCGGCGCACCTCACAAGACGTCAGCCGCTCGCCGTGCAGGCACCGGTCGCGGCCGATGTCGCCGTTCAGTACGTCGCGACCCGCCCCTCCGTCGAGGAGGTCGGCCGCCGTCCCCGCCCTCACGTCGTCCGCACCGCCCCGGCCGAACGCGTGGACCCGTCCTTCGTGCATGTCCAGGTCCAGCCGATCGGGTCCGGCTGTGCCGAACCAAGTGATGCGCAGGCTCGACGCGATGCTGTTTGGGCGGAACACAGGGACCGAGGAGAAGCGGACGACGGTGCCGAACCGCTTCGCTCCTCGGGGACGTACCTGCAGCGTGCCGGCCGGCCGACCCACCAGCAGCTCTGAGCGTTGGGGCGCCACGGAGAGATCCATGTCGGGCCGCAGGACGTCGCGTCCCGCCGACCCGCGCACGGTGATGGTGTGCCAGGAGTCGATCTGCGGGAAGAACGTGTCAGCCCCGGTCCCGCCGACGAGGGTGATCGGTCCCGAGCCCCACAGCACGTCGTGACCGGTGCCGCCGGTGGCCATGCCACCGGACGCCACGAGTGCGTAGACGGTGTCTCGTCCTTCACCGGCGTCGATGGTGTCGGCTCCGTGACCGCCGCGCACTTCGTCGCGCCCGGGACCGGTGGACACGATGTCGTCCCCGGGCGAGACGTCGGCGAAGAAGTCGGACAGCGCGTCCGCGCGGACCCGGTCGTCACCCTCCCCGGTGAGGACCGTGTCGTCGCCGGCGCCGGCGGCGATCCAGTCCTGCACACCGCTGCCAGTGATGTGATCGTTGAACGCCGAGCCCTCGACCCCGCCGCTGTAGGTCGGCACGACGATGGTGTCGGTCCCCTCGCCGGTCGCCGTGCCAGCGTCGAGGTCGACCCTGACCGGCTGTGCCGAGTCCTTGAAGGAGATCTGGTCCCACCAGCCGGCGTCGACGTCGTAGATGTGTTCTGCGGCCGGGTCATGGCCGAGGTCCACGAAGTCGTCACCGGGTCCCGGGGCGATGTTGTCACCCCAATAGCCGTCGTCGGGCTCGTACCTGTCCTCGCCACCGAACAGCCGATCGTTCCCCACGCCTCCGTCAATCTCGTCCTCGCCCGCCCGGCCGCAGACGGTGTCGTTGCCCGCGGCGCCGTCGATCGTGTCGGGCACGCTCGTCCCGACGATGACGTCATCGCCAGGGGTGCCCGTGGTCGGCACTCCGGGTGTGGCCACGATGGTGGCGGCCTTGCCGTCGCAGGTCAGCGCAGCGCTGGCGGGTGCGGTCATCATGCCGAGGGGCAGGACGAGACCGAGCAGGGCTGTCAGGGTCGTACGTCGCATGTCGCTCCTCAAAGGGTCGAGTCGACCATATGACTCAGCAGGGCGGCCGACGGTTGCCGCGAACCCGCGAGATTTTCTGCGGAGCTCAGCGACCGACCTCGCAAGACGTCAACGCCTCGCGGCGGACAATGCGGTCCCGGGCGCCGTGCCATCAAGAACTCGACCCGCTGCAGGACGAGGACCACGCCGAGTTCCTGTGATTCCGCACGGACGGAGCCAGAACAAGAGGGGTCCTGCGCCATCTATGCCCGGGCAGGTTCCGGCGTAGCCTCCACAAGAGGAAAGTAGAGCGTAAAGGCAGGAAGGCCCCGCCGAGCGTGGCGGCCCTCGACCCGACGAGGCCTGATCCGGGAGGACGACCATGCGTACATCGGCGTTGGCGGCGGGCATCACCGCGGTCGGCCTGACCCTCGCAGCCACCGTCGCACTCACCACCGCTGCGCGGACACCTGTATCGATCGCCACCGGTTCGTTGTTGCCACCCGACCCCGCCCTCCCCACCGTGGAAACCGCCTCATGGCCGTCCGGGTCAGGTGACATCTCCGACGACTCCGCCATCTACGCGAATGCCACCGACCCGTCCCTCAGCGTCGTCATCGGCGACAACAAGGCCGACAGTGGCGGCGGGATCGGCGTGTTCGACATGACCGGGGCGCTGCTCCAGTTCCGCGAGGACGGCAAGATCGGCAACGTCGACCTCCGCGCCGGGTTCAGCCTCGGCGGCACATCGGTGGTGCTGGTTGGTGCGAACAACCGCAGCAACTCCTCCCAGGAGTTCTGGGTCCTCGACCCAACCACCCGGCTGTTGAGCAGCACCAAGAGCCTGGGCACCCTCTACACCCAATCCAGCAACTACGGCTTCTGCCTCTACGTGTCCCCCGCGACCGGGAAGTTCTACTCGTTCGTCACCGCCACAGACGGCAGGGTCGACCAATACGAGCTGGGCAGCACGGGCGGCGAGGTCACAGCGACGAGGGTCAGGTCGTTTGACGTAGGTGGGCAAACCGAAGGCTGCGTCGCCGACGACGGCCTGGGCTACGCCTACTTCGGTGAGGAGGACGTCGGCATCTGGCGGTACAACGCCGAACCCGGTGGAGGAACGACCCGCACCTCGGTCGACAAGGTCGGCGCGGGCAGGCTCACCGCCGACGTCGAGGGACTCGACATCGCCCACGGCCCCGACAAGACCGGGTACCTGTATGCATCCAGCCAAGGCAGCAGCAAGATCGTGGTCTACGACCGGGTCACGTACGCGCACATCCGCTCGTTCTCGGTGCCGTCGAACGGGTCCATCGACTCAGTGTCCGTCACCGACGGACTCGCCGTGACGGGGGCGTCGCTGGGTCCCGGGTTCCCGCACGGGGCGCTGGTGGTCCACGACGAATCCAACAGCGGCGGCACCACAGCCAACCTCAAATACGTCCCCCTGGCAGGCACCACCACGTAAGCGCGCGACGAGGCCGGTCCAGCTACTCCTGGGCACGAGGACTCAGCACACCACGCAGCGGTACGCATCATTCCGGCCGGAGAATCGCAATGACCCCTCCGACCGAAACTCACCGCGGGGGTACGCCGCCGGGGCGCGAGGCGGACTGAGGAAACGAAGAACCCCGCCCCCGGCACGTTGTTTGTGCTGGTGAGGCGGGGTTCTGGATTTGTGGAGCTGAGGGGATTCGAACCCCTGACCTTCTCATTGCGAATGGCCCCAGTCTCATCTTCCACATCCGCTGAACGCCTGGGATGCAACGCCAGCGAGGACTGCACACGCACGAATTGCACGTCCGGGGTACGCCGGGGGTACGCCGCGGGCAGTGGGCAGGGGCGCCCCCTCCTCAACGCCTCTGAGCTATTCCTCGGACACACAAGACTGCACTCGCGGCCGGCACCGCGCTACGCAACTCATGACCGCCTTGGCCGTCGCTCATCGGCCAGTCCCACCACACCATCGGCCGCCCCCCGCGCCAGCTGTTCGATTCATCAAAGGGCGAAGCTGGCTGAGAATCAGATTCCAAGCTGTTTGCTGGAGCGAGCATCCGGTTCTCCAGGCAGTAGTCGCCGTAGATGACCACGCTTCCGACGACTAGCGGCAGCCCCCAGGATGCCTCGGGCAGTGCAATCCATTGAGCCGGTATGTGCATCGCGTGCCCGCTTCGTTGCCCTCCACTACACGCGGTGGCCAGTTGCTGGCCTCCCGCCCGCTTTCTAGTCAATCGTCAGACTGAACACCACGCCATCTTCGGTGAGCTCGCGCGTCGCCCGACCGCGGGCCACCAAGAGTTCCAAGTGCGCCTTCGTCTCCATGCTTGCCAAACCTTGGTTGAAAGCGTCGAAAGTAGCCATCGGGCGCTCGTGGCGGGTCCATGGCAACTGTCCAGCCACGGCGTATGAGGTCGCAGGGCCACCGGCAAGGGCGTCCGCGCAGAGCCGGAGTCGCGCCTCGTGGTGCTCGAGCAACTGGTCGACGCGCTCGTGGGACGACATGAAGACCGGGCCGTGTGCGGGAAGAAGTCTCAGGTCCGGCAGCGCTCGCACCTTCACCAGCGAGCTCATGAAGTCGCCCAGCGGCTGCTCGACCGGAACTAGCTCGAAGCCGATCGAGGGCGTGATCGTGGGGAGTACGTGGTCGCCGGCGAACAGGAGCCCGTCCGAACGATCAGCGAAAACGAAGTGCCCCTGCGTGTGTCCGGGGGTATGCACGGCGTTCAACACGCGCGAGCCGACCTCGATCACGTGGTCGCCCTCGAGCCAGGTGTCGGGATACCCCCACATCGCACGATCTGTTGACGACTCCTCCCCAGTGACTGCCCGCCATTGCGCCACGATCTCGTGCGCCCCCGCCGAGCGAAGCAACTCGACCAGTCGCCCCGCCTCATCATCCGTGCGTTGCAGCACATCCAGTGTGTGTTTGTCTCCAAGTCCGAGGCTGACACGGGCACCCACCTCGTGGGCGATCACCGCAGCCTGGGTGTAGTGGTCACGGTGTGCGTGAGTAACCAGAAAATCGCGAATGTCAGAGAGCTTGAAGCCGAGCTCGCCGAGCGATCTCTTGAGCAGTGCGCGACTCTCCTCGATCGCCCAACCGCCGTCGATCAGCGTCAACCCACGTTCGGTCTCGATCACGTACACGTTGACTGCACGCAGCCCATCCATCGGCAGCGGGAGCGGAACACGGTGGATGCCGTCCGCCACGGGCCACGCGCCCGGTTCCGTCCAGTGCACACCGGAGTCCTGAGAAATCGCGTGCGCGGTCGACGTCGCGGCGGTCACGCGGCGGCTCGGTGGAGCGCTCTCGCCACCATGGCGTCGATCAGCTCGACCGTCGGTGTCCCGTGCTCGGCCGCGTTGGCGGGTTCGTCCAGAGCGCGCCGACGGACGCCCTCGGCGATGATGGCGATCTTCCACATGCCCAGCACCTCCCAGAAATTCAGCCCACGCAGATCACGACCGGACTCCGCGGCATAGGTCTCGATGATCTCCTCCCGGGTTGCGAACCCGGCCAGCGTGGAGGCCTCGAAGAGTCCGCTCGGTGGATCGGAAGGTTCCGGCCAATAGGCCAGCGTGGAGCCGAGGTCGGCTAGCGGATCCCCCAGCGTGGACAGCTCCCAGTCGAGCGCGGCGCGCACCCCGGCGCTGATCGGATCGAGGATGACGTTGCGGATGTGCAGGTCACCATGGACCAGGGTGAGCGAGGTGGTGGTCGGGACGTGGGCGGTCAACCAGGCGGTGAGCCGGTCCAGGCTCGGGAGATCGCGAGTGCGACTGGCGTTCCACTGCCGACTCCACCGCTTGAGCTGCCGGAGGGCGTACGGCGAGTGGCTTGCGAGGTCGCTCAGTCCGGCGTCCTCGACGTCCACCGCGTGCACCCTAGCGAGGACGCGAGCCAGCTCGAGGCCGACCGTGTGCCGCTGCTCGGGGGACAGCGCCTCGGCGGCCCCCATCCGGTCGACCACCAGCCCGTCGACGTACTCGACGACAAGCACGGGCGCATCACAGACCGCCGGATCCTCGACCAAGGCGATCACGCCGGGTATCGGCACGTCGGTCCCTGCAAGCGCCGAGAGGATCTTGTGCTCCCGCCCGACGTCGTGGGCCGACGCCAGCAAATGGCCCAGTGGTGGACGGCGAGCGACCCAACGGCGACCGGCCTCGTCCCTGAGCTCGTAGGTCAGATTGGATTGGCCGAGGCCGATTCGCTTCGCGGAGACGGCTCCGGCGACGGGGGTGCCGCGCGCCTGCAGGTAGAGCCCGAGAGCCGCTGGATCCAGTTCGACAGAGCTCCCGATCTGTGCCACGTCGGTCGTCATGCCGGCATCCGCGGGGTATGCCACCGATTCATCCGATCCCATTTCTGATCCCTTCTCTGTTCTGGAGGTCCGTACGCGGCGTCGCCGCACCCACAGGTGCTCAGTCGACGGCGAGTTCGACGCAGGCGCCCAGCAGCGCTCGGCCCGCTCTGGCCGGTGGCGAAGGCCGCAGCCGCGGGTCGCCCCCGACAATCACCGTCCGGTCCACCGAGGAGGTCGCTTCTCAGCAAAAGCCGTAGCTCCCTCCGTGGCGTCTTGCGACGTGATCACCGGAAGGATGAGCTGCTCCTGTTCGGTCCAACCCTGCTGCCACGACCAGTCCACCGTCGCCCGCGCAATCTGCTTGGTCACTGCAACCGCAAGAGAACCGTTGAGAGCGATCGTGCGTGCCAGCACCAGCGCCTCATCCAGCGCTGCGCCGTCCTCGACGACGCGATTCACGAGACCAAACGCTGCTGCTTTCTCCGCAGTCACCGGGTCCCCGGTCAACAGCATCTCCAGCGCGAAGGCTGCGGGAATACGCTTGGGAAGCAGGAGCGCTCCGCCGCCCCCAGCGATCAGTGCCCTCTTCACCTCCGGTACGCCGAACATCGCGCTCCGAGCTGCCACCACGATGTCGCATGCCAGGACGAGTTCCAGCCCGCCGGCGAGCGCGAACCCTTCCACAGCAGCGATCAGCGGCTTGCGGGGCGGAGTCACCGTGATGCCGCACAGCCCGCGCCCTTCGATCAACGGGGTCTCGCCTCGCACGAACGCTTTCAGATCCATCCCCGACGAGAAGGTGCCCCCAGCGCCTGTGAGGACTCCGACTCGGAGCTCATCGGATGAGTCAAGTTCGTCGACTGCCTCCGCCACGCCATGGGCGACTACAGCATCCAGCGCGTTACGCGCCTCGGGGCGATTGATGGCGATGACCAATACGTCATCGTGCTGGGTCACAACCAGAGCTTCCGACATGTCAGTCCTTCGGTTGGCGCGCGTTCTGGGCGTACGCGGGTTCGCATTTCGGTGTCTCGCTTGACTTGCCGCGTGACTTGGAAATGACTAAGCGCTTGCTTACTGCAATCGATGGTACGGCCCGGCGTTCGTGAAGCAGTACCGGGGTGAAACGTGTGACGCGCGCCAGAATGGCGCTCTCTGGGCATGGTCAAGTTGAGCTGGTCGCGCTCCCCCTGGGACCCGCCGCCGAGGTCCTCTGAGCGGTCGCCAGCAGCGCACGGATGCCTGGCGGGATGGACACGGGCCTGCCGCTCTCCCGATCGACGTAGACGTGGACCCAATGGCCGACCGCCGCCACCGTGGGTTGGCGAACCTCGGCGTCCTCCCCCTGCCCGTCGATGAGGCCGAGCTGGTACGTCACGCTGGAGCGGCCTAACCGCGTCACGGCGAGGCCCACGGTGAGGGGTGAGGGGAACCGGACCTCGGCGAGGAACCTGCAGCCCGATTCCGCCACCACCCCTGTCGTGCGACTGGTCATGGGGTCACGACTGAGTTCCGTTGCGATCCATCCGTTGATGGCGGTGTCGAAGAGCTGGTAGTAGACCGCGTTGTTGAGGTGGCCGAACATGTCGTTGTCGGCCCAGCGGGTCGTGACCGGCCAGCGGACCGGGAAGCTCGACGGCGACGACAACGCCGACGCTACCGCACGGTCAGAGAGCGGATGGGAGCTGTCTGCAGTCATGGTCACATTGCTCCCGCGAGACCCACGTAGCGCGTCTCGAGGTATTCCTCGATCCCCTCCAGGCCGCCTTCGCGCCCGAGTCCCGATTGCTTGACTCCGCCGAAAGGGGCTGCCGGATTGGACACCACACCCGTGTTGATCCCCAACATCCCGACCTCGATGGCTTCGGTGAGCCTGAGGACGCGCTCGAAGTCGCGGGTGTAGGCGTAGCCAGCAAGGCCGTACTCGGTGTCATTGGCCAGGCCGATCGCCTGGTCCTCCGTGGCGAAGGTGACAGTGGGTGCGACCGGACCGAAGATCTCCTCCCGCAAGATGTCTGCTTCCGGCGGGATGCCGTCGATCACGGTGGGCGGATAGAAATAGCCGGGCCCATCGATCGACGCACCACCGGTCCGGATCGTGGCCCCGCGGTTGACCGCGTCCTGCACCAACGCGTCCACCTTGCCGCGGCTCTTCTCGTCGATGAGCGGGCCGAGCCCCGACGCCGGATCCAGACCGGATCCGACCATAAGCCGTGCCATCGCCTCGGCGAGCATGCCGCTGAAGTCAGCGGCGACCGACTCGTGGACGATGAACCGGTTCGCCGCGGTGCACGCCTCGCCCATGTTGCGCAGCTTGGCGATCATCGCCCCTTCGACCGCGTGGTCGAGGACCGCGTCCTCGAACACCAGGAACGGGGCGTTCCCGCCGAGCTCCATCGAGCACCGCAGAACCGTGTTCGCTGCCAGTCGAAGCAGGCTCCGGCCGACCTCGGTCGATCCGGTGAAGGAGAGCTTGCGGAGGCGCCCGTCAGCGAGCAGCCGCTCCGTCAGCCGGCCCGAGCTCGCGGTCGGAACGACGTTGAGCACGCCTGGAGGAAGCCCTGCCTCATGGAAGACCTGCGTCAGCATGAGCGAGGTGAGGGGGGTGAGACTCGGCGGCTTCAGCACCATCGTGCATCCAGCCGCGATGGCCGGTCCGACCTTTCGCGTCACCATCGCCAGCGGAAAATTCCACGGAGTGATGAGCAGGCATGGACCGACGGGGCGCTTGTGGACCAGCAAGCGAGTCTTGCCGTCCGGGGCCGTGGAGTAGCGCCCGGAGATCCTCACCGCCTCCTCTGAGAACCAGCGCAGGAACTCAGCGCCGTAATTGACCTCTGCGCGGGCCTCCGCAATGGGCTTGCCCATCTCGAGTGTCATGAGCGTCGCGAAGTCCTCGGCCTTGGCGGTCACGGCCTCGAACGCTTGGCGCAGGATGTCTCCGCGCACCCGCGGCGGGGTTGCCGCCCAAGACTCCTGGGCGCCAACAGCGGCATCTAGGGCCGCAATGCCGTCCTCGGGGCCGGCGTCCGCAACGGTGGTCAGGATCTCACCAGTTGAAGGGTCCTCCACGCTGAAGGACCTGCGGTCCTGAGGGTCGGTCCAGACGCCGTTGATGTAGAGCCCGGTATTGAGCGAGCGGATCACTTCGTGCTGCGTCATTCGGGCTCACTTTCGTCGAACTTGATGATCTGACGTACGGCACGGCCGTCGGCCAACATGTCCATCCCGGCGTTGATGTCCTCCAGGTTGATCGAGGAGGAGATCAACGCCTCTATGGGAAGAACTCCTCTGCGCCACATGTCGAGGAAGACAGGGATGTCGCGCGATGGAAGCGCGGAGCCTAGGTAGCTGCCGATGAGGGTGCGTCCCTCCGCCACCAGTTGAAGCGGCGAGATGCTCAGCCGCGCATCCGGAGCCGGTAGTCCCACAGTGACGGTCCGCCCACCGGGAGCCGTCATGGCAATGGCGCATTCGAGGGCGGCGGCGTGGCCCACCGCCTCGATCACCACACGAGCCTTGACGCCCCGGGCGACAGCCTCCTCGGGATGCAGCGCTTCATCCGCGCCCAGTTCGAGCGCGCGCTCACGCTTCTCGCTGAGAGTGTCGACGGCGTACACCGTCACGTCCTCGTGCGCGAGACCAGTGATGAGCGCCGCCATGCCAACGCCACCCAGGCCCACCACAGCAACGCTGTCGCCGGGTTCGAGACCGGCGTGGTTGATGACCGCGCCACCACCGGTGAGCACGGCGCATCCCAGCACCGCCGCGACGTCTGGCGGGACGTCGTCATCCACGGGCACGACCGACGCGCGACTCACCACCGCGTGGCTGGCGAAGCCGGACACGCCCAGGTGGTGGTGGACAGGTGCACCATCGCGATGAAGCCGCACGGCGCCGCCGAGAAGGGTGCCTGCACCGTTGGCGACGCTCCCCGGCTCGCAGGGGGCCAGGCCACCGGTCGAGCAACCGCCACACGAGCCACAACGCGGAAGGAACGTCATCACTACACGTTGTCCGACGGTCAGGTCGATCACCTCAGGCCCCAGCGCGGTCACGATCCCCGCCGCCTCATGGCCCAGCAGCATCGGGGTCGGACGAGGCCGGTTCCCGTCAACCACGGAAAGGTCGGAGTGGCACAATCCGGCCGCCTCGACCCGCACGAGCAGCTCGCTCCCGCGAGGCTCGTCCAGCTCGAGGGTGCTCACGCGGATAGGGCGTGAGTCCGCGAAAGGACGCGACGCTCCCCGGCTGTCGAGAACAGCACCTCGGATCTTCACAGGAGCACCCCTTCTTGCGTCCTGCACTGGCTAGCTCGCATCGTGACGGATCGGGCGACTGGCCGAAGCACGCGGCGCGGAACCTGCCCCTCGGGCACCTCACTCACGCGACGGTCACCCCCGGGATCGCCGGCAGGAACTTCCGCAGACCCTCGTAGTGCATGACCTTCAGCGTGTCCAGGTACTCGACGACCTCGGTGATCTTGCCGTCGCGGGCCCGCACGAGGAGCACGTACTCGTTCTCATAGCCCTCGCCCGTCGCGCGCACGGTCGAACGGACCGTGAACCGGGCCAAGCTGCTGTCGCCCTCACCATTCAGCTCGTCGTGGATCTCGACGTGGGTGCCGGCCGACTTGTCGTAGGCCGCCAAGGAGATCTTGTTGAACGCGATGACAGCGTCCTTGCCCTCATGGGTGCCGCCGATGCGGCCCAAAGAAGTCGGCAGCGTCCAGCTGATGTCCTCGGCGTACAGCTGCTGCATCGCCTCGACATCGCCCAGTACGCGCGCGAGGTCTCCTGCCAACGTGCTCAAGTGCGGGTCCTCCTTGTAGTCGTCACGTGCCTTGCCTATGGGCGTCGATCGACGCCATGTAGCGTCGCTTGGATGATCTGGTCCACGGTCACGTTCGACGCTTCGTCCGCAAGGACCTGACGACCCTGGTCGATGATGACGACGTCATCCGCAAGGCCGTCCAGGACGGCCTCGACCTGCTGCTCGACGAGCACGATGGCGTACCCCTCGGCGCGAAGGTCGCGCACGATCTCGAAGACCTCGTCGACGATCACTGGAGCGAGGCCAGACGATGGTTCGTCGAGGCACAGCACTGATGGGCGTGAGGACAGGGCCTGAGCGATCGACAGCATCTGTTGCTGGCCACCGCTGAGTGATCCTGCGAGGGCGTCTGGACGGTCGCCCAGCGCGGGGAACCGGTCGAACATCTCCGCGATGATGGCCTGGCCCTCAGAGCCCTTGTGCCTCGCGTTGAACTGGCCGATCGTCAGGTTTTCGCGGACCGTCATGGCGCGGAAGATGCGCTTGCCCTCTGGGACCAGTGCCAAACCGTGCGACGCGCGCTGGTGCGCGGGCAGTCGGGTGACGTCTTCCCCTGACAGCTTGATGGTCCCGGCTCGGATCGGCAGCAGGCCCGCGACCGCATTGAGGAACGTCGACTTGCCAGCGCCGTTGCGGCCGACCAAGGCGGTGACACGGCCGGGCTTCGCCTGCAGCGACATGTCCCACACCGCGATCATGTCCCCATAGCCGGCCCGCAGGGCGTCGACTGTCATCAGCGCTTCAGGCATGGTCACTCTCTCGTGCTCGGGAGTCGTCAGTCGATCGGGTGGAGGGGGCGGAATGCCGCTTCCCCAGGTAAGACGCAATGACCTCGGGGGCATTGCGGACCTCTTCGGGCTTGCCCGACGCGATGACCTTGCCCAGGCCCATGACGTGAACTCTGTCGGCAAATCCCAGGACGAACGGCACGTTGTGCTCAACCAGCACCACCGTGGCGCCGGCATCGCGGAAGCGGATCAGGAGCTCTGCGAGGTCGCGCAGGCCGTCGTCGTCGAGCCCTGCTGCAGGTTCATCGAGCAGCACGACGCTGGGCTGGCCGGCGAAGGCCCGCACCACCTCGAGCAGTCGGCGGGTGCCGAGCGGCAGCGAGCGTGCCTCCTGACCGGCGTGCTCGAGGAGACCCGCGAAGGCGAGGGCCGCCAGTGCTGCCTGAGTGTCGGCCCGCCTCATGCGCCGGAACTTCGGCAGTCGAAGCAACGTCGCGACAGGCCCGGCCTGGGACATGTGCAGACGTCCGGTGCGGACCACCTCGAGTGCGGTCATCTCTTCGGGGATGAGCGGTGTCTGGAAGGTTCTGCCGATGCCGAGCCGAGCCGCCCGGTGTGGCCGAAGGCCCTGGATCTGGATATCCCCGACGAGGATTCTGCCGCTGTCGGCGCGCACGAAACAGGACACGGTGTTCAACAAAGTGGACTTGCCAGCACCGTTCGCGCCGAGGATCGCGGTGATCTGCCCCGGCTCCGCGGTGAGGTTCACCCCTTGCAAGGCGCGGTTGCCGCCGAACGACTTGGTGACCTCCTCGACGACCAGGCGCTCGCCATGACTGCCCGAGAGATCGTGGTGCTCGTCGAGAGCTTCCCGGGGCTGCGTGAACGCGACCGGGAGCCGGCGCAGGGTTCGGGACACCACGGTGCGCCCGAGGCCCGCGAGCCCTGCCCTCGCGGCCACCCCCACGACCACGAGGAAGGCGCCGTAGAGGAGCAGGGAGTACTCCTGCGCCGCCGATGCCTGGAGGGGGCCGAAGATCAGCAGGGCGGAGCCGATGGCGGCACCGTAGATGCTGCGCGCACCACCGACCACGGACGCCGCGAGGATCGCGATGGCGGTCGACAGCAAGAAGGTCTGTGGGTAGAGGAAGCCCGAGAGGTAGGCCCACAGGACTCCGGCCACGCCGGCGGGGAGTCCGCCCACGACATAGGCGAGGATCCGCAGACGATAGGCACTCAGGCCCAACGACTCGGCGAGCAACGGACTCTCACGAAGCACGGTGAGTGCTTCCCCGTGGTGGGACAGGATCAGGTTTCTGATGCAGACGATGCCCACGAAGCACGTCGCGATGACAAAGACAAAGAAGTCGTCGCTGTCGAGCGTCCGGCCAAGCACGCTCGGAAAGAGGACTCCCGACAGTCCCGTCTGGCCACCCGTGTACTCCTCGAATATCACCAACACGGCGGGAACCACGAGGACGAGAAAAAGCGAGGTGAGCGCCAGCGTCCAGTGGCTCAGCCGTAGGCCCGGTATCCCTGATACGAGGCCGACGACCGCAGCCACGGCGAGCGCCACCACACCGGCGAGCAGCAGGTCGGTGTGACCGTGGGCGTGCAAGATGGCTGTGGAGTAAGCCCCTGCCGCGAAGATGGCAACCTGACCGAAAGCCAGCTCGCCGCCATATCCGAAGCTCAGGTTCAACCCCAGCACGATCAGCGTGTAGACGGCCACGAGCTGGATGTCCCGTTGGTCTGCCACCCCGAGGATGGTGAGGCCGATGCCGATGAGGGCGAGGGCAAGGATCGGGGGGATGATCCACCCGTACCTGAGCGAGGGTCGCGAGACGACCGCTCGGCTAGTTGAGTCAGACACTTCGAAGACTCCTCGCTCCCAAGATTCCAGTGGGCCTGAGCAAGAGCACGGCCAGAAGGAATGCCAACAGGATGATGAGCGGCCATTCGTCGCCGAACGCATAGGTAGTGGCGAGCTGCAGGAGGCCCGTGATGAGGCCGCCCAGCACGCACCCCACGTAGCTGCCGAAGCCTCCCACTGCGAGAGCAGCAAACGTGAGTACTACGAGGTTGTTGCCGATGGTGTGGTTGATGCCGATCTTGGAGCCCACGACGGGACCGAGGGCAGCCGCGAGGGCACCTGCGGCAATGAAGGCTCCGGTGGTCACGCGTTCTACGTTGATGCCCCGGAGGCGGGCAACGTCACTGTCGAGGGTCGCCGCGGTGCCCGCGAGACCCCACTTCGTTCGTTGGGCGAGCACCAGGAGGGCCATGACGCTGATTGCGAGGACGATGAGGACGAGGTCCACCGGGAGGACACGTCCCCCGAGGAGGTCGAGGGCTTGCGTGGATGCCATGAGCTTGAACGGATAGGGGTCGGTGCTCCAGTAGACGATGATGGCTCCTTCGAGCGCTACGGCGAATCCGACGGTCGTGACGAGAACTGCATGACCGCGGTGAGTGCCCAGGGGGCGGATTGCCAGTCGTTCCTCGAGGTAGCCCACGAATCCACCGAGAATGCCGCAGACGATGAGGATCAGGAGCAGTGGCATCCCCCATCGGCTCTGCAGCTCGAAACCGACGAAGCCGCCCAGCATGAGGAAGTGTGGTTGGGCGAAGTTGAAGATTCCGGTGTTCGAGAGAGTGATGTTGAGGCAGAGCGCCACGAGCGCGTAGACCGCCCCCAGGGACAAGCCAGCCCAGACAATGGTCATGCTAACTCCGATGTAGGTCTCGTAGATTGCGTCGGTCAAGCGGAGGAAGCCGGCACCGGGCATGCCCGGTGCCGGCGGGGCATCAGTTCTCCGCTGGGAGGTAGAGACCGGAGGTGGGGTCGTATCCCGGGAAGCCGAGCTCCACGAATTCGAAGTCCTCAGGTGCCCAGGTGCCCTGGTGCTGGTCATCAGCGAAGCCAGGGTTCACTGTCTGGAACCAGCCGGGGATGTCCTCGTCGGTCTTCAGCGACTCGATCGCCTCGGCCACCTCGGGCGCCTCGAGGGAATCTGCCTTTTCCGCCCCAGCACGAAGCACCATGAGAGCGCTGTAGGAGAGAGCGTGGTTGGAGAGCTGGTAGTCCTTGGTGGGCAACTCCGCGTCGACCGCCTCCTGGAAGATCTTGAAGTCGTCGTCCTGCTGCCGGTCGGACCCCTTGATGCCGAAAGCAGCTCCCTGCAAGACGGTGCCGCGGATCTGCTCCTCCGTAGCATTCTGGATGCCGGACACGGCGTCAGTCATCCCGAAGAAGGTCGGGATGTCCCAACCGAGCTTGTCCTTGCCGTCGAGCACGACCGTCATGGGCGCCCCGCTGGTGAGACCTTCGAGCAGGAGGGCTTGAGGCTCATTACGCATCAGCCGGGAGAGTTCCGAGGTGGCATCCACGCTCTCGGCGTCGAGCTTCTCGAACTCGAACTCGACGCCGTACTCTTCACCCTGACTGGTCAGCGCGTCCTGGGCGGCCTTGCCTGTTTCGGAGTCCGAAATGATGGCGGCCACCTTCGTCAGGCCCTTCTCGCTGAGAAACTTCGCCATGGCCCCCTCGTAGTCCACGGCCCGCGGAAACATACTGAACCCATAGGGGTACTTCTCCGGATCAGTGGCCAGCGGCGACGCAGCCGAGCCCATGGACAGGACCTTGTACTGGGTGAGCAGCGGCATGATCGCCACCGTTTCCGTACTAGTCACGCCAGAAAAGACCATGTCCGGTCGGTCGTCGGAGGTCAGGGCCTCCTGCAGAATGTTCTGGGCCGTCATCGGATCGAACCGGTTGTCTTCGAAGGTCAGCTTGACATCACGCCCCAAGATGCCGCCTTCCTCGTTGATGACCTTGGCAGCGGCCGTAAGTCCCGCTATAGCCGTATCTCCAAGTGTGACGAGTGGCCCGCTCATGGGAGTAAGCACCAGGACGTCGACCGTGTCATCGTCTGAAGACGCTGACCCCGTGCCGCCACCGCATCCCGCGAGGATGAGGGAGCCGGCGACAGCGCTCGCGACGAGCGCCGTGAAACGATTGCGTGTGGACATGTTGACCTTCCAATAGGTGTGATTGTTTGTGCTGTCCGGCAAGATCACGTGCGACCTCACGCCGCAGCCGACTCGCAGGCCCAGTTGATCGTCGTCTCGGGCACCGTGGCCGGGAGTCCGGCAGTGAGCAGTCCTGGGCGGGCGACGCTGAGGCCCGAAGAGGCCCTCACGGAACTCGTGCCTCTCCCGTCGGTGTGCTGCGTACGTCGAACATCGACCCATAGCTCTCGCGCAAGACGGACTTGCGAGTCTTGCCCTGGGTGTTCGTGGGCAGTTCGTCCACGACGATGACGCGGCGCGGCGTGTTGTAGCCCGCGAGGCGCTGGCGAACGAACACCGTCAGTCGCTCCGGCAGGCGTTCGCGGTCGACGTGCGGCCCAGTCGGAACAACCACGGCGCACACCTGTTCCTCATGCGTGGGATCAGGGAGGCCGATGACCGCGGCGGCAAGCACGTCCTCGTGTTGCACGAGGCAGTCCTCGACCTCTTTGGAGTACACGTTCTGACCGCCGCTGCGGATCATGTCCTTCTTGCGGTCGACAATGCGGATGAAGCCCTCGTCGTCGGCTACGCCGATGTCGCCGGTGTGCAACCAGCCGCCTGCGAGCGCCTCAGCGGTCTCCTCTTCCCGGCGCCAGTAGCCCGACATGATCGGTCCGCGAACGAGGATCTCTCCAGGTTCACCGACACCCACCTCGCGGCCTTCGTCATCGAGCCGCACCTCGTTTCCGGGAATGGCACGCCCGACGCTGCCCCACTTCTCGAAGACGCGATCCGCGGGGCACGCTGTCACGATGGACCCGCCTTCGGTGATGCCATAGACGTGCACCATTTCGATCTCCCCACGGTGCGCACCGAAGGTGTCGGCAGCGCGCGTCATGATTCCGGAGGGGTCGTAGGCGCCGAAGAACATCAGACGAAGACTTGAGAGGTCGGCCGCAGCGAAGTCTGGATGGTCCATGACCTGCTGGATCATGATCGTCATCGTGAGCATCACCGTCAGCCGATGGCGTCGTATTCCTTCAATGACCAGGCCCGCGTCGAACTGTGCATAGAGCACGACGTGGGCACCCATGATGAGGAAGTACTTCTGCTGGTCCCAGTTGCTGACGTGAAAGGGCGTGAACCAATTGCCGTACACGTCGCTCTGCCGGATACCCAGGACGGCGGCCATCGAGAATCCATCGCTCACGGTTCGCTCGTGCGAAAGCACCGCTCCCTTCGCACGCCCTGTTGTGCCCGAGGTGTACATGATCATGTGACCAGCGTCGGGCGACACGTGGATCTGAGGTTCGTCAGTCGAGTCGGCCCGATCGAGAAAGGTGTCCCAGGGCGATCCTGGTGATGCTGTCTCGCCCCACGGCGGGAGCAGGACGACCGAGGGACGAGATGACAGGTGTTCCATGGCCGACTGCATGGTCTCGGTGTATTCCGGCTCGACAAAAATCATCTTGGCTTCGACATCGCCGAGCACGTCAGCGTGTTGGGCGCTGCGATTCCAGTAGTTGAGCGGGACAAGCAATGCCCCGATCTTGGCCGTTGCGAAGTAGAGGGAGAAGTAGGGCAGCGAGTTCTTGGCCAGTACGGCAATGCGATCGTTCGGTTCCACTCCGGCAGCGAGTAATGCGTGGGCGACTCGATTGACGTGGGAGTTGAGCTCGCGGTAGTTCAGGGTGATGTCGGCGCACGTCAGTGCGGGCTCATTCGGCAGGGTGAAGGCGTTGACTCGGAGTATGTCGCCAACAGTGCGAATTGCTGATCCCGGCATGGGTAAACCTCTTCTCAATGAACAGTCGGTGTGCAGGTCAGGCCACGGGAACGCCGGCCAGCAGTTCGTCGCGGGCGGCCTCGTACTCACGCTTGAGACGGCCGACCAGCTCGGCGGTCGGCACGATGGCCTCGATGGCACCGAGGCCTTGGCCAGCGCCCCAGATGTCCTTCCACACCTTCACCTTCCCGTCGGGGCTCGGGAAAGAACCGACGTCCATGGTCGACGGATCACCGACGGGCAGGTTCTGCGGATCGAGTCCCGCGGCCGCGATGCTGCCCCGCAAGTAGTTGCCGTGCACGCCGGTGAACAGGCTCGAATAGACGACGTCCTCGGCCGAGCTCTCGACGATCATCTGCTTGTACGCGTCCACGACGTTCGCCTCGTCCGTGGCCAAGAACGCCGAACCGACGTAGGCCAAGTCGGCGCCAGCCGCCTGGGCAGCCAAGACCGCACGGCCGTGAGCGATCGAACCCGACAGCAACACCGGGCCGTCGAACCAGGAGCGAATCTCCTGCAGCAGCGCGAACGGGGAGAGGGTGCCAGCATGGCCGCCTGCACCGGCGGCGACAGCGATCAGGCCGTCAGCGCCCTTCTCGACCGCTTTGTGGGCGAAGCGGTTGTTGATGATGTCGTGCAGCACGATGCCGCCGTAGGAGTGGACGGCCTCGTTGATCTCGGGCCGGGCGCCCAGAGACGTGATGACGATCGGTACCTTGTGCTCGATGATCGTCGCCATGTCCTCGTCGAGGCGGTCATTCGAGCGATGGACGATCTGGTTGACAGCGAAGGGCGCCGCTTCCGTACCGTCCAGCTCATCTGTGATGCGATCCAGCCAATCACCCAACATGGAGGCCGGCCGCGCGTTGAGCGCGGGGAACGCTCCCACGACGCCGGCCTTGCACTGGGCGATCACCAGATCGGGACCAGACGCGATGAACATCGGCGAGGCCACGACCGGAATGGACAGTCGGTTCCGCAAGATGGCGGGCAAGGACATTTGGGGCTACCTCCAGCTACGACATGTAGCGGTGATCGGGGCCGAACTGGTTGTTACACGCAACGGCCACCGCCGTGGCGAGCACTTGCACGTGGGAGCACACGACGCTCGGGACGGCCCGGGCTGGCCAGCAGCACGCTCGCCTCGGAGAGCCGGATCGCATGTTCGAGCAATCCACCAGTCCATTCGCAGCACCTTTCTAAGCGCTTGCTTAATCGATGTCGTCATGGTGACATGTGACGAGGGGCACGTCAACACCTCCAGCGACGACCACATCAACCAATCCAGCCGAGTGGAAGGATGGCTCTCGATGACAGAGACCACAGACGACGCGAACACCTC
>NZ_QDGZ01000017.1 GCF_003076135.1 Nocardioides gansuensis | reverse complement strand
GTAGTCGTTGTACTCCGCGTCACCCTCCCAGGTAGGGGCGTACAGGACCGTACGCCGCGAGCTCGGTGCCAGGAGCGGTGTCCGGCGCAGGTCTAGCTGTGGCCGACCGATGCGTACCAGTCGGCCGGCGTCGAACTCCAGCAGCCCGGCGAGGTACCGCTGGACGGCGGCCTCGCCGGCCACGAAGATCCTCGCCCGCCATCGGCGCAGCCATGCGGGCCTCTACCCGCCACAGCCAAATGCACTCAGCGTCCCTCTGCTCTCGCCGGCGACCTATCCCTCTAGCAGCTCAGTGACTAGCGCAAGAACGACCGTGCTCCCCTGCTGTCAGCACGATCTGGCACCGAATCTCCCAGTCGGAAGGAAGCATTGCCGCAGGACGTTGTGAAGTCTCAGGACGTCGGATGGTTGGTGCTTGGTGACTCGAACCAACAACCCTGCGATGCCGCCCCGAGTGCGTTGAGCGGTTGACACTCGTTGACGGCCTCTGCCGGAAAGTGGCGTCTGACCTGGGCAAACGTTGGAACCTGGTGCTGTGGCGTTGGCGATCGTTGACAGCCTTTGACAGAGTTTCTGGCCTGTTTTTGGACACCTCTCGAATGAGCGAGGAGGCGCTCTTCTGACGTGAGTCGCCGCCCGGGCTGGGCAGCGCCTAGGCGAAAAGACCGAGGTGAGCGGGGCTGTGGATGAGCGGCCACGCGCCCGATCGATTTGGAGGAGACTCCCCGGCATGGACGATCACCAGCCCGTCGACGTGCACGCGGAGACGGACCTGACCTTCGGCCCCTGCGGTGACCCGGATTGTCCGACCGGGTCACCGGATCTGGCCTTGCGCGGGTCCATGAGCTCCTACACTCCCCCGGTGCCGCCACCGGTCCCGCCCGTGAGGCTGACCCGTCGGACATCGCGCTTTGCTGAGCTCGCGACGGCGGTCGAGGAGAGGCTGGCGAGCGTCGGCGTGAGCGTGGATCCCGCGGGGGTCGATGAGAGCCTCCGGGGTCGGATCCGCGGCGTCGGCGAGCAGCTGGGCGTCAGTGACCGCACCGCCCTGGGCAACGCCCCCGACGACGTCGCGGACTCGATCGCGCACGAGCTGCTGATCGCGGCATGCGCCCGCGCTGCCCAGCTCGGCCTCGACGCGACGGCGCCCTCGGCGCCGCCGGTGCGACACCTGCGGGTGGTCCGCTGAGCCGCCGCAGGACCGCCTGGCCCGCGGGTCGGCACCGCAACGCTCTCCCCGAAGCTGCCTAGATGCGGTTGCCCACACCGGAGGCGTCGACCTTGGCGTGAAACGCCGCGGCGGCCGAGGCCTGCTCGACATCGACACGGCGCAGCCAAAACCGGCGGCCACGGCGGGTGGCCGGGACCCGCCCGTGGCGGATGCGTTGGCGCACCGAGTTGGCCGTGACGCCGAGGAGGAGTGCCGCGGTGGTCACGTCGAGCCACACCTCGCCATCGTCCGGCGGCGCGGTGCGTTCGCGGAGGGCGTGCTCCTTGGCCAGCCGATCGGCCGCCCGGGCCTGGTCGGCCGCTTTCTGCTGCTCGGCGTGGACGCGGGCCGCGGCCTCCACCGAGGCCGGGGAGAGCGAGACCGCGCGGTTCACCTGGCGCCGGTTGAGATGCCCGGCCGCGAGCAATTTCGCGACCGCGTGGCGACTGCAGCCGATCAGGTCGGCGGCCTCCTGCCAGGACATCCACCGCCGACGTTCCTCACGCAGCCGCAGCACCGACTCCTCGGTGACCCATAGCTGCGCGCCGTGGTGCGTCTCAAGGCTGCCGGCATGGCGGTGCACGGTGGCCGGTGTGACTCCCAGGATTTCGGCGGCCTGCTTGGTCGTGAGCCAACCGTGAGGCCCGGGCGGCTCACGGCCGGCGTCTAACGACGACGACGCAGGCCCCCGACGCCGGCGTTCGAGGCCCCGCTGCTCGCGTGCGACGCGTCGGCGCTCGAGCTCGAGGCGCCGTTCCTCACGCCTCTGCTCGAGCTGGGCCTGGACCTCGCGGTACCACTCCGCCCACACCAGCACCGAGCCGCGGTCCTAGGGTCGGCTGGGTGCCGTGCCGAGGCCGCCGGATGATGCGGCCGACCCGCACCGCGTGCTCGATAGTGGGCACCGGGATGCCAGTCAGCCGGGACGCAGCCTCCCAAGAGATCCAGACGGAGGCGCAGCTCCCCCGCTTGGCGCTCCCCGAGACCGACATGGGGCAATCGTGCACCCATTCCCCAGCGACTCGCCCGCTCGCCCCCGGGGATGCGCGCATCCCGGCCCAGCTGCCCGCAGGTTCGTCCGACTCGCAGGCCGAGTCGGTGCCGGGGGTACCTCAGCGGCCACCGCGAACAATCTGGCGCCGCCGCCCGTTGCGAGCCGTCATCAGCCAGCCACCGATCAGACCGCGGCATGCCGCCCGACGGGCATCGTCGTCGGGAAGGATGACATTCGCGGTCGTGGGCTTTCCGGGCCGCCAATTCATGACCACGAGACTTCCACCTTGCGCCTCGAGCTCGGCTGCCAGCTCAGCCAACAGCCGGTCCGGCGCGAACTCGACAACTTCGACCACCATCGCTCTGCATCCCTTAGCACTCGCTACGACCCATTGCCGTCGCCCGACGCCCCCGGCCCACCATTTTCGAGCCGGCTGCCGGGCGTCGGAATCGGTAGATCGACAGTAAGTCGTACCCATCGGTCACAACAGGTGAGTCGCACCACACCGCCAGAAGGCAATGGCTCTGGCTGCGGTCCGCATCGATCCGCCGCGTCTGTTGCGCGAATCGCCCTCGGCCCGATACAGCGGGCGGTTCAAAGCCCCGGCGCCGACATCATTGACCGATCAAGAACGTGGTTCGCCGGGCGCAGCTTGCCAACGGTCCTCGAGGATCGCCCCTAGGCCGAACCCGAGTCACTGTCTAGGGGTTACTCCGGCCTTGGCGTTGCTCATCCGGTGCGGGTGAACATGACGATGCCCTCCGGCGTCGCCGTCCTCGTGGCACGGCCACGAGCGACCAGCAGTTCGAGGTGCGCCTTGGTCTCCATCGCGGCCATGCCCTGGTTGAACAGGTCGAGTTCTGCGAAGGAGCGCTGGTGTCGCGTCCAGCCCAGTTGCTGGGCCACGTCGACGGCGGTGGCTGGACCGTTCGCGAGGGCGACGAGGCTTTGGCCGAGCCTGTGCTCGTGGTGTTCGAGGAGCTCGTCGACTCGGGCGTGGGACGAGGGGGCCACCGGCCCGTGTGCGGGGAGTATCCGCACATCTGGCAGGGCGCGGACCTTGGTCAGCGAGGCCATGAAGTCACCCAGGGGTTCCGGTGCGGGCGGCACGGTGAAGCCGATCGACGGCGTGATGGTGGGTAACACGTGGTCGCCGGCGAAGAGCAACTCGGCCGACCTGTCGACGAAGACATAATGGCCGGGAGTGTGCCCGGGCGTGTGCACGGCCTCCAGGGTGCGCGTGCCGACCGGGATCGCGTGGTCGCCCTCCAGCCAGGTGTCCGGGTAGCGCCACATCGCCGGATCCGGTAGCTCGCCCTCCCGTTCCACTGTGCGGCGAGGTCGAAGGCGCCGGCACTGACCAAGGCTGAGAAGAATCCACTGCGGCTCGACCTGTCGCCGTCGGTGAGGAAGTCGAGTGCTGGCTTCTCATCGGCCCCGAGCATGACTTCCGCGCCGTACTCCTTCCCGAGCACGGCGGCCATCGTGTAGTGGTCGCGGTGGACGTGGGTGACCAGAAAGCGGCGGATGTCACGAAATCCCGCACCGAGTTGGCGCAGGCAGCGCTCCAGCACCTCGCGCGCCACGTCAATCGCCCAGCCACCATCGACCAGGGTGAGCCCGTCGTCGGTCTCGATGACGTAGACGTTCACGGCCTTCAGACCGTCCATAGGCAACGGCAGCGGGATCCGGTGGATGCCCTCGGCGACATGCCAGGCGCCCTCGGCCGTCCAGTGCTCGTCTGAGTCGGGCGAGACCGCGTACGCAGTGGGCGTGTTGGACAACGTCACGCGAGCGGCACTACGGCTCCGGCCGCCGCGCCGCCGTGATGGAGGTCACCTGCCCACACGGTGGCGAACACCATCGCAAGTGCCGGCAGCCTCGGGTGGCGCCTCCATGACTGGCCTCAGGTCGACCACCCGAGTATCCGCACACCCTCCGGCCATCACGCGCGCAACCTTGGACGCTTCCGCGCATCGCTAGGCTCACGGCACTCTTTAGGAAGGTCTCGATCATGCTCAGTCGCGAGCCCTGCTACTGACCCTGCTCGGCTCGACGGTGCTGGGTATCACCCTGTGGCCAACCGGCTCCGGCCAGCATCAAGTGGCCCTTCTGCTGGCGCTGAAAATTCCGGTGGCGCTCGGCATCCTCCAGGTCACCTCGATGGGCAGCGCGCGCTGCCGGTGATGTTCGCGTTCGGGATCCTGGGCCGGCGCATGGCACGAACCGCCCCGCTGACCCGGACATCGACGACCGGCGAGATGGGTCGAATGGTGTAGGCCCATCGGTGCGAAACGCTCGCCAGAGGGCACCGGTCCGCACCAGCCCGAGCGGGGCCCTCGCATGGGTTGGGCGCCGAGCGCGTTCGACTCAGGAACGAAGCTCGTCACCCCGCCGCGTGTGCGCGGCCGGACGCGCGCCCGTTGAGAGGTGCCGACCGAGTTGCTGCTGGACGGTCGACCTCGTACGCGGACGTCCGGGTCAAAGCACGAGGCTAAGGTCGCCCCATGGGAGTCGACGCGCGGTTGCGCTGCCTGTGACCGCCACGACGACCGCCGTGGAGCCCGAACGCTCGAGTCGCTCGGGTCTGATCGTTGTGGTGTTGGCCCTCTGCGGCACGGCAGTGTCGCTGATGCAAACGCTGGTCGTACCGCTGCTGCCGGACTTCCCTGGGCTGCTGGGCACGAGCTCGGACAACGCCTCCTGGCTGGTGACAGTCACGCTGCTCACCAGCGCGGTGGCTACCCCCATCCTGTCCCGCCTCGCTGACATGCACGGCAAGCGCCGGATGATCGTGGCCTCGCTGCTCGCCCTGCTCGCCGGCTCCCTGCTCGGTGCAGTGAGCGACTCGCTGGCCGTGCTCATCGTCGCCAGGACCCTGCAGGGATTCGCTCCGGCGCTGATCCCGATCGGCATCTCCACGATGCGCGACGAGCTGCCCCCGGAGAAGATCGGCGGCGCGGTCGCGCTGATGAGCGCCACGCTCGGCATCGGCGGCGCAGTGGGACTCCCGCTCTCAGGCGTGATCTACGAGGCGTTCGGCTGGCAGGCGGTGTTCTGGGGCAGCGTGGTGATGTCTGTCGTGATGCTGGCGTTGGTCCTCACCGTGGTGCCAGAGTCAGGAGTGAGGACCCCCGGCCGCTTCGACTGGCTGGGCGCCGTGTTGATGTCCATCGCGTTGACGGCCCTGCTGCTGGGCATCTCCAAAGGCGGCGTCTGGGGCTGGACGTCGCAGTGGACCCTGCTGTCCTTCACCGTGGCCATCCTGGTCTTTGCGCTGTGGGCGCCCTGGGAGCTGCGCACCGGTGAGCCGCTTGTAGACCTGCGCACCTCGACGCGCCGCCCCGTGCTGCTGACCAACATCGCATCGCTGCTGGCCGGCTTCGCGATGTTCGCCAACCTGCTGGTCGCCACCCAACAGCTGCAGATCCCCACCGAGACCGGGGTCGGGTTCGGTCTCGGGGTCACGAACGCGGGACTGGCGATGTTGCCCGGCGGCGTGCTGATGATCGCGATGGCGCCGGTATCCGCGTCGATCACCCGCCGGTTCGGGGCCCGCATCACCCTGGTCGCGGGCCTGTCCATCACGGGCTTCGGGTACGTCGTCCGCGTGCTGCTCGACGGCTCCCTCGTCCAGCTCATGCTGGGGGTCTCGATCGTCTCGGTCGGCATCGCGATGAGCTTTGCGGCGATGCCGGTGCTCATCATGCAGTCGGTGCCGATCAGCGAGACCGCGGCAGCCAACGGGCTCAACACCGTGGTCCGCTCCATCGGTACCTCGACGTGCTCGGCAACCGTGGCCGCGGTGTTGACCGCCGGGATCGTCGCCGGCGGCGCCTATCCCTCCGAAGCGGCGCTGCACTCCATGAGCTGGCTCGCCGCGGTTGCTGCGTTCCTCGGCGCGGGCGTCGGGCTCCTGATCCCGGCTCGCATCGCCCCGGTCCTCGCCGCCCGTCCCGCGGCACCCGGGGAAAGACCGCCGGCTGCGCGCGGCGACGCCGTCCGTCGTGCCGACGTCGGCACCGAGGTCGTCGTACGAGGCCGGGTGCAGCGCACCGACGGCAAGCCGGCGCGCCTGGCGGTGGTCTCCGTACTCGACCGAAGCGGCCGACAGGCGGACTGGGCGCGCGCGGACAACGACGGCCGCTGGTCGGTCGTACTGCCCGGAGCTGGTGAGTACCTCGTCATCTGCGCCGCCGAAGGATGGGCCGCTCGGTCCGAGCTGCGCCAACTCTCGCCGGAGACCGTCTCCGTGCTGGAACTCGACGAGCGACTCACAGTCGCCGGCGTCGTCTCTCGCGGCGGTTGGCCGATCGAGGACGCGCTCGTCGTGCTCACCGACGCCTCGGGCGAGTCCGTGGGCGTGACCAGGACGGACGAGGAAGGCCACTACGAGCTCGGACTGCCGCCGCTGGGTCGCTACGTCCTCACAGCCCTCGACCCGCAAACAGGGGTTGCCGAGTCCGAGGACGTGGTCATCAGCGCCCAACGACGCCGCTTCAATCTCGTGCTCCCCGAGTTGCGCGAGCCCCACGGGTCGGATGTTGCTACGCCCACGATCTGACCCAGGTACCGCCGCGGGCCGGAGCCCGCAAGTCAGCGATAGCGCTCGACGGTGCGAGGGTCCGCGGCCTGCGCGGCGGGCGCGTAGTCGAAGCGACCCGGCGCCCAGCCTTTCTGCGCCGGCGACCAGAAGAAGAAGGTCACCTTGCGTTCCTCGAAACGCCAGTGACCGTCGGCGCAGCGACGCATCCGGTCGGCGTACCTGCCCGCGGCGATGTGCGGCTGGTCATCGACGACACAGGGCTGGTCGAGCCAGGTCTCCCCTGTCGCTCGGTCACCGTCGAGGTCGATGGTCTCGTTGCTGCTGAAGTGCCACCACGCCTTCAGTGAGCCTTCCTGCAGGCCGGCGAAGAAGCGCCTCAGGTCGTCGCGGCCGGTGGCGGTGGACAGGCCGACGAACGAGCCGTCCTCGGTGAAGAGGTCCACAAGGTCGTCCCAGCGTCCGTCGTCGAGGTACTGGCAGTAGCGCGCGCGTAGCTGCGCGATTTCGTGCAGGTCCTCGAGGCGTTGGATGCGGGCTTCGAGGTCCATCACGCCACCTCGGGGAGGTCGAGGAGGGGTGCGTCGGTGGCGGCGGCGAGCTGCTCGCGGGTGACGTCCGGCGCCAGTTCGACGAGCCGGAACCCGTCATCGGCCACGTCGACCACGCCGAGGTCGGTGATGACCCGGTCGACCACGCTCTTGCCGGTCAGCGGGAGGGTGCACTGCGCCAGTAGCTTGGGCTCGCCCTTGCGGGTGAGGTGCTCCATCAGCACGATGACCTTGCGCGCGCCGTTGACGAGGTCCATCGCGCCGCCCATGCCCTTGACCATGGCGCCCGGCACCATCCAGTTGGCAAGGTCGCCCGCCATCGACACCTGCATCCCGCCGAGCACGGCGACGTCGATGTGACCGCCGCGGATCATCGCGAAGCTGGTCGACGACGGGAAGAACGACGCTCCCGGCAGCACGGTGACGGTCTGCTTGCCGGCGTTGATCAGGTCGGGGTCGATCTCGTCCTCGTAGGGGAACAGCCCGACGCCGAGGATGCCGTTCTCCGCGTGCAGCGTGACGCCGGAGTCCTTGGGCAGGTAGTCCGGGATCTTGGTCGGCAGGCCGATCCCGAGGTTGACGTACTCACCGTGCCGGAGCTCGGCGGCCGCGCGCTCGGCCATCTGGTCCCTAGTCCAGGGCATGGTCAGTGGCTCCTCTCGCCGGCGCTCGGGTCGGCTCCTCGGTGGGTCTTTCCCCGCGGGTGGTCCGCTTCTCGATGTCCTTGCGGGTCGCCTGCTCGGGCGTCAGCTCCACGACGCGCTGCACGAACACGCCGGGCAGGTGGACGTCGTCGGGGGCGATCTCGCCGACCTCCACGAGCCGCTCCGCCTCGACGAGGGTGATCCGGCCCGCCATGGCTGCATCCGGGTTGAAGTTGCGGGCGGAGGCGTGGAAGACGCAGTTGCCGGCCCGGTCTGCGACCGCGGCCCGGACCAGGGCGACGTCGGTGACGATGGACTCCTCCAGGACCATCTTCTTGCCGTGGAAGACGCGCACTTCCTTGGGCTGTGAGGCCAGGGCGACAGTGCCGTCGGGGTGGTAGCGCCAAGGCAGTCCACCCTCGGCGACCGGAGTGCCGACGCCGGTCGGGGTGTAGAAGGCGCCCAGTCCCGCCCCGCCCGCGCGCATCCGCTCCGCGAGCGTGCCCTGGGGGGTCAGCTCGACCGTGAGCTCACCGGCAAGGTACTGCCGGGCGAACTCCTTGTTCTCCCCCACGTAGGAGGCGATCACCCGGTCGATGCGGCCCTGCTCGAGGAGCAGGCCGAGCCCGGCGCCGTCGACACCACAGTTGTTGGAGACCACCGTCAGCCCCGTGGCCCCTTGGTCCAGCAGCGCCTCGATGAGGATCCACGGGATTCCCGCGAGCCCGAAGCCGCCCACGGCAAGCCTGGCGCCGTCCGGGATGTCGGCGACCGCCTCCGCTGCGCTGGGGACGACCTTGTCGACGCTCATGACGCGCTCCCTCGCAGGTGCTTGATGATGGCCGCGGTGACGATGCCAGGCTGCTGCGCGTTCGCGAGGTGGGCCGAGTCGGGTACCACGAGCAGTCGGCCGTGCTGGACCGCGGAGGCGATCGCCTCCAGGTCCGGCGGCGGCGTCGCGGGGTCGTCGGCCCCGGCGATGGCCAGGGTGGGTGCGGTGATCGAGGGCAGGTCCTCGCGCAGGTCCATGGCCGCGATGACCTCGCAGCAGCCGGCGTATCCCTCGGCCGGCGTGCCGGCAACGGTGGCCTCGCTGCTGGCCTTGACGTCAGGGTTGGCCTCGAGGAAGCCGGGGGTGAACCAGCGGGCCACGACCGCCTCCGCCACGGCCTTCGTGCCGTCCGCGCGCACGGTGGCCGCGCGGTCGTGCCAGCCCGAGGCCGGGGTCAGGTGCGCACCCGTGCAGAGCACCACCAGGCCCTCGACCCGCTCGGGGTTGCGCGCGGCAAGCCGCATGCCTGTCATGCCGCCGAGCGACAGCCCGACGAAGTGGGCTCGCTCGACGCCGAGCTGGTCGAGCAGGGCGACCACGTCGTCGGCCAGGTCATCGATGGAGTAGGGGCCCGGGGGCACGGGAGAGTCACCGTGGCCGCGGGTGTCGTAGCGCACGACCCGGAACTGCTCCTCCAGCGCGGGCAGATTGGCATCCCACATCCGGTGGGTGGCGCCGAGCGAGTTGGACAGGACCACCACGTGGCCGTCGGTGCGGCCGGTGACGACGTGGTGGACCTGCACGGGAGCATTCGTGTGACTCATGCCGTCACCCGCTCGAAGACCGCTGCGAGGCCCTGGCCGCCGCCGATGCACATCGTCTCGAGGCCATAGCGGCTCCCGCGGCGGTGCATCTCGTGGGCCATGGTGGCCAGGATCCTGCCGCCGGTGGCACCGACGGGGTGGCCCAGCGAGATCCCGGAGCCGTTGGGGTTGAGCCGCTCGTCGGCTGGGTCGACCTTCCACTCGCGCAGGCAAGCGATCACCTGGGCGGCGAAGGCCTCGTTGAGCTCGATCACGTCGACCTCGTCGAGGGTCAGGCCCGCGCGGTCCAGAGCGGCCGCGGTGGCGGGGACGGGGCCGATGCCCATCACCTCGGGTCCAACGCCGGCGACGGCCCAGGAGCGCAGGGCCAGCAGCGGCCGCAGGCCCCGCTTCTCCGCCTCGGGGCGAGTAGTGACGACGCACATCGCGGCGCCGTCGTTCTGGCCGCTGGCATTGCCGGCGGTCACCGTCGACTCGGGGTCGAGCTTCTGGCGCACCGGTCGGAGTGCAGCGAGGTCCTCGAGGGTGGTCCCGGGACGGGGGTGCTCGTCGCGGTCGACCACGGTGTCGGGCTTGCCGCGACGACCGGGGACCGTCACCGGCACGAGCTCGTCGACGAAGCGGCCCTCCTCGTGCGCGGCGACCGCCCGCTGCTGGGAACGCACGGCGAACTCGTCCTGCTCCTCACGGGAGATTGAGTACTCGCGGCGCAGGTTCTCGGCCGTCTCGAGCATGCCGCCCGGCACCGGGTGGTCCTTGCCGCCGGCGGTCTCGCGGGCCCGGACCAGGCGGTCCATCAGCTCGATGGTGCCGCCGCCCACGCCGGTGCGCAGCCCAACCGCGTAGTGCTCGACATTGGACATCGACTCCGCTCCCCCGGCCACGACCACCTTCGCCGCGCCCGTGGCGACCTGGCCGGCGGCGTAGAGCACGGCCTGCAGGCCGGAGCCGCAGCGCCGGTCAACCTGGATGCCGGGGACGCCGGTCCCCAGGCCGGCGTCGAGGGCAGCGATCCGGCCGATGGCCGGCGCCTCACCGCTGGGGTAGCACTGGCCGAGCACGACGTCGTCGACGTCGCCCTCGCCCAGGCCGGTACGGCGCACCAGTTCGCGCAGGGTGTGCGCAGCCAGGTCCACCGCGCTCAGCGACGCGAACGCGCCGCCATACCTGCCGACCGGCGTCCGGATGGGTTCACAGATGACGATGTCGTCCATGGTCCGAATGTAGGTGCGGTCACCTGATACAGGGAAGTATCCATTTCAGCGCCATTGAGACTCGCAGAGTCTGAGCACCAGCAACGGCGAACGCTCAGCGCAGCTCGTAGTCCTTGAGCAGGCTGCGGCCGATGATCATCTTCTGGATGTCGGAGGTGCCCTCGCCGATCAGCATGAACTTGACCTCGCGCATCAGCCGCTCGATCTCGTACTCCTTGGAGTAGCCGTAGCCGCCGTGGATCCGGAAGGAGTCCTCGACCACCTCGTTGGCATACTCCGAGGCGACCATCTTGGCCATCCCGGCCTCGACGTCCATCCGCTGGCCGGTGTCCTTGAGGCGGGCGGCGCGGACCATCATGTTGTGCGCGACCTCGACCTTGGTCGCCATCTCGGCGATCCGGAACAGCACCGCCTGGTGCTCGGCGATCGGCTTGCCGAAGGTCTTGCGCTGCTGGGCATAGGCCACCCCCAGCTCGAACCCGCGCCAGGCCAGGCCGCACGCCCGGGCCGCCACGTTGACCCGGCCGACCTCGACGCCGTCCATCATCTGGAAGAAGCCCTGGCCCGGCTCGCCACCGAGGATCTGCTCCGCGGCGATCCGGTGGTCCTCCAGGACCAGCTCGGTCGTCTCGACGCCCTTGTAGCCCATCTTGTCGATCTTGCCCGGCACCGTGACGCCCTGGGCGGTCTCGCCGAAGCCCGGCTCCTTCTCGACCAGGAAGGTGGTCATGTTCTTGTAGACGCTCGCATCCTGATCCATGCCCTCGCCGTTTTTCACCAGCAGCGCGACCAGCGTGGAGGTGGCCCCGTTGGTCAGCCACATCTTCTGCCCGGTGATGGAGTAGGACCCGTCGTCCTGCTTCGTCGCCTTCGTGGAGACCGCCGAGACGTCCGAGCCCAGGCCGGGCTCGGACATCGAGAACGCGCCCCGGACCTCACCCGTCGCCATCCGCGGCAGGTACTTCTGCTTCTGCTCCTGGGTGCCGTGCCTCATCAGCATGTAGGCCACGATGAAGTGGGTGTTGATCACCCCCGAGACGCTCATCCAGCCCCGGGCGATCTCCTCGACCACCAGCGCGTAGGTCAGCAGCGACTCCCCCAGCCCGCCGAACTCCTCGGGGATCGTCAGCCCGAACACCCCGAGCTCCTTGAGCCCCTCGACGATCTCGGTCGGGTATTCGTCGGCGTGCTCGAGCTCCTGCGCGACGGGGATGATCTTCTCCTCGACGAACTGGCGCACCGCCTTGAGGATCTCGGTCTGGTCCTCGGTGAGGCCTTCGGTCTGGCAGAGGTAACCCATCATCGATTTCCGTTCGTCGGGTTGAAGGGGCGGGTGATGACACCACGCTCGGTGAGACCGCCGATCTGACGGTCGGTCAGGCCCAGGAGCTCTCCGAGGGCCCATTCGGTGTCGGCGCCGAGCGTGGGGGCGGGTCGGGGTTCGACGTAGGCGCCTCCCCAGCGCAGGGGCAAGGTGGCGGTCAGCATGGCGCCACCGGCGTGCTCGACCTCGGTGAGCACGGGTGACTCCTCTCCCCGACGGTAGGCGTCGACTACTTCCTTGGGCGATCGGAACTCGCCCACCATCACACGCGTGCCACGGGCGGCCTCGAGCACCTCCGCGGCAGTACGGCGCGCGAACCAGGGCGCGAGCACCGCCTCGATGAGCGCACGGTGCTCGAACCTCTCACCCTCGACGTCGAAGTCGGCCCCGGTGCTGGCGGCGAGGGCGTCGAAAACGGCAACGTTGTCGGTGAGCCGGACCAGGTCTCGCCACTGCTGACGGGTGATCGCAACGGCGATGACCCGGCGATCGTCCGCACAGGGGAAGTCGACACCGAAGGCGCCGAACATGTGGTTGCCCAGGCGGGGGCGGTCACGGCCGCGGTCGGCGGCCTCGGCCAGCCATCCGAGGTGGGCGACGTGGGCGGCGGCGACGTCGGCCAGGGCGAGGTCGATGCGCGACCCCGATCCGTCGGCGTGGCGACGCTGCAGGCCGGCCAGCAGACCGGAGACGGCAAGGAGCCCGGTGGCAATGTCCCAGGCCGGCAGCACGTGGTTGACCGGTCGCTCGATGTCGACGTGGCGGGTGAGCATCGGCACGCCGTAGAGCGGGTTGACGGCGTAGTCCATGGCCGGCCTGCCGTCGGGGTGTCCCTGGATGTGCACGTGCACGAGGTCGGGACGACGCCGGCTGAGGGCCTCGTAGGAGAAGAAGTCGCGGCCGATGGTGTTGTCGACGAAGAGGCCCCCGCCCGCCCCCGGCGCGGTCACCAGCGCGCTGGCCAGCTCCTGGCCCTCGGGGGTGCGGAAGTCGAGGGCCACCGATCGCACCCCTTTGTTGAGGCCGGCCCAGAAGAGGCTGCGCCCGCGGCGGTCCAGCGGCCAGCGCCCCGCGTCGGCCGGCCCGCCGACGGGGTCGAGCCGGATCACCTCGGCCCCCATCTGGGCCAGGGTCATCCCGGCGAGGGGCCCGGCCACGAAGCTGGTGGACTCCACCACGCGCAGCCCGTCGAGGGGTCCGGGAGGGTTCATGCTGCTGTGCTCCATCCGCTCAGGCCAAGACGGTGTATCGCCAGTCGAGGACGGGCCTGGGACCCCCGGGAGTCTCCGTGGCGTCCGCCTCCACGAGTGAGCGCAGCTCGAGGACCTGGGTGCCTGCCGGGCCGGGGCGGGCGGACTCGACGGCGATCCTGCTGCGCAGGGTGTCTCCCTCGTGCACGGGACCGGTGTGGTCGCAGGACTGCCAGCCCAGAAAGAGCACGATGCCGGGCAGCGCTCGGCTGGCCTGGGCCGCAGCGATGCCGATGGTGTGGCCGCCGTAGACGAGGCGCCCGCCGCCGGCCTTCGCATCGTGGTGGACCTGGGCGATGTTCAGCGTGAGCCGGGCCAGCTCCGGTGCGCTGCTGACGACGTCTCCGCCGACGACCTCGACCGTGGTGCCGGGGGTGGGTGGCTCGGCCCGCCGCGGCAGCGCGTCCAGGTCGAGGTCGTCGAGCATGTCAAAGTTGGCGCTCGCGTCCGCCCCGATCTGGGCGAGGTCGTCTGCGTGTCCGGTCGCCGCGGCGCTCGAGGAGAGGGGCAGTAGCGCGCACCGGTGGTAGTCGAGGACCGGCGCACCGCGCTGGTCCGCTGTCGTGATGTGTAGCGCCGCCAGCCCGGTGTGGGGCTTCCTGGGCCGCGGCGTGTTCTGCTTCAGCCCCACCACGGTCGTGGTGGTCGTCAGCGTGTCGCCGAGCGAGGGCAGCCGGTGGAAGGTGAGCCCGCGGTAGAACAGGTTGGCCTTGACGAAGTGCGTCGCCAGCGTCGACTGCCCGATCGACACGTCCCACACGTGGGCAGGGTGCGCAAGTGGTCCTCGCCCGCTGAGTCGGCTGCCCAGCTCGTGGTCGGTCGCGATCGCCAGCCGGTCACCGACGATGGCCTGGTGCATCGCCGCCGCGCCGGAGGTCAGCGTGACGCTCGGCGCGGTGTCGAAGACCTGGCCGTGCTCCAGCTCGTCGAACCAAGGCCCGCGAGCCACCACGGTGTTCTCGGCGCTCACCGGGACTCCGCCCGCGCGAGCACGGACCGCGCTCGGACCGCCACCGCCTCGTCGAGCATCTGACCGTCGAGGGCGACCGCTCCGGCGCCCCCGGCAACCGAGGCCTCGAGGGTGGTCACCACTCGCTGTGCCCAGGCGACCTCCTCGGCCAAAGGAGTGAAGACGCGGGTGGCCTCGGAGACCTGGTCGGGATGGATCACCCAGGTCCCGTCGAACCCCAAGGCCCGTGCCCGCTCCCGGTCGCGGGTGAAGGCGGCGTCCGCGGCAGTGCCCAGCCAAGGTCCGTCGATCACGGCCCGCCCGGCCGCACGGGCCGCCGCGACCACCTGGTGGCGTACGGCATCCCACAGTGCCGGGTCACCAGCAGCGTCCCTGCCCAGATCGGCGCCCAGGTCGGCGTAACCGACCACCACCGCTCTCACCAGCTCGCTCGCAGCGACGATGGCATGGAGGTCTCGCAGCGCCGCAGCGGACTCCACGAGGACGTCGAGCCGGACCTCGGGTGCGCGGGCGGGATGCTGGGCGAGGACGCCGCGCACCAACCGGTCGACGAAACCGACGTCGGCGACCGACTGCACCTTGGGTACCACGAGCGTCACCCCGCGCGAGGGCGCGGCCGACACCACGCCGAGCACGTCACGATGACACCAGGGCGTGCCGATCTGGTTGATCCTGACCGCGAGCCGCTTGTGGTGTCGGCTCCCCAGGGCATCGACCACGCTCGCGCGGCCCTCGTCCTTGGCCGCGGGCGCCACGGCGTCCTCGAGGTCGAGGACCACCTCGTCCGCAGCCGTCGACAGCGCCTTCGCCATCTTGCGGGAGTCGGAGCCGGGGACCACCAGACAGGATCGGGGAATCACATCGCTCCTCCTGCCGCGGGGGCCGTGCTGGTGCCCTGACAACGCGACCTCGTCCATGCCTCGCAAACCTAGGCCCGAAGGTCGATATGGAGAAGTATCGGTTTCGCCTGGACTAAGACTCTGCGAGTATGACCTCATGGAACTGCGCCACCTGCGCTACTTCGTCGCGGTCGCCGAGGAGCGCCACTTCGGGCGGGCGGCCGAGCGGCTGCACATGGCCCAGCCGCCGCTCTCCCAACAGATCCGCCAGCTCGAGGCCGAGCTCGGGCTCACCCTCCTCTCGAGGACCACCCGGCGTGTGGATCTCACCCCGGCGGGAGCGGCCTACCTCGAGCGATCCCGAGCGATCCTCGACGCCGTCGACGCCGCGGCCGTGGAGGCGGGGCGCATCGCCTCCGGCCGGACCGGGCGGCTGATCGTTGGTTGCGTCGGCTCGGCGACATACTCGCTGCTGCCGGCACTGGCGCGGACGTTGCGTGCCGAGTTGCCCGACGTCGAGTTCGGGTTCCGGGGGGAGATGCTGTCCCCCGACCAGGACGCGGCATTGCACGAGGGGACGCTCGACCTCGGGTTGCTCCGCCGTCTGCCTGACTCAACGGGCCTGACGATCACCCAGGTGCGGCGTGAACGGCTGCTGGTGGCGATGCCGCGGGAGCACCGGTTTTCCGATCGGCGACGCCTGCGGGTCAAGGACCTTGGCGGCGAGGGGCTGGTCATCCACGCGGGCGGCGGCCGCTCGGCGATGAACACGATGGTGCAGGACATCTTCGACTCCGCGGGACTGCAGGCCCACGTCGTCCACGAGGTCGCCGAGACCTCCACCCTGCTGACCTTCGTGGCCGCGGGCCTGGGTGTCGCCGTGGTGCCCGAGCCCACGGCGGCTCTCGCCGTGCCCGGGGTCGTCTACGTCCCGCTCGTCGGCACGCCGGGCGTCGACCTCGTCGCCGCGACCCGGACCGGCGATGAGAACCCGGTCCTCGCCAGGGCGTTGACGATGCTGGCCGACCTGGCCGACTCGGCCGGCCAGTAGGTCCGCTCAGAAGAACCCGTCGCGCGGACCGGAGGTGAGAACCCGGGGCCTGCTCAGGACCAGCTCGAGGTCGCGACCGATGTCCTCGGCGACCTCGAGCAGGACCGGGACAACCTCGCGCTCGACGTCCTCGGGCGTCCGGCGGCCGCGCGACGTGGAGGAGGCCAGGGCGGCCACGACAGCACCCTTGCTGTCGCGGATCGGCACGGCCGCGGAGACGAACCCGTCCTCGAGCTCACTGTCCACGAGCGCGTAGCCGGTACGCCGTACGTGGTGCAGCGCGTCCCTGAAGACGATCGAGTCGGTGATCGTATGCGCTGTCAGGGCTGGCAGGCCGGTCTCCTCGATGACCCGGTCGACGACCGCAGACGCTGCGAATGCCACGAGCACCCGGCCCGTCGACGTGGCGTGGACCGGGAGCCGGGTGCCGATGTCAACGTTGAGGCTGAGCACGCGACGTGCGTTGACACGGGCGACGTAGACGACGTCGATCCCGTCCAGCTGGGCCAGGGAGGCCGAGTCACCGGTGCGCTCGGCTACCCGCAGCAGGTGAGGCTGGGCGATCTCCACGATCCCGTGCGTCGCTGCGTAGTGCTGGCCGATGGTGAGCACCCGCGGCGTCAGCGACCACCGACCACCGGAGCCCGCGACGTAGCCGAGGCGCTGGAGGGTGAGCAGGATCCGGCGCACAGCCGGCCGCGACAGGCCGGTCCTCTGGGCCAGCTCCGCGAGCGAGGGGTTAGGCAGATCCGCGTCAAAGGCGAGGAGCACGGCGAAGCCACGCTCGATGCTCTGGACGTAATCGCGCTCGGAGCCGGAACCGGTGGTGGGACTCATTCGCTGTGCCTCCTGATTCTGTGGATCTGGATATCGATCCAAGCGGCCCTACCCATTGACGCCAGCGTGTGACCTGAGCCACCGTCGTATGAACGCAAAGCGTGCAAATTGCACGCACAGCGTACACCAGGAGGTGTCGACCATGGACCCGCGAGAGCTCCGCAACGCGTTCGGCCGCTTCGCCACCGGCGTGACGGTCGTCACCTGTACGAACGCCGACGGCGAGCCGCACGGAGCCACCGTCAACGCGTTCACCGCGGTTTCGCTCGAGCCGGCGCTTGCCCAGGTCACCCTCGGCCGCAACTCCAAGGCGTGTCAGTTCCTCAAGCGCCAGCCCTTCGCCATCAACGTGCTGGCCCACGACCAAGTCGACGTCGCCTGGCACTTCGCCGGCCGACCCGCCGACCGGGCGCCCGCCTGGGTCGACGGCCCCACTGCGCCGCTGCTCGAAGGCGCCGCGACGACCATCTCGTGCCGGCCGTGGCGGACCTACGACGGCGGCGACCACCTGATCATCATCGGCGAGGTCGAGGCCGTCGACCTGACCGAGCGGGATCCGCTGCTCTTCTTCGGCGGTCAGTTCCGCTACCTCAGCCCGGACCACGACGCGGCACCCGGCATCCACTGGGGCGGCTCCATCGACTGCCCCACCTCCGGCTGGTTCGACGCCACGGTGAACTTCCAGCCGCTCGTCGAATCCGCACACGCGTGACCCGACCTGCCCGCCTCGAGAAGCCCACCCCTCGGACATGACACACCCCGCACCCGCACACCCAAGCACCCGCACACCCACCCAAGGAGAAGCGAGATGACACAGATCGAGGACCGCGCCGCCGACCTGAAGGCCCCCGAGGAGGCGAGCGCCAGCCGCCCCATGAACGGGGAGGAGTACATCGAGTCGCTGCGCGACGGCCGGGAGATCTGGATCTACGGCGAGCGGGTCAAGGACGTCACCGAGCACCCCGCGTTCCGCAACCCCATCCGGATGACCGCCCGGCTCTACGACGCGCTGCACGACCCGGACACCAAAGACAAGATCACCGTCCCCACCGACACCGGCAACGGCGGCTACACCCACTCATTCTTCCGCACCCCGCATAGCAGCGAGGACCTGCTCAAGGACAAGGACGCCATCGAGCACTGGGCCCGGCAGACGTGGGGATGGATGGGCCGCAGCCCCGACTACAAGGCCGCGTTCCTCGGCACCTTGGGCGCCAACACCGAGTACTACCAGCCGTTCGAGGAGAACGCGAAGCGGTGGTATCGGGAGAGCCAGGAAAAGGTCCTCTACTGAACCACGCGATCGTCAACCCGCCCGTCGACCGCAACTTGCCGCCCGACGAGGCCGGTGACGTCTTCATGCGGGTCGAGAAGGAGACCGACGCCGGCGTCATCGTCTCCGGCGCCAAAGTCGTCGCCACCGGATCGGCGATCACCAACTACAACTTCATCGCGCACTACGGGCTCCCCATCAAGAAGAAGGAGTACGCCCTCATCTGCACGGTGCCGATGGACTCCCCCGGCATCAAGCTCTTCTGCCGCCCCTCCTACACGATGCAGGCCGACACGATGGGCAGCCCGTTCGACTACCCGCTGTCGAGCCGAATGGACGAGAACGACACAGTCTTCGTCTTCGACAAGGTGCTGGTCCCGTGGGAGAACGTCTTCCTGTACGGCGACCCCGAGCGGGTCAGCAACTTCGTCCCGCAGTCGGGCTTCATCCAGCGGTTCACCTTCCAGGGCTGCATCCGGCTCTCGGTCAAGCTCGAGTTCATCGCCGGCCTTCTCCTCAAGGCCCTCGAGATCACCGGCAGCAAGGACTTCCGCGGCGTGCAGACCCGCGCCGGAGAGGTGATCGGCTGGCGCAACCTGTTCCGCGCGGTCGCCGACGCCATGGCCCGCAACCCCGACCCGGGCCCCCACGGCACCGTGCTACCCAAGATGGACTACGGGCTGGTCTACCGACAGTTCATGATCCAGGGCTACCCGCGCGTCAAGGAGATCATCGAGCAGGACGTGGCGTCGGGCCTGATCTATCTCAACTCGCACGCGGTCGACTTCAAGACCCCCGAGGTCAGGCCCTACCTGGACAAGTACATGCGTGGCTCCAACGGCTACGACGCAGTCGACCGGGTGAAGCTCATGAAGGCGCTGTGGGACTCGATCGGCACCGAGTTCGGTGGCCGCCACGAACTCTACGAGCGCAACTACGCTGGCAACCACGAGAACGTGAAGGCCGAGGTGCTCTTCGCCGCCGAGGCCCAGGGCCAGGTCGACGCGATGAAGGGGTTCGCCGACACCATGCTCGACGAGTACGACCTCGACGGCTGGACCGTTCCGGACCTGATCAACCCCACCGACATCAACCTGATCATGAACCGCTGAGGCGGTCCCGCCACAGCGCTGGTCACGTCCCCTCACCTCCCCATGGCAAGGAGAATCACGATGAGCACCACTCAGCAGTCACCCACCGCCGCCGGCTCCGGCGCCAGCGCCACCGAGGCCTTCCGCGCCAGCAAGGAGCGGCGCGGCGGCGCGAACGTCGACCCCGAGCGGGTCAGCGCGGTCGTCGCGGCCATCCTCCAGGGCGTGCACTCCGCGATCCGGGAGCACAACGTCACCTACCCCGAATTCCAGGCCGCCAAGGCCTGGCTGATGGAAGTCGGCGAGACCGGCGAGTGGCCACTCTTCATGGACGTGTTCATCGAGCACGTCGTCGAAGAGGTCACCTCCGAGCAGCAGCAGGGCACCAAGGGCACCATCGAGGGCCCCTACTACCTACCCGACCAGGCGCGGCTCGAGTCCACCTGCCAGCTGCCCCGCCGTGACGACGAGAAGGGCACCCCCCTCGTCCTCGAGGGCCAGGTCCGCGACATCGACGGCACCCCGCTGGCCGGCGCCGAGGTCGACATCTGGCACGCCGACGACGACGGCTACTACTCCGGCTTCGCGCCGCAAGTGCCCGAAGGCAACCTGCGCGGCGTCGTGGTCACCGACAACGACGGCCGGTTCGCGATCGGCACCATCCAACCGGCGCCCTACCAGATCCCGACGGACGGCCCAACCGGCAAGCTCATCGAGGCCGCCGGCTGGCACCCGTGGCGCCCGGCGCACCTGCACATCATGGTCCGCGCCGAAGGCCACCGGACGATCACGACCCAGCTCTACTTCGCCGGCGGCGAATGGCTGGACTCCGACGTCGCCGAGGCCGTCAAGCCCGAGCTGGTCCTCGAACCGCAGGACGATGGCAGTGGAACCCGCCGCGCGACCTACGACTTCGAGCTCGAACCGGCCTGACCGACTCCTGACCCCGGACTCCGCCCGCGGAGCCATGCCCCCATGCCGGCTCCGCGGGCGGCCCCCACGCCTCCCACGAAAGGCACGAGCGTGTCCATCCCCCACGAGGACCTGGTGATCGACCGGGTCGAGACCGTCATCCTCGACGTACCGCTGCGGCGGCTCCACCGGTTCGCGCGCGTCACCATGGACGCCCAGCCCGTGCTGCTGGCGTTCGTGCACACCCGCGGCGGAGCGACCGGCGTGGGCGAGGGCGTCGTCCCCGGCGGCCCCTGGTGGGGCGGTGAGTCGGTCGAGTCGATGAAGGTCACCATCGACACGTATCTCGCACCCCTGCTCATCGGCCGCCGCGTCGACCAGGTCGAGGCGCTCTGGCTCGACATGGGCGACCTGGTCGCCGCCAATCTGTATGCCAAGACCGCCGTCGAGGTGGCCCTCCACGACGCCTGGGCCCGCTGCCTCGACTTGCCCCTGCACGACCTGCTCGGCGGGGTCACCCGCACGTCGATCGACGTCACCTGGGCCCTGGGCGCCGAGCCGGTGGAGGTCGTCGTCGAGGAGATCCAGCGCATCCTCACGGCCGGCACGCACACCAGCTTCAAGCTCAAGATGGGCGCGGTCGACCCCGCAGAGGACGTCCAACGGATCGCCGCCATCGCCGAGAAGATGGCGGGCGCAGCGAGCCTGCGCGTCGACCTCAACGCCCGGTGGGACCTGCTCACCTCCCGCACGCTTCTGCCCCGACTTGCCCACGCCGGCATCGACCTGGTCGAGCAGCCCGTCCCCGGCGAGCAGGTGGAGGCCCTGGCCGAGATCAACGCGATGCTCCCCATCCCGGTGATGGCCGACGAAAGCCTCCGCACACCCCATGACGCCCTGCGGCTGGTGCGGCTGCGGGCCGCCGACGTGTGGTCGATCAAGGTCACCAAGGTCGGCGGCCTGCGCCGGGCCCGCGACATCGTGGCCATCGGCGCCGCCGCCGGCATCCCCGTCCACGCCGGCACGTCGATCGAGACCGGCATCGGCACGGCCGCCTCGCTGCACCTCGCGTGCGCGGCCCCCGGCGTCACCTGGGGCAGCGAGCTCTTCGGCCCCCTGCTCTTCGTTGAGGACGTCGTCACCACGCCCCTGACCTACGCCGACGGGTCGCTGCAGCTGCCCACCGGCCCCGGCCTCGGCGTCACCCCCGACCCCGACGCCGTGCGCGAGCTACGGCGCACCGGTCTGACCCGAGACTGACCCACCTGGAAGGACGAGACGATGATGGTGCGCCACGACGACTGGCCCCGCGCGCCGCTCTTCCCGCGCGGCTCGGTCGTCACGATGGGGGTCTTCGACGGCTTCCACCGGGGCCACCAGAAGCTCCTCGCCAGGACGGTCGCCCGGGGGCGGGAGCGTGACCTGCCGGTCGCGCTCGTCACCTTCGACCCGCACCCGCTGGCCGTCCTCGCCCCGGAGCGGGCGCCCACCCAGCTGATGCCCGTCGCCGACCGCACGACCCACGCCCTGGCCCATGGGGCGGACCACGTGGTGGTCCTACCCTTCACCCGTGCCCTGTCGAAGATGAGCGCCGAGGACTTCGTCGAGTCCGGCCTGGTCGACCGGCTGCGGTGCCGCATCCTGGTGGTGGGGTCCAACTTCCGCTGCGGCCACCGCGGCTCCGGTGACCTCGCCTTCCTCTCCGGGACGGGGCAGCGGCTCGGCTTCGACGTCGAAGGAGTCGACCTGGTGCAGCACAAGGCTCGGACCTGCTCCTCGACCGCGATCCGTCAGGCCCTCGCCCATGGCGACGTGGCCCTCGCCCGGGAGCTGCTCGGCCGCGAGGACGACCGCATCCTCGGGCTGCCGCGCGTCTGACCTCCTCAGCGCGGCAGCGCCCCCCGTGGATCACCCCACCTTGGAGGGGTGCTTCGCCAGCGGCGTGACCTTGACGTCCATGTAGGGAAACAGCGGCAGGCTGGAAAGCAGCCCGTGGAGCTCGTCGTTGGAGTCGACGTCGAAGATGCTGATGTTGGCGTACTCCCCCACCACCCGCCACAGCTCGGGCCACTTGCCCGACCGCTGGATCTCCTCGGCGCGGGCCTTCTCGGTGGCGACCAGCTCGGCGCGGACCTTCGGGTCCAGGCCGTGCGGAATGGCGACATCCATCCGGACGTGGAACAGCATGGGCTTCCTCCTTCGTCGACGACGCTGCCCAGTGAAGCAGCACGCCCGGGGACATGCCCACGATGCGTGTCGGCGTACGGACACATATTCTGGAAGTTTCAATGCCCACGAAATAGATACTTCTCCATATAGCCTTCCGGCGTTTACGGTCGTGACACGCACCACACCCCTGACGAGCGAGGCCGGACAGTGGCCCGTCACCGCGAAAGGAATGTCATGACCATGACCCAGGACGCCCAGCCAGGGCCCACCGAGGTCGCCGACCAGCGACCCGACCGGGGCACGCTGGCCCGCGTCGCGGGCGCCGTCCTCCTCGGCTCCGCCCTCGAGTGGTACGACTACTTCCTCTACGGCACGGCCGCGGCTCTCGTCTTCGGACAGGTGTTCTTCCCAAACCACGATCCCTCGGTCTCCCTCCTGCTCTCCCTCGCTACCTTCGGCGCCGGCTTCGTCGCACGCCCGGTCGGCGCCATGGTCTTCGGGCACGTGGGTGACAAGCACGGTCGCCGGCCGGCCCTGGTCGCCACTCTGCTGCTGATGGGACTGGCCACGACCGCGATGGCCCTGATCCCCTCCCACGCCGCGATCGGTGTCGCCGCCCCGGTGCTGCTGGTGATCACCCGACTGCTGCAGGGCATGGGCTCGGGTGCGGAGTACAGCGGCGCGTCGGTCTTCGCCGTCGAGTACGCCCCCGACAACCGCCGCGGCCTCTATGGCTCCCTGTCAGCGGCTGGTGTCTACCTCGGCCTGGTGCTGTCCTCCGGCGCTGTGCTGCTGATGACTGCCGTCACCAACGACGAGCAGTTCGCGTCGTGGGGCTGGCGGATCCCGTTCCTGGCCAGCCTCATCCTCGTCGGGCTAGGCCTGTGGATCCGGCTGCGCCTCGACGAGACCCCCGAGTTCGAGCGTGAGATCGAGAGCGAGGGCGAGGAGCAGGCCGAAGATCGCGCGCCGCTCCGCACCCTCTTCCGCACCCAGTGGAAGAGCATGGTCCTAGTCATGGGCCTGGTCGCCGCACCACTGTCGCTGAGCCACCTCTACCAGGTCTTCGCCCTCTCCTGGCTGGACCGCTCGGGGTACAGCCCGAGCGTCGGCACGTTCGGCCTGGTCCTCGCGGGCGTCACCGTGATGGTCACCGCCCCACTGGCAGGCCTGGCCTCCGATCGGTTTGGCCGACGTCCGGTCCTCATGTTCGGTGCCCTGTGGGCCGCCGGGTTCGCGTTCCCCTTCTTCTGGCTCGTGGCGGCTGGCAATCCCGCCTTGGCCATGGTCGCCCTGGCCCTCGCGCAGGGCGGCAGCGTCGGCATCGCCTTCGGCGTCCAGGGCGTCCTGCTGGCAGAGCTATTCAGCACCGAGTCGCGCTACAGCGGCGCGGCGGTGAGCCGCGAGCTGGCCGCCATCGTCTTCGGCGGCTTCGCCCCGTTCATCGCGGTGAGCCTGTCGACCTCCGCGGGCGGTGACCCGTGGCCGGTGGCGCTCTACGTCATCACCCTCGCCACCATCACCTTCGTGGCCGGCTGGTTCGCGCCAGAGACCTCCCAGCGGCGGCTCTCCGATCGCGCCGAGCACTGAAAAAGGACACATCAGACCCGGCTGCGCCACGACAAGCACCTTCGTGGCGCAGCCGGATCGTGTCCAAAGGGCTCGCCGACCGGTGCGTGAGTAGCGACAGCCAGGCAGCCGCATGGCAGAGGACGCCGGCGCAGCCCTGCACGGCATCGCCGTTCAGAGGGCGGCGAAGACTGCGCAGCGGTTCGGGGTTCGAGTCCTGATGGCGTATAAGACCGCAGGTCAGCGACGACTGCCAGGATCGGGCACAGTGGCAGCCTCACCGGCGACTACATCAGAGCCGAGCTCACCTGGACCTGGCGCCGGATCGGCGGGCCGGACGACAGCTCAGTGCGCGGTGTAGCGCTCGCGAGATCTAGCGCGCGGACTCCCCCCGTGGTCCGTGCCGACGGCGGATCGTCAGTCGGACAGGGACACGGCGGGGACCCGCGCTACGCACGCCTACCAAGGCGTGCGCGTCTACGTACCTAGATGCGTAATCCCCCGGTCGTGACCGGAGTCCATCGGACGTTCACTGGGAGTAGTCCGAAAGACCCCAGAGCCAGGAAGCGAGGCAGTCGTGAACATGGATACGTCCGACACCACGATGGCCGCCAAGCTGCGCGCGATCCTGCTCGAGCTGGCCCGCCGCGAGGACGACAGCGCTGCCACCGAGGCCGCTGCCATCCCGTATTGGTCTCCCGCTCCGCCCACCGTCCTCGGCCACCGCACCGCTGCCGCGCTGCTGCGGAACGCAGCCGACCAGTTCCTCGCCGTGAGCTGAGGAGACCTGCCATGTCCATCGTGCTCCCACAGAACGAGAAGTACCTGCGCGACGCCTTCGGCTCCGCCCTTCGCGACGGCGCCTGCGTCCTCGACGCCGACCGCGAGGTCGGCTACGTCCGCCTCGAGTACGGCACCCGACGCGGACCCGACTCGGCGTACTGGGACGGCTGGTTCACCGTCGCCCGCAGCCGCGGCGACCACCCGCTTCGCGGCAAGGTGATGACCGGACACCTCGTCCAGCTGATCGGCGGCGCGGCATGACCTGGCACACCACAGTCGTCCCCGCCGAGACACTGGCAACGCTCCTGGCCAGGATCCGCACACGCGGCGGCACCGTCACCAACTCCCGGCCCGACCCCGACGGGATATGCGTGACCTGGACCACCACCACCGACAGGGACCTCGCTGGAGCCGGCACCCGCTGACCCCGTGAACTGGCGCGCCTGCCCGCGCGGCACCGAACCTTCCCTCCCCGACCAACCGTCGTGCGCGGCGGCGAGCGATCGCGATGGTGGCCTCCCGGTGGGAGGTGGATGCGGCGGATCTCTACGCTGGAACCGCTGCTTTAAGTGGTCCCCGCGCCCACCGGCGGTACGCGGACCGAAACAGGGTCGCAGAGTGGTAGTCGTGCATCAGGGATCGTGGGCCGCGTACTCGTACTCGCCATCACCTCCGACGTGGCGGCGTATCGGCTACACCCTCGCCCAGTTCCGCAGCTGGGCCATAACGTTGTGGGAGAGCAGACGGCGCTGGGTTCCGCGCGACTCAATGTTTGCCGCAGATCGCCCGATCCGTGCTTCGGGCCTGCTCATCGACGGTGACCACACTGTCAACGTGTCGGGTACCGAGGCTCAAGGAGTTACGACAGCGTCTGTTCAAGGGCAGGCGCTCCTCATCCACGGCGATCCGGCCCAGCGTTGAGATCACGCTCTTGTCACCGAGTAGACGGCGTGATGGCCCCCGGGCCTGCTCTCGTCGAAACGCTCGAACACCGTGCGTGCGTTGACATGCACCACGATTGCTCGTAGATCGTCATTAGGCGGCCTCGTCCACCGCATTGAGTCCAGCACCCTGGGCAAGAGCTCCACCACGCCGTCAGTGGTCGTCGGCCCTGCGCTGCTCGCCGATCCAGGCGGCGACCTGGGTCCGGCTTTTGAAGCCGAGCTTGGTCAGGATGTGCTGGACGTGGGTCTCGGCTGTGCGGGGTGAAATGACAAGGGTGTCCGCGATCTGCTTATCGCTGAGCCCCTTATGGACCAGCTCGGCGATCTGGCGCTCTCGACGCGTGAGCCCCGAGTGCGATGCGCGGGCGCGCGAGCCTGTGGTGCTCTTGGCAGCGGGCGTGGGTTCCTCGAGCCCGAGCGCGATCGCGGTTGCCTGGTCGAGGACCCGCCCGTCCGACCAGGCCGAGTCGAATGCGGCGTCGCCGAGTCTTGTGCGGGCGGCATCCATGGCCTCGCGGTGTGGTTTGTCGAGCCAGGGTAGGACCCGGGCCGAGGTCTCGATCTTGTCCCACTCGTTCTGCGCCGCCCCCAGCAAGGTCGCCGCGCGCGCCGGATCGGTGGCGGCCGCGATCCAGGCGAGTGTCTCCAGCACCACAGCGATCCCCATGGGTTCGGCGATCAGCCGCTTGAGACGCAGACTCTGCATGACAAGCTCCCGGGCCGCCCCCGGGTCGCCTCGTGCCCACAGCGCTTGCCCGGCCACCCACAGGGACCAGGACCGGAGCCAGATCTCGCCGACGGGCTCGGCAAGCGCCAGGCACGCTCGATTAGATTCCAGGGCGCCGTCGAGGTCGCCGAGGAGATTGCGCTCGAGCGCAAGCAGGACGAAACAGAAGGCCAGCTCCGCATTGTTCCCAAACGCGGCAAAGCCGCGCGCCGCCTCGCTGAGCAGTTCCTCGGCCCGAGCGGGGTCTCCGGCGAACATCGCGACGAAGCCGGCAGCCTGGACCAGGAGTGTCTCGGTCTCGCCGCCGAGCCGAGTCGCGAGCACCTGACCTTCTTCGAGGAGCGAGACAGCCGACTTCACGTCTCCTTGCATCGCTGCCCACAAACTGGCGGTTCGCAACGCGAGCGCTCGGGTTCCGGGATCCCCGGGGCGTCCGGAAAGTATTCGTTCGAACCACTGCCGGCCCATCCCGAACCGGCCCTCCACCAGTCCCCACTCCAGCAGGTTGGCGCCTGCCATCAGGCCCTGGTCGGCGCTATCCGGCTCCACCGCGCACAGCTCGAGCGCCTTCCTGAGGTTGCCGAGATCGCGACGGAGTCGGCTCAGCGTGTCGACTTGGCGGGGGCCGAACCAGTCCTCGTGCGCACGCGCGACCAGATCGAGGTAGAAGTCCTTGTGGCGGCGGCGCAGCTCAGCGTCCCGACCGATCCGGCCAAGCTCGACGCGACCGCGGTATCGGATCGGGGGGAGCATCCGATAGCGGTTCACGCCCTGGTGCTGGATGGAGGTCAGTACCGACTTCTCCACCAGCGAGGCCAGCGTCTCCTCGATCGGCTCATCGTCATCGCGCTCGGAGCACACGGCTACTGCCGCGTCGAGCTCGAACCCGTCGCGAAACACGGCCACCTTGGCCCACAGCAGCTTCTCGGCGGGCGTACACAGGTCGAAGCTCCACTCGACGCAGGCCGCCATCGTGCTGTGGCGATACGGCGCGGTGCGACTGCCCCTGCTGAGCAGCTCCCACCGGTCGGACAGACGCGCGTCCAGCTCGGCCGGTGAAAACGTCCGCAGACGCGCCGCCGCGAGCTCGATCGCGAGCGGGATGCCCTCCAGCTTGCGGCTGATCGCAGCGATGGCGGCGCGGTTCTCATCATTGAGGTCGAACCCCGGGACGATCGCACGGGCACGGTCCAGGAAGAGCTGGACGGCCTCGAACTGGTGCAGCGGTTCCTCACCCGACACCTGCTCCGGAATGGTCAGCGGCATGACCGGGTACTCGACCTCACCGTCGGTCCGCAACGACTCCCGACTCGTCGCCAGAATGTGAACTTTGGGACAGGTCCGCAGCAACGTGTCGGCGAGCACGGCCACCACGTCGACGACGTGCTCACAGTTGTCCAGCACCAGCAGCACCGACCGCGGCCGGAGGTACTCGACAACCGTTATCGTCGCGGACCCTCTGGACCGTCCCTGCAGACCCAACGCGGCCGCAAGCTGCTCCGGAACCGCCTCCGAATCCGCCACCCCACCGAACGGAACCACGTAGACGCCATCGAACACCCGCCGCAACTCGGTGGCCATCCGCAACGCGAGCCGCGTCTTGCCGATCCCCCCGAACCCCGTCAAGGTGACCAACCGCGACTCCGACATCACCTCCCGGATCCGGCGCAGATCAGACCGGCGGCCCACGAACGACGTCACCTCCAACGGCAGGTCCGCAGGCCCCCGTGAGATGAAGACAGCTTCCGTCATGTGGTCCGTGTCCTAGAGGCGTCCCAACCGACACTACCGCTCGGAGCAGGCACCAGCCCAGGCGCTCATACCGACCGCTGGCCTGTGCGACGGGCCGGCCAAAGTCAGCTTCTTCCTGCCACGCCGAGCGATCCGACCCCATAGCTGCCGAACGTTCGAGCCATCACCGATCCACCTCGGGCACCGCCCACCTAGGTTCCGTCGTCCGACGTTGACCCTTCAAGCATCGTTGTGATCTGCGCCACTGTGCGATGGACCCGTGTTCGACGAGACGCCCCGAGTCACTCGCTTACGCAGCCGAGTGTCCCAAGGCGCCTCGTCGAAATGAGAACGCGATCGCCGGTGGGAGCCTCTGGCGAGCGCACCGCGATGCCTGACTAGGTCGCTGTGGAGTCCGCCTGCTTCTCGACCGCGCCTTCTGATGCCCACTCTCGGATGCGCGCTTCCAGATCGCGGGTCTTCATCGAGGCCGGCAAGACGACGACCACCGGTTCCATGTCCTGATGCCGGTGCTCGAACGTCTCGCGGACGGTGGTGAGCGCGGTATCGATCTCGACGTGGGGGTCCATCTCCTCGCCGCGGAGCCACCGCCGCAGGACCCTGTTGTGTGCTGCGACGATGCCAGCCGAGAAGAGCTCAGCCCTGAGTTGCCCGGCTTCTGATGAGGGGAACCAGGAAGTGACGTATTGCCGGAAGAGACGCTGGTACCTCGAGACCCCGACGAGTTCTCGCTCCCGCAACGCTGGGACCGTTGAGGTCAGACGGTACCGCTCGCGTGCTCGGTCCCCTTCGGCGACGTAGTGGAAGAACACCAGGCGCACGGCGTCCGACACCGCAGCGAGCGCCGACGACTGCGTGGATGACGCGAGTCGGGCCTCGACCTGGGCGAGCAGGCGGTCATGGTCGGGGAAGATCACGGACTCCTTGGAGCGGAACGCGCGAAAGAACGTGCTGCGGCTGACTCCGGCCGCCGCAACGATCTCGTCCACGCTGGTGTCGGCGTACCCGCGCTGAGCAAAGAGTCGGAACGCGGCTTCCTGGATCACCTCGGTCGTCTCAGCCATTGAGCCATTGTGGCTCACTGAGACGCTGTGTCATAGTTTGACACTGAGTTTCAGGAGGTAATGATGACCGCACAGCCCACAGGCGGCACCGAGGTCCCGCAGGGCATCGACATCCACACCACGGCCGGCAAGCTCGCGGACCTGGAGCGGCGCCTGGACGAGGCGGTGCACGCCGGGTCGGCCAAGGCGGTGGAGAAGCAGCACGCCAAGGGCCGCAGGACCGCCCGGGAGCGGATCGAGATGCTCTTCGACGAGGGCTCCTTCGTCGAGCTCGACGAGCTGGCCCGGCACCGCTCGACCG
>NZ_QDGZ01000016.1 GCF_003076135.1 Nocardioides gansuensis | reverse complement strand
CCGACGCTGCGCGAGACGCCTACCGCAACGCGGCGGCGTCCGCGGGCGTGCGGGCTCGCCCGGGCAGCCGGGTCGAGGCACGGCTGACCGAGTCGTCGCGTACCGCGTGACCGCGCAGGTCGATCAGGCCTGATCGAACAGGGCTGATCGAAGGGTCAGCAGCACCAACCGTCGCCGACCCTGCTCGTCTTGGCGCCGCCGGCCTCGGCCGGGGCCACGGTGCCGACGGTGCCCACGGTGGCCATGAGCGCGATGGCGAAAGCGATGATGGTCTTCTTGATGTTGAGCATGTCTGTCTCCTCGGGTTTGAACTTCTCGAGAATCTTCGCAAATAACCCGCCCGAATGTGACCCGTTGTGTAAAGTTCAGGCAAGAACAGATGGCAAACCCCATTGCCTGCGATGAGAAGCAGACGGCTGGCGGGCGTCAATCTCCGAGGACCGCAACGCAGGATCATTCCAACCTGCGGGCTGAGACCCCCCGCTATCGGGACGGGGGGTCTTGATCCGGCCAGGTTCATGAACAGGCCGGCTCTGTCTGCGTGGATGCAAACAACCTGACGAAGCGGGCGAAGTTCATTCGAGCATGGCGCCGGTGACTACGAGCGCCTCCCGCCGGAGCTCCTGGCTCAATTCTCGTCGAGCCGTCCCAAGGCTTGTTCGGGGATCCTCGCCCGTCGCCTCCAGATTCGGAAGCGCTCAGAGCAGTGGATCTGAGGCAGGCAATGTTCGAGGACGTTGACTTGGCCCAATCAAAGCCCCGGTTCGGCTGACAGGTGAGCATCGTCGTGCCTGACGCACGTACGACTACCTGCCGGCGTGGCCCTTCGTCACTCGGGCCGGGTCACGCCGCGCCGCAGGGCGACGAACCAGGCGAGCCCCGTCAGCAGGTGCATCACGACGAGGGCCAGCTGGGTGTCGAGGTCTGCGGTCACGGTGAACGGCATCGGCACGGTGAGGATGCCGATCGCCAGGCCGAGCCAGGCCAGCGCGGACCACGCGCGAGTGCTGAGCCGGGACGCGACGACCAGCGCCAGGCCCCCGACGACGATGCTGCCGACGGTGAACACGACGACCGGTCCGGCGCCGACGGTGAAGGCCGCGCCGTCCGGCCGCACGACGTGGAAGTCGGCGCCGAGGAGGCGAGCTGCCCCCCAGACGACCAGATTGCCGAGCACGGCAGCGGCGAGGGCCACTCCCGTCGCCCGCGCGGCGGCGGATCGAGTGCGGGCGGGAGCAAGGGTGGTGATGGACATGATGGTTTTCCTCATCAATAGTGGTATGCCTCAAGTAACTTCCAGCGTAGACAGATGCTGGTAGAAGTCAACTATTGACGTGCCCGAGTAGAATGCACGCATGGCCTCCGCGCGCGCCCTCACCGAGGCACACGCCCTCACCCAGCGGCTGTTCCGACTCAGCGAGATGGCGAAGGCGGCCTTCGCCGAGGCGGTCGCCGAGCACGGGCTCACCCCTGCCCAGGCCCGGGCCCTGTTCTTCCTGGAGGAGCCGTCACCGATGAGAGCGCTCTCTGACCACCTCTCCTGCGACGCGTCCAACCTGACGGGGATCGCCGACCGCCTCGAGGCCCAGGGGCTCGTCGAGCGCGTGCAGGGCGAGGACCGCCGGGTCCGTCTGCTGCGTCTCACCGAGGAGGGCGAGCGGGTCAGGCGCGAGGTCGGCGAGCACGTGACGCGCTCGCCTTCCCCGTCCGACCGCCTGACCGCCGCGGAGCGGCGGCAGCTGGCAGCGCTCCTCGACAAGATGCTGGGGGAGTGACGGCGACCTACGCGTCGATGTGCGACATGTCGCCATACCGCTCGCCCACCACGGCCCCGCGTGGCACTGCGGCGTCGAGCTCGGCGAGGTCCTGGGCGAACAGGTCGACGGCGAGCGCGCCGACGTTCTCCTCCAGATAGGCCACCCGCTTCGTGCCGGGGATCGGCACCACGTCGTCGCCCTGGGCCAGCACCCAGGCGAGCGCGAGCTGACCTGGCGTGCAGCCCTTCGCGTCCGCGAGGGCGGCGACCCGGTCGACCAGCGCGAGGTTGGCCTCGAGGCCCTCGCCGTTGAGGCGGGGGAAGTACGCCGTGGCGCGCGCGTCGTCCGCCGGCAGGCTGCCGGGCCGCAGGGCGCCGGTCAGGATGCCGCGGCCGAGCGGGGAGTAGGGCACCAGGCCGATGCCCAGCTCCCGGATGGTCGGCAGGACCTCGTCCTCGAGATCGCGGGTGAAGAGCGAGTACTCCGTCTGCAGGGCCGTGATCGGGTGGACGGCGTGGGCGCGGCGGATCGTGCCTGCCGCGGCCTCCGAGAGCCCGAGGTGGCGGACCTTGCCGGCGGCGACGAGCTCCGCCATCGCGCCGACGGTCTCCTCGATCGGGACGGTGCGGTCCACGCGGTGCTGGTAGTAGAGGTCGATGTGGTCCACCCCGAGCCGCTGCAGCGAGGCGTCGCAGGCCGCGCGGACGTAGTCGGGGCGGCCGTTGATGCCGACGCGAGTCCCGTCGGGACGTCGCTCGTTGCCGAACTTCGTCGCGAGCTGCACCTCGTCGCGGCGGCCGGCGATGGCGCGCCCGACGAGCTGCTCGTTGGTGAACGGGCCGTACATGTCCGCGGTGTCGAGGAAGGTGACGCCGAGGTCGAGGGCCCGCTGGATGGTCGCGATGCCGCCGGCCTCGTCGGGGCTGCCGTAGAACTCCGACATCCCCATGCAGCCGAGGCCGAGGGGGCTCACGGTCAGGGCGGACGTGGTGCCGAGGGTGCGGTGTGTGTTCGTCATGTCCGCCAGCGAACTCCTTGGAGCGCGCTCGAAGTCAAGCGGTCCCCTCGACCTTGCTCTCGTAGAGCGCGATCTTGTGGTCGATCGCTCGCAGGTGGGCCGTCACCTCGGCCAGCTTCCGCTCCACCAGCTCGCGGTGCGAGAGGAGCAGCGCCAGGCGCTCGGCCTCGTTCCCGGCGCCCTCCCGGACGAGCGCGGCATACCGGCGTACGTCGCGGATCGGCATGCCGGTCGCGCGCAACCGGGTGATCAGCTCGATCCAGGCGACGTCGCGGTCGGAGTAGCGCCGGTGGCCGGACGCCGCCCGCTCGACTTGATCGAGCATCAGCCCGTCCCGCTCGTAGTAGCGGAGGGTGTGCGCCGTGAGGCCCGTCCGCTCGGCGGCCTCGGCGATGGTCAGCGTGGTCACCCGCCCAGTCTCCGACTGCGAGTGCACTCGAAGTCAACCGGGGCGGGGTCAACCGAGCCCGGGACGGTAGAACTCCTCGAGCGCGAACGGCCCACCGACGTACGCCGCTTCCGCCTCGTCCTCGGGCCGCGGCTCCACCTCGCCGGCGAAAGCCTCGGCGTCGTCCTGCGGCTCGTAGCCCAGCCGGCGGCCGGGCTCGAGATCCCACCAGGCGCGGGTGTTGGCGGAGATGCCGTAGAGCACGGCGTAGCCCGGCGACGGCGCGGTGAGCGCCGCCTCGAACATGCGCACCGCGTCGCCGTGGGAGAGCCAGGTGGACAGTGCCCGGGTCGACGTCGGCTGCTCGAGGAAGCTCCCGATCCGGCAGGCGACCGCGTCGATGCCGTAGCGGTCGGCATGCAGCTGCAGCAGCGCCTCGGCGGCGATCTTGCCGACGCCGTAGAACGTGTCGGGCCGGGGGAGGGCGTCGTCGGAGACGAGGGCCTGCGGGTTGGCGGGCCGCGGCGTCCTCCCGACCGCGTGGTTGGACGAGGCGTAGACGATCCGGTCCACGCCGTGCCGCACCATCGCGTCCAGCAGGGCGCCGGTGGTGAAGACGTGCGAGGCCAGGCTGGTCGGCAGGTCGGCCTCGCTGGGGTGGCCCGCGAGGTGTACGACGGCGTCGAGGGGCTGGGCGGCGAAGGCGGCCTCGACTGCGTCCGGGTCGGTGCAGTCGGCGGTGTGCCAGGCGCCCGTGAACCCCTCAGGCTCGGGCACCAGGTCGAGGCCGACGACCTCGTGGCCCAGGCCCTCGAGCCCGACGGTGACGACGCGGCCGATGCTGCCGGCGGCGCCGGTGACCAGGACGCGCATCAGATCCGCCGGACGATCTGGCCCAGGAGGGCGCCCATCCGGCTGGCGGCGGCCCTGCCCGCCTCGAGGACCTCCTCGTGGTTGAGCGGCTCGCCGCTGATGCCGGCGGCGAGGTTGGTGACCAGGCTGATGCCGAGCACCTCCAGGCCGGCCTCGCGAGCGGCGATCGCCTCGAGGGTGGTGCTCATGCCGACGAGGTGGCCGCCGATCGCCCGCACCATGCCGATCTCGGCGGGCGTCTCGTAGTGGGGGCCGGGGAACTGGACGTAGACGCCCTCGTCGAGGGTCGGGTCGACCTCCTTGCACATGGCGCGCAGCCGCGGGCTGTAGAGGTCGGTGAGGTCGACGAAGTTGGCGCCGGCGATCGGGCTGGTCGCCGTGAGGTTGATGTGGTCGGAGATCAGCACCGGCTGGCCAGGCTGCCAGGTCTCCTTGAGCCCGCCGCAGCCGTTGGTCAGCACGATCGCGCGGCAGCCGGCGGCGGCCGCGGTGCGGACCGGGTGCACGACGGCGGCGACTCCCTTCCCCTCGTAGAAGTGCGTGCGGGAGAGGAAGACGAGGAGGTGGCGGTCGCCGGAACGGATCGACCGGATCCGGCCGCTGTGTCCGGCGACGCCGGCGGCGTGGAAGCCGGGCAGGTCGGTGGTCGCGATCTCGGCGGTGGCCTCGCCGAGCGCGTCGACGGCGGGAAGCCAGCCGGAGCCGAGCACCAGGGCGACGTCGTGCTTCTCGACGCCGGTGAGCTCGGCGAGCCCCGCGGCGGCCTGCTGGGCCAGGACAGCGGTGTCGGCTGCGGTGGTGGAGTCGGTCGTCACGACCCGCGAGCCTACGCGCTCACCAGCCGCGGACCACCTTCTCCTTCACGACCCCGTGCCGCACCCGCTGCGGGTGGTCGCCCACCTCGAGGTAGGCGAGCTCCTTCCTCGCGTGCACGTCGAGCACGGCCACGGCGTCCGACCCGCTCAGCGAGATCCAGCAGGTGTCGTGCGGTCCCTCGGTCGTCCAGTAGGGCTTGAGGTAGGTGTGGCCGGTCGTCTGCTCGTCGAACATCGTGCGCCTCGTCGTACGCCGGTCCACCAGCGCCGCGTAGTCGTCCATCGTGCCGGCGACGCACAGGGTGGTGCCGTCGGCGTCGATGGACAGCCCGTGGTGGGCGGAGTCGTTGACGTACTGCTCCCGCGGCAGGTCCGGCACCCGGTCGGGCAGCGGGATGACCCGCTTCACCGCACCCCGGCGCGGCTCGGGCATCCCACCGGAGGTGTAGTCGACGGCGCCGTTGACATCGGGCGCAAAGCGGTCGAACTCGACGAAGCCGTGGAAGTACGAGACCTGGAAGTAGACGTCCCTCGAGCCCGGCGGGACGGCCATCGGCCGCACGGCCGAGCTCACCCCGGGGTAGCCGGCCTCCGCGAGCTCCTTGCCCATGTCCCAGCGGCGCGCGACCTCGAAGTCGCGGGTGCGCACGACCTGGAACCAGCGGTCGCCCTTGACCGGCTCCTCGACGGCCGTGCCCTGGTCGCCCGGGAGGTACACCCGTCCGATCGAGGCGTGGTAGATCTTCCGGCCGTCCCTGGAGTAGTTGCTCTCGTGCGGCGTCTCGCCCGACTCGAAGGTGCGCAGCCGGTCACCCATCCGCACGCGGGTCCCGTCGCGGAGCGTCTCGTCGACCATGGAGTACTCGATGACCTGGCGTGCGGTCGAGTCGCTCACGAGCAGCCGCCGGCCGTCGGGGGACAGGCCCATGTGGTCGGTGCGGTTGCCGTCCATCTGCTGCTCGCGCACGATCGCCCCGGGCTCATCCGCGGACGCCTTGGCGATGTCGATCCAGACCACGTCGGCGAAGCTCGGCCGCGAGACGGCGAGGTGCCTGCCGTCCCGGGTCGTGAACATGTCGTCGACGTACTGGTCGTGCCCCTCGCCCGGCCCCTGCTGGATCGCGAGGTAGAGAGCCAGGTCCGCGGGGTTGCCGTGGATCGCCGCGAGCTCCTCGGCCTTGTCGGGGACCAGGTCGATGCCGCGCCTGAGCACCTTCAGCGTGTCGGCGTCGACGACCGTGGCCGTGCCGGCCCAGTTGTTGCCCACGAACATCACGCTGCGCAGCCGCGGGCTCGGGTCCGACGACTGCGTGGCCGCCGCGGGAGCGTCGTACGACGTGGGGGCGAGGACGAGCGTCGAGCCGGTGAGGAGTCCAGCCAGGCCGAGGATCAGGGCACGCATGCCCGCCTCAACGGCGTACCGGCCCGTGAGTCACCGGTCGGGGCGTCACAAGCCCGTCGAGCGGCAGGCACGGCGACGCAGCGCCGCGACGTAGTCGGCCGGGGCGTCGGCGGCCTCGGCTGCGTCGGCCAGCACGCCGAGGTAGGACGCGCTGGGCAGGCCGCCCTCATAGGCGTCGAGGACGTAGGTCCACACGAGCAGCTCGCCGGTCAGGGTCGAGACCCGCACCTTGGTCTTGCGGTAGAGGCCCGTGTCTGCGGAGTCCCAGGTGTCGAGGAGCTTCTCGTCCTCGGGGGTCACGTCGTAGACCGCGACGAAGACCTGCTCGAGCGGGTCCTCGACGATGGTGGCCAGTGCCCCGTCCCAGCCGTGCTCCTCACCGCCGAACGTCAGCCGCCAGCCGGTCAGCCAGCCGGTCGTGTGCAGCGGGGAGTGTGGACAGCGCTCGCTCATGCGCGCGGGGTCGAGGTTCGTCCCGTAGGCGGCATAGAGCGGCATGAGATGAAGGGTAGCGAGGCACTAGGGTGGCCCCGTGAGCGAAACGCACTTCAACACCCTCGTCCTCGGCGCCGGTCCCGGAGGCTACGTCGCCGCCATTCGCGCAGCACAGCTCGGCCAGTCGGTCGCAGTCGTGGAGGATAAGTACTGGGGAGGTGTCTGCCTCAACGTCGGGTGCATCCCGTCCAAGGCCCTGCTGAAGAACGCCGAGCTCGCGCACACGCTCGCGCACGAGAAGGAGAAGTTCGGCATCGAGGGCGACGCCACGATGTCGTTCGGCCCGACGCACCGGCGCTCCCGCCAGGTGAGCGCCGGCATCGTCAAGGGCGTCCACTTCCTGATGAAGAAGAACAAGATCACCGAGATCGACGGCTGGGGCACGCTCAGCGGCCCGAAGGCGATCGACGTGAAGGGCAAGGACGGCGCCACGACCTCCTACACCTTCGACAACCTCATCATCGCCACGGGCGCGACCGTCCGCCTGGTGCCCGGCGTCGCGCTGAGCCAGAACGTCGTCACCTACGAGGAGCAGATCCTCACCGACCAGCTCCCGGAGTCGATCATCATCGGTGGCTCCGGCGCGATCGGCGTCGAGTTCGCCTACGTGATGAAGAACTTCGGCGTCGACGTGACGATCGTGGAGTTCCTCGACCGGATGGTGCCCACCGAGGACGCCGACGTGTCCAAGGAGCTGCTCAAGCACTACAAGAAGCTCGGCGTCAACGTCCTGCTGTCCACCGCCGTCAAGGGCGTCGAGGACACCGGCTCGGGCGTGCGCGTCACCGTCGCCCCCGCGGCCGGGGGCGAGGAGCAGGTGCTGGAGGCCGGCAAGTTCCTCGCTGCCTTCGGCTTCGCCCCGCGCGTCGATGGCTACGGCCTCGAGAACGCCGGCGTCCAGCTCACCGAGCGCGGCGCCGTCGCGATCGACGACCACTGCCGCACCAACGTCGAGGGCGTCTACGCCATCGGCGACTGCACCGGCAAGATGATGCTCGCCCACGCCGCCGAGGCGATGGGCATCGTGGCCGCGGAGACGATCGCCGGCGCCGAGACCATGCCGGTCGACTACGACATGATCCCGCGGGCGACCTACTGCCAGCCCCAGATCGGCTCGTTCGGCTACAGCGAGGCGCAGGCCAAGGAGAAGGGCTACGACGTCAAGACGGCGACGTTCCCCTTCAGCGCCAACGGCAAGGCGCAGGGCCTCGGCGAGGCCGTCGGCTTCGTCAAGGTCGTCGCCGACGCCAAGTACAACGAGATCCTCGGCGCGCACATGATCGGTCCGGACGTCACCGAGATGCTGCCGGTGCTGACGCTGGCTCAGCAGTGGGACCTGACGGCCGACGAGGTGGCGCGCAACGTCTTCGCCCACCCGACGCTGTCGGAGGCGGTCAAGGAAGCCGTCCACGGCATCGCCGGCCACATGATCAACTTCTGACATGGCCAGGGACCGCGTCGTCATCATCGGCGGCGGCCCGGGCGGCTACGAGGCTGCCCACGTCGCCGCCCAGCTCGGGGCCGAGGTCACGGTCGTCGACACCGACGGCATCGGCGGCTCGGCGGTGCTCACCGACTGCGTCCCCTCCAAGACGCTGATCGCCACCGCCGAGCTGATGACGGAGGTGTCCGACTCCGCCGAGCTGGGCATCGACTTCACCGACCACCAGGGCGACGCGGCCACCACCCTGCGGGTGGACCTGGGGCGGGTCAACGCGCGGGTCAAGCAGCTCGCCGCCGACCAGTCCGCCGACATCGCCGCCCGTCTCCAGCGCGACGGCGTGCGGGTGCTGCGCGGGCGGGGCCGGCTCGGCGGTGACATGACGGTCGTCGCCTCGCTCCCCGACGGCGGCGAGGAGACGCTGCAGGCCGACGCGATCCTGCTGGCCACCGGCGCGGCACCGCGCGTGCTCGACTCCGCGGTGCCCGACGGTGAGCGCATCCTGACCTGGGAGCAGGTCTACGACCTCACCGAGGTGCCCGAGCGGCTGATCGTGGTCGGCTCCGGCGTCACCGGCGCCGAGTTCGCCAGCGCCTACCTCGCGCTCGGCATCGACGTGACCCTGGTGAGCAGCCGCGACCGGGTGCTGCCCGGCGAGGACGCCGACGCGAGCGCCGTGCTCGAGGAGGTCGCCACCCGCAAGGGCATGCACGTGATGGGCAACTCCCGGATGCAGTCGGTGATCCGCGCCGGCGACACCGTCACCGTCACGCTCACCGACGGCCGCACCGTGGAGGGCACCCATTGCATCCTCGCGCTCGGCTCGGTGCCCAACACCGCAGACCTGGGCCTCGACAAGGCGGGCGTCGAGACCGACGACGGCGGCTTCGTCAGGGTCGACCGCGTGTCCCGTACGTCGGCGCGCGGCGTCTACGCGGCCGGCGACTGCACCGGCGTGCTGATGCTCGCCTCGGTCGCCGCCATGCAGGGCCGGATCGCGATGTGGCACTTCCTCGGCGACGCCGTCGCGCCGCTCGACCTCAAGAAGGTCTCCTCCAACGTCTTCACGGCGCCTGAGATCGCCACGGTCGGCTGGTCGCAGCAGGCGGTCGATGCCGGCGAGATCGTGGCGGAGGTGGTCACCCTGCCGCTGGCCGGCAACGCGCGCGCCAAGATGCAGGGGGTCCGCGACGGCTTCGTCAAGCTCTTCATCCGTCCGGGCACCGGCATCGTGGTGGGAGGGGTGGTCGTCGGGCCGCGGGCCTCCGAGCTGATCCACCCGGTCTCCATCGCGGTCGCGGAGTCGCTCACGGCCGACCAGCTGGCCCAGGCGTTCACGGTCTATCCCTCGATGAGCGGCTCCATCGCCGAGGCCGCCCGGCGGTTGCACCGGGTCTGACACACTGGCGGGCATGTCTCGGGGAACCACCGCACCTGTCCTGCTCGCCATGCTGCTGTCCGTGGTGGGCGTGGCGCCCGCGGCGCAGGCCGACCGCAAGGTCGAGAGCTATGCCGTCGCGGGCCCGTCGGCGATCACGCTGACCGGCCACGGCTACGGCCACGGCCACGGGCTCTCGCAGTACGGCGCGCTCGGAGCCGCGCGGTCCGGACTGACCTGGCGGCAGATCATCGAGTTCTACTACCCGGGCACCACCTGGTCCTCCCTCGGCGGCCAGGTCAAGGTGCTGATCAGCGGCGACACGAGCAGCGACGTCCAGGTGGTCAACGAGGCCGGGCTCAAGGTCCGCAGCCTCGCGTCGCGGCGTACCTGGACCGTCCCGGCGAAGCGCACCACCCGCTGGCGGCTCGTCGGCGTCTCCGGCGGCCGCACACAGGTGCAGTGGAAGGCCGGCGGCTGGCGCACCTGGAAGACCTTCCGCGGCGAGGGCGAGCTCCAGTCGCGCGACGGCATCCTGACGCTGGTGAAGCCGGGCGACAAGGCGTCCTACCGGGGCAAGCTGCGGTCGCTGTCGCCCTCCCCGGGCAGCGCGGCCCGCGACACGGTCAACGTGCTGAGCCTGGAGAAGTACCTCCAGGGCGTCGTGCCGCTCGAGATGCCGGCGCTGTGGAGCGCCGACGCGGTCCGGGCCCAGTCGGTCGCCGCCCGCACCTACGCCGCCGCCGAGCGCTCCCACCCGAGCGCGCACCACTACGACCTCTGCGACACGTCGCACTGCCAGGTGTACGGCGGCTACGACGCCGAGCACCCGTCGTCGACCCAGGCGATCAAGGACACCGCGAAGCAGGGCCTGCTGTGGGACGGCCGGCCCGCGTTCACCCAGTTCTCCGCGAGCAACGGCGGCTGGACGTCGGCCGGCTCGCAGCCCTTCCTGGTGGACAGGGCGGACCCCTACGACGCCGTGCCGCCCGAGAACGTCCACCACACCTGGACGCACGCCGTCGACGACGTGGCGCTGGAGAAGCACTACCCGGCGATCGGCGACCTCACCCGCATCGACGTCGTCACCCGGGACGGCAACGGCGAGTGGGGCGGCCGGGTCGGCGACCTCCAGCTCGTCGGGACGACCGGCGTCGCCACGCTCGACGGTGACCGGCTGCGTGAGCTGCTGGGCCTGAAGTCGTCGTGGTTCACCTTCACGGTGACCCCCACGACCGCCCGCGCGCGCTAGGTCTTCAGCACCAGCACCAGGTCGCCACCCTCGACGGCCTGGGTGCCGGGGACGGCGATCCGCTCCACGGTGCCGGCGGTCGGAGCCGTGATCGAGGCCTCCATCTTCATCGCCTCGATCGTGGCCACCGTCTGGCCGGCCTCCACCTGGTCGCCCTCGGCCACCGAGATGGTGACGACGCCGTCGAACGGCGCGGCCACGTGGCCGGGCCTGGAGGTGTCCGCCTTCTCGGCGGCCACCACCGCGGAGGCGACGTTGCGGTCGCGGATGTTGACCGGCCTGAGGTGCCCGTTGATGGTCGCCATCACCGACCGGAAGCCGCGCTCGTCGGGCTCGCTGATCGCCTCAAGCCCGATGATCACCCGCTTGCCCTCGTCGAGGTCGACGACGTGCTCCTCGCCACGGCGCATGCCGTAGAGGTAGTCGATCGTCGGCAGCACCGACAGGTCGCCGTACGTCTGCCGCGTCTCGCGGAACTCCCGCGTCGGGCCGGGGAACAGCAGCTCGTTGAGCGTGGCCCGGCGGTCGCTTTCCAGGCCGGCCTCCTGCTCGGGCGTGAGCTCGGCGGCCGGCTGCTTCCAGGTGCGGCCCTCGAGCGCCTTGGTGCGGAACGGCTCGGGCCAGCCGCCGGGCGGGTCGCCGAGCTCGCCGTTGAGGAAGCCGATCACCGAGTCGGGGATGTCGAACTTGGCGGGGTTCTCCTCGAACTCGCGGGGGTCGGCGCCGACGGCGACGAGGTGGAGCGCGAGGTCGCCGACGACCTTGGACGACGGCGTCACCTTGACGACGTTGCCGAGGATGTCGTTGGCCGCGGCATACATGTCCTCGACCTGCTCGAACTTCTCACCGAGGCCCAGGGCGATCGCCTGCTGACGCAGGTTGGACAGCTGGCCACCGGGGATCTCGTGGCGGTAGACGCGGCCGGTGGGAGCGGGCAGGCCCGACTCGAAGGGCGCGTAGACCCGGCGGGTGGCCTCCCAGTAGGGCTCCAGCGCGTTGACGTGGGCCAGCGAGAGGCCGGTCTCGCGCGCGGAGTGGTCGGTCGCCGAGACCAGCGCGGAGAGCGGCGGCTGGGACGTGGTGCCGGCCATCGCGGCGCACGCCGCGTCGACCGCGTCGACGCCCGACTCGATCGCCGCGAGCAGGGTCGCGAGCTGGCCGCCGGGCGTGTCGTGGGTGTGCAGGTGCACCGGCAGGTCGAAGCGCTCGCGGAGCGCGGTGACCAGCGTGCGGGCGGCCGGGGCGCGCAGGAGACCGGCCATGTCCTTGATCGCGATCACGTGGGCGCCGGCGTCGACGATCTGCTCGGCGAGCCGGAGGTAGTAGTCGAGCGTGTAGAGCTTCTCGTCTGGCGACGACAGGTCGCCGGTGTAGCAGAGGGCCACCTCCGCGACGGTCGTCCCGGTCGCGCGCACGGCCGCGATCGCGGGCCGCATCTGCTCGACATCGTTGAGGGCGTCGAAGATCCGGAAGACGTCGATGCCCGTGGCCGCCGCCTCCTCGACGAAGGCCTGCGTGACGGCGGTGGGGTACGGCGTGTAGCCGACCGTGTTGCGACCGCGCAGCAGCATCTGGAGGCAGATGTTGGGCACCGCCTGGCGCAGCCTGGCCAGCCGCTCCCAGGGGTCCTCGGAGAGGAAGCGCAGCGCCACGTCGTACGTCGCACCGCCCCAGCACTCGAGCGACCAAAGCTGCGGCGTCGTGCGCGCGACGTGGCCGGCGACGGCGAGCAGGTCTCGGGTCCGGACCCGGGTGGCCAGCAGCGACTGGTGGGCGTCGCGGAAGGTCGTGTCGGTGACCGCGACCTGCTCCTGCTCACGCAGCCTGCGCGCGAACTCCTCGGGCCCGACCTTCAGCAGCAGCTGGCGGGTGCCGTCCGGAGCGGGGACGCCGAGGTTGATCGACGGCAGCTTGCTGACCGGGTCGACCTTGACGGGCGCGGGCCCGTGCGGCTGGTTGACGGTTACGTCGGCGAGGTAGCTGAGCAGCTTGGAGCCGCGGTCGCCGGACGCGCGGGCGGTCAGCAGGTGCGGGTGGTCCTCGATGAAGGAGGTGGTCACCCGGCCCGCGGCGAAGTCGGGGTCGTCGAGGACGGCCTGGAGGAAGGCGATGTTGGTGGCGACGCCGCGGATGCGGAACTCGGCCACCGCGCGCCGGGCCTTCTCGACCGCCTTGTCGAACGTGCGGCCGCGGCAGGTGAGCTTGGCCAGCATCGAGTCGAAGTGGGCGCTCACCTCCGCGCCGGTGTAGGTGGTGCCGCCATCGACGCGGACGCCGGCTCCGCCGGGGGAGCGGTACGTCGTGATCTTGCCCGTGTCGGGCCGGAAGCCGTTGGCCGGGTCCTCCGTGGTGATGCGGCACTGGAGCGCGGCGCCCCGCAGCGTCACGGTCTCCTGTGAGAGGCCGAGGTCGGCGAGCGTGGAGCCCGACGCGATCAGCATCTGCGACTGGACCAGGTCGACGTCGGTGACCTCCTCGGTCACGGTGTGCTCGACCTGGATCCGCGGGTTCATCTCGATGAAGACGTAGTTGCCGTGAGGATCGAGCAGGAACTCCACGGTGCCGGCGTTGCGATAGCCGATCTCCCGGGCGAAGCGCACCGCGTCGGCGCACATCGACTCGCGGATCGCGGGGTCGAGGTTGGGCGCCGGAGCGATCTCGACGACCTTCTGGTGGCGCCGCTGCACCGAGCAGTCGCGCTCGAAGAGGTGCATCACGTTGCCCTCGGCATCGGCGAGGATCTGCACCTCGATGTGCCGCGGGTCCACGACGGCCTGCTCGATGAAGACGGTCGGGTCGCCGAAGGCGCCCTCGGCCTCGCGCATGCAGGTCTCGATCGCCTCGCGCAGCTGCGCGCGGTCGTCGACCCGGCGCATGCCGCGGCCGCCGCCGCCGGCGACGGCCTTGACGAAGAGGGGAGCGGGGATGTCCTCCGCGGCGGCCACGAGGGCGTCGACGTCGGTGCCGGGGTCGACGGACTTCAGCGTCGGCACCCCGGCGGCCTTGGCGGCCGCGATCGCGCGGGCCTTGTTGCCGGTGAGCGTGAGCACGTCGGCGGTCGGGCCGATGAAGGTGATGCCGGCGGTGGCGCACGCCTCGGCGAGGGCCGGGTTCTCCGACAGGAATCCGTAGCCGGGGTAGACGGCGTCCGCGCCCGCCTTGAGGGCGACCGCGACGATCGCGTCGGGGTCGAGGTAGGCGCGCACGGGGTGCCCGCGCTCGCCGATCTCATAGGCCTCGTCGGCCTTCAGCCGGTGCTCCGACCACCGGTCCTCGTGCGGGAAGACGGCCACCGTGCGCGCACCGATCTCGTACGCAGCGCGGAAGGCCCGGATCGCGATCTCGCCACGGTTGGCGACGAGCACCTTGTTGAACATGGGCACACGCTAACGGCGCCTGAGGGAACCCTTTGCTTCTGGTCCATACAGCGACATCAGGCGATCCGGATGCCGACCTTGCCGCGGACCTCGCCGGACCCGAGCCGGCGCATCGCCTCCGGCACCTGCTCCAGGGTGAAGGCGCTGTCGAGGTGGGGCCTGACGGACCCGGCCTCGATGAGCGCGGTCAGGCGCTCGAGGTCGCGGCCGCTCTCCTTGCTCACCAGCATGGCGAGCCTGTGTCGTACCCAGGGCGAGAGTGCCGCCGCGCGCAGCGACCGGCCGAAGCCGCCCGTCCATTCCCCGCCGCCTTCGCCGCCGACGATGACCAGGGTGCCGGTGCGCGTGAGCGCACGGCGCAGCCGGGGTATCGGCGAGTTGCCGGCGATGTCGATGATCAGGTCGTAGCGGTGCTGCCCGTCGGCGAAGTCCTCGCGCTCGTAGTCGATCACGTGGTCGGCGCCCAGCGAGCGCAGCATCGGCAGCTTGGGGTTGCTCGCGACGCCGGTGACCTCGCCGCCGGCGGCCTTGGCCACCTGCACGGCGTAGGACCCGACGCCGCCCGACGCCCCGATGACCAGGACGGACTGCCCGGCGCGGAGCCGGCCCGCGTCGAGGACCGCCTGCAGCGCCGTCAGGCCGGAGACGGGCACGACAGCGGCCTGCTCGGCGGTCAGGTCGGCCGGCTTGCGGGCCAGCTTGCGTTCGCGGGCCGCGGCGTACTCCGCGAAGGAGCCACGGGCGATGCCGTAGACCTCGTCGCCGACGGCGAAGCGGGTGACGCGGGCGCCGACTTCCACGACCGTGCCGCACGCGTCGATCCCGGCAATGCGCTGCTTCGGCCGCCGGAGCCCGAAGCCCATGATGCGGAGCAGTCGCGGCCGGCCCGACATCAGGTGCCATGTGCCGCGGTCGAGCCCCGCGGCGTGCACGCGGAGGAGGACTTCGTCCGGGGCGATCGCCGGGACCGGGACGTCCGACGGGACCAGCACCTCGGCGCCTCCGTAGGAGTCCTGGACCACGGCTCGCATGCGCGTGGCGTCGGTGCTGCCGGCCGTGCTGCCGGTCGTGCTGAAGGTCTGGGGGGCGGGTGTGGTGGCGGCGCTCATGACTGTCCCTCCGACGGCGGGTCAGTCCCGCCGTACTTAGTACGACAGGTTATCGTACAAAGTATGGTTCGTACACCGCTCACCCGGGAACGCGTGCTGCGGGGCGCGATGGCCGTGGCCGACGCAGGTGGGCTGACCGGGCTGACGATCCGCTCGCTGGCGCAGGAGCTCGGGGTCAAGCCGATGTCGGTCTACCACCACGTCGCGAACAAGGACGAGATCCTCGACGGCATCGTCGACCTGGTCTTCGACGAGATCGAGCTGCCGGTCGTCGGCGGCGAGTGGCGCGCGGAGATGCGCCGCCGCGCCCTCTCCGCTCGTGCGGCCCTGGCCCGGCACACCTGGGCGATCGGGCTCCTGGAGTCGCGGACCTCGCCGGGTCCGGCCACGCTCGCCCACCACGACGCCACGCTCGGCACCCTGCGCGCCGGTGGGTTCTCCGTCGAGCTGACGGCGCACGCCTACGCCCTGCTCGACAGCTATGTCTACGGGTTCGCGCTGCAGGAGGCCGGGCTGCCGTTCTCCGGCCCCGACGACGTCGCCGATATGGCGGGAGCGATCGTCGAGCAGTTTGCGACCGGGCAGTATCCCCACCTCGTCGAGCTCGCCGCCGAGCACGTGATGAAGCCCGGCTACGACTTCGGCGACGAGTTCGAGTTCGGGCTCGACCTCATCCTCGACGCCCTCGCCGGGCGTCTCACGACCGGCTGGGCGCCGTGAACTGCGAGACCAGTCCTGGCACGCACGCGTCGGCGAGCTCGATGGCCTCGGCCGCCGGCACGTCCGGGACGCCGACGCGGCCCCTGCCGCCGGCGGTGGTGGCCTCGAGCGTGAGGAGGCCGACCCGGCGCTGGAACCAGGAGTCGCGGAACGTCCAGCCGATGACGTGCCCGGTGGCCAGGGCGTCCCGCTGCCGCAGCAGCGAACCCGATCGGGTGACCACGAAGCCGTCGACCAGGCAGTGCCCGAGTGCCAGGGCGCGGTCCCGCGCGAGACCGAGGGCAACGCACACGGCGACCACCGCGACGAGCAGCCACCAGACCGACGCGCCCGCGGCGACGGCCCCGGCGGTGCCGATCACGAAAGGCACGGAGCCCGTCAGCGCACGGGTGTAGCGACGTCGTACAGCCGCGCGTCCGTGGGGCCGCAGCGGCGCGTGCATCGGTGCCGCCGTGCCGAGGACCTCCGACGCCGCCACCGCGACGATGCCGGCCGGCGCTGGTGGCACCAGGATCGACCGCTCCCGCGAGCGTTCCAGGCCGGTGGCGATGGCGGACAACCGGGCGCCCCGGGCGAGACGCAGTGCGGCCGGCTCGCCGCGGGCGACGCCTGCGACGCGGGCCTCGTCCAGGCTGGTCTCGCGGGTGGTGAGCAGGCCACGCCGGACGTGCCAGGCGCCGCCCTCCTGGCTGAGCGTGAAGCCCCAGTTGAGGACGAGGTAGCCGATCACGGCGAGCGCCGCAGAGAGCACCAGCACGGTCAGGAGCGCAGTGACGGCGACTGCTCCAGTGACAGTGGAGACATCCTCCTCGGAGAGCGCGACCCTCAGGTCGAACATCTCCATGCCCTGGGCCAGTGCACCGATCAGTGCGGCGGCGGCCACCAGGCCGGCGCCGGTGAAGGGCGCGTACCAGAGCCACCGGGGCTCGAACCGCGCGACCGTGCGGGACGGTAACGCCGTCGCCGGCGTTCCATCGGACGCAGACTCCGTCGACCTCCCCGCCTGGAGGAGCTGGCCGCGCAGAGCCACCGCCTGCGGTTGCGGGAGGGCGTCGAGCTCGAGCCGTTCGTCCGCGTCGGCGGAGACACTGCCGGTGCCGAGGACGACGGTGGACAGGCCGAGGACGCGATGGACGAGGGTCGCGGACAGGTCGACGGTCCGGACCCGGTCGATCGGGGTGGACAGGGTGTGGCGGCGCAGCAGGCCGCGCCGGAGCTCCACCCGGCCGGCCGCGATCCGATAGCTCGTCGTCAGGTAGCGGACCACGCCGAGTCCGACGGGCACGACCACGCCGAGCAGGGTCCACGCCCCGGCGCCGGACGCGCCGCCGGCCACGAGGAGGCCGACCAGTGCGGGGAGGAACCGGACGACCTCCCTGACCGGGTGGACGAGCAGCATCCGCGGGTCCAGCCTCAACCATGGCTCCGGGCCCAGGTCGGTCATGTCGCGTCGCCCTCGACCAGACCGGCCTTGCTGGTCAGGTCGTCCACGAGCCGGAGCGCGACCACGCGGTCGAGGCCCTCGATGCGCAGCGGTCCGGCCGCCGAGGCGGTGGTCACGGTGACGCTCGCCAGGCCGAACGCGCGAGCCAGCACGCCCTGGGTGAGGTCGACCGTCTGCACGCGGGACATCGGCGCGATCCGGCGCTCGCGCGTCCACCAGCCACGCTGGGTGTAGACGGCGGTCTCGGTGACCTCCCAACGGTGCACCGCAAAGCGCCACAGCGGCACGAGCGCGACGTACCCCGCCGCCAGCACCAGCGCCGCGCCGACCGCCCACCAGCGCGCTGGCAGCCAGTCCCAGAGGCCGGTGGTGACGAACAGGCCGACGACGAGGACGCCGGACCTGGCGGCGCACTCGACCAGCCACATCGTCCGTGCCCTCGGGCTGACCCGGTGAGCCGGGTCGCGCAGGTCGGTCACGCTCCCGACACTAGGGGCACGGTGGGAAGGTCAGTCCTTGAGCTCGCAGATGACGGCGCCGTTGGTGACGGTCTCACCGACCTCGGCCTTCAGTGCGGTGACCGTGCCGGACTTGTGGGCCTTGAGGGGCTGCTCCATCTTCATCGCCTCGAGCACGACCACGACGTCGCCCTCGGCGACCTCCTGGCCCTCGGTGACGGCGACCTTGACGATGGTGCCCTGCATCGGGGAGGTGACCGCGTCGCCCGAGGCCGCGGCGCCGGCCTTCTTGGCCGCCCGCTTGGGCTTCCTCGCGGCCCCGGCGCCACCGCCGGCGGCGAGCCCGCCGAGGCCGGCGGGGAGCACGACCTCGAGGCGCCGGCCGCCGACCTCGACGGTCACCTTCTGCCGCTCGGCCCCTCCGAGTCCGGCGTCGTCGGGCTCGCCGACCTCGCCGGCGTAGGGCTGGATCTGGTTGTCGAACTCGGTCTCGATCCAGGTGGTGTAGACGCTGAACTCGCCCTCGCCCGAGGGCGTCGAGGCACCGACGTAGGCCGGGTCATCCACGACCGACTGGTGGAAGGGGATGACGGTGGGCATCCCGTCGACCCGGAACTCGGCCAGCGCGCGGCGCGAGCGCTCGAGCGCCTGGGTGCGGTCGCGGCCGGTGACGATCAGCTTGGCGATCAGGGAGTCGAACGAGCCCGGGATGGTCTCGCCCTTCTCATAGCCGCCGTCGACGCGGACGCCGGGGCCCTGCGGCGGCGCCCACTCGGTCAGGGTGCCCGGCGCGGGCATGAAGTTGCGGCCGCCGTCCTCGGCGTTGATGCGGAACTCGATCGAGTGGCCGCGGATCTCCGGGTCGCCGTAGCCGAGCTCCTCGCCCGCGGCGATCCGGAACATCTCGCGGACCAGGTCGATGCCGGTGACCTCCTCGGAGACGCAGTGCTCGACCTGGAGGCGGGTGTTGACCTCGAGGAAGGAGATCGTGCCGTCGCGGCCGACCAGGAACTCGCACGTGCCGGCGCCGACGTAGCCGGCCTCGGCGAGGATCGCCTTGGACGACTCGTAGAGCCGGGTGACCTGGTCGTCGGTGAGGAACGGCGCGGGCGCCTCCTCGACCAGCTTCTGGTGGCGACGCTGCAACGAGCAGTCCCGGGTGGAGACCACCACCACGTTGCCGTGCTGGTCGGCCAGGCACTGGGTCTCGACGTGCCGCGGCCGGTCGAGGAACTTCTCCACGAAGCACTCGCCGCGGCCGAACGCGGTGACCGCCTCCCGGACCGCCGAGTCGTAGAGGTCGGCGACCTCCTCCATCCGGCGGGCCACCTTCAGGCCGCGACCGCCGCCGCCGAAGGCGGCCTTGATCGCGATCGGCAGGCCGACCTCCTCGGCGAACCTCACCACCTCGTCGGCGCTCTCGACCGGGTCCTGGGTGCCCGGCGCGAGCGGGGCGCCCACCTTCTCGGCGATGTGCCGGGCCTTGACCTTGTCGCCCAGCGCGTCGATCGCCGCCGGCGGCGGGCCGATCCAGACCAGCCCGGCGTCCAGGACGGCCTGGGCGAAGCCGGCGTTCTCGGCCAGGAACCCGTAGCCCGGGTGCACCGAGTCGGCGCCGGCGCGCTTGGCGACGTCGATGATCTTCTCGATCGACAGGTAGGACTCCGCGGGCGTCGCACCGCCCAGGCTGTGGGCCTCGTCGGCCAGCCGCACGAACAGGGCGTCCCGGTCCGGCTCGGCGTAGACCGCCACGCTGCCGATCCCGGCGTCCCTGCAGGCACGGATCACCCGCACCGCGATCTCGCCCCGGTTGGCGATGAGGACCTTCTTCAATCCCTGCGTCTCGGGCACGAAAATCTCCTGGTCTCTGCCGTCCTGATGCCGACGTCGTTGGGCAGCGTATCCCTCCGGAAGCCCGCTCCCGCTGAGGGTTCAGTCACAGTCAGGTGCCGGATAGGCGTGCACGGGCCCGTACACGGAGACCAGCACGTCGTCGCCCGCAGCGGGCGCGGTCGGGCCTGTGACACGCGCCACGAGGGGGGTGCCGGAAGCCGTCAGGGTGAGGCGGACGGCGGCGTCGTGGCCGTAGAAGCTGACCTCGTCCACCCGCGCGGCGACACCGCTCTCACCGAACCGGACCTGGTCGGGCCGCACCACCAGCACGAGCTCGTCGGCCGGCGCGGGATGCGTCAGGGACACCCGACCGAGGTCGCTGTCTGCGTGGCGACGGTCAGGGTCCGCGCCCGCTCGGTCGCACCGCCCGGCCAGCGAGGTGGCGCCGCCGACGAAGCGGGCCAGCTCGGGGTCGTGGGGCGCGAGGTAGACGTCCGCCGGGGAGCCCGCCTGGATCAGCCGGCCGGCGCGGAGGACGGCGACCTGGTCGGAGAGAGAGAGGGCCTCGGCCTGGTCGTGGGTGACGAGCAGGCCGGTGGCGTGCGCGGCCCGGAGCGCCCGGGCGACCGCGCGGCCGGTGGTCTCCCGCAGCGAGGCGTCGAGGGAGGAGAACGGCTCGTCCAGCAGTACGACGCTCGGTCGCGGCGCGAGGGCACGCGCGAGCGCCACCCGCTGCTGCTGGCCGCCGGAGAGCTCGTGCGGCTGGCGGCTGCGGAACGTGCGGGGCAGCTCGACCAGGTCGAGCATCTCGTCGACCCGGTCCGATCCTGCGCCCGGGGAGCGACGCTCGGCCCGGGGGAGGCCGAACGCGATGTTGGCGGCGACGTCGAGGTGGGGGAAGAGCGCGCCCTCCTGGGGCACGTAGCCGACCCGCCGCTGCTGGGGAGTGGCCGGGCGGCCCTCGCCCGCGACGACCCGGTCGTCGAAGGCGATGGTGCCCGCGTCGGGGTCGAGGAAGCCGGCGACCAGGCGCAGCAGGGTGGTCTTGCCGCAGCCCGAGGGGCCCAGCACGGCGGTGAGCGACCCGTGCGGCACGTGCAGCGTGACGTCGTCCACGGCGACGGTGTCGCCGAAGGACTTCGTCACGCCGGTGACGGTGAGGGCGCTCATGGCTGCAGTCTCTCCTGACGCATCAACAGCACGGTGGCCGGCACGGAGATCAGGACCAGCAGCAGGGCATAGGGCGCGGCGGCGCCGTACCTCAGGTCGGAGGACGCCGACCAGAACTGCGTCGCGAGCGTCCGGGTGCCGATCGGCGAGAGCATCAGGGTCGCCGTGAGCTCGGTCGCGACGGCGAGGAAGACCAGGGCCGCGCCGGCGCCGATGCTCGGGGCGATGAGCGGCAGGGTGACCCGGCGGGCGGTGGCCAGCGAGCCGGTGCCGAGGCTGTGTGCGACCTGCTCGAGCACGACGGGTGCCTGCTCGAGCCCGGCGCGGACGGAGACGACGGCGCGGGGCAGGAAGAGGATCGCGTAGGCGATCACCAGCAGCAGCGCGGTCTGGTAGGTGACCGGGGCGAGCCGCAGTGACGCGATCACCAGGGCGAGGCCGACGACGATGCCGGGCAGCGCGTTGGGGACGTAGGTGATCCGCTCGATCGCGGTGGTGAGACGGCTGCGGTAGCGCACGGCCAGCCACGCCACGGGCAGCGCGAGAAGAGTCGTGGCGACGGCGCCGAGGGTGGCCAGCACCAGGGTCGAGGCGGTGGCCTCGGTGAGCTCGGCGAGCGGGAACTCCGTCGAGGCGCCCACCAGCAGCCAGTGGACCAGGGCGTACGTCGGGACGCCGACGGCCAGCGCGGCGATGGCCGTGGGCACGGCGACCATCGGGAGGCGCAGGCCGCGCAGCCGCACGGGGATCGCGCGGCGGGCCGCGCCCTGGCCGACCCGTGCGTAGTGGCGCCGGCCGCGCAGCCGCAGCTCGGCGAGCAGCAGGAGCAGGCAGAAGAAGACGAGGACGCCGGCCATCATCGTGGCCGCCTGGCCGTTGAAGGTGGAGCCGTACTGGTCGTAGATCGCGGTCGTGAACGTCGGGTAGCGCAGCAGCTGCAGGGCGCCGAACTCCGCCAGCAGGTGCAGCCCCACCAGCAGCACGCCGCCCAGCAGCGCCGGGCGCAGCTGGGGGAGGACGACCCGCCAGAAGCTCAGCCACCGGCTGTGTCCGAGCGACCACGACGCCTCCTCGAGCGCGGGGTCGAGCCCGCGGAGGGCGGCGACGGCGGGCAGGTAGACGAGCGGGTAGTAGGACAGCGTGATCACGAGCAGCGCGCCGCCGAAGCCGTGCACCGACCGGTCCAGCGACACCCAGGCGTAGCCATTCACGAACGCCGGCACCGCCAGCGGCGCGACGAGCAGCCCGTGCCAGAGCCGCCGGGCCGGCAGGTCGGTCCGCTCGACCAGGAAGGCGAGCGCGACCCCGAGCGCCGCGCACGTCGCCATGCAGGCGCCGGCCAGGCTGAGGGTGTTCCACAGCAGCTGGCCCATCCGGGGGCGCACGACCAGGTGCCAAGCCTCCACCGGCCCCACCAGCACGGCGTACACCGCGATGAAGATGAGCGGGACGAGGGCGAGCAACGCGACCGCCGCCCCCGCGAGCAGCAAGGGCGGCGGCGTACGGCGGGTGGTCCGGCTCGTCAGAGGAGGCCGGCCTCGGTCATCAGCTCGGTCACCTGGGGGCCGTTGAGCGTCGCGATGTCGATGACGGGCGGCTCGAGCTCGTCGAACGGCTTGACCTCGTCGCCGAGGGACGCCTCGGGATTGAGGGGGTATTCCAGCGCGTAGGAGTCGGCCATCGCCTGCTGGCCGTCGGTGCTGGTGAGGAACTCGACGAACTGCTGGGCGTTCTCGGCGTGCTCGCTGCTGGCGAGGACGCCGGCACCGGAGACGCTGAGGAAGGCGCCCGGGTCCTGGTCGCCGAAGAAGTGCAGCGCGGAGCTGCTGGAGTTCTCGCCGGCCTCGGCCTGGTCGCGGTACCAGTAGTAGTGGTAGGCGATGCCGGCGTCGACGTCGCCGGCGTTCACGCTCTGCAGCACGACGAGGTTGTTCTGCAGGACGACGCCGTTCTCCTTCAGGCCGGCCAGCCACTCGGCGGTGGCCTCCTCGCCCTCCGTGGCGAGCACGGCGCTCACGATCGCCTGGAAGTCGGCGCCCGTGGGGGAGAAACCGACGCGTCCCTTCCACTCGGGGTCGGCGAAGTCGAGGATCGACTCCGGCATGTCCTCGGCGGTGAGGGCGTCGGTGTTGTACATCGCGACGGTCGAGCGGGCCAGGATGCCCGTCCAGTTCTTCGACGACGGGACGTATTGCTCGGGGATCGGCGCGAGCGCCTCCTCCGAGACCGGCGCGAAGAGGCCGGCGTTGTCGACGATGCTCATCGCGGGGGAGTTCTCGGTGAGGAACACGTCCGCGGGGGACTCCTCGCCCTCGGCCACGATCTGGTTGGCCATCTCGAGGTCCTTGCCGTTGCGCAGCTCGACGTCGAGGCCGGTCTTCTCCTCGAAGAGCGGCACGATCTCGGTGATCAGCTCCTCGTGCTGGGCGTTGTAGACGACCAGGTCCGGGGGGTTGAGCAGGCTGCAGGACGCCATCGCGGGGGCGACGAGCACGGCCGCGGCGGCCAGTGCGGCGCGGCGTACGAGGGACGCAGTCACGGGGGGAGTCCTCACTCGACAGGCTTAGGTATGCCTCACCTTATCGTCAGTGCGGACTCGTCGGCTGACGCGCACGTCCCGCACGCTGGCACACACCAGCCGTGTGATGTCGCAAGAGCCCCCAAATGGGATACAGACCTCGCTGACCGCCAGGCCTAGCGTTTCTAGTAGGCCCGGCGGAAGGAGTCGTCATGGGAGGCATTTCCGGAACTGCGGGCATCACGCGCAGGATGGCCCAGGCCCTGGCGGTGGTCGTCGTCCCCTTGCTCGTGGTCTCGACTGCCACGGCCACGCCCCGGCCGTCGTCGATCCCCCTCCCAGTGGACTTCCAGCCCGAGGGGATCGCCGTCGGAGACGGCAACACGTTCTACGTGGGATCGCTGAGGGACGGCGACATCTACCGCGGCGATCTCCGCAGTGGCGCGGGTGCTCGCTTCATCGACGTCACCGGACGGGTGGCGGTCGGCATGCGCGTCGACCGCGACCGGGACTGGCTGGTCGTGGCGGGCGGTGCCAGCGGGCACGCCTGGGTCTACGACACGAGGAGCGGGGCGACCGTGGCCGATCTCGTGCTGGCCGCACCGGGCAGCGCGCTCGTCAACGACGTCGCCGTCACCCGTGACGCGTTCTACTTCACGGACACGTTTGCCCTGAAGATCTACAAGGTCCCGGTCTCGGCAGACGGCTCGTTCGGTGCCACGCAAGCCATCCCTGTCACCTGGCCGGGCGCCCCGGCCGGAGGCTTCGGGCTCAACGGCATCGACTCGACGCACCGTGGCTGGCTCCTGGTCAACCACAGCGACCTCGGGGAGCTGGCGCTCGTCGACCCGGTGACCGGGGCGGCCAGGGCGATCCCCCTCACCGGACCTGAGCTGGTCGCAGGCACGCTCGACGGGCTGCAGCTCGAGGGCCGCACGGCCTGGGTCGTGCAGAACTTCGCCAACTCGGTGGCCGAGGTGAGGCTCTCGCCCGACCTGACCAGTGGCCGGGTCGTCGAGGTGATCACGTCGGACCTCTTCAAGGTCCCGACCACGGTGGCCAGGCACGGCCGCAGGCTTGCCCTCGTGAACGGTCGGTTCGACCTGGGCTTCCCGCCGCCGTTCGGGCAGGGGGCGCCTGTCGGCACGCGGTTCGACGTGGTGCAGATCAAGCCGTGACGTCCGCCGGTCGCCGCGGAGTACGGTGAAGGTATGCGCGGTGACCGCGTGGAGATCGTGATAGATGCGGGCGGCGAGGTCCGCACCTACGAGATCGTCGCGAGCCGCAACGGGCGCAGGGTGGAGATCGAGACCGGCCGGGGCGTCGTCACGGTGTCCGAGGTGACCCGGAGCGGTACGCCGGTGCGCACCGCCCGGTTCATGGCGAGCCGGATCCTCGCCCTGGTCGAGCACCCCGCCGCGGACCAGAACATCGCGCGCGACGTCATCGAGCCGCGGCCGATCCGCTCCTCGGGGTGAGCCCGGCCGACCGGCTCAGTCCACCAGCTCCGTCGGGACGGCCACCGCGTCGACCAGGGCGCCGTTGCGCAGCACGGTGATCTCCATCCGCTCGCCGATCGCCTCGGAGAAGAGCCGCCTCTGCAGGGACTGGGCGTCGCCGAGCGGGACGCCGTCCACGGCGAGCACCAGGTCGCCGGCGCGCAGCCCGCTGTGCTGGGCCGGACTCTCCTCGACGACCTCCACGACGCGCAGGCCCCGGTGCTGGCCGAAGCGCTCCGCCTGCACGGGTGTCAGGGGCGCCGGTGTGCTGACGAGGCCGAGGTAGGCGCGGCGTACGCGCCCGTCGTGCATGAGCGTGTGGATGATCCGGTGAGTGGTGGCGTTGATCGGGACGGCCAGCCCGAGGCCGATGCCGGCCACCGCCGTGCTGATCCCCACGACGCGACCCCGGCTGTCGGCCAGCGCGCCGCCGGAGTTGCCGGGGTTGAGCGCGGCGTCGGTCTGCACCACGTCCTCGATGAGTCGCGCCGCGGTGCGCGTGCGCACCGGCATGCTGCGGCCCAGGGCACTCACGACGCCGGCGGTGACAGTGCCGGCGAGGCCCAGAGGGTTGCCGACGGCGACGACCAGCGAGCCGACGAGGAGCGAGTCGGCGTCGCCGTACTCGGGTGGGCCCGGCACGTCCCGGTCGGCGCGCACCACGGCCAGGTCGGAGAGCGGGTCGCGGCCGATGACCTCGAAGCGGGCGCTGGTGCCGTCGGCGAACTCGGCGGAGCCGCCGCCCGCCTCGCCGACGACGTGGGCGTTGGTGACCAGGTGTCCCTCGCCGGTCAGGACGACTGCCGAGCCCGCCGACTCGCCCCGGCGCGACGGGATGCGCAGCGCGGCCACGCGCGGCGTCAGCTGCGCCGCGACGGAGGTGACGATCGCGGAGTAGGCGTCCAGCGCGTCGTGCTCGGAGGGGCTGTCTGTGGTCATCACCTGGACAACGACCGGCTGGTCAGCCGGATTCCGCCGTTCTCCCACGGCGAACGCGCCGGCTCGATCACTCGATGCCCGCAGCGCGGTCGAGCTCCTGCAGCAGGTCGTGGGCGGCGAGCTCGACCACCTTGTGTCGCCACTGGGCCGCCCTGTAGACGCAGGCGATGAGTCCGCTGCGGTGCACCCGGCGGAAGTCGCCGTACACGAACGCGTAGCGCGCCTTGGTCCCGTCGTGAGCGCCCTCGGTGAGGCCGAGGTGCCACGCGGCGTAGTCCTCCCACGAGTGCCGGTCGAGGAAGGCGTTGCCGGCCTCGGCGTCCGGCTGCACCTCTCCCCAGTCGCTGTCGAGGACGTACTGCCGGCCGGCGATGAGCCGCTTCGCCTGCTCCACGGCCGCCGGGTTCACGTCGTACCGAGCCATGGAGTCACGGTATGCCTTCTCGCTCGCGTGGCTCAGGTTTCTCCGGCTGATCAGGCGGCGAGCGCGATGGTGCCCGGCATGACGGTCGGCAGGCAGTCGCACGTGTCGCTGCACGCGAGGTAGGTGTGCACGGCGTGCCCGCAGCGCGGGCACGGCAGGTCGTGCGAGAGGTGCAGCTTGCTGGTCTGGACGGTGTCCCACATGGTCGTGCCTCCTTGCCGGTCGTGGTGCCTTCACCTAGACCACGAAGCACGTCGGCGGATTTCGACACGTTGCGGAGAAATTCCTCGTTAGTCTCCGGACATGGCCGGCTCGCTGCGGGTGTGGAGATGAGCAGCACTCGCCCACGCGCGACCGCCGTATGGAGCCTCTTCGTCGGCGTCATGCTGCTCGTGGTCGCCATGTCCGGCCTGGGGCTCGCAGTCACCTTCGGGAGCCAGCCGGGCGAGCCGGACTACGGGGTCGAGGAGGTGTTGCTCGTCCTGACCTGCGTGGCGGCTCTGGTGGCCGCGCTCCACGTCGGCTTCGCACATCGAGGCTGGCGTCCCCCGGAGAGCCGGCGCGAGGCCGTGCTCCGGGTGCCCGCCGTGGCGTGCCCGGCGCTGGTCGTGGCGGCCGGCCTCTCCGGCTTCGTCTCCGCGGATGCGCCGTACCTCCTGGTCGGACTGGGTGCGACCTTCGTGCCGCACGTCGTCGCGTGGCTCCGGGTGCGCGGGCACCGGAATCGCCTTGACCGCCCCGGGCGGCCTCCGGCAGCGTCGTCCCCATGAGCAGCCTCGTCCGTGGCCGGCACTACCCGGAGGACCGCTACCACGGGGAGACAGGTGAGGCGACCGCCTGGCTGCACCGCCCGGGCGGCCAACCGGACACGCAGACACGCGGCGGCGTCACGTGCGAATACCTCGCGACGGGCGAGCAGACCGAGGGCCGGTTCGGTCTCTACCGGTGGTCGTTCGGCGCGGACGAGTCAGGCCCGGACGCCCACTTCCACCGCGCGATCTCGGAGCAGTTCTACGTGCTGTCCGGCAGCGTGCGCATCTTCGACGGCAAGGCCTGGGTCGAGGCCGGGCCCGGGGACTTCGTCTACGTGCCCGAGGGCGGCATCCATGGCTTCCGCGGCGGCGACTTCGCCCAGATGCTGCTGATGTTCTCGCCCGGTGCTCCCCGGGAGGAGTACTTCGAGACCCTGGCTCGGGGCGAGCCGATGGATCCCGAGGAGCGGGCGGCGTTCATGCTCCGCCACGACACCTACTGGGTCTGAGCGAGACGGATCAACAGGTCCACGAAGTGGTCACTCGGAAGCACGTCGATGGTCGGGACCGCCTCCGAGTTACCACTTCCGGCGGGCGCGAAATTGGCCACCTCACCGGCCGTGGCGTACGGAGGCCGTGCCGAGAGTGGTGCAAAACAACGCTGCATACGAAGCGGTGCTCACGCGCCGCAGCTAGCCTTCCGACCATGGGGGCACGATGGCAACGCTTTGCCGAGGAGCTGAGCCGATTCCTGGCCGTCGGCCTGCTGGCGACGATCGTCGCCCTGCTGATCTTCAACTTCCTGGTCCACGGCTTCAACACCGGCGGCTGGGCGCCGATGAACGACCAGCCGGAGCTGGCCTACTTCCTGGCCAACTGTGTCGGCATGCTGATCAGCTTCCGCGGCACCAAGCTGTGGGCGTTCCGCGACCGCGCGGCGCGCCACGCCGACGGCGGCGTCACGGCCTTCGTGTCGGTCAACTTCGCCACGATGCTGATCCCGATCGCCTGCCTGTGGCTCAGCCGCAACGTCCTCGGGCTCGACGACCCGATCTCCGACAACCTGTCGGCCAACGTCGTCGGCCTGCTGCTCGCCAACGCCGCGCGCTTCGCGCTCTTCCACCAGTTCGTCTTCCCCCGGGCGCCCGAGGTCGAGGAGCTGCTGGAGCCCGCGGAGGACTGACGGCCCGGCTCAGCGAGCCCAGAGGTCCGTCCAGCGGTGGCCGAGCTCGGCGACCAGCTCACGCAGCAGCGGCAGGCTGACGCCCACGACGTTGTGGTGGTCGCCCTCGATCCCGGTCACGAATGCTCCCCCGAGGCCGTCGACCGTGAACGCGCCGGCCACGTGGAGCGGCTCGCCGGTGGCGACGTACGCCGTGATCTCGTCGTCGTCGAGGTCGGCGAACCGGACCTTCGTGGATGCCGTCGCGGCGGCGACACGTCCGGAGACGGTGTCGCGGAGGCAGTGGCCGGTGTGCAGGACGCCGGTGCGCCCGCGCATCGCCTGCCACCGCCGGACCGCGTCGTCGGGCGATTCGGGCTTGCCGAGCGCCTCTCCGTCCAGCTCGAGCACCGAGTCGCAGCCGAGCACCAGAGAACCGGCAGGCAGGTCGTCCCGCGCGGCCACGGCCGCGCACTTGAGCTCGGCCAGCTGCAGGGCCAGCTCGGCCGGCGGGAGGCCGTCGAGCTGCGACTCGTCGACACCGCTCACGACCACGATCGGGTCGAGGCCGGCGCTGCGCAGGGTGGCCAGTCGGGCCGGGGAGGCGGACGCGAGCACGAAGGTCGGCATCAGAGCCTGCCCAGGGCGGCGCGCAGCGGGTCGAGGCCGAGGGAGCCCAGGTCGAGGGCGTCGGTGTGGAACCGCTTGAGGTCGAACGCCGCGCCCTGGCGGGCCCGCGCGTCGTCACGGGCCTGGAGCCAGATCCGCTCGCCGACCTTGTAGGACGGCGCCTGGCCCGGCCAGCCGAGGTAGCGGTTGACCTCGAAGCGCACCGATCCCGGGTCCATTCGGGAGTGCGCGAGCATGAACTCGAGCACCTTGGCGGCGTCCCACACCTCGCCCGGCCGCCAGCCGTAGGGGTTGTCCTCGGGGATCGTGAGCCCCAGGTGCACGCCGAGGTCCACGATCACGCGGGCCGCACGGAAGCCCTGCATGTCCAGGAAGCCGAGCCGGTCGCCCGGGTCCTCGAAGTAGCCGAGCTCGTCCATCAGCCGCTCGGCGTACAGCGCCCAGCCCTCCCCGTGGCCGCTGACCCAGCACATCAGCCGCTGCCAGCGGTTGAGCAGGTCGGCGCGGTGGACGGCCTGCGCGCACTGCAGGTGGTGGCCGGGGACGCCCTCGTGGAAGACGGTCGTGGTCTCCCGCCACGTGGAGAAGACCTCGTGGTCGTCGGTGAACGAGAACCACATGGTGCCGGGACGCGACAGGTCCTCGGACGGAGGCGTGTACCAGGCACCGCCGTCGTTGACCGGCGCGACCTTGCAGGCGAGGTGACGGATCGGCTCGGCGATGTCGAAGTGGACGCCGTTGAAGTCGGCGAGGATCCGGTCGGACTTCTCCTGCATCCAGGCCTGGAACGCCTCCCGGCTGCCGCAGTCACGGGCTGGGTCTGCGTCGAGCGCCTTGACGGCGTCGTCGACGGTGCCGCCGGGGACGATCCGCTGCGCGGTCGCAGCGGCGTCGTCCTCGATGCGCTTGAGCTCCTCCCAGCCCCATCGGTAGGTCTCCTCGAGGTCGACCGTCGCGCCCAGGAAGTAGCGCGAGGCGAGGGCGTAGTGCTCGCGGCCGACGCCGTCCTGCTGCCGGCCCCGGGGAGCGAGGTCGCTCTCGACGAAGCGCCCGAACCCGGCGTACGCCGCGGACGCGCCCGCCGCCGCGTCGGCCAGCCGCTGCCGGAGCTGCTCGGGAGCCGGGGCGACGAGGGTGGCGAAGTAGTCGCCGGCTGCGCCCTCCTGGCCGGTCCACCCGCGGACCTGGCCCGCGACCTCGACGTACTGCCTGCGCGCCGAGACGCGGCCGGCGGCCGCTTCCTCCTCCAGCGTGGCCCGGTAGCCCTCGAGGGTCTCCGGGACCGCTGCGAGCCGGCGCCCGATGCTCTCCCAGTCGTCGGGGGTCTCGGTGGGCATCAGGTCGAACACGCTGCGGAGCGCGTGCAGCCCGCTGCTGATGACCGACACCTCGCTGCGGTCGATCCGCGCCTCGGCCCTCTCCACCGACAGGCCGACCCGCTCGAGGAAGGCGTCCCGCGCGACCTGCTCGCGGTGGTCGCTCCCGGTCAGCGCCGTCACCTCGGCCAGCGCTCGCCGCTCCAGGTCCTCGCGGGCGGCGAAGCCGTCGGGCGAGAGGTCGGGCAGCTCGTGGTCGTGGCCGGTGACGCCGATGTACGTCGCGGTCAGGGGGTCGAGGGCGCAGTAGTCGTCGACAAAGCGATCGCAGTGGGCGTCGACGGAGCGTTCGGAAGTCACGAGACTCGACCCTACGGGCTAAGCGGATTCCCGCGACTGGGTGGAGTTGGTGTCACCTTCAGACACCAGGTCAACCCGGTCAGGCACCGGGCAGTCCGGACCACACGGGGTCGCGCAGCCCTGCCACCCTCGCTTCTCGAGGATCACGGCCACCAGCGCTGCGAGGCGGCACGGGTCCAGCACCTGGCCCCAGCCGACCCTGAGGGTGAGCTCCTCGCCGAGGACCGCGGCGAGGTCGCGGTCGAGGTCGCACCAGCGGTCCTCGGCGTCGGTGTGACCGAAAGCCCCGTCGAGCTCCACGATGGTGTGCTGCCCGGGGTAGCGGACATCCCGGTAGACCGCCTTCTCCCCGGCCGCCCGGAGCTGGCGCTCGCCCGCGGGCAGCCCGTGCGCCCGCTCGACCTCGACCAGGTATCGGCGCTCCAGCACCGACCGGGCACCTGAGGCCACGTCACTCAGGATCTCGAGCAGCGCGGCACGGCCGGGCAGCCGTGGGAGGCCCACCAGCGTGGTGACCAGGCGTGCTGCCGTGGTGCGCCCCTGCTGGCAGGCGTCACTGAGGAGGGCGACGGCGCCGGCCTCGTCGCGATCGGCTGCCACTTTCAGGAGGGCGAACTCCAGTCGCGCCACGCGGGGAGATCGGTTGGTCATCGTCCACGTGCCGGCGCCCCGGACGCGCTCGACGATGATGCCCGGGGTCGGCCTCGGTGTCCTCCTGCCCTCCACCATCACGTGGATCGTCGCATCCGCGGCGCTGCTGCGGTCCCGGGTGAGTCCGTGCACTCTGAGCGCGGTCTCCCGGTGGAGGGTTGCGGGGGAGTAGAGCAGCACCGCCGCCCAGCAACGCTGCTTCCACGTCGGCCGTCCGGTGTGGTTGACGTAGACGCCCGGATGAATGAGGGCCCACTCCCTGCGACGAAGCCGACGCCGGATGTCGGAGGAGCGCCCCAACAGGTCGAGGACCTGTCTCCGGGAGACCACGCCCTCCTGCTCGGCCAGGACGCGGTCGAGCGCAGCGACGTCGAGCGTGCTGGGAGTACGCGGTGCGCGGGGCATGCCTGTCAGATTCCGCTGCGGCACACGCCCCAAACTGGCGGGCCCTCGGCCTGTGGAGCAATCGATCGGGTGGACCTGGCGTCACCTGGAGACGCCAGGTCCACCCGGTTGCCGGGTCGTCGGCCGACTTGTCAGCGGGGCAGGCCGCTGGCCCGCCAGCCGCCCGGCCCGGGGGGGAGGGAGGTGCGCAGCTTGCGGTGGTGCGCCGACCACTCCGCCGTACGACGTCGTGGCGGCTCTGCGGAGCCCGAGCCCATGGCGGCGAACACGGCGACGAGCGCCGCGACCTCTTCGGGAGTGGCGTCGGGGGTGATCACCCGGAGCAGCGGGGTCTCGTCGGTCACAGCGGGATGTTCCCGTGCTTCTTGGGGGGCAGGGTCTCGCGCTTGGAGCGCAGCAGCCGCAGCGACCGGACGATCTCCCGGCGGGTCTCGTGCGGGGCGATGACGGCGTCGATGTAGCCGCGCTCGGCGGCGATGTAGGGGTTGGCCAGGGTGTCGTCGTACTCCTGGACCAGCTCGGCGCGGCGCTCGGCCTCGCGGCCCTCCTCGACGGCCTCGGCGATCTCGTTGCGGTAGAGGATGTTGACCGCGCCCTGGGCGCCCATCACCGCGATCTGGCCGGTGGGCCAGGAGAGGTTGATGTCGGCGCCGAGGTGCTTGGAGCCCATCACGTCGTAGGCGCCGCCGTAGGCCTTGCGGGTGATCACGGTGATCAGCGGGACGGTGGCCTCGGCGTAGGCGTAGATCAGCTTGGCGCCGC
>NZ_QDGZ01000015.1 GCF_003076135.1 Nocardioides gansuensis | reverse complement strand
TGCGCCAGGACGCCGAGACCGCGCTGCACCCCTCCTGCACCGCGGCGATGGGCACCGGCGAGATGACGGTGACCGACCCGCTGTCGATGAAGGTGCACGGCACCGAGGGCCTGCGGGTCTGCGACGCCAGCGTCTTCCCCTACGTCACCAACGGCAACATCTACGCCCCCGTGATGATGGTCGCCGAGAAGGCGGCCGACCTGATCCTCGGCAACACCCCGCTGCCGGCCGCCGACGTGCCGTACTACCGGCACCGCGACCACTCGCCCCTCTACCCGGCCGGCCACCCCCGCAACCTCATCACGAAGCAGTGACGTCGCCGATGTACCGCCTCGTCCGATTCCCTGCGTCTCATCACGCTGACCGTCAACTGCGTCAGCAACGCGCATCAACTAGTTCCGAGGAGTTCTCATCGTGAGTCGTTTCCAGGCCGAGCGGCACGTGTTGCCCGAGCCCGACCAGGCCCAGGTAGTTACCACCGCTCTCGGCATCGAAGACCAGACCGCTGCCTTCGAACCGGTTCGCCCGATCTCCCCTCCACCGAAAGCACCGAACGTCGTGGTCGTCGTCATGGACGACCTGGGCTACGGGACCTCCAGCGCCTTCGGCGGCGCGTGCAGGATGCCGACGGCCGAGGCGCTCGCCAGCGGTGGGCTCCGGTACTCCCGGTTCCACGTGACCGCGTTGTGCTCGCCGACCCGCCAGGCCCTGATGACCGGCCGCAACCACCACTCGGTGGGGATGGGCGGCACCACCGAGATGGCCACTTCTGCCCCGGGCTACAACGGCTTCCGCCCCCGGTCGGCCGCCACCCTGGCGCAGATCCTGCAGGGCAACGGATACAGCACCGCCGCGTTCGGCAAGTGGCACCAGACACCTCCTCGCGAGATCAGTCCGGTGGGACCCTTTGACCGGTGGCCCACGGGCGAGGGCTTCGACACCTTCTACGGGTTCATGGGCGCGGAGATGAACCACTGGTACCCGCTGCTGTACGAGGGCACCACGCCGGTGGAACCGACCCGGCGCCCGGAGGACGGCTATCACCTCTCGGAGGACCTGGCGGATCGGGCGATCGAGTGGGTGCAGACCCAGCGCACGCTGACACCCGACCGCCCGTTCTTCACCTACCTCGCGTTCGGCGCCTCACATGCGCCACTCCACGTCGCGCCGGAGTGGCAGGAGAAGTACCGGGGCCGGTTCGACCATGGCTGGGACGAGCAGCGTGAGCGCACCCTCGCCGAGCAGAAGCGGCTCGGGGTGGTACCGCAAGACGCCGAGCTGGCGCCCTGGACCGACACCGTGCCGCACTGGGACCAGCTGTCGGACACGCAGCGCCAGCTGGCCAGTCGGTTCATGGAGACCTTCGCCGGCTTCACCGAGCACGCGGACCACCAGGTTGGACGCTTCGTCACGGCACTCGAGGAGCTCGGGGAGCTGGACAACACCCTGTTCATCTATCTGCTCGGTGACAACGGCGCCTCGGGCGAGGGCGGCATCGAGGGGACCACAGTCGAGCACCGGCTGGGCCACGGCATCGTCGACGACCCGGAGTCCATGCTCGAGGACCTGGACCGGATCGGCGGCCCGGAGACCTATCCGATCGCGCCGGTGGGTTGGGCACTCGCGATGAACACACCGTTCCAGTGGACGAAGCAGGTCGCCTCCCACTTCGGCGGCACCCGCGACGGACTCATCGTGCACTGGCCAGCCGCCGTCGCCGACCGGGGCGCAGTCCGGCACCAGTTCCATCACGTCATCGACATCCTGCCCACGGTGCTGGACTGCGCCGGCATCCCGCAGCCCACCTCAGTAGCCGGGGTAGCCCAGAAGCCGATCGAGGGCTCGAGCATGCGCTACACCTTCGACGACGCCGGCGCCGCTGACCGGCGCCGTACGCAGTACTTCGAGATGTGCGGTAACCGCGGCATCTACCATGAGGGCTGGATGGCGGTGACCCGGCACGGCATTCCTTGGGAGATGATCCCCGAGGGTGGGCGGAGCTTCAGGGACGACGTCTGGGAGCTCTACCACGTCGACACGGACTTCTCGCAGGCGAACGATCTGGCAGCCGAGCACCCGGATCGGCTCCGGGAACTGCAGGACCTGTTCCTGATCGAGGCAGCCAAGTACCAGGTGTTCCCGCTCGACCCGCGCGTCACCGAGCGCGAGAACCCCACCTTGGCCGGCCGCATCGATCTCCTCGGCGATCGCCAGTCGGTGACCTACCGCGGTGGCATGCGGCGCTTCACCGAGGAGACCACGCCCAACGTCAAGAACCGTTCGCACAGCATCACTGCCGATGTCGAGATCCCCCAGACCGGTGCCGCAGGCGTGATCGTGGCGCAGGGCGGACGCTTCGGCGGCTGGTCGCTGTACTGCGCTGATGGCCGGATCCGCTACGACTACAACTACTTCGACCTGACCCACTACATCGTTGGTGCCGACGAGGTGCTCACGCCGGGGCGGCACGAGGTACGCATGGAGTTCGACTACGACGGCGACGGCCACGGCCTGGGCGGCAACGTCTTCCTGGTCGTCGACGGAGCGAAGGTGGCTGCGGGACGGGTGGAGAAGACCATCCCGTACTACTTCTCCTTCGACGAGACCCTCGATGTCGGCGTCGACCTCGGTACCCCTGTGTCTGAGGACTACCCCGCCGTCGACAACGCCTTCTCGGGGACGGTGCACACGGTGCGGATAGACCTCGACGGCCCGACTCCACGCAGCGGGGACGAGAACGAAGCACAGCGCCGCCAGCGGATCTACGTTTCCCACTGAGGATCGGAGGGCCAAGGATGGGTTCCCCCTGTTGCGCGCCGGGCGGCGCGCACGCTAGCTCGGTGATCGCGCCCACGGCTACTCTCCCCACGATCCATCCGTTGGCGGGGCGGGGCAACGCCCCGCCAACGGATGCCCTGGTCATGCTCGAAGGAGGTTCCTTCCGGATGGGGTCCGAGGACTCGGACGCCAACCACGGGGACGGCGAGGGCCCCGAGCGCACGGTGACCCTGTCGTCGTTCTGGATCAGCCGGCACACGGTCACCAACGCCGAGTTTGGCGATTTCGTCCGGGACACGGGGTACCGGACGGGTGCGGAGCGCTTCGGCTGGTCCTACGTCTTCGCCTCGTTCCTGCCCTCCCACCTGCGCCGCGGGGCCCAGCGGCCGGCGGCCGTGCCGTGGTGGTGCCGGGTCGACGGCGCCTTCTGGGCAGCACCGGAAGGACCAGGAAGCGACGTGGATGACCGGCTAGACCACCCGGTCGTCCACGTCGACCACAACGACGCCTTGGCGTACTGCGCGTGGGCCGGGCTGCGACTTCCGACCGAGGCTGAGTGGGAGTACGCCGCCAGAGGAGGGCTCGAGGGCAAGCAGTACGCCTGGGGTGACGAGCTCACACCCGACGGGCGACACCGGTGCAACATCTGGCAGGGCTCGTTCCCCACCCGCAACACCGCCGAGGATGGATACCGGGGGACGGCGCCCGTCGAGAGCTATGAACCCAATGGATTCGGCCTCTATGGCGTGGCCGGCAATGTGTGGGAGTGGTGCGCCGATTGGTGGACCACGAACCACGCCCCCAACGGAACGCGTGATCCCCGCGGACCGAAGGACGGTGAGCTGCGCGTCATGCGCGGCGGTTCGTATCTCTGCCACGCGTCCTACTGCAACCGGTACCGCGTGGCCGCGCGGACCAACAACGACCCCAGTTCGTGCAGCGGAAACATCGGCTTCCGCTGTGCGAAAGACGCGTGAGGAGCGCACATGACCGATACGCCCCGTGCGGGCTTCAGAGTTCGTCGGTTCCTGCTCGGTGGGGGCGATGAGCCGGACCCGCGCTTCACGCTGGCCAACGAACGCACCTTCCTGGCCTGGATCCGTACGGCGCTGGCTGTCATCGCGACCGCGGTCGCCGCTGACACCGTGATGGTCTCAGTCTGGCCAACACCCTTGCGCCAGGCCATCGTTGTTCTTCTGCTGCTGGGGGGCACCGCCCTCAGCGTGGGTGCCGGGTTCCGATGGCTCGGAGTGGAGCGGGCACTGCGGCATGGCGCGCCATTGCCGCTCTCATCGCTCGCTCCGATACTTGTGCTCGTCGTCCTGTTCGGGGCCGCGGGCGCGTTGGGGTTCATGGTGTGGCCCGGCCTCTAGACCGCACAGCCGCGCCCGAGCGCGATCTGGGACTTCAGCCCGAGCGGACAAGTCTCGCGTGGGCACGCACCATTCTCGGCTACCTCGTGGTCGCCACGATCAGCCTCAAGACCGCCAACCACAGCGGACTCCTTGGAGTTGCTTCGGCGGTTGCCTACCTGGGCATCGCAGTCGTTGTTGCGTTCCGACGGAGACCGCACCATGTACGCAGTCTTGAGGGGATCCGGACAGGGCAGGTACGTCCCCCCGTCATCGACGTGTTGGTGCTGAGCCTGGTGACAAGCGCCCTCAGCTGCCACTGGCTATGGCTCGTCGTCCTGTGACTCTCGGCACTGGTGTCTGATCGGTGACATCCGACAACGGAGCCACCACCCCTGAGCAGCAAGGGTTCGACAACATCGACAAGGCCGAAGGGCTCAAGGCCGCTCTCTCGACTGGCGCGACTCGCGCTACCAGCTCTGACTAGGCTCACCACCGCCGCGAGATCTCCCGAAAGGCACACGATCACGGACGTCTCAGCGCACCTTGCAATCGAGGCCAGCGGCTGGCTAGCGGCTGTGCTGGTCGTTCTGGCCTACGGGCTGACAACGCTCGGCCGGATAGCCGCGCGCTCGAGAACGGCTTACGCCCTCAACATCACCGGTGGTTTGGGGCTGATGATCAACGCAGCAGCCAACAGCGCATGGCCCTCGGCGGCACTGAATCTGGTTTGGTTGGGGATCGCGGCGGCTGGCTGGTTGAGGGTCTTCCCACGGTCGGCCCGCCGCCGCCCCTGCAATCCCCCACGGCGCCGTGAGCGGCCGGTCACAGTCGACGAGACTGTCGACGCCTCCGCCTGACGACGGAGCATCCCGAGTCGAAGACCCGCACCCGCGCCGCCAGCTTGGCCGAAGCGTCGACCACCATCTCACCTTCGGCGAGGAGCCGCTGCGCCAACGGTCGACCCACACCCTGAGCGCCTTCGATCGCCCACCGGTGCCCCGCGCACTGCTGGCGTACATACCCGAGCGTCGCCTTGTAGTCCCGGGTGGCCGTCCTGAATCGGCCGGTGCACAGCACCTTCTCCTGCTCGTCGATGACCTCGACGGTCACCGACCGCTTGTGGGGGTCCACCCCACGATCACGCCACTCATGCTGCCGTTCTCCTCACCCTCGAGCGATAAGTGTCGGCGAGGGCGAGCAGAGCTTCTTCCGCCGGGCAATCCCGTCTTGGGCCACGACCTCACCAGCGGTGCTCGGGGGGCCGCAGTCCGATAAGAGAGCCCCAACCGAAGCTTGGACAGCCGCGAATGAGAGCGTCCCACCGACCACCTCGACAACACCCTGGCCGGGCTGCTGCCGTGGGAGACGTCTCACCGGCACACGACGCGGAGCCATGCGTGACGCCGTCAAGCTGGCTTGACGGGATAGCCGCTGGTTATCGCTACCCGGTTCAGCGTGTTGATTGCGATGATCACCCACGTGACAGCAGCCACCTGGTCAGCCGTGAGGGCAGCGACGCCCGTGGGGTAGTGGTCAGAACGGTCGGCGGTGGCGATATCGGTGACGAGCTCGGCCAGCTCCAGGGCGCCGCGCTCTACAGGGTCGAAGTAGGCGGTTTCGCGCCAGGCCGGGAGCACCGCCAGCCGCTCGGTCTTCTCGCCCTTGGCCATGGCGTCTCGGGTGTGTTGGCGCAGGCAGAAAGCGCAGCCGTTGAGCTGGGAGACCCTGAGCTTGACTAGCTCGATGAGTAGGCCCGAGGCCGACGTCGATCGCTGCCGCGTCGGCGGCCTGGCTCATGCCGAGCGCCGCCTTGTAGAGCTCGGGTTCTGCCTCGCCGAGGTTGGTTCTGGTAGTCATGTCGATTTCCTTCGCTCGGAATGATTGACCTCAGCCGTGACTGCTGGAGGTGATACCGAGGTTCCACCGCACGCACCGCAGACCGAGACGAAACGGGACGAAGTCGGCCCACTCGTCCCATCGGGCAGCCACTGTGGCGTCGGCGCGAAGGGCTACTCCACCTCGTGCGGCAGGCGCAGACCACTGGCGGCGAAATGGGTCAGCGCGTCGACGAAACGTCGGTCGAACGGCTGTTGGGTTACGAGCAACCGGTGGTGGATGGCGCCGTCTAGGGCGTCGACCACGACTCCCACGTCGAGGTCGGAACGCAGCTGACCTCGCTGCTGCCCACGCAGGATGATCTCGACGAAGGCGCGCCGGCGTCCGCGCACGAGGGTCGACCGGAACAGGTGGGCGAACTCCTCGTCCACGATGGCGTCGCCGATAGGCCCTGAGACAGTCGAGGCTGCACCTCCGAAGTCGAGGCAGAACGACAGCTTCGCCAGATAGGTCCGCAGGTCGGCCAGGGCGTCACCTGAGTCCGAGACGTCCGTGAGCAGGTCCGTCTTGTGGGGGAACGCCTCTAGGACCACCTACGAGCAACGAGGTTGGTTTCAGAACCCGTTGTTCTCGAAGTGCGGTGGATTCTCGGAACCGGGGTGGGTGCGGGTCGATCAGCGCTGATCGAAGGTCAGCAGCACCAACCGTCGCCGACCCTGCTCGTCTTGGCGCCGGCCGCCTCGGCCGGGGCCACGGTGCCTACGGTGTCCATCAGGGCGACGGCGAAAAGCGGCGATGAGCTTCTTGGTGTGGAGCATGTCGGTCTCCTCCGGTGGAACTGTCAAGGAATTCCCAAGAAACCCATCCGAATGTGACTTGTTCTGTAAAGTTCAGGTCAAGAACGCTGGCAACCTCACCTTCGCGCCACGGAGCGCTAGGACCTGCCGATCTCGGGACGGGAGGTCTTCGCGATCCTTGCGCGTGAAAATTCGGGATTCGGTGACAGACCGCTTGGTGGCCGTGCAGAATTGACATCGCCCCGCAGGTGACCCGAGACATCTGCGGGGCTTTTGCATGCAACTCTCTCGGGGAGCGCCGGCCGCCCTTCGCTGCAGCGGACGTGAACGGCCGGACCGACGAGCCGCAGTAGGAGATTGGCGGGTCTTCACCAGCCAGAACACCAGGCCGACCGTGGATGAACCACCATCTCCGACACCTCCTGCAGGTCACCCGAACGTGTGAGTGCCAGACCGCCTTCGCGAGGTGCATGCTTTGTCCGTGACCGAAATCGCAGAGAGTAGGCGGGACGCGCTGGCCGAGCAGCTCTTCGGCTCTGCGATCGGCGCTCTGGAGATCCTGCACGTGTACATAGGGCGAAAGCTCGGCCTCTACGTCGTACTCTCCGGTTCTGGGCCCGTGACCGCCGAGGTGTTCGCGGATCTCGCCGGAATCGATGCACGCTACGCCAGGGAGTGGCTCGAGCAGCAGGCCGCCTGCGGCGTGCTCGACGTGGCAGAGGAGACCGGGGACCCGGCGACCCGGAGCTTCCTGATGCCACCGGGCGTCGCCGAAGTCGTCTGCGAGCCGGACAGCCTCGCGCTGGTATCACCGCTCGCGCCCATGATCGTCGGCATCAGCCAGGCAATGCCCGCCGTCCTCGAAGCGTTCCGCAGCGGAGCCGGCGTGCCGTACCAGGACTACGGCCCCGACATCCGCGAAGGCATCGCCGACATCAACAGGCCCGGCTTCGTGACCAGCCTGGCCAGCGAATGGATCCCTGCCTTGCCTGACATCGCGGACCGGCTCCGGCAGCAGGGCGCACGGGTCGCCGACCTCGGCTGCGGCGAAGGCGTGTCCACGATCGCGATCGCTCGCGGGTTCCCCGCCGCAACCGTGGACGGCCTTGACCTCGATGCCGCATCCGTGGACGCGGCGACCACCGCCGCGGCCCAGGCCGGCCTGACGGGTCGGGTCACCTTCGCATGTCGCGACGCCGCGGATCCCGCGCTCGCCCGGAGGTACGACCTCGTCACACTCTTCGAGACCCTGCACGACATGGCCCATCCGGTCGCAGCCCTTGCGGCCGCCAAGCAGCTACTGGCTCCCGGCGGCGCGGTCCTCATCGGCGACGAGAGGGTCGCAGAGACGTTCACCGCACCCGCGGACGAGCTCGACCGGTTCAACTACGGCTGGAGTGCGGTGCACTGCCTCGCGGCCGCGATGACCGAGCCCGACTCCGCCGCGACCGGCACCGTCATCAGGGAAGGCACCGTCCGCGACTACGCCACCCAGGCCGGCTTCTCGCGGTGCACGGTGCTACCGATCGAGCACGACTTCTGGCGGTTCTACCGGCTCGACCCCTGACTCGAGCCGCCCGGCAACGACCTCGCCGCTTCGCCACGGATCGATGCGGTCGGCGACCAGTCATCGTGGGCACACCAGGACACCTCCAGCGGGGTGTCCCGGTAGAACTCGGGCAACCAGACGGTGGCGATGGGGGCGTGACGTCGAGACCTCGGAGGATCACTTCGACCATCCCTGGGGTGACCTAGGGATAACCCGGTCCGAGGTGGGCGCCTGGTCCGACGGAGACTCCGCTAGCCCTGGCGTCGGCGCTGGAGAGCGAGGCCGTCGGGCCGGCGACGGGGCGGGGGAGGGGCGCGGTATGCCGTCCGAGGGCCAAGTCTGGCTCCAGCCAGGCCGCCGAGATCCTCGGGGTCATCCCGACCACCGTGCAGCGCCTCGCCGGAGACGTCCTCCAGGTGCACTACGGCGCCCAGTTGTGGGTCACCGAAGCCTCGGTCCAATGCCTGGGTGAGCAACGCCGGCAGGGGATGTCCTGGCAGGAGGCCGCCTACTTGATTGGCTGCAGCCGCCCCGCGATCGCGAAGCTGATCGAGCAGGGGCGGCTCCGTCAGCGCCGGGTGAACCGCGCCGCCTCGCTCTCCCGAGCCTCGCTGGAGACCGCCGGACGTTCGATCAGCTCGGATGTTCATGGTCAGCGGGCGGCGAGCCACTGCTGAGCGAGGAGCAGCGCCTCGAGGCGATGCATCTTGGCGAGCAGCGCGGCCGCTGCCGCCCGGTGCCCAAGCACGGTGGGCGGCGTGGCTGACCAGTACGGCGTCCGTGATGCCTCGTCGGCCGCGAGTACCTCTTCGTCTCGGGCAAGGAGGAGCAGCTCGTGGCAGATGGCGGCGGTGACCTCGGCTGACCCGGCGGGGCTCTGGCTCGTGTTCATCTCGATCTCCCGGTGACTGGGTTGAGTTGATGCTGATGCCATTCACCGTGTCAGGGCAGGAACGACCCCGCGATCCGCAGAGCGCCACGAGTATCCGGATCGCGCAATGGCCGCCTCCGGTGGCTCCATGGGCTCGTCGGGCGGTGGGACGCCGGGTCGCGACTGTGAAGATCGCTGAGGGCGGCGCTACCAGCGTTCGAGACGGTGCCGCCGGTTGTCACGCTCCCGGCCAACCGTGCCCAGCCACGGCTCCTGGTCGCGGCGCTCGAGATCCTTGACTGCCCCCAGGCGCTACACAAGGGTCTACGGGCTCCCGCTGCTGGTGGGGGACAGCAGGGGAGAATGGAGAGCGCGCCAGCGCGCGACGATGGTCGAAACAGGGGTCATCTTGGCGCCCGCACCGCGGCCTGCGTCTTGACAGTCATGAGCGGCGAAAAGACGCGGGTCGCACCCCTGCAGGCGTCGACGACTGGTCGCCGGGGCAGGGTAGGTGAGGTGATGCGTCCTCCGCCTCTGGCGTGAGGCGCCGGCGCTATCCTCCCGCGTCAGAACACCTAGCTGCCCGGCCAGTGCCCCTGAAGCCCGACGAGTGGGCGAGGGCGTTGCGTCCCGGTGGTGGGCGGCTGTACCAATTGCCGACCGTGAGACCCACTGGCCCACGCGAGCCGAATTTCGCGCTTGGTCCTGGCCTGGCGGCAGGCGAGGATCCCGCACGCGACGATCCTGACCCTGGCCAAGGCGTGACCCCGAGCGTAGGTCCCGACCGGCGAGACCACACGCGCCGACCAGCGGCGACGTTCCCCATTGCACCGGATCTCTCTGCCGAACTCACCCTGGATCTTCAACCGCCCTGCCCGCTGGAAGAGGGTGCCGTTCAATGCAGCGAACTCACCGTGCTTGCACGAGTAGGTGCCGTTGAGTCGCGCGGCGCCGCCGCGGAAGGCCACCCCACGCTGTGCCATCGTCACGTGCACGCGCGGCGGGGGCGGTGACTTCTCCAACGACAAGACCAGCCGACCGCCGCTCACGCCAGTGTCGGAGACCACCATGATGCTGTAGGTCCTTCCAGCTCGCGCGCGCAGCCCAACAATGCCGGGCCCGCACGCCACGAGAGAGTCAACGGTCGGGGTCCCCGCGAATATCAGAACTCCGCCGCTGTAGTCAGAGGCAGTCACATCCAGCACGACCATGCGATCCCGGTCGGGCGAGTATGTGTACCAGACGGAGGCAGTCGTTTCGGGCGCTCCGCAACTCGCGTTCAGGGCCTCGTCCTGGGGGGTCGTGGTGGCCTCGCTCGTGTCCTGCACAACCCGGTCGCCCAGCTGCAGGACGAGGGCACCTGCGAGTTCGTCGTTCGCCGGTGGCGCGCCACTGGCGGGCGCCGCAGCGAGTGGTAGTAGCCCCACGGCCATCACCGCTGTCACCAACTGTCGTCGCGTGGTCATGTGCCGCTCCCTGCGTCTTCGCTACCGCCCACTCAAGCTATGGCCGGATGTGCCCCAGCCGCGCGACGGACGGCCTTTGTCGCCCAACTTCGGTACCTGCATGACCGCATTGGAGGTGAACACAGCCGTTCGTCTGGGTGCGCCGACCTGGATCGCCATCGGGGCGCATCGACCAGGTTGCACATGAGTCCCCCGGGTTTGACCTCCACTCGTATCACTTCCCGTTGAACCGCGAGCCAGGCGCGGCGCTATCGGCCACTTCGGGCCACTGATCGCATCGTCGCCCGATTTGTATGCATGGCACTCGTGGCTAGCGCGAGCGCTGCCTGAGACGTTCGGTGTTGAGTCGCCGAGACCAGTCCATCTCTCGACTGCGCACGCCTGCGGATGTCAGGGCCGTACTGCGCGCCATGGCGGACATGCTCGTTCGATCACATGCGGTGACCGGCAGTCTGGGTCAACCCGATCGGTCTACAGGGCTGCACCGACACAATGCGGCAAAGTCGATGGGGACGAGAGCAGCGGGGATAGACGCCACGGAACGACGCACCTCCGATAACGCCCGGATCGCGCCATTTTCGGACGCTCTGCCAAGCCTCGAACGGCGGTGCCTACGTTGCCCTCCAATTGGGACAGGGGTCGTGGGCGACCGTGGGTAGGAGCCGCTCGCGGCTATCGGCGAAGGTGAAGCTGTACCGCACGGAGTACGTCGGTCCCAGTTCCCGCTGAAGTTCGCGGCTCAGCAGCATCCCGCTCATCGAAGTCCGACATGTCGATGTCGCGCTCACCACCGTCGTAGCGGCAGTACTGCTGCGCCCAGGCGATGAGTCAGGTGCGCAGACTCTCCGAGATGAGCAGAACTTGCTCTAGACCCTCCGATTCAACGCTGTCCGGGAGTGGCTGCCTTGGGTCGCCCCAGAGCGCGAAATCGCAGCCAATCTCGGCAAACATCCTGATGCGGTAGGGCCTCACGTCGTCACTGTCCTGGACCTGGCGCCGGGTCTTGCCGGGAAGTCGGACGCGGGGCCACCATGGTGGGCGGCAGGCTCTCGCACGGGCGGAGGCTCCTCCGGAGGCGCTGATGGCAGATCCGATGCTGTTGGGTCCAGCCGCGTTGTTCGTGGCCTCGACCGCGTACACCACGGCCGTGGCCGCCACCGAACCCAATTTGCCTGGGGAGCCGTTCGGCTTGCGCGTCCCCGGCCGGGTCCGCACCCACCTCGCGCTCGGTCTGGGCTCCGCCATCTCGGCACCATGGCCAATGCCCGCAATCGCGATGTGGGCGGCGGTGCGAGGGAACCCCGGGTCCGACTGGGCGGCCCGCACCACGACGATCGTGGGGATCGGCATGCTGGCCGGCATTCTCTCCGAGCCAGCGACGTGGGGGCGCCGTCCCGTCCCTCCGATGCAACGCGTTAACGTCCCGCTCGGCCTGGCCATCGGCGCCGCCATGGTGTCAGCCGGCACCCACCGCCTCAGGCAGCAGGCAGCCGCACTCCCGGTCTAGTCGCCGGACCCTGAACTCTCGTGTGTGCCCGGAACCGTTCGCGTCGTTCTCCGAGCGCCGCACGTCCACTCTTCGGCAGGACCGAGCGGAAACGCGGCATGAGCGAGCACTTCGAACGTTGAACCGAGCGCTCCAGCGGGATGTGCGTGATGCTCCCGCTTCTGGGCCGATGACCGACCCGAAGCAGGAATTGAGGGATCGCGAGTAGCGTCTTTCTGGGCGGTTCGCCGCGTATCCAACCCGTGATCTGCAAGGGCCGCGGACGCTGCTCCCCCGAGGATATGAAGCTTTCGCCCGAGTCGGGGCCGCGTCGCTCGTTGGCGATGCGGCTTTGCGTTGGTCAGGCTCCAGCCCGGGGGATGTCCCTGCGTTCAAGATCCGCAATCGCTCGCACGGACGGCCACCTGGGGAGGGGGTCGTCGGGAGCGATCAACTCGTCGGACGTTCTTCGGCAACGGGTTGAGCGCTGTGCTCGGCGCGCTGGTCGCGGGCATTCCGGATGGCCGGAGTCGATGCCGTCTGCGGTGGGTTCGCTCGCGAGTGGACCCGGCGGCGTTGCCAAGTCGCGCCGGCCATGACGTGGTCGACCGCGGCCATCAGGCCACGGTGGTCGCTGATGACCAGCTGCACACCGGAGAGGCCGCGCTCGCGTACCCCGCGGAGGAACTGGTCCAGAACGCTTTGGACTCGCTGTCACCGACCTGTAGCCCAGCACCACACGGCGTCCGTAGGCGGAGACACCGATCGCGATCACGACCGCCTGCGACACCACGCGGCCGTTGAGGCGGGCCTTGCAGTAGGTCGCGTCGAGGAACACGTAGGGGAACGCGCAGTGGGGCAACGGGCGGGTGTCGTAGGCGGCGACCTGCTCATCGAGGCCGGCGCAGATCCGGGAGACCTCGGACTTTGGAGATCCCGGTGTCCACACCGAGCGCGGTGACCAGCAGGTGGTCTCCGACCAGGGTGTCTTCCTGCCACTGCGCGGTTCCAGGCTGAATCCAGCCGCGCCCAGCTCCAGTAGGACTGGTGATCGCCGGAGCGGATTCGCTTCGCTCTGGTCAGCTGGAATTGGGAGGGGGAGGCCCGGCGCGGCCTGGCCCGGCTGGACCTAATCCCGAGCTGCGTCCGGACCGGTGACGATCCGGACCGTGCTGGACCGGCTCGAGCGCGCGGCGACCCGTCCCGGACCGTGCTCGTGATGGAGCAAACCCGCCCGAGATCACCTGAGACGCGTCAGCGGGCCTGCTGCTCGGCGACCCAGCTGGCGACCTGGGCCCGGGAAGTCATGCCGAGCTTGGCGAGGATGTGGTCGACGTGGGTCTCGGCCGTGCGCTGGGAGATGACGAGCCGAGCGGCGATCTCTCGGTTGGTCAGGCCTTCGGCGAGGAGCCCGGCGACCTCCCGCTCGCGCGGGGTCAGCCCGCCGGGGGCCTCGGGCCCCGGGCCTCGGGCCGGGGTGGTGGCCGCTGCCTCGGATCCAGGGGCGTCGCCGTCGTCGCCCAGGGCAAGCGCCACGGCTTGGTCGAAGGAGTACGACGCACCCTCCGCGAATGCCTCTTCGAACCGGGTGGACTCGAACTTGGCGGAGCCGAGGGCTGCCCGCAGGGCGTCCTCGGACCGCCTGTCGAACACGCTGTACGCGGTCGTCTCGTCGACCTTCGTCCCGCTCGTCCGCCAGACGGCCTGGGACGCGCCGAGCAGCCGGGCCGCCCGCTCGTCGGGGGACGCGAAGGCAGCACACCAGGAGAGCGCCTGGACGCCGAAGCTGATGCCGGTCAGGTCCTTCATCGGTTGGAACAACCGGACCGACTTCCGCAGCGACCGCGTCGCCTCGTCGAAGTGCCCGGCCCGCCACTGTGCGATGCCGACGGCCCAGAGCGCGTAGGCCGTCGACGACTGCGCGCCGTGCTGCTCAGCCAGCGCCAGCGCATCCCGGCTGAACTCGTCGGCCCGGGGATCGTCGAGGAAGAAGGTGCCAGCAGTGAGCAGGATCAACGTGTCGAACTCGCCCAGCGGGTCCCCGACCGCCCGGAACTCCCGGCGGGCCTGATCCAGCAGCTCGATGGCGTCCGGTAGGTCGCCCCGGTAGAGCGTGGCCTGTCCCCGGCACTCCTTGATTCGTGCGTGCAGCAGGTCGTCGTCGAGCCTCGCGGCGATCTCCTCACACTCGGCCAGCATCGTGACGTTCCGATCGAAGTCGGTCGCGAACATGGCCAGATAGCTGGCGGCCCACAGGCCGTATGCGCGGCTGCTGGTCTGCTCGGTGGCCAGATCGAGGGCGCGGGTCAGGTAGCGATACCCCTCCCGGAGGTACCCGGCGAACCAGAAGTTCCACAGCGGCGCGGCGATGTCCAAGGCCGCGGCCGCCTCGCTTCGGTGCGCGAGGCAGAACTCCAGGGCCGCCCGGACGTTGCTGGACTCACGGCGGAGCCGGATGAACCAGTCCGCCTGGCGGGGGCCGAAGCCCTCGGCGGCGAAACGCTGCGCCACCGAGCGGTAGTGGTCACGGTGCCGGACCTGCAAACCCCGTCCCTGGCCCTCGCCGAGTCGTTGGGCGCCGTACTGGCGGATGATCTCGAGCATCTCGTACCAGGCGGTGCTGTGCTCGGTGGCCCGGTGGCGCACGACGATCGACTTGTTCACCAGGCTCGCAATCAGGTTCAGGACCTCGGAGTGAGAGATCCCGTCGCCGCTGCAGACGTCCTCGGCGGCCTCGAGGTCGAAACCGCCGGAGAAGACCGAGAGGCGTGCCCACATCAGCTGTTCCTCGGCCGAGCACAGGTCGTAGCTCCACCCCACGGTCGCGTCCAGCGCCTGCTGTCGTGCGGGCGCGGTGGGTCGGTCGATCGTAAGCAAGCGGAACCGGTCCTTGAGTCGGTCCAGGATCTGGGTGGGAGAGAGGATCCGCAGCCACACCGCGGCCAGCTCGATCGCCAGCGGGATCCCGTCTACCCGGCGGCACAGCTCGATCACCGCGGCCCGGTTGGCCTCGGTGATAGCGAAATCGGGCGCGACCGCAGCGGCCCGGTCCAGGAACAAGCGCACCGACTCATAGTGGGTGGCGTCCCCGGCCAGTACCTCGGTGTCGGGTACCGACAGGGGCGGCACCTGGAGGATCTGCTCTCCCTCGATGCCGAGCACGTGCCGGCTGGTCGCCAGGATCCGCAGGTCCGGGGCCGCAGCCAGCAGTTTGCTGGCGAGCACCGCGCAGGCGTCGGTGAGATGCTCGCAGTTGTCCAGCACCACCAGCAGCCGCTTCTGCTCCAGGTAGGCGGCCAGGTCCGTAGCGGGGTCGGGCGAGACCTGCCGCAGCTCCAGGGTGTTGGCCACCGTGTGCGGCAGCAGCTGCGGGTCCTGGAGCGCGGCAAGCTCGACGAACCACACCCCGTCGGGGAACGTGCGCCGCACCTCCGCGGCCACCCGCAGCGCCAGCCGGGTCTTGCCCACGCCGCCCGGCCCGGTCAGGGTCAGCATCCGGCTGCTCCCGAACAGCCGCCGGGCCTCACTCAACTCCCGGCGCCGGCCCACGAAGGTGGTCAACTCGGCGGGCAGGGCGCCCCGACCAGCCGCCGTAGACGTTGTCCTCATACCCGACTCCTGCCGTCCTCCCCCCGAGACAGCCATCGGGTCGATGCTATCGGAGCCCTGGGCCTTCGGACCTGGCACGTCGGATCCCGCGGTCGATAGTGACCGAGTGGGTGACTCTGCGACGCGGCGACTACGAGAACCCCAGGGTGGAGAAGGCTCACGAGGCTCGGTCAGGTGCCCTGGGTTGTCTGGCGCCGCACTTCGGCCTGCCGCGCATCCTGGGAGATCAGACGTCACTGTTGTGAACAGCTCCAAGCGTGACCCGAGGAGGTCGGAGCCTTCACGACAGACTGGATCGAGGACACCGGAGGTCCTTCAGCCCTCAATCTGTGCGAGCGACTTGCGCAGGTGGACCAGGCGACCAAAGGGGAGTGGCTCCATTCCGCTGATCACATATCCGTGCCGCTCATACCAGGTGATGTTCGTGGTCATCCGTTCGTGGGTGAACAGCCGCGCAGTCCGCAGGCCGCGCCGAACGGCCGTGGCTTCGGCGAATGTGATGAGCTGACGGCCGAGGCCCCGGCCCTGATGGTCGGGGGCTACCGCGACATTCTCGATGAGAAGCGCGTCGTCCACCGTCGCCAGTACGATCAGACCCGCCACCTCGTCGGCAACCGCAACGTGCACCTTGCCGTCTGCGATCAGGGCCGCGAAGTCTTCGTCCATGGGTCCGGGGCGACCGCCGACGATGTCGACCCACGGTTCATAGGCACTGAAGACGACCTGTTCGACTGCGGCCAGGTCGCGAGCGGTGGCTCGCCGGATCTGGTACGTCATGGGTGTGTCTCCTCTCGGTCTCGGTGAGACGGCGGCGAGCGAGCAGAAGGACCGCGCAATCGGCTCGTCATCCTGCCCCCTGCAGCACTCACAGGCGACAATCCTCAGCCGTTGCCCTCCCCGGTACGAGAGATGGGGGACTCCCGGAAACATGAGTGATCAGGTACAGTTTCGCCCCCGAGGGGAGTACTCCCTAGGTTCTGGTCGGTCAGTTCGACGTTCGCGTCCGGGCCAGGCGTCGGCGGCAGCCGGCGGAGGAGACCTCAGACGTAGACCATCGACCGTCTGAGGAGCACCCCGTGCCGTTCGCGCTCGCTGCCACCAGCGCCACCACCGTCGAATCCATCGCCACGCCGTCGCTGTGGGCGATCACGATCGCAGCCGTGATCGGGTTGCTGGCACTTGACTTCGTGATCACTCGCCGGCCACACGACGTCTCGCCCAGGGAGGCGATCGGCTGGTCGGCCTTCTACATCGCGCTGCCGCTGCTGTTCGCCGTGTGGGTGTGGCAGCAGCACGGCTCCGACCGCGGCGTGGAGTACCTGACCGGCTACCTCGTCGAGAAGTCGCTGAGTGTCGACAACCTGTTCGTGTTCACGATCCTGCTCGCCTCGTTCGGCGTACCTCGCCCGCTGCAGCAGCGGGCACTGCTCTACGGCATCGTCGGCGCGCTCGTCCTCCGTGGCGTCTTCATCGCGGTCGGCGCCGCGGCGATCGCCCGGTTCGACGTCGCGTTCCTCTTCTCCGGCCTCGTGCTGCTCCTGACCGGAGTGAAGATCTTGAAGGACGCGCGTGCCGGCAAGGCTCACACGGTCGAGGTCGACTCCCTGCGCAGCGTCCGCCTCGTGCGGCGCCTCGTGCCTGTCACCAAGGAGTACGACGGACCGCGCCTCCTCGGTCGCGGGTCGACGGGCGGTCACGCCGTTCGCCGTCGTCGTGGTGGCGATGGTGGCCTCCGACGTGGTGTTCGCGGTGGACTCGGTTCCGGCCGTCTACGGCATCACCAGCGACCCCTACCTGGTCTTCGTCACCAACGCCTTCGCCCTGCTGGGTCTGCGTGCGCTCTACTTCGTTCTCGAGGGAGCCCTGGCGGCGCTGGTTCACCTGGGTTACGGGTTGGCCGCCATCCTCGGCTTCATCGGCGCCAAGCTCGTGCTGCACTGGGCACACGTGCGGTGGGAGTCGGTCCCCGAGGTCCCCACGTTGCTGTCGCTCGGCGTCATCGTGGGTGTGCTCGCCGTGACCACCGTGACCAGCCTGATCTCGAACCGACGATCGGCCCGGTCGGCCCCGTCCGGCGACGCGCCCGGCCCCGATGTCCCCGCGTCACGGCCTGTGCCCTCAGTCCCAGGCCAGCTCGGCGTACCAGGCGGCGACCTGGCTGCGAGTCGTGAAGCCGGTCTTGGCGAGGATGTTCTGGACGTGCGTCTCCGCGGTCCGGGTCGAGATCACCAGCTTGTCGGCGATCTCCCTGTTGGTGAGTCCGTGGGCCACCAGGCCGGCGATCTCATGCTCCCGCGGGGTCAGACCGAAGGCCTGACCTCCGCGCGCCTGTGGCACCGTGGGCGTCGTTCGCTCGCCGAGGGCGTTGCCGATGGCGTCCTCGAGCGGGTCGTTCTTCCCGTGCCGGAACTCCGCGTCGAAGGCCGCCTCGCCGAGCATCTCTCGACACTCGGCCATCCGCTCGTCCAGCAGCGACTCCCAGGGTGCGGTGTGAACGACGGAGCCACCCGCATCCCTCCAGTACTGGTCTGCGGCGCCGAGCAGGTAGGCCGCACGGCGGTCGTCGCGCCCGACCTCGAGGGCGCCGATCAGGTTGATGGCGTCCGCGCAGGCGAGCAGGTCGGGGACGACGCGCGATGCGCGTAGCGCGTCCGCGGCGGCGGACGCCGTGCCGTCGAGGTCCCCGTGCATCCAGCCGACCAGCGCCCGCCGAAGCTGCACCACGCCGCGCCACCAGTGCTCTCCGGACCGTCGGCAGGTCGCCACGCATTCGTCGAACCAGGGTTGCGCCGCTGCTGGCTCACCCGCAAGCCCGAGCGCCCAACCGAGACCGAACACCGCGTAGGCGGTCTCGGAGTCTCGTCCGAGATGCCGGGCCAGGTCGACCGACTCCTCCAGCATCGGCATGCCCGTCGGATCACCCTCCTGCAGCTTCAACGTGCCGAGGAGGAGGAGTGCGCGCGGCAGGAGCTCGGGATCGACCTGCCGGGCGAGCTGCTCGCCCTCGTTGGCCTCCTCGACGCGACCCTGGCCGCGAGAGGCCATCATCCACGCGATCGCGAGCAGCGCGCGTGTGCGCTCGCGGGTCGGTGCCGGGTCAGCGGCGAGCAGACGGGAGAGCCACGTATGGCCCTCCCTCATCGCCGCGACGCGCCAGAAGAAGCCCAGGCTGCCGGCGAGCCGCAGTCCACGGCGGGCATGCTCGGGGTGCTCTGCGGCGAAGGAGAGGGCGGCCCGGATGTTGGGCAGCTCGGCGCGCAGTCGCTCGAGCCATTGCCGCTGCCGAGGTCCGAACCAGTCCCGGTCGAGCTCCTCCGCGAGCCTCAGATACCAGTCCAGGTGCCGAGAACGGAGCTCGAATTCGGACAGCGCGTGACCGTCGGAGTCGTCCGCCTCGTGCAGCGCGTGGACGCCATACTCCCGGATGGTCTCCAGAAACCGGAACCGTACGCCCTCGGTGTGGGTCTCGGAGACCAGGACCGACTTGGCAACCAGGTCGGCGACGGCTTCGACGACGTCCGGCTCCTCGAGGCCATCTCCGGCGCACACAGCAACTGCCGCCGCGAGGTCGAAGTCACCGGCGAACACCGACAGTCGGTTCCACATCTGCCGCTCGGCGGGGCTGCACAGGTCGTAGCTCCATTCCACGGTCGCCCGCAGGGAGCGTTGCCGGGGGTGTGCGGCGCCGCCGCGGCCGGACAACAGCCGGAACCGGTCGTCCAGGCGCCTGAGTATCTGCACGGGAGACAGCAGCCGGACGTAACCGGCCGCGAGCTCGATGGCGAGCGGCATGCCGTCCAGTCGGCGGCAGAGCTCCATGACGGCGTCGGCGTTCTCGGTGGAGAGCGTGAACCCGTTCACCACTGCCGCGGCGCGTTCGGTGAAGAGAGACACGGAGGGGTACGCGGACGCGCCGGCCGCGGGGTCCCCCGGTGCCGGAACCGGCAGGGGATCCAGTCGATAGACCTGCTCGCCGGGGACTCCCATGACCTCTCGGCTGGTTGCCAGGATGCGGACAGCGGGAGCGTGTCGAAGCAGAGTGGCCGTGAGCGGTGCACACGCGGTCATCACCTGTTCGCAGTTGTCGATCACGAGCAGCAGGTCGCGCTCCGCCAGGAAGGTCGTCAGTGCCTCCACCGGGTCTCGGACCGACCGGTCCGGCCCCCGGAGGGTTCCCGCGATCGTCTCTGGGACCAGGGACGGGTCGGAGACCGACGCCAGCTCCACCAGCCACACGCCGTCTGGGAACGAGCGGCGCACCTCCGACGCCACCCGCAGCGCCAGCCGCGACTTCCCGATGCCACCGGCGCCGGTCAGCGTGACCAGCCGCGACTGCGTGAGCAGGTGCCGAACGTCGAGGAGCTCTTGCCGACGACCCACGAACGTGCTCAGCTCGGCGGGGAGGTTCCCGGCCTCGTTCCTGGTGGCCACTTCCCCACGCTACTCGCGGGTCCCGCGGACCTGGGTGGGGCTCCATCTGGCGGTTCGCCGCGTCGTCGTTTCGGCCCTCACTGTCTCGGCTGAGCACGTCGACCATGAGCTTGTCCTGGGCCAGGTTGCCCAGCGACCTCGTACGGAACGTGGTCAGTGCCTGTCGAGTCCCGCCCCGTCGCGTGAAGCGGCGGAATTTCGCCATTTTTGGGGGGCTTCGCACAGCCGTATCGAGGTGTAGACCTGATAGCAGCCGTTGGGAGCGGCGTACGTCGGTGGGGGCTCGGGTCGCCACCTGACTCCTAGGGAGGGACTCGTCATGACTCGTGCCTCAACTCGCTCCTTGCGGCGCTGGGTCGCCGTCGGGCTCGTGAGCATCCTTGCGGCAACGCTGGCGGCGTGCACCGGTCGCGGCGGGGGACAGCTGGCCCCGGACGGCGTGTTCACCGGCGCCGCCTCGTTCGGCTTCACCTTCAGTTGTGAGCGTTCGTCCGCGAGCGTCCAGACCGAACCTCCGACCGGTCGGCTGCGCATCCAGCTTTCGTACTCCGACCACGGCACGAACCCGCTGGGCTCCGGGTTCTCCGTCCATGGGACGGTCGACACCCTCCCCCCGGTGCTCGAGTCGATGCTGTGCATCGGTCAGGAGCCCCCGCCGGGCGGGAACGAGCTGATCTTCCTGGGGCGTTATCGCACGACGACGTCCGTCCCGACTGGATTCGCGCAGGGGTGCGTCAGCGCCACGCCTCTGTGTCGATTCGAAGTCATCGTCAGGGACAACGACCGCAACCGCGCCCCCTCGAGCGGCGACTTCTTCTCGATCAAGCTGTCCAGCGGGACCGTCCTCGAGTCGGAGCTCGCTCCGGCAGCGGTGTTCTATGCCCGGGCCGGAGTGCTGCGCAGCGGCAACCTGACCATCGACTGACACTTCACCACCGGTCCACCGGTCCACCGGTCCACCGGACCGCCGAGAGGAGACAGAACGATGAATCTGGTGCATCGCCCCGAGCCGGGTGGGCATGGGCGTCTCGCCCGCCGCGCCTTCCTCGCTGGCGTGGCGGGCGTCTCAGCTGGGGCGATCGTCGGTCGGGCACGGACAGTCGCCCGCGCCGCAGTCAGCGCCGCACCCGGCGCCGAGGTCATTCACGGAGCCGAACTGCGCGGCATGTACCTCACCAGCAATAACCGGTTGGCGGAGGGCCGGTTCGGCACGATGTTCAAGAAGCTTCCACCGTTCGCGCCACGCGACGACCTGCTGGAGGGCCTCGCCAGAACGATGGTCGAGGACCAGACGGTCCCCGACGACAGCCTGCTCAACACCAGCCCACGGCTCTTCGCGGGATTCACATTCATCGGGCAGTTCATCGACCACGACATCACCTTCGACAACACGCCGCTCACGCAGCAGCAGGCGGACCCCTACGCGACGACCAACTTCCGGACCCCGCGCTACGACCTCGACTCGGTGTACGGGCGGGGGCCGGTGACCGAGCCGCAGTTCTACGACCCGGCCGACCCGGACAAGCTGCTCGTGACGCCCAACATCCACGGTGTCCAGGACATGCCGCGCGACGGCAACGGCCGCGCGATCATCCCGGAAGCACGTAACGACGAGAACCTGATCCTCGTCCAACTCCACCAGGCAATCGCCCAGTTCCACAACCAGATCGTCGACCACGCCCGGGCCCAGGGCATCCGTCGCGAATGGGTGTTCGAGACCGCACGCAGGCTGACCCGATGGCACTACCAGTGGGCGGTGACCCACGACTTCCTCCCACGCTTCGTCGGCGACGGGCTCATCGGTCCGAGCGGCACGGTGTACAAGGAAATCGCTGGCAAGCCACCGGTGATCACCCTGAACTACTACCGGCCCACCAACAAGGACGGCCGGCCGTTCATGCCCGTCGAGTTCGCCGTCGCGGCCTACCGGTTCGGCCACAGCCTCATCCGGCCCTTCTACGTCATCAACCAGTCGACGCTGGACCGCGGCGGCGTCCCGGCCTTCGGCCCGGACGGAGGCTTCAACCTCAATGGTGGTCGCCCCATCCCGCCCGATCTGGTCATCGAGTGGAGGAACATCCTTCCCGTCGACCAGAGTTTCCCAGCGCGAAAACCCCGCAAGATCGACACCAAGCTCTCGCTCCCGCTCACCACGCTCCCCGGCTCCGTCGTCCCGCCTCCGGACCCGACGATCCACCTCGCCGTTCGCAATTCGCTCCGCGGCAAGAGCGTCGGGCTCGCGTCCGGTCAGCAGGTCGCCCGGGCGATGCGAGCACCGGTTCTCACCAACGCAGCCCTCGGCCTCAGCAACGATCCGGGATGGGCCGGCGAGGCGCCCCTCTGGTACTACATCCTCAAGGAGGCCGAGCTGCCGCCGAACAACGCCGAGCGGCTGGGTGCGGTGGGCGGCAGGATCGTCGCCGAGGTACTCGTCGGTCTCCTCCAGCGGGACCCGAACTCCTACCTGTACCTCGACCCGGCCTGGAAGCCGACGCCGCCGATCGCACCCGCCACCGGACAGTTCACCTTCGTCGATCTCTTGAGATTCGCGGGCGCGGCCTGACGTCGCCGACTCACACAAGCCGGTGGGGGCGACTGGGCAACTGCTGTACGACCTCGGCAATGCCGACTGGCAAGTGCGTGGAGTACTCGGATACCGACGCATGCGTCCGGCATCTGCGCAGGTTCAGGCCGTCACTCCGAGCGCCCGGTGGCCTATCGCTCGATGCTCTGGTGGTTGCTGGTGCCATGCGAGGGCTGGGGTGCGTCGTCGCTCTCGAATTCTGCGGCGACGGACACGGTCAGTCCGCCCAGCAGGAATCCGACAACGCCGGCGGCGAGGGTGCTGGTGTTCATGGTCATGCTCCAAGGGTCTGGGTGGGATGGCGAACTGGTCAGCCGTGATGGTGCGGGTGGCCATGCCCGGCACCGGACTCGCGGCCTTCTTCGTGATGCCCGGCGTTCGGCTGGTGCTGGTGCTGCTCGTGTGCGAGCCCGTCGGTGTGGTCGTGGGCGGCCACGTGAGAGGTCTCGGTGTCGTGGTGCGTGTGTGTGCTGTGTGTGTCGCCGTGCATGAACTGGTGGGTCAGGGCGTGGCCCTTGCCCTTGTCGATGAGGTAACGGTTGACGGGGAACGCGGCGATGAAGGCGGCGGCGAGGGCGATCATCATGCCGAGCCAGAACATGGGGTTGACCAGGCCGGCGTCCATGGCGCCAGGGATGGCAGCCATGACCGCGTTGTCCACGATCTCCATCACGGCGATGGAGAGGGTGTCGGCGGCGAAGACGACGCTGAGGGCGGGGAAGAAGCCCAGTCCTGCCTGGATCAGCGGCAGGGTGGAGAGCGCGTAGCCGAAAAGGAAGGCCAGTCCCACTGCAAGGGCGATGGTGACGGCATTGCTGAGTCCGAGAGCGGTTCCGATCATCAGGCCGGCGATTTCGCCGATGGCGCAGCCGGTGAGGCAGTGGAGGGTGGCGTTAGCGGCAATGCTGTTGCGGGAGTTCATCGGCGGTCCTCTCATAGATACCCCCTGACCGTATCCACCGGTCTGGGGCGGATCAACCAGTTTCTGGGCCGAGGGGCGGGCTCGTGGCGTGGTCGGTCAACGGCTTGAACCGGCGCAGCCGGAGGCTGTTGGTCACCACGAACACGAGGAGATGGCTCAGGGGGTGAGGGCGCTGATGCGAGCCCTCGACCATCTGGGTGAGACGCCGCGGGCTTCCAGGAGGTAGTCCGCGCTCTCGGGAGTCGTCCAGCCGAACGCCTCGCGCAGCCCGACGAGGATGACGCGGAGGTACGCCGCGGAGGGCGGGGCTGGCTCGAGAGGGCGTTGAGAGGTCAGGCAGAACATGGGCTGACTGTCGCGGTGACCCAGGTGCACCAGCGCCTCGTACACACTCGAAGGCGTGGGCCATGAGCGGCCGGCGTGCTGGATGGGCGCGAGATCGTGGCCGACCGGTTGCCGCGCTTCTTGCGAGACGAGGTCGCTGAGCTGGCCGAAGGTGATCAGGTAACCGCGAGCGAGGATCTTGCCCTCGGCCGACGCGTCGTAGAACGCCATCGCGCCGCCCCACACGCGCGAGCGGCCTGCGAAGACCAGGCGTCCCGGAAGCGCGAGTGCGACGTCACGCGTGGGGGGCGAGGGATCCCGGCCGCCCTCGTACGTGCGTCGTGCCCCGGGCGGCCGGCCACCTTGCAGGTAGCAGCGCAGTCGGCCTGCGCTCAGGTTGGACGCGTAGGCGACGTACCAGACGAGATCGTCGCGTGCCGGGGTGCCGTTCACTCCACACGGGTCCTTGCTCGAGCGCGCGGTCCGCCTGTCCTCGAGAGCCGCGCCTACAAGCGTCGGAATGGTCTCCGTTTCATCGGCCACCGTCATCGCCTCTCCATCCATGATGACCCTCCCCGATTCCGGGGAGCAATGGCGACTATGAGCCCATCCACGCTCAGGAGGGGCCATCGTTGCATCTGGGCTGGCCCCGTCGACTCGTTCGGTCCGGACGCGTGGACCCGCGAGCCCGTCAGTGACAACTTGAGCGGTAGAACACCCAAGGAGGGTGGATCCCATGCTTCGATCACGTATCCACATCCTGGCCCTCGTCGGCATCCTGGTCGGAGCGCTGCTGGGCCTCCCATCGGCCGCGGCCGGACAGGCTGATGACGCGACCACAAACCTGGCTGCCAGGGTTGTGCAGGGACGCCAGGTATTCGTGCTGATCAGCACCGACCCGAGCGACGCGGGCGCTGGTCGCATCGTTGCGTTCGGCCCGATCCACGCGATCGGTCACGACACGGTGCTCGGTCCCCGACGGGACCGGTTCGAGTTCCCGGACGGCAACCTGATCATCCGGCACCGGCCGGTGCGCACGCCGGTCGAGCGGTTCGACCCCGTCACCTGCTACTTCAAGTTCGTCGAGGTCGGCCGGTGGCGGGTGACCCGAGGAACAGGTGACTACGTCGACGCGGCGGGACGAGGCCGGTATCGCGTGGTCGGCGAGGGCATCGGCCGGAAGGACGCGCAGGGCCAGTGCAGCGAGAACCGGCGGCCGCTGGAGTTCTACGTCAAGGTCCGAGCGGTCGGCAGGCTGCGCTACTGAGTCGACCTGGAGCCACGGAGGCACCAGACACGAGACACCAGACGCCGAGCGGCGGGGTAGCGCCGGCTCACCCCGCCCTTACGTCAGGCTTTTCAGGACTCGATCGCAGAACGCGTCGAGGTCGGACGGTTTCCGTGAGGTGATGAGCGGGCCATCGACGACCACTTCCTCGTCCACCCATGTCGCGCCGGCGTTGATCAGGTCGGTCCGGATCGAGGGGTACGACGTCACCGTGCGGCCGCGGACGACGTCAGCCTCGGCAAGTACCCAGCCGGCGTGGCAGATGGCGGCCACCGGCTTGTTCGCCAGGGCGGTCTCCTTGACCAAGGCGACGAGTTTCGCGTCGGTGCGAATCTTGTCAGGGGAGTAGCCGCCGGGCACGACCACGGCATCGAACCGGGTGGCGTCCGCGGCCTCGGGCCCCGCCTCGACGTCGAAGGTGTCGCCTTGCTTGCCGCGAACCTTCTTGCCCTGTTGGAGGCCGAGCACGACCACTTCATGTCCGGCCTCACGCAGCCGGTCATAGGGCACGCGGAACTCGGAGTCTTCGTACACGTCATCCAGGAGAAAGGCGATACGAGCCATGCCTCCTGCATACCAGCCGATGCACCGATGAGCCATGGCCCAGCCGCAGGAATCGCTGGTGTCCGGCGGCACCGGCCAGGCGAGTCGGCGGAGCCTTGCGGGACTCCACGTGGAGGGAGCATCGTGAAAGGTCCCCAACCGGGACCGACACAGGGAGGAACCCACCATGACGATCGGGCACACCGAGGCGACGGACCACGAGCACCTACCCGGGGACGGCTGCGAGACCGTCGAGCACGAAGACCACCTCGATCATGTGCACGGCGACGAGCGTCATCCAGAGGAGACGATCCACGCCGACCACGAGGGCACCCACTCGACTGGTGATGGCTGCGAGACCGTGCAGCACGGTGATCACGTCGACCATCTTCACGATGGTCACCGGCACCACCAGCACGGAGACCACGTCCACGAACACTGACCCACCCCGGAGGTTCGGCGCCGCCGCGGCGGACTGCTGCTCCGGCTTCCGGAACGGGAAGCATCTGCCTGAGCATTGGACGAGGCGCCCAGGAACACTCGAGCTGCGTGAGCGAATGCTCCGGGGCGCCTCGTGGGAACAGGTGTAACGGACCCTCGCCCAAAGTGCAACGATGCTTGAAGATGGGAACACTTGGGCGCCCAGCGCCAGGAACATGCTCGGGGGCGGGGAGGGCCTCGGCCCGGGTGCCGTGGCGGCGACATCGCGGGGTGATCCGTTAGGCCTCGGAACAGGTTGGGTACTCGTGCTGTGTGAGTCGGCATGCGGCAGAACGGGAGGGACCAAAGGCGCGCGCGGTGCCCGGCGACCAGGCAGATACCCCGAGGGAGATGCCGGCTGCCGGTTGGCGGCAGATCCTCGTGCGGGCATGGAAGGAATCCAAGCGGGACCAGGTTCCGCTCCTGGCTGCCGGGGTGGCCTTCTACTCCTTCCTGGCACTCTTCCCCGCCCTGATCGCGGCGATCACGCTCTACGGGCTGGTAGCCGATCCGGAGACGGTGGCCCGGCAAGCTGACCAGCTCACTGACGCCATGCCGTCCGACGCCGCCAGCTTGGTCACCGATCAGCTCGATGCGCTCGCCAGCGCGCCGCAACAGTCTCTGGGCCTGGGGCTGCTGGTCGCCCTCGCGCTCGCCCTGTGGAGCGCCTCAGGGGGCGTCGGCAACATCGTGACCGCGATCAACATCGCCTACGACGAGGAAGAGACCCGCGGCTTCATCCGGCGCAAGCTGCTGTCCCTCGCGCTGACCGCCGCAGCGATCGTGTTCCTCGTGGTCACGATCGGCCTGGTGGCGGTGGCCCCGGCGGTCCTGGACGACACCGTGAGCGATGCGCCGCTGCGGTGGGTGTTCGAAGCCGGACGGTGGGTGTTACTCGCGGCAGCCGTCACACTCGCGCTGGCGGTGGTCTACCGATACGCGCCCGATCGCGATGCGCCACGCTTCTCGTGGGTCTCCACCGGAGCGGTGACCGCAACGGTGATCTGGCTGGCGGCCAGCCTGGGGTTCTCCCTGTATGTCGACAACTTCGGCAACTACTCGAAGACCTACGGGGCGCTGGCCGGGGTCGTGGTCCTGCTGCTGTGGCTGTGGATCACGAACTTCATCGTGCTTCTCGGCGCCGAGATCAACGCCGAGGCCGAGCAGCAGACGGCTCGCGACACCACCATCGGACCCGAACGACCGCTCGGTGAGCGCGGAGCCGTGAAAGCCGACTCCCTCCCAGGTGATGGTGAAGAGGCTGCCGAGAGTACTTCGCCGACCTCGGCCGACGGACCGCGCTAGCGGGCAGGACGACGGCCTCGAAGATGCGCTGCGGCAGCCGCCGTGCCGCGCCCTGCCGCGTTCAGGGTCTCGGTGCGCGCCGAAGCTCTCCAGGGGTGACCCCGAAGCGGTTCTTGAACACCCGGTTGAAGTGTGCGGGGTCAGGAAGGCCCCATCTCTCGGCGACGCGACTGATGGGCTCGGCGAACGAGGGGGCGACCAGGTCGCGGTACGCGGCTTGGAGGCGCTGCTCCCGCAAGTAGCCCGCGACCGTGATCCCCTCGGTCGCAAAGAGGCGGTGAAGGTAGCTGAGGGAGATGTTGCAGGCAGCTGCCACGTCCGACGGAGACAGCTTCGGATTGCCCAGGTTGCGGACAACGAAGGACTTCGCGAAAGACAGGTGGACCGATGGGTGGTGACCGCTGTCGTTCTCATCGGCCATCAGCGCGACGTACATGTTGACCATGGCGTGTTGGAGCGCGAGTTGCTGGCTGGGGTCCGTGTCAGATGCGCGCCTGGCCAGCGCGGTGAGGAGGGGCGCGAGAGCGGCGGCGACACCGTCCTCGGACTTGAACACCCGAGCGGTGCAGTTGCGCTGCAACGACTCCGGCACGGGCAGGAGCCGTTTGGGTAGCAAGCAGATCGTGAACTGGAAGTCGCCGTCGGTCTCGAACCTGAACGGCCGGGTGCTGTCGTAGAGCAGGAGGTCGCCGGGCGTCAGGGTCGCTGTTCGACCGTCCTGCTCTACGAGGGTGCGCCCATGATCGAGCAAGAGCAGGTGCAGGACCTCAGGATCTCCGGCCCGGATGTCCCTGGCTCGTCGCTCGAACATATGCCGGGTGGCCCTGATCCGGCGTAGCCGTGTCTCGGCGATCTCCCAGCCGGCCACCCGTCCTCGAAGCTCGACGGCATCCGGATTGACCGCGAGCGGAACGAACTGGTCGCACACGCTCGTGCGCCAGTACTCGACGCGATCTGGCCACGGAAAGTTCGCGGTGTCGATCTGGGGCCACGCTGGCATGGGCCAACCGTGAGCCAGTCGAGGGCGCGGGTCAAGCACCAGTTGTTGGCCCATGCACCGCAATTGATGCTGGCTACCCAAATGCCCGCGAGGGCGCGCACTTCCGTTGACCGAGCCGGCGTAGTGCGAGTTCGCTCACGCACCAACACCAACGCACTGTTCGGTCGACGCGATCGACGGGTGAAGGCGTTGTGAGGAGAAGGTGAGGCAGAACGTGGAACTTCCATCGCGCACGGTCGTCGAGGGCATCGCGGATGAGTTGCGGCTGGGCATCCCCCCGCAAGACCTGGAGATCTACCACGCGGCGGCCTCGGGGTTGCTGGGCTCATGGGCGGTCGTCGACGACCTGTACGACCAGGAGGCGGCACCGGACGTCCCCACACGGGAGTGGTCTGAGCCGTCGGACAACCCGCTGGGCGCCTGGTACGTGACCACCGAGCTCAGCCGGGGGATCGAGGGTCCACTGGCCGGGCGACGCGTTGCCGTCAAGGACAACGTCGCGGTCGCCGGCGTCCCGATGATGAACGGGTCGGAGACGGTCCGCGGATTCGTTCCGAGTGGGGACGCCACGGTCGTCACCCGCCTTCTCGACGCCGGGGCGACCATCGCGGGAAAGGCGGTCTGCGAAGACCTCTGCTTCTCGGGCGCCTCCCACACGTCGAAGAGCGGCCCCGTACGCAACCCCTGGGACCGCGATCGCACCAGTGGCGGCTCGTCCAGTGGTAGCGCCGCTCTCGTCGCCTCGGGTGCAGTTGCCCTCGCCGTCGGCGGCGACCAGGGCGGATCGATCCGCATCCCCGCCTCCTTCTGCGGCGTCGTCGGACACAAGCCCACCTTCGGCCTGGTGCCCTACACCGGTGCCTTCCCGATCGAGCAGTCCATCGACCACCTGGGTCCGATCGCCCCCACCGTTGCTGACGCCGCAGCGATGCTGACCGTGATCGCCGGTTCGGACGGTCGGGACCCCCGCCAGCCGACCGGCATCACAGGAACCGACTACCTGACCGAGCTCGACAAGCTGGACCGCGGCCTGCGCATCGGTGTGGTCAGCGAAGGATTCGACCAGGCCAACTCCGACCCCGCCGTCAACGCAGTCGTCAGGCAGGCCATCGAGAGCCTGACCGCTGCAGGCCACGTGGCCGAGGAGGTGTCGATCCCCTGGCACAAGCACGGAGCCGCCATCTGGGACGTGATCTCCGTGGAGGGCGCGACGTGGCAGATGGTGCAGGGCAACGCCTACGGCCTGAACTGGAAGGGCACCTACGACCCGGACCAGATCGCGTTCTTCGGCCAGCAATGGCGACGTGACCCCTCGGCCTTCTCCGAGACGGTCAAGCTGGTCGTACTCGGCGGCACCTACGCCCTACGCACCGGGTACGGCGCCAGCTACGCCAAGGCCCGGAACCTCGAGGCCACCTTGTCCGCTGCCTACGACGCCGCGCTGGGGGACTTCGACGTCCTGGTGATGCCAACGCTTCCCATCACGGCGAGCCTGATCCCGCCGGTCGATGCACCGGTCGACGAGATCCTCGCGCGCGCCTTGGAGATGGTCTCGAACACCGCGCCTCTCGACGTGACTGGGCACCCTGCGTGCTCCATCCCTGCCGGTCTCTCGAACGGGCTGCCCGTCGGGCTGATGGTCGTCGGCACCAGGTTCGACGACGCCGGCGTACTGCGCGCTGCTCACGCGTTCGAGCGGACTCTCGGAACGCTCACCGCACCCCACTACCAGAAGGAGTTCACCGCATGAATGGAGTCTTCGACCTCGCCGGCACCGACGGTGTCGGGCCGGTCATCGTTCCCGAGGCGGAGCCGGTCTTCCGGCCGGAGTGGGAGAAGGCCGTGTTCCCGATGTTCGCCATGTGCTTCCGGGCCGGCTTCTTCGGGGTCGACCAGTTCCGCCATGGCATCGAGCTGATCGACCCAGCGGTCTACCTGAAGTCGCCGTACTACGAGCACTGGGTCCACACCGTCGAGCACTTCGGTGAGAAGCTCGGCAAGCTCGACCCGGCCGAGCTCGACCGCCGGACCGAGTACTACCTCGCCAACCCCGACGCATCCCTGCCCGAGCACGAGGACGACCCCGAGCTCCTGGCGTTCGTCGAGGCCGTCGTCCCGGCCGGTGCATCTGCCAAGCGCGAGTCGGACAGGGTGGCGCGGTTCAAGGTCGGCGACAACGTGCGCGTCGACCGCTCGGCGCCCAGGGGCCACACCCGCCGTGCCCGGTACATCCGCGGTGCGATGGGGGAGATCGTGATGGCCCACGGCACCTTCATCTATCCCGACACCGCCGGCAACGGCCTCGGCGAGAACCCCGAGCACGTCTACACCGTCCGGTTCACCAACGCCGAGCTGTGGGGCGCCGACCACGCCGAACCGAACGGATCGGTCTACTTCGACGTCTGGGACCCCTACCTCGAGCTCGCCACCCCCGTACACACCGCCGCCACCACGGAAGGAGCGCACGCATGAGCGCCAAGGTCCGCACCCAGGAAGAGATCGCTGCCCGTGTCAAGGCGCTGGAGTCGATGCTCATCGAGCAGGGCGTCATGACCACCCAGGCCATCGACCGCCTGGTCGAGATCTACGAGAACGAGGTCGGCCCGCAGCTCGGCGCCAGAGTAGTCGCCAAGGCCTGGAGGGACCCTGACTTCAAGGCCCGACTCATCGAAGACGCGACCGAAGCGTGCAAGGAGCTCGGGATCAGCGGCCTTCAGGGCGAAGACATGGTGGTGCTGGAGAACACCGACAGCGTGCACAACATCATCGTCTGCACCCTCTGCTCCTGCTACCCCTGGCCGGTCCTGGGTCTGCCACCGAACTGGTACAAGGACCCCCAGTACCGGGCCGCCATCACCCGGGAGCCGCGCAAGGTCCTCCGCGAGGCGTTCCACTTCACGGTGCCCGAGGAGGTCGAGGTACGTGTGTGGGACTCCAGCAGCGAGATGCGCTACTGGGTGCTTCCTCAGCGCCCGGCCGGCACCGAGGACTGGACCGAGGACCAGCTCGTCGACCTGGTCACGCGTGACTCGATGATCGGCGTCGGCCCCGTCGCCGCGGTCGCGTGATGACCACCCCTACACTGCCGGCGCCGCACACCAGCGCGGTCGAGCTCGGCCAAACACGTCGCGACATCGAGGACCTGGTCTGTGGCATGCCGGGCGGCGACCCGGACCAGATGGGCTTCGAGCACCCCTGGGAGATCCGGGCATTCGCCATGGCCGTCGCGGCGCACCACCACCTCAAGTTCGACTGGTCGGCGTTCCAGAAGTCCCTGATCGCGTCCATCCAGGACTGGGAGACCGCCAACGCCGATGCCGGCGAGGTCCCCTGGTCGTACTACCAGCACTGGGTGACGGCACTCGAGGCCGTCCTGGCCGACGCCGGACGGCTCAGCCAGGCAGCCCTCGACATCCACACCGCGAACGTCCTGGCCCTGCCGCCCAACCGCAACCACCACGAGGCGCACACCGAGCCGATCGCCATCGATCCCGCGCGCCCCGTCCCCGCCTGACCGGAAGGAATCACCATGACACAGAGCACCACCGCCGTCGCGAGCGGCAAGATCGCGACCACCGCACTGAGCATCGCGCTCGTAGCCTTCGCGTTGCTGAGCGTCCTGTTCCTCCTCCAGGAGAACGGGCTCCTTCTCTCGCCGGAGGCAGCCAACTATCTGCACGAGGCCACCCACGACGCACGCCACGCCCTCGGCGTCCCGTGTCACTGAGCAACGGTCGTCATCTGGTGGTCACCTCGACACTCGGCCGCACCGTCGGCCACGGCGCCCTCGCCGGCGCCGTGGCTGGCGGTCTCGGCGCCGCTGCCCAGTACTGGCTCGTCGAGCCATCGATCCGCGCGGCGATCGCCATCGAGGAAGCCGGAGCGGCCGCATCGGAGGCGGGCGACCACAGTCACGCGGCCGCGGACCAGGCCACCGGCCACAGCCATGCGGCAGACGTGCTGGTGTCGCGCGGCGAGCAGGTGATCTTCGGCATGGTCACCGTGCTGTTGGTCGGGATCCTGATCGGGATCGCGTTCGCGCTCGTCCACAGGTTCCTCGGCAGCAGGCTCCCGGGCCGGACCGCGGCAGGCTCGGCCATGGCGCTCGCCGGCCTCGGGTTCGTCGCGTTCACCTTGGCACCCGCCATCGCCGTACCGGCCAACCCGCCGGCCGCCGGCGATCCAGCGACCGTGGACCTGCGCACCCTGACCTATCTCGGGACGATCGTGTGCTGCGCCGCGCTGACGGCCTTGGTCACCGGTCTGGCGCGTGCGAAGGACCTGGCGTCCGAGTCACGGGCTGCTGCTGCCACGGCAGTGGGCATCGTGGGAACGGCCGTGCTCATCTGGGCGCTCCCGGACGCCGCCGATCCGGTGCCCACCAACGTCCCGACGGACCTGGTGTGGCAATTCCGCGTCGGCTCGCTGACGCAGATCGGTCTGATGTGGCTCGTGCTCGGCGCTGCGTTCGCCTACCTCCTGCCCGGTCGAGGACCTTCCCGCCCGTCTTCCGCCCCCGCGGATGTACGCCGTCCGGCGATGCCTGGCGTGCCCGGGCAGTGAACACGACGTGAGCACAGCAGCGGCCCCGCAGCGACCCGGGCAGCCATTCTCCGGGCCGCGGATCAGCATGTGCCGCGGCTGCTGTTGCGGCACGAGCCGCAAGCATCCAGAGGTCGATCACGACGGCATCGCCGAGGTCCTCGAGCGCGCAATCGGCCCGGACGCAGAACTTGTCCGCGTCGACTGTCTCTGGGCCTGCGACCTGTCGAACGTCGTCGTGGTGAACCCGACGGCCCAGGCACGACGACAAGGCGCCCGACCGGCGTGGGTCACCCAGGTCAACACCCTCGAACGCGCCAGGGCCGTCGCCCAGTGGGTGCGCCAGGGGGGCCCGGGCGTCGCGGATCCTCCAGGCGACCTGGGGGAGGTCCATACCGCCGCGGGGCTCCGGCGGCTGAGCTCCGGCGGATGGTGACGTCGCCAACCTCACCACAGTTCGGCCCCACGCCGGGGCCGCCCGCCCTCGTTACATGACAACCGCATTCCCCGCTACGGAAGGACGCACCATGGAATCCGCTATCGATACCCACCTGAAGTGCCCGCGCACGCTGTCACGCCGGGTGCCCGACGACTACCAGCCGCCGTTCCCGATGTGGGTCGGGCGCGCAGACACGTCGTTGCAGCAGGTGGTGATGGCCTACCTCGGCGTCCAGTACGCCGACGAGGCGAAGCGGCCGGACGCGTTGGCGGCCCTGCGCCACATTGTCGCGACCTTCGAGGGTGCGGACGGCCCGGAGCATCACGACCTCACCCACCATGTCGACAACCAGGACCACCACAACCTGATGGTGGTCGGGTATTGGGCCGACCCGGCGGCGTACTGCCGCTGGCTGCGGTCGGACCGGGTCAAGGGCTGGTGGGACTCCGACGACCGCCTCAACGAGGGGCTCGGCTACTTCCGCGAGGTCGTCGCTCCACGGGTCGACCAGTTCGAGACGCTCTACGCCTTCCAGGAGGAGCTTCCCGGCGTCGGTGCCGTCATGGGCAAGATCAGCGGCGACGTCAACGAGCACGGCTACTGGGGATCCATGCGCGAGCGAATCCCGCTCTCGCAGACCGACTGGATGAAGCCGGGCGGCGAGCTCATCGTCGTCACCGGTGATCCGAAGGCCGGGGGCCGCGTGGTCGTGCGCGGCCACGACAACATCGCGCTGATCCGGTCCGGCCAGGACTGGATCGAGGCGGGGGACGACGAGCGCTCGCTGTATCTGGACGAGATCCTGCCGACCCTCGAGGCCGGCATGGACTTCCTCCGGGACAACGGCGAGGACGTCGGCTGCTACAGCAACCGGTTCGTTCGTAGCATCGACCTCGACGGCAACGAGCTGGACGAGAGCTACAACATCGGGCACTGGCGCTCGCTGGACCGGCTCGAGCGCTGGGCGGAGTCGCACCCGACCCACCTGCGGATCTTCACCACGTTCTTCCGGGTCGCCGAGGGCCTCGAGAAGCTCCGGCTCTACCACGAGGTATCGGTCTCCGACGGCAAGGACCAGACCTTCGAGTACATCAACTGCCACCCCCGGACCGGGATGCTGCGCGACGCGCGGATGCCCTCCAGCGTCTGATCGCGCACTCACCTGGACCGCTCACCCGGGCTACCCGGGCCGGACGTCGACGCCGCGTCCGGCCCGGGTCTCCAACCCCGATCGATACCGAGCCGAGGACCGATAGCGATGACCCCTCCCACCGAGCGCTGCGCGCTGCCCGAGATCAGCATCAAGCTCTGAGCACGTCGTACGACGATGCGGTCACGTCGTTCTCGTGGCCCGACGTCGGCCCGACGTTCAACTTCGTCCACGACTGGTTCGACACCTTTGCTCGAGGCAACCATCGCCCGGGCCTGGTGATCGTGGAGGAGGACGGGCGCCGAGCGTCATACACGTTCGGCGAGCTGGTGACTCGCTCGGAGCAGGTGGCCGCGCACCTGGCCGCACAGGGCGTGGGCCGCGGCGACAGCGTCGTGGTGATGCTCGGCAACCAGGTCGAGCTCTGGGAGAGCATGCTGGCGCTCATCCGGCTCGGCGCCGTGATCATGCCGACGACCACGGCGGTAGGGCCTGCCGAACTGGTCGACCGTCTCGACCGCGGTCAGGCCCGAGCGGTGATCTGCAACGCCGCCGATGCCGCCAAGTTCGACGAGGTGCCGGGCGACTACCTCCGCTTCGCCGTAGGGGAGCCAGCTGCCGACTGGGTGGGCTACGCCCGGGCGTACGACGTCCCGCCCGCCCCCTTGCCGCATCCGGGCAACGCCAGCAGCGACCGGCTGCTGCTCTACTTCACCTCCGGCACGACGAGCCGGCCCAAGCTGGTGGAGCACACCCACATCTCCTACCCGGTCGGCCACCTGTCGACCATGTACTGGCTCGGCCTCCAACCTGGCGACGTGCACCTCAACATCTCCAGCCCCGGCTGGGCCAAGCACGCCTGGTCGAACTTCTTCGCGCCCTGGCTGGCCGAGGCGACCGTGTTCGTCTACAACTACGCCCGCTTCGACGCGCCGGCGCTGCTGACGCAGCTTCGGACCGAGGGCGTCACCACCTTCTGTGCTCCGCCCACGGTGTGGCGGATGTTGATCAACGCCGATCTGTCCGGCGGGCGCGGCTCCCTGCGAGAGGCGATCGCGGCCGGCGAGCCGCTCAACCCCGAGGTGATCAGCCAGGTCGAGCGGCACTGGGGCCTCACCATCCGCGACGGCTTCGGACAGACCGAGACGACGGCGTGCATCGCCAACACCCCGGGGCAGAAGGTCAAGGCAGGGTCGATGGGCCGGCCGCTGCCAGGCGTGCCGGTGGTCCTGGTCGACCCACTGACCGGTGAGGTTGTCGACGGCGTCGGGGAGGGCGAGATCTGCCTCGATCGCGCCCAGCAGCCGCTGAGCCTGATGACCGGCTACCAGGGCGACGTCGAGCGCAACGCCGAGGCGATGGCCGGCGGCTACTACCACACAGGTGACGTGGCCGCTCGCGACGAAGACGGCTACATCACCTACGTCGGGCGCACCGACGACGTCTTCAAGGCCTCGGACTACAAGGTCAGCCCGTTCGAGCTCGAGTCCGTGCTCATCGAGCACCCTGCCGTGGCCGAGGCAGCCGTCGTTCCGGCGCCCGACCCGGTGCGGCTGGCCGTCCCGAAGGCCTACCTTGCGTTGGCACCCGGGCACGAGCCGGACGCTGACACGGCGCGGTCGGTCCTGGCCTACGCGCGCGAACACCTCGCGCCGTACCTGCGGGTGCGCCGACTGGAGTTCTTCGAGCTCCCCAAGACGATCTCGGGCAAGATCCGCCGCGTCGAGCTTCGCCAGCGCGAGACAGAGCTCGAGGGCAACCGACCACCTGGTGAGTACCGCGACGATGACTTCCCGACCTGAAGGGCTGAGCTGGCACCGAGCACCTCTGCGCGTGACTATGCTGCGGAAGGCGTGGCCGCTGCGGGAGCCTCCGCGGTGTAGAGGAGGTCCGCCCATGGTCGAGGAAAGCAAGCTGTCGGCGTTCTGATCGACTTCGCTCGAACGATGGTGACGGACTTCCCGATTCAGAAGATCCTGGACCACTTGGTGGACCGGATCGTCGAGGTTCTCCCGGTCACGGCCGCCGGTGTCACGTTGATCGAGGATGGGGCGCCGCCGCGCTACATCGCCGCCTCCGACGAATCAGCCCTGCGTTTCGAGCGGCTGCAGACTTCCATCGGCGAAGGTCCGTGCATCCTGGCCTATCACTCCGGAGAGGCAGTCACGGTGCCAGACATATCCACCGAGACGCGGTTCCCACGGTTTTCTCCCGCCGCGGAGGAGGCTGGGTTGGCTGCGGTTTTCACCTTCCCGCTGCGGCACGCCAGCGGCAGACTGGGGGCGTTGGACCTCTACCGTGCCACCCCCGGACCGCTCAGTGAGCACGACATGGAGACCGCCCGGACGCTTGCGGATGTGGCCGCCGCCTATCTGCTCAATGCACAGGCCCGGGAAGCGGCACAGCGGACCACCGACAAGCTCGTCCGCGTCGCCCAGCAAGACGCCTTGACCGGTCTGGCCAACCGGACGTTGCTGGGACAACGCCTTGAGCACGCCACCCAGCGGGCTCAACGGTCCCACACCGCCGCCGCGATCCTGTTCGCCGACCTCGACGGCTTCAAACATGTCAACGACGTGTACAGCCACCAGGTCGGGGATCAGCTCCTGATCGCCGTGGCGAGCCGACTCGCGAACCTGATCCGGCCGGGGGACACTCTCGCCCGCATCTCTGGAGACGAGTTCGTGTTCCTGTGCGAGGACCTGCGGTCTCCGCAGGACGCCGAGCTCATCGCCGCGCGCATCGACGAGACGTTCACTCGCGTGTTCGTCCTCGACGAGATCGAGCTCTCGATCACGGCGAGCGTCGGAGTTGCCTACAGCGGGCCGGGAGAGCGGATTTCCGAGCATCTTGTCAACGATGCCGATGCGGCCATGTACGAGGCCAAGCGCCAGGGCGGTGCAGGCCACCGCATCGTGGACAAGCGAGGAGCGCATCGCAACGACCAGAAGAACAGCCTGGAGAGGGACCTGCGCCCAGCGCTTTCCGACGGCACGCTGGCCATCGGCTTTCAGCCCATCGTGAGAACCGCCGACGGGCTCGTCATCGGAGTCGAGGCACTACTCCGCTGGACCCACCCGGAGCGGGGCCCCGTCCCTGCGCCGGTGGCGATAGGGCTAGCCGAACAGAGTGGACTGATCAACGAGGTGGGGCAGTGGGTGCTGGCGCATGCAGCCCACGAACGAGCCCGTTGGCTGGACGCCGTCACGCCGTTGGATCTGGCAGTGAACGTCTCCGGACGCCAGCTGTTGGGAAATGGCTTCTGCGGTGTCGTCGCCAGCGTGCTGTCCAGGACCGGGATGGATCCAGCCACACTCACACTGGAGGTCACCGAGAACATTCTCATCGAGGACCACGGACGCGCCATCACGATCCTGGAGGACCTCAAGACCCTCGGCGTCCGGCTGGCCCTGGACGACTTCGGAACCGGATTCTCCTCACTGAGCTACCTGCGCCGTCTGCCCATCGACGTGGTGAAGGTCGATCGGGCCTTCGTCTCCGATCTCGACAACGGCCATGAAGGCGCGGCAATCGTCGCCGCAGTCACGGGGATGGCACACGAGCTCGGATTCACCGTCACAGCCGAGGGCGTCGAAACCCGGAGCCAACGCGACAAGCTCACCGCCATCGGGTGCGACTCCTCGCAGGGTTTCTACTACGCGGAGCCGATGCCTGCTTCCACCCTGGGCGAACTCGCCAGGCAGTCAACCGGTCCGCTGCACCTGCCCTCTCGCGTCGCTTCGCAGTGATCCTTGCAGTTCCGCGCCCTCCCGCAGCGGTGGCCGCGTCCGGTTCGGCCGACACAGTCGAGCAACTCGTCCCGAGCAGCCTCAAGCCGTGCCACCATGGGGTGGGTGACCAGCGCGGTGGCTGTGCCGGGCTGAACATGGTCAGGAGTTCGCATGTCTCGGGTTGCTGCGTCCGAATGGGCCATTTTTCGCGCTGCGGCGGTCGGCTGCGGCGTCGTCGCGGTGGCGCTGGCGGCGTTCGGTCTGGTCGACTCCGTCAGCCAGCAGACGGGGCGGGCGGTCACCGACACAGGCTTCGTGGTGTTCTCGGCCTTCGCGGCGTGGGCGTGCTTCCGCGCGGCGAGGCTGCGTCCCCCGGGGAGACGACTGCCCTGGCGGCTGCTCGGCACGTCGGCGATGTGCTACGCCGTGGGCAACACGATCTGGTTCTACTACCAGGTGCTGGCGCCGGAGACGCAGACGTATCCCGGGCCCGCTGACGTCTTCTTCGTGGCCGTGGTGCCGTTCGCCATCGCGGCGATGCTCACCCTCCCGAGCCGGTCCCTGTCGCCCGCGGCCCGGGCACGCGCGATCGTCGATGGCGCGATCGTCGGCGCGGCGCTGCTGTTCATCAGCTGGATCCTGGTCGTGGGTCCACTGTTCGCGCAGCTGGGCGAGGCGAGCTGGATCTATCTCACCGTCTACC
>NZ_QDGZ01000014.1 GCF_003076135.1 Nocardioides gansuensis | reverse complement strand
TGGGAGGTCATTCGGGTGTGGTCCTCACCTAGGGAGCGGCGGCGGTCGACCAGGATCCGCAGCACCGCGAGTTGCTCGTCGTTGACCACCGGCCGCAGCCCGGTCATCCGGGTGCCGACCAGGGCGACGGAGTGGGCGTCGGTGGCGTCGGTCTTGCGGCCCTGTCCGGTGGCGAACACCCGGGCGCGGGCCGACAGCTTCGGCGGCACGTCGACGACCTCTTCGCCGTCGGCCAGCAGCCGGTTGGCGATGTGCTTGCCGATGCCGGCGCAGCCCTCGATCGCCCAGACCCGGTCCGGCCACCGCCTGCCGTAGCGCAGCATGGCGGTGTAGCCATCGGTGTCGGTGGCGAACCGACCGCCGCCTTGGATGGCCTCGTCGGCCGACATGACCTCGATGGTCGCGGAGCGTTTATGCGGGTCCATCCCGATCACCACGCCGGGTGAGTCTGGTGTCGTTGTGGAGCTCATCGAGTCCTCCGTTGCTCGAACGTGTTGGTGGGTTGTCGAGCCGGGAGGGCAACGCTGCTTCGAGCTGGGCAAACCCCTCTTGAGCCTCTCCTGACTCTGGCGACGCCCGGCCAGCGCAGGCCAAATGAGAGCCACACGACCAGCGTGGGCAGCCGAAATGAGAGCGACGAGCCGGGCGCCTGGACCGAGCCTCGCCAGGCACCGGTCCTGGGGTCAATGAAACAAGCAGCCGATGAGCGGTTGGGCTGACCGGCGGATGTGGGTAGCCAACGATCGGCTACGAAAGGAGAAAACCCCCAAGACGACCGGGGCCGGCGACTGACCGGAACCCACCCGTGCTCGCGGGAGCCCCACTCGTCCACCAGCGTGCACGCCTCATGTCAGCGATACGCCTGAAGTGGTCAGACGAACGATAGGAGTCCGCCCTTGCCCCCAGGGAAAGGGCGGGCCTGCGCCCCAGGGAGTGTGACCACACGGTCCAACAACTCGCGCGCTTTCGACTTCTGAAGGATGTTCGGCATGGTGAACACCACGACCTTCAACCTGTCCGGCGCCCGCTGAACCATGACCTGGCCCGTCAAACTTCCGACGGCGAAACTCCAGTATTGGTCCATGCCGTGGTAGCCGTGGGGCACGTTGTCGGTTTCGTGCAAGCGACCGACGACGCCGCAGATCGACGCGTGCAGTTCATCGAGTTCGCCTGGGAACTCGAAGTACTTGGCAATGAAGGCCATTGGATTGTTACCTTTCACTTCAGAGACCGGGGCAAACGAATGCGCTCCCGATGTTGCGTCCGATTGGTCCTGACTCGGCGCAGTGCGAACGACTGTGTGTTGTCCACCAGTCCGAAGGATCTGGCGATCAGGGGACGTCATTCCCGCAGTACGGGCATTTATAGGTGTCCCGGTCGCCCCGCTTCTTGAAGCAGGTGTGGCCCTTGGTGCAAGTTGCCTGAACGTCGTAATTCCCGCTCGCAGTCTTCTGAGCTTCGGTCTTGAACATCGTGACTCCAATCGATTCCATCGAAGGTGAGTTGTGCGCCCGTTCCGCAATTTGGGTGGACTCGGGGGGGCCGCGAGTCTCCGTTAGAACTCGTCGCCCTCGGCGAACTGTTGCTCCAACAGGTCAGCGGCGTGCCCGAGAGCCGTTAGGCGATTGACAAGGTCATGCTGATCCGCCGCGGCCTCCAGTTTCGGCATCAGCGTCTCGAGCATGACCAGATCCACGATCACACTCGTGCGGTAGCCCGCGTTCGCGGCCGCGAGGGCCACGACAGGTGGCACCTGGTCGCCAACCGCTTTGCAGATGGGCGACATCAAGCCGAGGTTCTCCTGGTCAGCACTGCCCACCAGCAACACCTGGCTCCGACCACCCCCGACGTCGAGCACGCCCTTGTAGACGGGACCGTCGAGTTCGTGCCAGCCGGAGTTGAGAAGGAAGGTTGCCACCGACTCGGGGAAGGGATGCGCGGGAGGCTCGGGAGGTGTGAGACCGAGCCTAGGAATTTCCCAGACGGGCACGCCAGCCGTGGCGCTGTTGAATACGTTTGCAACTGCGGGGCTGCCCGTCCCGGTCATAAAGACGACTTCCTTGGTCCAAGGTGCGGCGACGTGGTCAAGCGGTTGCATGACAGCGCGGAAGAACCAGTCGCTGTCGACGTCTGGCGATCCGTAGATGTGCATGGCGGTGCCGACCGGGCCGGTGACCATGGACCAAGGCAGTTCCTGCCTGCCCTGCATGAGTCCTAGCCCGGGGCCGCCCGATGTGCTCTCCGCAACGACAGGCACTTGGGCACAGACTGCGTCGAAACATGCGACCGGATCCCCCGGACCGTAGACGACAGCAGTGAGGCCGAATCCGGTCGTAAGTGTGTAGGTAACCTGGCGCAGATCGTGTTCGGGGAGCCCCGGGTTCTGGAGGGGGACCTCCGGCGAGCGAGTGGGGGCCGCACTGGATTCCGAGGTGGTCGACGTCGGACTTTTTCGACTAAGGAACCCCACCGGTCAGCATCCGTCCACAGAGGGGAGGCCGGGCACGGTGACGCATTCGCTGTTATCCATGATTCTCCCAAGAGCCGCTGGCAATGCGCACATGCAATCAGACCAACCTCGGATCGGCGCCTGAAACGCACAAATTTGCCTTTCCCTTCCTGAGATGGCCCGCCCCGTTCCCCGCGGCGTCGTCGACAGCGCTGGCAGTAGCATCGCCGACTCGAGCATGAGCGTGGGTGAATAGGACGGGATGCGCAGTACCGGACGGTGTCGCCGAGCACAGACGTGCTGTTCTACCGGCGGCAACAGAAGGGCGAACGACCGAGTGTGTCCCGCGTCCGCTCATGCCGCTGTTCGCGCGGTCCTGCCGATGAGCGACCGCTTGCGGCGGTGGGATCGGCACGATCAGCGGTGGGATCGGCACGATCGAACGGTCCCGTTCGATGCACCTCTTGACGCCTCATTTGAAGAGCCTCGACGCTGGTGGCGTGGGATCGTCCTCTACCGCCCGCGGGTCGGCGATCGGGAGTATTCCGATCGCTATTGGTGTCCTCCTGCTGACGGTCGGGCTGATGGCGTGGGACCACCTGTGGGGCAACGAACGCGGTTCAGACGACAACTCCTTTCCTGTGGACCCGGCAACCTTCCTTGTTACCCTCGTCCTCAGCGTGGTGACCACGCTCGTCGTCTTTGGTTTCACGGTGCCGCGTGCAGTGCGCAATCCCGGATCCGTCCATAAGGCCGCGCTGATCCACAGTGGAGCCGCCGTAGTGCTGGCGCTTCCGGCCTCCTGGCTGGGATTTCCCGCGATCGTGGCGGGTGGCGGCATCCGGCTCGGCATTCAAAGCTTGGGTGGAGCGCACCGTCGGCTTGCCGTCGTGGCCATCGTCGTTGGCCTACTGGTGATCTTCTTCGCGATCGTCGCGACAGCGTTCCCCGCTGCGGATACCGACTGAGCACCGGCCCCTGCTTGTTCCGTCAGCCGCCGATGTCGAAGATGCGCGCCTGTACCGCCTCTTAGGCTCGACGCCGGGTGGAGACGCGCCACTCCGGTGTCGAGACGTAGCGCCCGATCATTCGGCGACCGGTTGGAGGTTCCGGAGGTACGCCTGGATACTGCCATCGCGTCGCACCCGACGCGCCACCCTTCGTTGGTCTCGCTCCAGCTCAGCAACCAGTTGCTCGAGGGCGCCGGTGTCCGGGTCGTGTCGGGCGCTCCAGAGCATCATCGCCAGCAGGACCGGGATCAGGTCCTTGCCCTTGTCGGTCGCGCGGTATGCAGTCCTCTCTCGGCCGCCGGGCCCGGGCACCTTCGTGATCAGCCCGGCGTGCTCGAGTCGCTGCAGGCGGTCGGCGAGGATGTTGCTGGCGATCCGCTCCTCCGATGCTGCGAAGTCGCGGAAACTGGTCCTTCTCCTGGAACAACAGGTCACGCATGACAAGCAGTGACCACCTGTCGCCAAAGAGGTCCAGCGCGAAGCTGATCGGGCAGTCGGAGCGCCGCGTCGCCGTTCGCATAGGGGCATGCCATTCTTCACGTGCATTTCGCAAGCGGTCGCCCTAGCGTGAGACGCGAGAGACCCGCGGGAGGTGACCCGGGGTGGAGGACATCCAGGACGAGCTCTTAGTAGCGGCCCCAACTGCTCACGTGTGGGACGCGATTCGCGACCCGGCGAGACACGCTCAATGGCATCCGGCACTCACCCGTATCATCGGCGACCACACGCTCGGTGCCGTCCGCGAATGCGACGTTATGGTCGGGAAGAAGCCCGGTAGGACCGCGGAGCGGTGCACCAATTTCGACGAGGGTCGAAGAATCATGTGGACGGTCGAGAAGGACAGCACCGGCTTCTCGCGGATGGTCTCGGACTGGAGCGCAGGGTTCACCCTCGAGCCGCACGGGGACAGGGAAACCCGGGTCGTCGCGCGCAGCGTCTTCCAACCCAGCACACTGCTGAGCAGGCTCATGCTGCCAATGATTCGTCGCAAGTTCCATCAGACCCAGCGCGGCATCCTCGCAGGATTGAAGCAGCACGTCGAGAGCTGACGGCGATGCCGAGCCAAGCACCCGGGCGAAGACGCCGCAGCGGCCTTCTACGAGCAGCGACGAACCGAACTCTTGCGCGACGAGTTGGTGACCGAGAAGCGGATGTTCGGGACAACCGCGCTCTGCGCACAGGGCAAGGTCTTCATGTTTCCCTGGCGGCAGAATCTGGTGTTCAAACTTCCCGCCGACCGAGTCGCCGAACTGATCTCAGCCAACAGCGGCGAACTCTTCGACCCTGGCCATGGCCGCACCAGCCCCACCTGGGTTGCTGTCTACCCGAGCGTCCACAAGGCATGGCCGGCGCTTGCGGACGCAGCGCGCGACTTCGTGCAAGGTCGCCGGCCTGGCGACCAACCTAGTCAGGCTTAATGGGGAGTCGCCACGGCACAATCATGTCCGCCGTGGAAGTCTGTGTGCCGCCAACGACCTGAATTGCCGCGTTCCGCGCGATCGTGCCGATGAGCGGCCGCACACGTCGAGGCCCGGCCAATGAGTGTCACTGGGCTCGGACGAGCCTCCGCCCGGCAGGAAGGCAGATACACTCCAGTGTGTGGCTACCGTTGTCAAGCGCAATTTTGGATCTCCGGATGAAGAGATAAGTCCCGGCCGGGGAAAGGTGGCAATTATCAGGGCGGGGGACACGACCTTCAAACGGGTAATCTTTTACCCCGGTTGGCGCTGGACCGAAGATATAGGACCGCAAGCCGATACTGAATTGTGCCCGGTGCCGCATTATTTTGTACATATCTCCGGCCAACTGCACATTAAGATGGAAGATGGCAAGGAATACGAGTTCGGGCCAGGTGATGTATCCGTTATTCCCCCTGGCCACGATGCCTGGGTTGACGGCAGTGAGCCAGTTGTAATTATTGATCAGACACCGGCAGAAGCTCCACCTAGTTCTTGAGCGGAATGGTGGCGGTCGCTACGCCCGAACCACTGCCGTCAAGCCGCCACATCATTTCCGACGGATATTCGGGGTCACCCGTCCAGTCGACGTCTTCCAGCCAGGGCGCCACGAGCCCGGCGCGAGGTCATGCAGGATCGGCTCTAGTGCCTGACTCAGAACCGGCTCCACGCGCACATCCTCTCAGGAGCCGTCTGAACCGATAGGCGTCCTCAACTGCCGATGGTCGGATGGTTTCGAGGGAGACCGCCTGGACCGCGCTGTTCGACCGAGCCAGCGACCCGCCACCAGCCCTCAAGGCCTGACCAGCAGCAACCGGTGCGCGACCCGAGGACCAAAGGGGAACTCCCGGACAGCGAGGTCTGGCGACCAACAAGTCCTCACCACCTCCACGGACCTGATCAGACGATCGCCATCAGGCCACCGGTGGATCCGGGTCTAGTCGACCAGCGTGCGCACTTCGATGCGCTCCAGACTCGCTTGCTGATCGGCGGACCGGATACTCCCGGCTGAAGGGCGCCGCCCCGGTTAGGCGCGCGGCTGGGAGGCTGAGGTTGCCCGTTGGAATATCAGGAATGTCGGCTCCGGTTGGCGCGTCAGGTGTTCAAGAACGGTCGGGAGGCACTGGTGTTCGGCGCTGATGTCCGGGTCCCGACGCCTGCCCAAGCGCCATCCCCGGACCTCGCTCAGCGTGTGCGCCGATGGGCACAGCATGGCAAGAGCCATTCTGCGGCGCCGACGAACCGGATCGATCACCATCGCGTTACAGGGGGTGTGACGAACAGGGGTGAGCGATGAGCACGGAGACGGACTTCACCGAGTTCGTCACCGCGCGATGGACGGCGCTCTACCGCCTGGCTTACCTGCTCACGGCGTCGCCGACCGCGGCCGAGGACCTGCTCCAGACCACGCTCGAGAAGGCGTACGGGAGTTGGTCGAGGATCAGCCGGATGGAGTTCCCCGAGGCGTACGTGCGCCGGATGCTGGCAAACGCGCTGGTGTCGAGCCGCCGTAGAGCCTGGCTGCGCGAGGTGCCGTCCGATTCGATGCCGGAGACCGCGGGGGACGCCATCGACTTGGGGGTGCTCGATCGGTCGCTGCTGTGGCCCCTGGTGTGCGCACTGCCCGTGCGGCAGCGGGCCGTGATCGTGCTGCGCTACTACGAGGACCTGACCGAGGCACAGATCGCCGAGGTCCTCGGCTGTGCGCCGGGCACCGTGAAGTCACAGACGTCAGCGGCGATGAAGGCTCTTCGGCGGGCTCTGGCCGCGTCGGGAGTCGGGGAGGTGTTGGGCGAGTCATGAATCTCGAAGAGGAACTCAGAGCAGTACTCAGCCAGGAGGCGGAAATGCGCACCACACCCACACCCGATATCGGAGGCATGGTCAATCGGGGGCAAGACCGCCTCCGCCGCCGCAACACGATGCGCAGAGGCCTCGCCGCCGCGGCGGTCCTGCTCGTCGCCGGGGGCGTCTACGGCGTCACCCAGATCGGTGGCAATGATCCCGACGCTGACGTCGCTAGCGGGCCGAGCGAGCCGTCCGAGTCGGCGGCAGTTCCGCCGGACTGGGCGGACACGAACGGGGGCCCGACGGCACCCGGCACATACCGGACGTTCGTGGGCTTCGATGCGGACTCCGAAGTGATCGAAGCCGACCTGACCGTCGAGGGTGCGAACTGGGCGGGCTCGAACTACCCGGTGGCGTACGCCGGCGAGCGCTTCGCGGGAATCGGCGCCTATCAGGTCGAATCGGTGGCCGGCGGCTCCGGGTGCTTGGACGAGGGGAAGGTTACGGGTGCGGCCAACGAGCCGCAGCAGCTGGCGCGGCAACTTGCCCGCCTGCCGCGGAGCGAGGTGGTCCAGCCGCCCGCAGCGACGGAGGCGTTCGGCCACAACACCATTCACCTGCGGTCCCGGATCGACGCCGCCTGCGGCGCCTCGATCTACCGGGTGGTCGAGACCCCAGTAGGTGGACGCGGCATCAGCTATTTCAACGTTTCTCCCAAGGGTCCCCGGTTCGTCGTCGTCGACTTCTGGGTCGTGGACTTCAACGGGACCACGGTGGTGGTCGACATGTTCCGGACCGAAGACGCACCGAGGGACTTGTTGGACCAGGCGGCCGCGGCCCGCGAGTCGATCACGTTCGTGGAGGCGGAGTAGACCCGCCAGAGGTCGACCCACGGGAGGTCGAACTCGGCGCCAGCAGGTTGCGTAGCAACGACAGGCTCAGCCCGACCACGTTGTGGTGGTCGCCCTCGACGCCGGTGACGAACGGGCCGCCCGCAGCGCGCACCAACACGGAGTGGCCTAGATCACCGATTGTCGTCTCCACCGACAAGTCGCAGTGGAAAAGTCGATCGGCCTACCTCACTTCCCGCTGGAGCGCTCGGTTCAACGTTCGAAGTGCTCGCTCATGCCGCATTCGTACGTCGGGTGCTTGCGACGCGACCGCCGTGGGTGGTCGAACCGCCCCTCATGCGGCAGATCGGTCGTGCCGAGTTGAGAACATTCAGCTAAAAACGCGTGAGCGGCCCTCGCTAGGTCCGCTTCACGTGGTCGTAGACGTACTCATTCCTGTCCTGGGTCCAATGGGTCTGCTGCACGGATAGGTGACATCTGATCTGCGTCGATGTGTGTCGACGCTGGAAGGATGTGCACCATGCCGAAGGCATTTCCCAAGGAGTTCCGCGAGGACGTGATCCGGGTCTACCGCGACTCCGATGCCTCCCTGGCCCAGGTCGCGAAGGACTTCGGCATCTCGCCGTCATGCCTCAAGCGATGGATCACCATCGACGACCGCAACTCCGCCAACCCGTCGCCGGCCGCTCAAGCTGCGAACGAGTCCGACGCACTGCGTGAGGCGAACAAGCGGATCAAGCTCCTCGAGCAAGAGAACGAGGTCCTCCGCAGGGCGGCGGCCTACCTCTCCCAGGCACACCTGCCGGGAAAATGATGTACCCGCTCGTCCGCGAGCTGGCCGCCGACGGCATCCCGGTCGCGGTGACGTGCCGGGTGCTCGAGATCGCTCGCCAGCCCTACTACCGCTGGCTGGCCAACCCGGTCACCGCTGCCGAGCTGACCGCGGCCTACCGGGCCAACGCGTTGTTCGACGCACACCGTGACGACCCCGAGTTCGGCTACCGGTTCCTCCTCGATGAGGCACGCGACGCCGGCGAGCCGATGGCCGAACGGACCGCGTGGCGGATCTGCTCCGAGCTCGGCTGGTGGTCCGCGTTCGGGAAGAAACGCGGACGCAACGGCAAGAAGCCCGGTCAGAAGGCCGGACCGCCGGTCCATGACGACCTGGTGGAACGGAACTTCAGCGCTGATGCTCCGAACCGGCTCTGGCTCTCGGACATCACCGAGCACTGGACCCGCGAAGGCAAGCTCTACCTCTGCGCGATCAAGGACGTCTACTCCAACCGGATCGTCGGCTACTCCATCGACTCACGCATGAAGTCACGGATCGCGGTCGCTGCACTCGACAACGCCGTCGCGCGTCGCAACGCCGAAGGCGTGGATGTGGCCGGCTGTGTCCTGCACACCGATCGAGGGTCGCAATTTCGCTCCAGGAAGCTGGTCCACCAGCTCAACCGTCACGACATGGTCGGATCAATGGGCCGCGTCGGCGCGGCCGGCGACAACGCGGCGATGGAGTCATTCTTCTCGCTGCTGCAGAAGAACGTCCTCGACCGACGGACGTGGAACACCCGCGAGGAGCTGCGGATCGCGACCGTGACCTGGATCGAGATGACCTACCACCGACGACGTCGCCAAGCCGCTCTCGGCCGGTTGACCCCCGTCGAATACGAGCTGATCATGACACCGGCCGCTGCCCAGGCGGCCTAACCCCGACTGTCACCAGTTCGTGCAGCAGACCCAATTGTCTATGGTCCGCTCTGTGTTACGCGCGTACCGTCTTTGTTGTGCCTGCTTTGTTGTGCCTGACATGGGCATGGGACTGCACGGTTCCGGACGGAGGCACACATGCGACGCCTCCTCATCGCCGTGGTCCTCTTGACCATCAGCGCGTCGCTGGCCCTGGGTGCTAGAGGTTCGATCGAGGCCCCGAATCAGCGGCCCCGTGCCGTTCAGGACCCATCACGTTCAGCGCCCCCGGTCGTCCCTGGAAAGATCGGAATGATCGCCTACGCGGCATTCGACCCCGCGAGCGGACAGACCGATGTCTTCAACATTAACCCCGACGGGTCGCACCGGCGGCAGCTCACGACAACCGGTGGCGACGACCCGGTCTGGTCCCCTGATGGCACGGAGATCGCATTCGAGCGGGGCGAGGCCATCTGGCTGATGGACGCCCTCGGCGGCTCTCAGCGGCGCCTCGTGAATGGGACGAACGCGGCGTGGGCTCCAGACGGACGGCGGTTGAGCTACGCGTGCCCCACAGGAGCAGGGACCTCTGCTCCCTCAACCTGCGTGACGACACGCAGAGCGTCGTGGTGGGCCACACCGACGACTGGCCGCGAGTCGTTGACTCGTCGTGGTCTCCGGACGGTACCTGGATCGCACTCACTCGGGTCAGCTCCGAGAAGGATGCCGAATACGTCAATGCCACGCAGCTGTTCCGCGTGAGACCGGACGGATCGCGGCTCGCGGCGATTCCCAACACGGAGCCCTTCGCAGTGAGTCCGGCGTGGTCGCCCGACGGCACGACGATCCTCTACACCGAGGTCTACGGTGGAAGGGGTGGGGAGTTCAGCGGAGGCCTGTGGTCTATCCGTCCCGACGGCACCGGGAAGACCCAGGTGACGCGCAGCAAGGGCAACGAGGGATCCCCGAGCTGGTCCCCCGACGGGCGGCGCGTCGCGATGCAGAGCGACGGTGCCCTGTACACGGACAAGGCAGGCATCTGGACGGTCAACCCCGACGGCACGCACGCCCAGTTCGTCGTCCGTGAAGGCTCGCGCCCCAGCTGGCGCCCCAGCTGGCGCCCGAGCTCCGCTCCGGATCCCACGCCCGCCGTCGTGCCGGCATCAGACGGACCGAGGATCGCCTATTTCGCGGCCTCCGAGGCCGGATTCGACTTGTTCACCGTGCGTCCCGACGGCCGCCGCGTCCGTCAGCTCACGTCGAGTGGTCACGTCGTCGAAGTGACCTGGTCCCCGGATCACTCCCAGATCGCCTACGCCACCCATGACTGGTTTGGATATCCAGGGGTCGCGTGGGTGATGGACGTCCGAACGCTCAAGACAGAGCGCGTGGGGCGCTCCTTCGCCGAGGGGCCGTTGGGGGCCCTCACATGGTCACCCGATGGTCGCCGGCTGGCCTGGGGCACGTACGAATCACTGATGATCGTCGATCTGCGCAGTCGCGAGCGAACTCGCATTCCACGCACAGGCAACGGCTGTATCTTCCTCGGACCGAGCAGGTCACCAGACGGGAAGTGGATCGCCTTCAGCGGCGGGAAGTCTTGCGACCTCATGATCGTTCCGTCTCGAGGGGGAGATCCGGCGCGTGACGCGGACCCCTGGCGCAGAGAGCGGCTTCGACTGGTCACCCGACGGTCGACGACTCGCATTCACCCACTGGCCGGGACCCTACCGCGAAGGGATCGACGTCTGGACCATCCGGCCTGACGGATCAGGGCTGCGCATGGTCATGGGCACCCCCGAGCTCGACCTGACGCCGGCCTGGTCCCCAGGCGGGCGTCGCCTGGCCCTTTATAGCGACGGACCCGACCCCTTCGGGAGCGCACCTCAGCCAGGTCTCTGGACCGTTGGCGCCTAGGGAGGCGCCCCGAAACTGGTGGTGCTGGACCGTAGCATCGCTCTTCGATCTGGGAGCATCACGCACCGATAGGCGGCGTTAAGCCGCGCGCATGCGTTAGGAGCGTTCACCCCGGGACTTTCCCTCGCACCGCTCTGACGATGCCGGCAAACGATCGAGGCCCATCCGGCAGGCCAGCCAGATAACCGGCGCGCACATGCTGCTCGATCTCGCTCCGCAGGCCGGACGGCAGAGCCGTCAGCCGCTGAGCAACCCTTGTCGGACCGGTCGAGAAGCTGGACCAGTAGTCCTCGAAGTCGCTGTAGTCGAAGCTGAGCACGATCGGCACCTCCAGGACCTCGACGAGCCCAACCCGAGCCCAGAGGTTGGCCTGTCCGTTCGCCCACACGATGGGGCGGGCCTTGATCTGCGCTCGCAGGCTTCGGATGCCCTCATCCAGCACAGCGCCTGTGTCCAGAACCAGGTCGAGCACGGAATTGCCGCCCCAGAAGTCGAAGGTGCCGCAGGCCACGACCCCGCCTGGACGGGTGACTCGTCGCATCTCGGTGGCCACCAGCTCGACCTCCGGAATGACATCGATCGCAAGGGTCGAGACGCAGGCATCGAACGACTCGCTGGAGTACGCCAAGCGGCAGGCGTCACCGTGAGCGTAGGTGACGTTGGGATGTGATCGAAGACGACGCGCCCCGTCGAGGTACGACTCGGACGCATCCACGCCAACGGTCCTGGCTCCAAGCGCTGCCAGAGCCAACGAGATGGTGCCGGTGCCGCAGCCGACATCCAACACCCTGTCGCCGCGCGTGACCCCGGCGAATTCCAGGAACGGCTCCGCCAGCCGGGCACTCCAGCGCCCCATGAAGTGCTCATAGACGTCAGGGTCTGTCGCCAGGAACGAAGGCAGGGAGTTGCTCATGGGAACGCTCCAGTTCGCGGTGGCTTGTGGTGAAAGCCGACGCCCAGTGATCAGATCGGACGGTCGTCCTCGGGCAGGACGTCTCCGTGCCGGTGCACGATTCGCCACTGATCGTCCTCGCGCCGGTAGACGTGCGTGACCCGCAATGTGTAGGTCCGCGGCTGGCCGTCCACCTTCACCCGGTTGTGCTCGTAGCCGACCGTGTAGGCCAGGTCGCCGCTGGCGCCGGCTGCGATGACCTCGAACTCGTATTCCGACGAGTCGGAGAACCACGATGCGACCTTCCGGAACATCTGCTCCAGGTTGGGCCAGCCGGAGCTGGACATCTTCGCGCCGAACACCGTGACCGGGTCCGTGCGAGACCACAGCGCGAGGCGCGGCTCGGCGTCGCCGTTGTGGATGGCCTGCTCCGCGGCGCGCTGCCGGGGCAGCATCTCGTCGAGGAACCGCTCGGTCGCGGTAGCCATGACACACCTCCGATACTGTTAGATTGTTATCAATACAGTTAGGGTGCATCTAATGTCGAAGTCCGTCAAGAGGCAGTACAACTCGACCCGTCGGCAGGAGCAGGCGGCCGAGACCCGTCTGCGCATCATCCAGGCAGCGCACGAGTTGTTCGTCGCGAAGGGGTATGGCCGCACCACGATCGCCGAGATCGCCTCGACGGCCGGTGTCGCCATCGAGACGGTCTACGCGGCGTTCCGGAACAAGCACACGCTGTTGCGCCAAGTTTGGTATGTCAGCTTCCGCGGCGACGAGGAAGACGTCCGTCTTCTGGACCGGCCGGAGATCCGCGCCGTGCTCGCCGAACCGGACCTCGCGACCCGCTTCGTCCAGCACGCCGTCGTCATCACGGCGGTGTTCCGGCGCATCGCTCCACTGCTGGCAGCGCTGCAGGGTGCCGCCGCGAGCGAGTCCGCAGCCGGCGCGATGCTCGCCGAGTGGGACCAGCAGCGGCTCGACGCATGCACCAAGTACGCCGCGGCCGCGGCCGCCACGGGGCAGCTCGCGGTCAGCGAAGCCGAGTGCCGTGACGTGCTGGCCGCAACAATGGACGGCACACTCTGGAAGCGGCTCGTCGCAGAAAGCGGATGGCCCGACGAGCGCTTCGCCACCTGGCTCGGCCACCTCTGGACCTCGCAGCTGGTCACGGCCCATCCCGCTTGACGATGACCTGAACGGGTGCCTGCCCCTCCCAGCACGAGCTCTCAGCCGTCCCAGGAAACCATCCGCTCCTCGGCTGTCCGGGCTCATGTGCGTGCCCTGAGTAGGCCTTGGTTATCCCAGACCACCGAGCCCGAGGGCGGATCCGTCTCGCAGGTCCGCGACCAGGTCGGCGCCGGCTTCGCCGAGTTCGTTCGCTCTGGCCTCGCTCTTGGCTAGGCCGATAAGGGGCGCGCCTGCCGCCTTCGCAGCGACGACGTCGGAAACCGCGTCCTCTACGAACACGGTTCTGCTGATGTTGACGTGGAGTACGTCGGCGGCGAGCAGGAGCAAGCGTGGGCTGGGCTTCATCCAGTCGATGGCATCAGGAGTGCGGCATGCGAAGGCGGCGATCCTGTCCAGCCAATGCCATCGCGCAAGGGCCGTTCGAACCGCGTCGGAGGAGTTGTTGCTGACGATGGCGAGGGGGAGGTCCCGGCTGTGTCCAAACTCCATGAAGGCGGCCGCGTGGACGCTGGCAGCGCAGACCTCTGCTGCCTGGACCTCAGCCGGTGCATGCCGCTTCGACCCCAAGGAGAACGCCGTCATCGCAATTCGCGCCCAGCGCAGCACGGCGAGGTGGTCGGTCGAGGTCTCGATCTCGTAGGGCAGTTCGATGCCGGCAAGGATCTGGCGAGCTGCTGTTGCAGCTTCAGAGTTCACCGGCGGTGGCATCAGCTCCGCAATCGGCCCGTCGAAGTCCAGCAACACGGCCTGCGCGGAGTTCAGCAGCACGAGAGGCGCCGTCATGGTGATGGGGTGGCGATGGTGTCCCAAATGCTGTCGAACCATGCCCGGGTCTGGGCTACGAACTGGGAGCCGGTGGAGTCGGGGTCGCCGTCGTCGATGTGCTGGAACAGCACTGAGTCCTTCCCCATTGGGTCCAGGATCGTGCGCTTCTTCCCTTCGATGCGGACGTCGTGTCGTACGACGGGGTAGTAGCCGAAGAAGACGTCGGTGTTGTTGATGATGTACGCGTTGAAGAGCGGGGACGGTCACAGTGTTGCGGTGCTCCTGCGGGTGTATGCCTCGTGTCTCGACGGTCAGGAGTCGGTCGCGAAGGCGCGGATCGAGGCGGCGCTCCGGGCGGGTCAAGCGGCCGTAGACGGCAAACTCGGACACGTATTGGACACAGATGGCCATGGAGGGCCGGTTCTGGCCGGACACAGTCGGACAGAGCAAACGGGCCCCTGACCAACGTTTCCGCTGGTCAGGGGCCCGTTCTCCCTGATGTGGCAGGTGAAGGATTCGAACCTTCGAAGGCAAAGCCGACGGATTTGCAGTCCGTCGGACGTGGCGGGCTGGCCTGCATGAGAGACGGCTTCGACCCGGTCTGTGACACCGATATGACACGAGGTTGAGGCCGGCAACGGCAAAGTCGGGCGAGGGGTCAACAGCCGGCGCCATGGCCCGCCGGCCACCCATTGAGATACTCAGGTGACGAGCACGGTCTTGCCGCTGGCCTGCCCGGTGCGGGCGCGCGCGACGGCGTCCGGTGCCTCGGCCAGCGGGACCTCGGCGTCGATCCGCACGCGGATCCGGCCATCGGCCGCGAGCCCGGCGAGGGTCTCGAGGTCATGACGGGTCGCGTTGCTGTAGAAGTTGACTCCGGTGCGGCCCTGCGTTGGGAGGAGTTCGGGGTCGGCCGCCCCATTGGTGCTGACGAGGACTCCGCCCGGGCGCAGCAGCGCGGCGAACGGGTTGGGCTCGCCGGGTCCGCTGACCAGGTCGAGCACGGCGTCGATGCCTCCGGGGTGAGCCGCGCGGACCTGGTCCATGGTGGGTGCCGCGGTGAAGTCGATGATGTGGTCGGCGCCGAGCTCGCGCAGTTGCTCTCTCAGGTCTCCCGGTCGGTGGCCACCACCCAGGCTCCTTGGCCGGCGGCGAACTGCACCGCGGACTGGCCGACACCACCCGAGGCTCCGTTGACCAGGATGGTGTGACCCGGCTGGAGCGCGGCCGCCTGGACCGCCTGGTAGGCCGTCACGGTGGCGGTGGGCAGCGCTGCGGCGAGGGTGAAGGACAGGTGGTCCGGGATCGTGGCGACCTTGCCGTCCGCGTCGCCGAGCGCGTACTCGGCGTGCGAGCCCCGGCCCTTCGAGAGCTTCATGAACTGCCCGTAGACGCGGTCGCCGGGTCGGAAGGCGGTGACGCCGCTGCCGACGGCGGTGACCACGCCCGCGCCATCGGAGCCCATGACGAGCGGGAAGGAGTGCTCGACCGCGCCCTCGAGGGCACCATCGGCCACCTTCCAGTCGAAAGGGTTCAGCCCGGCAGCATGGATCCGGACCAGGATCTCATCGGGTCCCGGCTCTGGCACCGGAACCTCCACAAGCTCCGGCTCGGAGCGGAAACCCTTTGATCACGACAGCTCGCATCACATCTCTCCTCGGATCTGGTGGGTCAGGTCGGTGATGAGCGCGCTCAGCCCGCGAGAACGGCCGACCCCGGCCCGACCGGGAGCGCGAGCGTGTGCTGGGTGTGCTCGGCCTTCGCGTGGAGATAGCGGAGGTTGCTCTCGCTGGCGAACACGCCGGTCGGGACCGTGCGCCGGACGGCGACGCCCAGCTCGCGGAGCTGGCCCGCCTTGTCGGGGTTGTTCGTGAGCAGGTCCAGCCGCGTGACGCCCAGAGCGGCCAGCATCTGCGCCGCGACGGTGTAGTCGCGTGCATCCTCGGCGAAGCCCAGAGCGGTGTTCGCCTCGTAGGTGTCCAGGCCGGCGTCCTGCAGCGCGTAGGCGTCGAGCTTGTTGTAGAGGCCGATGCCGCGGCCCTCCTGCCGCAGGTAGAGCAGCACGCCGCCGCTGGTCGCGATCCGCTCGACCGCCTCGCGCAGCTGCGGGCCGCAGTCGCAGCGGGCGGACCCGAACACGTCCCCGGTCAGGCATTCCGAGTGCACACGCACCAGCGGGAGTCCCGAGTCGGCGGGGTCGCCGAACGCCCACGCCAGGTGCTCCTGACCGTCGGCGAGGCCGCGGAAGGTCGTGACGTGGGCGGTCGTGGCGTAGCCGTCGGCGAACTGCAACGGCACCTGCACCTGCGTTCTGATGGTCGCGGCCTCCGGCCCGAGCGGGCGGCGCGGGTGTGCGGTGTACTCCATGTCGGGCGCTCCTCGGGTCGGGTCGTTCGAGTTCGAACGACTTCGAGAAGGTAGCAGGAGATTCGAATTTGAACAAATCTGGGGATAGGCTGGTCGCATGGCTGACCCGAAGTGGCTCGACGACGAGGAGATGCGCGCCTGGCAGGCGTTCCTCGCCACCAGCGCGCTGCTGGACCGCCGCCTCGACCAGCAGCTGAGGGACGAGGTCGGCCTTTCACACCTGCAGTACGAGATCCTGGTCCAGCTCGCTGCCGCGGAGGGCAACGCGATGCGGATGACCGAGCTGGCCGCCAGCCTGCTGAACTCCAAGAGCGGGCTCACCTACCAGATCTCCCAGCTGGAGAAGTCGGGCCTGGTGCATCGCGCGCCCTGCACGATCGACGTCCGCGGCGTCTACGCCGCCCTCACCGACGAGGGAAGGAAGCTCCTGGAACGCGCCGCCCCCGGGCATGTCGCGCTCGTGCGAGAGCTGTTGATCGACGTGCTGACCCGCGAGCAGCTCACCGCCATCGCCGACGGACTCGGCGAGGCCAGTCGGCGCATGCTCCCCAAGGACGGAATCGCCGAACCGGTGCGCTGATCCTTGGTCACCATCTCCACCGGATCAGCCGGACAAACGCAGAAGGGCCCCGATCCAGCATTGTGGCTGGTCGGGGCCGCTCGTGTGCGACGTACCTCGACCGGATTCGAACCGCCGCTACCCGTGTCATCGATCATGTCCTCCTGAAGCCGGCGCCGGTCACGCTCACCAGACGGGAGAGTGCGCGCCGAAGTCATTGCGAAAACGTTGCGCGGCTCATCGGGCTCGACAGCGTCGTCGGCGATCCCCTCGTCTCGGGTACCTTGAATGACGCGCGACGTGACCGAGTGCAGGGAACTCTCAACCGCGAAGACCTACGGAATCGAAGGCGACAACCTCATCCGTTCGAGCTCGAGCCTGCCGGGAGTGCTGCGCAGGCGCCAGAGCTGGTCTAAGCCTTCGCTTCGACAGGTCCGCGCGACCATGCGCTCAATCATGTGCACGGCCGAGCGCCCAGCGTCTCGTCCCCGGCGGCCATGCGGCCTACCTGATGGAGGCCGCGCTCCCCGAGACACGCCGTGCCCGGCAGGACAGCCTGCTGCGCACATGGATCGCCGCGTTGCCGGAGTCCGTGACCCGCCGGAGCCCGTCCTGAGCATCGTCTCCGGCTGGTCACAGCTGATGTCCGGCGACCTCGACGCCGTGGAACGCAGGCTGGATGACGCCGAAGCGGCGCTCGCCGCCGGCGAGCAGGACCCAGAACTGGCGCGAGAGTGGGCGGACACCGAGGACCTGCGCACGGCGTCCGCGACGATCTCGGTATACCGCGCGTCGCTGGCCCAGGCGCACGGAGACGTCGCCGGCACCGTGCACCATGCCCGGAGCGCGCTGGACCGCGCCGGGCCCGAAGACCATTTCATCCGCGGCGCTGTTGGCGGGTTCCTCGGCTTGGCCGCCTGGGCAGCCGGGGACGTCCAGGAGGCGCTGTCCACGTTCAGCGACGCGATGAGCAGCCTGCACGCCGCGGGAAATCTGGTCGACGAGTTGGACAGCACGATCGTGCTCGCCGACATGTGGGTGGCCGCAGGGCGACCCGGCAGGGCCCGTCAGCTGTACGAGCGCGCGCTACAGACGGCGACCGCTGGTGGCGAGCCGTACCCCCGCGCCACGGCGGACCTGCACGTCTGTCTGGCCGAGCTCGACCGTGAGCTCGGCGACCTCGCCACCGCTCAGGCGCACCTCGAAACAGCTCGTGCCCTCGCCGAGCGCACCTCCATCACCGAGAACCGGCACCGGTGGTACGTCGCGATGGCGCAGCGGCGCGCCATCACCGGAGACGTTGCCACCGTAACCCAGCTACTCGACCAGGCTGAGGCGCTCTACCGTCGCGGCTTCTACCCCGATGTCCGCCCGATCGCAGCGACGAGAGCCCGGATTCAGATCTCGCAAGGCAACCTCGCAGCGGCCGAGGAGTGGGCACGCGGGCACGACGTCGCGGCCGCCGATGAGACGACCTACCTGCACGAGTACGACCACCTCACCCGCGTGCGCCTCGTGCTCGCCCGACACCGGCGCGTGAACGGCCCCGAGAACGCTGTGGCCTCCGACACTTCACCACTCGACACCGCGCTCGCGCTGCTCGACCGACTTCTCGCCTGCGCTGAACCCGGCCGTCCGGGCAGCGTGATCGAGATCGCCATGCTGCGCGCGCTCACCCACCATGCACGCGGGGAACGAACCCAGGCTTTCGAGGACCTGGAGTATGCGCTGACCCAATCGCCGGAACCGGAGAGCTACGTGCGGCTCTTCCTCGACGAGAGCGACCCGATGCTCGCGCTGCTGGGTGAGGCCGCAGACGGCGGCGGCGGCGCGCACGACGCGGTGAGCCAGCACGCTCGTCGTCTCCTCGACGCTGCTGGGTCGCGGCAGACAGCCAGGAAGGCTGCCCAACACGCGTTGGCCGACCCGCTGAGCGACCGCGAGCTCGACGTCCTGCGGCTGCTCGACAACGATCTGACCGGTCCGCAGATCGCCCGCGAGCTCTACGTCTCGCTCAACACCCTGCGCACCCACACCAAACGCATCTTCACGAAGCTGGACGTCAACACCCGGGCCGCGGCCGTGCGCCGCGCCCACGAACGCGGGCTCCTCTAGGCCTCGCCGTTCCGCCACTTCCGGACTCCGATGTCACATCGCCAATCACATCGTCTGGTGACGCCTGACCACCCTGTCGCTTCCTAGGTTTCAGCCATCCCCGCGGCACTCGACGCGGACAGTGGAACTGGAGCCTGACATGACCGTCACACCCACCGCGCTCACCCGAGCCGCCGGCGCCGCCGCGATCGGGGCCGGCGCGATCTTCATCGGGGTCAACATTGGCCACCCGCACATGGACGCCACCTCCATCGCCACGACCGAGCTCATCGGCCGGAACTCCTTGAAGGTGCTGATGGCGGCCCTGGCGCTGGCTGGCATCACCGGCATGTACGTGAGCCAGATCCGCCGCAACGGCCTCCTCGGCCTCATCGGCTACCTGGTGTTCGCCGCCGGCTACCTGCTCCTGATGACCCCGCCCTACATCGCAGCCTTCGTCCTTCCCTCCATCGCCGAAACCAACCCCGGGTACGTCAACGACGTACTTGCCGCGGCCTCCGGACGCACCTTCACCGGCGACATAGGACCGCTCGCAACCGTGCTCAAGGTCCAGGGCTTCGCCTATCTCGGCGGCGGCCTCCTCTTCGGCATCGCCCTGTTCCGCGCCCACGTCTTGACCCGCTGGGCCACCCTGCTGCGGACCGCGAGCGGCCCGCTGAGCGCCTCACTATTTGTGATGCCGGACGCGTTCTACCGGCTGCTGGCCTTCCCGAACGGCATCGCCATGGTCGCCCTCGGCTACTCGCTGTGGCGAACCGCCCACACGGCCCACACTGATGGCACCCCGGTGCAGGCCGCAAGCAAAGACTCGCGCGTCATCCCAGCCGGTGCCTGGTGACCACCCGAGCCTCGACGTGGCGCGTGCCGATCGCCCTGGTCGCACTCGGCACCGTCCCGGTCATCGCCGGCTCACTCCGCCTCGTCGAGCTCTCCGGCGGGACGGAGACCATGCCCTCGGACGCCCGGTACACCGCGTCCCCCCTGCCCGTCGTTCTGCACATCGTCAGCGCCACCGTGTTCGCAATCGTGGGTGCATTTCAGTTCTCGACCGGCTTCCGCCGTCGCCGGCCCGGGTGGCACCGGAGAGCGGGACGGGTGCTGGTGATCGCGGGGCTGGTGGTGGCGCTGTCGGCGCTCTGGCTGAACCAGTTCTACCCGCGCGCAGACGCCACTCGTGAGGTGCTGTATCCGCTCCGGCTCGCATTCGGCACGGCGATGGTGCTCACCATCATCCTCGGGTTCGCCGCGATCCGTCGGCGCGACATCGCCCGGCACCGGGCCTGGCTGATGCGCAGCTACGCCATCGGCCTCGTCGCCGGCACCCAGGTGTTCACCCTGGGAATCGGTGGCCGGTTGTTCGGCAACGCGGACCTGACCACCGCGCTCTGGATGGGCGCAGCCTGGGTCATCAACCTCGCCGTCGCCGAATGGGACATCCACCGCCCCCTCGCCCACCGAACCCGACGCGCGCCCACCGCTCCCCGATTGGCCACGTCGCGATGAACCATCAGCCCGGACCACACACACCCGCCCACTACGAGCTCAGGATCGCTGGACACCTCGACGAGCACTGGTCGGCCTGGTTCGGCGCCCTCGTCATCACCCACGAGGACGACGGCACCACCACCCTGCGCGGCAAGGTGGCCGACCAGGCCGAGCTGCACGGCCTCCTCTCCAAGGTCCGCGACCTCGGCGCCACTCTCATCTCGGTCACCTCCGATGCCACCCAGGACGCAACAGCCGCCACAGACGAGGCTGATCCAGAAAGAGGCCACGGGCGCAGCCCGGCACCGGTTCCCAGGAACAGCAACACCGGTAGACCCGCACGTCCCGTGCCCTCACCGTGACGTCACGCCACAACTACACCGACGCGCGCTCAACCAGCCAAGACAGGAGACCAACCATGACCACCACAACCGCCGCCGCCGTCGCATCGACGACCCGTCCCGACCTGTCGCTGACTCGCCTGCACCTCATGCGCGCCGGCTACGTGCTGATGGGAGTGGGGCTCGCTCTCGTCAAGTGGCCACTCCTGCCTGACGCGCACTCGCTTCCGCTGTACGAGGGTGTGACGCTCTGCCTGCTCACCGCCATGTCCCTCCTGGCGCTCCTCGGTCTGCGCTACCCGGTCAAGCTGCTGCCGCTGCTGCTGTTCGAGACGGCCTGGAAGCTTCTGTGGCTCTCCCTGGTTGCCCTGCCTCGTGCCACCAGCGGCGGCTTGGACTCAGCCACGACCGAGATGGTGATCAACTGCTCCCTCGTCGTCGTCATCATCGCCGTCACCCCATGGCGCTACGTGTGGACCCAGTACGTGCGCACAGGCGGAGACCGGTGGCGGCCATGACCGGCCGCACGCTCGACCAGGTCAACTGGCCGGTCCGCACCCCTCGGTTGAGTCTCCGTCCTGCTGTTGCAACTGACCTCAAGGCCACCTGGCAGTTCCGTCAGCTCCCCGAAGTCAGCCGCTGGCTGACCCGGGCACCCGCGACTCTCCGGGATTACCGCGCCCAATTCCTCGACCCTGAGAGTCTCGCCAAGTCCATCGTCATCGAGCTCGACAACCAGGTCGTCGGCGACGTGATGCTGCAAATCGACCAGTCGTACCTGGTTCGCGCGCAGGAGGACCTGCTCGGGTCCGTAGTCGGCCTGCGCGTCACCTCGGCCCGCGAGCGTCTCAAGCTCGCCGGCGCCCGCGAGTCCGGGTGGTGAAGATGGCTCCCAAAGGCGGGCCAGCATCCGGGTACGTCGTCGCGCAGGACCCGGCCGGTGGTCACGCGGTGGACGCCGGCGTAACCCTCACCGTCACGCTGACGGAGCCCGGGCAGCTTCTAGCCGGAGTCGTCTCGGTCGAGGTACGCGCGCCGCGCCACCCCTTGTTGCAGGTTGTCGTCGCCGTAGGCGACGATGGCGCTCCCCGAGCGCCGTACCAGGGCGCTGCCGCTGGCGGTGTCCTGGTCGGTGTAGACGATCCGCGGGGCACTCCAGTTGCTGCCGCGGGGCCTAAGAGCGAGCACGAGCCTGTCGCCAACGCCTTCCCGCCAGCTCACCCACGTCAGCACCAGGTTCCCGGCAGGATTGATGTCGACCACGCGCAAGGGACCTCCGTTGCGCCCCCCGGCGATCGTTTCCTTCTGCCAGGGCTCACCGACCGGCTTGGCAGCGACGCGAACAGCATCTCCAATCCAGGGGCTCCATGCGACCCCGGCCTCCCCATGTATCCAGACCCGCGCGTTGCCGCTAGTGCCACGCTCCCCGCGGGCCAGCACCCACGCCCGGCTCCAGTGGCCCCGTCTGGTCATCAGCCGCACGCGCTGGCTTTGAGTGGTGAGGGTGCTGCCCGTGCTGTCGGTATTCGTCTCCAGCCAGGTTGCGACCGCGCGGCCTCCCAGTCCCATCGCCACGGCATAGTTCTCCGTCCACCCAGTCCCAATCCGCGTCGGCTTGGCCCATCCGTGCCCGGGAATGAACCGAGCAACCAGCACGGGAGCGGTGAGTCCTGGGTCGTTCGAGTAGATGACCACGGCCCGTCCGCGCCTCGACAGGCCGCTCACCTGCGGCCATTGCACGTTGGGCAGGCGGTGGTATGTGGCCGCGTCCCAAGTCTGCCCGGGCCTGAGATGAGCAGCGATGAGCGCATCAGGCCGACCGCGACGAAAGTCGCCGAACGTGACCAGGAGCGCCCCCGCTCCGGTCCCGCGGATCGTCGGCCGTGTGTTGCCAGCGACGACGTACCCGTCACTGATGAGCTGCGGGTCTGACCAGGAAGTCTGACCAGCGGCACGAACACTGATTGCCAACGCCGTGCGGCGGCCCGTGAACAGGTGAACGAGCGCGACCAGCTCGCCTTCGACACCGACCGCGGCCCCGTAAACCTTGCAGTAGTCCGTCGACATCCCCGACCACACACACGGGACCTCTTGCTCCGGGGACCACGTGCCGCCCCGCATGCGCTCACGCGCGTAGACGACACCGCAGCAGCCTTCCTGCAGGAAAGCGGTGACGCCGTCCCCGTCACGGACGAGCACGGGGCTCTCGGTGTCGTCGTCCGGAAGCTGCGGCCACTCCGCGAGGGGCTCCACAGGGCCCAAGAGCACGGGAACCCGATCTCGTGCCTGCACCGGGAGCGAGAGGGCGGGCGCCAGTCCGGCGAGGAGGCACGCCGCGACCGCGACGACGACGAAGGCCGCGCGCCCTGACGACCTCGGCGCCCCCGGGAGCGAAGCCACGTGATTGTCTGGAGAGTCCATGACGTTCTACCTTCTCGGTCTCCACACATGGCCGCCTAGGAGACGATTCAAGAAGCATCACGCTCCGGCTCCCGGGGAGCAATGACCTCCCTTAGTCATTCGCAACTGGGCCGGGCCGCTCGACAGCCCTTCGCTGCTCGAGCGGCCGCCCATGCTCGTGAGCTGGTGCGGTCTAGCTCCCGCCGCCAGGGGCGCTGGACGCCGTCCGGTTGAAGCGCGCCGACGCCCACGTGGCCAGCAGCACGACGGCGAGCCACAGCAGGTCTCGCGGGCTCGGCGCGAACCCTTGCACGCGCCAAGCAACCAGGACCGCGACACCGAACAGGCGGTGCCACGCCCACCTCACCCAGCAGCGACCCCAGGTCAGACGATCCTTACACTCAGGGTGCTGGCCGACTCCCCTTACGTCACCGCCGACTCTGCACCCCTCGCCCCGAAACCGCCTCTAGAACCCCCGTCGATCACTGTCGGTTCACACGCGCCGTCGACACAGGTCGGCAAAGCCGGTGAGATGGCTTTGGATAGAACATCACCCAGATGCGTCATGCGGCAGCAGGCCTGGTCACGTAGATTTCCGCGAAGAATGGGGTGGTCACGAGGACCCCGGCAAGGGGACAAATTCACCGGAATTGTGACGTGACGCTCTTCCATTAGGGGGGCTCAGTCATGTCCGTTCGGCGATCTTTGCGTGCCTTCCTCGCCTTGAGCACCACTCTCACGACCGCAGTTGTCGTGATGGCGGCCGCAGCGCCGGTCAGCGCCGACAGCGGGGTGACCCTGGAACGGGTGTCGGTCAGTTCGTCTGGGGTCCAAGGTGATGGACACTCGGTGCGGTCCGCGCTCAGCGGTAACGGCCGGTACGTGGTGTTCGACTCGCGTGCCACGACCTTCGCGCCGACCGGCGGCGGGTTCTTCAACGTGTTCTGGCGCGACCTGCAGACGGGTGTTACCGAGCGCGTCGGCGTCGGCGTGGGTGGCGCGGTGCCGAACTCGCAGAGCTCGGACCCAGTGGTGAGCGACGACGGCCGGTACGTGGCGTTCTGGTCGTCCGCCACGAATCTGGCACCCGGCGACACCAACGGCGTCAACGACGCTTTCTTGTTCGACCGGCAGACCGCCGCAACTACGCTGCTCAGTGTCGCCGCTGACGGCACGCAGGCCAACGGGGCCAGCAGCATGCGCAGCATCAGCGCCGACGGTCGCTATGCTCTCTTCGGCTCCGCCGCCTCTAACCTCGTCCCCGGTGACACCAACGGCGTCGTCGATCTGTTCTTGGCCGACACCCAGCAGGACATCGTTACGCGGGTCAGCGTCGCCAGTGACGGCAGCGAAGCCAACGGGCAGAGCAGCAGTGCGGACCTGTCCGACGACGGCCGCTATGTCGCTTTCTACAGCGCCGCCAGCAACCTGGTGCCCGGCGATACCAACAACGGCGGCGACATCTTCCTGCGTGACCTGGTGGCCGGCACTACCGAACGTGTCAGCGTCACGAGCAGTGGCACGGAGGTGAACGCCACCTTGTTCTCCTCCCGGGTCGGAGTCAGCGCTGGCGGCCGCTACGTCGCCTTCCAGTCCAACGCGGACAGCCTGACACCGAACGACACCAGCTCCGGGAACGACATCTTCATCCGCGACCGCGTCGCCGGCACCACTGAGCTCGTCAGCCGCGCTTTCACTGGAGCGCTGAGCAACGGACAAAGCCACTCGCCGTCCCTGAGCAGCGACGGCCGCCGGGTTCTGTTCCAGTCCTCGGCGTCCAACCTGGTGCCCGGGGACACCAACGCCACCGTGGATACCTTCGTGAGCGACCTCGACACCGGCACCACCGTCCGGGTCAGCGTCGCTGAAGACGGTATCCAACAGAGCAGCGGCACCCAGGATGGGGTGATCAGCGGCGACGGGACCCGCTTCCTGTTCGCGTCCACGGCAGCCAATCTCACCGCCGGCGACACCAACGGCGTCTTCGACGTGTTCACCGGCTCCGTCCCGGCCGGCACGCCTACCGACACCACACCGCCGACGCTCACCCTGCCGGACCCGGTCACCGCGGCCGCGACCAGTCCCGAGGGCACCGCCGTCCGCTACACCGCCTTGGCGACCGACAACGAGGACCCGGCTCCGGCAGTGGACTGCACCCCCGCCTCCAGCACGGTGTTCCCGCTCGGTGAGACCACCGTGAACTGCGTCGCCACGGACGCAGCCGGCAACACCAGCACAGGCAGCTTCACCGTCACGGTCACCGACCAGGACGACCCGCACGTGTCAGTCACCAGCCCCGTCGACGGCGCGGCCGTCGCCGGGACCGTCGACCTGGCCGCGACCGCGACCGACGTCGTCGGGGTCACGGCCGTGCAGTTCCTCGTCGACGGAACCCTGATCGGCACCGCCGACACGACCGCGCCCTTCACTGGCAGCTGGGACGCCACCAACGCCGTCCCCGGCGCGCACACCATCCGCGCCATCGCCCGCGACGAAGCTGGGCACACCACCACCTCAGCACCGGTCACCGTGCAAGTCGCGCCCCCGGACCCTGCCACCCCGCTGGTGTGGCACTCCCTGGGCGGAACCGGGGCGCTGTGGGTCGGCTCCGCCAGCAGCACCGCACGACAGATCTTCACCGGAGACGCGCTCAACGCCTCGTGGAGCCCCGACCGGGTCAAGGTCGCATTCGCCAGCAACCGCGACGGCAACTACGACATCTGGATCATGGACGTCGCCACTGGGGCCCTGACCAACCTCACCCAGACCAGGACGGGCTTCAACGACGACCCGGCCTGGTCACCCGACGGCACTCGGATCGCATTCACCAGCAACCGCGACGGCGACTACGAGATCTACACGCTTCGAGTCGACGGGACTGGGCTACGGCAGCTCACGAACGACACCGAGCCCCGCGACGGTTTCCCGGCCTGGTCACCAGACGCCCGCCGCCTCGTGTTCACCAGCGTGGGAGACCTGGTCACCGTGCGGGCCGACGGCACAGACCGGCGCGTCATCTCGGCCACTTCGAACATCGACGAAGCGCCGGCATGGTCGCCCGACGGCACCCGGATCGCGTACTCCTTCCCGAGCACGGGCGGCTCGGAGGTGCACACCATCCGCCCCGACGGCACCGACGATCAACGCGTGACGGCCCTCGGGGAGCGGGTATCGCAACCGACGTGGTCGCCTGACGGCAACCGGATCGCCATGTCAGTGTTCGTGAACAACGACTGGGACGTGTGGTCGATGAACCTCGACGGCACCAACCGATCCAACGTGTCCCGGCAGGCTACCGTCGCCGACCTAGCGCCCGACTGGGGCCAAACTCCGGTGCCCGCCGACACCACCAAGCCAGTCCTGCAATTGCCCACCAGCCCGGTGACGCGCGAGGCCACCAGCAGCGCCGGCGCCGAGGTCACCTACACCGCGACCGCCACCGACGAGACCGATGGCTCACCGGTCGTGGTGTGCACCCCGCCGTCCGGCTCGGTGTTCGCGATCGGGACGACAACAGTGCAGTGCACCGCCACCGACGAGGCTGGGAACACCGCCACCGGCAGCTTCACCGCCACCGTCCACGACACCACCGGCCCGATCGTGGCGCTGACCAGTCCCGCCAACGGCGCCACCGTGACCGGCAACGTGAACCTGGCCGCGACCGCCAGCGACGCAGTCGGCGTGAGCTCGGTGAAGTTCACCGTCGACGGCGCCAACGCCGCCATCGACAGCACTGCGCCGTACACCGGCACGTGGGACGCCACCGGCGCCACCCCCGGAGTGCACACCGTCCGTGCGGTCGCCACCGACACGGCTGGCAACCAGACGGCCTCGTCACCTGTCACGGTTCAGGTGCCGCAGCCACAAGCCAGCGGGCCCGAGCTGGTGTGGGTCCGCGCCGGGTCCGTCACCGAGACCGGCACAGGAGGTTTGTGGGCAGCCACGCCCGGAGGCACGCCGCGGCGACTGATGTTGAGGCAGAACTCTAGCGCCCCGTCCTGGAGCCCGGACCGCACCCAGATCGCCTTCACCTCCACCCGAGACGGAAACTCCGACGTCTGGGTCGTCAACGTCGTCACCGGCGCCACCAGCAACGTCACCCGGGACACCCGCATGAACCTGTTCCCCGCCTGGTCCCCGGACGGACAGCGGATCGCCTACGCCAGCAACCGCGACGGCGACCACGAGATCTGGACCATCCGACCCGACGGCACCAGCGCGCAGCAAGTGACCCGCAACACGACCGACGACACCATGCCGACGTGGTCACCGGACGGTACCCAGCTCGCCTACATGGGCACCGGCGGCGTCCGCGTCATCAGTGCCAACGGCAGCGGCGACCGGCTCCTGCCACTACCGAGCACCGCCACCGGCCAGCAGCCGGCCTGGTCGCCAGACGGCCGCCAGCTTGCCCTGACCCGCTTACGCCAGGGCATCCACGTGGTGAACCTCGACGGCACCGGTTTCCGGCGGATAGTTGCCCCGAGCACCGGAATCGCGCAGCACCCCACCTGGTCCCCGGACGGACGCATGATCGCGTACAACCACGCGACCGGAGGCGGCAACGGCGAAGTCATGGCCATCGACGTAACCGGCGGAACACCGCTCAACGTGTCGAACTTCCCCACCGACGGCGACTATGAGCCCGACTGGGGCCAGACCAAGGTGACCGGCACCCCAGAAGTGACCACCTGCCCCGACTACGGCGTTCCCGGCGTGTGCGGCGTGACAATCCGGATCCCGAACCCGAATCCAGGACCGATGCCCGGCGGAACCGTCACCATCTCCACGGGCACCGGCACCAACGGCGTCACCTTGTCCCCGACCACCAACACGAGCAGCGCAGGCAGCAGCGGCGGCCAAACCTGCACGCAACAGACTGGTCGGATCGTGTGCACCATCGGGTCCATCCCGGTCGGCGGCACAGTCATCCGCGTCGACGTCACCCCGAATGGGCCGGGCAGCTGGACGCCACAGGTCATCTGGAACTGCGGTTGCGGTACCGGTGGCCCGGTCGTGGTCACCCAGCCACCGATGACCGCAACGCAGTACTGCGTCGGCGGACAGATCCTGTTCGACAGCGACGCGATGCTGCCGCTACTCGATGTCTTCGCCGCAACCTTGGACGGGCGGGTGCAGGAGTTGTCCGCATCGTCGGCCAACGAGGAGGCCGGCGCAGTGTGGGCGCCGAACCGGAGAGCATTCGCAATGAACGTCGGCGTCCCTGGACGCCGCAAGATCTTCGTCGTCGGCTTGAACTCAGCTGGCTGCATCATCGGGCAGGCAGCCGTACCGAACCAGCCGGCCGGGGACAACTACCAACCGGACTGGTCAGGTGACGGGACCCGACTGGCGTTCGTCTCCAACAACGCCGGGAACCACGACATCTGGACAATCGGGATCAACGGCAGCCAGTTGACCCGGCTCACAACCAACCCCGGAAACGACCGGGCACCGTCGTTCTCCGCCGATGGCAGCCTCGTCGCGTTCACAAGCAACCGAGCCACCCCGTCGGGTACCGACTGGGACATCTACACCGTCCAGACCGGGACGCCCAGGCGCGAAACTCTGCTGTCCACGGCCGCATCCGGATACAACCCCGCCGGCGCTGACTACTCGCCGTCGTTCTCCCGAAGGGCCGGTACATCACAGATCGTGTGGCACACCAACTCCGGCGGGAACTGGGACCTGTGGCTCATGAACTCCAACGGCACGAACAAGCGGCGCGTGCCGAACTCGACGGCGCTGGAGGAGAAGAACGCCGACTGGGCCCAAGACGACACCAAGATCGTCTACGACGCCGGGGAGCCCGGTGACGCCGACATCTGGATGATGAACGCCGACGGCACCAACCGGCACCGCGTCGCCGGGACCGAGGGGGACGACAAGGCGCCGTCCTACTGAGATGGGAAATTTCCCGCCAGCTGCCCCCACAGCCCGTCCGGATCCGGTGCGAGCAACGCCAACCAGCAACTCACCACCATCAGCCGTCCCAGCGCGTCAGCAAGCAGAGCGCCGCGGGAACACCAAGCCGCGCGAGGGCGAGAGTGGAAGCGATCGGGAGTGACAAGCCCCCGGCGCTCCTTGCACTCTCCCTTCTCCCCGGCTACTTCCCGCCGCTGCCCGACGACACCGCGGCCGACCTGCCCATGGCGCCGATGTCCCGCCAGCAGGACCTGAAGGGTCTGGTGGGTGCCTTGGTTCGCAGGGCGACCGACGGCAGCCCGAACAGCGAAGGGGCCAGGAGGCCGAGGGCGTCGCCTGAGCCGCCGAAATTGGGACGAAGGCAGTTGGAGTTGGCGGCTCGGTGGCTGAGCCCTCTTCGACCACACATCTCCTGACCGAGGCCAAGGGTCTCGAGTCCTCACTTGATAAGGCGTGCTCGCCACGAGCCCGGGATGACGGCGTCGGCACAACGACAAGGCCTCCCCTTTAGGCACCGCCACCGTGCGTGAGCGCAACAGTCTCCATGGCAGTCCCTTCGACCGTCTCAGCGTAGCGAGGCAGCGCGGCTAACCGAGTTCTTGGACTCTCCTGTTGTCGGACCCTCGCTGGGCACCCGCGTCGACCGCCTGTGGGGCACGGTCGCCGCGGAGCTCGGCGAACTCCACATCGTCGGCTGGGACCTCCCTGGCCACGGGCTGAGCCCCGCAACGAGCGCGGACTTCGGCCTCGGCGACCTGGCCTCGGCCGTCCTCGCGGCGGTCGACAGTGCCGTCGGCGCCGACGCGGCCGCGACGCCGTACCTCTATGCCGGCGACTCGGTCGGGGGCGCGGTCGGCCTGCAGCTGCTCCTCGACCACCCTGCCCGCTTCCGGGCCGCAGCCGCGTTCTGCAGCGGCGCCAGATTCGGTACGCCGCAGGCGTGGGCGACCGGGCCGCACTCGTACGGGCGGAGGGCATGGCGCCGATGGTGGCATCCTCGCCCGGCCGCTGGTTCGGCAGCCGCGTCCAGGCCGAACCGACCGACCTCTCGCGCGCGGCGGTGGACGACCTGGCCTCGGTCGACCCGGAGAGCTACGCCCTCGTCTGCGAGGCACTGGGACACTTCGACGTGACCGGCCGCCTCGACGAGATCACGACCCCGGTCACGCCCGCTGCCCAGCACCAGCACCTCGCCCGGGCATCACCAACGGCCGCTTCGCCGTCCTGCGCGGTGTCGGCCACCTCGCCCCGCTCGAGGACCCGCCCCGCACCGCCGCGCTGCTGCGCGAGCACTTCAGCCGGGCCGTCATGCCGGTGCCCTGCCAACATCTTGTGCGACGTGGCTGCAGCGCAGGCCGTGTTCGCTGCCGGGGTGCCGGCGGAGGTGACCGGAATCGACCAGACCAAGCGCGTCGTCCTCAGTGAGGAGGAGATCGCGGCCATCGAGGCGTGCGGAGCCCTGGGGGCGCTGCTGTCGGCCGAGATCCGTCAGTTTCGGACCTGGCTTGGCCGGCCGGACAGTCCGCACGATCCGATCGCGGTCCTGGCCGCCGTACGGCCCGAGTTGTTCACCTTCGCCCAGGGCTGGGTCCGGGTGAACTCCGCAGGGGTCACCAGCCTGGAACGCCACGCCGACGGACCGCATCGGATAGTGGTCGACCTCCAACCAACGGCGGTGGCGCACGAGCTACTCAGACGGATCTGCCGCGCGCAGATCGGGACAAGCGTGCGGCCCTCCTGACCGGGCCCCCGAACGTCCGCGCTTGTTGGGCCCAGCGGGGGGTGTGTTGACGAATTGTCGGGTGGCCGGCCCGCGTTCGAGCAGCGAGGGAATGAACGAGCCGCCCGCAGCTTGGCAATGCTGAGAGTGGCCGACGTCACCCCCCGCACCGCCGGAACCACCGGGAGGTCATGCACGCAGCGATACGGGAAGCGATGGCGGAATCGAGGCCGCCCCGCCGCTGCCTCGAGCGCTGCCTCGAGCTCGACCCCCCGGTGCAGGTCAGCCTGGTTGGTAGCGAGGCGAAGGCCGCGGGGCTTCGATCCGCTCAGCGTGCAGGACGACGTGGACGATCACGAGGCCTACCCGGGCGCCTCGTCACTGTGCGTCCGCCTCACCGGCGACCGGGCGACCGGACGGCTGCTCGGCGGGCAGCTCCTCAAGTTCATCAGCGCCCGCCCGTGGAAAGGAGGCCCTGGACGAGGGCGCGCTGTACGTCGCCGGTTCGAGGTCGACGCTACCGGCACCTGGCTGCCGCTGGTCCACGGCGTCGGGCGGCTGACCGCAGCCAAGGCTTCGCCTACCAGGCCGACGTGCTGATCTGCACCCGCGAGGCGGCCGACGCCGGTCGGCGCCACCCGGATGCACCGCCCGGAGTGGATCTCGATCGACGCGCTCACCAGCGGCCGTGTGGTCGATGATCGCACGCAATCTGTCCCAAGAGAGGGCCCGTCGGCCCTGTGCTCGCCTGCGCTGCGGGCCTAGCATGGAGTGTTGCTTTGACATCCGTCAGCCAGACACTCACGAGCATCCGAGGGGGTGGCCATGGCAACTCAGACTGAAACCAAGGCAGGCGAAACGAAGGCAGTCAGGAAGCGCGCTGCCACGAGCACGACGAAGGCATCACAGCCTCGCAAGTCGGCCACCGGATCCGCGACGGCTACGCGCGCGGCTTCTGCTCGAACCGTGAAGAAATCGAAGACCGCGACGGTGACGCTCCCGTTCGTCACTGCCGAGTTCCGGGTCCCGGAGGTGCACACGCCAAGCATTCACGTCCCGCATCCGGGAATGCCCTCACTGACCGTGCCGAAGGTGCACATCCCGCATCCGCATGTCAGCAGAGCAGACGTGAGCGGCGCCGCGCGCATTGTCGGCTCGAACATGCCACCGCGTGACGAGGTCGCCCTTTACACGGGCCTGGGCGCCGGTGCCCTGATCGGCATCATCGACTGGCCGGTGGCCGCCGCCGTCGCGGCGGGCACCATTGTCGCGAAGCGCGCTTGCTCTGTCGCTGGAGCCCCCTCTCGCCCGTCGCAACGATCCGGGTCCTGAGGGATCCGCCCACCGGCGGCCTTGCGCCGTCGGTGGGCTTCGTCTTCCCGATCTCTTGCTGTGGAGGTCCTCGTGCGCCTACCGCGCCCGCCGAGCCTGGCCTCGATTGGCGCGGCGCTGGCGTCAGTGCGCGGAGCGAGCTCGGTCCTGGTCGGGCGGTCACGACGGCGCGCCTGGGTGAACGGCGGCCGCGCACATGTGCAGGTCTTGGGTGTCGATGGTCCGGACGGCGCGAAGCTGGCCCGAGCGCTGGAGGAGCGGCTGGCTGCGCTGGACGGCGTCCATGCCGCTGCGGTCAATGGCGTGCTGGGTCGGGTGGTTGTCGACTTCGACGACGATCAGTTGAGTGTCGAGGCCCTGGTCCAGGTGATCGAAGAGGAGGAGCGCCAGGCGGGACTGGTCCCCGAGGACGTGGGGCAGTCGTGGCCGCATCCGGGTGACGTCGAGTCTTTGATCGTCCCGGTGGCTGCGGTTGCTGCGGATGTGACTGCCCTGGGCCTGTCCCTCGCTGGCCGTGCCCTTCGGGTGCCACCGATCCCGGTAGCCGTGCCGTGGCTGGTGTCGCTGGTGGAGTCCTCGCCCAAGGCGCACGATTGGCTGGTCGCCGGTCTGGGGGCCCGGACCGCGGGCCTCGGGACCGCGCTGACTGGTGCAGGTACCATGGGGCTGGCCCAGGGCGAGGCCGGCCTCCTCGCCGACGTGGCGCGCCGACTCTCCGAGTTCACCGAGGCGCAGGCGTGGCAGGCCGCGTGGCTCCAACGAGAACCGCAGCTCGCCGACGCCCAGAGCGTTGCGCCGATCGCCAGGCAGCCGCGGCCGGCGCCGCTGCCCGTTGGTCCGGTCGAGCAGTACGCCAGACTCGCCTCCTGGACGACCTTGGCCCTGTCGGGTCTCGCGTTGGCGGCGACCCGGAGCCCCTCGCGCGCGTTCGGCCTGCTGCTCGCCGGTACGTCGACCGCCGCGCGCGTGGGGCGTGAGGTCTTCGCCGCCCAGCTGGGTCAGGGGCTGGCGAAGCGAGGAGTCGTGGCAGTTGACCCGGCGGCTCTGCGGCGACTCGACCGCATCGATGTCACGGTCCTGGATTCATCCGTCCTTGTCACCGGAAGGCACCTCATCCGTGAGGTGCGCGCACTCGACGCTCGGGCCGACCCGGTCGAGCTGTACGTGCGAGCGCACGAGCTCGTTGACCCGGCAAGCGCCCACAGCTCGCGAAGTCAGGACGGCTGGGCCGTGCACCGGGTGCGGGGGCGAACTCGCGAGCCCGCAGGTAAACCCGTCCGCGATGGCAGCGCGCTGCCCAGCCGCGCTTCGGCGACGTTGCTGATGACAAGAAACGGTCGACGAGTCGGCATCGTGACCGTTGTCCCGGAGCTGGACCCGCTCGCCGAAGAGCTCGTCACCACCGCACGCAACACCGGAGAGGTGGTGTTGGCGAACGCGACCTCCCATCTCGGCAAGCGACTGTCCGTAGACGAGGTGGTGCCGGGTGGCCGCCGGCTGGCCGCTTCGATTCGAGCCCTCCAGCAGGCCGGGCGCGGCGTCGTCCTGGTGTCGCGGACCGGCGATGAGGCGCTGACCGCTGCCGACTGCGGCATCGGCGTGCTCGGTCCCTCGTCCGCGACGCCCTGGGGTGCGCACCTGCTGTGCGGCCCGGGTCTGACCGAGGTGTGCCAGTTGCTGGACGCCGTCCCCGCGGCTCGAACGGCCAGCCGACGCAGCGCGACGCTGGCGTTGGTCGGGTCGGCGTTCGGCGCGCTGCTGGTGTTCACCGGACCTGCGCGTGGCTCGGCGCGTCGGGCGATGGTCGCTGTCCACGGTGCGACGTTGTTCAGCGTCGCGGCGGGGACGTGGTCCGCGGCGACGTTGGTCCGCCGTCCCACCCCGGTGCCCAGGGACCCGACCTCCTGGCACGTCCTGTCCGCGGCGGCAACCCTGGAGCGGCTCAGGTCGGCTCCCGAGGGGCTCACCGAGCAGGAAGCGCGGGCGCGGCTCGCCGCTCGCGCCGCGACGGACGGCCACGGGCAGGCGACGCCGGGCATCACCCGAGCAACGATGGAGGAGCTCGCGAACCCGCTCACCCCGACCCTGTCGATGGCGGCTGGAGCCTCGGCAGTCAGCGGCGCCATGGTCGACGCCGTCCTGATCGGCACCGTGCTCGGGGTGAATGCGCTGATCGGCGGCGCTCAGCGCGTCGGTGCCGACCGGGCGATGCACCGGCTGGTCGACACCACCGCCGTGCGAGTTCGGCTGCGCCGGGACGGCGCCCCGACCCAGGCGAAGGCGCGGGACCTGGTTCCCGGGGACGTCATCGAACTCCAGGCGGGGGACGCGGTCCCCGCGGACTGCCGGGTTCTCGCGGCGACGGGCCTCGAGGTCGACGAGTCCAGCCTGACCGGCGAGTCCCTACCGGTCCTGAAGAGTGCGCAACCCTCGGTGGCAACGGCTCTGGCGGACCGTCATTCGATGCTGCACGAGGGCACTGCCATCGCCGCCGGGCACGGCAGGGCCGTGGTCGTCGCCACCGGCGGTGCGACCGAGCTCGGCAGGACGGCGCGGGCGGCGGCCCGCACCTCGCGGCCCGGCGGGGTGGAGGCGCGGCTCCGCTCGCTGACCCGGACCACAATCCCCATCTCTGTCGGCGCCGGCGTGGCTCTGGTCGGCGCCGGCCTGCTGTGGAGACGGCCCCTGTACGGCTCCCTGGCCACCGCGATCAGCCTCGCTGTTGCCGCGGTTCCCGAGGGACTGCCGTTCGTGGCCACCGTCGCGCAGCTCGGGGCCGCGGGTCGGCTCTCGCACCGCAACGCCCTGGTCAGGCAGCCGGCGACCATCGAGGCCCTGGGCAGGGTAGACACCCTGTGTTTCGACAAGACCGGCACCCTCACCGAGGGCAGGATCCGGCTCCGGGCCGTCTCTAACGGCCGCACAGACCAGCGCACCGCGTCATTGACGCCAAGCTTCCGGACCATTCTCGGGGCGGCTCTTCGGGCGACCCCACATCAGAACACGCCGCACCCGGTCGCACACCCGACGGACGAGGCGGTCCTGGAAGGCGCTGCCCGCTGCCGGGTCGAGCCCTCCACCGGGCTTGCGGGTTGGGAGCTCGCTGCCGAGCTGCCGTTCGAGCCGGCACGGGGGTACCACGCGACCCTTGGCCGATGCCCGACCGGGAGTCGGATCACGGTCAAGGGTGCGCCCGAGGTGGTCGTACCGCGGTGCACCACGTGGCTACGGGACAGGGAGATCGTGGAGTTCGACGGCGACGCGCATCGCGAGGTCGCAGCAGAGATCGACCGGCTGGCGCGCAGCGGCTATCGCGTCCTGGCCGTCGCCGATCGACCCGCGTCCGGGCGCACCGACTTCACCGAGGCTCGGCTGACCCGCCTGTGCTTCCTGGGCCTCCTGGCACTGGCGGACCCGGTGAGGCCCAGCGCCGCAGAGGCGGTCCGCACACTGCACACTGCCGGTGTCGATGTGGTCATGGTGACCGGGGACCACCCGAGCACCGCGGAGGCGATCGCCGCTGAGCTCGGCCTGCTGGACGGGCGCGGGATCATGACCGGGCCCGAGCTCGACGAGCTCGACGACCTGTCCTTGGCAGGTGCGCTCGCAGAGACGGTCGTCTTCGCGCGGACCAGCCCGATGCACAAGGTGCGGATCGTGGAGCTGATGCGCCGCGACGGGCGGGTCGTGGCGGTGACTGGTGACGGCGCCAACGACGCACCGGCGATCAGGACGGCCGATGTCGGCATCGCGATGGGCCTTCGTGGCACCAATGCGACCAAGCAGGCCGCCGACCTGGTGATCACCGACGACCGCATCGAGACGATCACCGATGCCGTCGTCGAAGGGCGGGCGCTGTGGGCCTCGGTCCGTGACGCGTTGGCTGTCATGATCGGCGGGAACATCGCCGAGATCGCGTTCACGCTGGGAACGGGCGTGGCCACCCGCTCCGGATCTGCACTCAACGCCCGCCAGCTGCTGCTGGTGAACCTCCTGACCGATGTGTTGCCTGCGATGGCCATCGCGGGACAACGACCCCCCAACGTCAGCCCGGATGAGCTGCTGCATGAGGGGCCGGACGTCTCGCTGGGGACCGCCCTGAGCCGCGAGATCTGGATCCGCGCCACCGTGACCACCATCGCCGCCACGACCGCCTGGGCGATGGGCCGTGCGACCGGGACCCGGTCCCACGCCGCCACTGTCGCGCTCGTCGCGCTGGTCGGCGCCCAGCTCGGACAGACGCTGCTCGTCGGCCGCCGCAGCCCTTTGGTCATCGCCGCCAGCCTGGCCTCGATCGCCGCCCTGGTCGTGAGCGTGCAGACACCGGGAATCGCCCACTTCTTCGGCAACCGGCCCCTGGGCCCGATCGGTTGGACGCTGGGCCTGACCCCCGCGGCGGCCGCCATGCTGGCAGCCGCGATCGCCACGCGCATCCGCACCGCTGCCGCCCCCGGGGCCGAGCACGCCGAACGCCCCGGGCCCACGGGACACGCGGGTGCGACTGCCGCCGGACTAATCCCCGAGGCCGCGAAGGCGCGGTGAACGGATCCGTTTACCAACACTTTCCTGATTCGACACGACACCGTCGCGCCAGCCTCACGTGCCCGCCCCGTCTGCCCCGCACCCTACGGTCGAGGCAAGAAATCTAGCCTGCCGTGGAATCAGAATTGAGGTTCAGATGGAAACGATCGTTGCCGCGGTGCTGGCCCGAGTGGCCGTGGCCCTCGTCGAAATATTCGTCGACTGGGTCGTCCAGGCCGTCTTCGCCTAGCCTCCGGCGTCAGTCGCTGGACGAACCTCGTCCTGGGCATCGTCTGGCGGGTCGTGCTGGGACGAGAGCACGCCCTGGCGGGAACGCTCGACGTGCTCTCCGAGCCGGGTGGTTCCGCAGGAGGAACGGGCCTCCTCGTCCTGTGCCTGGGCCCGTGCGGAGAGGGGCGTTCCTGGCGCCTTGCGGGAGTCATCTCGAGTTGGCCGGGCAGAGGGCGTCAGCACCGGGGCCGGGGTCTGCCCGTCACCCGACGCCGGCCTGTAGCGGCGCTGAGGACGGTTCGTGGGTCGGCGCGGCCTGCGCCGCGGTGCGTTCCAGTTTCAGGCGGGCCTCGCGTTCGACGAGCACGGGAACGTATTCCCGGAAGTGACTGTCGTCGTACCGTTGGTGTGCCTGACTGACGGCCTCGGCGACGGTGGCTCTCGAGTGCCGCGGGAAGCGGATCGTGAGCCGGTCGATCATGTCCGTCAGCGCTCGGGTCTCTGTGTGCAGAACCGTGCGCATGCCCCGACGCTGCGCGGGGACGGCAGGAACCTGGTCTGCTGGGTGCATCCACTCAGGATGGAGCGACCTGGGATGTCCGGCAATAGCACGTTGTGGCACCCCGGGCACGCTTCGTTGCGGACGGACCTTGGGCGGGATGTTGCGACCGTCGATGGCAGGGAGGAACATCGTCTTGTGGTCGCTGACCAGCACACCGAGGTCGAGCGCAAGTACGACGTGCCGCCCGGTGCCAGGGTCCCGGAGCTGACCAGCGTGCCTGAGGTGGACCGGGTCGCACCAGCAGACGAGGTCGAGCTCGACGCGACGTACTTCGACACCGCGGGCCTGGCGCTCGCTAGGGCCGGCATCACGCTGCGACGCCGCACCGGCGGTGCGGACGCCGGATGGCACCTGAAGCTGCCGGTATCCGCGGACATCCGCAGCGAGGTGCGGCGGCCCCTGGAGGAAGGTCACGGGGGTGCGCCGGCCGAGCTCCTCGAGTATGTGCGCGCCTTCGTTCGGGACCAGGAGGTGGCGCCGGTGATGTCGGTGAGGAACCGTCGCGTGGTGCACCGGCTGCTGGACGCCGAGGGCAGGACCCTCGCCGAGCTGTGCGACGACCACGTAACCGCGCAGCACCCCGCAGATGGCTCACCCCCCGGGCACTGGCGTGAATGGGAGGTGGAGCTGGTCGACGGGACCGACCTGCTGGAGCCGGTGGAGACGCTGCTGCTCAACGCCGGCGCCCGCCCCGCGGGTAGTTCGTCCAAGCTCGCCCGGGCGCTCGGCGAGCGGCTACCCGGCCCAACGGGGCGGTCTCGCGCCACGCGGCCGGGCAGGAATGACGCGACGGGCGTGCTGCTGACCGAGTACTTGAGTGAACACGTATCGCGGCTCAAGCAGGAGGATCTGCGCCTGCGCGCCGGGGACGACGAGGGTGTGCATCAGATGCGCATCGCGGCGCGTCGGCTGCGGTCGGCCCTGGCGACCTACCGCGACGTGCTGGCGCCGGGGTCGGCCGAGGGGCTGCGTGCGGAGCTGAAGTGGCTCGGCGGCGTGCTGGCGCCGGCCCGGGACGCCCAGGTCCTGCGGGAGCGGCTCGGCGAGCTGGTGCGGCACCAGCCGGCCGAGCTGGTGCTCGGGCCGGTGCCTCAACGAATCGACAACGAACTCGGTGCGAGTTTCCGCACGGGTCGGTCCGAGGCCGAGCTGGCCCTCGCGGGCAAGCGGTACTTCCGGCTGCTGGACCGGCTGGACACCTTCACCAGCGCTCCCCCGTTCTCCGAGGCGGCCCAGCAGCCCATACGCCGCGGGGTGCCCCGGCTACTCCAGGCCGATCTCAAGCGGGTGCGGAAGCGGCACCGCGCCGTCGAAGAGGCTCCGGACCAGCACGCGCAGGACCTCGCCCACCATGAGGTCCGCAAGGCCGCCAAACGGCTCCGCTACGCGGCCGAGACCGCGCGGCCGGTCTTCGGCAAGCGAGCCAAACGCCTGGGCACCCGGGCCAAACGCATCCAACAGATGCTCGGCGAGCACCAGGACACCGTGGTCGCGCGCGACACCCTCCGCGAGATCGGGGTCCAAGCGCATCTCGACGGAGAGAACGGCTTCACCTTCGGCCGACTGCACGCGCTCGAGCAGGGACGGGCCGCCGAGCTCGAACGGGAGTACCCATCCCTGCTGGAACACCTTCCCACCCGAAAGCTGCGCAGCTGGCTCGACCACTGAGCTGAACGGGAGGGTCGTGGGTTCGGAAGCGCTCCGGACGCCTCCCTGCCACCAGCAGCCTCCCCTCTTGTTGTCAACGGTCGGTTCGGACGGATGCGTGTCCGCGAACTGCCGAGGCACGGGTCGGCGTTATAGCGTCGCGGGCGCGGGTCCGGGAAGTGGCTGATCCGAAGTGTCGAAATGCGGCAGGTCGACCGTGCTGGATTGTTGAGACGCCCCGCAGTGCCCTGCCGGACTAGCCTCACCTGGCGCTGGCATCTCGAGGTCGGTTCGGCGGGCATCGGTGAAGAGCTGCCGCGGTAGATCCCCAACCGGACCATCCGGCGACGTCGCACTCCATCTGGCCGAGTGTGAGGAGATCGCCGCGAGGCTCGACGACGACCTGCTGCACGCACGGATCAAGGAGTGCCGGGGACAGGCCACGCTCTACCGGGGCGACCTACCGGGCGCCATCGAGCTGCTGGATCAGGCCCGCCGGGAGTTCCGGGCGGTCGGGGACCCGCTGGGCGAGTTCGACACGTTGATCCTGCTCACTGCTGGCACCTTCTTCCTCGACGATCCCCGGGCCGACGAGTTCAGCCGGGATGCGCTGGCGCTGGCTGAGCAGCACGGCGCGCAGTCGTCGACGGCCTACGCGCTCTGGGCGGTCGGCATCGCACAGTGGCGGGCCGGGCACTTTGACGAGGCGACGCGGTCGCTGCGGAAGTCGGTCCGGTTGTTCCAACCGATGAAGGACCTGACCGGCATCAGCTTCGGCGTCCAGGCGCTCTCCTGGTGTGCTGCCTTCGCGTCCCCCGACGAGCGGGCGGCCCGGCTGCTCGGCGCGTCCCAGGCCGTCTGGCGGACGAGCGGGACGAAGGTCGACGAGACGACCGCGTACAGCGTGTTCGACAGGCGGTCCGAGGACGCCCTGCGGGCAGCCCTCGGCTCCGCCAAGTTCGAGTCCACCCGGTTCGAAGAGGCTTCCGCGGAGGGTGCGTCGTACTCCTTCGACCAAGCCGTGGCGCTTGCCCTGGGCGACGACGGCGACGCCCCTGGATCCGAGGCAGCGGCCACCACCCCGGCCCGAGGCCCGGGGCCGGAGGCCCCCGGCGGGCTGACCCCGCGCGAGCGGGAGGTCGCCGGGCTCCTCGCCGAAGGCCTTACCAACCGAGAGATCGCCGCTCGGCTCGTCATCCCCAGCGCACGGCCGAGACCCACGTCGACCACATCCTCGCCAAGCTCGGCATGACCTCCCGGCCCCAGGTCGCCAGCTGGGTCGCCGAGCAGCAGGCCCGCTGACGCGCCTCAGGTGATCTCGGGCGGGTTTTGCTCCATCACGAGCACGGTCCGGGACGGGTCGCCGCGCGCTCGAGCCGGTCCAGCACGGTCCGGATCGTCACCGGTCCGGACGCAGCTCAGGATCGTCGAGCTCGTTCCAGCCGTTCGGGACGGATACGGGCGCACCGGGCGCCGGTCGAGGGAAGCACGGCGCGACCAGCGGTTGTTGATCGCGTTCTGGGTGTAGTCCAGCGGGGCCAAGCCGCGCCGGGTGTGCTCTCCCAATTCCAGCTGGTCTACTACCTGCTGTTCGGCAGGCTGGAAATCGCCGTAACCACGCCGAACGTCTGGTACGCATGGAAGTGGCCCCACTCGTGAGCGCCGCCCACTGCTGTCGGGTCCTGACCGGCACCCGCTGACCACAAAATCTCGTTGTGCTCAGCGTGGGGCAAGCAGCCGACGCTAGGCGAGGACGGCCTCGAGGACGGCCTGGACCACTCAGTCGACCGAGTATTTCGCCCCGCGCCAGCAGCAACCGCGGCAAGCCGAGCCCCAGCGGGACGCCCAAGACGAGGCGGCAGAGCCACATGCGGGGAGGGTGGGTAGCGGCATGGAGCGCATGCCGCCGAAGGCCTGGACCGAGTCTCGCCGGACAACGGTCCCACGTGCACCGTCTAATAGCCGCCTGCGAGCGTCCACCCCGTGACCGCGCTCGCCCTGAGAATCGGAACGACCGGCCCGAGCACGGAACACTTCGGCCGACTGCGTGAGTTGCTGGACGAGTCCACTGCGAAGGGCTGGCTCGGCGAAGTTCTCCCGGCGATCCCGTGGCGCAGGACCCGGTATCACGGGCGCGGCCGATGAACGGTGCCCGAAGCCCTGGACCAACTGGCGTGAACACTCGGCGGGGACTCGGAACCGATCTTGTGGAGCGCCTGCGCGCGCCGCAAGAGTCTGGGGCGAGTCGTTCCCATCCCGTCCCCCACGGAAGAACTACCACATGTCCCCGCGCGCTCGGGCGCACAAGCTCATGGTGGTCGGCACGGTCGCGCTCGTCGCCGTCCTGTGCCTGCTACCCGGCTCTGCCGCCGCCCACTCCCTCGACACCGTCGGGTACTCCAAGGTCCGGCAGGACGGCGAGGACGTGCGCTACGAGCTGGTCGTCGACTTCGCCGCCCTGGCTGCTGTCGCGGGCATCGGCGAACCCGGGGGCGGTGCGCCGGCCGACGCGGACGAGGTCCTGCGAGCTGACCGAGCGATCCTCGAAGAGTACGTCGACTCGCGGCTCCAGGTGCTCGTAGACGGGGTCGCCTGTGCGGGGAACCTGACCAACACCGGCGTGGAGGAGCGGTTCGGCGAGCCCTACGCACGAATCTCATTGATCTACGACTGCCCCGGAGCCGGGGAGTTCGAGATCCGGTACGCGGTCCTGGTCGGCGACATCGACCCCGGGCACAGCAACGTTGTCGACTACGAGCTGGCCGGCGGCGGTGGGCGGTTCGTCTTCGACTCCGCACATCGCGACCTCGTCGTGGGCGAGGCCAGTGTGGCCCGTCAGGTCTACCGGTTCGCCGCCCTCGGTTTCGACCACATCCTCCATGGCCTGGACCACCTATTGTTCCTCGTCGCGCTGCTCATCGGCGCACGCACATTCCGGGAGTTCCTCGCCGTGGTCACGGTCTTCACGGCAGCACACAGTCTGACCTTGATCCTGGCCGCCACCTCCACCCTCAGCGTCCCGGCCTCGGTCGTCGAACCGCTCATCGCCTTGTCCATCGCGTACGTCGCGGCGCAGAACCTGGTCCATCGTGACCGGTCCCGCTTCCGGCTGCTGGCTGTGTTCGGGTTCGGCCTCCTGCATGGGGTGGGCTTCGCCGGGGCCTTCGGGCTCTCGGGGGACGCGTGGTTGTCGGTCTGGCCCCTGCTGGGGTTCAACCTCGGCGTCGAGTTGGGACAGGCGCTGGTTGTCGCAGGACTGTTCCCGCTGCTGCTCCTCGCGCGCCGGTTTGCCTGGTCGCGGCACCTGGGGATGGCTGCCTCCGGCTCGATCGCGCTCGTCGGCCTGGCGTGGTTCTCCCTGCGGCTCCTGTCGACGTGACCGGCGACCGCCGGCGCGAACCACACGGAAGGTGAGAGAGATGACTGAGATCTCAAGGCCGAGAGCGAGGAGAGCGCCGACCGTGCTCCTCGCCACCGCGGTCTCTCTGGCGGCGTTGACCGCCGTCGAGCCCACCCTCAGCTGGGCGGAGGACACGGGCTCGGCGCAGACGGCCACCGGTGTCGTCTTCGAGGACCGCAACCGCAACGGTCGCCAGGACGCGGCCGAGCCCGGTGTAGCCGACGTGTCGGTCTCAAACGGCCGGGACGTCGTAAGCACCGACGCGAACGGCCGCTACAACATCGGCGTGGACGAGGAGACCATCGTCTTCGTCACCCAACCGGCCGGCTACACGGTCCCCGTAGACGAGCACCAGCTGCCGCAGTTCTACTACACCCACTACCCGAACGGCTCCCCCCTCGAGACCCGGTATCCCGGGATCGCGCCCACCGGACCGCTGCCGGAGTCGGTGGACTTCGCGCTCCACAAGTCCACGGTCGGCACGGACTTCACCGCGCTGCTCTTCGCCGACCCGCAGACCCGCACTCTGGGCGAACTCGAGGCCATGCGTGCCGACGTCATCAAGGAGCTCGGCGGCTCCGCCGCATCGTTCGGCATCACCGCTGGGGACGTGGTGAACGACCCGCTCGACCTGTTCGGGCCGCACAACGAGATCGTCTCCACGCTCGGCATCCCGTGGTGGAACCTCCCCGGCAACCACGACCTCAACTACGACGTGCCGGACGACACCTACTCGACCGAGACGTACAAGAGCGTCTACGGCCCCACCGACTACTCCTTCGAGTACGGCGACGTCCACTTCGTCAACATGGACAACATCGACTACCTCGGTCAGGGCCGCGGCTACCGCGGCCACCTCGACCAGCGCAGGCTGGAATGGCTCGCCAACGACCTCGCCCATGTTCCGGCGGACAAGCTGGTCGTGATCACAACCCACATCCCGCTGCGGACCGAGGCGATCGGCGACGAGGCGCAGAACACCGTGAACCTCCAGCAACTGTTCGACATCCTGGACGGCCGCGAGCACGTCTTCTCCAGCTCCGGCCACGACACCTCCAACAGCTGGCAGATGTACCTGGAGCCCGGCGAGGAGCGTCCGACTCCCTCGGGCGTCGAGCCGGCCGTCTGGAACGGGCCCCAAGCCTTCCATCACCAGGTGCTCGCCGAGGTCCGCGGCGGTGGCTGGAACTCGGGTCCGACAGATGAGCGCGGCGTCCAGGCCGCCGACATGGCCGACGGCAACCCCAACGGCTACTACTTCCTGTCCGTCGACGGCAACGAGTACCGGATGCGCTACAAGCCGGCCAGCCTCCCCGCGAGCTTCCAGTCGCGCGTCACGATGCGCGGCGGAGTCGGAAACCACACACTCGCCAGCGGCACCCCCGTGTGGATCCCGTCCGGTCCCAGCGGATCCAACGGCATCAGCCCAGCGCCCTGGTTCGCCCCCACTGACTGGCAGTCCGCCCAGCGACCCGTGATCGAGGCCAACGTCTTCGACGGCGGCACCCGTCACCGTGTGGAGGCCCGGTTCGACAACGGCAGGTTCGTCCCGATGGAGAACAACCCCCCGGTGTTCGGGCTGACCAACGGGCAGCCCGGCGGCAACCTGGACACCTACATCAGAACCCTCCGCGAGAACCTCTCAGGGGCGCAGCGTCCGGTCAACCCGGAACCCTCCTCCCACATCTGGACCCTTCCGATCCCCCACCTGGGACCCGGCCTCCACATGGTCACCGTCCGGAGCGTCGACCCCTACGGCCGCACCTCGATCGCAACCCAGCGCTTCGAGATCCGCGTGCCGTAGCAGGCCTCGCGCAGCCCGACCGATGCGCGGATAGCCCCGGGCGTGTAGACCGCCTCCACGCCCGGGGCTACGTCCGACAATCCTCACGGAGCGCCGCGCATGCCCCTGCTTGTCCTCGCAGCGGATGGAGTCCAGCCAGCAGGACCGAGGGCAGTCCGCACTCACCTCGGTCGGCAGGTGCGCCTGGCGGCCGCCCTGGCCTCGGCCATCGACCGGATCTCGCCCAGCCCGCCAGCCGAAACCCGGGTAGCGCGGGTCATCACCCGGCGGCGTACCTGGTTGCCGGTGTCAGCTGCCGATCACCCCGCCGTCCTTGCGGCGGATCACGACGGTGGCGCTTCGCGGCCGACCCGCGGGGTCGAACTGCGGCCAGTTGCTGACGGTGCGCGGGTTGGTCGTGCTCGGCGTGCCGAACTGGGTGTTCCAGTGGGTCGTGGACTCGCCCGGATGCTGGACGTTGACGAACATCGTCCGCTGGTCGGGGGTGGTGTGGACGCCGGTGATCTCGCAACCGCGCGGCCCGACCAGGAACCGCCTGATCTCCCGGGTGCGGGGGTTCGCGACCAGCATCTGGTTGTTGCCGATGTTGTCGTAGCCGCGCGAGGCGAGGTTCTGGGAGCTGTTGGAGATGTCGGTCTGGATCCACAACCGGCCGTCGGGGTCGAGCCAGATGCCGTCGGGCGAGCCGAAGATGTTGTCGCCTGTTAGCCCGTTCGCCTTCTCGTCGTAGACCGGGTCGCCTGCCAGGACGAAGATGTCCCACTCGAAGGTAAGAGCGGTGTGGTCGCGGTCCTTTTCACGCCACTTGAGCACGTGGCCGTAGGGGTTGGGGTTGCGTTCGCTGTTGACCGCCGGGTTCGGCTCGGTGGCCCCACGGCCCTGGGTGTAGCCGGATCCGTTGGTCAGGGTGAGGTAGACCTCGCTGGTGAGCTCGTCGACGGAGATCCACTCCGGGCGGTGCATCGGGGTGGCGCCGACCGCGTCGGCCGCCTCGCGGGTGCGGATCAGCACGTCGGCCTGGTCGGCGAAACCGTTGGCTGCGGTGAGCGGCCCGACGCCGTGGACCAGCGGCAGCCAGGTGCCGGTGCCGTCGGCCTCGAACTTGGCGACGTACAGCGTGCCCTCGTCCAGGGGGCTGAGGCCGCGGGCGCGGGCCTCCTTCCACGGCCGGGCGCTGACGAACTTGTAAGCGTAGTCGAGGTTCTCGTCGTCGCCGGAGTAGACCACGGCCTTGCCCCGGGATTCGGTGACGGCGGCGCTCTCATGCTTGATCCGGCCGAGCGCGGTGCGCTTCATCGGCTTGCTGTGCGGGTCCATCGGGTCGATCTCGACGATCCAGCCGAACCGGTGGAGCTCGTTGGGGTTGAGCGCCACGTCGAAGCGTGGTTCGGCCACGTGCCAGGAGTAGCCGAACCCGGCGGCGCTCACGCCGTACCGGCGCTGCGAGGCGGTCGGAGCCCACGTGGTGTCAGCAGTGCCGAAGTAGCCGTTCCAGTTCTCCTCGCAGGTGAGGTAGGTGCCCCACGGGGTCGGGCCGCTGCCGCAGTTGTTGAGCGTGCCCATCGGCGCGTTCCTACTCGCCAGCGCCGGGTGGTCGAGGGTGACCGGGCCGGTGAACTGGACGGGCGTGACACCGGTGATCCGGCGGTTGTACGGCGAGTCGATGACCTCGCTCCACGTGCCGTCGGCGTTCTGGCTCACCTCGACCACGGTCACGCCGTGGCCGGCGAGGGCCTTGGCGACCTTCTCCCGACCTGCAGCGTCGGGGGTGATCGCCGAGCCCTGCTCGGCGGTGTAGATCTGGTTCGCGTCGGTGTACTCATGGTTCAGCACCAGGAGACCGTGCCGGGAGCCCGCGGCGCCGTCCTCGAGCGGGTAGTAGAAGATGCCGTCGTGGTTGAAGCCGACCTGCTTCTCCTGGTCGGCGGCGGTGTTGGAGGCGTCCTTCTGCCACTCCGTGCCGGCGAAGAGCGGCGTGCCCCAGGGGATCAGCACCTGGGCGGTGTACTCCTCGGGAACGGTGAGGGCGTCGGCCGAGCTTGTCGGCACCGGCGTGAAGCCGATGCGGGGACCCCGCCGGCCGGCTCCGGAGGCGGCCGCGCCCGATGCGAGCACCTGTGAGCCGCCGTAGAAGAGGACCGCGGCGGTGGCCGTGCCGCCCACCATCAGCGAACGTCGGGAGTACCGGGTCGCGACGATCTGGTCGATGTGCGGGTTGGTGGACGTGTTGGAACCGATGTTCTCGATGTCGTCGTGGGACAACTCAATCACCCTTTCATGAGTCGATGACCGGCCACGCCACGACGTGATCCCGAGTCCCACGACGACGCCAGTCCTGAGCAGCCACATGCAAGCAGCGGCACCCCACCCCCACAGGAGCCCGCGGATGGACACCACACGGACACTGGACGACATCCGGGTGAACCTCACCAGGGTGCGGACGGCTCTGGGCGGCACGGAGCCCATTGACGATGTCGACGGCAACCAGAAGGCCGTGTTCTCGACTGCAGGCTGGTGGCGTCGGCTACGCGTGACCGGTGGCGAGCAGGTGAGCGCTGGCCGCGAGCATGGCCGGGTCGGTCTCCACGGCGCGGGCGCACATCAGGGCACTCTCGACCAAGGCGTCCTGGTGAGTGGGGTCGGTGCAGGTCTTGACCGCAGTCCACATCGGGCCCTCGATCGCGCGCACGTGAACGTCGTGGAAGCCGGCCACGCGGAACTCGCTGAGCGCCTCGTCGGGGGTGTGGAAGAAGGCTGTGGTGAATCCGAGCTGCGGGTCGTGTTGCCCGTGGCCGAGGGTGGCGAGCGCTAGGTCCCGGCGACCGGGGTCGAGCTCGCCACGGCTCGCGTAGGCGAGGAGCGCGGCATGCCGACTGATCACCGCGGCGGCGAGGGTGCCGCCGGGACGGAGCACTCGGCGCGCTTCACGCAGTGCCTGGACACGATCATTGCGGTCGAGCAGGTGGTAGAGGGGGCCCAGCATCATCACCGCCTCGGCCGAGTCGTCGGGCTCGTCGAGGTGCCGCGCGTCACCGAGGGCTGCGGTGAACGCAGCACCGTCGTTGAGCGCCGCCGCAACATGCTCCGGGATGACGTCGATCAGGTGCACCGCGTAGCCTGCCTCGGCCAACCAGGCCGCGTACACGCCGGTCCCGCCGCCGACGTCGAGTATCCGCGCGGGCGCCTCGGGTAGCGTCCGGGTGAGCAGCTCCTGGGTGCGTGCCCGTTCCAGACGTCCGTGGCAGGTCGTGTCGAGTCGCTCGTGCTCGACCAGGGTCGCGTAGTAGGCCTGGATGGTGGGCTCGACGGGCGGGACCGGTCGCCGGTGCTCTTCCGAGGCGCGCGGGGCGGTTCGGCTGGGGTGGGGCTGGTCCTCGGCGGTGAGCACGTGCGCCCGTCCCGCCTTGGCGCGAGACAGCGCCGCCTCGGCGGCCTTGGTCGGGGCACGCAGGGTGTCGCCGTGGGAGGCCAGTTCGGCTGCCTGCGTCCGTTCCTGGGCTGTCGCGGTGGCCTCGGACCGCGGTCGTGGCGAGGTCACCGGTCCCACCCGAGCAGCTCCAGGCTGTACTGGGCCACCTCGCGGATGTCGTCGTCGTCGACGACCAATGCTCGCCGGGTCATCGGGTGGCTCCGGCGACCACGGCGTCGAGCAGTTCCAGCACCTGGCGCTCGACCTCCTCAGGGTTCGTCTTGGTCTTGGTGAAGAACTCGGTCGGGCCCAGCCGCAGTCGCTGCTTGGCGCCCTCGTCCAGCTCGAGTGCGCTGTAGACGACCAGGGGGACCCGGCACAGCCGCGGGTCCTCACGCAGCCAGTCGACCAGCGCGAACCCGTCACTGTCGGGCAGCAGCAGGTCCAGCAGCATCAGGTCCGGCGCCAGGTCTTGGCTGACCCTCAGCGCGCCACGGGCGGTGTTCACGTGCACCGCCGTCACGCCGTGCTCGGCGAACAGCGCCGTGAGCACCTGGGTGAGTGCCGGGTCGTCCTCGACGATCAGGACACGTCGTCGCGCGTCGCCGTCGCCGACGGTGTCGGCAAGCACGGTCAGGAGCCGGGTGACGTCGAGCGGCTTGGTCAGCCACGCGTCCACGTCGACCGGCGCGACCCCCGGCTGGAGGCCGCTCACGATGAGCACCGGCACGTTGCGGGTCCGCGGGTCCGCCCGGAGGGCGGCGATGGCGGCCCAGCCGTCCATGGACGGCAGGGATGGGTCCATCAGCACCGCGTCCGGCGGCTGCTTGGCCGCCAGGGTCAGCGCCTCCTCGCCCGATGCTGCGCCGACCACCCGATAGCCGTGCATGCCCAGCAGGTCGCTGATCACGGTCCGGGTGGGCGCATCGTCCTCGCAGACCAGGACGGTCGGGAGCGCAGGGTCGTGGTCCGGGGCCGTCTCCGGGCCGGGGTAGGCATCCACCTTGGGAAGCGTGAAGCAGAACGTGGCCCCCGGGCCAGGCCGGCTGTCCACCCAGATCTCTCCCCCGTGCTGCTCGACGATGCCGCGGCAGATCGCCAGGCCGAGCCCTGACCCTCCCTTCTCCCGGGTGTCCGAGGCGTCCACCTGGGCGAAACGACCGAAAACGGCCTCCTGCTGGTCTAGGGGGATGCCGGTTCCCTCGTCGCTGACGCCGAACAGCACGTCGTCGTCCCGCTCCAGCGCGGTGACCCGCACGGTGCCTGCTGCCGGGGAGAACTTGATCGCGTTGGAGAGCAGGTTCGCCAGTGTCTGCACGATGCGGTCGGCGTCTGCGTCGACGACTCCGACGGTCGCACGCAACTCGAGGTGCACCTCGGCCTGAGAGGCGAGCCCCCGCATCTCCTCCACGGCGCGGCCCACCAGGTCTTCCGCGGGCCAGGCCTGTCGGTGCAGGGCGAGCTTGCCGGCAGTGATCCGCTCGACGTCGAGGATGTCGTTGATCAGCCGGATCAGGCGGTCGGTCGACTCCACCGCGATGTGCACCATCCGCTGCGCCTTGGGATCCGTGTCGCGCAGCAGGCCATGCTGCAGCAGGCCCAGCGCGCCCCGCAGCGAGGTCAGCGGCGTACGGAGCTCGTGGCTGACCACCGAGACGAACTCGTTCTTCATCCGGTCGACCGCGCGGCGCTCGGTCACGTCGCGGAACATGACGACCGCGCCGGCCCCGTCGATGCTGGCCCCGTCCGCGCCGGCCCCGTTCACGCTGTCCCGGACGGGGGCGACCGTCAGCTCGACGTGGAAGTCCGACCCGTCGGCTCGCCGGTAGGTTCCATCGGCAACGCTGCGGCGCCGCTCTTCCATCAGGGCAACGGCAACCGGATCGAGGGCTGCCGCGATGGGCTCGCCATCGGCGTCGTGGGGCTGGGTCACCTCGTGGAAGGAACGCCCGACCAGGTCGTCGGGAGCGCGACCGAGCAGCGCGGCCGCTGCCGGGTTGGCGAATGTCACCAGTCCGGAGCGGTCAAGGCCGACGATGCCCTCACCGGCGCCATCGAGGATGGACGTGTGGCGGCGACTGAGCTGCTCCAGCTCGTGGGTCCGCTCGTGCACCAGGTCCTCGAGGCCGGCTGTGAGCCGGATGTTGT
>NZ_QDGZ01000013.1 GCF_003076135.1 Nocardioides gansuensis | reverse complement strand
AGCGAGTTCCTCGAGGTGCAGCCGCTGTTCGCGCCCAACATCATCGTCGGCTTCGGCCGGGTCGAGGGCCGCCCGGTCGGGGTGGTGGCCAACCAGCCGATGCAGTTCGCCGGCTGCCTGGACATCGACGCCAGCGAGAAGGCCGCCCGCTTCGTGCGCACCTGCGACGCCTTCAACATCCCGGTGCTCACCTTCGTCGACGTGCCCGGCTTCCTGCCCGGCACCGACCAGGAGTGGAACGGCATCATCCGCCGCGGCGCCAAGCTGATCTACGCCTACGCCGAGGCCACCGTCCCGCTGATCACCGTGATCACCCGCAAGGCCTACGGCGGCGCCTACGACGTGATGGGCTCCAAGCACCTCGGCGCCGACATCAACCTGTCCTGGCCCACCGGCCAGATCGCGGTGATGGGCGCCCAGGGCGCGGTCAACATCCTCTACCGCAACGAGATCGCCGCCGCTGCCGCAGCTGAGGCCAGCGAGCCTGGTGCCGTTGACAGGCGCCGGGCCGAGCTGGTCCAGGAGTACGACGACACCCTGGCCAACCCCTACATCGCCGCCGAGCGCGGCTACATCGACGCGGTCATCGCCCCGCACGAGACCCGCCCCGAGATCGTCCGGTCGCTGCGGCTGCTGCGCTCCAAGCGCGAGACCCTGCCCCCCAAGAAGCACGGGAACATCCCGCTGTGAGCGCGCGCTACCGCGTGATCCTCCCGGTCCAGGAGCTTCACCAGGCGATGCCACGATCCGGGCTGTGGCCCGAGGAACGCGCCCGGTTGAGTCACGCCTTTGCAGCGGACACACTCGATGCGATTCGGCAATGCCGATCGGTCTACGACATCGTGGTGGTCTCGCCGGACCCGGGCCTCGCCGCGCTCGCGGTCGACAATGGAGCACGGTTCATCCCGACAGAGCCGGGGACGGGTCTCAACGCTGCGGTCGACCACGCTCACGCCCAGACCCGTGACGATTCCCCCCAGATGGTCGCCGCCATCGTCAGCGACCTTCCCGCACTCCAGCCCGACGAGCTCGAAGAAGTCCTCGCCGCCGCCGGCCGCCGCCATGAATCCGTATACGCGACTGACCTGGGCGACGCAGGCGTGACGTTCCAGGCCGAACGTGTGGCCACCTTCGAGGCCTGCCTGGCCCCCGATCCGGCGCGGCGGCAGAGGCCGAGAGGTTCCGCGGTGACAGCGGCCCCCGGACTCAGATGCGACGTCGACACCTGCGATGGGCTCCGTATCGCCTCCTATGTGGGCCTCGGGAACGCGACGCGACGAGCGCTGCACGACCTCGGCGACCGAATCCTTCGACGGGCCGAAACCCGATGACCCGCGCTGAGTACGCGCCGGGTGTGCACGCACAGGCAGCAGCCGATCACCCCGTCGCGACGTCGCCCCGGGCCCCGATGCTGCGCGTGGTCAACGCCGACGCCACCCCCGAGGAGGTCGCGGCACTTGTCGCGGTGCTCCTCATCCCCCAGACACCGGCCACTCCGACCCCGGGAAATCCGTCGGAGTGGCCGGTATCCACCCGCCTGCGCTCGTTCCCCGACCACCGGCCGGGCGGGTGGCGAGCCAGCAGCCTCCCCACGAGTTGAGCGATTGGAGCGACAGTGATGCCAGAGTTGAAGAAGGTCCTCATCGCCAACCGGGGCGAGATCGCGGTGCGGGTGATCCGTGCCTGCAGGGACGCCGGGATCGGCAGCGTGGCGGTCTATGCCGAGCCGGACCGGGACGCCCTGTTCGTGCGGCTGGCCGACGAGGCCTACAGCCTGGGTGGTGCGACGCCTGCGGAGTCCTACCTGTCGATCGAGAAGATCATCGACGTCGCCAAGCGTGCCGGCGCCGACTCGGTGCACCCGGGTTATGGGTTCCTGGCCGAGAACGCCGGCTTCGCCCAGGCCGTCCTGGACGCCGGGCTGGTCTGGATCGGCCCGCCGCCGGCGGCCATCGACGCGCTGGGCGACAAGGTCAAGGCCCGGCACATCGCCGAGAAGGTGGGCGCCCCGCTCGCGCCGGGCACCCAGGACCCGGTCGAGAGCGCCGAGGAGGTGGTGAGGTTCGCCGAGGAGGTCGGCCTGCCGATCGCGATCAAGGCCGCCTTCGGCGGCGGCGGTCGCGGCCTGAAGGTGGCCCGCCGGCTGGAGGAGGTCGCCGACCTCTACGACTCGGCGGTCCGGGAGGCGGTCACCGCGTTCGGCCGCGGCGAGTGCTTCGTGGAGAAGTTCCTCGACCGGCCGCGGCACGTCGAGACCCAGTGCCTGGCCGACCAGCACGGCAACGTGGTGGTGGTCTCCACCCGGGACTGCTCGCTGCAGCGTCGCCACCAGAAGCTGGTCGAGGAGGCGCCCGCGCCGTTCCTCACCGACGACCAGGTCACCCGGCTCTACGAGGCGTCCAAGGCGATCCTCGCCGAGGCCGGCTACGTCGGCGCCGGCACGTGCGAGTTCCTGGTCGGCCGCGACGGCACGATCTCCTTCCTCGAGGTCAACACCCGCCTCCAGGTCGAGCACTGCGTCTCCGAGGAGGTCACCGGCATCGACCTGGTCCGCGAGATGTTCCGGATCGCCGCGGGCGAGGAGCTCGGCTACGGCGACCCGGAGATCCACGGCCACTCGATCGAGTTCCGCATCAACGCCGAGGACGGCGGCCGCAACTTCATGCCCGCCCCCGGCACCCTGACCGAGTGGGCTCCGCCGCAGGGCCCCGGCGTCCGCGTCGACGGCGGCTACGAGAAGGGCGAGACCATCCCGGGCTCGTTCGACTCCCTGATCGCCAAGCTGATCGTCACCGGCCGCGACCGCACCCAGGCGCTCGAGCGGTCCCGTCGCGTGCTGGCCGAGTTCCGGGTCGACGGGATGCCCACCGTCATCCCCTTCCACCAGGCGGTCGTGGATGACCCGGCCTACGTCGGTGCCTCGACGCCCTCGGGCGAGGGCGAGTTCAGCGTCTACACCACCTGGATCGAGACCGAGTTCGACAACCAGATCCAGCCCTACGCCGGCCCTGATGGCTCCGACGGCGAGTCCTCAGACCTGGGCGAGCGGCAGAAGGTGACCGTCGAGGTCGGCGGCCGGCGCCTCGAGGTCGTGCTCCCCGCCGGCCTCGGTGGGCTCGCCGCCGGCGGTGCCGCCGGGGCCGCGAGGAAGCCCAAGCGGGCGGCCAAGAAGGCCGGCGCCGCGGCCTCGGGCGACGCGGTCACCTCCCCGATGCAGGGCACCATCGTCAAGGTCGCCGTCACCGAGGGCCAGGAGGTCGCCGAGGGCGACGTCGTGGTCGTGCTCGAGGCGATGAAGATGGAGCAGCCCCTCAAGGCCCACAAGTCCGGCACCGTCACCGGACTCAAGGCCGAGGTCGGCGAGACCGTCACCAACGGCGCCGTCATCTGCGAACTCAAGAACTGAACGAAAGGACAGAACGTGAGCGCCCACCGATGGTTCGTCGTGGCACCAGCCTCAACATGGACCCACGGGTCCGCTGGGCTCAGCCGAACGCCCTCGTCGACGAGTCATGCGAAGACCATGGGAACCATGACAACCGCTTGCGGCATCCCGTGCGCCACGTGGCAGAAGTTGTGGGAAACGCCGTACGTGCCTGGCCGCGTGGGACAGTCGTGCCCTGACTGCGACGCCGTTGTGAAACTGGAGACCCTGGGCAGCAAGTTCGTCGAGTAGCCGGGTGGCCCTCGGCGGTGTATGCCACGAAGGCGGGCGCCTCGCGGTCGACGCACGGGTCTACCAACTTTCTCCGGATCGGCTTCACTAGGCAGTTCACCCCCGTGGGTCCCCGCTAACGACTGAAGGGACGCGACCGATGGAGTTCCAGGAAGTTGTGCGGCGCCGACGCATGGTCCGGAGGTATGCCGATCGCCCGGTCGACCGGGGGGTCCTAGATCGGATGCTGGCGAACGCGGTGCGGGCGCCCAGTGCGGGGTTCACGCAGGGTTGGGCGTTCCTGTGCCTCGACACTCCCGAGGACGTCAGCAGGTTCTGGCGGTCGGCGAATCCATCTCCGCGCTCATCCAATGCCTGGCTCGATGGGATGCGGACCGCCCCCGCGATCATCGTTCCGCTGAGCAGCCAGCAGGCCTACGCCGATCGATACGCTCAGCCCGACAAGGGATGGAAGGCTCCCATCGGAGAGCGTTGGCAGGTGCCGTACTGGCACGTCGACGTCGGGATGGCGGCTCTCTTGATCCTGCAGACCGCCGTCGACGAGGGCCTTGGGGCGTGCTTCTTCGGTGTCGCCGACGTCGATTCGTTCCGGACCGAGTTCGGGGTGCCCCACTCGTACACGCCGGTCGGAGCCATCACGGTGGGACACATGCTCCCGGACGACATCGGCACCGGCGGATCCCCTCAGCGCAGGCCACGCCAACCCCTGGACGAGGTGGTTCACCGCGGCCAGTGGCAAGGCTCCCGGCCACGCACAGACCCAGACGCGTGACCCTGCCGGGCTCAGCTCGGCGTTTAAGCTCGGGGCCGCAGCATCGAGGCCGCGGCTCCGGGATCACTCGGCAGCGCCTCAGCCCGCCACCCATACGCCAGTATCAAAGCCTGCAGCCGCGCATCATCCGCCGCCGCGGCGACGTGAAGCCCGCCCACGGTCTGCGACGCCGTGAAGCCACACAGGTCGAGAGCGCGAACCAGGTCGCCCTGATCCGCCGGCGTGCCGAAGAGTGAGGGGTCACCACCACTGAGCGCCGCCACCACGGCCTCGCGAGCGCCGAGTCCGAACATGTCCTCCCCACGCGCCCGCACCAGGGCCGCTGCTCCCGGCCCGTGCACTCCGGACGCGAGGACACGTTCGTCCAGGCCCCGGACGACCACGACCGGACGTCGTCCGAGCTTGCCGCTCGCCACCTCGGCGACACCCGCGATCTCGTCGGCGATGGCAGGCATGGTGACCGAGAGCTCGTTGCCGTACCCGTCGGTGAGCCCTGTGTGGGGATCGAGGGGGTGGACGCCGGCGACGCCGATCGCGATGTCGGTCTGGCCATGGCGCCAGGGCCGCCCGGCTGTGTCGGCGATGATCACAGCCACGTTGCGCCCGAAGCGTCGATGCAGACCCTCGCGCAGGGATCTCGCCGAGGCATCGGGATCGCGGGGCAGGAGCGCGACCGTGCCTGGCTCGACGTTCGAGGCATCGACCCCTGCCGCCGCCATCACCAGTCCGAGATGGTTCTCGACGATGACGGTGGCCCCGCGGCGCGCGACGGTGCGCACCGTTTCCTCGGCCACCGCTGCGGCACGGTCCTTGCGGACCACGCGGCCCTCGGCCTTGCTCACGATCTTGCTGGTGACGACCACCAGGTCGCCGTCTTGGAGTGTGACGCTTCCCCCGACCAGCTGAACCAGGTCGGTGTCCGTGGAGACTTCCCCGATCCCGTTGACCGGCGTGACCGTGAGAGTCATCGGGACGCCAGCCGCAGGGACTCGGCGACCATGTCCGCCGTTACGTCGGGTTCCGTCATCCACAGCGGGACAGCCTCAGCGCGAATGCCAAGGGCCTCGATGCGCGGCAACTGGGCTGCATCGCTGGAATCGATCAGCCACCCGTCGAGCAGACCCCCACTGGTGCGGCTTCCGTAGTGCGCGGCCACCCCAGCCGCGGACACCTCCACGCCGACCACTTCGAGGAGCTGCCGCGCCATGCCGCGGACGTGGTCCGAGCCGATGATGCCCGAGACGCCGATCACCGGTGCCGGGCATCCCTTCAGCGTCTCGGCTATGCCCGGGACGGACAAGATGGTGCCAATCGAGACGACCGGATTCGACGGCGGCAGGAGCACCACGTCCGCGTTGTCGATGGCCTCCAGCACCCCGGGCGCGGGCTTCGCATGTTCGGCCCACTGCGGGGTGATGGCGAACGCCGGCACGGCGGCGCCGTACCGGATCCAGTACTCCTGAAAGTGCACGTTCTCGCGTTCCCCGGAAGCCGGGTTCGTGATCAGGACATGGGTCTCGATGCGATCATCACTCATCGGAAGCAGCCGAACTCCAGGATTCCACCTGCGACAGAGCACCTCGGTCGCCTCCGAAAGAGACCGACCCTCGGCCAGCAGCTGGGTCCGGGCCAGATGCGTTGCAAGGTCACGATCACCCAGGCCGAACCATGGCAAGCCGACCCCGTAATGCGTGAGCTCTTCCTTGGCGTTCCAGGTCTCCTGTGAACGACCCCATCCGCGGTCACGATCGATGCCGCCGCCCAGCGTGTACATCACGGTGTCCAAGTCTGGACACACGAGGAGGCCATGCAATCTGAGGTCGTCACCTGTGTTTGCGACCACCGTGATCTGCACCCTGCCATCGGGGACCTCGCCATCCGTGGATCCGGTCCACGGTTCAAAGCCTCGACGTGCCACCAAACGCAGGAGACCTTCCAGGAAGCGTGCCCCGCCGACGCCGCCCGAGAGCACCGTGATGCGCTTGGGAAACGTATGTTGGCCGGTCATGTCCAAAGGCTAATGGTCGGCGCGAACCGTGGATCTTGGTGTCCAGTCGCAGCTCAACGGCACAACCGATCAATGGCGTGAACGCGGCTCCTGCACTTCGACGAATCGCGTTTGCACCCTCAATGCGCCACCGACGGCCCCCTGCATGCGGCACCGTGAGCTTGCCAGCCGCGTCCCATCCGGAAGTGATGCGAGCATCATGCTGGCTGATCGCTGGTGGGAGCTCGTGCCACGCGGTCGCCGTGGGTTCGGTCTGTCGCCCATCTCCTGAGAGATCACGCCTCCTCAACCGCACCACATCCGCGACTGAGAGGCGCTCCCCCAAGAACCGGGCTATGGACGGCCGCGGCCGCCGCCTCCGCCGACGCAACCGCTCGCTCGGCATCGGCGCGGGCTTCGCAGGCGAGCTCGAGTTCGACCGTCGCCTCGTCGATGCGCTTGTCTCGGGCCAGCTGGTCCGGGTCCAGCTGGAGCCGGCGTTCCCCGGCTGCCTTCAGCCTGGCCTCCCGCGCCCGGTCCCGACCGGCCTGCGCCCCTGACGCCGTGTTCACTGGTGACCACCTCTGCCCTGATCCGATGCCGCGGCACATGCCACTGCTCCTTCACAAGCCAGAAGCAACACCGACCAGCACTCATCGGACGCCCAGCGGACCCCGACCTGCCGCCACCGCCGTGCCCACTTGAGCGCGTCGTGGCCCCTCACTCAGCGCGTCACGAGTACATGACCTCTTGGCACTCCACACAAATCCTGTCGCGCCCTTGAACGTGGGTGAGGTGCCAGAAGATCGGCCATCCGGCGGCCGGAAGACCGCAGGCGGTGAAGGCGTCCTCGGGACGTCTGGCGTGCCAAGATCCGAAGGGCTCGGGCGGCTTGACCGCCGCCGTCGACCGGTGCCGAGCCGTCACCACCCAGGCCGAAGCCGTGCGCGCCGTCCGTTGTCCGTCCTTCTCGGTGTCCTCCAGGTTGCTCACCGGCGATCCCTTACCCGTCATGACGCCGCCAGACCGTTCGACAACACGAGAGCGGCAAGATCTTGCGGTGTGTCCAGGTCCCAGCGCAGGGATCGCGGGCCGGTGCGCGCGCGGCGGTAGCCCAGTCGCCAGTGCATCGCGGCGGAACTGCGACCGAACCCGAAGCCCGGGAGCGTGTCGGGACCGTGGATGAGGAACGTCGTGCCCGTGCCCTCATGATCCGCGACGAAGAGAGGCGCGCCCTCGGCGATGAACTCGGCCACCACGGCGTCCAAATCGCTCGGGTGGAGCGCCGGCAGATCGGCCACGAGGACGGCGACAGGGGCGTGTGGACGAAGCTCGAGCGCACGCTGTCGGCCGAGGGCCGCCGCCAGGTTTATGCCCAGCGGACGCGGCTCCGCCACCACCTCGGCACCGACCTGCACTGCGTCCAGGGAGATGTCCTGGTCACCGGTCACCACCAGCACGGCGCCCACCTTCTCCGCGGCGAAAGAGGTCCGCACGGTGGCTGCGGCCAGACTCACAGCCAGCTGGCGCGTCTCCTCCCGCGGAAGCTGGAGGCGGGTCTTCGCCACACGCGCGTCCTTGGCCAGGACCACGACGGATGCTCGCCGGTCGACTGCCCAGATCACGACGCCACCCCGGACACCTGGCGGAGCGGGACGCCGTACGTCGTGGTGCGCTCCCGCACCGGCCGGCCGATGCCGGTGGCGATCTCCGTAAGCTCGGCGACCGTCTTGGCAGAGCCGTGGTCGGACCCGGCCATCCGGGAGATGGTCTCCTCCATCAAGGTGCCGCCGAGGTCGTCGGCCCCAGCACTGAGCATCGCGCGGGTGCCGTCGACCCCGAGCTTGACCCAGCTCGTCTGCACGTGGTCGATCGCGCCGTGGAGCATGATCCGGGCCAAGGCGTGCACCGCGAGGTTGTCGCGCATCGTCGGGCCCGGCCGGGCCACGCCCGCGAGGTAGATCGGGGAGGAGGTGTGCACGAACGGCAGCGGGACGAACTCGGTGAAGCCGCCCGTCTGCTCCTGGATGCGACGCAGGACCCGCAGGTGTGCCACCCAGTGGCGCGGGTTGTCCACGTGGCCGTACATCATCGTCGAGGACGATCGCAGTCCTACGCGGTGGGCCGTGGTGACCACGTCGATCCAGGTGGAGGCGGGGAGCTTGCCCTTGGTGAGGACCCAGCGGACGTCGTCGTCGAGGATCTCCGCCGCCGTCCCCGGGATGGTGTCGAGACCTGACTCGCGTGCCTTGATGAGGAAGTCCTCGATCGACAGCCCGGTGCGGGTTGCGCCGTTGACGATCTCCATCGGGGAGAAGGCGTGCACGTGCATCTCCGGCACTCGCTGCTTCACCGCCGCGACGAGGTCGAAGTAGGCGGTTCCGGGCAGCTGCGGGTCGATGCCGCCCTGCATGCACACCTCGGTCGCGCCGAGACGCCACGCCTCCTCGGCACGGTCGGCGACCTGGTCCAACGAGAGCGAGAAGGCATCGGCGTCAGTACGGCGCTGCGCGAACGCACAGAACCGGCACCCGACGTAGCAGACGTTGGTGAAGTTGATGTTGCGGTTGACCACGTAGGTCACCTCGTCACCGACCACGTCCCGGCGCAACCCGTCCGCCAACCGGCAGACCCGCTCCAGGATCTCACCCTCGGCGGTCATCAGCGCCAGCGCCTGCGCATCCGACAGCCCGGCCGGGTCCGCCTCGGCAGCGCGCAGCGCCGCCCACCCGTTCCCTCGGGCCGTGGCCGCGCTCGGGCGCTCGGCGTCCCTGCGGACCTCGTCCCAGTCGCCGTAGACGGTGTCGAAGTCGGCCCGGCGGTCCGAGGTGCGCCCTTCGGTGTCGATGCCGGCGTGAAGATCCGTCCGACCGGCCCCGAGGCCCTGCTCGGCCAGGCCGCCGTCGGGCTCCTGCCAGGGCAGTCCGGTGGGACGTACGCCGTCACGGGCGAGACCGTCCTCACCGGCGAGCGCGGCGACGTGGCCGGCCAGCCGTGGGTCGAGCCAGGGCTCGCCACGCTGCAGCGCGCCCACGACGTACTCCGGGTGCACCGTCAGCCGGGGCCTCAGCTCCAGGCCCGCCTCCGCGGTGATGTCGCGGAGTCGGTCGAGGGAGGGCCAGGGCCGCTCGGGATTGACGTGGTCCGGTGTGAGTGGCGAGACCCCGCCCCAGTCGTCGACGCCGGCTTCGAGCAGTGCCCGGCACTCGGCCGGGTCGGTGAGGTTGGGCGGTGCCTGCACCCGCGCCTTGGGACCGAGCACGATCCGGGTCACGGCGATGGCGGCGCGGTACTCGTCCAGGGCGAGGTCGGCGGCGTGCCGCATGGCGGTGTCGGGCTTGGCCCTGAAGTTCTGGACGATCACCTCCTGCAGGCCGCCGTACTGCCGGGCCACCCGCCGCAGCGGGAAAATCGTCTCGGCCCGCTCCGCCAACGTCTCGCCGATGCCGACCAGCAGCCCCGACGTGAACGGCACCGAGAGCCGGCCGGCGTCCGCCAGCACCCGCAACCGCACCGCAGGGTCCTTGTCCGGCGACCCGAAGTGCGCCAGCCCGCTCGTCTCGAAGAGCCGCCTCGACGTGGTCTCGAGCATCATGCCCATCGAGGGGGCCACCGGCTTGAGCCGGTTCATCTCCTCCCACGACATCACGCCGGGGTTGAGGTGCGGCAGCAGGCCGGTCTCCTCCAGCACCCGCACCGACAGGGCCCGGACGTAGTCGAGCGTCGAGTCGTAGCCCTGCTCGTCCAGCCAGGCCCGCGCCTCGGGCCACCGCTCCTCAGGACGGTCACCGAGCGTGAACAACGCCTCCAGGCACCCCACGGCTGCGCCATCGCGGGCGATCTCGAGCACTTCGTCCGGAGACAGGTACGGCGCTCGCCCCTCGCGTGCGCCATGACCGGGCGTCTCGACGAAGGTGCAGTAGTGGCACCGGTCCCGGCACAGCCGGGTCACCGGGATGAACACCTTCGGTGAAAACGTCACGACTCCCGGTCGGCCGGCGGCCACCAGGCCCGCATCCCGCACCCTCGCCGCAGCGGCGCACAACCGGTCCAGGTCGTCACCGCGGGCGGCCAGCAGGGCGGTCGCCTCCTCCACGTCGACGGCGGCCCCACGCTCGACCCGGGCCAGGGCGCGTCGTACCTGCGCGGCGTTGGGCGCCTGCTCGCTGCTCATCACACGTCCGTGACCCGGACGCCGGCGTGCGCCGTGTAGCGGCGGTTGATGCTGATCAGGTTGGCCGTCAGCGCCTCGACCTGGTGCGCGTTGCGCAGGCGACCCGCATAGATCCCCCGCATCCCGGGCACCACGTCGGCGAGCGCCTGTACTGCGTCCGTCGCCTCGCGGTCGTCGCCGAGCACCAGCACGTCGGTGTCCACCGAGGCAACCTCGGGGTCCTCGAGCAGCACGGCCGAGACGTTGTGGAAGGCCCCCACCACTCGCGAGTCCGGGAGCAGGGCTGCGGCCTGCTGGGTCGCCGACCCCTCCGGGACCGGCAACGCGTAGGCGCCCTGCTTGTCGAAGCCCAACGGGTTCACGCAGTCGACCACGATCTTCCCCGCTAGCACGGGCGCCAGCTCCGCCAGCAGCTCGGCGTGCCCGTCCCACGGCACCACCACGAGGACCAGATCGCCCGCCGCCGCAGCATCCGCGTTCGCCGCTCCCTCGACATGACCACCGGTCACGTCGGCCAGCTCGGCTGCCGCTTTCTCCGCGCGCTCAGCCGAGCGACTGCCCAGCACCACGTGCAGGCCCGCTTGGGCGAAGCGACGCGCGAGGCCTCGCCCCTGGGGACCGGTGCCTCCGAGCACGGCGATGGTGTGGGTGGTCGGGGTCATGGGAGCTCCTTGCTGTTTCGACGAGTCGGGATGCGAGCGGACTGGTCAGGTCCACGACGCTCACGGGCGATCAAGGACCGAGCCCGGCGTGCCACTGCCTCGTCGATCATTCGGCCGTTGACGTCGAGTGCGACGCCCGAGGCCGCTGACTCCAGTGCTGCGAGCACCCCTTCGGCCCACGCGAGCTGATGCGCCGTGGGGGTGAACACTTGGTGGCACACCTCGACCTGGGCAGGGTGGATGCAGGCCCGTCCCATGAAGCCGAGTCTCGCCAGTGCCTCGGTGGACCGGCGGAAGGCGTCGAGGTCCCGGAACTCGGTCGAGACGGGGGCGATCGGCGGGGCGATGCCGGCAGCGGCGGAGACGAGCACCACGTGCGACCGCACGAGCAGCAGCTCGCGCTCGTCCTCGCCGAGGGTCACCCCGACGTCGGCGCGGAGGTCGGCCTCTCCGACCTGCAGCCGCTGGACCCGGGGGGCGGCCGCGATCTCCCGAGCGGAGAGCACGGCCGCGGCGCTCTCGAGCAGCGGGACCACTGAGCAGTCCGACCCGAGCTCGTCGAGCAGCGCGTCGAGCCGCACGAGCTCCTCGGCCGACTCGGTCTTCGCCACCACGAAGCCGCGTAGCGACCCGTGCCCGGCGACCGCTCGGACGTCTGGCTCCTGGAGCGGGCCGGGGTTGATCCGGACCCAGAGACCGACCTCCGTGTCCCTGGCCCGGTCCAGCCAGTCGGCGACGACCTCGCGGGCGTACTCCTTGCGGTCCGGCGCGACCGCGTCCTCGAGGTCGACGATCAGCTCGTCGGCGCCGCGGCCCAGCGCCTTGTCGAGCTTGTCGGGGGCATCGCCGGGGACGTAGAGCGCCGACCGGGACAGCTGCTCAGCCAACCTTCGTCTCCCCCTTCACCAGGGACTTCGCGACCACCGTGCGGAGGATGTCGTTGGTGCCCTCGCCGATGCTCATCAGGATCGAGTCGCGGTAGAGCCGCTCGACCTCGAACTCGGTGGAGTAGCCGTAGCCGCCGTGCACCTTCATGGAGTCGATGGAGGCCTGGAGCGCGACCTCGGAGCAGAAGATCTTCGCCATCCCCGTCGCTCCGTCGGCGCGGCCGTTGCGGACCGCGTCGGCAGCCCAGTAGGCCATCAGGCGGGCGGCCTGCACCTGCGTGCCGAGCTCGCCGAGCCGCAGCTGCACCGCCTGGAACTCGGCGATCGGCTGACCGAACGCCTTGCGCTGTTGGGCGTAGGCGAGCGCCTCGTCGTGCGCGCGCTGGGCGATCCCCACCGACCGTGCGGCGATGTTGACCCGTCCCCACTCCAGGGCAGACAGGACCTGCTGCATCCCGCGCCCCTCGACGCCGCCGACGAGCTGGCTGGTGGGCACGGCAACGTTGTCGAGCAGGATCTCGCACGACTCCGTCCCTTTGTAGCCCAGCTTCGGGATGTCCTTGGTGACCTCGAAGCCCGGGGTGCCCGCCTCGATCAGCAAGACGCTCATCCCGGTGTGCGCGGGGGACGCGGACGGGTTGGTCTTCACCAGCACCGGGAGCGGGTCGGCGTACCGCGCGTTGGTGATCCACATCTTCGAGCCGTTGACCACGTAGTGGTCGCCCTCGAGGCGTGCGGTCGTCCGGATGCCCTGGAGGTCGGTGCCCGCGTCGGGCTCGGTGAGCCCGATCCCCGAGCGTCGCTTGCCTGTGGCCAGGTCGGGCAGGTACTTGGCCTTCTGCTCCTCGGTGCCGTGCATATGGATCAGGCGGCACGCCAACGAGTGGCTGCCCAGGATCCCGGCGATCCCCATCCAGCCGCGCGCCAGCTCCTCGAAGACCAGCGCGAAGGAGACCGGGTCGAGGTCGAGGCCGCCGTACTCCTCGGGCACGGTGATGCCGAAGAGCCCCATCTGCTTCATGGCCTCGACGATCTCGGTCGGGTAGCGGCCGGCCTGCTCCCACTCCCGGGCGACCGGCACGATCTCCTTGTCGACGAACTGGCGCAGCAGGGACTTGAAGTCGCGTTGGTCCTCGTCGAGCTCGAACTTCATCAGTACTCCTCGGTGGGTGCGGGACGGAAGTAGGGCAGGGCGCGCCCGTCGGACAGGACGTGGAAGTGGACGACCACACGGGTCCCGGCGGCGTAGCCGCTCCCCTCCGGGTCGGGGGGCTCCAGCCGGGTGAGGACCAGGGGGCCCTCGGCGAGCCGGACTCTGGCGACCGTGTAGGGCACGACGACGTCGGGCCGGGGGGCGCGGTGCACCGTGGTCGCAACGTCCACCGTGGCCTCGCCGGTGGCGTCCACCTGCGCTAGGTGCTCCATCGACGAGCACCCGGTGCAGACCGCGCGCGGCGGGTGCTGGACGCTTGCGCAGGCGGAGCAGCGCTGGACGGTGAGTCGGTGCTCCCCAGTGGCCTGCCAGAACGCCGCGGTCACCTCGTCGGCCGGCGGTACCTCGGCCGGGGACCAGCCTGTCCCAGGACGAACGCTCTCGTTCATCGGTCTACCCCCAGGACAACCGTCGCGTGGGAGGACAGGATCCCTCCGGTGCCGTGGGCCACGGCGACCTCGGCTCCCTCGACCTGGCGCGGGCCGCACTCCCCTCGCAGCTGCCGGACCGCCTCGACCAGGAGCAGGACGCCGTACTGACCGGGATGGCAGTAGGACAGCCCCCCGCCGTTGGTGTTCAGCGGGAGCTCGCCACCCGGCCGGGTCCGGCCGTCCGCGATCAGGTCCAGGGCCTCCCCTGGCGCGCACAGGCTTAGCCCCTCGAGGCTCAGCGCTGCGGTGATGGTGAACGAGTCGTAGACCTCGACCACGTCCACGTCCGCGGCGGTGATCCCGGCCCGGGCGTACGCGTCGCCCGCCGATCCGAGGGCCGCGGGCACGGTGAGGTCCTCGACCGCGGTGAACGACGTGTTGGTGCTGCGCTCGCCGTACCCAAGCACCCGCACCGGGGGGCGCCTCAGGTCCCGTGCCCGCTCGAGCGAGGTCAGCACGACGGCCCCTCCCCCGTCGGTGACCAAGCAGCAGTCCGCCGTGGTGAGGGGGGTGGAGACGACCGGCGCGCTCAGCACGTCCTCGGCGGCAATCGATCCCTTGCCGTAGCGGAAGGCGGCCGGGTTGAGCAGCGCCCACTCCCGGGCCGAGACCGCGATCTCGGCGAGCTGCTCGTGGGTCTTCCCGTAGCGGTCGAGGTACGCTCGGGCCGCCATCGCGTAGTAGGAGACCGGGTAGAGGACGTCGTAGGGCTCCTCGAACTGCGCCTCCGGGATCCACGGCTCGTGGACGCCGCTCATCTTCCGGGAGCGGGCGGAGCGCTGGTTGGAGGCGAAGGAGATCACGACCACCTCGCACTGCCCGGCCTCGATCGCCTGGGCTGCGCGGGCGACGAACATCTCGTAGGCGCTGCCGCCGGCGAAGGTCGACTCGGTCCATCGCGGCGTGATCCCGAAGTAGTCGGCCAGCTGGGTGGCGGAGAAGCGAGAGACGCCGGTGGTCGCGATGCCGTCCACGTCGGCCAGGGTCAGACCGGCGTCGGCCAGGGCGCGCGTGACCGCCTGCGTCTGCAGGCCCAGGATCGACCGGTCGGTCACGCCGAGGTCGGACTCGGCGGCCCCGACGACGGCGACGCCGGCGCTCATGCCGGGGCCTCGGCGCCCGGTCCGTCAGGACGCCCGACGAGGACCGTGGCGGAGCAGGGCGCGGCGGCGACGCGCCCCTCGGAGCCGTCCTCTTCGAGCACGACCACGCTCATCCGCACCTCGATCCGGTCCTCGCCCACACCGACGACCTCACCGCTGCAACGCAGCGTCTCACCGGCGAAGACCAGGTTGCGGAAGGTGAAGGACAGGGTGTGGACGAAGGACTGCGGACCCAGCCAGTCCTGAAGCATTTGGACCAGCAGTGCCCCGTAGACCTGCCCGTCCACGATCGGCCCCGGCAGCTGCTTCTGCGCTACGTACTCGGTGTCGTAGTGGAGTCGGTGAAAGTCCCAGGTGGCCCCGGCGTAGGCGACCATGTCAACCAGCCTGAACGTCCGCTGCAGCTCCGGCACCTGGTCGCCCACGCTGATCGAGGCGAGGTCCGGCCACGTGGCACTCATCGCTGGCTCCCCTCCAGGCTGACGAAGATGATGGTCTCTGAGTTCTCGGCCAGCGGCTCGCCCTCCACAGTGGCGAAGCGGGCAGTGGATGTGATGACCAACATCTCCTTGCCGGAGCCCGTCGTCTTCGCCGCCACGTCGTCGATCGTCCAGGTCGCCACGACGCGGTCGTCGGGACGGATCCGACGGTGGAAGGTGTAGCTGTTGCCCCCGCGGACCTGGCGGGTGCCGGGCAGGTCCAGACCCCAGGTGTGCCCGGGATAGCCCTCCTCGTCCATTGGGAGGCCGGCGTACTGGTTGGTCTCACAGATCAACGTCAGCGGTGCGGTGACCCCGGCCAGACCCTGCTCCCGGGCGTACTCCGCGTCGGAGTAGAGCGGGTTGTCGTCGCCCACGGCCATGCCGAAGTAGCGACCGGCCACCGCCCCGAAAGGCTCGGGCGCGGTGTAGGTGACGGTCCGGCCCCGGAGCGCGAGGACCTCCTCGGTCAGCAGCGAGCCGGTCACCGGTCGTTCCCCCCGGGCTCGGGGTACAGCGCCAGTGGGAAGACCTCCAGCAGGAACTCCGGCCGGAGCAGGCTGTGGCAGATCGCTCCCGTCGAGGCCGGCCACGGCGCGGAGAGCATCCGCTCCCGGACGCCGGCCACGGCACGGTAGTCCGGGATGGCCGCCTCCACGCAGTACTCGGTGGTCTCCAGGAGGTCGGTCGGCCCCAGCCCGGCGTGCTTCAGCAGGGTGAGGATCGCGTCGAAGGTGACCTGGGCCTGTGCCTCGATGTCGCCGGGGTGCAGTGCCTGCTGGGTCTCCATGTCCAGCGCCGCGAAGCCGGACATGAAGAGCGTGCGACCGGCCTTGATGCCGGGGGCGTAGGTGAGGGTGTCGTAGCGGGACCAGCCGGGGTTGACCAGCTCCAGCGGGTGGCGCGACGCGGTCACGTCGATCGCCACCATCTGACCCGGCGCGTGCAGCCTGCTCATCAGGATCCCGCCCGCACCGGGGTAGACACCGCCGGGGTTGTTGCCGAGCAGCTCCTCGCGGATCCGGTGGGTGCTCCGGTAGACCTCGCGGGTCTCCGGTGTCGAGTAGTCGTACGTCGTCACCGCGTGGCCGAGGTCCAGCCCGACGTCGCGCAGCAGGCCGTCGGCCCGCTCAAGGCAGTAGCGGTACTGGGCGGCGAAGTCACCGGGGTGGACCACCTCGCCGTGCTCGCCGAGCGGGACCATGGTCGGCAGGTAGACGACGCCGTCGCGCCCCTCGGTGACGGGGGACCTCTGCCAGGCGCCGGCCTCGCGGGCCTCGCTGGCCACGCGCAGCTGCTCGCCCCCGCCCCTGACCGCGTGCAGCTCGACCTCGAGCCAGGCTGCGCGACGGACCAGCCGCTCGACCACGACGGTCCGCACGGTCGGCTCGTGGCCACCGAAGAGCTCCCGTCGCACCGAGGCGGCGGTCTCGTAGTCCGACAGCCCGGCGATCGTCACGTTCTCCGTCACGCGGGTGACGTCCTGCGGGCCGAAGCCGGCGCCGGCCAGGATCGTCAGGCACTTCTCATAGGCGATCCGCGCCTGCTCCTCCATCGTGCCCTGGACCGCCATCTTGCCGATCGCCGGGTCGTGCCGGGCGGAGGTGTGGCCCGAGGTCCAGGCCGCGTCCCCCTCGCTGAGGCCCAAGCAGAAGGTGAACCCCTCGTAGGGGAACCAGGGGAAGGACTCGGGCGTGATGGCGTGCAACGTCATGGGGAGCTCTCCTCGCTCGGCGGAACGGGTGCGGCGGCCTCGGCGGCCAGGGTCAGGGGTGCGGACAGGTCGGGAGCCTCGGGCAGGGCTCGCAGCACATCGGCCAGGGCGCCCGCGCGGGCGCCGACGTTCCCCGTCAGCTTGGCTTCCAGGGCGGCCTCGGACAGCGGGGAGCTGCCGCCGCCGGGGCTGCGGTCCACGTGGCCGGTCACGGTCCGGCCGTCGTCCAGGACCAGGGTGACGTCGCCCGGGGCGTCCGCCGCCACCACGGCGGGGTCGCCTTCCTCCCACGTCACCCGGGCGGCCAGCGAGGAGACGTCCGGCCGGCGCAGGCCGTCGGGGCTGTAGGTGTCGGTGCCGACCCGGCCGTCGAGCAGGATCGCCGCGACGCTCCAGGGCAGGGAGAACTTCGCGGCGTAGCCGCTGGCGGGCCGGGTCAGGTCGCGGTCCGTCGCGCAGACGACGGGCGCCGAGTCCGGGTGCACCCGGGCGTGCACCGCGCGGATCCTGTCCGGGGTCGCCCCCGACTCCGCCAGGGCGACCTGGGCGGCCGCCATCGAAGCGTGCGCCAGCTGGCAGGTGGGCCAGGGCTTGATGCCGATCCGGGTGGTCTCCCACCGCTGTCCCAGCCCCTCGAGGATGGAGCCGGCGTCCACCGACCCGGCAGCCCACGCGGCCGGGGCCAGCGCCTGGTAGACCCCGTGCGGACCGTCGAAGACGGTCTCCGGGCCGGTGGCGCCCGCGGCGGCGAGCCGCGCGGCGAGGATGCCCGCCTGGGAGGCGAAGCCCGGGTGCAGCTGCTTGGTGCTCGCGCCCGTCCCGAGGAAGGCCAGCAGGCCGCCCGCCTGGCTGCCCGCGATCCCGAAGGCGTGGGTCGTCGTGGCGGCGTCGAGGCCGGCGAGCCGCGCCGCGACCGCAGCGGAGGAGAAGACCCCCGCCACCATCGTCGCGTGCAGCCCGCCCGCGTGGAAGGCGTGCGGAGCGGCGGCCGCGACGCGACAGGCGACCTCGTAGCCGACGACCGCGGCGTCTACCACCGCGCGACCGTCCGCACCGGTCTCCTCGCCCACCGCGAAGGCCGCGGGCAGCACGACGGCGGTGGCGTGGACCAGCCCGCCCGCGTGGGTGTCGTCGAAGTCGAGGGCGTGCACCAAGGTGCCATTCGCGAGTGCCGCCGCCGGGGCCGAGACGCGCGTGCTGGTGCCCAGTACCGTGGCCTCGGGAGGTCCGCCGAGCCCGGTGGCCACCGCCACGGCGGGTGCCGCCGCCCCGAGCCGGGCGCCGGCCACGGCGTTGCCGAGCCCGTCGAGCAGGTGCCGCAGCGCGGCCTGCTCGACGGCGACGGGCACCTCGACAGTGCCCACCACCCACTCGGCCAGCGCGGGGGCGATCATCATCGTGCCTCGGTCGCGCCTGCCGGCGCACCGAAGGCACCGGCACGGGCCAGCTCCGCGATCCGCTCCTCGTCCAGCCCCAGGATCCCGCGCAGGACCTCGTCGGCGTGCTCGTTGCGCTGGGGCGCCCGAACGTAGGTGGGCTGCTCGGCCCCCACCCGGACCGGCGACGCCACCTGCTGCACCGTGCCGTAGCGGGGGTGCTCCGTCGTGACCAGCATGTTGCGCGCGCTCAGGTGCTCGTCGCGCAGCGCGGTCGGCACGTCGTTGATCGGTCCGCACGGGATGGAGGCGGGGTAGAGATCGGCCAGCCACTCCTCGACCGTGCGAGTGCGGAAGATGGCCTCCAGCTCGGCGATCAGCGCCTCCTTGTGCTCCCGGCGGCCGCCGAAGTCGGCGTACGGCGAGCCGGTCCGGGCCCACTCGGGACGCCCGATGACGTCCGCCAGGCGGACCCAGAACTTCTCCTTCGCGCAGCCGACCACGAACCAGCCGTCGGCCGCCTCGAACGCCTGGAAGGGCACCAGCGAGGGGTGCGCGGAGTGCCGGGTCCGGACCGGCACGAAGCCGGCGTTGAGGTGCCACGTCGCGGGATAGGTCAGCATCGACATCGCGGTGTCGTACAGGCTGACGTCGCAGTCCATGCCCAGACCATCACGCTTGGCGGCGTGCAGGCCCGCGAGCAGCGAGACCGCGGCGACGTAACCACCGGAGAAGTCGACCAGCGAGAGCCCGGACTTGGCCGGCGGACCGCCGGGCTCACCGGTGAGGTCCATCCAGCCGGCCAGCCCCTGCAGCACGTAGTCGTAGCCCGGCTCGCTCTTGCGCGGCCCGGTCATCCCGAAGCCGGTCAGCGAGCAGCAGACGATCGCGGGGTTGAGGTGCTTGAGCTGGTCGTAGGTGATGCCGATCTTCTCCGGCACGTCACCGCGCAGGTTGGAGTAGACGGCGTCCGCGGTCCGCACGAGCTCCTCGAAGACCTCCCGCCCGGCGGGCGAGGAGATGTCGAGGGAGACGGACTTCTTGTTCCGGTTGAAGGTCTCGAAGAAGAGGGAGTCACCGTCCTCGGCGTACGGAGGGACGTAGCGCCCGACGTCGCCGCCGACCCGCGGGTCCTCGATCTTGATCACCTCGGCGCCGAGGTCGGCGAGGTGGACCGATCCGAAGGGCCCGGCGCCGTACTGCTCCAGGGAGATGATCCGGACGTCCTGCAGGGGCTTCACTGTCGACCTCCGGTCACGTGGGAGATGAGCTCGATGATCCGGTCCTGGGCGGCGCGGGTCTCGTCGGCGGCGATGCCGTGGGTGGGCGGGCTGAGCTTGACGGCGTCCGCGAGTCCGTCATACTCCGCGATCCGCGCGGCGACCCGGTCGAAGTCCCCGGTGAGAGTGAGCGCGTCGACCATCCGGTCACTGACGGAGTCGGCCAGGTGGTCGGCCCCGCGGCCGGCGCGGAAGGCCGCGATGACCTGCTGCTGCTCCTCGGCGAGGCCGTGGAAGTCGAAGAAGTCGGCGTAGGTCCGCACGCTGGCGTAGAAGCCAACCAGTCCGGCCACCCGCTGCGTAGCCACGGCGGGCTCGGGGTCCACCGAGCAGCACGCCGAGACGACCAGCTCGATGTCCGAGCGCTGACGGCCCTCGACCGCTTCGAGCCCGGCCTGGATCTCGGGCAGGACCCGCTCGCGCAGGTAGGACGGCGAGCACAGCTCGTGGCTGATCCAGCCATCGGCGATCCGACCGGCCAGCCGCGTCATCGCCGGTCCCATCGCCGCCAGATAGACCGGGATATCGGTGCGGAGCACCGGGAAGGGCCGCTCATAGCCGCGGATGCGCATCGGCTCGAACTCGCCGTCGAGCTCGATGGGGTCGCCTGAGGTGCAGCAGGCCCAAAAGTGCCGCACGTCGCGGACGACCTCGCGCAGGTGGCCGACGGGCTTGCCCCAGCGGGCGTTGTGCCAGTCCTCGTTGAGCCGCTGGACACCGGTGCCGAGGCCGAGGACGAAGCGGCCGCCGGACAGCTCGTCGAGGTCGAGCGCCTCCAGGGCGGTGATCATCGGCGAGCGGGTGAACGCGAGCGCGATGGCTGTCCCGACTTGGGCGGTGGTGGTGGCCTGGGCGATCGCGGCTGCGCTCAGGGTGGCGGAGCGGTGGAGCTCCGGGACCCAGAGCGCCTCGGCGCCGGCCTGCTCCGCGCGCCGCGCGGCGTCGGCCAGTTCCTCCAGGCTCTCGCCCCAGGGGGCGTAGGTGATCCGCATCGGCTCAGGCCTCGTCGAAGGGAGTGCCGGCGGCCAACGGGACTTTGCCCTCGGGGAAGATGCCCTCGAGCTGCTCGGCGCCCCGCTTGTAGACGTAGAAGGTGCGCTTGAAACTGCAGACCTCGTCGCCGTCCTGGTTGACGGTGCGGGTCTTGACAGTGACGATGCCGGCGTGCGGGCGCGTCCCCGACTCGCGCTTCTCCAGCACCAGGGACTCGCTGTAGAGCGTGTCTCCGGCGAAGACCGGGTGGGTCATCCGGATCTCGTCCCAGCCGAGGTTGGCGAAGGCGTTCTGGGTGATGTCGGTGACGGACTGGCCGACCGCGATGGCGACGGTCAGCGTGGAGACGACCAGCGGCTGCCTGAACTCCGACTTCGCCGCGTAAGCGCGGTTGAAGTGCATCTGGTTGGTGTTCATGGTGAGCAACGCGAACGAGGTGTTGTCGTACTCGGTGACGGTGCGTCCCAGCGGGTGCTGGTAGACGTCCCCGATCTCGAAGTCCTCGAAGAATCGCCCGGTCCACCCGCTCTTCACGCCCACTGCACTCTCCTCGATCAGCCACTGGTCCCCGTCACTGTAAACATCAGACATATGCGGGTCAAGGCTTTCGGGGCATTCTGCGGAACATTGTTCCAGATTCGGGGCGAGACTGCTACACCTCGTACACCTCGCGCAGCCAGCGGAGGTGGGTGGCCATGAGGGAGGCCGCCGCGTCGGCGTCGCCCTGCTCCACCGCGGCGAAGATCGCCGTGTGTTCCTCGTCCACCCGGGCGTAGTACCCCTCGATACCCTCCGGCCGCAGGAACTGCGCCTCCAGTACTCGGAAGAGCGGCTCGGTCATCATGGACAGCAGCGGGTTCTGCGCGGCGTCGACCACGATCTGGTGGAAGGTGCGGTGCTCCACGAACCGCCCCTGCCGGCCCTCGGTCGCCACCTCCCGCCGCAGAGCCTGGCGCAGTCCCTCCAGGTGGGCCTCGCTGCGCCGCTCCGCGGCCAGCCGGGCTGAGGGCACCTCGAGGATCTCGCGCGCCTCCAGCATGTCGTGCACGCCGAGCCCGTCTCGTCCTGACATCAGGCCCAGGCTCGTCTCGAGGTAGGCCGAGACCTGGCGTGCATCCACCGCGCTGACGAACGTGCCGCCCGTGACCCCGCGGCGGGTGTGCACCAGGTCGCGCGAGGTCAGCGCGCGCAGCGCCTCTCGCACCGTGCTCCGGGAGACGCCGAACTGGGTCACCAGCTCGGTCTCGCTGGGCAGTCGGTCGCCTGCCCGCAGCTCTCCGCTCAGGATCAGGGAGCGCAGCTGGTCGGCCACCTGCTGGTAGGCGGGGAGCACCCGGCTGACCGGGAGCGCCGGCCGCTCGGTCCCGGTCACGATCGTGCTCCCTCCGGCGCCGGCGCGGACGCCGCGGCGCGCCAGATCACCAGGTCCTCGGCCGTCCCCTGCCACGCGGACGCTCCGGCCGCCCACCGCCGGGCGTCGAACCCGTCGGCCCGGGCCGGCCACTGTGCCGCCGCACCACGGGTCCACCGCGACACCGACGTCACGAGGAGGGGCGCCTCGGTCGCAGTCCCGCCCGGGGCGTCCGCGAGCCGATCGTCCCGCAGGTCGGCCAGGTCGACGACGTGGCACGGCGCGTCGGGGACGGTCGGCAGCTCCGCGGCCGGGACGAAGTGCGGCGGGCCGTCAAACCAGACGAGTGCGAGGCAACCGTCCGGCGTTCGCAGCTCCTCGCGCAGCCGACCGGCGCCGACGTGCACCAGCATGCCGGGGCCCAGCCGACGACCATCGAGCCACAGGGCTCCGGAGAGCACCACGAACTCCTCCGCCACCAGGTAGCCGCCGGGGGTCGACCGCACGAACCCGACCGGGAAGCGGCCCAGCACCGAGAACGGCGCCGAGACCGAAGCCAGCGGGATCGTGCTGAGGTCGTGACTGGCACCCGGCATCGCGGCAGGTCGCCACCGCTCCGGCGGACGGCTCAGGTCCAGCTGCTCCGCGCGCGCCATGGCTCTCCGCTCAGGTTTGGAGGGGCCCATCCACCTCCGAGGTGACCGTAAAAGGTCTGACATCTGGGGTCAAGAGGACCGATCAGACCCAGCGCTTGATCACGACCGGCCCCTCGCCCGCCGGGAGCGGCTCCCCCGCCGGCACATGTGCCCAGCGGTGGCTGGCGGGCCACAGCAGGTCCACGCCTGTCTCGAGCACCGTGCCGACAGCGTGCTCGCGCACCTCGACGGAGCCCTGCAGACCCTCGGCCGGGGGTCGCACCACGCCCGGCGCCAGGTCGAGCACCCGGACCTCCCGGGGAGGGTCGGCGGGCCCCTCGACCCAGCCGCCCGCCTTCCCGGAGAACCACGCGACGACCCGGGTGTCCGGCTCGTTCCTCGTCTCCAAGCGGGTCGCCCAAGGGGCGCAGACAAGCAGCTGGCCGGGCGCCGACCGCCTGCCGCTGAGCCACATCGCCCCGGAGAGGGCGACCATCTCCTCCTGCGAGGGCTGCCGGCCCACCGCGTCGCGGCGCCAGTCGTCGGGGAAGTCCACCAGGACCGTCCGGTCTCCTCGCACCGGGTCGTGGTGCAGCACCGCCATCCGGGCAGGCGCGTCGGCGCCGGCGGGGGTCAGCTCCCGCCACTCGAGATCGGCGGTGCGGAGGTCGACGACGACCATGGCGGCTCCTTCAGCTCGGAGGGCCGGCGCCGCTCGTTCGCGGACAGGCTCTCCCCGGATGGGACTCGATCGGTCTAGACTCAATCTGAAACGCTGTTTCAGTCTTGCATATCCCTGCGCACCACGACCCCGGCGGAGCGCGTTCACAACGGCGCGCAAACCGCCCAGGAGGACCACATGGCCATCACGCCCGGAGGAGCTCCGCTGTCGATCGTCGACGGCGTCCGCGAGTTCGCCCGTTCGACGCCGGGTGCCACCGCCGTGATCGACGGCGGGCGGACCCTGACCTACGCCCAACTCCACGAGCGCTCCAGCAGGCTGGCCAACCACCTGACCGGGACGGGCCTGCGTCCCGGCGACCGGGTGGCCGTCCTGCTCGGCAACCGGTTGGAGTTCCCCGAGGTCGCGGCGGGAATCGCGAAGGCCGGTCTGATCATGGTGCCGCTCAACCCCCGCCTCACCAGGAGCGAGGCCGGCTACATCCTCGAGCACAGCCGCAGCAGCGCGATCGTCCTCGACGCGGCACTGACCTCCCTGGTCGACGACCACGCGGCCAACCACGGGCTGACCGCGACCAGCCTGGACGGCGGACCCCTCGGCCTCCCTTACGAGGAGGCCCTGGCCGCCGCCGACGACCGCGACCCCGAGACCGCCGTCGACGAGCTCGACCCCTTCTGCATCACCTACACGTCGGGGACCACCGGGCGTCCCAAGGGTGTCCTGATCTCCCACCGGAGCCGGGTCCTCACCATCTACATGAGCGCGCTGGAGTGGGGCTTGGGTGCGGGGCGCGTCTCGGCCGCGGTCGCGCCCATGTACCACGGGGCGGGCTTCGCCTTCGGTTACGCCCCGGTGTTCACCGGCGGCACCGTCACCATGCTCAACCGGTGGGACGCCGCCGCCTTCCTCGATCTTGTCGAGCGGGACCGTGTGCAGTCGGCGTTCCTGATCCCGACCCACGCCCAGGGCCTCCGCAGCCTGGGTCCCGAGGCCCTGACCAGCCGCGACCTCGACAGCCTCGACACGCTCTACTTCAACGCCGCCGCGCTGCCCTGGGCCCTGAAGCAGTGGGTGATGGAGTCCTTCCCCCGCTGCGGCGTCCACGAACTCTACGGCTCCACCGAGGCGGGCATCGTCACCAACCTCCGGCCCGCCGACATGCGACGCAAGCCCGGCTCGGTGGGCCATCCCTGGCACATGACCGAGGTCCGTGTGGTCGACGACGAGGGTCGGCCCGTCCCGCCCGGCGTGCCCGGGGAGCTCTTCAGCCGCTCCCCATTCCTGATGAACGGCTACCTGGACGACCCGGAGGCCACCGCCGCCTGCACCACCGAGGACGGCTTCGTGACCTGTGGGGACGTGGTCGTCGTCGACGAGGAGGGCTACATCTCCATCGTCGACCGGAAGAAGGACCTGATCATCTCCGGCGGCACCAACGTGTACCCCCGCGAGATCGAGGAGGTGGTGGCCACCCACGACTCCGTCGTCGAGTGCGCGGTCGTCGGCGAGCCCGACGAGACGTGGGGCGAGTGCGTGGTGGCCCACGTGGTGCTGCGACCGGGCGCGACCCTGGACCCGGTGGCGCTGGAGAAGCTGTGCCGCACCAGGCTGGCCGGCTACAAGGTGCCCCGCCGCTGGTACGCCCTGGACACGCTGCCGCGCAACGCCGGCGGCAAGGTGGTGAAACGCGACCTGGTCGCGCCGCGCGCCTGACGGTGCCACGGGGCGCGGCCCGGACGGGCCGGACCGCGCCCAGGCGCATCAGGACTGGCGCACCGCCCAGGCCGCGTCGCGGCCCGCAGCCGGGTCCAGCTCGACGAAGCTGACGGCTCCGGCGCTGGCCGCCTCCGACCCCTCCCGGAGCATGTCCTCGGAGGTGGCGCACACCAGGACCGGTACCGACACCGCCGCCAGCCGCGAGCGGGTGTCGTATCCGAAGGCGGCCCGGTAGGAGTGCTGGTAGGTCGGTCCGCTCTTCACCCACTCCATCACCAGCGCGTGCAGACGCTCCACTTCGGCCGGGGCAGTGGGGCGCGCGGCGTCCGCGGTCGGCCTGTACCACGGCCACCACAGCTGCGCGTCACGCGTCACGTGCCACGCCCGGACCAGGTGCTCGCCGTGCGGTTGCGGGGCCAGGTCCACGAAGTAGTTCGCCAGGATGTCGCGGCGCAGCTCCTCGTCCAGGAACGGGACCCCGTCGGCCACGACACGGGAGACCAGGTCAGGGCGTCGGCAGGCCAGCTCCAGCGCGATGCAGGCACCGGTGTGCGAGCCATAGACCTCCACCGGCCCCAGACCCAGCTCCTCCAGCACGGCGGCGCTGGCGTCGGCGAAGTCGCCGATCTGCGGTGCGTCCCCGCGCGGAGCCGAGGAGTAGCCGTTGCCGAGGGTGTCCGGCGAGACCACGAGGTGGTCGCGCGCCAGGTCCGCGATCAGGGGGGCGAAGCTGTCGGCCGAACCCGGGGAGCCGTGGACCAGCAGCAGCACCGGGGCGTCCGGGTCCCCGTCGATCCGCACGTGGCTGGTGCCGTGGCCGGTCCGGACGTAGCGCCGACTGGTCCCTCCGGTGTGCGTCACCGCCGGGGACGCCGGCGCCGCGGGCAGACCGAGGTCGTCGGAGAACGCCGCGAACAGCGTGACGAGGTGGTCCACGTCGGAGACGCTGCGCACCGACAGCCCCGAGAGGTCAAGGCCCAGCCGGTCCAGGTGCTCGTGTAGCGGGTCGGCGTGCTTCGCGACGAGCACCGCGGGCACCTCGAGCCGTATCAGCGCGGCCCGGGCGTCGTACTGAAAGGCCGCCCGGTAGGAGAGTCCCCAGTCCGGGCGCGCCCGGAGCATGTCGAAGGTCATCTGCTGCAACTCCGCCAGCGGCGGCATCGACTCCGGGAGCCGGCGCTCGGCCTCCTGGCGGTACCACGGCCAAAAGGTCCACATGTTGCGGATGCGGTGCCACGCCTCGAGCAGGTGGCCGCCGTACCAGTCGGGCACCACCGGCGGGGTGTAGCGCTCCAGCTGGTCGCCCAGCTCCTCGGGGGTGTAGAGCCCCAGTCCGTCCATCACCAGCTGCGCCACCCGGGTGGGGGCGGCGACCGCGACGCCCAGGGCGATCTTCGAGCCGGTGTGGGTGCCGGCGATGACGAAGCGGTCCAGGCCGAGCGCGTCAACGAGCTCGATCACCCGGGCGGCGTAGTCCTCGATCACCGGCACCTCGACCCCGGGGAGCGGGTCCGACTGGCCGTACCCCGCGGTGTCGACCGCGTAGACGGTGAAGCGCCCCGCGAGCGGCTCGATCCAGTGGCGCATCATCTCCGCGGACATCGGCGAAGAGTGCATGAGGACCACCGGTGGCCCCTCCCCCGCCCGCAGGTAGTGCATCTGCCCCCCGGACAGCGAGACGTAGTGGCGCTCGATCACATCGGACCTCCATTATCGGAACGTTGTTTCACTACAGGCAGTCAACCGGACGCCGGCCGTCGCGGCAAGGAGTGTCCGGTCGGCGTGCGATTCCCCTTGACAGCCGGAGCTCGGCAGCACCACGATGAGGTAAGAAACAATGTTCCACACAGCGGAATATAACTGAGAGTGAGTGTCAAGGTGATCAGCGAGATCCGCGTCAGCACCCTGGGCGTCAGCGACCTGGAGGCTTCTCGGTCCTTCTACCAGCAGTGCTTCGACTACGTCGTCCTCGGCGAGGGCCCGGTGAGCACCGAGGAGACCACCGCGCTGTGGGGCGGCACCGCCCAGCAGACGGGCCGGCAGGTCCTGCTCGGCCCCGCCGGTGCGACCTCCGGCCTGCTGCGGCTGGTCCGGTACGACGAGCCGGGCACGCTCTACTGGGGCGACTACTCCCGGATGCAGGACTACGGCCACTACGCGCTCAACGTGCGGGTCCCCGAGATCAACGAGGCGATCGCGGCCATCCAGGCCCACGGAGGACGCACCCGATCCGGGCCGACGCACTGGACCGTGATGCCGGACCTGTCCGCCTGGGACTCGCTATCCTTCGACCCAGACGGCGTCCTACTCGATGTCTTCCAGCTCGAGCCCGGTCCCGACAACCCGTTGGCCCAGTACGACGGTCGCCCATCGCCGCTGCAGACGGTCGCGATCCACAGCAGTGACGCCCGCGCCTCTGCCCGCTTCTACGCGGCCCTGGGCCTGCGTCCGCTCTACAACAAGATGCTGACCGGCATGGAGGACTTTTTCGAGCTGCCTCCCGGCACGGCCCTGCACAACATCAACATGATGCATCCCGACGCGCCCGACCTTGGCCGGCTCGAGATCGCCCAGTACGTCGGCTTCCCCGGTGAGGCGCAGCGCGACCGGGCGGTGGCTGGCGCCCTCGGCACGCTCAGCGTGGCCTTCGAGACCGACGACCTAGACGCCACCGAGCGCCTCCTCGCGGCCATCGGCACCGAGCCCGCCGGAGACCGCGTCAGCCTCGCGCAGCCGGGCTTCGGCCACCTCGACGCGCGGTGCTACTTCGGGCCCGACGGCGAGCGCCTCGAGTTCTTCGTCCGGAAGTGAGCCCCGGAGTGAGTCCCGACCTGAGCACTGAGGCGAGCACTTACGCGACCCCCTCGCTCGCGCTGGTCACCGGCGCCGGCAGCGGCATCGGCCGGGCCGTCGCCCTGGCGCTCGCCGCGCGTGGTCATCACGTGCTCGCCCTCGGCCGCCGTGCCGAGCCGCTGCGCCAGCTGCAGCAGGAGGCGGGCGGAGGGGTGGAGCCGCACCCGTGCGACGTCACCGATCCCGAGGCGGTCCCTGCCGTGCTGGCCCTGACACGGGGCCGACTCGATGTCGTCGTCGCGGCCGCCGGCACCTTCGCCCGCGGCACGGTCGTCGATCAGTCGGCGCAGGTGTGGGAGGAGCAGGTCCGCATCAACCTCGTCGGCGTGCACCACACGCTGCAGGCGACGATCGCCCGGATGCTCTCCCAGAACGTCGTCGACGCCACGCGCGGCCACGTCTTCACGCTCAACTCCGGCGCGGGCGTGCGGGGGTTCCCTGGCGGGTCGGCGTACGCCGCCGCGAAGCATGGGTTGCGCGGCCTCGTGGAGAGCCTGCGCGAGGAGCTCGCCGGCCAGTCGGTGAAGCTGACCGACATCGTCGTCAGCGCCACGGTCGAGAGCGAGATGAGCGCGGGCCGACAGGTGCCGATGATCCCCGCCGACACGGTGGCGCACACGGTCACCGCCTGCCTGGACCTCGGCGGCCTGGCCACCTGGGACCGGGTCGATCTCGCCCAGCTGCGCTGACCGACCCCAGCAGCTAGCCGACGACGGTCCCGTCGGGTCCCCTCCCCCACGCCTCAGGCGCTGGAGGTGACGGTCCCGCGGGCCTCGACCGCCGGCTCCACCAGGTGGCAGGCGACGAGCTGCCCGGACTCCTTGCGCTCGAGCGCGGGGTACTCCTCGGTGCACAGCGTGGTGGCGATCGGGCAGCGCGGCGCGTAGTGGCACCCCGGCGGCCGGTGGATCGCGTTGGGCACCTCGCCCAGCGGTGCGGACTGCGTCTTGCGCTGCCGCGGGTCGGGCTTGGGGGCGGCCGCGAACAACGCCTTCGTGTAGGGGTGCTGCGGGTTGCTCTCGAGCTGCTCCTTGGTGCCCATCTCCACGATCCGGCCCAGGTACATCACCGCGATCTCGTCAGCGATGTAGGAGACGACCGCGAGGTCGTGGCTGATGAACATCAGCGTCAGGCCCAGCTCGTCCTTCAGGTCGCGCAGCAGGTTCATCACCTGGGCGCGCACGGAGACGTCGAGGCTCGCGGTCGGCTCGTCGGCGACCAGGAACTCCGGCCCCGTGGCCAGCGCGCGGGCGATGCCGATGCGCTGCAGCTGCCCGCCGGAGACCTCGTGCGGGTAGCGGTGGAGGAAGTCGGGGTTGAGCCCCACCAGGTCCAGCAGCTCGACCGCCCGGGCGCGCCGCGAGGCGGCGTCGCCGATCCCGTGGACTCGCAGCGGCTCGGCGATGATGTCGATCAGCCGGTTGCGCCGGTTCACCGAGGAGTAGGGGTTCTGGAAGACCATCTGCATGTGCTGGCGCTCGCGGCGCAGCTCCTCCCGCCCGAGGGAGGTGATGTCGCGACCGCGGAAGGCCACCGACCCGGCGGTGGGCTCCTCCAGCCGCAGGATGCTGCGCCCCATCGTGGACTTGCCGGAGCCGCTCTCGCCGATCACGGCCAGCGTCCGCCGCGGGGCGATCTCCACGCTCACCCCGTCCAGCGCGTGCACGACGTTCCGTTTCCCCTGCAGCCGGGAGAGCAGCCCGCCGCCCACCGGGAAGTGGGTGCGCAGGTCGGTCACCTTCACCAGCGGCCCGGGGATCGGCCCGGGGGTCGGCTCAGGTGCCGGCCCCGGAGTGGGTCCCGGCAGCGGTCCGGGAGTGGGCTCGGGGATGCTCATGAGTTGCTCCTCTCCTTCGCGGCGGCGGCCGCGGGGTCGACCCGGTGGCAGGCGGCCACGGTGCCGAGGTCCGGCGCCTGGTAGAGCTCGGGTCGGGTGGTGTCGCAGATATCACCGATCTTGGAGTCGCAGCGGTCGGCGAACCAGCAGCCCTGGATCTCCGCGTCCAGCCGGGGCACCGCCCCACGCATCGCGTAGAGCCGCTCCCCGTCGTGCGGGAATCCGGGGATCGCCTTCAGCAGCTGCTGGGTGTAGGGATGCTGCGGCCGCTCGAAGAGGTCGTAGACGTCGGCGACCTCGACCACGCGGCCGGCGTACATGACGACCACCCGGTCGCACATCTCCGCGACCACCGAGAGGTCGTGGGTGACCAGCACCATCGACAGGTCGCGCTGGGCCCGCAGCTTGCGCAACAGCTCCAGCACCTGCGCCTCGATCGTCACGTCCAGGCTGGTGGTCGGCTCGTCGGCCAGCAGCACCTTGAGGTCCCTGCTGGCGCAGGCCACGGCGATCATGATCCGCTGCAGCTGTCCCTGGCTGAACTGGAAGGGATAGGAGCCGAGCTTGCCCCGGCCGTCGATCCCGACCTCCTTGAGGAGCCGGAGGATCTCGTCGTCGTACTCACTGCGCCTCAGGTCCGGTCGGTGCAGGGCGAGCATCCGGCGGAACTGGCTGCCGATGGTCCACGACGGGTTGAAGGAGTTGATGGGGTCCTGGAAGATCATCGACATCTCCCCGCCCCGCACCCGGCGCGCCTCCTCCGCGGAGAGCGAGCGCAGGTCGCGGCCGGCGAGCACGATCTCGTCCGCCTCGACCTCCGCGGGCGGGCGGAGCATCCCGAGGATGGACTTGAGCACGGTGCTCTTGCCGGAGCCGCTCTCGCCGACGAGTCCGACGATCTCGCCGGGGCGGACTGTGAGCGAGAACTCCTGGACCGCGGGCACCGGGACACCCCGGAACTCGTACGTCGTGCGCAGGCCCGTGACGCGCAGGACCTCCTCGCCGCGGTCCTGAGGGGCCGGCCGGTCGTCGGCCTCGAGGGTGGTCACTTCGACGCTCCTTCCCGGGAGGTCTTCCTCTTGCGGGTCGTGGTCTTGGCGCGCGGGTCGAGCTCGTCACGCAGCTGGTCACCGAGCAGGTTGAACACGAGGACGAAGACGGCGACGGCGATCGAGGGGAAGACCACCAGCCACCAGGCGCCCAGGGTCACGTACTGCCGGGCGTCGGCGAGCAGGGTGCCCCAGCTCGCCCCGGGCGGCTGCACGCCGAGCCCGAGGAAGGAAACGGCCGCCTCCACCGAGACCGCCATCGCCAGGCCGAACGCCGCCTGGACCACCAGTGGCGCCGCGATGTTGGGCAGCAGGTTGCGCAGCAGGATGTCCCTGCTGCGACCGCCGAAGGAGCGGACCGCGGTGACGTAGTCCTCGCGCATCTCGGCCAGGACGCTGGCCCGGGCGATGCGTGCGAAGACCGGGACCAGCACGACCCCGATCGCCATCGCGATCAGCACCACGGGGCCGATCACGAGCGGTCCGACGGCCAGGTCCCGCTGCCCCAGGATGCCGGTGATCACCGGCACCAGGACCAGCAGCGGGAAGGCCAGGATGACGTCCATCAGGCGCATGATCGCCGAGTCGCGCAGCTTGCCCGACTTCATGCCGGCCAGCATGCCCAGCAGCGAGCCGAGAACCAGTGCGAACACCACGGCCAAGAAGCCGACCAGGATGGAGACCCGGGAGCCGTAGAGGAACCGGGAGAAGACGTCACGGCCGGCCGAGTCGGTCCCCATCCAGTGGGTACCGCTCGGAGCCGCGAGCGGGTCGTCCCCCAGAGCCGCGGGGTCGAAGGGTGCGAGGAAGGGACCCACCAGGGCGATCGCCAGGTAGACGCCGACACCGATCAGGCTGACCATCGAGATCTTGCGCGCCGCCAGCCGGCGCAGCAGGCTCACCTCGTCGGCGCGGTGCACCGAGAACTTCTCCGTGGTGGCGGTCGTCGTCACCGTCATCACTCCTTCCCGCTCGCGTAGCCGACCCGGATCCGCGGGTTGATCACCCCGTAGAGCAGGTCGACGACGATGTTGACGAACACGAAGACCACGGCGATGAACATCATCACCCCAATGGTCACGGGGTAGTCCCGGATGGCGAAGGACTCCACGAGGAGGCGGCCCAGCCCGGGGATTCCGAACACCGTCTCGACCACGACCGAGCCGCCGAGCAGGAATCCGGTCTGCACACCGAGCACGGTGATCACCGGGAGCAAGGCGTTGCGCAGGGTGTCCTTCCAGATGATCACCCGCTCGCGCACACCCATGGCCCGTGCGGCGGAGACGTAGTCCTGGCTGAGCACCTCGAGCATGCTGGACCGGGTGAGCCGGGCGACCAGGCCGACCTGGGGCGCGGCCAGCGCCACCGCCGGCAGCAGGGTCGACCGGAGGCTCTCGACGACGTCCTCGCCGATCGGGGTGAAGCCCTGGTAGGGCATGATCCCCGGGAACCACCAGCCGAAGATCAGCACCAGGAAGAGCGCGACGACGAAGTTCGGGACGGAGATGCCGCCCAGCGAGGCGATCCGGATCAGCTGGTCGGTCAGCTTGTTGGCCCGCAGCGCGGAGATCACACCGAGCGGGATGCCGACGATGCCGATGAATAGCAGCGCCATCACCGCGAGCTGGACGGTGATCGGCAGTCGGTCCCCGATGGCGTCGGTCACTGGCGCCTTGTCGGAATAGGAGGTGCCGAGGTCGCCGCGCACCATGTCGGCCAGCCAGCTGAAGTACTGCACCCACATCGGGTCGTCGAGCCGCATGTCGGCCCTGGCCTTGGCCAGTGCCTCGGGCGGCGCCTCCATTCCCACGGACAGGAGCGCTGGGTCTCCGGGCGCCAACCTGAGCAGGGTGAAGGCCACTACCGAGATCAGCAGCAGCACGGGGACTGCGGATCCCAGTCGGGCGGCCGTCATCTTTAGCATGAAGCGCTCCTCCAGGTGGTTGACGGGTGAATCATGCGCCGAGCGCCAGGTGGGGGACGGAGTGGGGAGTGCCGAGCAGGAGCCCCCGGGAGTGCCCCAGCAGCGTGGGGCAGTCGACCACCGGACCGGCCGCGGGGCCGGCCCGGGAGACAAGGGCGTCGAGGTCCACGCCGGTCAGCACGGCTCCGAGAAGGCCGCGCCGGGGCGCCGCGGAGCGCCCCCTCAGCGAGCCGTCGTGCCGCGGTGGGAGCCCGTAGTCGATCAGCCCGAAGTACGGCTCGCGGGTGCTCGGCCCCACGTTGCGGGAGCGCAGCCGAAGCTCCTCGACCCCGACCATCTCGGCGAAGCTGGGGTCGTCGATCGCGTACTCGTAGACGACGTCCCAGCCGAGGACCTCACGGTAGAAATCGACCGAGGGCTGCGCGTCGGTCAGCGGTGCGGAGATGCTCTGCACCTCGCTGACCCGGCCGTCCACGACCTGGGCGAAGTCGGCGAAAAACTCCGCGGGACCGCCGAGGAAGGCGGTCACCACGTGGTCGGGTCCCCACAGGTGCGCCTCACGGAAGGTCCCCTCCGGCAGCTCGTAGGAGGCCTCGAACTCGACCACCTCGTAGCCCAGCCCGCGAGCGTGGGCGATCGCACCCTCGTAGTCGGGGGCGTAGAAGTCGATGACCTTGAGGGCGTCGCGGGAGACCCGCGACTCCCAGTCCCGGATCGTCTCCGGGGAGGTCGGGTCGAACGCGACCAGGACCACTCCAGATTCCACACCGGGCGTCCGCAGAACCGTCACCTCGGCGCCGGCGCCGAGCTCCTCAGGTCCGCCGAGCAGGTCGGCCGTCAGGACCGGGGACAGGCTCACCTGGTCCTCGACCATCATGCCGAACACCTCGGAAAACAGCCGCACGTGGGCGGAGGCCTCCCCCGTCGAGATCAGCGGTCCGAAGAGGCGGGGGGTCTCCATGCCCCACAGTTTCACTCATAGGAACGGTGTTCCGCAAGGGAACCGTCCGACATTTATGAGGCGCTGGACCACCCGAACTGCAGAGACAGGTTCCGCACGGTCTTGAGCAGCTCCTCCCGGCACTCGTCCACGTGGGCCGCGAATCGCTCCTCCGGACCACAGACGCTCACCACCGCCACCGGAAAGCCGTCGTGGCTCAGCACCGGGGCCGCCACGGAGGCCGCGCCGGCCTTGCGCTCGCCACTGGACATCGCCCACCCGTCGGACCGAACGCGGTCGAGCACCTCGCGCAACTCGGCGACGTCCACCACAGTCCGGTCGGTCAGCGCCCGCAGCCCCCGGGCGGCCAGGTAGGTCTCCCGGGTCTCCTCCGGGAGGAAGGCCAGGAAGGCGCGGCCCGACGCCCCCGCGTGCAGCGGGTAGGGCTCGCCCATGGTGACCGACATGATCACCTCGCGGTCCGGGGTGACCTGGTCCACGTAGATGCGCTCGTGCTCGCCCAGGAGGACCGACAGCGTGGCGGTCTCGCCGGTACGCTCCGAGAGTCGCTCCAGCGCCGGCCGGCCCATCCGACGCACGTCGATGCGATCCAGGTATGCGAGCCCAAGGCGCAGCGCACCGACCCCGAGGGAGTAGCGCCGGCTCCGCTCGTCGACCTCGACCAGACCACGGCTCTTCAGCGACGCCATGACTCGGTGGACGGCCGCCTTGGACATCGAGAGGTCGTCGGCCAGCTCGGTGATGCCGAAGTCGGGACCGGGCCTTTCCGCGATGTGCAGGAGGACGTCGACCGCGCGTTCGACGGTGGCGATGGTGCCCTTGGAGGCGTTCGCCGACGCCTCTCCGTCGTTGCTCCGGGCACTGCGAGGGGGCATGGCTCTACTCCTGGGTCCTGGTCGGGGCGACGCGGAGCGCACGCGGACGGAAGGGGGTGCCCCGTCGTGGCCCACGAAAACGTGTTCCGCGTCTCGTAACGCCCTTTCTCCCACGAGGAAGGCGTGCCGCGCAACGGTTTCGCAGGGGTGTCGAGAAGATGCTGGACGAGAACTCCGTACAGTGAAACACTGTTCCGCGGAACGGACCAACGAATCCCTCAACCCCCGCGCCCCACTCGCACCCGATCCCGGGGGCAGTCACGGAATGGAGACCCATGGACCTCGCGGCCACTCTCGAACCGGCGGTCGGCTTCGACCTCCACAGCTTCGCGATCTTCTTGCACATCATCCTCCTGACCTACTGGCTGGGCAGCGACATCGGCGTCTTCTACTCCTCCAAGTTCGTCGTCGACCCCGGGGTCTCCCCCGCCGGTCGGGCCATCGCCATGAAGGTCATGCACATGGTCGACCTCGCCCCCCGCGTCTGCCTGATCCTGATGCTGCCCAGCGGGGTGACCCTCATGGCCGCGAGCGACTTCGGCCGTGACATCTTTTACGGCTGGCCCCTGGCACTCACGTGGGCCGGTGGACTCCTATGGCTGGCGATCATGCTGGTCGCCTTCTTCAAGGCGCCGGCCAAGCACGCCGACCTGGCCTTCCGGGCCGACTGGGTGGTGCGTGTCGCGGTGACGGTGGGTCTCGTGCTGGCGGCCTGCTACGCACTGGCGGTCGCCGAGCCGTTCGGCGTGGAGACCAACCCGAAGTGGCTGGCCGGCAAGGTGCTGGCCTACGCGCTGTGCATCTTCTGCGGGATCATGATCCGGCTCAGCCTGCGTCCCTTCGGCCCCGCCTTCGGCCAGCTCATGACCAGCGGCTCGACGCCCGAGGTCGAGCAGGCGATCGGCGGCTCAATGCGCCGGGCCGTCCCCTGGGTCTACTCGATCTGGGTGCTGGTCCTGGTCGCCGCATTCCTCGGTGTGGTCAAGCCCGGCGCGGACGTCGTCATCGGCGGCTGAGCCACGGGCGGCGGCCCCGGACGCGACACGAGGGTTGCCGCTCCGAGCGGCAACCCTCGTGTCGTCCTGCTTCGTGTCATGCCCGGGTCAGGCGCTGGCCTCCTCCACGTACCAGTCACCGGTGCCGTAGGGGTCGGCGAGCGGCTGGGAGCCGTGCTCGTGGACGATCCGCCACACCCGGTCCTCACGCCGGCGCACCACCCAGGTCATCCGCATCTTCAGGCGCCGGGGCTGGCCGCCGCCCTGGAAGTCATACTCGATGACGCCGCACACGGTCGCCAGGTCGCCGCTCTCGAAGACGTAGGGGCCCTCAGTCCAGCGCCACTGGTCGAGCTGGATCGGCGCCTCGAAGTAGTCGCGCCAGCCCTTGTGGATCCGGGCCCCGCCACGGTTGGTCCAGCGCGGTCCCTCCAGGTAGACGTAGACGTCCTCGGCGTCGTCGAAGCAGTCCAGCACGCCGTCCAAGTCGCGGTCGCGCAGCGAGTCCAGCATCAGTGTCGCGGTGTCCACCGGGGACCGCTCGGGTGATCCGATCATGCGTGCCTCTTCTCCATCGTGGGGTCGGATGCGGCGCCACCGGGTCGACGGCTGCCGCCGGGAGCCGGCTTGTCGGACAGCTCGGCGAGCTCGTAGCTGGTGTCGTAGTGGGTCCACACGGACCGCACCAGGAGGTTGTCGTCCGGCAGCACCCAGAGCTCCTCGGGCGGGAGGTCGTCGGGCGTGCACCGGTAGCGCACGGTGTCGAACGTCCCCGCGAGCACCTCGATCCGCTCCGGTCCCAGCTGCTCGATGGTCAGCGTGGTGGTCGCCAGCAGCGGCCCCGAGGCGCCGTTGGGCAGCGGCGACGAGAGCAGCACGCCCTCGACCCGCCGGGGTCCGGTCTCACCGCGCCCGAGCAGGCCGGCCTGCCAGCCGTCGCCGGCGACCTGGTGAGCACCGAACATCGGCGCCCTGTCACCGGGCGTGGCCATCCGCTGGCTCAACCGCCCCAGCGTCGCGCTCTCCACCTCGGCGTAGGCCGCCTCATCGGCGAAGCGGAACCAGCCGGAGCCGATCCAGCGGTCCTCCACGCAGACCCGGACGTAGCTCTCGAGCGGGCGCCAGTCGGCGCCGACGGTCAGGGTGACGTCGCGCAGCACCTGGGAGTCATCTATTTCGCAGACGGCCCGCATCGTCCGCCGGCCGTCGTTCGCACGGGTCACGTGGAACCACTCCCGGCCCCGCTCGGCGCCGTCGGGCCCGCGGTAGCTCAGCCGGCCCCGCCACGTCCGGTGCTTCATGTCCCTCCTCGCCGAGCGCCGAGCGCCTGGCCTCTGGTACAGCGACGGTGGGTCCCGCGGGGTGTTTTCGCGGGACCCACCGGGTCCGGTTATTCGGCGATCCAGGACCGGTCGAGGTCGCGCAGGCTGAACAGCGACGACGGGGTGTGCCCCTGGAGCCGGTCGGAGTAGGCCTCGACGTAGCGCGCGGTGACCGTCGGGATCAGCGGCACCACCTCGAGCTCGCGCTCCTGGACAGCGCGCCAGGCGGCGTCGGCGTCCTCCGGGTCACTGATCGCCTCCTCCATGAGGCCGTCGAGCTCGTCGTCGGCGAAGCCGGTGTAGTTGGCCCCGGACTCCGAGTGCAGCGCGGAGTAGACGTACATCGGGGTGTAGCCCGAGGTGAGCCCGACCTCGATGTTGAGCATCATCAGGTCGAAGTCGCCGGAGAAGAGCTTCGGCAGGTAGCTGGCGGACTCCTCCGGAGAGAGGCTCGCGTCGAGGCCCAGTTCCCGGAGGTTGGCCTGGATCACGGTGCCCATGGAGATGCTGAGCGGCTCGTTGCGCACCACCAGCTCGATCTCGGTGCCCTCCTCGACGCCGGACTCGGCTAGCGCGGCCTTCGCCTCCTCGAGGTTGGCCGCGTCACCGTAGGTGGAGCCCAGCTCCTCGTCCCAGTGCGGCGTGCCGGTCGCGAGCACCGTGGAGGCCGGCTCTGCGACCCCCTTGAAGACCTGGTCGACGAGCGTGCCGCGGTCGATGGCCCAGGCGACTGCCCGGCGGAAGGCCGGGTCTGCGGTCGGGCGCCCCTCCTTCATCGAGGGAAAGATCGTCGGCGAGAGCGCCGAGCGAGGGGTCACCTCGACGTTGACACCGCGGCCCTCGAGGGCCTCCACCTGGTTGAACGGCACCATCGGCATGACGTCGGAGCTGCCGCTGGCGATGTTGGCCATCCGGCCGGCGTCCTCCTTGACGGTGCGCATCACGACGCCGTCCAGGTAGGGCAGCTCCTCGTCCCAGTACTCGTCGTTGCGCGCCAACTCGACCTGAACGCCCTTCTTCCAGGAGACGAAGGTGAAGGGACCCGAGCCCATCATCGTCTGGGCGTAGGTCTCGGTGGCGACGTACTCCTTCTCCGAGGAGATGATCGGCACCTGGGCGAGGATCCCGGACAGCACCGAGTGGCGGCGCCCCAGCTGCAGCTCGACGGTGTAGTCGTCGGGGGTGGAGACCTGCTCGATCGGCGAGAGGCCCGCGTACCAAATCGAGCCGTTTTCAGGGTCGATCACGTTCTCGATCGTGAAGGCCACGTCCGTGGCGGTCAGGTCGGATCCGTCGTGGAACGTTACGCCCTCGCGGATCGGGATGGTGACGGTCAGCCCGTCCTCGCTGAGCTGCGGCTCCTCGGTGGCGATCTCGCTCTCCAGCTCACCGTCCTCGGTCCAGCGGTAGAGGCTGTTGTAGACCAGGCCTAGCAGGTTGTAGACGCCGAAGACGTTGTACTTCAGCGGGTCCAGGCTGGTCGGGTCGGCCACCCAGTCGATCGTGACGGTCCCGCCGCGCTGCGGCTTCCCGCCCGCGTCGCCCGACGCCTCCTCGTTGCTCCCGGCCCCGGACCCGCAGGCGGTCAGGGCCAGGGCCAGGGCCAGTGCTGCCAGGCCGGCGGTGAGACGCCGTGGGTGGCGCCGGGGGTGCGCTGGACGCATGTGCTGCTCCTTCGGTTGTACCGCTGAGCGGAACGTGGTTTCGTGTGGCGAACTCTAGGAGCGTCTGGTGAGCTACGTCAACAGATCGGCCACAACGCCTCGACCCGGTGCTCGGTGAGGACGTACGTCGTGGTCAGCCGGTCCGAGCGCAGCCGCACGAGCATCGCGGCGTCGTCGTCGGTGACCCACAGGTGCTCCTCGACATCGAGACGTGGGCTGACCACGAAGTGTTGGGTCCGGTACGTGCCCGCGGGGACGGTCACCTCCTCCTCGCCCACCAGTCGCTGACGGATCCCCCGGTGCTGCTCGATCGCGGGCCCGGTCGAGCCGTCGGGCAGCAGCGACGTGGTGAAGCCGTTCCGCACCTCCTGCCAGCCGCTGGCCGCGCGGTCATAGCAGGGGGTGATCCAGGAATCACCGGAAACCGCGTGCGGCACGAAGTAGTCGAGCGGTCCGTCGAGCCGCACGGTGCGCCGCACCGTGCCCTCGCCCGGCGTGCGCGACTCCCCCGTCAGCACCCCATCCTCGAGGACGAACCAGCCCTCCCCCAGGAAGGTCCCGCCCTTGCGCTGGCTCACGAAGGAGCGCAACGGGCGCAGGTCCGCGTCGACGGTATGGACCACCCAGCGCTCCACCCGGCTGTCGAACATCCGGCAGTGGGCCTGGAGCGTCCGGGTGCCGTCGTCGGCGCAGGTGATCGACCAGGTCTCCCGCCCACGCAGGCCGGCGTCCCCCTGGTACTCAATCGTGCCGCTATGCAGGCTGCTCGTGGCCGCACCGGTCCTAATCGTGGGCATGTCCCCACCTCCGTGTCAGTTGCGTGTCGGTCGCGGGTCAGGCGTACCACCAGGGCTGCCGGGCGGGCTGCTGCCGAGTCAGCACCACTCGCTGCCGCCGGAAGCGGCGCAGCGACGCCGGTCCCATCCGGCTCGGCCCCATCCCCGACAGCTTGAACGCCTGCTTCTCGCCCTCCGGGACCATCCCGGTGAGCAGCACGTCGTTGACGCTGAGCCCACCGGCGTGCAGTCGGGCCGCCAGCGCGGGCGCGGTGTCCTGGGGGCCGAAGACCGCGCCGGAGAGGCCGTAGCGGGTGTCGTTGGCCAGCCTGACCGCCTCGTCCATGTCGGGCACGGCCATCACCGGCAGGACCGGGCCGAAGGTCTCCTCGGTCATCAGCTCCATCGAGTGGTCGACCGCGGTGACCACCGTCGGGCGCATGTAGGGACGTCCTTCGTGCACCTCCACCTCACCCCCGGTCAGCACCGTTGCACCGGCCGCCACCGCGCTCCGGACCTGGCCCAGCACCACGTCCGCCTGCCGCGGGTCGATGAAGGGTCCCAGCTCTCCGCCCTCGTCGACGCCGTGCAGCCCGACCCTCCGCGCCTGAGTCACCAGCCGGTCCACCAGCTGCTCGGCGACCGCCTCCTCGACGTAGACCCGCTCGATGGACATACACGACTGACCAGTGTTGGCGGTGCCGCCCCACACCAGCGCGGCAGCGGCCACGTCCAGGTCGGCCCCGACGGCGACCAGCGCGGCGTCCTTGCCGCCGAGCTCCAGGAACGCCGGGACGAAGGCCTCGGCCGCGGCGACCGCCACCTGACGACCGGTCGCGACGCTGCCGGTGAAGCAGACGACGTCCACGCTCGCGACGATCTCGCGGCCGGTCTCGGGCCCGCCCTCGACGATGGCCAGCACCTCGGCGAGGGCCGGGACCGCCTCGATCGTGCGGCGCAGCGGCCCCACGAAGGCGGGACAGACCTCGGTGGGCTTCACGATCACCGGACAGCCCATCAGCAGGGCCGGCACGGCGTCGATCAGCGCGAGCTGCAGCGGGAAGTTCCACGGCGAGATCACCCCGGCCACGCCGATCGGCTCGGACGCGTCGGTGATCGTGACCCCGGGGTCGCTGCTCGGTCGGGGGCGCTGCTCGGGGAGCACCTCCGCCAGCCATCGCCCGTGACGCTGGACCGAGGACAGCACGGCGTCGATCTCCATGTCCGAGAGCACCACCCGGCCGGTGTCGCGCACCAGGGCGTCGCGGAGCTCGTGGCGGTGGGCCCGCAGCTCCTGGACCCACTGCTCCAGGACCTGCAGGCGCTCCCAGGGTCCTCGGGCCTCCCAGGCGGGGGCGGCCCGGCGGAGCTCCTCGACCTTCGCGCGCACGTCACTCACTGCATCTCCTCACTCGTCGTGGCGCGAGGCGCCGCGGGGACTGCTGCGCTCTCCGAGCGACGCTCGGGGAGCTGGGTCAGGTCGATCCGGCTCACGCAGGCGTCGCCCGGCAGGGCCAGGACGTCGCGCACCACGCGTGCCACCCGGTCGGCCGGGAGGCGGCGGACGCCGACGCGGTCGGACAGGTCGCTCTCCACGGCGGTGGCGACCACCAGGTCGGTCACCTTGACGCCCTCGGCGGCGACCTCCTGGCGCAGCACGTCGGAGAGGCCGGCCAGGCCGAACTTGGAGGCGGTGTACGCGGCGCTCTCCACGTAGCCGGAGTAGCCGGCTCCGGAGTTGACGTTCACGACGTGGCCGCGGACGCCGTCGGCGTCGGGCACCTGTGCGCGGAAGGCGGCGACGACCGCCTGGACCATGTGCAGGGCACCGGTCAGGTTCGTCTCCAGGGTGGCCCGCCAGTCCTCGGGGGAGACCGCACTGACCCGGCCGCGCCGGAAGATGCCGGCGTTGTTGACCATGACGTCCAGGCGGTCGTCCCGGTCGACGACCGCCGACACCACCCGGGTGCAGGCCTCGCGGTCGCGCACGTCCAGCTCGTGCGGCACCACCGAGCCCGCGGCCCGGGAGGCGACGGCCTCCAGCGACGCCCGGCTCCGGCCGGCGACGTGCACCCGGTAGCCGTGCTCGGCCAGCCGCAGTGCGGTCGCGGCGCCGAGCCCGGTGCCACCACCGGTGACCAGGACGACCCGCCCGCCCCCCTCGACCGTGCTCACCGGCTCACAGGACTCGGTCCGCGGGGTCCCACCGCACGGGCTCCTCACCCTGGACGCGGCGCTCCTCGATGATGGTGAGCTTGCGCAGCTCTCCGCCGACGAAGTGCTGCCACACACGCGAGCGGTAGGCCCCGTCAGGCCGGGTGATCTCGATGATCCGCTCGTCGGGACGGGCCCGCCAGCCGAAGGAGAAGATCACCGCCTCGCTGCCCACGCGGCTGGTCTCGCCCCACATGTCGGAGTTGTGGAAGGTGACCTCGTCGCCCTCGACGGTGGCGTGGTAATAGTGCTCGTAGGGCTCCTGGCCCTCGCGGAGGTAGGTGACGCGCTCGGTCCACGTGCTCCCCTCCATCCGGCCCTCCTGCCTGCTGCCGAAGCGCTCGAGCAGCTGCCCGCCGGGCGTCAGCACCGTATAGGTGCCGGCCCACACGCCGGACACCTTCGTCCGTAGGATCTCGTTGATCGTGGTCATGCCTGTCGTGTCTCCTTCGGCCCTGCGCGGGCTCCGTGTCGGGGGTGCCGCCGGGGGTCGCACTTAGATGACTCCGCGGTCCGCCAGGTCGGCGATGACCCGCTCCTGTGCGCTACGGAAGTGGGCCCGGGGCGGCACCCCGGTGACCTGGTTGGCCGGGTGCATGCGCACCGAGCCGTACGTCGGTGCGTAGAGCTCGAACCGCTGACGGGCGAGCATGTTCTCCATCGCCACCCGGCGCCGCGCCTGTCGCAGCGACGTGAGGTCGATCTCGGCGTTCGCCGCCATGGACGCCCCCGCCGCAGCCTCGGCGAGCACCAGGCCACGGTGGTCGACGACCTTGCTGGAGCCGTCCCCGGACATCGGTGGGAGGCTCCCGGTGTAGAGGCCCGCGGTGTTCGCGCTGACGACGTACGCCGTGTTCTCCAGCGCCCGGGCCAGCTTCGCCACGTTCTTGGGACTGACCAGTCCGGAGGCGACCTCCGAGGAGTTGTGCACGAACACCTCCGCCCCGCGGACCGCGAAGCAGCGGGCGATCTCGGGGTAGAGGATCTCCTCCGAGGCGATCGGGGCCAGGCGTCCGATCTCGGTGTCGGCGACGGGGAAGAGCGACTCTGGGCCGTAGACCTCGAGGTAGCGGTCGAGCACGTCGTGCGGGGTGACGGACCACATGGAGTTGAGCCGCCGGTAGCGCAGCGCGACCGCGCCGACGGGGTCGAGGATCACGCACGCCTGGAAGTAGATGCCCGGGAAGTGCTCGTCCAGCTCGTAGTTGTTCACCGACAAGAAGACCTCGAGGTCGGCGGCAATCTCTCCCAGCCGGCGGTACTCCTCGCCGTCGACTGCCAGCGCGGCCCGCTCCGCCCAGTCGGACAGCTCCTCCCCCTCGGGCGGGCCGCTCAGTACGTACTCCGGCAGCACGACGAGCCGCGTGTCGGGACCGGTCACCCGGACCGACGCGGCCACCTCGCCGTGCAGACGGTCGATCGCGGCCCGCATGACGTTCCGGGCGGACGCCGCGTCCGAACAGCCGCTGACGGAGTAGCAGGCGGTCTGCAGCGCCAGCGCCCGGTAGCGCGGGGCACTGGTCACAGGAGGTCCTTGGCCTCGTCCAGCATGTCGGCCAGGACGACCTTGGACAGGTCCGCCGCCTTGGTGATGAGGCCGGCCTCCAGCAGCGCCTCCTGCATCGACTCCCAGCTCTCAGGGCGCATCACCATCAGCTGGTCCTCGCCAGCAGCCAGGTAGAGCGGCCGGACCAGGTCGAGCTGCTTCTGCGCGTCCTCGGGGGTGATCTCGCGGTTGTACTTGCGCACCCACTCGATCGTCTGCTCGTCGTTGCTCTCGTCGCAGACGTATTCCAGCCCCTGGTAGAAGCCGGCCAGCATCTTGACCATCACGTCGCGGTTCTTCTCGACCTCCTCGAGCGTGGAGATGTAGGAGTCGGCCGGCACCGGCATCACGTCGTCGAAGTTCCACGCCTTCACCGGGCTGCCGGCTGCCTCGAGCGCCTCGCGCTCGGCGGCGCTGCCGATCCAGGCCGCCACCTCGCCCTTCTTGGCAAACTGGTACGCAGCGGTGCCCAGGCCGGTGACCTTGCGCTCGATGGACTTCGGGTCGATGCCGGCCTTGACCGCCATGAGGTCGACGAGCTGGTCGGTGGTGCCACCGGCGCTGACCACGCCCACGGCCTGGCCCTCCAGGTCCTCGATGCCCTTCACTGGCGCTTCGGCCATGGACTGCATCTCGAAGGCCGAGCGCTGGACGGGGGTGCCGAAGGCGACGAAGGGCGCGTCTTCGTTGGCGATGGTGATCAGGGCGGAGATCGACTGGAACCGGCTGTAGTGGGTGCCCCCGGACAGGAGCCCGGACATTGCCTGCGGTGTACCGGTGGAGGAGATCACCTGGCCGTTCAGCCCGAGGTCGGCGAAGAAGCCTGCCTCCCGGGCGACCATCTCCGGGGCGTTGCCCACGTTGTAGCCGAACGCGGTCTGGTAGGTCCGGGCGATGCTTCCGCTAGCGGACGAGGAGCCCGCGCCGTCGCCGCAGGAGGCGAGCAGCGAGGCGGAGGGGATGGCGATGCCGAGGCCGGTCGCGGCCGTCAGGAACCCACGGCGGGACAGTGAGTGCTGGTGCATGACAGCTCCTGGAGATCGTCGAGGCGTGCTGCCTCGTGCGGGGCGGGACGGGATGGGACTGGACGTGCGGTGGATCAGTCGAAGGTCCTGGTGTGGAGCCGCACGGACTCGTGCCAGGGGATGAGGAGTCGCTTGAGGGAGGTGACGGCCAGGTAGAGCACGAGGCCGTACATGGCCATCAGCACGATCGACCCGAAGAGCAGGTCGATCTGCAGGTTGTTCTGCAGGTTGAGGGCGTAGCGGCCAAGACCCTTGTCGCCCCCGAGGTACTCGCCGACGATGGCGCCGATCGTGGCGAGCACGATGGCCTGCTCAAGCCCGGCCAGGATGTAGGCCATCGTGTGCGGGAGCTCGACGCGGAGGAACCCGAAGACCCGGCCCGCGCCGATCGACCGTGCCATGTCCTTGTGGCCCTGGGGCAGCGACTGGATCCCGAACGCCGTGTTGACCATCAGGGGGAAGAAGCAGACCAGGGCGGCGAGCGCGATCTTGGACCCCTCCCCGAAGCCGAACCAGAGGACGAAGAGCGGCGCGAGCGCCACCTTCGGCGTGACCTGGGTGAGCACCAGGAAGGGCTTGAGAATCAGCGCCAGGAGTCGTGACTTCCCGATGGCGAAGCCGGAGCCCACGCCGATCACGATCCCGATGAGCAGGCCGAGGACGGTCTCGGTGAAGGTGGTCCACACGTGGACCTGCCAGATATAGGGGTCGCTCACCTGTTGCACCAAGGCGTCGAGGACGTTGCGGGGCGCCGGCAGCAGGAAGGCGGAGATGTCGGTCACCACGATGTAGACCTGCCAAATCCCGATCAGGCCGGCGGCCAGCAGCGGCGTGGTGAGGAAGACGAGGTAGCGGTCGAGCAGGCTCTTGCGGGACGAGGCGCTCATGCAACCGCCCCGTTCGTGCCGTGCGCACCGTCGGCCGCGGGCCCGTGGGTCAGCGCCTCGCGCAAGACGCCCGTGTACTCCGCGAAGCGTGCCGTGGCCATGACGTCGACCCCGCGCGGACGCTCGAGGTCGATGGTGACGTCGGCGACGACCCGGCCCGGGCCCGCCTGCATCACCACCACCCGGTCGGCGAGGAAGACGGCCTCCTGGATGGAGTGGGTGACGAAGACGACGGTCTTCTGCTTCTCCAGCCAGATCCGCTGCAGCTCGAGGTTGAGGTTGTCGCGGGTCTGCGCGTCGAGCGCGCCGAACGGCTCGTCCATCAGCAGCACGGCGGGGTCATAGGAGAGCGCCCGGGCGATCGCAACCCGCTGGCGCATCCCACCGGACAGCTCGTGGGGCAGCCGGCGCTCGGCGTGGCCCAGGCTGACCAGCTCCAGCATTTGCCGGGCCACCTCGACCCGCTCGCGCGCGGGCATCCGCCGCTGCGCCAGCGGCAGCTGGACGTTGCGTAGGGCACTCCGCCACGGGAGCAGGTTGTGCTCCTGGAAGACGAAGCCGACGTCGGAGAGCGCCTTGCGACGGTCCGCGCCACCCCCGGTCACGGGGTGGCCGCCGATCGAAACCTGGCCACTGGTCGCCGATTCCAGCCCGCCGACGATCCGGAGCAGCGTGGTCTTGCCGCACCCAGAGGATCCGAGCAGGGCCACAAACTGACCCTCGGGGATCTCCAGCTCGATGTCGCCGAGAACCGGGGCCGTGCCGGGCGGGCCGAACCGCTTGCTGACGTGGCCAATGGAGATGGTTGTCACCGTCTTGCCTTTCCGTGACTGGTGCCATGGGCAGGTCCCGCGTGCCGGTCCCCGGTGTGGGTGGGCAGCAGCGCGTCGACCACCACGGGCGTGCGGTGTCGCCGGACGATCTCGCGGCCCTCGGCGAGGGCTGCGAGGAGCTCGGCCGGGGTGCTGACGGTGAAGGCGACGGCGCCGGCGGCCCTGGCCTCGGCCGCGTGGTCGGGCACCGGGTCGAAGACGCCGCCGGTGTAGTCCTGGGTCCGGGCGACCTCCCCGTCGGGGTAGTAGTCGTCGACGTGGCTGGTCCCGGTCCGGTACCCCCCGTTGTTGGCGATCACCGTGAGGACCGGGACGTCGTAACGGCGCTGCGCCCACAGGGCGGCCGCGGGCCCGCCGAAGAGGTAGGCGCCGTCGCCGGTGCTGCACACCACGACCCGGTCCGGGGCGGCGAGCCCTGCCCCGACACAGGCCGAGGTGGCCCAGCCCAGCGACGAGCCGCCGTTCTGGAAGAGGGTCCCCGGCTCGCTGCGGCGCGACAAACCCAGCGTGTCCCCGAGCTCGTCGACGAGGATGTCGTCGGGGTGCAGCACCTGATCGAGCGCGGCGCCGAGGGCGGCGTGCGTGAGGTGGGGCTCCGCGAGCGCATCGCGCCGGGCGCGCTCGAGCTCCGCCCCGGCGGCCTGCGCATCCCCCGCCAGTCGCTCGGCCCGCCGCCGCGTCCGTTCGTGGTGCTTGGGAGCCTGGCGATCCAGCTCGGCGAGGAGCGCCGTGAGGAACTCGGCGGGGGCGGCGTACATCCGCAGGTCCGCGCCCAATTCGTGCAGCGGTATCTCGGCGGCGATCGGGTCCTGCCCGACGACCGCGACCCAGGTGTCGGAACCGGGCGGGTCCACGGCCGGGATCCACGGGACGTGGTGCTCGAGGACCAGGACGACATCCGCGTCGGGGACCCGGGGCGCGGCGAGCTGGGCCGGGTGCTGGGACGGGAGGCTCATCCGGAAGCGGGTGCTGCGGCAGCCGAGCGCGTACCGCTCGCAGAGCTCGGCGAGCAGGTGGACGGCGCGCGGGTCCTTGCCGGCGCGCTCGGTCAGCAGGAGCGGCCGGTCGGCGCCCAGCAGCCGCCGGGCGATCTCGCGGATACCGGGCTCGTGGCCGCCACCGTGCCCGGCCACCGCCAGCCGGTCCGCCGAGTCCGGGCCGCCGACCACCGTGGCCGCCGCCAACACCTCGGCCGGGACCGTGAGCTGCACCGGTCCCGTGGGCTCGGTGCGGGCCACCTGGAGCGCCCGTGCGACCACCGTCCCCAGCGGCTCGTGGGCCGCGACCCGGTAGTCCCACTTCGTGTACTGCCTCAGCGCCTCGCCGTGATCCCAGCGCTGCTGGTTCCAGAAGGCCTGGCTCGTACGCCGCTCGGGATGGGTGGCCGGGTAGCCGCTGAGGATCAGGAGCGGGTACCCGCCGCGGAAGGCGGTGTGCAGCTCGGCGCCGAAGTTCAGCGGTCCCAGGTCAGCGTGGGCCGCCACGGCGACGGGGCGGCCAGTGACCATGCTCTCGCCCATGGCGGCACAGATGGCCACGTGCTCGTGGATGGCCGGTGCCAGGGCCGGGCACCGCTCCTCGCGTGCCCGCATCCGGGCGGCGGCCTCCTGCAGCGGCACCAGCTCCGAGCCGGAGCAGAACCACAGCCGCTCGATGCCCGCGGCGGCCAGCGTGGTGAGCAGCACCTCGGCGGCGGCGGTGCCGCGAGGGCCGAGCGAGGTGACGGAGAACTCCATGAGACCGCCACCTTTCCGATATGCGAAACATCATTCCGTCGGGCTATCTTTGACTCACGTCACACCGACTGGGAAGGCTTGCGGGATATGTCAGGTTTTTCGCTCGGCTCCCCGGCGGCGGCAGCGCCGGGCGGGACGGCGCCGGTGCGGCCACTACCTCCGCACCCCGGTGAGGTCGGCAGCATGCACGGGCGTCTCGTCGAGATGCTCGGCGCCGGGATCGCCCTGGGCCACGTGCACGGCACCCTGGACCCGGACCGGATCGCCCGGCACTTCTGCGTCTCCAGGTCGGTGGTCCGGGAGGCTCTCCGCACGCTCGCCGCGAAGGGCATGGTGGTCGCCCGGCAGCGGACCGGGACCAGGGTCACCGACCCGTCGCAGTGGGCCACGCTGGACGAGCAGGTCATCCGGTGGCGGGCCGCGGGCGCGGAGCGCTTCACCCAGATGCAGGACTCCCTGGACATCCGGTCACGCCTGGAGCCGCTGGCCGCCCGCCGGATGGCGGAGCGCGGCCACCCGGCCGCGATCGAGGAGCTGGTGGCGGCTGCGCGGATGATCGAGCTCGCCACCCGGACCAAGGACGGCCCCGGCATGCTGGTCGCGGACACGGCCTTCCACCGCGCCCTCTTCATGGGCTCGGGCAACGCGATGCTCGCCAAGCTCGCGGGCACGGTCCACGCCTGCCTGCGGGTGCCGGACTTCCAGCAATTCCAGCGGTTCTCCGCCGGCACCGCGCAGCGTCACCACCAGCTGGCCCAGGCAGTCGCCGCGGGCCTGCCCGACGAGGCCGAGCGGGTGGCCGCCGACGTGATCGCCATCACCGTCGAGCTCTTCACCGACGCCCACCGTCAGCTGTGCGGGCCGTCCGCTCCGACGGGCCGTCCCCCCGCCTGAGACCAGGCGGGGGGACGCTCCGAACGGGCTCGTCAGCGGTCCGCCAGCGCCTCGCCCAGGAGCCGGCCAAAGGTGAGCGCCGGGGTCATCAGCATGCCGCTGCAGAACGTGTTGCCGCACGTCGCCCCGGCGCCGATGACCTCGCCCACGGCGTAGAGGCCCGGGATGGCCCGTCCCTGCCCGTCCCGCACCGCGAAGTCGGCGCCGATGTCCAGCCCGGTGAAGGTCACCAGCGTGATCGCGTGGTTTCGCAGCGCGTAGAAGGGCGGGCACGCGATCGGTGCCGGGAGGTGCGTCCGGCCGAAATCGGGGTCCTCCCCTTCGGCCACGAACCCGTTGTAGCGCGCCACGGTCGCCTGCAGCCCGGCCGGGTCGATGCCCGCCTTGCGCGCGAGCTCCTCGAGGGTGTCCGCGGAGTGCAGGCCCGGACGCGTGTCGACGACCGCGCGCACCTGGTCGGGCTCCTTGCCGACGATCATCTGCTCCATGGTCCCGGTGGCGCGCGCCAGGGCGACGTCGTCGAAGACGGTCCAGAACGTCTGGTCGGGGATGCCTACCAGCGCCCGCTCCTTCTCGTCGATGGACTCCTCGTCCTCGCGGACCCAGCGCCGGCCGTCGCGGTCGACGTAGATCTCCCATGGCGCCCGCTCGCTGGTGAGGCGCTGCCGGTCGCTCCAGTTGGCCCGGCCCGGACTCTGTGGATCGGGCAGACCGCCGAAGGACGGCAGGTAGGTGCCCTCGCCCTGCAGCCCGGCGCCGATGGCCATGCCGAGGTACAGCCCGTCACCGGTCGAGGTGCGCGACGCGGCGGAGACCAGCGGGACCCCCTCAAGCTCCTGGAAGAGCTCCGGGTCCGCGCCGTACCCGCCGGTGGCCAGCACCACGGAACCGGCACGCACGGCCACCTCGGTTCCGCCGCGCAGCACCGAGACGCCGACCACCCGTGCGGCGTCCGAGCCGCCGGTGTCGGCCGTGAGCAGCTCGGTCACCGGCGCCTGCGTCCACAACGTGAGGTCGTGGGCCTGGGTGACCGTCCTCAGCTCGGCCTCGAGCACCTCGAGGACGGAGAGGCCCTCGTCCTTGCCGTAGTAGGTCCGCGCCTTGGTGTATGGCTCGTGGCCATAGACGATGCGCGGCGTCTCGGGGGCGAAGGCGAAGCCGCGGTCCTGCAGCCACTCGATGGTCTCCGGGGCGCGCCGCGCCACGACCTCGACCAGGTCCTCCCGGGCGGTGCCCTGGGTGATCCGGTGAATGTCGGCGAGGTGCTCTTCGGGGGAGTCCTCGATCCCGTGCTCGGCCTGTCGCCGGGTGCCGCCGGCGGCCATGTGACCACCGGTGATGTGGAGCGTCCCGCCGATCCGGGCGTCCTTCTCCACGAGCAGCACCCGGGCGCCGCCCTGGGCGGCGTGGATCGCACAGGGGATGCCAGCCGTGCCCGCACCCACCACGACGATGTCGTAGGACTCTTCGCTGATCACTCTTCGCTCCACTCGGGGTCTGGTCCTCGCGGACGGATCTCCGTCCGGGAGAGGGGAAGGTGCGCCCCGCGTCGGTGCACGCGGGGCGCACCTGGCTCACATGCCGTCGCCGTCCCAGCGACCGCGGGAGCGGCTGCGGACGGGCAGGCTGGACAGGATCGGGGCGGGGATCGGGTCCCCGGCCTTCCACGTGTGCCCGGCGCCCCAGTTGTGGGCGTCCTTGCCGGTGCGCTCCTCCGCGTGCTCGGTGTCCTGACCGCTCCAGCCCCAGTCCAGGCGGATGGACTCGCGACCCGTCTCGGCTTCCGCCTCGGACCCCTGGTCGTGCGCGTGGTCGTGCGCCTGGTCGTGCGCCTGGTCGTGCGAGTGGCCGTGGTCGTGGTCGTGGTCGTGGTCGTGGTCGTGGTCGTGGTCGTGCGAGTGACCGTCGCCGTGACCGTCGTGCCCGCCCTGGAGGTTGAAGGCGTCCAGCGCCTTGGCGATGGCGATCGCGCTCTTGTCCGGGCCGGTGCCGTGGTGCTCGGGCCGGGCGTTCTGCTGGCCCTGGTCGACCTGGAACTGCCAAGAGTTGCGCAGCATCTCCAGGTCCTTCTCGCTGCGCCACGGCTGCGCCATGTCGTGCGTGGAGTGCGCCCAGCGCACCGGCGGGTGCGGCTCCTCCTGCAGGCCCTCGGGGCCGTAGTTGACGCCCTCGCCGCCCCAGCGGACCCACTCGTTCTGGGTGTACCAGTTGGCCAGCTCGCCGTCGGAGCGCAACAGCCAGGTCGCACCGCCCTCCATCGTCGTGAAGTGGCCGTGCTTGACCCGGGCGGGACGGAAGAAGTACGTGCCCAGGTCCAGGGTGCCGAAGTTGTACTCCATGTGGCCCTGGGTCGTATAGGCCTCCTCGTAGCAGGGGTGGTGCGCCAGGCGGTGGTCGGCCCAACCCTCCTGGGCGTGCACGAGCCGGGTGTAGAAGCCGGTCTCGGGGTCGACGTGCAGGTACTTGATGAAGAGGCCGGGCATCGGGCCGGGGTTGGGCACCGCGTCCCAGTTCATCGCCTCGGAGTCGATGACGATGACGTCCTCACGAGCGACGTCCCAGCGGGTGGCGCCGGCCAGGGAGTCCACCGGGTCGAAGCCGGCGTCCCCGTACTCGCGGTAGTGCAGGATCTGGCTGCCCTCGGCGATCTTGAGGTAGTCGTTCGGCACGCCCTTGGGGGCGTAGACGTACCCGCCCTTGCCGATCTTCCGGCCGCCGTAGTCGATCTCGCCCTCGAGCACGTAGTACTCGGTGTTGGCGTGGTGGATGCCGGGACCGCGGCCCCAGTCGGTGTGGAAGTCGACGCGCAGCGAGGACGAGCCGTCCTCCTCGTCCACGGAGAGGCGCCGTTCACTGGCGCGGCCCTCGCCGCCGGGGAGCTCCGCGGCGTGCCAGACGTAGTCGTCCTCCTGGATCAGTTCGACGTGTGGTCGCACAGTCCTACCTCTTCTCTGTCGTTGCTGTTCGCTGGTCGTGTGACTGTCGTGGTGCTCGAGCGGGGTGCTGCTGGGTCATGGGTGACGTCTCGGCGTGGGGGGCGTCCTCGATGAACGTCACCGGCAGGCCGTTGGGGGTGTCGACAAACGCGACCCGGGCGCCGTCGAAGAGTGCCTGGGGCCCGGTGTGCGCCTCGCTGAGCACGGAGCCGCCGAGGTCGCGCACCCGGGCGAGGGTCTCCTCCAGGTCCCGGACGAGGAAGAGCCAGCCCGTGTGGCCGAGGTCGCGCGCCGTCCGCTGGTGCGGCCGCCGGTCGGTGCCGAGCGAGCGGTCCGCCAGCCGGGTGATCTCCAGCCGGGCGGTGGTCGGGCCAGCTAGGAAGGACAGCCGCATCTCGGAGCCCGCCGGGAGCTGGGCCATCTCGTCGAGGCCTGGGTGCGTGAAGGAGACGTCGTACCAGCTGTCCAGCCCCAGGCCGTCGGGCCCCCAGAAGGCGACCTCGGCCTCGTAGTCGGGCACGTGGCACACCACCGAGGTGAGCTCGGTGTAGTGCCGCTCCGGCTCGGCGTCCCACGCTGCGGTGCCGCGCGCGGTGGCGGGCTGGACGAAGACCACGTCGACCCCGTCGGGCGCGAGCAGGAAGGTCTGGGTCACGGAGATCAGCTTCTCCCCCAGCGGCACGGCCCACGTGGCGGGCGGCGTGCGGAAGCGCTGGCCGGCGGCAGTCAGCTCGCGGTGGCTGACCTCGATGTCGCGGGTGTACATGTTGATCGCGACGAGTCCGGTGTCCGCCTGCGAGGGGTGCTCGGGGGCCTTGCGGCCGCCGACCCGGAGCAGCACCAGACGGCCGTGCCCGGCACCGGCGGCGCGCAGCTCGACGTAGCCGACCGAGCCGACGCCGTTCCCCCACAGCCGCTCCGCGGCCTCCTGCGCGATGACGCCCTCGGCGGCCACGGACCAGCCGAGCTGGCCCACGTAGAGGTCAAGGTGGCTCGTCAGGTCGTCGACACCGACGAACGCGGCGTTGACCCCGCCGACCAGGCACTTGTCGCTCACTGCTGCTCCTCCGCTGCTCCGGCGCCCAGGGCCCGGCCGAGTAGTCGGCCGAGGGTCATGGCGGGCGTGATGCTCATGCCACCGACGTAGTTGTCGCCGGCGAAGACGTTGTTGCCGAGGACCTCGCCGACGGCGTAGAGCCCGGGGATCGGCTCCCCCTGCTGGTCCTGGACCCGCAGGTCGGTCCCGGCGCGCAGTCCGTCCCGGGACAGGATCGAGGCGGCGACCGTGGTGATCGCGTACCACGGCCCCTCCTCCAGCGCGGTGGGGAAGGTCGTGCGCCCCAGCGCGTCCACCACCTCGCCGCGCACGGCCGCGTTGTAGTCCGCCACGTTCCGGGCGAGGGCGTCGGCGGGTACGTCGAGCGCGCGGGCGAGCTCCTCCAAGGAGTCCGCGCGGGTGATCCAGGGGCTGGAGCGGCAGGACTCGGCGAAGCGCTCGGGGGTCCACTCGTCGGCCGGGTTGCGGATCAGGCTCACGGGTGCTTCGCGCACGACCGACGCGTCGAAGACGATGTGCATCAGGTTGCCCGGCTGGCGGATCAGCGCACGCTCGCGCTGCTCCGGGGACCGGGTGTCCTCGGCGACGAAGCGCTCCCCGTGCCGGTTGACCCAGATCTCGTGCGGGGTCCGGTAGGCCGGCGCCATCTCCACGAAGGCCTGGCGGTAGTCCACGGCGTGCTGCGGACGGTCGGGGTCGGGGATCATCCCCATCACGGGGAGGAAGATGCCGTCGGCGGAGACGGCCGCGCCGACCTCCTCGGCGGCGACCAGTCCGTCTCCCGTGGCGTGGTCCAGGCAGCCCACGAGCACGTCCGCGCAGTGCTCGGGCATGAAGCGGTTGCGCAGCCCGATGTTCGCGTCGTAGCCGCCGGTGGCCAGCACGACCGCGTCGCCACGCAGCTCACGGGAGCCCTCGGGGTCTTCGACGGCGACGCCCACGACCGCGTCGGCCTCCCGCACCAGGCCGCGCAGGCGGGTGGAGAGGTGCAGCACCACGCGCCCCGCCTGCACCTGCTCCTCCACCAGCGGCAGCAGCACCTGCAGGACCGAGTGGCCCTGTTCGACGCCCCAATAGGTGCGCGGCACGTCGTAGACCTCGTGGCCGTGGATTAGTCCGGGGCAGTCGGGATGGAACTGGAAGCCGAGAGACTCCAGCCAGTCGACCGTCTCGCCCTGGCGCAGGACCGACATCCGCGCGAGCCCGGGATCGACCCGGTCGTGGGAGATGCGTCGCACCTCGTCCCAGTGACGCTCCGGGGAGTCCTCGATGCCGCGCTCGGCCTGACGGCGGCTGCCCGCTCCGGAGAACTCGCCGTTGGCGATGCGCAGCATCCCGCCCATCGTCGACTGCTTCTCCACCAGGTGCACCGTCGCCCCCTGGCTCGCCGCCTCCAGCGCCACGCAGAGACCGGCACCGCCGGCGCCCACGACGACGACCGTGGGTCGGCCGACACTCACCGGGCCGCCTCGGCGACGAGCTCGAGGACCACACCGGCGGGGCCGCGCAGGGCGCCGTCGGGCAGGCTCTCCGCGCCAGCCGCCAGCAGGGCGTCTCGGGTCGCGGCCACGTCGTCGCAGGCGAAGCGAAGCCGCTGGATCCCCACGGGGTCCTGGCTGCGATCGGTGGCGTCCACACCGGTGAATGACATGATCTCGAACCGTGCGGGCTGGTGGTCGGGGCCGCTCAAGAAGGCCAGGCGGAGCACGGCACCGGTGGGCATCCCGACGAGCCGCTCGAAGTCCGCCCCGGCCATCTGCCCGTCAAAGACCGTGTCGAGCCCACCGGCGGCGAAGAAGGCGACCGCGGCGTCGTGGTCCTCGACCACGATCACAGCGCTGTGCAGCTCGGAGTGCAGCCGTTCGGGCTCGGCCTCGTAGGCCGCGCTCGGCCGGTGGCCTCCTGGGACGGCCCGCGGGATCGTCCACCAGACGCTGTCCAGCCCGTAGCCGACCATCTCGGTCATCGTCGCGGCCCCGTAGGGATAGCTGACCCGTGGGAGCGCGAGGCCGCCGGCGGCCTCGATGGCCTGCGCCGTGGCCTCCAGGTCGTGGCTGTAGAGGCCGAAGAGCCGCGGGCCCGGGTCCCACACCCGCGCACTGTCGGTAGCTGCACTGCCCGCGGCCGGCACCAGCCGGAGGCGTCCGGCGGGAGCGTCGGCCGCTGCCAGCAGGATCTCCTCGCCGTCCCGCTCGACCACCGCGAAGCCCAGCGCTTCGCAGTGGAAGCGGACGGCACGGTCGACGTCGGCGCAACCGACCACTGCTTCGCGGATGTACAGCAGGCCCATCGACTCTCCTTCTTGCGGACGTCCCTGGATCTCATCCCAGTCGTCACCATGGCTCCACTCGTTCCATACGGCGGAACACTGTTTCTACTATAGTGCGGCCCTCGTCCTCCGTCAACGATGTTCCCACCGCCGTTTCGCATAGCGTAATGTCGTTCCACAAATGAGACCAACGGAGGCAGGACCGCCGGGCGCCGGGGCGCCGTTCCCCCCTTTCGTGGTCGCCGTGATCTGTGCCCTCGGGGTCGGATGCGTCATGTTCGACCAGACCTCGCTCGTCGTCGCGGCACCCACGATCACCGACGAGTTCGGGGCCGGCATCAGCGGGCTGCAGTGGCTCACCGCCATGTTCCCGCTGGTCGCTGCCAGCACCATGCCGCTCAGCGGGCTGCTGGGCCGACGGTGGGGCGCCCGCACCACGCTGCGCTTGGGCCTGGGCATCCTGGTGATCGGCGGACTCCTCGCCGCCTCTGCGCCCTCCATGGAGATCCTGCTCGCCACCCGCGTCATCCAGGGTGCCGGGGCCGCCCTGGTCCTGCCGAACGCGGCGACGCTGCTCGGCGGCAACGTCACCGACCCCCGGCAGCGCACCCGCAGCATCGGCCCCTGGATGACCGCCAGCTCCAGCGCCCTGCTGCTCGGCCCGCTGACCAGCGGGCTCATCGCCGAGCACCTCGGCTGGCGGATGACCTTCCTGGCAAACATCCCCTTCGCCCTGCTGGCCGTCGTGCTGCTGCGACGGCTGCACAACACCCCACGCCAGCGCGCCGGCCGGGTCGACGTCGCCGGACTGCTGCTCGCCAGCGCCACCCTGGCGCTGCTCGCCTGGAGCCTGATCACCAGTGGCCGCGGCGGCGCCGACTGGGCCCTGGTCGCCGGCGGCTTCGCCCTGGCCACGCTGCTCGCCGCCGTCTTTGCGATCGTTGAGCGGCACGCGCGGGACCCGCTGCTGGACGTGGAGCTCTTCGGCAACAGTCGCGTCCGGATGATCCTGGTCGCCAGCTTCGCCTACAACGCCGCGATCAACGGCACCGCGATCCTGATCTCGGTCTTCTTCCAGGGCCACCGAGGCTTCAGCGCCACCGCGGTCGGCTTCTTCATCCTGGTGGCCAACTCCGGGATGCCGCTGGCCGGGGCCATCGTCAACGCCGTCCGGCCCTGGCTGGACAACCTCCAGCTGATGACCGCCGGGCTCGCCACCCTGACCCTCGCCTTCGTGGCGCTGGGTCTCGGCAGCCACCTGCACCCGGCACTGCTCTTCCTGCCGCTGCTGGGCATCGGGCTGGGCGCCGGGGTCCTCTACTTCGTGGACACCAACGTGGTCCTGGAGCAGGTGCGGGGGCCAGAGGCGGCGAGCGCCATGGCCGCCCTCTCCCTGATGCGGCAGATCGGCAGCGTGCTCGGGATCGCGGCCATGGCCTCGGTGGGCCAGCTCGCGGTGTCCGCCGGGCTGGCCAGCACTGGCGCGCCCATCGCCTTCCTGGTCTCCGGGGCGATGGTGGGAGCGATCACGCTGGAGGCTGCGCGTCGTCTCCGGGCGCGTCGCTGACGGCCTGGGCCGAGTGCTCGCGCACCATGTCGGCGACCTCCCGGGTGCGGGTCACCATCATCTGGTGGCCCCACCCGGGCAGGTGTAGGAAGCGCCCCCGGTGTACCAGCGGCCGTGCGCGCAGCGTCGGCACCTCGAGGTCGTCCTCGGGGCACAGCAGTAGGACCGGCTGGGCGACCCGCGGCAGCATCTCCGCGTGCTGGTAGTCGAAGGCCGCGAGGTAGCCCCAGTGGGCGTGCTCCCCGCCGCGCTGCTGCTCGGCGAACTCGCGCTGCACCAGGGAGAGCGGCGTCCCCGGCGGTGACCAGCGGACGAGCTCGGCGAACTGCTCCACGAGGTGCGACCCGTCGGGCCGGGGCGTGCGCGGGGTGGCGAGGGCGGCTCGCTGACGGGCGAGCTCCTCGGCGGTGTAGACGGGCGCGGAGACCAGGACCAGTGAGCGCACCCGGTCGGGCTGGGTCAGGGCGAGCTCGACCGCGATCTTGCTGCCGGTGTGGTAGCCCAGGACGTCCACCTCGTCGAGACCGAAGTGGTCGAGCACGGCCACCATGGAGCGGGCGAGGTCGGGGATGGTGGCCGGACGGTCAGGGGCGTCGGAGGCGCCGAAACCGGGGGTGTCCGGGGCCACCGCGAACCGATCCTGGCCTACCTCGGCCAGCAACTCCGTGTACATCCGGCCGGAGCCGGGCGAGAGGTGCAGGCACAGCAGCGGCCGGACCCCCTGCTCCGGAGTCCCTGCGTGCCGGACGTGCAGCTGCCCGTGGGGCCCCGGCAGGTAGGCCTTCACCACCGGTGCGTGTGACACGGTCGTTCCTCCTCGTGATCGGGACTCAGGGGCCTCGGACGCGCGGACGGGGGTGCCGGGCGGATCACGCCCGGCACCCCCGTCTCACGTGCGGGTCACTCCAGGTTGCGCAGCGTGTTCAGCCAAAGCAGCGAGGAGGGCTGGTAGTCCTCACCCAGCTGGTCCGACCAGCCCTGGGCGCCCTGCGAGACCACCAGCTGGATGTTGCCCTGGGTCTCCAGGTCGCGCTCCTGCACGGCGTGCCACGCCTCCTCTTGGGCCTCCTCGGTCTCGGCCGTCATCGCGGTGTCCAGGAGCCGGTCCATCTCATCGTCGGCGAACTTGGCGAAGTTGTTGGCCGCCTTGGAGTTCAGGCCGCCGTTGACGTAGTCCGGGGCGAAGCCCGTCGACGTCGAGGCGGGGCTGTCGAAGAGGATCAGGTCGAACTCGCCGGTGACGAGCGCCTCGTAGAAACCGGCGACCTCCTGGGACTCCACCGAGACGTCGAGGCCGAGCTCCTTCAGGTTGGCCTGGAGGATCGTGGCCGCGCTGGTGACCTGTGCATCCTTGACCGCGATGATCTTGAAGGTGCGGTCCAGGTCGACGCCGGAGGCCTCCAGGTGCTCCCGGGCCTTCTCGAGGTTGGGCTCCTCGCCGAAGAAGAGGCCCAGCTCCTCGTCGTGGAAGAGGGTGCCGTAGGTCAGGTAGGTGCTGTTGGGCCGGCCCGCGCCGCCGTACACCTGGTCGACGATGCGCTGCCGGTCGACGGCGTGAGCGATCGCCAGCCGGAAGTCGACGTTGGAGGTGGGTCGGTCCCCGTTCATCGACGCGTAGGCAAAGAGCCGCGAGATCTGGCCCTCGATCACCTCGGCGTTGGCACCGCGACGCGTGACCAGGTCGATCTGGTCGACCGGGAGGTCGGGAACGATGTGGGTCTGGCCGTCAGCCAGCCGGGCGATCCGGGACGCGTCCTCGGGGACGACCTTCAGTGTGATCGTCTCGAAGGCGTAGGGATCGCCGTAGTAGTCCTCGAAGCGCGCCAGCTCGATCGAGTCGCCGCGCTTGAGCGCCTGGAGGGTGTAGGGACCGCTGCCGTTCTCGGTGGTCGCGTAGGTCTCGTTGGGGGCGTAGTCGTCCTCGTCGGAGAGGATCGGCAGCATCGCCAGCTTGCTCTCCAGGTAGGCGTAGGGCTCGGAGAGCTGCAACTCGACGGTCAGCTCGTCGACCGCAGTGGCGGACTCGACGTAGGCCAGGCCGGAGAGCCAGACAGCGCCGTTCTCCGGATCCTTGGCCTCGGTGACGGTGTGCACCACGTCGTCGGCGGTCAGCGGGGTGCCGTCGTGGAACGTGATGCCCTCACGCAGCGGGATGGTCCAGGTCAGCCGGTCCTTGCTGGCCTCGGGCATCTCCGCCGCCAGGTCCGGACTGAGCGACCCGTCCTCGTTCCACTGCAGCAGGCTGCTGTACACGAGCCGGTAGTAGCGCTGGGCCTCCGCGGTGTTGCGGTAGAAGGGGTCCAGGGAGTCGGGCTCGTTGGTCACGTCGACCACGAGATCCGTCACCTGGTTCTCCTCCGGGCCGGACGCCTCTCCCGAGTCGCCGCCCCCGCCGCCGCACGCGGCCAGCACGCCCAGACTGGTGGCGAGCGCGACCGCGGCGCCCAGACGGCGGGTGCGGGCCGCACCTGGCTGGTTCAGCTTCATGAGAACTCCATTCTCGCTTCCCCCGATGATTAAGGACCTGTTGCTCCGCACCCGAGAGCGTCGGCGTTCCGCAGAGAGAAACACTGTGCCGACAGGTGTAATGAAAGCCCACCACTCTCGACCGGTCAAGGGGTTGGGCCAGAACGGTTCGCGGACCCCCGCCACCCAGGCACCACCGTCCCCAACGGGGCCATTCGCGCTCTGGCGCGGAACGGCGGCATCGGATACATTGCCATTGTCGGAATGATGTTTCACTCATCGGAACAGGGGACGATTATGAACGACGGGCCGATGTCGGGACTCCGGGTCATCGACGTCTCGACCATCCTCGCCGGCCCGCTGGCCTGCCAGATCCTCGGCGACTTCGGCGCCGAGGTCATCAAGATCGAGCACCCCACCAAGGCCGACGGCATGCGTGGCCATGGGCCCGCCGTCGAGGGCGTCCCGCTGTGGTGGAAGGAGATCTCGCGCAACAAGCAGACAGTCGGCCTGAGCCTCTCCGACCCCGACGGCGCCGCCCTCTTCCTCCAACTGGCGGCAACCGCCGACGTGGTCGTCGAGAACTTCCGGCCCGGCACGCTCGAGCGTTGGGGCGTGGGCCCTGAGGAGCTGCACGCCGTCAACCCCAGCCTGGTGCTCGTCCGGATCACGGGATTCGGCCAGACCGGCCCCTATGCCTCGCGCGCCGGGTTCGGCACGCTGGCAGAGTCGATGAGCGGCTTCGCCCACCTCACCGGCCAGGCCGACGGCCCGCCAACCCTGCCCGCCTTCGGCTTGGCCGACTCCATCTGCGGTATCGCCGCGTCCTCCGCGGTCGCCATGGCCCTGCTCGCACGCGAGAAGGACGGCCGCGGCCAGGTCGTCGACCTCGACCTGCTCTCCCCCATCATGACCGCGGTGGGCCCAGGCCCCACCGTCTATCAGCAGACCGGGGTCGTCGGCACCCGCCACGGCAACCGGTCCACCAACAACGCGCCACGCAACACCTACCGCACCAGCGACGGCCACTGGGTGGCCATCTCCACCAGCGCCCAGCCCATCGCCGAACGCGTGATGCGACTGGTCGGCCACCCCGAGGTGATCGACGAGCGATGGTTCGCCGCCGGCAGCACCCGCGCCGAGCACGCGGACGACCTCGACGAGATGGTCGGCAGCTGGATCCTCGCGCGCACGCGGGAGGAGGTGGTGGACGCCTTCACCGAGGCCGGCGCCGCGATCGCGCCGATCTACTCCGCGAAGGAGATCGTGGAGGACGCCCACATCCGCGAGACCCGGATGCTCACCGAGGTCGACGATGAGGACCTCGGCCCGCTCCTGCAGCACAACGTCCTGTGGCGGATGTCCGGGACCCCGGGCGGCATCCGGTTCACCGGCCGGTCCCACGGCGCCGACACCGACGACGTCCTCGGCCGCCTAGGCGTCACCCACGAACGACTGGCCGAGCTGCGCGAGCGCTCGGTGATCCGTTGACCGGCTGCCGAGCCCGCTGACCGAGCAGCCGCCGAAACTACCGAAGACGACGAGAGAGACGATGAGCGACCCGACTACCGCGCAACTCCTGGCCAGCGCCGCCCAGGGACTACGGATCTTCGACCTGGGCCGGACCCTCACCGTGGGGATGCCGCAATCCCCCAACCACCCCGCCTACTGGCACGCGCTGCCGCGCCGACACGGTGACATGGTCCGCTCCGACGGCGCGTCCGCGGCCAACGACATCATCTCGATGGGCACCCACGTCGGCACCCACGTGGACGCCCTGGCCCACGTCTCCCAGGACGGCCGGCTGCACGGGGACGTCGACGCCGCCGAGGCGCAGGCCGGCGGCAAGTTCGTCGAGCACGGCGCGCACACCATCGAGCCGCTGGTCTGCCGCGGTGTGCTGCTGGACGTCCCGGCAACACTGGGCGTGTCCCGGCTCGAGCCGGGCCAGGAGATCACGGTGGCCGACCTGGAGGCGACCCTCGCCCACCAGGGCACCGAGCTGGGCGAGGGCGACGTCGCCCTGATCCGCTCCGGATGGGGCCAGCACTTCGACGCCGGCGACGGCGACACCTTCCGCGGTCTGAGCACGGGCGTCCCCGGGGTCTCCACTGCCGGGGCCATCTTCCTCGCCGACCGCGGCGTCCGCGCCACCGGTGCGGACACCATCGCCTACGAGCAGCTCGCGCCGGGCGCCGGCCACGGCCTGCTGCCCGCCCATCGCGTCCTCCTCGTGGAGCGAGGCATCTACATCATCGAGGCGATGGACCTCGAGGAGCTCGCCGCGGCCGGTGTCAAGGAGTTCCTCTTCGTGCTCTCCTCGCTGAAGTTCTTCGGCGCCACCGGGTCCCCGGTGCGTCCCCTGGCGGTGGTCGGCCGATGATCGACGGTCCCGCCGACCTGCGCGGCAACCCCACCGGCGACCCGGCCGGCGGCCCGACACTGGCCCAGCAGCTCGCCCGCTTCGCCGCCTCGGCCGCCACCGACGGCGTTCCCGACGACGTCGCCCGGTCCGTCGCCCAGCGGACCCTGGACGTCCTGGGCCTCTGCGTCGCGGCGCACCGCCTTCCCACCAGCACCGCGGCCATCGGGTACGTGTTGGACCAGGGCGGTCACGAGCAGGCCAGCATCGTCGGCGCCGCGCGCCGCGTGACGGCCACGCAGGCGGCGTTCGCCAACGGCGTGCTCGCGCACTCGCTCGACTACGACGACACGCACCTCCCCTCCGTCCTCCATCCCAGCGCCTCGGTCGTACCCGCCGCTCTCGCCGCCGCCGAGCACGCCGGCGCGTCCGGGGAGCTCACGGTCCGCGCCATCGCCGCCGGCCTGGAGGTCGCGGTCAGGCTCGGCATGGCCGGCTACGACTCCGGCCTCGGCAACTCAGTCTTCTTCGAGCACGGCCAGCACGCCACGTCGATCACCGGGGCCATGGGGTCTGCTGTGGCGGCCGGTCTCGCCTACGGGCTGGACGAGGACGGCCTGGTGCACGCGCTGGGCCTGACCGCCTCACTGGCCTCCGGCATCCTCGAGTGCAACCGCACCGGCGGCACGGTCAAGCGGTTGCACTGCGGCACCGCCGCCCAGGCCGGCGTCTCCGCCGCCCAGCTCGTGCGGCGGGGCTTCACCGGTCCGCCCACCGTGCTGGAGGGGCGCTTCGGGTTCTTCGAGGCGTGGCTGCACGGGCAGTACTTCCCCGAGGCGATCACCGCCGGTCTCGGCGAGGAGTGGTCGGTCCCCGGCATCTTCTTCAAGCCCTACCCGGCCAACCACTTCACGCACACGTCGGTGGACGCAGGCAGGGCGCTGGCCGCACGAGGGGTCCGCCCGGAGGAGGTCGCGCGGATCGTCTTGGGCGTCCCCGGCGCGGTGATCCGCACGATCGGCGAGCCGATCGAGGTCAAGCGCGCGCCGCAGACGGGCTACCAGGCGCAGTTCTCCGGCCCGTACGCGGTGGTCGCCGGCCTGCTGGGGGGCGGCGGCCTAGGCACCGGGCTGGATGACTACACCGACGAGCTCGCGCAGGACCCGGCGCGCCGGGAGCTGATGGCCAAGGTGGAGGTCGTCGCCGACCCGCGGTGCGACGAGATCTACCCTTTCCAGTTCCCAGCCCGGGTGAGCGTGACCACCACGTCGGGCGCGGAGCTCCTCGAGGAGGTGCTCACCAACCGTGGCGGACCCGACCGACCGCTGTCCGACGACGAGCTGACCACAAAGTTCCGCGACAACGTCGCCGGCCGGTTGTCCGGCGCGGTCGCCGACGCCGTGCGCGAGGAGATCCTGGCGCTGTGCCTGACGACCGACGTGACCTCCGTGCTCAAGCCACTGACCACCTTCATCGACCAAGGAGACCACCATGAGTGACTTCGACCTGCTCCTCACCAACGTCCGTGCGGTTCTGCCAGGACAGGAGGAGCCGCAGGCCCTCGACGTCGCCGTCAAGCACGGCCGGTTCGCCCTCATCGAGGCGGGGATCTCCCCCGACCGGGCTGACCAGGTGGTCGACGGCGGCGGCAAGGTCGCCTTCCCCGGCGTGGTCGACGCCCACCAGCACTGGGGCATCTACAACCCACTCGCCGAGGACGTCCGCACTGAGTCACGCGCCAGCGCCCAGGGGGGTGTCACCACGTCCCTGTCCTACATGCGCACGGGTCAGTACTACCTGAACAAGGGCGGCCCCTACGCCGACTTCCTCCCCGAGGTCCTGAAGCTCACCGACGGCAACGCAGCCATCGACTACGCCTACCACCTGGCGCCGATGAGCAAGGAGCACATCGAGGAGATCCCCGCCCTGGTCAAGGAGCACGGGATCACCTCGTTCAAGATCTTCATGTTCTACGGTAGTCACGGGCTGCACGGCCGCAGCACCGACCAATCGTCCTTCCTGATGACCCCCGAGGGCGAGCGGTACGACTACGCCCACTTTGAGTTCGTGATGCGTGGCATCCAACGTGCTCGCCAAGAGAACCCGGAGATCGCCGACAAGATCTCGCTCTCGCTGCATTGCGAGACCGCGGAGATCATGGCGGCCTACACCAAGATGGTCGAGGAGGACGGGTCGCTGACCGGCCTCCCGGCGTACTCCGCGTCCCGGCCGCCGCACTCGGAGGGGCTGGCCGTCACCATCGCCTCCTACCTGGCGCACGAAACCCAGCTCCCCACGATCAACCTGCTCCACCTGACCTCCCGCAAGGCGGTGGAGGCGGCGCTCACCATGGCGGCCGCCTTCCCGCACATCGACTTCCGGCGCGAGGTCACGGTCGGCCACCTGCTGGCGGACTGCGACAGCGCGCACGGCGTCGGCGGCAAGGTGAACCCGCCGCTGCGGCCGCGCGAGGACGTCGAGGCGCTGTGGGACTTCGTCCTGGACGGAAAGATCGACTGGGTGGTCTCCGACCACGCCTGCTGCCGGGAGGAGCTGAAGTTCGGCACGCCGAAGGACGACGTCTTCCTGGCCAAGTCGGGCTTCGGTGGCGCCGAGTACCTGCTGGCCGGCATGGTCACCGAGGGCGGCCGGCGCGGCCTGCCCTACGGCCGGATCGCCGAGCTCACCGCGACCAACCCGGCGGAGCGCTACGGCCTCGGTGCCACCAAGGGCTCGCTCGAGGTGGGCAAGGACGCCGACCTGGCGCTGGTGGACACCGCCCACGACTGGACGGTCCGGGCCGAGGAATCCCTCTCCACCCAGGAGTACACCCCGTTCGAGGGAGCGGAACTGACCGCGAAGGTCACCGACACCTTCCTCCGTGGCCACCGGATCATGGCCGACGGAGTCGTCACCGCGGAGACCCACGGCCGATTCCTGGCCAGGCCGACCGCCTGATCCACCCTCCCAGCAACCGGGCCGGCGCTCCCTCCCATCGTGCCGGCCCGGTTGCGCCTTTTCCGGCTCCACTTCGACCCCCCGCCCCGAGGAGACACCGTGCCCGCGTCCGACACTTCGTCCCACCCGACCCTCACATCCGCCCCGGAGACGGTCAGCGCCGTCACCCTGGCCCGACGTCCCAGCGGCGTGCCGCAGGTGGACGACTTCGAGCTGCGCACCCTGGACCGGGAGCCACTGGCCCCCGGTCGGGTCCGGGTGCGGGTCCGCGACCTGTCGCTGGACCCCTACCTCATCTCGCTGCTCGGCGAGGGCCACATGGGGGACAGCGCGCTGCCCCTGGGCGCCGTCGTCCCGGGCCGCGCCGTGGCCGAGGTCGTGGAGGTCGCTGGCTCCATCGCCCTCGCGGTGGGCGACCTGGTGGTCGCGGAGACCGGCTGGCGGAGCGAGGCGGTGCTGGACGCCGCCGCGGTGACCCCCGTCGAGGCGCCCGAGGACCTTCCCGCGTCGGCGGCGCTGGGCGTGCTCGGCATGCCCGGCCTCACGGCGTACGCCGCCCACGTGCGGCACCTGCGACCCAAGGTCGGGGACACCGTGGTCGTGAGTGCCGCCACGGGCGGGGTTGGCTCGCTGGCCGGCGCACTGGCCCGACTGGCGGGGGCACGGACAGTCGCCGTCGTAGGGAGCCGGGAGAAGGCACGGGTCGCCGTGGAGGAGGTCGGCTACGACGAGGCCGTGGTGCGCACCGAGGACGACTGGGTCGAGCAGCTGCGGGCCGCGTGTCCGGCACGGGTCGACGGCTACCTCCACATGGCCGACCAGGCCACCCTCGACGGCGTGCTCGAGCAGCTGGCGATCGGGGCGCGGGTGTCGCTGGTCGGGGTGATCGACCAGACCCTAGGGGCACCCCCCACCCGGCTGCGGGCAGGCGCCGTGATGGGTGCCCGGGCGACGGTTCACGGCATGGTCGTCTACGACCACCACGACCTCGCCGCCGAGCACCGCACGCGGGTGGCCGCGCTGCTGCGCGCGGGGCAGGTGACGCTGCGCGAGCACCGCTTCGAGGGCCTGGAGCAGGCCGCCCGCGCCTTCCACACGCTGATGACCGGGGCGAACGTCGGCAAGGTCGTCGTCGGGGTGTCCTGACCGGGAGCTCCGCGCGATGCCCTCGCAGGCCACCGCACGGCCTCTCCTCTGGCCAGTTGGCCGTCCTTTTGTCTGACTTTCTTCCCCAGGGCCCTTCCTGCTCCTAGGGTTTGCGAAACTACGTTACACAAGGCGGAACATGCGAGGAGGGGCCGGTGCTCAGCTATACCCTGCGACGCCTCGGCGGTGCCGCCCTAGGGCTGCTGCTCGCCCTCCACCCTGGCCCTGCTGATGCTGCACGCCGCCCCTGGCCGTCCGGAGACCGCCTACCTGGGCAACAACCCCACACCCGACAAGCGCGCCGCCGTGACGGACCAGCTGGCGCTCGACCGACCGCTGTGCTCCACCCGCCCCGAGTACATGTACACCCGCGCCCAGCTCGCGGCCGCCCCCGCCGAGTTAGTCATCGGGTGTCTGCACGTGGACGGCCTGACCGGCGAGATGCCGTCAGCGATCAACGCGCCGTCGGGGTGCCGCTTCCATACCCGGTGCCCGGTCGCGACGAGCGCGTGTGTCGACCGGACCCCGCCCTGATCGGCTGGCCCAACGACCGTGTCGTCGCCTGCCTGCGCACCGACAAGCTCGCCGGCGACAGCGCCGGCAGACCGCCTATTGAGAGGAGACAGTCATGAATGCCTGGGAGAAGGAGTTCCCGATCCTTGACCGCCACTTGGGCGAGTGGGAGGGCGAGTACGTCCACCTCGACCCCGAGGGCAACGAGATCGACCGCCACGTCTCGCACCTGCGGATGTGGGTGCCGGAGGACGGCTACTGCGACCTCAAGCAGGTCAACACCTACACCTGGTCCGACGGCCGGCAGGAGGCCGTCGAGTTCCCCGGCGTGCTGAAGGGACGTGACGTGCTCTTCGAGACGGACCGGATCACCGGTCACATGCACCAGACCGACGAGCAGACGATCCTGCTCACCTGGACCTATAAGGAGCTCCTGAAGCCGGGCAACTACCTCTACGAGATGATCCAGCTGAGCAAGGACGGCCAGCAGAAGGTTCGCACCTGGCACTGGATGGAGGCTGACCGGCTGGTGCGCCGGACCGTCATCCGTGAGCACAAGGTCGGCTGAGGTGCCGGCTGACGCGACCGAGGATCCGGCTCCGGATCGCTATGTCACCACGCCGCTGGCAAGAGGAGACCTCGACGCTGGCGATGACGCAGTCCCGCATCCACCCCGCCGCCGGTGCCCCGGAGATGGCGGACAACCTGCGAGTCAGGCACTCAGTGCCAGCACTCGCTCCACAGGCTGCGGCCCTGCGCCTTCGCCTGGCGCTCGACGCGACGGTAGTCCGCAGTTCGACGGAAGGGGTCGTTGTTATAGACGTAGACCTGGGCGTGGCCGGTGAAGACCTGGGCCCGACCGACGTCGCGGCCCTTCCGCTCGACGTAGCGCAGGAGCCTGTCGTAGCGGTCCCGGTCTGCCTGGCTGGGGTCGGAGAAGAGGACCACGCTGGACCCCACTGGTGCCCACCTGTGCATGCTGTCGGTGGCCTTGACCGCTCCGCACTCCCGCTGGCCGTACTTCTCGGGAGTGTCGATCCCGATAAGCCGGACATCGCGGATCCCGACGCCCCGGATGCGGACCTTGAGGGTGTCACCGTCGGTCACCTTGACGACGTTGCCGACGTTCCGCTTGACCACTGCCTGGCCGCCGGACCCCCCGGCGCTGCCGCTCCCACCGGTGCTGTCGCCGCCCGTGGACGGCGGGGGCTGCTGGCCACCGCCGGTCGAGCAGGGGCAGGGGTTGGACTCGCAGGCGATGCCGTCGCCCTCGGAGTCGAGGCGGTGTGGGTCGCCGGGCCCGGCGGCGTTGAAGAAGGCCTGGGCGGCGGCCTGGGTGGCGAAGTCGCCGCAGTCGCGGTCGACCAAGGCCTGGGCCGGGGTGGTGGTAGTCAGGAGTGCCGCCATGATGGCGAAGAGGGCGGCAACGGTGCCGAGTGCGCGCTTCAAGAGATCCCCCGAGCGGTGAAGTAGTTGGCACCGTGGACGCTATGAGGCTCGCCGGGGTCCTGTCCTCGAAATCGAAGAACCCATCGAGCACGTCACTCGGAGTTCGGCTGCTTTCCCCCCAGGGCGACTCTCGACGTGGCGGAGGAGCCCGACCAGGCGCCGGCGGGTCACGTCGGCACCTGCGGCTGGTCAGCTGACTCGAAGTACCTGGTTGGCTAGTCGCTGGTGTCAGCCCTGGCGTGGAACGCTGCGGCCGCGGAGGCCCGCTCGACGTCGACGCGGCGTAGCCACCAGCGTCGGCCGCGGCGGGTGGCGGGAAGCCGCTCGTTGTTGATGCGTTGTCGCACGGCGTTGGGGGTCACGCCGAGCACGAGGGCTGCCGTGGTGACGTCGAGCCACACCTCGCCGTCGTCCGGTGGTGTGGTGCGCTCGAGATGTTCCTGCTCTCGGGACGCTCGGGCTTGGGCGGCCTTGTCGAGCTGCGTGGCGTAGTGGTGGGTCGCGGCCTCCACCGAGGCTCGGGACAGCGAGGCGGCGCGGTTCACCTGCCGCTGATGGAGGTGGCCCTGTTCGATCAGCTGCGCGATCGCGTGGCGGGTGCAGCCGATCAGGTCGGCGGCCTCCCGCCAGGACATCCATTGCCGGCGTTCCTCACGCACGCGTTGGACCGAGGCCTCGGTGACCCACAGTTGGACGCCGTAGTGCGCTTCAAGGGCGTCTGACGCGAGGCGCTGCACGGTGGTCGGGGTAACCCCGAGGATCTCGGCGGCTTGCCTTGTCGTGAGCCAGACCTGACCCTCGGGCGGCGTGGCTCGCCACTTCCCCGCACCGGCGCCGGTCCGCGGAGCCGATTTCGAGGCCCGCTCTGCGCGTCGACGCTCAACCTCGGCCCGTTGCTGTGCGCGCTCAATCCGCCGCCTCTCGCGGCGATCGTGGACTCCGCGGTACCACTGGGCCCACTCGAGAACTGAGGCGTGGTCCAGGGTGGGCTGGCTGCCGTGCCGGGCTCGCCGCGTGATGCGGTCGACGCGGACTGCGTGCTCGATGGTGGGCACCGGGATGCCAGTGAGCTGGGAAGCGTCGTGCCAAGAAATCCAGTCGGCGCTACTACTCCCCCGCCCGGCGTTCCCCGAGACCGACATGTACGCAATCCTGCACCTATTTCCCGGATGTTGCTCGCCTCCCTCCACAGGGACGGCGAGCGTGGGTGGCGGCGCCGCAGAATGGCCCTGATCCACTGGGTGACCTAGCGAGAGGCGCGCCACAGGACCGTGACCGCCGCAGCGAAGATGGCCTGGCCAGCACGCCGCCCAGACCAGCCCGCCCACGGGGTCATGGTGCCCTTCCAGCTGACGAGGCCATATAGGTCCGGGCACCGCCGCAGGCCCGCCTCCCTGCGTCGCCAACGGTGGACCCGCTCCACCGGCCGAGCACCGCACTGGCCACAACTCAGCGCTCTTCCGCCGCGCCAGCCGGCGCCGGGTTCTCGGCGGCGGCCCTCGCCTGCCGGAGCCGCCGTACCGTCGACTGGTCGAGTCCGGTCAGCTTCAACACGTCCGCCGCGGAAAGACGCTCCGCCAGAAGCCGCTCTACGGCGGCCGCGGCCGCAGCCTCCGCCGAGGCAACCGCCCGTTCGGCGTCGGCTCGAGCCTCCCAGGCGAGCTCGACGTCGACGGTCGCCTCGTCGATGCTCTTCTCCCGGGCCAGACGGTCGGGGTCCAGCTGTAGCCGGCGGTCGCGGACCGCCTTCAGCCTGGCCTCCCGCGCCCGGTCCCGCCCCGCCTGCGCCTGTGCCGCCGTGCTCACCGGTGACCACCACCTTCTTGACCGATGCCGCGGCACATCGCCGCGTCTGCTTCACAAGCCAGAAGCAACACCGACCGCCCACTCATCGGACGCCCAGCGCCCAACCATCCCGACGCCTTCTCCGATGCCAATGCCGCGCACAGCCCATCCACCGCCCCGCGACCCCATCACCAGCCTCGCACCTCATGCATTCACGGACACTGTGGTTACGTCCGCACGAAAGCGGACGGACCGCGTCACCATCGGGAAGGCTCAACCTCATGCTGCCCACCACCGCTTCAACCGGTGGTGAGGCTTGGACA
>NZ_QDGZ01000012.1 GCF_003076135.1 Nocardioides gansuensis | reverse complement strand
ACGCACGAGCAGATCCGCCACCCGGGCCAACACCGCACCCCGCTCCCCCACCGACAACCCCGACCACGAGCCCCGGTCGAAGGCCTCCCGGGCCGCGGCAATCGCCGCGCCGGTGTCCACCTCGGTCGCCTCGTCCACCACACCCACCAGCGTGTTGTCCGCGGGACACCGGACCTCGCGTCGGCCACCCCCAACCGACCCGCACCACCGGCCGCCGATGAAGAGCGAAGTAGGGGCTGCGTCTCTCATGCCGCCGCCTTGCTGAGGGGAGGGGCACCGACGCCGTCTGCGACCTGCTCCGCGTGGGCCGCGTCCGCGCCCGCGGGCTTGCGCCTGGGCCACCAGGTGGGGTTGCCGCGGCCCTGGCCACCGAGCGCCGAGGAGACGCGGTCGAGGTAGATCGCCAGGATGACGACCGCGAGGCCACCCTCGATGGAGGCGCCGATCTGCAGGCTCTGGACAGCGTTGACGACGATGCTGCCGAGGCCCCCGCCGCCGACGAGGCCGGCGACGACCACCATCGACAAGGCCAGCATGATGACCTGGTTGACCCCCGCCATAATCGTCGCCTTGGCGAGCGGCAGCTGCACCTCGCGGAGGACCTCCCAGCGGGAGGCGCCGAACGCGGTGGCGGCCTCCACCGTCTCAGCGTCCACCTGGCGAATGCCCAGCTGGGTCAGGCGCACAGCCGGCGGCGCGGCGAAGACGATCGTGGCGACGACGCCGGGCACCGGGCCGATGCCGAAGAAGAGCACCGTCGGCAGCAGGTAGACGAACACCGGGATGGTCTGCATGAAGTCGAGCAGCGGCGTGACGATGGCACGCACGACAGGACTGAACGCGGACCAGATGCCGAGCGGGATGCCCACGACCAGCGCCACGGCCGTCGCGCCCAGCACGGTGGCCATGCTCTGCATGGTCTCGAACCACAGGTCCATGCTCTCGATGACCAGGAGGCCCACCCCGAGGATCAGGGTGAGGCCGATCCGGCGCGTCGCCACCAGTGCCAGCACCGTGAGCAGCGCGATCATCGCGAGTGGACTGAGGGCCGAGAGCGCCTGGTAGGTCAGCCCGAGCAGGTCGGTCATGACCTGCTGGATGACGTCGAAGAACCCCCCGAAGTGATCCCGCAGGTAATTGATGACAGCGTCGCCGCGCTCGCCGATCCGGAAGTCAGGCATGACTCGTCTCCTTCACGTGGGACAGGGCGGACAGGATGGCTGCCCGCGGTACGACGCCCGCCAGCCGGCGTTCGCGGTCCACCACAGTGATCGGCACGAGCCGGCGTCCGGACAGGTGCATGAAGTCGCCGACAACCGCGTCCGGCTCGACCGTGTCGTAGTCCTGCGACACCGCGCCCGACAGGTCGGGCTGGTCGGCGTTGATCGCGACAAGCAGGTCGGTGTCGGAGACGACGCCGAGCAGCCGGTCGTCGACGTCGAAGACGAAGGCGCCGTTGGCCTCGTTGTCGGCGAGCCTGCGCAGCGCTACGTCCGGCGGCTCCTTGACCGACATGGTGAGCAGCGCCGGGCGCACCAGGTCCTGCGCGGTGAGCACCCGCGCGCGGTCGACGTCGGACACGAACTCGCTGACGTAGTCGTCCGCGGGCCGGGCGACGATGTCGACGCCGGCCCCGACCTGGATCACCTTGCCGTCCCGCATCACCATGATCTGGTCGCCGATGCGCATAGCCTCGTTGAGGTCGTGGGTCACGAAGACCGTCGTACGACGGTCCTCGGCCTGCAGCCCGGACAGCAGGTCCTGCATGTCGCGCCGGATAAGCGGGTCGAGCGCCGAGAACGGCTCGTCCATGAGGAGGATCGGTGGGTCTACGGCCAGCGCGCGGGCCAGGCCGACGCGCTGGCGCATGCCGCCGGAGAGCTCGTGTGGAAACTTGTGGCCCTTGCCGGCGAGACCGACCCGGGCCAGGGCGGCCTCGGCGCGCTCGTGGCGCTCGGCCTTCGGCATCCCGCGCACCTTCAGGCCGTATGCCGCGTTGTCCCGGACGGTTCGGTGGGGGAACAGAGAGAAGTGCTGGAACACCATGCCGATCTTGTTGTTGCGAAGCTCGCGGAGCCGGGTCTTCGACGCCGTGACGATGTCCTCGCCGTCGATGAGCAGCTCACCGGAGGTCGGCTCGTTGAGCCGGTTGATCATCCGCAGCAGCGTCGACTTGCCGGACCCCGAGAGGCCCATGATGACGAACATCTCGCCCTTGCGGACTTGGAAGCTGACGTCGTGGGCCCCGAGGAAGCCGCCCTCGGCTGCCACCGCTGCGGCGGGGTCGGGCGCCTCGAGCGCCTTGGCTGCCTTGCGCTCGCTGAGGCCGTAGGCCTTGGTGAGGTGGCGGCCGACGATGGCGAGCTCCTCACTCTCGCCGGTGGGCTGGGAGTAGTGACCGCTCATCCGAAGATCGCCGCCTCGGCGTCCTCGCCGTCGGCGGACTTCACGCCCGCCAGGAACGACTTGACCTTGTCGGGATTGGCCTTGATCCACGCGGCGGCGATGTCGCCGATGTCTTGTCCCGACTTGTCATGGTCGTAGTAGAACTGGCCGGCCTCGTCGGTGGTGAAGGTGAGGTTGGAGAAGAAGGTGTTGATGTCGGCCGCCTCCTCGGCGAAGCCGGCCCGGACGATGGCCCGGATCGCCCCGGCACCGCCCCAGACGCCCTCGGGGTCCTCGAGGAAGACGGTGTCGAACTCGACCGTCATCCAATGCGGGCTCCAGCCCAGGAAGACGATGGCGTCGCCGCGGCCCTGGGCCTTCTGCACCTGGGTCAGCATCGCCGGCGCGCCGCTCTCCACGAGCGTCCAGTCGCCGAGTCCATAGGCGTCGGCGTCGATCGCCGCCTGGATCGTCTCGTTGCCGGGCGAGCCGGGCTCGATCCCGTAGATCTTGTGGTCGAACGCCTCGGCGTGCTCGTCGAGGTCGGCCAGCGAGGAAATGCCCAGCTCGTCGGCGATGTCGCCCGGCACCGCGGGACCGTACTGCGTCCCGGTGAGCAACTCTTCGTTGACGACCTCGATCTGCCCGCCCTCGATCAGGCTCCCGTAGGTGGGCTCCTGCGACGGCCACCAGTTGCCGAGGTAGGCGTCCGCGTCTCCCGTGGACAGCGCCTGCGCGCCAAGCTCCACGGAGACCGAGTCGATCTTGACCGTGTAGCCGAGCTGCTCCAGCAACTGCCGGCTGATCTCGTTCTCGACCTGCAGGTCGACCCACGGCTGCTCGATCAGGGTGATCGTGTCGGCTCCCCCACCATCTTGGCCGACGAAGTCGTCGCCCTTGTCCGCCTGCGAGGCGCAGGCCGAGGCGAGGGCCGTGATGGACACCGCGGCGGCGAGGCTGAGTGCGGAGGTCAATCGTTCTGATCTCATGGTGTAGCTCCCTTGGGGTATGGGCGATCCAGGTCGGAGACGGCGGACCGTCTCGCCGAGCACCGGGACCACGCGCAGGGGGTGGAAACCGGGCGTTCCGCTTGACGTGTGCGCCACGCGGGTCGATCGCGGACGTCCCAATCGTGACACCGGTCACGGCCCCGTGGGGATCCAGAGACCGAGAGAGCTAGACCGTCCGGCTAACGCCGGAATAGGCGCGGTCTATAGGTTGGCCGCGCCGTGGTTGCCGTAGAGCTCCGCGCCCACGGAGAGGAAGTGCTCGCCCAGACTGTTGAGTCGCCCGTCACGCCAGATGATGTGCACGGGCGCCCTGGTGGCCGGGGTGAGCCGCACAACTCGGGCCCCCTTGGCAGCGGCGTCGGAGGCGAGGCCCTCGGGCAGGATGGCGGCTCCCGCGCCCGCGAGGACGAGCGGAATAACCGACGCCAGGTGCGCGGTCTGAACGGCGACCTCGTCCGGCTGGCCGACCAGCTCGAGCTGCTCGGCAAGCAGCGTACGCAGCGGAGTGCCCTTGGGCGTGCTGATCAGGCCGAGGGGCACCAGGTCGCCCACGCCGACCGACAGCGCAGACACCGGCGACCGGGTCGGGAGCACCGCCACGAGCTCGTGGTCGACAAGCCAGCGGCTCGCCAACGCACCGCCTGGGGGCGTGCCATCGAGCAATCCGAAGTCGGCCTCACCCGACCGCACGGCGTCCAAGACCTCCGTGCGGGTCAGCGGGTCGGAGACTGTGAACTGCACCGCTGGGTAGACGAGGCGGAACTCGCCGATCATCCGCACCAGCGGCTCGATCGCCCACAGCGTGCCGGAGATGATCGACAGGTGGCCGAACCCGGCATCGGCAACGCTGCGAACGGCCCCCTTGGCCAGGCTGAACGCCCGCAAGGTGCGGCGGGCCGGTTCCAGGAGTGCCTCGCCGGCAGGCGTGAGCTTGACGCCGCGCCCCAGCCGCTCGAAGAGCTCGTGGCCAAGCTCGCGCTCGAGCGAAGCGATCGAGGCCGACAAGGACGGCTGCGCGATGGTTAGTTTGGCGGCCGCCCGCGTAAAGCTCCCGGAGTCGGCGACCGCCAGGAAGTACTCGAGGTGACGCCGCTCCATGACGGGTGACTCTAGCTCCCCACCGGCGGCCGCGATGGCCTCTCACGCTCGTGATGGGAGGAGATCGGCATGGCCATGACGGCGATCGAATTAGCCAGATCTTCCTTGCCGCAGCGTCACCAACTGCAGCCTTCTGCGACACTCGCCTGCCGGCGCACCGTCGCCTGGGCGCAGCTTCACCAGGTCCGCCCCGAACAGGCGCTCCCCCAGAAGCCGCTGGGCCGCGGCAGCGGGGGCGCCTCCGCCGATGCCATCGCCGCTCCGCTTTGGCTCGAAGAGCCCAGGCATGCTCGATGTCGACCGTCGCTCGCGCTCCGCCCTGGCCCACTGCTTCGGGTCCAACTGGAGCTGAACCGCGAGCTCGCCCTCGACCCAGACCGCGACTACCAGCCCACCAGAGCCCCCAAGGGCCCCACCCGAACACCCCCAAAAATGACGACCAGGCCGAACCCTTTGTGGGTTCGGCCTGTCGCCTATCTCCTGAGAGATCACACGGTCGGGCTGACAGGATTTGACCCTGCGACCCCCTGACCCATCAGCATCAGAATCGGCGTTCTTGCAGCCGTTTGCGCTCCCCCGCGGGACTGTGCGGAAACAAGCCCTGACCTGCAGTGATGGTGACCGGCCCGCCTTGCTTCCCCCTGTCACTTGCTGCTCCGTTTGCGGACTTACGCGCCTCAATCCGCGGCCAACGTGCGTCCACCGTCGAATCTCGTTTGATCAGGCACGGCTTCGCAGAGCGGCTTGGGCTTGGGCCACCGTGCTCGATCAGCCGGCGACTGTTCCTTGAGCGCTGGGGCCTCAATCCAACCTGCCCGACAAGACCCCGGAGTTACCAATCGGGGCGCTCATTCGCACGCGGCCATCGCTGAGGACCTGTCTCGGCGAGAAACTGTCCGCTGACCAGCGTGCCGAACTGTCGCGCCCGAAGAGTTCATGAAGTTGAACGCATGATCCTCTGGCGCTCTCTGCGGCGGCGCACCATTCTGAAGGTGCGCACTCGCCGAGCCAGATGACCACCGGCCGCTCGTGACATCCCTCCCCGCGGTCGGTGCCCCCATGGGGCGGTGGCCGGCACCCACAGGCAGACGACGCGTCGGACCGCTCCCTCGAAAGGTGCACACCATGAACCGAATTCTGGCGTGCCTTGTCGCACTTCCACTCGTAGCCGTCAGCCTCGGCCTCGGTGCGGCGCCCGCGCACGCCGACGACACGACGTGCCACGGCACGATCGGGGCGGTCAGTCTCGATGGCAACGTGATCGTCCCAGAGGGGGCGCTCTGCAGGCTGATCGGGACCCGCGTCGACGGCAACGTCCAGGTCAAATCCGGAGCGGTCCTGAAGGCGAAGGGCGTGCGCGTCGGCGGAAGCGTCCAGGCGGAGAACCACGAACGTGTCGTGGTCAAGGCGCTGAACGGCGGCCGATCCCATGTCGACGGGAGCATCCAGCTCAAGCAGGGTGACGGCGGCAGGATCGCCAGGACCGACGTTGGAAGCGACATCCAGCTGTTCACGAATGTCGGCCTGTTCGTCGTGGAGAGCAACCACGTCGACGGCAACCTGCAGTGCAAGAGCAACAACCCCAAGCCAACCGGGAGCAACAACGTGGTCCAGGGCAACAAGGAGGACCAGTGCCGCGATCTCTGAGGTAGATCGCCACACGCCCACGGGATAGCAACCGGGCCGGCCGGCACCTTCCTGGCACTGGCTCGCATCCGGGACCACGTCGCCGGCTTCGCCCGGGTCGACGCCAGGTCGATCGCTCCCGGTCCCGATCACCAGTGGGATGCCCAGTGCTTGGCCGGCCAGCGCGCGGGTCTTCACCACCAGTCAGGGCACGGCGTCGGGCGGTCAGGTGGTCGTCAGCGGCAGCGCGTGGTCCTGCGCGACGGGGACGACCCGTTGCGTTCGGGCGATACAAGGCCGCGATCGACCCGGCGCACGCCGCTGGCCCCAGCGGCCTGGCATGAAGAAGCCGTATCAGTCCTCAGGCCCGGTGCGTTGGCACACGTACGACGACGCATAGGCCTGGTTCGTCCGGCTGACCGTCCTCGTAGTCGATGACCCCGCCGACGAGGTGTTCCGCGACCGGTCCCTCTGACATGTCCGGCTGGCTGCTGCTGGGCCTGCCCGGTGCCATCTACGCCGCAGGACTGTCTCGGGGCGTGGGCGCCACTCAACAGGACCGTCCGGCTCCCCCGTCACGCCACGGTTTCGACGGGGGCCCGGCGCTCGACGCTGGCAGCACTCCGCGAGCTGCGCCTCGAGGGAACCGCCGCCCGCGTGCTGCTCGCAACCGGTGATGGCGGTGAGGTCGAGGGGCTCTGCCGCCGGCCGAGCCAGAGAAGCTCCCGGTCTGAGTCGCGTATCCGTCGCATCCATGACAGCGGCCATGCACCCGACCGCCTCCCGCCGGCCAGTGTTCGATAGGGAGGGCGCAGATCGGATGCCCCACGGAGCGCTTGGCTCGGTCTGCCGCTCGGTCGTGCAGCAGACCGGGCACGCACAAGGTCCGGCGAGCCTCTGCCGCCAGGAGGCCGTCCGGTGCTCAGGCGCGTCCTGAGAACGCCGTCCGGTAGCGCCGCGGCGAGACCCCGACCGCCTGGACGAACGCAGCGCGGAAGCTCACCGGTGATCCGTAGCCGACCTGGTAGCCGATCCGGTCGATCGGCAGGTCTGTCGACTCTAGGAGCTCCCTCGCCACCGCGATTCGCTGCCCCGCCACCCAGCGCATCGGTGTCGTCCCGACGTCCTGCTGGAACCGGCGGGCAAGCGTGCGCGGCGACATCCGCGCCGCCACTCCCAACTCAGCCAGCGACACCGGACCATCGATCCGCTCCCTCAGCCACTCTCGCAACTGATCGAGCCAGCCAGCCTCGTCATCGAGCGGCTCCGCGGCGACATATTGCGCTTGGTCGCCGTCGCGGTGCGCAGCGATCACGAGGTTCCGTGCGATCGCGTTCGCCGCACGCTCTCCGTGGTCTTGCCGGATCAAGTGCAGGCACAAGTCAAGCCCGGCAGCGCAGCCGGCACTGGTCAGCACGCCGTCGTCGACGTAGAGCGCGCGGCCGTCGACCTCGATGTCGGGATACATGCGCTGCAGCACGTCGGCGTGCCGCCAGTGGGTGGTCGCGCGGCGTCCGGCGAGAAGGCCGGCCTCCGCGAGCGCGAACGTTCCGGTGCAGAGCGCGACGATCCGCGCTCCCTGCTGCGATGCACCGCGCAATGCCCGCAACAGCGGTGCGCCGACAGGGGCAGCAGGCGGCACAGCAGGCACCAGCACGGTGTCGCTCTCCAGCACCGCGCTGAGCGGGCGCTCCGGGGTCAGCCTGGCACCGGTGTTCGTGCGGACACCGCGGCGGTCTCCGCAGAGCGTGACGTCGTAGAGCGGCCCGGACTCCCTCTCCCACGCGTAGCCGAGGGCCTCCAACGGCATGCCGATCTCGAAGAGCGTCATGCCGTCCACCAAGGGAATAGCGACGGTCGGTCGAGTTGTGGACATGTGGCAAGATCCTAGCGAAGTGTGGCCACCTTGCCACTCCTCCGCCGGCCTCTCCGGTGCCACCGTGGGGCCATGACGAAATCCCGCAATCTCGCATCGCTCGCGCTCAGCGCCGCCACAGGGTTTGCCGCCGGCGTCGACGCCGGCTCGATCCTCCGACACGGCGGCGTAGTGCCACCCGACCACCCCGCCCGACGCCCCGCCTCGAGACACGGGCTCTAGCTGGATCACGCTGATGAAGCACCGTGAGCGCACCTGAAACCGGGTACGGCAGCGAGGTGCATGGAACAGTCCCCGTGAGGGTCGGTCGGCGCCAACACGACGCTCCTTCGCTCGAGCCGTGCGTGCTTCCCCGTAGAGGAGCCAGCCAGGCACGTCGGGGAACAGAATGACCCCCACCTGCCGAGTATTGACGACCGGGCTCGGCCTGTACTCGGACGGCCCCGGCTTGCGCCGAGGGACCGCCAGGTGCACCCGGTGCCTGCTCCTCGGCGGACGCTCAACCTCCAGCTGGACGGAGAACTTCTCCACGCCGATCCCACCGCCCTTGAATGCACGGAGGCCGTCCCGATCACCTTCACCTGAGGGTTGAGCAGGCGCATGCCGGTCGTTCTCTTCAATCCCGCATCGACCTCGCAATGGGCAGACGTGGCCAATGCCAAGCCGCCACGGCGCGCCGTTGATGACATGCCGGAAGGACCGTGGGACTTGGGCATCAAAGAAGGGCGATGGTGATTCCCACAGCGCACAGAACTCCCGCGATGACGAACACCACGAGTGCCGCCCGGTGCCCGTTTGTTGTCATCTCATCTTCCTCCAGCCACGCGGCCAGACTCATCGAGCAGCACGCGCGCAGTCGCCGAGGTCCGACCCGCGGTCGCGGGCACGACCCTCTGTCTGCGGAAGCCGCCCATGCTCTTCACAGGAACCAGACTGGGATCGTCGAGGTCGCTTCAGGGATGACGATCTCGGCGTGGACGCCGTGCGAACCCCGAGGGCGCGAGCGCGCTGCCACGGGACGAACGGTCGGATCTTCCACGGTTGATGCGCTTCATGTCATTCGACGATCGGAGTGAACGTCACGACGAGCTGGGGTTGGTTGGACCACCGCTCGCGGCTGTACAGCCGCTGCTCGCCACTCCCGCTTGATGTGATGTCGCTGATCAGGAAGCCATGGTTCGCACCGTCGTACATTCCCTGCACATGCTCGGCTACTGCCCACTCGAGCCATCCCGGGCCGGACGTCACGACCGCGGCCGCGTCGGTCGCCGGGGGCTGGTTGGCCCAGGTCACCGTGCCCTCCGACCACCCGCCCGCAAGAGCGACGGCCCGCAACGTGCGGTGCTGCGACCACGTGCCCGCGTACAGGCGCAGGGTTGCGGCGGCGATCTCGCACCCGGTGGGCGGATCTGCCGCGAGATCGAACCGCACCAATGTCCGGTAGAGGTCGGCCGACCTGGTGTCGCGGACTCGCATGCTGGTGTCGCTGCCGCGATTCCGCCGGGGTTCCGACCTGTCGATCCATGAGTCGGCGTTCGCGGAAACGGTGATCGGGGGACCGCACTCGGGCATCGGCGGAGGCCGCGTCACGACGGTCCACGGGTACGTCGCTGGGGTCGGGTCGGCGTTGCCCGCAGCGTCAACCGCACGCACGGCGAACTCGTGGGCTCCGACGCCCAGCTCGGCGTACTCCACCGGGCCCGTGCAGGACATCCAGGCGCTGGCGTCGAGAGCGCACTCGAAACGAAGGTCACCCGCACTGCTGCTCTCGTCTCTGCCAGCGAATGCGAACGTGCCGGTGGTTCGCTCGGTCTCCGCGGGCGGGGCATCGGTGATCTCGGTGTCGGGTGCCGTGGTGTCCGGCGGCGGAGGCGGCGCCACGACCGCCCACGCGTACGTCGCCGGGGTCGGGTCGAGGTTGCCCGCCGCGTCCACCGCACGCACGGCAAACACATGAGCGCCGACGTCCAGGTTGGCGTACCGGGTCGGGCTTGTGCATGGATCCCAAGGCCCGCCGTGGAGGGCGCACTCGAACCGCAGCCCTTCCTGACCCGCGGTCTCGTCGGCCCCGGTGAATGTCAGCTCGGCAGTACTGGCGTCGGTCTCCGCCGGCGGACCAGCCGTGATCTCGGTCTCCGGGGCGACCGTGTCAGGCGGCGGAGGCGGCCCATCGATGCAAGCGATCCCGAAGCACTGACCTGGCTTACCGTTTCCCCTTGCCACGTTGGCGCCGTCGCCGGTCGTACCGATCTCGGCGAAGATGCCCCAGCTACCGTTGCCGATCGTCACGTTGGAGGCGAGCACGTGCCCGCCCTTCGCGGCCTCGATGCCGTCGCCCTGGTTCTCGTTCGCGGTGTTGCCCTCGACGACGTTCGCATGATCCACGCCGGGCTCGGTCTGATCGGCGACCAGTGCGTCGTCGGCGACCACGATGCCGTCGCCGCCGCCGCGGTTCACCACGTTCCCGCGAATGGTGTTGGCGAACGAGCCGCCCGCGAGCTCGATGCCGTTGCCCAACGACTCGCCTGCGACGTTCCCCACGACTACGTTGCGACTTGAGCCGGACAGCTCCATCCCGACGGCGTTGAACCGAACGTCGTTCCCTCGCACCACGCTTTCGTTCGCCGTTGACAGCGTGATCCCGTTGTCTGACATGCCGTGGGCCGTGTTCTCGATGAGTCGGTTTCCGTCTGACTCGCTGACGTAGAGACCCGAGTCTCCGGTGGCGGTGAGGACGTTGCCCTCGAGGAGGTTGCGGTGCGAGCCGGCGACCACGTCGATCCCCCCGTCCCCGCTGCCGGAGATGGAGTTGCCGCGCAGGACGTTGTCACTCGCCGCGAACAGTTCGATCGCGCGGTCACTGCCGCCCACGAACTGGTTGCCGTCCAGGACGTTGCCCGCCGACCCGTGCAGGACGACGCCTTCCCGGGCGTTCTCGAGCACCGTGTTGCCGACGACCGTCGCACCGGAGGTGCCGTTCACGAGCGAGATACCCAGGCCGTTGCCCTCGAGCCGATTCGACTTGATGGTGTTCCCGCCGGCCGGACCGTCGGCGTCGAGGAGCTCGACTGCGGCCACCTGGTTGGCGGTCAGCATCAGCTGCTCCACGAGGCCGCGCGCCGTGCCGGTGTTGAGCTGGACTCCGTAGTCGAAGTCGGTCACCGAGCCGTTCCGCACGGTGACCTCGCCGAAGCCGTCAATCCGGATACCGACGCCGAGCCCGACCCCGTCGATGGTGTGCCCGGCGAGGTCGACGGTGATGTTGGGCGCGCCGATCACCAGCCCGTCACCGAGGCAGTTCGTGAGGTCGTTCGTCACCAGCGTGCTCGCGACGATCTCCTGCCCGCAGGCCACCTCGCCCGGAACGGGCGGGAGCTGGCCCTGGGAGGGGTCCGGCGGCGGTGCGTAGCGGAGAACCAGCTCTGGCGGGTTCTCCCCCTTCTCGCGCCCGTGGAAGGACTGCTCTCCACTGTCGTTCTCGGCCGCGTCCCTGATGAGGAAGCCGTGCGGTGCTCCGGCGGCGACCTGAGCCGTCACCTTCCACTCCCGGTATCCCTGCTCGGACCCAGAGGCGATGCTCGAGGCGAGATCATCCGTGGCCGGCTGGTTGTTCCACGTGACCTCCGACTCCGACCATGCTGAGGAGAGGCCTACGGCCATCAGAGTTCGATCCTCGCCGGGCGACGCGGCGTACATGCGCAGCGTGGCGGTCTGCAGGACGCAGCCCCCAGGCGCCGGGTCGGCTGCGGGGAAACGCGCCAAGGCCCGGAAGTTCCCGCTCGGCCCCTGTGAGCGGACCTTCAGGATCGAGTCATTGCCCAGGTTCGTCGCCGGGCTGCTCTCGTCGATCCACGCGTCAGCGGCAGTCACCAACGTCCGAGGAGGTCCGCAGTCGACGGCGGCCGTGATGGCACCGCTCGGGCCGGAGACCAGGACCACCATCGATGACGCGAGGGAGGCAACCGGAACCGCGATCATCCACCTGTGGCCACCCCTCACCCACTCCTGAGTCATGGTCCCTCCAAGCCCGAGAAACAGCCGAGCGCGCCTCGCCCAGAGGACCATCGGACCACCGGAGCGCGCGCACCGCCATGACACGAGTGCGTGATCCGCCGTTCAACTCTCTGAACACGATCACCTCCATGCGCTGTCGGCGTGGCACTGACTGGCCTGCCTCTCTGCGTGCAGCCGACGACGGGTGACTCCCCAGATCTTCGACTCCCGTCGGAGACCCCGCGGCGGCGCGCGCCGGACCGGCTCGTGGGTCCACGGGAGGTTCTCTCCCGACCGGGAGACATCGCTCGTCTCAGGTCTGCAGAGCTCCTGCTGCCCGCTGTCGCCCTCGATTGCGTTCCGCACAAGGCAGCCGTGAGCAACCCCGCGACGACCTGCGCGGTGATCCTCCACTCGCCACGGCTTGTCACACCACGAGCAGGGTCCGGCCCTCCCCGGGCGCGGCGGCGTACACGCGAAGCGTCACGGTCCGCAGGACACAACCGGCAGGGGCGACTTCGGGTGTCAGGAGGCACACCAGAACTCGGAAGTTTTCGTTCGGTCCCCGTGAGCCCACTTTGAGGATCGAGTTGCTCTCCAGGTTCGACGCCGGGCTGCTCTCGTCGGCCCAGGCGTCGGCCACGGTGACGAGGTCCGCGCCGGGCCCAACGGTCACTCATGCTTGCGTCCCCGCCGTGGCGATGAGGGACAGAACCCGCTGGTGAACGGACACCGCGCAGCGCTCTCCCCCGCAATGGCCCCAGCGGGTCATCGGGCGTTCAAGTCCTTGAACACTCGCGACCTGCATGCCGGACAACGCAGCCATGGCTCCGACGACCGCTGCCGAACGAAGATGGGCGTTCTGGTGGTCGACACCCGACCTCCGATCTACCCTCGACGCATGCCCACGAAGGGCCCCGACTCGGCGGGATCGAAACTCTTGATTTCTCTCGCCGCCGGTCTTGGCCTCGTGGTCACCGCGGCGATCACAGTCGCGCGCCTTTCGCCCTCCCTGGGCGAGGACCGCCACGCGATCGGCGTGGTGACCCTCGACGACCTCCACGAGGGGCAGGTCGAGCTAGCTGCTGCCATGGTGCTCATCCTGGTGGCCGCCGTCGTGTGGGAACGGGTTCGACGATTGCCGACCCGGGGGCACCTGATGCTCTTCGCCGCCCTGTGCGCGCTCGCCTTCGACAACCTTGTGTCCGCCTTGTTCACAGCCGGCTTCGACTCATTGTCCACCAGTCGCTTCGCCACCTGGGCGACGACCTCGATCGGGCTCATCGGTGCCGCCCTGCTGTTCCTTGCGGCCTGGCTGCCCGACGAGCCGCTCGCCAGGCCCCGACTGGCCGTGGTCCGGACGTTGGTGACGACGGGCTGCGTCATCGGCATCTCCATGTCCCTTGCCTGGCTCCTCCGGGACGTGTTGCCCGACGCCTTCCGCACCAGGCCGACCACGCCCGAGGAGCTCACCTTCTTGAATGAGCACCCGACGCTTTCCGTCGGTGAGGCCATGGCCGCCTGCTGCTGTGTAGCCGCCGGCCTGTTGTTCAGCAGGTCCGCGCGCCGGCGCCAGGACGCCCTGACGGGGTGGCTTGGTATCGCCAGCGTCCTGCTGGCGGTCTCCTACACCAACTACGCGCTGGTGCCATCCCACTTCACCGAGCTCCTCTACCTCGGCGACTACTTCTTCCTCGCGGCAGTGGCGGTGCTGCTGGTCGGTGCGGTACACGAGATCCGAGCGGCCGAGGCCGCGCTGGTCGACTCCGCGCTGTACGGCGAACGCCGTCGCATCGCCCGCGAGATGCACGACACCGTCGCCCAGGAGCTCGCCTTCATCGCAGCGCAGACCCGCACGATCACCAGCGCGCGCGACCCCGAGAGAGCCGGCCAGGCTGTTCGTCGGATCCAGGACTCGGTCGACCGGGCGCTCGACCAGTCGCGGAGTGCCATCAAGCAGTTGTCGGGTCCGGTCGACGAGACGCTCGCTGCTGCCATTGAGGTCGCAGCTGGCGTCGTCGCGCGGCGCACCGGTGTACGCCTCGAGCTCGACCTGGACCGATCGATCGTCGTGTCCCCTGACGTGCGGTCAGCCCTGGTCAAGATCACCCTCGAGGCCGTCAGCAACGCCGCGCGAACCGGCGGAGCGGACCAGGTGCGCATCGACCTGTGGGACAACGGCTCCGTCGGACTCCGCATAGCCGATTACGGTTCCGGGTTCGACCAGGACCCAGGTGCATCCGCTTCCTCAGTGCTGGCCAGCATCCACGAGTCGGCCGAAGGGGTCAACGGACGGGTGAGCGTCCAGTCGGGCGACGGCAACGGGACCGCGCTGGAGGTGCAGCTGCCGTGAGCGATTTGCCACGCGTGGTCATCGCCGACGATCACCACCCTATCCGCGCGGCCGTCCGGGAGGCGCTCGAGCTCGGCGGCTGCCAGGTGGTCGGCGAGGCGAAGACCGCATACGCCGCTGTGGAACTTGCCCGACAGGAGCATCCCGACGCGTGCCTGCTCGACATCGCCATGCCGGGCAGCGGGTTGTGGGCGGTCCGGGAGATCCTCAGAAGTAACCCGACCTGCAAGTGCATCATGCTCACCGTCTCGGAGAGCTCGGACGACCTGTTCGACGCCCTCAGGGGCGGCGCCGCCGGCTACCTGGTCAAAGACATCTCCCCCTCGGCCATCGCGCCCGCCGTCCGCGCCGCCATCGAGGGGCAGGCTGTCCTCGACGGCGACCTCACCGCCCTGGTCGTCGACGAGCTGCGGCGGAAGGGCCGCTCTGCGCGCGTGGTCAACTCCGAAGGACACGAGGTGAGCTTCACCGACCGGGAGACCGAGGTACTGCAGCTGCTCGCCAGCGGCTGCGTGACCGCCGAGATCGCTTCGCGGCTGTTCGTTCAACCCATAACCGTCCGACGCCACATCTCCGACGCGATGAGGAAGCTCCGCGTGAGCTCCCGGAACGAGGCGATCGCGCTGCTGCGGGCCCAGTCGGGCGACCGCGCCACCCCTCCCCCTGACCGCGGATCCCGAGACTAGTCCTCTGCGTTCAGCGCTTTGAACGCCGAGTGAGGCGCCAGTGTCATGATCACGACGCCCCCTGCGTTGGCTGACTTGGCGCAGCAGACCGTACATGCGGCGCGCGAAGTCTGGAACGAGGTCGGACAACCGCACGAGCACACGAGCATGCAGTCGCCATCCGCCGGGCACGTCCCGCCAACCACCGCTGCGCGGTTCAGCACGGGACTCCCCGGACGGGTCCAGCTCCGACACCTGTCCCCCGACGGCACCTGACCCGGGAGCGTTCAGGCATCTGCACGCCAGATGACTCCGCGACGTCATGCGCACCGGTGCGCCAGGGGCGTTTGCTCGGGACTCACGGCGGCGCCGGCTGCCGCCTCGAGGAGATGTGGCGCGATGCACGGATCTGGCAGTTCATCTCGGCAGACTCTGACGTCGAGACCCGACGTGCACCGACGAGGGCGTGGGCGGCTCGGAACGCACTGGCACCACCGCGCGCGTCGCGGCAGTCGTCGCGTCCTGATGTGCCTGCTCGCCCTGGTCATCGCGTCGGGGGTCATCGCGTCCGGCGCCGTGGTCGCGATCGGCACGGCGGCTCAGGCGCTTTCCACCAGCCTGGTCGTCAACAGCACTGTCGACGCCAACGACTCCAACGCCGGCGACGGAGTGTGCAAGGCGACCATCGGTGACTGTTCGCTCCGCGCGGCGGTCCAGGAGGCGAACGCCAATCCCGGTCCAGACCTGATCCAGATCCTCCCCGGCACCTATCCCATCGAGATCGCACCCATCAACGAGAACGCCGCCAACGTCGGCGACTTCGAGATCCTCGACCCGGTCATCATCGAGAAGGCGCCGGGATATCTCGGCGACGCGATCATCGACGGCGGCACGCCGCTCCCGGACGCGCCCCTCGTCGCCCGTGGTCTCGACCGCCTCTTCGAGATCCACCCCGGGGCCGGCGATGTCACGTTCAGGAACGTGACCCTCCAGAACGGATTCAGCCCCGAGGAGGGCGGCGCCATCCAGAACTGGTCGCTCGGCAAGCTGACCCTCGACGGCGTCAAGGTGGTGGACAACTACGCCGAGAAGGCTGGAGGTGGCCTCAACCACGCCGACCTCAATGACTACGTGTGGACGACAGAGCCACCGAACCTCGACCTGCTCCCGCACGGCCGCGTCGAGATCAAGGGCTCGACCTTCACGGGCAACGGCTCGGCCGGCGGGAGTGGTGGCGCGATCAACAACGTGTCAGGCGGCACGATCACGATCTCCGACGGCAGCGTCGTCACCCTGAACCCTGGCCCGATCAAGCCCGACCCGCTCGACCCGGAGTCCTTCGTCCTCGTCGACCCGTCGGACTACCCGATCGCGGCGAGTGCCATCGCGAACCAGGCCGGCTGGCAGAAGGTCGGCACGCTGAAGATCTCCGACTCCACGATCTCGCTCAACGCGTCGGAGGCGGATGGGGCGGGCATCCTCAGCCTCGGGGACAGCATCGTCGAGGTCACGAACTCGACGATCACCCAGAACCGCACGTCGGCAAGCGGGGCCGGCCTGTACACCGAGGGCGGCACGGTCACTGTCTCGGGTAGCACCGTCTCCAAGAATCAGGCCGCGAACGGCGCCGGCCTCTACAGCGGCGGACACGTCTCCCAGCACGGCCTGCGCGGCTCGTTCACGGTGAAGGGCTCACAGGTCTTCGAGAACACCGCCGAGAGCGGCGGCGGTCTCTACAGCGACGGTGACGGCCAGCTCACCGTGACTGACACGACGTTCGGGAGAAACCACTCCTCAGACCACGGCGCGGCCATCGCCAGCGGGGGGCGGTCGAACATGACGCTGACCCGCGTCACCGTGACCGAGAACGAGTCGAACGGTGAGGGCGGCGGCGTCTGGACCAGCAGCGAGCGTCTGCAGACGATCCTCGACTCGACCTTCACGAACAACAAGGCCGGCGTGCCGGTCGTCGAGGACGACGGCACGCTGAGCGACGACGTCGCCGGCGGCGGCGCCCTGCAAACCGACGGAGGCCCACTCACCATCCGGGGCTCGACCTTCGAGGGCAACTCGGCGACCGAGGAGGGCGGCGCCCTCAGCCTCAACAACATGGGCGACGTCGACGTCGTGGACACAATCATTAAGGACAACCGCGCGTACGACGGCGGCGGCCTGGAGAACAGCGCCACCGAGGTCACCTTCCGGCGCGTGCTGGTCTCGGGCAACCGGGCCAAGGCAGCGGGCGGCGGGATCTACAACACCGCGAGTGGCCACTTCCGCCTGATCGACTCGACCATCCGGGGGAACAGCGGGGTCATCGGCGGCGGGCTCGCGAACGCCCCGGACAACGCCATCATCGTGCGCGGGTCGCTCTTCCTGAACAACACTGCCCGCATCGGCTTCACCGATGAGGGCGAGCTCGACGACAACGCCGGCAAGGGCGGCGGCATCATGAGCTTCGCCGATGGCGACTCGCTGTTCGAGAACACGACGATCTCGGGGAACAAGGCCGGGACAGCCGGCGGCGGTCTCTTCCACGACGCCGACGGCGAGCTCCGGCTCGTGCACATGACCATCTGGCGCAACTCGGCGCCGGCCGGTGGCGCCGTCGGCGTCGTCGAGTCCGACTTCGTCCCGCCGGTCCCGCCGTCTGCGATCTCGTCGGTGATCATGAAGAACTCGATCGTCGGCGGGAGCCTCGAGGGCGGCAGCTGCGACTGGTACGTCCGCTCGGAGGGCGGCAACCTCGAGACGGGAGCGAGGAACACCTGTTTCCTCGCGGTCACGGCGGAGAACGCCGAGAGCCCCGTCGAGCTCGGGGTCCGCGACCGGCGCGGTGACCCGCAGCTGGAGGCGATCGCCGACAACGGCGGGCCGACGCTGACGCACGCGCTCCGGTACGGCAGCCTGGCGATCGACTCGAGCGCGCCGCCGTGCTCGGTCGTCGACCAGCGCGGGATCGAACGGCCGCAGAACGGCCGCTGCGACGCGGGCGCGTTCGAGTACGTCGGGGAGCCGCCGGCCAACGACAACGAGCCGCCCGAGACCGAGTTCAACTATCCCGAGGACGGCCCGTTCCAGGACGGCCTCGAGACGATGGCGTTCCGGTTCCGCGGCACCGACAACCAGACCGCGGCCGAGGAGCTCAACTTCGAGTGCCGCTTCCTCGAGATCGACCTGGTCGAGGAGCAGGAGCCGACCGCGCCGTGGGAGCCGGTGCCGCCCGAGTTCATGTGGAACGGCTGCTCCAGCCCCTGGTCGGTGCCGCTTCCCGAGGAAGGGCTGTTCCGGTTCGAGGTGCGCGCCATCGACCGTGCCGACAACATCGACCCGACGCCGGTGAGCCAGCTGATCAGCGGCGTGGGGATGACCCCGCCCGACACCCTCATCGTCGAGGCCCCGGGCCTGACACCCGGCCAGACGGTTCCCCCGGTTCCGACCACCACGCCCACCACGAACAGCCGCTCCGCGCTGTTCAGCTTCAGGGCGGTCAGCGACTTCACGCCCTCGCAGTTCGCCGAGTACGAATGCCGCCTCGACAGCCGCGACCCGGACATGTGGCTCGAGTGCTTCAACCCGACCATGTTCTCCGATCTGGCCACCGGCCTGCACACCTTCGAGGTCCGGGCGCTCGCCAATGAGGCCGCCGGGCCGGATCCGACCCCCGCGCGGTACACCTGGCGCGTCGGGCCCGATCCCGACGACCCGGGCGGGACGCCGATCAGCTGCGACGAGGCGAACATCACCCTGACCGCGAACGCCGACGGCTGGGCGGACCAGGTCAACCCGCTCGAGAACTACTGGGTCCACACCGAGCTCACCGTCGCCTCCGACGCGACGATCCCCGACACCGGACCAACGGAGCACCGGAACGCACGCGCCTTCTTCCGCTTCCCCCTCCAGTCCGACGCGCCCGACTGTGAGCTGGTCTCGGCCACCCTGCGCCTCCACTCCGGCTCCCATACCGAGGGCCGGACCCTGGTGGCCGTCCCGCTCGCCGAGACGTGGAAGGAGAGCACCCTCACCTGGGTCAACCAGCCCGACCAGGTCGCGGGCGCCGTCGGCGCCACGACCGGAGCCGGGGAGGGCTACCGCGAGTTCGACGTGAAGGCGCACGTCGAGGCGATCTTCGCCGGTGAGATGCCGAACTTCGGCTGGGCCGTCAAGGACCACCAGGAGAGCGATCCCGAGGGCGGCGACCAGAGCTTCATCTCCAGGGAGCAGCCGCAGGATCCGCCGGAGATCACCCTCCCCGAGCTCGAGCTGCGCTTCGAGGCGGCCGACACGCCACCCCCGCCGCCCCGTGAGGAGCCGGGAGCCCCGGAGGTCGTGACCTGCGGGCAGGTCATCACCGAGAGCACCAAGCTCGCGGCCGACGTCACCGGCTGCCTCGGCGAGGGCATCGCCATCGGGGCGCCGAACATCGTCCTCGACCTGAACGGGCACACGGTGAAGAGCGGCCTCCTGCTCGAGGCGGGCCAGGAGGACAACCTGTTACCGGGCATCCGCAACGGCTACCCGAACGTCGAGATCCGCAACGGCACCGTCACGAACTACGGCTACGGCGTCCTCCTCGGTCCGGGCTCGGTCCACAGCGACGTGCACCACATGACGCTCACCCGCAACGCCCTCACCGGCGTCCAGCTCTTCGACGCGGACAACGGCCGGCTGGGAAGCACGGTCCGCGACAACGTCTTCGACTCGAACGGCGAGACGGGTCTCCAGCTCATGAGCGGGACCGAGGGCAGCCTCATCGAGAACAACTACTTCATCTCCAACGGCATGTCGATCCACTTGTTCGACAGCCACCGGAACGTCATCCGCGACAACACGATCAGCGGCATCATCCTCGACCCTGCGCTCGACTCGGACGCCGGCATCGTGGTCGAGAACGGCTCTCGCGACAACGTCCTCGAGGACAACGACATCAGCGACACCGGCGACGCCGGCATCAAGATCCACCAGGGCTCTCACGGCAACCGGGTTCTCGGCGGAGTCCTGGTGCGGAACGGCGACGCCGGCGTCATCGCCGAGGGCTCGGACAGGATCGAGATCGACGGCGTGCTGGCCCACCAGCAGTCGGACGGCGGTGTCGTGCTGGGCGACTCGAGCAACAGCGTCGTCAAGAACAGCGACCTGCGGTACAACCCGTCCGGCGTCGACGCGTCGGGCACGAACAACCTCGTGGTGGAGAACAACGACGTCTCCAACTCGCTCCAGACGGGCATCGCGCTCGGCGACGGCGTCAACATGGTCGTCCGGAACAACATCGCGAACCGGACCGGCGGCGCCGGCATCTCGGTCGACGCCGGTGCGTTCGACACGCTCGGAAACGCGGTCGGCGGCGCGCTCGTGGAGGGCAACACGGCCAACGAGAACGCAGAGAGCGGCATCGCTGTCGCCGTGGCCAAGCACACCATCCGCAACAACACGGCCAACAACAACAGCAACTACGGCATCGACGCCGGCGAGGAGCCAGTTCAGGGCGAGCCGCTCGACCCGAACCGGAACATCGACGGCGGTGGCAACCGTGCCGTCGGCAACCACTCCGACGGCGTCACGCCGGGCCTCCCCGACGCCGTCCAGTGCGTGGGCGTGGTCTGCGCAACTGGCGACCCGGGGCCGGTAACCCCGGCCGACCTCGCTTCGCCGCAGACCACGCTCACCTCGGTGCCTCCCGCCGTGACCGGGAACGAGACGGCGATCTTCGAATTCACCGCCAACGACGGCCCGAACGGCGACCCGCTGACCGCGATGCGCTTCGAGTGCCGCCTCGACGCGCCGGCCGACCCGCCGCTGCCTCCGGAGGAGCCCGACCCCGAGCCCCCGGACCCCAACCAGCCGCCCGAGGTGCCCGAACCCCCGGAGGGCGAGTTCTGGGCCGAGTGCTCGAGCCCGAAGACCTACCTGAGCCTCGAGCCGGCCGTGGACCACCACTTCGAGGTGCGCGCGGTCGACCAGGCCGGCAACTTCGACCTCACCCCCGCCGAGTACACCTGGCGGATCGAGCCGGGCGTCGAGGAAGACGGCACCGAGGAATGCGGCCCCGGCGAGACCCTCGGCGTCGACTGCACCGTCGCGGGCGTCGCGCCGGACACGCGCATCACCGCCGCGCCCGGTGAGCTGATCACCGACGTCGCGGGCACGCGGTACGACACGACCAACCGCGCGGCCACCTTCAAGTTCAACGGCATCGACAACCGGACCGCGGGCTACAACCTCACGTTCGAGTGCCGGACGCACTACGACGAGTTCAACGACCACCTCACGCCGGCCGACATGCCCTCGGAGGCGGTGCTCCCGTTCGAGCCGTGCGTCTCACCCGAGCAATACAGCGACCTGAGGTACGGCGGTCACATCTTCGAGGTGCGGTCCATCGACCTCGGAGGCAACCGGGACGTCACGCCGGCCTCGCACACATGGTGGATCCACCCGCCGCCCCCGGACACGACGCCGCCGGACACGAAGATGATCTCCGGACCCGACCCGACGACCGTGCAGACGCGCGCGACCTTCACCTTCAGTGGCACCGACAACCAGACGCCGACCGAGGAGCTCGCGTTCCAGTGCCGCCTCGACGGCGCGATGGGCGGCGGCCAGCCTGCCTGGACCACCTGCACCTCGCCGTACACCGTCAACGGGCTCACGCCAGCCCACCACGTGCTCCAGGTCCGCGCCGTCGACTTGGCCGGGAACGTCGACGACGTGAACGGGCACGTCGATGACCCGAACGCGCCCGACGCGCTCGACCCGAGCGACGGGGTCCCAGCGGCCTACGAATGGACCGTCGGCACGACCCCCGTGACGAAGACCGTCTTCTGCGGCCAGAAGATCACCCAGAGCATCATCGTCAACAACAACCTCGGCGACTGCCTCGGCCATGGCCTCATCGTCGGGGCAGACAAGATCACCATCGACCTCAACGGCAAGACGATCGACGGCAAGTCGATCGGCTCCGCAATCCTCAACAACGGCTTCGACTCGGTGACGATCAAGAACGGCCGTCTCACCGACTTCGACTACGGCGTGATATTGAACAACGGCGCCAAGCTGAACATCGTCGAGGGCGTCACGGTGGACCTGACCCAGGACGCGGCCATCGCCCTCGGCCACGGGACCTTCCCCGAGGACCCGGCCCTAGCGCCCAGCGAGCCGGTGCCCGGCTTCCAGTCGGGGGTCGACGACAACATCCTCCGGTCCAACACCCTGGTGTCCAACCGGCGCGGCGTCTGGCTGCTGAACGGCGCGAAGAACAACGTCGTCCGCGGCAACCTGATCGGCTCGTCGAGCGACGACTCCATCTGGATCGAGCGCGCCCGCGAGAACCTGGTGGAAGGCAACAGCATCCAGGTCTCGAGCGGCGCCGGCGTGCTCCTCGAGGGCGCCGTCGACAACACCATCCAGGACAACTCCGTCGTGGACGTCGGCGTCGGCATCCTGGTCGGAGCCACCACGATGGCGCCGACCGGCATCGAGTCGACCGGCAACCGGGTCGCGGGCAACCACATCTCTGACAGCGCCGGGCCGGCTCTCGAGATCGACCACTCGAGCCAGAACGAGCTGATCGACAACGTGGCGACACTCGTGAGCTCCGACGCGATCGACCTCTACCACGGCAACGACAACCTCATCAAGGGCAACGAGGTCAGCGGCAACAAGGGCGGCGTCTCGCTGAAGAACTCGAGCGGCAACATGATCGAGGGCAACGACGCCAGTGACTCCGAGGCGACGGGCATCACGCTGCAGTCGCAGTCGTTCTCGAACACCCTGGTCAACAACGTCTCGAGCGACAACGTCGGCGGCGGCATCTACATCGGCGATGAGACCCCGGCCGGCCAGGGCACCCTGGTCCAGGGCAACACGACCAACGGCAACAAGGGCATGGGCATCCAGGCCTCGAAGCCGAGCCACATCTTCAAGGACAACATCGCCTTCGACAACGGCAGCTGGGGCATCAACGTCGGCGACCCGTCCGGCGGGAAGTCCAACATCGACGGCGGCGGCAACGTCGCCCAAGGCAACGACGGCCCGCTCGGCGTCGACCTCAAGCCGCAGCAGTGCTACAACATCAACTGCACGGACGGTCTGGGAGGCGGCGACCAGATCTCGCCCAATACGAGCATTCTCGAGACGCCGCTCAACCCCAGCACGGAGAGCGTCGCCGTCTTCCGGTTCACCGGCGCCGACAACTCGAGCCCGGTCACCTTCCAGTGCCGGTTCGAGAGCACGCTCGAGTCGGACTGGCAGGCGTGCACGAGCCCCACCAGGTACAACAACCTGGTCAACGACACCTACACGTTCGAGGTCCGAGCGGTCGACTTCTCGGGCAACACCGACCCGACCCCCGCGAGCTACACGTGGGCCGTGGCGCTCGGCGACTTCAAGGCCTCCATCGACTCGACCCCGGACAAGGTCACCGTCGACACCAGCGCGACGTTCGAGTTCTCGGCGAACCGCGACAACGGCGTGACGTTCCGGTGCCTGCGCGTCGACGCCGGCGCGGACCTCACCGGCCTCTGGGCGACCGCGCCTGCGTGCACCTCGCCGAAGACGTATACCGGGCTGACCCCGGGTGACCACGAGTTCTGGGTCCGGGCCACCGATGCGGCGAGCAACTTCGACACGAAGATGTACGCCTGGACGGTCGGTCCGACGCCAGTCGCCGACCGCGTGACATGCGGCCAGATCCTGACGCGGAGCACCCGGCTGCTCAACGACCTCGTCGACTGCGGCGGTCACGGCCTCATCGTCGGCGCGCCCGGCATCACCATCGACCTCGACGGCCACGTCGTCGACGGCCTCGGGCTGGATGCCGGCATCCTCAACAACGGCCACGACGACGTCACGATCACGAACGGTCTGGTCACCCAGTTCCTGTACGGCGTCCAGCTGAACCCAGGCACCGCGCGCAACGTCGTGCACGGCCTGCGGGTCGAAGGGAACGACGAGGCCGGGATCGCGCTCTCCGACGCCGACCAGGGCACCGACGGCAACACGATCCGCGACAACTCGATCGTCGCGAACGAGATCGGCGTCGCGCTCTACACGGGCACCCGGCACGCCGTGATCCGCGACAACACGCTCGCCGCGAACCTCGGCGAGGGCGCGATCGTCCTCGAGTTCGCGAGCGAGAACCTGATTGAGGGCAACCAGATCGGCCAGAGCGGCGCAAGCGGCGTGTCCGTGCTCGGCGGCGGCAGCAACACCGTCACCGACAACGTCCTCAAGGACAACGGCGGCATCGGGATCATGGCCGGTGACGACCTCCTGCAGTCCAACGACAACCTCATCCAGCGGAACACGATCCGAGGCGGCCAGGGCGGCGTCCTCGTCGCGGGCGACGGCAACGCGATCCTCAACAACGACGCGATCGGCACCACCGGCCCCGGCGTCTCCGTCGAGCTCGCCACCGACACCCTCGTCAAGGGGAACGACTTCAGCGGCAGCGCGGGCGGCATCGTCGTCGGCGAGGCGACGGGAACCATCGTCGAGGCGAACAACGCCAGTGGGACGCTCGGCTCCGGCATCGAGATCGGCGAGTTCTCCCTCGACTCCGTCGTGCGGGATAACACCGCGAGCGGGAACGGCGGCGACGGGATCGCGATCACGGAGTCGTCCGTCCTCAACCGGGGCACGCTGGTCGAGAACAACACCACGGACGCCAACGGCGGGGACGGCATCTACGTCGAAGGGGCCGGGCACACGATCAAGGGCAACGTCGCCCAGCTGAACGGCGGCTGGGGCATCTACTCCGTCGGCGCGGTTGACGGGGGCGGCAACTTCGCCGCCGGCAACATGGAGCCGGACCAGTGCCTCGGCGTCGCCTGTGAGATCGGCACCGTTCCCGGCGCTCCCGACACCTGGATCGTCTCCGGTCCGGCGGACTGGGACACCGGCACGGCCGGGATCCAGAGCGGGAGCCGCAACGCGAGCTTCACCTACATGGGCGCCGACGAGTCCAGCCCGATCACCGACCTCGTGTTCGAGTGCCGCCTCGACTCGACCAACGCGCTCGCCTGGGAGGACTGCGACTACCCGGCCGAGTACCTGAACCTGAGCCCCGGCGAGCACACGCTCGACATCCGCGCCGTCGACCTGTTGGGCCAGGGCCTGGCCGACCCGACTCCCGCCAGCTTCACCTGGACCTATGTGCCGCTGCCGACGGGCGTGGCGCCCGAAGTGATCCTCGACGTCGTGCCGGACGACATCGAGCCCGGCACGCCCGGCGTCCAGACCTGGCTCCTCGACGCGATCTTCACCTTCCACGCGAACGAGCCCGACGTCACCTTCCAGTGCAAGGTCGACGCGAACGGCTACGAGCCGTGCGGCTTCGAGGCGGCCACGTTCATGAACCAGGGCGCCTTCGAGTGGGCGCTGATGGAGCACGAGGTCGGCCCGCACACGTTCTCCGTGCGCGCCATCGACTTCGAGGGCAACGTCGGAGCACCGACCACCTTCACGTGGGAGCTGATGGGCGTCAACATGGTCTTCACCGACGGTCCCGGCTTCACGCCGGCAAGCGGCGGCCCGCAGGGCGAGCCGGCCACCGGTGGTCCGACCGCGAGCACCTCGGCGGAGATCACCTTCGAGGCCAACGTCGGCGACGTCCAGTTCTGGTGCCGCTTCGACAGCCTCGACCCGGGCGACTACTTCCCGTGCGAGTCGCCGTTCCGGGTCGGCCCCGCCTTCGCCGGCGACACGGCGTTCCCGGACGCGCTGCTGCCGGGCGACCACGTGCTCGAGGTCTACGGCGAGTCCGAGCTGTTCGGCTCCGCGGCCGAGCTCGAGCCTGCGATCTACGAGTGGGAGGTCGTCGACACCGTCGACACCTTGCCTCCGGACACCACCATCGAGCGCGCCCCGGTCGCGGCCGACCTGAGCTCGACGGTCTTCGAGTTCAGCGGCATCGACGACCTGACGCCGGAGTTCCTGCTCACCTTCGAGTGCCAGGTCACCAACGGCACTGCGCCGCCGAACGACAACGAGTGGGTCGCGTGCACGAGCCCGTTCAACCTGCTCGACGTCTACTCGTACGCAGACCCGCAGATGCAGCTCACGGAGCACACCTTCTGGGTGCGTGCCGTGGACACGTCCGAGCCCGAATTCCCGGACCCGACGCAGCCCGAGTTCGAGGGCAACGTCGACCCGACCCCGGCCTCCTTCACCTGGACCCCCGTCGCTGACACACGGGCCGCCGTCGTGAACATCACCGGCGGGCCTGCAGACGGCACGACCGTGGGCATGGAGCCCGAGCCGTACACCTTCTCCGGCCAGGACAACGCGACGCCCCAGCTGGCGCTCGAGTTCGAGTGCGCGGCCTTCCTCACGGCGGCCGGCATCGGGTCCGCCGAGTGGGCGTCGTGCGAGTCGCCCGTCGGCGGCGGCTACGACATCAGCGGCCTCGAGCCCGGCGACTACACCGTCGCCGTGCGGGCGATCGACCTCGCCGGCAACATCGGGCTGGCCGCCACGCGGACGGTCACGGTGACGGCCGCGCCGGTCGTCACCTTCCTCACCGGGCCGGACGGCCGACTCGACCCCATCTCGGGCGAGCCGGACGGCGCGAGCGGCACCGAGAACGCCATCTTCACGTTCGAGTCCGACCAGCCCGGGTCCACGTTCGAGTGCTCCGTCGACGGGTCCGACTTCCTGCCGTGCGGTGGGACGACCCTCCCGGCGAACGGCGCAGCCTGGGTCGTCGAGAACGGCGAGCACCAGTTCGCCGTCCGTGCGACCAACCCGGAGGGCATCCTCGGCGAGGAGACCGTCTACGAGTGGCTCGTCAACCTCGCCCCGGACACCGCGGAGCCGAGCTCACAGTTCGTCACCGGGCCGGAGAACGGCACGCTCGACACCGTCGGGACCTTCACGTTCAAGGGCACCGACAACAGGACGCCGATGCTCGACCTCAGCTTCGAGTGTGCGCTCGACTCGGCGACGTCCTGGAATTCGTGCACCTCGCCCGAGCAGTTCTCCGACCTCGCCCGCGGCTCGCACACGCTGCGCCTGAGGGCCGTCGACGCCGCCGGCAACATCGAGTCGACGCCCGCTGAGTACACCTGGATCGTGGCGCCCCCGCCGGTCGTGACGCTCCTCTCCGGCCCCGGCGTGGAGCAGGAGGAGAGCACCGACACGACGGCTACGTTCACGTTCTCGGCGGACGTCAGCCCCGTCACCTTCCACTGCTGGCTCGACGGCAAGTTCAACCCGCACGCTCCGGGTGACCCGTCGCAACCCGCACCCTGCGACCCAGCCGGACAGACGTACACCGACCTCGGCGTTGGCGACCACCTCTTCGCGGTCCGCGCGGTCGACCAGTACGGCAACCTCGGTGCCTGGGAGGACTCCGAGTTCCGGATCACCCCATCCGAGGCCCGGATCACCTCGGCCCCGGCGAACGGGACGAGCACGACGGCGACGTTCGAGTTCACGAGCGAGCCGGCCGACCCGGGGGCTGTCTTCTACTGCTCCCTCGACGACCGCCCGTTCGGGACCTGCGAGTCGCCGAAGACCTACAACAACCTCTCTCCGGGCGAGCACACCTTCCAGGTGCAGACCCTCTACACCGGCCTCGACTGGGCGGGCCAGCCCTTCGAGCACGACCCGATCCCTGCCGTACACACGTGGACGGTCCAGGACTTCACGCCGCCCGAGACGACGATCGACTTCGGGCCTGCCGCCACGACGCTCAGCACGAGCGCGTACCTCCAGGTCAGCTCGAACGACCAGACCGCGACGATCGAGTGCACGCTGACCGGCCCGACCGGACCGCAGCAGGCCGACTGCGAGCCGGGAGTGGTGACCGAGCTCACCGACCTCGTCCCGGGCGACTACACCTTCACGGCCGTGGCTACCGACCCGTCGGGGAACGTCGACCCCAGCCCGGCGACGTACCAGTGGACGATCGGGACGCCCGACGGCCCGCCGAACACGCCGGTCGGCGACCACGTCAAGGTCAACCTCGGTGACGTCAGGGTGACGTACTTCTCCGTCGAGACCGCCGGCACGACGACAGCCGACCGGATCGGAGGCGGGCCATCGCTGCCCGAGGGCTACGGCGGCGCCAGCGCCCGGATCTACGACATCAACACGACGGCCCTCCACACCGAGCCCGTCACCGTCTGCATCGAGTACGACCCCGCGTCCTTCAACGGAGCCACGTCGCTGCGGCTGCTCAACTTCGACGGCACCGAGTGGCTCGACGTCACGACGCTGCACAACCCGTTCTCCACGCCTGCCCGCGTGTGCAGCAACATCGCAGAGAACTTCGGTCTCTTCGCGATCGCGCGCGCCTCGTCGGGCATGGCGCCCGAGACGTCGATCCTGTCCGGTCCGGAGGGCCCGCTCGGCCCGGAGGGCTTCCCGACCTCCACCAGCGGGTCCGCGACGTTCGAGTTCTGGACCGACCAGGAGAACGCGATCACTCAGTGCTCGATCGACGGTGACCCGTACTTCTACTGCGAGTCGCCCCTGACCATCGGTCCGCTCGACGCGGGCGACCACGAGTTCCTCGTGCAGGGCATCAACGAGTTCGGCTGGACGGACCTCACGCCCGCGAGCTACGAGTGGGAGGTCATCGGGCCGGACGTGACACCGCCGACGACGCTCATCACGAGCGGACCGCCCGACGGCTCGTCGACGCCGAACTTCATCAGCATGTTCGAGTTCTCCGGAACAGACGACATGACACCGGCGATCGAGCTCGACTTCGAGTGCACGCTCGACGGCGAGGCCATCGGCGGCTGCGAGACACCGGAGGAGATCGAGGTCCTCACGCCAGGCGAGCACACCCTCGTCGTGCAGGCCATCGACGCCGCCGGGAACATCGACCCGGTGGGTGCCACGCGCACCTGGACGGTCGTGGACATGTCCGGGCCGGACACCGAGGTCCTCACCGGTCCGGAGCAGGAGACGGCCGAGACCAGCGCCACCTTCACCTTCGAGGGCGTCGAGCTGCTCGACGGCACGCCCGTCACCCAGTTCGAGTGCGCCCTCGACCAGGGCGAGTTCGCTGCCTGCACCTCGCCGTACGAGATCGCCGGCCCGCTCGGCGGCGGAGTCCACATCTTCCACGTCCGCGCGGTCGACCCCGACGGCAACCGCGACATCTCGCCGGCCTTCTACGAGTGGCAGATCGTCGGTCCCGAGGACACGACGGCGCCCGACACGTTCATCACCACGTTCCCGAACCCGGCGAACTCCGGCCCCGACGTGACCTTCGGCTTCGCCAGCGACGAGCCCGTCGAGACCTTCGAGTGCTCGTGGGGCAGCGGGCCGGCGCCGGCAGCGCCGACCTCGTGGGAGGAGTGCGAGGCCGTGTGGCTGCTCGAGAGTCTCGGCTCCGGTCAGCACTGGCTGTGGGTGCGCGCTATCGACGCCGCGCTCGCGCCCAACGTCGACCCGACGCCCGCGGGCAAGGACCGCGGCTTCGGGCCCAACGACACCGAGCCCTTCGTCTGGACCACCACGGGCGAGCCGGAGACCATCATCGACTCCGGGCCTGCGGACCCGACCGGCTCCTACACCGCGACCTTCGACTTCCACTCTGACCAGCCCGGCGCCACCTTCCAGTGCTCGGTCAACGGGTCGCCGTACGTCGGCTGCTCGACCGGATACCAGGCGGGCCCGTTCCTGCCAGGCGAGGCCGGCGCGCCAGAGGAGCACGAGTTCGAGGTCCGAGCTGTCAACCAGTACCGCAACGCCGCCGGCGAGCAGGTCGTGGACCTCACGCCAGCCGTCTACCGCTGGACGGTCCAGGACGTCACGGCGCCCGAGACCCACTTCCTCGGCGCGACGGAGATCGGACCGGAGCAGTTCCTCGAGCCGGGTCTCCGGTTCACCTTCCGCGGCGACGACGATCTGGCCTCCTCCTTCGAGCTCGAGTACGAGTGCGCCTTCACCAACACCTCGGCGGGCGACCCCGTCGTCTGGGAAGGCTGCGGCGAGCCCGCGGCGGACGACACCTTCTTCCACGAGATCGCCTACGCAGACCTCACCGAGGGCGAGTACACCTTCCAGGTGCGCGCGCTCGACATCGCGGGCAACCACGACCAGACGCCCGCACCCGAGCCGGCGTACGAGTTCGTCGTCGAGGGCGAGCCCGAGACGTCGATCCTCTCGATCACCCCCGACATGGGCGTCGACCTCGAGACCACCGATACCTCGGTGACCTTCACCTTCTCCGGCACCGGTGGCTCGTTCCTCTGCGCGCTCGACACGACGACCTTCTCGGAGTGCACGTCGCCGCGGACATACACCGACGTGCCGTACGGCGAGCACCTGTTCCAGGTCATGGCAGTCGGCGAGCTCGGCACGCCCGACTCCACGCCTGCGGAGTTCGAGTGGGTGAGCGGCACCGACGTGCCGCCCGACGTCACGATCACGAACGCGCCGCCGGCGACCGGTGGCACTGCCACCACGGGCGCGATCGAGTTCGGCTCGACCGACCCGCAGGCCACGTTCCTCTGCACCCTTGACGGTGGCGCGGAGCGTCCCTGCACCTCGCCGTTCGACTACACGGACCTGCCGGCCGGCGAGCAGAACCAGCACACGTTCACCGTCACGGCGACGAGGGCGGACCTGCTGCCGAGCGTCGCGCTCCTCGAGGCCACGCACGAGTGGGTCATCGCGGACGAGGCCGCTCCTGAGACGACCCTGCTCGCAAAGCCCGCGAATCCGAGCGACAACGAGGTCGAGTTCCGCTTCACCGGCTCCGACAACGGCACCATCCCGGCGAACCTCACCTTCGAGTGCCGCCTCGACGGTGGCGACTGGGCCGGCTGCTCGTCACCGCACACCATCCCTGGCTTGACCGGCGGAGAGCACACCTTCGAGGCGCGGGCGACCGACGAGACGCTCCTCACCGACCCCGAGCCGGCGAGCTTCACCTGGAGCGTCATCGCGCCGCCGCTGACCACCGTCACGAACGAGGCGCCGGTCGGCACCGCGATCCCCGAGGGCGAGATCAGCACCAGCGCGACGGGTGAGCTGTCGTTCTTCGACCAGCCCGGCTCGACGTACGAGTGCCGACTCGACGCCGTCGACCCGGACGTCGACCCGTTCGAGCCGTGCACGTCGCCGTACGCCTATGACCTCTCCAACGGCGAGCACGTCTTCGAGGTCAGGGCGCGGACGCTGCCGCTGGACGGGCAGCGCATGACCGAGAGCCCGGCAGCGAGGTACACCTGGACGATCGACGCCGCCGACACGACGGCGCCGGCCACGAAGCTGCAGCTCGGCCCGGCCGCCACCACCACGAGCACGTCCGCCACGTTCCTCTTCAGCGGCACGGACAACCTCACGGCGCCGGCAGCGCTGACTTTCGAGTGCTCGCTCGACGGCGCCGGGTTCACCGGCTGCCAGAGCGGCGACGTCTACGAAGGCCTGGCCGTCGGCGAGCACACCCTCGAGGTGCGTGCGTCCGACACGGCGGTCCCGCCGAACGTCGACGCCACGCCGGTGACGTACCACTGGACGATCGAGGCGCCCGGTGCGGACAACACGCCCACGGGTACGAACGTCGAGGTCTCGGTGGGCGGCGCGAGGCTCACCTTCGCCGAGGTCACGGCCGCGGGCTTCAGCTCGGTCTCCGGGCTGACCCCGATCCAGGCCCCCGACCTGCCGAACGGGTACGCCGCGGGCAGCGCGCTCTTGTACGACGTCTCCACCACGGCGACCTTCGTCGGCGACGTGACGGTGTGCCTGCCGTACGAGTCGCTCTCCGGCGCGCACGTCCTCCACTTCAACGGAGAGTGGGTCGACGTCACCCGCGAGCAGCAGGACGGCCTGGTCTGCGGCGTCGTGAGCAGCCTGTCGCCGTTCGCGGTCGCCGAGGCCTCGGCGGAGGTCGCTCCCGACACCACCATCAGCCAGGCCCCGGCGGACCCGACGATCCAGTCGACCGGCGACGGCGCCGAGGTGCAGTTCCAGTTCGCCTCGACCATCGACACGGTCGAGCACCCGGCCACGTTCGAGTGCCGGCTCGACGCCGGGGCGTGGAGCTCCTGTGCCACGCCGTACCGGTTCAACGCGCTCTTCGGTGAACACACGCTGCGCGTCCGGGCGATGACCGACGCGGGCGTCCTCGACGCCACGCCGGCCGTCTACACCTGGACGGTGCTCGCGCGGCCGGTCACGACGATCGAGTCCGGCCCTGCCGACCAGGCACCCGCGACTCCGGACATCGAGAACGAGGGCCGCACGGCGGAGTTCGTCTTCTCCTCGGACCAGTCGGCCAGCACGTTCGAGTGCCGCCTGACCGGCGAGACCACCGGCACGGCGTGGCAGCCCTGCGCGTCGCCGCAGCGATACGAGAACCTCGCCCTCGGGGAGCACACCTTCGAGGTGCAGGCGATCAAGGGCGGCAACGCGAGCTTCCTGCCCGCCCAGTTCGAGTGGGAGGTCGCCGACCTGACGGCCCCGGTCGTCACGATCGACGAGGGCCCGACGGGCACGGTGGACGCCAGGAGCGCGAGGTTCGCCTTCTCGACCGACGAGCCGGCCACCTTCGAGTGCTCGCTCGACGGCGCGCCGTTCGGCGCCTGCCAGTCCGGTGTCCAGTACACCGGCCTGGATCGCGGCCCGCACACGTTCGACGTCCGCGCCGCGGACCTCTCCGAGGGTGAGAACGCCAGCGAGCCGGTCCGCCGGAGCTGGACGGTCGCCGACCTCACCGCGCCGAGCATCACGTTCAGCGAGAAGCCGGCGGCGACGACGCCCGGGACGACGGCCCAGTTCGCGTTCAGCACGAGCGACAACTGGGGTGGCGCGGTCACGACCCAGTGCCGCCTCGACGGAGCGGCGTACTCCCCCTGCGCCTCGCCGACCTCGTACGCCGACCTGTCGGCCACCCAGCACACCTTCGACGTGAAGGCGACCGACTCCGCTGGCAACGCGCGGACCGCGAGCCACACCTGGACGGTGGAGGACGTCGTCGACCCGGAGGCGCGGATCACGAACGTCACGACGGGCTCGCTGGTCGTCGAGTTCACGGGCTCGGACGACCACACCGCTCCCGCGGATCTCTCGTTCGAGTGCCGCGTCGACGGCAACGCGTACAGCGCGTGCACGAGCCCGAAGACGTATACCGACGCCGACCTGGCGGCGATGTCGCCCGGTGAACACAGGTTCGACGTCCGTGCGATCGACGAGGCCGGCAACGTCGGCCCGGCCGACAGCCGCACCTTCACGGTGGCGGACACCAAGGCGCCGAACACGACCATCACCGGTCAGCCGGCCGCCACGACGACCAACACGACCGCGACGTTCACCTTCACGGGTAGCGACGACGGCACCGCCCCAGCGGGCCTGACCTTCGAGTGTGCGCTCGACGACGGAGCGTTCGCGACCTGCACCAACGAGAAGACGTACTCGGGCCTGGCAGTCGGGACGCACACCTTCCGGGTGCGGGCCACGGACGCCGCAGGCAACGTCGACGGCTCGCCCGCGAGCCACACGTGGCAGGTCCAGGAGCCGGCTCCGACGCCGGACACCACGGCGCCGGAGACCACGATCAGCGCGAACCCGCCGGCCAGCACTACGGAGACCAACGCGTCGTTCGCCTTCACGGGCACGGACAACCAGACGCCGGGAGCCGGCCTGACGTTCGAGTGCAAGCTCGATGCCGGTTCCTACGCGGCCTGCACCTCGCCGAGGGCATACACGGGCCTGGCCATCGGCTCGCACACGTTCTCGGTTCGAGCGAAGGACGCCGCCGGCAACGTCGACGGGTCGCCCGCGAGCCACTCGTGGACGGTCCAGAGCACGACCGTGAACTGCGGCCCCCAGCAGACGCTGACCGCGAATGCCGACGCCTGGATCGACTCCGGCAGCACGTCGTCGAACAAGGGCTCCGACTCGATCCTCAAGGTGATGTCGAAGAGCGGCGGCAACCTGCGGGCCCTCGTTCGGTTCAACCTACCGGCCATGCCGGAGGGCTGCTCGGTCAAGAGCGCGACGCTCCGCCTGAACGCGAAAGCCGCCGCGGGTGGTCGCACGCTTCAGGCCTTCCAGCTGGGCGGCTCCTGGACCGAGGGTGGAGTCACCTGGGCAAACCAGCCGGCGACGACGGGTGCCGCAGTGACCACGAGCTCGGGCACCGGCTACCGCGAGTGGAGCGTGGCCGGGATGGTTCAGGGCATGTACACGGCCGGGAACCACGGATTCCTCGTCCGCGACGCGAGCGAGAACCAGGACGCCGAGCAGCAGTTCACCAGCCGTGAGGACAGCACCAACCGGCCGCAGCTCGTGCTGACGTTCGGTGCTGGCGCTCCGCCGAACGGTGTGCCGGAGACGCAGCTCACGGGCAACCCGCTCGCGGCGACGTCGAGCGCCTCGGCGACGTTCACCTTCACCGGAACCGATGACACGACTCCGGCGAGCGGTCTGAGGTTCGAGTGCCAGCTGGACACCTCCGCGTGGACCGTGTGTGCAAGCCCGCGTAGTTACTCGTCGCTCGCGACGGGCTCGCACACCTTCAGGGTGCGCGCCGTCGACAGCGGTGGGGCAGTCGACCCGCAGCCCGCGGTCTTCACCTGGACAATCGACCAGACGGAGCCGGAGACGATCATCACGAGCGGTCCGACGTCGTCGACCAGCACGAGCGCGAGCTTCGCCTTCCAGTCCCCGGAGACCGGATCGACGTTCGAGTGCAAGCTCGACTCGGCGCTGTACGCCGCATGCACCTCGCCGAAGGACTACGCGAACCTGGCCGTCGGCCAGCACACGTTCTCGGTGCGGGCGATCGACGCGGCCGGCAACGTCGACAGGACGCCGGCGAGCCAGCTGTGGACGATCCAGCCGGGCGGCGACCCCGTGAACTGTGGCCCCGCGCAGACCAGGACATCCGTGGCCGACGCGTGGATCGACCAGAGCAGTCCTTCCTCGAACAAGGGCGGCGACTCGATCCTCAAGCTGATGTCGAAGAGCGGCGCCAACCTGCGGGCCCTGGTCCGGTTCGACCTCCCGACGATCCCGGCAGGGTGCGTACTCGACACGGCCAGGCTGCGCCTGTACGCGTCCTCTTCGTCCAGCAGCCAGCGGACCCTCGAGGCCTATCGGCTCGGCGCAGCGTGGACGGAGGGCAGCGTCACGTGGGCCAACGCGCCGGTGACGGCGGGCGCTGCGGCTACCACGACATCGGGCACCGGCTACCGCGAGTGGGGCGTCGCCACCCTCGTGCAGGGGATGTACTCGAGCGGAGCCAACCACGGTTTCCTGATCAAGGACGCCACCGAGGGGCAGGACGCCGAGCAGCAGCTCCACGCGCGCGAGAAGGGCGACAACGTCCCGCAGCTGGTCCTCACCTTCAGGCCTGCTCCGTGAGCGGGACCCGACCACGCACCACTTCATGGAGGGACACACGGATGGTCACGCGGACACGGATCGGTGCCAGCTCCCTGGCTGCCGTGCTGCTGCTCACGGCTCTCGCCGGCTGCAGCGGGGACGACGAGGACGGACCCGACGTGAAGAACACCGACCTGGCCGTGGAGGCCGAGGACGCAGCCTTCGGCAGCTTCGTGGGCGAGGTGTCGGGCACGAAGGCCTTCGTGGCCGTCGTGGCGACACCTGCCCAGGGCGGGAAGGACGCCGGCGCGGTCCAGGTCTACATCTCCGACGGCAGGGGCGTGAGCGAGTGGTTCTCCGGCGACCTCTCGGACGGCGGCTTCGTCGCGACGTCCGATGACGGCGACGCAGAAGCAGAGGGGCAGCTGAGCGCCGGCTCGGCGACGGGCACCGTCGTTCTTCCTGGGGGCAAGAAGGGGAGCTTCGAGGCAACCCCGCCGTCCGGTGGGGCGGGCCTCTACGAGCTGTCGGTCTCGCCAAGCGGAGAGCTCAGCGGCGCCTCCGCAGCCGGACTGGCCGTCAAGGGTGAGATCTCGCTCGGGAAGCGTGGGACCGGCAAGCTCAGGCTCGTCGATGGCAAGCGCCTCGACATCGCCCTCGTCCGGAAACGAGGGGGCGAGCTCGGTCATCTGCGCGCGGGTCAGGTCCGGCTGATCGTCCTCTCGGACGGCGGACTGCGGGGCGTGGCCAAGGCTCGGCCGGCGAACGGCGGCGGCTTCGAGTTCTTCATCCGCTCCGCCCAAGCCCGGATGCGCGGATGACCTGATGGCACGTTCACGTGAGCAGCCGGGACCTCGTTGCGCCGAGGCTGATCGGTTGCCCGGGACGGCACCCGTTCCGGCCGATCCGGCTGATCACCGGGGAACCAGCACCACCACCCGAGTCCCCTGACCTGGCGACGAGCCGATCTCGAGCGACCCACCGAGCGACTCGGCACGCTCGCGCATCGAGCGGATCCCGAAGCTATGGGGCGACCGGGGAGCAGCAGGGTCGAACCCCTTCCCGTCGTCCTCAATCTCCAGGGTCGGCGGATTGCCCCGCAGCTGCAGATGCACTCGCGTCGCACCGCCGTGGCGCACCGCGTTCCCCACGGCCTCCCGAGCGATGCGGATGAGCGCGTCGCGCCATTCGGCCAGTACGTCCGCATCCGGATCCAGGTCTAGAACGAGTTGGACGCCGACGCGGTCGGCCACGTCCTTGGCAGCGTTGCCGACCGCCAGGTGGAGCGGTTCGTGGGCTTCCCGGTTGAGTGCCGCAATGGCTCCCCGTGACTCGTCGAGCGCCCGGTCGACGGCATCAGCGATGCGTTCGACGGCCGACTTCAACGGAGCCTCTGATACCCGTCCGCAGAGCCATCCGGTCTGGGAGGAGATGTAGGCGAGCTCCTGCACGACACCGTCATGGAGATCTCGCGCCACCCTGCGCCGTTCAGCGTGCACAGCCGACCGGACTAGGGCGGCCTCGAGGTTGGCGATCTCGCTGACTGCGCCGTACCAGAACGCAGCCACGGCGCAGATCCACAGGAACTCCCCGCCGTAGATCAGCTCCGTGAATCGAGACGGGATGAGGGCATAGTAGACAAACGCACCGGCCGCGATCGTCGCACCGATGCCCATCCAGCCGATGAAGCGGTCGGAGGTGCGGTCGGCAAGCCGGGCGAAGGCCACTGCGGCAACCGCGTAGCCCAGCGCTGTCAGCAGGTCGATCGCGATCTTGATCGGGTGCCCGCTCAACAGCTCCAGCTCGGTGACCGTGTCCGGCTCCTCTGGTAGCTCCGGGAACGCATGCGGGAGCGCGTCGCCGATCAGGACAGCAACGATCGTCATGGCCACGACAACCCCGCAGCCGAGCAGCACCACGAGGGCCGCACGGCCGGCCGAGTTGTCGATCCTACGGTCGGAGAGGACGGCCGCCGACGCCAGGACGCCCGCACCAAGCACCCCGCTGACCGCGGTGCCCCACACCACCGGGTCGGTTCCCCGGATCGGGTCCTCCTCGAACATCGCCAGCACGGCGAACAGGCCGTTCTTGGACGCCAGGATGACCACACCGCCCATCAACAGCAGGTTGCGTCGCGACCCGTCACTCCGGAAGCGTCCCAGCAGCACCGACGCCAAGAAGATCAGCACCAGCGCGTCAGCAGTCTCCAGCGCCACGTGGAAGCGGCGATTGCCCGCACTGGGGTCGAAGTCGACCACCTCCAGCAGCACCGAAAGCACGAGGCACAGGCCGACCGCGCCGAGCACCGCCCCTCGCATTCCGACCCCTCGCACGACCCCCATCAGACGATGCGATCTCGCAACGCACGGACCGCGATCTCCCCGCGGTTCTCAACGTGCATCTTCATCACGACGTCAGAAGCAAGGCGCCGCACGGTGCGCTCCGTGATGCCCATCGTCTCCGCGATCACCGCTGGCTTGTCGCCTTCGGACAGACGCGTCAGCACCTCGATCTCCTGGTCCGTGAACCGCGCACCGCCAGCGCGCCCACGTGTACGCCGTACATACTCCAGGAGACGCAGCGAGACCCGAGAGGACAGGTAAGCACCACCCGCAGCCGCCTCTGCGATCGCCGTGACAACGTCCTCCACGGGTCCGTCCTTGAGAACAAAGCCCCGAGCCCCGGCGAGAAGCCCTCCGAGCACGTCGTCCGACTCCTGACTCACGGTGAGCATCACGACCGGGGTCGACGGATAGCGCACGCCCAACGCACGCGTCGCCTCGATGCCACCCAGGCCGGGCATGCTGAGGTCCATCACCACGACGTCGGGTTTCGTCTCCCCGACCACTCCGAGAACAGCCTCTCCGGTGGCCACGTCAGCGACGACGTCCAGTCCACTCTCCTCGAGCAGTCCGACCAGCCCATCACGATAGAAGGTGTGGTCGTCCACCACGACAACCCGCAACGCGCCGGTGCGTGATGACTCATCCATGTGCGCTCTCCCGGGTGTCCCCACCTGGTAGGCACCATACCGGCGGACCAGGTGCCATCGCATGGTTTTCCTCCGGCGTTCGCCCGGAGCGCCCAGATTGAGGCCGCCGGCGACGGAGCTTCGCGAAACGCCGCAGGCTGTCCAGCAGGAGGTGACGAACGGAGCGCTCCTCGTCGCCTCCGGCAGTCGCGCAGAGGGCCGGGGTCAGCTTTTGGCCACTTCACGCTCAATCAGCGGTTCAAAGTCAGGGGGTCGCAGGTTCAAATCCTGTCAGCCCGACCGAAGAAGACACTCTCACCTGCGGATATAGATGATCAGCGATGAGTTCCATGTGGGTCCGAATTGGCCGTTAGGACGCACATCAGCGTCAGAATCCGCTCTTTGCGGCCGTTTGCGCTCCCCCGCCGGATTGTGCGCAAACATGCTCTGGCCTGCAGGAATGACAACAGGTCGGCCTTGCTTCCCCTTGTCTCTTCCTGCTCCGATTCGCGGATATACGCGCCTCAATCCGCGTCCAAAAGTGCGTCCACCCTCGAATCTCGACAGAGCGGAAGCGCCAGTGAGTTGTGGCCGGGGCGCGCACATGCACACCACCATCGCACCGGTCGGCTGGGCTTCTGAGACTCTTCATCGTGCAGTCTTGACGTTGTGTTTCCCCTCGTTCGTGCCCCGACGAGCGCCGGCGGAGCCACTGCAATCCTGACGCTCATCAACTGCAGCACCGGGTCTCTGTGGCTCGGCGGGGTCGCCTGGTGGCAGATGGACTCATCGAACCGGCGGCGGTGCTTGACGAGTGTTATCAGTCGGTGAGCACGTCCTCGATGGCGTGCTTCGTGGCCTGCTCCAAGGTCATCGCAGAGCCCTTGGTCCACGCCTCCTCGTATGCCGTTCTTCCCAACGCTGCGCGCGTCTGTTCGACCCAGGCGTCGAGCTGGCGACTGTCTGCCGGCGAGCCCGGGAGCCCGAGTTGCGTACGTCCCTCGCTGGCGGCCGCCGCCAGCCGAGCCGCCGCTGCCCACAGTTCTCGCGCGACCGCAAGGCCCACCGTCGACTCCAGCGTCTGGATCACACCGTCGGGATCCCCGACGGTGCCAAACGAGGTGAGGGCGTCCCGAAAGAGCTGCTGCGCAGCTTCGACCGCTCCGCCCAGTACGTGCGCCAGGCCGAGGTTGACCGACGTGCAGGCGGCGCCCCACGTGTCCTGGTTGGACCGGTCGAGCGTGAGCGCCTCGGCCAGCACCGCCCGCGCCTGCGCCCAGTCACCACGGTCCAGATGGAGGATGCCAAGGTTGTTCAGCGCCGTAGAGAGCCCCTTCTGATCTCCGGTGCGCCGACGGATCGCGACCGCCTCGCGGACGTACCGCTCGGCATCGTCTACCTGCCCGGCCGAACGCGCGACCACCCCCAGACTGTTGAGACACCGGGCCTCACCCGCGGCATCGCCGAGCTCCCGGTACAGCGCCAGCGCCTGGACCATGAGATCGCGAGCGCGGTCCAGCTCCTGGCGCACCTCGTACATGACGCCGAGTTCCCGCAACGCCTGCGCCGCGACCTGGGGCGGCGGATCATCCGCGGCGGCGAACGCGCGCTCCAGCCACGCGGCGCCTTCGCTCGCCAGCCCGTGGTGGTACCAGTAGGCGCCAAGAGCCGCCGCCAGCCGGAGTGCCTTCTCCCCCGCTGGGGCGCCGCCCCTCACGCTGCCCTCGAGCCACAAGGCCAGCGCCGCCCGCACGTTGTCGTACTCCCGCGCCGCGATCTCCTCGTCGGCTGCAGCTCCCTGCTCGATCCCGCCGGCCAGCAGCTCCAGCATGTGCCCGGCATGGCGCTGGCGAAGCTCCAGGTCATGGACGGGGTCATCCGCGAGGCGAGCCAGCGCGTACTCCTGGATACTCTGCAGCATGGTGAAGCGTGGTTCGCCGTCCCGGTCCTCACGTTGGACGACCAGGCTGTGGTCAACCAGCGCGGTGACCAGGTCGAGGGCCTCGGTGTCGGTCGTGACAACAGCCACGATGCTGTCCCACCGGGCGCCGCCCCTGAACACGGCCAGGTCGAGGAAGAACCGCCGTTCCTCTTCAGAGAGCAGCAGGTAGCTCCAGTCGATGGTCGCGCGCAGGGTGCGATGCCGTAGGGGCGTGTCCTTGCTTCCGCTAGTGAGGAAACCCAGGCGGTCCCCCAGACGGGTGACCAGAGCCTGCGGTGGGAAAAGCCGGGTGCGGGCCGCGGCCAGCTCGATCGCCAGTGGCAGCCCGTCGAGCATCGTGCAGATCGCGGCCACCGCCGCGGCGTTCTCCTCGGTTACCTCGAAGCCGCGGCGGACCCGGCCGGCGCACTCGACGAACAACTGGACGGCTTCCGACGCGGTCACCTCGGTCAGCGATGTTCCGGTCGGGAGCGTCATGGGCGGGACGGCGTACTCGTGCTCGTCTCTCAAGCCCAGGAGGATGCGGCTGGTTGCCAGGACGGTCAGACCGGGGCACGCGGCCACCAGGTGCCCGATCGCCTGCGCCGCGTCGATGACCTGCTCCAGGTTGTCGAGCAGCAACAGCATCGACCGGTCGCCGATGTAGGACTCGACCAATTGCCCGGCGGGCCCATCGCCGTCGATTGCCACTCCGAGCACCCGGGCGACGGCGGGCACCACATCCGCAGCATCGCTCACGGAGGTGAGATCGACGAAGTAGACGCCGTGTGGATGCTCCCCCCTCAGGTCGAGGGCCACCGCACTCGCCAACCGGGTCTTGCCCGCCCCACCTGGGCCGGTGACGGTGACCAGCCGCACGTCGGAGCCGGCCACCAGCTCTCGTAGCTCGCTGCGCTCCCGGTGCCTTCCGACGAGCGCGGCCGCGCGGCGCGGCACGTTCGTCGAAGGAAGCAGGGACTTCAGGGCCGGAAAACGGTGAGGCAGGCCCTCGATGTCCAGCTGAAGGAGGTGCTCCGGCGCGGGTAGATCCTTGAGCCAGTGACTACCAAGGTCATTGGCCGTGACACCGTCGGGCAGCTGATCGGCAACGTGGTCGCGCACCAGGGCGGAGATGAGGATCTGGCCCCCATGGCCCGCGCTCGCGATCCGGGCTGCCCGGTGCACGTCGATGCCGACGTAGTCGCCGTCGACGACTACCGGCTCACCGGTGTGCAGGCCCATCCGGACCTTGATCGGTTCGCCGTGCGGCCAAGGATATGAATGCAGGGAGCGCTGCGCCTCGACGGCCGCCGCGACCGCCTGACGAGGAGAGGAGAAGGCGGCGAAGAACGCGTCCCCCTCGGTAGTGACCTCGTATCCCTCGTGCGCGGCGATACAGGAGCGCAGCAGTCGATGGTGGATGCTGAGCACTTCGCTGTACGCCGCACCCAATCGGCTCAGGAGCCGTGTCGAGCCCTCGATGTCGGTGAACAGCAAGGTGACGACGCCCTCGGGAAGCCGCCGCGCCGACGAACTGGACAGATGATCCGTCGTCACAACCATCACCCTAGGACTCAGCGAAGCCCACGACCACGCCTGTTCGAGTCATCTGCTCCTGATCCCCACACCCGGTGGTCCTTCATGGCCAGTAGTTCAACAGGGGGGTGCGCCAGCGACTCGACCTTGTGTCCGCCGTTCAGCGGTTCCTGAGATGGTCCGGGTGACCCGACCCGGAGGGCGCGTGCTGATCACGGCGTACGGCGACCCCTCCCAGTTCGAGGCACTGCACTACTTCCTCAGCGCCACCCGAGCGGTGGTCCCTGACTTCGAGGGCCCCGCGGAGGACGAGCCGTTCCTGGAGTTCCAGGTCGCCGACCCAGACGTGCTCCGACAGCGGCTCATCGACGCCGGCCTGCGGGACGTCACGGTCGACACCACCCAGAAGGAGCGGGTGGAGGTCCGCAGCGGACGGCAGTTCTGGGACTGGACACTGGGCGGCAACCCGATCCCGGGGCTGCTGGTCGCCGACCTCACAGAGAGGCAGCGCGCCGACATCATCGGGGTCGGCACCAAGGAGACCCGCGTTGACGGTGGCCGATGAAACGGAGACGATTCCGACGCTGATGGGCGCGGCTCTTCCAGCACGCCGCTAAGCCGACACAAGCCCTGGGGACGCGGTGCGCCTGATCGCGAATGTTGATCGCGAGCAAGAGAACCACTGCCGTCTGATGCGATGAAGGAACCAGGCCTCGTCCGTGACAGGTGCGCGTAGATATCCAGGTCGTCTTGGCGACTCCTTCGGTTCTGCCACCAGGGACGAAGCAGCCCACTCCTACCAGACGTTTCCGGCGCCAGGTGTGTACGACGAGGCCACGACGCTGTTTGTGATCAGTTGGTCGGACTTGAGGATGCCCGTGTGGTCAGCTGTCGACGATTCGACGCGCACATTGCCAGCCTTGAGCGTCAGGGTGCCCCCGCACTCGAGCGTCAGGTCTGCCCCCGACCTGATCATCTGCCCGCCTGAGCTCTCTTGAAGAAGGTTCCCCACGGACCGAAGGGTGAGCTCGTCCTCGCTCTCGAGGCTGAGTCCACCCGCCGCGGCGTCGTCCCAGGTGGCTCCCGTCCAGATCGGCTTCAGCACGTCACCGCCCTCAAACTCCACCCACACCGAGGCTCCGACCTCCGGCAGGCGGAGCAGGGCCTGCGGCACCGGGGGCAGGCACGCTGCAGCCCATTCGGCGGTGACGGAGGCCACCGGCACCTCGACCTGGAGCCGGCCCTCCCCCAGAGGGTCGGCGGCATCGACGACGGTTCCGCGGTACTTGCCGAAGAAGGCCATGGTGTTCTCCTCGTCGGGATCGATCGGGTTGGGTTCGAGATCGGGCTGGGGCACGAGCGGGTTGACCGACGCCGCCTTCTGCGGCTTGATCACGGTCTCGCGGAACTGGCTGCGGTTGCTGATCGAGACTTCCTCCTCGATCACCTGGCCGAGGACGGCGACCCACGCCACCCAGGTCGGGGGCTGGCCCGGCTGCTTGGCGAAGTCGGTCGGGCCGACGGTGATCGGCACGGTGGTGTCGTCGGTGGTGCCGGAGGGCAGCACCGCGCTGGAGCCGCTGACCGAGGTCGCGACGGGGTCGTCCCCGGTCGACAGCGACTCGCTGAAGAAGAACGTCTTGGCCTGCACGGCGGTGGCGGTCTGGGCGGCCGCCTTGATCGCGGCTTCCACCTCCGCGCCGCCGCGCGGCTTGAACTTGGTGACCGCCTTGGTGACGAAGGCGGTCCGCACCGGTGCCCAGTTCGTGGTCTTCGTGATGTCCGAGGTGTGGTTGGCGGCCCAGGTGCGGGCCAGCCGGTGCTCGAAGAGCGTGCCGGTGTGCCGGAACACGGCGACTCGCACGGGTGCGTAGATCGTCAGCTCCGGCCCGAAGAGCTGGCCGAGCAGCTTCATGAACTCCTCGTCGCGACCGACGTCGCAGCCGTAGAGCACCACCTTGGTCGCCTTGGTGACGGCTGGGGGGCCGAGCACCGCAGGGTAGCCGCCCGAGCCGGGCGAGGCCAAGGCCGCCTTGAGGGTCTCCTTGGTGATCAGCCCGCCATCCTTGTCCCGGCGGGCGTCGCTGATCGGGAACTCGAGCGACGAGAAGCCGGTCGCGTGGCTCACCAGGTTGATGACCGGGAAGATGTCATCGGTCCGGGCGCGCGCCCGGAGGTCCTTGAAGACGTCCTGGAGCGTGGTCGCCGGGTCTCCCGCGGCCGTCGGCACCACGGTGGAGTCGGGCCGCGCCGAGAAGTAGCCCTCGGCTTCGTGGAAGTAGCCAGTCGTCCCGGGGTCGCGATCCATCAGGTAGATGATCTCGCCCATCACGTCCCCCGTACGTCGAGCGCGACGTCGAAGGCCAGGCCGCTGTTGCCCTCGCCCCGGCCGGTCGCGACCGAGCGCGCGCACCACACGTGCCGTCCGCCGTCGGCGGAGCGGGCGAGGTACCAGCGCCGGCGCACCGTGACACCGGCCGGCCCGACCTCTTCCTCGCACAGCACCTTCTGGCGCAGCTCGGCCAGCACGCTCGAGCGTGGGGCGGTGAGCACCGGGATGCCCCACGTGTCCGGCCGCGGCAGGAGCGCCTGGACGAGGCCGACCGCACGCCGTTCCTGCTCGACGTGCTCCAGGCCCTCGCGGTCCTCGTCGAGGTGCGCCGGGATGAACGGCACCCAGTGCTTCGGCACGTCGGTCATCAACCGGTAGAGCAGCTCGGCGTCCACGGGCAGCTCCGGCACCGGGGCCGCGGACGCGGCGTACTCACCGATGACGTCGTGCGTCACCCCGGCTGCGTCGGTGACGACCGCCTCCAGCCCCCACACGAGGTTGGCGTTCTCGTCGCGGACGAACCGCACCTCCTCCACGACCTGGCCGGCGAGGCGGGAGACGGTGACCGGAGCCACGAGGAGATGCGGGGCGGACGCCGGACCGCTCGGCACGAACATGGACCATGTCGGGTCGTTGGCCACGTGGACGAGCTCGTGCTCCCCGAACGTGTCCCGGACGAGCACCTCCGGCACGGTCGCGACGGTGCCGTGCTCGGCCGGGATCGGGAATGTGAACCAGTCGTTGCCGTAGGTCGCGCTGAACTCGACCAGCGCGAGGCGGGCGAGGTCGTGGGTTGCCGCGTCGATGCGGTGGAGGGCGATCTGCGCGTCCTCGAACTCCCAGAAGCGGTTGTTGGGCATGCCGGGGAAGGACAGCCTGCTGGGGATCCGGCGGTGCCACTCCCCCGCGGTGGGCGTTGGCCAGGCCTGGAGCTCGTGGGCCGCCTCGGTGAGGTCGAGGTCGAGGGCGTCCACGGTGTCGCGGGTGTGTGCGGGCGCGGTGAGTACGACGTGCCCGCCGGTGCTGAGCTCGAACCGTCGCTCCAGCCGCTCGGGCATCCAGGTGGCGGGTCCGGTGCCGAACGTGGTCCGCACCCAGGCGGCGTACTCGTCGAGGACGGGGCGCGCCTGCGACGCCCGGGCGGCCGTCGTGCCGAGGGCGGTGCCGACGGCGTCGTCGGAGTCACCGGCCACGCCGTCGTAGGCGGCGGCGACCTGGATCCCGTCGGGATAGCGCGCGGCTGCCCTGGCGAGGAGGCGGGGGGCGTCGGGACCGACCTCGATCGGCGCGGAGTCGCGCAGGTCGGAGACCGTCGCGGCGGGCAGCAGGGCGGCGAGCCGCCGCCCGGCGTCGACGCGGTCGCGAAGCCCGGGGGCCGGAGCCGCGGACTCCCCCGCCACCACGGCCTCCAGGACGTCGCGGTCGGGGTCGTAGGGCAGCACGTCGTCGGTGTCCACAGGACGCCAGCCGTCGAGCCGGTCAACCCGCATCCGGACGGACACCTGGATCGGACTGCCCGTGTCCTCCCCGGCGAGCTCGCCGAAGTGCCGCTGCCTGGCCAGGCCCCACAGCGGGTCGTGGACGGGCGCGGCGAGCCCGCGGCCGGGGTCGCCCTGGCGGCTGATCGGCTCGACCCGGTGGAGCGCGTAGACCCGGATGCTCACAGCGCCCCCTTCGCGACGTAGCGCTGCGGGAACTCCACGCGCTGGCGCAGGATGTCTCGCCACCGCTGGTCGTCGTCGTACTCCGAGATGTAGACGGCCGGCAGCATCGCGGGGACGCGGCGGCTCGCGTCCAGGTCGACGAGCCGGCACTCGGCCAGCTCGAGCGCCTCATCGATCACCGAGAACAGCGACTCCTGCGTCCAGGCGGCGCCGAGGTCGCCGGGGACCGCCAGCAGGATGGTGTTCGGGGCCCGGGAGTCGGGCGAGGACAGGTTCGCCGCGATCGCTCCTGCACCCGCCCGGTCCGGCACCGCCTCGACCCAGGCGTCGACCTCGATGCCGACGACCTCCTGGGCTGTGTGCGCCCCGTCGTCCTGGACGGTGACGAACGAGACGACCGGCTGCCGGCCGAGGGCGCCCGGGAACGCCCGGCCGACCCAGCGCCGCGCGTCGGCCAGCTGCTCCGCCGTGGGGTTCGCCGAGACGGCGCCCGCGACTGCGGGGGTCTGGCCCGCGCGGATCGCCACCGCGTCGCCGGTGCCACGCAGCTCGTCGTGCAGTAGGGCCTCGTCGAGTGCGTACGCCGCGTCCCGGACGCGGCCGGTGTCCTGGATCCAGCCGACCAGGTCTCCCTGGTGCAGGCCGAGGGCGTCCTGCTCGGCGGCCCATGGCGCGACGTCGGCAAGCGTCACCTTCCCGGTCACGACGCACCTGCCTCCGAACAGAGCGGAGGCGGCCGTGGCGGCGTCGCCTGCTGCGCGGGCGTCGGCCACCCGACGCTCCTTCGCCACCTCGACCTGGGTGCGGGTGAGATGCCGGTCGAAGCCCCAGGAGGACAAGGCGTCCACGTCGTCGGGCTGGAGGGCTGCGAGCTGGTCCGCCGCGACCAGGACGGCGGCGAGCGCGCCACCGTCCGCCTCACCGGCGGGGGGCTTGTCGCCGCGGGTCACCATGCTGGAGGGTGCCAGCGGCCTGCGCCCGGCGAGCGCCCGGTGCCACCGGGCGGCGTGCTCGAGCAGGTCGACGAGGTCCTCGTCCGCCTCGGGATCCAGCTGGAGCGCCGCGTCGGACAGGCTGGTCGCGTCGCGAGCCCGAGCCAGCAGCAGCGGGAAGGGATCGGTGTGCCCGGTGGAGGCCGCGTCCGCGGCCAGGTCGAGGGCCGAGAGGCCGAGGTCCGCGAGGCTGGGCCCGACCTCGGCCCCGTCCGGGCCGCGCAGGCGCACTTGGATCCCGGTGAGCGGCCCGAGCCGTCTGGCCACGAACGCGTCCGCCGCCGGGGCCAGCCGGGCGCGGGGGGTATCGGCCGCGTAGCCCGCCGGTCGGGTCGTGTCCCCGAAGACGACGAAGAGGCGCTGGTCGATGCCCTGGCCGCCGCGCGGGGTCGCGACCGTGTCGAAGGAGTCCGGTGGCACGGCGGCCCGGCCGATCATGTCGGTGGCCGCTGCCGCCCGCGCGAAGTTGGACCCGGCGAGCTGGTGCACGGCCTCGGCCAGCCCGAGGTCGGCGAGGCCGTCGAGGGCCCCCACGAGGTCGGTGATTGCGGCCGCGATGGCGGACCGGGAGTCCCCGACGTCCAGCGCCGGGGATCCGTCCGGCCTGGTCGGGATGCTGGCGAGGACGGCGTCGAGCACCGGGTCGAGGGACGCCATCGCGTCCTTGGCCAGGCGCCAGCCGTCGACGACGAGCCGCTCGCTCGCCAGCCCGGCGTTCTCGGCTGAGTCGACCCGCAGCGGGTAGAGCCGGCGCAGCTCGAAGACGGCCCAGTCGACCTCCACCCCGTTGCCGGAGGCGTCGTGGAGGGCGCGCTCGACCTGGTAGCCGAGCAGGGCGCCGAGCTGCTGGCCGTTGCGCATGCCGTCGGTTAGGGCGAGGGCCTGCCGCGCCCGGCGGGACCTCAGGTCGACCGCGAACGGCGCCTCCGCGTCCCCGGCCGGCCCGCCGTGGGCGATCCAGGCGGCGCGCAGCACCCCGGCGACCTCGGCGTGCTGGAGAGAGGGCGCCACGACGAACCCCGCGTTGGCGTCGTCCGTGACGGTGCCCTCGGGGAGGTCCGGCCGGTCGGCGAGAGTGGGCAGCAGCCGCCTGCGTACGTCGGTCACCACGCCCCAGGCACCGATCTGCAGCCCGGTGGGCCGGTCGTCCCGCAGAAGGTGGAGCCGCCTGGTCGCCAGCGAGGTCACCCACGCGTCGTACCTGTGGGAGGCGCAGTCGAGCACCTCCCCCATCAGGCGCGCGCGCCGCTCGGTGGGCATCGCGGCGAGGTCCTGGTGGGCGCCGGCGTAGGTGCGCAGCGCCTCGATGTGGCGGTAGTCGTCCAGCACGTCGATCGGGCTGGCGTCGCCGAGGATCGCGGCGATCGACTCGGCCACCGTCGCCCCGGCGCGGTCACCCTCGGGCACGCGCGTCGCCAGCTTGTCGGCGAGGGTGACCGCCTCGCCCACCCGGACCTCCGGGGTGGCGCTGACGGCCAGCTCGTCGGGGGTGGTGAGGAAGAGGGACGGCACCTGCCTGGCGGCGTACCCCTTGACCTCGGCGTCGAGGTGCGGCTCGAGGAACTCGTCCGCAAGGTTGTTGGTCACCTGCAGCGCGGCGTTGCGCAGCAGCAGGCCGAGGATGCTCGTGGCTTCCTTCGGGTCCGGGTCGGCGAGCAGGAAGTCGAGGTCGTCGTCGGTGGCCGGTGGCAGCCAGAGGTCGACGGCGTCGCGGAACATGGTGGAGACCACCGAGGGCAGCACGTTGCCCAGCCCGAGCTCGGCCACCAGCCGGCGCTCGCGGACGCCGGCCTCGGCGGTGACGCCTTCGCCGAGGAGGCCCAGGCCGTCGAGCAGGGGGCGGGTCCGGCTGGCGTAGGCAGTGCGCACCCGGAAGCGGCTCGACACCGGCTCGTGTGTGTACGCCGCGATGCCCGCCGGGGCGTCGCCCCTGCCCGCGAGCCAGAGAGCCCGGATCCGCGGCAGGAAGTCGGTGAGCCACGCCGTCACCGCGTCGTCCCCCGGGGCAGGTACGGCGCCGCGCGGCTGGATCGGCAGGACCCCGTAGGGCTGCCGACCCAGCCGGATCGCCGGCAGCGGGCCGCCGCCCCTCACCCAGCGGGTGATATGGACGTAGGCCTCGGGGAGGTGGCGCAGCGGGAAGCCGGGCTGCGCATGCATGCGCAGGTAGGGGCCCCAGGTCGCCTCGAACAGCACCCTGGCCATGACCTCGGCCTCTTCGGCATCGGCGTCCGCGGCGCCGACGAGGCCGGCGAGCGACTCGGCCGGGAGCCCGAGCGCGTGCCCCAGGACGGCGGCGTTGGAGCGACTGCCCGAGACAGGTCGGGTGGCGGGGTCCAGCCGGGCCGGGTCGGGCCTGCTGAGCCAGCCGCTCGTGGTGTCGGCCAGGTTGTTGGTCGGCGTACCGGGTGCAATGAAGCCCGCGCCGTGGGTGACCCGGTGGCGGGCGACCAGGTCACCGACCAGGGCGCTCGCCTCGTCGGGGGACATCGACACGCAGACGCCGGTCACGGCCACCTCGTCGACCACCGTGGTGCCCACCGGCAGGGCCACCTCGATCGCCATGCCCGCGGCGACGGCGGCGTCGAAGTCCGCGAGCCAGCGTGCCTCCTCGCCGAGGGCCAGGACGTCGCCGTCGGCGGCCACCGGGGCGGTCGTGCCCGTCAGGTCGGCACCCACCGCCAGGGTGTCGGCGACCGGTCCCCCGGTCGTCACCGTCGTCTGGCCGGCGGCACGCACCCGGACGAGGAACAGGTCGGGGAGCGCCCGAGCCACCGGCGCCCGGGACGTGCCGGGCGGGCGAAGTACGACCTCGGGGAAGGTCCCGTCGGGGGGCTCCAGCACGTGCCGCACCCACAGCGCGCGGTGCGGGCCGAGCCGGCCGGCGAGGACGGCCCACGCGTCTGCCTCGCCGGCGCCTGCACCGACGGACGTCCAGTAGGCCCGGCCGAGATCCGCCTCCTCCTCGCTGAGGTCAGGCTCGTGGTCGTCGACGTGCAGGTCGTCGGGATATATCCGCACCCTGAGGACGGGCGCCGAATCGGGGCCGGCGAACCGGGTCTCCAGCCGGACCGGGAACAACGCGATCGGCACGGCCTGGTCGACGCCTTCCAGCAGGCTGTCCGCCCGGCCCTCGGGAGCGACGGGAAGGCGGTCCACGAACTCCGCCAGCCCACCGTGCACCGCACGGTGCAGGTCGGTGAGACGACCGGCGATGGCGAGGTGCTCCTCCTCCGCGGTGCGCCGCTCGTCGACGGCGCGCGCGATCGCCTCGGCGTCGCCACGGCGCATCGCGTCCTGGAGTGCCGTGTCCGCAGCGGCCAGCGACCACCTGGCCCGGGCGGCGTCCTGCTCGGCGTCACCGAGTGCTGCCCGTCGGCGTGCGAGTGCTTCGCGCAGGTCGTGGAAGTCGTTCACCGTCACTCCTCGGGCAGCAGGTCCACGGCGGCGATGCCGCGCCGGAACGGGAACTGCAGCGTGATCCAGGCCTGCCTGGCGGCGTCCGTGCCCCACGCGTGCAGGGGGCTCGGGTGGAGGCCCTTCGGCAGGCTGAGCGAGAAGGAAGCCTTCTGCAGGAAGGTGGCGTCCTGGACGTGATTCCAGCTGACCTCGTTCCAGGACGTCGGCGGCGGCGGGTCCTCCTCGTCGCCCGCGTCGAGCCCGAACCTCGGCTCGGTGAAGTGCTCGGAGAAGTAGAACCACCATCGCTTCTCGGGGTCGTTGGCGGCCTCGGCGTCGCGGACCATCTCGGCGGTGAGCCCGGTGAAGCCGACCAGCATCACGTCCGGCTCCAGCGTCCCGACGAAGTCGGGGACCATCGTCTGCTTCGGCACGCGCACGCCCTCGGAGTTCTTCTCGGTCGTGGCCGCGACGATGATCAGGCCCGGGTAGCGCTGGACCAGCTCGGCCTTCACCACCAGCACGAGCGGGTCCTGCGGCTCGGGCCCGCCCGCCGGTCGCGTCAGTCCGCGGAGGCTGGCCGCCGGCGCCGCGTGGAGCAGCTGCGCGAGGTCGTGGCCCCCGGCGCCGACGTGCGTCCAGAACTGCCGGGCGTAGGTGCCGCGCTGGTCGGTGGGGTACTCGCGCCAGAGCAGCTCGCGGGCGATCTCGTGGTTCATGCCGACCAGGAAGGCCGCGATGAAGTCGAGGTTGGCCTGCACCAGGGTCGTCGTGTCGGCCGGCAGGTCGTCGAGCCCGGGCAGCAACCAGTCCTGCGAGATCTCGGACAGGCGCAGGTACGTCGGCTCCGACAGGTCCGGCGCGGCCATGATGTCGTCGAGCCCACCCGCGTCGGCGTCGGCCAGCGCGGCGATCCGGCTGTTGACCGCCCGCAGGATCGTGACCGACGGGTCGAGGGCGGCCAGCAGCGGGCCGCGCAGCGACTCCAGACCGCCATCGAGCGGCCGCCCCGGCGCCGGGACTCCATCGTCGGGCCGGATGCCAAGCTCTAGGAGCCCGGCCAGCGCCGCACCGAGCTCGGCGCGGATGCCGTCGGCCCGGTCCGTGGGCAGCCGGAACTCCAGAGGCGGCGCCACGGGGGCCTGGAAGGTGCCGTCGACGATCCGGTCGAGCACCTGGTTGGAGACGGTGGTCGCCTCGAGGCCCGTCCGGGCGGCCTCCTCGAGCAGGCCGGTGTCGAGCACCACGCGGTCGCCCGCGCGGGTGACCAGCCCGGGCTGCCTCTTGATGGTGTCGAGGACCTCGGTCGGCCGCAGGATCGTGGTGAGGTCGAGCCGGTCCCGGCCGGCCCGGACGAGGAGGTTGTCGAGGCCGCCGCCACGCAGCCCGCCACGCAGCCCGCCGCCCGCGCCGCGCCCCACCACCACGTGCTCCTCCCCCGGCTCGAACCGTCCCACCGCGCGTCCGCGACCCGAGCCACGACCTTCGCCGCGGCCTTCGCCTCGGCCCGCCCCGCGATCAGGGTCGGGCTCGGTGACCGCGTCCACGACCGCGGCGGTGGGGATCAGCCCCATCGCCGTCATGGTCTTGTCCAGGTCGGCGCCGGTCACGCGTCGAGCGACGGCCTCCGGCTCCGGCAGGGTGGCCTGGTCGATCGTGCTGATCGCGTCGAGTCGCCGCGCCGCGGCCTCCGGCTCGAGGCCGGCGACCCCCTCGGTGACCAGCCTGCCGAGGATCTCCACGGTGGCAGCGTTTCCCCAGATCGTGCTCGGCGGGTCGAGGGTCTCGATCCCGTCGAGGGCGACTCGGTCGAACAGGGGCTGGGCCTGCTCGGCCCGCGCGGCCACCGCGGCTACCCCGGCGGAAGCCTGCCAGTCGGTCGCATGCGAAAGCTGCCCCCGCGTGCGGGCGAACCGCCGGAGCTCGACGGACAGCACCGCGGGGGGAAGCGGCGAGTCGCGGAGCCGGCCGACCAGGGTCTCCCCCGCCGCGGAGGACACCTTCGCGTGCACCGGCGAGGTGACGGTGACCAGGTCACCGGCATCGATCGCCGAGAGCCACCGCCGGAACAACCGCTGGGTGGCGCCAAGCGAATACTCGGCACGCCGCCGCAGCCTATTGGCGGTGTTCACGTCACCGACCTGCCGCCAGGCCTCCTCCATGTAACGCTCCTGGTTGCGCCGCACGACCTCCGCCCCCAGGCCGGCGGCCACCCGGTTCCGCGGATCGGTGTTCACGGCCTCGAGCCAGGGCGGCACCAGGCCGCTGCCGAGGTTCGCGGCACGGGCGGGCGCGCCGACGGGCAGCTGGCCGTAGACGGGCGGCCCGACCTTCGGGAGCCTCGTGCCCAGGAGGGAGACGTCGTAGTCGGCGTCGACCAGCCGGGCCCTCAGGGCAGTGAGGTAGTCGGTGGCGACCAGGCCGGCCACCGGCTCCGAGTCGGGGCCGATCGGGCGCAGGGCGACCGGCAGGTCGAGGTCGCCGGCGCCGGAGGACGGAAGGTTGCTCAAAGGGTGGTCGAGCCGCAGCTTGCGCAAGCCGAGACCCGCGGGGAACGCGACGCCGTGGAGGCGGCGAACGAGCGACTCGAAGTCACCAGCAGGCCCGGTGCGGAACCGGAAGCTGTAGTAGACGGGGAGCTCCACGTCGCCGGGCTGGTCCCATCCCGGAGCGGCGCGGATCCGGATCTCGGGCGGCACATCGCTGCCCAGACCCGCGAGGCGGCCCGACTCGAAGGTCGGCACGACGCAGCCGACGTACGCCGTGTCCTCCTCCAGCCGCCGGGGAGACACGAGCCTGGACAGCGACCTGGACGGGTCGTCGGGGACCGTTTCCCGGTCCAGGAGCTGGGCGTGTGCCCACAGCCACGCCTCCCCGGGATCGGGCCGTTGGTCGGCGGGCAGCAGGAGACTCGTGTGCCCGGCGCCCGGCGAGGAGAGCGCGACGCCGTCGTCCTCCACCACCACGAGCATGAGCCAGGGGTGGACCATTCCGGCTGGGTCCGGCCGGCCGAGCAGCCAGGGCAGGTTCGGCGCGTCGAACTCGACGAGGGCGAGGTAGTTGGGTTCGGCGTTCTGGACACCGGGCCGGGGCCACGTGCGGATGACCTGCCCGGGCGGGAGGCCGATCGCGTCGGCCGCCGTCATCAGCTCGACCTCGCGGCTGAAGTCGGCCTGGCCGGCCACGCTCACCGTCACGTTCGCTCTGCCGCTGGCGTCCGGAGTGAAGCCCCGGCGGACCGACGACGCGAAGGTGTACTGGGCGAGGCTCATCCGCCCAGTCCCGCCAGCTCGTAGTCGGCCATTACGACCCTGTCGGCGCTCACCCTGGCCGACGCGCCGAACGCCCCCTCCAGGCCGGTGACCGCCGCGGCCACCGCCGTGCCCGTCGCGGCGTCGGCGACGGCGTACGACGTGGGCGTCACCTTGAGCCCGGCGAGCGGTCGGGCCACCGGGACCTGCTGCGCGTGCGAGCGGCCCGCGGCTCCCACCACCGACCAGGCGAGGAACTCCTCCCCCAGCGCTCCGAGGGAGCGCGACCCTGCGGGTGGGCGCTCGTGGCCGTCGCTCTCCTCGTAGACCACATCCACGGTGAGCGGGTCCGCCAGCGGCGCCCAGGCCTGCCCGCCGAGCTCATAGCCGGCGTGGTGCGGGACGAAGGGCGGCTTGGAGATCTTCTCGTCGTCGGTGAGGTCGAAGTACTGGGCGGCGGCGAACAGCTCCTCGGCCGGTGTCGGCGTCGCCAGGTCGGCCGAGACCGTGACGGTCACGGGGCCGCCGTCGGCCACCGCGGCCCTCCCGAAGCGCGCCAGCGGGACCCCGAGCGGGGCGATCGTCTGGGTGAGGCGCAGCTTCCCGAGCGGGTGCAGTCCCTCGCCGCCCTCACGCAGGGTGACCAGGCCGCCGTCCGCGGCGGGCAGCACGTGCGCCCACACCGGAGGCTTCTCGAGCGCCTCGCGCACCTTCTCCGCCACGAGGACGCTGGGCGGTGTCTCCTCGGCCTCGTCCCCCCAGCTGAGCTCGAGCGTCCCGGACACGGAGAAGAACAGGATCTCGATCTCGGCGCGGGCGCGCGCGTGCCAGCGCCCGGGGCCCTCGAGGAGAACGTCGAGCTTCGCGCCCATGAGGTCCTCGCCCTCGAAGCTGAGCCGGAAGCTGCCGGTGAGCTGGGCAGTGAAGTGCAGCTTGGGCGAGGTACGGATGAGGGTGTCGAGGGCGAGACTGCCACGCGCCCCGATGGGGCCGAGCTCGGCCACGACGAGCAGCCCGCCGCCGAACTGGACAGTGCTGGCGGTCAGCGCGAAGTAGGCGTCGGCCCGGATGGAGAGGATCGGCTGCGGCGAGATCGAGATGCCGAGCCGGCGGACCGCCTCGAGCCCGGCCGGCACCGGGAAGCCCGGGTAGAACCCGCCGGCCGTGAAGAGGAAGCCGGAGGGCCCGGCGCGCAGGGCAAGGTCGCCGGTGACGTCGAAAGTGGCGATGCGGGAGTTCGTCAGCGAGGCGTCGAAGCTCACCTCCCCCGTCGAGGCGTCGATCAACCCGGCGAAGTCCGCGCGCATGTCGATCAGCGGGGCCTCGGGCACCGGCAGGGTGACCCGGACCGACCCGATCACCGCGATGACGACCGGGTCAGGGAACGTGAACACGACCCCGACGGCCGCCGTCACGAACGACGTCGGTCGTCCCCAGCCGAGCTTGAGCATCGGGCCGACGACCACCTGGCCGGGGCGGGCGGGGAAGACCTGCTTGACTGCGGCGATCACCTCGACCGCACGGGCCGCCAGGTCGCGCGGGAACATCACGTCCTCCATGCGGCCCGACCGGACGATAGCGCGGAGGCCGTCGGCGTCCATGGTGCGGTTGATCCCGAAGACGCCGCCCACGGCGTTGAGGGTGAGGCCGAGGAAGATCTCGATGGCGGGGCTGAACTCGACCGACATCACCACGACGAACGACAGCCGTCCGTCAACCGACTCGAACACACCGACCGCACGGATCGCGAGCTCGACGCTGCCGAGCTTGAGGGCCAGCTCGAGGGCCCCGGAGATCTCCCGCTCTGTGATGCGCAGCAGCCCGCCGCCCTTGACGATGCCGGCGTCGATGCTGAGGCCGACGCCGGTGGGCGGCTCGAACGTCGGGTCGCCGAGCGCGACCAGACCGAGGTTGCCGTCCCCTTCGGGGTGCAGCGTGATCGGCTGGGACACGCCGAACCCCTCGATCGTGGCGGTCAGCACCTCGAGGTCGACCGTGACCGTCCCTGCCGCGGTGAGCTTGAATCCACCACCGTCGAGGACGCCGACCTCGGTGGTGAGGCCCCGCACGAAGAGCCCGGGCAGGCGGAGGGTCTCCGGCCACGTCGTCCGCAGGCCGATCCCGCCCTCCGCGTGCAGGCCCTCGGCGTCCGCAACGATCAGGAGCCTGCCCTTGAGCCGGACCCCGTCGCGCGGGAGCAGCAGGCCGAGGAGGTCTCCGGCGATGTCCTGCGGGATCGTCAGCTCGAAGGACCCGAAGCCGGCGCGCAGTCCCCAGTCCTCCACCGAGACGCGCGGCTCCAGGACCGGCTCGGTCAGCGCCAGGCGCACACCTCCCGGCTCACCGAAGGAGAAGCCCGCCCCGAGCCCCGGGTCGAGCGTCAGCTGGGGCGAGCCGTCCGCGATGGGGACCACCTCGCCCCAGCCGGTGACCGCGACCCCGAACTCGCTCGCGAACGGATCCAGGTGCAGGGTCACCCGCGGGGACAGGCTGAGCGGCTGCGCGATCGGCGCAGACAGCAGCACCACGGCGGCGAAGCCGGGGGCGTCGCCGTTGCCCGGATCGTGGCCGAGCACCTCGAGCGAGATCTTGTGGACCTCGTCGGGTTTGGGGTAGCCGTCGGTCGCGAGCCTGAGCGTGATGCGCTGCAGGACCACGTTGGCGTCCGGCACCTTCGCCGTGACAGCCTCGGACACATGGTCCTCCGCGGTCAGCGGGACGGTGACGTAGGAGACCGTGCGCGGCCCGGTGAGCACACCGTGGATGGTGATGTCCAGGTGCCGGCGCAGGTCCTTGAACCGGCGCCACACGAAGCCGGTCGGCGAGTCCGCGAAGTCGGAGACGACCGTGAAGACGGGGAGCTCGGGACCCACCAGGTGGAGAGACTTGGCGAAGGACCAGCCCAGTGCACTCGCCTGCTGGACCGCGTGCTCGACCGCCTGCGCGAGGAGCGCGTCCATGACGGTGCCGGCGTCCGGCAGGCCGGGCAGCACGACCTCCGGTGCGCCGTCGGTCAACGAGACCGCCGCCTCCAGCAGGTCCTGCACGTGGGGGGCGATCGAGAGCAGGTTCGGCTTGGGCTTGGCCAGCTCCAGCACCAGCTCGGGCACCCCGTTCTTCAGGGCGGCGACGACCCCGGCCTGGCCGGCCACGAACGTCGCGACGCTGTCGGCGTCGGGCCCGGTGATGCCCAGCTCCGCCAGGGCACGACGTACGGCGTCGTCGTCGGCGATCCGTGCCAGCAACTCGTCCAGGACGCGGGTGAGGAAGCCCGCGACTGCGCCCTCGATCGGGACCGGCGACTCCTCAGGCATGGGGCTTGGCCCGGTGCCGTCCGGCGGTGCAGCTGGCGTCCATCGCGCCTCCCCCTGTTCGAGGTGGACGGGACGCGAGGCCTGCCCGCCGACCGGCGTCCCGCTGCCCTGTCACGCTAGCGGCGGTCGAGCGCCGAGCGGCATAGTCACTTGGGACTATGTGGAGCCCCGCGACCCGAATTCCGGCGGTGTGCTCGCCGGCACATCTCCGCCACATCGTCCCTGCGGACCGATTTCTCCGCACGAGGCGCCAAGGGCTCCAGGATCTCGGCGGTCACTGGGTTCCCCTTCTCGGCGGGCTCGCCTCAAACGGGGGCGACGTCCACGGCCCGCGCCTTCCCACCCGTTGAGACCTCCCCGGGGACGCAGCGCAGATGTTCCCATCTTCAAGCATCGTTGCACTTTGGGGGAGGGTCCGTTACACCTGTCTCCCACGAGGCGCCCCGGAGCATTCGCTCACGCAGCTCGAGTGTTCCTGGGCGCCTCGTCCGATGCTCAGGCAGATTGCGTTCCGGGCTGGGCGTACGTTTGCGGGTGATGGGGGCCCGGCATCCCCGCCGATGCCGCCGGTTCCTGGACCGGGCAGTTGAGTCCATGGGCTCCGTGCTGGCGTGGCGCATACCGTCGAGGCAACCGCAAGAAGGGGTGCATGGAAGATGGCCGACACGCCCGAGCAGGAACCGCAACGCTTCGCGGCGCCCGACGCGCTCAGTGCCTCGGCCCGCGAGTGGCACAAGTTGCAGCTCGCGGCCCTGGCCTTCGTGGGACTTTGCGGCGTGCTCACCGGCGACAGCGGCACCAGGCTCCCCATATGGCTGCAGTCCGTCGCCGGCATCCTGGCGCTGCTCGCCCTCGCCGTCGCAGCAATCGGGCTTTTTCTTGTGGCGGTTGTGGCGTGGCCGCTCGGCGCACCGGCGGACCCAGCCGCCGGTGCCCGTCGGCTCCGGGCCGGCGTCATCTTGACCTGCGTCGCGGTCGGTTTGACCGCGCTTTCGGCATCCAGCAACTGGTGGCCGCAGTCCGGCGCAGAACGCCCTGTTCAGGTCACTACCAGCAGCGGCACCGCCTGCGGCCAGGTCGTCGACAGCGCTGCCGGGTGGATCGATCTCGACGTGCGCGGCACCGTGGTGCGCGTGGACCTGGTCGACCTGGTCTCACTGCAGCCCACGGACTCCTGCTGACTCGGGCGCTCGCTCACCGGGCCCCAGCCTCGAGCAGCTTCGCGACCGCGTACCGGCTCCAGCCGATCAGATCAGCGGCCTCCTTCCAGGACCTCGGCGGCTTCTGGCCTTGAGCCAAGCCTGCGGGTCGGGCGACTCAGGCCGACATCCAGCGCCGACGATGCAGTCCCCCGGCGCTTGCGCTCGACGCGCCGCTGCTGGCGCACCACGCGGAGGCGGGGTCGAGCGGACTCATGCTGTCCGACCCAAGGGGTGCCTTGCGGGATAGAGGTCGTCACTGCGGACGAGGGAAAGTTTGTGATCCTCAAACGCTGCGACGGACGCTGAGCCGCGAGGCAACCCGCGAGGTCAGCGCGTCACAGAAACTGCGGTCCTGCGCTGACCGGACAACAGTCTCGATGTGTCGCGTTGGCAGGGGTTGAGGCGCAGAAGCCGGCTGGCCGGAGGGTTCCAGCGCGAGTGGGTCTCCGTGACCCAGCCATGGCTCAGCTGACCAGAGGGCGGGCCGGGTAGGGCAGGTCGCCTGCAGGCAACCCCTCTCGGACATGCTTTCGGATTCCGGTGTCGGTGATCACGTAGCCCCAATTGATCAACGACTCCTGCCGCTCCGCTGGCAGGTCGTCCAGCCGGGTTGCGATCGCGGCGAGCTTGTCGGTGATTTCCGGGTCGGCCGGCATCGCGCCGTCGAGGTGGTAGTCCGCGACGTGGCTGCGGATGCCGAGATAGGCACCTGTTCGGCGGTCCGACTTGAAGGCCTCGATGACCTGACGCTTGCGAAGGGACCGGACCTGGCTGTCGATCACGGACAGGACCCGCACCATGTGCCTTGGCCAGTCCGTCGGCGGGGAGGAATCGGCGCCCATGTGGCCACCGGCGTCGGCCACCAGGATCGTGCGGAACTGATTCCAGGCTGTTTGCAGGCCAAGGTTGTCGTAGACCCCGCCGTCACAGAGCCTGATCTGGCCGCGGAAGCCGGCGCCGGTCAGGTCGTTGCCCTCCTCGGTCACCCAGTCCTCGTGTTCAAGGTCCACCGTGCACGGCGACAGCACAGGCGGGAAGGCAGAGGATGCGGCCACCGCGACAGCCAGCGGCAGGTCGGGGAAGTGCACCTTGCCCACGCGGTAGTCAGCCAGGTAGGGCCTGCTGAAGCGCATCAGCACGCCGGACTCGAGGTTCGTCGCGTTGATCACGAACCGCGGTGGGGGCTTCTCAGGGCCAACCGGTTTCGGGTCGTCGTCGGGAAGGTTCTGGAGCGTCGCCTTGCCGAAGAGATGTTGCTTGTAGGCCTTGACGATCCGGTCCGAGATCGAGGTGAACGGAAGACCCAGCCCGGTCAGTACCGAGGTAACGTCGATGCCGACGCCGGCCATCTTGCGAATCGGGTCGACCAGCTGGCTTTGGAAGTTCCGCGCCACGCCGGCGTCGTCAAAGTCGAGGTTCTCCCAGTTGAGGCCAAGAACCCCGGCCGTGATCGAACCGCCGGAGACGCTCGAGATTCGGTCGAGCTCGCGCAGCATCCCGGCCTCGTTCAGCCGCCACAGGACGCCGACGTGGAAGAGCATCGCCCGGTACCCGCCCCCTGACAAGCACAGAGCCAGGCCCTCCGAGGGCGCCTCGTCATGGCCCGGTGGCCGGGACACCGGTTGGTCGGCGGTGATCTCCTCCTGGGGCCCCGGCAACAGCGCTTCTGGGTCAGTCATCTCATACCTCCGCTTGTCCTGCCCACCGGCGCTAGCCGGGAAACCGGATCTCAAGAAACGCCCCGTGGGCAAGGGCGCGGGTGTCGTGCAAGGTGCAGCGTGACGAGTACAGCGACAGGGTCCCGTCCGTGTCCGGCACGCTGTCCCAGTCGCCGTCATGGGTGGACACCAGCGCGTGCCGCTCCCGACCGTCCGGGCTCTCGGCGGGCATGAGCTCGTCAAACAGCTCGTCGTACGTGCCGTTGTGGCTGCCGTGGTGCGACACCTTCACGAAGTGCACGGGCTTGATCAGGTTCTGCTCGTGCATCAGCTTCCACGAACCGAGCTCGGCGTCGCCGGCGAAGAGCAGTCGCCAGCCGCGCCACTCGAGTTCGAGCACCACGCTGGTGTTGTTGTTGGCCTTATCGATCTCCATGATCTGGCGGCGGGTGCTCTTCCGCCGGGAGGCCTGGAGGTCGTAGAACGCTCCTGGATCCACGCCCACCGGTGGCACGGAGAGGCCCGCAGGCGCCTCTGCTGCGCCCGCAGCCGGGAGTTCATCCGCTGTGGTGTGCGTCGGGCCGAGTTTCCGGTAGTACGACGACGTGTCCTCCTCGGGCGCGAGGATCCTCAGCACCGCCTCGTGGAACGGGTGCTTGCCGACGATGTCGGTGGTGTTGTCGACGTAGTGGGTCTGGTCCTCCGGGGCGATGCCGCGCAGATGGTCGACGTAGTCGCTGGTTCTCAAGCCGAGCGCCCCGGGTGGGAGCATCGCGGAGTTGTTGCGCACCATCATCTCCAGCCACGGGTCGGGCTCCGCCTGGAGCATCCGGTGCGCCTCGGCGAGAGAGAGCTGGAGCGTGCGCATCTTCTCCTTCGCCTCCGGATGGGTCTCGTAGTACGCCGGGTGGGCCGACCCCGTGAGCCATGCGTGCCGCGCCGCGAGCTCGACACCTGCCCGCTCCGCGGCCAGCAGCCCCTGGACGTGGTCGAGGTGCTCGTGGGTCATCAGATAGAGGTCGACGGTCCCGCCGGTGCGATCCGAAATGTCCTGCACCACACCGGTGAAGACCTTGTCGTCGTTGCCGTCCCCGGCCAACAGGTTGCCGACGTCGATCAGCAGGTGCCGCGTCTCCTCGGCGCCTGCGTTGGTGGCCTCGGGGATCGACACCAGGATCGCGTCGCCGAAGCCCACGTTGTACGAACGCACCACCAGTTCGCTCATGCATCCCACCCCGCGAGGTGAAGCAACCTGTGGCTGCCGTGTAGGCCGGCATCGCCAGCGCCCCGAAGCCCGACACCGGCCTCGTCGTCGGGTTCGAGCACGCCCTCGTGCTCCAGCTCGACCAGGAGCCGATCACGCTCACGCTGCTGATCGGCGCTGGTGACGTCGCTGCGGACCAGGGCCAGGCACTCCCCGGTCTCCCATTTGAGTGCGACGGTCGCACCGGTCGGGACCACTCGCATCCTGCGGGCACGCCCGGTGGCGTCCTCGGTGTGGTTCCAGGCGACCTTCAGGATCAGTTCCCGCTGGACCGGCGCCACTCCATCGCGCTTGGGGCCGATCACCTTCGTGCTGTCGACACGGGGCAGCACCGTGAAGGAGGAGCCTTTCGGGATGCCCAGCGTCGCGCGGTGATGGGTGACGTACTGGTAGGCCGCCCAGTCGCTGACGTGCAGCTGCCCCACTCGATCGGCGGGCACGTCGAGCTTCTTGGGTTGGGCACCGTCGAGGTCACCCGCCTTGGCCACGATGAGTCGCTTGACGAAGTTCTCCGCGAAACCCTTCCGTTGTTCGATGAGGGCCACGCTCGAGTCGGCGTCGGGGCGGGCCGCACGGTCGGCCGCCAGAGTGGCGCGACCAACGTCGGCGAAGCTGAGCTCACCAGGCGGCAGGTAGTCGATCCCGCGGAGCAGGAACCTGCGGAAGATGATCAGCGCGGTGCCGAGTGCCTTGTTGGCGGCTTCTTCTCTCGGGAGGGCCACACCCGCGTCGTCAGTCATCTGTTCGTCCTCGAACCGGGCCATGAAGATCTTGGACAGCGTGTCGTAGAAGATCGCCGAGAGCAGCGTGCTCAGCATGTGCGGACGTTCGCCCGCCAGCGTCTCGAGCGTGGAGTCGTTCTGCAGCGCCCGGAGCGCGGTGCGGGCCATCCCGTCGGCACCGGGCCGCGCCATGCCGAACTCCTCGGCGATGTTGTTGAAGGCGTTGGGTCCACTCAGTGAGTTGTCACCGAGGGCGAGCACCGCCTGTCGGAGTCGACTGCTGTCGAGGGCCATGATCACCGCAACCAGGTCCGCGACCGCTTCGTGGAGCGCGACCGACTGCGGGGTGGAGCTGTCGTAGAGCGAGGGCACGACGGCGTCGAGCAGGGCATGTCCGCACTCGTGCGAGACGATGTCGCGACTCAGCCCGGTGTAGACCCGCTTCCCGTCGTCGTCCAGGAACGAGAAGAACTGAAGGCTGCGGGTCCCGCGGTCGTAGAAGGCGTTAGCCCACTCGCCTGCCCGGGGCACGACCAGCAGCTGCTCGCTGCCGAACGCCCAGTCAACCTGCCTTCCCAGCGCCTCCGGACCCTCGAACATGCGCACCGTCTGGAACACCGTTCCGAACGTGTTGACCGCGATGCTCGCCGCTGAGGTCGGGTCGCTGTCAGCGACGTACCTCCCGGACCGCGGATTCGAGGCGAACGGCGTGAATACCACCGGTGGCGGTAGAGGGTCTCCGGACGCGGGGTCGAAGTCGACCACTGCGATCCGACGACACGCCGGCCCGTCCAGGAACCGGTCGTTGGCGTCGCCGGGGATGATCAGTTTCTTCCTCTCCTTGCCGGCGTCGCTGCCCCCTATGCGGCTCTCGAGCTGGGAGACCGATGCGTCCTGGATGAGGAGATCCACCTCGGCGAAGATGTCAGGCATGGCCGATCCTTCCGTCGAGCAGAGCAGCGACCGCGATCCAGGCGCCAGCGCCGGCGATCAACAAAACGGGCACGGGGTCTCGCCATGCCCTGGGATGCCAGGCCTCCCACCACGCAGCCAGCGATGCGAAGACCATCAGGACCAGGCTGTGGCCAATGGCCATCGCTAGCATCACCGGCCCGCACAGAAGCGCGCAGCGGCGCCAGGTCAGCATGCCCGCCCTCGTCGCGGTCACCACTCCACGGCGACCTCCCGGCGCCAGGGCGGGCAACCTCAGGCACCCCTCCAGCACCCGGCTGCGCCACGACGAGCGGAACGCCACCAGCGCGAGGCAGACGAAGGCCAGCTGCCACCAGACGCTGCCTGGCGGAACCGAAAGCGTCCGGGCAAACATGGCGCCCGCAAGACCCACGGCCAGCCACAGGATGGTCACCGTCGCCAGGCAGACAACCCCCAGCCGCATGCGCCAGCCGCGGAAGCTGGAGCGGGTGATCGCTCCAACGCTGGGAATGGTCAGCGGCCACATCATCGCGACCACCATCAGCAGCCAGCTGCCGATCCAGGCCAAGCTCCAGGGGTCGACCACCTCAGCTGCGACCGGCGGCACGGTGTGAGGGTGGTGAACGTGCGCCACGCCCATCTCGCCAGCGCCCTGGCCACCACCTGGCCGCGGAACGCTCAGCGCAACCCACGCCGCCGCCGCACAACCCAGGACCACCCGGGTGGACGTGGACCGGACCGACCCCGACAGGCGTCCGGCCAGCAGCGTCGCCTGCAGCAGGCTCATGATGTCTGCGCGTAGACGGTGACCTGCTGGACATGAATCGCGCGGTCGGGATCGTCCGAGTCGGGACGCCCCTCCTCGGGCACGAGCTTCACCGACAACTGCCCGCCGGTCCATCCCTCCGCAACCAGGTCGGGCAGAACCTCCGTCGCGTCGACCAGGTAGTTGCGCTCCTCCTCCGGCGGCGTCCCTGCCAGACCGAAGGTCGCAAACCGCCCGGCTCGATGGGGCTCCGCGTCCGGCGCGGACCTCACCTCAACGACGTACGCCGCGTGCGGCACGACCGCACGCACCCCGGCGAACTCCAGGACCAGGCGGGTCGGCGGCGCCTCATCCAGGCCCCGGGGCGTGGCGTGGAAGGTGAGATCCCGCTCCTCGTTGGAATCCAGATTGAAACTGGCAGCAACTGGTTCCCACCGAGCCTGGGCCTCGTCCAAGGGAAACCCACTTCCCCCGACCGGCACCGGTTCCCTCGCGGCGGCGATTGCCTCCGCCGACGCCTCCGGCAGCTCGATCGACTCGTACTCGTAGCCCATCTTCACACTGGACAGATCCTCGACATCGTCCATCGTGTACGTCGACGGGGACTGCTCGGAGCCGAACCAGAAGATCGCCGACTGCCACTGCGTCACGAGGAAGGCCGAACCCCCGCCGGGATCCGTCAACCGGAGTGAGCCTGGGAGGGAAAGCCACACCTCCCACAACCGGTCGATGTTGGCGTGGTGCAGCCAGAAGATCGGGTCCTGGCCCGCCGTTGCCGGGCTCTCCATGAGCCCTGCGATGTCCACATGGACCCAGTTGTGCGGCGTGCTCTCCACATCACCGAAGCGACGATCACGGTCGGTGCCGCCGAATCCGACGTCAGGAACACCCCCGACGAATCTGCGTTCGGCGAGCGCCTGCACGATGTCGATGTCCTCGCCTGGGATGGGGCCCTCGTTCCGGGCTGGATCGAACAGGGGGTTCGGCACGGCCTCGCCGTCGACAACCCTGGTCGGCACCCGAAACTCCGCAGGAAGGAACACCGCGTCCGGATTGTCCGGGTCGGAGTAATCCCAGTACGGCAGCCCCCAGCCGTCATCGCCCGTGAGCTTGCGGATTGTCCCCTCGAACCAGGCAAGGTAGGCGCGGTGCCAGGGCAAGAAGAACAGCGAAGCATGGGCGCACTGCCCCCAAGCCGGACGCAGCGGCGTACCCACGGGGACCCCGTGAGTGTTGGCCGCCCACTGCCAGGATTCCGGGTCCTCTGCGGGCAGAGCACGCATCAGCTCGACACCCCGCGCGTAGGTGTCGAGGACCGGATGCCACGCCTGGGTCTCTGCGTCGGCAACCTTGCCCAGCGACACTGTGGCGATGTCATGCCGCGTCCTAGCCATGGCGTCTCCCCGAAACGATCCGTCGTGGGCCCACGGTCCTCCGACAACACCGCGATGGACAAGGCCCGAACGAGTCATGTTCCAGGCAAATCGGCGGCATTCTGTCGCGCATCGGTGGTGCCGTAGAGCTTCAGCTCACGGCTCCGGCCCGTAGCCGAGATCCAGCCCAAGTTGTCGTGGCGCATCTGAGACCATCTCCCGCTCCTGGGCGCGCCGGTTGTTCGTCCGGTCGTCCCCGGTTGAGCGGCGAACCAAAGAGTGCGCTCACAGGTGGGACAAGTGCCCAGGTCTCGATGCCGACCAAGCACGGGGATCGCTCACCGGTCCGGTTCCAAGGGTTCCCCATATGAACGCATCTCAGGCACCTCGCGTGGCCGCGTCCAAACCACGGTGTTGACGCGGCGGTCCGACAGCGCTCCCGCCGTCCTCCCCAGCAGGTGCAGATTCCACGTTGACACCTCAATCAGGAGGCGAGGACCGTAGGACCCGGAATACTCGATCGGGAGGCGCCATGGCCGGCGTACGAAGGGCCTTGATCGTCGCGACGGACGAGTACAGCGATCCGAAGCTGACGAGTCTCAACGCGCCCGCCACCGATGCGCGCGCCTTGGCCGACGTGCTCCGCGACGAGGCGGTCGGCGGCTTCGGGGTCAAGACCGTCTTCAACCGACCCAGCCACGACATAGAACTCGCCATCGCGGAGTTCTTCGGGGCCGGCAAGTACGGAGACACCCTGCTCGCCCACTTCTCGTGTCACGGCGTGAAGTCCCCCAGCGGAGAGCTCTACTTCGCGACGACGAACACCGACCTGTCCGACGCGTTCAAGCTCAAGGTCACCGGCGTCCCATCCGCACTCGTTCGCGACGCCATGGAGGAGTCACGAGCCAGCCTGATCCTTTGCCTGGTCGACTGCTGCTACTCAGGAGCCTTCGTCAAGCTCGCCAAGGCGGCCGACACTGTCGATCTCACCGAGCGTCTCGGCGGTAAGGGTAGAGCGGTGATCACCGCGTCGACCTCGCTACAGCTGGCGCTCGACGGGGAGGAGGAGCCGTCCCTGTTCACCCATGCGGTGATCGACGGTCTTCGCAGTGGTGAAGCCGACCGCGACCTCGACGGGCTCATCTCGCTGGACGAGCTGTACAACTTCGTGCACGACCGGGTGACCTCGCGCAATCCGAACCAGACCCCGGTGAAGAGCTTCGATGTCCAGGGCGAGGTGTACGTCGCCCGCCGCAGCACGCCCGTCACCCGGCCCGCCCCGCTGGAACCCGACCTCCTCGCTGATGCTCGCGCCCTGGTGACCTACAAGCGCCTGGGTGCCGTGCAGGGCCTGGCCCACGTCCTGGACGAGAAACACCCCGGCCGCTCGCTCGCCGCCCGCCTAGAGCTGGCCAGATTGGCCAGCCACGACGACAGTCTGTCGGTCCGAAGCCAGGCGCAGAAGGTGCTGGACGCGGCCGGAGAGCTGCCGACACCGGCAATCCCCGACTATGAGCCGGCGTCGGCCACGCGCGGTGGACCGACCGTCGAAGACCGGCCCGTGAAAGAACAAGCACCGGACATCGACACCACCCACACCGACACCAACACCGACACCGAGACCGACACCGAGACCGACACCGAGACCGAGGCCGATGGTGGAGGTGGCATTCCTGGACGGTGGCACCCAGTCGCGCTCAAGCGCGCCGGTCTGACCGCGGCGGGTCTCATCGGCGTGCTGGTCATCGGTGGGTACACCTGGCAGGCACTGAACGGCGACGACAGCACCTCCGGCGTGACCTCCGGCGTCGAAGAATCCGGGCCCGTACTGCCGGACACCGAGCTTCTCGTGGCTGCCAAGGACCCGCAGCTCGGTCAGGGGATCTTCGGTTTCGACACCGAAACCGGAAACACCCGTCTGATCCTCCACGATCCGGCGGCGGGCTTCCCGACGATCTCTGAGGATCGCCAGTGGATGGTGTACCTGACCACCCGGGGCGAAGCCCCTGGAGGGATACCTCGGCTGGCCCGCGTCGACGGCAGCAATGACGCGCGGCTCCTCGACAGCGTAGCCAGCCAGGACTGCCCGTTCACCACGAGGCCAGCCTTCAGCCAAGACGGCGGGCTTCTCGCCGCGATCTGCGTGGACGCCAATGGCCAGTCGGTCGGCCTGGGCATCATCGACCCGGACGGGCACCTGGTCCGCTTGGTGAGGCAGGACGACTTTCGTGGCGCACCGACCTGGACCGGCGACGGCCGGATCATCGTGATGCGGGATGTCGAGGGGGATGACACGACGGCCCTGTGGGCGATTTCGGCCGACGGCGAGGCGCAGGAACCCGTCACCGACGGGCTGGACGGTTCGGACAGCCACCCGGACTGGTCGGACCATGGTCTGCTCTTCCTCCGGGACCGGGACGGATCCAGCAACGTGGTCTACCAGGAGAGTGTCGACGCGCGCGGCGTGAGCCCCATCACGGTCAGCGGGAGCGCACAATCACCGACCTGGGCCCCCAGCGACGAGCCGGCGGTGGTCTGGCTCGAGCCCGCCACGGAGGGTGTTGGTAAGACGCTCTGGCTCAAGGCATTCGGCGACACGTCCCCGATCGAGCTGAACACCGGCGCCTACGGACCGCCCGCCTGGGGCAGCCGCTGAATCACTCTGCCGGCTTCCCGGCTTCGCCGGCGTCCCCGGTCGCCAACGCCGCGACGAAGGCGGCAACCAACGCGTCCTGCTGCTTCTTGCTAGCCACTACGGTGATGCTCTTGTCGCCGATCGACATCTGCAGCGGGGGCGTTGACGGCGAGCGGTTTGCCAGCCAGCTGCGGACCACCTCAATCACCTTCGTGACCGCCTGTACTCCCGGAGCGACGCCGACGACGAGCGCCCCGATGGCCGCGACATCGAGCCCCTTGGAACCCTCCGGCGCCGGACCGGCGGACGCCTGTTCGACGCGGTCCACCTCGTCCACCTCTAGGATCTCGGCCCGCAACGCCCTCGTCAGCGCGTCTATCTCCGCCGGATCGGCGTCCGGACCGCTCACGAACTCCACCCGGATTTCCTCGCTCATGCGGCGCTCCTCCCGTCGCGACCGAGATTACTCCTCGCCTCGGCGGCGGGGCTTGTGCGGGAACTCGGTGGAGGCCGCTCATGCCGGGCGGTCATGTGCCTAGCGATGGGCGAAGCGTCGAAACGGAGATGCCAATGGGGCCAAGCATCGACGCCGGCTGGCGCGACAGGGCCCGGTCCAGCCCCTCATCGCTTGACAAGCCTGTCTCCACATCATCCCTGTCTCCACGTCATCGTGCAGCGCGCCCTTACTCTTCCGCATGCTGGTCGTTGCGGAGAGCACGGTCAGGTGATTACCTCGCGCGCGGCCGCGAGATCGATCAACTCCCCCGCGTCGTCCATCAGGCGGAAGATGCGCATGCCGCGCTTGGGCTGGGGTGACACCAGCACGGCTATTGATCCCAGAGCGGTCTTGGCCTGGTCGTCGAGCACGGCACCGGTGACGTGGATTCCGAGCGCGTGGTCAGTGAGCCTGGCGGCCTGAGAGGAAGTGGTTGCTTGGCGGGCCTCGCGGGCCGCGTCCATGGCCAGTGCGTGGGGGAAGCCATAGCGACCCCCGCCTCCCGTCGAGGAGACGAGAACGTACTTTGCGTTGACCCGCTCCATCAGTTCCAGGTTGATGCCGTGTTTGGAGGCGTGGTGCGGCATCTTGAACAGGTCGCACGCGAGATAGTCCCGTCCCCTGGCCGCCTGTAGCTCCTTGGCGAGGACGGGGTTCTGCTCGCTGTGGAGGTCAGGGAAGTCGACCGTGGTCTGGGCCCACGACGCGAACTGGGCATCGCCTCCGAGCAGTAGGCGGCGGCTCCTCCTGCGTACGCTCCGCCGGTTCAGCCGGTCGTCCGAGTCTGGGTCCGGTTCGGTGTAGATGCGGTGGGCCGGGTACTCGAACATCAAGGTCAATGAGGAGTTGTTGACCTCGACCCCGTAGGTGTCGAACCGGGTGCGCAGGCCGACGCCCGGCCCCATGACAGTGACCTTCACGGAGTCCAGGAAGGTGGAAGTTCCGCTCGTGGGCTGGAGCCGTCGAATCCACGGGCTGGTTTCCAGGTGCGCCATGAGCCGATGGAAGCTCGGACCCGGGAAGAAGTAGCCGGGCTCCCAGAACTGGTCGATGCAGGCGCTCGAGGCGTACGGCGTCGACTTGCTGGTCTCGTTGGGGGCAGTTGGGTCCGCGCCTGCGGTCTCGGCTGACTCGCCGGAGTGTCCGGGGTGGAGTGCGTTGTAGGTCTCGAACAGCTCAAACATTCCGCCGATGTGGTCGAAGTGAGGGTGGGTAGCGACCACGAGGCGGATTTGCCCCGGCGAACCGGGTCGCTGGATCAGCGGCTGGTTGCCCGTGGCGGCGGGCACCTGGACCCGGTGCAGGCTTTCGATCAGGTCAGGCAGCTTCCGGGTCGTGGCCACGTCAACGATCACCAGTCGACGCTGTCCGTCGTTGCTGTCCGGGGGTAGCAAGAGCAGCTGAGTGTCACCGTCCCCGACGTTGAGCAGGAAGTACGCCAAGGCATCCGGCTCTTCGAGGATCGCCTGGACAAGGGCGCCGGCCCCGTCCGTGGGAGGCGCGAGTGTGGCACTCTCTACCGGTTGAAGGACCGGGTTCACCTTGCATCCCCCTCGTCGTCGATGACCTCATTTAGAGGAGTCACCCTGAGGCGTCTTGCCTTCGGGCGCTGCTCACGCTGCTCTCGGGCTTCCGCCAGCAGATCTTCGTTCTGGCTGCCATCGAAGACTGCTGACGAGGCCCCTTGGTAGGCCAGCTTGGCGGCCTCGCGGGCCTCGGCACTGACGTCGTACACCGGACCGGGGAAGATGTCCGCCAGATCGTCGACCTGGACATCGCCAGCCCACCCTGGTGCTGGAGACGAGATTCGGGCGGCGAAAGTGTCGCCGGCCCGCGGCCGTCGTAGGAGCTGGTTGGGTCGGTACAGCTGCAGCCGCATCAATCGCTGCGGTACGGCCGCAGTCATGACCTTTTCCTCGGCGTCGGGGGTCCAGAACAGCCGGCCTCTGCTGTCAGCATGCGGCCACGGCCAACGCATCAACTCGATGGTGGCCCCCACGACCTCCTCCACCACGACGTACTGCCAGTCATCGCGTAGCTTCCCCGGGCTGCGAACGGCTCCGCGCAGGGCCCACGGCCACCACGGAGGCGCGCCCTCATCTCGTGGTGGCGCTGTTTCAGGCACCGTACGCCGACGCGTCACTGAGAGGACGGGCAGGATATGGGAGCCTGCCCCGGTCGGGTTCTCGGTCGACACACGACCTGACGCCCGCGTCGGCGACGACATCTCCGCAGTTGACGAGTAGCGCCTCGGGCATAGCGTCGAGACGCGTGAATATGTCCGCGAGGGGCATTGTGCCCGCGGAATCCGCGTCGAGCGGGTCCTGCAGCATCGCCCGACACCCACCCCCGGACAGGCACAGCGCCATGCCCGACTCGAGCCCATCGTGCTCATCAGGCAATCCCCGCACCGGCTGTGTCCCCCGCGAACGTTCGAACGGCGAATCGATCGGCCGTCCGGCCGTCAGTCCAGCGCCATCAGGACTCATCACCATGATCCTTCCCGAAGGGAACGCAACCACCTTCGGACACGTCCAACCGCAATGCAATGCCCCGGATGGACCAGGCTTGCCGGAGTCTTTACGGTGATGGAATCCGGTTTGGCCCCGGGCGCCCCTGCCCCATTCCCGGTTGGCTTCCCGCCCTCCCATAGGGTTCTGCATCGCACCGACACCCTTCGAAGTCCCAGCACCTCCGCATGTGACCCGCCCAAGACCGCGGCATGTGCGCGCACGACGGCCAGCGCGCTTACAAGCCTCTCGTAGGTGCAGCAAGAGCCAGCGATGCTCAACACGCTCTCTCCACGACGCCGGAGTACCGGAAGCCGAGCGCCACAAGCCCTAATGCACTCAGCGGCCCTATGTTGTCGCCCGCCAAAGTTCAAGAGGGAGAGTGCAAGACCGCCTCGCCCGGCGTTCCAGTTTTCGTCCACCCCTCCATGCAGCAAACCCGGCTGTCGGCCGTGACGTTTTCGTCCGCCGATCACACGATCAGTACTGCGGCAGTGAATACTTCATGTTGTGAGCCTGCCTACGACCGTCGCCGGCGTCATTGCCCGGATGTGGGAGATCGACGCGGCGCTCGCCGCTGACGACGGGGTCGCGGTGTTCAACCGGATGTACCTCACGGTGACCGAGCGCATAGCGGAGATCATCGCCCTGCCAGGCGCTTCGGCGATCAGGTTCCAGGATGCGCAAGTGATGGCCGACCTTGATGTCCGCTTCGCCAACCTCTGGCTGGCGGCGTACGACGCAGACGCTGGGCGGCGCAGTGTTCCAACCCCGTGGCGACCGCTGTTCGAGTCGCGCCGCGGCAGTCGGTTGCCGGTGCAGTACGCCATCGCAGGGATGAACAGCCACATCGAGCACGACCTGCCGATCGCCGTGGTCGACACGTGCAAGGCACACGGCCTCGCGCCCGCCGACGTCCATCAGGACTACGAAGCGGTCAACGACGTCCTCGCGCAGGTCGAGGCACCGATCCGGCGATCCTTCCTGGATGCGGTCGGACGTGAGATCGACGACCACATCGGCCCGGTCGTGCACTTGCTCAGCACCTGGAACATGGACAAGGCACGCGACCTCTCGTGGGTCACCGTGGAGACCCTGTGGGCGCTCCGGCGGACGAGCTTTCTGCGTGGCCGCTTCCTCGACAGCCTGGGTCACACCGTTGGCATGACCTCGAGGGCACTGCTCACGCCGACCTCCTGATCCAGGCCTTCCCGTCGGCGGGCCAATCCCGCGCGGCGGGACCGAGATCTTAGATCTCTTGAGCCGTTCTACGAACCGGTGAGACGGGTCGCGGCGTCTTAGGGTCAAGGTTGGTCGGACATCGGGCGAGGAGCGTCATGCAGGCCCAGGATGAGGCGGAGTACGCGGAGCTGGTCGCGGCCGTCACCCACCGGCTGCACCGGATGGCCTACGCGATCTGCGGCGACCGCCCGTTGGCAGAGGACGCCGTGCAGGCCGCCTTCGTCTCGGCGTACCGGACCTGGCCGCGGGTGCGGGACGCGGACAGCTCGGAGGCGTACCTGCGGAAGATGGTGGTGAACCAGCTGATGAGCTGGCGGCGCCGGAAGTCGTGGAGCACGACGTCCGCCATGGGTCGGGGTACCGAGCCGAGCCGGCCTTCGCACGAGAACGAGTCGTCGAGCACCAGAGGGTCTGGTCGGCGGTGGGCGACCTGCCGCCGCGGCAGCGTGCCGTGATCGTGCTGCGTTACTACGAGGGCATGTCCGAGGCCGAGATCTCGGAGCTGCTCGGCATTCGGCCGGGGACCGTGAAGTCGCAGTCGTCGGCGGCGATGGCACGTCTGCGTGGCTTGCTGGCCGACACCGAGACGACGATTCCTGCTGGCGAGAACTCGAAAGGGGCGAGGTGAGATGAACCTCGAGGAGTGCGTGGCCTCAGCCATCCGGGCCCAGACCGACCTCCTGCAGCCGGCCGTCCCCGACCTGGCGGTGATCCGAGCATCGGCGAAGACCAAATCACGCCGACGCGCCGCGATCGCAGTCGGATGCGCGGTCACCGCGGTCGTCGCGGTGGTCGCCGCAGGAGTTTCCGGCGTCGGTCGGGACCGGTCCGACAACGTCGAGCCGATCGACACGCCGTCCTCCAGTCCGACGCCGTCCACGGCGATCGAGCGGCTCGACACGAGCGGGTGGAGTGCCTACAGGTCGGACCGGTACGACCTTGAGGTCGGCCACCCTTCGGACTGGACGGTGGTGCCCGCCAGCCGGGGCTGGAGGGGCGACGCCGATTCCCGGAACCCGCTGAGCCCCGCGCACGAAGCCTTCCAGTCCCCGGCCGGTGACGTCCGCGTGAGCGTCTGGTCCGTGCCCCTCGATCCCGGTACGAGGATCGAGTCAATCGCCGACATCGAGGCGTGGGTGGAGGACTACTGCGAGGCATCGAGCAACACGCCCGGCACCGGGATCGAGGACCGCGCCGTCGAGCTGTGCCTCGAGAAGCGGGACTGCCATCCCGGCCTGCTCGTGCCGTTCCGGTACGACGTCCAGGCCTTCTTCAGCGGCGGCATCTACAACGCTCGGGCGATGACCGTCGTCGCGGTCTGGCGGAACCGGTCACACCCGGCCGTTGCGCCGTACGGCGGTGCCCAGCCGCTCCTCGAAGCCTTCCTGTCGACCATGGACGTCCGGCCCGCCCAATGACACCTGGTCGCCGCTGGGTCAGCGGAACTGGCCCCAGGGATGGCACACGCGCGATCTCGTCCGCCTCGTCATGTCACCAGGGGCGTCGTGGCAGCCACACCACGATCGGAGCTCATACCATGGATTCGACACTGCTGCGGATGGTCGTGATGACGACGATGGCTGCAGTGCTGGCCGCGTGCGGCTCGACGACCGAACCGCGTCCCACCCCGACCGACGCCCCCGTGACCGGTCTCCGTCCACCCATGGCCGTGGAGATCGGGAACTTCCCGCCCTACCCCGAGCCGGATCTGCCAGACCCCGTGGCCGACTCCCTGCAGGCGGTGCTCGAGGAGGCCGTGGAACGGGGCACGGTCCGCGGCATCGTCGCGGCGGTCATCGTCGCCGACGCGGGGAGTTGGGTGGGCGCTGCCGGCGTCGACCCGCAGGGCGCCGGGCTCACGCCGGACACGAGGGTCGAGACCGCCAGCATCGCCAAGACGATCACCGCCGCCGAGGTGCTGCGCCTGGTCGAGGAGGGCAAGTTGGGTCTCGACGACGCGGCGCGCGCGCACCTTCCACCCGCGCTGGCCCGGTTCGACCTGAACGACGCGACCGTCCGGGGCCTACTCGGCATGCGCAGCGGGCTCTCCGACCCCGTCGGCCCGCTCGGCGAGTGTGGTGCCACCGCCGATCAACAGCTCGAGGCCCTCCCTTCGCCGCACTCCCGCCCAGGTACGACGATCGAGTACGCCAACATCAACTACCTGCTCCTCGGGGAGATCCTTGAGCACGTGACCCATCGCGAGTTCTGGTCGGTCGTCCACGGGGACGTCCTGGACCATCCCGGGCTCGAGAACCTGGCCTTCACGCTCACGGATGCACGTGCGGCAGACGGCTGTGGAGTCGAGACGGACGCGGCGACCCTCGCCCGGTGGGGCTACGAGCTGTACGGCGGCTTCGTGCTCTCCGACGCCTCGTCCCTGCGGGCGATGGTCGACTTCCGGGCCAGTACTACGGCCTGGGGAGCATCGACTTCTCCCATCCAGACTCCACCGGTCCCCACGACAGCCCCGGCCTCGGGACACGGAGGCTGGGGCACGTTCGTCACCAGGCTGGTCGCCTTCCCGCGCACCGGCGTCGTCGTCTCGGTCCAGGCGAATGCCGACAGCCTGGAGCAGATCACCCCGATCGTCGCCGCTCTCCGGGACGCCGCCACGCTGTAACCCTGACTTGGGTAGCGATCTTGGCGGTTAGGCTCACGTTTCCGGTGGTGTGGTGCAGGTGCGCTGCCGCCGCTTGCGTAGTGAGCCATCCCCCAGGCGAACCCGTCAGGATGGGTGAAGATCCCGGTGTCCGCTCAGTGACTTGCCCGCGAGGGTCGCGTCGCAGCCCGCGGCCCGGCTGAGCTTGGCGTCGGTGGCACCTGGACATGCCGAGGAGCAGACCTGCGAGGCCTCGGTGACCCACAGATGCGAGCCGTGGTACGTCTGGAGGCTGCCGGCGTGGCGGTGCACGGCGACCAGCGTGTTTGCCAGTTTCTCCATCCGTCATGAGTGGGTCGGAGCTCGGGTTTCAGATCGATGCCCGGGTCTCATGACACGGATGGGCTGAGGTGGTCCGCGGGGCACATTTCAGGGGCCGGAGCCGAGACCTGTGCGGAGCGGGCCGGTCCACCGCTCCGGGGTGGTCCTCGACGAGTCACCCGATAGAGTCGGCAGCGCGCCACTGCACGACAAAGAGGGCCTGACGGCCAGTGATCGATCTCGGTTCAGTGTCGGCAACGAACTGCAGGACGTGCTCTGTGGCGCCTCGTGTAGCGGGCGTTGTGCGAGAACGGTCGTCCCCTGCCCAGCTACGGGGGTAGCGGGGCCGCATCCACCCACGCGGCCGTCATCAGGGGGCGTCACACCGGCGCTTAAGCCCGGGACAGGCCGCGAGCATAACCGCTCGCCCATTACTGGGTTGTCACCCCGTCCCTGATCCACGTCTGCCCGTCCGGAGGGGTGCCAAGGACCCATAGATGCACCCGCTCCCACGGCCTGTCCGCGGCCAGGAACGGTTCCTCTTTCATCATCCACTCGCCCCAGAACGCCTCCGCCTCGGCCGGCGTCCGAGTCCCCTGCGACACGTCGCGAGCGAGTCCCCGTGTGCGTGCCAGCGAAAGATCCGACTGCACCCAGACCGCGAGATCGGCCAACCCCGCCAGTCCTGCGCGCGCGGCACCGACCCCTTCAACTATCATTGAGACGCCGCTCTCGACAGCGATAGAACCCTCGCGGTCGTGAGACTCCCAGGCCGGCGGCCGGAATTTCACAGCTTCGCCACGGCGCCATGGCTGCAGCACCCCGGCGAGAAGGACATCGGTCCACTCGAACATCGCGTGATTCCATGCAATGTCGTCGGTGCTGACCACGCAACCTTCCAGGAGGTCGGCCGCATGGGCGGCGAAGGTCGACTTTCCGGAGCCGGACCGCCCGTCCACAAGAACCAGACCGGGACGGTCGACCGGAAGCCACTGTCGGAGAAGCGCTAGGAGAGCGCCGTCGTCGACGGCGCGCCAACGCGCACCATCCGGCTCCTCAGCGTGCAACTCCACGCGACGAGTGTGGCGCACCGACACAGCGCAATGCTGCCCGCATGACCACTCGGATGAATAGTCCTTGCTGTGCGTCACTCCGCCGTATGTGAGGAAGGGTGAGCAAGCATCAGTTCCTGTGAACCGCCTCGTAATGGTCGAAAACTCCGCGGGACACGACGACCTCGGTCAAGAACCTTGATGCCGACGCTCTTGGCCCTTCCCGCACGACGGCGAGGCTCTGGTTAGTGGATGGGGGCGTTGCTGACCGCCCAACGGCCTAGCGGCACCCTGCACTCGAGCGTTTCGTCGGGCCAGGCTTCCCTACGCGCCAGGACCGCGAGGCGTCTTCGGCTGCTCACTTCCTCCCCGCGGGTTCGCAGATCGCTCCGCACGAGGTGTCACACACGCGGCTCGGCCGGTGTCTTCATGACATGACCACCTACACAGGAGGAGCAATGGAGCACACCACCCGCATCGCCCCGGCCGAGATCACCGGCATCAAGGGAGCCCTGATCAAGCGGATGATCGAGAAGAGGCTCGGCATGGTGCCAACGTCCGTGGGCGTGTTCTGGCACAACCAGAAGGTGCTGTTCGCCAGCTTCGGCTTCGGCGGCAAGCTCGAGAAGTGGGACGCCTGCGACGAGGGCCTGAAGTCGTTCGCCCACATGGCCGTCGCCTCGCTAGTCGGCTGCACTTGGTGCCTGGACTTCAACTACTTCGAGGCGCGCAACCGGGGCCTTGACGTCGACAAGGCGCGGGAGATCCCGCGGTGGCGTGAGTCGGACATGTTCACGCCGTTGGAGCGTGACGTCCTGGAGTACGCCGAGGCGATGAGCCAGACGCCACCCACCGTGACCGACGAGCTGGTCGACCGCCTGCACGCGCAGCTGGGGCCGGCCGCGGTCATCGAGCTCACCTCTGTCATCGGGTTCGCCAACCTGACCACGCGCGGCAACGTCGCCCTGGGCATCGAGTCCGACGGCTTCGCGGCGGCCTGTGGCATGAAGCCGCTCGCCGAGCGACCCGGAGTAGCGTCCGCGTCATGAGCGAGGACCCCTTCGTCGCCCACCGCAGCCTGCTCTTCACCGTCGCCTACGAGATGCTGGGCTCGGCAGCCGACGCCGAGGACGTGGTGCAGGAGGCCTGGCTGCGGTGGGCCGCGCTGACCGACACCGAGCGCGCAGAGGTGCGTGAGCCTCGCGCCTACCTGGTCAGGATCGTCGCCCGGCTGTCGCTGAACCGGCTGCGCACGCTGGCGAGGCAGCGCGAGGACTACGTCGGAGAGTGGCTGCCCGAGCCGCTGCTCACCAGCCCCGATGTGGCCGAAGATGTCGAGCTCGCCGAGAACGTGTCCATCGCCATGCTCGCGGTCCTTGAGACCCTGCTCCCGACGGAGCGTGCGGTCTTTGTGCTGCGCGAGGTCTTCGACGTGCCCCACGACGAGATCGCCGAGGCGCTGGGCAAGTCGCCCGCTGCGGTGCGGCAGATCGCCGTCCGCGCCCGCAAGCACGTGGCCGCTCGCCGCCCGCGCATGTCGGTGAGCCGCACCGAGCAGGAGCAGGTCGTCGAACGGTTCCTTGCCGCCCTGACCACCGGCGACGTGCCGGGCCTGCTCGAGGTGCTCGCACCCGACGTGCTCGTCGTCGGCGACGGCGGCGGCCTCGCCCCGACGATCCCTAAGCCAGTGCGCGGTGCAGCCAAGCTCGCGCCGGTGATGGCGCGCTTCGCGGAGCTCGCGCCTGGGGCGAAGGCGTTCGTCGTCGAGCTCAACGGCGGGATCGCGGCGCGCATTGACCCGGGCGGCGAGAACGACACGGCCGTGTCGTTCGTCATCGAGGACGGGCAGATCAGGCAGATCTTCGCGATCCGCAACCCGCACAAGCTCGAGCGGCTGGCCGAGGTGGCCCAGCTTCGACGGTGAGACCGGGTACGCCGCCACGTGGAGCCGATCCCGTAGTCATGGTCCGGCCCCCGGTTTGCTCATTCTGACAAGACCCGCTCGACTCCTCACGGCTTTACGCATACCGATATGGGTGCGGTGGCCTCGGCTTGTCACGCGAGGAACGTGTCGGCCTCAGCCAGCGCGTCATCGAGGATGGCTAGCCCGGTGGCGGCGTCGCTGTCGTTGACGTTGAGCGGTGGTGCGACGTGGATGCGGTTGCCCAAGACGAGCGTGAGCAGACCACGACCGAGGCACGCCTGGGCGAACGCGGCCATCGGTGCATTCGCCTCCCCCGTGGCACCTACCGGAACCAGCGGCTCCTTGGTCTGCCGGTCACGCACCAGCTCGAGGGTCCACAGCCCGCCGATGCCACGGACATCCCCGATGCAGGGGTGGTTCGCGGCGAGCTTCGCAAGTCCGGGTCCGAGCATGCCGGTGCCGAGCCGCGCGGCTGCCGCCACGGTGCCCTCGTCCTGCATCGCGCCGATGGTGCCCACTGCGGCGGCGCAGGCCAACGGGTGTCCGCTGTAGGTCATGCCCGCCGGGTAGGGGCGCTCTGTGAACGTTTCGTAGATCCGGTCGCCGACCAGCACCCCGCCGAGCGGCACATATCCGGAGTTCACGCCCTTCGCGAAGACCAGGAGATCCGGGGCGACGCCCCCGTGGTTCACGCCGAACCATGCTCCGGTGCGGCCGAAACCGACGAGCACCTCGTCGGCGATGAAGACGATGCCGTGACGGGTGCACAACTCCCGGACACCCCGCAGGTAGCCCGTTGGCGGCACGATGACGCCTGAGCTGCCAGTCACAGGTTCCAGGACCAAGGCGGAGATGGTCGACGGGCCTTCGAGAAGGATCACCTGCTCCAGATGCGCGAGCGCCCGCTCGCACTCTTCCTCGGGGGTGCTCGCCCCGAATGCCGAGCGGCACAGGAACGGGCCGAAGAAGTGGACGACGCCCGCGGCCCCGGTGTCCGACGCCCAGCGGCGCGGATCGCCGGTGAGGTGGATCGAGGTCGTCGTGGAGCCGTGGTACGAGCGGTAGGCGGCGAGCACCTTGGGCCGTCCGTTGTGCAGGCGGGCCATCCGTACCGCATGCTCGATCGCCTCCGTCCCGCCGGTGGTGAACAGCACGTGCCCCAGGTCCTTCGGGGCGACCTCAACGATCAGCCGCGCGGCTTCGCCGCGGACGTCCGAGGCATAACCCGGGGCGAGGGTGCACAACCGGTCAGCCTGCTCCTTGACCGCCGCAACGATGCGTGGGTGCTGGTGACCGAGGTTGCTGAACACCAGTTGCGAGCTGAAGTCCAAGTAGCGACGGCCGTGGGCGTCCACGACATGGCTACCCGAACCGGCGACGAACGTCGGCACGGTGCGCGGTCCCTGCGCCGACCAGGGGTGGAACACCAACTCATCGAGATCCATCGCACACCTCTTACCGTCATCGGATCAGTTGCCTCCAATGTCCGGCGAAGGCGGGGGCGCGACTAGTTCAGAATCTGAACCCGCACGAGCCGAGGGATAGCTCCAGGTTCCTGCGCCTCAGGCCTCTGCAGCGGTGTGCCCGGTCAATGTCGGCTCGAATCGCGACCTCGGGTCATCGGTGGCCCAGCCGTGGCGATTCCAGGTCGGCAACGCTCGGGCCAGCGTCGGGGCGCCCTGCACCTCGATCGCTCCGGCACGCAAGGCTTCTCTCCACGTGACCAAGCCCATGTGCCAGCGAGCGAATGCCAAAGGATCGTGCACGACGACGATCAGCTCCTCTTCGCCGCCCGGAAACTTGAGGCAGTACTCGGCGTCGCCATGCTCGATCAGCAACCAGCTCCGGCGAGCGGACTGCGGCAGCGTGGGGTACTCGAACCGAATCAGAACGCGCCGCCGAGGAAGGCGGTCACGGTCCAGGAAGAAGTTGGCCCAGACCCACAGGACGACGCCCGGATGAGCGTGTTCCGGCTTTAGCTCGGCCCACCTGCGACCCCAGGTCTCGAGCGCGATCATGACCTGCGACAGCTCTCGTCCCGCAGGCGTGGGCTCGTAGATCGAGCCGTGCCCGTCCGGCTTGGGGCGGATCACGATGACCCCGGCCCGCTCGAGCTCACGCAGCCGTCGGGACAGCAGGCCGCGCGACAGACCCGGGGCTCCCTCGGCAATCTCGTTGAAGGTCTGGCAGCCGACGAGGATGTTGCGAAGAATGATGGTGGACCAGCGTTCGCCCAAAAGCTCCGATGCCCGCGCGATCGGGCAGTATTGCCCGTAGGTCCTCACCCCCACAGCGTCCCACGTCCGACACGTCGGAACCATGGTGAAGGTTCAAGCCCGGGCACTGGCGACCCCCGCAGCCGCTCGCTATTGCCGCGAGTCGTGCGTTGCAATAGTGCGTCCTAAGCGCCGCGAGTCGGCCTGCGGGATCACGGACCGAGGGGCGGCGGGTCCTCGAGTGCGTTGTTGCGAACCCTTGGCTGTTCAGTGGCACGAGCGTGCATCATCTGTGCCTGCGCTGAGGACAACCTCGGCGTAGATTCATTCTCAGAACCGCTCACGGACCCGAGACCGTGGGCGGTTCTTCCTTCGCTCGAGTTGAGAACTCTCGAGCAGTCTCCGCGATGTCGAGATGCTCGAACAGAACCGGCGCCCAGATGGGATCGGGACGCTCGGGGGCGACTCGGCGGTGGCGGAGATGCGTCTTTCCGCCATTGGGGTAGGTAAAGATGCCGGGATCTAGTACGCCGCTCCCCTGCTGCCAGCGACGGATCTGCACGGGAGAAGCTACCGCCGAAAAGCAGGCATCAATGAGGCCCCGCCCCGGCGGGGCAAGATGCGGCACGCCCGTGTCCGCGCGCACGGGTCCGGGCTCACATCAACGTTGGGCATGCAGGTACTGGCCCAGCAGGCCGAGTGAGAAACCTGCTATGAGGCTGAGCGCGGCGTCGAAGCGGAACCGGCCAGATCCGCCGAACGCCACGATCAGCGACCCGCGCACGATGCCAACCGCTCCGATGACCATGAGCAGAATCGCGACCCAGGTCGGCACGGTCATCGCGCGGAGCGCCGCCGCAGAGAGCCGACCCTCCGGTTGTACGCGGCTCGGGGTGCCCAGTTAGTCATTGCTCTCGAGGACCCCGATCGCGCACCGGATGGCAGCGAGCGGCAGCCCCGCAAAGAGCGCCACCGCGAGACCGCGAGGCTCGGCGAGTAGAGGCGCGGTGAGATTGATCAGCGCCGCTCCTCCGCACATGACGATGAGCATCACTGCAAGAGCGGCCTCACCTCGCCCTTCTCCGCTCATGCAATTCATCATGCAGGATGGGCCCGTGGTGGACGACGGTGTCGTCCGCTTGGCTGTGTTAGGGCTGTGTTAGGACACCGCGTGACGTCGATGAGAGGAATGCGTTGGGAAGGACGCTGCGCAGTGTGACCCATCCGGCACGGATTGTCCCGTTAGCCTTTCTGAGCGCCATCATCATCGGTACAGGTCTCCTGTCGCTACCGATCTCTACGCCTGGCCCGACGCGACCGCCCCTTCTGACCGCAGCGTTCACCAGCGTCTCGGCTGTGTGCGTCACCGGACTCACCACGGTCGACACCGCGACCTACTGGTCGCCGTTCGGCCAGGTCGTGATCATGGCGCTCATCCAGATCGGTGGCTTCGGGATCATGACGGCCGCCACCTTGCTCGGCCTGCTGGTGGGAGGCAAGCTTCGCCTGAAGTCCTCGCTCATCGCGAGGACAGAGACCAAGACTCTGAACATCGGCGACGTGCGGCATGTGATCCGCCGAGTGGCGGTGACGATGCTGCTGTTCGAGGCGGTCTTCGCATTGATCCTGACCGCCCGGTTCCGAATCCGCTACGACGACAGTCTCGGCGAGGCGTCTTGGCATGGTGTGTTCCACTCGGTCTCCGCGTTCAACAACGCCGGGTTCGCGCTTTACAGCGACAACCTGATCGGGTTCGTCGACGACGCCTGGATCGCGTTCCCGATCTGCATCGCGATCATCGCCGGCGGTATTGGTTTCCCGGTTCTCTTCGAGTTGCGTCGCCGGTGGCGCCGTCCGTCGATGTGGTCGGTCCACACCAGGCTTACCGTCTACGGGTCCTTGTTGCTTCTAGTCCTCGGGACGGGCGCGTTCTTGGCGTTGGAGTGGTCCAATGCCCGCACGTTGGGCTCGCTATCGCCCTGGGGCAAGATCGTCGGTGGAGTCACCGGTGGAGTGGTGCCGCGAACCGCCGGCTTCAACAGTGTCGACTACGGCCAGATCACGCCAGAGACCTTGGCGGTGAACTACGTCCTCATGTTCATCGGTGGCGGCTCCGCCGGCACCGCGGGCGGTATCAAGGTCACCACGTTCTTCCTACTCGCCTACGTCATCTGGTCCGAGGTGCGAGGCGAACCGGACACCAACATCGCGCACCGCCGGATCAGCGGAAGCACCCTTCGGCAGGCGCTCACCGTTGTGCTCCTCGCCATCGGGGCAATCGCGGCCGGGACCATGGTCATCCTTCTAGCCACCAGTTACACCCTCGACGTCGTCTTGTTCGAAGCCATCTCGGCATTCGCCACGGTCGGCTTGTCCACCGGCATCACCCCAGACCTGCCGCCCATCGCTCAACTGACGCTCATGGCCTTGATGTACGTCGGCCGAGTAGGAACGATCACCGTGGCCTCGGCCCTGGCCCTGAAGTCACGTCACCGCCACTTCCACCTGCCAGAGGAGCGACCCGTTGTTGGCTAAGTTCAGGAATTCCGACCCCACCACGGTCGTCGTCATCGGCCTCGGACGCTTCGGATCAGCGGTCGCCGAGTCCCTTGTCCAGATGGGCCATGAAGTGCTCGCTGTCGACGAGAACCCGGCACTGGTAGAACGCTGGGCAGACGACTTGACCCACGTCGTCCAGGCCGACAGCACCGACGACCAGGCACTGCGCCAACTCGGCGTGGCCGACTTCGACCGAGCCGTGGTCGCCATCGGCGACGACATCGAAGCCAGCGTCCTCACCGTCCTCGCGCTGGCCGAGGCGGGGGTGAAAGACATCTGGGCCAAAGCCATCACCCGCAAGCACGGCAAGATCCTGCAACGCGTCGGCGCCACGCATGTCGTCTACCCCGAGTTCTCCATGGGAGAGCGAGTAGCCCACATGCTGACTGGCCGGATGGAGGACTACATCGAGTTTGACGATGAGTTCTCCATCGCTCGCACGCTCGCCCCGCGCTTCACCTGGGACAAGACCCTTGCGGAATCGGCTCCTCGTACCACCCACGGAGTGACCGTCGTGGGCGTGAAGCGCACCGGTGAGGACTTCACCTACGCACGTCCCGAAACCGAGGTGCGGCGATACGACCACCTCATCGTCTCCGGGCCCACACGATTGGTCGAAAGGTTCTGCCAAAGCGGGTGAGTTCACGAAGTAGTGGATACAGTCCCTCGCCGCTTACGGGTCGAAGCGGTAGCCCATGCCGGGCTCGGTGCGGAAGTACGCCGGCCGCGAGGGATCCGGCTCCAGCTTGCTCCGGATCTGCGCCATGTACAGGCGCAGGCGAGCAGTTCCCCACAAGCCTGACCGTCGCGGTGCTCCTCGACAACGACCCGTGGTACCTCGCCGACAGGTCCGCGGCTCGCTCCAAGCACTCCTGATAGCGCGCCACACCGGCCGTGTCCGAGAGGTAGAACGGCATCCCGCTGTGCACGCAACCGTGTCCGAAGTGGCCGTACACCGAGGCGGTCTCCAGCCCATATTCTCGCTACATGCCGCGTAGGTCACGCAGGTAATCGGCGAGGTCCTCCGGCGAGACAGTTGAGTCCTCCCATCCTTGCCAGGTATCGGGCATCCCGGAACCCGTGTGGTCGCCCCCAGTCAACCCAAAGAGAGACCAAGCCGCGCAGCACTCCCCGGCCTCGGCCGGGGAACCGGTCGACACCGGGTCTCGTGTGCTCCAGGAACCACCCTGGAACGGACGCGATGCCGCCGACTGACATCCATGAGGTGCCGAACACCGGGCCTCCCAGCCAGGCCAACGGACGCTGGTCTAAGACGCCGAGCGAGGTCGCCCGGGGGCGCCAACCGCCAATGCGGCCTGAAAGTGCGGCCAAAGTGCCGAATTAGGGCGGCTTTCCGCCGGTTGGACGTCAACACCGCTGTTCTGTTGTCGCAGGTCAGAGCGTGTTCTTCGGTCGGGCTGACAGGATTTGAACCTGCGACCCCCTGACCCCCAGTCAGGTGCGCTACCAAGCTGCGCTACAGCCCGAACGCCCCCGCGCCGTACCGCCGCGAGAGCGAGCGAAACCTTACCGCAGCCCCTCTGTCGCTGGACAATCCGGGCCTTACCCGTCGGGCTCTGCAGCAAGACGGGTGACGAGCCCCGTGACTCCTTGTGCCCATGCCCAGTGGCCCGATCGCCCCCCTTCGGGCTGTTCGGCCCCGCGAGGTGGGGATCCCTGCTGAGGATGGGGCGTCTTCGCAACTCGGAAAGGGCCTCCCCCGTGTCATCAGCGCAAGCCGGTGGCGTGATTCTCGGGCTCGTCGCACCGTTCCTCCTCCAGGCTGCCGCCTCCGCTGCCCCGTTCCCCGAACCGGGCGTCGACCCCACGACCGCAGCCCAGCCGGCGGCCAAGGCGCCCCGGATGGCCCGGCTCGAGCGGGCGGTGCGTGCGCGGGAGAAGGCGCTCGCGCAGATCTACCAGGCCGCCGACGCCCGTGCGGAGGAGATCGGCGAGGAGATGGCAAGGCTCGCGGCCCTCGGCTACACCGGCGAGCTGGCGGATCTCACGCACGTCCTGCCCCTCCCGGTGGCCAGCTACTACCTGTCGGCCGGGTACGGCGAGACCGGGCCGCACTGGGCGACCATCCACACCGGACTGGACATGGTCGCGCCGCTCGGCACCACCCTGACCGCGATCGGAGACGGGACCATCACCTCGGTGGGCGACGCAGGTCCCTACGGCCTGCGGACGGTGCTCACCCTAGGGGACGGTACGGAGGTCTGGTACTGCCACCAGGAGGCGGCGGTGGTGGACAGCGGCGCCACCGTGGAGGTGGGGCAGCCGATCGGCGTGCTGGGCTCGACGGGCAACAGCACGGGGCCCCACCTGCACCTCGAGATCAGGCCCGACGGCGGATCTCACGTGGACCCGGTGGCGTGGTTCCAGGCCTTGGGTCTACAGCCCTGACGCCCATGGCCCGCGGCGTACCGTGGAAGCATGACAAGGGTCCTGACCGTGCTGGTGCTCGTCTGGCTCGTCATCGGGGCAGCAGCGGCCTACCAGCGCGACTACTTCTCCGACAAGCGCACCAACTGCGCAGAGGCGGGCACGATCGCCGTCACTGTCGCGGCCGGCCCGCTCAACTACACCGGCCTCAACCCGAAGGTCAAGGACTGCGAGACGCCGGACGTCGACACTCCCGAGCCGTCCCGCTGATCAGCGCTTGCGCTTCTCCCGCGGCTTGACCGTGATGTTGATCGGCGTGCCGACGAAGCCGAACTCCTCGCGCAGCCGACGCTCCACGAAGCGCTCGTACGCCGCGTCCAGCTTGCCGCTGGTGAAGAGGATGAACGTCGGTGGAGCCGTGGTGGCCTGCGTCGCGAAGAGGATCTTCGGCTGCTTGCCGCTGCGCACGGGGTGCGGGTGCTCGCTGACGAGCCGCCCGAGGAAGGTGTTGAGGGAGCCGGTCGAGACGCGGGTCTCCCAGCCCTCCAGCGCCTTGTCGAGGGCCGGCACGAGCCGGTCGACGTGCCATCCGGTGCGGGCGGTGACGTTGATCCGGGGCGCCCACTGCACCTGGACGAGCTCGCGCTCGATCTCGCGCTCGAGGTAGTAGCGGCGCTCCTCGTCGACCAGGTCCCACTTGTTGAAGGCGATCACCATGGCGCGACCGGCGTCGCGGATCATCTGGATGATCCGCATGTCCTGCTCCGAGATCGACTGCTGCGCGTCGAGCACCAGCACGGCCACCTCCGCGCGGTCGATCGCGGTCGAGGTGCGCAGCGACGCGTAGTACTCGTGCCCGGACGCCTCCTTGACCCGCTTGCGGATCCCGGCGGTGTCGATGAACTTCCAGGTGCGGCCGCCCAGCTCCACCAGCTCGTCGACCGGGTCGACGGTCGTGCCGGCGACGTTGTCGACGACGACCCGGTCCTCGCCTGCGAGCTTGTTGAGCAGTGAGGACTTGCCCACGTTGGGCTTGCCGACGATCGCGATGCGGCGCGGGCCGCCCTGTTCCTCGAAGGACTCGGGCGGGGTCTCCGGCAGTGCGGCCAGGCACGCGTCGAGCAGGTCGCCGGAGCCGCGGCCGTGCAGTGCGGAGACCGGGACCGGCTCGCCGAGGCCGAGGTTCCACAGGCCATAGGCCTCCGCCTCGGTGCGCATGTCGTCGACCTTGTTGGCCGCCAGCACCACGGGCTTGCCGGACTTGCGCAGGATGCGCACGACCGCCTCGTCGGCGTCGGTGACACCCACCGTGGCGTCGACGACGAAGAGCACGGCGTCGGCCAGCCCGACGGCGATCTCGGCCTGCGCCGCGATGCGCTCGGCGAGCCCGCGCGCGTCGGGGTCCCAGCCGCCCGTGTCGACCACCGTGAAGGCGCGGCCGTTCCAGTTGGCGTCGTAGGAGACGCGGTCGCGGGTCACGCCCGGCACGTCCTCCACGACGGCCTCGCGGCGCCCGATGATGCGGTTGACGAGGGTGGACTTGCCGACGTTGGGCCGACCGACCACCGCCAGCACGGGGACGGGCCCGGTGACGTCGGGCTCGAGCGTGGTCTGGTCGTTCATGGTGCTCCTGTTGTGGACGGCTCGACGAACCCGGTGTCGGGGTCGTCGTCGATCTGGCTCGCCGGCAACGGGGCGCGGCCGGTACGGGCGCTGGCCTCCACCGCCTCCACCGCCTCCACCAGGGCGACGACCTGGTCGATGACCTCGTCCAGGGTGAACATCGTGGTGTCGATGTGCACCGCACCCTCCGCCATGGTGAGCGGGGCGGTGGTGCGGCTCGAGTCGATGCGGTCCCGGGCGAGCAGCGACTCCTGGGTGGCGGAGACGTCGGAGCCGCCCTCCTCCAGGGCCCTGCGCACGGCCCGGGCCTCGGGGTCGGCGGAGAGGTAGACCTTCACCTGGGCGTCGGGGGCGACCACGGAGCCGATGTCGCGGCCCTCGACCACGATGCCGCCCTCGCCGATGGCCTCGCGCTGCAGCTGGAGCAGGCGGGTCCGCACCTCGGGCACGGCACTCACGGGGCTGACGGCGGCGTTGACGGCCTCGCTGCGGATCGCGACCGACACGTCCTCGCCGTCGGCGGTGATGGTGGGTGCGAGCGGGTCGGTGCCCGACTCGATCTCCGCCTCGCCGACCCGGGCGGCGACGGCCTCGGGGTCGTGGATGTCGACGCCCTCGCGCAGCAGCCACCAGGTGATCGCCCGGAACTGGGCGCCGGTGTCGAGGTAGCGCAGGCCGAGCCGGTCGGCGACGCCACGCGAGGTGCTGGACTTGCCGGATCCGGAGGGCCCGTCGATGGCGACGACGATGGTGCTCACCGGCGCAGCCTACCGGTGGGTCGTCCAGCCCCGTGATTCCAAGGCGGCCAGCAGCCGCTCGGTGTGCTCCTCGGCCACCACGAGCTCGGTGAGCCCGACCGGCCGGCCGGGGTCGTGGTCGATGTGCACGTCCTCGATGTTGACGCCGGCTTGGCCCGCGTCGCCGAAGAGCCGCGCCAGCTCGCCGGGGTGGTCGGGCACGGAGACGAAGACCGACGCCATCGGGCGCACGGGGCCCCCGTGCTTGCCCGGGATGGCCGCGGTCCCAGCGACCCCGCGAGCCAGGACCGCGCCCAGCGCGGTGGCGTCGCCGTGGTGTGCCCCGTCGATCGCGTCGATCAGCGCGTCGAGGTCGGCGCGCACCTGCGCGAGCAGCCCCAGCACCGCGTCGGCGTTGGCCCCGACGATCTGCTGCCACAGTCCTGGGTCGCTCGCGGCGATCCGGGTGACGTCCCGGACGCCCTGTCCGCTCAGCGCGAGGTGGTCGGCCGGGGCCTTCGCGAGCTGCGCGGCCACCAGGACGGCCGCCAGGTGCGGCACGTGCGAGATGCGCGCGACCGCGAGGTCGTGGTCGGCGGGGTCCAGGCGGACCGCGACAGCGCCGCAGACGCGGGCCAGCTCGTCGACGAGCTCGACGGCCTCCGGCGAGGCTCCCGCGTGCGGGGTGACCGCCCACGGCCGGCCGTCGAAGAGGGCCGCGCTCGCGGCCAGCGGCCCCGAGCGCTCGCTGCCGGCCATCGGGTGCGACCCGACGTACCTGGCCAGTGCCTCGGGCGTGACCGCCTCCGTGACCTCGGCCAGGGGGGCACCCTTGACCGAGCCGACATCAGTGACGACGGCGTCGCTGCCCTCGAGCGCCGCGACGATCGCCTCGGCGAGGTGGTCGGGCGGCACGGCGACCACGACGAGCTGGGGCCTGTCCTGGGGACGGCGGGGGCGCCCGGCACCCAGGCCCGACGCCGTACGCACGTGCGACGGCTTGACGTCGGACAGCAGCACCTCGAGCCCAGCCCGCCGGCAGGCCAGGCCGACGGACGTGCCGAGCAGGCCGGCGCCGACGACCTCGACCGGCCCGGCGAGCTCACTCATCGGTGTGGGTGCGTGCCAGGTCGCGCCGCAGGCCGGCGGCGCCGTGGAGGAAGACGTGGGTGACCTCGGCCCGCGGCAGGTCGGTCTCGACGTGCGCCATCATCCGTACGACGCGTGGCATCGCGCCGGCGATCTCCAGCTCCCGCGCGCACATCAGCGGTACGTCGGTGAAGCCGAGCTGGCGGGCGGCATAGGCCGGAAACTCGCTGACGATGTCGGACGTCGCCGTGAAGAGGATCGAGATGAAGTCGTCCACGCTCAGACCGTTGGACTCCATCACGTCGGTCACCATCTCGGCCACCCGGTCGAGCATGTGCTCCCGGGTGTCCTCGTCGAGCTGGGTCGCTCCGCGCACTGCCCTGACTGCCACGGGGAGAGACTAGTCGTGGGGTGGGCTGCGGTGCGGCGAGGGTTCAGGCCGTGAGCACGCGCTGCGTTACTCCAGCGTCGCGTAGGCCCGCACCGTGAAGGTGCCCATCCCGACGACGCGGGGCGGGACAGCGCTGAACCGGGCGCCGGTGCCCGGCAGCCGGTCGAGCCCGGTCAGGTGCTCGACCACCGGGATGCCGGCGCGCAGCAGCAGCGAGTGGGCAGGACGCTCACCGTCCACGGTGGAGTCGATGTTGACCGAGTCGATGCCGACCAGCGCGGCCCCCTGGTCGACGAGGTGCCGGGCGCCGTCCTCGGTCAGGTGCGGGTGCTCCGGGTCGCCGTAGCGCTCCGTGCGCCAGTGGACGTCCCAGCCGCTGCGCAGCAGTATCGCGCGCCCCGCGACGTCCACGTCCACGAACGCCTCGGCGCCGGTGCCCGCCTCGTCGACGTCCACGACGACCGCCGGGAGGTCCACCACTCGCTCGAGCGGCAGCTCCGAGAGGTCGTGCCCGTCGGCGTACCGGTGTGCCGGCGTGTCGAGGTATGTCCCCGTGTTCGCGATCATCGTGATCCGGGCGATCTGGAAGATCGTGCCGGGCGCGTAGTGGTCCGCCGCCTCCTCGAACGTGAGGTAGGGCGAGAGCTCGGGGCCGGGCATGCCCGGGTAGGTGGTCATGCCCTCCTCGATGACGTGGCTGAGCTCGACGAACCGCATGACGGCAGCCTAGGGCGCGCAGGGTGCGCTCAGAGCTCGCCGGCGTCCATCAGCTCGCCCAGCTCGGCGACGGTCAGCTCGCGCATCTCCCCCACCCCGAGCCGCCCGAGCGAGACGGGGCCGATCTGCGTGCGGGTCAGGCGGCGTACGGGGTGGCCGACGTGGTCGAGCAGCCGCCGGACGATGCGGTTGCGGCCCTCGTGGATCACCAGCTCGACGATCGTGCGCCCGATCCCGCCCTTGACCGGGTCACCGCCGACGAGCCGGGCCGAGGAGACCTGGACCGGACCGTCCTCGAGCTCGACCCCGCCCAGCAGCCGGGCGATCGTCCCCCGGGTCAGCTCTCCCTCGACCTCGGCGACGTAGGTCTTGTCGACCTCGTGCGAGGGGTGCGCGAGGCGCTGGGCGAAGTCGCCGTCGTTGGTGAGGATGATCAGCCCGGAGGTGTCGGTGTCCAGCCGCCCGACGTGGAAGAGCCGCTCCGGGCGGTCGGCGACCAGGTCGCCCAGGCACCTGCGCCCCTCGGGGTCGGACATGGTGGAGACGACGCCGCGCGGCTTGTTCAGGACGAGGTAGACCTTGTCGCTGATCGGCGGCAGGCGCTTGCCGTCGACCCTGATGACCGCGGTGCGAGGGTCGACCTTGGTGCCGAGCCGGGTGACGATCTCACCGTCGACCTCGACGAGGCCGTCGAGCATCAGCTCCTCGCACTTGCGGCGGCTGCCGACGCCGGACTGGGCGAGCAGCTTCTGCAGGCGGATCAGGCCCTCGTCGTCGGTCTCCGGCCGCTGCGAGGCCGGCTGGGAGGGGGTCTGGTCGTGCGGCTTCACGTGATCTCGGTGCCCCCGTCGGGCTCGGTGCCGTCACCGCTGTGCGGCGCCGGGTGGGTGGGCTGGCTCGGCTGGCTCGGCTGGGGTGCCGGCTCTGGCTCTGGCTCTGGCTCCGGCGATGCGGCGGGCCCCGGGCCCGGGTCGGGCGAGGACGCCGAGGCCATGGCCGCCAGCTCGTCCTCCATGTCGTCCATGTCGGGCAGGTACGGCGCGAGGTCGGGCAGCTCCTCGAGCGAGGTGATCCCGATCCGCTCCAGGAAGTAGGTCGTGGTGCGGTAGAGGTTGGCCCCGGAGGACTCGTCGCTGCCGGCCTCCTCGACCAGGCCGCGCGTCAGCAGGGTGCGCATCACGCCGTCGACGTTGACGCCACGGATCGCGGACACCCGGGCCCGGGAGACCGGCTGCTTGTAGGCCACGACCGCGAGTGTCTCGAGCGCCGCCTGCGTCAGCCGGGCCTGCTGTCCCTCCAGGACGAAGCCCTCCACCACCGCGGCGTACTCCTCGCGGCTGTAGAAGCGCCAGCCGCCGGCCACGTTGCGCAGCTCGAAGCCGCGTCCCTGCTCGGCGTACTCCGCCACCAGCGCGTGCAGCGCCTCCTCGACGTCGCCGACCGGGTGGCCCACGGCGGACGCGAGCTGCACCTTGTCGAGGGGCTGGTCGGCGACCATCAGGATGGCCTCCAGAGAGGGCCGCAGCTCCGCGACCGCGACCTCCAGGGTCTCGGGGGCCACCTCGGCCATGGTGTCCTCAGTCATGCTGATCATTCTCCTCCGACTCCGGCAGCGGCACGTCGTCCTCGGCGTCCGGCGGAGCACCGTCGAACTCGTCGTTGATCTCGATCTCGCCGTCCTCGGCCCCGGTCCAGCGCACGGAGAGCTCGCCGAGCGGCGTGACCTGCTCGAAGGACACGGCGCCCTCCCGGAACAGCTCCAGCAGCGACAGGAAGCGGGCGACGGTCGTCAGCCGGTCCGGGGAGTCGCCGCAGAGCGCGCGGAACGTCATCGTGCCGTTGCGGCGCAGGCGGTCGACGACGAGGGCCGCCTGCTCCCGCACGCTGACCTTCGCGGCGTGGATGTGGTTCAGCGACACCTCGAGGACCGGCTTGGGCTCCATCGCCTTGGCGGCGAGCTGGGCGAACTGCTCGAGGCCGATGCCGATCAGCACCTCCGGGAGGAGGCCGGCGAAGCGGTCCTCCAGCCCGACCTGGCGCGGGTGCCGCTTCGACTCCTCGGCCAGCCGCCTCTCCAGCACGCCGGCGACCTGCGTGAACGCCCGATACTGCATGAGCCGGGCGAAGAGCAGGTCGCGCGCCTCGAGCAGCGCGAGGTCCTCCTCGTCCTCGACGTCGCCCTGCGGCAGCAGCCGCGCGGCCTTGAGGTCGAGCAGGGTGGAGGCCACGAGCAGGAAGGAGGTGGTCTGCTCCAGGTCCCAGACGGGCCCGCCCGCCTTCACGTGGGCGATGAACTCGTCGGTGACCTTCGACAGCGCCACCTCGGTGATGTCGAGCTTGTGCTTGGCGATCAGGCTCAGCAGCAGGTCGAAGGGGCCTTCGAAGTTGTCGAGGGTGACGGCGAAGGCCGGGGCCTCGCTGCCGGGCTCGGCCGCCGGCACAGCGAGGTCAGTCATCGTGGCACTCACTCCTCGGTGAGCCGCCGCACCAGCGCGCTGTCGAGGCCGTTCGCCTCGAAGTCGGCCAGCACCAGGGACACCGCCTCGCGCACCAGGCGGCCGCGGTCGACGGCCAGGCCGTGCTCGCGCCGCAGCGCCAGGCGGGTGTGCTCCAGGTCGAGGAGCTCGTCGGAGGTGACGTAGACCGTCATCTTCTCGTCGTGCCGGACGCGCCCGCTCGGCCGCCTCGAGGGGCCCGGTGCCGGCTCCGGCTCGTCGGCGACGGCGCGTACGGCGCGGGCGCGAGGCCCCTCGTCACCGGACGGGGCGGGGGCGGTCTCGCGGAAGAGGTCGTCGGCGGCAGGCAGGCTCACTCGTCGGGCCACCGGACGAGCACCTCCTTCGCGAGCTGGCGGTAGCTCTCGGCGCCGGTCGACGACGACGCATAGCTGGTGATCGGCTCGCCGGCGACGGTGGAGTCGGAGAACTTCACGGTCCGGCGAATCACCGTGTGGAAGACCGTGTCGCCCCAGGCCTGGACGAGGCGCTCCATGACCTCCCGCCCGTGCAGCGTGCGGCCGTCGAACATCGTGCCGAGCACGCCGTCGATCTCCAGGCGCGGGTTGAGGCGCTCACGCACCTTGTCGATCGTGGTCTTGAGCAGGGCCACGCCGCGGAGCGCGAAGTATTCGCACTCCAGCGGCACGATCACGCCGTGGGAGGCCGTCAGCGCGTTGACGGTGAGCAGGCCGAGCGAGGGCTGGCAGTCGATGAGGATGACGTCGTAGTCCTCGAGCGCCGGGGCGAGCACGCGGGCCAGGGTCTGCTCGCGGGCGACCTCGTGCACCAGCTGCACCTCGGCGGCCGACAGGTCGATGTTGGACGGCAGCAGGTCCATGCCGGGGACACCGGACGGCACCACGACGTCCTCGAGACGCACGTCGCGCTCCATCAGGAGGTTGTAGATCGTCAGGTCCATCTCGTGGGGGTTGAGGCCCAGCCCGACCGACAGCGAGCCCTGCGGGTCGAAGTCGACGAGGAGCACCTTGCGGCCGTACTCCGCCAGCGCGGCGCCCAGGTTGATCGTCGTGGTCGTCTTGCCGACGCCACCCTTCTGGTTGCACATCGACACGACCCGGGCCTGGCCGTGCTCGGTGACCGGCTTCGGCTCGGGCAGCACCGGCATCGGGCGTCCGGTCGGGCCGAGCTCGGGCTCGACCTTGGCCACGAGAGGCTCGGGCTCGGGCTTCCGGAACGGAATGGGCTCTGACATCTCGGTGGCTCCCGGAGTAGGCGGTGCGGGCGGCCGGACCAGCGGCGGCATCTCGGAGGCACTCGTGCCCTGTCCGTGGAAACCCGAGAACCCACCGTCGTCCATGTCTGCTCCTCGCTCCTTGCTGCTCCGATTGCACCACGTGAAGGCGCCGAAACTTTGTCGACACGGCGACAGATCCCCCGCCGTTCCGCGTGACCCTATGCCCCTCCCCCGGGGGTCACAACACTCGGGCGGATTCCCCCACCCCACGGCGGAAATCTGTGCACCGGGCCCCGTTCCCGTGCACAGGTCGAGGCCGCCTGTGCACAAGCCTGTGGAGGCAGCGTCAACCGTCCAGCCGTCGCATCGACGTGGCCACCAGCACCAGCTCGCCGCACTCGTCGGAGGCGTCGCAGTCCACGACCGCCTCGACCACCCAGTCGTGGTGGTCCTCGGGGTCGTGGATCGTCTGGCGTACGTCGCGCAGCCGGGCCGTGGTGCGCTCCTCGGCCCCCGGCGGCTCCCCCACCCGCTCCGGGGCGAGCGATACGAGAGCCGGGCCGCGTGCGTCGGCGTCGGTGAGCACGGAGTCATGCTCGGCGTAGTAGTCCTCGAGGGCCGCGTCCCAGGCCGAGCGTCCCATCACGACCGAGCGGGCCGGCTCCACCCGGTCGGCCGCCTCGCGCTCGAGCCGCACCAACGCGTCGATGTCGTCCCGCGCACAGGCCTGCACGCGCGCGAACATCGCGTTGCGCACCATGACCTCGAACACCCGCTGCGACGACAGCCGGCGCGGCGGGGCGGGCGGCACGTGCTCGGTGACGTCCGGCGGCGCGTGGTCGGGATCTGCCAGTGCCTCCCACTCGTCGAGCAGGGAGGAGTCGGTCTGCCTGACGGTCTCCCCCAGCCACTCCACGATCTCCTCGACCTCGGGCGACCGGTGCGCCTCGGGCACGGTCTGCCGCAGCGTCCGGTAGGCGTCGGTGAGGTAGCGCAGCACCAGCCCCTCCGACCTCGCGAGCTGGTAGCGCGCGACGAAGTCGGTGAACGACATCGCCTGCTCCCACATCTCGCGCACCACCGACTTGGGTGAGAGGGCGTCCTCGCGCAGCCACGGATGCAGCTGCCGGTAGGTCTCGTAGAGGCCCTCGAGCAGCTCGCGGAGCGGCTGGGGCCAGGTCACCTCCTCCAGCAGCGCCATCCGCTCGTCGTACTCGAGGCCGTCCGCCTTCATCTCCGCGATCGCCTCCCCGCGGGCGGCGTGCTGCTGGGCGAAGAGGACCTGGCGCGGCGCCTCGAGGACGGACTCGATGACCGAGACGACGTCGAGGGCGTACGTCGGCGCCTCGGGATCCAGGACGTCGAGCGCGGCCAGGGCGAAGTGCGACAGCGGCTGGTTGAGCGCGAAGTCGTCGGGCAGGTCGACGGTCAGCACGTACCGCCGTCCGTGCTCGTCCGGCTGGTCGAGCCGGGTGACGGTGCCCGAGCCGAGCAGGCTGCGGGTCAGCCGCAGCGCACGCCGGGCCAGCTTGAGCTGCTGGCGCCGCTCCTCGTGGTTGTCCATGAGCAGCCGCCGCAGCACCGGGAAGGCGTCCTCCTCGCGGCTGAGGACGTTGACGAGCATCGCGTTGTCGACCTTCATCCGCGACGCCAGTCGCTCGGGCGTCCCGGCCACGAGCTTGTCGTAGGTCTGCTCGGTCCAGACCACGGTGCCCTCGGGCGGCTTCTTCAGCTGTGCCTTGGACTTCCGCTTCGGGTTGGCGCCTGGTGCGGCGTTCTTCGCCTCGGCCTTGGCCTTCGCCTTCTCGTTGTCGATCACGTGCTCCGGCGCCTGCACGACGACGTAGCCGGCCGTGTCGAAGCCCGCGCGTCCTGCCCGCCCGGCGATCTGCAGGAACTCGCGGCTGCGGAGCACCCGCTGGCGGCTGCCGTCGAACTTCGCCAGCCCCGTGAAGAGCACGGTGCGGATCGGCACGTTGATGCCCACGCCGAGGGTGTCGGTGCCGCAGATGACCTGGAGCAGCCCGGCCTGCGCGAGCTGCTCCACCAGGCGGCGGTACTTCGGCAGCATCCCCGCGTGGTGGACGCCGATGCCGGCCTTGAGCAGCTTCGCCAGGGTGCGGCCGAACCCGGGGCCGAAGCGCACGCTCGCGATCCGCTCGTTGATCTGGGCCCGGCGCTCCTCGCGATCGGTGGTCGAGTAGCGAGCGCCAGCGAGCGTATCGAGACCCCGCCCCTTCAGCAGCGCCGTCGCATGTTCGACGGCGGCCGCCTGGGTGAAGTGCACGACGTAGACCGGCCCCTGGCCGGTGGTGACCAGCTCTTCCAGCGCCTCGTCGAGGTGCACCATCGACCACGTGAAGTGGAGCGGCACCGGACGCTCGGCCTTGTCGACGACTGCGGTGTCGCGGCCCGTACGCCGGGTGAGGTCGTCCGCGAGCCAGCCGATCTCGCCCAGGGTGGCCGACATGAGCAGGAACTGTGCGTCCCCGAGCTCGAGCAGCGGCACCTGCCATGCCCAGCCGCGGTCGGGCTCGGCGTAGAAGTGGAACTCGTCCATCACGACGAGGCCGACGTCGGCGGTGCGGCCCTCGCGCAGCGCGATGTTGGCCAGCACCTCGGCGGTGCAGCAGATGATCGGCGCATCCGCGTTGACCGACGCGTCGCCGGTGAGCATGCCGACGTTGTCGGCGCCGAAGACCTCGCAGAGCGCGAAGAACCTCTCGCTCACCAGCGCCTTGATGGGAGCGGTGTAGAAGCTCACCTGGTCGCGAGCCAGGGCGGAGGCGTGCGCCGCGGTCGCCACGAGCGACTTCCCCGACCCCGTCGGCGTCGCGAGGATGACGTGGCTGCCGCCGAGCAGTTCGATGACTGCCTCGTCCTGGTGCGGATAGAGGGTCAGGCCCTGCCCCTCCACCCACGCCGCGAAGACGTCGTACACCTCGTCGGCGTCGGTCGTGGTGGGGACGTCGAGGGAGGGCACCTGCCCCATTCAACCCTGCCGCCGTTCAGCCCCGTGAGCTGGCGCGGAAGAACGCCACCGTGCGGTCCATCGCCCCGAAGAAACGGGGCCCGAAGGCGTGCTCCTCGTCGGCGTACCAGGCGAGCGTCGAGTCGGCCCCAGCCCGGAGCAGGGCCCGGTGGGTCGCGCGGGCCCACCGCGGCGGGCAGGTGTCGTCGGAGCCGCCCTGCACGGTCAGCACCGGCTCGGTGACCCGGTGGAAGTAGGTGCGCGGGCTCATCTCGCGCCAGAACCTCGGCGCGTCCTCGGGCAGCCCGAACCGGCGACTGATCGCGTCCACCAGGCCCGACCGGCCTGGATCGCGGCGGATCCACCTGTCGAAGTTCTCCGCGGCGCGCGAGCTCACCGGCGCCCACTGCGCCGCCGCGGACACCAGGCCGGGCTGGGCGACGAGCGCGGTCTGCACGACTCCCCCGCCCATCGAGCGCCCCATCAGGAAGAGCCGGTCGTCGTCGACCGGCACCGCCTGCGTGCGGCGCAGGGCATGCACGGCGTTGATCACGTCGACGGCGTAGCCGAGCCGCAGCAGGCTCACCATGCTGGCGTCGTCGCTCGACTCGGCGTGGTTGCGGTAGTCGACGTGCAGCGCGACGAAGCCGCGCTCGGCGAGGTAGCCGCGCTCGCGGGTCATCCCCTGGCCGCGGACGTAGTAGGCCGGGTCGATGTAGCCGTGCGCCAGCACGACCGCTGGGAAGGGGCCCCTGCCGGCAGGGACGTTGAGCACGCCTGAGATGGTCAGGTCGTCGCTGCGATAGGTCACGTCGTACGACGTGTAGGCGGCCGTCTGCTCCCGCACAGCCCCGAGCCGCAGGCCACCGCCGCGGTAGGTGCGCTCGAAGAGCGCCGGGACCGAGACCGGCGAGGGAGACCGCGAGGTCTCCGAGGGCGACGGCGTGGCAGCCGACGACTCCTCGGCAGGGCTCTCGGTGGGCGAGGCGGACGCGGTCGGCCGAGTGGGCGACGGCTCCGCGGGCGTCGGCTCCCCACCGCCCGTGCAGGCACCGGCGAGCAGCCCCAGCACGAGGGCTGCGGACGCGGCGCGCACGGGCCGGCCGGTCATCGGGCCCTCGGGTGGGCCGTCGCGAAGACCTCGCGGAGGTTGTCGACGGTGACGAGGGTGTAGACCTGCGTCGTGGTGACGGAGGCGTGGCCCAGCAGCTCCTGCACGACGCGCACGTCGGCGCCGCCGTCGAGCAGGTGGGTGGCGAAGGAGTGGCGCAGCGTGTGCGGCGAGACCGCCTTGGTGACACCGGCCCGGTCGGCTGCCTTGGCCAGCACCGCCCAGGCGCTCTGCCGCGACAGCCGCCCGCCGCGGGCGTTGAGGAACAGGGCCGGGGTGCCCTTGCCCTGGGCGACCAGCCCGGGCCGGGCCCGGGTCAGGTAGGCGTCCACCGCGGCCAGCGCATAGCCGCCCACGGGCACGAGCCGCTCCTTGGAGCCCTTGCCGCGCAGGAGCACGGTGCCGTCGACGGCGTCGAGGTCGTCCACGTCCAGGCCGACGCCCTCCGAGATGCGCGCCCCCGTGCCGTAGAGCAGCTCCAGCAGGGCCCGGTCGCGCAGCGCCAGTGGCGTGCCCGGCGCGCCCGCGGCGTCCAGGATCGCCTCGACGTCGGACAGCGGCAGGGCCTTCGGCAGCCGCTTCGCCGGCGCCGGCGGCTTCACGCCGCTGGCCGGGTCGGCCGTCGCCAGCCCGTCCCGTACCGCGAACTTGTGGAAGCCGCGGACCGCCACCACCGTGCGAGCCGCCGACGTCGAGCTCAGCGGCGGGTGGTCCGGCCCACCCTCGCGGAGGCTGACCAGGAAGTCCGCGACGACGTCCTCTGTCACCTCGTCGAAGGAGCTGATCTGCCGGCCGTCCAGGAACTCGACGTAGCGCCGCAGGTCGCGCTTGTACGACGTGAGCGTGTTGGCCGCCAGCCCGCGCTCCACGCCCAGGTGGTCGAGATAGGTCCGGACGGCGCGGTCGATCACGCGAGCACGGCCTCCGGTGCGGTTGCCTCGATGCCGACCGCCTCGCCGACCGGCGCGTTCGTGAGCTGCCCGGCGTGGGTGTTGAGGCCGAGCGCGAGGCTGTGGTCGTCGCGGCAGGCCTGCTGCCAGCCCTTGTCGGCCAGCGCCACGACATAGGGCAGGGTCGCGTTGGTGAGGGCGTACGTCGAGGTGTTGGGCACCGCGCCGGGCATGTTCGCCACGCAGTAGAACGTCGAGCCGTGCACCTGGAACGTCGGGTCGGCGTGGGTGGTCGGCCGGGTGTCCTCGAAGCAGCCGCCCTGGTCGACGGCGATATCGACCAGGACCGAGCCCGGCTTCATCTGCGAGACCAGCTCGTTGCTGACCAGCTTGGGCGCCGCGGCACCGGGGATCAGCACGGCTCCGATGACCATGTCGGCCTCCCGCACCTGCTGCTGGATCGCGAGCCTGGACGAGGCCAGCCCGTGGACGCGGTTGTTGTAGCGCCAGAAGGACAGTCGCAGCTTGTCCAGGTCGGTGTCGAGCAGCGTCACGTCGGCGCCCATGCCGAGGGCGATGTTGGCGGCGTTCTGCCCGGACACGCCGGCACCGATGATGACGACCTTGGCGTTGGCGACGCCGCCCACGCCACCCATCAGCACACCGCGACCGCCCTGGGCCTTGAGCAGCGCGTGCGCGCCGACCTGCGGGGCCAGGCAGCCGGCCACCTCGGACATCGGGTAGAGCAGCGGCAGCGCGCCCGAGGGCAGCTGGACGGTCTCGTAGGCGATCGCGGTGACCTTGCGGGCCAGCAGCTTCTCCGTGAGCGGCTTGTCGGCCGCGAGGTGGAGGAAGGTGAAGAGGGTGAGGCCCTCGCGCAGGCGGTGGTACTCCTCGGCGACGGGCTCCTTCACCTTGAGGACCAGGTCGACGTGGCCCCAGACGTCGTCGGCGGTGTCGAGGATCGTGGCGCCTGCCGCGGCGTACTCCTCGTCGGGGACCTGGGACCCCAGGCCCGCGCCCTGCTCGACGTACACGTCGTGGCCGTGGGCAGTCAGCTCGTGCACCCCGACGGGCGTGAGTGCCACCCGGTACTCGTGGTTCTTGACTTCCTTCGGTACGCCGACCTTCACCGCGTGGCCTCCCTGCCGTCCGGTCCGCTCGCCGTGACTAGTGTCACAGCGGCACGACACTACCGCCCACCGACGTCACATCGGGGCGAGACCCCCGCGCCGCTTCAGCACGTCGTAGGCGAGCACGCCCTGCACGAGGGGCCCCTGGCGGACCCGGCCGTCGAGGACGGCCTCGAGGAGGTCGGCCATCGGCACCCAGAAGACCTCCATCTCGGCCTCCTCGTGCAGCATCGCGAAGTCTCCTCGTGGTGCGTGGGAGAGCCCGCGCGCCAGGAAGATCTCGTGCACCTCGCTGGTGATGCCGGCGCTGGCGTAGGTGCTCAGCATCAGCTGCCACGAGGTCGCCTGCAGCTCGGCCTCCTCGCGCAGCTCGCGCTTGGCCGTCTCGACCGGAGGCTCGTCACCCGCGTCCCGCAGGCCGGCGGGGAGCTCGACGAAGTCGTGCTGCGAAGTGTGCCGGTACTGGCGCAGGCAGAGCACCCGCTCGTCGGCGTCGACGGCGAGCACGACCACCGCCCCCGGGTGCTCCACCGAGAGCCGCACGAAGCGGTCGTCCGGGTCGCTCGGACGCGTCACGACGTCCTCGCGCACGGCCACCACCCAGGAGTCACGGTGGACGTCCCTGCTGCTGACGACCGGCCAGCTCGCGGGCCGGTCGGCGACCGCCTCGCCCCTCACCTCGGGATGCATGGCTCCGACCGTATCCCGCTGGTCGCCGCGGGATACGGTCACCTCCATGACCTTGCTCACCCTGACCCGCGAGGAGGCCGCGACCCGGTCAGCCCTCGTCACCGTGGACCGCTACGACATCGACGTCGACCTCACCGGTCTCCTCGAGGGCCACCTCTTCACCTCGACGAGCACGATCACGTTCAGCTGCCCCTCACCCGGGGCGGCGACCTTCGTGGACTGCGCCGCCGACATCACGCGCGCAACCCTCAACGGTGCCGAGCTGGACATCACGACCGCCGAGGGCGGCCGCCTGCCGCTGCACGACCTGGCCGCCCACAACGTGCTCGTCGTCGAGGCGAGCACCCGCAACACCGGCAAGGGCGAGGGCATCCTGCGCACGGTCGACCCGACCGACGGGCTGGTCTACGTCTGGACCAGCCTCGAGCCCGACGAGGCGCGGCGGCTGTGGGCCTGCTTCGACCAGCCCGACCTCAAGGCCCCGCACCACTTCGTCGTCACGGCGCCGGACACCTGGCTGGTGACGTCCAACGGCGCCCCCGAGTCGGTCGTGGAGACCGAAGCCGGCAGGGTCTGGACCTTCCCCGACACCCCGAGGCTCTCGACGTACGTCGTCGTGGTCAACGCGGGCCCGTTCCACGAGGTCCGCCAGCAGCACGACGGCTACGACCTCGGCTTCTTCTGCCGCCAGTCGCTGGTCCCCCACCTCGAGCGCGACCTCGAGGAGCTGGTGACGCTCACCCGGCAGGGCCTGGCGTTCTTCGGCGAGAAGTTCGGCATGCCGTTCCCGCAGGAGCGCTACGACCAGGTCTTCGTGCCCAACCTCGGCGGCGCGATGGAGAACTGGGGCTGCGTCACCTACGGCGACAGCCAGCTGTTCCGCACTCCCCCGACCCACAACCAGCGCGACGTGCGGGCCGAGTTCATCCACCACGAGATGGCGCACATGTGGTTCGGCGACCTCGTCACCATGCGCTGGTGGGACGACCTCTGGCTCAACGAGGCGTTCGCCTCCTGGGCGTCCAACTGGAGCCTGGCCCGCGCGACGGAGTTCGACGAGCAGTGGGGCAGCTTCCTCGCGCTCTTCAAGCGCACGGCCTACGAGATGGACATGGGCCCGGGCCGCCACCCCATCCGGGGCGACGTGCCGGACGTCGCGTCCGCGATGGCCAACTTCGACGCGATCACCTACATCAAGGGCCAGAGCGTGCTCCAGCAGCTGATGGCCTACATCGGCGAGGACGCCTTCGTCGAGGGCCTGCGCAGCTACTTCCGCGACCATGCGTGGGGCAACACCGTCCTCGACGACCTGATGAGCGCCTTCGGCGCGGCCGCCGGCCGCGACCTCGGCGAGTGGACGACCGCGTGGCTCGACCGGGCCGGCACCGACGTCATCAGCCTCGAGGGCAGCACCCTGGTGGCGGAGTCCCCCGACGACCAGGACCCGCGGCCCCACCGCCTCGACGTGGCGTCGTACGACGCGTCGGGCGACCGCCTGCGGCCGACCGGCACCATGTCGGTCGAGATGACGGCGCCGCGGGTGGAGCTCGACCTGCCCGAGGGCGACCTGCGGCTGCTCAACGCTGGCGACCTGACCTTCGCCGCCGTCCGGCCCGACCCGACGTCGCTGCGGCTGATGCTGGAGCGCGTGGCCGAGCTGCCCGACGCGACGTCGCGGGCGCTGGTCATCGGCACCTGCACCCAGCTGCTGCTCCTCGGCGAGCTGGCTCCGCGCGACGCGGCCCGGGCCACCACCCGGGCACTGGCGGCCGAGCGCAGCCCGGCCCTGATCGAGCCGTTCCTGTTGATGGGCGCGGCCTTCGCAGGCAGGTGGGCCTCCGCCGCCGAGTCGCCCGCGCTGGTGGCGGAGCTCGCCGATGTGACCCTGGCGCTGTCCAAGCTGCCGGAGCACCGGCAGCCGGCGCTGCGGACGCTGGCCGTGACGGCATCCACCGACGCCCACTGGGCCGCCCTGGAGGAGGCGGTGGAGGCGGCCACCGACACCGACCTCGCGTGGCGGATGGCCGCGCGCCGGGCCGAGCTCGACCAGCACGACCCGGAGGCGGTCCAGGCCCTGCTCGAGTCCGACCCTGACCCAGACGCCCACACCAAGCGGCTCCGCGTCCTGGCGGCACACCCGCACGTCGAGTCCAAGGAGGAGGTCTGGAAGGCCTTCTTCGTCGACTACTCCGTGCCGGCGAGCCGCGAGACGCTCGAGCTGGGCGCCATGTTCTGGCGGCCCCAGCAGGCCGAGCTGCTCGCCCCGTTCGCGCTGCGCTACCTCGACGAGCTGCGCAGCCTGCAGGGCGGCCTGCTCAACCAGGGCGTCGTGATCCGGGCGATGTACCCGCTCGGTGCGGGCAACGCCGAGTTCCTGGCTCGAGCCCAGGAGGCCGCGAGCGACGAGCGCATCAGCGCCTACGCCCGCAACCAGCTGCACGCGAACAACTTCGTGCTCTCGCGCATCCTCGAGGCACGCCAGCGCTGAGATCCCGACAGAACGAGGGCTCAGTCCTCGTCGGCGCGGTGCAGCCCGGACTCGTCGATCGGGAAGCGCAGCTCGCGCTGGCGCTCGATCGCCGCGCCGACCAGGCCGGCGAAGAGCGGGTGCGGCCGAGTCGGCCGCGAGCGCAGCTCGGGGTGCGCCTGGGTGGCGACGTAGTAGGGATGCACCCCGCGAGGCAGCTCGACGAACTCGACGAGGTCGAGGTCAGGGTTGGTGCCCGAGAAGACCAGGCCGGCCTCGGCGAGCCGGTCGCGGTAGAGGTTGTTGAACTCGTAGCGGTGGCGGTGGCGCTCCTCGACCTGCGCCGCGCCGTAGACCTCGCGCACGACGCTGCCGGGCTCGAGCGCGGCGGGATAGAGGCCCAGGCGCATCGTGCCGCCCAGGTCGCCGGCGCCGTCGACGTAGGCCTTCTGCTCCTCCATCGTCGAGATCACCGGCTCCTGCGTGCCGGGGTCGAACTCGGTCGAGCCCGCCTTCTCCAGGCCGGCCTCGTTGCGGGCGAACTCGATGACCATGCACTGCAGGCCCAGGCACAGGCCCAGGGTGGGGATGCCGTGGGTGCGGGCGTAGTGGAGCGCGCCGAGCTTGCCCTCGATGCCGCGGATGCCGAATCCGCCCGGGACGAGCACCGCGTCGACGTCGCTGAGGTGCTTCGCGGCCCCCTGCGGCGTGTCGCACTCGTCGGAGGCGATCCAGCGCACGTGCACCTTGGCCTCGTGCGCGAAGCCGCCGGCGCGCAGTGCCTCGCCGACCGAGAGGTAGGCGTCGGGGAGGTCGATGTACTTGCCGACCAGCGCGACGGTGACCTCCTCCTTCGGGTGGTGCACGCGGCGGAGCAGGTCGTCCCAGTCGGTCCAGTCGACGTCGCGGAACGGGAGGTCGAGGCGGCGTACGACGTAGGCGTCGAGGCCCTCGCGGTGCAGCACCTTGGGGATGTCGTAGATCGACGGGGCGTCGGCGGCCGTCACGACCGCCTCCTCGTCGACGTCGCACATCAGCGAGATCTTGCGCTTGATGCCGTCGGGCAGCTCGCGGTCGGCGCGGCACACGACGGCGTCGGGCTGGATGCCGATCGAGCGGAGCGCGGCCACCGAGTGCTGGGTGGGCTTGGTCTTCAGCTCACCGGACGGACCGATGTAGGGCACCAGGGAGACGTGGATGAAGAAGCAGTTGTCGCGGCCGATCTCGTGGCGGGTCTGCCGCGCGGCCTCGAGGAAGGGCAGCGACTCGATGTCGCCGACGGTGCCGCCGACCTCGGTGATCACGACGTCGATCTCCGGACCGCCCATCGCGAGGATGCGGTCCTTGATCTCGTTGGTGATGTGCGGGATCACCTGCACCGTGTCGCCGAGGTAGTCGCCGCGGCGCTCCTTGGCGATCACGGTCGAGTAGACCTGCCCGGTGGTGACGTTGGCGATCTGGTTGAGGTCGGTGTCGAGGAACCGCTCGTAGTGTCCGATGTCGAGGTCGGTCTCCGCCCCGTCATTGGTCACGAAGACCTCACCGTGCTGGAACGGGTTCATCGTGCCCGGGTCCACGTTGAGGTAGGGGTCCAGCTTCTGCATGGTCACGCGCAGACCACGCGCCTTGAGCAGGTTGCCGAGGCTGGATGCCGTGAGCCCCTTGCCGAGAGAGGAGGCGACGCCTCCGGTCACGAATACGTGCTTGGTGCGCGTCGCGTTCTTCACGGGGTTCTAGCCTACCCCAGCGGGGCGGCGCCGTCCGCACCCGACGCACCGAAGGCTCCGCCGTCCGCGTCGTGGGACCGCGCGACGGCGAGCACGGTGGCGGTCCGGCCGGCGGCCGTGTCGATCCCGTCGACCGTGGCGACCTGGGCCGCCACCGGATCGCCGCGGAGCCGGCCGAGCTGGCCATCTCCCCCGTCGGCCGTCGTGCCCGCGACCACGACCCCGCGGGCTGCGCGGGCCAGTCCGGTCACCAGGCCGCCGAGGATCGCGTCGCCGCCCTCGGCCGCGGGTGGCTCACCGAGCACCAGCAGCACGAGAGGCGCCCGCTTCGCGACCTCCTCCGGAGCAGTGAGCAGCTCTCCGCCGGCAAGGCTGTCGAGCACCGCACGGGACTTCCCGTTGAGCTCCGTGGCGGACTCCTCGGTCGTCGCCACCGCATCGCCGAGCAGCTCGCCGACCCGGTCGTACGTCGTGGCCTCGGCCGCCACGGAGCCCTCCGGCTGCTGGGTCATCAGCTGGCTGCCGAGCGTGTCGACCAGGGACTTCTGCTCCGGGGTCGTCCAGGTGTCGGTGAGGCTGAAGCGCGCGGTGACCGAGCCCCCCGCCGCGGCGACCTGCTCGGACAGCGCGGTTACGACGTTCTCGTCCGCGCCCGGCAGCGTCACCAGGGCCACGGACCGCTCCGCGAGCCTGCCCGAGAGCAGGGTGGGCGCGACCGCGGCCGCGAAGCCGTCGGCGTACGCCCCGCGCGGGTCGGCCTGCGGCGCACCCGCCGCCTCCGGGTCCGCGTCCCCCGACGCCACCTGCTCATGCAGCAGACCGCCGCCGAGGGCGATGCCGACCGCGAGCGCGAGAAAGACGGCGACGAGGCTGGTCAGGTGGTGGCGGAACGTGATCACTGGAAGTTTCCCTGGAGGGTGTCGAGGAGCTGGGTGGCGGTGGTGGCGAGGGCGTCGCCCCACTCCTGGCCGACCGGCGTGACGCCGACGGCCGCGCCGAGCGCGACCAGGCCGGTGACGGCGAGCGCCGCCAGGTGGCGGGGCCGCACGCTGCCGTCGTAGAGGCGGGGCACGGCCGCGGCGTCGACGAGCCGCTGGCCGACCTTGAGCCGGGTCAGATAGGTGCTGGCGAGGCCTGCGCGCCGACGGTCGAGGAACTCGTCCAGGGTGGCGGGCATGCCCACGCCCACGATCAGGGCGGCGCCCGCCGCGTCGGCGAGCAGCAGCGCCGCGTCCTCGCTGGTCGCCCCGGTCTCGAAGACGACGGGCTTGATGCCGAGCCGGACGAGCGGCTCGGTGAGTGACCGTGCCGCGCCCCTCTCGAGGAGTACGACGACATCGGCGGCCTTGCGCAGCGCCTCACGTGTCGGCAGCTCGTCGGGGTCGACGGTGCCGAGCACCACCACGTCCGGGCGGTGGCCGGCCTCGCGGAGCGCGTCGGCCCCTCCGTCGACCCCGATCAGGACCGGGTGCTGCTCGCGGATGAACGGCGCGATGCCGGCGAGCTCGGAGCGCCAGTCGTGGCTGCGCACCACCACGACGACCGGCCGGCCGGCCAGGGTGGTGGAGGGCCGGGGGATGCCCCGGCCGTGCAGCAGCACGTCCTCCTCCCGGCGCAGGAACTCCGCACTGTTGTGCGTGAAGCTCTCCAGCTGGGCCCGCATGCTCGACCGGGCACGCTCCATCTCGGCGCGCACCAGCGGCAGGTCGACCTCCCGGCCGTCGCCGACCACTTCATCGCCGACCAGCACCGTGCCCTCGTGGACGCGGACTTGGGCGCCGTCGGGGAGGCGGGCCAGCGCCACCTGGCCGAGTGAGTCCACGACGGGCACACCGGCCTGCACGAGGACCTCGGGGCCGAGCGCCGGATAGCGCCCGGAGATCATCGGCACGGCGTTGAGCACCGCGACGACGCCCGCGTCGACGAGCGCCTGGGCGGTGGCCCGGTCGAGGTCGTGGTGGTCGAGGACCGCCACGTCGCCGGGTCCGACCCGGGCGAGCAGCAGGGCGGTGCGGTGGGCCGAGCGCGCGGGACCGAGGACGCCGGGCAGGTCGGGGGCGGTGCGTTGACGGGTGGGAATCCTCATGACGGACCCATGGTGTCAGCCGGCAGCTGCCCGTTGGGGAGGCACGCCGCGGGTCACGCGTCGCGGGCCGCGGCAGCGGTCTGGAGCAGCTCGCGGGCGTGGGCCAGCGCCGTGTCGGACTCCTCGAGCCCGGCCAGCATCCGCGAGAGCTCCCGCTCGCGGCCGGTCTCGTCGAGGACTGTCAGGCCCGAGGTGGTCACGGTGCCGTCGCTGCTCTTGGCGACGACGACGTGCCGATCGGCGTACGCCGCGACCTGCGGCAGGTGGGTCACCACCAGCACCTGGGCCCGGCGGGCGAGCATGGCCAGCCGGCGACCGACCTCGATCGCCGCCTTGCCGCCGACGCCGGCGTCGACCTCGTCGAAGACGAACGTCGGCACGGGGCTGGTCTCGGCCAGGGAGACCTCGAGCGCCAGCATCACGCGGGATAGCTCGCCCCCGCTGGCCCCCTTGGCGAGCGGCCGGGCATCGGCACCCGTGTTGGCCGCGAGGAGGAACTCCACCTCGTCCACGCCCGTCGCGGTGGCGGCGACCCAGCGTCCGTCGACCTGGAGGGCCTTGCGGGTGAGCGTCTCCGGCACGGCGATCTCCTGCTGGCGCACGGCGATCGTCACCTCGGCGTGCGGCATGGCGAGCAGGGTGAGCTCGTCGCTGACCGCCCGCGAGAGCCGCTGGGCAGCCTCGGTGCGCGCGGCCGTCAGCTGGGCGGCGACCTGCGCGAGCTCGGCGCGCAGCTCGTCGCGCTGCTGGGTCAGCCGCTCGACGCGTCCGTCGGTGTCGTCGAGGTCGAGCAGCCGGGCGGCAGCCTGCTCGGCCCAGGCGAGCACCTCGTCGGCAGTGTCGCCGTACTTCCTGGTCAGGGCGGTCAGCGCCGCCCGCCGCTCGCTCACGGCGGCTAGGCGCGCGGGGTCGGAGTCCAGCCGCGCGGCGTACGACGCGACGTCGGCCGCCACGTCGGAGAGCAGATAGCTCACCTCGGCCAGCCGGTCGGCGAGGTCGGCAGCCTCGGCGTCGTGGTCACGGACGGCCTCGAGGAAGCGACGCGCCGCGGACGTGGTGCCCAGGGCGTCCGGGGCGTCCTGGTCGCTGGAGAGGGCCTCCCGGGCCTGCTCGGCGGCGGCGCGGAGGGTGTCGGCGAAGCCGAGGCGCTGCTCCTCGGCCGCCAGGGACACGTCCTCGCCCGACTCGGGCGCCACCGCCTCGATCTCGCTGAGCCCGAGACGCAGCTGGTCGGCCTCGAGCATCCGGGCGCGGGCGTTGCGGTGGACGTCCTCGAGCTCCGTCTCCACGGCACCGAGGCGCTCGTAGAGCTCCGCGAAGCGGGCGGCGGGCCCCGCGACGGCCTCGCCGGCGAACCGGTCGAGCGCGTCGCGCTGCGCCGCCCCCCGCAGCAGCCGGTGCTGGTCGCTCTGACCGTGCACGGCGACCAGGGGCTCGGCGACCTCCCCCAGTCGGGCGACCGGCACCGAGGCGCCGCCGACCCAGGCCCTGGAGCGGCCCTCGGCCGCGATGTTGCGCGCCAGGACGACCTGTCCGTCCTCGGTGTCGCCGCCGACGTCCTCGACGGCGGTGACGAAGTCGGGCAGCGACCCCGTGGCCACGACGCCCTCGACGCGTGCCGCCTTGGCCCCGTTGCGGACCGCCCCGCTGTCGGCACGGCCGCCGAGCAGCAGGCCGAGCGCGGTGACGACCATCGTCTTGCCGGCGCCGGTCTCCCCGGTGATGACCGTGAGGCCCGGCCCGAGCTCGAGCGTCGAGGACTCGATCACGCCGAGCGAGGAGATCCGGATCTCCTCAAGCATCGCTGTCCCCCGCGTCGCGGCGCCGGCGCTCGGACGCACCGCGCCAGCCCTCGACGGGCAGGTCGAACTTGGCCACCAGCCGGTCGGTGAAGGGCGCCTCGTGGAGCCGCGCCAGCCGCACCGGCCGGGCGCCCTTGCGCACCTCGATGCGCGCCCCGGGCGGCAGGTCGACGGCGCGCCGGCCGTCGCACCAGAGCACGCCCGCGCCCTCGGTGTTGGCCAGCACCTCGACGGCGAGCACGGAGGTCGGTGCCACCACCATCGGCCGGGCGAAGAGCGCGTGCGCACTGATGGGCACCATCAGCAGCGCCTCGACGGCCGGCCAGACCACGGGTCCGCCGGCGCTGAAGTTGTAGGCGGTCGAGCCGGTCGGCGTCGCGCAGACCACGCCGTCACAGCCCCACCGGGACAGGGGGCGGTTGTCGATCTCGACGACGACCTCGAGCATGCGCTCGCGCGCGGCCTTCTCCACGCTGGCCTCGTTGAGGGCGAACGTGGTCGTCACGACCTCTCCGTCGCGCAGCACCCGGACGTCCAGCGTGAGCCGCTCCTCGACCGCGTAGCGTCGGGAGACGATCGCCTCGATCGTCGACTCGACGTCCTCCTCCTCGGCCTCGGCCAGGAAGCCGACATGCCCGAGGTTGACGCCCAGCAGCGGCGTGCCGCTGGCGTGGGTCAGCTCGGCGGCCCGCAGGATCGAGCCGTCGCCGCCGATGACCAGGGCCAGCTCACAACCCTCCCCGGCCAGCGACTCGGGTCCCACGGTCTCGATCACCGGGTCGTACGCCGCGGGGTCCAGCGCCAGGTCGGCCGCCTCCTGCTCCAGCAGCCGCACCACGATGCCGTGGGAGGTGAGCGACTTGGCGCAGGCACGCGCCACGTCCCGGGCGTCGGCTCGGCCGGTGTGGGCGAGCAGCAGCACGCGGCGGCGGGCATGGGTCGGGGTCACGGGTCCACCTTCTCACCCGCCACCCCCAGTGACCGGCTGCGCTCCACCTCGGCCTCGATGTCGGGCGCGCCGATGGTCGGGGCGCCCTTCCTGAGCAGCAGGAAGAACTCCACGTTGCCCGAGGGCCCCGGGAGCGGACTCGTGGTGACGGCGACCGCGCCCCAGCCCCGGCCCGCCGCGGCACGGGCGATGTCGTCGACGGCCTCCGCGCGGAGGGCGAGGTCACGGACCACTCCGCCCTTGCCGACCCGGTCCTTGCCGACCTCGAACTGCGGCTTGACCATCAGCGCCAGCTCCCCCTCGGGCGCCGTGACGGAGAGCAGGGGGTCGAGCACCAGCTGCAGCGAGATGAACGAGAGGTCACCCACCACCAGGTCGACCGGGTCGCCGACCAGCTCCGGGGTGAGGTCGCGGATGTTGGTGCGGTCGTGGACCACGACGCGGGGGTCGTTGCGCAGCGACCAGGCCAGCTGGCCGTAGCCGACGTCGACCGCGACCACCTCCCGGGCCCCGTTGCGCAGGAGCACGTCGGTGAAGCCGCCCGTGGAGGCGCCGGCGTCGAGGCAACGCTTCCCCGTCACGGTGAGCCCGTGCCCGGCGAAGGCGGCGAGGGCCCCGGCCAGCTTGTGCCCGCCACGGGAGACGTACTCCTCCCGCTCGGGGTCGTCGCGCACCACGATCGCGACGTCGGTCGTGATCCCGGTGGCCGGCTTGGTCGCGACCGCGCCGGAGACCGTCACCCGGCCAGCGGCGATCAGCTCGCTGGCGTGCTCGCGCGACCGGGCCAACCCACGGCGGACCAGCTCGGCGTCCAGTCTGAGCCGACGAGGTGGCACGTCAGCTGTCCGGCTGCGCGTCCAGGGCCCGGCGAAGCCGGTCGTGGGCCTGCTCGAAGACGCCGACGTGCTCGTCCAGCGGCAGGTCCGCAAGCCGGTGCAGGCTGCCGAGCACCTCGTCCACCGCGGGCACGCCCGTGCTCTCGACCGGGCTCTCGACGGCGGTCTCGGGTGCCTGGTCCTCGGTGGGCTGCTCGTCCATGCCGCCGAGGTTACCCGCGCGCCGCCGCCTCGGACGCGACCGGTGGCGAGAGTCCCTCGATGTCCACGGGCTGGCCCGCGTCGTCGAGGTGGCGCCACGCCGCCACGGCCACGACCCGCCACCAGTCCGAGGAGCTGCCCGAGCCCTCGACGTGCAGCCGACCCTCCTCCACGATGGCCCGCCAGCCGCCCAGCGTGGCTGCTGCCTCGGCCCACGCCGGCGCCGGGTGCGCCTCGAACAGGCCTTCCATGTCGGCGGCGACATAGGTCGGCCTCAGGTGCGGGCCCGCCGCCACCAGGTCGACCAGGTGCGTCACGCCGGTCATCACCAGGAGCGAGTCGACGCCCACGGCGTGGGCACCCTCGATGTCGGTGTCGAGGCGGTCGCCCACCATCAGCGGCCGTGATCCGCCGACCCGCCGGATCGTCTCCTCCATGAGCGGGCGTGCCGGCTTGCCGGCCACGACGGGCTCCACTCCGGCGAAGCCGCTGATCGTCCCCACCAGCACCCCGTGTCCGGGCGCCAGGCCGTAGGACGTCGGGATGGTGTGGTCGGTGTTGCTGGCGACGTAGGGCAATCCGTCTCGCACGAGCGTGGCGGCGCGCATGATGTCGCGCCAGCGCACGTCGGGCCCGTATCCGCTTGCCAGCGCCACGACGTCGTCGGGCTCCTCGAGCGGCACCAGGCCCTCCGCCTCCAGCGCGGACCGCAGCCCTTCGCCGCCCAGCATCAGGATGCGCGCGCCCGCACCGAACCGCTCGACCAGCAGGCGGGCCGCCGCCTGGGCGCTGGTCACCACGTCCTTGGCCTCCGCGCGTACGCCGAGCTCCTCGAGGTGCTGGGCGACCTGCTCAGGCGTGCGCGAGGCGTTGTTGGTCACGAAGGCCAGGTGCACGCCCGCGGCACGCACCCGCTCGAGCCGCTCCGGTACGCCGTCGAGGGCATGCCCGCTCACGTACACGACCCCGTCGAGGTCGAACATGACCAGGTCATGGAGCCCGAGCAGGGCTCCCTGGGTCGACCCGAGCAGGGACGTCTCCGGCACTCCCACCCCTTCCCTCGTCCGACTCGGCCTGCCCCCTACGATGCTTCGATGGACGTCGACGCCGTGGTCGCCCCGCCCTCCGTGGCGAAGCCCCTTCGACTGGCACCGTTCAGGGCGTTGACGCTGTCCCCCGGCCGGGTCGGCGACCCCGCGTCGGCACGCGCCTTCGCGCGACCCTACCGCGCCGTCGCCGAGCGGTTGGCGGGCTGGCAGTCACGAGGCCACGTCAGCCAGGACACCGCCTTCGGCCTCTACCTCCACGAGTACACGGTTGCCGGGCTCAGCATCCGCGGGCTCGTCGGCGCACTCGACCTGTCGCGGCGGGCTACGCGCATCGAGGAGCGGGCTGTCTGGCCGCACGAGGGCATCCACCCCGGCCAGGTGTCGGAGCTGGCACGCCGGATGGCCGAGATGGGCATGAACCCCGCACCCATCCTCCTCGTCCACGACGGCACCCCCCAGATCCGGGCCGTCGTCGACGAGGTCGGCTCCGGAGAGCCCGGGTGGGACTTCACCGACCAGGCGGGCCAGCACCACAGGATCTGGGCGATCCGGGATCCCGGCCAGCTCGACCGTGTCAACGAGGGACTGGCCGCCACCGACGCCCTGGTCGCCGACGGCCATCACCGCTACGCCGCCTACCTCGCCCTCCAGGAGGAACGGCCCGGGACCCCGTGGGACCGCGGCCTGGCCATGCTCGTCGACCAGCAGGACACCCCGCTCTTCCTGGGCCCCATCCACCGCACACTGGTCGGGACGCCCCTGGCCGCGGTGTCGGCCGCGGCCAGGGAAGCCGGCGCCCGGGTCCGGGAGCTGCCCCAGCACGAAGCCCTCAACGCCCTCGAGCCCCACACGCTCGTGGTCACCAACGGACGCAGCTGGGCCGTCCTCGACCTCGCCGGCGCCCCGGTCGAGCTCGCACTGGGGTGGCTGCTCGACCAGCTGATCCCGCGCCTGCCGACTCCTCCGAAGCGCATCGACCACCACCACTCCGCCGAGGACGCCATGTCGGCGGCGAGCTCGAAGGTGACCGGAGTCCTGCTCCCGGCCACCGACTACGGCCAGGTGCGCGACATCATCGGCCGTGGCCTGCTTCTGCCGGAGAAGGCCACCTCCTTCCAGCCCAAGCCCAGCCTCGGCGTGCTCATGCGCTCCGTGCACGACGAATGACCCGAGCCCCGGCGACCTCCACCTCCACCCGGGACGCCTTTCCGGCGCCGGCGGTGAAGAATCGCCGGCGGATGGCACCACTCACCTCGACCACGTCGCCCGGCCCCCACCGGGCCACCGTGCGCCGGACCCGCGCGGACCAGACGGCGCACTCGAGGGTGTCGACGCGCTGACGGGACGTGCCCGGCGGACGGTCCACCACCACCCGGAACGTGGTCAGGTGGTCGCCGCTCGGCAGCTCCACCTGCGCCGGAGCGGCCGTGAGCCGGCCGACGAGCCGGACCTCGTTGACCGGCACCAGCTCGTCGGGAGCCGCGTCCTTTTCTCGTGCAGACATTGCACATCACCTCCACGCCAGATGATCCACCGCGGCTCCGACACACCAGCGCGGGCGAGCCGAACGCCTGTGGAGAACGCGACGCCGGGCCCTGCTGTGGACGACATCTGGCCGGGATACGGCAATGCGCTTGCCCTGAAATGCAGAAGAGGGCCGCCCCTCTCGGGGTGACCCTCTTCCAAATGTTTGTCCGGCGGCGTCCTACTCTCCCACAGCCTCGCGGTTGCAGTACCATCGGCGCTGAAAGGCTTAACTTCCGGGTTCGGTATGGGACCGGGTGTTTCCCTTTCGCTATGGCCGCCGTAACT
>NZ_QDGZ01000011.1 GCF_003076135.1 Nocardioides gansuensis | reverse complement strand
GCAGGCGGCAGACCGATGGCGAGCCACACCCGGAAACGGGTGGGCAGCCCAATAGAGAGCGAACCCGCCGGGCACCTGGACCGAGTCTGGCCAGACACCGGCCCTACGGGAATCGTCTAGTAGCCCACTATGACGCACCTGCGCCGCGCACGATGTCCCAGGGCCGACGAGCGTGGGCGGGGGGAGTCGCGTGCACGATCGGATCGCCGCGAGACGGCAACTAGAACCCGCCGCCGTGAAGGGTGGCGTCGACGACTAACGCCGGCGATCTTGCCGCGAAGACAGGATGCGTAGGGTTGGCTGTTCACCGTTGGGTGGCCGGGCGCCCCTGCGGGACTTGGGGTGTTGTTGCCGGGCGCCCCCTGCGGACTTGCAGAGATCATCCTCCAATACCGGTCGCCATGTGAAATGACGAGCCAGGATCCGGTGGGTCGTCCTTGATGGCTGAGCAGCGGCGACACCGCTTGAATCGTTCACCGTCCTCGTTCTTGTCAGCTACCCACCCATGTCTTCCCAACCGACACCACAGGCTTGTCATCGCCGTACCTCCTTGTCAGTCTCGCGGCCATAGACGAGCCATGACGCCCGGCGGTTGCTCACGTATGGATGTTGGAGCGGTCGTGAGCCTCCGGTGGCTGCCCGGTATTCACCTTCTTGATCTTGCCGCAGTACGGGCACTGGTGGTGGGCGCTTGCAACGGCTCCAACCAGTGGCTCCCATGCGTGCCAACCCAGATGACACTCGATCGTCCGCAATATGCTCACGGCGGTGCTCCCTCGCCGTGAGAACTAGACCGTCTCTCAGTGTGCGCCTGCGGGGTCCCGCGCTGCAAGACACTTGTGACGGTGGCCTTCCCCAGGTCGCCCGAGCCGCGTTCCGCACTGACCGTGGTGGGTTGATCCGCGATCGGCATGGGGCCGCACCACGGGTGGCAGCAAGGACCGGTGTCACCGCTCGACGCAGCCTGACGGTCCGGAGCACAATGGTGGTGAACCGGACCAACCTATGGGCCCGAGCCGGCTTGACGGAGTCTTGAGCCGGCGGGACTACCGCACATGCTGACCGAATGTCGGACCGCGGTCTCTGCCGCAACAAGTGCGTCCTTCCGCCGCAAGTGACCGTTTCCCGGTCAACGCCGAATCCTCGGCTGAGGGCCATCTGCACGGCAAGAAGTGATGCGTACCCCGCCCACCCCTGAAACTCGACCTTGTCATAAGTCGCGTGCGGGATCGTCGATGCGCACAAGTGCCTGGCGCCCTGTCCCGCGACGAACCGGCCGATCCGCCCGGCACACTTGCATGCATCCGGGACCGATGATTCTGGGAATCAGCTCTGGCGCGGACAACGACGACGGGTCCGACTCCTGGAGGTGTCGGACCCGTCGAGGTTGGTCAGCGATCAGCTGCAGCCGCTGGTGCTGCCACACCCCTCGCAGACGTAGCACGAGCCGGCGGGCCGCATCTTCGTGCCGCAGGTCATGCAGAGCGGGGAGTCGACGGCGGTGCCGGTGATGAGCTCCAGGAGCTCGGCGGAGGTGTGGGCCTCCTTGGGTGCGGGCTTCTCGGCGACCGACGCTTCCGTGGTCTCGATACGCTCGCTGGCGCTCGCTACTCGACCACCGAGGTCATCCTCGACCGACGTCTCGACTTCGCTCGACGATCCGGACGAACCTGCCGTCAGCTCCGACGCCGAGCCGGTCTCCTCGACGAGCGGCTCGTACGAGCCGGTCTCGAGGTGACGCTGGCGCTCCTCGGCGGAGAAGATGCCCAGGGCGGCGCGGTCGTCGAAGGGCAGGTAGTCCAGGGCCAGGCGACGGAAGACGTAGTCCATCACCGACTGGGCCATCCGGATGTCCGCGTCGTCGGTCAGACCGGCCGGCTCGAACCGCTGGTTGGTGTACTTCGACACGTAGGTCTCCAGCGGCACGCCGTACTGAAGGCCGATCGAGATCGCGATCGAGAAGGCGTCCATCACACCGGCCAGCGTGGAGCCCTGCTTGCCCAGCTTGAGGAAGATCTCGCCGAGCGTGCCGTCGTCGTGGGCGCCCGAGATCATGTAGCCCTCGGCGCCACCCACGGTGAAGGAGGTGGTGCGCGAGACGCGCGACTTCGGCAGGCGCTTGCGGGTGGGGGCGTAGACGACCTTCTCGATGACCTTGGGCTCGAGGTTCGTCTCGACTTCGCTCGACGAGCCGGCGGCCGCGGCGGCCATGCCCTGGTCCTTCTTCGACGCCTCCGACTTGCCGTCGGCTAGCGGCTGGCCGACCTTGCAGTTGTCGCGGTAGACAGCCGTCGCCTTGAGGCCGAGCTTCCAGGCCTGCATGTAGACGTCCTCGATCTCCTCGACCGTGGCGCTCTCGGGCAGGTTCACGGTCTTGGAGATGGCCCCCGAAAGGAACGGCTGGCAGGCCGCCATCATCCGCACGTGGCCCATCGGCTTGAGCGCGCGGGCACCCATCGCGCAGTCGAAGACCTCGTAGTGCTCCTGCTTCAGGCCCGGGGCGTCGATGACGTGGCCGTGCTCAGCGATGAAGGCGACGATCGCCTCGACCTGCTCGGGCTGGTAGCCCAGCTTGGTCAGCGCCCGCGGGATCGTCTGGTTGACGATCTGCATCGAGCCGCCACCGACGAGCTTCTTGAACTTCACCAGCGAGAAGTCCGGCTCGATGCCCGTGGTGTCGCAATCCATCATGAAGCCGATGGTGCCGGTCGGCGCGAGCACCGAGGCCTGTGCGTTGCGGAAGCCGTTGGTCTCGCCCAGCGCGACCACGTCGGCCCACGCCTGGGTGGCCAGCTTGTGCACCTGCGTGTCGGCGACGTGCAGCGGGCGCACGGCGTCGTTGGCGGCCTGGTGCTTGCGCATGACGCGCTTGTGCGCCTCGGCGTTGCGGGCGTAGCCGTTGTAGGGGCCGACGATCGCGGCGAGCTCGGCGCTGCGCTTGTACGACGTGCCCGTCATCAGGCTGGTGATGGTGGCTGCCATCGCCCGGCCACCGTCGGAGTCGTAGCCGAGGCCCATCGCCATCAGCAGGGCACCGAGGTTGGCGTAGCCGATGCCGAGCTGGCGGTAGTCGACCGTGGTCTTGCCGATCGACTCCGTCGGGAAGTCGGCGAAGCAGATCGAGATGTCCATCGCGGTGATGATGAACTCGACCGCCTTCGCGAACAGCTCACCGTCGAACGTGCCGTCGTCCTTGAGGAACTTCAGCAGGTTGAGGCTCGCCAGGTTGCACGAGGAGTTGTCGAGCGACATGTATTCCGAGCACGGGTTGGACGCGGTGATGCGGCCGGTCTCGGGGTTGGTGTGCCAGTCGTTGATGGTGTCGTCGTACTGCAGGCCCGGGTCGGCGCACTCCCACGCCGCCACCGCGATCTTGCGGAACAGCTCGCGGGCGTCGACCGTCTCGATGACCTCGCCGGTCTGGCGGGCGCGGAGGCCGAACTCGGTGCCGTCCTCGACGGCGCGCATGAACTCGTCGGTCACGCGGACCGAGTTGTTGGCGTTCTGGTACTGCACGGACGTGATGTCCTTGCCGCCCAGGTCCATGTCGAAGCCCGCGTCACGCAGCGCGCGGATCTTGTCCTCCTCGCGCGCCTTGGTCTCGACGAACTCCTCGATGTCCGGGTGGTCGACGTCCAGGACGACCATCTTCGCGGCCCGGCGCGTGGCACCGCCCGACTTGATGGTGCCCGCCGAGGCGTCGGCGCCGCGCATGAACGACACCGGGCCACTCGCCGTACCGCCGCTGGAGAGCAGCTCCTTGGACGAGCGGATGCGGGAGAGGTTGAGGCCGGCGCCGGAGCCGCCCTTGAAGATGAACCCCTCCTCCTTGTACCAGTTCAGGATCGAGTCCATCGAGTCGTCGACGGAGAGGATGAAGCACGCGGAGACCTGCTGCGGCGACGGGGTGCCGACGTTGAACCAGACGGGGCTGTTGAAGGAGAAGTACTGGTGCACCAGCAGCCAGGTGAGCTCGTGCTCGAAGACCTCGGCGTCGGCGTCGGTCGCGAAGTAGCCGTGCTCCTGGCCGGCGTCGGTGTAGGTCTTCACGACGCGGTCGATGAGCTGCTTGAGGCTCCACTCGCGCGCCTCGGTGCCGACGGCGCCGCGGAAGTACTTCGTGGTGACGATGGTGCTGGCGTTGACCGACCAGAAGTCGGGGAACTCCACGCCGCGCTGCTCGAAGACGGTCTCGCCGGTCTTCCAGTTGGTCTGGACGACGTCGCGACGCTCCCAGGTGATCTCGTCGTAGGGGTGCACGCTCTCGGTGCTGAAGACGCGCTCCAGCGTGAGGCCCTTGCGCTCCCCCTGTGACTGCGGGGCGTCTGCGCCGGCTTCGTTGCCGGTGCTCACCGTCTCGGTCATGCGTGCTCCTTCGATCCCGTTGCCTGCTGGTGTGGTGCTGCTGTGTGGGTGATGCAGGGGTGTTGCCCCAAGGTGGTAAGCCCGGCACGCCGCTTCCCCACGCCGTGCCGGGCAGTCTGTGTCAGCCCGTCTGGGCCATCTCGGTGGTCGAGGAGGGCGCGCTAGCGCCCGTCTCGAGACCACGCTCGGCGCGCAGCATGGCGATCTCGTCCTCGAAGTCGTCGGCCGACTCGAACGCGCGGTAGACGCTGGCGAAGCGGAGGTAGGCGACCTCGTCGAGCTCGCGGAGCGGCGCGAGGATCGCCAAGCCCACCTCGTGCGCCGGAACCTCCGCCTGGCCGCTGAGCCGCAGCGCGTCCTCGACCGCCTGTCCGAGGCAGGCGAGCTGGTCCTCGGTGACCGGGCGGCCCTTGCAGGCCTTCCGAACGCCGGCGACCGCCTTCTCACGGGTGAACGGCTCGGTGGCGCCGCTGCGCTTGAGCACGGTCAGCTGCATCTGCTCCACGGTGGTGAACCGCCGCTCGCAGGACGAGCAGGTACGCCGCCGGCGGATGCTGCTGCCGTCGTCGGCCACGCGCGAGTCGAGGACCCGGGTGTCGGTGTTGCGGCAGTACGGGCAGTGCATTCCGGGCCTCCTCTCGCGTGGCCTGGCTGAACTCCCGGGCATGACTAGAACACCCCCGAGAGGGCGTGTATGCCTGTGGATGAGCAGCCGATTCCTGTGGAGTCACGCCGTCTGGCTGTGCACTTCCCACCCGGCTCTTGTGAACTAGATGTGGAAAACCACAACGGTGTAACTACTAGATGTAGTGGTAACCGTACGTCGGCTCCCGAGCCTTGGCAAGCGGAACGGCGACGACTTCTGGCGGGCCACGCCAAGGCCAGGTAAAACCGCAGGTCAGTGCCTTGGACCACACGGAATTTGGCTTCTCCGTACGGCGTGTCCCGGGCGTTGCGGGGCTTGCTCACGCGCCGCGCGCCCGCCGTAGTCGGTGGTCGAGTAGCCCGCGAGGAACGAGCGGGCGTATCGAGACCATCAAGACCCTCGCCGTAACCGCCTCCTGAATTGCACGCGTCAGACAGAATGCTCCCGTGACGACGGGGACCCCGGAGGCGGGCAAGCGTGCAGGCGCGCGCCGAGCTGAGAAGGCGCAGCGCTCCTTCGGTCGCGCCACCGTTCCCCTGGCTGCCGGCCTCACCGCCTGCGTCGTAGCCTGGGGCTACCTCGTCTACATGGCGATCGACTTCGGGGTCTCGGCGCGGGGCGGCGAGTCGTCGGCCTGGGGCCTGCTGGCGCTCGCCACCGTAGGCGCGATCGCCTGCCTCTTCGCCGGCCTGATGCTCGGCGTACGACTCATGCGCACCCTCGGCCTCGCCGCCGACCCCGCCGTCGCCCGACCCACCGGAGGGCGCCGCGCCGCTCGGTGACCGCGGTGGATTGCTGCCACCTGGTGGCAGTGAACGACCGCGCTGTCCGACGTGGGCCGCCCGCGACATGACTCGGGCGGTGCCACCCCTCTTCCCCAAGAGGGTGGCACCGCCCGGGGTCTTCCCCGTGCCCGCCGGCCGGGGTCGAGGCGACCGGCGGGACGTCATCTGGCTGTCTGGCGACAGCACGACCACTCCGCTGTCACTCCGACAGCGGCACGCGCAGGCGCTGGCCCGCGGTCAGGCTCACCGAGTCCAGAGCGTTGAGCTCCTGGATCTCGCGCATCATGCTGCGCACCTCGCCGTCCTCGGCCAGCTCGGCGGCGATCCCCCACAGCGTGTCGCCGGTGCCGACCATGACGATCTCGGTGGGCTCGGGCTTGCCGGCCTCACCAGTGCCGACCGCGCCGGAGCCCAGGAAGAAGCCGGCCATCAGCACGAGCATCAGGGCCGCCACGAACACGACCAGCCGCCCGCGCCGGGTGAGCCGCACGCTCGAGGGCTGCTGGGGGCGGCGCGTCGCACGGACAGTCGATGCGAAGCTCGGGGTGATCGTCATGGTACTCATGGAGGCCTCCTGGGGAAGGGCGTCAGCCTGGTGTCTGTCGCTCGAGGGAAGTTCTAGACCTGACCACCGACATCGAGTCTGGAGCTCATGGTCGATCAGAGTTTCGATCGAACGTGTGTACGACGGTAGAGCATGTGTTCGAACAGATCAAGCATGAGATCAAACACGTGTTCGATGGCTGTCGGCCGTCCCCCGCTCGCTGGTTCTCCACAGGTGCGGGGCCAGACATGGCGCCGGGGCGCTCCGCGGCCTACCTTTTTCTCGGCTGGTCGGGTCCGGCCGCTCTCGGGATTGGGGGTCCTTGTGACTTGGGTACGCCGCACGGCCAGCGCTCTGCTCGCCCTGCCCCTCCTCGCTCTCAGCGCCTGCTCTGGTGAGAAGCCGGAGCCGATCATGCCGACGGAGTCAGCGAGTTCTTCGCCCGAGGCGTCCGAGCCGGCGCCGACGCCGGAGCCGTGGGAAGCGAAGACGGACGACGGGGCCGTGGCGTTCGTCAGGCATTGGTTCGACCTGCTGAACGTTGCAAGGCTCGAGGGCGAAACGGAGCCGCTGCTCGGAGTCAGCACCAAGGATTGCGCCACCTGCAACAACGTGGCCGAGCTGGCTCAGAGGTTGCACCAACCGGGTGGGATCTATGACAGCAAGCCCTGGCAGATTCTGCAGATCTCATCGCCAACGAAGTACGACCCACCAGCTTGGCAGGTGGCAGTTCGAGTGCTTCAACCAGCAGCCCGCGTGAAGTTGCCTGACGAGAAGAAGGTCCACGAAACCGCCAGGGGTCGGAAGACCTTGGCGGCGACGTTCTTCTGGCGGGGAGATCAGTGGAAGATGCACGAAGTGGCCCCGGTCGAATGAGGGCGCTCCTTACGCTCTGCGGACTGGCCTTGCTCTTCACGCTCTTCATGTGGCCGGCGTCGATGTCGTCGGCGAGTGGCGACGAGCCCGAGGTGGGCGCAGAAGAGAACGACGATGTCTTCTACACCGAATTCACCGAGACGGATGAGGCATCGAATTCCGAGAACCCGACCGAACAGAGCCAAGTAGTCACCACGTCGGTTTCGGAGACGGTTCCTCCTACCTTGATCCCCCAGTGCGAGCACGGCGGTGCGGTCGGCCTGGACAACGGTTTCGGCTGTACCGGCAAGCAGCTTGAGTGCGAAGGCGGCCTCGTGTTCACGGTGATCACACACGCTGCCGACGGAACGTCAACCACTGACACTTACGAGTGCATCAAGGAAGAAGAGGCCACCAAGGGCAAGCCCATCGACATCCCGGCCGAAGTGGCGAAGGCCTTCAGGAAGGTCGGCCTGCCGACCTCGTCCCTCGTCGTGCAGCCGCCGGGCGGTAGGACGCTCGTCAACCTCGACACGATCTTCTCCTCACAGGCCGAGCGCTTCACGACGGACGTCGCACTCGACCCGGTCAAGATCACGGTCTCCTTGGAGATCTGGCCCCAGTCGTTCAAGTGGCACTTCGGCGACGGCTCCACACCACGCCTGACGGACTGGCCGGGCAAGCCCTGGACCGAGGGCGCAGATGTCTCCACCCTCATCACCCACACCTACTCGAAGGTCGGCGAGAAGATCCCCGTGAGCGTGGACACCACATGGGCTGCCAGGTGGAGGGTGAAGGGCACCGACAACCCGTGGCAGGACGTGGCCGGCACAGTGACCATCGAAGGCACGCCCCAGCAGATCTCCGTACTGGAGGCGAAGCCGCTGCTCGTCAAGCGCTGACGGCGTGCCGAACAGGATGAACTCCCGTCTGCCGCCCGAGCTCAGGCTCAGTCGAGGCACGAGGAAAGACTTCCTCATGTTTGACGCGCCGGGAGGCCCGCGCAATGCGGGACGGTCGGGTTTCCCCGGTGAGTCACCGTGACTCACCATGAGTCACCCCGCGACTCAATGCAGAGCGCTTACCGAGCCCGCTCCATCGCCCGCCGTCCCTGGGCAGCCACCACCCCGACGAGCCGCGCTGAGACCCGCGGCGCGAGCGACGAGAACCGCATCAGCCCACCCCGCCAGGCGGGCAGGGTCTGCACGACCCGGTGCGTTCCGACGAGTGCGACAGCGGCGTCGGCGACCTCAGAGACGATGAGCAGCCGCCCACCGGAGTGGATCAGCGCGACGGCCAGGCCGGACTGGTCCATCCCCCCGACCAGGTCCGTGTCCACGCCGTCCGGACAAAGGGCGTGCAGCCGCACGGACCGCGGCGTCTCGGCGTCGACCGACTGGGTCAGCGACACGACCCCGGCCTTCGTCGCGGCGTACATCGACAGCCCCGGCACCGGCCCGAGGCCGGACAGCGACGCCACGTTGACGATGTCGCCACCCGCCGGGCCGAAGGCGGCGAGGGCTGCGCGCATCCCCCACACCATGCCGAGGAGGTTCACGTCGACGAGCCTGCGGACCTGGTCCTCGGTCAGCTCGGCGAGCGAGCCGTCGTCGCCGACGCCGGCGTTGTTGAACCAGGCGGTGAGTACGCCGTGCTGCGCTGCCTCCGCAGCCACGACACCGTGCGAGCCGGCGTCCCGGACGTCCTGCGCGAGGCTGGCGACCGCACCGATCTGGGCCGCGGTGGCAGCGGCCGCGGCGCCGTCGGCGTCGGTCACCACGACCGCCCAGCCGCGGGAGACGAGGGTGGCGGCGATGGCCCGGCCGATGCCGCGGGCGGCCCCGGTCACCACAGCAACGGGGCGAGAAGGCGCGCTCATGGGGCAGATCATGCCCCGACACGCCCCTTCGAACAGATGTTTGAACCTCGTCGCCGGGAGGACTACCGTGGCCTCACCGGACGCCACACCAGCCAGACGAGCACAGCCACAGGAGGACCCATGGCCCGCAAGGACACGAAGGTGATCGAGATGCCCGACGGGCCGCCCGACGCCACGGGCCTGACCCCGCGCCAGCAGCGCGTGCTCGCGACGATCAAGGACTCCATCGAGATGCGGGGCTACCCGCCGTCGATGCGCGAGATCGGCACCGCCGTAGGGCTGACCAGCTCGTCCAGCGTCGCCCACCAGCTGCGCACGCTCGAGGAGAAGGGCTTCCTCAAGCGCGACCCCAACCGGCCGCGCGCCATCGAGGTCTTCCTGCCCGAGGTGATGGCCGCCCGCCGCTCCATCAGCAGCGCCGACGAGACCTCGGCGGACGTCACCGGGGTCGGCGACGTCGCGCCCGAGGCCGCCAACGTCCCGCTGGTCGGCCGCATCGCCGCCGGCGGCCCGATCCTCGCCGAGGAGCGCGTCGAGGACGTCTTCCCGCTGCCCAAGCAGCTCGTCGGCGACGGCACGCTCTTCCTGCTCGAGGTGTCCGGAGACTCGATGATCGACGCCGCCATCTGCAACGGCGACTACGTCGTGATCCGCCAGCAGCCCGACGCCGTCAACGGCGAGATCGTCGCCGCGATGATCGACGGCGAGGCCACCGTGAAGACCTTCCAGCGCAAGGACGGCAAGGTCTGGCTGCTCCCCCACAACGACGCCTACGAGCCGATCGACGGCGCCCAGGCCACGATCCTCGGCAAGGTCACGGCGGTCCTGCGGCGCGTCTGACCGAGGGGTGACCCCGGTGCGTCCCTGAGATCCGGTTCAGGGACCGCGCCGGGCTCCGCCCGATGGGCGTATGGCGCGCCCAACGGTTGCCTTGAGGGGTGACGCTGCTCGCCCCACAACCTCGGTTTCCTGACGGCGCTGGCGCGCGTCCTCAACCAGCGAGACCGGCGAGGTCTCGACTTTGCTCGACCAGCCGACTCCGCTCGACCAGGCGACTCCGCTCGGCTAGCCGACGTCCCGCACTGCGCGAGCTGTGGGTGCTGGCCGGTCTCTACCTCGCGTACGCCGTGTCGCGGATCTTCGCCGACGACGCACTCGCGCCAGCCGTCGACCGGGCCAGGGCGCTGCTGCAGCTCGAGCACCTGGCCGGCCTCGACGTCGAGGCAGCGGTCAGCGGCTGGTTCGTCGACAACCCCCTGGCCGGGCTGCTGGCGAGCTATCACTACGCCACCGCCCACTACGTCGTCACTGCGGTCGTCCTGGTCTGGCTCTTCCGGCGGCACCGGCCCGTCTACGCCCGCGCGAGGACGGCGCTCGTCGCCGCGACGGTCCTCGCGCTCGCGGCGTACCTCCTCCTCCCCACCGCTCCCCCGCGGCTGATGGCCGGCTGGACCGACGTGCTCGCACTGCACGCCGACAGCGGCTGGTGGGGCGAGGCGGCCTCGGCGCCGCAGGGGCTGGGGTGGATGACCAACCAGCTGGCGGCGTTCCCGAGCATGCACGCCGGGTGGGCGCTGTGGGTGGCGCTGGCCGTGAGCGCGACGACGGCGAGCCGGGCCGCACGGACGCTGGCCTGGTCGCACGCCGGGCTCACCGCATTCGTCGTCGTCGGCACGGGAAACCACTGGGTGCTCGACGTCGTTGCGGGCTGGGCTGTCGTTGCTGTCGTCTGGCGCCTTGGTCTGGGGACGGTTCCCCGCAGGTCAGTCGGGACGGCGGTGGTCCTGAGCGAAGGCACGCAGGACCTCCTCCACGGACCCCTCGGTCCCCAGATGGGTGATCGCAATCCGATCGGTCACCTGCTCCACGCAGGACCGGAGCACCCGCGCGGCACTGCGGACCTCTGAGGAGGCTGCTCCGAGGCCCGCCTCGACAAGGGCCAATGCGTAGGGGAGGTTCGCCGCCAAGGACATGGGCTCGTCGTTCTCGACGAAGTAGTAGCTCTCGGCGTACTGCGTCATGTCCACTGCCACGACGGCCAGGTCCCGGCTCACCGCGTGAAGGATGCCGCTGGCGATGGCCGGGTCGCCGTCGCGAACGAGGGCAGCGGTGTCGTCGTCGGCGAGGGCGTGCAGGTGAACGGCCGTTGCTCGTCTTCGCCCCAAGGCGGGATAGATCTGCAGGATCCAGGAGATCGCGGCGGTCAGCAGCACGAAGCCGATCAATGACTCGACCGGCGTCAGCAACCGCAGCGCGCTGCTGGCGGGCGTGATGTCACCGAACCCGAGCGTCGCTGCTGTCACCAGCGACAGATAGAGCGCGGTGACGAACCCGGACGACTGCTCGGGACGCAGCGACGCTTCGTAGTAGAAGCCGTCGGAGATCGAGGGCAGGTAGATCAGCGCCCATCCGACGACGGTGAGCGCTGTCCAGAGCGCGACAGCCAGGAGCATCCCCAACGGCCCGATCAGCTCACGGCGCCTCAGGCCGACCAGGTGTCGCCCGCGCCAGACGATCCTGACCGCACCGCGCGCCAGGGAGCCGAAGCCCTGCGGGTGCCACAGCGTGTGGAAGATGTCGCGCAGCACCACGAGCACGATCAGCGCGCCGCCAGCCCGGAGCAACCAGTCCATCCCTGGAACGTACGCACCGAGGAGCCGGGCTCCCAAGGGCCACGTCGGTGTGGCGAGTCGTTTCGTGACGGGACTCCGCCTCCTCGCCCACCGAACCGAGGGGCGACTCGAGGATGAACGATCGGTGTTCACACGCATCCGCGCGTGATCAAACCGGCCCTCGGTCGTTCCACTCGGCGTGACCGCAGAGATCCCGGAGTCCAACGTCCGCCGCCGCACCGTCCTCGCGACCGGAGCAGCCGGCCCTGCATTCGCCGGTACGGCGCTCGGCGCGGGCGCGTCGTACGCCGATCGCCCCGACCACACGCTCTTCCAGCACGGCGTCGCGAGCGGCGACCCCAAGCCGCGCCGGGTCGTGCTATGGACCCGAGTCACGCCGACCACGCAGGCCACGCCCGGATCGGGCAAGGGTCCTCAGGTGACCGTGACCTGGCAGGTCGCGAAGGACGCGACGCTCGGGAAGGTCGTCCGGGAGGGCACCTTCGTCACGAGCGCCAGCCGCGACCACACCGTCAAGGTCGACGCCACCCGCCTCGAGCCGGAGACCTGGTACTACTACCGCTTCCTCGTCGGCAAGCACAGCAGCCCCGTCGGCCGCACCCGCACGGCCCCGGCGCGCGGGGCGACGCCGGCCAACCTCCGGTTCGGCGTCGTGAGCTGCGCGAACCTGCAGGCGGGCTGGTTCGCGGCGTACCGCCACCTCGCAGCCCGCGACGACCTGCACGCCGTCCTCCACCTCGGCGACTACCTCTACGAGTACGGCGGCGAGGGGTCCTACGCGATGGGGCGGGAGAACAAGCGGATCCGCGCCCACGTGCCCGACCGCGAGATGGTCAGCCTCGCCGACTACCGCCAGCGGCACGCGCAGTACAAGAGCGACCCGGACCTGCGGGCGCTGCACGCCAAGGCGCCGTTCATCGTGACGTGGGACGACCACGAGGTCACCAACGACCAGTGGCGCGACGGCGCGGAGAACCACCAGCCGGACGAGGGTGACTACCTCGTACGCCGCGCGCGTGCGCACCGCGCGTACGACGAGTGGATGCCCGTGCGGCTCGACGACACCGCCCGCCTCGGGGACGGCACCCGGCTGTTCCGGCGGCTGCGATTCGGCAAGCTGGCGGAGCTCTCGATGCTCGACCTGCGGACCTACCGCGACGAGCAGGTGCACACCAAGGCGCCCAGCCCGGTGCCGGCGCTCGAGGCCGAGGTCAGCAACCCGGACCGCACCATCCTGGGCGCTGCCCAGCTCGCCTGGCTCAAGGACTCCCTGCTCCCCGGCCGGCCGCAGTGGAAGATCGTCGGCAACCCGGTGATGGTGGCGCCCGTGTCGTTCGCGCAGCTGCCGACCGAGCTGGTCGACCCCGTGAACGACGTGACGGGGATCCTGCCGCGCGACGGCGCGCCGTACAACGTCGACCAGTGGGACGGCTACACCGACGACCGGCGGGAGATCTTCACGCACATCCGCGACCACGGGATGCGTGACGTCGTCTTCCTCACCGGCGACATCCACTCGGCGTGGGCGTGCGACCTGCCCTTCGACCTCGCGACCTACCCGCTCGGGCAGAGCGCAGGCGTGGAGTTCGTCAGCACGTCGGTGACGTCGAACAACCTCAAGGACATCACCGGCGCGCCGGCGCGGACGGCGTCACTGGCGGTCGAGGCGACCATCATGGCCAACAACCGGCACATCAAATACCTCAACTTCGACGACCACGGCTACTCGGTCTTCGACCTCACGCCGGCCCGCGCGCAGATGGACTACTACGTGATCAGCGACCGCGCCGACGCCCGCGCGACTGCCTCCTGGACGGCGTCGTGGGCGACCATGTCCGGGACGAACAAGGTGCATGCCGTCGACCAGCCGGTGGAGGGACGCTGATGTGCACGACTGACGAGAGCCGGAGGGGGCGCGCCTACGCAGCCGGACTCGAGGAGATCCGCACCGGGCGCCGCACCCTGCTGAAGGTGGCGGGCGCCGGTGGCGCGTCGATCGCGCTCTCCACGGTCGCCGCCGACCCGGCCGCGGCCGGCAAGGTCCGCACCCCCAAGCGTGCCTACGTGCTGGTCCTCGACGGCTGCCGGCCGGACGAGATCACGCCCGAGACGATGCCGCACACCGCGGCGCTGCGGGCCGGGGGCCTGCACCACCCCTACGCCTCGTCCGTGCCGATCATGGAGACGATCCCCAACCACGTGATGATGATGACCGGCGTGCGGCCCGACCGCAGCGGCGTGCCGGCCAACGCGATCTTCGACCGCACCCTCGGCGTGGTGCGCGACATGGACCGGGCCAGTGACATCCAGGTGCGCACGGTCATCGAGCGGCTCAACGCCAAGGGTCTGCGGACCGCGACGGTGCTGTCGAAGGAGTATCTCTACGGCGTCTTCGGCGCCCGGGCCACCCACCGCTGGGAGCCCGGGCCGATCATCCCCGTCTCCGGGCACGCGCCCGACGCCTTCACCATGGAGGCGGCGCTGGCCATGCTCGCGGAGCACGACCCGCACCTGATGTTCGTCAACCTCGGCGACATCGACCGGATGGGCCACACCGACCTCACCGGCGCCGTCCTCGACCTCAAGCTGCTGCGCCGCACCGCGCTCGCGGCCACCGACGCCCAGGTCGGCCGCTTCGTGGCGGCGCTCAAGGCGTCCGGCCGCTGGAACCAGTCGCTCGTCATCGTGCTCGCCGACCACTCGATGGACTGGTCGCGCCCCGACTCCCTGATCCGCCTCCAGCCGGTGCTGGAGTCCGATCCCCCACTTGCCGGGAGGTTCGTGATCGCCGCCAACGGCGGCGCCGACCTCCTCTACTGGACCGGCCCCGACGCCGGGCGCGAGGCGGGCGTCGCCCGGATGATCGAGCTCTGCTCCGCCGTCCCGGGCGTCCTGCGTGCCCACGACCCGCGGCGTACGGCGTGGCTCCGCACCGGCCCGATCGGCGGCGACGTGGTCGTCTTCTGCAAGGCCGGCTGGCGCTTCTCCGACCCGTCGATCCAGTCCAACCCGATCCCCGGCACCCACGGCCACCCGACGACGCGGCCGATCCCGTTCTTCCTCGCCGGCGGCCACCGGCGAGTGCCTCGCGGAGTGACCGCCTCGGCCGAGGCAAAGACGCTCGACGTCGCGCCCACGCTCGCCCACTTCTTCCGCCTGGGGGCGCCGAGGGGCGGGTACGACGGGCGGTCTCGGCTGCCGGTCGGCTGACGGCCGGCAGCAGCCCCTCAGCCGGCGGCGAGCCGGGCGAGCGCCTTGCGGACGACGGCCGGGTCGGTGGTGGTCCACATCGGCGGCAGCGACGCCTTGAGGAAGCCGCCGTAGCGGGCGGTGGCGAGGCGGGGGTCGAGCACGGCGACGACGCCGCGGTCGCTGGTCGTGCGGATCAGCCGCCCGGCGCCCTGGGCGAGCAGAAGGGCGGCGTGCGTGGCCGCGACCTGCATGAAGCCGTTGCCGCCGGCGCGGTCAGCTGCCCGCTGCCGCGCCGACATCAGCGGGTCGTCGGGCCGCGGGAACGGGATGCGGTCGATGAGCACGAGCTGGCAGGTCTCGCCGGGCACGTCGAGCCCCTGCCACAGGGAGAGCGTGCCGAACAGGCAGGTGTGGGGGTCCTCGACGAACTGGCGGGCCAGCTCGGGGAGCTGGGCGTCGCCCTGCGCGAGCGTCGTGAGGTGCGGCAGCCGGGTGCGGACGACCTCGGCGGCCTGCTCGGCGGCCCGGCGCGAGGAGAACAGCCCCAGCGTGCGGCCCTCCAGCGCGTCGACCAGCTCGCAGATCTCGTCGAGCTGGGCCGGGCCGAGGCCGTCGCGGCCGGGCGGCGGGAGGTGGCGGGCGACGTAGAGGATCGCCTGCTGGCCGTAGTCGAACGGCGACCCGACGTCGAGGCCGCGCCACGGCAGGACGCCGTCGTCATCGGGGGAGGCGGCGACCGGGCCGGACTCGACGACCCGCTCCGCCGGCTTCAGCCCCACGCTCGTCGCGACCGAGGAGAAGTCGCCGCCGAGCATCAGCGTCGCGCTGGTGAAGACGACCGTCTTGTCGGTGAGCAGCTTGTCGCGCACCTGGCCCCAGACCTGGAGCGGCGCGACGTGCAGCCGGGCCGGGATGCGGTCGCGGGCCTCCGACAGCCACAGCACGTCGGCCTCGGAGCGCGCCGCCATCCGCTCGGCGGTGGTGAAGACGTCCTGCACCATGCCCTTGGCCTGCGTGCGCCCGGCATCAGCCGCGGAGTCGGACGACTCCCGCGGCCACGCCGACAGCACCGCGCGGGCGGAGTCGCGCACCAGCGCCAGCGCGGCGGCCAGCTGGTCGGACAGGGTGTCGAGCCGGCCTTCCGCCGTCGCGGCGACGGCGTCGGCGAGCGCGTCGGCGGCCGAGGCGAGGTCGCCCCCCGGGTCGCCGGTCGTCGACTCGGGCAGCTGGCGGATCGCCCGCCTGGCCGCGCGCTCGACGTCGGCGACGGACAGCTCGTCGGTCGCCGCCTGGGTGACCCGGGCCGTCAGCTCGTGCGCCTCGTCGATCACGACCACGTCGTAGTCGGGGATCATCGGCACGCCCTCGATCGCGTCGATCGCGAGCAGCGAGTGGTTGGTGACGATCAGGTGCGAGCGCTGCGCCTTCTCGCGCGCCAGCTCCGCGAAGCACTCCTGCCCGAAGGGACACTTCGCGGCCCCGAGGCACTCCCGATGGCTCACGCTCACCTGCCGCCACTCGCGGTCGGTGTGGCGCGGCGCGTTGTCGCGCTCACCGGAACCCTTGCCCTCGGCCTCCTCCTCCGCCCAGGCGCGCAGCTCGAGCACCTTCTCGGCCATCGACCCCGTCGGCACGTCGACGAGCGTGCCCTGGTCGTCGGGGACGCCCTCGCGGATGCGGTGGAGGCAGGCATAGTTGCTGCGGCCCTTCAGCACGGCATACGACGTGTCGAGGCGGTCGCCCACCGCCGACACCAGCCTCGGGATGTCCCGCTCCACCAGCTGGTGCTGCAGCGCGAGCGTGGCCGTGGCGACCACGACGCGGCGGTCCTGCAGCAGCGCGGGCACGAGATAGCCCAGTGACTTGCCGGTGCCGGTGCCGGCCTGGACGAGCAGGTGCTCCCCCGACTCCATCGCCGCGGCCACCGCCTCGGCCATCGCGACCTGCCCCGCGCGCTCCTGCCCGCCGAGCGCGGTCACCGCGTCGGCGAGCACCTCACGGACGCCTCCGGGCGGAGCTGCGGTGGAAGGCGGGTCGGACGGCACCCGAGAACCCTAGACGTCCGCGCCGACATCGCGGCGTACGGCCTCCACAGGCCGTGGTCTCGTCACGTCCCGCTCGTGCCTCGCGGGGCTACTCGACCACCGAGGGGCGACTAGATGACCGCGCCGGAGTCCTCCGGGTCGCGCGCGACCTTGACCTTCGCCGCCCGGGAGAGCGGCCAGCGCTCCTGGAGGTAGGTGACCAGCGGGGTCGCGGTGAAGACCGAGGAGTAGGTGCCGACGACCAGGCCGATCAGCAGCGCGATCGCGAAGTCCTGCAGCGAGTCGCCACCGAGCGCCGCGAGCGCGGCCAGGATGAACATCGCGCCGAGGCCGGTGTTGACCGTGCGCGGCATGGTCTCGACGGCCGCCTGGTTGGCCAGCTCGTTGAAGGTCTGGTCCGGCGACGAGCCCGTCCACCGCTCGCGGACCCGGTCGAACACGACGACGGTGTCGTTGACGGACAGACCGATGATCGTCATCGCGGCGGCCAGGAAGATGCCGTCGATCGGCTTGTCCAGCCAGGCGAAGACGCCGGTCACGATCACGACGTCGTGGAACATCGTGACCACTGCCGAGAGGCCGAAGGTCCACTTGAAGCGAACCGCGAGGTAGAGCATCTGCACCAGCAGCGCGATCGCGAACGCGATCAGCGCCTTGTCGCGCAGCTCCTGGCCGAAGGACGCGCCGATCTCCTCGTCGCGCTCCGTCGTCGCACCGTTGCCCGCCTCGGCGATGGCCGCCTCGATGGTGTCGGCGTCCTCCTCGGTGAGCTCGCCGGTGCGGACCGAGATCTTGTCGTCGTCGGCCTCCTGCACGGTGGCCTCCGGGAAGCCGGCGTCGGCCACGGCATCCCGCGCCTCGTCGGCGGTGAGCGGCTGCGTGGTGGAGTACTCCAGCACTCGGCCACCCGTGAACTCGACGCCCAGGTTGAGCCCCTTGCCGAAGATGCCGCCGAGCGCCGCGATCAGCGCGATGACGGACACCGCGAGCCAGAGGCCGCGGCGGCCCATGATGTCGGGGGTGTGCTCCTCGAGGTAGGTGCGCACGCGGCCGACCGAGCCGATGCCGGTGAAGCCCGGGTGGCGCGACATCCAGCGGCTGGAGACGCCGATCTCGGTGAGCACCCGCGCGATGACCAGCGCCGAGACCATCGACGCGACGACACCGATGGACAGCGTGACACCGAAGCCCTTGATCGGGCCGGAGCCGAGCAGGAAGAGCAGCGCCGCCGCCAGCAGGGTCGTGACGTTGGAGTCGATGATCGCGCTCCACGCCTTGTTGAAGCCGACGGAAAGGGCGCGCCGCAGGCCCGCAGACGGAAACGCGGCGTACTCCTCCCTCGCCCGCTCGAAGACCAGCACGTTGGCGTCGATCGCGAGGCCGATGGCGAGCACGAAGCCGGCGAGGCCGGGCAGCGTCAGCGTCGAGCCGAGGCCGACGAGCATCGCATAGGCGAGGAGGGAGTACGACGACAGCGCGAGCGTGGCGAGCAGGCCGACCCAGCGGTAGACGAACGCGATGAAGAGGCCGGTCAGCATGATGCCGATGAGGGCGGCCTTCCAGGACGCCTCGATGGCCGCCGCGCCGAGCGTCGGGCCGACCGTGCGGCGCTCGATGACCTCGACGGGCAGCGGCAGCGCGCCACCCTCGATCAGCACCGCGAGGTCCGTCGCGGAGTCCATCGTGAAGTCACCCGTGATCGAGGTGGAGCCGGTGATCGAGCCGCCACACGGCACGTTGACGTCGGGGCTGGAGATGACGTCGCCGTCGAGCACGATCGCGATGCGCCCGGGCGCGCCCTCCTTGCAGGCGGCGTCCGCGGAGAGCTTCCCGAAGGCCCTGGAGCCCTCGCCGGAGAAGTCGACGTCGACCCGCCAGTCCACGCTCTGCGCGTCGGGCGCCGTCGCCGTGGCACCGGTGATGTCGGCGCCCTCGAGCTTGGGCGGCGCCAGCTCGAGCGGCAGGCCGTCCTCGTCGACGTAGATCGCGCCGTTCTTGGTCGTCGGCTTGGCCGCCTCGGACGCGGCCTGCGCGACCACGGGATGCACGGTCAGCTGGGCCGTCTTGCCGATCGTCTCGACGGCCTCGTCCGGGTCCTGCACGTCGGGCAGCTCGACGAGGATGCGGTTCTCGCCGGCGCGGGTGAGCGTGGGCTCGGAGATGCCGAGCGCGTCGACGCGGCCGCGGATGACCTCGAGGGCCTTGTCGGTGTTCTCGGCGTTCGCCTCCACGCCCGCTGGCGAGTCGTGCGCCTCCAGGGTGATCTGCGTGCCGCCGCGCAGGTCCAGGCCCAGGCGCGGCTCCTTGTTCACCGCGAGGGCGACGCAACCAGCGAGGAGGCCGAGGACCAACAGCAGCCGGACGAGAGCACCGCGTGACATGGGCGCCATACTCCCCCACCCATGGTGACGATCGTTAACCGGCGGGCCGCTCAGAAGCGCAGGGCGCGCAGGTAGTCCCAGCCGACCTGGGCGGTCTGGAGCGGGCTCACGTCGGGGCTGTCGTTCTCGACGATGTACTCCTCCACCTGGTGGGCGGCGAAGACCTTCTCGAAGTCGATGAACCCGGCGCCCAGGTCGGCCATGTCGCCGCCCGCGGCGTGGCGGTCCTTGACGTGGTACTGCCGCACCTGCTGCGGCGCGGTGAGGATCGTCTCGACGGCGAAGTCGATGGCCTCGGCGTCGGTCAGCCCCCGGTTCACCCCGCCGGTGACGGCCCAGTAGATGTCGATCTCCAGGTGCACCAGCGCCGGGTCGAGCTCGGTGGTGAGCACGTCCCACGGGGTCACCCCGCCGCCGAGGTCGGTCGTGTACTCGTGCGCGTGGTTGTGGTAGCCGTAGGCCAGTCCGTAGGGCCGGGCCGCCGCGGCCTCGGCGTTCATCTGCTCGGCCCACCGCTGCCAGGCCGACAGCGAGCCGGAGCTGAGGAACGGCACCACGATGAACCGCTGGCCCAGGGTCGCGGCGTTCTCCAGCTTCTGCGTCAGCGCGGCGGGCGAGCTGGCGATCCCGTCGTGCGACGACGACGCGCGGATGCCCAGCTCGTCGTAGAACGCCCGCAGCTCTGCCGCGGTCCGGCCGAAGTAGCCGAGCGCCTGCTCCACGCGGGGATAACCCATACCGGCGATCGCCTGCAGGGTGTCGTCATAGCCCGCGTTGCCACCGGGCCAGCCGAGCGCGGACCGCACCGTCCACAGCTGGATGCTGATCCGACCCGGCGGCACCCGGCGTACGGCGCTCGCGGCGGCGTGGGCGGGAGCCGCACCCGCGCTGCCGGCCACCGCCAGCCCGGCAACCCCCGCGAGCGCGCCGGCGAACAGCGACCGCCGGCTCAGGCCGCGCTCCGCGAGCGAGCGGCGCAGGGCACCCTCGCCGTCGTACCCGTAACACATGGCGTCTCCTCCTGGTCGGAATGGTCCGGAATGGTCGCGATCGTCAGTCGGTGCTGCTGAAGGCGGCGTCGAACGCCGCCTCCGGGGCGTCGAAGGCATGGGCCCTCACGAACTCCAGGGCCTCGGGGGCACCGCGCAGGCGGTCCATGCCCGCGTCCTCCCACTCGACCGAGATCGGCCCGTCGTAGCCGATCGCGTTGAGCATCCGGAAGCACTGCTCCCAGGGCACGTCGCCGTGGCCGGTGGACACGAAGTCCCAGCCGCGCCGCGGGTCCGCCCACGGCAGGTGCGAGGAGAGCCGCCCGTTGCGGCCGTTGCCCAGCTGCTTCTTCGTGTCCTTGCAGTCCACGTGGTAGATCCGGTCACGGAAGTCCCACAGGAACGCCACCGGGTCGAGGTCCTGCCAGACCATGTGGCTGGGGTCCCAGTTGAGGCCGAACGCATCGCGGTGGCCGATCGCCTCGAGGGTGGCGACCGTCGTCCAGTAGTCGTAGGCGATCTCGGACGGGTGCACCTCGTGGGCGAACCGCACACCGCACTCGTCGAAGACGTCGAGGATCGGATGCCACCGGTCGGCGAAGTCGCGGTAGCCCGCCTCCACCATCTCGGCCGTCGCCGGCGGAAACATCGCGACGTACTTCCAGATCGAGGAGCCGGTGAACCCCACGACGGTCCGTACGCCGAGGCGCTGGGCCGCGCGCGCCGTCATCTTCATCTCCTCGGCCGCCCGCTGCCGCACGCCCTCCGGGTCGCCGTCGCCCCAGATCCGGTCGGGCAGGATGCCGCGGTGGCGCTCGTCGATCGGGTCGTCGCAGACGGCCTGGCCCTTGAGGTGGTTGGAGATCGCCCACACCTGGAGGCCGTGCTGCTCCAGCAGGTCGAGCTTCGACTTCACGTAGGAGTCGTCCTCGGCGGCCTGCCACACGTCGAGGTGGTCGCCCCAGCAGGCGATCTCCAGCCCGTCGTAGCCCCACCCCGCGGCGAGCTCGCACACCTCCTCGAAGGGCAGGTCCGCCCACTGGCCGGTGAAGAGCGTGATCGGGCGCGTCATTGTCAGTCCCTTTCGTGTGGGGTGCCGTACGCCGAGGCTGCTGGGCCGCTCATGCGGAGACCGCCTGCCAGGCGCGGGTGTCGGAGCTGGTCTCGACGGCGGCCAGCACCCGCTGGACCTGCAGGCCGTCGGCGAAGGTGGGGCTGGGGTCGACACCGTCTGCGATCGCCTGGACGAGGTCCACGACCTGGTGGGTGAAGCCGTGCTCGTAGCCCAGTCCGTGGCCCGGCGGCCACCACGCCCCGACCCACGGGTGCCCGGGCTCGGTGACCACGATGCGCCGGAAGCCACCCTCCAGGTCGTCGATCGTGGCGTCGTGGAAGTGCAGGACGTTCATGTCCTCGAAGTCGAACGCCAGGCTGCCCTGCGAGCCGTTGACCTCGATCCGGATCGCGTTCTTGCGGCCGGTGGCGAACCGGGTGGCCTCGAAGACGCCGAGGGCGCCGCCCGCGAACCGGGCGATGAAGGCGGCCGCGTCGTCGACGGTGACCGGCCCCCGCTCGACGGTCGCGGTGTCGGCGACCGTGGCGGAGAGGCCCCGTGTCCTCTCCGCCAAGGGGCGCTCCTTGACGAACGTGTCGAGCTGGCCGCTCACCTCGCGGATCGGGTCGCCGAGGATGTGCTGGGTCAGGTCGACGACGTGGGCGCCGATGTCGCCCAACGCCCCCGAGCCGGCCTTGGCCTTGTCGAGCCGCCACGAGAGCGGGATCTCGGGGTCGGCCAGCCAGTCCTGGAGGTACTGCGCCCGGACGTGCCGGATCTCGCCCAGCCGGCCCTCGGCCACCAGCCGCCGGGCCAGCGCGATGGCGGGCACCCGGCGGTAGGTGAACCCCACCATCGCCCGGACCCCCCGCCCGGCCGCCTCCTGCGCCGCCTCCGCCATCGCCTCGGCCTCCTCCACGGAGTTGGCCAGCGGCTTCTCGCACAGCACGTGCTTGCCGGCGGCCAGGGCCGCGATGGCGATCTCGGCGTGGGTGTCGCCCGGGGTGCAGATGTCGACCAGGTCGATGTCGTCGCGCTCGACGACCCGTCGCCAGTCGGTCTCGGACTCCTCCCAGCCCAGCGTCGCCGCCGCTTCCGCGACCCGCCGTGCGTCCCGTCCGCACACCGCGGTCATCCGGGGCCGCAGCGGCAGGTCGAAGAAGTGCGGTGCGGTGCGCCAGGCCTGGGAATGGACCGCCCCCATGAAGGCGTAGCCGATCATGCCCACGGACAGGGTGGGTGTGTGCTCGGTCATCTGACCTCGATCCGTCGTCGCGGGTGGTTGGCTGTCAGGACTCGAAGCCCAGGTCGTAGTACTCCTCCACGTTGTCTGCGGTCACGACCGGCGCGTTGAGCACGATCCGGCGCGGCACCTCGACCTGGACGAGGTCGGAGATGCCCTTGCCCTGGGCGATGAGCCGGGCGAGGCGGATGCCGTCGGCAGCCTGCGTCGGCGGGTAGAGGACGGTGGCCTCCATCTCCCCGTCGCGGATCCAGTCCATGGCGTTGCGCGAGCCGGCACCGCCGATGAAGAAGAACTCGTCGCGCTCGGCGTTGTCGAACGCCGCCTTGACGCCCACGCCCTGGTCGTCGTCGTGGTTCCAGATGATGTCGATGTGGTCCTCGGCCTGCAGCAGGTTGGAGGCCTGCTCCTCGCCGGACTCCACGGTGAACTCGGCCGCTACCCGGTTGTCGACCTCCTGGTCGCAGGCCTCGAGCGCGTCCTTGAACCCGTCGGAGCGGTCCTGCGTGAGCGGGAGGCTGTCGAGGCCGGCGATCTCGGCGATCACCGGGTCGGCGATGTTGTTCTCCTCGATGAGCTGGCAGGCGTAGGTGCCGGCGGAGACACCCATCCCGTAGTTGTCGCCGAGGATCGTGGTGCGGGCGGCGAACGGCGAGCTGAACTCCCGGTCGACGTTGACCACCGGGATGCCTGCCTCCATGGCCTCGATCGCGACGTCGGTGAGAGCAGCGCCGTCGGTGGGCAGCAGCACGATCGCGTCGACGCCGTTGTTGATGAACGTCTCGACCTGGGCGATCTGCTGGCTGGGGTCGTTGGTGCCCTCGGCGACCTGCAGGTCGATGTCCTCGTACTTCTCCGCCTCCTCCTGGGCGCTGCTGTTGATGGCCGCGAGCCAGCCGTGGTCGGCCGCTGGGCCGGAGAAGCCGATGGTCACGGTCTCGCCGGCCTCGTCGTTGTCGCTGACCGCGGTCGCCCGGTCCTCGTCTCCGGAGTTGTCGACGGTGTTGCCGGTGCAACCGGTGAGGACCAGGCCTGCGGTGGCGACGGCGACGATGCTGGCCTGGAGCCGGCGGCGGCGCGGGAGTGAACGTGCGGACATGGGGTGTCTCCTCAGGGTTGCGTCGTCTAGGACGAGGTGGAGCGGTTGGCGAAGCGCTGCTGCAGGAGGACCGCGAGGACGATGATCACGCCCTTGGCGACCGACTGAGCCGAGCTGGAGAGGTTGTTCTGGGTGAAGACGTTGGACAGCGTCGTGAAGATGAGGACGCCGAAGACGGTGCCGACGATCGTGCCCCGGCCGCCGCTGAGCAGGGTGCCGCCGATGACGACCGCGGCGATCGCGTCGAGCTCGTAGAGCCCGCCGTGCGTGCTGGAGCCTGTCGTCGTGCGGGCGGTGATCATGAGCGCAGCGATGCCACAGCACAGCCCCACCACGACGTAGAGCATCAGGGTGTGGCGGCGGACGTCGATGCCGGCGAGGCGCGCGGCCTCGGGGTTGCCGCCGACGGCGGAGGTACGCCGGCCGAACGTCGTGCGGTTGAACACGACCCAGCCGACGGCTGCGACGGCGACGAAGATCCACACCAGCACCGGCACGCCGAGGAGGTCACCGCGGAAGAAGTCGGCGAACTCGTTCACGGTCACCAGCTGGGTGCGGCGCTGGGCGAGGATCTCGGCCAACCCGCGGGCACTAGCGAGCATGGCCAGCGTGGCGATGAACGGCACCACGCCGCCGTACGCGACCAGCAGGCCGTTGACCAGGCCGCACCCGACGCCGACGAGGAGCGCAGTGGAGACCATCATGATCCAGTGCGTGTCCTCCGCCAGCTGCTGGGTGGCGAGCGTGGTGCACCACACGCTGGACAGCGCGACGATCGCGCCGACGGAGAGGTCGATGCCGCCGCCGGTGATCACGAACGTCATGCCGATGCTCACCACGCCGATCACGCTGGCCAGGCGGAGGATCGTCATCATGTTGTCCACGCTGGCGAACCGGTCGCCGGCGGTCGCGACGCCGACCACGCACAGGATGACGAGTGCGAGCACCAGGCCCAGGTTGCGGCCTGCACTCGTGTGCAGCACGGCCAGGCGCCCCGTCTCCTGCGCGGTCTCCTCGGCGGCCTGCTCGACCCTCGTGGTGTCGGACAGCTCGGTCATGCGACTTTCCCTTCCATGACGAGGTCGAGGACCCGGGCTTCGTCGAGGTCGGCGGCCGGGGCCTCGTGGACGACGTGTCCCTCGCGAACGACGAGCACACGGTCGGCGAGCCCCAGCACCTCCTCGACTTCGCTCGAGACGACGACCACCGCGACTCCGGCGTCGGCCAGTCCGCGGATCAGTTGGTAGATCTCGCTCCGGGCGCCGACATCGACGCCGCGGGTGGGCTCGTCCAGGAGGAGCACCTTGCAGTCGCGCAGCAGCCACCGCGCCAGGACGACCTTCTGCTGGTTGCCGCCCGACAGGGTGCGGACGGCTCGCTCCACGCCCTTGGGACGTACGTCGAGCGACTCGGTCAGCTCGCGGGCGCGACTCTTCTCCGCCGCCCGGTCTAGCCAGCCGGCCTTCGCGAACCGGCTCATGCTGGAGACCGTGATGTTGCTGTAGACGGCCTCGTCGAGCAGCAGGCCCTGGCTCTTGCGCTCCTCGGGCGCGAGCCCGATGCCGGCCCGCACCGCTTGCGCGACGCTGCCTCGCCGGAGGGTCCGGCCGCTGACGGTGACGGTGCCGCTGCTGGCCGGGCGCGCGCCGTAGATCGTCTCGATGATCTCGGAGCGTCCGGCGCCGACGAGGCCCGCCAGGCCCACGATCTCGCCGGCGTGCACGGTCAGGTCGACACCTTCGAAGACGCCCCTGAGGGCGAGGCCGCGGACCTCGAGGACTGCCTCGCTGCGCGGGCGCTCGGTGCGTGGCGGGAAGACGTACTCGATCGAGCGGCCGGTCATCAGCTTGATCAGCTCCGAGGTCGGGGTGTCCCCGACCTCGAGGCCGGTGGCGACCGTGCGGCCGTCCTTCAGCACCGTGATGCGGTCTCCGATCTGGCGGATCTCCTCCAGCCGGTGGGAGATGTAGACGACCGCCACGCCCTCGGAGGTGAGGTCCCGGATGACCCGGAAGAGGTTGTCGACCTCTCCCTGGTCGAGCACCGCCGAGGGCTCGTCGAGGATCAGCAACCTGGTGTCGTGGGAGAGCGCGCGGGCGATGCTGACCATCTGCTGCGCGGCCGGCGAGAGGTCGCGGACCGGCCGGGTGGGGCTGATCTCCGGGTGGCCGAGGCGCTTGAGCAGCTCCCGAGTGCGCCTGTTGGTGAGACCGCGCTGCGTGAAGCCAGCCTTCGCCGGCTCGTGGCCGAGGAAGACGTTCTCCGCGACGCTCAGGTCGGGGACCAGGTCGAGCTCCTGGTAGATCGTGGAGATGCCGAGCCGCATCGCCTTGACGGGCGTGGTGAGCTCCACCTCCTCGCCGTCCCAGGCGATCGTGCCGCCGTCGGGCTGGTAGGCGGCGCTCAGGACCTTGATCAGCGTGGACTTCCCGGCGCCGTTCTGCCCGAGGAGGCAGTGCACCTCGCCGGCCCGGACGTCGAGGTCGACACCGTCGAGCGCGCGGACGCCGGGGAAGCTCTTGCCGATGCCCTGCATGCGCAACAGCTCGGCCCCGGCCGAATGCTCGTCTGCCATGGGTCCTCCAGGTCGTGACCGTGGTCACGGATTGATCAGTGCTGCCTCAAAGTAGGGCCCGCCCTCACGCCTTCACAAGAGGTTGGCGGCATATTTCTCAAAGTTCGAGTCACACTTTGCAAAGTTCGCGAACAAAGTTCAGGCCACGACCCTGCCCGCGAGGGAGCGCGCACGACTACGGGGCAGGCGCGTCGGGGCGGGAGACTCCGGCCGGCAGTGGGCTCAGGACCGGTCGCCGTCGAACGGTGCGTAGACCGAGCTGCTGATCAGGCGGGCGGCGCCGATGACGCCGCCGTCGTCGCCCAGCTCGCTGAGCACGATGGGCAGGTTGCCGGTGGCGAGCGGCAGCGAACGGCGGTAGGTAACGCCACGGACCTCGGCGAGCAGGGCGTGGCCCAGTCCGGTCACGCGGCCGCCGATGACGATCAGGCTGGGGTTGAAGAACGACACCAGGCTGGCCAGCACCTGGCCTACCCGGTGGCCACAGTCCCGGATCAGCTGTACGGCCTGGGCATCACCCCGCGAGACCGCGATCGCGATGTCCGCAGCCGTCAGCTCGCCCTTCTGCTCCAGTAGATCGGCCAGCACGGGGCTGCGGCCCGAGCGCGCGGCAGCGAGCGCGTCGCGGGCCAGAGCCGCGCCGCCCGAGAAGGCCTCGAGGCAGCCCACGTTGCCGCACGCGCAGGTGGGACCGAAGTCCTCGACCCGGATGTGGCCGATGTCGCCGGCACACCCGTCGACGCCCCGGTAGAGCTCGCCGTCGACGACGATGCCGCAGCCGATGCCGGTGCCGATCTTGACGTAGAGGAAGTCCCGGGCAGCCTTGGCCACTCCCGCGTGCTGCTCGCCCACCGCCAGCACGTTGACGTCGTTGTCGAGCACGACGGGGCAGCCGAGCTCACGCGCCACGGCGTCGCGGACCGGGTAGCCGTCCCACCCCGGCATGATCGGCGGCGAGACCGAGACGCCACGGTGGAAGTCGACCGGCCCGGGGACTCCGATGCCCGCGCCCAGCGGCTGCTCCACGCCGCACTCGGCCATCACCGCACGGGCCTCCTCGAGCGCCGTCGCGAGCACGATCTCCGGGCCCTGCCGGATGTCGCAGTCCCTGGAGCGGATGGCCAGCACGGCCAGGCGCCCGTCGGTGAGGCCGACCGACATGCCGGTCGCCCCGATCGAGATGCCGAGGAACCTGATGTCGGGTGCAAGGTCGACGAGCGTCGAGCGGCGCCCGCCCCGGGACGCTGCCTGCCCTGCCTCCTGGGCCAGGCCGAGCTCGCTGAGGCGGGTGACCTCGGCCGCGATCGTGGTCCGCGAGACTCCCAGCCGGTCGGCGAGCTGCACGCGCGAGAGCGGCCCCTCGTCACGTAGCAGCGCGAGGACACGGGCCTGCATCGGGCTCTCGGCCCGGCCGGCGAGGGAGTGAAGCACGCCGCGATCTTCGCACGCCGGAGACGTGTCGTTCGGCGAGGGCGTCGACACGCCTAGGCCGGTCATCTGTCCACGTGGACACCCACGTCGTACGACGCGGCGACATGGGTGCCGTCGAGAGGGAGCGTGACCGCCGTGGTCCGGAACGCGGGCGGGACTGCGCCGCCCCGTCCGCGCAGGCCAGCTTCGGGCGGCGAGCAGGGCTGACCGCCCGAAACTTGCGAAGACTCCATTGACACTTTCGCAAGTTTCCGACGAAAGTGTCCTGCACCCCTCCTGTTTGCTGCGAAAGGCACGTCATGCCTGCGTTCCCGCCTACCCGCCTGGGGCTCGCTCTTGCCCTCACGGCCGGCCTGCTCTTCCCCCTCACGCTCACCGCGCCTGCCTCGGCGGAGGACCCGCCGCCGGACAGCCGCTTCGACCAGGTCACCCTGGCGTTCGGCCCCAGCTCGGCGGGCGAGTCGATCGCTCTCGCCGTCCTCCCCGACGGGCGTGCCCTGCACACCTCGCGCGACGGCCGCCTGTTCCTCAGCGAGGAAGGCGTCGGCACCACGCTGGCCGGGCAGATCCCCGTCTACCGGCATGACGAGGAGGGCCTGCAGGGCATCGCCGTCGCCCCCGACTTCACCACCTCGCGCTGGGTCTACGTCATGTACGCACCCGAGATGCCCGGCGTACCCGCCGACGACCCGGCCACCCCGGGGGTGAACGAGGGCGACGCTCCTACCGACGGCACGGCCGCCGACTTCGCGCCGTACGAGGGCAAGACCCTGGTGTCCCGCTTCCGCCTCGAGGGCGACACCCTCGACCTGGGCAGCGAGCAGGTCATCCTCGAGATCGCCGCGGACCGCGGCCTGTGCTGCCACGTCGGCGGCGACCTGCTCTTCGACGAGGCAGGCAATCTGCTGATCTCCACGGGCGACGACACCAACCCGTTCGAGTCCGACGGCTACACCCCGATCGACGAGCGCCCCACCCGGAACCCCGGCTTCGACGCCCAGCGCACCGCGAGCAACACCAACGACCTGCGCGGCAAGGTGCTCCGCATCCACCCCGAGCCGGACGGCAGCTACACGATCCCGGCCGGGAACCTCTTCGGCCCGGGCGGCACCTATCCCGACGCCGACCCGACCAAGGTGCGCCCGGAGATCTACGCCATGGGCTTCCGCAACCCGTTCCGGATGGGCCTCGACCCCGAGACGGGCTGGCTCTACGTCGGTGAGTACGGCCCCGACGCCGCCACGGCGGACGCGAACCGCGGGCCGGGCGGCAACGTCGAGGTCCTGCAGATCCGGCACCCCGGCAACTACGGCTGGCCCTACTGCGCGGGACCGAACCTGCCCTACCGCGACTACGACTTCGCGACCGGCACGTCGGGCCCGGCCTTCGACTGCGCCAACCCGGTCAACGACTCCCCGCGCAACACCGGCCTGCGCGAGCTGCCGCCCGCCCTGACCCCCTGGATCTGGTACGACGGCGGCACCGTCCACTACAACGGCAACTCGACCGACGAGTTCGGCACCGGCTCGGAGTCGCCCATGGCCGGTCCGGTCTACCGCTACGACCCCGACCTGGTCTCGGACGTGAAGTTCCCGGCCTACTTCGACGGGCACTTCTTCCTCGGTGAGTGGGGCCGCGGCTGGATCAAGGAGATCACCGTCGGCGCCCAGGGCGAGCCGGCCGCAATCCGCCCCTTCTTCGACACCGCCACCATCGCGGCGCCGATGGACTTCGAGTTCGGCCCCGACGGCTCCCTCTACGTCCTCGACTACGGCAGCGCGAGCTACGGCGGCATGTACGCCGGCGGCAGCCCGGACGCGGCGCTCTACAAGATCAACTACGTCGAGGGCTCCCGGACCCCGAGCGCACGGGCATCTGCGACGCCGACCGACGGCCTGGCGCCGCTGACCGTCCAGTTCTCCAGCGCCGGCACCACCGACCCCGACGGGGACGCGCTCACCTACGCCTGGGACTTCGACGCCGACGGCACGACCGACAGCACCGCGGCCAACGCGACGCACGTCTACCGCACCAACGGCGAGTTCGTGGCCAAGCTGACGGTGACGGACACCGCAGGCAAGTCGGCGACCGCGTCGGCAACCGTCGTGGTCGGCAACCAGCGGCCCTCGGTGGAGCTACTGCTCCCGGAGGACGGTGGAGTGTTCGACTACGGCGACCGGCTGTCCTTCCGGGTGCGCGTGAGCGACCCACAGGACGGCCAGATCGACTGCGCACGGGTCCGGGTGGACACCGCGCTCGGCCACAACGAGCACGCCCACGGCGACCAGAGCTTCACCGGCTGCTCGGGCACGTTCACCGTGCCGACGGCCTGGGAGCCGGACACCCAGTCCAGCTTCGTCGCGGTCACCGCCACCTACACCGACAACGGCGGTGCGGAGGGCGCCCCGGCCCTCACCGGCGCCGACAGCGCGGTCCTCCAGCCGCGGGTGAAGCAGGCCGAGCACTTCTCCGCCCAGTCCGGCGTGGCCGTGGTGGACATCAGCGATCCCGCCGGCGGTGGCGGCCGCGCGATCGGCCAGCTAGAGGACGGCGACCACGCGTCGTACCGCCCGGTGAACCTGACGGGCATCGACCGCCTCGGCCTGCGGGTCTCCCCCGGCCCCCAGGGCGGCCGGGTCGAGGTGCGCCTCGACGCATCCGACGGGCCGCTGGTCGGCTCCGCGACCGTGCCGGGCTCGCTGACCGACGCCAGCTGGCGCACCGTGCAGGTCCCCGTGGACGACCCGGGCGGCACCCACACGCTGCACCTGGTGTTCCGCAACCCGCTGGTCCCGCCCAACCCGGTGGCGCCCTCGAGCATGATGCGGGTGAACTTCATCGAGTTCGTCGGGATCGGCCTGCCGGCGGACACCGCTCCGCCCACCATCACCGGGCTCACGCCCGAGGACGGCTCGGCCACGTCCAGCCGACAGCCCACCATCGGCGCCACGGTGCAGGACGCCTTCTCCGGCGTGACGGCCGCCGGCATCGCGCTGTACGTCGACGGGCGTGAGGTCGCGATCCAGCACGACCCGGCGACCGGCCGGGTCAGCCACACGCCGCCGAAGCGGCTCGCGACCGGCCAGCACACCGTCCGGATCGTCGCCGAGGACGCCGCCGGCAACGCGGCCAGCCGGTCGTGGACGTTCACGGTGACCCGATGATCCCCGCCGTACCCTCCCTGCAATCCCGATCGGAGCACACCATGCGAAGACCACTCCTCCTCGCCGCGGCGGCGGCGCTCGTCGCCACCGCCCTCACGCCGGTGCTCGGCCCGGTCGAGCCGGCGCAGGCGGCCGAGCCACCCAAGGTGCTCGTCTGGGGCGGCGCCTACGGGTTCCGCCACCCGAGCATCACCACGGGTGAGACCACCATGGTCCAGCTGGCCCAGGACACTGGGAAGTTCGACGTCACCGTGACGGAGAACCCGGCCGACCTGTCGATGGCGACGCTGCGGCAGTACGACGTGCTGATGTGGGTCAGCACGACGGGCAAGGCGCCGATGACGCAGCAGCAGCGCGAGGACGTCGTCCGCTGGTCCTCGTGCGGCGGCGGCAACCTGGGCATCCACGCCGCGCTGGACAGCGAGTACGGCTGGGCGGAGCACACCAAGCTCTTCGGTGCACAGTTCGACTCCCACCCGCACGGCGCGGGCGCTCCGCCGGCGCGGATGTTCGTCGAGGACCGCACCGACCCGATCGTGGCGGGCTGGTCGCACAGCGACTCCTTCGAGATGGCCGACGAGTACTACCGCTGGCGCAGCGCCCGCGGCATCCCGGGCATCTCGCTGCCGCGGAACGCGCCGGGCACTGAGGTGCTGCTCTCGCTCGACGAGACCTCGGTCGCGGCCGGGATCCAGGAGGGCGCGCAGCCCTACGAGGACGACCAGCCGATCGCGTGGAAGCGCAGCTTCGGCGACGGCCGGGTCTTCTACAACAACATGGGCCACAACGAGAGCACCTGGGCCCAGCCGGAGTACCAGCTCTCGCTGGTCCGAGCGATCGACTGGCTCTCCCAGGTGCGCCCCGACCAGGCGTGCCTGGACGCCGAGGCGCCGCTGCCAGCGGGGCCGACGCCCCCGGCTCCGGACCGGAAGAAGATCGGCAAGCCCTGCGCCGTGCCCGCCATGAGGTCGACCAACGAAGCCTCTGACTTCCGGGCGGTCACCACGACCGACAGCCAGGCCTTGGGCGGCGGCCTCCCGGGCAACTTCGCCTGGGGAGGCCAGACATGGGTTGTCGACCTCAGCCCGACTCGCTCGGTCACCGCGGACGTGACCATCGACCTGGCCTGGGCGCTGCCCACGGATGACTACGACCTGAGCATCACCACGGCATGGGGCTTCTACGGCTCCGACAACGGAGTCGGGACGCCACGCGAGCAGGTCGTCATCGAGGACGTCCCGCACTGCGCCATCCTGCAGGTCGCCGGCGACAACATGCTGGCCCCCTCGATGTCCGGCACGACGGCCACCATCAGCGTCGCGCCGCACCTGCGCAGGTGACCCTTCCTGCACGCGGCCGGGCGGGGAGCCTCCCCGCCCGGCCCCGCTTGCTGGTCGTCGCGCTGCTGCTCTCGGCGGGCCTCGCGGCCTGCACGCCCGAGGGCGGCGGCCGCTCCGGGCCGGCACCCGACGACGGTTCGCAGCGGCGAGACGTACTGCTCGACCAGGGCAGCGCGGACGTCGTCGACCTGCGCCCGGTGACCGTCCAGGCCCGGCCGGGCGACGTGGTCGTGCTGCACAGCGGCAATCCCGGCCACGGTGGGGACGACGAGTCCCCGGTGCACCACCTCTTCACCAGCGCACCCGCCGACTCCCCGCCACCCCTCTTCGTCGCCGCCGGTCGCGGGCACCTCCCCAACCCGGGCTCCTGGGGCATGTGCCGCGGCGGCGACCCGGCGCGCGCGACCGGCGGCTGCCCGATCCCGCCGGTCGAGGGCCCCTCCGCCTACGACGGCCGCTCCTACTTCTCCCTCGGTGCCCTCCTGCCCGGGGAGACCAGAGAGCTCCCGCTCGCCCCCGACCTGCCTCCCGGCACCTACCGCTTCACCTGCACCGTCCACCCCGACATGTACGTCGACATCGAGGTCGTCGAGGACCCGACCACCGCTGCTCCCCTGCCACCGGCGGAGGTCGCCGCGGCACGACAGCAGGTCGTCCCGCACACCACGTCCGGCCCGGGGCGTCCGGTCGTCCTCCTGGGCCCCCAGCCGGCCGGGAGTGCCGCCGAGGTCCTGACCGCCGTCCCGGGGGCGGTCCGCGTCCCGGTCGGCGGCGCCGTCACCTGGCGCGTGGACGACCGCTCCCCCCACACGGTCGAGCTCGGTCTGGACCACCCGCCACACCTGGCCGACACGACGGCCACCGACACCGCGCCTGCCGTGCCGCGCGGCCGCCGTTGGGACGGCACCGGGACAGTCCGGTCAGGTGTGCTGTCCGCCGACCCGTCCGTGGACCGCACGACCTTCTCCCTGGTCTTCACCCGACCCGGCACCTACCGCGCCTACGACCGCTTCCACGCCGGCATCAAAACCGTCGTGCAAGTCGGCTAAGCCAGTCCTGACCGCCCCTCACCCAGCGACAGCGATGCCCCTGGCGAGCTCTTCCACGTCACCGGTTCCGCGCAGACAGTCCTCGCCTGGGAAGCTGGTATCACCCACCCCACCGGCGTCGCTGCGCAAGTGGGTGCGTCAGGTCGAGGTCGACGGCGGCGTGAAGGCCAGCAAAACCAGCGACGAGATCGCCGAGATCCGCGAGCCAAGCGCGAGGTTGCCGTGTTGCGGCGAGCCGACGAGATCCTGCGCTCGTCGGACGTAGGCGACTTATGCCACGTGTCAATCAAAAGTTCCAAGGATCTCGACTCATGTTGCGAGTCTGCTGGCGATAGTGGGAAGGCAGCGGACAGCGCCCGGGGACACGCGCGGGCTCAGCCCCGGTCGCCCGTGAAGGGCGCGGGGACCGAGCTGCTGACCAGCCGCGCGGCGGCGATGACGCCGCCGTCATCCCCCGGTTCGCTTAGCACGAGGGGCAGGTTTGCCGGTCCGCGCGGGATGGCAGTCCCCCGCCGCGGCGAGGGGTGGCAGCTTCAGACGGAGTACGCCGCCAGCTCGCCCGCGAGGTCGGCGTGCGCCCGTCCGGAGATCCGCGTGCCGTCGGCGGTGTGCTCCATCGCGGCGATCTCGCCCTCCTGGTGGAGGCGGTTGATCAGGTCGCCCCGCTCGTAGGGCAGCAGCGCCTCGAAGACGACCCCGGGTCGTGGCAGGTCCTTCTCGATGGCCTCCATCAGCTCCGGGATGCCCTCACCGGTGCGGGCCGAGACCACCACGCTGTGCGGCTCGCGCGAGCGCAGCCGGCCGATCACGAGCGGGTCGGCGGCGTCGGCCTTGTTGATCACGACGAGCTCGGGCACCTTGCCGGCGTCGATGTCGGCGAGCACCTCGCGCACCGCGGCCAGCTGGCCCTCGGGGTCGGGGTGGGAGCCGTCGACGACGTGCAGGATCAAGTCGGCGTCGCCGACCTCCTCCAGGGTGGACCGGAAGGCCTCGACCAGCTGGTGTGGCAGGTGGCGCACGAAGCCGACCGTGTCGGTCATCGTGAAGACGCGGCCGTCACCCGTCGTCGTACGCCGCGTCGTCGGGTCGAGCGTCGCGAAGAGTGCGTCCTCGATGAGCACGCCGGCATCGGTGAGGCGGTTGAGCAGCGACGACTTGCCGGCGTTGGTGTAGCCCGCGATGGCGACACTCGGGATGTGGTTGCGCCGGCGCTCGGCCCGCTTGGTGTCGCGGGTGCCCTTCATCTCCTTCAGCTCGCGCCGGAGCCTGGCGATGCGGGTGTTGATGCGGCGGCGGTCGGTCTCGATCTTGGTCTCACCGGGGCCACGGCCACCGATGCCCGCACCGCTCGCCACCCGGCCACCGGCCTGGCGGGACAGGTTGCCGCCCCAGCCGCGCAGGCGCTGCTTCATGTAGCTGAGCTGCGCCAGCTCGACCTGCGCCTGGCCCTCCTTGCTCTTCGCGTGCTGCGCGAAGATGTCGAGGATCAGCGCGGTGCGGTCGACGGCCTTGACGCCCAGCCGGTCCTCGAGGTTGCGCAGCTGGCTCGGCGCCAGCTCGCCGTCGAGGATGACGGTGTCGGCGCCGGTCGCCTGCACGATCTCGCGGATCGCGTCGACCTTGCCGCGTCCGATGTACGTCGCGGGGTCGGGCTTGCTGCGTCGCTGGTAGACGGCCTCGAGCACCTCGGAGCCGGCGGTCTCGGCGAGCAGCGCGAGCTCGGCCATCGAGTTGTCGGCGTCGGTCACGGTGCCCTCGGTCCAGACCCCGACGAGCACGACCTTCTCCAGGCGCAGCTCGCGGTACTCGACCTCGGTGATGTCCTCGAGCTCGGTGCGCAGGCCGGAGACGCGGCGCAGCGCGTGGCGCTCAGCCAGTTCCTGAGCGCCGGCGGTGAGGTCCTCCTCGGGGTCCGGGCCGTCGACCGAGACCACGTCGTCGGTCAGGTCCCCGTCGGCGCTGTCCCACTCGGCGTCGTCGTCGTCCCAACCGCGGGTCGCGGCGAGGGCCTCGGCGAGCCCCAGCTCGGCCTCACCGAGGGCCGGCAGCTCGGGGCGGTGCTCATGTGCGTTCGTCATATGGCTTCCAGAGTACGGCGGCTCCGCTGGCACGGCGAGCGGTTAACCCGCCCGTGGGATAGCTCCGTGACGATCGGCACCCGCGAGGCCGCTCGCGAGGGTCCCTTCGTCACGGAGTATCCCGTCAGCGGCGCCGCACGCGCACGGACTGCGAGCGGTCCGAGGCGCACTCCGCGACGCCGAGCACGACCTGGTGGGGCACCTTCACGTAGAACTTGCCGCGCAGCCTCGGCGCACGGGTGCGGAAGCGGCCGCGGTCGTCGGTGTCGATCAGGGAGATCCGCGCGTCCCGGCCCTTCTTCGTGCGCCAGATGGTCACCTCGATATGGCTGGCGCAGCCCCGCTGGTCGGAGAGGATGCGGCCCTGGAACCGGTGGCGCCGGACCTCGTGGCTGAGCTTGACGGTGCGGTCGAACGCAGGGCAGCCCGACGCCGTCGTGCTGGCGACGGACTGGCAGGCGTCGGTCGTGTCGGGCTTCGCGTCGGCGTCGTCGTCCGGATCGCACTCCTCGCCCATGCCGTCCGCATCGGTGTCCAGCTGGTAGGGGTTGGGCATCGATGGGCAGTTGTCCGCTGCGCCCGCGACGCCGTCGCCGTCCGGGTCGCCGTCGCAGGCGTCGCCCACGCCGTCACCGTCGGCGTCGGCCTGGTCGGCGTTGGCCACCCCGCGGCAGTTGTCGCCGTGCTCCTCGACGCCGTCGCCGTCGGCGTCGCACTGGGTGAAGGCGATCGTGATCGACCAGGAGTTGAGCTGACCCGTGACGTTCGCGTAGTTGGCGACGTCCAGGCGCCAAGTCGCCCCCGCAGCTTGCCCGTCGAACGCGGACAGTGCCGTCGCTGGCCGGTAGTCACCGGCCGGCGACGTCGCCGTGTAGACCGCCGTGGCCTCGTCGTCCCACCTGAGCGGGCGCACCTGCGCACTGGTATCGGTCGTCAGCCGCGCCTGGAGCTGGATCGAGTGGGTGACCGATGTGCCGACGAGCCGGGTGAGCCTGACCGCGACGTCCTTCCCGGCCGGGTGGGTGATGTCGAAGGTGACGTCGAGGTCCTCCACGTCGGAAGACGCAGGCGCCGTGATCGCTGCGGTCGTCCACGTGTACGCCGGCGGGGTGGTCGGCGTCGTCTCCGGCGCGATCGGCTTGCCGGATCCCGAGAGCGTCCGCACGCACGGCCCCGCGGCCTCTGCGCCCGCGGGCACCGCCTGGGCCACCGGGAGGAGGACTGCGGCGACGACGGACAGCAACGCGAACGGGACCGAGACTCTCATGACCCGGACAAGGCTAAGGCCCCTCCCGGAGCTGGGCGGGGCCTTTGCCGGATCGACTGGTCTCGTCTACTTGGGAGGCATCCGGATGCCGCCGTCGACGCGGATCGTCTCGCCGTTCATGTACGAGTTGGTGATGCACTCGACCGCCATGCTGGCCAGCTCCTCGGGGCGGCCGAGGCGCTTGGGGAAGAGCACGTTCTGGCCGAGGTTGGCCTTGAACTCCTCGGGGTTGGGGAACCCGTCGTAGATCGGGGTGTCGATCAGGCCCGGCGCCACCGTGTTGACGCGGATGCCCGACGCGGCGAGGTCGCGGGCGACCGGGAGGGTCAGGCCGACGACGCCGCCCTTCGAGGCGGAGTACGACGCCTGGCCGATCTGGCCGTCGAAGGCGGCGACCGACGCCATGTTGACGATCGCACCGCGCTGCCCGTCGTCGTCCGGCTCGTTGGTCGACATCTGCGTCGCGGCGAGGCGGATGCAGTCGAACGTGCCGATCAGGTTGATCGCGACGACCTTGGTGAAGGCGCCCAGGTCGTGGGCGGAGTCGAAGCTGCCGTCCCGGCCGATGGTGCGCTGCGCCCAGCCGATGCCGGCCGAGTTGGCCAGGGCACGCAGCGGGCCCAGCTCGGCGGCGACCGCCACCGCCTCCTTGATCTGCTCGGTGTCGGTGACGTCGACGTGCACGAACGCGCCGCCGATCTCCTCGGCGAGGGCCGCGCCCTTGTCGTCCTGCAGGTCGGCCACGACAACCGTCGCACCCGTGGCGGCCAGCGCGCGGGCGATGGCCGCGCCGATGCCCGACGCGCCTCCCGTGACGATGGCGGAAGCTCCGGTGATGTCCATGGGCGGGATCCTAGGGGCCGCCGCAGGCAGGCAATCAGGCGAACCAGCCGGATGGCGACAGCTCGGCGCCCATCCGCGGCACGTACTGGTCGAAGTAGACCCGGGAGATCAGCTCGCGTCTCGAGCGGACGTCGGCCTTCTCGAAGACCGACTTGAGGTGGTCCTGCACGGTGTACGACGACAGGTTCAGCGTCGCCGCGATCTCCTTGGTGTCGACCCCCTGCAGCACCAGCTGGGTGACGTCGCGCTCGCGGGGCGTGAGCCCGAACGCCGCGACGACGAGCGCCACGATCTCCGGCGGCCGGGCCTCCTCGATCGTGATCACGACGTCGCCCTCGCGCCCGTCGCGCGAGATGAGCGGTCCGGCCTGGAGGACCAGCCACAGCCCGCTCCGGGCCCGGACCCGGCAGCGCGGTGGGACCGTGGTCTCGCCGCGGCCGTAGCGTCGCGCGGCGCCGATGAGTGCCGCCACCGGGCAGAGTGGGTCACCGCCGGCCTCGCCGGTGATCAGGTCGGAGAGGCGCTCCTCGGCGCCGAGGCTCATCTGCACGATCTGGTTGTCGGCGCCGACGATCACGACCGCGGGGCCGCTCACCGGGCTGGGCGGCGGCACGTCGGCCAGCCGCGAGAGCATGCCGGTGCGGACTCCGTGGGCGAACGGGACCGATAGGGAGGCGAGGAACTCGATCTCGGCCGCGTCGAACGGGTGGTCGTCGGAGCCGCGGAACAGCGCCATCGCGCCCCACACCTGCCGGCCGTCGCGGAAGGCGAGGCGCGCCTCGTCGCAGAAGCCGAACAGCGGCTTCATGAACGTGCGGACACGGAAGGACCGCTCGATGTCGCCGTCGGTGACCAGGTGCACACCGGCGGCCGGCACCTCGGCCTTCGCGAGCTCGGTGAAGCCGGTCGGCTCGACCGTGCCGTACTCGATCAGGCCGAACTCGTGGTCGTGGGAGTTCTGGTCGCGGAGGTCGCCGTACTTGCGGGCGCTGGTCAGCAGGTGCGTGCTCGGGTCGTGGGTCGCGATGCAGGCGCTCACCCACGGCACCGCACGGGCCACGGAGGCGACCGCCTCCTCGAGGAAGGTGTCCAGGTCGAGACCGGCGCGCGCGACGACGTCGACGTCCTGGCGTACACGCGCAGCGGTCAGTCCACGGGCCATGCCGCTCAGTGTCGGATACGGCGTGCCCCGGTGCCATCCCAGAAGTCTGGGTGGTCTGGACCACCCAGGGTCGCAGGGTCCGGAACCACCCAGCCGATCGGGATGGTGGCAGGGCCGTGCCGGGCGTGACCGTTCTCGCCATGGACATCACTCCCACGGCACCGCGACTGCTCGTCGTGGTCGCCCACCCCGACGACGAAGCCTTCGGCTGCGGCTCGGTCCTCGCCCACGCCACCGCCCACGGGTTCCGCAGCACCGTGGTGTGCGCGACCCGGGGCGAGCTCGGCGAGCCGGCGCCCGGCTCCGGTCTCACCCGCACCGACCTGCCCGCCGCGCGCGAGCGGGAGCTGCGAGCGGCCTGCGCACTGCTCGGCGTGGAGCGGGTCGAGCTGCTCGGCTACCGCGACTCCGGCGTCGACGGCGACCCGGAGCCCGGCTCGCTCGCCGCGGCCGAGCCGGACCGGCTCCGGGAGCAGGTGGCACGGCTGGTCGAGGAGGTCCGGCCGGACGTGGTCGTGACCCTCGACGCCAGCGACGGGCACCGCGACCACGCGGCGATGCGGGACGCCACCCTCGCGGCGCTCGACGACGTGTCGCACCGCCCGGCTGTGACCTACCTGTTCTGCCTCGCGCGATCGCTGATGACGGCGTTCACCGCTGTCGACACGCTCGGGACGCCCGACGAGGAGATCACCCACCTGGTCGACGTCGCCGATCTGCTCGACCTGCGCTGGCGGGCGATCCGCACCCACGCCTCACAGGTCCCACCCTTCGACGCCATGGATCCGGCGCTCCAGCGCGGCTTCCTCGCGGTCGACCGGCTGCGGCAGGTCGACCCGCCCTGGCCCGGTGGTCCGGTGGCCGACAGCTGGATCCCGGCAGTCGGCACCGACCACGACCCCGTCCACCACACCGAACGAAAGGCACTCCGATGACCACCACTCCCCACCTGACCGCGCTCGCAGGGCTCCGCGACCTGTGCGAGGTCCACCTGCCCGGCGACGAGGGGTACGACGCAGCGCGGACCCCGTGGAACCTGGCGGTCGAGCAACGGCCCGCCGCCGTCGCCGTACCCCGAACCGTCGCGGAGGTCTCGTCCGTGGTCCGCGCCGCCGCCGACGCCGGCCTCCGGGTCGCTCCGCAGAGCACCGGCCACGGCGCCGCGGCGCTGGAGGAGCGGTCGCTCGACGACGTCGTCCTGCTGCGGCTGTCCGGGCTCACCGGCGTCACCGTCGACCCCGCAGCCCGGGTCGCGCGCGTCGTCGGCGGGACCCTGTGGCAGGACGTGATCGCGGCGGTGGCGCCGCACGGGCTCACCGCGCCGCACGGCAGCGCGCCGGACGTCGCGGTCGCCGGCTATGTCCTCGGCGGCGGCCTGTCCTTCTACGGTCGCCGGCACGGCGTGGCCGCCAACGCGATCCGGTCCGTGGACGTCGTCGTCGCCGACGGCAGCCTGGTCACCGCGACCGCCGCTCAGAACGCCGATCTGTTCTGGGCCGTGCGTGGCGGCGGCGGGAACCTCGGCGTGGTCGTCGCGATCGAGCTGGAGCTGCTGCCGTACGCCGACGTGTTCGCCGGGATGCTGTTGTGGGACCGCGAGCGGGCGCCCGAGGTCGTGCCGGCCTGGGTCGAGTGGACCCGCACCGCGCCGGAGTCGGTGTCGACGTCGCTGCGGGTGATGAGCTTCCCGCCGCTGCCGGAGCTGCCGCCGTTCCTGTCCGGCCGGGACCTGGTCATCGTCGACGGCGCCTGCCTCGCGGAGGACGACCAGGCGGCCGAGGTGCTCGCCCCGCTGCGCTCGCTGGCGCCCGAGCTGGACACCTTCGGCCGGATCCCGGCAGCCGAGCTGTTGGCCGTGCACATGGACCCGCCGGGCCCGGTGCCGGCTGTCGGTGACCACAGCGTGCTGGGACCCCTGGACGAGGCCGCGGTCGCGGCGTTCCTCGACCAGGTCGGGCCCGGCACCCGGCCCGGGCTGATGTTCGCCGAGCTCCGCCAGCTCGGCGGCGCCATCGGCCTGCCGACCGCGGACGGTGGTGCGATCTCGCACCTGCCGGGCGACTACGCGCTGTTCTGCGTGGCGATGGCCCCGACGCCGCAGGCCGCGGTGGCGGGCAAGGCGGCGGCGTTCGGAGTGGTGAGGGCGATGTCGCGGTGGTCGCGAACCGGTCTGGTGCCGACGTTCACCGAGTCCCGGGTCGACGCGAGCCGCTTCTACGACGGTGACGACTGGGCCCGGCTGTGCCGGGTGCGGGACGCCATCGACCCACGCCGGGTCCTCGTGGCCAACCACGCCCTGTGAGCCTCCGTGCGGCCGGTCAGGTCTCGGTGTAGAGCCGCGCGGAGTAGGCCGGGCCGTAGTAGGCGTCGAGCTCCTCGACACTCGTGTCGGGGCGCTCGAGCCGGTGTGCCAGCACGGCGCGACGGGGCACGATAGCCTCCGGCGCCCAGGTGTCGGGCTGCCACAGCCGCGAGCGGAGGAACGCCTTCGCACAGTGGAAGAAGACGGTCTCGATCTCGACGACGACCGCCAGCAGCGGGCGGTGCCCCTTGACGACCATCTCGTCGAAGAACGGCGCCTCCCGGACCAGCCGGGCGCGGCCGTTGATCCGCAGCGTGTCGCCGCGGCCGGGGATGAGGAAGTTCAGCCCGGCGTGGGGGTTGGCCAGGATGTTGCGGTAGCCGTCGGCGCGCCGGTTGCCCGGGCGCTCGGCCACCGCGATCGTGCGGTCGTCGATCACGTGCACGAGCCGGCCCGCCGGGTCGCCCTTCGGTGACGCGTCGCAGCGGCCCTGGGCGTCGGCCGTGGCCAGGAAGCAGAACGGCGAGGCAGCCAGCCAGTCGCGGTCGACGTCGGTGAGCGTGGACCGCTCCTTGGTGGCCGCGGCTACGGTCGGCTCGCCCAGCAGGGCGGTCAGCTCGTCTGCGGTCGTGATCTCGGTCCAGTCCCCGGTCATGCCGGGCAGCCTACGGCGGCGTCTCGACTCCGCTCGACCAGCCGGGGCCGGGTCTCGACTCCGCTCGACCAGCCGAGGCCGGGTCTCGACTCCGCTCGACCAGCCGAGGCCGGGTCTCGACTCCGCTCGACCAGCCAGGGCCGGGAGGTGTCAGAGGTCGGACCGGCCCTCGGCGACGATCACGGCCGGGCCGGTCATCAGGACGCGGTCTCCCTCGGTCCACTCGATCCGGAGCGTGCCGCCCGGGACGTCCACGGTGTACGTCGTGCCGCGGGGGGCGTCGTCCGCCAGCGCCGCCGCGACCATCACCGCGCAGGCACCGGTGCCGCACGACCTCGTCTCCCCCGAGCCGCGCTCGTGCACGCGCATCTCGACGTGGTGCTCTCCCACGCGGCGTACGAACTCGACGTTGACGCCGGCGGGATAGACCGCGGGGTCGTAGCCGGGCTCCTCGAGCAGCGTCCCGGCCTCGGCCAGGTCGTCGACGAAGGTGACGGCGTGGGGGTTGCCCATGGAGACGTGCCGGGCCTCGTGCGTGGCGCCGTCGACGGTGACCTTGGTGTCACCAAGCACCTCGGGCGAGCCCATGTCGACCGTGAAGAGGCCGTCGCCGGCGCGGGTGACGGTCTTGATGCCGGCACGGGTGGCGACCTCGATGGGGAGGTCCGCTCCCTCGTGCTCGTGGAGGTAGCGCGCGAAGACCCGGACGCCGTTGCCGCACATCTCGCTGACCGAGCCGTCGGAGTTGCGGTAGTCCATGAACCAGCGGCCGTCCTCGTCGCGCACCGCGCGGAGCACGCCGTCGCCGCCGATGCCGGCACGCCGGTCGCACAGCGCGCGCACCCGCTCGGCCGGCAGGTCGCCGTGCACGGTGCCGTCGGGGTCGGGCAGGATCACGAAGTCGTTCTCCGTGCCGTGGCCCTTGAGGAAGCGGTAGCTCACCCGCCCAGTCTCGCAGAGCAGTGGTTTCGAGGCTCGCGGCGCTCGCGCCTCAACCACCGAGGGCGGCTCAGCGGACGACCGTGTAGCGCGTGCACGCGAAGTCGCGGTTGCGCTGGACGTCCTCCAGGCGCAGCTCGACGTGGCGCGGCAGCACCGGATGGCCGGCGCCGAGGGCCACCGGCGCGAACTGCACCCAGACCTCGTCGAGCAGCCCCGCGTCGTGGAACTGCCCCACCAGCTCGCCGCCGCCGACGACCCAGACGTCCTTGCCGTCCGCGGCCTCCCGCATATGGGCGTGCACCTCCTCGACCGGCGCATCGGTGAACCTCACCGACTTCACCGGCTCGAACGACGTCCGGTGGGTCACCACCCAGGTCGGCAGGTCACCCCAGGGTTCGTCGTCGTGGTCGAGGACCCACTGCCAGGTATTGGCTCCCATGACACAGGCGCCGAGGCCGGCCCGGAAGGCGCCGTAGTTCATCGGGCCCTCCTCGTCGATGTCGCGGGAGGTCAGCCAGGTGAGGTCGTGGTCCGGGGTCGCGATGAACCCGTCGAGCGAGCAGCCGGTGTAGTAGATCGTCGTCACCGGGTCTCCTCCGCTGCTTCGTCGCGGAGCCGGTCGCGCATCCAGGTGATCGGGTCACCCGGCCCCACCTCGTGTCCACTGGCCCGGAGCATCAGGCGGACGAGCTGGCGCCGGTGCGCGCCGTACGTCACCACATGGGCGATGACGCTCCCGATCTGGAAGCTCTCCGGCGGATCGCACAGGGCGTCGATGAGCCGGTCGCCCCAGGCGCGTCGGCGCTCGATGTCGCGCACGACCGCGAGCCACCGGGGCGTGACGCCCTCGTGGCGAGCCCGCAAGGACGCCGGGTCGTCCCCACCGTGCTGGGGGAAGTCGGTGCCCTCGAAGGCCGCCACCCAGACCTCTTTGGTCCAGACCTGGTGGTCGAGGACCTTGGCGGCCGAGGAGTCCTCGCCGTCCCACTCGAGGACGTGGTTGCCCGGGAGGACCTCACGCCGAAAGTCCTCGTCGGGGATCTGACTGACAGCCTCGATGAGCGCGAGGGTGTCGTCGACGTCGTGCTGGATGAGCTGCGTGGAGAGCTCCATGGGATGTCCTTCCTCGGTGTCGTGCACCCACAGGCTCAGTGGGGGATGGAAGTGGACGCCGTTCGGCGCACTGAGCCAGTGGACCCGGATGTCCGCGAGGGCGGCGCGCGTGCGCGGCGGGTGTCCGTAGGCGCGGGCGAAGGCGCGGCTGAAGCCGTCGACCGAGCCGTAGCCCGCGACGAACGCGGCCTCGGTCACCGACGTCCCGGACGCGAGCTGCCACCCGGCGCGCTCGAGCATCACCCGGCGGCGCAGCGCGACCGGCGACTCACCGGTCCCGCGCAGCACCTCACGGCTGAAGTGGAACGGCGACGAGTAGGCGTCGCCGGCCATCTCGGCGAGGCGGTTGTTGTCCTCGGCGAGCACCGCGTCGAGGAGCTCCCTGAGGCGATCCCGTCCCGTCATGCGACCAGTCTGGTCGCATGACCGGTCAGTCCGCCCGACCGTTCTTGCTCAGTCCGGACTCACTTCGGGTCGACCACGCGGGCCGCGCCACCTCCGCGCCGCTTCGGCTCCGACACGGCCGTCATCAGCCCACCGGGCCCGAACTCGATCGCCGTCGCAGCCCCGATCTCCGCCGCACTCGTGAAGGCGTCGCCCGCCGGCACCAGCTTGTGGCCGAACGCCGTCAGGGCAGGCCCATAGGCGGCGATGAACTCCGGCTCGGCGGTGGTGTTGGCGGAGTTGCGCTGGGTCGCGCGCGGCGCCGCGATCGCCTGCTGGACGGTCATCCCGAGGTCGATCCGGTTGACGAGCATCTGCAGCACCGTGGTGATGATCGTCGAGCCGCCGGGCGAGCCGAGCGCCAGGAACGGCTTGCCGTCCTTGAGCACGATCGTCGGCGACATCGAGCTGCGCGGCCGCTTGCCGGGCTGGATCCGGTTGGGGTCGGTCTCGACGTAGACCGTGGAGAAGTCGGTCAGCTCGTTGTTGAGCAGGAAGCCGTGCCGCGGCACGACCATGCCCGAGCCGCCGGTCTGCTCGATCGTGAGCGTGTACTCCACGACGTCGCCCCGCTTGTCGGCGACGGTCAGGTTCGTCGTCGAGATGTTCTCCGTGTCCGCGTCGGTGGCGCCGGACTGGCGGGCGGCGGCGCACACCCCGTCGTACGACGCGGCGTCACCGGCCGCCGTCGGCTTGGCCATCGCCTTGGTGGGGTCGATGGCGCAGGCACGCTCGGCCGCGAAGGTGTCGGAGAGCAGGTCTGAGACGGGCACGTCGACGAACTTCGGGTCGCCGACGTACTTCCCGCGGTCGGCGAAGGCCAGCGCGCTCGCCTCGAGATAGAGGTGGAGCGCCTGGACGACGGGCAGCTTCGCGAGGTCGTAGCGCTCGAGGATGTTGAGGGCCTCCCCGACCGTCGTGCCGCCGGATGACACCGGCGCCATGCCGTAGACGTCGTAGCCGCGGTAGCTCACCTTCGTCGGCTTCTGGTTGCGCACCTTGTAGTCGCGCAGGTCGCTCGGGCGCAGGTAGCCGGGCGGGACCGGGAGGTCGGTGCCCTTGGTGGTGCGGGGCTTGCGCACGATGTCGGACATCAGCCTGGCGAGCTTGCCGCGGTAGAAGTAGTCGAGGCCCTGCGCGCCCAGCTTCCGGTAGGTGGCCGCGAGCTCGGGCATCTTGAAGACCGAGCCCACCTGCGGCGCGTCCCCGCCCGGCAGGAACAGCTTCTTCGTGGCCCGGAAGGCCTCGAAGCGCTCCTTGTTGTCCAGCGTCTGCTGGCGGAAGGTCTCGTCGACCACGAAGCCGCGGGTGGCGACCTTGACCGCGGGCTTGAGGGCGTCAGCGAGGCTCAGCGTCCCCCACCGCTTCAGCGCACGGTGCCACGTGGCCGGCGTGCCAGGGACTCCGACACTCACGCCGCTGGTGACCAGCTCGGGCGTGAAGTTGTAGGGCTTGCCTGTCGCGGGGTCGATGAAGGCGTCGGTGGGCATCCGCTTCGGCGCGGTCTCGCGGCCGTCGATGGTGCGGACCTTGCCGGTCTCGGCGTCGTAGTGCACGAAGAAGCCGCCGCCGCCGATGCCGGCGCTGTAGGGCTCGGTCACGCCGAGGGTGGCAGCCGCGGCAACGGCCGCGTCGGCGGCGTTGCCGCCCTTCTTGAGCACCTTGAGGGCGGCCGCGCTGGCCTCCGGGTCGACGGTGGAGACGGCGCCGCCGGTGCCGATCGCCGTGGCGATCTTCGGGGTGGGACGGGCCCGCTCCTCGAGCGCTCGCTGCAGCGGCGTCTCCTCGGCGGCGACAGGGCCGACGGGGGCCAGGGTGGCGGCACCGACCACGGCGGCGGCGGCAAGGACGACTGAACGACTGTGACGCATGGGACCTCCCGGGACGACGACGTTCCCACCCTGCCCGGGCGCCGCTAGGTTTGTCGAGTGACCACGGCGACCGCCTTCGCGGTCCTCTGCGGGTCGTCCCAGTCGACCCAGTGGATGCGCGGGTCCTTGGTGAACCAGCTCTCCTGCCGGCGCGCGAAGCGCCGCGTCGCCTGCGCGGTGCGTTCCTTCGCCTCCGCCAGCGTGAGGTCGCCGGCGAGGTGGGCCGCGACCTCGCGGTAGCCGATCGCGAGCCCCGCGGTGCGGCCCTGCGCGAGGCCCTGCCGCAGCAGCCGGTCGACCTCGTCGACCAACCCGTCGGCGAACATCTCCTCCACCCGCTGTCCGATCCGGTCGTCCAGGGTGGGGCGGTCGATGCGTACGCCGATCTGGCAAGCGCGCGGGTAGTGGTACTCCAGGCGGGGCAGGCTCGCGCTGAACGGCCGCCCCGTCAGCGCGATCACCTCGAGTGCCCGGACGATGCGGCGGCCGTTGCCCGGCTCGATGCGCTCCGCGGCCTCGGGGTCGACGCCCGCCAGCCGCCGGTGCAGCTCCCCGGGCCCGAGCCGGTCCAGCTCGGCCTCGAGCTCGCGGCGTACGGAATCGTCGGTGCCGGGGAACTCGAACCGGTCGAGCACGGCTCGCGTGTAGAGGGCCGAGCCGCCGACCAGGACCGGCACGCGGCCGCGGGCGTGGATGTCGTCGATCGCCGCGCGGGCCATGGCCTGGAACTCGGCCACCGTCGCCGGCTCCGTCACGTCGAGGACGTCGAGCAGGTGGTGGCGGATCCTCCGGCGCCGCGGCTCGGGCAGCTTGGCCGTGCCGATGTCCATGCCGCGGTAGAGCTGCATGGCGTCGGTGTTGACGATCTCGCCGCCCAGCGCCTGCGCCAGGTCGAGGCTCAGCGCAGTCTTCCCCGACGCGGTCGCACCGACGACGGCGACGACGGGCAGCGAGGACACGCGCCCATTCTCACCCGGGCCGCGTCCCGGGCGGCCATCGGTTGCATTCGGCGACGCGTCTGCCTTGACTGTTTGTGTGCGGCCGGGATCGGCCCGGTCCCTCACTCGGGAGTTGATGAGCATGAGCAGCATCGGAGACCAGCTCAAGGGAGCTGTCGACAAGTTGCGCGGCCGGATCGGCGGCGGCATCGGCGCCGAGCCGGCGGACACCACGGATCCCTCGGTCGACCCGACCACCGACCCCCCGACCGACCCGACCGCGCCCATCCCGGGCGAGCCGGTCCCCGGCGAGCCCGGCGAGCCGCTGCCCGGCGAGCCCACTCCCCTCCCGGGCGAGCCCATCGACCCCAGCGACCCGACCTCGCCCACCGAGCCCGAGGTCAAGCCGTCCAGCCAGTCCAGCGACCCCTCGGTCGATCCACACACGGAGCCGGGCGTCGACCCGGCCACCGAACCCACGGAGCCGACCGAGCCCACCACCGACCCCTACCAGCCCGGACTCCCCACCGACCCGGAGAACCCCGCCACCGGCGAGCAGTACCAGCCGCGCCCCTGACGGACGTCGTAGCGGGCTAGGGTCGGCGGCGTGCCAGACCGGTTCGTCGTCGTCCCTGCCGCCTACGTCTTCCTCCTCCGCGAGGGCGCCCGCGGCACCGAGGTGTTGCTGCAGCTGCGCGGCGACGTCCCCTACATGTCTGGCCACTGGGCGGCCGCGGCCGCCGGCCACGTCGAGCGCGGCGAGACGGCGTACGACGCGGCGCGGCGCGAGGCCGCCGAGGAGCTCGGCCTGACGGGGGTGGACCTGCGGTTCGAGTTCACGATGCAGCGCACCCGGGGCGGCGAGGACATCGACGAGCGGGTCGACTTCTTCTTCACGGCGCGGTCGTGGGCGGGCGAGCCGACGATCACCGAGCCGGAGAAGGCGGTGGAGCTCCGGTGGTGTCCGCTCGACGACCTGCCCCACCCCGTCGTACCCCACGAGGCCCTCGCGTTGGCCTCGCTCGGCAGCGGCGAGCGCTACCTCTCGTTCGGGTTCGCCGGCGAGCGGGTGTAACGCAGGCCCTCTGCGGGAACCGGGGACGGGTCACCCCAAGGGAGGGACCCATGAGCAAGACCGAAGATCTCGGGCCGATGCCCGAACCCACCGTGAGCGAGCCCGAGCTGGTGCCTGGCGGCATCGACGCCGTCTACGAGGACGAGCCGGTCACCGACGGCCGCGACCTCGACCCGGGCCGCAACCCCAGTGTCGACGACGTCCTGCCACCGGAGGTCTCCGCGCCCGACGAGAAGAAGCAGGCGCCCGAGGGCCACGCCGACGACCAGGAGGCCGGCACCGAGGTGACCCCGGACGCCGGCCAGGAGGCAGAGGACGGGAGCGTCGAGCCGCCCGCGTGAAACCAGGAGCCGGGTTGATCACTGCCGCGGGGTAGCAGTGATCAACCCGGTTGTCTGTGGTCGAGCGGAGCCGCGGTAGTCGAGCGGAGTCCCGGTGGTCGAGCGGAGTCCCGGTGGTCGAGCGGAGTCCCGGTGGTCGAGCGGAGTCGAGACCCCCGCTCAGGCGGCTTCCGCGGACTGTGGAAACTCAGCCGCAGGCGGGCGCGGTGGACAGCGGGGCGGGCACGCCGACCGACGGCATGCCGAGCCCGACCGACGCGCCGGTGGACGCGGAAGCCCCTTGGCGGGCCTCCCAGGCGTCGCCGGCGCGGGTGCGGCGCACGGCCACCACCGGGCCGTCGGCGACGAGGTGGTGGGGCGCGGCATAGGTGATCTCGACGGTGACCATGTCGCCCGGCCGGATGGGTCTCGACTCCGCTCGACCCACCGACTCCGGTCGACCCACCGACTCCGGCTGGTCGAGCGGAGTCGAGACGCCGGACAGGTCGGGCGTGAAGTGCACCAGCCGGTTGTCCGGCCCACGCCCCGAGAGCCGCTGGGTGGCGGTGTCCTTGCGACCCTCTCCCTCGGCGACCATCAGCTCGACGCGGCGTCCGACGAGCGCCTTGTTCTCCTCCCAGGCGACCTCGTTCGCCAGCGCGGCGAGCCGCTCGTAGCGGGACTTCACGACGTCGGGCGGCACCTGGTCGTCCATCGTCGCGGCAGGCGTGCCAGGGCGTGGGGAGTACTGGAACGTGAAGGCGCCGGCGAAGCGGGAGCGGCGTACGACGTCGAGGGTGGCCTGGAAGTCCTCCTCCGTCTCCCCCGGGAAGCCGACGATGATGTCGGTGGTGATCGCGGCGTCCGGCATCGCCTCGCGCACGCGGTCGATGATGCCGAGGAACTTCGACGACCGGTAGGACCGGCGCATCGCGCGCAGCACCCGGTCGGAGCCGGACTGCAGCGGCATGTGCAACTGGTGCATCACATTGGGCGTCTCGGCCATCGCGGCGATCACGTCGTCGGTGAACTCCGCCGGGTGGGGCGAGGTGAAGCGCACCCGCTCCAGCCCCTCGATCTCGCCGCACGCGCGCAGCAGCTTGGAGAACGCCTGCCGGTCGCCGAACTCGACGCCGTAGGAGTTGACGTTCTGCCCCAGCAGCGTCACCTCGGTGACCCCCTCGGCGACCAGCGCGCGCACCTCGGCGAGGATGTCGCCCGGCCGGCGGTCCTTCTCCTTGCCGCGCAGCGACGGGACGATGCAGAACGTGCAGGTGTTGTTGCACCCGACCGACACGCTCACCCACGCGGCGTACGCACTCTCTCGACGGGTCGGCAGCGTCGACGGGAAGACCTCGAGCGACTCGAGGATCTCGACCTGCGCCTCCTCCTGCACCCGCGCACGCTCCAGCAGCACCGGCAGCGAGCCGATGTTGTGGGTGCCGAAGACGACGTCGACCCAGGGCGCGCGCTTCACGATCGTGTCGCGGTCCTTCTGGGCCATGCAGCCGCCGACGGCGATCTGCATGCCGGGCTTCTTCGCCTTCACCGGCGCGAGGTGGCCGAGGTTGCCGTAGAGCTTGTTGTCGGCGTTCTCCCGCACCGCGCAGGTGTTGAAGACGACCACGTCGGCCTGCTCGTCCTCGGGCGCGCGCACATAGCCCGCCTCCTCGAGCAGGCCGGTGAGGCGCTCGGAGTCGTGGACGTTCATCTGGCACCCGTAGGTGACGACTTCGTAGGTGCGAGTGGCGCTGGTCATGACCGGTCAAGGGTACGGCGCGGCGCGGGGGCCGCCCCAATCGCACGACCGCCCCCCGCTGCCCATAACGCTCTGGCGGGTGCCGGCGTTGAGCGTGACGTCCCTCTTTTCGGAAGGAAGACACCCATGCACCTCCGTGCTCTCCGCCCCACCTGCCTGGCGCTGGCCGCGGTCGGTCTGCTGGTGGCCCCCACCGCAGCAGCGGCGGACCTGCAGGACCTCGAACGGAAGAAGGGCCCGAAGGCGCCCACGCAGACGGCGGCTCCGTACGCCACGGACCTGACCCACAAGCAGTGGGACATGGCCGAGATCGGGTCCCCGCTCGCCAACTCGGTCGCCACCGGCGCGGGCGTCACGGTTGCCGTGATCGACACCGGCATCGACGTCGACCACAACGAGTTCGCCGGCCGCATCGTCAACCCGGTCTCGTGGGTTTGCCCGAAGGGCGTGAAGGCACCGTGCCAGGGCATGTCCTACGTCGACGACGGGCACGGCCACGGCACCCACGTCGCGGGCACGGTGGCGGCCGCCGCGGACGGCTCGGGCATCACCGGTGTCGCGCCGCAAGCGAACATCATGCCGCTGCGCGTCGGTGATGACGACGGCTCGATCTCCGGCGACACCACCGCCGCGATGCGGTACGCCGTGGCCGAGGGAGCCGACGTCATCACCATGAGCATCGGCTACGTCGCCGGGACCGGCCCGATCCTGGACAACCCCGTGCTCCCGGTCGACGAGTTCAGCGCCGCCGTGCAGGAGGCGTCCGACGCCGGCATCCTGGTCACGCTCTCGGCGGGCAACGACGGCGTCCCGTGGTGCGGCCAGGGCAGCGAGTTCTACAACGACACGGCACTGTGCGTCGCGGCGTACGGCCCGACCGAGGACCCGGCGGTCTACACCGACTGGGGCTACGAGATCGACATCGCGGCTCCCGGCGGCGGCATCCTCACCTGCGACGGCGCCATCTGGGCGACCGTGCCGCTCAGCCTGGAGACCGACTCCTGCACGGGCATCGACGGCTACGGCGTCATGTCCGGCACGTCGATGGCGGCGCCGCACGTCGCCGGTGTGGGCGCGCTCCTGGCCCAGCAGGGCATCACGGGAGCGACAGCCGCCCAGCGGATCGTCGACACGGCCCGGACCGACCTGCCGCTCACCACGGCGTTCACCGGGCCACGGCTCGACGCTGCCGCCGCGGTGGGCGCTGGCTGAGCATCGCGCACCTGATCGACCCCGGAGCCCCCGGCGCACCCACGCCGGGGGCTCCGTCGCGTGCAGGGCGCCCGGCCCGGCGTATGGCGCGCGCCGCCGGGCCCGTGCGCACGAGCAAGGGGACGTCACGACTGGATCACGTTTTGCCTCTCCGCCTGCGGACGTGGCCCCGAGCACTCTCCACTAGGTAGGTTGCGTGCCATGACAGTGCTGGAGGGACAGCCGGCTGCTGCCGGCCACGGAAGCGGTCTCGTCGAGATGCGGGGCGTGCAGAAGTACTTCGGTCAGATGCAGGCCCTCAAGGACATCGACCTGAACGTGCAGAAGGGCGAGGTCGTCGTTGTGATCGGCCCATCCGGCTCGGGCAAGTCAACGCTGTGCCGCACCATCAACCGGCTCGAGACCATCGACGACGGCGTCATCTTCATCGACGGCAAGGAGCTGCCCCAGGAGGGCAAGGCGCTCGCGGCGCACCGGGCCGAAGTCGGCATGGTGTTCCAGAGCTTCAACCTGTTCGCCCACAAGACGATCCTCGAGAACGTCACCCTGGGGCCGATCAAGGTGCGCGGCATGAACAAGGCCGAGGCGGAGGCCAAGGCCAGAGAGCTGCTGGATCGCGTGGGGGTCGCCCACCAGGCCGCCAAGTATCCCGCCCAGCTCTCCGGCGGACAGCAGCAGCGTGTCGCGATCGCCCGCGCGCTCGCGATGGAGCCGAAGGTGATGCTCTTCGACGAGCCGACCTCCGCGCTCGACCCGGAGATGATCAAGGAGGTCCTCGACGTGATGATCGACCTCGCCGGCCGGGGCATGACGATGATCGTCGTCACCCACGAGATGGGCTTCGCCCGCACTGCCGCCAACCGCGTCGTCTTCATGGCCGACGGCGCGATCGTCGAGGAGGGCACTCCCGAGGAGTTCTTCACCAACCCGAAGTCCGACCGCGCCAAGGACTTCCTCGGCAAGATCCTCAAGCACTGAGACATCCACAACAAGGAGATGCAGATGCGATTCATCCGTACCAAGGCGGTCTTCGCCGCCACGGCCCTGGCCCTTTCGCTCGCCGCGTGTGGCGAGGCCGGTGAGGAGGAGGGCCCCGTCGACGTCGAGGTGGAGGAGAACGCCGCCGAGCAGTTCGAGGAGGGCACCCGCATGCGGGAGCTCGCCGAGGCGGGCGGCGTCAAGATCGGCGTCAAGTACGACCAGCCCGGTCTGGGCTTCAAGGACCCCGCGTCCGACATCCCGACCGGCTTCGACGTCGAGATCGCCAAGCTCCTGGCCGCAGACCTGGGCCTCGACCCCAACGACACCAGCCAGGTGGAGTGGATCGAGACCATCTCCGACAACCGTGAGCCCTTCCTCCAGGACGGCACCGTCGACCTGGTGCTCGCGTCGTACTCGATCACCGAGGAGCGCCGCGCGGTCGTCGGTCAGGCGGGTCCTTACATGGTCACTGGCCAGCAGCTGCTGGTGAAGTCCGACAGCGACGTCGAGAGCGTCGACGACCTGCAGGGCAAGGAGGTCTGCTCGGTGACCGGCTCGACCTCGCTGGAGAACGTCGAGGCGCAGGGCATGAAGCCCGTCGGCTTCGACACCTACTCCGAGTGCGCCGAGAAGGTGCTCGACGGCACCGTCGAGGCGATGTCGACGGACGGCACGATCCTGATGGGCTACGCCGCGCAGAACGAGGGCGAGCTCTCGGTCGTCGGCGAGGAGTTCTCCGAGGAGCGCATCGGCGTCGGCTACAGCAAGGACTACCCCGAAATGTGCCAGTGGATCAACGACGTGCTGACCGAGTCCAACGAGAGCGGCCAGTGGGCGGAGGCGTTCGAGGGCACCCTGGGCGCGTCAGGCGTCGAGACGCCGGAGTTCCCGGAGCTGGACCCCTGCCCCGAGTCCTGATCTGACACCGGGCGAGCGGAGCCGGGACCGTATCCCGGCTCCGCTCGCCGTACCCACTGGAGGAAGGACTGGCGTGGAGGCCGTTCTCGACCAATTCGACGCCGTGCTCAAGGCGTTCGGCTACACGGCACTGCTCTTCGCAGTGTCGGGGGTGTTCTCAGTTCTCCTCGGCACCCTGCTCGTCTCCATGCGAGTGGGTCCCATCGCGGTGCTCAACAGGGCGGCGGCCGTCTATATCACCGTCGTGCGCAACACCCCACTGGTGATGATCTTCATGTTCTTCCAGCTCGGCGCCGGCAAGGTCTGGAACCTGCTGAACTTCCAGTGGGTCGACATCCACATCGGCACCCTCGACTTCACCTCGTTCTTCACCGCCGCCGTCGTCTCGCTGAGCCTCTACACCGCCTGCTTCGTCGCCGAGGCGCTGCGCTCCGGCGTCAACGCCGTGCCGCTCGGCCAGGCCGAGGCCGCCCGCGCGATCGGCCTCCCCTTCTCCGGTGTGATGAGCCAGGTCGTGCTCCCGCAGGCCTTCCGCGCCTCCGTGCCGCCACTGGCGAGCACCCTGATCGCGCTCCTCAAGAACACCTCGGTCGCGGCTGCCTTCGGCGTCCTCGAGGCTGCTGCCCAGATGAAGATCTTCACCAACAACCACGCCGACCAGCGCTGGGGGATCTTCATCGCCTTCGCGCTCGGCTACATCATCCTGGTCGAGGTCGTCTCGCTCTTCGCCACCCTGCTCGAGCGTCGCTGGAGGATCGCCTGATGCCTGCCGCAGTCCTCTTCGACGCCCCCGGCCCGGCCACCGTGGCCCGCCACCGGATCTACACGTTCGTCGGCATCGCCGCGATCGCCGGGCTGATCGCCTTCGCGTTCTACCGACTCTGGGCGAGCGGCCAGATGACCTACGAGAAGTGGGAGCCGTTCTTCACGCCGCGCTACATCGAGGCCATCCTGGTCGACGGCCTGCTGATCACGCTGCAGATGGCCTTCCTCGCGATCATCGGCGCAGTCGTCTTCGGGGTCATCTTCGGTGTCGGCAAGCTCTCCGACCACGCGTGGCTCCGCTGGCCCTGCTGGCTGGTCGTCGAGTTCTTCCGCGCGGTGCCGGTCATCCTGCTGATGATCTTCTGCTTCTATGCGATCTTCGGCGACTTCGAGCCCCTCAATACGCGCACCTACTGGTCGGTCGTGCTGGCGCTCACGCTCTACAACGGCGCCGTCCTCGCCGAGGTCTTCCGGGCCGGCGTCAACGCCGTGCCGAAGGGCCAGGCGGAGGCGGCGTACGCCATCGGCATGCGCAAGACGCAGGTGATGACGCTCGTCCTGCTGCCGCAGGCCGTGAAGATCATGATCCCGGCGATCATCAGTCAGTGCGTCGTCGCCCTCAAGGACACGGCCCTCGGCTACGTCATCGCCGGCGTCGGTCTCACCCGCATGGCGCGGCAGATCTTCCCCACGTTCCAGAACCACGTCGCCACGATCATCGTGATCGCGTCGCTCTACATCCTGGTCAACCTGCTGCTCACCTGGCTCGCCAACTGGGTCCAGAGGAAGTACGTCGGCGAGAAGAAGGTGCTGGAGGTGTCGATGGTGGGCGAGCACGGCACGACCACCGGCGCTCCCTTCGACAGCCGCTGATCCCGGTGAGCCTGTCGCTGGTCGAGTAGCCCGAGCCGTCAGGCGAAGGCGTATCGAGACCACACGACCGTCTGTCAGTGGTCTCGATACGCCGCCTCATCCCCGGGCGGCTACTCGAGCAACGAGTCTCAGACGGCGCGGCCGCGCACGGTCCATGCGACGGCCTCGAGCTGGAACGGCGCGGGCGGGAGGAGCTCGCGACAGCGCTCGCGCAGCGCGGCGCGGTGCTCCTCGTCGAGGGAGACGACGTAGTCGCCCGACGGTCCCACGCCGAGGGTGTAGGGCTCCCACCACTCCTCGAAGCTGGGATGGGTGACGATCACGGCCAGCTCCGACTCCTCGACGTCGGTGAGGCCGGCCGACCGGGCCAGCTCGCCCAGCTCTCCCCGGTCCGTGCCGGGCAACTTCTCCTCCCCCTTGACCGAGGGGTCCAGGTCCCTGACGGCCCGCCACAGCGGGCTGATCGGGGAGCGATCCCCGGCGAGGTCCCAGGTGCAGGCCGAGACGGTGCCGCCCGGCACGGCGACGCGGGTCATCTCCTCGAACCCGGCGAGAGCGTCCTTCATGAAGTGGACGACGAGCTGGGCCGTCACCACGTCGAAGGTGTCGTCGTGGAAGGGGACCGCCTCGGCCCCGGCGCGTCGGGCATCGACACCGGGCAGCCGCTCCTGCAGGCTGGCCAGGAAGCTGGGCGAGGGATCGACGGCCGTGACCGCGTCGGCGCCCAGCCGGTCGACCAGTCGCGCCGTCAGCGCACCCGGTCCACAGCCGACGTCGAGCGCCTTCATGCCCGGACGGACGCGCGCCCACTCGACGAACTGGTCGGCCAGCGGCTCGGAGTAGCGGCCCATGAAGCGGTCGTAGGCGGTGCCGTCCACCGTGAAGGCCATCTGTCGAACGTACTCGCGCGTCGGCCCGCCCGCGTCCCCCGAAGTGGCTACTTCTTCCTGGTCACCCAGAGCCGGATGACGCCCTCGATGACGACCGTGCCGTCGCGGCGTACACCCTTGACCCGGACGGGAAGGTCGGGATTGTCGGAGGTCCACTGCTCGGGGTCGGTCTCGGCGGTGCAGGTGATGTCGGAGTCGGCCTTCGCGGTGTAGGAGACCTCCATCCCCTTGGGGATCCAGCGCTTGTCGCTCGGGATGGTGGCCTCCGCCAGGGCGCCCATCGCGGCCTCGAGTCCGTTGCACAGCGCGATCGCGTGCACCGTCTTGAGGTGGTTGTGCACCCCTCGGCGCTTGGGGATCACCAGCTCGGCGTAGTGGGGCCGGATGTCGACGAACCGCGGGTGGATCGTCCCGAAGTAGGGCGCCATCTGGGAGAAGGCGAGGGAGAAGACGCGCTTGCCCTGGGGCAGCTTGCTGGTGGTGTTCCAGAGGTCGAGGACGCGAGGCATGCGCCGATGTTACCCGTGGGTAAGGGATTGCGGGCGTGACCCCGGTCTCGATAACGTACAACCAAATGGTTGTACGTGGACTCACTGACGACGTGGCCGACCGGATCTTCCAGGCACTGGCCGACCGGACCCGGCGCGACATCGTCACGCGGGTGATCGAGCAGGAGCAGTCGGTCTCGTCGCTGGCGGAGCGCTACGCGATGAGCTTCGCCGCCGTGCAGAAGCACGTGGCGGTGCTCGAGCGGGCCGGGCTGGTGGCCAAGGAGCGGCGCGGGCGCGAGCAGATCGTGCGCGGCGACGTCGGCACCATCCGGCAGGCCAACGCCCTGCTCGACGCCTACGAGCACCTGTGGCACCAGCGCCTCGCCCGCGCCGAGTCGCTGGTCGCCGACCCGACGCAATCTCACTGAAGGAGCAGCACCATGCCCGTCGTCTCGACCACGAGGGACACCGACGCCCTCACCCTGACCCTGGTCGCCGATCTCGCCGCCCCCGCCGAGAAGGTGTGGGAGCTGTGGGAGGACGCGCACAAGCTCTCGCAGTGGTGGGGTCCGCCCAGCTGGCCGGCGACCTTCGTCACCCACGAGCTCACCGAGGGAGGCGAGTCGCGCTACTACATGACCGGCCCCGACGGCGAGCAGGCCAAGGGCTGGTGGACCACGACCACGGTGACATCGCCGTGGCTCATCGAGTTCGACGACGGCTTCGCCGGGCCCGACGGCGAGCCGCTCGACCGGAGCGACTGCACCCACAACGTCGTCACCCTCGCCACCACCGACGGCGGCACCCGGATGACGATCACCGCCCACTTCCGCGACGGCACCCAGATGGAGCAGATGGGCGCCATGGACATGGAGCAGGGCCTCACCGAGGCCGTCTCGCAGATGGACGACCTCCTGGCCTGAGCAGGCACGGACTATTGGTCACGCGGGGGCCAGAGGTTACGGTTGCGTAGGTAGCAGCACCACACCCCCTGGAGACCCGCGTGACCGCGACCCAACACCGGCAGACCGAGCCCGCCCGTGCCACGCTCGGCGGCGACACCCAGTCCCGGAAGGAGCAGGTGGCGCTCGCGTTGTTCATCCTCGTCCCCTTCGCGGCGGTGCTCGCCGCTGTGCCCGTGGCCTGGGGCGGCTGGCTCGGCTGGACGGACGTCGCGATCGCGGTGTTCATGTACTTCCTGACCTGCGGCGGCGTCACCGTGGGCTACCACCGCTACTTCACGCACAAGTCCTTCAAGCCCAACCGCCCGGTCAAGATCGCGCTCGCGATCATCGGCTCGATGGCCGTCCAGGGCCCGCTCGTGCGCTGGGTGGCCGACCACCGCAAGCACCACAAGTTCTCCGACCGCGACGGCGACCCGCACTCCCCCTGGAAGTACGGCGAGAGCATCCCGGCGCTGTGGAAGGGGATGTGGCACGCCCACATCGGCTGGCTCTTCGACGAGGAGCAGACCCCGCAGCACAAGTACGCCCCCGACCTGATGAAGGACCGCGACCTCATCTGGGTCTCGAAGACCTTCTGGCTGTGGGTGCTCCTCTCGCTCGCCCTGCCGGCCGTCATCGGCGGCCTGGTGACGTGGTCGTGGCAGGGCGCCGCCACCGCGTTCTTCTGGGGCTCACTCGTGCGGGTCGGGCTGCTGCACCACGTGACCTGGTCGATCAACTCGATCTGCCACACCATCGGCGAGCGGCCGTTCCTCTCACGCGACAAGTCCGCCAACGTCTGGTGGCTGGCCATCCCCTCGATGGGCGAGTCGTGGCACAACCTCCACCACGCCGACCCCACGTGCGCCCGCCACGGCGTCCTCCCCGGCCAGCTCGACGCCTCCGCGCGCATCATCTGGCTGCTGGAGAAGGCCGGCTGGGTCAGTGACGTGCGCTGGCCGGTCAAGGAGCGCATCGAGGCGCGCCTGGCCGCCTGACCCTCAGGAGGGCACGGCCGTCTTCTCCCGGCTGCCCGCCTTTCCGAGTGCGATCCGTCGGTCCGCCACGGCCTCGGCGAGCGCCTCGTCGTGCGTGATCATCAGGAGCGCGCAGTCCCGGGCGGCCAGCTCGGTCATCAGGCAGTCGACGGTCAGCTCCTGCGTGAGCAGGTCCAGCCGGGAGGTCGCCTCGTCCGCGAAGACCAGCGCCGGGGCCGGCAGCATCGCCCGGACGACCGCGATCCGCTGCAGCTCGCCACCGGACACCTGCCCGGGGCGCCGCTGCATCAGCTCGGGGGCCAGCCCCATCGCCACCAGCAGCTCGTCCACGCGTCCGGGGTCGACCCCGTGGCGGCGGGCGACGTCGCCGATGCCCGCACCGAGCGGCACGTGGGCGGGGAACGACAGGGCGGGGTCCTGGTAGAGCTTCTGCACGCGGCCCCCGGAGAGCTCCGCGGCATGCGTGACCGTGCCCCGGTCCACCGGGACGAGCCGCAGCAGTGCGTTGCCCAGGGTGGTCTTGCCGGAGCCGCTCGGCCCCACGAGCGCCACCCGCTCCCCCGCCCCGACCTCGAGGGACACCGCGTCGAGGACGACCGCGTCGCCGTAGGACTTGCCCACGTCCGTGGCCACCACGAGCGGGGGCGCCGACCGTTCGGGCACCACCCCGGCACGCTGCCAGGGGCGGTCCCATCGGGCCGGGTCCGCCCCGACCAGGCGGCGCGTGTAGTCGGCCTGCGGATCCCCGAGCACCCGGTCGACCGGGCCCGACTCGATGATCGCGGCCTCGCGCATCACCGCGACTGTGCCGCCGAGCCGACTGGCCAGGCGCAGGTCGTGTGTGATCGTCAGCAGCAGCCCGCCGTCCGCGAGATGCCTGTCGAGCAGGTCCCCAAGCTGGTCCACGGCCCGACGGTCGAGCCCCTTGGAGGGCTCGTCGAGGAGCAGCACGCGCGCCCCGCCGATCGTTGCCGCGGCGTACGTCACGCGCTGGGCCATGCCGCCGGAGAGCGTGTGGGGGTAGTCCCGCCCACGTCCGGCCAGGCCGACACCGGCAAGCGCGGCCTCCGCGAGGGCGAGGCGCTCGCGGCGGGGGGTCTGCTCCAGCATCCCCTCGGCCACCTGCGCCCCGACCCGCATGGTGGGATCCAGTGCCGAGGCGGGCTCCTGCGGCAGCAGGGCCAGCTCCCGGCCCCAGAGGGCACGCCGGTTGCCCGGGTCCGCCAGGTCGATCCGCCGGCCGTCCAGCGACATCGCGCCCTCGACCGCGAGCCCGGCTGCGAGCGTCCCCATCACGGCGTGGGCGAGGAGGGACTTGCCCGACCCGCTCTCCCCGACGATGGTGAAGGCGCGCCCGGCCTCGAGGCTCAGGTCGGACACCTCCACCAGGGGCGTGCCCCGGTGGGTGACACGCACGTGGTGGATGTCGAGGGTGGTCATCGTGCGACCTCCTTGGGTCGGAGCCCGAGCAGGCAGGCCGTCAGCAGGAACAGGACCGACACGGGGGCCAGCGCCAGCCAGGGAGCCGCGTCGTAGAAGGGGAAGGCCTCGGTCGTCATCAGGCCGAGCTCTGCGCGCGGGGGCTGCAGCCCGACCTTCACGAAGCCGAGCGTCGACATCGCCAGGATCGAGGTCACCATCCCCAGCGACGCCAGCGTCAGCAGGACCGGCCGCAGCTCCGGCCACAGGTGCCGGCGCAGCACGTGCCAGCGACCGAGCCGGAGCAGCCCGGCGGCCTCCACCGCGGGTGTGCCGAGGACGAGAGCCGCGCGGGCGCGGACCACCCGGAAGTACTCCACCCACTGCACCAGGGCCAGGCCCACGTAGAGGGTCAGCAGGCTGCCTTCGGGCGCCATCGCGGAGACGAGCAGCACGACCAGCAGGGCGGGGATCGCCACGAAGGCCTCGGAGAGCCCGCGGAGCACGGCGTCGACCCAGCCGCCGACCCACCCCGCCAGGATGCCGGTGGCGGTCCCGAGCACGAGAGCGGTCAGCACGCACACCGCTCCGAGCACCAGGGAGAGCCGGGTGGCGTGCGCGAGCCGGGAGACGACGCTGCGCCCGTAGTCGTCACGGCCCAGCGGCTCGGCCAGGCTCGGCGGCTCGAGGAAGCGGGCCAGGTCCTGGGCATGCGGGTCGGCGAGCACCAGCGGGCCCACCACGGCGAAGGCGACGAGCACAGCCAGGCCGGCGCCGGCCACGACGCGGGAGGGGGTCCAGCTGCGCGCCGGCTCGACGGTCGCCCCGGAGAGCTCGGACATCACGGCGGTGCTCATGCGACCGCCCTCCGTCCGCGCGGCCGCGGGTCGAGCCAGAGCACCGTGACGTCGACGAGGGTGTTGAGCGCCACCACCAGCAGGGCGAGCACCAGGGCGCTCGCCTGCAGGACGGGTACGTCGCGCCAGAAGACGGCGTGCACGAGCGCGTGTCCCAGGCCCGGCCAGGCGAAGAGGCTCTCGACGACCACGACGCCCTCGACCAGGGTCACCGCCTGGACGCCGAGGTAGGGGACGAGCACCACGCCGGTGTTGCGGAGCACGTGGCGCAGGAGCACCACCCGGCCCGAGAGCCCCTTGGTCGCGGCGAACCGGACGTAGTCGGAGCGTCGCACTTCGACCACGGCGTCGCGGGTGACCCGGGCGAACAGGCCCGAGAGCCCGATGCCCAGGGTGAGCGCCGGCAGCACGATGCTTGCGGCGCCCTCGTGGCCGACTGCAGGCAGCCAGCCGAGCTGGATGGAGAGCAGCAGGACGAGCAGGAGTCCGAGGAGGAACGGCGGGAGCGCGCGCACGGCCGCGATCCACCCGGTGACCAGCCGGTCGACGGCGCCGTCCGGGCGCCGGGCGGCCACCACGCCGAGCCCGCCGCCGATCAGGGCGGCCAGCGCGAGCGCGAGGACGCTCAGCTGCAGCGTGCCGACGAGGTAGAGGCCGAGCTCGTCGACCACGGGTCGGGACGTCACCAGCGACTCGCCAAGGTCGAGGCGGAACAGGGCCAGCACCCACTCGGCGTACTGCTGCCACGCCGGGCGGTCGAGGCCGAGCTCCGCGCGGACCGCGTCGGCGGCGGCGGCGTCGACCAGGTCGTAGCCGTAGCGTCCGGCGGCGATGCGGTATGCCGCGTCGCCGGGCAGCGCGCGCACGACCACGAAGCAGAGCGCCGAGACGACGAGCGCCACTCCGACCCCCTGGGCCGCGCGGCGCACCAGGACTCCGGGCAGCCGGTTGCCGCTGACCGCGCTCACGAGGCCCACTCCATCTCCGAGAGGTGCCAGGTGCGCTCGAGGGGGTCCATCACGAAGCCGGCGACGCGCTCGTTGACCGCGGCGTTCATCCGGTACCAGGCCACGGGGATGAGCGGCAGCTCGGCCTGGGCCGTCTCGGCGATGGTGGTGCGGGCGCGGGCGGCCGTGGTGTCGTCGGCGTCGGACTGCAGGGTCTCGATGGCGTCGAGCAACGCCGGGTCGCTCCAGTTCATCGCGCCCCAGTCGGAGCCCTCGGGTGGGAACATCTCGGCCACCGTCACCAACGGGTCGGTGACGAGCGCCAGGTGGCGGGCCAGGAGACCCAGGTCGAGCGTGCCGTCGGCGTGGCGCGCGGGGATCTCGCTGGAGTTGGTGACGTCGACCGCCAGGTCGACACCCACCTCCCGCAGGTCGGCCTGGATGGCGGTGGCCAGGGCGGGCAGCTCGGGGCGGTCGGGGTATGTCGTGAGCGTGAGGCGGAGGGGCTCGCCATCCTTCTCCAGGATGCCGTCGGGGCCGGCGGTCCAGCCCGCCTCGGCCAGCAGCTCGCGGGCCTGCTCGACGTCCTGCTCCAGCGGGTCGAGGGTCGGGACGTGCCAGGCGGTCAGCGACGGCGGGAACAGCTGGGTGGCGGCCAGGTCGGGCTCGCGCAGCACCGCGTCGGCGATCGCCGCCCGGTCGAGCGCCATGCTCAGGGCCCGGCGCACCCGCACGTCCGCCAGGGCCGGGTCCTTGGCGTTGACCTTCAGCAGGAGGCTGCGCGGCTGCAGGCTCGACTCCATCGCCACCCCCGGCGCCTGGTCGACCCGCTCCCGACCCGCGGGCTCGAGCCCGAAGACGACGTCGGCCTGGTCCCCCACCGCGAGCAGGGCGCGGGACTCCGCCCGCCCGACGGCCTGGAACGCGACGCGCTCGATCTGCGGCGCCGGGCCGCGGTAGTCCTCGAAGCGCCGCACCTCGATGTTCGCCGGCAGCTCCAGCCGCTCCACGCGGTAGGGGCCGGTGCCGACGACCTCGGTGACGGCCCCGTCGGCGTCGTAGGACGACGGCGCCAGGACGACGGTGCTGTAGTGCGTCAGCACCGCGGGCAGCGCGGGATACCGCGCGGCGAGGTCGATCCGGACCGCGTCCCCCTCGGCCTCGATGCCGCGGATGGGGGCCGCCGCGAGCGGGCTGGCCTCCTCCTCGGCTGCGGCCCGGAGCGAGGCGGCCGCCGCGTCGGCGGTCAGCGTCGTGCCGTCGTGGAAGGTCACATCCGCCGGCAGCTCGAAGGTCCACGAGCGGCCGCCGCGCGACTCGTCCCACCCGGTCGCCAGTCCGGGCATCAGGTCACCCTCGAGGTCGCTGCTGACGAGCGTCTCGACGACCTCCAGCCGGGTGAAGAGGCCGTCGCTCTCCACCGGGGCGACGCTGTGCGTCTCGAAGGGCCCGGCGACACGCAGCACGGCGGAGTCGCCGGCACCCGGGGCGGCCGGCGCGGCGCAGCCGGCGGCCGCGAGCACGGTGATCAGGGTCGCGACCGCCCGGGGAGCGGTGCGACGGATTCGGTGGATTTCCATGGAGCCTCTCCTGGTGTGGATGTGTCCCGGACGCTAGATGCGAACGATTCTCATTGTCAAAGCGGGGTCGACAATGCAACAATGCAGGGGTGCCCGCACGACGCGTCCCCACCCGCCCCCGGATGACCGGCGCCGAGCGGCGGGAGCAGCTGATCGAGGTCGCCCGGCGGCTCTTCGCCGAGCGGGGCTTCGAGGGCACCGCCATCGAGGAGGTCGCCACGCGGGCCGATGTCTCCAAGCCGGTGGTCTACGAGCACTTCGGCGGCAAGGAGGGCCTCTACGCCGTCGTGGTCGACCGCGAGGTCACCCAGCTGCTCGGCCTGATGCGCGCCGCGCTGTCGGACGGGTCGTCGCGGATGCTCCTCGAGCAGGCCGCGGGCGCGCTGCTCGACTACATCGAGGCTAACCCCGACGGATTCCGGATCCTGGTGCGCGACCCCGTCGGGTCGGCGTCCTTCCAGTCGATCATCGGCGACGTCGCCTCCCGCGTGGAGGGGATCCTCGTCGACCCCTTCGAGCGGCTCGGGCTCGACCCGACGTCGGGCTCGATGTATGCCCAGATGCTCGTCGGCATGGTCTCCCAGATCGGGCTCTGGTGGCTCGACCACCGCGAGACCCCGAAGGAGGAGGTCTCCGCCCACCTGGTCAACCTCGCCTGGAACGGGCTCTCGGGCCTGGAGCCGAAGCCGCGCCTGGTCAGCGGCAGCTAGTCGACCTACTTCGTGCCAGTCGTCGCGATCCCCTCGACGATCTGCCGCTGAGCGACCAGGAAGAGGACGATCATCGGCACGGTGCTGATCACGCTCGCCGTGACGATCAGCTCCCAGTGCCACTCACCCCCGAAGCCGAACTGGTCGAGCATCGCCTTGAGCCCCCGCGGGATCGTGAACGTGCTGGAGTCCCGCAGGTAGATCAGCGGCCGCATCAGGTCCGTCCACGCCGCCTGGAACTCGAAGACGGCCGTGACCACCAGGGCCGGCCGGGTCAGCGGCACCGCAACCCGCCAGAACGACTGCCAGTGGCTGGCGCCGTCGACCCGCGCCGCGTCGAAGAGCTCGCGCGGGAGCGTGAGGAAGAACTGCCGCAGCAGGAAGATGTAGAACGCGCTGCCGAAGAGGTTGCCTCCCCACAGCGGAACCAGGGTGCCGACGAAGCCGAGCTGGTCCCAGATCAGGTACGTCGGGATCATCGTCACGGCCTGCGGGATCATCATCGACGCGAGCACCAGGCCGAACAGGATGTCGCGGCCGGGGAACCGGTAGCGCGCGAACGCCCAGGCCACCAGGGCGCTGGAGAACGTCGCCGTCACGGTGGCGAGCACCGTCACGATCAGCGTGTTGGCCAGCCAGAGCGCCATCGGCGCCTCCTGCCAGACCTCCACGTAGTTGTCGAACGTGACCACCTCGGGGATCAGCTTGTTGTCGAAGACGTCGCTGCGCGGCTTCAACGAGGCGCTGACCAGCCAGGCGAACGGGTAGAGGAACACCAGCGAGAAGGCGCACAGCCCCAGCAGCACGAGCCAGCGGCGTACGGCGCTCATCGCTGGTCCCCGTAGTAGAAGACGTATCGCCGGGTGAGCGCCGACTGGCCGGCGGTCACCACAAGCACCACCAGGAACAGCAGCATCGCCAGCGCCGCGGCGTACCCCATGTGCAGGAACTCGAAGGCCTGCTGGAAGACGTAGATGACGTAGAAGAGAGCGGCGTCGTTGCCGTACGTCGAGTTGCCGGCGCCGAAGTAGGCGGTGTAGGCCTCGGTGAAGCTCTGGAACGCCGCGATGGTGTCGACGAGCGCCAGGAAGTAGAGCGGGCCGCTGATCATCGGCAGCGTCACGTGGCGGAAGCGGCCCCACCAGGAGGCGCCGTCGACGCGGGCGGCCTCCCACAGCTCGCGCGGCACGTTCTCCAGCGCGGCGAGCAGGATGATGATCTCCGCGCCGATGGTCCACAGGCTCATCAGCGCGAGGCCGGGCTTGACCCACGGCGGGTCGGTGGTCCAGTTCGGGCCGTCGATGCCCACCCAGGACAGGGACTCGTTGAGCAGGCCGCTCTGACCGTTGAGGAGCAGCAGCACCAGCACGCCGATGGCGACCGGCGGCGTCATCTTGGGCAGGAAGAACGCCGTGCGGAACAACCCCCGGGCGCGTCCCGCCCGCTGCAACAGCAGGGCGAGGGCGAGCGAGACGCCCAGCTGGAACGGGACCGACAGGACGGCGTAGATCGCCGTGTTGCCGAGCGCGAGCGTGACCTTGTCGTCGGTGAGCATCTCGCGGTAGTTCTCCGTCCCCACGAAGGTGGGGTCGTTGATGACGTCGTAGTCGGTCAGCGAGAGGTAGGCCGTGTAGACGACGGGGTAGGCGGTCCAGAGGAGGAACCCGACCAGCCACGGCGAGAGGAACAGGAACGCCGCCCGGGTGTCGCCGTTGCGCAGGCGTCCCCGCGCCTCACTCATCCCCGCGCCTCACTCATCCCCGTGCCTCACTCATCCCAGCGGGCCCAGGCCTCGTCGAGCACCTTCTGCGCCTCCTCCTGCGCCTTCTGCAGCGCCTGCTCCGGCTCCTCCTGGCCGTTGAGCACCCGGTTGACCGCGTCCTGCCAGGCCGCCTCGAACTCGGCGCCTGCCGGGTTGGCGGGCAGGGCGAAGGTGTTCTCACTCGCCTCGTACATCGCCTCGACGGCGCTGTCCCAGACCTCGTCACCCGAGGGCTCGACCTTCGCGCGCACCGCCTCGTCTGCCTCGTCGTTGCCGGTCAGGATGCCGGTGAAGATGCTCTCGCCGCCCTTGCGCTCGGCCAGCCGGGCGTCGGCCGCGGCCTCCCAGCTGGAGGTCTGGGTCATCACCTTCGCGAAGCGGCACGCAGCCTCGGGGTTGGGGCTGCCCTTGGGGATCGCCCAGGCCGAGCCGCTGGTCCAGGCGATCGTCTCGCCGCTGCGGTCGCGGACGGTGTCGAAGGCGAGCGGCGCGTCGGGGCTGACCTCGTTGAGCACGTTGACGTACCACTGCTCCATCGGCATCGCGCCCAGCGTGCCGGTGGCGAACTGGTTGCCGTCGCCGAAGAAGTCGGCCTGGTCGCGGAACGCCTTGACCGAGCCGAAGCCACCCTGCGCGTCGTAGATGTCGACCGCCCACTCCAGCGCCTCCACGACGGCGGGGTCGTCGAGCTGGGCGGTGCGGCCGTCCTCGGAGATCAGGTCGGCGCCGTTGGCCTTGGCCCAGAGTGGGAGGAACTCCGGCAGCTTGGAGTCGTAGCCGATGACCGACACCTTCTTGCCATCCTGCCGGGCCAGCTCCTCATTGGCCTCGGTGATCGACTCCCAGCTGGACCCGTTGACGTCCTCGATGGCAAGGCCGGCCTGGTCTAGCAGGTCCCGGTTGGCCATGGTGAGCTGGACGACGCTGAACTCCGGGATGCCGTAGACCTCGTCCTCGAACGTCACCTGCTCGAGCGCGGCGTCGTCGAAGACGTCGGTGTCGATGCCCTCGCCGTCGATGCACTCGTCCAGCGGCACGATCGCGCCGCGCGAGGCGAAGGTGCCGACCTGGTCTCGCTCGGCGTAGAGGATCGCCGGCGGGTCGCCGGCCGCGACGGACGAGAGGAACTGCTGGACGTCGAGCTCCCCCTCGATGAGCTTGACCTCGACGTCGCCGAGGGCCTTCTTCGCCTCCTCCAGGCGGGCGGTGGCGACCTCGTCGGTCTCACCGAAGCCCATCGCGTCGAGCGTGCCGGTGAGCTGCGCCTCGGAGTCGAAGCTGGCGTCGGGCGTCTCCTCGTCGCCCGTGCCCTGCGCACAGGCGGCCGTCAGGCCGAGCAGCAGGAGTCCCGCCGTGAGAACAGAGCCGCGCATGGTTCCTCCCCGTGGTGAGTGCCGATGGCAGCGCGGTACCCGAACCGGTGTCCGTCTAGCGGTGAAGCGACCGGGGGGCCGTTCCCCTCATCGGTGAAGCGCCCGAGTCGGTGGTTGAGGTGCGAGGAGCGCCAGCGACGAGCCTCGAAACCACCTCGCCAGCTCAGGCCGGCTGGAGCACCTCGACCCGGTTGCCGTGCCCGTCGAAGGTGTGCAGCCGCAGGTAGCCCGGGAAGGTCGTCCGCTGGCTCTCGTCGACTGCGTAGCCGCCGGCGCGCAGCCGCGCCGCGACCTCGGCCACGTCGTCCACCACGAACGCCGGGTGCGCCTTCGCGGCCGGCCGGAACGGCTCCTCGACGCCGACGTGCAGCTCGGCAGCGACCTCGCCGGAGGCGTCGTACGCGCGGAACCAGCAGCCACCGCGGGCCTCGAGGGCCGTGGACTTCTCGACCTCCGTCATCCCCAGCGCCCCGGCGCAGAAGCGACGCGCCTCGGCCTCGCCTCCCGGCGGGCAGGCGACCTGGACGTGGTGGAGCCTCATGCCTTCCTCCCCGATGCCTTCCGGGCCACGACGAAGACGCGACGGAACGGCAGCACGACCCGGCCCTGCGCGTCGGGCGGGTAGGCGTCGCGGAGCCGGCGCTTGAGCTCGGCCTCGAAGTCGCCGCGCAGCTCGTCCGGCAGCGCCTGGAGCGTCGGGCGCGCGCCGGTGCCGGAGACCCACGTGAAGACGGGGTCCTCGCCAGTGAGGACGTGGAGGTAGGTCGTCTCCCAGGCGTCGACGTCGCAGCCCTCGGCCTGGAGGACGCGGAGGTAGGTCGCGGAGTCGTGCGCCTCGGGCACGGCGACGTCCCGGGTGTGTGTGCTGTACGGCGCCTCCGCGGCGAGGTCGCGCCGGTTGCTGTGGCTCGGCTCCTCGAAGTTGCCGGGCACCTGGAAGGCGAGCCAGCCGCCCGCCGCCACCCGGTCCAGCAGGCCGGGCAGCAGCTCGAGGTGGCCGGGCACCCACTGGAGGGTGGCGTTGGAGACGAGCACGTCGACCGGGGCGCGGAGGGCGAGCGCGTCGGGGGCCGCCCACTCGCGCAGGTCGGCCACCTCGAAGGCGACGCCCGGGACGTCGGTGCGGGCCCGCGCGATCATCTCGGGGCTGCTGTCGAGACCGGTGACCGCGGCGCGGGGCCAGCGCCGGGCGAGGAGGGCGGTCAGGTTGCCCGGCCCGCAGCCGAGGTCCACGACCGTGCGCGGCTCGTCGGCCCCGTCCGGGTCCGGGGCCACCCGGGCGAGCAGCTCGACGAAAGGCCTCCCCCGCTCGTCGGCGTACGTCAGGTATCTCTCGGGGTCCCACGTGTGCCGGCTCATCGACCCACTCCCTCCGTCGGGATAGTCCGTGACGATCGGACCCTCCACGGTGCCCGTTCGGGGTCCGCTCGTCACGGACTATCCAAAGTGTCTTGATGTCGAGAGATCCAGCATGTAGCCGACACTGTCTCGATGTCAAGATTCTCGACGGATCTGGCAGACTGGGGGGATGCGGGACGAGGTGGACGACCTGGTCGAGGCCTGGGCGCGCGAGCGCACCGACCTCGACCTGGCGCCGGTGGAGGTCTTCAGCCGGATCAGCCGGCTGGCCCGGCACCTCGACCTTGCGCGGCGAGCTGCCTTCACCGCGCACGGCATCGAGTCCTGGGAGTTCGACGTGCTGGCGGCGCTGCGTCGGGCCGGGAAGCCCTACGAGCTCTCCCCCGGCCGCCTGCTTCGCGAGACGCTGGTGACCAGCGGCACGATGACCAACCGGGTCGACCGGCTGGCGGCGCGCGGCTTCGTCGAGCGGCTCCCCGACCCGCGCGACCGCCGCGGCGTGCTGGTGCGGCTCACGCCGGAAGGCCGGGCCGCGGTCGACGGCGCGTTCACCGCGCTCGTCGAGGCCGAGGCCGCGCTGATCGCCGACCTGCCCGCGCGCGACCGCGACCGGCTGGCCGGGCTGCTGCGCACGCTGCTGGCGCCGTTCAGCTCAGTCGAGGACCTCTGAGGCCTCGAGCCACTCCAGCTCGAGCTGCTCCCTCTCCTCGGCCAGCGCCTTGAGGCGCGCGCCGACGTCGGCGAGCAGGGCATAGTCGGTGAGGTTGGCCGCCACCTCGGCGTTGAGGGCCGCCTCCTGCTCGGCGATACGCTCGAGCTGCTTCTCCACGCGCGCGAGCGCCTTGCGGGCCGCCCGCTCCGCGGCGCTGCCGGGCTTCGCCCTGGTTGGTACGCCGGTGCTGGGGGCCGGGACGTCAGGCGGCCCGGCCGCCGGAGCGGCCGGAGCGGATGACGCTGCGGACGCAGCCCGGCGCTCGAGATATTCGTCGACACCGCGCGGCAGCATCGAGACCTGGCCGTCGCCCAGCAGCGCCCAGACCGAGTCGGTGACCCGCTCGAGGAAGTAGCGGTCGTGGGAGACGACCACCAGGGTGCCGGGCCAGCCGTCGAGGAAGTCCTCGAGCACGTTGAGCGTGTCGATGTCGAGGTCGTTGGTCGGCTCGTCGAGCAGCAGCACGTTGGGCTCGGTCAGCAGCAGCCGCAGCAGCTGGAAGCGCCGCCGCTCGCCACCCGAGAGGTCGCCCAGCCGGGCGGTCAGCCGGTCGCCGGTGAAGCCGAAGCGCTCCAGCAGGGCCGTCGCCGAGAGCTCCTGCCCGTCGATGGTCTTCATGACGCGCCGGATCGACTCGACCGTCGGCAGCACCCGCGCCTCGGGGTCGATCTCGTCCAGCGCCTGCGTGAGGTGCTGCAGGGCGACCGTGCGGCCGTGCTTGACGCGGCCAGCGGCCGGCGCGAGATCCCCGGACAGCAGGGAGAGCAGCGAGGTCTTGCCGGCGCCGTTGACGCCCACGACGCCGACACGGTCGCCCGGCCCGAGTCGCCACGTCGCGTGCGAGAGCAGCTGCCTCTCGCCGCGGAACAGGTCGACGTCCTCGACGTCGATGACGTCCTTGCCGAGCCGCTGGGTCGCGAACCGCTGCAGCTCCATCCGGTCGCGCGGCGGCGGCACGTCCTCGATGAGCGCGTTGGCGGCGTCGATGCGGAACTTCGGCTTCGACGTCCGCGCGGGTGCGCCGCGGCGCAGCCAGGCGAGCTCCTTGCGCACGAGGTTCTGCCGGCGGGCCTCCGAGGACGCCGCCTGCCGCTGGCGCTCCGCCTTGGCGAGCACGAACGCGGCGTACCCGCCCTCATAGGAGTCCACCGCCCCGTCGTGGACCTCCCACGTCGTCTGGCAGACCTCGTCGAGGAACCACCGGTCGTGGGTGACGACGATGAGGGCGCTCGCCCGCGAGACGAGGTGCTCCGCCAGCCAGGCGACCGCCTCGACGTCGAGGTGGTTGGTCGGCTCATCGAGGATGATCAGGTCGTGGTGGCCGAGCAGCAGGGCCGCCAGCGCGCAGCGGCGCCGCTCGCCACCGGAGAGGCCGACGACGGCGCGGTCGAGGGCGATGCCGGCGAGCAGCTCCTCGACGACCTGCCGCATCGTCGGGACGCCGGCCCACTCGTGGTCGGAGCGGCCGCCGAGGACCGCCTCGCGCACGGTGTGGGTGTCGACCAGCTCGTCACCCTGGTGGAGGTAGCCGATCTCCAGGCCGCGCGTGCGCGACACCCGCCCGGAGTCGGGCTCCTCCTCGCCGGTCATCACGCGCAGCAGTGTGGTCTTGCCGTCGCCGTTGCGGCCGACGACGCCGATCCGCTCACCCTGCGCGACGCCGAGGGAGACGTCGGCGAGCAGCGGCCGGATGCCGTAGGACTTCGAGACGCGCTCGAGGTTGATCAGGTTCACCATGAGGCCCCGATCCTCTCAGCCGCCCGGGTGCCGCGCCGAAACGCTGGCGTCAGCCAGCGATCAGGTGGGCGCCCGGGGCAGGCCCCGTCGTGGTGAGTACGACGCCGTGCCCGGCGCCGCGCAGGCCGGCAGCCGTCGCCTCGGCAGCCCCGCCGTCGGCGCAGAGGAAGACGCACGTCGGCCCGGAGCCGCTCACCAGGCCCCGCAGGGCACCCTCGGCCTCGCCGCGGGCGATCAGCTCGCCGAGCTCGGGCCGGAGGTCGACGGCCGGCGCCTGGAGGTCGTTGTGCAGGGCGCACCCGAGCTGAGCCGGGTCGCCCGAGGCGATCGCGGCGAGGAGCGGCTCGGCGCCCACCGGCTCGGCAGGGGCGTCCGGGAAGAGGGCGTCGAAGTGGCGGTAGACCGACGGCGTCGAGAGGCCTGTCGTCGAGGGCACGACCACCCACGACCAGGTGGCCGGGTCGACGACGGGCTCGACCAGCTCCCCCCGGCCCCTGCCCCTCGCCGTACCTCCCACGAGCGCGAAGGGGACGTCGCTGCCGAGCTCGGCGGCCAGCTCGAGAAGCGCGGTCTCGGGGAGGTCGGCCGCCCACAGCCGGTCCAGCGCACGCAGCGCCGCCGCGGCGTCGGCCGAGCCGCCGGCCATCCCTCCGGCGACGGGGATCTGCTTGGCGATGTGGAGCGCCGCCTGCGGCTCCCTGCCGAGGCGGGCGGCGAGCAGCGTGGCGGCGCGGGCGACGATGTTGTCGGTGCCGAGTGGCACGCTCGGGCCGTCGATGTGGTCCGCAGCCACGAGGGAGGTCGTGAGCTCGCTCGCGGCGGACACGGTCACGTCGTCGGAGAGCCTCAGAGCCTGGTAGACGGTGTCGAGCGGGTGGAAGCCGTCCTCGCGCGGAGCGCCGACACCGAGGTGGAGGTTGATCTTCGCGGGCGCCCGGACGGTGACGGGGCCAGTCACCACGGCATGCCCTCGGCGATGCGGGCGTAGTCCTCGACGCGGATCACCTCGCCGCGGGCCGTCGGGTCGACGCCGGCACCGACCAGCGCCGACTCAGCCGCCTCCGACGACCCGGCGAGCGGCCGCAGCGCGGAGCGCAGCTGCTTGCGGCGCTGGGCGAAGGCGGCGTCGACGACGGTGAAGACCTGCTCGCGGGTGGCGGTCGTGGCCGGGGGCTCGCGGCGGGTCCAGGCGACGAGGCCGGAGTCGACGTTGGGCGCGGGCCAGAAGACGTTGCGGCCGACGGCGCCGGCGCGGCGTACGTCGGCATACCAGGCGGCCTTGACCGACGGCACGCCGTAGGTCTTCGACCCGGGAGGCGCTGCCAGCCGGTCGGCGACCTCGGCCTGCACCATCACGAGGCCGTGATCGAGCGAGGGCAGCAGCGCCAGCATGTGCAGCAGCACCGGGACCGAGACGTTGTAGGGCAGGTTGGCGACCAAGGCGGTCGGGGGCGGGCCGGGCACCTCCTCGATGCGCATGGCGTCGGCGAGGACGACCTCGAAGCGGTCGGCCTGGTTGGGGGCGTAGGTCGCGATCGTCTCGGGGAGCAAGCCGGCGAGCAGCGGGTCGACCTCGATCGCGACGACCCGCCTGGCGACCTCGAGCAGGGCGAGGGTCAGCGAGCCGAGGCCCGGTCCGACCTCCACGACGACGTCGGTCTCGCCGATCCCGGAGTCGCGGACGATCCGGCGGACCGTGTTGGCGTCGATCACGAAGTTCTGCCCGCGCTGCTTGGTCGGGCGGAGGTCGAGGCGGGCTGCGAGCTGACGCACGTCCGCCGGCCCGAGGAGTCTCGGGCCGGCGGAGGTGTCAGTCATGCGACGAAGCGTACGGCGAGTCGGCTCGTCTGCTCACACGGAGCCGCTCGAGTCGGCGCATCTGCTCATCAGGCGTGTGCAGATGCGCCGACTCGGCAGGCCAGGCGTGTGCAGATGCGCCGACTCGGCAGGTGTGGCGTGCGCAGATGCGCCGGGTCAGCGGGGCAGGCCGAGCGAGGCCGAGCAGGCCGGCCACGCGCCGTACCCACCCGAGGCGTCGCGCACCTTGGTCGCGATAGCGATCTGGGTCTCGCGGCTGGCCTGGTGCGGGTAGCCGGTGCCGCCGTAGGCGCGCCAGGTGCTGAGCGAGAACTGCAGGCCGCCGTAGTAGCCGTTGCCGGTGTTGATCGCCCAGTTGCCGCCCGACTCGCACTGCGCGAGGGCGTCCCAGACGGTGTTGCCGCCGGCGAAGTTGGAGGTGGGCTCGGGCTTCTCCTTGGTGCCGACGCGGACGATCGCGTCGACCGGCTTACGCGTGACCTCGGACTCGAGGACCTTCTTGGCCAGGAGCTGGCCGTTCTTGTAGCGCAGTTGGTAGGTGACGTTGCGGGCACCGTCGCGGCCCTCGCGGACCACCTCGTCCTCGCCCTCGTACATCGAGGAGTCCTCGCGACGGATCGTGTCGAAGTCGATCGACTCGCCCTTGACGTCCTTGGTCACGACGCGGATGTCGGTCACGACGATCTTGTCGCCGTCGGTGATCTCCTTGCCGAGCGCGGGCGTGACCTTGTCCCGCTTGCTGACCTTCACGTCCAGCTCCTCGAGCGCGTCCTGCACGGTGAGGGCGGTGAGCTCGGCCTTGCGGGCGTCCTTGCCACCGATCTTCACCCGCAGCTGCTTCGGGGTGACGACGGCGAGCGCCATCCCCTCGCGGGAGATGCCGGAGCCACGGCTCACGGAGAGGTCCGCGCCGGAGAACCGGCGGCCGATCTCGCCGAGCGCGCTCGCTACGTCGGTCGAGTTGACCCAGTAGGTGCGGGGCTCGTCGCCGTCGATGCTCAGCTCGAGCGGGCGGCCGAAGCGGACGGTGATGCGGTCGCCATCGGCGACCGTCTCGTCGAGGCTCGGGGCCACCAGGTCGTGCTCGGTGACCTGGATGCCCTGGGCGGCCAGCACCTCGCTGACGGTCGCGCCCATGGCGCTGACCGTCTGCGTGCGGCCGTCGAGCGACAAGGTCACCGACTTGCTGAGGCTGGCGTAGCCGACCGTGGTGCCCAACACCGCGACGGCGATGACGGCCACGAGGGTGGCGAGCAGGGTCCTGGACTTGCTGAGGTGGGCGATACGTGCGCGCACGATGCTCCGATGGTCGAGCTCTCCGGTCCTCGGGTGCCGGCGCAGCCCTCGTCCACATCGGGCGACCCGGGGGCCGGCAGGTGCGAGCGGGGGACTCGCGAGGCGGCCTCATACCCTCCGCCTCGGGCGCCGGCCGGGGGTTCCCGATCCCGGCCAACAGTCACAAGACGATAACGATGACCCCTGCTGACGCAAATCGGCGACCGTGGATCTGGACGTTTCGTGACCAGCGTCTCCCTCTTCGGATGACCTCTCCTGCCCCTCCTGTCACAACAGCCCCAAGTCACCAGGCGCCGCCGAAGGCCCTGTCCGAGTTGGCGTCGAGGGCCACGCAGAGCTCCTCCAGGTCGTCGCCGCGCGTCTCGGCCATGACGCGCACGGTGTGCGGCACGAGGTACGACGCGTTGGGACGGCCCCGGTAGGGGGTCGGCGTGAGGTAGGGCGCGTCGGTCTCGACGAGGAGCCGGTCCTGGGGGGCCACGACCAGGGCGTTGCGCAGCGGCGCGGCGTTCTTGAAGGTGACCGTGCCGGCGAAGCTGAGGTGGGCGCCGCGGTCGAGGCACGCCCGGGCGAATGCGGCGTCGCCGGAGAAGCAGTGCATCACCCAGCGCTCCGGGACGCCCTCGGAGTCGAGGACGCGCAGCACGTCGTCGTGGGCGTCCCGGTCGTGGATGACGAGGGTCTTGTCCAGCCGCTTGGCCAGGTCGATGTGCCGGCGGAAGCTCTCCTCCTGCGCCGCGCGGCCGTCCTCGCCTGTGCGGAAGGAGTCGAGCCCGGTCTCCCCCACCGCCCGGACCTTCTCGTGCGCCTGGGCGAGCTGCTCGATCTCACCGAGCGCGGCCTCCAGCTCTCCGGTGGCAGCGAGGCGAGGGGCCTCGTTGGGGTGCAGCGCGACTCCGGCGATGAGGGCGTCGTGCCGCGCGGCGGCCTCGGCCGCCCACCTGGCCCCCGGGAGGTCGCAGCCGATCTGGACGATGCGGGCGACCCCTGCCTCGCGCGCGCGGGCGAGGGCCTCCTCGGTCTCCAGCCACTCGCCGTCGGCGATGTCGAGGTGGCAGTGGGTGTCGACGACCGGGTGGGGCAGCGGCTCGGGGACGGGCGGCCGCTCACGGTCGCGGCGGGCGCCGGACTTCTCCTCGGTGGCGGCACGGCTCCGGGTCGGCTGGCTCGTCGGGGGCAGCTGGGTCACGTCCTCGAGGCTATCCGGGCGAGGATCCCGAGCTCGGTCACGCGCGGTGCACCTCCTGGTAGACCTCCCGCTTCGGGATGCCCGTGCGCCGGGCGACCGCGACGATCGCGTCCTTGCGGGACAGCCCCGCCTCCTCCTCCGCTGCCACGGCGGCCCGGAGGCTGTCGGGGTCGGTGGCCTCGGCCGGGCCACCCGTGGCGCCGGACACGACGAGGGTGACCTCGCCCCTGACCCCCTCGCCCGCCCAGTCGACGAGCTCGGCGAGCGCGCCGCGGCGTACCTCCTCGTGCGTCTTGGTCAGCTCGCGGCACACCGCGGCGGCGCGGTCGCCGCCGAACGCCTCGGCCATCGCGGCCAGCGCCGCCTCGGTGCGGTGCGGCGCCTCGAAGAAAACCATCGTGCGCTCCTCCGCGGCGAGGCCGGCCAGCCGGCGCGCCCGCTCCCCCGCCTTCCGCGGCAGGAAGCCCTCGAAGCAGAAGCGGTCCACCGGCAGCCCGCTGACGGCCAGGGCGGTGAGTACGGCGCTCGGCCCGGGCACCGCGGTCACCCGGATGTCGCGCTCGACCGCCGCGGCGACCAGGCGGTAGCCGGGGTCGGAGACGCTCGGCATGCCGGCGTCGGTGCAGAGCACCACCCGCTCCCCTGCCTCGAGCGCCTCGACGAGCGTGGGGGTGCGGGCAGCCTCGTTGCCCTCGAAGTAGGAGACGACCCGGCCCGAGAGAGTGATGCCGAGGTCGCTGCACAGCCGCTTGAGCCGCCGGGTGTCCTCCGCGGCGACCACGTCGGCCCCGGCGAGCTCCTCGGCGAGCCGCGGCGGCGCGTCGCCCGCCTGGCCGATGGGCGTGGCCGCGAGGACGAGGACGCCGGGCTCGGTCATGGAGCCACCGTAGTGGCCGGCCTGCGACCTATAGTGCCGACCGTGACCACGACCGTCGGGCTCTCGCGCACGGCGAGCGGCAGCGAGGTGCCGACTGCCGCGGAGCGCGCCCGTCCCCCCTGGCGGCACGAGGACCCGGTGATCGCGTGGACGGGCGCCCTGCTGGTCACCGGCATCGCGTTCTTCCTTCGCTGGTGGCAGCTCGACACGCCGCACCAGTTCTCCTTCGACGAGACCTACTACGCCAAGGACGCCTGGTCGATGCTCGCGCACGGCTACGTGCGGGAGTACGTCGAGGACGCCGACAAGTCCATCATCAACGGCGAGACCGGGGACCTCTGGAAGGACAGTCCCTCGATGATCGTCCACCCCGAGGTGGGCAAGTGGCTGATCGCGCTGGGCATCAAGACGTTCGGGATGGACCCGTTCGGCTGGCGCATCGCCTCGGCCGTCATCGGCTCGCTGATGGTGCTGGTGATGTGCCGCTTCACCCGACGGGTCACCGGCTCGACAGTGCTCGGCCTGGTCGGCGGGCTGCTGCTCTCGCTGGACGGGCTCCAGCTGGTGCTCTCCCGACTCGGCCTGCTCGACATCTTCGTGGCCTTCTTCATCCTCTGCGGCGTCCACTGCGTCGTCGCGGACCGGCAGTCGTTCCGCGCCCGCCTCGCGGCCGGCCGCAGCCGGGTGCTCGTGCGCCCGTGGCTGATCGCCGGCGGTGTGGCGTTCGGCCTCGCCGCGGGCACCAAGTGGACGGCCGCCTTCCCGCTCGCCGCCTTCGGCCTGCTGTCGTTCGCCTGGTCCTGGGGCGGGCGGCACGCCTTCGGGCAGCGGCACGCCTGGGCCAAGGCGCTCGCCGACGGGGCGGGCTCGTTCGTCCAGCTCGTGCTCGTCGCCCTGGTGGTCTACGTCGCGAGCTGGACCGGCTGGCTGGTGCACGCGCACGAGTACGAGCAGGCGCTCAGCAACACGCAATACACCGCGCACGGCGGTGGCAAGCAGTGGCCGACGGCCACGGAGCCGGACGCCGAGGGGATCGGGGAGGTGGTCCAGTCAGTGCGGTCGCTGTGGAGCTACCACCACGACGTCTTCGCCTTCCACGAGCACTTCCTCAACGGCGGCGAGCACGTCTACGCCTCCAAGCCGATCGGCTGGCTGCTGCTCAACCGACCCGTCGGCGTCGACGCCCAGCTCGAGATCAAGCCCGGCACCCAGGGCTGCGACGCACCCGCCGGCTCGACCTGCCTGCGGCAGGTGATCCTCCTCGGCAACCCGCTCATCTGGTGGGCGGGGTCGCTCGCCCTGCTCTGCGCGCTCGTGCGGTGGGTCGGCGCGCGGGACTGGCGCTTCGGGGTGGCCGTCGTGGGCACCACGTCGACCTGGCTGCCGTGGATCCGCTTCGACGACCGTCCGATCTTCTTCTTCTACGCGGTCGTGTGCCTGCCGTTCCTGGTCCTCGGCCTCACGCTGGCCCTCGGCGCGATCGTCGGCTCCACCGACCGCCCCTCGCCACGGCGTACTGCCGGCGTGATCCTCTCGGGGTCGTACGTCGTGCTGGCGCTGCTGATGTTCGCCTGGTTCTGGCCGATCTGGACCGACCAGCTGATCACGCACGGGGAGTGGCTCAAGCGGATGTGGTTCAGCCGCTGGATCTGACCGGCGGGGCCCGGGGTCCCGCCGGCCAGCCGGACTCACGGGATGGCCGGAGCCTCCACGCCGAAGGCCTCGGCGAGGTCGTGGAGGATGTGGTAGGCGCCCTGGATGCTGACCGCGGTCATCCAGGTGGTGTCGTCCACCTCGGTGACCTTGGGCTCGAGCGGCTTCCACAGCGGGTTGCGCTCGAAGGACTCCTTGGTCTTGGCGGCCACGCCTTCCTCGTCCTCGTAGATCGTCACGAAGATCTTGTCGGCGTCGGCCTGCTTGATGTTCTCCTCGGAGATCTCGAGCGCGAAGCCGGTGGTGTCCTGCGCCTTAGGGCGGGCCAGGCCGGCGTCGTCGAGGACGATGCCGGAGTAGGTGTCCTTGAGGTAGAGGCGCGTCGGCCCGTCGAGGAAGCGGGTCACGGAGATCGTCGGGTTGTCGGCAGCCTCGTTGACGGCGGCGCCCACCTCGGCGGCCGCCTCCTCGTAGGCCGCGATCTTCTCCGCGGCGAGCTCCTCCTCGCCGACCGCCTTGGCGAGGAGCTCGACGTTCTCCTTGAAGGTGGCGCCGGTGGTCTCGCTCATGATCGTCGGGGCGATCGCCGAGAGCTGGTCGTAGAGGGCCTCGTGGCGGACCTTCGCGCTCACGATCAGGTCGGGCTCCAGGGCGGCGATCTTCTCCAGGCTGGGGGCCTCGAGGTCGCCGACGGAGACGACCTCGTCGGCGTACTCGTCCCGGGCGTCGCCCAGGTAGTCGGGCAGGTCGGCGGAGTAGCTGCGGTAGGTGGTGATGCCGACGAGCTCCTTCTCGAGGAGAAGCGTGGTGTCGGCATAGCTGGAGTCGAGGGCCACGATCCGCTCGGGCCGCTCGTCGATCTGCGTGGTGCCCATCGCGTGCTCGACGGTCACCGAGAAGTCGTCGCTGGCCACCTCGTCGGCGGCCTCGGTGGAGTCCGCGCCGCACGCGGAGAGGGACAGGGCGAGGGCGGTGCCGGCAGCCAGGGCTGGCAGGATCCTGCGGGACAACGGTTCTCCTTCATCGGGGCGCCCCGGACAGTCCGGGGCGGCAAGCTAAGGTTAGGCTTCCCTAAGCAACCTGCCAGATGCGCCGCCCTCCCGCCAGTTGAGACACGTCACATGAGCCGACCCGCCCGCACCGCCGCCCTCCTGGGGGCGGCCCTGCCGCTCGTGGTGGCGGCATCCCTCGCGCTGGGCGCCAACGCCACCTCGCCGGCCGAGCTGTGGCACGCGCTGGCCGCCCCGACGGGCACGGAGGGCGACGTCGTGGTCCGCACCCTGCGACTGCCCCGCACGGTCCTGGGCCTGCTCGTCGGCGCCGCGCTGGGGGCCGCGGGAGTCCTGATGCAGGGGCACACCCGCAACGCCCTGGCCGAGCCCGGGCTGCTCGGGGTGAGCGCCGGCGCCGCCTTCGCCGTGGTGGTCGCGCTGCGCGTCGGCCTCGCCGACTCGCTCGGCGACACGGTGGTGGCCGCCGGCATCGGGGCGCTGCTCGCCTCCCTCGCCGTGCACGCCCTGGCCCGGCGCAGCCTGCGTGATGGCGGACCCACGCTGGTCGTCGCGGGGGCGGCGATGACCGCCTTCCTCTCGGCGGCCGCCTCCGCCATCGTGCTGCTGGACGCCGAGACCCTGGACTCCTACCGCTTCTGGGCGGTCGGCTCGCTCGCCGGGCGGGGGGCCGGCACCCCGGCCGTCATCGGTCCCGTGGTGGCCGTCGGGCTGCTGTTGGCCGCGACCAACGCACGCGCGCTGGACGTCCTGGCGCTGGGCGACGACACCGCGAGCTCGATGGGCCTGTCGCTGCGCCGGGCCCGGCTCGTCGGGCTCGTCTCGGTCACGCTGCTCACCGCGGCCGCCGTCGCCGCCTGCGGCCCGATCGCCTTCATCGGGCTGCTCGCCGGCCACCTCGCCCGCCTGGTGGCCGGCGCGTCCTGGGCGTGGGGCGTCCTCGCCGGCGCGATGGTCGGCGCCATCCTGCTGCTCGGCACCGACATCGCCGGCCGCCTCGTGGGCGGCCCGGGTGAGCTGCAGGCCGGCGTCGTCGCCGGCCTCGTGGGCGCTCCCGCACTCGTCTGGGTCGTACGCCGCCGGGGGATCGCGCTGTGAGCGCGCTCGCGGCCCCGGCCACCGTCCGGGCGCGGTCGCCCCGCGTGCGGCCGGCCACCACCGTGGTCAGTGCCGCCGTCCTCGTCGCCCTCGGGGTGCTCGTCTCCGCCAGCGTCGGCGAGCTGCGGCTGCCGCTCGCCGACGTGGCCAGGGTGCTGGCCGGGCAGGGCGACCCGATGGCCACGCTCGTCGTCCGGGAATTCCGGTTGCCCCGGGTCGCGGCGGCCGTGGTCGTGGGAGCCGGCCTGGCGCTCAGCGGCGCGATCCTGCAGTCCCTGGCCCGCAACCCGCTGGCGAGCCCCGATGTCCTCGGGATCAACGCCGGCGCCTCCGTGGCCGCGGTCTCCGTGGTCATCCTGGCCGGCTCGGCAGGCGGCGTGTCCGGGCTCGCGTCCGCTGTGGCACTCCCCGTCGCTGCACTGGTCGGCGCGATCGCCTCAGGCGTCCTGCTCCACCTGCTCGCCCTCCGCGGCCGCGCCCTCGACCCGATGCGCATGGTGGTCATCGGCGTCGGCATCTCCGCCGGCGGCACCTCACTCGTCAGCTGGCTGCTCACCCTCGGCGACGTCACCCGGGTCGGTGCCGCACTCACCTGGCTGTCCGGCTCGCTGCACACCGCCACGTGGCCACGCACCGCAGCGGCGTGCTTGGCGCTGGTGCTCGCCGTCCCCCTGCTCCTCGTCTGGGTCCGCCGCCTCGACTCCCTCGAGCTCGGCGACGACACCGCCCGCGGCCACGGCGTCTCCGTCGACCGCACGCGGGTGGGCATGCTGCTGCTCGCCACGGCCCTGGCCGGCGCAGCGGTCTCGGCCGCCGGAGCCGTCGCGTTCGTGGCGCTCGCGGCACCACAGCTCGCCCGCGGCCTCGCCGGGACGACACGGCCCCCGCTGCTGGGCAGCGCCCTGGTCGGCGCAGCCCTGCTCGTGTGGGCCGACCTCGCCGCGAGGATGGCGCTGTCCTGGCTGGGCCTGGGCCCGATCGAGCTGCCGGTGGGCGTGCTCACCGCGTTCGTCGGTGCGCCCTACCTGCTCTACCTGGTGTCCCGCGAGCGCGCCCGTGACTAGGAGGCACCCGTGCTGGTGACAGACCTGACCCTCGGCTACGACGGCCCCGACGTCGTGCACTCGGTCGACCTCGCCGTCGAGCGCGGCACCCTCACGGTCGTCGTGGGGCCGAACGGCTGCGGCAAGTCCACCCTGCTGCGCGGCATGGCCCGGCTGCTGCGGCCCCGCAGCGGGCGCGTCACCCTGGACGGGGCGGACGTGGCCGGGATGTCGGGCCGCGAGCTGGCCCGGCTGGTCGGCGTACTCCCCCAGGCGCCCACCACGCCGCGTGGCCTGACCGTGGCCGAGCTGGTCGGGCGCGGCCGCTTCCCCCACCGCGAGTGGTACCAGCGCTGGTCCGGGCGCGACGAGGAGGCGGTGCAGCGCGCGATCGCCCAGGTCGACCTCGCCGACCGCCACGACCACCCGGTCGACTCGCTCTCGGGCGGCCAGCGGCAGCGGGCCTGGCTCGCCATGGTGCTGGCGCAGGAGACCGACCACCTGATGCTCGACGAGCCGACCACCTACCTCGACCTCGCGCACGCCGTCGAGGTGATGGCGCTGGCGCGCTCCATCGCCCACGACGGCGGGCGGACGGTGGTGTGCGTGCTGCACGACCTGACGCTCGCCGCGCGGTACGCCGACCGGCTCGTCGTGGTGCGCGAGGGGACGATCGCGGCCGCCGGTGCCCCGGCGGCGGTGCTGTCGGAGCAGCTGCTCGACGACGTCTTCGGCCTCCGCGCGAAGGTCCTGGACGTCGACGGCGCTCCGGCCGTCGTGCCGGTGGTCTGAACTTCCGGCGTACGGCGCCTCACTGCTCGACGAGGCTGAGTCCCTCGACGATGCCGAGCCGCTCGATGAGGAAGAGGAAGGCCGCGGCGAAGTGGCTCGAGGCCGTCTCGCGACGCACGCGCTCCCAGTCGACCTGCTCCCGCAGGGTGCGGGCGACCGGCAGCATCGTCGAGAAGTCGCAGTAGTGCTCGTCGAGGGCGAGCAGCTTCTGGACGATGAGCTCGGTGGCCGAGAGCACCGGCATCTGCACCGAGAGCACCTCGATCTCGTCCGCGTCCTCGACGACGGACCTCGGGGCGGGCTCCCCCGAGTGGCGGTGGAGCACGTCGACCATCGAGTTGTCGGTGAACACCTTGAACAGCCAGTCCTCGGGCGGGCGCACCACCTGCAGCCCCTCGTTCGCGCAGGCGGACGCAGCCGTCTCGGCGTCCTCCTCCGCCACGAGGAAGTCGACGTCGTGGTCCGGCTCCGGGCCGCCGCGTGCCCACACGGCGTACCCGCCCGTCAGCGCGAACGGGATCTCCGCCTGCTTGAGGACCACCGCGACGCGCTTGAGCGCCTCCCGCAGGTCCTGCTGGGACTCGTTGAGCGTCATAACAGTGAGTACCCGTCCATGCATGCCCTGACACCGATCGGGCACCGGAGGCCCATGCGCCTGGCCACGTTCAACATCCTGCACGGCCGCTCCCCTGTCGACCAGCAGGTCGACGTGGACCGCTACGCGAAGGCGATCGAGTCGCTCGACGCCGACGTGCTGGCCCTGCAGGAGGTGGATCGCAACCAGACGAGGTCGGCGGGCGCCGACCTCACCGCCATCGCCGTGGACGTGATGGACGCGCCGGAGCACCGCTTCGTCGCGGCCCTGTCGGGCAACCCCGGCGCCATGTGGATGGCCGCCGACGGTGACGAGCAGCCCGACAGCGCGGCGTACGGCGTGGCGCTGGTGAGCCGCTACCCGGTGCACGCCTGGGAGGTGGTGCGTCTGGCGCCGGTGCCGGGCCGTGTGCCCCTGCGCTTCCACGGCTCGTTCGCGCCGGTCATGGTGCGCGACGAGCCACGGGTCGCCGTGGCCGCGCTGGTGGAGACGCCCCTCGGCGCCACGACGGTGGTGTGCACGCACCTGACCTTCGTGTCCTGGTGGAACGGCTGGCAGCTGCGGCGGCTGCGCCGCAGCCTCGAGGACCGCCGGCCGCCGCTGGTCCTGATGGGCGACCTCAACATGGGTCCCGAGCGGGCCGAGCGGGTATCGGGGCTCCGCTCGGCCGTCACCGCCCCCACCTTCCCGGCCCATGCGCCCACGGAGCAGCTCGACCACATCCTTGTGAACGGCGTCCCCGAGGGGTGCGGCGAGGCCAAGGCGCTGCCGCTATCCGACCACCGCGCGCTCGTCCTCGACGTCTGAGGGCGGCCCGCGGCGGCCAGGCGACGCGTCGCGGCCGGGAGGGCGGATGTCCCGCATCTCCCGGCCGCTCCCGTGCGTCAGCAGGTCAGGGGATCAGCTGCTCCTGCGTCTGCGGGTTGAGGTAGGGCAGGCGCTTGGCGCCGGCCCGCGCCTGGTCGGACAGCAGCATCACGTCGAAGCCGCGGCCTGTGTCGTTGGTGTAGATCTGGCCGTTGTACCAGTACGACGACCACGTGTTGGCGCCGTGCGGGTCGTTGTGCGCGATCTCCACCGGCCTGGACCGGTCGGTGAAGTCGAAGACCGTGGTGCCGCCGGAGTAGGCCGCGGACACGGCGACGTACCGGCCCTCGACCGGGAGGACGTTGAAGTTGTGCATCGTGCAGCGCGCGACGTCACCCTGGACGCGCGGGATCTTGAAATGGCTCAGGGAGGGCTCCACCCCGGTGCCCAGGTCCAGCGACGCCATGTCGTAGATCCAGATCGCCCCGAGCGTCGTCGGATCGCTCGCGCGGCAGCGTGGCGACGTACCGCCTCCCGCCTCGTCGCCGAAGAGGAGGGTGCTGCCGTCCCAGGTGAACGTCGCGCTGTGGAAGAACTCCACTGCTGGGTTGTGGACGCGCGCGATGGTCTGCGGGCGCTCCAGGTCCGAGAGGTCCCAGATCTGGCCCTCGGACATGCAGGCGGCGGCCGCCCGCTGGATCTCCGAGAACACGCTGATGTCGTGACAGCCCCTGAAGCCGGCCGTGCTGCGGAAGTCGTCGAGCTCGAACGTCGGCTCGCTCACGACCGCTGCCGACGCGGGGTCCGCGAGGGGCACCTCGATCACCGAGATCTTGCTGTGCCCCTGCGTCCCGTCGGGCGCCAGCCGCGAGCACGAGTTGCCGTAGGCCGACTCGGCGAGGACACCGGACGGGTACGACGCGACGTAGAGATAGACGTGGCTCGGGTCGGCCGGGTCCGGCACCAGCGTGTGGGTGTGGGAGCCGCAGTCGGTGGCCACGGCGCCGACGTACGACGGCGCAGAGGGGTTGCTGACGTCGAAGATGCGGATCCCCTCGAAGCCGGGGGTGCCGGACGGGGATCTCGGCGAGCCACACTCCGGACCGGTGACGGGAGCGTCGATGGAGCTGAACAGCAGGCCCTTCCACACCGACACGTCCTGCTGCGAGCCGGGGCAGACGAAGTCACTGAGGACCGTCGGCTTCTCCGGATCGCTGATGTCGATGCTGCGGAAGCCGTCGTAGTTGCCGGCGTAGGCGACACCGCCCCAGAAGGCGAGGTCGGAGTTGCGGTAGGTCGGATCGGCGAAGACCTTCTCCGAGGTGGCGAGGACCTTGAGGTTCGCCGTGCGGCTCACCGGGCTGGGCTCCCAGGTCCCGCCGTGGTCGTCGTGTGCGGAGGCAGCCGGCGTGATGAGCAAGATCGCGGTGAGGCAGGCCAGGATCAGCCGGATTGGTTCCCGAGACATGTGTTCTCCCGAATGAGGACGGAGGTGACCCGTCTCTTCCTAGTGCCTTGTGGTGTGGGACGACAAGGGCTGGAGATCCTTCGATCGGAGGCCACGCACCCGAGAGGATCTTCGCGGACCGCTGGGACTGCTCGGTCATCGCTCGTCGAGGCGGGCTCCTGAGGGCTGGCAGACTCCCCTACATGTCGGACAGCCGCCTGCCCCTCGGAGTGTGGCTCGGCCTCGCCCTGATGGGCCTCGCCGTCCTCACCCGGGACCCGCGCGGCTTCTACCTCGGCGTCGCCCTGATGATCGCCTCGCTGGCCGCCACCTGGTGGCATGCGCGGCGGCGTGCGCGGGAGGCCCGCCTCGCCGAGGGTGAGGAGTACGACGACGGGTGGGGCCGGCCGCCGGGCGTGTCCTGACCGCCTCGTCACACGGCGACGGCGGGAGCTCGCGGCCCTGGCCGCCGGATCGCCGGGAAGCTGATGTGCAGCACCCGCACCGCCACGATCACCGCCGCGATGACCAGGCCGCCGAGCGCGAGGCCGGTCCGGGCGCCGAAGGACTCCAGCAGCCAGCCGAGGGTCGGCGGCCCGACGAGCGCCCAGCCGGAGGCGGCGGACTGCCAGGCGCCCAGCACCATGCCCCGCAGGTGCTCGGGCGGCCTGGTGACCATGATCGTGCTGGTGAGTGTGTCCTGCACCGACTCGGCGATCGCGAGGGGCAGCGCGATCAGGAGCAGCATGGGCATGCCGACGGCGAAGGCGGCCGCGACCTGGAGCAGGGCGCCGACCAGCGCCAGCCGCGCGACCCTGGCGTAGCGGGCGGAGGTGAGCCGGGCAGCCACCACGGCCCCGGCGACCGCACCGATCGCCAGCACGGCAGAGACGGTGCCGTAGGCGCCGGCACCCCCGTGCAGGGGTCCGGTGACGAGGGTGGCGAAGCCGAGCGAGTAGTTGCGGCCCAGCGTGCTCGTGACGGCGCCGACGACGAGCAGTCCGAGCAGCGCGCGCGAGCCGAGCAGGTAGCCGAAGCCCGACCGCACCCCGGCCAGCGGGGACCGGCCGGCGGGGCGCTGCGCGACCGCGCGCACCGGCCGCAGGAACGGCACGACGGCGGCCACGACGAGGAACGACAGCCCGTTCACGGCGTACGCCGCGGGCACGCCGCCCAGCGCGATGGCCGCTGCCGCCGCGGCGGTGCCGAGGACCCGGCCGGCGCTGGTGGCCAGCGAGCCGAGGGCGATCGCGCTGGGGACGTCGCGCTCGGTGACGAGCTCGCTGCCGAGCAGCGCGGCCGCCGGACCGTCGACGACGGCGATCGTGCCGCTGACCACCGCGATCGCCATGATGACCGGCACGCTGAGGAGACCGGCCGCTGCGAGCGCCGCGGTGACAAGCGCGAGGCCGCCGAGGATCGCCTGGGCTACGCCCACGGTGAGCCGGCGCGGCCAGACGTCGACGGCGGCGCCGCCGACCAGGCCGAGGAGCAGGCCGGGGGCGGCCTGGAGCGAGAGGGTGAGCCCGGTCAGGGCCGGCGAGCCGGTCAGCTCCAGGACGAGCAGGCTCTGGGCGACGAGCTGCATCCAGGTGCCGACGTTGGAGACGAGGTTGGCGCCCGACCACAGGGCGAAGTGGGCGCTGCGCAGGCAGCGCCATGGACTTGACGTACTGATGGGACTTCTCCGTGCAGATCTTCCGAGGACGGGCGGCGGAGGTGCTCACGCCGGCCCGGAGACCCTAAGAACCGCTCCACGGCCGGCCCCAATCGCAGGCTCTGATGCCTTGGTCACACACCCGCACGACATGATGGGGCGCGTGCATCTCCCCGTCGTGCAAGCGGACTGCTCGAGGTGCTTCGGGCTGTGCTGCGTGCTGCTGCCCTTCAGGGCGGCGTCGGGCTTCGGCGCTGACAAGGAGGGTGGTGTCGCCTGCCGTCACCTCCAGGCTGACGACCGGTGCGAGATCCATGCGACGTTGCGCGACGACGGCTGGCCGGGCTGCACCGTCTTCGACTGCTTCGGCGCGGGGCAGCAGGTCTCCCAGGTGACGTACGCCGGGGTGTCCTGGCGCGAGCAGGCGAACCTGCCCGAGATGACAGCCGTGTTCTCGGTGATGCGGCAGCTGCACGAGATGGTCGCCCATCTCTCGGAGGCAGACGCACGCGCGCCCGGCAGCGGCACCGAGCGGCTGCTCGCCCGCTTCGCGGACCTGGTGGCAGCAACTCCCGACGAGCTCCTCGCCCTCGACGTCGAGGCGCTGCGGCAGACAGTCGGCGAGGTGCTGGCGGAGACGAGCTCACGACTCCGGCGGCCCCTCGGTCCGGGCCCGGACCTCGCCGGCCGCGACCTCGCAGGCCGGGACCTCCACCGGCGTGACCTCCGCGGAGCGACCTTGCGCGGCGCCCTGCTGGTGGGAGCCGACCTGCGCACCGACCTGACCCTGACCGACCTCCTGGGCGCAGACCTGCGCGACGCGGACGTGCGCGGAGCGGACCTCCTCGAGGCGCTGTTCCTCAGCCAGGCCCAGGTCAACGCGATGCGGGGTGATGCGGCGACGAGGCTGCCGCCGCAGCGGGACCGCCCGGCGCACTGGGTCCGCGAGCAGCGCCGGCGCGCTCGAGCCGGACCACGATGCCCTTGGAGGTCGGGGTGTTGCTGACCTCGGCGACGCTGTCGAGCGGGACGAGCACGTTGGTCTCCGGGTAGTACGCCGCCGCCGAGCCCCGGCTCGCCGGGTAGGCGACGAGGGTGAAGCCGGGTGCCCTGCGCTCGATGCCGTCGTGCCAGATGCTGACGATGTCGACGCGGTCACCGTCGGCGAACCCGAGCTCGGCGATGTCGTCGGGGTTGACCATCACGATCCGGCGGGCCTGGTGGATGCCGCGGTAGCGGTCGTCCATCGCGTACGGGATGGTGTTCCACTGGTCGTGCGAGCGCAGCGACTGCAGGATGAGGTGCCCCGGCGGCGTCTGCAGCCAGGTCAGGTCGTTGGCCGTGAAGACCGCCCTGCCCGACGGCGTCGGGTAGAGGCCGGAGTTGACCGGGTTGGGCAGCACGAAGCCGGCGGGGTCCTGCATCCGCTCGTTGAAGTCCTCGAAGCCGGGCACGACCCGGGAGATCCGGTCGCGGACCAGGCCGTAGTCGGCCTCGAAGCCGGCCCACGGGATGTCGTGGCGGTCCCCCAGCGTGCGCTGCGCCAGCCGGGAGATGATCGCGACCTCGCTGAGCAGGTGCGGCGAGGCGGGCTCGAGCCTGCCGCGGGTGGGGTGCACGACGCTCATCGAGTCCTCGACGGTGACGAACTGCTCCCCGCTCGCCTGCACGTCGCGGTCGCTGCGGCCCAGGGTCGGCAGGATGAGGGCGGTTGCGCCGGTCACGGTGTGCGAGCGGTTGAGCTTGGTGGAGACCTGCACGGTCAGGCTGCAGGAGCGCAGCGCCGCCTCCGTGACGTCGCTGTCCGACATCGCGCGGACGAAGTTGCCGGCCACGCCGACGAACACCTTCGCCCGGCCGTCACGCATCGCCCGGACCCCGTCGACGGAGTCGAAGCCGTGGCGCCGCGGCGGGTCGAACCCGAACTCCTTGCCGAGCGCGTCGAGGAACCGGTCCGGCATCCGCTCCCAGATGCCCATCGTCCGGTCGCCCTGGACGTTGGAGTGGCCACGGACCGGGCACACGCCGGCGCCCGGCTTGCCGATGTTGCCCCGCAGCATCAGGAAGTTGACGACCTCGCGGATGGTCGGGACGCCGTGCCGGTGCTGGGTCAGGCCCATCGCCCAGCAGACGATGACGGACCGGCTGGCCAGCACCTGCTCGTGGACGGCCTCGATCTCCTCCCGGGCCAGGCCGGTCGCCTCGGTCACCTGCTCCCAGGTGACCTCGCGCGCCTGCTCGGCGAACGCCTCGAAACCGGTCGTGTACGCCGCGATGTAGTCGCGGTCGAGCACGCCGTCGCCGCCGGCGGCCAGATCGGCCTCGTCCGCCTCGAGCAGCCGCCGGTTGAGCATCTTGAACAGCGCCAGGTCACCGCCGGCCCGGATGTGCAGGAACTGGTCGGCGAGAACGGTGCCGCGCCCGACGACGCCACGCGCCTTCTGCGGGTTCTTGAACCGCATCAGGCCGGCCTCGGGCAGCGTGTTGACCGCGATCACCCGGCCACCGCGGTGCTTGGTCTCCTCGAGCGCCGACAGCATCCGCGGGTGGTTGGTGCCCGGGTTCTGCCCGACGACGAAGACCAGGTCGGCGTTGTGGATGTCCTCCAGCTGCACGCTGCCCTTGCCGATGCCGAGCGTCTCCGAGAGCGCCGATCCGCTGGACTCGTGGCACATGTTCGAGCAGTCCGGCAGGTTGTTTGTCCCGAGCGCCCGTGCGAAGAGCTGCAGCAGGAACGCCGCCTCGTTGTTCAGCCGACCCGAGACGTAGAACATCGCCTCGTCCGGGGAGTCCAGCCCGTTGAGCTCGTCGGCCACCAGGCCGAACGCGTGCTCCCACGAGATCGGCTCGTAGTGCGTGGCGCCGGGGCGCTTCACCATCGGCTCGGTCAGCCGGCCCTGCTGGTTGAGCCAGTAGTCCGACTTCCCGTCGAGCTCCTCCACCGAGTGCTGGGCGAAGAACTCGCGCGTGACGCGGCGGCTGGTCGCCTCGTCGTTGATGTGCTTGGCGCCGTTCTCGCAGTACTCGTTCTTGTGCCGGTGGGTCGGCTCCGGCCAGGCACACCCCGGGCAGTCGATGCCGCCGGCCTGGTTGACGTTGAGCAAGGTCAACGCCGTACGGCGTACCGTCGTCTGCTCCAGGGAGTACTCGATCGCCTTGCGCACGGCCGGCAGGCCAGCCGCCCACGTCTTCGGCGGGGTCACTGTCAGGTCGTCGACCGGATCCTCGATGGCGTCCGCCCGACCCTTGTGTCGCTTCACTCTCGTCGTCCTCTCCTGATGCCTCGCAGGCTGCTCACCGGCGTCCCGGTAGCGGCGGTCGTGTCGGTGTCCATGGGGCTTCCTGTCGATCTGGAGCAGGGTGCTGAGGAGGGTGGGGTTGGGCGCCGGAGTGCGACTCCGGCGCCCAACCCCCGGACCGATGGCTTCGTCACCCGGGCAAGGGCAGGGCCACCGGTCGATCAGGGGGCCGGGGCGGCCTGGTCCGCACCGGGTCGGGCCGCCAGGCCGACGGGAGGAGGCGGTCGGCGTCACCGACCGTGACGACCGAGCCGGTCACCAGGACCACGGGGTCATCGCTGTCCGCTGCCCCGGTCACGGCGAGCGACTTCGCCGCCTCGATGCCGGTTGCGACGTCACTGGCGAGGTGCACGCGCTCGGCCCCGAACACCTGCCGCGCACAGGCGGCGAGCTCTCTCGCGGCCAGGCTCCGGGGACTCGAGTTGCGCGTGCACACCACGGCGTCGACGACAGGCTCGAGCTCACGGAGCATGCCCTCGATGTCCTTGTCCGCCATCGAGGCCACCACGGCGTACGTCCCTCGCGGTGCCAGCTCGGCGAGCGATGCGACGAGAGCACGGGCGCCGTGCGGGTTGTGGGCGGCATCGAGGACCACCGGCGGCGACCCCGGACGGACGTCGAAGCGCCCGGGCGAGGCGACGCGCGCGAGGCCGGCACGCACGGCGTCGTCGTCCAGGGACCTGCCGAGCATCGCCTCCACGGCCACGATCGCGCACGCCGCGTTCTCGGCCTGGTGCCGACCACGGAGCGCGAGCAGGACGTCGCGGTAGGTGCCGTGGAGGCCGCGGACCGAGATCAGCTGGCCACCCTCGGCGGGCTGCCGGTCGAGCAGGGCGACGTCCTCGCCGAGCACGACGAGTCGGGCGCCGACGGACCGGGCCCGGTCGCGGAACACCTTGGCCACGTCCTCGCTCTGGCGTGCGCTGACCGCCACCGCCCCGGGCTTGATGATGCCCGCCTTCTCGCGCGCGATCGCGGCGGTGGTGGGACCGAGGTAGTCGGTGTGGTCGAGGTCGACGGGAAGCAGCACGGCGACCTCGGCGTCGATGACGTTGGTGGCGTCCCACCGTCCACCCATGCCGACCTCGACGACCGCGACGCCGACCGCCGCGTCGGCGAAGGCGCGGTAGGCCATGGCCACGGTCAGCTCGAAGAACGACATCGGGTGCGGCATGGCGGCGTCCACGCGCTCGGCCTGCTCGGCGACCGCGACGTACGCCGCCAGGAACTCGCGCTCACCGATGGCCTCTCCATCGAGGGCGATCCGCTCCCGGATCGTGGTGAGGTGGGGACTCGTCAGGCGACCCGTGCGCTCACCGGAGGCCGCCAGGAGTGCCTCGACGATCCGGGCCGTGCTGGTCTTGCCGTTGGTGCCGGTGAGGTGGACGCTGCGGTAGGTCCGCTGCGGGTCCCCGAGCAGCGACATCGCCCGGGTGATGCGGTCGAGGGACGGCTCGATCCTGGTCTCGGGCCACCGTGCGAGGAGCCGGGCCTCGACCTCGTCGAGCGAGGGCAGCTCGCTCGCGCCCAGCGCGCTCACGTGACTCGCCCCGGGACCGCCGAGGTCGCGCCGTCGGCGCGCGTGCTCCCGAGGCGGCGAAGCCGCGCGAGCTGGGCCACCCGCCAGGCCTCGGTCTCGGCGACCTGGTTGAAGGTGAAGAGGTGGAGCCCGGCCACGTGCATGTCGGGCCGTCCCAGGGTCGCGGCGGCGCCGGCGAGGAACCGCAGCGGGTCGTAGCCTCCAGGAGCGGCGATCCGCGTGAAGAGCCCGCCGTTCTTGGCGAGGAATCGCGCGGACTCGCCGACACCGATCCGGGTGGCCATGCGCAGCAGCTTGGCGCGTTCGACAGGTCCGGGCAGGCCCACGAGGATCGGCAGGTGCACGTCGCGCGAGCGGACCCGGGTGACCCAGTCCGCGAGCAGCTTCGGGTCGAAGGTCAGGTTGCTGACGATCTGCGTGGCGTGGCGCCGCTTGTCCCACATCGCCTGGACGGTCACGTCGTCGTGGATGCTGGGGTGCCGCTCCGGGTAGCCGGTGATCCCGACCTCGGTGAAGGGGTTGCCCGCCGCGGCAAGATCCTCGAGCACCTGCAGCGCGCTGTGGTAGGCGCCGGCAGGTGGCTCGGCGTCCCCCGCCGGGATGAACACCTTGCGGACGCCGGCGCCGTGCAGGCGTCGCGTGATCTCGGCGAGCTCTCCGGGGCCGTTGATCATGCGGGCAGCCAGGTGCGGGACGACGTCGAAGCCGAGGGCGGCCAGGCGCTCGGCGACGTCGAGCGTCGCCGCGAGACCCTTGGCCGGCGACGCGGTCACGGTCACGGTCGCGCCCGCCGGCAGGCCGGCGTACACCTCGTCGACGACGTCCGCCGTCGGGAGCACCTCGTAGCGTGCCCGGGACAGGAGGCCCTCGAGCACGCGGGCACGCCCCCGGTTCCGCATCAGCGCAGTCCCCCGTCCGCCGCAGCGAGTCGGGCGGCCACGCGCACGGCTGCTGCTGACGGGGCCGGCCGGTGGACCCGGACGCCCCAGGCGCCGGCCGCGGCAGCGAGGACGGTGACGGCGCTGGACGCGTCGTCCCGGTCGGCAGGGTCCGCGGGGTCCAGGCCGCCGTAGTCGACGACCTCGGCCAGGAACCGCTTGCGGGAGGCTCCGACCAGGAGCGGGAAGCCGAGCGCCTGGACGGCGGGCATGCCTGCCAGGAGGGACCAGGTCTGGTCCGGTGTCTTGGCGAAGCCCAGCCCCGGATCGAGGATGATGTTGCCGGCGTCGACGCCTGCAGCCAGTGCGGCGTCGACGCGGCGGGCAAGCTCCTCACGGACGTCGTCGACGACGGCTCCGTAGCTGGCGTGGAGGTCCATGACGTCGGACTGCGCGCGCCAGTGCATCAGGATGCAGGGCGCTTGAGACTCCGCGAGCAGGGACAGCATCGCCGGGTCGGCCAGTCCGCCCGAGACGTCGTTGACGATGACGGCGCCGGCCTCGAGGGCGGCCGCGGCGACGCTGGCGCGCATGGTGTCCACGGACACGCTGACGCCCTGGTCGCACAGGGCGCGGACCACCGGCACCACCCGGCGCAGCTCCTCGGCCTCGTCGACGCGCCCGGCACCGGGTCGCGTCGACTCGCCCCCGACATCGACGATGTCCGCGCCGTCCTGGACCAGGGACAGGCCGCGGGTGATCGCGGCATCCAGGTCGAGGTAGCGACCGCCGTCGGAGAACGAGTCAGGCGTGACGTTGAGGACGCCGAGCACCCGGCAGCGGCCGGTGCCCGGTGACAGGACCGGAGAGCGCGGTCGCTCGACGAGTGTGGGCACGGTCATCGCGGCGCCTCGACGACGGCGGCGCGCCGGTCCGGATGACCGTTGGTCACGACAGGTGCGACGTCGGTGGCGGTGGTCCGCTCGGCGATCTCGACGATGTTCATGAGCAGCATGGCTCGCGTCATGGGACCCACGCCGCCGGTAGCGGGGCTGATCCGGCCGGCCACCGTGCGGACCTCCGGGTGGACGTCTCCGAGGATGCCCTCGATCGTGCGGGTGACGCCGACCGAGAGGACCGTGGCGCCGGGGCTGATCCAGTCCGGCTTCACCAGGTGCGCGACACCCGCGGCGGCGACGACGACGTCCGAGGCACGGGTGTGGGCCGCGATGTCGACTGTGGCCTCGTGGCAGAGCGTGACGGTGGCGTGCTCGGTCGGGCGGGTGAGCATCAGCCCGAGCGGCCGACCCACGGTCAGGCCACAGCCGATGATGCAGAAGCGCTGGCCGGTGATCTCGACGTCGTGCTGGCGCAGCAGCTCGATGATGCCGCGCGGCGTGCAGGGCAACGGGCCCGGGATGCCCAGGACCAGCTTGCCGAGGTTCGCCGGGTGGAGGCCGTCGGCGTCCTTCTCGGGATCGATGAGCTGGAGCACGCGGTGCGTGTCCACGTGCGCCGGCAACGGCAGCTGCACGATGAAGCCCGTGCAGGAGGGGTCCTCGTTCAGGCGCAGGACCGCGGCCTCGATCTCCTCCTGGGTCGTGGTCGCGGGCAGCTCGACCCGGATCGACTCGATGCCGACGTCGGCGCAGTCGCGATGCTTCCCCGCCACGTAGGAGTGGCTGGCCGGGTCGTCACCCACCAGAATCGTTCCCAGCCCTGGGCGGATGCCCCGAGCCGCCAGGACAGCGACCCGCTCGGCGAGCTGATTCTTGATGTCGGACGCCACCTTGCGTCCGTCGATCCTCTGTGCGGTTGCCACCAGGGCTGCCTTTCGGGGAGGGCTAGGAACTTGAGGTCAGGCCATGACGGCGGTGTTGAGCTGTCGCCGCCAGCGGCCGAAGAGTCGGGACTGGTTCATGCCGAGTACGCCGACCGGGACGTCGCCCCGGCGGTAGATCGCAAGGACGTCGTGACCCCGCCGGATCCCTCCTCGACGCCGACGCGCAGGACCTCACCCCGCGGCTGCGCGGACAGAGGGCAAACTCGGATCATTCTTCTCACCTTGGTGCGGATAGCACAACTGAATGCGTAATACGAAACAGTTTGGAAGTCCTTCGCCGCGGCTGTCAAGGGGCTAGGGCGATCCAGGTCACATTTCTGGGAGGCGTCGCGTGCGTTCCCCGCGCACTGCCGCGTAGGGTTGCGCCATGAGCAACGGGGAGCACGTGGCAGGGCGTGGCCGGAGCGCTGGGCGCGGCGGCGACAGCCAGGGCGGAGTCCAGTCGGTCGACCGCGCCATCACGGTGCTCGAGATCCTGGCCCGCGAGGGCCATGCAGGAGTCAGCGAGGTGGCCGCCGAGATCGGCGTCCACAAGTCCACGGCGTTCCGGCTGCTGGCGGCGCTCGAGGAACGCGACCTGGTCGAGCAGAACACCGACCGCGGCAAGTACCAGCTGGCGTTCGGCATCCTCCGCCTCGCGAGCGCCATCCCGGGGCGCATCGACATGGCGCGCCAGGCGCAGCCGGTCATGGACGCGCTCGCCCAGCAGCTCGACGAGACCATCAACCTCGCCGTGGTCCGCGACCGCTACGCGGTCAACGTGCAGCAGGCCTACAGCTCCGCAGCGGTGGCGAGCCAGAACTGGGTCGGCCAGCTCACGCCGCTCCATGCGACGTCGAGCGGCAAGGTGCTCCTCGCGTTCATGCCCGAGGAGCAGCGCGACGCGATCCTCGACAAGGCCGGCCTGCCGCGCCTGACGGACAACACGATCACGTCGCGGCGCGCCCTCCTCGACCAGCTGGCCGAGATCCGGGAGGCGGGCTTCGCGACCGCTTCGGAGGAGCTGGAGATCGGGCTGAACGCGAGTGCCGCTCCGGTGCGTGACCACACCGGCACGGTCGTCGGCGCAGTCAGCGCCTCGGGGCCGGCGTACCGCTTCGACCGCAAGCGCATCGAGGAGACCGAGGCGGACGTCAGGCAGGCCGCCCTGGAGATCAGCCAACGCCTCGGCTGGCTGGGCTAGCAGCGAAGAGTCTTTTCAACTTGCCGCAAAGTGTTGCGGATCACACAACACAGGCTTAGAGTCCCAGAGCGCCCGGGCACGTGGAACGCTCTGAAGGGACTCTTTGCATGTCAACCACCCCCGAGAACCCGCCCGTGGCGGAACGCCTGGAACGACTGGTGCGACTACCGGTCGACCGGGTCGTCCTCGCCACGTCCGCCGCCTTCGCATTGTGCTTCGTCGTGTGGGGCATCCTGGACAACGAGGGACTCGCCACCGTCACCGGCGACGCACTCGCCTGGGTGATCAAGAGCTTCGGCTGGCTCTTCATCCTGGCCAGCACCGGCTTCGTCGTGCTCGCCGTCGTGCTCGCCTTCAGCCGCTACGGCCGGATCCGCCTCGGTCAGGACGACGAGCGGCCTGAGTTCAGGACCGTCAGCTGGGTCACCATGATGTTCAGCGCCGGCATGGGCATCGGCCTGATGTTCTACGGCGTCGCCGAGCCGCTCTCGCACCTCAGCGCGCCGCCCCTGGGCCTCGCCGAGGCGAACACCCAGGAGGCCGCCCAGCTCTCGATGCAGTACACGTACTTCCACTGGGCCTTCCACCCCTGGGCGATGTACGCCATCGTCGGGCTCGCGCTCGCCTACTTCTCGTTCCGTCATGGCAAGGCGAACCTGATCAGCTCCCTCTTCGTCCCGCTCATCGGCAAGCGGGCCGAGGGCGGCGCGGGCCGCGCGATCGACACCTTCGCGATCCTGGCCACGCTGTTCGGCTCGGCGACGTCACTCGGTCTCGGGGCCCTGCAGATCAACTCGGGGCTGAACCAGCTGTACGACGTGCCGAGGTCCACGCCGGTGGCGATCGCGATCATCAGCGCGCTCACCGTCGCGTTCGTCATCTCGGCGGTCAGTGGCGTCCACCGCGGCGTGCAGTACCTCTCCAACACCAACATGGTGCTGGCGATCGCGCTGCTGTTCTTCCTCTTCGTCGTCGGCCCGACGGTCTTCATCATGAGCATGTTCACCGAGTCGACCGGCAACTACCTGTGGCAGATCGCGCCTATGAGCTTCCGCTCGGGCGTCTTCGGCGGCCAGGACTGGCTCAGCGGCTGGACGATCTTCTACTGGGCGTGGTGGATGTCGTGGACGCCGTTCGTCGGCGCCTTCATCGCCCGCATCTCGCGGGGCCGCACCATCCGTGAGTTCGTGCTCGGCGTGATCCTCGCCCCCAGCCTGGTCACCTTCGTCTGGTTCTCCATCCTGGGCGGCATCTCGATCAACCTGCAGCTCGGCGGGACCGACCTGGCCGCGGCCCTCGAGCAGGGCCAGGAGACCGCGCTGTTCGCCTTGCTCCGCGAGTTCCCCTGGTTCGCGCTGACGGCGTTCATCGTCATCATGCTGGTGGCGTTCTTCTTCGTCTCGGGGGCGGACGCCGCATCCCTGGTCATGTCCACGCTCTCGTGCCGCGGCTGTCGGGAGCCGGCCGTGCTGGTCACCGTGTTCTGGGGTGTCATGACGGGCGCCGTCGCCGGCATCCTGCTCATGGCGGGTGGCCTGCAGGCGCTCCAGACGCTTTGCATCCTGGCCGCCTTCCCCTTCATGTTCGTCATGATCGGTGCGGCGGTCGCCCTGGTGAAGGAGCTCCGCAACGAGCCCGACCCCGCCCCGCACCCGGGGCGTCGCGGGCGCACCACCCTCACCCCGACTGTCGTCGACCTCGAGGACAGCGTCGTCGTGGTCCCGACGAACGGCACGCCGTCGGCAGCGCCTACGCCGCTGGCCTGAGCCCCGGGCAAGGTGACGCGGCCGGGAGAGAGCCCCATGGGGCGCTCTCCCGGCCGTGTGGCGTTTCGGGGGCCCGGGTGCCCGCGAGCCCGCTCAATGTGATTTTCCTCGCCCCTACCTCTTGACCTGAGACCCGCACCACGGGCAGGCTGTTGCGTATCGCTCACTGTGTTGTGTATTGCGGAAAAGGAGATCGCGATGGCACCCCGTCCCCCCGCCGGTCAGGAGTACGTTCTGACGCTGACGTGCCCGGAGGCCCCTGGCATCGTCTATGCCGTCAGCCGCTTCGTGATGGAGCACGGCGGCAACATCAACGCCAGCCACCAGTTCGACGACCGGCTCACCGACACCTTCTTCATGCGGGTCCAGTTCCGGGCCCCGGACGTCACGGTGGCGTCCCTCCGCCAGGACTTCGCGGCGGTGGCCAATGAGCTCACGATGTCGTGGCAGCTCCACGACGTGACCACGCCGACCCGCGCCCTGCTCATGGTCTCGAAGTTCGGCCACTGCCTCAACGACCTGCTCTTCCGCACCAGCACCGGTGCCCTGAACATCGAGATCCCCGCGATCGTCTCCAACCACCGCGACTTCGAGGCGGTGGCCGAGGCCAACGGGATCCCGTTCTTCCACGTGCCGGTCACGCCCGAGACCAAGCCCGATGCCGAGGCCCGGCTGCTCGAGCTCGTCGACTCCCTCGACGTCGACCTCGTCGTCCTCGCCCGCTACATGCAGGTCCTCTCCAACGAGCTGTGCACCAAGCTCGAGGGCCGTGCGATCAACATCCACCACTCGTTCCTGCCGAGCTTCAAGGGCGCCAAGCCCTACCACCAGGCGCACGCGCGTGGCGTGAAGCTGATCGGTGCCACCGCGCACTACGTCACCCCCGACCTCGACGAGGGGCCGATCATCGAGCAGGACGTCGCCCGGGTCGACCACTCGCTCGACCCCGAGGAGATGACGGCCGCGGGCCGCGACGTCGAGGCGCAGGTCCTCGCCCGCGCGATCCGCTGGCACAGCGAGCACCGGGTGCTTCTCCACCACAACCGCACCGTCGTGTTCCGCTGAGTCCGGCCCCGGACCAGTCCACACACACCGATCACGCACACGGATCAACACCCATCCGACCGAGGAGAGTCATGCCCGTCACCGTCAAGGGAGTCATCGCCCGCAGCAAGGGAGCGCCGGTCGAGGTCGTCGACATCGTCGTCCCTGACCCGGGGCCCGGCGAAGCGGTCGTGAAGATCCAGGCCTGCGGCGTCTGCCACACCGACCTGCACTACCGCGAGGGCGGCATCAACGACGAGTTCCCGTTCCTCCTCGGCCATGAGGCCGCCGGTGTCGTCGAGTCCGTCGGCGAGGGCGTCACCGAGGTCGCCCCCGGCGACTTCGTCGTGCTCAACTGGCGTGCCGTCTGCGGGCAGTGCCGCGCCTGTGCCAAGGGCAAGCCGCAGTACTGCTTCGCCACGCACAACGCCCAGCAGCCCATGACGCTGACCGACGGCACCCCGCTCTCGCCCGCGCTCGGCATCGGCGCCTTCGTCGAGAAGACGCTTGTCGCTGCGGGCCAGTGCACCAAGGTCGACCCGTCGGCGCCGGCTGCTGCCGCCGGCCTGCTGGGCTGCGGCGTGATGGCGGGCTTCGGCGCCGCGGTCAACACCGGTGGCGTGAGCCGCGGCGACTCGATCGCAGTGATCGGCTGCGGCGGCGTCGGCAACGCCGCCATCGCCGGCGCGGCGCTCGTGGGCGCGACGACGATCATCGCGGTGGACGTGGACGACCGGAAGCTCGAGTGGGCCCGGGGCTTCGGCGCCACCCACACGGTCAACTCGAAGGAGGTCGACCCGGTCGAGGCGATCCGCGAGCTCACCGGCGGTAACGGCGCCGACGTGGTCGTCGATGCGGTCGGACGTCCCGAGACCTACGAGCAGGCCTTCTACGCCCGCGACCTGGCCGGCACCGTCGTCCTCGTCGGCGTGCCGACGCCGGACAAGGAGATCACCCTCACGCTGCTCGAGGTCTTCGGCCGCGGTGGTGCGCTCAAGTCCTCCTGGTACGGCGACTGCCTGCCGTCGCGGGACTTCCCGATGCTGGTCGACCTCGCGCAGCAGGGCCGCTTCCCGCTCGCCGACTTCATCACCGAGACGATCGGCCTCGAGGATGTGGAGAAGGCGTTCGACAAGATGCACCACGGCGACGTGCTGCGGTCGGTGGTGGAGCTGTGAGCGACGTGCAGGTCACCCGCGTCGTCACGTCGGGCACCTTCAGCCTCGACGGCGGCACCTGGGACGTCGACAACAACGTGTGGGTCGTCGGTGACGATGCCGAGTGCGTCGTCATCGACGCGGCCCACGACGCAGGCCCGATCCTCGACGCCGTGGCCGGGCGGCGGGTCGTGGCGGTGCTGCTCACCCACGCCCACGACGACCACATCAGTGCCGTCGAGCCGCTGTGTGCGGCGACCGGAGCCCCGTCGTACCTCCACCCGGACGACCGGGTGCTGTGGGACAAGAAGTACGCCGCCGCGCCGGACCGCGAGCTCGCTGACGGGGACGAGTTCCAGGTCGCCGGAGTGACGCTGCGGACCCTCCACACGCCGGGGCACGCGCCGGGAGCCTGCTGCTTCCACAGCCCGGAGCTCGGGGTGGTCTTCACCGGGGACACGCTCTTCCAGGGTGGGCCGGGGGCGACCGGGCGGTCCTACAGCGACTTCCCGACGATCATCGACTCGATCCGGGAGAAGGTGCTGACCCTCCCGCCCGAGACCGTGGTGCACACCGGCCACGGGGCGGACACCTCCATCGGCGCCGAGGCCGGCGACCTCGAGGCGTGGGTCGCACGCGGCCACTGACTGCCGCCCGCACAGCCACCAAGAATCAACACCGGATCATCTCCCGACTTCCGAATGGGGGCGCCCGAACCGGCGCCGGGCTGTGATGTCCAGGCAGGTTGTTGAGCCTGCTGGATGGAGTGCCACCGATCGCTGAGTGGACGCGATGGTGATGGTAGAAGCGCAGCCAGGTCGGCAGGGCCGCTCGGCGATCGGCTTCTGATTCGTAGAAGCGGGCGTAGGCCCATCCGTCCGCCAGAGTGCGGTGGAAGCGTTCGCTCTTCCGTTGGTCTGGGGTCGACAGGGCTTGGTCCGTTTGTGGCTGATCCCCAGAGCAGCGCAGGCGTAGGAGCGGTAGCAGCTGCCGTTGTCGGAGAGCACGCGTTCCACGATGACGCCCCGTTCGGCGAACCAGGCGACCGCTCGCTCGAGCACACCGATGGCAGTCGTGGTCTTCTCGGCGCAGATCTCCACGTAGGCGCCTCGGGAGTGGTCGTCGATGACGGTGTGAAGGAAGGCGGTCCCGATCACGGGTTGGGCTCAGTGACTCGGACTCACCACCCGGCGCTCACTGACCGCCTACGACCACCCTCGACCTACTTCACCGCCGCCACACCGCCATACCCCTTGGAATCAGTCATCTAGGAGGGTTGACCCTCCGCCAGACGGATCCAGGTATCCACCACGGTGTCCGGGTTGAGTGACATCGACTCGATGCCCTGATCCACCAGCCAGGTCGCGAGCTCGGGGTGATCGGAGGGCCCTTGGCCACAGATGCCGACGTACTTGCCCTTGTCGCGGCACGCGGTGATGGCCAGCGAGAGCATGTGCAGCACGGCCGGGTCGCGTTCATCGAAGCCGGCGGCCACGAGCCCGGAATCCCGGTCCAGGCCGAGAGTCAGCTGGGTCATGTCGTTCGATCCGATGGAGAACCCGTCGAAGTGCTCGAGGAATCGGTCGGCGAGTACGGCGTTCGAGGGCAGCTCGCACATCATCACGACCTCCAGCCCGTTCTCCCCTCGCGTGAGCCCATGCTTCCCGAGCAGCTCGATCACGCCCTGCGCCTCGGCAAGGGTGCGGACGAACGGGATCATCACCTTGACGTTCGTCAGCCCCATCTCGTCCCGTACGTACCGGAGGGCCTCGCACTCCATGGCGAAGCAGTCAGCGAACTCCTTCGACAGATATCGGGAGGCGCCCCGATAGCCGAGCATCGGATTCTCCTCATGCGGCTCATGGGCCTCGCCGCCGAGGAGGTTCGCGTACTCGTTGGACTTGAAGTCGCTCATCCGGACGATCACCGGCTCCGGCGCGAACGCCGCCGCGATCGTCGCCACCCCCTCGGCGACCCGTTGCACAAAGAATTCCCGCGGACCGGGGTAGGCCGCGACGCGCTCGCAGATCTCCTCGCGCAACTCCGGTTCGAGCGAGTCCGGGTCCGTCGCGAGTGCAAGCAGCGCCTTGGGGTGGATGCCGATCTGGCGGTTGATGATGAACTCCAGACGCGTCAGGCCGACGCCCGCATGCGGCAGCCGGGAGAAGGCGAAGGCTTGCTCCGGGGTGCCGACGTTCATCATGATCTTCACCGGCGCGTCGGGCATCTCACTCAGGTCGGTGTGTTCGACTGTGAAGTCGAGGATGCCGTCGTAGACCAACCCGACGTCGCCCTCGGCGCAGGAGACGGTGACATGCCGTCCATCGGCCAGGTCGGTGGTGGCACTGCCGGCGCCGACAACGGCCGGGATGCCGAGCTCACGGGCGATGATGGCGGCGTGGCAGGTGCGGCCACCACGGTTGGTGACGATCGCCGCGGCCCGCTTCATGATCGGCTCCCAGTCAGGGTCGGTCATATCGGCGACCAGCACGTCCCCGGGGTTGAAGTCGTGCATCTGGTCGACCGAAGAGAGCACGCGCACGGCACCTGCGCCGATCTTCTGCCCGATGGCGCGACCTTCGAGCAGGACATCCGCGCCGCGGATGCTGTCGGCGTCGATCTGGAAGCGTTCGCGGGCCCCGACACGGCGCGACTGCACGGTCTCGGGGCGGGCTTGCAGGATGTAGAGGCCACCCTCGACGCCGTCCTTGGCCCACTCGATGTCCATGGGGCGCCCGTAGTGGTCCTCGATGGTGAGCGCGTGCCGGGCCAGCTCCTCGACCTCAGCGTCACTGAGGCTCAATCGTCGGCTCTCTTCGGTGTCGACACCGACGAACTCCGTGGTGCGACCGACCCTCGGGTCCTCGGTGTAGACCATCTTGGTCGCCTTGGCGCCCACACCGCGCTTGAGGATCGCCGGGCGGGCGGCGCGCAGGGCGGGCTTGTAGACGTAGAACTCGTCCGGGTTGACCGCGCCCTGCACCACGCCCTCCCCGAGGCCGTACGCGGAGGTGATGAAGACCGCGTCGGTGAACCCGGACTCGGTGTCCATGGTGAACATGACGCCGGAGGCGCCGACATCGGAGCGCACCATCTGCTGCACCCCTGCGGAGATGCCGACGGTCGTGTGCTCGAAGCCGTGGTGGACCCGGTAGGCGATCGCGCGGTCGTTGTAGAGCGAGGCGAACACCTCGCGGATCGCGAGCAACACCCCGTCGACCCCACGCACGTTGAGGAAGGTCTCCTGCTGGCCGGCGAAGGAGGCGTCCGGCAGGTCCTCGGCGGTCGCGGATGATCGGACCGCGAACGACGGCTCTGGTCCGCCACCAGCGCGGCAGGTCTGCACCAGCTCGGCATAGGCGGCACGGACGTCCGCCTCGAGCTCGGCCGGGAACGGCTGCTCGACCACGGCCGTGCGGATCTCCCGGCCCACTTCGGCCAGCCGGCGGACGTCATCGACGTCGAGGTCTGCCAGCACCTGCTGGATCCGCTCGGCCAGACCGGTGTCACCGATGAACCGGTAGAAGGCATCGGCCGTCGTGGCGAAGCCGTTCGGGACACGGACACCGAGCCCGGCCAGGTGGGAGACCATCTCGCCGAGTGAGGCGTTCTTGCCACCCACCTGGTCGAGGTCGGCGAGACCGAGATCGGAGAGCCACCGTACGGTGGGCGCCGCGTTGCTGTGGGTCACGAGGTCTTCCCTTCGGAGTGGCGGTCGCGCTCTCGCGCGTCGGCCTTGAGCGTCTGCAGGATCAAGGTGGAGATCTCCTCGACCGACTTCGTCGACGAGTCGATGACGGGGACCCGATAGTCCCCGAACAGGTGTTCGGCGCGCCTCAGCTCCCAGCGGCACTGCTCGAGAGAGGCGTAGCGGGAGCCGGGCCTGCGCTCGTTGCGTACCCGGGTGAGCCGCTCGGCGGTTGTGGTCAGGCCGAAACACCGGTCGAGGTAGGGGCGTACCGGGCGTGGCATCGCGGTGGCCTCGAGGTCCTCATCGACCAGGGGGTAGTTGGCGACGAACAGGCCGTGTTGCAGCGCCAGGTACATGCTGGTGGGTGTCTTCCCGCAACGCGAGGGTGCCAGGAGGATCACGTCGGCCTTCTCCAGGGCGCGCAGGCTCTGCCCATCGTCATGCTCGATGGTGAACTCCACGGCCGCCATCCGCAGGTTGTAGCGGACGATGTCACCCACGCCGTGCAGCCGGGCGGCCGCGCGGGCGCCCCGCTGACCCAGGACTGCTTCGACTCGTTCCATGTGCATGTCGAAGAAGTCGATGATCGGCGCCCGGCTCCGGTGCAGCTCAGCACGGATGACGTCCTCGGCAGCGGTGCAGAACACCAGCGGAGTCACCGGCCCGTCCATCACCTCGTCGAGCTGGCGCACCACCCGTCGGGCGTCCTTGATCGTCTGGATGAACGGGATCAGAGTGCGTTCGAACCGGACTTCCGGGAACTGGATCAGCAGTGCGTTGCCCATCGTCTCGGCACTGATCCCGGTCGAGTCCGACAGGAAGAACACCGGTACGACAGGGCCACCATTCGCCGCCGGAGGAGCAGGTTGCTCTCCCGGCTCCATCAGCACTCGATGACGTTGACGGCCAGGCCGCCGCGGGCGGTCTCCTTGTACTTGGTCTTCATGTCCGCGCCGGTCTCGCGCATGGTCTTGATCGCCTTGTCGAGGCTGACCTTGTGGCTGCCGTCGCCGTTGATGGCCAGGCGTGCGGCGTTGATGGCCTTCATCGACGCGATGGCGTTGCGTTCGATGCATGGGATCTGGACGAGTCCGCCGACGGGGTCGCAGGTCAGGCCCAGGTTGTGCTCGATGCCGATCTCGGCGGCGTTCTCGACCTGTGCCGGGGTGCCGCCCATGACCTCGGCAAGGCCACCGGAGGCCATCGAGCAGGCGGAGCCGACCTCGCCCTGGCAGCCGACCTCGGCGCCGGAGATGGAGGCGTTGGTCTTGAACAGGATCCCGATGGCGGCGGCGGTGAGCAGGAACCGGACGATGCCGTCGTCGTCGGCTCCGGGGACGAACCGCACGTAGTAGTGCAGGACGGCGGGGATGATGCCTGCGGCACCGTTGGTGGGGGCGGTGACGATGCGGCCACCGGAGGCGTTCTCTTCGTTGACCGCGAGCGCGTAGAGGTTCACCCAGTCCACGACGTGGAGCGGGTCGACCGTTCCGCCCTCCTTCGAGAGCTCCCGGAAGAGGCCGGGGGCGCGGCGGGGCACCTTCAGGCCGCCGGGCAGCACGCCCTCGCGGTGGAAGCCGCGCTCGATGCACTCGGCCATCACCGACCACAGGTGCAGCATCCCCTCGCGGATCTCCTGCTCGGTGCGCCAGGACTGCTCGTTGGCGAGCATCACGTCGCTGATCGACATCTGCTCGCGTGCACAGATCTCGAGCAGCTCTCCGCCGGTGGTGAACGGGAACTTCACCGGCGTGTCATCGAGTACGACGCGGTCGGCTCCGGTCGCGACCTCGTCGACGACGAAGCCGCCGCCGACGGAGTAGTACGTGCGGAACTGGATCTCCGTGCCGTCCCCGTCGTACGCCGCGAAGGTCATGCCGTTGGGGTGCGCCGGCAGGCTCTTGCGCCGGTGCATCACCAGGTCGGTGTCGACGTCGAAGCGCACCGGTGTCGTCCCGTTGAGCACGAGCTCGCCGGAGCTCCGGATCTCGTCGATGCGGCCGTCGGCGCGGTCCGTGTCGGTGGTCGCCGGGTCCTCACCCTCGAGCCCCAGCACGACCGCCTTGGGCGAGCCGTGGCCGTGGCCGGTGGCACCCAGCGAGCCGAAGAGCTCCGCGCGGACGCGGCGTACGTCGCCGAGCCGGCCCGACTTCTCCAGGCCCTCGACGAACAGCTTCGCCGCGCGCATCGGGCCGACCGTATGCGACGACGACGGCCCGATGCCGACCGAGTAGAGGTCGAAGGCAGAGAGGGCCATCAGACTCCCTCAACGGCGGATGCTCGGGGGCCGAACTCCGCAACGGCGTCCAGCAGCCACACCCCGACGTACGACGCGAGCGAGGCCCGGGGCATCACCCGGAAGGTGTTCGCGTCGACCTTCCACAGCAGCACCGGGACCCGGGCCAGCGAGGTGCTGATCGCGGTGTTGTCGGCGAAGGCCCGCGGGTGCAGGTCGGTCGGGCAGCCCTTCTCCAGGACCTCCCGGGCACCGGGGCCGGTGACCTCGACGACGGTGCGGTTGGCCGACACGTCGACGATCTGAGCGCGGCCGCCCTCAGCCGCAGACTGCAGCGAACCGACCAGGGACTCGGGTGCCGCCTGCGAGATGACGAGCCACTCGTCGGGACCGAGCCAGAGCACGGAGTGGGCGCCGTCGCCGGTCACGTCGCCGCACTGCTGCGGGAGGCTCGCGCCGAGGACGCCCTCGATCCGGCCGGCGGTCTCCGAGCCCGGCTCGACCCGGATGTTCACCATCGTGAGGAACGGCCACTCGCGCAGCAGGACCGCGCGGTCCCCCTGCACCGAGCCGTTGCGGAGCTCGGCAGCCATGTCCTGCAGCGGGCTGCGGCGGAGTCCTTGCAGTGTGGTCAGGTCAGCCATCGCGCTTTGCCCCTTCCGGGTCGTAGAGAACGGGCGAGGTCACTTCGACCTCGACCAGGCGGTCGCCGACGGGCGCCAGCAGCACGTCGCCGATGCGGTCGCGACCACCCTTGATCAGGGCGAGTGCGAACGGCCGCTCCAGCGCCACCGAGTGGTAGCTCGAGGTCACGTGGCCCAGCATCGGCACCGGCTTCGGACGCTCGGAGAGCTCCGGGCCGGCCTCGATGACCTGGCTGCCCTCGGGCAGGCGGGTCGTGCGGTCGACGGGCAGCAGGCCGACCATGTGCTTGCGGTCGGAGCGGACGTTGTCGGCACGGGTGTAGGACCGCTTGCCCACGAAGTCCTTGGTCTTCGAGACGATCCACTCCATGCCTGCGTCCTGCGGGGTGACGGTGCCGTCGGTGTCCTGCCCGACGATCGGGTAGCCCTTCTCGGCGCGCAGCACGTGCATCGTCTCGGTGCCGTACGGCGTGATGCCGAACTCCGCACCGGCGGCGAAGACGTCCTCCCAGACCTGACGGCCGTACCAGCCCGAGACGTTGATCTCGAAGGCCAGCTCGCCGGAGAACGAGATCCGGCAGACCCGGGCGGGGATGCCCGAGGCGAGCACCGTCTCCTGGAAGGTCATGAAGCCGAACGCGTCGTTGGACACGTCCAGGTCGGGCGCGACCCGCGCGATCACCTCACGCGACTTCGGGCCGACCACGGCGACCGTCGACCATTGCTCGGTGACCGAGGTGCAGTGGACCTCCAGCTCGGGCCACTCGGTCTGCAGCCACTCCTCCAGCCAGTCGAGGACTCCGGCGGCGCCACCGGTGGTGGTGTGCATGTAGTAGCGGTCGTCGGACAGGCGCAGCGTGACGCCGTCGTCGAACATCATCCCGTCGGGCTTGCACATGACGCCGTAGCGAGCCGAGCCGACGGCCAGCTTCTTGTAGGCGTTGGTGTAGATCCGGTTGAGGAACTCACCCGCGTCGGGGCCCTGGATCTCGATCTTGCCGAGCGTCGAGGCGTCCATCATGCCGACGCCGGCGCGGACGGCACCGCACTCACGGGCCACCGCGGCGTCGATGTCCTCACCGTCCTGCGGGAAGTACCACGGACGCAGCCACTGGCCAACGACCTCGAACTCGGCGCCCGCCTCGACGTGCCAGCCGTGGATCGGCGTGATCCGCTTGGGGTCGAAGAGCTCGCCACGCTCGCGGCCGGCGAGGGCCGCGAACAGCACCGGGGTGTACGGCGCGCGGTGGTTGCTGAAGCCCACCTCGCCGACCTCGAGGCCCAGCGCCGCGGCGATGACGCCACCCGCGTTGACTCCGGAGGTCTTGCCCTGGTCCTGACCGGTGCCGATCGAGGTGTAGCGCTTCACGTGCTCGACGCTGCGCATGCCGGCACCCGTTGCCCGCCAGACGTCGGCAACGGTCTGGTCACGCTGCAGGTCGACGAAGTGCTCGTCCCACTCGCCCGGCTCACCCTCGGCGGCGGGCACCAGCCACAGCTGGCGCGTCTCGCCGGCGGTCGACTGGCGGCTCGTGCCACCGACCGAGAGCGGCTCGACGGCGAACCCGGCGGCCGTGGCCGCGCCGCTGCCGGCGAGTGCGCCCTCGCGGAGGGCCTCGTCGAGCACCGCGGTGCCGCGGTTCGAGCCGACGACCCACTGGTCCTTGACCTTGCTGTCCGGCACGAAGGCCGCGAGTGCGGCGTCCCACCGGGTCGTGCCCTGGCGCTGGGTGTGCAGGTGCACCAACGGGCTCCAGCCCGCGGAGACCGCGAGCACGTCGGCGTCAATGGTCTCGAGCGGCGTGATGGTGTCGTCGTCGGCGATCGTCGCGGCGTGGACCCGCGTCAGGAATGCGGTGTCGGGGTCGCCCTCGGCACGCTCGACGGTCGTCCCGCGGAGCACGCGCACGCCCGAGGCCGCCACCTCGGTGGCGCGCGCCGACAGGCTGCTGCGGGCATCCAGGACGGCCGCGACCTCGAGGCCGGCGGCGACGATGTCCTCGACCACGTCGTACGCGCTGTCGTTGGTGGTGGCCACCACGAACCGGCGACCCGGGGTCACCGCGTAGCGGTTGAGGTAGGTGCGCACGGCGCCGGCCAGCATGACGCCGGGGACGTCGTTGCCGGCGAAGACCAGCGGGCGCTCGTAGGCGCCGTTGGCCAGGATCACCTGGGCGGCGCGGATGTGCCAGACCCGCTGGCGCGAGACGCCGTCGGGCTGCGGGGCCGACGAACCGCCGGCCCGGTCCTCGACGGCGAGCACGTAGTTGTCGTCGTACGAGCCGAAGGCGGCGGTGCGCGTGAGCACGGTGACCTCGTCGGCCGCGGCGAGCGTCGCTGCCGCCTCGGCGACCCAGTCGATCGCCGGCTTGCCGTCGACCAGCTCGGTGCGGCTCGCCAGCAGCGAACCACCGAGCTCGGCCTGCTCGTCCATCAGGATCACCCGGGCACCGGAGCGCGCGGCCGACAGCGCGGCGGCCAGACCCGAGGGGCCGGCGCCGATGACCAGGACGTCGGTGTGCACGAACTTCTTGTCGTACGCCGCGGTGTCAGGCTCCGGGTCGAGGACGCCGAGACCGGAGAGCGTCTTCGCCTTCAGACCGTCGGTCAGCGAGCGGATGGTCGCGGTGACCGACGGCTCGGAGTGCTCGCCGAGGATCTGGACGAGAGCGTTGGGCTCCTCACCACCGGCGGCGAGGATGCCGCGCGGGCGGCCCCGGTAGATCGAGTCGCCGATTCGGACCCGGCCGTTGGCGATCAGCGCCGACGCGATGGTGTCCCCGGGGTGGCCCGTGTGCTCGACGCCGTCGACCGTGAAGGTCAGCACGGTGCTGCGGTCGATGCGTCCACCGCTGGGCAGGCGGTTGGTCTGGGTGCCCATCACTGGCCTCCTGCTGCGACGCCCGTTGCGGTGATCTCAGGGCTGATTTCCGGACGGGGGTCGTTGTTGGTGTAGACGGCGAGGACCTCGTAGGTCCGGGTGTCACGCACGGCGTTGAACCACTTGCGGCAGCCGCCGGAGTGAACCCAGCGCTCCGCGAACGGACCCTTGGGGTTGTCGCGGAAGAAGAGGTACTGGGCCCACTCCTCGTCACTCAGCGCTGCGGGGTCCTCGGGGTAGGCGACGTGCGCCTGGCCGCCGTACTTGTACTCGGTCTCGTCCCGCAGTCCGCACCACGGGCACTTGATCTGCAACATCTCAGGTGCTCCTTCTGTTGTCTGTGTGGGCTGTCGGGATCAGTGGGCGACGCCGGCGGCGCCGTGCTCGTCGATGAGGTGACCGGTGGTGAAGCGCTCCAGGCCGAACGGCTGGTTGAGCTCGTGCGACTCACCGGTGGCCATGGTGTGGGCCATCACCCAGCCGGCGGCCGGGGTGGCCTTGAAGCCACCCGTGCCCCAGCCGGCGTTGACGTAGAGGCCGTCGACCGGAGTCGCGCCGATGATCGGCGAGGCGTCCGGGCAGACGTCGACGATGCCGCCCCAGGTGCGCAGCAGGTGGGCCCGCCCGAAGATCGGGAAGAGCTCCAGCGCCGCGGCCATCTGGTGCTCGATCACGTGGAACGAGCCGCGCTGGCCGTAGCCGTTGTACTGGTCGACACCGGCGCCCATGACCAGCTCGCCCTTGTGCGCCTGCGAGACGTAGACGTGGACGTAGTTGGACATCACGACGGTCGGGTGGACCGGCTCGTAGAGCTCGGAGACCAGCGCCTGCAGCGGGTGCGACTGGACCGGGAGCCGGAAGCCGGCCTTCTCGGCGAGCACGCTGGAGTGGCCGGCCGCGACCATGCCGACGGTGTCGGAGAGGATCCGGCCGCGGGTGGTCTCGACACCGGTGACCCGGTTGCCGTCCTTGATGAAGCCGGTGACCTCGCAGTTCTGGATGATGTCGACACCCATCGCGTCACAGGCCCGGGCGAACGCCCACGCCACGTGGTCGTGCTTGGCGATGCCGGCGCGCGGCTGGTAGGTCGCACCCAGGACCGGGTAGCGGACGTCGGGCGAGATGTTGATGATCGGGCAGACCTTCGCGACCTCCTCCGCGGTCAGCCACTCGGCGTCGACGCCGTTGAGGCGGTTCGCCTCCACGCGGCGTACGGAGTCACGGACGTCCTGCAGGGAGTGGGCGAGGTTGAGCACGCCGCGCTGGCTGAAGAGGAAGTCGTAGTCGAGCTCCTCGGGGAGCTGCTCCCACAGCTTCAGGGCGTGCTCGTAGATCGCCGCGCTCTCGTCCCAGAGGTAGTTCGACCGGATGATCGTGGTGTTGCGGGCCATGTTGCCGCCGGCCAGCCAGCCCTTCTCGAGGATGGCGATGTTGGTCATGCCGTGGTTCTTGGCCAGGTAGTACGCCGTGGCCAGGCCATGGCCGCCGCCGCCGATGACCACCGCGTCGTAGGACGACTTGGGGTCGGGATCCCGCCAGAGCCACTCGGGGTGCTCGCCGGGCATGGAGTTGGCCATCACTGCTCCTGGCTGTCGAGTCTGGGCGAGTAGAGCGGGAAGGTGGCCGCGAGGGCCTCGACGCGGGTGCGGAGCTCCTTGAGCCGGGTCTCGTCGCCGGAGCCGGCCAGCGCCTCGGCGATGATGTCGGCGACCTCGGTGAAGGCGGCCGCGTCGAACCCGCGGGTGGCGAGTGCCGGCGTACCGATGCGGAGGCCGGAGGAGACCATCGGCGGGCGCGGGTCGAACGGCACCGCATTGCGGTTCACGGTGATGCCGATGGCGTGCAGGCGGTCCTCGCCCTGCTGGCCGTCGAGCTCGGAGTGGCGCAGGTCGACCAGCACCAGGTGCACGTCGGTGCCACCGGAGAGCACGGAGATGCCCGCCTCGGCGACGTCCGGCTGCGAGAGCCGCTCGGCGATGATCCGCGCACCCTCGAGCGTGCGCTGCTGACGGTCCTTGAACGCCGGCTCGGCGGCCATCTTGAACGCGACCGCCTTCGCAGCGATCACATGCTCCAGCGGTCCCCCCTGCTGACCGGGGAAGACGGCCGAGTTGATCTTCTTGGCCAGCGACTCCTTGGACAAGATGACGCCGCCGCGGGGACCACCGAGGGTCTTGTGGGTGGTCGTGGTGACGACGTCGGCGTGCGGGACCGGGCTCGGGTGCAGGCCGGTCGCGACCAGGCCCGCGAAGTGGGCCATGTCGACCATGAGGTAGGCACCGACCTTGTCGGCGATCCGGCGGAACTCCGCGAAGTCCAGCTGGCGCGGGTACGCCGACCAGCCGGCGATGATCAGCTTCGGCTTGTGCTCGACGGCGAGGCGCTCGACCTCGGCCATGTCGATCCGGAAGTCGTCCGGCGAGACCTGGTAGGCCACGACGTTGTAGAGCTTGCCGGAGAAGTTGATCCGCATGCCGTGGGTCAGGTGACCGCCGTGGGCCAGGTCCAGGCCGAGGATGGTGTCGCCCGGGTCGAGCAGCGCGAACATCGCCGCGGCGTTGGCCTGCGCCCCCGAGTGCGGCTGCACGTTGGCGGCCTCGGCACCGAAGAGCGCCTTGATCCGGTCGATCGCGAGCTGCTCGACGACGTCGACGTTCTCGCAGCCGCCGTAGTAGCGGCGGCCGGGGTAGCCCTCGGCGTACTTGTTGGTGAGGACCGAGCCCTGGGCCTCCATCACCGACCGTGGCGCGAAGTTCTCCGAGGCGATCATCTCCAGCGTGCTCTGCTGGCGGACCAGCTCACGCTCGATCTGCCCGGCGACCTCGGGGTCGAAGTCGGCGAGGGTGCGGTCGAGGACGGAGTGCGAAGTCATGAGATCTCCCATGGGTCAGGCCCGGACCATGCCGTGCGGGTCGATGACGAACTTCTGGGCGGCGCCCTTGTCGAACGCGGCGTAACCCTGCGCGGCGTCGTCGAGGCTGATCGTGGTGGCGTTGACGGCCTTCGCGATGTGCGCCTTGTCGGCCAGGATCAGGTTCATCAGCTGGCGGTTGTACTGCTTCACCGGGCACTGGCCGGTGACGAAGGTGTGGGACTTGGCCCAGCCGAGGCCGAGCCGCACGCCGATCTGGCCCACCTTCGCGGCGTCGTCCACCGCGCCCGGGTCGCCGGTCACGTAAAGGCCGGGGATGCCGAGCGAGGCACCGGCACGCGACACGTTCATGATGTCGTTGAGCACCGTGGCCGGCGCCTCGGCGGCGTCCTTGCCGTGGCCGCGCGCCTCGAAGCCGACGGCGTCGACGGCAGCGTCGACCTCGGGCTCGCCGAGGACGTCGGCGACGATGTCGACCAGCGAGTCACCCTTCGACAGGTCCGCGACCTCGCAGCCGAAGCTGGCGGCCTGGGCCAGACGGTCGGCGTTCATGTCGCCGACGATGACGGTCGACGCACCCAGGAGCTGCGCCGAGTACGCCGCGGCGAGGCCCACCGGGCCGGCACCGGCGACGTACACCGTGGAGCCGGTGGTGACGCCGGCCGTGTAGGCGCCGTGGTAGCCGGTCGGGAAGATGTCCGACAGCATCGTGAGGTCGAGGATCTTCTCCAGCGCCGCGTCACGGTCCGGGAACTTCAGCAGGTTGAAGTCGGCGAACGGGATCATCACGTACTCCGCCTGGCCGCCGACCCAGCCGCCCATGTCGACGTAGCCGTACGCCGCGCCGGCGCGCGCCGGGTTCACGTTGAGGCAGATGCCGGTCTTGCCCTCGTTGCACATCCGGCAGCGACCGCAGGCGATGTTGAACGGCACGGAGCAGATGTCGCCGACCTTGTGGAAGAGGACGTCGTCACCGATCTCGACGATCTCGCCGGTGATCTCGTGGCCCAGGGACTGGCCCACGGGTGCCGTCGTGCGGCCACGGACCATGTGCTGGTCGCTGCCGCAGATGTTGGTCGTGACGAGCTTGAGGATCACGGCGTGCGGGGCGGCCTGCTTGATGCCGAGCCCCTGGGCGACCTCTTGCGGGATCTCCAGCTTGGGGAACTCGGTGTTCTCGATCGCGACCTTGCCAGGTCCCGCGTAGACGACGACTCGGTTGTCAGCCATGGGGTGACTCCATTCTTGGTTCGGGTGAGGGGGTGCGCTGCTGGCGCGATCAGGCGTCGAGCGAAAGGTCGCTGAGGGGCTTGGAACAGCAGGCGAGGATCTTTCCGGCGGCGACCTCGCGAGGGCGGATGCCGCCGTTGTGGTTCATCTCCACCTCGCCGGACAGCTTGGGGAGCTTGCAGGTGCCGCACATGCCCTGGCTGCAGGACGACGCGAGGCGAATGCCGGCGGCGAGCGCCGCGTCCAGGACGTTCTGGTCGGCGCGACACGTGACGGTGCGCCCGCTCTTGGTGAACTCGACGGAGTACGTCGCCACCCCGTCGTCGCCGGCGGGCGGCGGAGCGATGGCGATCTCGTCGTACTCGACTCCCTCCGGCGGCGGCGTCGCGCCCGGCTGGGCCGGGTCGTCGAAGGTGAAGCTCTCCTCGTGGTAGTTGCCGAGGTCGTACTCGAGCTCGCCGAGGATGCGGCGTACGGCTTCCATGTAGGGCACCGGACCGCAGTTGAAGGTCACCCGCTCGTGCAGGTCGGGGACGATCGTGTGGAGCATGGTGGGCGAGAGGCGCCCACGCATGCCACCCCAGCGCTCCGAGGGGTAGTCGTTCTCGCAGACGTGCACCACGCGGAGGTTGGGCATGAGCATCTCGATGGCCGCGAGCTCGTGACGGAACACGATGTCGCTCGGCGTGCGCGCGCTGTGGAGGAAGACCACGTCGGCGTGCGACCCCAGGTCGTACATCGTCCGCAGCATCGACATGAGCGGGGTGATCCCGCTGCCGGCGGAGAGGAAGAGGTACTTCTCCGCCGGCTGCTTGGCGAGCGTGAAGGCACCCAGCGGCGCCATCGCGTTGACCTTGCTGCCGGGCACGATGTTGTCGTGGACCCAGTTGGACACCGTGCCACCCAGGACGCGCTTGACCGTGATGGCGAGGCGGTGGGGGCGCGTCGGAGGCGACGAGATCGTGTAGCAGCGGTTCACCGGGTAGCCGTCGATGTCGAGCATCAGGGTCAGGAACTGCCCGGCCTCGAAGTCGAAGACCTGCTCGCCCTCGGGCTCGAACACGAAGTTCTTGACGTCGTGGGTGACGTCGCTGACCGCGGTGCACACCAGAACGGTCTGGTCCTCCTCCGACCAGCAGACCGGCGACTGCAGGGCCGGCACGAGGCGCCGAGGTGCCTGGGTGGACGACATTTCTCTACTCCTGAGCTCAGGTGGTGACTATTGGCTCGCGACCGCGTTGAGGCGGCCGAGCTTCTCGGCGTGCTCGTGGTGCGGCGTGAGGTAGTCGTGGAGGCGGCGGATGTACCAGTTGATGAACGACTCGACGTCGTCCTCGACCAGCGCGTAGGGACCAGGCACGTAGCTCGGGTCCGTGACGCCGCGCTGGGCCTTCTCGACCAGCGCGCGGTCCTGGTCGTTGGTGGCCTTCCAGACGCTGGTCAGCCCCTCGATGGTGTAGTCCTCGCCCTCGACGGCGTCCGGGTGGACCAGCCAGGTCGTGCGGACCATGGACTTGTCCGGAGCGATCGGCAGGACGCTGAAGACGATCACGTGGTCGCTGAGGAAGTGGAACCACGAGTTGGGCTGCATGTGCAGGGAGAGGTCACCGAACTGCGGAGTGGTGACGTCGCCGATGAGCTTCTTGCAGACCTGGGATCCGTCGATGCCGAAGGAGGCCCCGTCGCCGTCCAGCGGAAGGCGCATGATCATGAAGCCGGTCGGGCGCGTGTCGAGCTCGTGGACGAGCTCGCGCGGGACGCCGTTGAGCTTGCAGACGTTGTCGAGGTTCTCGGTGGCGGCGAGGTAGCGCTCGTAGATCGGCTGCATGCGCGGCGTGACGTCCTCCTCCGAGTAGCGAAGGAACGGGAAGTACGACGTGATCAGCTCGGGGTGCGAGGCGTCGCAGTGGTGGCACTCGCGGTTGTTCTCCATGACGAGCTTCCAGTTGCCCTCCTCGACCAGGTCGGTCTGGTGGGCGACCTTCGCCTCCTTGAGGCGGTAGGACGCGAGGTAGGGCTCGATCACCGAGGCGACCTCGTCGAAGTCCGCCGGCGGCTCGTCGGCCAGGCAGACGAAGATCAGGCCGCCGACCGTGCGCACGTGGACCTGCTTGAGGCCGAACTGGTTCTTGTCGAAGCTGGGCGACTGGCTCTCGGCGAAGATCAGGCTGCCGTCGGTGCGGTAGGTCCACTGGTGGTAGGGGCAGACCAGGTTGCCGACCGAGCCGCACGCGTCCTCGACCAGGCGCGAGCCGCGGTGCCGGCACACGTTGCGCAGCGCACGGACCTCCTCGTCGTCGTCGCGCACGATGATCAGCGACTGGGTGCCGATCTCGACGGTGACGTAGTCACCCGGCTCGGGGATCTCGGCCTCGGTGGAGACGAAGAGCCAGTGCTCGCCGAAGATCGCCTTCATGTCGAGGTCGTAGACCTCCTGGCTCGCGTAGAAGGCGGACTCCAGGCTGTAGCCCACCTCGCGGCGCTCGACCATGGCAGCGATCTCGGCGATGTTGGCCGCAGGGCCGGTCTTGAAAGTCACAGGGAACCTCCGGATGAAAAGTGGTGAGAGAGAAGAAGGGGGACGTGTGTGATCAGCCGCGGAGGCGGGTCATCTTCGGGTCGAAGAGCGGCTCGGCCGTCACGACGGCCTTGACCCGCTTGTCGAAGTAGCCGATCTCGAGCTCGGTGCCGATCTCGGCGACCTCGAGGGGCAGCCAGGCGTAGGCGATGCCCTTCTCGATCGTGTAGCCGTAGGCCGCGGAGGTGACGTAGCCGACCGGCTTGCCGTCGGCGAAGACCGGCTCCTTGCCGAGGACGACGTCATCGGTGCTGTCGATCGTGAGGCAGGCCAGCGTCTTGGTCTGGTTCTCCTTGCGCTCGATGAGCGCGTCGCGACCGATGAAGTCGCCCTTGTCGAGCTTCACCGCGAAGCCGAGGCCGGCCTCGTACGGGTCGTGCTCGTTGGTCATGTCGCCACCGAAGGAGCGGTAGCCCTTCTCCAGGCGGAGGCTGTTGAAGGCGCCACGGCCGGCAGCGATGATGCCGTGCTCCTGGCCGGCCTCCCAGAGGGTGTCCCAGAGGCGCTGGCCCAGGTCGGCGGTCGTGTAGATCTCCCAGCCGAGCTCACCGACGTACGACAGGCGCCATGCGGTGACCGGGACGTTGCCGATGGTGAGGGACTTGGCGCGGAAGTACTTCAGGCCGTCGTTGGTCATGTCGGCGTCGGTGATGCCGGCGAGCACGTCGCGGGCCTTCGGGCCCCACAGGCCGATGCAGCAGGTGCCCGGCGTGATGTCGGTGATCTGGACGGTGCCGTCCTCGGGGAGGTGGCGCTCGAACCAGTCGATGTCGAGCGCGCCGTTGGCGCCGACCTGGTAGTGGTGCTTGCCCAGGCGAGCGACGGTGATGTCGCTGCGGATGCCGCCGTCGACGTCGAGGAGCAGGGTGTAGACGACCGCGCCGACGGACTTGTCGACGTCACCGGTGCAGATCTTCTGGAGGAACTCCGTCGCGCCGGGGCCGGTCACGGTGATCCGCTTGAGGGCGGTCATGTCGTACATCGCGACGCCCTCGCGGGTCGCCTTCGCCTCGGCGCCCACGATCGGGTCCCAGTACTTCGCGGCCCAGTCGTTGGGGGTCGGGATGTCGTAGCGCTCGAGCAGGTGGGCGTTGGCGCCGTACCAGTGCGGGCGCTCCCAGCCGTTGGCCGGCAGGAAGAAGGCGTCGAGCTCCTCCTCGCGGCTGAAGAACGGCGAGAGGCGGACGTTGCGCGGCGAGTCCATCGGCTGCAGCGGGTGCAGGATGTCATAGACCTCGCGGAAGTTCTGGCAGTCGCGCTCGAGGACGTACGCCGGGGCGACCTGGTAGTCCTCAAAGCGGTTCACGTCGCACTCGTGGATGTCGAAGCTCTCGCAGTAGCCGTTGGCCAGCCACTCGGCGACAGCCCGGCCGACACCGGCGGAGTGGGTGACCCACACGGCCTCGGCGACCCAGAAGCCCTTGACCTCGCGCGACTCGCCGAGGAGCGGCATGCCGTCGGTGGTGAAGGAGAAGAGGCCGTTGATGCCTTCCTCGACCTTGGTCTCGCTGGTCGCGGGCAGCAGGCGCTGGGTCTCCTCCCAGGCCGGCTCGAAGTCCTCGGGGGTGAAGGCGAGGACGGACGGCATGTTGCCGGTCTGGTCCGCCTCCTCCATCGAGCGGATTTCGGTCGCCTCGATCGGCATCGGCTCGTGGTGGTAGTAGCCGATGCCCAGGCCCTCGTAGCGGTCGCGGTAGTAGAGGCCCGACTCCTGGTGGCGGAGGATCGGGCGGACCGCCTCCTCCGTCTGGCCCTTCAGCTGCGGGATGTCGCCGGTCCAGGCGAGCTGGTGGGCGAGCGGGGTGAGCGGCAGGTCGAGGCCGACGAGCGCGGCGACCTTCGGGCCCCAGATGCCGGCGCAGGAGACGACGATGTCGGCGGGGATCTCGCCGTGGTCGGTGACGACTGCGGAGACCTTGCCGTCTTCGACGACCATGTCCGTGACCTCGTGGCGGGCCAGGAACCGTACGCCGCGGCTCTTGGCGCGCTCGATCTGCGCCTCGACCGCCCAGAGCGCCTTGGCGAGGCCGTCGGTCGGGCACCAGAGACCGCCGAGGACCAGGTCGCGGTCGACCAGGTCGTGCAGCTCGACGCAGCGGTCGGCGTCGACGACCTCGGCCTCGACACCCCACGAGGTCAACCAGCCGTGGCGACGGTGCAGCTCGGCCAGGCGCTCGGGCGTCGTGGCCACCTCGAGGCCGCCGACCTGGAGGAAGCAGGACTGGCCCTCGTGCTGCAGGGAGACGAGCTTCTCAACCGTGTAGCGGGCCAGGTCGGTCAGCACCTTGGAGCCGCTGGCCTGGAAGACCAGGCCGGGCGCGTGGGAGCTGGAGCCTCCCGTGGCGGGGAGGTCGCCCTGGTCGAGGACGGTGATGTCTGTCCAGCCGAGCGCCGAGAGCTCGTCGGCGAGCGCCGCTCCCACGACTCCGGCGCCGATGATGACGGTCCGACGTCCGACCATGCTGAGGCCTCCTGTTGCGTATGTTGCACTGTATTGCGCTACAGGCAACGATGCCTTTGTGACCTGTATCTCGTCAACCCCTTGGAGCAATGAATTTCTCGTGGGTTCCGAAGGGGCGCGAGCCCGCGTGCCGAGCGGGAAATGGACCCGGCCCGGCCCCCTCGCGTGAGGGAGCCGGGCCGGTTCGTGATGCGCAGTCGCATCGAGGTCAGCCCAGCCAGGCCTCTACCTTGTCGGGGTTCTCCTCGACCCACCTGGCGGCGGCGTCGGCCGGCGACATGCCCTCCTGCGAGATGTACTTGGCCACGAGGTTCTGGTCCTCGTTGGTCCACGAGAAGTTCTTGACCAGGTCGACCGAGGGCGAGCCGGACTCGGCCCACTCGGTGGAGACGATCTTCTTCAGCTCGGTCTCGGGATAGTCGCAGGCGACCTTGGCGGGGTCGTCCTGGCAGCCGGCCTCGTACGGCGGCAGCGAGACCTTCTCGAGCGGCAGCTCCGCGAAGAGCCACTGCGGCTCGTAGAAGTAGCCGATCAGGAACTCCTTGTTCTCCTCGGCCTTCTGGAATGCCTGGATCGAGGCGGCCTCCGAGCCGGAGAAGACCACCTTGAAGTCCAGGCCGAGGTTGCTGACGATCGCCTCGTCGAACTGCACGTACGACGGGTCGGCACCCAGGAACTGGCCCAGGCCTCCGGACTCGGACGTCGCGAACTCCTCGGCGTACTTGTTCAGGTTCTTGTAGTCGAGGATGTCCGGGTGCTCCGCGGCCAGCCACGGCGGCACGTACCAGCCGATGATGCCGACGTTGCCGGTCGGCCCGAAGTCGGTGGCCGAGCCGTCGCCGGTGCCCTCGAAAAACTTCTTCTCCAGGTCGGGGTGGCCCCAGTCCTCGATCACCACGTCGACCTCGCCGGTGCCGAAGCCCTGCCAGGAGACGTCCTCCTTGAGGTCCTTGTAGTTGACCGTGCAGCCGAGCTCCCGCTCGGCGACGGTGCCCACCACATAGGCGTTGGCCTCGTAGCCGACCCACGGGTTGACGGCCATGTTCAGCTCGCCGCACTCCCCGCCGGCCTCCGCGGCCGCCGCGGCGTTCTCCTCGGTCTGCTGCTCGATGGTGCCTCCCCCACACGCCGTGAGAGCAAGCGCCGAGCACGCCGCGACCACAGCCCAGCGGGCCTTGGTGAGTTGGTTCAACATGTATTTCCTTCCTAGTGGGTATGGTGCGCGGCCGCGCGCATGACGCGGTCGAGCATGATCCCGAGCAGCACGATGCTGAGTCCGGCGGCGGCGCCCTTGCCCCACTCCTCGGAGCGGGAGAAGCCGAGCACCACGTCGTAGCCGAGCGCTCCGGCGCCGACCATGCCGCCGATGACGGCCATCGCGAGCACATAGAGCAGGCCCTGGTTGGCGGCCAGCACGAGTGAGCCCTTGGCCATCGGCAGCTGGACCTTGGTGATCTCCTGCCAGGTCGTGGCACCGGTGGAGCGCGAGGCCTCCAGGGTGCCCTGCGAGACGCCCTTCACCCCGTCGGCGACGAGCTTGATCGCCGCCGGCGCGGCGTAGATGACGCCGGCCACGATGGCGGTGAAGCGGGTGGGTCCGAACAGGGCGAGCACGGGGATCAGGTAGACGAACGGCGGAATGGTCTGCCCCATGTCGAGCAGCGGCCGCAGCACCAGGTCGACCGAGGACCGCCGGGCCATCCAGACGCCGAGCACCAGCGCCAGGACCATCACCATCAGCGTCGCCACCAGCGTCATGGTCAGCGTGATCATCGAGTCGTGCCACAGGCCCAGGAACCGCAGGCCCCCGAGGCAGACCAGCGCAGCCACGGCCGCCCGGACGCCACCGGCGACGGCGGAGATGGCCACCAGCGCCGACCCGGCCAGCCACCACGGCGACTCCGCCAGCAGCGCCTGCATGGGATTGAGGAGCCCGTAGGAGACGGCGTCGGCCAGCCCACCGGCCACGCCGCCGAACGTGTCGGTGAACCACGCGACGGTGGCGTCCGACCAGCTCGCCGCGGTGTCGCGCAGCGGCGTCCCGGGGAACTCCGCAGCCCACGGGTAGAGCCGCGAGACGTAGACGGCCACGGCCGCCAGCACCAGGCCGGCACCGAGGACGACCCGGTGCACCCTCGGGTCCGGGCCGTGGCCGCGTGCCACCAGCTCGCCCCGCTCGGAGGCGGCGGTGGTGGCACGGTCGAGCATCACGGCCATCAGCACGATGAGCAGACCGGGAACCACGGCTCCACCGACGTCGCTCTTCACCAGCGCCGACAGCACCGGCTTCCCCAGGCCAGGGCCGTCGACGAAGGAGGCGATGGTCGCCATCGACAGGGCGGCCATCGTGGTCTGGTTGACACCGACCACGATCGTCTTGCGCGCCATCGGCAGCTGCACCTTGGTCAGCCGCTGCCAGAAGGTCTGCCCGGCCGAATCGGTGGCCTCGAGAGTCGAGGCGGAGACGGACTTGATGCCGTGGCCGGCGATCCGGATCAGCGGGGGCAACGCATAGATCAGCGTGCAGACCACCGCGGTCGACGCCCCGATGCCGAAGAACAGCACGATCGGGAGCAGGTAGACGAACGTGGGCATCGTCTGCATCAGGTCCAGCAGGTTGGTGAAGACCGTCTCCGCCCGTCGCCGGTAGGCGATCAGCACGGCCAGCGGCATGCCGATCACCACCGACAGGCCGACGGCTACGAACGTCACCAGGAGCAGGTCCATGGCCTCCGACCAGTAGCCGAAGGCACCGAAGGACAGGAACGAGGCGAGCACCAGGAGCGCGATCCGCCAGTTGGCGATCGCATAGCCGACGAACGTCGCGACGGCCGTGACGCCCAGCCAGCCGATCTGTGGCACCGGGCGCGGGAAGTCTGGGATCGACACCATCCGCTGCAGCCAGTCGATGGCCGCGACGAACGCCTCGCCCACGCCGTAGGTGAGCTGGATGAGCGGGTTGCTGTCGCGGCTGGCGAGCACGCTGTCACGGAAGGCCCCGAGATCGTCCATGACCGGCGTGCGCTCGCGGCCCGAGAGGGTCAGGGTGTCCTGGCCCTTGGTGAAGGCCCAGACCAGGATCCACACCGCGACCACACCGAGGACGAGCAGCAGCCGGGAGGTGCCGCGATCCTCGGCCTCCTGCGGGGCGGCCCCGGGCTCGGCCCGCGCGGGGGCCGGTGGGGCGGTCGTCGCGGCCATCAGTGCGACTCCTCCTCGGCGACGACCACCCGCAGGATCGCGTCGTCGTCGACGATGCCGATGACGTTGCCGGCGTCGTCGACCACGCGGACCGGGTGCTCGGAGGCCAGGGCCGCCTGGGCGGCCTTGCGCACGACGGTGTCGCACGGCATGACCGGGCCCTCGGTGGAGTCCCCGGGCCGCGGGTCGCGCATCACCCACTTGAGGGTGAGCACGTGCGAGCGGGGCACCTCGGAGGTGAAGTCCTTGACGTAGTCGTCGGCGGGGGCGCCCACGACCTCGTCCGGGGTGCCGATCTGCACGACCTCGCCGTCACGCATGATCAGGATCCGGTCACCCAGCTTGAGGGCCTCCTGCAGGTCGTGGGTGATAAACACCATCGTCTTGCCGAGCTCGTGGTGGAGCCGGATCACCTCGTTCTGCATGTCGCGCCGGATCAGCGGGTCGAGGGCGGAGAACGGCTCGTCGAAGAGCAGCAGGGACGGGTCGCCCGCCAGCGCCCGGGCCAGTCCGACGCGTTGCTGCATGCCGCCGGAGAGCTGGTCGGGGTAGGACTTCTCGTAGCCCGTGAGGCCGACGAGGTCGACGACCTCGGCGGCCTTGGCCCGTCGTTCCCTCTTCGGTACACCGCGGATCTCGAGACCGTAGGCGACGTTGTCGATCACCTGCCGGTGCGGCAGGAGGCCGAAGTGCTGGAACACCATCGACGCGTGGTTGCGGCGCAGGTCGCGCAGCTCGGATTCGGATGCCGCTGTGACATCGCGTCCGTCGATGAGCACGGTGCCGCTGGTCGGCTCGATCAGCCTGGTCAGGCAGCGCACCAGCGTGGACTTGCCGGACCCGGACAGGCCCATCACGACGAAGACCTCGCCGGGGGCGACGTCGAAGGACACGTCCTTCACGCCGACCACGCAGCCGGTCTTGGCCTTCAGCTCCTTGCGGGACAGCTCGGCGTCCGGCGTACCGAGGACCTTGTCGGCGCGGGGACCGAAGATCTTCCACAGGTTGCGCACGGACACGCCCGCGTCGCGGGCGTCGCCGACTGCGGCGGTGCTCGGGTCGACCGTCGGGTCGAGGGTCTGGCTCATCAGTGCTCCTTGACGAGGTTGCGGGGGTGGCCGGCCGGGTAGAGGGGCGAGTGGTCGCGGTGCCGGTGGTACGGCACGTCGGCGGCCGGCAGCGGGGTGTTGCCGAGGATCAGGTCGGCCGCCTTCTCGGCGACCATCATCACGGGGGCGTAGATGTTGCCGTTGGTGACGTAGGGGAAGACGCTTGCGTCGCAGACCCGCAGGCCCTCGGTGCCGTGCACCTTCATCGACAGCGGGTCGGTCACCGTCATCTCGCCGGTGCCCATCGCCGCGGTGCAGGAGGGGTGCAGCGCGGTCTCGGCGTCCTGGCGCA
>NZ_QDGZ01000010.1 GCF_003076135.1 Nocardioides gansuensis | reverse complement strand
CCGGGTGGCCATGCGGCACCACTACTTCGACGACCTGCACGTGGGCGACAGCACGGCCCGTTTCCTCGCTGCGGTGTCCGAGTTGGTTGCGCTCCGCGACCAGCTCCTGGGCGAAGCGGAAGAGGCCGGCACCGCCATCACAGCGTGAGGCACATGGCCTCGAACGTCGTCGTGCCCTTGCGGGGGTGCGGACTGCCATCGGGGGCGCGCTGGGCCTCGGAAGGCTGCGGGTTGGTCCGCGGGTGCGGAACGGCAGGGGCAGGCCGGTGCTCTATGAGGCTGGTTGGGAGTTCCCGGGCGTGGAGGCGGTCTACACGCCCGGGACGTACCCGTCCATCGGTCAGGCTGCGTGGCCTGCTACGGCTCGCGGATCTCGAAGCGCTGGGTTGCGATCGAGGTCCGGCCGTAGGGGTCGACGCTTCGGACGGTGACCATGTGGAGGCCTGGTCGCAGGTGGTGGGGGATCGGAAGGGTCCAGATGTGGGAGGACGGTTCCGGGTTCACCGGACGCTGCGCCCCTGAGAGGTTCTCGCGGAGGGTTCTGATGTAGGCGTCCGGGTGGGGTCTGGTCACTGGCTGGCATGTTCACCTCGAGCACGTATCTTCACGCTTCGTGAGCGATGCCCGGGATCTCGAATTCGAGCGTGACATGGTTGACCGCATGCTTCGCGCCACACAGACTGCCGTCGACACCGTGGCTGCCTGCTTCGGAGCGGGGCTGATCGATGATTTGGCCGGCACGCTTGGTCGGGAACTCGCTGGGCGCGGGGTCTGGGCTATGTCGGAGGAATGGATCCGCAACACCGCGACTCGAATCGAAGCGGGTGAGGCTGTGCGCCTGCCTTCGGTCGACGACCTCTACTAGACCAAGCCGCCCCGTGCTGTCGAAGGGTCGACGGCGAGGTCCGCGACGCCGGGACAGAACGAGACCTTGGCGTCGTTGCGCCAGTCGGGGGTGACGCATCGCTACGCCGGCTGCTGTGGGGACCACCACGACTTGCTCGCGGACGACTCAGGGCCCCCTGGCCCCTCGGCGCGGATCGGGCCGGATGCCACCACGGCGCACCAGGGTATGCGCGCACGCTGCCTCGGGGATTCCCAGTTGATGCGCAATCGGCTTTTGTTCGGACACGCCCCGTCGGGCCTGGCTCACGGTCACGGTGTTGCAGGAGCAGCTGCTGACGTAGCCATTCAGAACGCTCTTCTCCGCCGAGTCGGCCGTGAGCGCCCAGCGGGCCACCCATTCCGCGACGTAGCGGCACCTGTCGTAGGTCTGAAAGCCCAAGTGGCTGGGTCCTGGTCGCCCTCGGACTGGTTGACGTTGTCGGTGACGCCCACTCGCGTGCGGTAGTCGCCGAGGTCGTTGGCGAACGCTTCCCGCCGGGTGGAGGTCCAGTCCCTGGCCCCAGAGCCCCACGCCTCGGCGGGCGGCACCATGTGGTCGATGTCGACGTTCGACGCGAGCGTCGATGACACCCGGTGGTGGTAGGAGAACCACCGGCCGGTGGAAACGGTGCACTTGCCGACGGTCGTGAACGTGATCGGGGTGTCCGGCTCAGCTTCGCTGATGAGCACCTCGGCGCGCGTGTTCTGGCAGTCGCTGTTCGCGTCGGCCCAGCGCGCCGTGCTCAGGCGGCTGGTGTTTCGGCCGGGTCCTCGGCGTGCAGGAATGTCTGGAGTCCCGCGAGGTCGTCGGTGTTGATCGCGTCCACGCCGGCCGCGAGTAGCTCGCGCCAGATCGCGGTCCGCGCGTCACCGGGCGCGTCGGGAGTGGCCCAGAAGCGGACGTCGTACCCGTTCGCGTGCGCGGTCGCGACGATGCTGCGCAGCCTGGCGCGCTCGCCCTCAGGCATCGGTCCCACGCCCTGCCAGGTGAAGTGGCGGGTCCAGTTGTCGCTGACCATCGCCATCAGGGAGGACGGCATGGCGCTGGTGAGGTCGCCGAGCCGGCCGTCGTAGAACGTGCGCCGAACGACAGCGGTCCGCATCGCGGCCAGGTCGCGGTTGCCGGAGACGACGGCGGTCACCGCGCCCGGGATGAGCCGGCCGTGGCGGTAGGTCGTCATCAGCTCCGGGAGCCGGCCGAGCTCGCGCTCGATGATTGGCCAGGCCGAGGGGCCGTCGGACTTGACGTCGATCATGAGCCGGAAGTCCTGCCGCCAGTGCGGGTAGATCGGGCCACCGTTCTCGCGGAAGCGACGGGCGAGTGGCTCGAGGTAGGTGTTGGCCAGCGTCCGGGACATGTCGGGGGCGTCGTGGCCAATGTAGAGCTGGCCGTCGACCAGCCACACGTCGGCCTCGACTGAGGTGAAGCCGTGGTCGAGGGCGTCGTGCAGTGGGTGTGCGTGCTCGTAGTCGTTGTGGGCGTGCGCGCGCTCGAGCGGCTGGACCTCCGAGCGGCGCGGAAGGTCCTCGGCAGCCGTCGCGGCGGCCGCGGGGGCCAGCACGGCGATGGCCACGGCAGCGGTCAGGGTTCGGATGGTCCGAGAGATTCGCATGGCGGCGAACCTGACAGCCGCGCGTGCCATGGACGGGACCACGGCGTGAACACGACGAAACCGGTTTGCGACGATGGCGGGGCAGCGCTGACGTCAGCGACGTGGTGTTCCCCGAATCAGGGCTGCAGCGTTCACGCTCTAGGCAGCCTTGACGCTCATGGGCGTCGCCAACAGGATCGCCTTACGCGAGAAGGACCGTGGCTTCGTAAGCCCTGTTCGCCAGCTCAGTTCATCCGTGCGCGAGCGGCGCCGGCGATTCGGCGTTGTCGGCGAGCTTCGTGGGCGTGCCCGTCCCGTCGGCTGGCACAGACCACACCGACGGAACTCCGTCGGTGGCACGGAACGTGTAGGCCACCGTCTCGTCGTCGAGCCACGCGGGCTGATCGTCGATGCTTCGTGTCTCGCTGAGGTCGGTGACCTTCATCGTGCTCAGTTCGAGCACCGAGATGCGCCAACCCTTGAGCGGGTCGTTGTCGATGGCCTGCTTGAACGCGAGTCTCGTGCCGTCGGGCGAGATCGAGGGGCACTCGACGTTGGTCGCCAGGGTCTCGACGGTCTCAGCCGTGAAGTTGCCACGCACAAGGTAGCGCTGCCCGCCGGTGGCGAGGGTCGCATAGAAGGTGTTGTCGTCGTCCGCGAACGAGACGCCCCAGTAGTTCACGTCGGCGGCCCGGTACGGCTTGCCGTCGAGCGTGACGCTGAAGTGCTCGATGCTCGGTACGTAGTCACCCGTCGTGGTGTCGATGACGCCGGTGCGGGTCGACATGCCGCTGCTCGTGTACGAGTCACCGCTGACGAACGTCGTCCACGAGACCATCCGACCTGAGTCTGATACCCGCGCGCGGCTCGGCACGCCTGGCAGTTGGTACTCGTGCGCGTCCTTGAGCTGTCCGTTCATCGTGACGAGCGTGTGCGTCCAGGCGTCCTTGGGCCGCAGGCAGACGCTGGTGTCGCCCGCGACATAGGACCGCACGCAGTCGACGTCATGCACCTCGCGCGGGCCGGACACGTCGGTGGCCGAAACGGTCGCCAGTTTCCGCTCCGAGACGACGAGCATGCGCGGCCCATCGACCACCACTGCGCCATCCGACGCGGGAGTCGCCTTCGCCCCGTCGCGGGTCACCACGACGTAGGCGAGCGCAGCGGCGACGAGCAGCGCGGCGCCGCCCGCCGCGATCAGCATGCGTGCCCGGAGGCTGAGTCGGTCGATCATGCGGCAAGCCCTTCCGTGGTACGGCGCAGCAGGAACAGGCTGGCCGCGATCGCGAGCGCCACGGCTCCAGCTGACACCTTGCATGCGGCCACCGGACCCCACAGTCCCCAGGCCACACCGAACGCGATGGAGGAGACCAGATAGGCCAGCGCCTGTCCGGTCTGGATCAGGGCGATGCCCGTCGTGCGCAGGTGCGCGGGGATGACGGGGCCGGCGAGCGCGATCAGTACGCCGTTCGTCGCGGCGTAGAAGATGCCGTAGAGGATGACCGCCAGGACGAGCGAGGGTATGCCGTGGATCGGGCTGACCAGCAGTAGGTAGACGAGCCCGAGCGCGACGTAGCCGCCCATCATCACGGTGCGGAGCCCGATCTTGTCGCCCAGCGCGCCGAGCGGCACGGCCAGCAGCATGTAGACGGCCATCGTGCCGACCGAGAGCAGCGGGAACCAGGCTATGCCCAGGTCTTCTCGGCCCTGGAGCACGAGGTAGACGAAGCCGTCACCGATGGTGACGAGCCCGAGGATGCACGAGGCGATCAGTAGTCGCAGGATCGCTGGCGAGGCGATCATCCCTCGTACCTGGCTGAACTCCACCCGCGGCGCGTCCTCCAAGGGATCGCGGTGGTCACGCACGAACAGCACGAGCACCAGGACGCCGAACATCGCTATGCAGAAGCTGGTGATGAAGACGGCGTCGAACGACTCGGCGGTCAGCGCTAGCACCGCCATCGCGAGCAGCGGCCCGAGGAAGGCGCCGGTGCTGTCCATCGCCCGGTGCACGCCGAAGGCGCGCCCCAGTGACTCCGGCGCTGACGAGAGCGTGATCAGCGCGTCCCGCGGTGCGGTGCGCAGCCCCTTGCCGGCGCGGTCGATGGCGATCACCGCACCGATTGCGGCAGCGGAGCGCCCGGCCAGCAACAAGGCGGGCTTCATCAGCGCCGAGAGGCCGTACCCGATGCCGGCGACCAGCTTGCGCTGCTGGGTGCGGTCGGCGACGTACCCGCCGACCAGCCGCAATAGTGCGGTCGCGCCGGTGTAGAGACCGTCGATTGCCCCGAATGCTGCGGGCGACAGATGCAGGTTGAGAAAGAGGAAGACGGGCAGGATCGCCGCGACCATCTCCGAGGAGATGTCCGTGATGAGGCTGACGGCGCCGAGCGCCACCACATTCCCCGCTACCCGGCCGCGAACCGGATCAGCGTTGGTCGGTTTGGTCACCGTGGTCAGGTACACGGGGCTTGACCGTGTCTCCCACCGGCAACGTGCGCACGGCCGAGCTCTGTCGGAGCGACGTCCGTCGAATGAACAGCACGAACGCGCACCTCACACAGCGGTTCAACGGTTCACCGATCGCCGCGAGGAACATCACCGCACGTTCACGGCGCAGACGGCCATCGCATCCCTGCGCGGCCCTAGCGTCCTGCTCGGCCCCAATCCTCCGGCACTCACGACAGGAACCCCATGCAGTCTCGTATCCAGCGTCTGGCCGTTACCGTCGGCGCCTCGCTTACCGCCTCAGCCCTCGCGGCCGGCGCGCTCGTCGCCCTCACGGCGTCCAGTGCCTCCGCCGCCACCGTCACCCTTACGCCCACCGCCGACACCCGCGTCCAGAGCAACGCCGCGAGCACCAACTACGGCACGAGCTCGACCCTCGGCGTCGACGCCTCGGAGGTCCAGAAGACCTTCCTGAAGTTCAACATCACCGGCATCAGCGGCACCATCACCAGCGCCAAGCTCCGCCTCCACGTCAAGAACGCGGCCGGCGCCGAGTCGACCAGTGGCGGTACCTGGCGGCTCATGTCGAACACGACGTGGTCGGAGACTGGCGTCACGTACAACAACCAGCCGGCCATCGACGGCACCACGCTGGGCAGCATTGGCTCGGTCGCCGTCAACACGTGGTACGAGATCGACGTCACGGACAAGATCCCGGCCAGCGGCGTCATCTCGATCGGCGGCACCTCGGCCAGCAGCAACGGCGCCGACTTCGACTCGCGGGAGACCTCGCTCGATCCGCAGCTCGTGATCACCACCGGCACCACGCCGACCCCGACGCCGACCCCGACGCCGACCCCGGGCACCGACCCGATCCTCGTCGGCGCCGGCGACATCGCGAGCACCGGTTCGGGCGACAACGCCACCGCGGCACTGATCAGCGCCATGCCGTCCAGCGCGACGGTCTTCGCCGCCGGCGACAACGCGTACCCGGACGGCACCCTGTCCAACTACAACACGAACTACCATCCGTCGTGGGGCGCATTCAAGAGCCGCACGATCCCGGCGCCGGGCAACCACGAGTACCACACCACAGGCGCCTCGGGTTACTTCGACTACTTCGGTGCCCTCGCTGGCCCGAACCGCAACGGCTGGTTCTCCAAGGACCTAGGCAATTGGCACATCATCTCGCTGAACTCCGAGGTCAACATGGCCGCCGGCTCGCCGCAGGAGACCTGGCTGCGCCAGGACCTCGCCGCGAACACCAAGCCGTGCACGCTGGCGATGTGGCACAGCCCACTGTTCACCTCGGGCAGCCACGGTCCGGACAGCTCGGTCAGGCCGCTGTTCCAGGCGCTCTACGACCACAACGCCGACGTGGTCGTGACCGGCCACAACCACAACTACGAGCGGTTCGCCCCGATGACGCCGAGCGGTGCGGTCGACAACACCCGCGGCATCCGCCACTTCGTCAACGGTGCCGGTGGTTCGAGCCACTACAACTTCACGTCCGTCGCTGCGAACAGCCAGGCGCGCAACGCCGACACCTACGGCGTCTTGAAGTTCACCCTGCACTCGAACAGCTACGACTGGGAGTTCGTCCCCGAGGCCGGCAAGACGTACACCGACAGCGGGACCACCGCATGTCACTGATTCGTCGCTGACTCACCCACCGCTGGCCCCGGTCGCTGATGCGGCCGGGGCCAGTTGCGTGGCGCGACGAGAAGTTCACGACGACAAGGGTCGATCGTCATCACGCGCACCGCGCGCCCGAGCGGGACCGACACCCGTCGAGTCCGGCGCACGGCGACCCGTCCGCTGTTCTAGGCGCTGTACGGCTACCACGCGGACGTCGTGATCCAGGGTCACAACCACAACTACGAGCGCTTCGCGCCGATGAGCCCGAGTGGTCAGGTCGACACCGTCCGCGGCATCCGGTCGTCCCTCCACGGTGCCTGTGGCCGCAGCCACTCCTCGTTCAACGGGTGGCCTCGAACAGTGAGGCCCGCAACAGCGACACCTACGGCGTGCTCAGGCTCGTGCTGATGGCCAACAGCTACGACTGGGAGTTCATCCCGGAGGCGGGCAAGACCTCCCGCGACAGCGGCTAAGGCACCTGCCACAGATCGACCCGTGAGAACTGAGGGCCCGGCATCCAACCGGGGCCCTGAGTCGCCGTCAGGAAACGGGGACGGGCTCGGCCGCGACGCGCTCGCGACCGACCGCGACGACGGCCAGCGCCGCCAGTGCGACCACGACGACCCACGAGTGCGTCACGGCGGCGTCCTCGACCGGCGCCAGCGGGTTCGCATGCACCCCCAACCGGTCGAGCGCCCACCCGATCGCGGCGACCAGGACACACGCCGCACCGACGACCCGGACCGCCGTGTACCACCGGGTCGTCGAGATCGCGTACAACGACGGGAAGACCAGCGCGATCACCGTCAACTGCGCCAGTTCGATGCCGAGGTTGAAGCTCAGCAGCGCCGGCCACGACGCCGACCCGTCGAGCCCCAGCTCCGCAAGGATCCCGGCGAACGCAAGCCCGTGCACCAGACCGAACCCGGCTGCGATGACGTCCTCGCCGCCGCGCACCAATGGGCGAATCACATGGACTGCGGCGACGCCGACCGAGATCGCGATCAGCACCTCGATCGGGCCCGAAGCAACCTCGACCCACTGCATGGCGGCGGCGATCAGCGTGAGCGAGTGCCCGATCGTGAAGGCCGTGGCCACTCGCAGCACTGCCCACAGCGATCCCCGGAGGGCGCGTCGGCCTGCCCACCGGCGACCCACGGCGATCAACGGCGCGGGGATCAACAGCGTCATCAGGAACAGGAGATGGTCTGCACCGTCTTGCACGTGGCGAAAGCCCTGCCCGACCATGTCGCCGAGGCCGGTCTCGGCTTGGGGATGAATGGTGACGGCGGGGATCATGTCGGTGAGCACGCCCCTCACCACCGTGTCGCCGGAGCCGTCGGTCACCACGACCTGCGCCTCGTGCTTGGCGACCGCCTCGATCACGGCGTCGTACTCGAACAGGAAGTCGGCGGCGCCAGCGGAGCCCGCATCGAACGCGAAGGCCGTCGTGACCCAGGTCATGCCGTCGGCCTCGCGGGTGGTCATCGCACCGATGGTCAGCGGCCACGCGCCAGCGTCGGCGCTCGCAGCGATGTGCTCGCGCAGGTACGACGCCAGCACGTCGTGGTCGGCGGCAGTGAAGTCGGCGCCCAGCACCTGCTGCAGCGCCGGGACGGCGATCTCCGTGGTGCCCTTGACAGTGCCACCTTGGAGCACGAGTCGGACCTTGCTGAAGTCCATCGGGTGCGCACTCGCCGCGGACGGGTGGAGCGTGAGGACAAAGGCGGCTACGGCGAAAACCTTCACGAGAGTACGCATCGCGGCCGCACGCTAGCGCCGGCACCTTGCCGCCGAGTGACCATTCTCCCAACACCGCGCGACCGCCGAATGCGCCCATCGACCCGCACGGCGTAGCCCACACCGCCCCTGCCATAGTGAGCGCGCCAGCCAGCCACTCCTGGGAGTTCCCATGCGTCGACTGTTTGCTCTTGCGCTCCTCGTCCTTGCGGCCCTCGCCGGCCTTCCGGCGGCCCAGGCGGACGGCGACCACTCCACCAAGGTGATGGTCGTGGTCGACGCCTCCGCGTCGATGTTCGAGACGACCGACGGAGCCGTGACGCGCATGGGGGCTGCGCATCATGCGCTCCGCGCCGCAGCAGCGACCCTCGGCCCCCGTGAGGAGGTGGGCGTCCAGGTCTACGGCTCCAGCCGTTCCCAGGACGCCGCGCGAGACTGCGACGACTCCCGTGTCCTCGTCGAGCCGAAGGTCGGCAACCAGAAGCAGCTCGGCACGGCGCTGACCCTGCCGCCCTCGCGGGGCGCCAGCCCGATCGGACCCGCGCTGGAGCAGGCGCGAGACGAGCTCGGGCCCACGGGGCCGCGCGCGATCATCCTCGTGGCGCACGCGGCGCCCACGTGCGATGTCGACCCTTACGCGGCGGCGGCGCGGGTCACCCAGGGCGATCCCGATCTCCGGGTGCACGTCGTCGGCGTCGACGTCGCCGGCACGAACCGCCGTACCCTCATGCGCATCGCCGACGCGGGCGGCGGCACCTACCGCGACGCCCACGGCGCCGACCAGCTGAAGACGGCGCTCGGCACGGCGGTCAGCCGTGCCACGCAGATCTACTTGGGCGGCGGCAGCGCGGTCGCCGGCGGCGATGACCGTCACCAGGCCACGGAGGTCCGCTCCGGCACGTGGTTCGACACCATCGGCGCTCCCGGATCCGACAACGACGAGCGGTGGTACACGTTCGAGCGCGTCCTGGCGACGTCGACGCTCCATCTCCACGCGTCGCTTCGCGTCCGTCGGGACCGCGACGCTCCGGTAAGCAGCGACGGCCTGCAGATCGAAGCGTTCGTCGGCGACAAGGCGTGCGGCGGCGGCGAGGACGCCGGGGAGGGCGGCACCGAGGCGGTGCTGTCGGCGTATGCGCCCGTTCCCACTCTGACCAAACCCGACGAGGAGTGTCTCGTCGCGGACACGGTCACCTTCGTGGTCCGACGCACCGGCGACCATGACCTGCCGGCCGCCCCAGTGGAGATCTACGCCGCTGAGGAGGCCCCGGCCCCGGACGAGCCCCTGACGGCGGCCCGGCCGGACGGCGACCTGCCCCAGCTGGAGCTGTCGTCGCCCAACGGCGATCTCCAGATCGGCGCGCCCGCCTTCGGCCTCGCCCCGCAACTGGCCATCGGCACCCACGCGACCGCGATCGTACCCGGCGAGACGCGGATCTTCCGCGTTCCCGTCGGCTGGGGTCAGCGCCTCAGCACCGCGGCGCGTTTCCCGGAGTCGGTCGATGGCCGCATGACCGGCCAGATCAGCGTCATCAGCCCAAACCGGGCCTCGGTGGTCGCACCGCGGAGCGCAGATTTCGGCGACGGGAGCGACGCTCTCATCGCGGCACAGACCGCGTCCATCGCCTACGGGAACCGGAGCTCGACGGATGCGGCGGTCGCCGCCGCGAACGTCGCCGGCGACTACTTCGTCGTGGTCAGCGTCGATGCTGACGACGACGTGCCACGGGTCGACGTGCCCTTCGTGCTCGGCGTCGATGTGCTCGGCACCGAAGAGCCTCGGCCCGGATACCGCGGCGAGCTGGTCGACAACGCCTCCCCGACGAGAGCTGCCGCCGATACCGAGGGCAGCGGCTTCCCCTGGTGGATCGCGGCACTTGCCGCGATCGCAGGCCTAGGTGTCGGTGCGGGCGCCTGGTTCGCGACGCGCCAGTCCGATGGCTCGGGTGCGTGATCGGGGCCCGGGGACGGTCATCTCGCAGTAGGCATGGGTCTCGGGGCTGCGTCGCCATTGCCCCTCTCCCTCTGCTGCGCGACGGCCTCATCCGCCTTGCCGATCAGCGCGCTCATCTCGGTTGATCTTCTTCTGGTAGATCGCCAGGTCGCCCCCTGCCGGAGTGCGGCCTGGGCCTCCCCGTCGCGATCCGACGCCTCGGCCAGCAGCGCGCCGAGTGACTCGTCGAGACGGGCCGAGGGCCAGATCGCGACGGCTTGGGCGGCTCCTCCCCGTGGTCGTCGGCCCTCCAGCCCCGGCGCCACGCGGAGCGCCTGATCCAGCGTCCGGACAAGCTCGGTATCTCTCCTCGACCGCCGTCGCGAGGTCACCACAGCGCGCACTCCGTCGCGTCAGCTTCACCGGCGGGACCGGGGGCACCGGTGGAGCGTAGGAGCTCATGACCGCAGCGTTGCCAGACCGGTGATCCGGTTGGTCAAGGCGGGTCATCACTGCGGCATGTTCTCAGCCGGCGTGACCCTCGGGATCCTCCTCGGCTCGAAGGTGCTGCCTTCACCGTGGGTGCTTCCGATCTCAACGCCGGCCGCCTCAAAGGCTGGCCCCTTGGCGAAGGTGAAGATCGATCTGGATGGGCACGAGCAGTTCATCTACAAGATCAGGTGCTCCGTGTGCGTCGTCAGGAGCCACCGCAACTGGTCGGCCTATCGGCCCGGCGGCGACAACGGCTTCATTGCGGCGATGGACCGATGGGTCTTTCACCTACGCGATAAGCACGCAGGAACCGACGCCCCGTGTATGGCCTTCCTGTCGGCCGCACAGCAGCGCTTGCAACTGCGGCGCGAAATCCAGGAAGCCAACCCAACTGCCCACCCGGCCGACACGAACACCTGACGAACAGGGGACCGCCCAGCGGCGATCAATGCAAGGCTCGCGGCTGCGAGACTCCTCCGCAAGGGTCGACCGACGCGGGTCAGCGTCGGTTACGTCCTGACAAGGCGTGGGCCACATTGACTGACGCGATCCCGGCCCACGCCACGAAAATGCCGGGCAAGCCATCTCCAACGGCACCTGCGATCGCGGTGATCGGGATCCCGGCGCCAAGCGAAACAATGCCCAGGACTAGTTGCTGCCTTTGTCCTTGCCCTCGGCTGGTCTCGTATCGACGATCGTGTACCAATCGCGCATCCACCCTGGCCTCGATCGCGCGCTCGATTCTCTCGATGAACCCATCCACGAGCGCGGGCTCGTAGTCCGAACCCAGCTCACGACGTGCCTCAAGAACCGACTCGATGTCCTGTCGGTCGAGACCATCACCGTCAGGCTGCTCGCCACCGATCCGTTCCGCCATGCGAAGACAATACGTGCGAGGGGCTGCTCGCACCCCTGAAGAGGTCACACCCAAGCTCGTCAGGCGCGACCTCCCTGGACATCACACCTAGGTCCGCTGGCGGCGTAATGACGCACGTCGGGGACAGGCCCCACGGGGGTCTAGACGGCGTCTCCACGCTCATGCTGTGGAGCGGGCCGTCGTTGGCTGACCCTGACGGGGCGCGGGGCGGGATGACGCTGGTAGGCGGCAGCGGGTCGGTACGCGGGGGCACTGCCAACCACCCGATCACGCTCCACGCCCCGCTCGGAAGGCTCGAAGGCCGTGGCGGACACAGCTGAAGGTTGAGAGACTGCGAGGGTCATTCGCACCGACCGACGAAGAGGAGGCGTTGTGGCTGTGGTCACCGAGGTGCTCCTGGTCAGCGGCGTGGCGTTGGACCTGGTAGGCGCGGGTGTCCTTGCGCACGCCCACAACGCCGAGTCGATCGTGGAGCTGCGCGAGGATATTGGGGAAGAGGGCGCCGCGGTGGGGGAACCCGACGCGCTCTCCACACACGCCCAGCTGATGGCGGAGAAACGGATCGGCTTCTTGCTCTTGAGCGTCGGGCTGGTTCTCTACCTGAGCGGGCTCGTCTTGAAGAGCCCCGAGGGCCTGGCGGTGATGGGGACCATCGCAGGGGGTGTGGTGATAGCGGCCCTTGCGATCAGCGTCGTTTTCACCCGGGTGGTTGGCACCCGGATTCGCGAGCAGGCACTCCGGGCCGAGGAGCAGGAAGACCCTGACGCGCTGCCGGAGCAGTAGTTGCCTTGCTGTGGGAGCGATCCGGCGGCGTCTGTCCCATCCGTGGTCGTCAACTCATTCATCGCCACGAGGCCACCTCTGGAACGCCATGGCTGGCCCGGGCTAGACGTGCATTGATCATGGTGCGCATCCAGCAGGGGCACTCCACGGCGTACCGCCGACCCTTCGAGCTGGCTCCTGGGCCGACGTTGGAGGTCGGCGCCTCCCACACGAAGTGCGACATCGCTTACGAGGTGGCCGCCGCGCGCCCGACGTTCTTGGTCGGTCCCGACCACGGACTGGTCCCTCTCGACTGGAACTCCCCGATGATCCGTGAGGTGCTGCCGATCATTGTCTTCGTCTGGCTGCACCTGCTGACCCGCCGCACCCCGATGGGGCGCAAGGAGATGCAGGCGGTGCGCTCCCCGGATCGAGTCGGGCGGCGAACCCCGGGAACTGCGGCGTACGGCTGTCTCGGTGCCGAGATGGGCGATGAACCCGCCGTCGACACGTGCTTCCAGCCGAGACCCTCACGTCTGGAGTGCTTGATGCGGAAGCGGAACGAGCGCGTCGTGAGACGATGACGAGACCCGTCCGCCGGCCAGGCATGAACGCCGACGCTCGGCGCGGATGACGCACAGGAAACGCATCTGCCCAGATCAAGGCTGCAGTGGTTTTCTTCACTGCGGTCAACACCGCAAACACCCCCGTCAGGCGCTGCGCAAGCAGATGCGCCCCTGGACCCCCTTCTCGGGGAAGGGGCCTCAACCGCGGACCGCGGCGAGGCCGAAGACGTCGTGTCGGGCAGATCCCATGACCGTCAGCGGGCAGTTCTCATGTCGCCACCGGGCAGCTGCGTGGCCGTCTCCGGACAGTCTCTCGTGGCCGCAGACAGAGGGCGAGTACCCCGGTAGGTCACTTCCACGTGCAGCCTAAAGGGGAGGAGCGCAGGTGCCGATGGTCTATGTGGCAGGTCGATAAGGCCTGTTCAGCAAACGAAGGAGCAGGGAGCGTGACATGGCATCCACGGGCATTTCCTTACACGTAGGCGAGGTCGTCTCCTTGACAGCGCTGGGCCATCCCACCGAGGCCAGGGTGCTCTCCCGATCATGGAGCCCCGCGCTGGGTGAGGTCGTTCAGCTTCGCGAGGAACGCCACGGGCAGCCATCCTGCGTGATCGTGTTGTACGGCGAGCTGTTGGACGGGTTGGTCCCCGCCTGACGATGTGGATGTCCAGGGCTGACCGGGCAGGACGAGGAAGCGGCTCGGGGCTAGCAGGGCCGTTCCAACGTCGCAGGAACCAGCTTCCAGATCGGTCATCCCTCAACAGGCCGCACAGAATGAGGAACCATGACGCGCCGTGGCTTCGGCATAGCGACTCAGTCGCGGTGACCGTCCAGGCACCGATCGAAGGGGCGCAACTTCACCCGGTGATGTCAACGACGGCTGGAAAAGACCTCTTGCTCGGGTGCCTCCTGCCGGCTCCCGCTTGAGGTGGGACACCGGCTTAGCAGCTTGCACGATGATGGGTGTCCAGCGTTCCGCCCGCGATTGTGAGCTTCGAGGATCGGGCAGAACCGGCGGTGGTCCCTAATCCAGCTGCTGTCACGGCAACACGCGCGGCTTGGTAGGACGAAGACGAGACGGAGCGCTGGAGTATCGGGCCACTGTTGCAGGGGTACGGCGCCGGGCCGGCCGGCCGCCTGCACGACACAACTCTTGTCGGTGGTGGCGGTTCCGGATAGGTCGGCTGCGCAAGGGGAACATGCGGTAGTTGGCCTGCAGCGTTCTTCGGGGTCGCCGTGACTTGGGTGTAGCCGCGCGTCGGTCGGGAGGTAGGTCGACGCGATGGGGGCCCGGGGGCCCGCGCGTCTTGAACGCGGGGCCGGTCAGTCTCAGTGGTTCGTCCACCCCGGCCCGGCGCTGCAGCGGGCTGACCGACACGGCCTTCGTGGCCTGTTGGCGCTGGGGGAGTGTTCCGGTTCGCTGATCGCGGCGAGAGAGAGTGCGTCGACCCCGAGATGCCCGAACACCTACCTCGCGCGCGGGCCGCCAGCGGCGGATATCTATCCCGACGGCGGCCACCGGGATTTGCGCAGTCAGCGTCCAGCGACAGTTTTCGGTGGGTCCGATCCGGCGACGTATACCGTCACGTTTGGTGGATGGCCTCACTAGTTCGGCAAGCTGCTGTTCATTGAGAGCGGAAAAATTTGCGTCCACCGATCCACTCAGGCGGAGGAGGGTGGTTCTTGACTACCCACTCGAATGGACGTGGCGCCACTGCCCGCATCATCATCGGGCATGGCCAAGACCACTATTACCCACATCACCGACGACTTGGACGGCTCTAAGGACGCACAGGAAGTCTCGTTCTCCTACCAGGGCACCGACTACACCATCGATCTGGGAAAGAAGAACATAGCCGCCTTCGAGAAGGCGTTGAAGCCGTACATCTCGGCTGCTACCAAGGTTCCGAAGGGTGCCGCCAGATCAGGCCGCTCGGCAAAGCCGAAATCCGCGAATCAGAATCTCGCCGCCGTGCGGGCTTGGGCCAAGAGCGCCGGTCTCGAAGTCTCGGACCGCGGCCGTATCCCCAAATCCGTTCTTGAGCAGTACGAGGCGGCGCAGGGGAGTAGGTGACAGCGGTTCTCCACCCCATAGGCGGCGAGGTGACGCAGCCCGCATTGTCTGGGCGGCTCGGATGTCTTCGTGGTGCCGAAGCCGTGTACTCCAAAGCTAGGCTCTGAGGCGCCTAAGGGCGGCGACGTTTCCTTTGCGCTGGTACAGACTGATCGCCGTATCGATCGAGGATCGAGCGTCCTCGGCCAGGCCGGCGGCCGCCTGCACCCGGGACTGTTCGACGAGCAGGTCTGCCTTCAGATTCGGCATCAGGTCGGGCGCCAGGTTGACGGCTGCGGCTGCCTGGGCGAGGGAGGCCTCGATGTCGCCCAGGGGCATGCTTCGTGCTGTCGCCATCATCGCCAGGGCACGGACGACCACGCAGTCAGTCGGTGTCACGGCGTGGGCCTCGTTGGCGAGTGCTCTCGCCTCCTCCGGATGTTCCTCAGCCGCAAGCACGAGGGCGAGACGGGAGGACGTCTCTCCGACATGCTCTGCCTCGTTGCCGTTGCGGAAGGTGGTGAGCGCGACCCGGTATGCGCTGACGGCTGCGGCGGCCTTGTCGGCAAGCGTCTCGATTTCCGCGCTGTCCCAGGCAATGAATGCCAGCAGCCGACGTACGCGCATGCGTTCGATGAGCAGTGGGCGAGCGCGGGCGAGGAGTTGTCTTGCCCCGTCGAAGTCGCCGGTCATGGCATGGGCGCGAGCCAGAATTCCCATGACGATGGGATGGGGTTGAGCAGACTGGCCCATGAGTGACTCGATCTCCTCGATGCAGTCCGGCACCGGAGTTGGCCCGCCGAGGAGGCTTCGCGAGATCAGGAAGGCCGCGGCGAGCTGTTCTCGCACTGCGCCGCCACGCTGCGCGCACTCGAGGCTGCGACGGCCGGAGTCCACCGCGTCGACGGGATTTCCCCCGCGTTGCTCCAGCCACCCGAGCAGGAAGATCGCTTGAGCCAGCCCGTTGTCGTGGCCCGCCCCGGAAAAGAAGGCCGCTGCCTGCCGTGCGATGGCGACCAAGTCGTCCGCGGTCATGCCATGGGGACCGGTGATGCACATGCTGCGCGCGTTTTCGAGTCGGGCGAGCCAGCGGTCGACCGGCTCGAGGCTCGGCATGTTGCTCAGTTGGAGCAGAAGTTCCTGAGCCCGGGCGTGGTCGCCTAGTGGCAGGGAGACCTCGGCAAGCCTCTGGGTGGCGGTTGGCACTAGTGGGTGCCCGTCGGGCAGCAGGCCCAGGGCCCGCACCAGCAGGTTTGACGCAGCCCACATGTCCATGCGGCTGTACGCCCGAAACCCTGCGGACGCCAGCTTTGTGCCCGCCCGCGCCTCGAGCGCGGCATCGCTTGCCAGGCCGACCTGCCGCTGGTTGACCACTGCCTGTTCGAGGTGGTGGCCGACGACAGCGTCCAGCTCGTCTCTCGGAGGGTCTTCGGTGCGCTCGAGCCAATCTGCGAAGGCGAGATGGAGGCATGCTCGGTCCCGTCGCGTGAGGCTTTGGTAGGCGGCATCACGGATGAGTCCGTGCGGAAACTCCACGCCGTTCGGCTCGGTGTGTCGAAGCAGTCGCTTCCGTGCGAGCGACTCCATGTTCCTTGCCAGGAAAGGGCGTGCCTCGTCGGGCGCCAGGACCTCGATCGCCTCGACACTCAGGTGGTCACCTGCCACGGCCGCGGCCCGCAGCAGATCACGCTCACCTGGACCGAGTCGATCGATCCGGGTGGCAAGCAGGCCTCGTAGCGAGGCCGGGATCGCATCTGTCTCGGCGTTCGCAAACGCGGCCAGCAGTTGTTCGGCGAACAGCGGGTTGCCCTGTGCCGTCTCGACGATCCGTTGTTCGTCCTCCGGGGGCAGATCCACGGAGGCGTGGTTCCAGAGCACCTGCGCGATGGCGTCGACACCAAGCGGGTCGAGATAGAGCACGTCCTTACGCTCGCCTCCCACGCTCCACTCGGCGCGTCGTTCGACGAGTTCTGGGCGCGCCAGGAGCAGAAGGAAGACAGGCCCGGTGAGCGAGTCGCTGAGGTACTCGAACAGGTCGAGCAGGGTCGACTCCGCCCAGTGGACGTCGTCCACGATCACGGCCAACGGTTGGACAGCGCTGAGGAGCTCGAAGGCACGGCGGAGGTCGCCGAAGAAGAGCTGCGGCGGGCCCTTCAGGTCGCCCAGTCCGAGCACACCGGCCAGACGGTCGCCCAGCCCGGACTCTTTCTCCTCCAGCAGGCCGACAACGGACTTCCAGTCGGACCCACCGCCGGCCTGGACGAGCAGGTCATGGAGCAGGCCGAACGTCCGTCCGCTGCCGGCCTCAACGCAGGTCGCGGTGATCGTCCGAGCTCTACCGCCGATGGAGTCGGCGAACGCTCGGGAAAGGCGTGACTTGCCGATGCCGGCCTCGCCGAGCACCGTCATCCGCTGCGGCGTTCCTCGCCGCACCATGCGGCCGAACGACGTCCTCAGGAGGGTGAGCTCTGCCTCACGCCCGACCATGTGTGCCTGGAAGTCACGAGAGATCAGTTTCGCCTGGGGGTCAACGTCAACCAGCCGCCAAGCGCTGGTGCTGGCAAGTTCTCGGGCGCGCTCCACGATGGCAGCCCCTCGGAGAACCTTCATGGCCCGCGGTCCGATCAGCACCTCACCGGGCTGAGCGCCCTGCTGCAGTCGAGCCGCCACCGATACCGCTGGTCCGCTTGCACGGGAGTCCGTGACACCTGACACGACCTCACCTGTTTCCAGTCCGGCTCGAAAGTCACGTGACGGCCCAGGCAGGGCGAGGACCCGCTGTCGGGCCTGAGCGGCGGCCAGGACTGCCCGAAGCGGGTCGTCTTCATGTGCGGACGGCAGACCGAACCACCCTATGACGATGCCGCTGCCGGACTCCTGGATGCGAGCCCCGTTGCTGCGCAGCGCTTCGGTGACCCGCGCCAGCGACTCCACGGCGATGGTCTCGCCCGCTTCAGGGTCGAGGTCAGCATCGGTGGCCGTCACATCGACGAACAGGACCGTCACGGTTCTGCGCTCGCTGGGAAACCAGGTAGACCTCTCGGCTCGGCGGCTGGCGGACGGAGCGGGAGCGTCTAGGCCAGGATCCTGGTTCAGGATCCGTTCGTGCAGCATCCGCAACTCCGGTCCGGGTTCCAAGCCGAGCTCGTCGATCAGCGTCTGGCGAGCCTGCTGGTACGCCGCCAAGGCGTCGGCCTGCCGACCGGCCCGGTAGAGCGCGAGCACCAGCAGCTCGCGTAGGTGCTCGCGGAACGGGTTGTCTGCGATCAGGTCCTCGAGCTGCGGTACCAGCTCGGCGCGCATCCCGGTGTCGAGCTGGGCGCCGATGAGGGCCTCGCGCGCGGCCAGCCGGTGTTCCTCCAGGGCGGCGATGGCTGCTTGGGCGAACGGCTCGTAGGCCACATCGGACAACGCGGGTCCTCGCCACAGACCCAGTGCCTGCTCCAGGGCCGCCGTACGCTCCTCCCCGTCGAGGTCACGAGCGGCCGTGACCAGGTCGTGGAACCGGTTGGCGTCGATGGCGCTACGTGACACTGCCAGGCGGTAGCCGTTCCCCGTCGTCTCCAGGGCGGTAGCGCCGAGGGTCTTGCGGAGTTTCGAGACGAATCCCTGGAGCACGGTCTTCGCGGTTGTCGGAACCTCATCTCCCCACAGTGTGTCGATCAACCGCTCGGCCGGGATCGCTTGGCCGGCCTGCAGGGCGAGGACCGTGAGCAGGCTGCGTGCGCGTCCGCCAGGAACGTCAAGGGCCCTGCCCCCGCGACGCACGTCGATCGGTCCGAGCAGGCGGACCTCGACGTCGGGTGGCCCGTCGTCCTGAGCGCCCACGGGCCCGACTCTACGCGCCATCCAGCTGGTCTTAGTGAAGCTCTAGCGGGTTGTCAGATGCTCGGCGCAACAGGTCAAACGCAAGCGAGGAGGAGCGCCATGCCGCTCTATCTCGACATCCACGAGCAGGCGCCCGAAGGGCTCACGCTCGAGGCGCTGGAACGGGCGCACCGGGTCGACCTGGACCACCAGGCCAAGCACGGTGTCACGTTCAAGCAGTACTGGGTCGATCTTGCGGCCAGGAAGGTCTTTTGCCTCCTTGAGGCCCCCAGCGCCGAGGCCGCGGCAGCCGTCCACCGCGAGGGGCACGGGCTCCTCGCCAATCGCATCTACGAAGTGGTCGAGGGCCACTGATCACACCGGAAGGAAACAACAATGTCCACACCATTCATCTACACGAGCACCTACCGCGTTCGCGCCGGTCGCTTCCAGGACGCCCGGAACAAGCTCGCCGAGCACGCCGAGTTCATCGAGGCGAACGAGCCGCGCCTGGTCGCCTTCCACATCTTCGCGGACGAGGAAGCCGGGACGGTGTCGGTCGTGCAGGTCCACCGCGACCCCGAGTCGATGGAGTTCCACATGAAGGTGGCCTCCGAGCACATCATGTCGGCGCTCAACGACTACCTGGGCGAGGCCGTGAGTACCCACGTCTATGGCGGAGCGGGTGCGCCCATTGTCGACACCATCCGCCAGTACGACCCGGACACCAACGTGGTGGCCGAGCACCTGGCCGGTTTCACGCGCACGACCGCCGCTTGATTGCAATACTGGATCCTGGAGGACAGCGACATGATCAGCTGGCAAAGCAGCACGTTCATCGCCAAGCCGGCGGAGGAAGTCTTCGCCTACGTCGCGGACGTGCGCAACGATCCGAACTGGCACAAGGACGTCAAGTCAGCGACCGTGATCAAGGGCAACGGCCAACTCGGTCAGGGCACCGTCTTCGACGTGAAGGCCAAGGTCTCCGGCACCGAGGAGATCATCGCGTATGAGGCCCCGCACAAGGTCGTCCTCAAGGGCGGCGACATGGGGAAGATGGTTCCGACCGACATCCGCACGATCGAGCCGGTCGAGGGCGGGGTGCGGTTCACCCGGCACGTCGACCTCGAAGCAAGCGGCTTCATGGGTTGGATGACGAAGCGGATGCTCGGCATGATCACCAAGCGCAACGACCACTTCGTGCAGAACCTCAAGCAGGTCCTCGAAGGAGCCTGACCGCGGGAAGACGTCCAGCCCGACGGGCGACCTTCCGCAGATTGCGTTCGGGTGGTGCGGCCTTCTGCGCGGTATGCCCGAGCTGCGGTTTCGGGTCGTGATGGTCGAGCCGGCCGTCGTCTCACGCGTTCGACGATGTTGGCTTCACCACCTGCATCGCTAGGCTCGTGGTCCCAGGATGGGCAGCCGGACGCCGTGGGACCGTTTGTGCGGGTCAGGCCGCAGTGGGTCTTGTTACCGCGGTCAACATCCGTATTCACACCGCACGCGTGCCCTAGGTACCTCAGGGCCGTAGCCCTCCCGGAGCGATCAACTTCGCGCCTGGACTGTTGCGTCGGGGGAGCGGGCGTCGTTAGGGAGTGCCCGCGGATCGGCATGTGTGGGGGTTTCATGGGCGATCATTGACGGGCGTGCCGCGAGGAAGGGAAATCGGGTATGGCCAAGCTCGTGTTCGGAATGAACCAGTCCCTGGACGGCTACGTCGACCACATGGCGTTTGCGCCAAGCCCGACGCTCTTCCGCCACTTCATCGAGGAGGCTGAGGCGCAGGCGGGCTGTGTGTACGGTCGCCGAATGTATGAGGTCATGCGTTACTGGGACGACGATCGTCCTGAATGGGACGTAGCGGAACAGGCCTTCGCGGCAGCGTGGCGGAACCAGCCGAAATGGGTAGTCTCGCGCTCGTTGAAGGCGGTCGGTCCCAACGCCAGGCTTGTTGAGCATGATCTTGAGGGCGCGGTCCGCGAGTTGAAGGCCGAGCGCGACGGGGAGATCGAAGTTGCTGGCCCAGACTTGGCGAAAAGCCTCAACGAACTCGGCCTGATAGATGAGTATCGAATCTACCTGCATCCCGTCGTGCTCGGTCACGGCAAGCCATACTTCGCCGGACCCCGGCCGCCGCTCCGCCTCATGGGCAACGATCAGATTGACGACGATGTGATCAGGCTGTCCTACTTTCCTGCTTAACGGTCATCGCACGATCGGTCGGCGGCTACTTGTTCCATTGACGCCACGACCGGGTAGAGCGCCTCTGTGTGTCATGCGGCCTGGAGCTGGAGGCGTTGATGGTCGGCCAGGATGCGGCGGTAGACGGCGTTGTAGATCCTGCGTTTGAGGCTGCGTCGGGCTTCCTTGGCGGTTTTGTGTTCGGCGATCTTGCGTCGGTAGTGGTCGTGGCCGGGACCGGGATCGCGCGCCTGGTGATGGCGGCGACGTGGATGCCGGCATTGCGCTGTCGGTTTACCGCGTCGAGATAGCCGGTGGGTCTCCTGTGGTCTACAAGACGATGCTCGACGGCCTGGTCGCTGCGCAGAAGACGGGCCCGGGAGGACAACCAGGCAGCGTCTCTGTCTCCAGCGCGACCGGCTCACAGCCCGACACCGGCTCTTGGGAAAAGTCACTTCTCGGACCCGCCAAGGACGAGCCTAAGCCAGTTCTCCCAGCTGCGTCTTGAAACAGAAGGGGAGCCATGACGGTGCGCTTGGCTGGCTCACCAGCGGGTCCGGTGAGCCGATTTGCGTCGCGGTCCTCAGAGGGGCCGTCGATGCTCTCGCTTCGTCTTAACCTTGTCGACGGCTTCGCGGATTCGGCGCTGGTTCTCCGGCTTCTGAGCCTCGTCATAGAGCTTCTTGGCCAAGCCAATCGCGGCGGCACTTCTCAACAGCTTCATGAGAACAGGTTTACCGGTGGGGACCAAGCCCCCTCGGCGAGCCGTGGGCGGGGGCCGATGGACCGCCGAATGAGTCGTGAGCATTGCCCGCGCGGACCGCCGCCGACGTAGGGCTCGATCTGATGGCGGCGGCCTCTCCCGAGCCCCTTTGAGACCCCCGGGCAAGTGGGCTGCGGGACCCGCCGCTGCCTCATTTCCCACCGCGCCTGACCTGGGACAGAAAAGGGGTCGGTACGTAGTCGGATACGTACTGTCGACGATGCGCGATCCCTCCTGAGAACAGGATGCTGTAGTCAACAGGTCGGCGGAACGGAGGTGGCGGCGATGATCGAGTGGGGATCCGAAGACTGGGGCGGCAACGTTCACTACGCAGCGAACGGTTCGTGGGCCGTCGAAGGCGAAGAGCAAGCGGACTGAGGGCCTCGAGCGGACGATGGACCCCCTGAACCATGCGAACTGTGCGGCATGACCGCGCTTGAAGTCGCGCAGGCACGAGCGCTGGCCGCAGGACTGCTGGTCGAGCTGCCCGATCGATGGCGCCACACGATCGCGGTGGCGGCCCGTGCAGAGGAACTGGCCGATGCCGTCGACCGATCCGACCACGAGGTTCTTCATGCCGCCGCCTGGCTGCACGACGTGGGCTACTCGCGCCGGGTCTCCCGCACCGGATTCCATCCTCTGGACGGAGCACGGTTCCTTGATCGCGAAGGGTGGCCACTCCGTGTCTGCGCCCTCGTCGCACACCACTCCGGCGCTCGCTTCCTAGCCCGGTCCTATGGCCTTTCCATGCAGCTCAATGCCTACGCGGACGAGCGTTCGCCGGTCACGGACGCCCTCGCCTACGCCGACCAGACGGTCGGCGCCGCCGGCGAACGGCTGCCCCTGGAAGAACGCTGGGCCGACATGCTGCGGCGTCACGGGCCCGGCTCCGCGAATGTGCTGGTTCACGAGGAGCGCGCGCCGTACCTGCGCGCGGCGGCGGAGCGGGTCGAGCGGCGGCTGCGGCGAACAAGGAAGCCCGATACTCCGGCTGCCGCTGGAATGGCGGATGAAGTCGTTTGGAGCAGCTGCGTCAGCCGCTCCGATTGGAGGTAACCGTGGCGTCCTTCTGGCTATGCCCAGCTGCGATCGGGTCGTGATGGTTGACCGCCCGTCGTCTCACACGTCCAACCGATGGGCTTTGCCAACTGCATCGCTGGCTCAGTAGCCCGAGGGGTTGGCGGCCGCGGGGCCGTGACCGCCGTTTGTGCAGGTCAGGCTGCTGTGGGTTTTGTTACTGCGGTCAAGATCCGTAATCGCTCGCACGGACGGCCCCTATTCACCACCCAGCCCGGCTGGAGTTCGGCTGAGCGACACCAGGATGTGGCGAAGAGAACTCCGTGGGATCTGACGACCTCGCCTCGCACTGTTCTACGGTCGTCGGATGCGGCAGTGATCCCCCAGCGGTTGGTCATGAGGGCATCTGCGCATCTCGGACGGTTACACCGTTGTCGAGGAAAGGAGATGGCTGATGAGCGACCATTCGAACGAGCCCGGCGTCGAAGAGCCCGAGGAGGATCCCGAGGGTCACGCCGGCTGAGCACCGCGTCACCTAGGGCCTGACACACCTCGTCGCAAATGCTCTGGCGCGTCTGAGATGGAGTGACCTGCCTGGTGGTCTCATGCGGCGGTACGACGCACCTCCGCCACCGCCGAGTCGCCCCACGGCTCGAGCGTCCCCCATCCCATCTGGGCGCCGGTTCTGTTCGAGCAGCTCAGCATCGCGCAGACTGCTCGAGAGCTCTCAACCCGAGCAAAGGACGAACCGCCCACGGTCTCGGGTCCGTGAGCGGTTCTGAGAATGAATCTACGCCGAGGTTGTCCTCAGCGCAGGCACAGATGTGCACGCTGGTGCCACTGAACAGCCAAGGTTTCGCAACAACGCACTCGAGGACCGCCGCCCTCTTCCAGCGCAGGCCAGGTGCGTGCGCTGCCGTTGATCAGTCGTGAGCTCCACGAAGGACGCAGCCGTGCGCGCCTCGGTCATGCCCTGGCTGGGCTTGTGGTGCTCGCGGCGGATGGACGCGTCGGCCAACGACGGGAAATGGGAGTCCGACGCGGCATGCAGGGTCACTGCGGGTGGCCTGTCACGGGATCGAGGGCTCGCCCACGTTCCAGTGCCTGCCAGACCCGAGCCGTGACGACCGGCCTCGCGCTCAGACCCAGGCTCCTGCGGTATACCTTCGCCGCACGTGCGGTTGCCGGACCGTAGGTGCCGTCTACGTCGATGCGGCGCTGTCCCATCGCTGCGTTCAGCGTGCGCTGGAGCCGTCGTACCGGCTCTCCGCGTGACCCCTTCTTGAGCACGGGCGTGTGACCACGCGCCAGCAGTGAGATCCAGGTACGCCGGTCGACGGAGCCCGTGGGACGGAGCCCGCGCCGTCGCTGGTAGTGCAGGACCGCGCGCGCCGTGGTGGCGTCGTACTGTCCGCTGGTCTTTGTCGGGTGCCGGTCACCAGGCAGGACGAGGCACTGCGCCACCCGGACAATGGGGCCACGGGCGCCGGGGTGCAGCGTCCTTGGCGCGACGCGGGAGGCCACCTGGTCGCAGGATGCGGGCGGCGCCGCCGAGCTGGTGGCCCCGAGGCTGACGAAGTTCCAGTCGATGTCCATGCGGATGCCGCCGAACTCGACCCCGGTGTCGAGGGCGTACTGATGGACCCTGCTGGTGCGCATGAACCCCTGGTCGGCGATGTACTCACGCGGCATGCTCCCGGCGCGGTCGATCCAGGCGTACCAGACGGCGTCGGGCCGCGCGTAGTGCCGACCGGTCCTGCTCAGCAGGGAGATGCCCGCGTTGACATGGGAGTACACACCAGACCGATAGCCGCGACGGTGGAGCTCCTCGGTCCACTCCTCCAGGAACGCGAGGGACGACCGGCGACACGCGGACGTGCCGGTGTCGAACGGCTCGAGGTCGTAGAAGATCACCTCACGTCGGGGGATCCGCAGCGCTCGGGCGCTCGCGGTGGCACGGCGAGCCTCCCGCATGCCCCTGGCCCGAGCAGCGTCGAAGCTGCCGTTCTTACCTGGCTTCCCGCTGATCCGGTGGTCGTACCCCGTGCAGGAGGCCTGCGGTCCGACCCAGATCGGCAACAGCCGCCACTTGGCCTCGAGCTGGCGCTCGACCCACCGGATGCTGAGGTGCTTCTGCGCGCAGGCGCGGTGCACACCACCGAGGTAGATGCCGACGCCCGTGAACGGTGACGAGGTGCGCCAACGGTTCATCACCCACTGGCTGGGTGCGCTGCACGCGTCGAAGGCGAACCCGCTCCACGCGGCGCGAGCGGGGGGCGCCGGCGGAGCCGGGCCCATGACAACGGGGCGCTCGGCGGGGCCGTGTCCGCCGGTGTCAGCAGCGCTCGCCCGTTCCGCATCGGCGTCGAGCGACGACACGCCCGCGTGTCCGACAGCCATGACCACAAGAGCCGCAAGAAGAACCGCAGCGGCGAGCTTGGGGCGGGTGGGCGGGGAGCGGCGGTGCGAGGGCATGGGGAATCAATCAGAAGACGGGCCGGGCAGTGAACGGATCCAGGACCGCGCCGCAGTCGGAGCCAGATCCCGCAACCGACGCGTGAGCCACGGTGCGCCTTCGGCGGCCAGCCACCGAAGCTGGTGCAGGTGGCCGGTGAGACCCCCGTCTAGGTCGAGGCCAGGGGGTTCGAAGGTGAGGCCGGCGTCGTGGAGCAGCGCTGCGAACTCGTGCGCGAGGGTGCGGTGTCCGAGCTCGGAGGGGTGCAGACGGTCGATCGACCAGAACCGCCGGTCGTTGATATCGGGGAGGGCTTCCAGATCCAGCTGCAGTCCACCGTAGAGGTAGTAGATCTCGTCGTACACGTCGTTGAGGGCGTCGATTCGGGACCGCATCGGTCTCGCCAGGAGCTGGGGGAGACAGAGGATTCGGCTGTGGTCGTGGAACCGGGCGGTGAGGAGCAGCGCTCCGTCCTCGGCCAGCCTGCCGGCGCAGTCGAGCAGGTCCGCGCGTACCGCGTCGGCGTTCCAGGTCGACCCCATGGTGTCGTTGAGCCCGACGATGAGTGAGGCGAGGTGCGGCCGGTGGGCCAGAGCGACCGGTAGCTGGCGCTGCCGGACGCTCGCGACGGTCGATCCCGACACCGCGACGTTGCAGAAGGAAACGTTATGGTGCTGGCCGATCGCATCGGCGAGGAGGCGCGCCCAGCCTCGCCAGGCGCCCGTGACGTCGGCGTCACCCAGGCCGCAGGTGGCAGAGTCGCCCAACGCAGCGAAACGGACGCACTCCCGCCGCGGTCCGGTGGGCAAGGTCCTCATATCGGGGCCGTGACCCGTCCGGACCTGCGGTCTCGACACCTCGGCATCGTCCCGCTTCGGGCGTCAGGCGGCGCGTCGATAGGACCGGGCCGCGACGGTGGAGCCGTTGGGCAGAATGGCACCGCCGTCCTCGAAGAGGATCACTCCGTTGCAGAGCAGCCACCACCCCTGCTCGTCGTGCCGGCACACGGCCTGTGCCCGGCACGCCTCGCCGGTTTCGGCTGCGGAGCAGGAGGGGGAATGGGTGCACATCGCGTTGACCTCCGGTCGACTCTCGGGGCGTCATCCCTGTGTGGTTGTCGTCACACCACGATCGGCGATCGGGGGCTCTGATGCGCCGGGGTGACTACCCATTTCCCTACGTAGATCGGAACCCACGTACACAGAGCCAAGGGTGGGGATTGCGCACGCGCTCAGACGTGCGGCGCGGCACGCTCGCCATCGACGGCGGCGTCGCCCTGTGCGCCAGTGGGCGCAGCGGCTGACCGACCGGCTTCACCTGCACGTCTGCGGGTCGAGAGCTGACTAGATCTCCCGCCAGCTCTCGGAGTCCATGTCGTGCCCGTGCGCGGCCATCAGCATCAGGCCGCCGTCGACGGTGAACGAGCTGCCGGTGACGTAGGCCGATCGCGGCGAGGCGAGGAAGCCGATGACGGACGCGACCTCGTGGACGTGACCGGGCCGCCCGACCGGGTTGCCGGGCCGCTCGCGGTGGTAGGCCTCGGACTCGTCGGCGCCCGTCATCGGTGTCGCGATCTCTCCGGGCGCCACGGAGTTCACCAGGATCCCGTCCCGGGCGAGCTCCAGCGCCAGGCACTTCGTCAGCATCCCGAGGCCGGCCTTGGCCACGCAGTAGGCCGTGGCCCCGAAGCGCGGCACGTGCTCGTGGACGCTGGTGACGTTGATGATGCGGCCGCCGCGGCCGGAGGCGCGCATGTACTTCGCGGCGTGCTGGGCGCAGAGGAACGGCCCGTCGAGGTCGGTGGCGAGGACCTGCCGCCAGCGGGCGAAGTCGAGGTCGAGGCTCGCGTCGCTGTGCCCGGTGCCGGCATTGTTGACCAGGACGCCCAGGCCGCCGAGTTGGGTGGCGAGCTCGTCCACCACGTCTGCCGCGCGCTCGCTCGCGAGGTCCTGCCGGGCGACGAAGCAGCGCTGGCCGCGCTCCTCGATGCCGGCGCGGGTGTCCTCGGCGCCTGCTTCGTCGGTGTGGAAGGTGATCCCGACGTCGAAGCCCTCCATGGCGAGCAGCTCCGCGGTCGCCTTGCCGATCCCGGAGTCGGCGCCCGTGACGATGGCCAGGCGGTCGTGTGCGGGGGTCGTGGTCATGGTTCCCGGGTACCCATCGGCGCGGTCGAGTAGTGGGCGAGCGTGGCCATGCGGATGCCGCTCCTGCCAGTGGCTCCTTCAGGCGAGACGACCGCCGTCGCTGCCCCCGGCCACGCCGTGACGGGCGCCTGCCACTGGTGGGTGACCACCGCCCTGAGCGCCGGGCGGAGATTCAGTGCAGCCGGCGATGGACGCCGACGTCAGCGACTCCGGATCTCGCAGCTCTTCGCTCGCTCGGCGTCGATGCAGGTGTCACGGCCCCGGCCGCCGTCGGCCCTGTCCACACCACGTCCCAGGTCGAGGACGTCTCGGCCCTTGGTGCCCTCGACCCGGTCACGGCCAGCGAACGTCCTGGCTCGCAGGCTCCGGTTGCGAGGGGCGCTGACGTCGTCCTTGGCGTTCGTGCCGAGATAGACCCAGTTCAGGCCGGGTCCGGACAGGCGGTGGTGCTCGTAGCCCCGCATCGAGGCCACCGTGCGCTCGATGCGGATGCGGGACCGTCGGCGATCGACAGTGATCCTGGCGCTGGGGGCCAGCTTGGTCCCATTGCCCACTGCGAGCCGATCGTCCCCGCGACCGCCGTCGGTGATCGTCCGTCCGCCCCGGACGAACACGTCATGGGTGATCTCGTCGTCGCCGCCGCCTCCGCTGACACGGAGCTTGCGGACGAGCTCGGCGAAGACGGTGTCATCACCGGCGCCGCCCTCGATGTGACTGCCGTCGGCGCTGCCGTAGGAGTCCCACGGCTCGCCGGTGGAGACGGCGACGTAGTCGTCCCCGTCACCGGCCGCGACGTCACTCGGGCCCCAGTTGGAGACGATGAAGTCGTCTCCGGCACCGCCGTCGACCGTGTCGGGACTGATGTGGTCCGCGTCCTCCGGGTCGACTGTCTCCATCACGTCGAAGCCTGCGATGTCGGGGAAGATCCGGTCCTCGCCGCCCTCGCCGCTGATGGAGTCGCTGCCGCGGTCGGACATGATCACGTCCCCGTACGGCGTCCCGATGATGTGGTCGTCGTACGGGCTGCCCACGACGGCCAGCCGTCCGACGACCACGATCGTGTCCGTGCCCTGGCCGACTGCGCGGCCCAGGCCGTTGACCGGGGTGAGGTCGACGTGGACGGCGGTCGCCGAGTCGTCGTACCTGACCTGGTCCGGACGGAAGGTGAAGGCATCGGCGGCTGGGTCGAGGCCGAGATCGACGAAGTCGTCGCCCGGTCCGGGAATGAGCAGGTCCCCGAGCGATGAGTTCGACGCGGGGTTCGGGTCGCGTTCGCGCCCGTCGAGGCCGCCGAGGAGACGGTCGTCGCCGTCCCCGCCCGTCAGGGTGTCCTCGGACTCCAGGCCGCAGATCACGTCGTTGCCACCCGCTCCGTCGATCGTGTCTGCGAGCGCGGTCCCGACGATCACGTCGTCGCCGGGGGTGCCGGTGACCGGCTTGGTGTGGTGCGAGCTGGACGGGTAGGCCATCTCGAGCGGGACGACGATCGTCGCGGCGCGCCCGTCGCAGATCTCGGCCGCCGCGGAGGCCGGCAGCGCGACGAGCACGGGCGCCAGCAGGGCGAGCGAGGTGAGGGCGATCCGGTGCATCGGGTGTCCTTCGATCGGGGGAGGTGTGCTCATCTGATGCTGCCAGCGCTCGAAAGGTTGTCGCCGCAGCGGCACGGCAGCGGTCGAGCTGGTCCGCTGACGCCGACGCCCCGGAAGCGACACACTTGCGCCGAGGGGGACATGTACGGGGCATGGGACACACAGACAACGGGCCGCCGGGCCGCGAGCAGGCGTTCCGGCGGCTCTACGAGGCGACGTACGCCGACCTGCTGAGGTTCATCGAGCGGCGGGTCCACCCCACGCACGCCGAGGACGTCCTCGCCGACGTCTTCCTCGTCGCCTGGCGGCGCATCGACGACGTGCCACGGCCGCACGACGAGGCGCGGGCCTGGCTCTTCGGGGTCGCCCACCGCACGCTGCGCAGCCAGCACCGCAGCGGTGAGCGCCATCGCGCCGTCGCCGTGCGGATCGCGGACGCCCAGCTGCGCGGACCCGACCTGGCCGGCCCCGAGCCCGACCTCGTCGCCGCCCGCCTCGACCTCGCCGAGGCCTGGCGCCGCCTGAGTGCCGTCCACCAGGAGGCGCTCGCGCTCGCGGTCTGGGACGGCCTCTCGGCGCCCGAGGCCGCCGAGGTGCTTGGCATCTCGCCAGTCGCCTACCGGCTCCGCCTCAGCCGCGCCCGCCGCGCCCTGCGCGCCCTCGCCGGCACCCACCCCCACACCAGCCCGACCGCGGCACCCGCCGCCACCAGGAGCACGCCATGAACACCGACGCCACCCTCGCCACCCTCGACCCCGCCACCACGCCCGCCGACCTCGACGTCCGCCACGTCGAGCGCGCCCAGGCGCTGCTCGCCCGCATCACCGCCACGGAGCCGGCGGACACGGTCGTCCTGCTCCGGCCCCGAGGCCCCGTCGTACGCCGCGTGGTCGCCGCCGGCGGAGCCGTCGCGGCCGCCGTGGTGCTCACCGTCGCGGTTCCCGACCTGGTGGGCAGCGACGACGCCGCCTACGCCGCCTGGAGCCCCGTGCCCGCGGCGGTCTCCGCGGAGCAGGCCGAGGCGGCCGCTGACGCCTGTCTCGACGGCGGTCCCTTCGGCTGGCTGCCCGGGCGGCAGGGCCCCGACCTCGACGCGCTCGTCACCGAGGCGCGCGGGTCGTGGACGATGGCCTACTTCTCCGACCCGAGCGGGATGAACGAGCAGGTCTGCCTCCTCCGCGGCGACGAGCTCGTCGGCACCCATGGCCAGGCCGCCGGTCCCGGCGCCCAGGCGGTGGAGGTCGCCGCGGACGGCGCACACGGCAGCATCGGGGGAGTGCTCAGCACGGAGGACGAGAGCCTGCGCAGCTCCACCGGCCTCGTCGGCGACGACGTCGTGGGCCTGGTGCTCCACACCGAGGCGCAGGGCGACGTGACCGCCACGATCGCGAACGGCCACTACGCCGCCTGGTGGCCCGACGCCCCGGTGACCGAGCAGTCCGAGAGCGCCGACACCACGCCGTCCTTCAGTGGCGCGACCCTCACCCTGCGCGACGGCACGACGCGCGAGATCGGCGTCGACGAGCTCACCGGCCTGCCGATGGAGTCGCTCACGACCCCGGACGAGGGCGGCAGCGCCTCGGCGGGCTGAGAGGACCCGACAACCAAAAGGTCGCCCGGCGAGTCTCACGCTGCGGCCGGTTCCACGGCCTCTCGGAGTCCTACAGTGGCCGCCGAGAAGACCACCACGAGGGGAAGTACACATGACGCGATCCACACTCATCGCCGCCGCAGTCACCGCAGCCCTGCCGCTGACCCTGGCGCCGGTCACCACCGCCCAGGCCGAGGCGCCCAGTGAGCGCCGCGCGACGTCGTACGTCGTGAAGGCCAGCATCAACCGCACCACCGCGATCGCAGGGGAGGACACCGTCAAGATCCGCGGCAGTGTCAAGCCGCGTGCGGCAGGCAAGACGGTGATCCTCCAGCAGCGCCTGGAGGGCAACAAGCGCTGGAAGAAGAGCGGCACCGCCAAGATCAAGTCCGACGGGCGCTTCAAGCTGACCGACAATCCGAGCACGCCCGGCGTGCGCTACTACCGCGTCGTCAAGCCGGCCGACGGGGCGATCAAGACGGGCGTCAGCAAGGAGATGGAGCTGGAGGTGTGGGCTTGGCAGCTGCTCGGCAAGCGCACCTCCGGGGCCACGGCCAACGTCTCTCGCGGCTACGTCGAGATCGGCACCGAGGGCTACGGCTGGTCGCTCAGCAGCACGCCCGGTGTCGGCGGCTACATCGAGTTCACCCTCGGCAACAAGTGCAAGCAGCTGCGTGCGACCTACGCACTCACGGACTCCTCCGAGACCGGTGCCACCGGCCAGGTGACCGTGACGGCCGACGGGGCGCCGCTGGTCACCCACGGGCTGCAGGTGGGCACCGTGGTCGAGGAGGGCGCGGGCGTCCTGGACATGACGGACGTGTTCCGCCTCCGGTTCGACCTGTCCGGGTCGGCCTCGCCGAAGGGCTACGCGGCGATCGGCGACCCCGAGGTGCTCTGCACCGCGTGACCTGAGCTCGCGGGAGCGTGGCCGGTCCCGGATCCGCCCGACGCCGATCGGGCGGATCCGGACCGCGCCCCGTAGTCTTGCTCCTTGTGGCAGCCACCGACTTCGACGTTGAGATCAAGCAGCTCCAGGCGACCATGAAGACCATCGGCCAGGTCCTCGACCTGGACGCGATGCGCCGGGAGATCGCCGACCTCGGCGAGCAGGTCGCCGCGCCCGACCTCTGGGACGACCAGGCGAACGCCACCCGCGTCACCGGCCGCCTCTCGATGCTCCAGGGCGAGCTCGACCGCTTCACCGAGCTGGACACCCGCATCGAGGACCTCGGACTGATGGTCGAGATGGCCCAGGACGAGGGCGACGCCGACACGCTCGCCGAGTCCGAGGTCGAGCTCGGCCGCATCAAGAAGGCCGTCGAGAGCCTCGAGATCCGCACGCTGCTCTCCGGTGAGTACGACGCCCGCGAGGCGCTGGTGACCATCCGCTCCGGTGCCGGCGGCGTCGACGCGGCGGACTTCGCCGAGATGCTGATGCGGATGTACCTGCGCTGGGCCGAGCAGCACAAGTACCCCGTCGAGGTCTTCGACACCTCGTACGCCGAGGAGGCGGGCCTCAAGTCCGCCACCTTCGCCATCCACGCGCCCTATGCCTACGGCACGCTGAGCGTCGAGGCCGGCACCCACCGGCTGGTGCGGATCAGCCCCTTCGACAACCAGGGCCGCCGCCAGACCAGCTTCGCCGCCGTCGAGGTCGTGCCGGTGCTCGAGCAGACGGACGAGATCGACATCCCCGACGAGGAGATCCGCGTCGACGTCTACCGCTCCGGCGGCCCCGGCGGCCAGTCGGTCAACACCACCGACTCCGCCGTGCGGCTGACCCACATCCCGACCGGCGTGGTCGTCTCCTGCCAGAACGAGAAGTCGCAGCTGCAGAACAAGGCCAGCGCGATGGTCGTCCTCAAGGCCAAGCTGCTGGCCCTGAAGAAGGCCGAGGAGAAGGCGCACCTCGACGAGCTCAAGGGCGACGTCCAGGCCAGCTGGGGCGACCAGATGCGCAACTACGTGCTGAACCCCTACCAGATCGTCAAGGACCTCCGCACCGGCTACGAGAGCGGCAACCCCGCGGCGGTGTTCGACGGCGAGCTCGACGGATTCCTGGAGGCCGGCATCCGCTGGCGCCGGGGCGCCGAGAAGGCCAGCGCCTGAGACGTCGGGGCGCGGGTCCCCAGTGACTGGGGCGACCGCGTAACCTCGACGCCGTGATTCGCTTCGAGAAGGTCACCAAGACCTACCCCGGCCACGCCCACGCGGCGCTCGACCAGGTGTCGGTCGACATCGAGAAGGGTGAGTTCGTCTTCCTCGTGGGGTCGTCCGGCTCGGGCAAGTCGACCTTCCTGCGGCTGGTGCTCCGCGAATACCGCCCCACGGGCGGCCGCGTCTACGTCGCCGGCAAGGAGATCAACCGGCTGGCGAGCTGGAAGGTGCCGCGGCTGCGCCGCACCATCGGCACGGTCTTCCAGGACTTCCGGCTGCTGCCCAACAAGACCGTGACGGAGAACGTCGCCTTCGCGCTGCAGGTGATCGGTCGCTCGCGCAGCGAGATCAGCTCGCTGGTGCCCGAGACGCTCGAGCTGGTGGGCCTCGACGGCAAGGGCGACCGGATGCCCGACGAGCTCTCGGGTGGCGAGCAGCAGCGGGTGGCGATCGCCCGCGCGTTCGTCAACCGGCCCCAGATCCTGATCGCGGACGAGCCCACCGGCAACCTCGACCCCACCACGTCGGTCGGGATCATGAAGCTGCTCGACCGCATCAACCGCACCGGCACCACGGTGGTGATGGCCACCCACGACGCCGGCATCGTCGACCAGATGCGCAAGCGCGTCATCGAGCTCGAGCACGGCCGCGTAGTCCGTGACCAGGCGCAGGGCGTCTACGGCTTCCAGAACTAAAACGCCCCCGCAACTCCACCAGGAGCAACTGACCTCTCATGCAGCTTCGCTACGTCTTCTCCGAGCTGGGCCAGGGCCTGCGCCGCAACCTCTCGATGCACCTCGCGGTGATCCTCACGCTCTTCGTCTCGCTCACCCTCGTCGGCCTCGGCATCCTGCTCAACCAGCAGGCCACCAAGGCCGCGGACCACTGGGGCAGCCAGCTCCAGATCACCGTCTACCTGTGCACCGAGCGCGACAGCAACCCGGCCTGCACCGGTGAGGTGACCGAGGCCCAGCGCACGGCGGTCCTCCAGGTCGTCGAGGACAACCCCGAGGTCGCGGACCACTTCCTCATCTCCAAGGAGGAGGCGTTCGAGAAGGTCAAGGAGCTCTACGGCGCGGAGCGCTTCGAGGGCCCCTACCCCGCGGCGACCGCCGAGGACATGCCCGAGGCGGTGCGCATCGAGCTGAAGGACCCGGAGAAGTACGAGGGCATCGTCAGCGCCGTGAAGGGGCTTGACGGTGTCTCCAAGGTCGGCGACATGCGCACGGTCATCGCCCCGATCATCGGCTCCATCAACACGATGAAGTGGGCGGCCCTCGGCACGGCGATCTTCCTCGTTGTCGCGGCGCTGCTGCTGGTGGCCAACACCATCCGTCTCGCGGCGTTCGCGCGCCGCAAGGAGATCGGCATCATGCGCCTGGTCGGCGCCTCGACGCTCTACATCGCGCTGCCCTTCCTCCTCGAGGCCCTGGTCACCGCGCTGATCGGCGTGGTGCTCGCGACGGGTGCCCTCGCGGGGTTCATGTACTTCGGGATCATGGAGCGCGCCACGGACCGGTTGAAGTTCGTGCCGTGGATCGGCTTCTCGGAGTACGGCGTGGCCGTGGCAGCCGTCGCGGTCCTCGGTCCGTTGCTCACGGTGCTGCCGACACTCGTGCTCACGCGCAAATACCTCAAAGTCTGATCCCGGCGCGTTACCGTCCTTGCGTTCACTTCCCCGAACGCAGAAGGCATCCCGGTGCGCTCCTTCCCCCGTACCGCCCACCGTCGCCTGGCCGCGGCCGCCATCGCCGCTGCGCTGGCGATGGGCTCGGTCTCGTCGACCGCCGCGGCTGACGACCTCAAGCACAAGCAGAAGCAGGTCGAGAAGAAGATCGACCACGCCCACGACGACCTCCACTCGTCGTCCCGGCAGCTCCAGAAGGCCCAGGCCCGCCTCGACGCCGCCAGGCACGACCTCGAGGACGCCCGCACCGACCTGGCGATCGCCCGCGGCAAGCTCGCGGTCGCGCAGGAGCGTGACGAGAGGATGCAGGCCGAGCTCGAACAGGCCGAGGCCGAGCTCGACCAGGCGCAGGCCGAGCTGCTCGCGGGTCGCCACGCCGTCGTCGCCCAGCAGGACGTGGTCGCCGACACCATCACCCAGATCTACACCGAGGGCGACCCCGCGCTGCTCGCCTTCTCCTCGCTGCTGGAGTCCGGCAGCGCCGAGGACCTCTCCACCCGGATCGAGGCCAACCGTGTCTTCGTCGGCACCGAGACCCGCCAGTACGACGACCTCCACGCCGCGAAGGTGCTGCTCGAGGTGCAGAAGCAGCAGGTGAAGGACGCCCGCAACCGGGTGGCCGACAAGCGACGGGCCGCCGCGGACACCCTGGCGGCCATGCAGCAGCTCGAGCTGGAGGCCGAGAGCGCCAAGGCTTCGGTCCTGGCGCTGGTGGGCGAGCTCTCCGCAGCCCGCGCCGACGCACGCGCCGCCCGCGCCGCCGACCTGCAGAAGCTTCGCAAGCTGCAGAGGGAGCAGGCCCGGATCAAGGAGATCCTCCGCAAGCGAGCACTGCGGGCGCTGCGCAACTCCCAGTCCCAGAAGGGCCCGACCGGCGGCCTCCTGGCCTGGCCCGTGAACGGCGAGATCACCTCGCCGTTCGGCTACCGGGTGCACCCCATCTACGGCTACTGGGGGCTGCACGACGGCACCGACTTCGGCGGTGGCTGCGGGCTCCCCATCCACGCCGCCGAGAGCGGCCGGGTGATCTCCTCCTACTACAGCCCGGTCTACGGCCGCCGCATGCTCATCGACCACGGGGCGCTGGCCGGCGCCGGGGTCGCGACCATCTACAACCACGCCAGCAGCTACACGGTCGGCACCGGTTCCACCGTCCAGCGCGGCCAGGTCATCGGCTACACGGGCGACACCGGCTGGTCCACTGGCTGCCACCTGCACTTCTCGGTGATGGCCAACGGCAGGGCCGTGGACCCGCAGAACTGGCTCTGACCCGCTCGTCGCTGGTTGAGGCGCGAGGACGCGATTTCGGAGGGCGAGTAGCGAGGGCAGCGCGCGTATCGAGACCCGTCGAGATCAAACCCGCTGGACCCGCCTGCGAGAATGGCGGGATGCCGAAGGAGCAGGGCACCAAGCCGATCGCGCAGAACAAGAAGGCGCGCCACGACTACCACATCGAGGACACCTGGGAGGCCGGGATGGTCCTCATGGGCACCGAGGTGAAGTCGCTCCGGCTGGGTCGCGCGTCCCTGGTCGACGGCTTCGCCGAGGTCGACGGGGGAGAGGTCTGGCTGCACGGCGTACACATCCCTGAATACTCCCAGGGCACTTGGACCAACCACGCGGCCCGCCGGCGTCGCAAGCTGCTGCTCAACCGCGCCGAGATCTCCAAGATCGAGAAGAAGATCGGCGACAAGGGCTACACGCTGGTCCCGCTCTCGCTCTACTTCAAGGACGGCCGCGCCAAGGTCGAGATCGCTCTGGCTCGCGGCAAGAAGCACTACGACAAGCGCCACGCCATCGCCGAGCGCCAGGCCAACCGTGAGAAGGAGCAAGCCGTCCAGCGACGGCTCAAGGGCATGCGCGACTGAGGGCGGGCTCGCCCGGCTGTTCTCCCTCGGGAATGAAGGCGACGCTGTCACGGTTGACCCGTAGACTGACCCGGATGGCTCGTCCGCGGGCCGTCGACAACTCAAGAGGGGCTGATCGGTTTCGACTTGGGACGTGAGTTCCAGGGGAAGCGGGTCGAGAAGCCAGCGCCATCTCGTTAACGATCGCTGGAAACCTATAAGTGCCAACGCTAAGCGCACTGACTTCGCTCTCGTTGCCTGAGCAATGATCGAAGGGTCTGACCGGGCATCCGTCTCCGTCCCGGACCCAGGCCTCATCTAGGAGACTTGCTGGTCACTCCCTGTCAGGAGGGGTGACCGGGACACTTTCCTGACTGAGCCTGTCGGCGACGTGTCTGTGCGAGCGCCGGGGCCGAGAAAAGCGAAACCACAGACTGCACCCGGAGAAGACCTGGTTCCGCGCTCGAGGACGCGGGTTCGATTCCCGCCAGCTCCACCCCTCTTCACGGCAGCTCCCGGCCCGCCACGGTCGGGAGCTGCCGTACGTTCCGGGCTCCCCCATGCCGGGGAGCCAGCGCAGACCTCTCCTGGAGAGTTCGATGCGACCCAGTGGTCGAGCGCCTGGATCAGGGCAGCCCTCGACCTGGCCGTCCTCGGCGCCCTCGCCGGCGGCCCTCTCCACGGCCATGCCATGACGCCTGCGGGCCGGATCATGCTGCGCGACGACCTCGTCGCCTGGCGGGGCCTGACCGAGTCGCTCGTAGCGATGTCACGGACGGACGAGGAAGGGGTGCGGCATGGCTGAGCTGCCGGAAGACGCCACGCTGAGCGAGGTGGTCGACCGGTTCGCTACGGCTCGCGGCGTCGAGGCCGACGAGCACGGGGCCTCTGCTGCGATGTTGCGACTCCTCGGGCCGAAGTCTGGGCCGTGCGGGATGCGCGTCGTGCGCGACGCTGGTCTGCACGTTGCGCGGGCGTCGCCAGCCGCTAACCGTTCCTGGGGCGCTCAGCCGTTCCTTCGGGGACCCCGCCAGTGGCGGCGCCGATCCTCCTCGGGGCGCGTCACCAGCCAGGTCGCTGCCAGCAGGGCGGGAACGCCGAGGAGCGCCAGCCCGGCGAGGGCCTTCTGGCTGGCGGAGAATCCGTCGGCGGTGAGCACCAGCAGCCCGACAACCAGCACCGGCAGGGCGAGTGCGACGAGGAACCAGATCGCGCTGCGCGCGGGCGTCCCGGTGCTCGCTGCTGTGGGAAGGTGGAGCCCCTCGACGGCCCGGTCCAGCTCGCCCCGGGTCTCGGCGTGCAGCGCCAGGTCGAGGCGACGGTCGTGCTCGGCCTGGTCGAGCCGGCCCTCGCCGAACGCCTGGGCCAGCATCGACAGGGCCGACTCGCGCTCGACGTCGCCCACGAGCAGCCCCTTCTCCCGCTCGGCACGCTCGAGCTCGCGACTCACGCGGGTCGCCTTCCAGGCCTTGCCCACCATGTCACCGAGCTGTGCCAGGTCCGGCTGTGGCTCGTCGCGCGTCGACTGGACGGTGAACGAGAAGGTGGCGTTCGACCCGAACACGGTGACCGGCGCACTTCGGCCGCCCGCCCCGTCACTGCCGGCCGGGGTGAGCCGGTAGCCCGCGAGCGGGTCGTCTCCGGTGCGCACCACGAGGCCTGCGGCCATGAGCGTCTCGAGTGCCTCCAGCACCGCCGCCTGGCTGACCTGCAGCGCCACGTGGAGCTCGACCACGGAGTCGGCTCCCGTGGTGAGCGCGCTCAGCACGCGTGTCGGCAAGGGCTGATGCACCGTGGACCTCCTCTCGGCAGCAAGGTAGCGCCGGCGGGCCCCGGCTCGCGGGGGAATCGGGTAGCTCTACCGCTCCAGCGTCCTGAGCGCGAGGCCGTTGGACTGCCGCAGTCGCGCCAGCCGGTCCGCCCACCGCGACACGTCGGCGTCACGCCGGCTGGCGAGCTGGTGCGGGTCGGCGGCGAGGTCGTAGAGCTCCCACTCGCCGCGCTCATGATGGTCGACGTACGCCCCGTCGTCCTCGCGAAGCATCGCCCAACCGAGGTTGGTGTTCTCGACGAGCAGCCGCCTGCGCCAGTCCGACCAGTCGCCGGTGCGGAGTGGCCCCAGCATCGACCGTCCGTCGAGCGCCCGACCGGCGTCGGGGTCGAGCCCGGCGATGTCGAGCGCGGTCGGCATCAGGTCCACCTGGGACAGCAGTGCATCGGACACGCCCGGCGTCACGCCCGGCCCGCGCACGACGAACGGGATGCCGGCCGACTCCTCGTAGGGCTGCTCCTTGCGGAAGAGGCGGTGCTCTCCGAGCAGGTAGCCGTTGTCGGAGACCAGGAAGATCCAGGTGCGGTGCAGCTGGCCGGTCCTCCAGAGCACGGCGAGGATCCGGTCGATCTCGTCGTCGAGGTCCTGGAGCTCCTCCAGCTTGCCTTCGAAGACCCTGCGCATCCGGGCCCGGTCCAGCGGGGGCAGCTCGCGCAGCCAGCTGGGCTTGTCCGTCATGTCGGTCTCGTTGAACGCGGGTGGATCCCACTCCACGCCGTCGAAGTCGTCCCGGTGCTCGGGGGTCGGCGTGTAGGGGTCGTGCGGGATCGACGGCCCGTAGACGGCGAACCAGGGTCCGGTGTCCCGGTGCCTACGAAGGAAGCGGCGCAGCCGGTCGGCTGCGAAGCGGTCGGCTGCCTGCTGGGAGTCGAGCCTGCGGACGCGGCCGTCCACGTTGACCTTTCCGTCGTTACCGACGGTCGCCACCCAGCGGCCCCACCCCGGCGCGACGTAGCCGGAGTCCGTGCCCAAGCCGTTCATGTACTTGCCGAAGTAGCCCGTGTCGTAGCCGGCCGCGCGGATCCGGGTCGCCACGGTGTCCCGGTCGAGACCCTGCTCCACGAACGGCGGATGCGTCATATTGGTGCTGCACCCATGGTCGTGCGGATAGCGGCTGGTGAGGATCGAGGCTCGCGCCGGACCACACCACGGCATCGCGGCGTACCCGCGACGGAACCGCACACCCTTCTGGACCAGCCGTCTCCAGGTCCGGTCCATAGTCCGCAGCGTCGAGCGCATCTGGTCATCGGTGATGATCCACAGCACGTTGTCGGCCACGGGGAAGACAGTACGCAGTGGTCACGGGCGGCCCGCTACTCTCCGAGCCATGACCGGCTGCATCTTCTGCGCGATCGCGGCGGGGGAGGCCGAGGCGGAGCGGGTCCTCGAGACCGACGACTTCGTGGCGTTCCTCGACCAGCGGCCCGTCTTCAAGGGCCACGTCCTGCTCGTGCCGCGCGAGCACGTCGTCACGCTGCCCGACCTCCCGGCCGGGCTGCGCGACGGCTTCCTCGCCCAGGCCCAGCGCCTCGCGGTGGCGATGCAGGACGGGCTCGGCGCGCAGGGCTCCTTCGTCGCGGTGAACAACGTCGTGAGCCAGTCGGTGCCCCACCTGCACTGCCACGTCGTACCCCGCACGAAGGGCGACGGCCTCCGCGGCTTCTTCTGGCCGCGCACGAAGTACGCCGCCGGCGAGATGGAGGAGTACGCCGCGCGGGTGCGCGTGGCGCTCGACGGCACTGCCCCCGGGGCCTGAGGACCCTGATCCAGCAGACCAGCTGGTCGGTAACTCCCGGTACGCTCAGGCTGCCCCCGACAGCACGGACAAGGAGTCACCCATGGGTCGCTACGACGGACGCGTCGCCCTCATCACCGGAGCAGCTCGAGGCATCGGCTTCGGCATCGCCGAACGGCTGGCCGCCGAAGGCGCCTCGATCGCCGTCCTCGACCTCGACGAGACCGCTGCCGCCGAGGCCGCCTCCCGGCTCGAGCTGCAGGGTGACGCCAGGGCGATCGGCGTCGGCGGCAACGTCGCGAAGGCCGCCGACGTGGACGCGGCCGTGGAGCGCGTGGTGGCCGAGCTCGGCGGGCTGCACGTCCTGGTCAACAACGCCGGCATCACCCGCGACAACCTGCTCTTCAAGATGACCGAGGAGGACTGGGACCTGGTCATGGACGTGCACCTCAAGGGCGCGTTCCTGATGTGCAAGGCCGCCCAGAAGGTCTTCGTGGAGCAGAAGTACGGCAAGATCCTGAACCTCTCCAGCATCTCCGCGCTCGGCAACCGGGGCCAGGCCAACTACTCGGCCGCCAAGATGGGCATCCAGGCGTTCACGAGAACCCTTGCCCTCGAGCTGGGCCCCTTCGGCGTCAACGTCAACGCGGTCGGCCCCGGTTTCACCGTGACCGAGATGACCGACGCCACCGCCGCCCGCCTGAAGCTGGACGTCGACGAGTTCCGCCGGCTCAACGCCGAGCACAACCCCGTACGCCGGGTCGGCTACCCCGAGGACATCGCGGCCGCGGCCGCGTTCCTGTGCAGCGACGAGGCCTCCTACATCACCGGCCAGACCCTCTACGTCGACGGTGGAGGCACGCTCGGCTCGGCCTGAGCAACGCCTGACGGCCCGGGTCGGTTTTGACCCGGGCCGTCGGCGCGCTTACGGTGTCGGGTCAGCACCCTGAAGTTGAAGCGTCACCCAACTGAACAGCCGTCCGGGTTACGCCGAGTCCTGCCCGCCCGTGACGGATCCCCCGAGAGCACACATCGGGCAGGAGTGGGGGACCCACAGGTTCCACGCCCGCCGCTCACGCGGCTGGCTCGGGGTGAAGTCACTCACGAGTGGCAGAGCACTTTCCAGCTCCAACCCGACAGCTCACCTCACAGGCGTGGGAAAGGAACACATCCATGCCTGCGATCTCATCGCTGGCGCGCCTGTGCGCGCTCCTCGCCGCCATCTGCGGCCTGACCGTCACCACCCTCAGCGCGACTCCAGCCCAGGCGCTGCAGCAGCGCGAAGCCGTCGCCTACAGCCCGACCCAGGTCGCCCAGGCCGACCAGCAGGACGCCGCCCGCCGCGCCCGGGCCGCCAAGTCGCTCAACGGCCGCATCTCCTCTGCCCTCGGCACTGCGCTCGCCCAGCGCGGCGACTGGTACGCCTACGGCGCTTCCGGTCCGGAGCGGTTCGACTGCTCCGGCCTCCTCTACTACAGCTACCGCCGGGCCGGCTTCGCAATCCCGCGTACGTCGGACGCCCAAGCGGCCCACGCGCGCCGGATCCCGAAGCGCGCCATGCGCCCCGGCGACCTGATGTTCTTCTACGGCAGCGGTGGCGTCTACCACGCGGCGATCTTCGTCCGCTGGGACCGCGGTCGCGCGCTGATGGTCGACTCCCTGCGCCCGGGCACCCGGGTCGCGGTCCGTGCGCCGTGGACCAGCAGCTGGTTCGCCGGCACGCTGCGCTGATCTCTCCCCACGTGGATCGACCTCCGGGCTGATCGGTCCGCAGCTCCGGGACTTGCCGCCGGCGGAGCGCCCAGCGCGCCTCCGCCGGTGGCTTGCTCCTTGCCCGCACACTTGACGTGTCATCTCGACGATCGGAGTCCCTCTTGCACGCCTCTGTCCGCCTCCGCGCCGCCAGCCTTGCCACCGCGGTCGCCTTGCTGCTCGCGGGATGTAGTGGCGGCGACGACGCGACGGGTGACAACGCCAGCCCGTCGCAGGAGGGCAGCGGAGAGGCGAGCGAGTCGGCCCCGGCCGAGCCGCTCACCTGGCCCTTCACCGGCCTGCCCGTCAAGGGCGACCTGCCGAAGAACGGCGCACTCGTGGCGAAGATCGACAACACGTCCTCCAGTGCTCCGCAGGTGGGCCTGGGGTCCGCCGACCTCGTGGTCGAGGAGCTCGTGGAGGGCGGCATGACCCGCCTGGCCGTCTTCTTCTACTCCAGGCTGCCCCAGGAGGTCGGCCCGGTGCGCTCGATGCGCGCCTCCGACATCGGCATCGTCCCCGACGGTGCCACCGTGGTCACCAGCGGCGCCGCGGCAGTGACGCTGGGCCGCGTGAAGGGTGCCGGCATCCCCTGGGTCACCGAGGGGGCGCCCGGGGTCTACCGCGCCAGCGGGCGCTACGCGCCGTACAACCTCTTCGCCGACCTGGCCGACATCGGCACCCGCGCCCGCAAGACCCAGCCGAAGCCCTACCTCGACTTCGGCACCGCGGACGACCTGCCCAAGGGGGCCAAGGTGACGTCCCTGGAGGCGTTCTTCGGCGGGCACACGACGAGCTGGCGCTTCGAAGGCGGCCGCTACGTCAACACCAACTCCTACGCCGGCGAGGGCGACCGCTTCCCGACCGACACGGTGCTCGTCCTGCGCGTGCAGGTCGGCGATGCGGGCTACCGCGACCCCTCGGGTGCCTTCGTGCCGGAGACCAAGTTCGAGGGCAAGGGCGAGGCGCTGCTCTTCCACGGCGGTCGGCTGGTGCGCGGCACCTGGCAGAAGCAGGGCCTCAAGGGCCCGATCGAGCTCCGCACCAGGCAGGGCGAGCTCAAGGTGCCCGCCGGCCACACTTGGATCGAGCTGGTCCCGGCCCAGTCGGGCAACGTCACCTGGGCGAAGTAGCCCGGGCTCAGTCCCCTGCGGCCTCGGGCTCGTCCTCGTCGTCGACGTGCGGGGAGGGGCCGGCGGCGCCCCGGTCGGCGAGGCCCTGGAGGCCGGCGAGGAGGAAGCCGATGGCTGCCTCGACGCGGGCCGCAGCCTGCGCGGTGTCGTCGCTCGTGGCCACGGACTCGCCGGCCGACGACATGGCGCCGAAGAAGATGGTCGTGAAGGTCTTCAGCATCGCCTCGTCGACGTCCCAGTCGCCGGCCTTGAGCAGGGCCCGGACGATGTCGGTCATCGTGGCGAACGTCGACCGCTCCTCCAGCTCGCGGAAGCGCTCGTAGCCCATCACCGAGGGGCCGTCCTGGATGACGATGCGGCGGTAGGTCGGCTGCTGGACGACCTCGAGGAACGCCTCGAGCCCGGCCATGGCCCTCGACCAGGGGTCCCTCTGCCGCTTGAGGGCCTGGGTGATCGTCTGGCCGGCCTGTGACTCCACCCGGTCGAAGACCGCCTCGAAGACCGCGCGCTTGCCGCTGAAGTGGTGGTAGAGCGCACCCTTGGTGACGCGCGCCCCGGCGACGATCGAGTCGAGCGAGGTGCCGGCGTAGCCGTTCGCGGTGAACAGTTCCTCGGCGACGTCGATCAGTGCGCGCTTGGTGGTCGCCGAGTAGTGGGCTCGCCGGGAGACGGCGCCGGGGACGCTGGGCACCTTGGGGCTCGGCACCTTCGGGATCAGCTTGCCCGGCGTCTTGGTCATCCCCGCAGTCTAGGGATCCGGGTCGCTCGGATGTGTCTGGCCTCACGTGGTTCCAGGTTTGAGTACCCCCGGTCGGACGCATACTCTCAGTACGTACTCACAGTATGTGGGAACCAGATGAGACAGGAGACTGCCATGACCTGGAAGTCCTTCCACCGCCGCGGAGAGGTGCTCCGCGAGGTGATCGCCGTGGCCGACGCGCGCCGCGACGGACGCCTGCCCCTGGACGTCGCCGGTGTTCGGGAGACCTTCACGGACGAGCTCGACCTCCTCGGCGCCCTGCAGCTGCGCTGGCACACCCGCCTGGCCGGCCGCATCGAGCGCGAGCTCATGGTCCAGCCGATGGATCTCGAGGCCGCCGTCGTCGCCGCCTGGCACGGCGCCGCGGACGAGATCCCCGGCATCCGGGCGATCCTCGACCACTACAGCGCTGCCCCGACGTCGGAGGAGGTGGCCCGGGCCATCGCGACCGCCAACGCCAAGGAGCACGGGATGCTCGCCGTGATGTCCGGCAAGGCCGCCATCGACGACGCTCTCGCCGCGCGCGTCGGCGCGCAGATCGCCGAGCGCGCCCACGCGACGTACGCCGGTCCTGCCGCGCCGCAGCCGACCGAGCCGCTCTCCCTGGTCGACCGCCTGCGGGCGGTGATCGCGGCCTGACGCCGCGCACTGCCCGGGCCTGCGCTCGGGTCGATCGGTCATGATGGGAACATGACCGACGTGGCGCCCGGAGCCCTCCTGGTGGCGACGCCCGAGCTGCACGACCCCAACTTCGTGGACACCGTCGTGCTGATGCTCGACGTCACCCCCGAGGGTGCCCTGGGCGTGGTGCTCAACCGCCCCTCGCCCGTGCTCGTCGCCGAGGTCCTCGACGGCTGGGCCGGTGTCGTGGCGGAGCCCGAGGTGCTCTTCCGGGGCGGCCCCGTGAGCACGGAGGGAGCCATCGCGGTCGCCCTCCTCCAGGACCCCCGCGACGAGCCGGTGGGCTTCCGCCACATCGTCGGCCGGCTCGGCGTGATCGACCTCGACACGCCCGTCGAGCTCGTCGACGGCTCCCTGGCGGGGCTGCGGGTCTTCGCCGGCTACGCCGGCTGGGGTGCCCAGCAGCTCGAGGGGGAGATCGCCGGCGGGGACTGGTACGTCGTGCCGTCGGAGGAGAGCGACGCCTTCCGCCAGGACCCCTCCGGGCTCTGGCGCGACGTGCTGCGGCGGCAGCCCGGTGACCTGGCCTGGCACTCCACCAGGCCGCTCGACCCGGAGCTCAACTGACCTCCCCGTGACGTAGGCTGGCCCATCATGAGCACCCTCGGCTTCTCACCCGGCACCCAGACGATCGAGGACCGACGCACGCTCCCCACCGACGACGGTGACCACGAGCGGTTCTCCCACTACGTCCCCAAGGACAAGCTCACCGAGGCGATGGTGATGGGCACGCCCGTCATCGCCCTCTGTGGCAAGGTCTGGGTGCCCTCGCGGGCGCCGGAGAAATTCCCGGTCTGCCCGGAGTGCAAGGAGATCTGGGAGTCCATGAAGCCCGGGGACGACGGCGACGGTTCCGACGCGTGACGGGGCGGCCCGAGGCCGTCCCCCTCTCACCGGCGTGGCCCGACCGCGCCGCCTGGGGGACCGCCCCGCTCCTGCGCGCCTGGCAGCAGGCCGCGATGGACAGGTACGCCGAGGCCTCGCCGCGTGACTTCCTGACCGTCGCGACCCCCGGCGCCGGCAAGACGACCTTCGCGCTGACCGTGGCCGCCGACCTGCTCGGCCGGCGCATCGTCGACCGGATCACCGTGGTCGCGCCGACCGAGCACCTCAAGACGCAGTGGGCCGAGGCTGCTGCACGGGCCGGCATCCCGATCGACCCGACGTACGCCGCCGGCAAGGGTAAGACCTCCCAGGACTACGTCGGCATCGCCGTCACCTATGCCGGCGTCGCGGTCAACCCGCTCGCGATGCGGATCCGCACCGAGCGCTTCAAGACGCTGGTGATCCTCGACGAGATCCACCACGCGGGCGACGCTCTGTCGTGGGGCGAGGGCGTCCGCGAGGCGTTCGAGCCGGCGACCCGCCGGCTGGCGCTGACCGGCACGCCGTTCCGCTCCGACGTCAACCCGATCCCGTTCGTCACCTACGCGCCCGGAGATGACGGCATCCCGCGCTCCGTAGCCGACTTCACCTACGGCTACGCCCACGCGCTGGCCGACCACGTCGTCCGGCCGGTCCTGTTCATGGCCTACTCCGGCGAGATGAGCTGGCGCACCCGCGCCGGCGACGAGGTCGCCGCGCGGCTGGGCGAGCCGCTCACCAAGGACATGCACGCGCAGGCAATGCGCACGGCGCTCGACCCCTCCGGATCGTGGATCCCCTCCGTCCTCGCGGCCGCCGACAAGCGGCTCACGGAGGTGCGGCGGCACGTGCCCGACGCCGGCGGGCTGGTGATCGCCTCCGACCAGGACTCGGCGCGCTCCTACGCCAAGCTTCTCCGCTCCCTGACGGGTGAGGCGCCGACCGTAGTGCTGTCCGACGAGAAGGCGGCGTCGAAGCGGATCAGCCAGTTCAGCGAGTCGGACAAGCGCTGGATGGTCGCGGTGCGGATGGTCTCCGAGGGTGTCGACGTGCCCCGCCTGTGCGTCGGCGTGTGGGCCACCACCACCTCGACGCCGCTGTTCTTCGCCCAGGCTGTCGGCCGCTTCGTCCGGGCCCGGGCGCGGGGCGAGACCGCGTCGGTCTTCCTGCCGTCGGTGCCGCACCTGCTGAGCTATGCCTCCGAGATGGAGATGCAGCGCGACCATGTCCTGGGCCGCAGGGTCACCGACGAGGACGACATCTTCGCCGCCGAGAAGGACCTGCTGGCGCAGGCCAACGCGGGGGAGTCGGCGTCCGACGAGCTCGAGATGCAGTGGGAGGCGCTCGGCTCGACCGCGTCGTTCGACCGCGTCGTCTTCGACGGCGGTGAGTTCGGGCACTCGGGGGAGGTGCACGTGGGGTCCGAGGAGGAGATGGACTTCCTCGGCATTCCGGGCCTGCTCGAGCCCGACCAGGTGCGCGACCTGCTCCACTCGCGGCAGAGCGAGCGGGCCAGGCGCCAGAAGGCCTCCGCGGCGCGCGAGCCCGACACCGTCGCCGAGATCACCACCCACGAGCAGCTGGGCGTGCTGCGCCGCGAGCTCAACGGACTCGTGGCGGCCTGGCACCATCGCACCGGCCAGCCGCACGGCGTCACCCACGCCACGCTGCGCAAGGAGTGCGGCGGCCCGCCGGCCGCGGTGGCCACCGCGGAGCAGCTGCACGCCCGGATCACCCGCATCCGGGAGTGGGCTATGCGGCAGACCTCGTAGGGCTGCCACAGGGCTACATTGGGAGCATGGCCGCCGAGACTTCGCAGACCCTGGACCGTGGGCTGCGGGTGCTCGAAGTGCTGGCGGAGTCGTCCGACGGCATGACCGTCACCGAGCTGGCCGCGGCCCTCGGCGTCAACCGCACGGTCGTCTACCGGCTGATCAGCACCCTGGAGCAGCACGCCCTGCTGCGCCGCGACTCCCGCGGCCGGCTCTCGGTCGGGCTCGGCATCCTCCACCTGGCCTCGGCCGTCCACCCGCTGCTGCGCGACCAGGCCGTGCCGGTCCTCCGCCAGCTGGCGGACGCGATCGGCTGCACCGCCCACCTCACCGTCGCCGACGGCGACGAGGCGCTGGCGCTGGCCGTCGTCGAGCCGACCTGGACCGACTTCCACGTCGCCTACCGGGTCGGCTCGCGCCACCCGCTCAGCCACGGCGCGGCAGGGAAGGCGATCGGCATCCTCCGCCGCGGCGACGACACGCCGTACGCCGTCACGACGGGCGAGCTGCAGAGCGGAGCCCACGGCCTCGCGGCACCCGTCCGCGGCGTGGAGGGCCTGCAGGCGAGCGTCGGGATCGTGACCCTCGACGGCGCCATCGACGAGGGTGTCGTGGCGCCCCGCGTGGTGGCCGCCGCCGAGCAGGTCGCCGACCGCCTGCGCTAGCGGCCGACCGCGACCCGCGCCAGCGGCAGCACCCGGTGGGGGATCTGGGTCGCGAGCGCGATCACGGTCGTCGACCGCTCGATGCCGGGCTCGGCGAGCACCTGGTCGATGACCCGCTGGAGGTCGGCGTTGGAGCGGGCCACCACCCGCGCCCACATGTCGCCGGCGCCTGTGATCGTGCACGCCTCGATCACCTCCGGGATCGTCTCCAGGTGCGCGGCGATCGAGTCGTGGCCGGCGCCCTGGCGGATCTCCAGGGTGAGGAACGCGGTCACCGGGAAGCCGAGCGCCTCGGGGGAGAGCTCAGGGCCCCACCCGGTGATGACGCCGGTGGTGGCGAGCCTGTCCAGCCGCGCCTGCACGGTGCCCCTCGCGACGCCGAGGCGGCGGGACGCCTCCAGCACGCCGATCCGTGGCTCGACGGCGAACAGGTCGAGCAGTCTGCTGTCCAGATCGTCCACGAGATCACGCTCCACTGTGCAACCTGCTCAACGTTTCGTCGTACTGTTGCACACCTTGTGCGCCCACGGCCACAGTGGAGCCATGACCCACTCCACGCTCACCGTCCTGACCCACGAAGAGGAGCAGGCCGGCCTGACCCTCGACCAGCTCAAGCAGCTCGTCGGACTGGTGGAGTACGACGCCTCCCACGACCCGTTCCCCGTCACGGCGATGGACGCCGTGGGCTTCATCGTGGGCAACGCCACCCAGACGGCGACCTTCTACCAGCTGGCCCTCGGCATGGAGCTCGAGGCCTACCGTGGCCCCGAGACCGGGCACCGTGACTCCAAGTCCTACGTGCTCCGCTCGGGCTCCGCCCGCTTCGTCTTCACCGGTGGCGTCACGCCCGACAGCCCCGCCCTCGACCACCACCGCAAGCACGGCGACGGCGTCGTCGACCTGGCGCTGGAGGTGCCCGACGTCGACAGGTGCATCGAGCACGCGCGGAAGATGGGCGCCACGATCCTCGAGGAGCCGCACGACGTCTCCGACGAGCACGGCACGGTGCGCACGGCGGCGATCGCGACGTACGGCGAGACCCAGCACACGCTCGTCGACCGCTCCCGCTACGACGGCCCCTACCTGCCGGGCTACGTCGCGCGCAGCACGACCGTCTCGCGCCGCGAGGGCCACCCGAAGCGGCTCTTCCAGGCCATCGACCACTGCGTCGGCAACGTCGAGCTCGGCCGGATGGACGAGTGGGTGGCCTTCTACAACAAGGTCCTCGGCTTCACGAACATGGCCGAGTTCATCGGCGACGACATCGCGACCGACTATTCCGCGCTCATGTCGAAGGTCGTCGCGAGCGGCAACCACCGGGTGAAGTTCCCGCTCAACGAGCCGGCGATCGCGCGGAAGAAGTCGCAGATCGACGAATACCTCGAGTTCTACGACGGCGCCGGCTGCCAGCACATCGCCCTCGCGACCAACGACATCCTGCGCACGGTCGACCTCCTGCGCGACAACGGCATCGAGTTCCTCGACACCCCGGACTCCTACTACGACGACCCCGAGCTGCGGGCGCGCATCGGCGAGGTGCGGGCACCGATCGAGGAGCTGAAGAAGCGCCGGATCCTGGTCGACCGCGACGAGGACGGCTACCTCCTGCAGATCTTCACCAAGCCGATGGGGGACCGACCGACGGTCTTCTACGAGTTCATCGAGCGGCACGGCTCGCTCGGCTTCGGCAAGGGCAACTTCAAGGCCCTCTTCGAGGCGATCGAGCGCGAGCAGGAGGCCCGCGGCAACCTCTGACTCCCCGGGCGACCCGCTAGGTGCGACGCCCCCGTCGTCCTACGATCGAAGCGTGGCCACGGAGCCGGAGGCGCATGCCAGCGCGGCGAAGTTCACCGCCATGGCCGCCTTCGACGAGGGCGACATCCAGGGCGGCATGGACCAGCTGTCGGCTGACGTGCGCCGGTTCGCCGCGTCCGGCGACCCGCGCCAGGCGGCGATGGCCTGTGCGCGCCTGGGCTGGGCGTTCGAGACCTTCGGCGGCAACCGGGCGGCAGCCCGCGCGTGGTTCCACCGGGCCGCCCGGCTGCTGGAGGACGAGCCGGAGTGCGTGGAGCAGGGCTGGGTGGCTCTCGCGGGGCTCGGCTGCGACGTCGACGACCCCCACGAGCTGCTGAGGCGGGCGCAGCTCGCCCTCGACCGGGCCCGCAGGTTCGGGGACGTCGACCTCGAGGCGAAGGCGCTCGCCGACGGTGGGCTCGCGCAGGTGCAGGCGGGCAACCTCGTCGAGGGGATGAGCATGCTCGACGAGGCGGTCGCGCTCTGGTGCGGGCCCGCCGAGGACCAGGACGCCGCCGGCATGGGCGTCTGCTCCTTCTTCACCGCCTGCTACTACGCCGCCGCCTTCGACCGCGCGGGTCACTGGCTCGACGACCTGCGCCGCGTCGGGCTCGTCGGTCCGGCCCCAGGCGGCCAGGTCTTCCTGAGCGGCCACTGCGACGCAGTCCAGGCGACCGCGCTCATGGAGCTCGGGCGCTGGGCCGAGGCCGAGGCGGTCCTGACTCGTGCGGTGGCTGAGTTCGAGGCCTGCATGCCGCTGGCCAGCTGGCACCCGGCGATCGCCCTGGCCGACTTGCGCACCCGGCAGGGGCGGCTCGCCGAAGCCGAGGCGCTGCTGCTCGGCAAGGAGGCCCACATGCAGGCCCTGCTCCCGGCTGCTCGTCTGCACCTCGCCCGCGGTGACACAGACCTTGCGATCGCCACCGCTTCGCGCGGGCTGCGCATGGTCGGACCCGACGTGCTCCGCGCCGTCGAGCTGCTGGCCATCCTCACCGACGCCGAGCTGGCGGCTGGCCACGTGGAGGCGGCCCGTCAGGCCTGCAGTTTCATGACCGAGCGCGCCACCGGCCTCGCCGTACCGCGCCTGGCGGCTCTGGCCGGCGCCGGGGAGGCCCGCGTGCTGGCTGCCGAGGGCGGCCTCGTCGGCGCGATCACCGCGATGGAGCAGGCGGTGGACGCACTGCCGGTCGGGCTGCCTGTCATGAAGGTCTCGCTCGGACTCGAGCTGGCCCGCCTGCACGAGCGAGCCGGCAATCGTGCGGCGGCGCAGGTCGAGGCTGGCCGCGCGGCGAGCGTCCTCGCCTGGCTCGACGTGACGCTGCCGCCCGGCGATCTCGAGCTCCTCGGGCGGCTGGCCTACGGGAAGACCGCCGCCCAGACGGCCACCCTCCGGTGCGAGCAGGACGCCTGGGCGGTGGAGCTCAACGGCGTACGGATCCGGCTCGCCCACACCAAGGGACTCCGCTACCTTGCCACGCTGATGGCCAGCCCGGGCGTCGAGCGCCACGTGCTCGACCTCGTCGACCAGATCGAGGGTGTGGTGCGCGACGGGCCCGACCGGCACCGGCTGGGTGACGCCGGGGAGCTGCTCGATGGCACTGCGCGGCAGGCGTACCGGCGGCGGGTCGAGCAGCTGCGCGACGAGGTCGAGGACCTGCTCGCGCTCGGCGAGGACGAGCGCGCCGCGCAGCTCCAGGAGGAGTGCGACGAGCTCGTCGCCCAGCTCGCTGCCGCCTTCGGGCTGTCCGGCCGCTCGCGGAGGGCGGCGTCGGCGGCCGAGCGGGCCCGGCTCAACGTCACTCGCTCGGTGCGTACCGCCATCGCGCGCATCCGGGACGACGTGCCAGAGGCAGGGGAGGTCCTGGACCGCCGCGTCCGGACCGGCCTCTACTGCGCGTTCGAGCCGGACCCCTCCGATCCGGTCCGCTGGGTCGTTCACTCCTGACTGAACGGCACACCGAGGACCTGAACGCCTTCCGGGCAGGAACGACCCGACCCTGGAGGCTCTGATGGAAAACCCCTACCGACCCACTCCCGACGTCCACGTGATGCCGGTCTCCTTCCCGCTAGGCCCCGACGGGGTCCTCACGATTAACGCCTTCCTCCTCGAAGCGGCTGAGCCGGTGCTCGTCGACACCGGCGTCGCCCAGGAGGCCGACCAGCTCCTCGACGCGGTCGACGACGCCATCGGTCTGGCCAACCTGAAGTGGCTGTGGCTCACCCACGACGACGCCGACCACACCGGTGCCGTCCAGCGCATCCTCGAGGCGGCGCCCCAGGCCCGACTCGTCACCCATGCCCTGTCGGCCATGCGGATGTCGACCTGGTGGCCGGTGCCCTTTGATCGCGTGCACGCGATCCGGCCGGGCGACCGGCTCTCCGTCGGCGACCGCACCCTGCGCGCCGTCGCGCCGCCGCTCTACGACAACCCGATGACGATCGGGTTCCTCGACGAGTCGACCGGCAGCCTCTTCACCGTCGACTCCTTCGGTGCGACGCTGCCTGAGCGGACCCAGGACGTCACCGAGGTCCCGGAGGAGGTCCTCGCGGGCGGCATGCTCGCCTGGGCGGTGATGGACTCCCCGTGGAGCACGATGCTCGACCGGGACAAGTTCGCCGAGGTGCTCGAGGGCGTGCGCCGGTTGCGGCCGACCCGGATCTTCTCCGCGCACCTGCCGGCGGCCACCGGGGCCTCCCTCGACCGGTTCCTCGAGGTGCTCGCGAGGACGCCGGACGCGACGCCCATGGAGGCGCCGAGCCACGTCGAGTTCACCGCGATGCTGGACGCGATGCAGGCCGAGATGGAGGCGGCGGCGTCGGCCTAGGGCCGACTAGGACGCATCTGCCTCGTCGAGGCGTGCTCCCTCGGCGGTCGCGCGTAGCCGCCGCGCCTCGGCGTGACCGCTCGTCAGGGCCCAGCGGATCGTCCCCGTCGCGCCGCTTCCGAGGGCCCGCACCGCGGTGCGCTCGGCGACGGGCAGCCACGGCAGGCGCAGCGGCACGCGGGTCCAGCGCGGCATCAGCCCGACCGCGGCGGCCACCAGCGCGCCGTACGCGGGCCGCGCGACCAGCGGCAGGTCCGGGTGCAGGATCAGGAAGTGCACGGCGTCCCGCGCCGCAGGCGTCGCCCGGAGCTCGGGTCGGAAGGCGCTCAGCGTCGCCTGCAGCTCGGCCTCGGTGGTCGGCGGGTCGAGGACGCCGAGGCGCCGCGCGACCTCGGCCGTCTGCGCGACGTACTCGTCGCGGCCGGCCTGGTCGAGCGGGCGGGCGCCGTAGACCTGGTGCGCGAGCAGGAAGCTGTCGATCTCGGCGGCGTGCACCCAGGCGAGCAGGTGCGGGTCGGACGCGGCGTAGGGCGTGCCGTCGGGCAGCGTGCCGGTGATCCGGTCGTGGATGCGGCGGACGGCCTCGACGGCCTGCTCGGCCTGCCGTGCAGGGCCGAAGGTGGTGACCGCGAGGAACTGGCTCGTGCGGGCCAGCCGGCCCCACATGTCGCCGCGGTAGCCCGAATGCTCGGCCACGGCGGTCATCGCGGCCGGGTGCATCGTCTGGAGCAGGACCGCCCGGATGCCGCCGATGAACATGCACGCGTCGCCGTGCACCTGGGTGATCGGGGAGCCGGCGGCGAACCAGCGCGGTCCGGGCGTGCCGTGGATGCGCTGCCGGTGGCGCGGGCCCTCCGGGCCGGCCACGCGGCGGAAGAGATCGGCCCCCAGCCGGTCCCTCAGGTCGGTGATCACGTCCACGTTGCCAGCGTACGGCGCGGTGCGGCCGGTGCGGGCTCAGTGCACCAGCAGGCCCACGCCGCCGCGCGATTGTTCGCGATCAGTGCACCAGCAACCCGACGCCCAGACAGCCCATCACCACGGCGATGCCGGAGTCGAGCACGCGCCACGCGGACGGCCGGGCGAACAGGCCCCGCAGCAGGCGCGAGCCGAAGCCGAGCGCCGGGAACCACGCCGCGCTCGCGCAGACCGCACCGAGGAAGAACCACCAGCGGTGGTCGCCGAAGCTGTTGGCCACGGTCCCGAGCATGAGCAGGGTGTCGAGGTAGAAGTGCGGGTTGAGCCAGGTGAGCGCCAGGGCCAGCAGCACCGCGCGGCCGGCCGACATCGAGGCGCCGCCCTCGGCCGTCAGCGCCTGCGGCTTCCAGGCCCGCATCGCCGACTGCACGCCGAAAGCGAGCAGGTAGACGCCGCCGAGCACCTGCGCCACCGGCAGCACCGCCGGCCAGCGCTCGAGCACCACGCTGAGCCCGGAGACGCCGGCGGTGATCGCGGCGACGTCCGAGAGCAGGCAGACCACGACCACGGGCAGCACGTGCTCGCCGCGGATCCCCTGGCGGAGGACGAAGGCGTTCTGCGCGCCGACGGCGACGATGAGGGCGAGGCCGGTCAGCAGACCGGTGAAGTAGATGCTCAGCACGAGGACAACGCTAGGCACGGAGCTGCCTTAACTCCAGCGAAGGATTTACAAGGATCATTAGTATCTCTTGCTATGAAAGACGTCACGCAGCTCGATCCCGTCGCGCTCCGCACGCTGGCGACCGCCGTCCGGCTCGGCACCTTCGAGGCGGCCGCACGCGAGCTGCACGTCACCCCCTCCGCGGTGAGCCAGCGCGTCAAGGCGCTCGAGACCCGGGTGGGGCGGGTCCTGCTGCACCGGGTCAAGCCGCTCGAGCCCACCGAGGCCGGTCACGTGCTGGTCCGGCTCGCGTCCCAGACCGAGCTGCTGGAGCGGGAGGCGATCGCCGAGCTGGTCGAAGACGACGGCGGCGCGGACGCGTCGTACACCTCCGTGCCCGTGGCCGTGAACGCCGACGCCCTCTACACCTGGCTGATCGACGCGCTCGTCCGGGTGCAGGCGGCACACCGCGTCACCTTCGAGGTGCTGCGCGAGGACCAGACCCGCACCACCGAGCGCCTGCGCCGGGGCGACGTGATGGCCGCCATCACGTCCGACCCGCGGCCGGTGCCGGGCTGCCGGGTGGTCCGGCTCGGCCGGATGAGGTACGTCGCGGTGGCGACGCCCGACTACGTCGCGACCCAGCTGCCCGAGGGCCCGACGGCGGGCGCGCTGGAGCGGGCGCCGATCGTCGTCTTCGACCGCAGCGACACCCAGCAGCACGACTTCATCCGCAAGCTCACGCGCCGCCACCTCGCGCCGCCGGCGACCTACATCCCGAGCGTGGGGGAGTTCGACACGGCCGTACGCCGCGGGATGGGCTGGGGGATGATCCCGCTCGTCCAGGTGGTCGACGACCTCGAGCAGGGCCGGCTGGTCGAGATCGCGCGGGGACGGCACACCGACGTGCCGCTGTTCTGGCAGCACTGGCGGCTCGGGTCGGCCGTGATGACCGACCTCACCGAGGCGATGGTCGCGGCCGCCCACGAGTGGCTCGGGGCGTCCCGTGGGTGACCTCGGGCCTAGAGCACCTTGGAGAGGAAGGCCTGCGTGCGCTCGTGCTGGGGGTTGGCCAGCACCTGACGCGGGTCGCCCTCCTCGACGATCACGCCGTCGTCCATGAAGACGAGCTTGTCGCCCACCTCGCGGGCGAAGCCTATCTCGTGGGTGACCACCATCATCGTCATGCCCTCGCTGGCGAGGTCCTTCATCACGGCGAGCACGTCGCCGACGAGCTCGGGGTCGAGGGCGGAGGTAGGCTCATCGAAGAGCATCATGTCGGGGTCCATCGACAGCGACCGCGCGATCGCGACCCGCTGCTGCTGGCCGCCGGAGAGGTGGGCGGGGTAGGCCGACTCCCTCTCGGCGAGGCCCACCTTGGCGAGGTTGCGCCTGGCCACCTCGACCGCCTCGGCGCGCGAGCGGCCCTTCACCTTCTCCTGAGCGATGCACAGGTTGCGCAGCACCGTCATGTGGGGGAACAGGTTGAACTGCTGGAAGACCATGCCGATCCGCGAGCGCAGCCGGTCGACGTCTGCGTCCGGGTCGGTGATCTCCTCGCCCTCCACGAAGATCTGCCCCTTCGTCGGCGTCTCGAGCATGTTCACGCAGCGCAGCAGCGTCGACTTGCCGGAGCCCGAAGGCCCGATCACGCAGACGACCTGGCCGTTGTCGATATGGAAGTCGATGCCCTTGAGCACCTCGTTGTCGCCGAACTGCTTGTGCAGGTCGCGGACGTCGATCGCGGCGGCCCCGCGGTCCGGGCGGATCTCGGTCGTCATCAGCGGGCCCTCTCCGCGCGGTGCTCCATCCGGCGCACGATGATCGCGAGCGGGATGGTGATGAGCAGGTAGCAGAAGCCGACCACGACCAGCGCGGTCAGGCTGCTCGTGGTGTTCATGGTTTCCCGGCCGAACTTGGTGAGCTCCTGCGTCTCGAGGTAGACGCCGAGCACGTAGACCAGCGAGGAGTCCTTGGTCAGGAGGATGAGCTCGTTGGTCAGCGGCGGGAGGATGATCCGGAACGCCTGGGGGATCACCACGCTCACCATCGCCCTGCCGTGGGACATGCCGAGCGAGCGGGCGGCCTCCAGCTGGCCCTTCGGCACCGCCTGGATGCCGGCGCGGATCGTCTCCGCCATGTAGGCGCCGCCGACGAGCCCGAGGGCGACGGTGACCTGGCCGAGCACGTCACCGGGGATCTCCCGTCCCGGAAACGCCGTGGGTACGCCGGTGCCGATGGCCAGGAAGACCACCAGCGCCGGCACCCCGCGGAAGAACTCGATGATCCCCGTCGCGATCCACCGGTAGGGACCGACGCTCGAGAGCCGCATCAGGGCCAGCACCACTCCGAGCGCCAGCCCGAAGGCGAACGCGCAGGCTGTGTAGATCACGGTGTTCTTCAGGGCGATGGTGAGGACGCGCGGGAACATGTCCCGGGCCACCTCGATGTTGAAGAACGCCCGCTGGATCTGCGCCCAGTCCATCAGGAAGGCGGCCGCGACGACGACGGCCACCAGGACGGCGTACTGGATGTAGCGCGCCCGCGCAGCGCGCTGTCGTGGACTCGCCATGAGGCTCCTCGAGGTCAGGTCTCGTCAGGGCGGCAGGGCGTCACATGCTCGGGGTCTCGCCGAACCACTTCTTGTAGATCTCCTCGTAGGTGCCGTCCGACTCGGCCTTCTCGAGAGCCTCGTTGAACACGTTCAGCAGCTCGTCGTTGCCGTCCTTCTTGACCGACATGCCGTACTGCTCGCCGGTGTCGAACTCCGCCGTCACCTCGGTGTCGGGGTTCTCCTTGGCGTAGTCATAGAGGACGCCGTTGTCGTTGACGCCCGCTTCGACCTGGCCGGTCTTGACGGCGGCCTGGAGCAGGGCGAGGTCCTCGAAGGAGACGATCTTGGCGTCCTCGGGCGCGTTCTCGTTGACGTAGATCTCCCCGGTGGTGCCCTCCTGAACGCCGATCTTCTTGCCGGCCAGGCTCTCGAGGTCGGCGTAGCCGGAGCCGGTCTTGGTCAGCAGCGCCTGGGTGGCCTCGAAGTAGGGGTCGGTGAAGTCCATGACGGCGGCGCGCTCGTCGGTGATCGTCATGCCGCCCTGCGCCAGGTCGCACTTGCCGGTGTTGAGCGCCTCGCCCGTGGTGATGGTCTCCCACGGCACGTCGACGACCCGGAGCTCGACCCCGTCCTCGATGGTCTCGGCGGCCAGGTTGGCGATGTCGACGTCGAAGCCGACGATCTCGTCACCCTGGGTGAACTGGAAGGGCTTGTACGGCAGGTGTGTGCAGACGGTCAGCGTGCCCTCCTGCACGAGGTTGACCCCCGACTCGGTGGTCGTGGTCTCGGTGTCGGCGGCGCAGGCCGACAGGGCGGTGCCGAGCGTGGCGATGGCGGCGACTGTCGTGAGCTTTCCGAGCTTCATGCCGAACCACACTAGACCCCCATACTTCTGCCATGCCGACCTACGTCGCCTTCCTGCGCGCCATCAATCTCGGAGCGAAGCGGAAGTTCCCCAAGAACGCGCTGGTCGCGGCGACCGAGGCCGCCGGCTTCACCTCCGTGCAGACGCACATCAACACCGGCAACCTGCTGGTGAGCACGCCGATGCGCTCGCGCGCGAAGGTCGAGGCCGCGCTCGAGAAGGCCTACGTCGAGGACCGCGGCTTCGAGGTGCCGACGATCGCGTTCACTCCCGCCGAGCTCTGCCAGGTCGTCGCGGACGCCGACGAGTTCGCCGCTGACCTCGGCAACATCGGCGTCCACTACGTCTCTCTGCTCAAGCAGGAGCCCACGCCGGACGTCGTCGCCGAGGCCGAGCGCGTGTCGTACGACGTCTCCGCCGACGGTGAGCACCTGCGGATCCGCGGCCGCGCCGTGCACCTCGCGCTGGAGCAGCGCGAGAGCTATCACGCCGCTCGGCTCGGCAACGCGTGGGTGGAGAAGCGGCTCGGCGTCGCGACCAACCGCAACCTCACCGTGCTGCGGGCGATCACCGCGAAGTGGTGCTCCTGACCGCGTCGGTCAGAAGGTGACCCCCGCGGTGCGCATCTCGTCGAGTGCCGCGGCCGTGGTGTCCTCCGCGACGCCGGCGCAGAGGTGGTTGAGCAGCTGGGTGGTGAAGCCCTCGCGCACGGCATCGAGGGCAGTGGCCCGCACGCAGTGGTCGGTCGCGATGCCGCACACGTCGACGGTGTCGACGCCGTGCCCGCGCAGCCAGTCGGCGAGCGGGGTGCCGTCGGTCGTGCGGCCCTCGAATCCGCTGTAGGCCGCCTGGTGCTCGCCCTTGAGGAAGATCGCGTCGAACGGCTGCGGGTCGAGGTTGGGGTGGAACGCCTCGCCGTCGGTGCCGACCTTGCAGTGGACGGGCCAGCTGTCGACGAAGTCGGGCTCGCGCGACCAGTGCCCGCCCGGGTCGATGTGGTGGTCCTTGGTGGCGACCACGACGTCGTACGCCGGGGCGTCCGGCCCCTTGGCCGTCCACCGGTGCAGCAGCGCCCCGATGTCGGCCGCCACCTGGGCGCCCCCGCTCACGGGCAGGGAGCCGCCCTCGCAGAAGTCGTTCTGCACGTCGACGACGATCAGTGCTCGCGCCATGTCGCTCAGGCTAGCGCGGGTGGGCGGGTGCGCCACCCCGGCGGGGCGCGCGGCCTACACGTGCTCCGTCGGGATCACCGGCTCGCCGTGCGACATCATCTGGATCGTGCGGGGGAGCTCGGCGCGGGAGAGCGCATGCCGCTCGCGCGCGGTGTCGAGCGGCTCGCGACCCACGACCTCGCCGCGGCTCACCAGCGGCACGAGCAGGGGGCGGTCGCCGTCGCCGTCGTCGGCCGGGGGAGCGCCGATGCCGACCACCTCGGCCTCGGCCACGCCGGACGTCGAGCGGCGGCGCAGCGCATACTTCCGGCCGCCGATCGAGATCTTGTCCTGCGACTTCTTCGCCACCGACACCATCGTGCCGTCGTCACCCTCGCGGGCGACGAGCTTGTAGACAAACCCGCACGTCGGGTGGCCCGAGCCCGTGACCAGCTGGGTGCCGACGCCGTAGCCGTCCACCGGGGCGACCGCGAGCGCGGCGATCGAATGCTCGTCGAGGTCGCTGGTCACCAGGATCCGCGTCCCGGTCGCGCCGAGCGCGTCAAGTTGCGCGCGCACCTCCTCGGCGACGACGCCGAGGTCGCCGGAGTCCAGCCGCACCGCGCCGAGGGACGGGCCGGCCACCTCGATGCCGAGCCGCACGGCCTCGGCGACGTCGTAGGTGTCGACGAGCAGCGTGGTGCCGACGCCGAGCGACTCGACCTGGGCGCGGAACGCGTCGGCCTCCGAGTCGTGCAGCAGCGTGAAGGAGTGGGCCGCCGTGCCGGTTGTCGGCACGCCGTACCGCAGCTGCGCGGCCAGGTTGGACGTCCGCGTGAAGCCCGCGACGTACGCCGCGCGCGCGGCCGCCACCGCCGCCTCCTCGTGGGTGCGCCGCGACCCCATCTCGATGCAGGGTCGGTCGCCGGCTGCCAGGGTCATCCGGGACGCCGCCGACGCGATGGCGGAGTCGTGGTTGTAGATCGACAGCAGCACCGTCTCGAGCACGACGGCCTCCGCGAAGGTGCCCTCGACGACGAGCAGCGGGGAGTAGGGGAAGTAGGCCTCGCCCTCGGGATAGCCCCAGACGTCGCCGGAGAAGCGGTACGACGCGAGCCACTCGAGCGTGCCGGCGTCCACCACGTCCTCCAGCACCCCCAGGGCGGCGTCGTCGAAGCGGAACGCCTCGATCGCGTCGAGCGCCCTGCCGACGCCGGCCACCACGCCGTACCGACGCCCCTCGGGGAGGCGGCGCGGGAAGAGCTCGAAGACGGACCGGCGGTCGGCCGTGCCGGAGCCGCGTGCGGCCTGCACCATGGTCAGCTCGTAGTGGTCGGTGAGGAGCGCCGTAGAGCGGGTCACGGAGGTCACTGTGCCACGATGGTCCGGTGACCGCCGCCAGCCCCGTCGAGGTCGACCCGACGCTCACGCCCGACGACATCACCTTCCTCGCGAAGCCGTGGGTGACGATCGTCTGGAACGACCCCGTCAACCTGATGAGCTACGTGACCTATGTCTTCCAGAAGTACTTCGGCTATGACAAGGCGAAGGCGGAGAAGCTGATGCTGGAGGTGCACCACGACGGCAAGTCGGTCGTGTCGACCGGCACCCGCGAGGAGATGGAGCGCGACGTGCAGGCCATGCACGAATACGGCCTCTGGGCGACGATGGAGCGGGCTTCATGAGCGGGTTCGCCCGCCACCGCCGCAGCCGCCGCATCATCGCCACCTTCACGGGGTTCGAGGCCGACCTGATCCGCTCGCTGGCCTCGCAGATCGTCGAGCTGCTGCGCAACGAGCGCGCGGTGCCCGACGACAGCCGCGACCCCTTCGAGGCGATGATGGACTTCTCCGGTCCCACGACCGAGCCCGAGGACCCCGTCCTCCAGCGGCTCTTCCCGTCGGCCTACACCGACGACGAGGAGGCGTCGGCGGAGTTCCGCCGCTACACCGAGGGCACGCTGCGCGACGGCAAGGCCGCGGCCGCCGTCTCCATCATCGACAGCCTCGAGGAGGCCGGCCTGCCGCCGGAGCTCACCGAGGACGGGCTGATGATCGACGTCGAGCTCGAGGAGGCCGAGGCCGAGACCTGGATGCGCTCGTTCACCGACATCCGCCTCGCGCTGGCCTCGCGCCTGGGCGTCGAGGAGGGTGACGAGGCCTACTGGCACTCCCTGCCCGACGACGACCCGCGCGCCCAGGCCCACGACATCTACGAGTGGATCGGCTGGCTGCAGGAGTCGCTCGTCGAGGCGTTGACGGCGTGAGCCCGATCCCCGACTTCGTGCTCGACATGCGCCGCAAGGTCGGCACCGACCCGCTCTGGCTGCCCGGAGTCACGGCGGTCGTACGCCGAGGCGACGAGCTGCTCATGGTCAGGCGCAGCGACAACGGTCACTGGACGCCGATCACCGGCATCGTCGACCCGGAGGAGGAGCCGGCCGTCGCGGCGGCACGCGAGGCGCTCGAGGAGGCCGGGGTCGTGATCCGCGTCGACCGGCTGGCGTCGGCGTCCGTGCTGCCCGAGGTGGTCTACGACAACGGCGACCGCGCGGCGTACCTCGACCTCACCTTCGCCTGCTCCTGGGTGAGCGGCGAGCCCTATCCAGCCGACGACGAGTCGACCGACGCCCGGTGGTGGCCGATCGACGCGCTGCCGCCGCTGTCGGCCCACATGCGGGCGCGTGTCGAGGCCGGTCTCGCCGACGAGCGCGAGGCCCGCTTCCACCGCTGAGGAGTCGCTCGGGCACGTCATGTCGCCGGCCTTTCGGGGTACCGGAGCAAGGCGTACCGTCGAGGGTGGACGACTCCAGGAGCGGACATGGCACCGACGAACTCGTGGACCCGGCGAGAGGTCCTGCGCATCGCGGCACTTTCCGGCCTCGGCGCCGCCGTTGCCTCATGTGCCAGTGAACCCGAGAGCCCGACCGAACAGGGCGCCGGGGGTGAGCCGAGCCCGACCTTCAACGAACCGGCGAGCAAGCTCTCGGGCACGCTGAGCATCCTGCTGTGGAGCCACTTCGTGGCCAGCCACGACGAGTGGTTCGACGCGTTCGCCACCGACTGGGGCAAGGAGGTCGGCGTCGACGTCCGCGTCGACCACGTCGACGTCGCCAACGTCCCGACGCAGATCGCCTCCGAGCTGCAGGCCGGCCAGGGGCACGACCTGATGCAGTACATCGCCACCCTGTCGCAGTTCGAGCCCAGCGTGCTCGATCTCCGGGACATCAACGAGGAGGCGAGCCAGCGGTACGGCGAGCAGCTGGGCATCTGCAGGGACTCCAGCTACAACCCGCACACCGACAAGTACTACGCGTTCTCGCCCGGCTGGGTGCCCGACCCGGGCAACTTCCGACGCAGCCTGTGGGAGCCGGTCGGGCTGCCGGACGGCCCGACGACGTGGGAGGAGCTGCTCACTGGCGGCGCCGAGATCATGAAGTCGCAGGACGTGCAGCTGGGCCTGGGCATGTCCCAGGAGATCGACTCCAACATGGCCGGCCACGCGCTGCTGTGGTCCTACGGGGCGTCGATCCAGAACGAGAACGAGCAGGTGGTGCTCAACTCGCCGGAGACGATAGCGGCGGTCGAGTTCATGGGTTCCCTCTATCGGGACGCGATGACCGACGAGGTGTTCGCCTGGAACGCCGCGAGCAACAACGAGGGCCTGATCGCCGGCAAGCTCAGCTACATCCTCAACTCGATCTCCGCCTACCGGTCGTTGCAGGAGGTGAACCCGGAGGTCGCCGACGACACGTTCTTCGTGCCCGCGCTCGAGGGACCCTCGACGGCACTCGCCGCCCAGCACGTCATGTACAACTACATCGTCCCGAAGGGTGCCCAGAACCCCGACGCGGCCAAGGCCTTCCTGCTGCACCTCTCCGACAACTTCGCGCTCGCGACGTACGAGTCGCAGCTCTACGACTTCCCGTCCTGGCCGTCGCTCGCCCCCGACCTCGGCGACTGGCTGACCGATGACCCGTTCGGGTCCAACCCGTCGGACAAGCTGGCCTTCCTCGGAGACGTGAACACCGCCGCAGAGTGGAGCGCGAGCATCGGCCACCCGGGACCCTCCAGCCCGGCCATCGGCGAGATCCTCGGCACCTACGTGATCCCCAACATGTTCGCCCGGGCGGTGCGCGGGAACATGAGCCCCGAGCAGTCCGTCCAGCGGGCGCACGCCGAGTGCGAGAGGATCTTCAGCAACTGGCGCCGGCGCGGGCTCATCGGCGGCTGAGGAGATCCGGGTGGCGGTCGCCGTCGAGGTCAGGGGCCTGCGTAAGAAGTACGACGGCGGCCATGTGCACGCCCTCGACGGCATCGACCTGGCCACGGCGGAGGGGGAGTACCTCGTGCTGCTCGGGCCGTCCGGCTGTGGGAAGACGACCCTGCTGCGCACGATTGCCGGCCTCGAGCAGCCCACCGAGGGCGAGGTGGTCATCGGCGGGTCGATCGTCAACGGGCTGCCACCCCGCGCGCGGCGGGTGGCGATGGTGTTCCAGAGCTACGCGCTCTACCCGCACAAGACGGTGCTCGGCAACATCGTCTTCCCGCTGAAGGCCGAGGGCCTGGACCGGACGGCCCGGGAGAAGCAGGCTCGGTGGGCGGCGGACCTGCTCGGCCTGGGCGAGCTGCTGGACCGCAGGCCCCGCCAGCTCTCCGGGGGAGAGCGGCAGCGCGTAGCACTGGCCAGGGCGATGGTGCGCGATCCGCAGGTGTTCCTGCTCGACGAGCCGTTGTCGAACCTCGACGCGAAGCTCCGGGCCAGCGCCCGTGACGAGCTCAAGCGGTTCCAGCGCCGGGTCGGCACCACCACCATCTACGTGACCCACGACCAGGCCGAGGCCATGGGGCTCGGCGACCGGATCGTGGTGATCGACCGCGGAAGGGTCCGCCAGGTCGGACACCCGGTCGAGGTGTACGACGACCCGGCCGACACGTTCGTGGCCCGGTTCATCGGGTCGCCACCGATGAACCTGGTCCGCCGCTCGTCCACCCTGGTCGGCTTCCGGCCGGAGCACCTGCTGCCCGCACACGACGTGGCCGGGGAGAAGGTGGTGCTTCCCTTCGCGGTGGACCGCGTCGAGCACCTCTCGGGCGACCGGCACGTCTACGGCACGATCTCCGGCTTCGGGGAGGACACCCGGGTGATCTCCCGGCTGCCGGCGACGCTGACCGAGCCGATCGCCGAGGGCGTGCACGACTTCGCGGTCGACGTGCGCAGGCTGCGGTTCTTCGACGAGGGGACCGGGCGCCGCGCCGACCCGATGCCGGTGACGACGACCCATGGCTGACGTGGCGCACCGGACCCGGCTGGTCGACCGCGACGGCGTGCTCGGCTGGATGTTCCTCGCCCCGACCGTGGTCTACGTGATCGCGCTGGTCGCGGTCCCGTTCGGCCTGGCCATCGCGTTCGCGTTCAGCGACGTGACCTCCGGCGACCCGACGTACGACTGGGCCGGCCTGGAGAACTTCCGCCGCGTCTTCGACGACCCGGTGTTTTGGCAGTCGCTGTGGAACACCCTGGTCTTCACCACCGTGTCGATGTTCTTCATCGTGCTGTTCGGGAAGATCCTGGCCAACATCCTGGTGGCCGACTTCCGGGGCAAGTGGGTGGTCCGGTTCCTGGTGCTGCTCCCGTGGACCACCCCGGTCGCGTTGTCCAGCGTGAGCTGGCTGTGGCTGCTGCACTCGATCTACTCGCCCATCGACTGGGTGCTGCGCGAGCTGGGTCTCATCGAGACCAACCTCTACTGGCTGGGCCGGCCCAACCTGGCCATGGCCTCCGTGATCGCGGTGCACGTCTGGCGGCTGGTGCCGCTGGCGGCGGTGATCATGATGGTCGGCCTGCTCTCCATCCCGCGCGACATGGACGAGGCCGCCCGGATCGACGGGGCCGGCTACTGGCGGCGGATGTTCGAGGTGACCATCCCGCTGACGTTCCCGCTGATCGCGGTGGCGGCGCTGTTCGGGGCGATCTTCACGTTCACCGACATGGCGGTCGTCTACATCCTCACCCGCGGCGGGCCCAACAACGCCACCCAGGTGCTGGCCAGCTGGTCGTTCCTGCGTGGCATCGGCGGCGGCGACATCGGCCAGGGCGCGGTGATCGCGCTGTTCCTCTTCCCCCTGCTGCTGATCGCTGCGGTGCTGATCCTCAGGGCGGTACGACGGATGGAGACGTTGTGACGACGCCTCCCGTCACGCTGGACGCGGCCGCCGAGGACGCCGGGCGGGTGCGCCGGCACTACGCCCGACGGCACGTGATGGGACGCGTCGGCCTCTACACGCTGGCGATCCTGGCCGCGCTGGCCAGCGCCGGTCCGTTCCTGTGGAGCTCGATCACGGCCACGAAGCTGAACGCCGACCTCTACAACCCGCAGAACAACCCGTTTGCCTACAACCAGCCGGCCACCTTCGACCACGTCCGGTTCCTGTTCACCGAGACCACGTTCCCCACCTTCGCCTGGAACACGCTGTGGGTCGGCCTGCTGGTCGTGCTGATCACGTTGGCACTCGGCGTGCCCGCGGCGTACTCGCTCACCCGGCTGGACCTGCGCGGCTCGGGGACGCTGGGCATCGCCATCTTCTTCGTCTACCTGATCCCGCCCAGCCTGCTGTTCCTGTCGCTGACCCGGATGGTGGTCTGGCTGGGGCTCCAGGACTCGACCTGGTCGCTGGTGCTGATCTACCCGACGATCACGCTCCCGGTCTCCATCTGGCTGCTCATCGGCTTCCTGAAGGCACTGCCGAAGGACGTCGAGGAGCAGGCCATGATCGACGGCTACAGCCGGGGTGGCGCGTTCCTCCGAGTGGTCGTCCCCCTGCTGTTCCCGGGCATCGTGGCGGTGGTCGTGTTCGCGTTCACGCTCACCGCCAGCGAGTTCATCTATGCGCTGGCGTTCATCTCGCCGACCTCGGAGAAGGTCGTCAGCACCGGGATCCCGACCGAGCTGGTCCGCGGCGACGTGTTCCACTGGCAGTCGCTGCAGGCCTCGAACATCGTCATCGCCGTCCCGATCGCGCTGATCTTCAACCTGTTCCTGGCCCGGTTCATCGCGGGGTTCACGATGGGGGCGGTCAAGGGCTGATCCCCCCGCCCGCGCCGCGCACCCGGGGTCCGCCGACTGGGCGTCGGCTCGCGAAGCGGCCGAGGTCGCCTACCATCTCGACCGTGCTGACCCTCGACCAGGCGACCTACGACGCGATCGTCGCGCACGCGAAGCGGGACCATCCCGACGAGGCGTGCGGCATCGTGGCGGGCCCCGAGGGCAGCGACCGGCCCGAGCGGATGATCGAGATGGTCAACGCTGCCGGCAGCCCCACGTTCTACGAGTTCGACTCCACCGAGCTGCTCGCGCTCTACAAGGAGATGTGGGCGCGCGACGAGGAGCCGGTGATCGTCTACCACTCGCACACCGCCACCGAGGCCTACCCGAGCCGCACCGATATCGGCCTCGCCAGCGAGCCCGGAGCCCACTACGTGCTGGTCAGCACACGCGAGCACGGGAATAGCGAGGGCCCCGTCGAGTTCAGGTCTTACAGAATCGTCGACGGCGAGGTGACCGAGGAAGAGGTCCGCGTCGTCCCCGAACTACCCCAATCCCAGTCGAGGAGTGCTTCCTGATGGCCATCGAGGTCCGGATCCCCACGATCCTGCGCACGTACACCGGCGGCGAGAAGGCCGTGACCGGCGAGGGCGCGACCCTTGCCGCGCTCCTGGACGACCTGGAGGGCAACCACCCGGGGATCAAGGAGCGCCTCGTCGAGAACAAGGGCGGCGGCGTCGACCTGCGTCGCTTCGTGAACGTCTACGTCAACGACGAGGACGTCCGGTTCATCGGCGGCCTGGAGGCCGAGCTGGCCGACGGGGACCAGGTCGTCGTGCTGCCCGCCGTCGCCGGGGGCTGACCGGGCGCGATGAGGTACGACGACCTGCTGGCGTCCGTCGGCGGCACCCCGCTGGTCGGGCTGCCCAGGCTGTCGCCGACTCCCGACGTACGCATCTGGGCCAAGCTCGAGGACCGCAACCCGACGGGGTCGATCAAGGACCGCCCGGCCCTGAAGATGGTCGAGCAGGCCGAGCAGGACGGCACCCTGCGTCCCGGCTGCACGATCCTCGAGCCGACCAGCGGCAACACCGGTATCTCGCTGGCGATGGCGGCTAAGCTCAAGGGCTACCGCATCGTCTGCGTGATGCCGGAGAACACCTCCGAGGAGCGGCGCCAGCTGCTGCGGATGTGGGGCGCCGAGATCGTTTCCTCGCCGGCCGCCGGCGGCTCCAACGAGGCCGTGCGCGTCGCGAAGAAGATCGCCGCCGAGCACCCCGACTGGGTGATGCTCTACCAGTACGGCAACGACGGCAACGCCCTCGCGCACGAGGAGGGCACCGGTCCGGAGATCCTCGCCGACCTCCCCGAGATCACCCACTTCGTCGCCGGCCTCGGCACGACCGGCACCCTGATGGGTGTCTCCCGGTTCTTCCGCAAGGCCAAGCCGGACGTGCGGATCGTCGCCGCCGAGCCGCGCTACGGCGAGCTGGTCTACGGCCTGCGCAACCTCGACGAGGGCTTCGTGCCCGAGCTCTACGACGCCTCGCTGATCGACAGCCGGTTCTCCGTCGGCCCGCGTGACGCCGTACGCCGGGTGCGCGAGCTGCTCGAGCTGGAGGGCATCTTCGCCGGCATCTCGACCGGCGCGATCCTGCACGCCGCTCTCGGCCAGGCCGCGAAGGCGGTCAAGGCGGGGGAGCGGGCCGACATCGCGTTCGTGGTCGCCGACGGCGGCTGGAAGTATCTCTCCACCGGTGCCTACGAGGGCACGGTCGACGAGGCGGAGGAGCGGCTCGACGGCCAGCTGTGGGCTTGAGGCTCGGCCTCGTGGCCCGGGCAGGCTGATCAGGGCTGCAGCGCGCCGACGTCGAGGTCCTGCTGGACGGCGTGCTCGCTGTCGGGCACGGGGGGCAGGCCGAGCAGGTCGAGCGCCAGGTTGGCCACGGCCCCGTTGCGCACCGGCTGGAGCGCATCGGCGTACGTCGTCCGGTTGCGGCCGGGGTCGGCGTAGTCGGGGTTGAGCGCGTAGAGGTCGGCACCGGCGGCCACGTCGGGTCCGAGGACGAAGAAGGGCACGCGGTAGTTGGCCAGCCGGGCGGCCTGGTAGTGGCTCGGGCCCTTGCCGCCGTGGTCCGAGGTGACGATGACGGCCGTCCGGCCCGCGAGGTCGGGGTCGGACTCGATGGCGTCGAGCAGCGTGCCGACCAGCCGGTCCACGCCGCGTACGGCGTCGAGGTAGGCCGCGGACATGAAGCCCTTGTCGTGACCGGTCCGGTCCGGGAGGGCGAAGTGCACGAACCGGAACGCACGGTCCGTGCTCGCCAGGTCACGTCGTACGGCGCGGGCAAGCCGACGGTCGTCCTCGATGATGGTCGAGACGTCCACGGCTGCGGGCCACGACCGGTCGAAGAGGCTGAACTTGGTCTTGGACGCGAAGAGACCGGTGAGCTCGCCCGCTCCGTGCACCTGGGTGAAGACCGACTCCACCGTGTGCCCGGCGGCCGCCTGCACCGTGCGGGGCCGGCGTCGGTCGTCGTTCCAGGTGACGCCGTGGCCGCCGGTGCTCCTGTCGATGCGGCGGCCGGTCACCATGCCGGTGTGGTTGGGCAGCGTCTCGGTCTGCTCGAACTCCGTGCGGGCGTTGAGGGTGCTCGCGCCGTCCTCCATCAGCCGGTGCAGCGTCGGGGTGCCCGCCTCGCCCAGCCACCGGATCGCCGCGGGGTTGAGGCCGTCGATCGAGATCGCCACGACCGCGTCGACCGGCGGGGCCTCCGTGGCCGCGGACGGCGCCTCCTGGAGCGTGCCGCAGGCACCTCCTGCGAGGAACACCGCGAGCAGGGGAGCGACCAGACCGAGGCGACGCGACGACATGGGCGCCACCCTAGGTCACGATGTGACTGGACCAACGTGCCTGAGAGCTGTGTCGGACGGCGTCCGAGCACCTAGCCTTTGGTCCCGTGCCGTCCCACTCTGCCGATCAACGGGCCGATGCCCCCATCGGCATCTTCGACTCCGGGTTCGGTGGCCTGACCGTCGCGAGGTCGGTCATCGACCAGCTGCCGCACGAGTCGATCGTCTACGTGGGCGACACCGCCCGGCAGCCCTACGGCGCCAAGCCGATCGGCGAGGTGCGTGAGTATGCGCTCGAGTGCCTCGACCACCTCTACGAGCAGGGGGTGAAGGCGCTGGTGATCGCCTGCAACTCGGCCAGCGCCGCGATGCTGCGCGACGCCCGGGAGCGGTACGACGTGCCCGTCGTCGAGGTCATCCTGCCGGCTGCCCGCCGCGCGGTGGCCGCGACGCGGTCCGGCCGGGTCGGAGTCATCTGCACCCGGGCCACGGCCGAGTCGATGGCCTACGAGGACGCCTTCGCCGCGGCGCCGCAGGTCGAGCTCGCGATCCGCGCCTGCCCCCGCTTCGTGGACTTCGTCGAGCGCGGCGTCACCGGCGGCGACGAGCTGCTGGAGGTGGCCCACGACTACCTCGACCCGCTGGTCGAGGCCGGCGTCGACGCCCTGATCCTCGGCTGCACCCACTACCCGCTCCTCACCGGCGTGATCTCGCTGGTGATGGGCGACGGCGTGACCCTGGTCAGCTCGGCCGACGAGTGCGCGAAGGACGTCTACAAGATGCTCACGCGCACCGGACTGATGCGCGAGGACGGCGAACCCACCTATGCGTTCGCCACCACGGGTCGTCCCGAGGAGTTCGCCACCATCGGACGCCGGTTCCTCGGCTCCGAGCTGCTCAGTGCATCCGGGATCAGTGCTTCCGGGATCGGCGCCACCCAGCTCGCAGGAGGTCTGGCATGAGGCTCACCGTCGTCGGCTGCTCCGGGTCCTACCCGGGACCCGACTCCCCGGCCAGCTGCTACCTCCTCGAGGCCGGGTCCGGCTCGGGTTCCGGTTCGGGCTCGGGGGAGGACCGCCCCTGGCGGATCCTCCTCGACCTGGGCAGCGGCGCGCTCGGCGCGCTGCACCGCCACGCGGATCCGCTCACGATCGACGCGGTCTTCCTCAGCCACCTGCACGCCGACCACTGCCTGGACCTGTGCGGCTACTACGTCCTGCGCAAGTACCACCCCAAGGGCGCCCAGCCGAAGATTCCCGTCCACGGCCCCGTCGACACGGCCCGTCGGATGGCGAAGGCCTACGACCTCGACGAGAACCCGGGCATGAACGAGGAGTTCGACTTCCTCGAGTACGACGGGGCCGTCCAGGTCGGGCCCTTCACCGTGACCCCGGTGCCGGTGCTCCACCCGGTGCCTGCCTACGCGCTCCGCGTCGAGGCGGGTGGCAGGACGCTCGCCTACAGCGGGGACACCGCGCCCTGCGAGGCCCTGGACGACGCCGCGCGCGGCGCCGACCTGCTGCTGGCCGAGGCCGCCTTCCGCGACCGGGACGACAACCCGCCCGGCATCCACCTCACGGGCTCCGACTGCGGCCGCACCGCCACCGCCGCGGGTGTCGGCAGGCTGCTCCTCACCCACGTCCCGCCGTGGCACGACCCCGCCGACGCCCTCGCCGAGGCGCGGACGACGTGGGAAGGCCCGCTCGACCTGGCGCGTGCCGGCACGACGTACGACGTCTGAGGCAGTTCGACCAGCTGGCCACGGGCAAGTCGATCGACAGGATTCTGCGGGCTTGAGGATCAGGGCGGCACCCGGCCTGGCTCTCCTGGGCGCGATCGGTAGCCCGTTCGGGTGGTTTTTCAGACATCGCTCGGCAAGGGGTGCCGAGACGTTCACACTGGTGGAAGAACTCGGGCCGCAGTTGGCGTGCCCGAAGTCACGTAGGCGCAGGTGAGCCGCATGGATGACCAATACGATGTCGATCTGGTCGACCACGCCTTGCTCGAGGAAGTCGAGCTGACCGCCGAGCTGATCGTGGCCGCCAGCGTGTCGCGGACACCCCTGTCGCGGGCGGAGATCGATCGCATCCTGGGAGTGACGCCCACGGTTCCGCGTCCCCGTTCAGGTGCAGGATCCGATTCCTGAAGGCGTCCCGCGGCGACTGTGCGGGCGCACGACAGGACGGACTCGCTAGTCGCCCTCCTGGTCACCAACTGTCACATAACGTTCGGCCGCTCCATCCCAGGCCCACGACCCGTTGATCGGATCAGTCTCGAGGACGGGCCGCAGCTCGGGCCAGCGGTCGAGCAGGAAACCCACGGCTTGGAGCAGGACGTTTCCCGGGTCGTCGACCTCCTCGTGGGATTCGTCTCCCACGAGAGCCCGCCATCCAGAATCGCGGTCGTTGTCGGGATCCTCGCGATAGACGTAGCCCGGCCGGACATCTTGCTCGTGGCTACGGCGACTGACGAACATGTTCTTCTCCAGGAGGGGCCAGGTCGCTTCCGTGCTGATGACGTGCTCGGGACCGAACTCAACGACTGCACCCCGCTCCAGGGTGGTGATCGCACGTGGAGCGTTCATCAGGGCACCGACGTAGCGCGTCCCGTCCACGCGGAGCACTTCAACCCACATGCGCTCGGCGCCCGGCTCTCCTGCTCCGGGATCGACGAGCTCGAACAGCAACTTCGCCGGGTCCCCGGGCGACAGGCTCTCGCGCTCGGACCGCGGCGGGATGAAGAACGTCCTCGGAGAGGCGGCGTGCCGCTCTTCCGCGTTGGCCAGCCGATAGTCGACTACACGATCCGTCACAGTCCCATCCTGCCTGAACCCGACAGACCGCCCGTTCGGCGGCATGGCCGGCGGCTCGCGCCGAAAGCGGCCGGGCGAATCACTCGCCTGTGACAGCATGGCGCCCGTGCTGAGGGAGACGTTCTCCTGGCGGGGCCGCGCGGTGCGCTGGGAGCAGTTAGGTTCTGGTCCTGCGGTCGTGTTCTGTCACGGCACCCCGTGGTCGTCCGAGCTCTGGCGGCCATACGCGGAGGGACTGGCCGCCGATTACACGGTGTACCTGTGGGACATGCCGGGATACGGGAAGTCGTCAAAGCACGCCGAGCATCCGGTTTCCCTCGACGTCCAGGGCGAACTCTTCGCCGATCTGCTTGCCCATTGGGAGCTGCAGTCGCCACATGTCGTCGCGCACGATTACGGCGGTGCGGTCGCACTGAGGGCCCATCTGCTGCACCAGGCCGCCTTCGCATCGCTGGCGCTGGTCGACGTCGTGGCGCTGGCGCCGTGGGGTTCGGACTTCTTCCGGCTCGTCGGGGAGAACGCCGAGGTGTTCAGCGCAGTTCCGCCGGCCATCCACGAGGGGGTGGTGCGTTCCTACATCGCGGGCGCCAGCCACGCCGGCCTGACCGCGCGTGACTTGGAGTCGCTGGTCTCGCCGTGGCGCGGCGCTGAGGGACAGGCAGCCTTCTATCGCCAGATCGCTCAGGCAGACCAGCGGTACACCGACGAGGTCGAGCCCCTGTATGCCGAAATCCAATCACCGGTGTTGGTCGTCTGGGGACAGCAGGACGAATGGATTCCCGTGGACCGTGCTCATCGGCTGGCCGCGATCATCCCCGGGGCCAAGACACAGGTGGTGGAGGGCGCTGGTCACCTCATCCAACTGGACCAGCCAGCGGTCCTGGCAACCTGCCTGACCCGATGGCTTGGCGAGCAGTCCTGACCGACTCCCCGGGTCTGGTCCGCACTCATCGCCGTCCGCTGCCGCGACCAGTGCTGGACGAGCTTGTCTACGAAAACTGTCGTCGACCACGAGCCGCCACCGATCCCAGAGCTGTCTTGCAGGGAGGGACTCAAGGCCGATTCGCTGAGGACATGGACCCGATCCCTGCCACGGGGTGAACTGGACGTCACCGCCACGTCGGTGTATCGCATCCGCGAGGGCTCGATCACCGAGCATTGGGGTGAGGTGGATTTCCCTCGGTCTGATGCAGCAGCGTGGAGTGGTGTCTACACAGGATCCTCAACACTTCAGTCTCTGAAGCTTGTTGACAGGAACAGCGCATCCACGCGCCGCCCAGGAGTCCGAGGAGGCCGTTCAGGGTGTCGCGTCCCCGGCCACCGTCGAGAAGGTCATTGACGTTGCCGCCGGACAGGTTGTCGTTTCCGCCGCGACCGTAGGGCTCGAACGGAGCCGCGCCCGACACCGAAGGTGTCGGCCCGGTCGCTGCCGATGAAGGTGAATTGCGACTTCTTCGGGTTGTGCCCACCCACGGTCAACTTCTCCACCTGGGTGAGTCGCACGAAGGGCTTGTGCCCTGCGACGGTGATTCGCCGCTCGTGCAGGTTGAAGGTGATCCGACCGGCAGGAACGGTGCGTTCGACGCTCGGCACCATTGCGTCACGCCCGCCGCCGTCGAGGACGTAATCACCCTCGCGCGTGAACGAGGCGTTGATGCTGTGAACGATCGCTGCTCCCACCTCAAGCGGTGCAGAACCGTAACGCGGGCCGACAGTCGGGAGTCGAACCGTCGCCGCTTGTTCGACAGCACATCGGCACGAGCGCGCTCCGCGGCATCGGCGGATGTCCGCAGCCCACGCTGTCTGGGGCACATTGCAGTGCACTGTGGACCGCCCGCTCAGTCGTGCACGTCAGCGTAGTTCCCCGTCGCCATGGGGGCCGCCTATCCGGGCCACCAGGGCAGGTCGAGGTGCTCGGCGAACCTCCACGTCGGCGCCCATCGCAGCCAACTCCGTCCTGATCTCGGTCGGCCGAGGGTGTTCCACCCACAGAGAGCGCAGGGTGAGGCCGACCGGTGCATCGACCGCCGGATGACGGGTGTCTCCCCAATTGATCAGGAACGGAATCACGCCGGCGACCTGGGCATTGGCGGTCACCCGCCAGTGCAGAAGCCTGCCGGTTGCGTCCTCCCGGCGCCCTTCCATCACTGGGCCGGGGTCGAATCCGTGCGAGCGCGCGTACGTGCGTGCGGCCTCGATGTCTTCGACCGCGATCACCCATCCGACCAGACCGCCCTCGGTGATGCCCTCAACTCCGTAAGGCCGCGGCGTCGCCGGGGCTGGCTGGCCGGGGTCTGGGGCGATGAGCTCCAGGTAGGTCCTCGGCCCCAACGCAAGCAGCTTGTTGTGCGTGCCTCGGCTCGGGTGGCTGCCGCCCGCGCCGGCCTCGACACCAAACCGGCGATGGATCTCGGCCACAGCAGCGTCGAGGTCGGGATGGGCATAGATGAGGTGATCGATCAGCATGCACACTCCACAGCCAGCAGCGCGGGTCGGACAGGCCCAGCCTGCCCGCCACCCCACGCCCTGTCATCGGCGCGACCGCGCCCGACCGGCGGCTGAGAGGGCGGATCACGAGGTGAATCGTGGGCGAGAGATCGGTGAAGCAGGCCCCTGCGTCCCGCAGGACTAGGGTCGGCGATTTCCTGTTCAACGGTAGACTGTTGACAACTAGACGGTCGGTCGTGATGATCTTCTGAGGCAAGCAAGCAGGTCTGCATCGGACACCGATGCAGCGAGCGCTGTGAGGTCGCCGACCTGAGCACATGGCTGAGCCGCCGACTGGTCGCCCTTGACCGCAACGGAGTGCATGGACGGGAAGGCGACGCCGGACCAGTGGGCTGAGTGCCTCAGCATCGACGAACGGACAGCACGCATGACGAGATACGCGGTCATCGACCCAGCCGACGGGTCGCTCGTGCGCGAGTACCCGACTGCGACGGATGACGAAGTGACGCAGGCCGTCACCGACGCGGACCTCGCCTACCAGGGATGGGCCAGCAAGTCGTCCATCGCCGAACGTGCTGCACTGTTACGGCGTGTGGGAGACCTGCACATGAAGCAGCGCGACGACCTCGCGAGCATCATCGTCCAGGAGACAGGCAAGGCCTACGCTGACGCGCTCTCCGAGGTCGACTTCACCGCGTCGATCTACTCCTACTATGCCGAGAACGCCGCCTCGTTCCTTCGAGACGAACATGTCGAAGTCATCAGTGGTACCGGGTCGGCGCTGATTCGGCGCAGCTCCCTTGGCGCGATCTTGGGCATCATGCCGTGGAACTACCCGTACTACCAGGTCGGTCGGTTTGCAGCTCCCAACCTGGCGGTGGGGAACACGGTCATGGTCAAGCATGCACCGCAGTGTCCAGAGTCGGCAGCCGCCCTTCATCGGCTGTTCCTCGAGGCAGGGTTTCCCGATGGGGCCTACGTCAACGTGTATGCAACCAACGAGCAGGTCGCGGGTGTGATCGCGGATCCAAGGGTGCATGGCGTCTCCCTGACCGGCTCGGACAGTGCCGGTGCAGCGGTTGCGGAGATCGCCGGACGCCACTTGAAGAAGGTGGTGCTGGAGCTTGGCGGGTCCAACCCATTCATTTTGCTGAGCACCCAAGACCTCGACGCCACGGTCGCATCCGCGGTGGCCGCGCGACTCGACAACACCGGCCAGTCGTGCAACGCGGCCAAGCGGTTCATCGTGGCCGACGACCTCTACGACGCGTTCCTGGAGAAGTTCACACGACGCCTGCTCGCCGCCGATCTCCCACCCTTGTCGTCGGAGCAGGCTGCAGCCAGGCTCGAGCATCAAGTCCGGCGCGCCGTATCTCAAGGTGCCGAGCTGGTCTCGGCGGGTCACCGGCGCGGGGCCCACTTTCCACCCGCCGTGCTCACCGGGGTGACACCCGACCACGACGTCTATCTCGAAGAGCTCTTCGGACCCGTTGCCATGGTGTTTCGAGTCCGGTCCGAAGACGAAGCCGTGCACCTTGCCAACGACTCGCCGTACGGCCTCGGTGCCTATGTATTCACGGTCGACCCCGAGCAAGCCACGCGCGTCACCGATCGGATCGAGGCTGGAATGGTCTTCGTGAATGGTGTTCGTGCAGGCGGCGTCGAGCTTCCGTTCGGGGGTATCAAACGCTCCGGGATAGGCCGCGAGTTGGGCCGGCTCGGCATGGATGAGTTCGTGAACAAGAAGCTCGTCCGGGTTGTCGCATAGGTCGTGCGGTACCGGCGACGTCTGCATCGCCTCTACGTCGGCCCACTAGGCCAGCAGATCAGAGGCGACCAACCACGGCCACCGGCCAAGCCAAGATCAACGAATCTGCCCCAGCGTTTCCACATCTTGGTGTCGGCTCGGTGGCCGGGGTTGTCGCTCGCCCTTCGGCTGCCCACGCATCGCGTGTGGCTCTCTCATGGCCTGCGCAGCCCCGGACACCGAGGGGCTGGCGCGCGGAGCCGGGCCCCTACACCAGCCCCGCGTCGTGCACGACCATCGCCACCTGGACCCGGTTGCTCGAGCCCAGCTTGTCGAACAGTCGCGACACGTGGGCCTTGACCGTCGGCACCGACAGGTGCAGCTCCGCCGCGATCTCGGCGTTGCTGAGTCCGCGACCGATGCAGACCGCGACCTCCTGCTCGCGGAGCGTCAGCTGGGCCATCCGCTCCTCGGCCACGGCGGTCCGGTCGGCTGTCGAGTCGTGGCGCAGGCGCTCGACGAGGGTCCGGGTGGCCGACGGGGACAGCATCGGCTCGCCGTCGGCCACCCGGCGTACGGCACTCACGATGTGGGGCGGCGGCGTGTCCTTGAGCAGGAACCCGTCGGCCCCCGCGGCCACCGCACCGAGCACGTAGTCGTCGGCGTCGAAGGTGGTCAACACGATCACGGCCGGGGGGTCGGGACGCGAGTGCAGGGCGCGGGTCGCCTCGAGGCCGTTGAGCCGCGGCATCCGGATGTCCATCAGCACCACGTCGGGCCGCAGCGACTCGACCCTCGCGATCGCCTCGGCGCCGTCCGCGGCCTCGCCGACCACCTCGAGGTCGGGCTGGCCGCCCAGCATCAGGACGAGGGACGCCCGGACGAGGGCATCGTCGTCGACGATCAGCACCCGGACCGTCATGCCGACCACGGCACCCAGGCGGTGAGCTCGAACATCCCGCCATCGACCCGGTGCGAGAGCCGGCCACCGCGCACCTCCACGCGCTCGGCGAGACCGACGAGGCCCAGGCCCGCCCCGGGCGCGGCGCTGGTGCCGAAGCCGAGCGGGTTGCGCAGCCGCAGGTGCAGGCCGTCGGCGGGGCTGCCCGCGAGGTGCACCTTCAGCAGCGCTCCCGGCGCATGCTTGCGGGCGTTGGTGATGCCCTCCTGGACGAGGCGGTACGCCGTGCGCCCCACCACGTCGGGCACGGGCCCCTCGCTGCGGTCGACCTCGTCGAGGAGGTCGATCCGCGTGCCGCTCGCGCAGGCCCGCGCGACCAGCGTCTCGATGTCGTCGTACGTCGGCTGCGGCGCGTCCGCCCGGACGCCGGTCGCGTCGTCACGGAGCACGCCCAGGACGCCGCGCAGCTCGTGCAGGGCCTCGTTGGCCTGGCCCTGGATCTGGCCGAGCCCGTCGCGCAGCTGGTCGGAGGCGAGGTCGTCGCGGAACGCCAGGGCACCGGCGTGCATCGAGACCTGGGTGATGCGGTGCGCGAGCACGTCGTGCATTTCGCGCGCGATCCGGGCCCGCTCGTTGGTGCGCGCCTGGTCGACCCGCAGCGCCTGCTCCGCCTCGGCGCGCAGCGCGCGCTGCTGGAGGGACCAGATGAGCTCGCGCCGGGAGCCGATGAACATGCCCCAGCCCATCATCGCGCCGTTGACGACGACGTTGATGAGGAAGACCACGCTCCAGTGGTTCCTGATCTCGAAGGGTGCGGTGTAGGAGTAGGTCTGGGCGGCGGCGAGGTTGACCAGGCCGACGACCAGGATCGGCACCGCGCGGCGATAGGTGGCGACCGAGACCCCGGCGAGGGTCGCGGGACCTGCCGCGAGGCCCGACACCGCGCTCATCAGCGCCACCACGAGGGCCACCGTCACGGGCCAGCGCCGGCGGAAGAGGACCACCACGAAGGCGGCCAGGCCGAGCAGCACCTCGACCCAGAACAGCCAGCGCACCTCGTTCCACTCCGCCTCGGCGGCCTGCGACCAGACCACGAGGGAGATGGCCGCACACCCGGCGAACCGCCACGCGTGGGCGGACGGCGTGAGCTCCGGGCGCGTCCGCTCGGGCGTCGGCCGGTCGATCGGGGCGGTGGTGTCCATCGGGGAGAACCCTAAGCCGCCCGGGAGCCCCTCGACCCCCTACTTTGGTCGGGGTCAGGTCCAGCCCTGCGACCGATGTGCCGCGGACGCTCGCCGGGCACGCTGTGGCGCATGATCCGCGTGCAGAGTGTCACGAAGCGCTACGGCGACTTCGTGGCCGTCGACGACGTCTCGTTCGTCTGTCGACCGGGGCGCGTCACCGGCTTCCTCGGCCCCAACGGCGCGGGCAAGACCACGACGATGCGGGTGATGACCGGCCTCACGCCGGCCACATCCGGCCGCATCACCATCGGCGGCCACTCCTACCGCGACCTGCCCAACCCGGGCCGCCACGTCGGCGTCCTCCTCGACGCGTCCGCGCAGCACGGCGGCCGCACGGGGCGCGAGGTGCTCGCGCTCGGCGCGCACCTGATGGGCCTGCCCACGTCCCGCGTCGACGAGATGCTCGACCTGGTCAGCCTCTCGGAGACGGAGTCGCGCCGCCGCGTGCGCCACTACTCCCTCGGCATGCGCCAGCGGCTCGGCATCGCCCACGCGCTCCTCGGCGACCCCGCGGTGCTGATCCTCGACGAGCCCGCCAACGGGCTCGACCCTGCCGGGATCCGGTGGATGCGCGACCTCCTCACGTCGTACGCCGATCGCGGCGGCACCGTCCTGCTGTCGAGCCACCTCCTCAACGAGGTCGAGCTCATCGCCGACGAGATGGTGCTCATCGGCCGCGGCCGGATCGTCGCCCAGGGCGACAAGCGCGCGCTGCTCCAGGGGCGGGGCACCGGCACCTTCGTGACCGCCGTCGACCCGTCCGCGATGGCGGCGGCCCTCGAGCGCACGGGCTACGTCACGGTCCCGGCCGGCGACGGCTTCCGGGTGGAGGCCGCGCCCGTGGACATCGGCCGCGTCGCCGCGGAGCACGGCCTGGTCCTCTCCGACCTCCGCCCTGCCGACGGCGGGCTGGAGTCGCTCTTCCTCGAGCTCACCGCCGAGGAGCAGCGCGAGTCCTTCGGCAACGCGGAGGTGGCCGCATGACCGCCCTGGCCGACGAGCCGGTCCAGATCGAGCTGGACCACGACGACGCGGTGCCCTTCTCGCGCCTGGTCTCCGTCGAGCTGCGCAAGATGCGCGACACCCGCTCGGGCTTCTGGCTGCTCCTGCTCACCGGCGTGCTGCTCGTGGCCGCGGCCGCCATCGCGCTCCTCGTCACGCTGCTCAACGACATCGAGCTGACCCCGGTCACCCTCGCCCAGATCATGATGGTGCCGTTCAGCCTGCTCCTGCCGGTGCTCGCGATCACCTCGGTGACGAGCGAGTGGAGCCAGCGCACCGGCCTGGTGACCTTCGCCCTCGAGCCCCACCGGATGCGGGCGATCGCCGCCAAGCTGGTCATGGTCCTCCTGCTGGCGCTGGCCACCACCGTCCTGGGCTTCGCGGTCGGGGCCGTGACCAACGCCCTCTACGGTGCGCTCGGCGACACCCCGGCCGACTGGAGCCTCGATGCCAGCGCGCTCAGCTGGACGCTGATCACCCAGCTGCTCTACTTCCTGATGGCCTTCGGCTTCGGCCTCGTGCTGCTCAGCACGCCGGCTGCGGTCGCCATGTTCTACGTCGTGGCGATGCTGCTGCCGTTCATGGTCTACGGGCCGCTCTTCGGGCTCGTCAGCTGGGGCCCCGACGTCGTCCCCTGGCTCGACCTCGGCTTCGCCACGACGCCGCTGGCGGGAGGCGAGGCGGCCGACGTCACCGTCTACGCGCAGGTGGCCGTCACCAGCCTGGTCTGGGTCGCGCTTCCCCTGGTCGGCGGGCTGATGAGGGTCAGGCAGGCCGAGCTCAAGTAGCTCCACAAGCTGGCCCCCACGGGGGAGGGGGCCGTCGCCGGGTCCGGTCGTTCACGGGGATGACCGGACCCGGCTATTCCATAGCCTTCACCGGCCGTTGCGGCACCCGTCACCGGCACATCCCCGCGTGCTACCGCCAGCGGCGATCCTCGGGCCATGCAGTCGGGCACGTTGCGCTTCACGGCCCTCGGCGACAGCATCACGCTGGGGATCGGCGACAAGCAGGCCGGGTCCTTCCGGGGCTGGGCACGCCTCCTCGCCGACGCCATGTCCACGGCGTACGCCGTCGACTTCAGCAACCTCTCCGTCGCCGGTGCCACCGCGGGCAGCCTCCTGCGCGAGCAGGTGCCGCTCGCGCTCGAGCACCCGCCGCAGCTTGCCTCCCTGATCGTCGGCATCAACGACACCATGCGCTCCACGTGGGACCCCGCCGGGGTGCGCCGCGACGTCCTGGCGGCGGCGGACGCCCTGGCCGGCACCGGCGCCACGCTGATGACCGCGCGCTTCCACGACCACCCGTCGATGCTGCGCCTGCCCGCGCGGGTCAGGCGCGCCTTCTCCTCGCGGATCGCGCTCGTCAACGACGCGTACGACGAGGTGGTGGCGCGTCATGGCGGCCTGCGCGTCGACCTCGCGCACTGCCCCGAGGTGTTCACGCGCGACTACTGGGCCTGCGATCGCGTGCACCCCGCCGAGGGCGGCCACCGCATGTTCGCCCGCCGCTGGGCCGCGGTCCTCGCCGCGGAGGGCCTCGTCTTCACGCCGCCGCCCGCTGAGACCGACACCCCCTACGTCCCGGGCCTGCGCACCGACCTGGCGTGGCTGGTGGTGGAGGGCCTCCCGTGGTTCGGCCGCCGGGCCGGGGACCTCGCCACGTGGGCCGTGCGGATGGCCTGGGTCGAGTCGCAGCGCGCGCGTCGCGCCCAGTCGGCCGCCCCGGTGATCGCGATGCCGGAGCAGCCCGGCCTCACCGCGGTCACTAGGGTCGGAGCATGACTTCGCCCTCTCCCCGTGCCGACGGCCGCGCCGACGACGAGCTCCGCAAGATCACCCTCACCCGCCACTGGCTCGACCACGCCGCCGGCTCGGTGCTCGTCGAGTTCGGCGGCACCAAGGTGCTCTGCGCCGCGTCCGCGACCGAGGGCGTGCCGCGCTGGCGCAAGGGCTCCGGGCTCGGATGGGTGACGGCGGAGTACGCCATGCTCCCCGCCTCGACCAACACCCGCTCCGACCGCGAGTCGGTCAAGGGCCGCATCGGCGGTCGCACCCACGAGATCTCCCGCCTGATCGGCCGCTCGCTGCGCGCGGTCATCGACTACAAGGCGCTCGGCGAGAACACCATCGTCCTCGACTGTGACGTGCTCCAGGCCGACGGCGGCACCCGCACGGCCGCGATCACAGGTGCGTACGTCGCGCTCGCCGACGCCGTCGCGCACCTCCGCTCGGTCGGCGCGCTGACCGGGGAGCCGCTCACCGGGTCCGTCGCCGCGGTCAGCGTCGGCATCATCGACGGCGTCCCGCGCCTCGACCTCCCCTACGAGGAGGACGTGCGCGCCGAGACCGACATGAACGTCGTGATGACCGGCTCCGGTGCGTTCGTCGAGGTGCAGGGCACCGCGGAGGGTGCACCGTTCAATCGGGCCGAGCTCGACGCCCTGCTCGCGCTCGCCGAGAAGGGCTGCGCCGACCTCACCCGCATCCAGCGGGAAGCTCTCGGCCTCGGTGGTTGAGGTGCGGAGCGAAGCGGCGCCTCGAAACCACCGCGTCTTCCTGGCCTCCCGCAACGCCAAGAAGCTCGCCGAGATGCAGCGCATCCTGGCCGAGCACCTCGCCGACGTGCAGGTGGTCGGCCTCGACGACGTCCCGGCGTACGACGAACCCGTCGAGGACCAGCCGACCTTCGAGGGCAACGCCCTGCTGAAGGCCCGCGCCGGCCTCGCGGCCACCGGCCTGCCGACGATCGCCGACGACAGCGGCCTCTGCGTCGACGCGCTCAACGGCATGCCCGGCGTGCTGTCCGCTCGCTGGTCCGGGCCGCCGGGCGACGACAAGACGAGTGCCGACGACCGCAACAACGAGCTCCTCCTCGCCCAGCTGGCCGACGTGCCCGACGAGCGCCGCGGTGCCCACTTCGAGTGCGCCGTCGTGCTGGCCCACCCCTCCGGCGTCGAGCTGGTCGAGCACGGGGTGATGCGCGGGCGGATCATCCGGGAGACGCGGGGGAGCGGCGGGTTCGGGTACGACGTGCTGTTCGTCGCCGACGAGCACGCCGCCGAGGGCCGGACCTCGGCCGAGCTGGATCCCGGGGAGAAGGACCGGATCTCCCACCGCGGCCGTGCCCTGCGGGCGTTGGCACCGCGGGCGGCCGAGCTGCTTTCGGCGGGTTAGCCGGGTGGGGCGGCGGACCCGTCGGCCTGGACGACGTACCAGTTGCCGCCGTTGAGGAACACGTCGTGGCACAGCACCTCGTGCTTGCCCTCGTGGGCGTAGAAGTAGAGCGGGTGGCCGCCGTAGGTCACCTGGACGGTGCCGTCGGTGCGCTTCGTGGTGCCGAGCAGGCCTGGCTTCAGGCCGCGGCCGGCGACCGGCTCGCCCTCGGTGAGCACCGGGGGCCAGGCCTCGGCGCAGGCGTCGTAGCACTCCGGCTCCGAGGTCGTCTCGACGTCGAAGAGGTAGATCGCCTGGCCGGACTCGTCGAACAGCATCGGCCCGAACTGGCTGTCGTGCAGGACGACGCTGGTGCCGGCCGCGGCGTGTGGCTCCTCCGTCGGCTCCTCACTGGGCTCCGTCGCGCTGTCCGTCTCCGTGGGGCCGTCCGCCGGCGCGTCCCCCGCCGGCGCGTCCTCCGCTCCGCCACAGCTCACGAGCAGGGTGAGGCCGAGCGTGGCCACGGCCAGTCGGATCAGCATGCGGACAGTCTGCCGCACCGCATCAGTGCCGAAGGGGGGACTCGAACCCCCACGCCCGAAGGCACAGGTACCTAAAACCTGCGTGTCTGCCAGTTCCACCACTTCGGCAAGGGCGTCAGTCTATGAACTGGCGGCGTCCCGCACCCAGTCAGCCACCTGTGTGTCGGACGATGGTGCCCGGCAGTTGTGCGAACACGCGGCGCAGCGGTGGGGCGGCCGTAGACTGTGGGCCGCTAGGGTGCCGGGCCTTGGGGGCCCAGCGATCCGATGGCTGTCTCGGGGCCGAACACAGAGGGCGGAATCCGGTATGGCAACCACGAAGTCGACGACGTCAGGTCGGGGCGCCCTGCCCGTCGAGCTGACCAGCTTTGTGGGGCGCCGACGCGAGCTCGCCGAGACGCGGAAGCTTCTGGCCAGCAGCCGGATGCTGACCCTGACCGGCGTCGGTGGGGTCGGCAAGACGCGGCTGGCGCTGCGGATGGCGGCCGAGGTCCGGCGTACCTTCCCCGACGGCGTGTGGTTCGTCGAGCTGGCCGCCCTTCACGACCCCCAGCTGCTCCCGCACACCGTGGCCAACACCCTCGAGCTCCGCCAGGTCTCCGCGGATCCCGCTGGCGACCTCGCGGCGTACCTGGAGGAGAAGAAGCTCCTGGTGGTGCTCGACAACTGTGAGCACCTCACCGACGCCTGCGCTGTGTTGGCCAGCAAGCTGCTTGCCGCGGCACCCGGCCTGCGCATCCTCGCCACCAGCCGGCACGTGCTCGGCGTCGAGGGCGAGCAGATCCTCGTGGTCCCACCCCTGTCGACGCCTGAAGCCAAGGTCAGGGCCGGCGACGCCGCGCACTACGACTCCGTTTCACTCTTCCTGGACCGCGCCGCGGCCGTGGCCCCCGAGTTCGAGCTCGGGGACGGCAACCGCAACGCCGTGGTGGAGCTGTGCCGGAAGCTCGAGGGCATCCCGCTGGCGATCGAGCTCGCCGCGGTGTGGCTGCGCACCCTCTCGCCGGTGCAGATCCTGGAGCGCCTCGAGGACCGCTTCCGGTTGCTCACCACCGGCAGACGCGCCGCGCCCGCCCGGCAGCAGGCACTGGACGCGACGGTGGGCTGGAGCTACGAGCTGTGCTCGCCCGCGGAGCAGCTTCTGTGGGCGCGGCTCTCGGTCTTCTCCGGAGGCTTCGATCTCGAGGCGGCCGAGGATGTCTGCAGCGGGGGAGGGATCCTGCGCGACGACGTCCTGAACCTGGTCGCGAGCCTGGTCAACAAGTCGATCCTGGTCCGCATCCAGGCGACCGAGCACACGACCGCGTGGTACCAGATGCTCGAGACGATCCGGCAGTACGGCGCGGCGCGGCTCGACGAGGAAGAGTTGCGGGCGTTGCAATTCAGGCACCGCGACCACTACCGGTCCCTGGCGCAGCAGTATGACGCCGAGAGCTTCGGCTCTCATCAGGCCAACTGGTTCATCCGGCTCCGGCGGGAGCAGGGCAACCTGCGGGCCGCCCTGGAGTTCTGCCTCACGGACAAATCCGAGGCTGCCGCGGCGTTCGAGATCGCCGCGCCCATCTGGAACTTCTGGTTCGCGGGGTTCCTCAGGGAGGGGTACCGGTCCCTGCTGCAGGCGCTGGACCTGGCGACCGAACCGACCAGGAGCCGTGCGTACGCGCTGTGGGCCGCCAGCTATCTGGCCATGTTCGCCACGGAGTTCGACCGCAATGCCGCGATGTTGGCCGAGTGCGCCGAGATCGCCGCAGGGCTCGACGACGACCGGTTGCACGCGCGCATCAAGGAGTGCCGGGGGCACGCGACGCTCTACCAGGGTGATCTGCCGGCCGCCATCGGGCTCCTGGAGGAGGCGCGGAGCGAGTTCCGGGCGGTCGGCGACCCGCTCGGCGAGTTCGACACGTTGATCCTGCTCACTGCGGCCACCTTCTTCCTCGGCGATCCTCGTGCCGACGAGTTCGCCCGACAGGCCCTGGCCCTGGCCGAGGAGCACGGGGCCATGTCGTCGAAGGCCTACGGCCTGTGGAGCGTCGGCATCACCCAGTGGGGTGCAGGTGCCCATGCCGAGGCGACGCGAACCCTGAGGGACTGCGTCCGGCTGTTCCTCACGATGCACGACCTGACCGGCATCAGCTTCGGCGTCCAGGCGCTCTCCTGGTGTGCCGCTTTCACCGCTCCCGACGAGGGGGCGGCCCGGCTGCTCGGTGCCTCGCAGGCGATCTGGCGGACGAGCGGGGCAAGAGTCGACGAGACGAACGCCTACAACGCCTTCGACCAGCGTTCGGAGGATCACGTGCGTGAGGCGCTGGGCTCCGAGCGGTACGCGAAGGCGTTCGCGGAGGGCGCGGCGTACTCCTTCGAGCAAGCGGTGTCGCTCGCCCTTGGCGAGGACGCCGACGCCGGAAGCGGGGGCGAGGCGGCCTCGCCCGGTCGCGGGCTGCCGAGCGCGGCGGGCGGGCTGACCCGACGTGAGCGGGAGATCGCCGGGCTCCTCGCGGAGGGACTGAGCAACAAGGAGATCGCGGCCCGGCTGATCATCTCGCAACGCACTGCCGAGACTCATGTCGACCACATCCTGGCCAAGCTGGGCGTCACCTCCCGCTCCCAGGTCGCCAGCTGGGTGGCCGAGCAACAGGGTCGCTGACGACGACGCGGCGGCAGCCCGACGTACGTACTCGACGCCATCTACGTACCGATCCCCGTATCTGTCCCGATGTTGGGGAAGTGGGGCTCGGGGGAGTGTGTGGGTACGCCGTTCCCCACCACCCGAGGGCCCCCTGATGTCTGCCGAACCGATCACAACCTCCAGCCGCAGTGGCCGGACCGTAGACATCCCTGGGTGGTGGCGGAACGGCGTCATCTACCAGGTGTACGTGCGCAGCTTCCAGGACTCCAACGGAGACGGGATCGGAGATCTCGGTGGCGTTCGCGCCAGGCTCCCCTACCTGCGCAGCCTCGGGGTCGACGGGATCTGGCTCAATCCGTTCTACGCATCTCCACAGCACGACCACGGGTACGACGTCTCGGACCACCTGGCCGTCCACCACGAGTTCGGCGATCTGGCTGACTTCGACCGGCTGGTCCACGACGCCCACCGGCTGGACATCCGGGTCATCGTCGACGTCGTGCCCAACCACTGCTCGATCGAGCACCCGTGGTTCACCGCCGCCGTGGCCGCCGGACCGGGCAGCCCCGAGCGCCTCCGCTTCCACTTCGCCGACGGCACCGGCGACCACGGCGAGCTGCCCCCGAACAACTGGCGTTCCGTCTTCGGCGGCCCCGCCTGGCGCCGGATCAGCGAACCAGACGGCTCGCCCGGCCAGTGGTACCTCCACTCCTTCGCCCCCGAGCAGGCCGACTTCAACTGGCGCCACCCGGACGTCGTCGAGCACTTCGAGGAGGTGCTCCGGTTCTGGTTCGACCGCGGTGTGGACGGCCTCCGCATCGACGTGGCCCACGGCCTCCACAAGCGGGAGGGTCTGCCGGACCACGAGTTCGCCATCGACGACGAGCTCACCGGCGACCCGGTCAACCCGTACGCCTGGAACCAGCCCGAGGTGCACGACGTCTGGCGCAGCTGGCGAATCCTCGCGGAGGAGTACACCGAGGAGACCGGTCGCGAGCGGATGCTGGTCGGCGAGGTGGGCGTGCTGGACGCCGGCGAGCTCGCGGCGTACCAGCGTCCCGACGAGCTGCACCAGAGCTTCTTCTTCGAGTTCCTGCGCACGCCCTGGGACGCCGACTCGCTGTCGCAGGTGATCGACCGGGGTCTGGAGACCGTCGCCGCCCACGACTCCCCGGTGGCCTGGGTGCTCAACAACCACGACATGCCCCGATCCGTCACGCGGTACGGCGGGGGTGCTCCCGGCGTCACTGCAGGCGATGTCGACCTCGGGCTGACCCGGGGCCGGGCGGCCGCGCTGCTGATGCTCGCGCTGCCGGGCTCGGTGTACCTCTACCAGGGCGAGGAACTCGGTCTTCCAGAGGTCACCGACCTGCCCGACGACGTGTTGAGGGACCCGATGTTCCGCCGCACCGATGGTGCTCGACGGGGCCGGGACGGTTGCCGGGTCCCCCTGCCATGGGCCTCCGGACAGGACTCGTTCGGCTTCTGCCCCCCGGGCACCCAGACCCCCACGTGGCTCCCGCAGCCCGACTGGTTCGACTACTACACCGTGGATCGACAGCTCGAGTCCGGCGAGTCCATGCTCCAGCTCTACCGCGAGGCCATCGCCCTGCGACACCGCGTCCCAGCCCTGTCCTCGGGCGGGTTCCGGTGGTTGCCGACCGAGCCGGGCGTGCTCGGGTTCACGCGCGGCGACGGATTCGCGTGCATCGTCAACTGCTCCCCCCGGCCGGTGTGCCCACCTCCCGGGGCGCGGCTGCTGCTCGGCAGCGACCCCGAGGTCGGGGACAAGCTCCCGCCGGACAGCGCCGCGTGGTTCCTTCTCGAGGAGATCTCATGAGCAACAATCCGCGGCCGCTGCTGCTCGGCTACATCCGTACCGACGTGCTCAGGAGCGGCACCGAGCTCCCCAGGGTGGAGGCCCAGCTCCAGGCCTTCGCCCACCGCGAGGAGTTCAGCCTCGGGACCGTCTACGTGGCGAGGGGCGACAACCCGGGCGCATTCGACGCGCTGATGGGCGAGGTGACCCGCGAAGAGGCCGCCTGGGGGGTCGTCGTCCCGGACCTGCGCCACGTGACCGTGGTCGAGCAGCTCGTCCTGACCAGGCACGAGGCCGGTGCCCGGACGGCCGTCCTCGCGGCCAATGTGTCACCTCGTCCCGGCGGACCTGGCGCCGTCCACCTGCCGCGCCAGGTCTGCCGTTCCACCGTGGTGGGCGGCGGGTCACACGTCTGAGGCGAGCCCGAGCTCGCGCCGCAGCTTGGCGACGTGGCCGGTGGCCTTGACGTTGTACTGCGCGACCTCCACCTTGCCGTCCTCGTCGACGACGAAGGTCGAGCGGATGACCCCCTCGACGTCCTTGCCGTAGAGCTTCTTGGTGCCGTAGGCGCCGTAGGCCCGGTGCACGCCGAGGTCTGCGTCCGAGAGCAGGGTGAGCGTGAGGGCGTCTCGCTCGCGGAACTTCGCGAGCTTGCTGGGGGCGTCCTTGCTGATGCCGAGCACCTCGTAGCCGGCGCCCCGGAGGGAGTCGAGGGAGTCGGTGAAGTCGCACGCCTGCTTGGAGCAGCCGGGGGTCATGGCGGCGGGGTAGAAGTAGACGATCACCTTGCGGCCGCGCAGGTCCGAGAGCGTGAGCTGCTCGCCGGTGTCGGCGGTCAGGGTGAAGTCGGGTGCGGTGTCACCGGGGGCGAGGCGGTCGGTCATGGGGCGCTCCTGGGTCGGCGTGGTTGTTGCAAACCATATGCAATAAGGTGGACGGCGTGCATGTGCCCGACGGTTTCCTCGACGCGCCCACCTCGCTCGCCACGGGGGTGGTGGCGATGGCGGGGGTCGGGCTGGCCCTGCGCGGGGCCCGCCGTGAGCTCGACGACCGTACCGCTCCCATGGCCGGCCTCGTCGCCACCTTCGTCTTCGCCGGACAGATGATGAACTTCCCGGTCGCGGCGGGCACCAGCGGACACCTGCTCGGCGGCGCCCTGGCCGCGGTCCTCGTAGGCCCGTGGTCGGCCGTCCTCTGCCTCAGCGTGGTGCTCCTGGTCCAGGCCCTCTTCATGGCCGACGGCGGCATCACGGCGCTGGGCACCAACGTGACGCTGATGGCCCTCGTGGCGGTCGTGGTCGGCTGGGTCGTGTTCGCCGGTGCGCGGCGGGTGCTGCCACGGCGAACGTCCTCGATCGCGCCCGCCGCCGCGCTCGCGGGCTTCGCCAGCGTGCCGGCCGCCGCCGCGGTCTTCACCCTGCTCTTCACGGTCGGCGGGCAGGCACCCGTCGACCCCGGCACCGTCCTGGTCGCGATGCTCTCCTGGCACGCCGTCATCGGCGTGGGGGAGGCAGTGATCACCGGCCTGGTGGTCGGCAGCGTCGTCGCCGTCCGGCCCGACCTGGTGTACGGCGCGCGGCCGGTGCTGGCCGAGCGCGAGCTCGAGATCCGTGAGGTGGTGGCCCGATGAGGACGCGCACGTTCCTGGCCCTCGGCCTGCTGGTCTGCCTCCTCGTCGCCGGCGTCGCCAGCTACTACGCCAGCGCCCACCCGGACGGGCTGGAGCACGTGGCCGAGCAGGCCGGCTTCGGCCACACGGCCGAGGACTCGGCGACCGCCGACAGCCCGCTCGCCGACTACCAGACCCGAGGGGTGGAGGACTCCCGCGTCAGTGGGGGACTCGCCGGCGTTGCCGGCGTCGCGCTGGTCGCCGTGCTCGGCGGCGGGCTCTTCTGGCTGGTGCGACGCCGGGACCCTGCCGCGAGCGACGGCTGAGATGGGCGCCGGCCACAAGCATCGCCTCCACTACCACGGGCACAGCCCGGTCCACCGGACTCCCGCGCACGTCAAGCTGCTCGCGCTCGTGGCGTTCATGCTCGTCGTCGTCGCGACGCCCGCCGGCTGGTGGACCTTCCACGGCGTGCAGGCGGTCCTGCTGCTCGGCGTCGTCGCGGCGAGCCGGGTGCCACCGCTCTACCTCGCCAAGCGCATGGTCGTCGAGGTGCCCTTCGTGGTCTTCGCGCTGCTGGTGCCCTTCGTCGCCACGGGACCGCGCACCGACGTGCTCGGCCTCAGCCTCTCCGAGCCGGGCCTCGTCGCGGCCGGGGCGCTGCTGGCCAAGGGCACGCTCGGTGTGCTGGCGTCCCTGACTCTGGCGGCCACGACGGAGGCGCCCGACCTGCTGCGCGGGCTGCAGCGACTCCGGATGCCCGACCTGCTCGTGCAGATCATGGGCTTCATGATCCGCTACCTCGACGTGGTCACCGGCGAGCTGGGCCGGATGACGACGGCGATGCGGGCCCGCGGGTGCGAGCCCCGCTCCCCGCGGCACTGGCCGGTGCTCGCGCGGGCCATGGGGTCGCTGTTCATCCGCTCCTACGAGCGCGGGGAACGGGTCCACCTCGCCATGCTCTCCCGTGGCTACGACGGGTCGCTGCCCTCATGAGCGCGCCCACCCTCGAGGTCCGTGGCCTCGCCTACGCCTACCCCGACGGCCACCAGGCTCTCTTCGGCGTGGACCTCCACGTCCACCCGGGCGAGCGGGTGGCGCTCCTCGGGCCCAACGGCGCCGGCAAGACCACGCTCGTCCTCCACCTCAACGGCATCCTCGCCCCTGGGCGCGGCACCGTCACGGTGAGCGGGCTGCCCGTGGTCAGGGCCAACCACAAGGAGGTACGACGCCGCGTCGGCGTCGTCTTCCAGGATCCCGACGACCAGCTGTTCCTCGGCACGGTGCGGCAGGACGTCGCCTTCGGCCCCGCCAACATGGGGATGCGCGGTGAGGCGCTGGAGCGGCGGGTGATGGAGTCGCTGGACAAGGTCGGCATGGCCGACTTCGCGGACCGCCCGCCCCATCACCTCTCCTTCGGCCAGCGCCGCCGGGTCGCGGTGGCCACGGTCCTGGCCATGGACCCGGAGATCCTCGTGCTGGACGAGCCCAGCTCCAACCTCGACCCGGCCAGCCGCCGCGAGCTGGCCGACATCCTGCGCAGCCTGGACGTCACGGTGCTGATGGTGACGCACGACCTGCCCTACGCCCTGGAGCTCTGCCCTCGCTCCGTCGTGCTCAGTGACGGGGTGGTCGTGGCGGACGGTCGCACGTTCGACGTGCTCACCGACGATGCGCTGATGCGGGCCCACCGGCTGGAGCTGCCCTGGGGGTTCGACCCGCGGGCGATTGGTAACCTTCCCGCGTGACCAACGAACTGAGCTCGCTCGAGCGTGAGATCGAGGAGACGCGTCAGCGTCTCGCGCAGACGATCGACCAGCTCGCCTACCGCGCGAACCCGAAGACGATCGTCGGGCGCGAGGTGACGACCGTGAAGTCGCACTTCGTCGACCTCGAGACGGGGGCGCCGCGCACGGACAACATCATCAAGGTCGCCGGCGGTGTCGTGGGCGCGATCGTGCTCCTCGCCGTCATCCGCAAGCTCACCCGCTGATCCTTCCGTGAGCGACGCCCAGGGGTCAGCCCCCATCAAGATGCTCCACGACCGGATCCTGGTCGAGCTCGACCGGGATGCGGGGGAGCGCCGTTCCTCGGGCGGGATCGTCATCCCGGCCACCGCGGCCATGGGCGCGCGCCGCCTCGCCTGGTCCAAGGTCATCGCCAAGGGTCCGCACGCCCGCGCCGTCGAGGTCGGCGATCGGGTCCTCTTCGACCCCGAGGACAAGGCGGAGGTCGAGGTCCACGGCGAGGTCTACGTCGTGATGCGCGAGCGCGACATCCATGCGGTGGCGGCCGAGCGGCTCGACGCCGGCTCCACCGGGCTCTACCTCTAGCTGCCGGTGACAGCTGTGGATCGCGGAGCTCAGCAGGCTGGTGGTGCAGCAGCCGGACGGGTCAGGTCCGAGCGCAGCCACACGGCATGGCCGCAGATCGTGGCCACGACGTCGTAGCGGGCCTTGATGACCGAGCGCAGCTGGTCGCCCTCGTCGATGTTCCAGGAGTTCAACGCACTGGTCTGGACGATCCAGGTCGGGGCCTCGGGCCCTGCCAGGGTCGCGCGCAACCTCGCGAGCTCCGGGTCGAGGGTGCGCACGGGCAGGCTCCACAGGTACGGGTAGGGGGAGCGCAGGTCGGCTGCCTCCAGGACCGACGGATGACCGTAGACCACGACCGCGGTGTCGGACGGGTGGCTGGACTCGGCGAGCCAGGTGCCGGTGCGCTGCAGGGACCAGACGCCCGGGACCGCGGCGTACGCCACGGTGGTGACGACAGCGGCCACGGCCGCCGAGAGGACGGTGACCCTCGCCGCCCACCGCATCGACGCGCCCGCGACCGAGTCCGAGGCGGCGCGGATGCCGGCTGCCAGGGCCAGCATGGGGACCAGCTGCAGCAGGTAGTGGGGCCAGTAGCTGCCGCCGGCCAGCAGCGCTGCCACGGCGAACACGAGTGTGCAGCTGACGGCCCAGTGCTCGGGCGAGGTGGGCGTCGCGCGGCGCCACGCCCAGGCGAGCGGCACCATGCCACTGACGATGGCCAGCGCGACGAGTCGGACGCCCCGCGTGAGGGGCCTGTGAATGCTGTCCTGCCAGATCACCGCGAAGGCGTCCGCCCGGAACGCCACCAGCTCGGCCCACAGGCTCGTTCCGTCGACTCCGGCGGAGCGTGCCCACGTGAGGACGGCGAGGAGGGGCACCACCGCCCCGAGCCCCGCACCGACGGCCACCACACGCGCCCGGCCTGGGAGCACCCGCCGGCGCAGTGCCGAGTCAGCGGTCACCAACGCCAGGACGAACACCAGCCCGTCGAGGAAGCTCTGCTTGATGAGCGGTGCCGCGGCCGCACAGACGCCCGCCGCGACGGCGTACCAGAACGCGCGACGGCACCCGCGAGCGCGCCACGCCTCCAGCGTCAGGGCCACGCTTGCCGCGACTATCGGGAGAGCGAACAGCTCCCCGTCCGCCTGGTCTGCGGCGAGCGCCGGAGAGGTCACGAGTGCAGCGGCCACGGCCGCACTCCAGCACGCACCGCGGCCGCCCGCGACGAGGTAGCCGGCCCGGGCGAGGGCAGCCACGGCGACGACGGCGAACGGGATGCTCAGCGCCCGGATCATCGGATCCCAGTCCGACAGGGCGGCCAGCCGGTAGATCGACATGAGCAGGGGCGGCCGGTCGACGTGGTAGTCGCCGTAGAGGAACTCGCCCCCGGTCTTCCAGTGCCGTGTGGCGAGGAGGTACCCGCCCTCATCGGACCGCAGCGGCTGCCAGACGTAGATGAGCCGGACCAGCACGACCACGCCGCAGGCGTAGGTGACCCAGCGACGCACGCCGACGGAGTCACGGGGCGTCCGCCGAGCCGGTCGTTCGAACGCGATCGCCACCAGGCCCCCCGACCCGTCAGGTCGCGACCTGGCGAGCTGGGCGGACGCCTCCTGCGCCCAACCACCTCTCGGCGAGGACCAGGTAGACGACGACGATGACGACCAGGTGGAGGCCGTACACCCATGGTTGCGAGCCGTCCGGCAGGTAACTGCCGAAGACGTAGTGGTCCAGGAACGACTCAGGGTATGGCGCCTCGCCCGACCGGGACCGCAGGGACTTCTCCAGCACCGTCAACGGGCAACGCCAGTGCATCGCCACGATCACGATCCCCCACGTCACGGCGGCCAGGTGCAGCAGGAGGACCTGACGTCCGAACCACAGCACCAGCAACCCGCCCAACGCCTGGAACACCAGGTAGGCGGCGTGCAGCGCGACCACGAGGTCGCCGAGGCTGCCCCACATGCTGTGAGGTACCCGTTGGGCTGCTACGCCGAACCCGCAGCGCAGCGTCCCGGCCAGAGACGTAAGAGGCCCCGCAGGAGTCTCGGGTCACCTGCGGGGCTTGTATCCATGATGCCAGAGCCATCCGGATCCGGTCCCGGGGATCCGCAAAATCGGTGGAGCGAAGATTTCTGGCCAGGGAAGGACACAAGGCGTCAGATATCGAGCGTCATCACGACCGGCCGGTGGTCCGACTGCGGTGCGTTGCGACGCCTCCTCGGGTCGTCGGTGATCGAGGGCGTCCTGCCGCTGCCGGTGGTCACGTCCGTCACGTCGTCGAGGAGCGCATGGCTCACGAGCAGGTGGTCGATCAGCTCGCGGCGGCCGCGGTAGACGCGCGAGTAGCGCTGCTCCTCGGGAATGAGGGGAGCCAGGTTGAAGAGTCGGTGGCCGTCTCCCCGGTCAGGCTGGGTGTGCCCGGGTGTGCCGATCTCGGAACCACCGGGCCCGAGGAAGATCTGGGTGGTCGCGGCCTGGGGCTCGTCGTTCAGGTCACCGGCGACGACGACCGCCCTGGAGGTCCCGTCTCCTTCAAGGAGGGCGTCGGCGCCGGCCCGGACGGTAGCCGCTTCAGCGGCGCGTCGGTGGAGGGCGTAGACGGCGAAGCGCGCCCGCTCGCCCTCGTCCTTGGGGCCGAACCGGCCGCCGGGGTAGGTCAGCAGCTTCGACTTCAGGTGCGTGGTGATCACGTCGAGGCGTGTGCCGCCGGCATCGACACGTGCCTGCAGGGCCGGTCGACCCATCTGCTCGATGCGCTCGCCCGCGTCGTCGACCTGGACGCCGCCGAGCTCCGTGGGGAAGTCTGCGAACTGCGCCACGTCCGCCAGGGCTAGCCGCGAGACGAACCCGACGCGGATGCCTCGGCGATCCGGGTCGGCGAGTGCGGTCACCCAGGCACCCGGAAGTCTCTCGACCAGGTCATCGAGGGCTTCGGGGTCCCCGACCTCCTGGACCGCCAGCACGTCGGGCGCCAGCTCGGTGACGGTGGCGGCCAGTCCGGCGAGCTTCACGTCGTACTCGGCCTGGCCGGTGGGTCCGTCCCCGCCAGGCTTGAAGAGGTTCTCCAGGTTCCACGTCCCGAGTCGCATGCACCCACCGTGGCACGCCCGTTCTGGGCGGCCCGGCCCGGGCGGCCATGGAGACAGCAGATTGGACGGATGCAGTCCTCAAGTCGCGGAGACCGCCGCCCGATACAGCAGATGTCAACGAACAAGCAGGCCACCGCCACATGGCCCGGGACTCCAGGGCTGGCCGGGCTTGCCGAACTGAAAAGGAACTCTCAATGCAGGAGCAGACCACTGACGGTGCGACGCACGGCAAGCGCAGGATCAGCCGGAAGAAGAGGGTCGTCGCGCTGACGGTCCTCCTCGTCGGGATCGCCGGAGCCGCGTTCGCCTACTGGACAGCCACCGGCACGGGGTCCGGTAGTGCCGACACCGGCACCACGGCCGGCATCACCGTCCACCAGACAAGCACGGTCACCAACCTGGCCCCCGGGTCGGGCACCCAGCCGCTCAGCGGCAAGTTCACCAACACCAACGACGGGCCGGTCTACGTCACCGCCGTGGCCGCCGAGGTGACCGAGGTCAACGACGCGCTGGGCGACCCGGTCGACGGGTGCTCCGCAGCCGACTACACCATCGCCGGCACCGGAGTCGTTGGCGCCGAGGTGCCCGTCGGAGCCAACGTGGGCTCGTGGGGCAACCTGACCATCGCCTTCAACAACACCGCCGCGAACCAGGACGCCTGCAAGAACGCACAGCTGGTGATCAGCTACACCGCCAGCTGATGATCACTGGGGGTGGGAGGCGCCTCGGCGCCTCCCACCTTCTTTGCCCTTCCCTGTTGGAGCTCATTGCCATGGTTCGGATCTCGCGTGGACGGCGGCAGCCGGGCGGCCATCTGGCCCCCCGGCACCGAGCCCGGCGCACCCACAACGCGAGCCGCGTGGCGAGGGCGCTCCTGATCGCCAGCCTGGTCGCATTGGTGGGCATGTTCCTCGGGCCCGGCACCGGATGGACATACTGGACCGCCACCGCTGGCGGCGAGGGAGCAGCGGCGACCGGCACCATGCTCCCCCCGACGGAGGTCACCGGCTCCGTGTCGGAAGAACCGGGCACCGTGGAGGTCACCTGGACTGAAGCAGTCGCTCCTGGGGGCGGCCCGGGACAGGGGTACTTCCTCACCCGCACCCGAGAGGGCGACGGCACGACGAGCGCCGCCTGCGGCACCTCGCCGTCAGCGCCGACGACCAGCCTGAAGTGCCAGGACCAACCACAACCAGACGGCGACTACCACTACGTCGTCACCGCGATCCACCAGACCTGGACGGCCGCGAGCAACCCGAGCAACACGGTCAACATCGACACCCTCGCCCCGGAGGCCCCCTCCGCGCCACAGCTGACGACCGCCAGCGACACCGGCAGCTCGCCCACCGACCGGGTCACCAACGACCCCACACCGACGCTCACCGGCACGGCCGAGCCCGGCTCCACGGTCACCGTGTTCGCGGTCGGCACCGCGGTCGGCACCGGCGTGGCCACCGCAGGCACCTACTCGATCACCACGTCGGTCCTAGGCGAGGGATCGCAGACCCTCACCGCGGCGGCAACCGACGGGGCGGGAAACACCGGGCCAGCATCGTCTGGCACCCAGGTCACCATCGACACCCTCCGCCCCGCTGTGACCGTGGACCAGCAAGCCGGCCAGGCCGACCCCACGAACAGCGAGCCGATCAACTACGGCGTGCGCTTCTCCGAGCCGGTCACCGGCTTCACCGCGGACGACGTGGAGCTCAGGGCTCCTGCGGGCGCGACCGCCCTGGTCACCGGCACCGGAGCGACCTACAACGTGGCGGTCACCGCGATGACCACCGACGGCACCGTCACGATCCGGGTCGCCAGCGAGGCGGCACACGACCTGGCGGGCAACGGCAACCACCCCTCGACCAGCACCGACGACAGCGTCACCCGCGACACCGCCGCCCCCGCCGCCCCCTCCGCCCCCACCTTGACCGCCCAGAGTGACTCCGGGACCTCCGACAGCGACCGGATCACACACGTGACCACGCCGACGTTCACCGGAACCGCCGAGGCCGGCACCACGGTCACCCTCTACAGCGGCGGCGTCGCCGTCGGCAGCGGTGCGGCGGCCACCGAAGGCAGCTACGCCATCGCGACGACGTCCTTGGCCGAGGGGACAGCGACGATCACCGCCGCAGCGACCGACGCCGCCGGCAACACCAGCAGCCCCTCGACCGGCACGATGATCACCATCGACGCCACCGCGCCCGCCGCCCCGTCCGCACCGGACCTGATCGCTGGCAGCGACTCCTGGTCTCCCCAAGCCGCTGGGACCACGGACACCGACAACATCACCAACGACACCACACCGACCTTCGCGGGTACGGCGGTGCCCGACTCCACGGTCACCTTGTACAGCGACGGCATGTTCCTCACGAGCGGTGTAGCCGGCGGGGGCAGCTACTCCATCACGCCAGGCACACTCGCCCAGCAAGCGCAGACGGTCAACGCCACGGCCTCTGACGCCGCCGGCAACGCCAGCGCGGCCTCGCCCGGGATCACTGTGACCATCGACTCCACCGCACCCACGGTGGCCATCACGCACGTCACCTACAGCAACGGGCTCGTCACCACCACCGGCACCGCCGGGATCGGCGGCGGAGACGCCGGGAACGTCCATGTCGTCATCTGCAGCGAGAATGCGTTCCCGTGCTCGTCCGGCAGCACCGACTACGCCGGTACGGCGACCGTCAACCAGACCACCGGTGGCTGGACGAACACGTCCAGCGACCTCCAAACCTGCCTCCTGCTCGTGTGCACCGGACCCGGTCAGATCTACGTGCAAGCCACCCAGGCGGACCACGCGGGCAACATCGGCATCAGCAACACCGTGCCCAGGAGCTACTCGTGAGCCGCTCCACGCGAGCGGCCTCTGCAGCCGTCGGACACCGTGAACGCTCCGGCACGCTTTGGACCCCCCGGCCGCGAGCTTGAGCGCTTCGTCGAGGTCGGGAGCGTCGAGAGCCAGAACCCTCCGATGACCTCCTTGGTCTCGAGGTACGAGCCATCGGTCATCACCGGCGTCTCACCCTGGCCGTCGACGACGGTCGCCGTGGACGCCGGCTGGAGCCCTCCGGCGAAGACCCAGTAGCCCTCGACTGCTCCGTCCCTGTCCTCGCGCGGCGCTACACGGTGGCCAGATAGCGGTGCACGACGCTGACACAACCGGAGCCCTCGCCTACCGCAGCCGCCACTCGCTTGCCTGAACCCGCGCGCACGTCGCCCGCTGCGAAGATGCCCGGCACGCTGGTCTCGAAGAGATACGGGTCCCGGTCCGGCAGCCAGCCGGCAGGTCGGCCGCTGGCGGCGGAGGGCAGATCGGGTCCCGTCAGCACATAGCCCTTCTCGTCCAGCTCCACGAGATCGGCGACCGTCGCGGTGTGCGGCGCGCTGCCGATGAAGATGAACAGCGCGGCGAGCTGAATCGATCGGACGTCGCCGGTGCTCACATCGCGGACCGAGACGCCCTCGAGGTGGCCGGCACCGTAGACCTCCACCACCTCCAGGCCGGTCTGGACCTCGATGTTGGACGCCGCCTCGATGCGGTCGATGAGGTACCGGGACATGCTCTTGTGCAGTGAGTCGGCGCGGACCAGCATCGTGACCCGGCTGGCGTACCTCGAGAAGAACAGGGCGCCCTGACCGGCTGAGTTGGCGCCGCCCATCACGCAGACGTGGCGTCCGCGATACGTCGCAGCCTCGGTCATCGCCGCCCCGTAGAAGACGCCGCGCCCGGTCAGTGTCTCGACCCCAGGCACCTGGAGCGTGCGCACCGAGACTCCTTGAGCGAGGATCACGGCGTAGCTCGAGACCTCCGTGCCGTTGCCGAGACGGACGACCCGGTACGGGTCGTCGCGGCGGATGGCCGTCACCTCCTGTGCGCTGAGCAGCTCCGCCCCGAAGCGCTTGGCCTGGGCCGTCGCGCGGCGGGCCAGGTCCGCGCCGGAGACTCCGGCCGGGAAGCCGAGGTAGTTCTCGATCTGCGAGCTGGTGCCGGCCTGACCCCCGGGAGCCTCCTGCTCGACCATCAGCGTGGCCAGCCCTTCCGACGCGGCGTACACCGCGGCCGCCAGACCCGCCGGGCCGCCGCCGACGATCACCAGGTCGTAGAACGGCCGGCTCGCGACAGTCCGCATCCCGACCTTCTCCGCGAGCTCCTGGTGGGTGGGCCGGACCAGTGTGCTCCCGTCGGCGAACAAGACGACGGGCAGCAGCGTCGGGTCTCCCGTGACGCTCGTGACGAGCTCTCGCACCGACTCGTCGCCGTCGACGTCCAGCCAGCGGTAGGGCACACCGTTGCGGGACAAGAACTCCTTGACGGCGTAGCTCTGCGGTGACCAGGTCCCACCAGCCACCCGGAGGCCGTCGTAGGGGAGTCGCACGTTCGCTGACCAGTCCGACAGCAGGTCGTCCAGGACGGGGTAGAGACGCAGGTCCGGCGGGTCCCAGGGCTTGAGCAGGTAGTGGTCGAGGCCGACGTCGTTGATGCCTCGGATCGCCGCCTCGGTGTCGGCGTACGCCGTGAGCAGCACCCGACGTGCGTCCGGATGCAGCTTGCGCGCCTCCTGCAGCATCTCCGTCCCGGACATCCCTGGCATTCGTTCGTCGACCAGGAAGAGCGCGACCGGCGTCCCGCGCTGCTTCAGCTCGACGGCGGCCTGGAGCCCGGCGCGTCCCGAGCTCGCCTTCAGGATCCGGTACTCGCCGCGGTAGTGGCGTCGCAGGTCGCGTTCGATCGCGCCCAGCACCTCGTGGTCGTCGTCGACGCTCAGGATGACCGGCTTGCTCATCGGGCACCTCCTTCAACTGCGTCGATCGGGAGCCGTACGGTGAAGCAGGTCTCGCCCGGCACCGATGTGACGCTGATCGTGCCGTGGTGCCTCTCTGTGACGATGGAGTACGTCGTGGAGAGTCCCAGCCCGGTGCCCTCACCTGGCTCCTTGGTCGTGAAGAAGGGGTCGAACACCTTGTGCTGGATCGACGACGGGATGCCCGGTCCGTCGTCGACGATCTCGACCACTGCCCAGTCACTGTCCCGGTGGGTGCGGATAGTGATCGTCCCCTTGCCGTTCATCGCATCTGCAGCGTTGTCGAGCAGGTTCATCCAGACCTGGTTCAGCTCGCTGCCGTAGGCGGCGACCGGCGGGACGTCGCCGTACTCGCGACGCACCTCGATCCCGTGCTTGAGCTTGTTGCGCAAGATGACCAGCGTGTTGTCGATGCCTTCATGGAGGTCGACCGCCTGGACGGGGGCCTGACCGAGGTAGGAGTAGCTCTTGAGAGCACCGACGATCTCGGAGATCCGTCCGGCGCCCTGCCCGATCTCATGGGTGAGCAGGTATACCCGGAAAGCGCTGCTGGCCCAGGCGAGCACGACCGGCAGACCCTGCGGACCGACCCGGTCCAGAAGCCGGTCGAGGTCGTCCGGGTCCAGGCCCTGGGACACCAACGTGGGCGCCAGGTCCCAGGCACCCTCGACGTCGTGGTCGTCGAGCCAGTCCTCGATCTCCGCCTCGCGGTCGGAGCGCTCGACGGTGCCCAGGTCGCTCGGCCGTACGGCGTGCTCGCGGGCGCGTGCTTCCAGCTCGCGCAGCACCTCGCGGGCATCACCGACCTCGGCGACCGCGTCGAGCTGGAGGTGGGCTGCCTCGAGGTCGGCAAACGCCTCGCTGAGCTGGTTGGCCGCGCGCCGGGTGGCCGCCGCGGGGTTGTTCAGCTCGTGCGCGACGCCGGCGGCCAAGGTGCCGAGGGTGGCCATCCGCTCACTCTGCCGCAGGGCGCTCTCGGCCTTCTTCTGGGCCGTGACGTCGGCGCCGAAGACGAACACCAGCCGGCTCTGCCGGTCGAAGCGGTGTGCGAACACGTAGGCCCGGTCGTCGATCCAGGCCTCATGGGGCACCGCCGCTCCCTCGGCCGCGAGGAATGCGTCCCACGCCTCGGAGTCGATGCCGGGACACAGATCCCGCCAGCTCCGACCGATCAGCTCGTCGCCGAAGACACTCCGGGCGGCGGCGTTCGCCATCAGCACCTTCGCGCCGATGTCCATCCGCAGCACAGGACCGGGGTTCATCTCCGGGAACCTGGCCATCTCCCTGAGGGTCGCGGCCTGCTCGGCCAGGAGCTTCTCGTTCCTCCGCCGAGCCGTGATGTCGGCTCCATATGCGAAGACGAGGTCGCCGTTGTCCGAGCGCACGTGCGAGAACAGGATGTAGACGTCGTCCTTCTCCGCCTCGTGCAGAACGCGGACGGGGGAGCCTGGCTCGACGTCGAGAACCTGCTGCCAGAGGTCCTGGGACATACCCGGGCACAGCTCCAGCCAGTTCCGGCCCCGGATGTCGCCCGCCCCGATGAACCTGCGGGCGGCGGCATTGGCCATCAGGATGGTGCCGTCGCTGGCGAGCCTGCAGACGGGGCCGGGATTCTTCTCCGGGAGCTCTGCCAGCTCGGTGAGGAGTGCGGTGCGGGCGGCGTCCTCGCCGGCCAACTTGTGTCGCTCGGTGGTCTCGGCGAGCACGACCAGCAGGGCCTCGCTCCCCTCCATCCTCCGGCAGGTCACGTCGAACCACAGCTCCGTTCCGTCCACGCGCCGGCAGCGCAGCTCCCGCATGGCGCCGTCGTCGGCGTCGGTCAAGGCGTCGTGGAATCCCGGCTCACCCATGACGTCGTCGACGGGGCGCCCGACGAGCTCGCCGGACGTCGTGTCGAGCAGCTCTGCGAGCCTCGGGTTGGCGTAGTCGACCCTCCCCTCGGGTGCGATCACGGCGACGGCGACCGGGAGCTGGGCAGGAAGATCGGTGAGCAGTTGCTCCACCATCCGATCAGTATCGCGCCCCCGAGGCCGATCGGGGCCGGAACTCAATCACCCCAGCGGTCGTCTGGCCGCCGGGTCCAGGGGTCACGTAGAACGTCTGGAACACGCAGGCCAAGGGGGGCGAGAACGACGAAGGGCAGGGGACGTCAACCAGGTCTGCGTGATCCGCGTGCAACAGGTGTCCAGAAGGAGGACGCCATGAACACTTCCCAGCGAAGTAGGCGCATCGTGCGCCCGCTCGCTCTCGCCCTCGCGGTGAGCATCGCGCCGCTCGCGGCGGTCACATCAGCGCCGACGGCGTCGGCATCGGTCTGTGACGCGCAGTGGGGGTCGCTCATGAAAGCCCGAGCGCCCTATACCAGCAAGCAGATCACGAACATCCGGTCCGGCCGGCACCAATGCTTCGACAGGCTGGTGGTCGACGTCAACGCCAAGGGCCAGGGCAAGCCCGGGTACCAGGTCAAGTACGTCAAGAGGGTCACGAAGGACGGGTCCGGCGCCAACGTTCCGCTCCGAGGTGGCACCAAGCTGCGCATCATCGTCAAGGCCCCGGCGTACGACGACAACGGCAGGCTCACGTACAAGCCCGACAACCGGCGGGAACTCGTCGATGTCGCCGGCTACCGGACATTCCGCCAGGTCGCATGGGCGGGGACCTTCGAGGGGCAGACCACGATCGGGCTCGGGGTGCGGGCCAGGCTACCGATGCGCGCGTTCGTCCTGAACCGCCCCGGCGGCGGGCACACGGTCGTCGTGGATGTCGCACACCGCTGGTACTGACCAGCGCGAGCGCCTTCCCGGACATGCCGCCGGTCGCGCGGTCACAACGAAAAGGAACCCGCGCATGCCTGCGACGAGCGGCTGCGGCTCGCCGGTGAATCGGTGCACACCAAGACCGAAGCCGGCGTCAGGTTCCGACAACCATTGCAAGGCATCGGTCGTGGGGTCACTGGAACAAGCAGCCGATGGTAGGACAAGTCTCAACACCGCCGAAGACTCCGACCGATCAGGTAATCGGAGTAGGTGGGCGCGCCTCAGCTTGCGAGGAAGACGAGGGCCAGGACAGGTCGCCTATCCTCCGTCTGCCGACGGTGAAGCCACAGGCACCTTCCTGCGCTGTCGGAGATGTGCCAAGGAGGACCACGAGGCAGGCACGCACGCCCGTGGCGGGGACAGTGGCTTCTAGTCCAGGGGCGAGTCGAACATCCGCACATGCCGCCGATCGTGCGCACACGCGCCGAGTTGAGCGCGCCTGCGATCAACCTCTCGGCGCGTCGAGCGGGATGAATCGTTCGACGACACGCCCCGCCGAGCGTTGTCCAGCGGTCGGACTTTGACCCTCGGCCGCCATGCAGTCCGACCATCAGCCGACGCGGCGCCCGGCCGAGAGCTCGAAGCGTGGCGGCCGACTGATCCCCTCACCACGTGCGTGCCCTTTTGACATGTAAGTCAAGTACTCCTGTACTATTAACAGGCTTTAGGATCACTCGAGGTGGGTTGCCATGTGGATCGTCGTCGTCTTCGCCCTGGCGGGCGGACTTGCTCAACTCGTGGACGGCACCCTCGGGATGGGCTTCGGCGTCACGTCGGCCACCGTGCTGCTGTTCATGGGTATCGCGCCGGTCACGGCGAGTGCCGCCACGCACGCGGCGAAGTTGCCGACCACGCTGATCAGCGGGCTGTCGCATTGGCGTGAGGGCAACGTCGACACGGCGGTCCTGCTCCGCGTCGCGCTGCCCGGCGCGATGGGCGGCTTCCTGGGCGCCGTCGTCCTCACCAACATCAGCCTCGTCTCGGCGAAGGCCTGGATGTCGGGCCTGCTGGTCTTCTTCGGGTTGGTGATCTTCGCCAGGTTCGGCCTCGGGGTCAGACTGATCCCGACGCCCCAGAACGGCCACACCGCACGCTGGCTCTCGCCGATCGGACTGCTCGGCGGGTTTGTCGACGCCACGGGTGGCGGCGGCTGGGGTCCGGTCGTCACGCCCAGCCTGATGACCGTCACTCGCCACGAGCCGCGCAAGGTGGTCGGCACGGTGAATGCCGCCGAGTTTCTGGTCGCCGTCTCCGTCTCGTTCGGCTTCCTCACCGGCGCTGCGCAGCACGGGGTCCCGTGGCTGCCCGTGACCGGCCTGATCGTCGGCGGGGTCATCATGGCCCCGATCGCGGCCCGGCTGGCCGGCCGACTCCCGCACGCACCGATGGGCACGATGGTCGGCGGCCTGGTGGTCCTGGTCAACGGCGTCACGATCGTCGCCGCCTTGGGCGGACTGCCGGGCTGGGTCGACGCCGTCCTGATCCTGCTCACGGTCGCCGTCATCGGCGCCGTCGCCCGCCAAGCCTGGCGCCGCGAGAGGGATGAGCGCGCGGCCGCCGTCCTTGTCACACCTCATGAGCCTCCGCCCGGCCCGGATGCAGCCCTTCGGGAGAGGGGCACTCCCGAGCCAATCTGACGGAAGCAGGCGCACCAATCCGACTGACAGATCGTCGGTCCTTGGACATCGGCGGCACTGAGGTGGGAGCGATCAGCGAGGCGGCTCACTTCGAAACAGCGGATTGCGCGGCGGCTTCGATCTGTGAGCGGTAGTCGGTCCACCACTGCTCATCGTGCGGCTGCTGGTTCAAGTTGCCTGCTCGCATCCCGGTACGCCCGTCGAGTTGCTCGCGCAGGATGTCGGCGTGTCCAGCGTGGCGAGCGGTCTCTGTGAGGACGTGGACGAGTATCGCGTGCAGCGTCACAGTTGGTCGCCGCCACCATGGCACGTGCCCGGGAGCGTCGAGGTCAAGCGAGCGGATCGTCGCGTCGGCATGCGAGATCGATGCCTGGTAGGTCTCGAGAATCTCCTGGCGGCTCTCCGAAGCGGTCACCCACATATCGGCACCTTCTGGCGCGTCGTCGTCCCACCACGGCAGGTGCGGCGCGAACGGGCGGTTGAAGGTCTTCCCGAAGTACCAGGCCTCGACGATCGAGAGATGTTTGATCAGTCCAAGCAAGTTGGTCCCGGTACGTGTGAGCGGCCTGCGCACGTCGTACTCCGAAAGCCCTTCGGCCTTCCAGATCACCGCTTCACGGGTCTCAGTCAGGTAGTCATGCAGCTGCTGCTTCTGGTCGTCGCTCATGCGGTGCACCCTGCCCTACCCGCGCCATCGCGCGGGGGAGGCGGGGACGTCCGGATTTGCCGCCGATGGTGCGCGGTCTTGCCGAGTTGAAGGTGCGCCGCAGCTGCGAACGCGCCGTCGGCGGTAATGCCCGCTCAACGGTGTATCAGGGTTCGCCAATCGGCCGGGACGCGGCCTGTGGGCCCGGGAACCGCTTGGTCCGCTGGCCGCGATGTGGGCGGTGCCAGCTCCGGACCCTGGAATGAGTTCTGGGTCTTGTAGTCGTAGAACCAGTCCTCGCCGGGCTCGAAGCTCTGGATGTAGCGATGTCCGGTGTTCCTCGCGTGCGCGGTGGCGTGCTGGGCGGGCGACGTGTCGCAGCAGCCGACGTGGCCACAGGTCGCGCAGCGGCGGAGGTGGACCCACCAGCCGGGTGGATCGGCCGCGTCGCAGTCGGCGCAGCCAGTGCCGCTGGGAGCTGCGCGTACGTCGATCTCTGTGACCATGTTCCGGAATCTACTCGTGACGGCAGGTCGGCGATAAGGCACTGCGACCCGCCGTGCAAGTCGACCGTGACCTTATGAGATTTGCCAGAATGATGTCCGCGGGCCCGCTCACCGAGCATCATCGTGGCGGCCGGCGGCCGGCGGCTGACGGGTTGCCGGCGGCAGGGCGTCGACGCGGTGTGCGTGGGCATCGCCTCATCCGCGAGTTCTGGGACCCGACACACTCGGGGGCGGGGCTGCTCAGGGCAGGCTGACCGCGAGCCGTCGTTCGGTGTCCGCGACCAACGCCTTCTGCGATGAAGGTTCCATCGACGCAGCGGATGGCTCGGCGGGCGACGTCTCATCCATATAGGTGCCGCTTGGCACCTCCGCGGTCACCGCCGCGGCGAGGTTGCTGCCGCCGACGCTTGTCGGGACGCCTCGGACGGCGAACATCGCGTGGAGCAGGTCGGTGGCGACGACGCCCGGGTGGATGCTCACTACAGTCGGTCGGATCCTCGTGGCGAGCCAGTTGCTGTAGGTCACGATCGCCAGCTTCGACTGCGCATAGGCCGCCGATGAGGCGTATCCACGTCGTCGGAAGTCGAGGTCCTCTACGTCGAGCTGTGCACTGAAGTGGGTCGCCGACGCGACGTTGACGACCCGCCCGGTTGGGACCAGGGCCGGCAACAGGTGGTGGGTGAGCAGTGCGCTGGCGAGGAAGTTCACCTGATAGGTCAGCTCGGTGCCCGTGGTGCCCGTCGTGAGCGATTGGGGGCCGGGAATCGCGGCGTTGTTGACGAGCACATCCAGGCCAGGGGTGTCCCTGCGCACAGCGTCGGCAAGAGGCTCCACTGTGGCAAGGTCGGTGAAGTCGGCGGACACGTAGGTGATCCGCGCATCGGGGTGGGCACCGCGGGAGAGGCGTGTGGCGATCTGGGCGCCGCGAGCCTCGGGCTCTGGTCCGTGGAGAACCAGGTGGTGCGGGCCAGCGGCGAGCCGGGCAGCTGCGGCGAGGCCGATGCCGCTGGTGGCTCCGGTCAGCAGGATGTGCACGGCGGCTCCTCTAGCTCAGCCAGGTGTGGACGGACGACACCACCGAGGCTCCTTCGCCGGCGGCGGTGGCCACACGCTTCGTGGATCCCGCCCGGACGTCACCGACCGCGAACACGCCGGGGACGGTGGTGGCCAGGCTGGCAGGAGGGAGCCCGCCGATCCAGGTTTCTGGTGGGACGTCGCGTCCGGTCAGGACGAATCCGAACTCGTCGAGCGCGACCTCCGGTGGCAGCCACGAGCAGTGCGGGGACGCGCCGATCAGGAGATAGAGGCCGGCCGCGGGTCGGGTCGTCCGCTCGCCGGTGTCGATGCGCTCCGTGGTGAGCCACTCGAGGCGTCCGTCGCCGCCGCCGTCGACCACATGAGTAAGCGGCTCGACGGTGATCCTGGGGTTGTTGTCGATCTCCCCAATCAGGTATCGGGACATAGTTTCGGCGAGGCTCGGTCGGCGGATGAGGATCGTGACGGAGCGGGAGTGGCGGGCGAGATGAACGGCGGCCTGGCCGGCGGAGTTGCCGCCACCCACGACGAAGGCGTCAGAGCCGGACATCTCCCGTGCCGTCGACATCGCCGTGCCGTAGTAGACGCCGAGGCCCACGAGGGCCTCGAGCGGCTCGACGCGCAGGCGGTTGTAGCGCACCCCAGAGGCCACGACCACCGCACGGGCCAGGACGCGGCCATCCGTCGTCTGGAGGGTGTGCGGTCTGCCGGGGACCAGCGCCACGACGTCGTGGCCCGTGAAGAACCGCGTCCCGAAGCGGAGGGCTTGGCTTCGGGCGCGCTGCGCGAGGCGCATTCCGGAGATGCCGCGGGGGAATCCTAGGTAGTTGCGGATCATCGAGCTCGAGCCAGCCTGCCCTCCGATCGCCTCTGCCTCGATCACGACGGTGCTGAGCCCCTCGGAGGACCCGTACACGGCAGCGGCGAGCCCGGCCGGCCCGGCGCCGACCACCGCCAGGTCCACAATGTCCGGCACGTTGACCTTGTCGGGCACGCCGTACAGGGCGATGGCGACGTCGCGGACGCTGGACGCCGAAACCGGCTCGCGGTCGAGAGCGCTGACGACCGGCAAGGAAGGCGTTCCGCCGGCTCGGGCCAGGATCTCCTGTCCCTCCGGGGACGCTGGGGAGCACACCCGATTCGGGAACCCCATCCGATCGAGGTAGTCGCGGATCGCCCACACAAGCGCATCGTGTCCTTCCGCCACGATCGAGGCCGCGAAGACCTCCGGGTCGGCAGCCGTCGACCCCCAGTCGGAGAGCAGCTCGCTGACAGCCTGGTGGAACTCCTCGTCCCTAACGCCGCGCGGCATGAGCAGGTAGGCGTCGTACTTTCCCTCCGCCAGGCCGGGCCGCAACGCGGGGCCGTCGACAAGGAAGCGCTCATATGGCGGCGCGATCAACCGTCGAGCGGTTGGCACGAGCGCGCGCCATTGCTGGAGCGCGTTGATCACGTCGTCGTCGGGCAGCCGGGAGTCCGACACGAAGAGCGCCACGGTCGATCCGCCCTCGAGGATCGACTCGGTCAGTTGCAGGGCTTCCTCGCAGGAGCCGGCGACGTGCAGCTCGTACTCACGCGAGTAGCGCCAGAATTGCTCACGCAGCTCGTCGGCCACATCGCCGGACACCAGCACGATCGCGGGCGCCCGGACGGCGTCCACGCTGGTCACAGGCGGACCCGGTCACCGCTCGGCGACTCAGGGAAGACCGTCGACCGGCTGGGGGACAACTGAGTTTGCGGCTCGTCGCTTGCGGAGGCTATGCAACCCAGCCCCGCCGCACCAGTGAACGCCCGGCCATCGCTCGAGTTGACGCCGGTTGCCGAGAACAGCACGCGTTGCTCCTCAGGTCGCGATAGCGGTGTGCTATGACTCGGTGGCTGTCTCGGCGGCACCCTGAGCACCCTACCGAGCGGACCACGTGGTTGGCATCACTGTTCTCGAAGGGAGCAGTGGGGAAGGCCGACCCCGCGATCGGGGCGGTGATCGCGGCACCGGGACCCGGATCCCGCGCCCGAAAGCAGTCCCGGCTCGAGGCCTCCGTGCCGCGTCGCTCTGGTCAGCGCTGACTCCGGTCCGCCAGTTCGTCTAGGACCAACCCCAGGGTGCATGGATCGACGGCGATCCTCCCAGCGAGAATGACCGACATGGTCGGACAGGAAAACGAGGTTCGCTTCCGCTCGTTAGCCCACCGGATGGTGCCTATGGTTGGCCGGGATCCGGACGCGGAGCATCGCCAGGCCACACCGCTGGAGCTCCTCTTCGACCTGACGTTCGTCGTCGCGTTCGGAATCGCTGGTGAGCAGTTCGCGCACATGTACGCCGAGGGACACTACGGTTCGGGTCTGTTCGCGTTCGCCTTCGCCTGCTTCGCGATCGTCTGGGCATGGATCAGTTACTCGTGGTTCGCTTCAGCGTTCGACACCCAGGATTGGGTCGTCCGCCTTATCACGATGCTGCAGATGGCCGGCGTCGTTGTCCTGGCGTTGGGGCTTCCCCAGATGTTTCGCGCCGTCGACAGTGGCCACCACCTCGGAAACGAGGTCATGGTCGCCGGCTACGTGGTCATGCGCATCGCAATGGTGCTGCTGTGGCTGCGGGCCGCACGGGCGGACTCGAGGCACCGTGACGCCTGTATTGCGTACGCCGTTGGGATCTCGCTCGCCCAGGCTGGGTGGGTGACACTCGCAGTCGTCCAGCCGTCACTGAGAGCGGCAACTGTTGTCGGTCTCGCACTGATCCTCTTCGAGCTCGCGACCCCTTGGTTCGCCCAAGGCCGGCGGGGTGGCACTCCGTGGCACCCGGGCCACATCGCCGAGAGGTACGGCCTCCTCACCATCATCACTTTGGGTGAGGGCGTGATCGGCACGGTGGCGTCGCTTTCGGCGGTCGTCGACGAGAACGGCTGGAGCGCCGATGCTGTGCTGATTGCGACGGCGGGGACTGGCCTGACCTTTGGTCTTTGGTGGATGTACTTCATCGTGCCCGCGGAGCGGGTCCTGAGACGCCACCGGGACCGCGCCATGGCTTGGGGATATCTCCACATCCCGCTGCTGGCGGCGCTTGCCGCAACAGGCGCCGGCTTGCACGTCGCCGCATATTTCATCGAGGGCGAGGCACACATCGGAGCAACCTCGGTTGTGGTGAGCGTCGCACTCCCGGTAGGGGTGTTCGTGATCTGCCTCTACGGCCTGCACACCGCGTTGGTACGAGTGGGAGACAGGTTTCACTTAGCGCTCATGGCCGCGACGGCACTCGTCCTTGGAGCCGCGGTCGCGCTGTCGGCAGCGGGCGCTGCGCTCTCGGTGTGCTTTGTGATGGTCATGCTCGCTCCGATCGTCACCGTCGTCGGATACGAGCTGGTCGGCCACCGGCACGTCGAAGCCATCTTGCAACGGCTCGGTACACGTTCCTAGCGCGGATACACCCCCCTCGTCCGGGGATAGAGACGCGGCATGCCGCCGCCATTGGGCGTGGGAAAAGATGCCGAGATCTAGTACGCCGCTCCCTGCTGCCAGCGACGGATCTGCACGGGAGAGCTACCGCCGAAGAACAGGGATCAAACTTGTGGCGCCGGTTGATCGCACCGGAACCCGTCGACGCCTTAAGTGGATGGGGGCCTCATGCGGTCTACTGGCGGATGTTGGAACCGCAGTGAAGAAAACCACTGCATACTGACTGCACGTTCTGCCCAGACAATACTGTCGAAATCGCGGGCTCAGCGCCGACCGACGCCAGCGCGCGGATGCGCCCGACCATGCCGAGGACAGGGCACGCGATGCCGAAGGGAGCGGGTCGGCTAGTCCGAGCGGTGCAGTTCGTCCCGCAACTGGGCCGCGAGGTCCACGGACGCCTCGATCTCCGCGCGCCGGATAGAGACGCTTTCGATGTTGAGCCCGAACGGGGCGCCGACGCGTCGACAGTAGGTGATCAACTCCCGCGCGGCCGCTAGGGCGTACTCGAAGGACGCCTCAAGGGTGTCGTCCGCGTGCAGGAGCTCGTTCTCAATCCAGCGTGGCACGTCCACGCCCAGCCACCTGAGGAACTCGAGTGTCTTGGTGGAGCCGCACACCGAAAAGGTGAAGACAATCGGCACCGGAGTAAGCCCTTGCGCGAGGCACTCGTAGCGATAGTCCGAGACGAGGTTCTTCGCTGCCTTCACGTCGTAGACCACTTGGGTGACAAAGAAGGAACAGCCCGCCGCCTGCTTCCTCAGTAGACGCAGGTGCTCATTTCCGTTCCGCGTGTGCCGTTCAGGGATTGCGACACCACCAAGCAGCAGGTCGGGCCGCGCCTGCGTCCGCAGTATTTGGGCACGTCCCAAGGACGTGGCGACGGGCTTGTCACGCGAAGCCGCGCCGACGAAGACCGACAGTCGCCGCTCAGGCTCCTGGGCCCGGAGCCATGATTCGAGCTCCGACTCGGCGTACTTGCCAACAGCCCTGTAGACCACGACCGGGGTGTTCCAGTCGTTGAGATACCGAGACAGGTAGTCCGCCGGATCCATCGTGGGAAGGAACGGAAACGGGCGCTCCTCGGGGTTGCGGTCGCTCTCGTCATCGATGTCGTAGAGGATCAGGCCGTCCACCCCCAGAGGCTGAAGGCGCTTCGCCGTGATGTCGGCGATCTCTTGGGCCTTCTCGGGGGATGCCGTCTGTCGCGGCGGGGTCAGCGCGAAGAGCAAGAACTCGCCCTGGCCCTCGATGATGCGTCGCTGCAGATCCACATCCGGACCGTAGTCGACCGCCATCGGAACGGGGCCGCTTGCTCACATGTCGTGACTCGCAAGGCGAGCGCAGCAACAATTGAGGCAGAGCGTCCGGATCTGCCGCGCATGGCGCGGATGAGGTTGCAGGGGTCCATGTAGTGGTTTGCGCCTATCCACCCACTGCTGCCGCAGACATCGCCGAGCGCACTCGATCGAGCAACACTTCCGGGTCCACTGGATCCCTGGTGTCTACCGTGACCAGGTGCTCGCTCAGGCGCAGCGGGCCGCGGAACGATTCGCGCATCCGTCGGATCCCGTCGTCATGCTCCTCGGGCGTGCGGAGGTGATCCAGGTGGCCCGAGTGACGTTCGCGCGAAGCAAACCGCGCCGCAGCAAGTTCCACGGGGCATTCGCAGAAGACCTCCACCTGCGAGTCCGAGATCTCGCGCAATCTGGCGGGCGCGGAGTCGTGATTCCACCAGTTGACGACCACAGCCGTGTTCGCGGACGCGGCGATTCTGTGAAGAACCTCATCACTCGCCCTGCTGAGGCGATACCGCTGTTCCCGGTCCTCGCATCCGAGGCTGTCGAACAGCGCCTCGAGGATCTCGTCCTTGTCGATCAGCGGCATACAAAGCCCAAGGCTGAGCACCTTGCTGACCGTCGTCTTGCCACTGGCGGCCAGACCCGACACCACGATCAACAGGCGTGCCCCCACGGTGACGATGCTGCCAGAGATCGGCCAGGGCGAGGATCGTGGCGCGCTCAACTGCCGCGTTCCGCTCGCTCCTGCCGATGACAGGGCGTTGTCCCCAGTACTTGCTCAGTTGGCTGCTTGTCCGGTTCGGCCACGCGGAGGGACCATGGGACCGAAGAAGAGGAGGCGCTGATCACCCATGGCGCCAGCGACCTCATCCGGGGCCGTGACAGCCTGCGCAGGATTTCCTCCCGAGCGTGGAGGCACCGATGACTGATCTCGTAACGCAAGCGGCGTGGATTCTCGTTGCCGCGTTCGTTCTCTCGCTGACATACGAGATGTATCGCGCGACGGCGAAGGCCGGGGTCTCGCCCCATGACTCCACCGCCAGCTTCGTCAAGAACAACATCGCACTCTACCTAGTCGCTGCCCTGGTGATCGTTCTTCTCTTCGCTGGTTTCGAATGGGCGCCGTGGGTGGGTCTCGTGTTCTCAGCCGCGGTGACCGCGGCATCGATCCTCTACTACAACCCGAGGATCCTGCTGGACCGGAATCCAGGTGTTGTCGACTGGTTCGAGGACATCGCATTCACCAGCCTGGTCTTCCTCGCCATGGCGTTGCTCCTCTATCAGGTGCTGGGTGTGACCCTCGAGCCTTAATCCGCTGCCTGGTCATAAGGAGCCGACCTGGCGTCGCCCGCGAAGCTACAGAACATCCGGTCACGCCCTGTCGGCGCGTCAACCAGCAAAGAACGCCTAGGAATCTTCGCCAAAGTTCTCGTTGCTCCGGCTTCGAGCGTGCGCTGCGGCCATCCGGATCTGCCGCTGGTCGCGCGGTCACACCGATGTGCGCTCGCACCGAGGGCGTCTTCCCACGTTGAGCTCCTTCGGAGGCGTCCTGTCTCGGGCGACGTGCAGCGAGAGGTGGATCTGGAGGCGGGCACGGTCGGTTGGCTGCCCGCCCGGCAGCATCACGGGGAGAACATCGGTGACACTGCAACTCATGTGCTCTTCGTGGAGCTGAAAGAAAGCGACTCCAGCCGCAACAGCAGCAGCGTCGACGACGGCTCAACCGCCCGGCTTGGACCCAGTAGCGCTCGCGCAGATGGTTCGCCTTCCGAGCGCGCTTCGGGCCTACCCTGGACTGGCCGAACCCTGCTGGAAGGTGCGCGAATGCCCACACTCTTGATTGCACGCTTCCGCGGAGATGTCGAGGAACTGACCGAGGCCTACGACCGAGCCCATCGAGCGATCATGGACGCCGGCGGGCCACCTGGAGAGATGCGCCACCATTGCGGGGTCGGCGACGACTCGCTGTACATCGTCGGCGTCTGGGACTCGGAGGAGGCGATGCGCACACGTTTCGCCAGCCAGCAGATGCGCGACGCCCTGACGCGTGCCGGGTTCCCGGCGATGGACCAAGCAGAGATCACCGTCCTTCGCTTGCATGCCGTCGAGCCGCCCCTCTGAAAAGCGACACTCGACACAGCGCGAAGTGTGCCCAGCAGACCCTTCAGTCGCGACGCACGCTCATGCCGCGACCCGTGTGGTCTTGCCGGATTGAGAGTGAAGTCGGGAGGCGATGACAAACTGAGCCATGCGCCTATCGAGGTTGCCACCCCCGGTACCCGAGTCAGCGATGACCCCAGCCGCACGTGCGGTGCTCGGGTTCGCCAAGGCCGAGGCGCAGCGGCTGAACCACCATTACCTCGGCACCGAGCACCTCCTCCTCGGCATCATGCGAGACGGCGCCAGCGATGTCGCGCGGATTCTCGCATCCCACGCAGATCTCGGATCCGTTCGGACAAAGGTCAGCGAGATCGTCGGCGTGGGCTCCGATGCCTCGGCCGGGGAGCTACCGCTCACGCCTCGCGTGTCCAAGGTGCTCCATCTTGCCCGCCGGGAGGCCGAGATGTACGGAGAGATGCGCATCGCACCAGCACATCTCCTGCTCGGGATTCTGCGCGAGGGAGAGGGCATCGCCACACACGTGCTCCTCGAGCTCCACATCGATATGGGGACCGTTCGAGCCGAAACCTCTCGATCCTTGGGACCGCCGAGGGTCCGTCCGGCAGACAAGCCGCCGGAGGGCTGAGAGGACTCGGCTCGAGGAGTTCCGGGACGCACGTGAGTTCCTGGCAACGCCCGAATCTCCGCGTTCCGCTCGCTCCTGCCGATGAGCGGGGTGGGGGACGGGGCGCAGCCGAACGCCGTTCCCGCCAGCAGGCCAGATCACCAGCGCACGGCGTCGTATCGCGCCCGGTACGAGGGGACCCGGTCAGCGGTCGGTGACGCTGATGCGCACGTCTACTCGGTCGTCGACCGGTCCGCCCAGCACGCCGCCCAGGACGCCGACGAGCACACCGATCGCGACCAGCTGGCCGATCGGGGCGCCTTCGTGGGCCGACGGCTTCGTGCGCTGCCAGGCGTACCAGTCGGTGCGGCGGAACCTCGCCAGCCCGGCCAGCGCCACCGCCGCGGTGGCGAGCGCGAGCACGGCGAGGACCGCCTGGCCCAGATTGTCGACCGAGACCAGGCCGAGGAGCCCACCGATCACGCCCAGCACCAGCCCGACCCAGGCGAGCACGAGCCGGACGGTACGGGCCCGGACGACGCCGGCGGAGACGTAGCCCACGAGGAGGGCGCCGAGGACGACGGACCCGACAAGCGACACCTGGTCGTCGCTCCGGCCGCCCTCCCGGAGCCATAGCACTGCCTGGCCCGCCAGCGAAGCCCAGGCGAGCACCCAGATCGACCTCGGCAGCGGTGGCGTGGCTCCCGGCTGCTCGATCCCCCCGTCGACGCTCACGGTGTCATCCTCGCATCTCGCTCATGGGAGCTCTCCCATCTCCGGGCGCCGCGGACTGGAACGAGAGTCGTCCTCTCATGCCGCTGGTCGCGCGGTTGTCGAGACGCGCCGTCCCTGCGCCAGATCGCCACCTTACGAGCGGCTCACCACCACGTAGCCCGCGGAGCACCCTGATCCGCGTCAAGGGCGAGGGCCTGCTCCGGAAGGGAACGAAGAGCGCCGCCGGGGAGCGCACCCTTCCCATACCGGCGAGCGCGGTCGCTGTGTTGCGACGCCGGTTCATGACCGGCGTCCGGCTGGACCAGCCACTCTTCCCGGACATCAACGGGGGCTTCCGGGATCCTGCGAACGCTGCGAGAGGCCCGCGGAGTCGACACGTTGGCGTGGATCACGTCGCACACGTTCCGGAAGACGGCCGCGACGATCCTCGACGAGGCTGCTCTCTCGGCCCGGTTGGTGGCTGACCAGCTCGCGCACTCGCGCACGTCGATGACCCAGGACTTCTACCTGGGCCGTCGGGCGGTGGACTCGCGGGCGGCCGTCGCGCTCGACGCCGCGTTAAGGGACGTGTGGCCAGAGGACCAAAACCGTGGCGAATGGCGAAGGCCAGGACGTGTGATGCGTCCTGGCCTGCGGTCTTGTACGCCATCAGGGACTCGAACCCCGAACCCGCTGATTAAGAGTCAGCTGCTCTGCCAATTGAGCTAATGGCGCCCGGTGAAGCGGAGCCAACGTTACCAGCGGCCGACGTCGACGAGAAATCGAGGGTCACAGCTCCGCGAGCACCGCCTGGGCGGCGTTGTGGCCGCCGAGCCCGGACACCGCGCCACCCCGCCGGGCACCCGATCCGCAGAGCAGCACCGACGGGTGGTCGGTCTGCACGCCCCACTGCTGGGCGGGTGTCTCGAGGCGGGCCCGGTTGGGCGCCCAGGGCCAGTCGAGGTGGCCGTGGAAGATGTGCCCGCCGGGCATCGCGAGCTCGCGCTCCACGTCCTGGGGGATCTTGGCCTCCAGGCACGGATTGCCCTCGGCGTCGCGCGAGACGACCGATGACAGCGGCTCGGCCAGGTGCTCGTCGAGCGCCGCAATCGCTCGCTGCACCGCGACCTCCTTGGCGCCGGGGTCGGCCTCGAAGAGCACCGCAGGCGTGTGCAGGCCGAAGTAGGTGAGCGTGTGTGCGCCGGTCCCGGCGAGCTCGCCGAGGATCGAGGGGTCGGACAGCGAGTGGCAGTAGACCTCGCCCGGCATCATGGTCGGGACGAAGCCGGCTGCCGCGTCGTCGTACGCCTGCTGCAGCAGGGAGTAGTCCTCGGCGACGTGCAGGGTGCCGGCGAACGCCGCGGCCGGGTCGACGCCCGAGCGCAGCGCGGGCAGCCGGTCGAGCAGGAAGTTGATCTTCAGCTGGGCGCCGGCGGGCTTGGTGTCGGCGTCTTCCTCCTGGCCGAGCAGGATGCGCAGCACCCATGGCGCGACGCCTGCGAGCACGCGTCGCGCGGTGGCACTCTGGTCGGCGGAGCCGTCGTGCCAGGTCACCTCGGCGCCGTCGGGCCCGGGCGAGATGCTGCTCACGCCGGCTCCGGTCACGATCGTCGCGCCGGCCGACGTGGCGGCCCTAGCCAGCGCGTCGGTGAGGGCGCCCATGCCGCCGACGGGCACCCGCCACTCGCCGGTGCCGTTGCCGACGAGGTGGTAGAGGAAGCACCGGTTCTGCGCCAGCGAGGGGTCGTGCATCGAGGCGAAGGTGCCGATCAGGGCGTCGGTGGCGACGAGGCCACGCACCGTGTCGTCGGAGAAGCGCGCCTCGATCGCCTCGCCCAGCGGCCGCTCGACGAGGTTGCGCCAGATGCCGGGGTCCACTGCTGCCCGGACGTCGCGCTCGTGGGGGAGTGGACGCATCAGCGTCGGCTCGACGGCGTGTGCGAGGTCGGCGACGTCGGCGTAGAAGTGGCGCCACGCGGCGTACTCCTCGTCCCCGCCGGTCAGCTCGCGGAAGGAGGCGCGCGTCGCCTCGCCCTCCGGGCGCTCCACCACCAGGCCACCGGCGCGCCCGTCGCGGAGGTACGGCGTGTAGCTGGCCGTGCTGCGGGAGACCAGCCGCACGTCCAGGTCGAGCTCGGCCATCAGGGCGTCGGGCATCAGCCCGACCAGATAGGAGTATCGGGAGAGCCGGGCCGGCTTGCCGGGGAACGCCTGGGTGGAGACGGCGGCTCCACCGACCTCTGGCAGTCGCTCGAGGACCAGGACGGACAGGCCGGCGCGGGCGAGGTAGGCGGCGGCGACGAGGCCGTTGTGGCCGGCGCCGACGATCACCACGTCGTGGGTGCGGGAAGGGGTCACCTGCGACAACTTATGCGTTCTGGCAACTTCTGCGTGGGCGCCTCTCGGGAGGGACGCCCGTGACTAGTCTGACCGCGTGAGAGCGCAGGGCGTGGGAGCGGCCCACGTCGCGGGTCTGCTGGCCTACGCCCTGGGGGCGTGGGCGGCGAGGGACGCCATGCCGCCTGACGAGGCGGTCGGTGACTTCATCGCGGTGGGACTCGCCGCGGGCCTGCTGATCCGCTCGCCCCGCGCTGCGTGGCCACTGCTGACGAGCGTGCTGGCCGTCGTGACGTTCCTGTCCTGCCTCTCCGCCGGCACCGACCTGCACTTCGCGGTCACCTCCACCGCCGGCACGATGCTCGGCGTGCTGGTCGTGGCCCACCGGCTCCACGTCGGAGGGGGTCCTCCTCCGCTTCTCTCGCCGGTCGACTTCCGTGTCCTCGCCCGCACGTCGGTCCTGGGCGCCGGCCTCGGCGGTCTGGGCGCGGCCGCAGCCGCCTGGTCCGCAGGCCAGCCGTGGCCCGAGCAGCTCGCCACGGCGGCCTTCCACCTCATCAGCTATCTCGTCCTCGTGCCGTTCTTCATGCGCGTGCGGCGCGGGACCACGGTCGCCGGCCAGGGGGAGCGGATGCTGCAGGTCACGCTGCTGGTGGGCTCGGCGGCCGTCGCCTTCACCGTCCACAACGAGATCGGCCACCTCGGCATGGTGGCGATGTTCCCTGCGCTGGCCTGGGCCGCCCTGCGCTTCGACGTGCGGGAGACGCTCGGCCAGGTGCTGGTGGTCGCGGTGACCGGCGACGTCCTGACGATGCGGGGCCTCGGCTCTTTCTCCGCGGCAGTCGGAGAGGCCACGGGGAGCAGCTGGACCCTGGTGTTCCTGCAGGCCTACCTGATCGCGTGCGTGCTCGTGGCGGTGCCGTTCGCCCTGATGGTGGCCCTGCAGTCGCACACGGCCGCGGGCGCGCGGGCCCAGGCGGCCACCCTGCAGAGCATCGTGGACGGCGCCCGGGGCGTCGCGATCATGGTCACCACGCCGAAGGGCGAGATCACCCTGTTCAACCACGGGGCCGAGGCCCAGCTCGGCTACAGGTCGGCGGACGTGGTCGGCCGGCAGGTCACGATGTTCCTGCGCCGCCACGAGCTCGTCCGGCTCGCCAGCCGCTTCGGCGTCGCCCCGACCCGCGGAGACGTCAGTCGCGCCCTCTCCCGCACGGTCGCCCCGACCGACGTGGAGCTGATCCGCAAGGACGGGATGCCCCGGGTCCACCAGGTCACGCTCGCCCCGGTGCTCCACGACGGCGGCGAGCCCTCGGCGTACGTCGTGACCGCCGAGGACGTCACCGAGCGCGTGCGGACCCAGCGCAGCCTCGAGCAGGCGCTCAGGGGGCAGCGGCTGCGGGAGATCGACCAGATCAAGGACGACTTCGTCTCCAGCGTGAGCCATGAGCTGCGCACCCCGATCACGAGCATCATGGGCTACCTCGAGCTCCTCGAGGACGGCGGGTTCGGCGAGCTCACGCCGGAGCAGCTCGACGCCCTCAGCCGCGTGTCGGGCAACAGCCGCCGGCTGCTGCACCTCGTCGACGACCTGCTCACCCTGTCCAGCCTGGGCGACCCCGGGCAGGTGCTGGTCCGCAAGCAGATCGACCTGCGCCTGACGGCGCTCACGGCATTCGACGTGGTGGCCCCGACGGCCCAGGGGCAGGGGGTCTCCTTCGACATCGACGTGCCGGAGGAACCGGTCATGCTGATGGCCGACGCCGACCAGCTGGAGCGGGTGCTGGTCAACCTGATGGGCAACGCGGTGAAGTTCACGCCCGCGGACGGGAAGGTGGTCACGCGGGTGGGCTGCGGGCGTGACGGCGTCGAGGTGTCCGTCGCGGACAACGGGCTCGGCATCCCGTGCGAGGAGCAGCCACGGCTGTTCAGCCGGTTCTTCCGGAGCAGCACCGCAGCCGACGCCGCGATCCAGGGCACCGGCCTGGGCCTGTCCATCGCGTGGCAGATCGTCGAGCTGCACGGCGGCCGGATCGAGGTCGACTCCGAGCCGGGCCGGGGGAGCGAGTTCCGGGTGGTACTGCCGCGTGTGGCGGCCATCGGCTAGGAATATCCAACTTTCAACCACCGTTGGACACGGCAACGGCGCCACTCCGACGCCATCGCTCCGTGGAGGTGCACGATGCCCGCGATCACCGTCGACGACTTGACCGTCCTCAACCGCCTGAGGCGCCCCGGGCTGGGTGACCAGCCGCGGCCGGTGTGGCAGGTCACCACCGCCCCGCACGGCTACGAGGGCGAGGGCTTCCCGGTCCGCCGGGCCTTCGCCGGCATCGACATGGCCCGTCTCGACCCGTTCATCATGATGGACCAGATGGGAGAGGTGGAATACGCGCCGGGCGAGCCGAAGGGCACCCCGTGGCACCCGCACCGCGGCTTCGAGACCGTCACCTACATGATCGACGGCGTCTTCGACCACCAGGACAGCCACGGCGGCGGCGGCTCCATCACGGACGGCGACACCCAGTGGATGACGGCCGGCTCCGGCCTGCTGCACATCGAGGCGCCGCCGGAGTGGCTGGTCCAGAAGGGCGGCCTCTTCCACGGCATCCAGCTGTGGGTGAACCTGCCCCGCGCGGCGAAGACCACGGCTCCTGCCTACCAGGACATCCGATCCGGCCAGGTCGGCCTCGTCACGACGTACGACGGGAACGCGCTCGTCCGGGTCATCGCGGGCGAGGTGGACGGCACCGTCGGGCCGGGGTCCACGCACACGCCCATGTCGCTTGTGCACGCCACGATCGAGCCCGGTGCGCAGCTCGAGCTGCCGTGGACTCCTGCGTACAACGCGCTGGTCTACGTGCTGAGCGGTTCGGGGACGGTCGGCATCGAGGGCCGCCTGATCCGGTCCGGCCAGACGGCCGTGATGGGAGCCGGTGACTTCCTCACGGTCACCGCCGACGCCAGCCAGGAGAGCCGCTCGCCCAGGCTCGACGTCGTGGTGCTCGGTGGCCAGCCGATCAGGGAGTCGATCGCCTGGGCCGGCCCGTTCGTGATGAACACCAAGGACGAGGTGCTGCAGGCCTACCAGGACTTCCAGCGCGGCCACTTCGGCCACATCCCCGCCGGCTGAGCCGCCCGCTCACAACGACGACGAAGGCCCCCTCCTGCCACAGGAGGGGGCCTTCGGCCTTGGGGTGAGTAACGGGACTTGAACCCGCGACATCCGCGACCACAACGCGGCGCTCTACCAGCTGAGCTATACCCACCATGCCCTCGCGACGAGGCGCGAGGCCGAGGAAGAGTGTAGGGCAATCAGCCGGAAGTTCCGGAATCGGGGGCGGCCGGCTCCGGGGCCGCCTCCGACGTGGTGCGCCCGGTGAGCGCGCCGGCGTGGCGGGCCGCGATCTCCCGGGCCGTCGTCGAGTCCGGCCCGGGCGGCGGGACGAAGACGGCCTCGCGGTAGTAGCGCAGCTCCTCGATGCTCTCCTGGATGTCGGCCAGGGCGCGGTGGTTGCCGCGCTTGGCCGGCGCGGCGAAGTAGGCGCGGGGGAACCAGCGGCGCGAGAGCTCCTTGATCGAGGAGACGTCGACGTTGCGGTAGTGCAGGATGCCCTCGAGCGTCGGCATGTCCCGGGCGAGGAACGCGCGGTCGGTCGCCACCGTGTTGCCGGCGAGCGGCGGCCGGCTGCCCTCGGGGCAGTGCTCGCGGACGTATGCGAGCACCCGCTCCTCGGCCTCGGCCATCGTCGTACCGCCGTCGAGCTCGGCCAGCAGGCCCGAGGTCTCGTGCATGCTGCGCACGAACTCCACCATCTGGTCGAGCGCCTCGGCCGGGGGCTTGATGATGACGTCGACGCCGTCGCCGAGGACGTTGAGGTCGAAGTCGGTGACCAGCGCGGCCACCTCGATGAGTGCGTCGGCGCCGAGATCGAGCCCGGTCATCTCGCAGTCGATCCAGACGAGTCGTTCGTTCACGACCAGTCAGCCTACCCACGCCTCTCAGCATCGGTTCAGGGCGAGCCCCTAGGGTCGGTCCACGTGACGTCGAAGTCGGTGAGCCAGGGCATCGGCCTGATCGCCAGGCTGGTCACTGGCGGAGTGTGGATCCTCGCGGGCGCCCTCAAGCTGCCGCGACCCGACGAGAGCGTCCGGGCCGTCCGGGCCTACGACCTGCTGCCCGAGGCGATCGTGCCGACGGTGGGCCACCTCTTGCCGGTGCTCGAGGTCGTCGTCGGCGTCTGCCTCGTGCTGGGGCTGCTGACGCGCTTGATGGGTGCGGTGTCGGCTCTGCTCTTCGTCGCCTTCATCGTCGGCATCGCGGCGGCGTGGGCGAGGGGGATGGAGATCGAGTGCGGCTGCTTCGGCGGCGGCGGTCGGCTCGACGGCGCGTCGGAGAAGTATCCCGGCGAGATCGCCCGCGACGTCGGGCTGCTGGCACTCTCGCTGTGGCTGGTCGTCCGGCCGCGCACGCGGTGGGCGCTCGACTCACTGCTGTTTGTGACCACTGATGAGGAGAAGGACGCAGATGTCCAAGAAGGCAAGGACCGCCGCGCAGTCCAGGGCTGATCGCGCTGCCGCTGCGGTGGTCGAGCAGGAGGCGGCCGAGCGCCGCCGGCGGCTGCTCACGATCGGCGGCGTGCTCGTCGTCATCGTCGCCGTCGTCGCGGGCGGCTTCTGGCTGCAGAGCTCGCGGGACACCACGGGCCAGCCGGCCACCCCGCCGGGCGAGTCGTCGGAGCACGGCCTGGTGCTCGGCGACGCGTCCGCCCCGCACACCGTGGTGATCTACGAGGACTTCCTGTGCCCCTTCTGCGGGGACCTCGAGCGGGCCGCCGACGAGGGCCTGACCGCGGCTGTCGAAGAGGGGCGGGCGCGGGTGGAGTACCGCCCCGTCGTGTTCCTCGAGCGCTTCGGCTCCTACTCCCTCGAGGCCGCCAACGCCTTCGGCGCGGTCCTCGACACGTCCGGGCCGGAGGTGGCCAAGGAGTTCCACGACCGGCTGTTCGAGGAGCAGCCGGCCGAGTCCGGCCCGTTCCCGGAGACGTCCTGGTTCACCGAGTTGGCCGTCGAGGCGGGCGCCGACGAGGCCGAGGTCGCCCCGCTCATCGAGGACGGCGCCTTCGTGCAGTGGGCGGAGAACGCCACCGAGGCCGCGTCCCAGTCAGGCGTCGTCGGCACCCCGACCGTGCTGCTCGACGACGAGCCCGTCGAGGGTGCGACGATCGACGAGATGGTCGACAACCTGATGGCGGGCCTCGAGTGAGCCTCGACGCCTTCATCGCGGGCCTGCCCAAGGCCGAGCTCCACGTCCACCACGTCGGGTCCGCGTCGCCGCGGATCGTCCAGGAGCTCGCCGCGCGCCACCCGGCCGCCGGCGTCCCCACCGACGCCGAGGAGCTGAGGCGGTTCTTCGAGTTCCGCGACTTCGCACACTTCGTCGAGGTCTACCTCGCCGTCGTCGACCTGATCAGGACCCCGGAGGACGTGCGGGTGCTGACCTACGAGGTCGCCCGCGAGATGGCCGAGGGACAGCGACTCCGCTACGCCGAGCTCACCTGCACGCCGTACACGTCCGTGCTCCGGGGCATCGCGATCGAGGCCTACACCGAGGCGATCGAGGACGCACGGGTCGCCGCCGAGCGCGACTTCGGGCTGGTGCTGCGCTGGATCTACGACATCCCGGGCGAGAGCGGCATCCCCGCGGCCGACGCCACGCTGTCCTACGCGATCGACCACGGCACCGACGCGCTCGTCGGCTTCGGCCTCGGCGGGCCGGAGATCGGCGTGCCCCGGCCGCAGTTCCAGCCGCACTTCGACAAGGCCCGCGCTGCAGGGCTGCGCTCGGTGCCGCACGCCGGCGAGACGACCGGCCCGCAGACCGTCTGGGACGCCGTGCGCCTGCTCGGTGCGGAGCGGATCGGCCACGGCTGCTCGGCGGCACAGGACCCGCAGCTGCTCGCGTACCTCGCCTCCCACGGGATCGCGCTCGAGGTCTGCCCGACGTCCAACATCGCCACCCGGGCGGTGGCCACCCTCGACGAGCACCCGCTGCGCACCTTTGTGGAGGCCGGCGTGCCCGTGGCGATCGGCTCCGACGACCCGCCGATGTTCTCCACGACGCTCAACCAGGAGTACGCCGTCGCGGCCGGCCTGCTGGGCCTCGACACAGACGGGGTGGCGGAGCTGTCGCGGGCCTCGGTGCGCGCCTCGTTCGCCCCCGACGCCGTGAAGGCGCGGCTAATGGCGGAGATCGACGCCTACGCAGGGGCCACTCTTCCCGGCTGATGGAGCCGTGCCGCGGCGTGTCGTGCGCGACACGCCGCGGCCCGCCCGTCTTGCCGGAATCTTGTGGTCCCCGGTCTTGCCCACGCTCGCGGCCGGGCGTACACATGAAGGTGTCAGAAGGGCTTCGGCCCGGAAGACCTGATTCCGGGGACTGCGGTCCTCGGATCAGAGGAGGCCCAGTGACTCATACTCACTGGGCCTTCGCCTTGCATCCTCACCGGCCGCATGGCCGTGGGCGCGGAGGCGCGCCGAGGCAGTGCAGGTTGGCGCCCCCGGCAGGACTCGAACCTGCGACCATCGGATTAGAAGTCCGGCGCTCTATCCAGCTGAGCTACGAGGGCAACGGCGCCATTGTTCCCGATGTGTCGAGAAGCCCGGGCCTCGGCCCTCGGCGCGGTGCGGCTCAGCGCGAGAGGAGCACGATCACCTCGTAGTGGGTGGTGTGGGGGAACATGTCGAGCACCCGGGCCTCCACCGGCCGCAGTGACGGCATCCGCGCCAGGTCGCGGGCGAGGGACTCGGCGTTGCAGGACGAGTAGACGACGTGCTGCACGCCTTCGGACTCGAGCCACTCGGCGAGCTCGGGCCCGATCCCGCGCCGGGGCGGGTTGACCACGACCAGGTGCGGGGCCTCGGGCTGGGCGAGTGCCCACTGCGTCGCGTCTGCCGCGACGAAGGCGGTCTCGACTTCGCTCGACCGGCCGGACTCGCTCGACCGGCCGGACTCGCTCGACCGGCCGGACTCGCTCGACCGGCCGGACTCGCTCGACCGGCCGGACTCGCTCGACCGGCCGGGGGTGAGGTCGACCCCTGTCACCGAGCGGCCGGGCCCGGCGAGGGCACGCGCGAAGCCTCCGATGCCGCAGTAGAGGTCCCAGATCCGGAAGTGGTCGACTGGAGACGTCCCGGACCGTGCTGGAGCGCTCCGGTCGACCATGTCCGTGGCCCACTCCCGCGCCTGCGCGTAGAGCGCCTCCGCCACCGCCGTGTTGGTCTGGAAGAACGCCCTCGGCGGCAGCTCGAGCTCGATCCCGGCCAGACGCATCGGCAGCGTCGACTCCGGCGTCAGCACGATCTCGCGCTCACCCTCCAGCACGGCCTTGTGGTCGGGCTGGACATTGAGGCTGACCACCCGCAGCGCGGGAAGCTCGGCCATCAGCCACGGCAGGTGCTTGCGCACGCGGGCCTCGGTGGCGGTCGACCGCATCACCAGTCTCAGCATCAGCTCGCCGTCGGGCGACTCGGTGAGGAGCACGTGCTTGAGCTCCCCGCGGCGCTGCGCCACGTCGTACGGCGTGAGGTCGGCGCGGGCGATGAAGTCACCGACGACGTCGAGGGCCGCGGTCAGGCCGGGGGAGTGGAGGCCGCAGTCCCGCAGGTCGATGCCGGCGTACGACGCGTCGAGGATGCCGAGGGTCGGCGACCCGGCCGTGCCGCCGACCGCCATCTTGGCCTTGTTGCGGAAGCCCGCGCCGTCCCCGGCGAACGTCGGCAGCCAGACGGGTGAGTCGACGAGCCGGCGCGCGTGCGCCTCCTTGTCGGAGAGCTGGCGCTCCCGGGGCAGCTCGAGCAGCGTGCACGAGCGGCACCGGAACGCGTCGTAGTGGTGGCAGTCGAGGGTCAGCGCAGGGATCCCATCCACTCCTCGACCTCGGCCGAGGTGCGGGGGAGGGCGGCGGAGAGGTTCCGCGAGCCGTCGGCGGTGACGAGGATGTCGTCCTCGATGCGGATGCCGATGCCGCGCAGCTCCTCAGGCACCAGGAGGTCGTCCTCCTGGAAGTAGAGGCCCGGCTCGACCGTGAGCACCATCCCCTCGGCGAGGTCGCCCTTGGGGTAGACGTCGACCGACGCGCGGCCGCAGTCGTGGACGTCCATGCCGAGCATGTGCGAGGTGCCGTGCAGGGTCCAGCGGGCGTAGACCTTCGACTCCGGGTCGAGCGCCTCGGTCGCCGGGACCGGCAGGAGGCCGAGGTCCTCGAGGCCGTGGGCGAGCACCTCCATCGCGGCGTTGTGGGCGGCGAGGAAGGGGGCACCGGGCCGGACGGCGTCGATGCCTGCCTGCTGCGCGGTGTAGACCAGGTCGTAGAGGTCGCGCTGCAGCGGTGTGAACTTGCCGTCGACGGGCAGCGTGCGGGTCACGTCGGCGGTGTAGAGGTTGCGGCCCTCCACGCCCATGTCGAGCAGCACGAGGGTGCCCGGGGTGATGGGGCCGGTGTTGTCGATCCAGTGCAGCGTCGTGGCGTGGCTGCCGCCGCCGACGATGGAGTCGTAGCCGATGTCGTTGCCCATCGCCCGGGCCCGGCGGAAGAACGTGCCCTCGATCCAGCGCTCGCCGAACTCCAGCACCCGGTCCCACTCGCGCACCGAGTCCTCGAAGCCGAGCGTGGTGATGTCGCACGCCTCCTGCAGCTCGCCGATCTCCCACTCGTCCTTGACCAGGCGCATCTCGGAGGCGAAGCGCGCCAGCTCGGCGTCGCGCTCGTCGTCGGCGGCGACCAGGCCGTCGACCTGCGTGGAGACGCCGCGGTGCACCCGGGTCTTGCCGGACCCGGCCAGGCGGTCGCCGAGCTCGTCGATGTGGCGCACCTCGAGCCCGAGCGAGTCGGAGATCTCCTTGAGCGACGGGCGGCGCCCGGCCCACAGCTCGCCGTACTGCCGGTCGCGGAAGAACTCGTCGGTGTCGCGGTTCGACCGCGGCCTGGCGTAGAGCACCTGGCTGTCGTCCTCGACGACGAGCACGGCGTCGCTCGTCTGGTTGCCGCTGAAGTAGGCGTGCGCGGTGTCGGCACGGAAGCGGTAGTCGGTGTCGTTCGCCCGGGCCTTGAACGTGCCCGCCGGCAGCACCAAGCGCTCGCCCGGGAAGGCCTCCGCGAGCCTGGCGCGCCGCGCCTCGGCGTACGACGCCACGGGGTGGCGTGGGAGGTCGAGCTCTCGGTCGCCCCAGCCCGTGCGCATGAAGGCCGCATAGGCCTCCGGGACGGCGGGATCGTGCGATTCGGTCTTGAGCGCCGGGGTCTCCGGCGTGGTCTCTTCGGTGACGTCAGGGGTGGTGTCGCTCACGCGGCCACTGTACGCCGGACGATGGGGGCCCGGCCCTGTGTGCGGGCTAGGCTGCGCCTCATGTCAGGACGCCGCCGCGACAGCGTGGCCTTCACAGCCGTCGTGACCCTTCTGGTGCTGCTCGGAGCGCTGGTCATGTCGGTCGTGATCGCCTTCTCGGGTGCCCCAGGGTCGCTCGTGCTCGCGACCCTGCTCGCGGCCCTCCCGGTCGGTCCGCTGGTCGGCTGCTTCATGTGGCTCGACCGCTACGAGCCGGAGCCGCGCTCGCTGCTGGTCGCCGGCCTGGCGTGGGGCGCCTTCGTGGCGACTGCCGCCGCGCTGGTCTTCCAGGGGATCGGGGTCGGCGGCGGGGTGACCGGCGAGCAGAGCCTGGCGGTCGTCGCGCCGGTCACCGAGGAGCTCACCAAGGGCCTCTTCCTGGTGCTGCTGCTGTGGTGGCGCCGCCACGAGCTCGACGGCATCCTCGACGGCATCGTGTACGCCGGCATGGTCGGCATCGGGTTCGCCTTCACCGAGAACATCCTCTACCTGGCGGCGGCCTACAACGGCACTGACGGCCTGGGCCCGGGTGGCACCGAGGCGCTGACGTCGGTGTTCGTGCTCCGCTGCCTCGTCAGCCCGTTCGCGCACCCGCTGTTCACGGCCTTCATCGGCATCGGGGTGGGCCTGGCGGTGACGTCGCGCAGCCGGATCGTGCGGCTGGTCGCGCCGCTCGCCGGGTATGCCCTCGCGGTGCTCACCCACGCGCTGTGGAACGGGTCGACCCTCGGTGGCATCGACCACTTCGTCGCGGTCTACGGCACCCTCATGCTGCCGGCGCTCGTGGCCATCATCGTCTTCGCCCTCTACCGCCGGCGCTCGGAGCGTGGCCTGATGACGGCGGCCCTGGACGACGCCGCCCGCCGCGGCCTCCTGCCGGCGACCGACATCCCCTGGCTCGTCGACCTCCGGGCGCGCCGCCACGCGCGCACCTATGCGCGCCAGACCGGCGGAAGGCAGGCAGAGCGGGCGATGCGGGAGTACCAGGCGGCCGCCATCGAGCTGGCCTACCTCCACCACCGCTACCTGCGCGGCACCGCACCCGTCGACTTCGCCGAGCGGGGCCGTGAACACGTGGCCCGCCTCGGCGCCGTACGCCCCTACATCTCCTTCCCCGGACAGGTGGTGCCCACCCGATGAGCGACCAGCCCCAGTCGATGAAGCCCGAGACCGCGGAGGGCACCCAGATGGTGACCGCCATGGTGCGGCTGCGCGGCGCGCTCCAGGAGGTCCGGCTGCCCCTGGAGATGCCCGGCATCGAGCAGGAGCGGTCGTCCCAGCGCGAGATGGTCGACCAGCTCGAGGACTACGTGATCCCGCGCCTGATGACGATCGACGCGCCGCTGCTCGCGGTCGTCGGCGGCTCGACGGGCGCGGGCAAGTCGACGCTGGTCAACTCACTCGTGGGGCACAAGGTCACCCAGCCCGGCGTGCTCCGGCCCACCACCCGCTCACCTGTCCTGGTGCACAACCCCGCCGACGCGAGGTGGTTCGGCCACGACCGCCTGCTGCCCGAGCTCGAGCGGGTCAACCGCCAGACCGACGACCCCGACGCGCTGCAGCTGGTGCCCACCGACGCGGTGCCAATCGGGCTCGCGATCCTGGACGCTCCCGACATCGACTCGGTCGTGGCGGCCAACCGCACGCTGGCGGCCCAGCTGCTGGCGGCCGCAGACCTGTGGCTCTTCGTCACCAGTGCCGCGCGCTACGCCGACCAGGTGCCCTGGGACTTCCTCCGCCAGGCGGCCGAGCGCTCCGCCGCCGTGGCGATCGTCCTGGACCGCACACCGCCCGACGCGGTCGAGACAGTCTCGACCCACCTCGCGCGCATGCTGGCCAGCCGCGGGCTCAAGGACTCGCCGCTCTTCGTCGTGCACGAGGGCCCCGTCTCCGAGGAAGGGCTCCTCGAGGCCGAAGCGGTCGCCGAGATCCGGTCGTGGCTCGACGCCCTGGCCGAGGACGCCGACGCGCGCTCCGCGGTCGTGCGACAGACCCTGGACGGCGCGATCCGCACCCTGGCCCGGCGCACGCACGCTGTCGCCGACGCCGCGACCGAGCAGGTCGACGCGGTACGCCGGCTCCGCGAGGACGCCAACGCGGCGTACGACCAGGCCGTCAAGGCCGTCTCGGAGGCCTCAGCCGACGGCACCCTGCTGCGTGGCGAGGTGCTGGCGCGGTGGCAGGAGTTCGTCGGCACGGGCGAGCTGCTCAAGTCGCTCGAGACCCGGGTCGGCTGGCTGCGCGACCGTCTCGTCAACGTGGTCAAGGGCAAGCCCCAGCAGGCCGAGCGGGTCACCGTCGCGGTCGAGTCGGGCCTCGAGACTCTGATCCTCGAGCACGCCGAGGCCGCCGCCGAGCGCGCTGAGGCATCGTGGCGCTCCTTCGCGCCCGGCCACGCGCTGCTCGCCGACGCCGGCGAGGACCTCGGCCGCGCCTCGCGCGACTTCCGGCGCCGTGCGGAGCGGGCCGTGCGCGACTGGCAGTCCGACGTGCTCGAGATGGTGCGCACCGAGGGTGCGGACAAGCGCACGACCGCGCGCTTCCTCGCCTTCGGCGTCAACGGGCTCTCGGTGGCACTCATGGTCGTCGTCTTCGCGCACACCGCAGGCGTCACGGGTGCCGAGGCCGGGATCGCCGGCGGCTCGGCCGTGATCGGACAGAAGCTGCTCGAGGCGGTCTTCGGCGACCAGGCCGTGCGCACGCTGGCCGAGCGCGCCCGGCGCGACCTGGAGCTCAAGGTCGCCGACCTGCTCGACGCCGAGCGTCGTCGCTACCTCGACCTGCTCGACAGCCTCCAGGTTTCGCCCGAGGTGCCGGACAAGCTCCGCGCGGCCTCGCGTCGCATCGACGACCTGCGGTTCGCGGCGAAGCCCCGGGAGGGCATGCAAGCGTGACCCATAGTCTTGTTCACACCATGTCCTGCTGCGGTCGAGGGAGACCATGACGTCCTTGCTCGAGGGTGCGAAGAAGCTCGTCGCCCGGAGTTCCGACATCGGCGCCCGCGTCAGCGGGCTGGAGCAGGCGATCGAGGCGGCCCGTGGCCGTGTCGACGACGCCGTGCTCGACGACGCCCGCGAGGTCGTCGACCGCGCAGCCGGCCGGCTGCGCCTCTCGGCCGACCACACGGTCGTCGCGATCGCCGGTGCCACCGGGTCGGGCAAGTCCTCGACCTTCAACGCGCTCACCGATCTCGAGCTGTCCGCCGTTGGCGTACGCCGCCCCACGACGTCGTGGGCCACCGCCTGCGTCTGGGGTCATGAGGGCGCCGAGGAGCTGCTGTCCTGGCTCGGCATCCCGCCGCGCCACCAGGTGACCCGCGACTCCATGCTCTCGACCGGCCACGAGGACTCCTCCCTGCAGGGCGTCGTCCTCCTCGACCTTCCCGACCACGATTCCACCGAGGTGTCGCACCACCTCGAGGTGGACCGTCTCGTCGCGCTGGCCGACATGCTGGTGTGGGTCCTGGACCCGCAGAAGTACGCCGACGCCGCCATCCACGACCGCTACCTCGCGCCCCTGGCGACCCACAAGGACGTCATGCTCGTCGTGCTCAACCACATCGACACCGTCGCCGAGGACCGGCGCGCGGGGATGCTCGCCGACGTACGCCGTCTCCTCGACGCCGACGGCCTCCAGGGCGTCCCGGTGATCGCGGTGAGCGCCAAGCACGGCTGGGGCATCCCCGAGCTCAAGTCCACGATCGCCAAGAAGGTCGCGGAGAAGAAGGCCACCCGGGCCCGGCTCGCCGCCGACGTGCGCGCCGCGGCCGAGCGGATCGAGGCGGTGTCCGGCACCGCGCGCCCGCGCTCGCTTGCCAAGGAGCGCGTGGCCGCCCTCAACGACGCCTTCGCCGATGCCGCGGGCGTGCCCACGGTCGTGCGGGCGGTCGAGGTCTCCACCCGCACCCGCGCCAACCGGGCGACCGGCTGGCCGGTGACCGCCTGGTTCTCCAGGCTGAAGCCCGACCCGCTCAAGCGGCTCCACCTCGACCTCGGCAGCGCCGGCAAGGAGCTCACCGGCAGGGCGCGCACCTCGGTGCCCAGGGCGACCGGCGTCCAGCTGGCCCGGGTCGACACCGAGGTGCGCCAGCTGGCCGACCAGGTCTCCGACGGGATGGCGCCCGCCTGGACGACGGCGGTGCGCCGCGCCTCCGTGTCGCGGCTGCCCGACCTGGGCGACCGGCTCGACCGGGCTCTCGCCGCGACCGACCTGGGCGCAGCGCGCCTCCCGTGGTGGGCCGGCCTGGTCCGCGTGCTCCAGTGGGTGCTGATCCTGACCGCACTGGCGGGCGCGGTGTGGCTGGGCGCGCTCTTCGGCGCGGCTTACCTCCAGCTCGACGACATCCCGACTCCCGACCTCTACGGCTTCCCGCTGCCGACGGTGATGCTGGTCGGGGGAGTGGGGCTGGGAGTCGTCCTGGCCCTGGTCTGCCGGGTGCTCGTCGGCCTCACCGCGAAGTCCCGGGCCCGCGCGGCCGACAGACGGCTCCGCGATGCGATCTCCGAGGTCTCCGAGGACCTCGTGGTCGCGCCGATCCGGGCCGAGCTGGCGTCTTACTCCCAGGTGCGCGAAGGGCTCCAGACCGCCCTGAAGTGACGTGGAGTACGCCGCGGAGCGGGCCAGTTGTCGTGCACAGCCCCCGCTCGCGGCGGGCTCTCCACAGGCGTGCGCCCGAGCGGTCCCCCGGCGTCGGTGCGGATGCCGAGCCTTGGTCGCGACGGGCGGACCCGCCGCCCGACGGACTCGAGGAGCCTCGACGATGAACGACACCTACATCACCTTCACCGGCTGGGTCGGCACCGCGCCGGAGCTGCGCGAGCTGCCCGGCGGCCAGCAGGTGGCGTCCTTCCGGGTGGCCAGCACGCCGCGACGGCTGCGCGACGGCCAGTGGGAGGACGGCCCCACCACGTGGCACCAGGTGAAGGCGTGGCGTCGCCTCGCGGGCCACGTCGCCGAGAGCCTGCGCACCGGTGACCCGGTGCTCGTGCACGGTCGGCTGGTCGCCGACGTGTGGAAGAAGCCCGACGGATCGCTGAGCACCCAGCTGGTCGTGGTGGCCAGCTCGGTCGGCCACGACCTCAACCACGGCACGTCGGCCTTCACCAAGCCGCGCCGCGAGGTGGAGGCGGTGCCCTCGCCCGAGCAGGTGGGCGCATCGGGCGAGGAGGCTGCCTGAGGGTCAGCCGGTTGTCGGCCGGGGCGCCGGGCCCCGTAGGCTCGGCGCCATGGCTGAGTACGTCTTCACGCTGCGCAACGTGCGCAAGGCCCACGGTGACAAGGTCGTCCTCGACCACGTCACCCTCTCGTTCCTCCACGGTGCCAAGATCGGAGTCGTCGGCCCCAACGGCACGGGCAAGTCCTCGCTGCTGAAGATCATGGCGGGGCTCGACCGGCCCAACAACGGCGACGCGATCATCGACCCCGGCGCGACGGTCGGCATGCTCCAGCAGGAGCCGCCGCTGTCCGAGGGCAAGACGGTGCTGGAGAACGTCGAGGAGGCGGTCGGCGAGATCAAGGCCAAGCTCGACCGCTACAACGAGGTCTCCGAGCAGATGGCGGACCCCGACGCCGACTTCGACAAGCTGCTCGCCGAGATGGGCGACCTGCAGACCGACCTCGACCACGCGGGTGCGTGGGACCTCGACAGCCGGCTCGACCAGGCGATGGACGCCCTGCGCTGCCCGCCGCCGGACGTGCTCGTCGACAACCTCTCAGGTGGTGAGCGTCGCCGGGTGGCGCTGTGCAAGCTGTTGCTGCAGCAGCCCGACCTGCTGCTGCTCGACGAGCCCACCAACCACCTCGACGCCGAGTCGGTCCAGTGGCTCGAGGGCCACCTCGCGTCCTACCCCGGCGCCGTCCTGGCCGTCACCCACGACCGCTACTTCCTCGACAACGTCGCCCAGTGGATCCTCGAGCTCGACCGGGGCAAGGCCCACCCCTACGAGGGCAACTACTCGACCTACCTCGAGACCAAGAAGGACCGGCTCAAGATCGAGGGACAGAAGGACGCCAAGCGCGCCCGGATGCTGGAGAAGGAGCTGGAGTGGGTCCGCTCCAACCCCAAGGCGCGGCAGGCCAAGAGCAAGGCACGTCTCGCGCGCTACGAGGAGCTGGCGGCCGAGGCCGACCGGATGCGCAAGATCGACACCTCGGAGATCAACATCCCCGCCGGCCCGCGTCTCGGTGACGTGGTGCTCGAGGCCAAGGGCCTGGCCAAGGGCTTCGAGGGCCGCACGCTCATGCACGACCTGTCGTTCTCGCTGCCCCGCGCGGGCATCGTCGGCGTCATCGGCCCCAACGGCGTCGGCAAGACGACCCTGTTCCGGATGATCACCGACCAGGAGCAGCCGGACGCCGGTGAGCTCAACGTCGGTCAGACCGTGAAGATCTCCTACGTCGACCAGAGCCGCGGCGGCATCGACCCCAACAAGAACGTCTGGGAGGTCGTCTCCGACGGGCTCGACCACATCAAGGTCGCCAACTTCGAGATGAACAGCCGTGCGTACGTTGCGTCGTTCGGCTTCAAGGGCCCCGACCAGCAGAAGAAGGCGGGGGTCCTGTCGGGCGGCGAGCGCAACCGGCTCAACCTCGCGCTGACCCTGAAGATGGGCGGCAACCTGCTGCTCCTCGACGAGCCCACCAACGACCTCGACGTCGAGACCCTGTCGTCACTGGAGGACGCGCTGCTCGACTTCCCCGGCTGCGCCGTGGTCACCTCGCACGACCGGTGGTTCCTCGACCGCGTCGCCACCCACATCCTGGCGTGGGAGGGCGACGAGGAGGACCCGGCCAACTGGTTCTGGTTCGAGGGCAACTTCGCCGCCTACGAGGAGAACAAGGTCGAGCGCCTCGGCGTGGAGGCGGCGCGCCCGCACCGCGTGACGCACCGCCGCCTCACCCGCGACTGAGCATGACCCGGGGCCGGGGTCTGCTCAGCGGATCTCGGCCTCCGGGTGGCCCGGCACCAGCTGGTCAGCCACCGCGTTCATGACCCGGCCCAGCGCCGCGAAGTCCTCCGGTGACGCGAGGTCGACGAGGTGCCGGCGTACGCCCTCGACGTGGACGGGGGCCGCCTTCACCAGGAGGGCGTAGCCCGCGTCGGTGAGGGAGGCGACCACTCCGCGGCCGTCGTCGGGCGTCTGCGTGCGTACGAGGTGGCCGGCGCGCTCCATGCGGTCGACCGTGTGGGTCACGCGGCTGCGGGAGTGGGCCAGCGCGTCGGCGAGCTGGGCCATCCGCAGGGAGCGGTTGGGGCGCTCGGAGAGGCGGACCAGGATCTCGTACTCCGTCAGGGAGATGCCGAAGCTCTCGCGGAGCTCGTCGTCCAGCCGGTCCATGAGCAGGGTCATCCCCATGAGCAGCGCGCGCCACGAGCGCTGCTGGTCCTGGTCGAGCCACCTCGGCTCGTGGGGCACGGGGCGGATCTCCTGCATGGGTGGGAGCCTACTCGGCGAGTTTCCGGTGGCGGGCGAGAACGCGGAGCGGCGGGTCACGCGAGGCGCTCCAGGACGAGGGCCATGCCCTGGCCGCCACCGACGCACATGGTGATCAGGCCGGTGGTCTTGTCGTGCCAGTCGAGCGAGTTGAGCATGGTGTTCTGCAGGCGGGCGCCGGTCATGCCGAACGGGTGCCCCACCGCTATCGCACCGCCGTTGACGTTGAGGCGGTCGAGGTCGATGCCGAGGTCCTGGTAGGAGGGCACGACCTGGGCGGCGAACGCCTCGTTGATCTCGACGAGGTCGATGTCGCCGATGCTCATGCCGGCGTGGGCGAGCGCCCGCCTGGTCGCCTCGACCGGGCCCATGCCCATGATCTCGGGGGAGAGGCCCGAGACGCCGGTGGAGACGATGCGCGCGAGCGGCCGGAGGCCCAGCTCGGCGGCCTTGGTGTCGCTCATGATGACGACCGCCGCGGCGCCGTCGTTGAGCGGGCAGCAGTTGCCGGCGGTCACCACGCCGTCGGGCCGGAACACCGGCTGCAGCTGGGAGATCGCCTCGTAGGTCACGCCGGCGCGCGGGCCGTCGTCGGTGGAGACGAGGGTGTCGTCGGGTGTGGTGACCGGGGTGATCTCGCGGGCCCAGAAGCCGTCGTTGATCGCCTTCTCGGCGAGGTTCTGGGACCGGACGCCGAACTCGTCGAGCTCCTTGCGGTCGAGGCCGCGCAGACGGGCGACGTTCTCGGCGGTCTGGCCCATCGCAATGTAGGCGTCGGGCAGCAGGCCGTCCTCGCGCGGATCGTGCCAGTCGACACCGCCCTGCGCCGCCTTCTCCGTGCGGGCTCGGGCGTCGGCGAACTTCGGGTTCTCGCAGCCGCGGATGTCGGAGCTGCCTGCGCCGAAGCGGGAGACCGTCTCCACCCCGGCGGAGACGAAGATGTCACCCTCGCCGGCCCTGATCGCGTGCAACGCCATCCGCGTGGTCTGGACGGAGGACGCGCAGTAGCGAGTCACGGTGGTGCCGGGCACGGAGTCGAGGCCGAGCAGGCTGTTGACGATCTTCGCCATGTTGAAGCCGGCCTCGCCGCCCGGCAGGCCACAGCCCAGGTGCAGGTCGTCGATCGTGGTGGGGTCCAGCTCGGGGATCTTGTCGAACGCGGCCTGCACGGCGATCGCCGTGAGGTCGTCGGGTCGCATGTCCTTGAGCGACCCCTTGAATGCGCGGCCGATCGGCGTACGCGCAGCGGAAACGATGACGGCCTCGGGCATCAGGACTCCGGTTCTTCGATGCGGATGCGGTGCCCGGCCAGACTAGACCGTGCTGTCGCCACCCCGGCCAGTGTCTGGGAGCATCGAGGCGTGCGTCACCTCTACCAGTGCCCCATGCGGTGGGCCGATCTCGACCTGCTCGGCCACGTGAGCAACGTGGTCTACGTCGACTACCTCCAGGAGGCGCGGGTCGACATGCTGCGGACCCACGCGCCGGACTCCCGCGCGGATGACCTCGCCGAGGGTGTCGTGGTGGTGCGGCACGAGGTGTCCTACCGCTCGTCGCTCACCTTCCGGTTCCGGCCGGTCAGCATCGAGTGCTGGGTGACGGAGATCCGTGCCGCGAGCTTCACGCTGGCCTACGAGGTCTTCGACGAGACGGAGGACGGGCGCCAGGTCTACCTGCGCGCCAGCACCGTCCTCACGCCGTACGTCTTCGCCACCGAGCGGCCGCGACGCCTGCGCCCCGAGGAGCAGGAGGCGCTGGTCCGGTTCCTGGAGGACGCGGAGCCGGTGCGCACGTCCCGCTCCCAGGAGGTACGCCGCGAGGGCGCGTCCCACTATCCGGTGCACGTGCGCTTCTCCGACGTGGACGTCTATCGCCACGTCAACAACGTGAAGTACTTCGAATACCTCCAGGAGGGCCGCGTCTCCATGCTCCGCGACGCCGGCCAGGCCGCGGACGACGAACGGCGCCTCGAAGTCGTCGTCGCCCAGACGAACGTCGACTACCGCCTGCCGATCCTGTTCCGGGAGCAGCCCTACGACTGCTGGACGTGGGTCACCCACGTCGGGTCCAGCTCGGTCGCGCTGGAGTCGGCCATCTGCGACGGCGACGCGGTGCTCTCCCGCGCCGAGGTGGTGATCGTCAACGTGGACCCGGCGTCGATGCGCCCGGCGCCGATCCAGGACGGCCACCGGGCGGCGCTCGTGAAGTTCATGGGGGCCTGAAAAGTCAAGGCCAGCTGTGCTGACCGCTAGCGTGGACGCCGTGCTGGACCTGCGCGATCTCCAGACTCCCGTCGTGGGTGCCCCCATGGCCGGTGGCCCCTCCACGCCACAGCTCGCCGCCGCGGTGTCGGACGCCGGTGGCCTTGGCTTCCTCGCGGCCGGCTACAAGACGGCCGAGCAGGTGGCCAGCGGGATCGAGGCCGTGCGCGCAGCCACGTCCTCGCCGTACGGGGTGAACCTCTTCCTGGTCTCGCACTTCGAGCCGGACCTCGACGCCGTCCACGCCTACCGCAGGTCCCTGGAGCCGGAGGCTGCCAGCCTCGGAGCCGAGCTCGGAGCGCCGCGCTGGGACGACGACGAGTGGCAGGCCAAGGTCGAGCTGGTCCTGGACACCAGGCCGGACGTCGTGTCGTTCACGTTCGGCTGTCCCACTCCCGAGCTCCTGCGACGGATGGCGGAGCGCGGCATCCACACCACTGTCACCGTGACGACGGTGGCGGAGGCACGCGAGGCCGCGGCGCGCGGGGCCGCCTCACTCGCAGTCCAGGGTCCCGAGGCCGGCGGGCACCGCGGGACGTGGGACCAGGCAGCCGAGCCCGACTCCATCCCGTTGCTGGACCTCCTCTCCGCAGTCCACCGTGCCGTCGACGTGCCCGTGGTGGCGGGAGGCGGCGTGGCCACCGCGGCTGACGTGGCCGCCGTGCTCGAGCACGGCGCGGTCGCGGCCCAGGTCGGCACGGCGTACCTCCTAGCCGAGGAGGCGGGCACCAACCCGGTCCACCGCGCGGCGCTGGCCGACCCGGCGTTCCGGGAGACGGCAGTGACCCGCGCCTACACCGGCCGGTGGGCCCGCGGCCTGGCCAACCGGTTCATGGCCGACCACCAGGACGCGCCTGCCGGTTATCCGCACGTCCACCACGTCACGGCGCCGCTCCGGGCCGCGGCGGTGGCTGCTGGCGATCCGCAGGTGGCGCACCTGTGGTCGGGGACCGGCCACGCCCGGGCGCGCAGCGTCCCGGCCGGGGAGATCACCCGCGCCCTGGTCAGTCGCTGAGCCCGGCGACGACCGCCTCGCCTCCAGTCCAGCTCGCCACGAGCGCCGGACCAGTAGCTGCGTCGCCCAGGTTGCGGACGATCCGCACGGTCGCGCCGTCCGCCGTTGCCCCGGCCCTGACGATCAGCCGCACTGTCGGCTCCCGGGTGCCGACCATCCGGCCGTCCTCCCACAGCTCGAGGATCGCCTGGTCCTGCTCACCCAGGACCGCCCGGCGGAAGCAATCGACCGCGACCGGGTCGGTGGTGCCGTCGTACACCCAACGCTGACCCAGTTCGGAGTGCTCCATCGTGCTCACCAGCCGCGCGTCGCCCACCTCGAGTGGCGCGCCGCGGTAGGTGAAGACCACGTGCTGCAGCTGCGCGCCGCGTCGTACCACGAACGCCTCGACGCCGACCTCGCCCGCGGGGTCGTCAAACCGGTAGCTGCCGAGCACCTCGACCGGCCCGCCGAGCACCGCCTCTAGCAGCTCGGGCTTGGTCGGCCGGATCGTCGAAGAGGAGTGCACGATGGCCATGCCGCGAGACCCTACAGATCGAAGGTCACCGGTGCCGGAATTGCCCTCGGGCCGCCCCTCGCTGAGGGGCGGCCCGCACGTGGTGGCGTGTCGAGTGAGACGGCGCTCAGTCGAAGCCGTGGCAGTAGACCTTGCGAATCGTCTCGGTCACTTCCCAGCGGCCCGACCATCCCTTGGGCTGCACGATGACGTCGCCGGCGGAGATCTCGTAGCTCGTGCCGGTCTCACCGTCGGTGATGGTCGCGCGGCCGCTCACGATGTAGCACACCTCGGTGTCCTCGCGAGTCGCCTGCCAGCCGCCGGGCTGGCACTCCCAGACGCCCGTCTTGACCTCGGTGTCGAACCGCAGGATCGCCGTCTTGGGATCGCCCGAGTCGAAGCCGGGTCGGTGTCCGTTGGGCTCGAGTTCTCCCAGGATCTTGGCCGCAGGTACATGCACGTACGGACGCATGAAGTTCTCCTCAGTTAAGTGTCAACTGTCGACAAGATACCGCACGAGGGGCGCTGATGGCACCCCCGCCCGTGAATCAGATGGGAGGCGGTCGCGTCGTTATCGACTCAAAGGGCAACGCGATCGAGTCCCATGGCCAGCTGGGTGAACGTCCTCTATCCCGCACCCCTGCGCGGATCGAGGCAGGTCCGGGCGTGCTCGATGCACCAGCCTCCGCTGTTACCGTGCTGCCATGGCAGCGGCACTCCTCGGCCCCGGGAGTCCGACGCGGTGAGTGGAGCGCCCCAGTTGACGGAGTGCTCGTGGCACTGTGGGTGCTCATCTTGGTGAGTGCGACGATGCAGTCGGTCTCCGGATTCGGCTACGCGTTGCTGAGCGCCCCGATCCTCATGGCCGTCCTAGGCGGCCCGTTCGCCATTTCGACCGTGCTTATCACCGGGACTGCCTGCGACTTGGCGATCCTGGCCATTCGGAGGCAGCTGCCCCGGCCTGTCTCCGCAGAAGTGCGGCGGCTTGCCCTGTGGTCTGTTCCGGGAATGGCCGCCGGGGCAGTGTTGCTCGTCCAACTTCCTGCCCGATGGCTCCAGGTGCTGGTGGCACTCGTGGTCATCGCGGCAGTCGCGATCCGGGTGCGAGCTGAGCCGAGCAAAGAAGCCGTGCCGAATACCTGGGCCGCAGGGGCTGGTTTCGCTTCGGGTGCCCTGAGCACCTCGACTCACTGGGCGGCCCGCCCACGGTGCTCTACCTGACCCACAGAAACCTCACGCCACCTGTCATGCGCGACACTCTGGTTGCCTTGTCGCTGGCCCGTCTTCCCCTCAGCGTGATCGCCCTGGCCGCCGCGGGTGTCTGGGAGGTCTACCCGGCGTGGCCATGGTTGATCGTCGCGGCACTTGCAGGTCAGGTCGCGGGCACACATCTCTTCCGTCGCTTCACTGCCTCTCGCTACGACAAGGTCGTGATGGCCCTCCTCCTCATCTCCGCTCTCTCAGCGCTCGGTGCCGCGACCCAGTGACCGCCGCGGCGCGGCGCGAGGTAACCCCTGACGCTGTCTGCGGCAGATCCGTGCGTTCGGGTGGCGGCACATCGGCGGCGAAGTGACGTCGTCCAGGACGAGCGGCTTCGCGCAATGAAAATGCCTGTTCCTGAAGCCCTGGCAGGTCTAAGTTCGCCCGGTGGCTTTGGAATGGGAACAGGTAATTGTCCACTCGTTGAATCCAGTGACCTTGGGGCAGTGGTGGGCCGACGCCCTTGGCTGGGTTGTCGTCCACTCCTCTGCTGACGAGTTCGAGATCCGCCCGGAGCCGGATCGCACGCCGGGGTTGGATTTCGTCCGGCTCGAGGAGGGCAAGAAGGCCAAGAGCCGACTGCACCTCGACTTCCGGCCTGATGACCAGGACGCCGAGGTGGCTCGGCTGGTCGCTCATGGCGCACGGCGGGTGGACATCGGCCAGGGGGATCGACCCTGGGTCGTGTTGGCCGATCCTGAAGGCAACGAGTTCTGCGTCCTTGGCCCCTGACGGCATCAGCGGCACGCGCGGACGCTATGCCGCCATCTGATCAGCGGCATGTGAGTGCGTGGGCGAAAGGACCGAGGAGTTGGAGATCGTTGACCCAATGGGGAGGGCAGGACGTGACTCCTAAACGGTCATCGCGCGAACGGCGCCTTCGCCCGTGGTCGGCTGCCCGGCGCCGTCCTACCCTGGATTCAGGGACATGAGAGATCCAGCGAGAATCGAGGCGATTCACACATGTCAGCGATCTCAGGCAACCACGGCGACAAAGACCACGTCCAGGAAGACCGCGTCCACAGCGAAGCACCCGCCGAGGGCGATCCCGAGTTCGACGAAACCGAGATCCGGGCACATTCCATGGATCCTGCAGAAGGCGCCGACGAAGACTGAGCCGCTTAGCTGCGACGAGCACTGCGCGCTGGGTCGAACGAGGCAGGTCACCACGCGCGATTCGCGGCAGAAGAGTGCGCTTGCGACGGGCGCGTGGTCGTCGGCTCCGGCGTCACTGGCGCCGCTAGGACGCACTATTGCGACGCACGACTCGCGGCAGATGCGGGCTTTCCAAACTGATCAGCGCGGGCGCAGAGCATCACGCCGCTTGCCCACTCCAGGTGACACATCACCCGGCCTGGCCATGCAACTGTGCATCTGTGCATCTGTGTGACGAGCACGGCGGCTGGCGTGTTCGCCCTCATTGAACAATTCGAGAGCCGTTGGCAACACCGCGCGACTTGCTCCTGCCGCCCAGGGCGGTGAGTACCGCGCCGTAGGCGGGCTTCTTGTTGCCGCTGTTGTCGAACAGCAGCGGATTCTCACCGGTGCGCCACGAGTCGCTGTCGCGGATGCCCCACACCGTGATGCCCGTGCAGCGAGCGACGTTGAGGCAGGCTCGGACGGTGTCGGTGTAAGCGGTGGTGGACGCCTCCGCGATGTCGAGTTCGGTGATCTGCACGTCCACGCCGAGCGCGGCGAAGTTGGACAGGGTGGTCTGGAAGCTGGCCGGCGGGCCGCTGGTGCCGAAGTGGCTTTGGAAGCCGACGCAGTCGATGGGTACGCCGCGGGACTTGAAGTCCTTGACCATGCTGTAGACACCCTGGGTCTTTGCGTCGAACCAGTTCTCGATGTTGTAGTCGTTGTAGCAGAGCGTCGCCGAGGGATCGGCGTTCCGGGCGGTGCGGAAGGCCTCCTCGACGAAGCCGTTGCCCAGCACGTTCTCGAACACCGAGCTGCGGAGCTGCGTGCTGCCGTCGGCGAAGGCCTCGTTGACCACGTCCCAGGCGTAGATCTTGCCCTTGTAGTGAGTCATGGCGGTGGTGATGTGGTTGTTCATCACACTGCGCAGGGTGTCGGCGTCGGTGATGGAACTGACCCAGCTGGGCAGTTGGGAGTGCCAGACCAGGGTGTGGCCCCGCATTCGCTGACCGTGCGCGGAGGCGTGGCTGACAATCGAGTCGGCGGGGGCGAAGTTGAACGACCCTCGGGAGGGTTCGATGGTGTCCCACTTCATCTCGTTCTCGGCGGTGATCATGTTGAATTCACGGTCGAGAATGGTGGAGTACGTCGAGTCGCCGAGCTTGCTCAAGGACACTGCCGTGCCGAAGTAGCGTCCGCTGCCGGCCGCTGCCGCACCCAGTGTGGTCGCCCCGGCGGCATGAGCCGGGGGGCTCGAGGTGAGAGCAGTGACCGAGCTGACGACCATGCATGCCGCCGCTGTCACGACCTTGAGGAGACGGCACTTCCTGTTAAGCCACGGCATGACGGATCGTTCTCCTTGTGAGTGGGGATGCCTGGGCGACGGTCGGGGCCGGCGTCATGGTGGTTGTGCGAGCGCGTCCTCGGCCGAGCCATTCCTGGCGGGCACGGCTGGCGGTGTGTGTCCGGGACGTGGTGCCTGGTCCCGCCCACGAGCTGCTGTCGATTGACGCGCTGCTCGCACCGTTGGGGTCGACCGACGCGAGGGATCGGCCTCGCTGTTGACAACGTTCGTTAACGCTAACATTTCCCAGCGAGCAACGCCCTGCTTGACATGTTCAGGTGCACCTCAACAGCACTGCAATAGATATTGGCGAGGTCTACCAGGGGAACATTGACGGATCGGCCTCCTCACCCGGCGGCCGTCCAAGTGCGCGCTGAGGATGACGCCGGCAATTCATCGTTCTGGGCGTCAAAAAGCCCCTGGAGCCATCGAGCTGCTCGCGTAGCAGATCTAAGTGTCCTTCGTGCCGGGCCGTCTCCGGCCGGCCTGGCGAGCGGATCGCGGCATGAGCGGGCGGACGTCAGGTCAGGCGTGGCCCCGCATGGCCGGCGAGGCACTTCCATTCATCGTCCTGACGAACCCACACCTGAGTTATCGGCATGCGGAACGTCTCAGGGCTTCCGACACGAAGCACAACATCGGTGACCTCGCCGACCAGAACGGCGGTGTCAGCCACGATTGCGACATTGGCACCGCTCAGCTCCTGCGACCGCCAGACCGTCTGCCCTTCCGTGTTTCGGCGGATGTACTCCTCGCGGTTGAACGTCTGGCCGATGTGGGTTGTCCAGCGAAAGTCCTCATGCAACAGCCGTCCGAGCTGCCCAGCATCGGCGTTGGCCAGCGCCGTGGCGCGCGCTTCCGCGCGTTCGATGACCTCCCAGACGGCATCCACGACTGTCACCCTGACATGACTTCGCCTTGTTCACCATGCGCGCGCCCCCGGCAAGAGCGGGCACTCTATCGCCCGCATGGCCGAGTTCAGGAGTGCCTGACCATGCGCAGTTCGGTGCCGTACTCATCCGTTCGCGTCACGCCATCTTCGGCGAAACCATGCTTCCGATAGAAAGCGATCGCCCGATCATTTCCCCGGAGCACCCAGAGGTAGGCGGGGTGGTCAGCCAGGGCCGCCATCAGCAGTCCGTGCCCCAACCGCTTGCCCGACCACGAGGCCCGCACATACAGCGGCCACAGCTCCTCGTCGACATTGACGTCGCCGGCCCGGGGCGGGCCAACGCTGGCAAATCCAATGAGCCCGGCTGAGAACTCCGCAACGGTTGTGCGCGATGGCGCCTCGGCAAGTATCCGGCGCCAGCGGTCGATCCGTTCCGCGATCGTGGCCCGCCGCTCATCGAACACCGTCGCTGGCATTAGGTTTGCGTAGGCCTCCTCCCAAACGTCGACCTGGAGTCGGGCCAATGCCTCGGCGTCGTCGGCGACTGTTGCGCGGATCGTGACGCCAGCAGCGACCATCATGGCGTGCAGCTAACCGCGTTGTCGCAACTCACTGCTACGACAAGCGGTCGGCAAATCGCTCATCGGCACGAGTGCGCACCATGAGCGGCATGAGAGTTGGGGATGGCTCGCACCCACGGGCGTGAGCGTGTCTCACCCGAAGGAAAAACCCGACGAGCACGCACTTGGGCGGTACCCCGGCACGGCGAGAAGACGCACATATCGCGGCAGATCAGCGCGTCCAGCCCATCGAGGGAAGAGGGAGATGGGCACGGCACCGCATGTGGCGAGTCAGGGCTTCTCACAGGAGCGGCGCACTTCGGCGATGCAGTAGTCGTTCCCGGCGTTGCCCTTGGCGGTGTCGTTGCCCTTCCCGCCGAGGATGCGGTCGCGGCCCTCACGTCCGTGAATCCTGTCTGCACCGCGTCCACCGAGCAGGGTGTCCTTACCGTCGCCGCCGTAGAGCCGGTCTGCGCCTTGGTCGCCGCGCAGGACCGCGCGGGTGTGGTCCTGGCCCGCCGCGATGGTGTCCTTGCCACTGAGGCCTCGGGCGGTGATGTTGGAGGCGTAGATGAAGATCTCGTCGGGTCCGGTGGTGCCGGTGACGGTGGCGTTCCGTTGCGCGTGGAAGGTTGCATAGCGTTCCCACCCGGCCAGTGCGACGTTGTCGGTGACGGTGGACCCGGCGGTTTCCACGGTGCATGTCATCGTGGCGTTGAGGGTTGAGGTGATGTCGGTGCAGTCGTCGCGGTCCTCGGGCGTCAGCCAGTCGGTGCCCTCCCCGCCGTCCACCCGCCCTGGGGCGATGCCGTTGTAGAACCAGAAGTAGTCGTTGCCGCCGTTCATGGACGCGTCGACGGGGACGTTGATGCGCCCGTTCAAGGGGAGGGAGGACCTCACGTACAGGCCTTCGAGAGTGTCGGAGCCGACGAAGCGCAGCGGGGAGTCGCCTCGGACTTCGAAGAGGCGCACGTTGTTCCAGCGGAGGAACACGCCGGTGTCCGCGGTCGCAGTCCGGGTGCGGTTGTCGATGGTGACGGGATGCTGGTTCCATCCGCCCGCGACGAGGTTGAGGCGGTCGCCCTTTTCGGCTTCGACGCCGTTGTCGATCGTGGTCCCTGTTCCGGCGTGGGTGATGAGGTCGCTGCCGAGGCCGGTGGAGAGGACGTCCTCATTCACGCTGCCCGGTTCTGGTGAGCCGCTGTAGATCCAATCCATGCCGCCTGCGGTGGAGATGAAGTCCTTCGCGTCGTCGGGTCCGAGCGACTCATTCTGGACGTTCTCCCCGGCGTAGACGGTCTCGCTGGCGCGGTCGTTACCGACGTAGGTGTCGGACCCGAGCCCGAGGACGACGGACAGGTTGTTGGTCGGTCGGGGCTCCTGGTTGAAGACCTTGTCGTTGCCGGGCCCGGTGAGGATGGTGAACATGACTGGGGAGTTCCATTGGGGGATTGGGCCGATACCGGGGACGATGCACACGGTGTCGTCGCCCTCGTAGGTATAGATGGCGCCGGTGGGGGAGTTGTTGGCTCCCTCTGCCACGGTCACGATCACGTCATCGCCCGATGTGCCATGGGTGACGTTGCCGGGTCCGGGGCCCACGATGGTTGCGGGCTTGCCGTCGCACGTGGGGGTGTCGGCGTGCGCGGGCGCACCGACGACGGCTCCGCTGCTTGCCACCGCCATCAGCACGGCGATTACGGGCCGGTGCAGGGCACGCGTGCGATTCAAGACGATCTTCCCCCATGGTTGGACTGGCCCGCTGAGGGTAGCGGCGTTAGTGGGATATCGGTGGAAGACCGATCAGGCCGCGAGCCCAGTGCACTTGCGCCCGGCGTCAGCCGGTGCGTGCCAAAGTTCCTCCAAACGCCACGTTCGTCGGCCTCGAGCACTGCCAGCACGTGCGCCCGCTCATCGGCAGGAGCGAGCGGAACCCGGCATGAGAATGCGCTTCTGGACGTGCTCACAGGTCGCTGCGCTGGCATGGAACGTGGTCCGAGTCATCGCAGGAACCTGGTTCCCATTTTGGGGATGCGGCGCTCGATCGTGCCGATCTAACTTGGAGTGTCGGCAAGACGGATCAGTGCTGCAGGGGCGCCCTGCCTCGGGTACCGGCGCTCGTCCCCTCGTTGCCCATGCAGGACCCCGAGGTCCACCGCGCCCCCCGGAGGAACCTCATGGCTGGCTCAGCTAGCCACATCCGACGTCCACGATCGAGAGTCGGTTGGCCCCCAGGGTTGGCGATCGCCCTGATGCTTGCCCTGGCTTGGGTCGGGATGTCGCCGACCCAGCAGGCAATGGCCGCGGGAGTCGTGAGCTACGGAGGTGCGACGTCGGTCGCTGAGACCACGGCGACGCGTTCGGTGACGCTGACCAAGCCGGTGGAAACCGTAGCGGGCGATGTCCTGGTGGCGAGCCTCACTGCCGACAACACGCCGAACCTCAGCACAACCCCGGCGGGATGGACCTCGCTGCTGCCGGGCAAGTTGCGGGCCGGCAACGCCAGCACGGTGTTTGCGTTCTACCACGTGGTGACGGCCAGCGACGCTCAGCGCACCGGCTGGACTTGGACCCTCTCGTCGCGCCAGGTCTGGAGTGGGGGCATGGCGCGTTACATGGGTGTCGACGTGGAACGCCCCATCGACACGTCGGTGTCCGTGGCGAGCAGCAGCACGGCCAGGACCACGATCACGGTCCCGAGTATCACGACGACGACCGGTGGGACGATGCTCATCGGCGCCGTGGGCGCCAACGCCGGCACGTTCACCACGACCCAACCCGCGGGGTGGACGGAAGCGTGGGAGCGGACGAGTGGCGAGGCCTCGGAGCACGCCTATCGTCCGCAACAGGACGCAGGAGCAACCGGCGGGCAGACCTGGACGGTGAGCTCGGCGCGCGCGCTGGCTGGCTGGCTGACAGCGTTGCGGCCGGCAGCGGGGACGACACCGGCCCCGGCGCCCACGGCGTCCTTCACGGTGTCTCCGGCCAGCGGCACGGCGCCGTTGTCGGTCACCTTCACCGACACCTCGACCGGCAGCCCGACGAGCTGGTTGTGGGACTTCGGTGACGGCACCACGTCGACGGCGCCGAACCCGTCGCACACCTATACCGCCGCCGGCACCTACACGGTGTCGTTGCGGGCCACGAATGCGACGGGCTTCGACACCGCCACCCGAACTGCCGCGGTCACGGTCCAGGAGCCGCCTCCGGCCCCGGCACCCACGGCGTCCTTCACGGTGTCTCCGGCCAGCGGCACGGCGCCGTTGTCGGTCACCTTCACCGACACCTCGACCGGCAGCCCGACGAGCTGGTTGTGGGACTTCGGTGACGGCACCACGTCGACGGCGCAGAACCCGTCGCACACCTATACCGCCGCCGGCACCTACACGGTGTCGTTGCGGGCCACGAATGCGACGGGCTTCGACACCGCCACCCGAACTGCCGCGGTCACGGTCCAGGAGCCGCCTCCGGCCCCGGCACCCACGGCGTCCTTCACGGTGTCTCCGGCCAGCGGCACGGCGCCGTTGTCGGTCACCTTCACCGACACCTCGACCGGCAGCCCGACGAGCTGGTCGTGGGACTTCGGTGACGGCACCACGTCGACGGCGCAGAACCCGTCGCACACCTATACCGCCGCCGGCACCTACACGGTGTCGTTGCGGGCCACGAATGCGACGGGCTTCGACACCGCCACCCGAACTGCCGCGGTCACGGTGCAGGAGCCGCAACCACCTCCGGCACCCACCGGTTCGTTGTTGCCACCCGACCCCGCCCTCCCCACCGTGGAAACCGCCTCATGGCCGTCCGGGTCAGGTGACATCTCCGACGACTCCGCCATCTACGCAAATGCCACCGACCCGTCCCTCAGCGTCGTCATCGGCGACAACAAGGCCGACAGTGGCGGCGGGATCGGCGTGTTCGACATGACCGGGGCGCTGCTCCAGTTCCGCGAGGACGGCAAGATCGGCAACGTCGACCTCCGCGCCGGGTTCAGCCTCGGCGGCACATCGGTGGTGCTGGTTGGTGCGAACAACCGCAGCAACTCCTCCCAGGAGTTCTGGGTCCTCGACCCAACCACCCGGCTGTTGAGCAGCACCAAGAGCCTGGGCACCCTCTACACCCAATCCAGCAACTACGGCTTCTGCCTCTACGTTTCCCCCGCGACCGGGAAGTTCTACTCGTTCGTCACCGCCACAGACGGCAGGGTCGACCAATACGAGCTGGGCAGCACGGGCGGCGAGGTCACAGCGACGAGGGTCAGGTCGTTTGACGTAGGTGGGCAAACCGAAGGCTGCGTCGCCGACGACGGCCTGGGCTACGCCTACTTCGGTGAGGAGGACGTCGGCATCTGGCGGTACAACGCCGAACCCGGTGGAGGAACGACCCGCACCTCGGTCGACAAGGTCGGCGCGGGCAGGCTCACCGCCGACGTCGAGGGACTCGACATCGCCTACGGCCCCGACAAGACCGGGTACCTGTATGCATCCAGCCAAGGCAGCAGCAAGATCGTGGTCTACGACCGGGTCACGTACGCGCACATCCGCTCGTTCTCGGTGCCGTCGAACGGGTCCATCGACTCAGTGTCCGTCACCGACGGACTCGCCGTGACGGGGGCATCGCTGGGTCCCGGGTTCCCGCACGGGGCGCTGGTGGTCCACGACGAATCCAACAGCGGCGGCACCACAGCCAACCTCAAATACGTCCCCCTGGCAGCGTCGACAACTCCTGCCCCGGCACCCACGGCGTCCTTCACGGTGTCTCCGGCCAGCGGCACGGCGATGTTGTCGGTCACCTTCACCGACACCGCCCTGAGACCGAGCCAGATCCTCAACCACTACAACGGCGCCACGACCAAGTAGGGCCGACGACAAGACGGCTGGGGATCGCCGGCACCCCGCCTAGGTTCCTTCGTCAAGGGCGTCCCCGAGGTCGACCTTCTCGCCGCCGTGCAGGGCAAGCAGAGCCTCGCCGTCGAGCGAGAGAAGAAGGCCCGCGCCAGGTCGGTCCGGCCAAGCACGCCGCCGAGCGTCGTCTCGTCGAGTCCATGAACGCCGCTGCCGTGCCGGACCTCTCCGGCGACGCCGATGTGACGAAGCCCGACCTGTCATCGGGCGCTCTCAGTGAGTCATCGCAACACTTCCTGAATGTCGATGGGAGTGGTCGTGGTGGCGACGCCGTTGAAGTTGTCGCCGGCGGAGGTCGATGAGGTCTGGACATGGCTGGCGTATGGCTCGTCGCCGTGGTACTCGGGGTCATCGCCACAGGAGCATTCTTCAACTGGTTTTCAAAGTTGGCCGGGTGAGGATCAGGTGAAGCCGGGGCGACCGCCTCACCGATCCACGCCCGCACATCGGCAAGATCGCGCGCTCGGCGGAAGGTCCGTCCATTGGCGAGCGCTCTTGACTTCGGCTTGCCATCAGGTCTGCCCAACTCGACTGCGCCCGAGTCGGCTCCAGCGGAGCGCCGCGAGGCCCAAGAGGAGCCAAATCAGCCCCGTCACGATGATCCCGGCCTCCGCTTCGAACCACGCGGGACCGAGCTGGCCCAAACTGGGCTGGGCAAGAGCGTCGATCAGCGTGTAGGAGACGAAGACCAGGAGCGGCGAGAGAAGCACGAGGATTGCCAGAACCACGACTGGGCGATGCAGCGCCAGTCGAGTTCCCGCCCACGTGGATCCGACACACATGAACGCCCACCCGCCCAGGTAGCAGGTGGCGATCGCGGCGTTCTCGCCCCCGCTGGCTGCGGCGACGAAGCCCAGCTTGACGAGCCATAATGCTCCACCTAGGGCAGCGAAGATGGCCGCGATCTCGAGCCACCGTTGTCTGGCCACGGCTCAAGGGTAGGTCGCGGCAAGCGATGACGAGGTGACAAGCCGCAAGGATCACCCGCGCTCGGCGGCAACGACGTGATCTCGGCAGGACCGAGCGGAACGCCGCAGTTGTGGGCGCTCGGCTCGGGTTCCTGTAATGCCTGTCGGGCTGGCTTCAGCCGGCCAGTTCGACGGCGATCTCCTCGGCGATGTCGTAGCCATCCTGCATTCCGGACTCCATGCCGGAGTCGATGATCGCGTCGCGGGTCGCCTTGTCGGGCACCTCGGTGAGCATGGTGAGCGTCGTGGTGTCGTCGTGCTCGGTGAACGTGTACGTGCACAGCGCTGGGGGTGCGTCGGTCTCGGGCACGCCCTCGAAGATCTCTGTGTTGACGAGGCGCTGGTCGGGTACGACCTCGTGGTACTCCCCGTGGAAGGCGACCTCGAAGCCCCCGTTCGCCTCCATCACGTAGCGCCACGAACCGCCGACCCTCAGGTCGACCTCGACGCTGGTGACGGTGCCGTGCCGGCCGGCCCACCAGCGCTGGATGAGCTCCGGCTCGGTGAAGACTCGAAAGACCAGGGGCGCGGGTGCGTTGAATTCCCGGGTGATCAGAATCTGGGTGTCAGTCGGCAGCGTCACGACGGCGCTGCCCTTGCTCGCGGGGACCATCTGGATCACTCTCCTTCTCGAGCCTTGAGCTCGCCGAGAACGGTGTCGACCAGGTCGAACCGCTCGTCCCACACGGCTTGGTACCTGCTGACCCACACGTAGATGTCCTGGAGCGGTCGCCCATCCATCCTGTACAGGCGCCGTCGACCCTCCTCCCGCACGTTCACCAGGCCCACCTCTCGAAGGACCCGCAGGTGCTTGGACACCAGGGGCTGGGCCACGCCGAGCCGTTCGACGAGGGCGGCAACCGGACGCTCGCCCTCCGCGAGGAGCTCAAGGATCTGGCGGCGGCGCGGCTCAGCCACGGCGTTGAACGCGTCGCTCGTTGTTGCTGCTCTGGCCATGGTGAATTACATACCCATATGGACATGTTATGCAAGCGGCGTGGCCCGCCGCGTCTCGCTCGGCTCAGCGCACCGATGAGCGCCACATCGGCATGTTGGGGCACATCGGTCACTGCCGACAGGCGGCGGTGTGACGCACCGTCGGTCGCGGTTGGACCGCTCGGACGGGATACCAGAAGCTCCTCGCTGAATTCGGGGAGGCGATGTCGTATGGGGGCGAGGGTGTTCGTAGCCATGCTGAGAGGTTCGCTCACGAGGGGCGGGCCGAACGCACGTGGGAGCGCATGATGACCGCTATCTACACCTTCGATGTCTTTTCGAGCCTCGACGGCTACGGCGCCGCCAGCGGCAACTGGTCCGGTTACTGGGGCAAGCAGGGACCGGAGCTGCTCGAGCATCGACTGGTCTTGTTCGACCAGCAGCAGCGGATGGTCTTTGGCGCCAACACGTATCGGGCGTTCGCCCAGATGTTGGCCACGAGTTCCGAGGAGTCCGATGTGCGTGACCCGTGGGTCACGCGGATGAGGAACCTGCCGGCGACGGTGGTGTCGAGGACCCTGGAAGGACCCCTCGACTGGCCGGACGCGACCGTCGCGAGCGGCGACGCCGTCGATGTCGTCGCTCGGCTCAAGGAGGAGTCCGAGGTGCCGTTGCGCTCGCACGGCAGCCTGTCCTTGAACCGGGCGCTGATGGCCGCCGGTCTGGTCGACCGTGTTCAGGTGACGATCTTCCCTGTGATCACAGGTCAGACCGGACTGGACCCGATCTTCCAAGGCGCGGCCGACTTCGACCTCGAGCTGATCGAGAGCCGGACGCTCGACGACAGAACCCAGGAGCTCATCTACCGCCCCTACCTGCACGTCTGAGTCGATCCAATGCACACCCGGCCCGGTGACTGAGATCGGCGCCGAAGACCGATCTACCGAACGACGACCGAGTACGAAAGGGAGTTGCGACCATGAAGCTGATGACCATCACCAATGTCTCCCTCGACGGAGTGACCCAAGGGCATCGACGGATCGAGGTCGGGACCCGGCGCGAAGACGGTCGGCCGGAAGAGGATGGCAGCGACGGATTCGAGCGCTTCGGCTGGGGCCCGCCCCTGCTCGACGACGAGGCCTCGGCGTTCATCAGCGATGCGTTTCAGCGCGACGACGCGTTCCTGTTGGGTCGGCACACCTACGAGATCTTCGCCGGCTCCTGGGGGGCGGGCATGGATCCGGGGAACCCCGTCGGCGCGGCGTTGAACACGCGGCACAAGTACGTCGCGTCAACCACGCTCAGAGCCCCGCAATGGGCGAATACAACCGTCCTGTCCGGTGACGTCGAGTCCGCCATCCGCGAGCTGAGGGCCGAGCCAGGCGGCGAGCTGCAAGTCTGGGGCAGCGGCACCCTGATGTGCTGGCTGCTCGACCACCGGCTTGTCGACGAGATCGTCCTGCTCATCTCCCCGGTGATTGTCGGCCAGGGCAGGCGACTCTTCCCCGCCACCGGAGCGGACATAGGGCTCGAACTGGTTGCCTGGCGGTCCACCCCCAAGGGGCTCACGATCCATACCTACCGCACGACCGGTCGGCCGCGGTACGAGACGGGCAGCACCTGATCAGTGGGGATATGGTCGGGGGCCACGCGAAGAACTCGTACCTCGCGGCAAATGAAGCCCCGCGGAAAAGCGGCACGCATCGCCCCCACGGCAGAGCCGGCGGGTGGGTCAGCGATGGATCAATCTCCTGCGCGGTCCGCTCGCGGCGAAAAGACGCTGACAATGGTGAGTTGCCACATGTGTCCCGGAAACCCTACGCATGCGATCCGGGCGTTTGCGGTCCGCGGCCGCTAGATGGGTAGCAAGACCAAACGGCGGATCGAGTTCAGCCGTGCCGCACTACTCCGGGGAGGGCGCGCGCTCCAACTCGAGCTGCGGCAAGATTGCCGTTCCGCGCGACAATCAACGCTCCCTTGCCGTTGGCCCAGAAGAACCGCGGGCCGAACGAAGCCACTGCGAATCCATTCCATTCACCCTGCTGCGCTGGCCCGCGGAAGGTGATGATGTTGACCCTTCGGCCGTTGAGCCAGCAGACCCCCGACGAGTAGTGCATCGCGCCACTTCCGTTGTCGCCGAAGTTGAGGCAACCCAGCCTCGTGGCCACTGCCGCGGATTTCATCCCCCAATAGGGGCCGACCGCGCCGGCCTGTACCGGGGCTGGAGCAAACATCGTCACGATCATCGCAACGACCGCAACGCAGGCGGCTCTGGTACGGGTCATGCCTGGACTCTACGATTCGCGGACCGAGGCTGTCCTTGGAAACGGAAGTCGGGTCTGCTGCACGAACTGGTGACGTCTGGTGTCGGGTTCCACTGTGGCAGTCCTCACGCCTGGGCATCGCCAACTGACGGCCCCGGGTGTGTCCACGGTCAGTCGGTTGAATGGCTCGGGCTCCAACCGATTTCCCCCGATTGTGGGCGCCGGTCGCTCGTGTCGGTCACACTCCGGCTGTGCGCATCGGGACATGGAACCTGCAAGGGCGCTGGGACGCCCGGCACCTCGACCAGATCACAGATGGTGCACACCACCAGTAATTGGATGGCGGCTCGACGCCGCTGGGCGGCGGTGGCAGCACGCCAGCCGCTGACTGCGCTACCGGATCCGCATGGCGCGACCGCCATGGCGGAAGTCGATGCGGTTGTGGTGTGTTCCTCGGTCCTGCCATGGCGGTCGTGTGGAAGCAGGGACCCGTGGATTGGCGCGACGACCGCGGCGATGACGGCCAGCACAGTCGCCGCCATCGATAACGCAGCGGCCACCGTGTGGGGAGGCGATTGGAACCATGCATTGTCCGGCCCGGAGTGGGCTGGCTCCCAGGAAGGCCGCCGGTTCGTCCTGGACAGCGTGGCCCGGCTCAGCTTGCAGGTGCCGACTGCCACCTCGCCGCACCGCATCCACGGGCTGCTCAGCTACCTCAACGCGCAAGGCGAGTGACGGGCGGCCAATCCTCCAACTCCGGCAGAGGTCCGCTTGCGGCTACTCGTTGCGGTCGCCGGGGGTGGAGTTGACCCGGTGGAGCATCTCGGTGAGGTGGTTCCGAAGCCGCTCTCTGTGTTCGGTCGCTACCTGCTGGAGATGAGCGATGTCCTCGTCGCAGCGCTCGCGGAGCGCGGTCGTCTCCTCCCGCACGCGGTCTGCCTCCACGCGTGCGTCCTTCACCGTCTGCGTGACCTCGTCCCGCGCCGCGGTGACCAGGCGTTCGGCCTCCTCGCGCGCGGCTCGCACGAGTTTGGCGGCCTCTTCGTGGGCGCCTGCCACGATCGCGGCGGCCTCGCTCTTGGCATCGGAGCGCCACTGGTCGATCTCGCGAGCGGTCAACTCCAGCAAGCGAGCCGCCGCCTGTGAACCGTCAGAGCCGCTCGGCGGCTCCGCATGACGCGCGGTGTCATTGCCGGGGTCGCCGCCGGCGCCCGAGTAGTGGTCGCCGTACGTGTGTGCGTTGATGCTCATCCCTTCCTCCCGAGGTTGGCGACGTACGCCATCCGTCTTTCGGCGCTGTTTGGTCCACCCAAGCGTGCCCGTTCCTCTGAGTTCCCGAGAAATCGGCAGTCGCCGGCAAGGTGGTTCCGAGATCTGTGGACATCGCCCCCGACCTCACCCGCGTGCCGTTCACGGGCGGCTCCCCCACGTGCGAAAGGGCCGCGCGCGGGCTCGGAGCCATCGTGTGCGCCATCGTCGAGATCGTCGGGTTCTCGGTTGCGAGCTCGCCGCCGACATCGATCTCTCCGGAGCTTCGGATCCAAGCTCAAGGCGCGCCCCCACCGCGCGGCCGCGCGACCGACCACTCCCGCACAAGCTCGCCACCTGTGACGAGGCCGGTGGAGGCGCACGGGATACCTCGCGCCAACGTCCTGACCGGGTACAGCTAGGGCCCCTACGCTCGCCCACTTAAGGGTGCGCTGGTCGTCTAGTGGTCGTTTCCACTGCGGTCAACATGCGCAAGGAGGCAGGATGAGGCCCCTAGCGACCTAAGGCATCTACGGGTTCCGGTGCGATCAACCCGGTCCGAAATCCTGACGCCTGTCGTATCGGCGGTAGCTCGTTCATGTAGACCCGTCGCAGGCAGTAGCGGGGGAGCGACGTAACAGACTCCGGCACCTCTACCACGCCCAATGGCGGCGAAAAGACGCACCCGACAGTCGTTCGGCTCGCCGACGATGAGGGCGCGGGCGGCGCATGGCCTGAGGACCACCATGACGCTGGCCCGTCGGGTCCCGGGACTCGTGATCGCCCGGATAGCCTCGCCTCGTCCTGTCCAGGCTGCGACCCTTCCCGACACCACTTCGCGAGGCGACGCTCAGCGCTTCTTGCGCAACTTCGTGAGTGGGCTGGCCAGGATTCGCGGCAGCAATCGAGGGCCGGGTATGACGATCAGGCCAAGCTGCTGAAGGAGCGTGAGCGTGTCCAACTGGAACCAGTGCTCCACGACCCGCCCGTCGTCGCCGTGACGGTTGAGTTCAAGCCCCTCGAACGCCACCTTCTTCCCAGTCGGTGGGAGCCCCTGGAATACGCCCGTGTGCGTGCCCTCGAAATGGATCCTCTGCGCCACCAGGTCGTTTTCGCCCACCGCAACCTCCACCGTCAGGCGAAGGTCGGGAAAGCCCTCGACGAAGCCAGCCAAGAACTTGGCCCAAGGCTCCGAGCGCAGCGGATCAGGGTCGAGGCTCGCGGGCGGGTAGGCAATGAACTCGGGCGCTCGTACATCCGCCTCCGCTGCGTCGTCGCGCAGGTTGAAGACCTCGATCCACCGCCGGGAGACCTCCTTGTTTCGCCCTACATCTGTCACGTTCGGCCCCCTTGCTGACCGGTCATTGAATAGCGGTGACGCCCTTCGCAACCGTACAAGCCCCGTCGCGTCTGCCCATCGCATGACCGACAACGCGCACAAGTGGGTAAGAGCCGTCCATGCGCCCGCTCATGGGCACACAGAAGATCGCGCTGGACGGTTGCATCGAGGTGACCGGCGACAGGCGCGAGCCGCAGGAGCCAGCGCCGAAGGGCTGCGTCGATCTGGGCTACTAGACGATTCCCGTAGGGCCGGTGTCTGGCCAGACTCGGTCCAGGTGCCCGGCGGGTTCGCTCTCTATTGGGCTGCCCACCCGTTTCCGGGTGTGGCTCACTATCGGTCTGCCGCCTGCCGGGCACCGTGACGAGGTGTGGCCCAAGAAGGGACTGCCCTGCTCGTAGTAGCAATGCCCGCCTCGACGTCCACTCCGGAGCGAACACAGGCGGGAGCAGCACATGAGCC
>NZ_QDGZ01000009.1 GCF_003076135.1 Nocardioides gansuensis | reverse complement strand
GTCTCTGACTCCAGCGCGGCCGGCTCACATCCCCAAGCCGACTCTTCGGACAAGCCACTTCCCGGACCCGCCGACACCCAGCCTAGAACCTCACTCCCGGCGGCCTCTTGACATAGAGGGGAGCCATATCCGGGCGCAGCTGCGGACCCAAGAATCGTCGGGCCTTCGGCATCTTGAGCTGCATCAGATGGGGCGCCTTCAGCCGGCTTCAGTTGGCGCTGGGCTTCTGCCCGCCAGCTGCCAGGCCGGCCGCAACTGCTGCCAAGAGAAGGCCTATACCGACGCTGAAGATGCTGACCAGACCAATGATCCCCAGGATGACGACGCCGGCCAACGCGAACGCTCGGCTCACCCGCGAATCGCGCACCAGAGCCGACGTGACAGCCAGGCCCGTCCCGATAAGCATCAACATGACCCACGGGAACACATCCCAAAACGAGTTGTTGCCTTCGCTCGCGACGACAGCCAAGTAGACCACCGTCGTGGCACCGGCCAGCGCGCTGCTCACCCACGCCCAGCCGCGATGCGCCATCGCTGCCAGTGTTGCCACCTCCGAGACGCTACTCCCGAAGGCCGACATGGGTCGGATCACTCGCTGCACGACCGCGCACCTCGCGGCAGATGGGGACGCCTTCTCAGCCGGCTAAGTAGACGCCGGGCTTCTGCTCGCCAGCTGCCAGGTCTGGCCACGGACGAGGTGTCTACTTCGCTCTCCAACCGGGACTCGAATCGTGTGCGACAGTGGGCAGTAGCCGCTCGCGGCTTCCTGCGAAGGTGAAGGTGTACTGCACCGAGTACGTCGGTCCTAGTTCCGGCTGAAGCTCGTGGCTCAGCAGCATTCCGCGCTCATCGAAGTGCGACATGTCGATGTCGCGCTCACCGCTGTCGTAGCGGTAGTACTGCTCCGCCCCAGGAAAGTAGTCGTGTTCGGAGACTCTCCGAGATGGGCAGAACTTGCTCTAGACCCTCAGATTTAATTTCGCCGTTGACGGGAGCGCCTGCCATGGGTCGCCCCAAAGCGCGAAATCGCAGCCGATCTCGGTGAACATCCTGATCCGGTAGGGCCTCACGTCGTCATTGTTCTAGACCGTGTCGCATCGCGCTCTGTCATCGGCAAGAGCGCGCTCCGCGGCATGTGAGTGCGTGGGCGAGAGGACCGAGGAGTTGGGGATCGTGGACCCAATGGGGAGGGCAGGACGTGACTCCTAAACGGTCATCGCGCGAACGGCGCCTTCGCCCGTGGTCGGCTGCTCGGCGCCGTTCTACCCTGGACTCGGGGACATGAGAGATCCAGCCAGAATCGAGGCGATTCACACATGTCAGCGATCTTAGGCAACCACGGCGACAAAGACCCACGTCCAGGCGGACCGCGTCCACAGCGAAGCACCCGCCGAGGGCGATCCCGAGTTCGACGAACCGAGATCCGGGCACATTCCATGGATCCTGCAGAAGGCGCCGACGAAGACTGAGCCGCTTAGCTGCGACGAGGACTGCGCGCTGGGTCGAACGAGGCAGGTCACCACGCGCGATTCGCGGCATGACCGGGCACTGGTTGGGCGCTGGTGGTCTTGTCAGTAGGCAACGATCGTCGATCGCCCCTCGGGTTATCTGCCCGGTCGAGCCGGAGTAGGCATGGTGCTGGCGCGCCAGTCCGCGGCGCCCCTGTGGGGAACCTGGCAGATCCTGTGGCTGCCGCCCACCGAGCCGGTCACATGTTGGCGCCGGTGTTCTCCTCGGCGCTCCGGAGTCGGGTGGTAGAGCCGCGAACCACGAGCTTCGTGGGCACGTGCATGGCCTGGTCAGTTTCCTCGCCCCGCAGCAGCGCGAGCAGCATCTGGGCGGTGAGCTTCCCCTGCTCGGGGACGGGCTGGGCGACCGTGGTGAGGTCGAGGAACGCCGAGAGCGGATGGTCGTCGATCGCGACAATTGACATGTCCTGGGGCACGCGCAGGCCGGCGCGGCGCAGGACGCTCATCGCCCCGAACGCGATCTCGTCGGAGTGCGCGTAGACCGCGGTGGGGGGCTCCCGGAGGGACAGCAGCCGCGCCATGCCCTCCGCGCCATGCTCTGGACCCCAGTCGACCGTGCTGATCAGCGCGGGATCGACCTCGATCCCGGCGGCTTCCAGGCAGTCGTAGTAGGCCTGGATCCGGCCCGGCCGGACCGGCCAGTTCGGCCAGGCCGGGTCGCGCGCCCCGATCATGCCGATACGCGTGTGACGCAGTTGGAGCAGGTGGTCGACCGCTTGGCGGGCGGCCGCGTGGTCATCGATGCAGACGAACGGGTAGGCGGCGTTCTGGCCCCCGGCGGCTACCACCGTGACACCCATCAGCTCGAGCCGCGCGCGCTCCTCGTCGGCGACCGGGAAGGCCACCACCACCACCGCATCGACCTTTCGGCGAGCCGGCAGCTGCTCGAAGAAGCGGCTCCGGTCCTCGGAGTCGCCCACGTGATAGAGCAGGACATCGAACCCGGCAGCCCGGAGCACCGAGCCTAGGCCGGACACCATCGCCCCGAAGAACCAGCGCTCGATGTGCGGCACCACCAGCGCGACCCGCTGCCGGGTCCCCCTCGCGAGTCCCGAGGCCTCGGGGGAGACCACGTAGTTCACCCGTTCGGCGACCTCCAGAACCCGGGCCCGGGTGGCGGGCGAGACGCCGTACGCGTTGCTCAGAGCGCGCGAGGCGGTCGCCGGCGACACCCCGGCCAGACGAGCGACGTCGGCGAGCTCCAGCTTGTCCTGTGGTGGCATGCCGCAGATGCTACCAAGGGTCGGAAGCGTTTACGACACCGGCATCTCTCGAGCGCTACCGCGCGGCTTGCGGAGGCACACCTCAGGCCGGATCGTCCGTCTCCGGGCCTTGACACTCGTGACAGCTGTCACGCATGGTTGTCGGAAGCGCTTCCGAAACTGCCTTCATCGACAAGGGACCGGACATGACCACTCCACTCGCGAAGACCCGCCGACGCACCGCTCGAGCCGGAGCAGTCTTGCTCGCCAGCCTGGCCGCCGCCGGGGCCGCGGCCTGCTCGCCCCCCGGGGAAGGGGGCAGGGCTACGCAGGACCAGGTCGCCCCGGCCTCTGTGAGCACCGACATCGGCGAGGAGCCGATCGAGCTCACCCTCTATGACGGGGCGGGGCTGAAGGCCGTGGACGAAGCGCTGATCGAGGCGTTCACGGCGAAGCACCCCAACGTCACCATCACTACTCGGTTCGACCCGGACGACGTCCAGGCGCAGAACGCGCCCCGGGTCCTGGCCTCCGACGACCCGCCCGACATCGCCCGGATCATCGCGCTTGGCGACATCGTGGGCAACGGCCAGCTGACCAAGCTGGATGCGTGGGCGCAGGCCTACGGCTGGGAGATCCCCGAGGGCCAGCTCGCCATGTACCGGGTCGACGACAACGGCGTCCGCGGCGCGGGCGCGCAGTACACCGTCGCCAGCGGCTTCGTGGTGACCGGTCTCTACTACAACAAGGAGATCGCCGAGCGGGTGGGTATGGGCGAGCCGCCCACGACCATCGTCGAGCTGGAGGAGGACCTCGCTGCGGCCAAGCAGGCCGGCGTGGTGCCGATCATGGCCGGAAACCAGACCGGACAGCTCATCTTCACCGTCCAGATGCTGCTCAACGACGCGCTCGGCCAGCAGGCGCTCAACGACTGGGTCTTCAACGCCCCGGGGGCCACGATCGACACGTCCGAGGCGGCCGACGCGGTCGGCACGGTGGCGAACTGGGTCGAGGCGGGCTACTTCCCTGCAGACACCAACGGAACCGACAGCACCGCCGCGCTCGGCCGGTTCGCACGCGGCGAGGCACTGTTCTACCCGTCGGGCAACTGGGATGCCGCTGCCCTCGAGGAGCAGATGGGGGACAACGTCGGGTTCGTGCTGCCCCCCTCTAGCGACGGCACCTCGTCGCTGGCGATGTCCGACCCGGTGTCGAACTTCGCCATCCCGGCGAAGTCCGACGCCAAGGACGCGGCCGCTGCGTTCCTGGACTTCCTGACCAGCGAGGAGGCACGCCAGGTGATGGTGGACGCCGGCTTCGCCCCCAGTGGCGAGGGGGACGCCCCGACCACCGAGCCTGGCTCGCTCAACGCCGAGGTCCAGGCGGCGTTCGCCGACCTGGTCGAGGCCGACGGGCAGGTCCAGTTCGTGCAGAACGCCACCAGCGGGATCAACGCGACGTGGCTGGCACAGACCCAGCTCCTCGCCGGCGGCGGCAGGACCTCGCCGGCCGACCTCCTGACGGCCGTCCAGGCCAAGTACGACGAGGAACTCGGGCGATGACTCGGCTCCGGCACCGGAACTGGCAGGGATGGTGGTTCGCCCTCCCCGCGCTGCTGATGTACGGCGTCTTCGTGCTCCGCCCGCTGATCTCCACTGTCCAATACTCGTTCTACGACTGGGACGGCATCACCCCGGCGACCTGGGTAGGGATTGACAACTACCGCCGGGTCCTCAGCGACCCCGCCCTGGCGTCCTCGATCTGGCACGCGTTCTTCCTGATCATCTTCTTCACCCTGGCGCCGGTCGTGGGCGGCCTGTTCGTGGCGGCACTGCTCCAGGAGATCCGGATCCGCGGCCTGGCGACCGCGGCACGGACCGCACTCTTCTTGCCGCAGATCATCCCCGGCGCCGCGGCGGCCATCGCCTGGGTGTGGATGTTCTCCGGGAACGGCGCGGTGAACCAGGTGCTGTCCTCGATCGGGCTGGACGGCATCACCCGGGCCTGGCTGGGGGACTTCACGTGGGCCCTGCCCGCGGTCGGGGTGATCGGCACCTGGCTGGGCCTGGGGTTCTGCACCATCCTGTTGATCTCGGGCATCGGCAAGATCGACACCGCGATCTACGAGGCCGCCCGGCTCGACGGCGCCGGGTTCCTCAGCACGTTCCGCGCGGTCACCCTGCCCGGGCTCCGCCAGGAGATCGGCGTCTGCGTCACCGTGACCATCATCGCCGCGCTGGCCACCTTCGACATCGTCTTCATGTCCACCCAGGGCGGGCCCGGCACCTCCACGATGGTCCCCGGCGTACTCGTCTACCAGCTCGGGTTCACCGAGTCCCGGATCGGGCTGGCGAGCGCGCTCGCGATCGTCCTCACGGCCCTGATCCTGGTCGTCATCCTGCCCATCCAACGGTTCTTCCGGGCGGCGTGACCATGAAGACCTCCGCACGCGAACGGATCCCGGGTCTGGCCCTCCTGGCCCTGGCGATGGTGTTCTCGGTCGTGCCGATGGCCAGCATGCTCTCGGCCGCGCTCCAGCCCCAAGGCACCAGCCCCTCGGGGATCAGCTGGCCCGCTGACCCCCAGTGGCACAACTTCGTCGACGCCTGGCGGGTCGCGGAGGTCACGCCGCTGCTGATCTCCAGCATCATCCTGGTCGCCGGCGTGGTGCCGGTGGCGGCCCTCATCGCCACCATGGCCGGCTACGCGCTGGGACAGCTGCGGATCCCGGGCGGATGGATCTTCTTCGTGCTGCTCCTCTTCGGTCTGACCCTGCCGAGGGAGGCCACGATCGTGCCGCTCTATTACCAGATACGCGACCTGGGCCTGCTCAACACCCGCCTCGGACTGATCCTGGTGTTGATCGGCACCTTCATGCCCTTCGCCGTGTTCTGGATGCGCGCCCACTTCCTCAACGTGCCGCCCGAGCTCGCCGAGGCGTCCGCGATCGACGGCGCCACTTCCTGGAAGGCGTTCCGTCACATCCAGATCCCGATCGCGATGCCCGCCATCGCGTCCCTGTCCCTGCTGCTGTTCCTGTGGACCTGGAACACCTTCCTGCAGGCCATCGTGCTCATCGACGACCCCAGCCGGCGCACCATGGCCGGCGCGCTCCAGAACTTCGTCGGCCAGTACTCCACCGACGTGGTCCTGCTCAACGCGGGCTCGCTGCTGATCATGGCGCCAACGATCGTGGTGTTCCTGATCTTCCAGCGCCAGTTCTCCCGAGCCCTGATCAGCGGGGCGGTCAAGGGATGAGCACCTCGCCCGACCCCGTCACCGTGCGACCTACAGGAGCAACCCCCGTGCCCGACCAGGCAACCCACGACCCGGACTGGTGGCGCACCGCCGCGGTCTACCAGATCTACCCCCGCAGCTTCGCCGACTCCAACGGCGACGGCCTGGGCGACATCACGGGAGTCACATCCCGCGTCCCGTACCTGGCATCACTCGGCGTGGACGCGGTCTGGCTCAGCCCGTTCTACCCCTCGGCGCTCGCCGACGGCGGGTACGACGTCGACGACTACCGTGCGGTGGATCCCAGGCTTGGCACCTTGGAGGACTTCGACGAAATGACCGTGGCGCTCCACGATGCGGGCATCAAGGTGATCATCGACATCGTGCCCAACCACAGTTCGAACCGGCACCGGTGGTTCGCCGAGGCACTGGCGGCAGCGAAGGGGTCACCGGCCCGGGACCGCTACATCTTCCGGGACGGCACCGGCCCGGACGGTGCGCACCCGCCATCGGACTGGGAGTCGATCTTCGGCGGGCCCGCCTGGACCCGGGCTCCGGACGGGCAGTGGTACCTGCACATGTTCGCGCCCGAACAGCCCGACCTGAACTGGAACAACCCGGAGGTGCGGCAGGACTTCCTGACGACGCTGCGGTTCTGGGGCGACCGCGGCGTGGACGGATTCCGGATCGACGTGGCACACGGGCTGGCCAAGGACCTCACCGAACCGTTCACGGCGTCCGCCCACCTGCCCGACCCGGCCGAGGCCGACGGATCCCACCCGCTGTGGGACCGCGACGAGGTCCACGACATCTACGCCGAATGGCGCAAGCTGTTCGACGAGTACGACCCACCCCGCATGGCTGTCGCCGAGGCCTGCGTGCACCCCACGCGACGACACCGCTACGCCCATCCCGACGGCCTGGGTCAAGCGTTCAACTTCGACCTGCTCGAAGCCGGCTGGAACGCCGCCCAGTTCCGCATCAGCATCGACCGGCACGTCGAGGACGGCGGTATGTCGGCCACATCGGCGACCTGGGTGCTCTCCAACCACGACGTGGTCCGGCATGCCACCCGATATGGCCTGCCTGGCGCCGAGAAGCAACCTCGGGAAGTTGCCATGGCTTGGCTGCTCAGCAACGGCGACCAGCCTCGCCTCGATCGCGACCTTGGTCTGCGGCGCGCCACGGCGGCGACCCTGCTGACCCTGGCCCTGCCCGGATCGGTCTACCTCTACCAGGGCGAGGAGCTCGGACTGCACGAAGTCGCCGACCTCTCCGAGGGCGATCTCCAGGACCCGGAGTTCCACCGGTCCAACGGCTCACGCAAGGGCCGCGACGGTTGCCGCGTACCGATCCCCTGGACCAACGAGAAGCCGTCGTTCGGCTTCTCCGAGAAGGCCGCGCACCTGCCGCAACCCGACTGGTTCGCCCAGCACTCCATCCGCAACCAGGAGGCTGACCCCGACTCCACGCTTCAGCTCTACCGGCGAGCGCTCGCGTTCAGGGCCAAGCTGGCCAGGCCCGGCTTCGCTTGGTACGACGACGAGAACCCGGCGGTACTCCACTTCACCCGCCCTGGGAGATGGCACTGCGTCACCAACTTCAGCCCCGAACCAGTGGCGCTGCCCGAGGGAACCGTCATCCTGGCTAGCGCGGAACCGGTCGACGGCCGACTGAAACCCGACGCCACGGCCTGGATCCTGACTGGCCGAGGAGCGACCGCCTGACCGACCTCCGAACAGCGTGTCCCTGAGGAGGGCCCCACTATTCCGCACCGCTTGCCACGGCACTCCAGACAAGGGGACGACCAAGGGCAGGGTCGGGCCGCCGGAGGGTCTGGGGCGACGAGGCTGCATTTTGGGCCGAATTTGACGTAGTGAGTCGACGATTCAGTACGTCGACACCGCACGATGAACCTGCGGCTATCGACTTCTCTGTTCGACCGGGTTTCTAATGTGCACGGACATCGGCTGAGCGTGCAGTTCATACGGACCGAGTAGCGGTTCAGGCGTAGAACACCTCCCGGACGACGACATCGTTGATGAGCGGGGGGTCGGCCCGCTCATGTGTGGATTCCCCGAGCCGCCCGGGGCGAGTGGGTCTAGGGTGGTTGCTCCACCAGTAGATGGTGGCTCCCCGCTCTCGCACGTGTGACACGCAAGCGGCCAGGTCCGAAATGGACGACGCTCGCCCTCTTTGCCGCTGCCGACCTCAACCTCGTGTCATATCGGTGTCGCAGACCGGGTCGAGGCCGTCTCTCATGCAGGCCAGCCCGCGACGTACGCCGGACTGTAAATCCGTCGGCTTTGCCTTCGAAGGTTCGAATCCTTCACCTGCCACATCAGGGAGAACGAGCCCCTGACCAGCGGACACGTTGGTCAGGGGCTCGTTCGCTCTGGCCGACGATGTCCGGCCAGAACCGGCGCTCTACGGCCATCCTCGTCAACGCCGTCGCGATGTGCGGGGGATCCTGATCACGTCGCAGGCGTGGCCGCTCGGGAAGTGCCCGCCGTCTGGACTCCACGGGCCTGGATGTATACGGTTCCTCGCAGTCACGGGCGACTCGGCGCCGACTACAACCGAAAACCCGCCCCGGGTACGCCGAGTCCTGCCCGCCCGGGACGTCCTTCGAAGATGATTTGGGCAGGAGTGGGGGAACCACAGGTTCCACCGCCGGGGTCGCTCAGGACGGCACTGTTCCGACGACCCGGCTCGGGGTGAAGCCACCGCACGGTGGCGGAGCACTTTCCAGCTCTAACCCGACAGCTCACCTCACAGGCGTGGGAAAGGAACACATCCATGCCTGCGATTTGTCGCACGGCGCGCTCCTGCGCGCTCTCCTCCGACACCCCCGGTGTCCTCCTCACCCCCGCGACCGGCGAGAGGTGGGGCCTGTGACCAGGCGTCTCTCGCTCGTGGTTGCGATGCTCATAGCCCTCGTCGCCGCCTGCGCGACCATGACGCCGATGGTCAGCGCGAGTGTCGGCTTCTGCGAGGCCAAGCCGCGGCACCCCAAGTGCCAGCAGCCGACGCGGGAGCCGACGCCGACCTCTTCGTCGACGCCGACGCCGACGCCGACCCCTTCGTCGACGCCGACCCCGACGCCGACCCCGACGGAGGCGACATCACCCACGGGGGCACCACCGGCAGCACAGCCCGGGTTCGTCCGCGTGTTCACCGACGAGTTCAACGGCAGCGCCGTCGACACCCTCAAGTGGAGCACCTACACCGGCCCCCTCAGCTCGTCATCGGGATGCAACGAGTCCGACAACCTCAAGGTCGGCGGCGGCGTGCTCACGATGCTGTTCGCCCACCAGTCCTCGGGGGTCTGCGGGGCCAATTGGTACCACGGATCGATGATGATCAAGCGGGCGTACGGGGGCAACAACCAGTCCGTCACCGTCCGGTTCCGGGTGGTCAACAACGACCCGCTCAACACGCGCGCCCACCGGATCATCCCCATGCGTTGGCCCTCCAGTGACGGCTCCTCCCCCGAGCCGCCCTGGTACAACGGCGAGTCTGACTACTGCGAGGGCAGCTCGCTCGACGGGTGCACCTCCTTCCTGCACCACTCGTCCTCGTCGCAGCAGGTCGCATCACCGAAGCACCTCGTCGACCTGACGCAGTGGCACACCCTCCGCGCCACGCAGAGCGCGGGCAATGACGTCCAGATCTTCGTCGACGACATGGCCAAGCCCATCTGGTCGTACGACGGCACCACCGTCACCGTTCCGGACGTTTTCAAGCGAACCGTGCTCCAGCAGGAGTGCCGCTCCTCGTGCCCGACCGACGTCACGGACTGGGAACGCATCGAGGTCGACTTCGTGACCGTGGACAACCAGGAGGCCACGCCTACTGGTGCGCGCTGATGCGTAGCCACTCCTGATCCACGACTACTGCCGCAGGGCCCTCCACCAGGGGAAACGCACGGTGGGGGGCCCTTCGCATGCCAGCCCTGGCCCCTAGGGTGCGTCCATGGTCGTCACCGGACTCGTGCTCGCGTGCGCTGCTGCGCTCCTCCACGTCTACATCTGGGTGATGGAGTCGCTCACCTGGACCAGCGCGCGGACGCGGGCCACGTTCGGCACCACGCGCGAGCAGGCGGAGGCGACCAAGGAGCTGGCCTTCAACCAGGGCTTCTACAACCTCTTCCTCGCGATTGCGGTCGCTCTCGGCACGCTCATGTACGCCGCGGGGCGCACCGAGGCGGGCGCGACGCTCGTCTTCACGGGTGCCGGGTCGATGGTCGCCGCGGGCGTCGTGCTGCTGACCTCTTCGCCCTCCAAGGCGCGGGCCGCGCTCGTCCAGCTGGTGCCGCCGTTGCTGGGCGTGCTCGCGCTGGGCGTCGGTCTGGTCCTCTGAGCGTCGTCCCGGACGCCGGGACGTCAGCGCCCGACTCGTGTGACCGTCAGGCTGTGCAGGTTGGCTGTGCCGCCCTCGGCGAAGAGCGCGATCCCGTCACTGGTGGGGGAGGGGAAGACCTGGTCGGTGATCACGACGCGCCCGCCGTCGGCATAGACCTCCACCGACGTCGTGTCGATGTGGATCTCGAGCACCAAGGGTTCTCCCTCGTCGAGGCCGAGCGGAGCCGAGTGCACGGCGCCGAAGTCGGGGTGGAAGCAGGTGTCGCCGGACGAGGTCCGGTCGACGTACAGCGCGCGCTTGGCGGCGTCGTACCCGACGACGGTGCACTCGCCGGTGCCGACCCGGACCAGTAGGCCGCATCGGGATGCGGTGCCGGGATCCAGCTCCGCAGTGAGCACGGCGCTGGTGACCCGCCAGCTGTCCGGCAACGGGTGTACGCCGTCGGGCAGGTCCCGCGCCGTGACCGTGTGGACCGGGGCGGGCAGGCCCTCGACCACCGGCCTCTGCACCAGGACCTGCCGGCCTCGGTGGGTGCGCAGCTCGTAGGTGCGCGGCGCCGACATCGAGCCACGGTACGGGCGGGTGGGCACGTCCTTGGCGTAGTCCCAGTTGCTCATCCAGGCGATGAGCAGCCGCCGCGCGTGCGGGTCGTCGTTGAACGACACCGCGGCGTAGTAGTCGGCGCCGTAGTCGACCCACGTGCCCGAGCCTGGGGCCGGATCGGCGGTGAAGGTGGTGCCGTCGAAGTCGCCGACGAAGTACTGCATGCCCGACCCGCCTGCCGGGGCGCCCTCCTGGACGCTGACCACCAGCAGCCAGCGCGTGCGGTCCGTGTCTCCGTCGACGGCCACCGGGAAGAGGTCCGGGCACTCCCAGATGCCGGCCGTGGAACCGGCCGGCCCGAAGTCGCTGAGGTGGGTCCAGGCGAGCAGGTCGTCGGACCGGTACAGGCGTACGACGTGCTCGGTCGAGAGCGCCACGGCCATGACCCAGTAGCCGCCCCCGGCGTACCAGGACACCTTGGGGTCCCGAAAGTCGGTGGAGCCGATCTCGAGCACCGGGTTCTTCGGATGACGGGTCCAGGTCCGACCGTTGTCGGTGCTCCACGCGACCGACTGTCCCTGGTGTCCGGTGAGGAGGTCGTGGCTGGTGTAGACCGCCACCATGGCGGGGGTTTCGCTGGTGCCGAGCCCGGAGGTGTTGGCACGGTCGACGACGACGCTGCCGGAGAAGACCGCCTCAGTAGGCGTGTGCTCCAGCGCGACCGGGAGCTCCTCCCAGGTGGTCAGGTCGTGGCTGACGGCGTGCCCCCAGGACATGTTGCCCCAGTCATCGCCGAGCGGGTTGTACTGGAAGAACAGGTGGTACTCGCCGTCGTACCAGACGAGCCCGTTGGGGTCGTTGATCCAGTTGCGCGCGGGCGTGAAGTGGAAGGTGGGCCGCATGGGCTCGCCGGACAAGGAGGACTCCTGGCGGGTGAGGGGAGAGGACGGTGGGACAAGCTGGTCAGGGGGTCAGCCCTTCACCCCGGAGGAGGCGATCGAGGACACGAAGGCCCGCTGGAAGCACAGGAACACGACGATCACCGGGATCGTGATCATCGTCGTGTAGGCCATGATCTGACCCCACGGCGTGCCCTCGGCCGTGCCGGTGGCGAAGAAGTAGCGCATGCCCACCTGCACCGGCCGCAGCTCCTCGTCCTGGATGACCAGCAGCGGCCACAGGTAGGAGTTCCACTGCGGCAGGAAGGTCAGGATGGCCGACGTCGCGAACGCTGGTCCCGCGAGCGGCGAGACCACCGAGCGATAGATCCGCCACCACCCCGCCCCGTCGATCAGGGCGGCCTCGTCCAGCGACTTCGGGATCGACTTGTAGTACTGCGCGAACAGGAAGATCGAGAACGCGTTGGCGATGAACGGGATGATCAGCACCTGGTAGGAGTTGTTCCACCCCTGCTCGATCGCGAACCCGTCGCTGTAGAGCGCGACCCGGGGCAGGTTCGAGACCCAGTAGACCATCGGGATCGCGAAGGTCTCGAAGGGCACGATGAGGGTGGCGATGATGCCCGCGAACAGGACGTTCTTGCCGCGGAACTGCAGCCGGGCCAGGGCGAAGCCGGCCATCGAATTCACCAGCAGGCCGAGCAGCACGATCATCGCCGTCACGAACAGCGAGTTCACGAAGAACCGGCCGACCGGCACTCGGTCGAACACGTCGACGTAGTTGGTCATCGACAGGTCGCCGACGGGCACGAACGCCCGCCATGAGGTCAGGTCGCCGAGGATCTGCTCGCGCGGCTTGAAGCTCGAGGCGATCATGAAGAGCAGTGGGAGGGCGAAGCTGAGCGCCAGGATCACCAGGGGCAGGTAGCTCAGCACGCCGCCCCGGCCGCGGGGCCGGACCCTGACGGGCTTGCCGAGAGGCTTGGTGGTCGCCGCCACCGGCGCGGGATTCTGCAGCTGTGTCATCAGTCTTCATCCTTCGTCAGCGCCCGCTGGATGAGCGTCACGGTCAGCACGATCATGAAGAAGATCAGGGAGAGGGCGGAGGCGTAGCCGACATCGCCACGGCCGGAGCCCATCTGGATGATGTGGTAGACGAGTGTCGTCGTCGCGTTGCTCGGTCCGCCGCTGGTCATCACGTCGATCTGGGTGAACAGGGAGAACGCCGAGATCGTGATCGTGATGAAGATGAACACGAACGTCGGCCGCAGCCCGGGCAGGGTGACTTCGCGGAACTGCTGCCAGCGATTCGCGCCGTCGATCGACGCCGCTTCGTAGAGCTCCTGTCCGATGGTCTGCAAGCCCGCCAGCCAGATGATCATGTGGAAGCCGACCCCCTGCCACACGGACATCACGATCACCGACGGCAGGGCGGTTGACGGGTCGTTGAGCCAGTCGACGTCGAAGCCGAACAGGGAGTTGATGAGGCCCTCGCGCTGATACATGAACTTCCAGAGCATCGCGACCACCACCATCGAGGTGACGACGGGCATGAAGAACAGCACCCGGAAGGCCGTGATCCCTCGCAGCTTCTGGTTGATCAGGAGGGCGAGCACGAGGGCGAGCCCGCCCTGCAGCGGCACCACGACGAGCACGAACACCATGATGTTGCGCAGGGCGTCCCAGAACGTCGGGTCGTCGCGCAGCGCCCGCAGGAAGTTCGTGAACCCGACGAACTCGGGCGACGTAGCGGCCCCCAACCGGGCGTTGGTGAAGCCGAGCGTGAAGGACATCAGGACCGGGATCACCAGGAACATCACCATGAGGATCAGCGCCGGCAGGATGAAGAGGTAGGCCCCCCGGGCCTCCGAGCGGGTAGCCGGAGTGCCCCTCCGACGCTTCGTCGTGGTGTTCGTGGTGGTCGTCTTCGACATGAGGGTGGCAGACACGGACTGACCTTTCCGAGGGACGGGGAGTGGGGCGCGGCCGTGGCCGCGCCCCACTCGCGCGTCAGCTGTCGTAGCCGGCGGACGCGAGGTCCGCGTCGATCTCGGACACCATCTGGTCCAGACCCTCCTTCGGGTCCTTGCCGTTCATGATGTCTTGCAGCTGCTTCTCGAAGACCTGGCTGATCACCGGGTAGGCCGGGGTCTCGGGACGCACGTTCGCGTACTTCTCCGCGATCTCGGTGACGACCTCGAGCGGCTCACCGGGCCCGTAGTAGCCCTTGGTGGTCTGCTCAGCCGCGGTGCTGGTCGCGGGGATGAGCGACGTGGCGTCCGAGTACATCGCGATGTACTTGTCGTCCAGGGAGAACTTGAGGTACTCCAACCCGCCGGCCAGCTGCTCCTCCGAGCAGCTCTTCGTGAGGCCGTACTGCCAGGAGCCGGCGCCGCTGACCGAGCCGTGGCCGAAGTCAGGCGCCGGAGCGATGATCAGGTCCTTGCCATACTTCTCGAAGTTCTTGGCGTACTCCCAGTTGCCGTTGAACTGGATGGCGACCTTGCCGTCGAGGAACTCGGTGCGGTCCTGGGAGTTGGACTTGGGGGCGTAGCCCTTGGCGAACTGGTCCTGGAACCACGTCGCGAACTCCAGCGACTCAGGGCCGTTGAGCACACCATCGGCGCTCTCGAACCCGTCGCGGTCGACCTGGTCGCCACCAAAGCTCATCAGGAACGTGCCGAACGCGTAGGACCACCACTCGCCGGTCCAGCCGGGGCCGTAGTCCACGACGTACTTGAAGTCGCCGGAGTCGGCGATCTTCTCCTGCAGGGCGGCGTACTCGTCGGCAGTCCACGGCTCATCGACAGTGGGCACGCGGATCCCGTACTTGTCCAGGATGGACTTGCGGGTGAACATCACCGTGGTCGCGTCCCAGTAGCCGACGGAGTAGATCTCGTCGTTGTAGCGGCCCACCGTCGAGGGCAGGAAGTCCTTGACGTCGGCGTCGGTGAGACCGGTGGGCACCATCCATCCGTTCCACGCCCAGTTCGGCATGATCGGGCCGTCCACGTCCAGGACGCACGGCAGGTCGTTCGCCGCGGCGGCACCCTGGACGGAGTCGTTGTAGGCCTCCTGGGGGAACTCCTGCTGCTGCACCTCGTACGTGTCCTGCGAGGAGTTGAAGTCGTCGATGATCTGGTTCAGCACCGTCATCTCTGCCTCATTGCCAGCCGAGTGGGTCCAGAGCGGGATGGCGACCTTGCCATCCTCGGTGGTCTCGCCTGCGCTGCCCTGGCTGCTGCAGCCGGCGGCCAATGCCATGGGGACGAGTGCGGCGAGCGCGGCGGTCACGGCTGCGCGCCGGCGGGACCGGGACGTTGATCGGTGGGACATGGGGGCGTTCCTCTCATGATGGTGCGGGCGGGTGCGGGCGCAACTGCCCGGCCCGGGGGATGACCGGGCTGCATGCTGGCTGTGTGTCGAGCTGTCGAGCGGCGTACGTCGTCAGCCGCTGGGTCTCGCGCCGGGCGGGGTGACCGAGCCCCGCTCGATGACGGGACATCGAAGCAGCACCTGCTCCGATGGGGTGCCAGGGTCCTCGATGCGGCGGATCAGGGTCTCCACCGCCCAGGCGCCCATCTCGTAGTGCGGCAGGGCAACGGTGGTGAGCCCTGGACGCAGCCCGTCAGCGATCAGCTCCTGGTTGTCGAAGCCGACGACGGACAAGTCCTCCGGGATGCGGAGGCCCCGCTCGGCTGCGGCCTGGTAGAGGCCCATCGCCATGCGGTCGTTGAAGCAGAAGATCGCCGTGGGGCGAGGGTAGTGGTCGAGCATTGCCAGGCCTGCGCGGTATCCGCCCACGGCGTCGCTGCGCTCGCGCATCACGAGGCCGTCGTCCGGTTGGATGCCCGCCTGGCGGAGGGCGCGGTGGTATCCCTCGAGGCGACCCTCGGTCGCGGGGATGTCGTGGAAGTTGTTGATCAGGCCGATCCGGCGGTGGCCCCGGTCGAGGAGCAGCTGGGTGGCCGCCTGCCCACCCTGGACCTCGTCGGGTGCGGCCGACGGGATCCGCGGGTCGTCGCTGCGCGCGTCGAGCAGCGTGACGGGCGAGTCGGCGAGCTCGGCCGGGACCTCGACGACCTGGTGGTACATCGTCGCGTAGAGGAACCCGTCGACCTGCCGCTGCTGGAGTGCCCGGATCTCGGCGCGCTCGGTCTCGCGGTCACCGCCGCTGTTGACGAGCATCAGCAGCCAGCCGCGCTTCGAGGCGGCCTCCTGTGCGCCGAGGATGATCTGCCCGGCGTGGGGGGTGGTGGCGATCTCGTCGCTGACCAGCGCCAGGATCTGGGAGCGCTGGAGGCGCAGGCTGCGGGCCACGCTGTTAGGCCGGTAGCTCAGCTCGTCGGCGACCTGGCGGACCCGGGCCCGGGTCTCGTCGCTGATCCGCTTGCCCGGGGTGTCGTTGAGGACGTGCGACACGGTGGTGACCGAGACGCCGGCGCGGAGCGCCACGTCCCTGATCGAGATCCGCTTCGTCATGTCTGCCCAATCGTTTTGTCAGCCGGACGCTCAGAATCATGTGTGACGGCGGACACCCGTGTCAAGGGTGTGTGCCAAATCGTTTGTTCACGGGGCGGCGCGACGGAAACCGAGTTGCGGGAAGTGGCTGGGCTCGATGAGGTGGGCGCTGGCAGGAACGTGGGGTGGAGGAGGTCAGCGGTGACGAGCGGGCGCGGGACCGTCTTGCTGACAGGCGTCGGACGCCCGTTCGATCGGTGCCGGGCTCGCGTTGGGACTGGCCGAGGACGGGTGGGACCTGGCGCTCAGCCACTGGTCGCCGTACGACGAACGCGTCGGTCTCGAGCGCGGAAGCAACGACCCCGACGAGATCGCGGATGAATGCCGCGCCCTGGGGCGACGCGTCGAGCTGCTGCCCGGAGATCTGGCGTCCCAGGATGAACCTGCGCGCCTGGTGGGGGCAGCCTCGTCGAGGGGCGACCTCAGGGGTCTGGTGATGGCTCATTGCGAGAGCGTCAGCAGTTCGATCCTCGACACCTCGATCGACAGCTGGGAACGACACTTCGCGGTCAACGCTCGCGCCTCCTGGTTGCTCATCAAGGCCTTCGCGGAGCGCATCCCCGACCGGCAGACGACGGAGGTCACCGGAAGAATCGTTGCGCTCACGAGCGACCACACTGTGCACAACCTCCCGTACGGAGCGAGCAAGGGCGCCCTTGACCGTCTCGTGGTCGCGGCGGCAGTTGAGCTGGGCGCGCGTGGCGTCCGCGCCATCGTGGTCAATCCCGGACCGATCGACACCGGGTGGATGTCACCGGAGATCCGGGAGTTGGGGACCAGACAGACTCCGGCCGGGCGTCTGGGCACACCGCGAGACACTGCTGATCTCGTCCGCTTCCTGCTCTCCGACGCCGGCGGTTGGGTCACTGGACAGATCCTGCTCAGCAACGGTGGCTTCAAGACAAGCTGCTAGCCGTGCGCGCGCCGGAGGGTCGTGGCCGGGGCCATGCGCGCTGGGGCGACAGCCCTAGCTGGCGGGTGGGGGGATCTCGCCACTGCCTCGGACGACGAGCTGGGTCGGGACGACGTGGCACTCGGCCGGCGAGTCGTCGCCGGCCAGCCTCGCGAACACGATCTCGCCAGCGAGACGTCCGATGGCGCTGGGATCCTGGGCCATGACCGTCACGCCTGGCCGCACGAGGTCCGCCAGCGGGAAGTCGTCGAAGCCCACGAGTGCCACCTCGTGCTCGAGCCCCAGGCGTTGGAGGCAGCGGACCGTCGCAACGGTGATGTTGTTCTGTGCGGCGAACAGAGCGGTCGGGGCATCGTCTCCCGTGAGTATGCGCTGCACGGCGTTCTCGGTGTCCAGCTCCGTGTGCAGGTCGTGGGCGACGTGGTCGCTGCGCACCGGCAGCCCACGCTCGGTCATCGCCTGCATGAATCCGGTGTGTCGCTCGCGCTCCGTCGTGATGGTCCGGAGATCACCCAGGAAGGCGATCCGCTGGTGGCCATGGGTGACGAGGTGGGCGACCGCCCGCCCGGCACCCGCAGCGTTGTCGGTGACAACGGAGTCGGCGGCGAACCCGACCGGTGTTCGGTCCACGAACACGACGGGTGTTCCGTCGCTGACCTCACGCTCCAGGTAGCCCTGGTTCTCCGTCGCTGAAGCGATTACGAGCGCGTCCACTCGACGCGCGGTGAAGGCGCGCACCAGTGCGCGCTCAGTCTCGGGGCTCTCCTCCACGCTGCCGGCGAGGATCAGCACGCCACGCTGCCGGGCCACATCCTCGAGTGCTCGGTGAATCTCGGCGGAGAACGGGTTGGCGATGTCCTCGAGCAGAGCGGCGATGGTGGCGGTTCGTCCGTCGGCCCGGCGCAGGCTGCTGGCAGCCAGGTTCGGGCGGTAGTCGAGCATGCGCATGGCGCGCTCCACCGCGACCACCTTGTCGGGCATGACTCCTGGCTCGTGGTTGACCACGCGGGACACCGTCTTGATGCTGACTCCGGCCAGGGCGGCCACGTCACGAAGGGTCGCGTGCCCGCTCGGACGGCGGGTGGTCTCGGTCATCGGTTTTCCTCTGTGCTGTGGCACCTCAGGGTCGTCTCGGCTGAGAGTGGGCCCGCTTGACATCGATGTCAAGACCCGGCGCCGGTGGCTTCGTCCGCCGAGCGGGTTTGGCACCGTTTGGCAGTTTGGCAGCGTTTTGGCAGTTGACGTGTGACGTCGCTCACGACTAAGAAGGGGCCTCGACAACGTTGTCGAGCACACCGACCTAGTTCGAAGGAAACGATCATGCAGCTCTCAAACCCCGCCCGGCGGAGGCTCAGCCTTGCGGCGGCCGGCGCCCTCACCGCCGCTGCACTGGCGGGCTGTGGTGGCGACTCCAGCGCCTCGGATTCCGACGAGATCGCGGTCTCGCTGATCACCAAGGACTCCCTCAACCCGTTCTTCGTCTCCATGCAGGAGGGCGCGAAGAAGGCCGGTGAAGCCGAGGGCGTCGACATCACGATCGCCGCCGGCGCCGAGGACGGGGACGAGGAGGGCCAGATCCAGGCGATCGAGAACGCCGTGGCCCAGGGGCAGGACGGCATCCTGATCACGCCCAACGGCCCCGGCGTCAACCCCGCGATCGAGAAGGCCCGCGACAACGGGCTCTACGTCATCGCCCTCGACACACCGCCCGAGCCGGCGGAAACCGTGGACATCACGTTCGCGACCGACAACTTCGCGGCCGGCGAGCTCATCGGTGAGTGGACCGCCGCCCAGCTGGATGGGGAGAAGGCCACCATCGCCCTCCTCGACCTCTTCAACGACAAGATCGTCTCCGTCGACTACAACCGCGACCAGGGCTTCCTGACCGGCATGGGCATCGACACCGCTGACCCGGAGAAGAACGGGGACGAGGCCTCGTCCGGCAGCTACTCCGGCGGCGACTACGAGATCGTCTGCAACGAGCCGACCAACGGCGCCGAGGACGGTGGCCGCACTGCCATGGAGACATGCCTGAGCACCAGCGACGACATCAACGTCGTCTACACCATCAACGAGCCCGCGGCGTACGGCGCCGAGGCGGCGCTGAAGGCGGCCGGGATCGACCCCAAGGACGTCCTCATCGTCTCGGTGGACGGCGGCTGCCAGGGCGTGCAGGCGGTGGCGGACGGCATCATCGACGCGACGTCGCAGCAGTACCCGGTCCGGATGGCCGAGGAGGGCGTCACGGCCATCAAGGAGATCGCAACCGGCGGCGAGGCACCCGAGCCCACCGACGGCAAGGACTTCTTCGACACCGGCGTCGAGCTGGTCACCGACACGCCTGCCGACGGAGTGGAGAGCATCGACACCGCGGCTGCCTCCGAGATCTGCTGGGGTTGATCGTCTCCATGACCGACACACGCACGAGCATCAGCGGGGGGTCCGGTCCTGCCCGGACCGGGCCCCCCGCCCGCCCGGGGCCGTCCGCGGCCGACGAACTGGCACGCCGGCGGAGCTCGCCGGCCCAGCGCGTGCAGCACCTGCTGCACGGGCATCCGGCGATCAGCCCGGCGCTGATCCTGGTCCTCACCGTCGTCGTCTTCGCCTCGCTCAACCCCCGGTTCGGTGAGCCGCAGACGATCTCCCTGATGGTCCAGCAGACCGCCGTCGTGGCGGCGCTTGCCGTGGGCCAGACGCTGATCATCCTGACCGCCGGCATCGACCTGTCGGTCGGGGCCGTCGCCATCCTCTCGATGATGCTGATGGCCAAGACGGCCTCCGAGAACGGCCTGTCCGGGCCCGTGGCGCTGCTGCTCGGCCTGGTTGCGGGGATCGCGGCCGGTGCCCTCAACGGGTTCCTGGTCACGCGCCTGAAGCTGCCGCCGTTCATCGTGACCCTGGGCACGCTGAGCGTGTTCACGGCCATGGCGCTGCTCTACACGGGTGGCCGCTCTGTCCAGCAGGTCGCCATGCCCGACCTGCTCAACTGGACCGGCGAGATCATCCGGGTCGGTGACTTCCGCATCACGACCGGTGTGCTCATCACCGCCGCCATCTACCTCGTGGCCGGGTTCGCCCTGAGCCAGACGGCCTGGGGCCGGCACGTGTACGCCGTCGGTGACGACGCCGAGGCGTCCCGACTCGCCGGCATCCGGGTCAACCGGGTCCTCTTCAGCGTCTACGTCGCGGCGGGGTTGATCTACGCCCTGGCGGCCTGGGTGCTGATCGGTCGTGCCGGGGCGGCGAGTCCCAACGCCATCGCCGGCGCCAACCTCGACTCCATCACCGCCGTGGTCATCGGGGGCACCAGCCTCTTCGGTGGCCGTGGCGCCGTCCTCGGGACCCTGCTGGGCGCCCTCATCGTCCAGGCGTTCACCACCGGCCTCTCGCTGGCCGGTGTCGACGACCAGTACCGGCTGCTCGCGGTCGGAGTCCTCGTCATCCTCGCCGTCAGCGTGGACCAGTGGATCAGGAAGGTGCGCGCATGACCACCCCCGTTCTCTCCGCCAGGGGCCTGGTGAAGACCTTCGGCCGTGTCGTCGGCCTCGACGGCGTCGACCTCGACCTGCACCGCGGCGAGGTGCTGGCCGTCATCGGCGACAACGGCGCCGGCAAGTCGACGCTCATCAAGACGCTGACGGGCGCACTGGCGCCGGACGCCGGCGAGATCCGGCTCGACGGCGAGCTGGTGTCCTTCAAGCGTCCGCAGGACGCCCGGGAGGCCGGCATCGAGACGGTCTACCAGACGCTCGCGGTCGCACCCGCCCTGGACATCGCGAGCAACCTCTACCTCGCGCGCGAGGAGCGGCGCCCCGGCGTGCTCGGTTCGGTCCTGCGGATGCTCGACAAGAAGGGCATGCGTGACCGGGCCCAGCAGTCGGTGCAGGAGCTCGGCATCTCGACGATCCAGAACATGGCGGTCCCGGTGGAGTCGCTGTCCGGAGGGCAGCGCCAGGCGGTCGCCGTCGCTCGCGCGGCGGCGTTCGGCAGCAAGGTGGTCGTCCTCGACGAGCCCACCGCAGCACTCGGCGTGAAGGAGTCCGGCCAGGTGCTGCGGCTCGTCGAGCAGCTGCGCGAGCGCAACCTCGGGGTGATCCTGATCAGCCACAACATGCCGCACGTCTGGGAAGTGGCGGACCGGATCCACGTCCAGCGCCTCGGTCGCTGCGCCGGGGTGATCACGCCGGAGTCGCACTCGATGACCGACGGCGTCGCGATCATGACCGGCGCGATGGCGCTACCCGCATGATCACCGGTCGGCTCATCCGTGGGGGATGAGCCGACCCGACCGCGCGGCGTGGGTCGTCTCGGGGCCGGTCCACGCATGGGGGGTTACACGGAAACCGAGGGAATCCCCTCATCGATTGGAGAAGCAATGAAGCGTCACGTACCCATCACGATCGCCGCTGGTGCCCTGGCCGTCAGCACCGCTCTCACGGGGTCCGCCATCTCGGCGTCTGCCGAGCCCTCGGCCCCGGCGAGCTTCGCGGAGCCGTACCGCCCGCAGTTCCACTACACCCCGGCCAGGAACTGGATGAACGACCCCAACGGGTTGGTCTACTACAAGGGCGAGTACCACCTCTTCTACCAGCACAACCCGGACGGCAACTCCTGGGGGAACATGTCGTGGGGGCACGCGGTGAGCTCCGACCTGGTCCACTGGAAGGAGCTGCCTCTGGCCATCTCGCACGACGAGAACGAGATGATCTTCTCCGGCTCGGTGGTCGTGGACCACCAGAACACGACCGGCTTCGGCACGCGGGCCAACCCGGCGATGGTGGCCGTCTACACCAGCAACCCGAAGGCCGGATCGGACCAGAACCAGGCGCTCGCCTACAGCCTCGACCGCGGCCGGACCTGGACCAAGTACGACGGCAACCCGGTGCTCGACATCGACAACAACGAGTTCCGGGACCCGAAGGTGCAGTGGTACGCGCCGACCCAGAGCTGGCTGATGACGATCGTGAAGGCCACCGAGCGGAAGGTCGCCTTCTACTCCTCCAAGGATCTGAAGTCGTGGACGCACCTGAGCGACTTCGGGCCCCAGGGCGCCGTCGGAGGCGTCTGGGAGTGCCCCGACCTGTTCCCCCTGCCCGTCGACGGGGACAGCAAGAAGCAGAAGTGGGTGCTCCTCGTCAGCCTCAACCCCGGTCACCTCTACGGCGGCTCGGGCACGCAGTACTTCGTGGGTGAGTTCGACGGCACGAGGTTCACGCCCGACGACGACGGGTCCTACGAGCCGCCGGCCGAGCTCTCCGTCTTCGAGGACTTCGAGAGCGAGTCCTTCGACGACTGGACCGCGACGGGCACCGCCTTCGGCCCCGGTCCGGCTCCGGGCGCGGCTGCCGGGACCGATCAGGGTGGGGTCAGCAACTACCTGGGCGAGCGGCTGGCCAACAGCTTCCACGGCTTCGACGGCAGCACCGGCACGCTGACCTCGCCGACGTTCACGGTGCAGGAGGACTTCCTCAACTTCCGCATCGGCGGGGGCAACCACCCGCACAACCCCGACGAGATCCTCGACCCTCCGGCCCCAGTGGCAGCGTCGATGATCGCGGACTTCGAGGGTGGCAGCTACGGAGAAGGCTGGATCAGCGAGGGCAACGCGTTCGGCACCGCACCCTCGACCGGCACCATCGGCGACCAGCAGGAGGTCACCGGATTCGAGGGCAGCGGGCTCGTCAACACCTTCATCGACCACGACCGCGCGGTCGGCACCCTGACCTCACCCGAGTTCGAGATCACCAACGACTACATCAACTTCCTGATCGGAGGCGGACGCCACCCCATGTCGGAAGCCGACCCCACCGCGGTGAACCTCATCGTGGACGGAGAAGTGGTCCGCACGGCGACCGGCAAGGATGCGGAGCGGCTCACCTGGTCCGCCTGGGACGTCTCCGAGCTCCGCGGGCAGACCGCGCGGCTCGAGGTCGTCGACCAGAACACTGGTGGCTGGGGACACATCAACCTCGACTCGGTGATGCTCTCCGACGAGCCGGCGCAACCTGCGTCCATCGAGACGACGGTGAACCTCGTCGTGGACGGGCAGATCGTGGAGAGCGAGACGGGGCCCAACAGCGAGCGACTCGACTCGGCCTCCTTCGACCTGCGGCGCTACCAGGGTCAGCAGGCACAGGTGAAGCTCATCGACGCCAACAGCGGCGGCTGGGGCCACATCCTGGCCGACCACTTCACCTTCTCCGACGAGCCAGCGCTGTCGGTGGTGGAACGCGCCGACTGGGTCGACTTCGGCAAGGACAACTACGCCGGGATCACCTGGGACAACGTGCCGACGGGTGAGCGGTTCACGATCGGATGGATGAGCAACTGGGAGTACGCCGGCAGCACGCCGACGTCGCCATGGCGGAGCTCGATGACCGTGCCGCGCAGGCTGTCGCTGCGCACGATCGACGGCGAGGTGCGACTCACCCAGGAGCCGGTCACCTCGCTCCGGTCCCTCCGCGAGGGTGACGCGATCACTGCGAACAAGCTCACGATCCCTGAGGGCTCCACGCCGCTCGCCGGTGGGAGCGGCGACGGGAAGACGCTCGAGATCGACGCGACCTTCGATGTGGCGGACGCCGACCGGTTCGGGCTCAAGCTGGCCACCGGACCCGGCCAGGAGACCGTGGTGGGTTACGACACCGTGACCGAGGAGCTGTACGTCGACCGGACCCAGTCGGGCAGGGACGACTTCAGCCCCGGCTTCCCGGGCGTCCACCGGGCGCCGCTGGAGCCCCGCAGCGGCAAGGTCCGGATCAAGGTCCTGCTCGACTGGTCCTCGGTGGAGGTCTTCGGCGGTGACGGCGATGCTGTGATCACGGACCTGATCTTCCCCGACCCCGACAGCGACGGAGTGGAGCTCTTCGCCGAGGGCGGGTCGGCCCGACTCGACCAGCTGACGCTGCGGCACCTGGGGTCCTTCCGGGACTGACAGCGTCGCAGAGCTCCGGCCCTCGCGACGTCGCAAGGCGACGCCGCGAGGGCCGGACACCACCTGCCGGCCCGGGGCGGTCCCTCCACCCTGGGCCGCACGGCTGTCCGCCGTCCTAGTGACTCGTCCCGCCTCCCGCATCGACGAGGTCGCGGGCAGTGCGCTCCTCCGCTGTGGCCATCAGGCCGGACGGAGCCACGATCTGTGACGACACGTACGCCGCCTCGGTGGTCGGCAGGTTTCCCACACGGAGCGCCTTGACCCAGATCCGTGCCGCGTCGAGCAGCACCACGACCACCAGCAGCCCGAAGAACGCAGCCAGCACACCGTCGACCGTCGAGTTCGTCACCACGGCGTGCATGTCGTCGAGGTTCTTGGCTGGCGCCAACACCTCGCCGGCGTCCAGGGACGTCGCGTACTTGTCGCGCTGCGCGAAGAACCCGATCCGCGGGTCGCTGCTGAACACCTTCTGCCAGCTGGCGGTCATGGTGACCGCGACGTCCCAGACGAGCGGGATCCCGGTGACCCATGCCCACTTCGCGCGCCCGCTCTTGATCAGGAGCGTGGTCGCCACGGTGAGCGCAATAGCAGCGAGCAGCTGGTTGGCGATGCCGAACAGCGGGAACAGCTGGTTGATGCCGCCGAGCGGGTTGGTCACGCCGGTGTAGAGGAAGTAGCCCCAGGCGAGGACGACCGCAGCGCTGGTCGCCCACAGCCCGGGCTTCCAGGACACCCGGCCGAGCGGCTTCCACAGGTTGCCGAGGGTGTCCTGGAGCATGAACCGGCCGACCCGGGTGCCGGCATCGACCGTCGTCAGGATGAACAGCGCCTCGAACATGAGCGCGAAGTGGTACCAGAAGGCCTTCATCCCTGCGCCGCCGAGCACTCCGGCGAAGATCTCCGACATCCCCACGGCCAGCGTCGGCGCCCCTCCGGTACGGGAGACGAGGGTCTCCTCCTCGACCGCGGCGGCAGCAGCCGTGAGCTGGTCCGGGGTGATCGTGAAGCCCATGGCCGCGACGGCATCTGCCGCGGACTGGGCGGTGGACCCGACCACGCCGGCCGGCGAGTTCATCGCGAAGTACAGACCCGGGTCGAGCGCGCAGGCGGCGATGAGGGCCATCACCGCGACGAACGACTCGCACAGCATCGCGCCGTACCCGATGAGCCGGATCTGGGACTCCTTCTGGATCATCTTGGGCGTGGTGCCCGAGGCGATCAGCGCGTGGAAGCCGGACAGCGCGCCGCAGGCGATCGTGATGAACACGAACGGGAAGAGCGAGCCGGCGAACACCGGGCCGGCGCCGTTGAACGCGAAGTCGGTGAACGCCTCGGTGCGCAGCACCGGCGTCGTCGCGAATACGCCGACGGCGAGCATCGCGATGGTGCCGATCTTCATGAACGTCGAGAGGTAGTCCCGCGGCGCGAGCAGCATCCACACCGGAAGCACCGACGCGAAGAAGCCGTATCCGACCAACCAGAGGACCAGGGTCGTGGGCTCGAGGGTGAACGTGTCTGCCCAGCTGGACTCGGCCACCAAGCCACCGCCGACGATCGACGCGAGCAGAAGGCCCACCCCGATCACGGAGGTCTCCACGACACGACCGGGCCGGAGCACCCGCAGGTAGAAGCCCATCAGCAGCGCGATCGGGATCGTCATCGCAATGGAGAAGGTCCCCCACGGCGACTTCGCCAGGGCGTTCACCACGACGAGCGCGAGCACGGCGAGCAGGATGATCATGATCGAGAACACCGCGACCAGCGCCGCGGCGCCGCCCACCGGACCGATCTCGTCACGAGCCATCTGACCGAGGCTCTTGCCGTCCCGGCGCATGGAGAAGAACAGCGTCACCATGTCCTGCACGGCCCCGGCGAAGATCACGCCGACGATGATCCAGATCGTGCCCGGCAGGTAGCCCATCTGCGCCGCGAGGACCGGGCCGACGAGCGGGCCGGCCCCGGCGATGGCGGCGAAGTGGTGCCCGAAGAGGACCCGCCGGTCGGTGGGCTGGAAGTCGACGCCGTTGTCGAGCCGCTCGGCGGGCGTCGCCCGGCTGTCGTCGACCCGCAGCACCTTGTCGGCGATGAAGCGTGAATAGAAGCGGTAGGCGATGGCGTAGCTGCCGAGGGCGGCGGCGACGATCCAGATCGCTGAGACGGACTCGCCCCTGGAGAGGGCGAGCACCGTCCAGGCGACGGCTCCGATCAGTGAGACTGCACTCCAGACGAGCACAGTGCGCGGACGGAGACGATTCATGTGGGTCCTCCGGTGGGGGTTGGGTTGTTTCCGGGCAGGGCGAAGCGCGCGTGGGGACACGCGTTCATCAGGGGGTTGGTCAGGCGTCGTACGGCCGGGACTGGCTGGTCCCCGGCGTGGCCGCTGGGGTGGTCTCTGGGATGGGGGTCAGCTGTCTGGTGGAGCGGTGGAGTCGGCCAGTCGGCCGAGGCAGGCGCGCAGGCCGGCGTCAGTCGGGAGGTCGGTGACGAAGCGGCGCCAGCGGCCGATCCGGCGGCAGTCCACGGTCACGTCCCGGTTGGTGAGGTGCGCCCAGCCGACCGGATGCGCGAACACACTCCCCGGCGGCGAGTCGTGCACCGGCTGCATGCGCCGCGGCAGCTTCGCCGCCTGCACCGCGCGCACCGAGAACTCGCCGGCATCGGCGCAGCACAGGCCGGTGACGTGCCAGTCCAGGAAGACGACCTCACCGGGGCGCAGCGCCTCCTGGGCCCTGCCGGTCAGCCTGATCACCACCGCGCCTCCTCCCGGCCGGGCCGCTCGCCGTCGCCCGACAGCACGAGCGCGGTGCCGAGGCAGACGGCTGCCAGCAGCACGCATCCCGCCTGGAACCAGTAGAAGAAGTGCACGCCGGCCAGTCGTGGCGTGGCCCTCGAGTAGACCGGTACGGCGAGCGCGGCCACCACCGGGATGAGCAGCAGCACCAGGGTGAGCAGTGCTCGTCGATGTCTGCGCCCCTCACCTGTGGTGCCCTGCTCCAACTGGGGCTCTGGGTCCATGGCACACGTCCTTGTCGACTGGTCGGGCTGTGACCCCCGTCACGGCTAAGTTGCCCGGGGCAGGGCGTGGGTTTACACGCCGGCAGAACTTTTTTGGCGGATTGGCGGTGGCGGCCCTCGAGGCTGGGCAGGGTGTAACCTCGGCGCGCTGTGACGGGCAGCTAGCAACCGGAGGGCATGTGAGCGACCTGGACCCGGCCGCGCTCGCGGCGTTCGTCGCGGTCCTCGCCGGCACCTCGCTGGTGGCGCTAGGCGCCCGGCGGTTCCACCGTGCCCCTCCCACGCCGACACCGGCCGACTGGGCGCTGGGCGGTCGACGGTTCGGGTCGGTGACGACCTGGTTCCTCCTGGGCGGCACCATCTACACGGCGTACACCTTCTCCGCGGTGCCGGCGTTGGTCTACTCGACCGGCGCGCTGGGGTTCTTCGCGCTGCCGTACACGATCATCGTCTGGCCGCTGGCGTTCTGGCTGCTGCCCCGGCTGTGGCGCGAGGCCCGCGAGGTCGGCGCAGTCACGGTGGCCGACCTGGTGCGCGTCCGGTACGACGCACCGGGCCTGGCCCTGGCGGTCGCGCTGACCGGCATCCTGTCCACGATGCCGTACGTCGCTCTCCAGCTTCTCGGCATCCGCACCGTCCTGGTCGCCCTGGACGCCTATCCCGAGGGCCTGGCCGGTGACGCCATCCTGGCCGCGGTGTTCGCCGTCCTCGCCCTGGCGACGTACCGCAACGGAATCCGCGCTCCGGCGGTGATCGCGTTCGTCAAGGGCGTCCTGGTGTTCTGTGCCATCACCCTGGTCACCGCCCTGGTCCTCCATCGTCTCGGTGGGGCCGGCAACCTCTTCCTGGAGCTGGAGCAGCGGCTGTCGAGCCCGGCGGACACCTCGACCGGCGCGGCTCCCTCGCTCGCCCTGCACCCGTCGCTGTACCTGGCCTACGGGAGCCTGGCGCTCGGCTCCGCACTTGCTCTGCTGATGTACCCCCACGTGCTGACGGCGGCGTTCGCCGCGCGAAGTGAACGGGTGCTGCGGGTCAACTCCGTGGCCCTGCTGGCCTGGACCGGCCTGCTCGGACTCGTCGCCCTGCTGGGCCTGGCGGCGCACGCCGCCGACATCGCCGTCGATCCCGGCCGCCCCGACCTGGCGGTCCCGGCGCTGGTGGAGTGGCTCACCCCGGGCTGGGTGACCGGCCTGATCCTCGGGTCGTTGGCAATCGGTGCCCTCGTGCCCGCAGCCGTGATGAGCGTGGCCGCCGCGATGCTGTTCACCCGCAACATCTACGCGGAGTACGTCAACCCGCAGACTACGCCGGAGCAGCAGACGGGGGTGGCCCGCTTCGTCTCGCTGCTGGTGAAGGTCGGTGCGCTCGGCTTCGTGATGTTCATGGCCGAGCAGGACGCCATCAACCTGCAACTGCTCGGCGGCGTCTGGATCCTGCAGATCTTCCCGGCCGTCGTCCTCGGTCTGCTCACCGGGCGCCTGCATCCGGCGGGTCTCTTCGCAGGCTGGGCCGTCGGCATGCTGGCCGGCACCTTCCTCGTCACGACCGGGGGGTTCTCCTCCGTCGTCAGCGTCGCCGGCCTGCCGCTGTACGCCGCGCTGGTCGCCCTCGGCGCGAACCTGCTCGTCGTCGTCCTGCTCAGCGCGTTCCTCCCTCGGGCGACGCCATGGTCGCGGGCGGTACGGCTCCGGCGGCTGCGTTGACCGAGCAGGTCCCCGGACCTGTCGGTCCGACCCAGCCGGCCGACGAGCCCGACACCGTCGCCGCACTTGCGGCACGCGACCGCGAACGAGAGGACGCACTGGCCGAGCTGTTCCACACCCACCACGTGGGTCTCGTGCGGCTGGCGTCCCTCCTGGGCGCCGAGGCCGACGCCGAGGACGTGGTCGCCGAGGGCTTCTACGAGCTGCACCGGCGATGGGGACGGCTTCGGTCCCGCGACGCGGCCCTGCCGTACCTGAGAGCGGTGATCGTGAACCTCGTCCGGATGCGCACCAGACATCTGATGGTCACCCGCCGCCACGTGGAGGTCGGGCCCCTCGACGTCGGCTCGGCCGAGTCCGAGGTCCTGGTGAAGGACGACCAGCGGGCCGTCGTACGGGCGTTGGCGAAGCTGCCGGATCGGCAACGCGAGGCGCTAGTGTTGAGGTACTGGGGCAACCTGCGAGAGGCGGAGATCGCCGAGGCGATGGGCATCAGCACCGGAGCGGTCAAGTCGCACGTCTCCCGTGGCATGGCCTCGCTCACCAAGGAACTCGGAGCGGACACGTGAAGGCCGAGCAGCGACTGTCAGAGGCGCTTCAGCTGCTGGCTGAGCAGGTCGATGCGTCACCGGACGCGTATCCCCGGGTGCAGACCGAGTGGCGGCGCCGGGAACGCCGCCGCCGGCTGGTGGCGGCGGTGCTGGCCGTCACCGTGATCGCGGCGGCCGACGGCGCCGCGCTGTGGGCGCTGAGCAGCGGCTCTCCCGACAGCCACATCGTCGACTACGCCCCCGGCGACGAAGCACACCTTCCGGGGCAGCCCTAGCCTCGGCTGACGCAGATCACCGACCACCTGGGTGACGGACGTCCCCGACGGTTGCGACACCGTCGACGATCTGGGAGGGCGAGGCCGCGGCGTACCCGAGCACGAGACCGGGCGCGCCGTCCGCCGAGCGGTGCCAGCTCAGCGGATGGAGCTTGACTCCGCGCTCCAGGGCTGCCGCCGCGACCTCGACGTCACTGCCTGGATCACCGTCGTAGGTGACGGTGAGATGCAGTCCGGCGGCGGCCCCGTGAATGGTCGCGTCGGGGAGATGTGTCCTGAGCGCGGCGACCATCGCGTCCCGGCGACGCCGGTGGCGCGACCGGACCGAGCGCAGGTGCCGCTCCAGGTCACCGCTGTCCATGAGCCTGGCGAGCACCAGCTGGGGGAGGGTCGGGTTGCCGAGGTCGAGGTCGCGCTTGGCGGCTACCACCGTCGTCCGTAGCCGCGGCGGCACCACCAGCCAGCCCACCCGCAGGGCCGGGGCGAGGGTCTTGGAGAGGCTGCCGGCGTAGCAGATCCGGTCGGTCATGGTGGCGCGCAAGGCGGTGGCCGGCGCGCGGTCATAGCGGTGCTCGGCGTCGTAGTCGTCCTCGAGGATCCACCCGCCGCTGTCGGCCCACCGCGCGAGGTCCCGGCGGCGTGTTCCGTCGAGCAGTACGCCGGTGGGGAACTGGTGCGCGGGGGTGACCAGCACCGCCGGGGCGCCGTCGGCGGCGAGGGCGGCGACGTCGAGGCCGAGGGCGTCGACGGGGACCGGCGAGGTCGGCATCCCCCACGCCTCCAGCTGGCGCCGTGCACCGAACGAGCCGGGATCCTCCACGGCCACCCTGTCGACGCCGATGGCGGGGAGCACCCTGGCCAGGATCGCCAGGGCCTGGGCGACACCTGCGACCACGACGATCTCCTCTGCGGCGACCGTGATCCCGCGGTAGCGCGCGAGCCAGGCCGCGACGGCGGCCCGGAAGACGGGTACGCCGGCGGGGTCGGAGTATCCGAGCCCGCCCGGAGGGAGGTCGTGCAGCACCGCGCGCTCGGACCGGAGCCACGCCGATCGCGGGAACGCCGCCAGGTCGGGGACTCCGGGGGTGAGGTCGATCGGTGCCTCGGCGGCGCGGAGCGCGCCGAACACGCCGAGGTCGGGCTCGGCGAACCGCACGGGCGGCGGCGGGGTGTCGGGGCCGGGCGAGGTGAGCGGCGGAGCGTGTGCGACCACGGTCCCGGCGCGGCCGCGACCCACGACGTGTCCACCTTCGGCGAGCCGGCGGTAGGCCTCGGTCACGACTCCACGCGAGACGCCCAGCTCGGCAGCGAGGTCACGACTGGTGGGGAGCCGCCCGCCCACGGGGAGTGCCCCGCTGGCGATGGCGTCAGTGACTCGAGCGGCCAGCCACGCGGACACGCCGCCTCGAGGTGCCTCCGCGACGTCCAGCTGGAGGAACTCACTGCCAGTTATGGTACGGTCGACCGGCTCTCGATTGGATCTGTCCATCGGGCCATACTGCTGGCAGCGTCGCAGCATGACAAACGGCTCCCACGTCCTACGCGGCGCTGTCGGGATGTGCTTCGTCGGCAGCAGCGTCGGCGTCTCCCACGCACTGGTCGGCGCTCCACTGTTCACCGCGCAGGCGCTGCGGTACGGAGTCGCGACCATGCTCCTGTTCGCCGTGGCCCGGATGGTGGGCGTGCGGGTGGCCCGTCCGTGCGGCGTGGAGTGGCTCTGGCTGGGCGGGCTCGCCGCGACCGGACTGGTGCTCTTCAACGTCGCCGTCGTCCGCGGCGTCGAGCACGCCGAGCCCGCCGTGATCGCGGTCGCGGTCGCTGGCGCCCCGGTCCTGATCGGCCTGGCCGGACCCTTGCTGGAGCGCCGCGTCCCGCATCCCCGGGCGGTCGCCGCCGCGGTCGTCGTGGCCGCCGGCAGCGTGCTCGTGGTGGGGACCGGATCCACCGACGCGACCGGCGTTGCCTGGGCCGCAGTCGCCCTGGGCTGCGAGGCCGCGTTCACCCTGCTGGCGATACCCGTGCTGGGTCGCCACACCGCGTGGGGGGTTTCGCTGCACACCGTCTGGATCGCGACCGTGATGCTCGTCGGACTCGCGCTCGTGAGCGAGGGCTCTGGCGGTGTTCCGGCTCGGCACTGCCGAGCTCGCCGCCGCAGGCTACCTCGCCGTGATCGTCACCACCGTGGCGTTCGTGCTCTGGTATTCCGCCGTCGCCGGCATCGGCTCCGGCCGGGCGGCGCTGCTCTGCGGCGTGGCGCCCGTGGCCGCCGCAGTCGTCGGCATCGCGACCACCGGTCACGTCCCGACGCCCCCCGTGTGGGCCGGCATCGCCGTAGTCATGGCCGGTCTCGTCGTCGGTCTCCGCACACCGGCCCCCAGCACAGACACGCCGACCACACCGACACTCGGCGTCGACGCTCATGCCGCTGCCTCACTTGCTGCGCCACGGCGAGCGCCCGCGTAGCTGCGGCGAGGTGAGCTCACGCACCCGCGAGACGACCACCACGCATGGAGAAGTGGCGTCCACATCCCAGGGGCCGTTGGCTAGGGACGCAGCGTGGCCAACTGGCGTAGGTCGTGCTCGTCCTGGGGTCGCAGCTCGTAGCCGGAGTGGAAGAGTTGTTGCTGGTCTGCTGACAGGCAGGGCACGGTTCGGCCACCGAGTCGACCGGTGGCGAACGCTGTCGGGGGATAGAGGAAGTGTGTCCCCTCGGGGTCGCCCTGAAGCCCATGGCCTCGTGCATCGAACCTGACTGGGTGGACGTCAACCCAACGATCACCGGGTGCGGCGACCTCGACGCGAACTGGAAGCCAGTCCGTCTCAACGGTGTAGCCGAGCTCTGCGAGGGTCGCCATGCAGACGTCGTGGTCGTCGGCGTCCACGGCCAGGTCCAGGTCGCGGTGAGGCCGCGTCTCGATCCCGACAAGCGCGTCGACGCCCCAGCCGCCGCCCACCCAGTGCCTGACTCCGGTTCTGTCCAGCGCGTCGAGAACCTCGACCACCTCGTCCCACAACACATGGGGCAGGCTATCGAGCAGGTCAGTGCGGGGCCTGTTGTTTCCGGGTCCATGAGAGTGCGGTGCGGCGGCCAGGCCGCGTCCAGGTCGTCAGTGCCGGGGGCCATCCGGCATCTCCGGGCAGTGCGGAAGACTCGGCCCCATGAGCCGGGAGCAGGTCCACGACATCGGCCGTCGTCGTGCGTGGATGATCTGGCTGGTCGCCCTGGCCGTCTACGTGCTGGCCGTCTTCCACCGCTCCTCCCTCGGCGTGGCCGGCCTGCTCGCCTCCGAGCGGTTCGGGATCTCGGCGAGCCAGCTCGCCATGTTCACCGTCCTGCAGCTGCTGGTGTACGCCGGGATGCAGGTGCCCGTGGGCCTGCTGCTCGACCGCTTCGGCTCCCGCAGGCTGCTGCTGGTCGGCCTGGTCATCATGACGGCGGGGCAGCTCGGGTTCGCCTTCGCCTCGTCCTTCCCCGTCGCCGTACTCGCCCGTGCCCTGCTGGGCGCCGGGGACGCGATGGTCTTCGTCAGCGTGATCCGGCTCGTGGCCGTCTGGTTCCTGGTCCGGCAGGCGCCGATGGTCACCCAGCTCACCGGGATGCTCGGCCAGCTCGGGGCCGTCGCGGCGGCCGCGCCGCTGTCGCTGGCCCTCGACGCACTGGGCTGGACGGGCGCCTTCGGCCTCGCGTCCAGCATCGGCGTCGTCCTGATGGTGGCCGTCGTCGCGCTGGTCAAGGACTCGCCCTACCGCCACGACGGCGTGGTGCAGGTCAAGCTGCGAGCGCTTGCCCAGTCGCTGCGCCTGGTGTGGGGCAACCCCGGCACCCGGCTCGGGATGTGGTCGCACTTCGTCTCGCAGTTCTCCCTCACGGTCTTCACGCTGCTGTGGGGCTTCCCGTTCCTGGTCCGCGGCCAGGGCTGGAGCGAGGCGGCCGCCGGCACCCTGCTGATGGCCCTCACCGGCTGGGTCGTGGTGAGCGGCCTGGTCATCGGTGCCCTGGTGGCGCGGTTCCCGCTCTACCGCTCCTGGATCGTGCTCGCCATCGTCGGCGTGATGGCCGTGCTCTGGGGCGTCGTGCTGCTCCACGACGAGCCCGCACCGCCGTGGCTGGTCGTCGCCATGGCCTGCGCGATGGCCTCGGGCGGGCCGGCGTCGATGGTGGGCTTCGACCTGGCGCGCTCCTTCACGCCCGTGCACGTGATGGGCCGGGCCAACGGCATCGTCAACATCGGCGGCTTCCTGGCCTCGCTGCTCACCATGGCCGGCATCGGGGTGGTGCTCGACCTGGTCCACGACGGTCCACCGGGCGCCTACGACCTCGCAGACTTCCGGGTGGCGATGTGCGTCCAGTACGCCTTCTGGGGCCTCGGAGTCGTGCAGGTGCTGCGCTACCGGCGCCGTGGCCTGGCCCACCTCGCCCGCGTGCACCCCGGAGCGATCGAGCAGATGCGGACCGGGAAGGCGTGGGTGCATCCGGGCCTCGGCGACGAGGGCGTCTAGGCCTGCTCGGGCTCGCCGGTCGGGTCGGGAGCGGACTCGTCCTCGAGGAACGCGCCGCCGATCGGCTCGCCGTGCCACGACACCAGGTCCCACCCCGTCTTCGGGTGGCCCTCGAGCACGATCAACGCGGTGTTGTGCAACGACTCGGTGGCTGCCGGCGCGCCCTCGTCGGAGGAGATCCGCGAGGAGACCCAGCAGCGGATCGCGGCGCCGTGGCTCACGACCATCGCCGCGTCGTGGCCGGCGTCGACGATCGACGCGACCGCGGCGTCGTACCGCTCGAGGAACTCGTGGCCGGTCTCGCCGCCCGGCATCCGCACGTGCAGGCTGCCCCGGATCCACTCGGCGACGGTGTGGATGTAGCCGTGCACGGAGTCGTGGTCCGTGGCCATCTCGTAGTCGCCGGCGGCGATCTCCTCGAGGCCTTCGAGCTGCACCGGCTCGAGAGAGCGGGCCCGTGCCAGGGGCGCCGCCGTCTGGTGGGTGCGCACCCGGCTGGAGACGTAGATCTGGTCGAGGTGCTCGTCGGTCAGCGCCTGCACGGCCGTGGTCGCCTGCGTGTGTCCCAGCTCGGTCAGCTCCAGCCCCGGCTCGGCGGTGTCGAGCGCGCCCATCACGTTGCCGTGGGTCTGGCCGTGACGGAGCAGCAGCAGCCTCATCTGGGCTGGCCCTGCGTGTAGAACGGCGAGGCCTTCGACGAGGCCAGCTCGCGCGCCTCCTCCACCGTCAGCTTCTCCAGCTCGACCAGGATGTCGGTGCCCAGGCCGTTGACCTCGGTCCCCGCCTCGAGCGGCACGATCGTGTGCACGAGCCGGTCGTCGTAGGCGTGCACCATGGTGAACGACTGCCCGGCGTCCACCCCGGACACGAAGCGCTCCCGGGGCGCGGGGTCGCTGGTGTAGCAGCTCGCGCTCGCCACCGAGACCGGGACGCCTGCGAAGGTCGAGTACGTCGAGAAGTGCAGGTGGCCGGCGAGCACACCGCGGACGTCGCTGCCCTCGACCACCGCCGCGAGGCGGTCCTGGTCGAGCAGCTCGATCAGCTCGGCCGCCCGCAGCATGGGCAGCGGCACGGGCGGGTGGTGCATCGCGAGCAGGGTCCCGTGCGGGGCGGGCGTGGCGAGCTGCTCGGCCAGCCAGGCGAGCTGCTCGTCGTCGAAGGCGCCGTGGTGGTAGCCCGGCACGGAGGAGTCGAGCGCGATGATGCGCAGCCCGGCCACGTCGTAGACGCGGTCCTGCGGGCCGGTGTCGTCGGTGTCGAAGAGCCCCCGGGCGTAGGGCTCGCGCTCGTCGTGGTTGCCCATCGTCCACACCACCACCGCGCCGATCGCGTCAGCGGCCGGCTCGACGATCTCGCGGAGGCGCCGGTAGGCGTCGGGCTCGCCCTTGTCGGCGAGGTCGCCGGTGAAGACGAGGGCCTGCGGCGCGGGGTCGACGGCGGCGAGCCGCTCGAGGGCGCGAGCCAGCCCGGCCTCGGTGTCGATCACGCCGTACTGCCGGGCACCTCCGGCGAGGACGTGGGGATCCGAGAGGTGGGCAACGACGTGCCGGGGCGACGGGTGCTGGCCGAGCTGCATAGCCGCAGGTTATCCGCCGGATGGTGGTGATGACCCGGCGCGGTGACGAGCGGCAAGGCGGCGTTGGGGTGGCGTTCACGTGGGCGTGAGGTGCCGGTCGAGCAGGCTCCCTACGGTGCGCTCGTGCTGACTCGGGGATTCGCGGGCGGAGTGCTGGTCCTCCTCGGGGGGCTGGTCATCTCGACGCTCCCCGAGTCCACCGCGCTCATGCAGATCCAGCTGTTGCGCGAGCTGCGTGGCGCCGAGGCCGGCCGGATGGCCGGGTTGGCGCTCGTGGTCACCGGGCTGGGGCTCTACGCCGCCGCGTGGCTGTCGCTGTGCCGCCACGTCGCCCGCGCCGAGGGAGCGGCCCGCGAGGACGCGCTCGCGCTGGTCCGCCACGCCACCGTGGTGTGGTCGGCGCCGCTCGTCCTGGCGCCGCCCCTCTTCTCCCGCGACGGCTGGTCCTACGCCGCGCAGGGGGTGCTGGCCCACTTCCAGGTCAGCCCCTACGAGCACGGACCCGGCGTCCTCGTCGGCCCGGTCGTCCAGGGCGTCGACCCGCGCTGGATGGAGACGCCGGCGCCCTACGGCCCGCTGCCGCTGATCTTCGGCGACGTCGCGGCCGGCTTCACGGGCAACCCGTGGCTGCTCGCCGTCGGCCACCGCCTCCTCGCGCTCGTCGGCCTGGCGCTGCTCGCCTGGTCGCTGCCGAGGCTCGCGCAGTGGTGCGGTGCCAACCCGGCGCTGTCCTCGGCGATCGTGCTGTGCTCGCCGTTCATGCTCGCCAACGGCGTGGGCGGCCTCCACAACGACCTGCTGATGGTGGGCCTGATGGCCGCGGCCCTGGTCGTCACGGCGGAGCGCGGCTGGGCCTGGGGCGCCGCCCTCGGCGGCCTCGCCGCGGCCGTCAAGCTCCCCGGCGGGCTGGTCTGCATCGGCGTCGCGCTGATGGTGCTCCCCGCGGGCGCCGACCTGATGACCCGGCTGAGGCGGTACGCCGCGGTCGGCGGCGTCTCCGTGGTGGCGCTCGTCCTCCCGGGCTTCGCGGCCGGGCTGGGCGTCGGCTGGGTGCACGCCCTCGGCGTGCCCGGCTCGGTCAACGTGCCGCTGTCGCTGCCGACCGTGCTCGGCGGCTTCCTCGACCTGCTGGCCCGCTGGCTCGGCACCGGGCTGGCGCCGGCGACGTTCCTCGAGCTGGTGCGCGCGGTGGCCCAGGTGGCGGCGGTCGCCTTCGCCGCCCGGGTCGCGCTGACCTGGCGCGCCGGCTCGCGCGCCGAAGCGGTGCGCGCGGTCGCGGCCGTGATGGGCGCCCTGCTGCTCCTCAGCCCAGTGGTGCACCTGTGGTACTTCCTCTGGGTGGTGCCGTTCCTGGCCGCCCTGCGGCTGCCCAGGCTGGCCGCCACCGCGCTGCTCGCGGGGTCGGTCGTCGCCGGTCTCGTGGCGCCCCTCGACTCCTCGCTGCACGGCGCCTACCTCGCGATCGTCATCGGCTCGATGCTCGTCGCCGGGGCGGTGCTGCTGCTCCTGGTCACCCGGGCCGCCCGGGAGCGGCTCGAGAAGATCGCCACCGCCGAGTGGCTGCCGGGCCCACGACTCGCGGGCTCCGACGAGGCTCAGGCCTCGGGCAGGTCCGCCGGGAGGATGCGCCCGGTCACCTCGCCGAGCGTGATGCGGCCGCCGAGCACTCCCGGCGCGGCGTAGCGCAGGGTCACCTCGTCACCGTCCTCGAGGAACGTGCGCTCGAGCCCACCGGCGACGAACGGCTCGCGGCCTCCCCAGCTCAGCTCGAGGAACGAGCCACGCTGCCCGCGCTCCGGCCCGGAGATCGTGCCCGAGGCCCACAGGTCGCCGGTGCGCACGCTGGCCCCGTTCACCGTCAGGTGGGCGAGCATCTGGGCAGGGGCCCAGTACATGGAGGAGTACGGCGGGCGCGCGACGACCTCGCCGTTGAGCACCACCTCCACGTCGACCTCGAGGCCGGCGGGTCCGGTCACCTGCAGGTAGTCGAGCGGCTCCGGGTCCTGGCCGGGCAGGTCGACCCACGCCGCCGCCAGGGCGGCCAGCGGGGTGACCCAATGGCTGATGGACGTGGCGAAGGACTTTCCCAGGAACGGCCCGAGGGGGACGTACTCCCACGCCTGGATGTCGCGGGCGGACCAGTCGTTGAGCCCGACGACGCCGAACGTGTGGTCGGCGAAGGCCGCGGTCGAGACCCTGCTGCCCAGCCGGCTCGGCGTACCGACCACGAAGCCGAGCTCGGCCTCGATGTCGAGGCGACGGGTGGGGCCGAAGGTGGGGGCCTCGTCGTTCGGGGCCTTCCGCTGGCCGCAGGGCCGGACGATGCCGGTGCTCGAGGGCACCACGGTGCCGGCACGTCCGTGGTAGCCGACGGGCAGGTGCTTCCAGTTCGGCAGCAGGGGCGCCTGGTCGGGGCGGAAGATGCGGCCGACGTTGGAGGCGTGGTGCTCGGAGGCGTAGAAGTCGACGTAGTCGCCGACCTCGATCGGCAGGTGCAGCTCGACGCCGGCCAGCTCGTGGCGCGGCAGCCGGTCGACCTCGACGGCGGCGGTGATCTCGGCGCGCACCTCCTCCCACACCGCGCGGCCGAGCGCCATGAACGGGTTCAGCGTGGCGGCGCCGAGCTCGGGCCGGATGCCGGAGACGTCGACCACGTCGTCCTCGACCCGCACCCCCACCCGCGGGGGGCCGCCCGGGGGCGAGAACACGCCGTACGGCAGGTGGTCGAGCCCGAAGCCGGAGGTCACGCCGGCGCCTCGAGCAGGCCGAGGGCGACGAGGTCCTCCAGCGGCTCGTCCACGGAGCAGGAGCCGAACGAGGTGAACCACCGGCGGGCGCCGGCCAGGTCGGCGGTCGCTGCTGCCTCCGCCACGGCGGAGGCGTCGCGCTGCTCGAGAGTGGCGACGACCTTGTCGAGGGGAGCGCCGTCGAAGGCCTGGCGGGTGGCGAGGAGGACATTGAGGAAGCCGTGGTGCTCGAACCCGGTGGCGTCGTCCCGGTGGCGCACCGCGTGGTGCAGCCCCGCGGTGCACTTGAAGGGCGTCTCGCGGTCGAGGGCCGCGTCGACCCAGCCGGCCAGCTCGCCCGCGGTGGGGAAGAGGTGGGCCTCGACGCCGCCGGTGCGGAACTTCAGCCGCAGCTCGGCGGCCGCGACCTCGTCGGCGGCAGCCTGCCACCCGTAGGTCGGCTCGCCCTGGGGCAGCTCGACGAAGACCGGGACGTCGTCGTCGAGATGGCCCTCGGCGCGGGCGGCGTCGACCGCTGCGACCACCCGGCGGGCGTTGCCCGGGAGGTCGTCGAGGTCGCGCAGTGCGGTCTCGATCCCGGCGAGCCGGGCGTCCCTGCGCGCCGCGAGCCGGCAGGCCGCGCCGATGCCACCGGCGCCGGTGCTCACGACGACCGAGACAGGCACGGGCTCGCCGACGCTGCCGACGTCGGTGTCACGGCAGACCAGCGGGCCGACGAGCCCGGCCTCCCAGCTGCCCAGCCGGGCGGCGTACGACGCGACCGCCTGGTCGAGCGGTGCGTCACCGGGCGGGAACACCGCGGCGTCGTCGACGAGAGCGCTGAAGGCCGCGGGGAACGACGTGGTTGACACGTCCCGCAACGTAGCACAGACTGCAGATACCGGACAGGCTCAGATTATTGCGTCCCCTTATCGGACGCTCGGGAGCGACCATGCCGCACTACCGCACACTCGGCGAGATCCCGCGCCAGCGCCACACCCAGCACCGGGACGACACCGGCCAGCTGCTCTTCGAGGAGTTGGTGGGGGAGGAGGGCTTCTCCTCCGACTCCGCGCTGCTCTACCACCGAGGCGTGCCGTCGGCGCTCGTCGACAGCCAGGTCTGGGAGCCGGGCGACCAGACGCTGGCCCCCAACCACCCGCTCAAAGCGCGCCACCTGCGCCTGCACACGCTCTTCGTGGGCGGTGAGTACGGCGATCCCGTCGAGGGCCGCCGGCTGGTGCTCGGCAACAACGACGTCCGGATCTCCTACGTCGTGACCGGCACCGATCCGTCCTCGCTCTACCGCAACGCCATCGGCGACGAGTGCGTCTTCGTCGAGTCCGGCGGCGGCACGGTCGAGACCGTCTTCGGCCCCCTGCCCTACCGGTCCGGCGACTATGTCCTGATCCCGCGGTCCACCACCCACCGGTGGGTGCCCAACCAGAGCAGCCGCCTCTACGCCATCGAGGCCAACAGCCACATCCACCCGCCGAAGCGCTACCTGTCGCGGTTCGGCCAGTTCCTCGAGCACGCGCCCTACTGCGAGCGCGACCTCCACGGCCCGACCCAGCTGATGCCGCCGGTCGACGAGGCGGAGAGCGACGTCGACGTGCTCGTCAAGCACCGGGTCGGCGGCCAGGTCGTCGGCACCCGGATGACCTACGCGACCCACCCCTTCGACGTCGTCGGCTGGGACGGCTGCCTCTACCCCTACACGTTCAACATCGACGACTTCATGCCGATCACCGGCAAGGTCCACCAGCCGCCCCCGGTCCACCAGGTCTTCGAGGGCTGGAACTTCGTGATCTGCAACTTCCTGCCCCGCAAGGTCGACTACCACGAGCTCGCCGTCCCGGTGCCCTACTACCACTCCAACGTCGACAGCGACGAGGTGATGTTCTACGTCGGCGGCGACTACGAGGCCCGCAAGGGCTCCGGTATCGCCATCGGCTCGGTGTCGCTGCATCCGGGCGGCTACGCCCACGGGCCGCAGCCCAGCGCCATCGAGGCGTCCCTGGGCGCCGAGCGCTTCGAGGAGTCGGCCGTCATGGTCGACACCTTCGCCCCGCTCGGGATCGGAGAGGGCGGGCTCGCGGTCGAGGACCCGGCGTACGCCTGGAGCTGGGCGGGCCGCACCACCGGCGAGGACGGCGGGCCCGCGGTCTTCTCCAACAGCTGACGGCTGCGAGACTCGCCGGCATGACCGCTCCGTCGCCAAGCACCGCGTCCTGGAAGGTCGCAGTGGCCGTGCCGGTCGTGCTGGCGATGCTGTCGATGATCGGCCCGTTCAGCATCGACACCCCGTTCCCGGCGTTCCCGGAGATGGCGAGCGACTTCGGGGTCGCATCCGGCGAGATGCAGCTGGTCGTGACGGCCTACCTCGCCTCCTTCGCGGTGATGAGCGTCTTCCACGGGCCGCTGTCCGACGCCATCGGCCGGCGCCCCGTCATCCTCTGGTCCGTCGCGGTGTACGTCGTCGCGTCGGTCGCCGCGATGTTCGCCCCCTCACTCGCCCTGCTGCTCGCGACGCGGGTCCTGCAGGGACTCAGTGCCGGCGGCGCGACGATCGTGAGCCGGACGGTGATCCGCGACCTCTTCGAGGGCGAGACCGCCCAGCGGCTGATGAGCCGGGTGGCGCTGATCTTCGGGCTCGCGCCGGCGATCGCCCCGGTGATCGGTGGCGCCCTGCTGCAGGTCGGGCCGTGGCCACTGGTGTTCGGCTTCCAGGCCGGGCTGGGCCTGCTGCTGATCGCCATGGTGCTGCTCGTGCTGCCGGAGACCCACCCGCCGTCGGCCCGGGTGCCGCTGCGCGTCGGCGAGGTGCTGCGGGGGCTGACCGAGGTCGCACGGCATGCGGCGTTCCACCGGGTCGCGTGGGCGGCGACCCTGGCGTTCGGCGCCCAGTTCCTCTACATCGGCGGCGCGGCCATCTTCGTCGTCGACCTGCTCGGCCAGGGCGAGCTCGACTTCTGGAAGTTCTTCGTGCCGATGATCGGCGCGATGATGGTGGGCTCCTGGATCAGCGGTCGCTCCGCGGGCCGGATCACCGCCCGGCTGCTCGTCTCCATCGGCTTCGTCACGACCGTGGTCGCCGGCGTGGTCGGCGTGGCGATCGCCGCGTCGCCGGTCGCCGGCGTCATCTGGTGGGCCGTGGCCGGTCCCAGCCTGATCGCGCTCGGCAACGGCATGGCCTACCCCGCGCTGCAGCTCATGCTGCTCGACCTCTTCCCCGCTCGTCGTGGGGCGGTGGTCTCGTCGGCCACCTTCATCACCCTCGTCTTCAACGCGGTGGCGGCCGTGGCCCTGACGCCGCTCGTGGCGACGTCCACGCTCGGGCTGGCGGTCGCCGCCCTCGTCATCGTGGTGCTCGGAGCCGCCCTGTGGTGGTGGCACGCGACGATCGAGCGCCGCGCCCCCGTCGTACCTCCCTGCCCGGAGGAGCTGGAGCCCACCGCGTCCCTGTGAGGCGGTGTCGGTGCCTCGCGGCATGATCGGTGCCATGGCCGAGCACGAGTTCGAGGCGCAGCTGTGGCGCTGGGACGAGGCGCTGGACGGCTGGTTCTTCGTCACGGTCCCCGCCGAGGCGAGCGACGGGATCCGCGTCGCATCGGGCCCGCCTCGCGGCTTCGGCTCGGTGCGCGTCGAGGTGACCGTCGGGTCGACGACGTGGCGCACGTCGGTCTTCCCGGACAAGAAGTCGGGCTGCTTCGTGCTGCCGGTCAAGCAGGCTGTCCGCCGCGCCGAGGGCCTCGACGCCGGTGACCCCGTCGCCGTGGCCCTCGACGTCGTCGAGTGACGGGGCGTCAGCTGTCCTCGGGGTCCTCGGAGTACGCCGGGTAGTCGGTGTAGCCCTCCGCGCCGCCGCCGTAGAAGGTGGACGCGTCCGGCTCGTTGAGCGGCAGGCCATCGCGCAGCCTCGCCGGGAGGTCGGGGTTGGCGATGAACGTCCGGCCGAAGGCGGCCGCGTCGATCAGGCCGGCCTCGAGCAGGCGCTCGGCCTTCGAGGCGTCGTAGCTGCCGGCGCCCACGATCACGCCGGGGAACGCCTCGCGCAGCGCCTTCCGGAAGTCGTCGTCCAGCACCGGGCCCCCGGCCCAGTCGGGCTCGGAGAGGTGCAGGAAGGCGATGCCGCGCTCGGCGAGCGCGCGGGCGACGTAGAGCCCGGTGGTCGCACCGTCCGGGTCCTCGAGGCCGTTGAAGCGGCCGATGGGGGAGATCCGTACGCCGACGCGGTCGGCCGACCACGCGTCGACCGTGGCGTCCACCACCTCGAGCAGCAGGCGGGCGCGCGACTCCAGCGACCCGCCGTACTCGTCGTCGCGGTGGTTGCTGTCGGGGGAGAGGAACTGGTGGAGGAGGTAGCCGTGGGCGGCGTGGATCTCCGCCATGTCGAAGCCGGCCTCGCGGGCGTTGACCGTGGCCCGGCGGTAGTCGTCCACGACGCGCGGGAGCTCGTCGAGCCCGAGCGCGCGCGGCGTCGGGCAGTCGACGCGGGTCGGGCTGCCGTCCTCACCGCGGACCGTGGTGCGATTGCGGTAGGGCACGGCGCTGGCGGAGACCGGGAGCTCGCCGTCGTGGAGCGACTCGTGCGAGACGCGTCCGGTGTGCCAGAGCTGGGCGGCGATCCGGCCGCCGGCGTCGTGGACCGCGTCGGTGACCGTCCGCCAGCCGGCCACCTGCTCGGGGCTGTGGATGCCCGGCGTGTCCATGTAGCCCTTGCCCTCGGGCGAGACCTGGGTGCCCTCGCTGATCAGCAGGCCGGCGCTCGCGCGCTGCACGTAGTAGTCGCGCATCAGCTCGTTGGGCACGTCGCCGGGAGGCGTCGCGCGCATCCGGGTGAGCGGCGCCATCAGGACGCGGTTCGGGAGGCTCAGCGAGCCGAGGTCGAGGGGGTCGAAGAGGGTGGCCACGACGTCGCCAACCGGCAGGTCGGGCCGTCTGTTCCCTGTAACGCCGGGTTAGCGCTTGTTCCACCTATGAGATTTCATGGGGTCTACAGCAGGTGACCCGGCGTTACAGCGGCGCTCAGGCGACCCGGGCGGTGCGCCGCACCCGCTCGTGCACCCCGAGCATCGACTCGACCGTGGCGCTCCACGGGAACTGCTCGGCACGGGTCCGGGCGGCCGCCCGCCGGGCCCCCACCGAGCGGGCCGCGACGTGCAGGACGGCGTCGGCCAGCGCCGCCGGGTGGGGGCTGCCCCAGGCGCCCGAGGCCTCGTCGACCAGCTCGCGGGCGCCGCCCCGGTCGGCTGTGACGACCGGGGTGCCCGACGCGAGCGCCTCCAGCACGGCGAGCCCGAACGTCTCGCCCGGGCACACGCTCAGCGAGACGTCGGCCGCCGCGACCCGGCGGTTGAGGTCCTCGCGCCCGTCGACGAAGCCGTGGAAGGTGACCGGGGCGCTGCCGGCGAGCTCCACGAGCTCGTGCAGGTGCGGGCCCTCGCCGTAGACGTCGAGCTGGACCGGAACCCCGCGCCGGTGCAGCTCGACAGCCGCGGCGACGGCGAGGTGCGGGCTCTTCTCTCGCGAGAGCCGCCCGAAGTGGGTCAGCCGGAGCACGTCCGACGGCGTCGTCGGGTGCGGGCGGAACGTCTCGAGGTCGACCCCGAGTGGCACCCGCACCATCGGGCAGCCGGCGCTGTCGGCGACCTTCTGGAACTCGCGCTGCGCATAGCGCGAGGTGACCACGACCGTGTCGAAGCTGCGGACCAGGATCCGGTTGAGCAGCGCGATCGAGACCTTGGGCATCGTCTCGAGGCCGGTGCGCATGGTGAACATGTCGTCGAGCCGCTCGTGGGAGAACAGCACCGAGCCGACCCCGTTGCGGCGGGCCCAGCGGGCCACGGGCAGCAGGGTCAGCTTGTCGCTGAGCTCGACCGAGGTCGGCCGCCAGTCCTCGAGCACCTCGATCACCCGCCAGGGCTCCACGATCAGGCGATAGCCCCCGCCCACACGCGGTGCGCGGAGCTGGACGACGTCGCCCATCGGCGTGCTCGTGCGCGCGTCGTTCGGACCGGGGATCACCAGCAGCCGCTCGCAGCCGGCGCCGGCGTAGCCCTCTCCGAGCGCGTGCACGGCGGTCTTCATGCCCCCCGACGCGGGGCCGATGAAGTTGGCGAGCTGGGCGATGCGCATGGAGGCACGCTGCCGCAGCCCGGTGAACGAACGGCGAGGCTGAGGTGGATGCGACACGACGGGTGGTGGTGGTGCGGCCGGGGCCACCGGCCGCACCACCTCCGCGTCAGGGCAGCAGGAGCCAGCGGCCGCGCTGGCCACCGCCGGCGACCTTCTCGTAGACCGCCGAGGCCTCGGCCAGGGGCGCCGTGCCGGCGACCCGGACCTCCAGCTCGCCGGCCGCGCTGCGGGCGAGCAGCTCGCCCAGCCGCTGGCCGTCCGCCTGGACCTGGACCGCCTGCACCCGGATGCCGCGCTCCGAGGCCGGAGGTGCGGGCGGGAGCACGCTCACGTGCTCGCCGCCGTCACGCACGGCCGCCATGGCCACGGCGTCCAGCACCGCGGTGTCCAGCACGGCGTCGTACGACGCGGGCTCCGGCTCGTTGACGACCTCGCCGCCGGCGCGGCGCACGAACACCGCGTCGGCCGGCCGCGCCAGGCCGGCGACGCGCCACCCGGAGGCGGCGGCCAGGGCGACGGCGTGGCCGCCCACCGCGCCGGCGGCACCGGTGACCAGGAGGCTGCGGCCGCCGGCGGGACCGAGCAGGTCGAGGGCCTGGGCGGCGGTGAGTGCGTTGAGCGGGATGCTGGCGGCCTCCGTCAGGTCGAGGCCGTCGGGGACCCGGGCGAGGGCAGCGGCGGGCAGCACCGTGAACGCCGCGTGGGCGCGGACCGGCGACGCCAGGTCGTCGTGCAGGCCGGCGACGGCCTCGCCGACCTCGAAGCCGTCGACGCCGGGGCCGAGCGCGGCCACGCGGCCGGCGACGTCCCAGCCGAGGCCGACCTCCTCGGGAAGGCCGAAGACCTCGTGGCCGGAGCCCGACGCGACGAACGCGTCGACGGGATTGACGGCGGCCGCGACCACCTCGACCAGGACCTCGCCCGGGCCCGGGACGGGGACGCCGACGTCGGCGGTCGTGGGGGAGGGCTGGCCGGTGCGGGAGACAAGGGCGTGCATCGTGATGTCCTCTCGTGAAGGGGCTGACGCGCATACCATCGGGGAGTTAGTCTCTGATGGGAAGTAGGTACGAGAAAGTCGGGTAGTCACCTGGCGGGAAGTGAGGCACCGTGCCGACACTCACGGCGGCGCAACGCAGGCAGCAGGACAAGATGGCGTTCGACGCCTACCTGGCGGAGTGTCCGAGCCGCAAGCTGCTGGACCGCATCTCAGACAAGTGGGTCGTGCTCGTGATCACCGCCCTCGCCGACGGCCCCCAGCGCTTCTCCGAGATCTCACGCCACCTGGCGGGCGTGAGCCAGAAGATGCTCACCCAGACCCTGCGCACGCTCGAGCGCGACGGGCTCGTGGCTCGCCACGTGACACCGTCGGTGCCGGTGCGCGTCGACTATGAGCTGACCCCGCTCGGCCGCTCGATCCTCGGCCCGATCCGCCAGCTCAAGGCCTGGGCGGAGGCACACATGCCCGAGGTCGCCGAGGCGCAGGAGACCTACGACCGCCGGCAGGAGGCGCGATGACCGACCTGGACGCCCGGCCCAGTGCGCCGGCGTCCAGGTCGGTGTGGTCTCGCTCAGGCGACGGGTGCCAGGTCGTCCTCCAGGTCCTCCTCGAGGACGGTGCGGGTGCTGCGCCGGGGGACGACCCCGAGCACCGCGACCAGAGCCCCGACCAGCGCGATCGCAGCCGCGAGCACCAGGCCGGGCCGGTAGGCGTCGAGCATCGCGGCTGGTGACGTTCCGCCGCCGGACCCCGACGCGATCAGCGCGGTCGTGACGGCGAGCACGATGGCGGCGCCCACCTGCATCGAGGTCTGCAGCACTCCGGCGGCCAGTCCTTGCTCGTCGTCGTGGATGCCCGAGGTGGCCTGGATGTTGATGGCGGGGAACCCGATCCATCCGACGCCGATCAGGAGCAGGGCGGGCAGGATCATGGTCGGGTACGACGGCGCCGTGTCCAGGCGGAGGAACAGCAGGTAGCCGACGGCCATCACGGACATCGTGACCGCGATGACCGGTCCGGTGCCGAAGCGATCGACCAGCCTGTTCGACACGAGCGCTGACAGCGTCACCATCAGCCCGACCGGCAGCAGGGCCAGCGCCAGCTGCAGCGGAGACCAGCCCAGGTCGTTCTGGAGGTAGAGGGTCACGATGAACTGCCAGGCGAAGTAGGACCCGGCCACGGCCACGATGGCGAGGCTGGCCCGGACGAGTGTCGCCTTGCGCAGGATGCCGAGGCGGATGAGCGGGTGCCTGACCCGGCTCTCGACGAGGGCGAACGTGGTGAAGAGCGCCGCCGCCGCCACGAAGGAGCCGACCGTGCGGGCCGAGCCCCAGCCGGCGTCGGGCGCGGTGACGATCGTGTAGACCAGCAGCAGCATCCCTGCCGTGGAGAGCACCCCTCCGAGGAGGTCATGCCCGCCCTCCTCGGCCTGCTCGTCGTGCGGCAGCAGGACGTAGGCGGCCGCGAGCGCGGCCAGGGCGATCGGCACCGGCAGCAGGAACGTCCAGCGCCAGCCGACCCCCGTCATCAGGCCGCCGAAGAGGAGGCCCGAGGAGTAGCCGCCTGCCCCGAACACCGTGTAGATGGACAGCGCCTTGGTGCGCGCGGGCCCCTCTTCGAAGTTCGTGGTGATGATCGAGAGGCCGGTCGGCGCGGTGAACGCGGCGGCCATGCCCTTGATCAGCCGCGTCAGGATGAGGAGCGGCCCCGAGTCGACCAGGCCGCCGGCCAGGGAGGCGAGGGCGAAGACGGCCAGCGCGATCAGGAACACCTTGCGCCGCCCGAGCAGGTCCGCCGTGCGTCCACCCAGCAGCAGGAGGCCGCCGTAGCCGAGGATGTAGCCGCTGACCAGCCACTGCAGGGACGACGTGGACAGGTCGAGCTCCGCACCGATCGACGGCAGTGCGACCCCGATCATCGACACGTCGAGGCCGTCCAGGAACAGCACGATGCACAGGGTGACCAACATGGCCCACAGACGAGGGGTCCACTGAGTGGCACCCGTCGTCGTCTCGGTCGCTGGTGACGTTGCTGAAGATGTCATGGCCGGAACGATACATGCGTGCGCATTAATTGCGCCAACATAAATTGTCCTTGCATTGAAGGGGCCCCGCGGCTAGGATTCGCCCATGCCCAGGGAGTCGACGGCCGAGCGTGGCGCAGGGCTCGTGAGCGAGTGGCGTGAGCTGCTCGACCGGCACGCTGCCGTCAGCTGCGCCCTGGAGAAGGCCCTCCAGGAGGGCCACCAGATCGGCCTCAGCGAGTTCGAGACGCTGGACCGCCTGGCCGACGCCGACTGCGAGCACTGCCGGATGACCGAACTCGCGCGCGACATCCACCTGAGCCAGAGCGCCCTGTCCCGGGCGGTGGCCCGGCTGGAGGCCGAGGGGCTCGTGGAGCGCAGCATGTGCGCTGACGACCGACGGGCGATCTTCGTCGGCCTCACCGAGCGGGGTCGCCAGGTGCACCATGAGGCGCTGCCGACCCATCGTGCGGTCCTGGACAGCACCTGGGACCGGCGCGGCGAGGATGACACGGGCTAGATGGGCGGTTCCCAGGCGAGGAGGCGGCCGTGACCAACCCGGAGCGTGATCCCGACGAGCTGACCCTGACGCCCGGCCGCACCGACTGCGGCGTCGAGGTGATGGTGCCGCGCGAGGTGCCACTGGGCGGGCCGCGCGCGATGACCGTGCGCCGGACGCTGCCGCAGCGCGAGCGGTCGCTGATCGGGGCCTGGTGCTTCGTCGACCACTACGGCCCGGACCGGGTCACCGACACCGGCGGCATGAAGGTGGCGCCCCACCCGCACACCGGCCTGCAGACGGTCAGCTGGCTGTTCACCGGCGTGATCGAGCACCGTGACTCCGCCGACAACCACGCCCTGGTGCGGCCGGGCGAGGTGAACCTGATGACCGCCGGTCGCGGCATCAGCCACTCCGAGGTGTCGACGCCGGCCGCGACCGAGCTGCACGGCGCCCAGCTGTGGGTCGCGCTGCCCGACTCGGCCAGGCACGTCGATCCCGGGTTCCAGCACTACCAGCCGCCGCCCGTCGGCGGCGAAGGGTGGGAGGGCCGCGTCTTCCTCGGCTCGCTGCTCGGCTCGACCTCACCCGTCGCCACCCACACCCCGCTGCTCGGAGCCGAGCTGGTCCTCGCGGCAGGCACCATCCTCGACATCGACGTCGACACTTCCTTCGAGCACGGCGTCCTCGTCGACACCGGGGTCGTGCGGGTGGACGGCGACGAGGTCAAGCAGCACGAGCTCGCGTACGTCGCCCCCGGCCGTGGGTCGCTGCACGTCGAGGCCGGCGCCGACGCCCGGCTCCTCCTCCTCGGCGGCCCACCCTTCGGCGAGTCGATCGTGATGTGGTGGAACTTCGTCGGCCGCACCCACGAGGAGATCGTGGGCTACCGCGAGGAGTGGCAGGCCCAGATCACCCGTGACGGGGTGGTGGTCGGCGACAGCCAGGACGTCGCCGACGGCCGCTTCGGCGTCGTACTCGACGACCACCTGCCGCCGATCCCCGCCCCCGCCCTGCCCAACGCTCGCCTCAAGGAGCGCCGCTGACCTGACGGCTCGCCGCCGGGCGGTGGGAGATCACCCGTCCGCGGCCGGGATCCGGTTGCCGACGCACCGCCCGCGGGGAGGTCACCTCTTCTTCTTGGGCGGCAGCGTCGAGATGTGCGCGTGCGCCCGGGCGAACCACTCGGCGGCGTCGGCCGACTCGGGGATCGTGAGGAAGCCGCCCATCGGCCGCTCCTCGGGCCCGAAGGGCGTGCCGCCCGCGGCGCGCAGCTCCTCGAGGTCGTCCGGGGAGAGCTTCACGCCGACCTGCTCACCGAACAGGCCGGCGTACATGTTCCCGTTCACGAACGCCCCGAGCTGGCCGAACATCGGCTTCACGACGCTGTCGGGCTGGGCCGAGCCGAGCTCGGTGAACCTCTCGCGCACCTCGTCGGAGGGCTTGGGCATCTTCATGGGAGTGATCCTTCCGCGGCCGGTGGCTGGTGGCGAGCCTCAGGCAGCGACGCTCGCGCGGCCGGCGTAGGCCGCGAGGCGGGACAGGGCGTCGGCGTCCTCCGGTGCCTCGACCTCGGGGGCGAACGCACCGCCGCGGCCGCCGTCGATGAGGGGGGTCGCGTGGTCCCGCACCCAGGAGACGACCTCGTCGGAGACGCGCACCTGCTGCCCGCTGGCCTCGGCCAGGTCCCACGCGTGGACGAGCAGCTCGACCGACAAGATGACGGCGGCGAGCGCGGCCGGCATCTCGCCTCCGCGCGGCGAGGGGATCGTGCCGTCCAGGCCGCGGGCTCGCCATGCCTCGATCGCCTGGGCGGCGAGGTCGGAGAGCCGCTCCTCGACGGATCCCGTGCTGATGTCGGTGACCGTGCCGCCGGACATGCCGCCGACGCCGACCATCGAGCCGGCCAGGTGCTCGACCAGGGCCCGGACGTCGAAGTCCGCACACGGCGTGGGCTTGGCCAGGTGCTCCTCGGTGAGCCGCCGGAGCACCGGCTGCAGCACCGCCAGCGCCGCCTCCGCAGCGGTGAGCGCGTCCAGGCTCTCCGGCGCCCACGCCCACTCGTCCTGGCCGGCGTCGCCGGTGGTCGCCAGCTGCTCCAGCCGGCCCAGGAAGTGCGCCCAGCCCTCCTCGTGGCCCACGGCCTGCTCCGGGCTCAGGCCCTCGTGGACGAGGGTGACCTCGGTGCCGCCCTCGACCGGAGTGACTGTCACGGTGACGATGCTGCTGTCCAGGGGCAGGTCGTCGCTGCCCTCCCAGCCCCAGCCGAGCACGATGCGCTTCCCGGGCTCGAGCTCCTTGACGGTGCCGGCGACGATGTGGCCGGGGGTGACGGTCCAGCGGTAGTCGCCGCCGACGCGCAGGTCGACGCGGGCGGTGACGGCCTGCCAGCGCCGCAGCCGCTCGGGCTGGGTGACGAGGGCGAAGGCCTCGTCGACGGTGCAGGGCAGGACGGCGGTCTTGGTCAGGGTGGTCATGTGTCTTCTCTCCTGAGGGCGTGGGCGTCGGCGACGAGCTCGTCGAGCTCGTGGGTCCAGAAGCGGTCGATCTCGGCCTGCAGGTCCTGCAGGCCGCTGGACAGCACGCGGTAGATCCGCTGCCGCCCCACCTTCTCCGCCTCGACCAGTCCGGCCGAGGCCAGCACCAGCAGGTGCTGCGAGATGGCCGACCGGGTGACGGGGAAGTCGGCGGCGATCTCGGAGACGGTGCGGGGCCGCGCCGCCAGGAGCTGCAGGATGCGGCGCCGCGTCGGCTCCGCTGCAGCACTGAAGGCATCGGTCATTCCAAATAGGTTAGTGACGACTAACGCATTGTGTCAAGCATGCGCACTTCGGCAGGGGTACGCACGGCAGCCTCGTGAGGGGCAGCGCGGCGCCGGCGGGCAGTCGGTAGCGGGCCGAGAGCCGACCCCGGCGGATGTCGGTGCGGTGGTGGAGGATGCCTCGCGTGAGAGCAGTCATCGGTGACGACGGGCTCGCCCGCTGTCCGTGGGCGACGGGCGACCCCCTCAACCTCGCCTACCACGACGCCGAGTGGGGGGTGCGGGTGCACGGTGAGGCGGCCTACCTCGAGCGGCTCACCCTGGAGGCCTTCCAGTCCGGCCTCTCCTGGCTGACGATCCTGCGCAAGCGGCCGGCCTTCCGTGCGGCGTTCGCCGGCTTCGACGCCGACACGATCGCGGCGTACGACGAGCACGACGTCGCCCGCCTGATGGCCGACACCGGCATCGTGCGCAACCGGCTGAAGGTGGAGGCCGCGATCACCAACGCCCGGGCGACCGTCGGGCTCCGCTCCGCGGGCGGCCTCGAGGACTTCGTCCTCTCCTACGCGCCGGCCCGGGAGGTCGTGCCGTACGCCGAGACGACGTCGCCCGAGTCGACCGCGCTGTCGAAGGCGCTCAAGAAGCAGGGCTTCGCCTTCGTCGGGCCGACCACGATGCACGCGCTGATGGAGGCGATCGGCCTCTTCGACCCGCACCTGCCCGACTGCCACCGCAGAGGGGTCGCGAGCGGGGGCTAGATTCCCGCCATGACGCGCGTGCACGCCTTCGCCGACGACGCCCTCTCCGACCTCGATGCCGTGGGTCTCGTCGAGGCGCTGCACGACGGGCTGTCGATCGCCGACGTCATCGAGGCGGCCATCGCGCGGGCCGAGGTCGTCGACGGGCAGGTCGGCGCGATCGCCCATCGCGCCTGGGACCGCGCCCGCGCCGAGGCCCGTGACCCCCGACCGGGCTTCTTCGCGGGGGTCCCCACGTTCGTCAAGGACAACGTCGACGTCGCGGGCATGCCGACACAGCACGGCACCGACGCCTTCGTCTCCCGGCCACGACCCGAGGACGGCGAGTTCGCCCGGATGTTCCTGGCCACCGGCCTGGTCCCTCTCGGGAAGACCCGGCTCTCGGAGTTCGGGTTCAGCGGCGCGGTCGACCACCCGCGGCTCGGGCCGGTCCGCACGCCCTGGCACCTCGACCACTACGCCGGCGCGTCGAGCGCCGGTGCCGCCGCACTCGTCGCGGCCGGCGTGGTGCCGCTCGCCCACGCCAACGACGGCGGTGGCTCGATCCGGATCCCTGCCTCGGTCAACGGCCTGGTCGGCCTCAAGCCGACCCGGGGCCGGCTCGCCCAGGACACGATGTTCCGCGACATGCCGGTGCGCATCGTCGCCGACGGAGTGGTCACGCGCAGCGTCCGGGACACCGCGGCGTTCTACCGCGAGGCAGAGAAGGTCTTCCGCAACCCGAGCCTCGCTCCCGTCGGCGACATCACCCGCCCCGGCGTCAAGCGCCTGCGGATCGCTATGACCACGAAGAGCGTCGGCCGCGAGGCGACTCCGGAAGTGCGGGAGCTGACGCTGCGCACGGCTGCGCTGCTGGAGTCGCTCGGCCACACCGTGGAGGAGATCGAGCCGCCGGTGCCGGAGTCCTTCCCCGACCTGTTCCTCCTCTACTGGTCGATGCTCGCGATGGTGCTCGTCCGCACGGGCCGCAGGTCCTACGGCCCGACCTGGGACCCGTCCCGGCTCGACAACCTCACCCTCGGGCTCGCCCGCCACTGCCGGCGCAACCTCCACAGGCTGCCGCTGGCGATCGCCGCGATCGGGGCGAGCGGGCGGCTCGCGGCGCGCCACCACGCGGCGTACGACGCGACGCTGACCCCGACGCTGGCGACCGCGACCCCCGCCGTCGGCGACCTCGACCCGATGGGCGACTACGACGACCTGATGGACCGGCTCCGCGACTGGGTCGCCTTCACGCCGCTGCAGAACGCGACGGGGGAGCCGGCCCTCAGCCTGCCGCTCGCGACGACGTCGACCGGCCTGCCGCAGGGGATGATGTTCGCCTCGGGCCGGGGCCGCGAAGCGCTGCTCCTCCAGCTCGCCTTGGAGCTCGAGCAGGCGGCCCCGTGGGCCCTGATCCAGGCGGGATCCGCGCCCGGCCAGGCATCGTAGACCACGATTTCTCACTGCGCCGGGGCCTGTGTATTCTTCTCCGTCGTTGCCCCTTTAGCTCAGTCGGCAGAGCGACTCCATGGTAAGGAGTAGGTCTACGGTTCGATTCCGTAAAGGGGCTCTGGGTTCCAGCGCTCCCGCACCGTAGGGTGAGGGGTGCTGCTCCCGGCGGCGGGGTAGCTCAGGTGGTTAGAGCACACGGCTCATAATCGTGGTGTCGCGGGTTCGAGTCCCGCCCCCGCTACCAGCACCACCGCACCAGCCAGACATCGACGAAGGACTTCCCGTGGCCAGCAAGAGCTCTGACGTTCGCCCCAAGATCACGCTTGCGTGCGTCGACTGCAAGGAGCGGAACTACATCACCAAGAAGAACCGCCGCAACGACCCCGACCGCATCGAGCTGAAGAAGTTCTGCCCGCGTTGCCGCACCCACACCGCTCACCGCGAGACCCGCTGAGCGCAGCTGAATCCCTGACCGACCCGCTGGAGCGATCTGGCGGGTCGGTCGCATTTCAGCCGCCTCTTCCTGGATGGCCGCCTCGCGCGCTCCCGCATCGCCTCCTCTAGTCTCGGACCCATGCCTGTAGACGACACCCTGGTGGGGCGCGAGTTCCCCCCGACCCCTGCCCGTGAGGTGACCGAGGAGTCCGTCCGAGACTTCGCGGAGGCCATCGGAGGCGCGTACGACGGCAGCGTGCCGCCGACGTGGCCGATCGTGCTGGCCTTCGACGCCATGCAGACCTTCCTCGATGCCGAGCAGCTCGATCTCTTCCGGATCATCCACGGCGAGCAGCGCTTCAGCTACGAGCGCCCCGTCCGGGTCGGCGACGTGCTGTCCGCCACGCTCACCGTGGCCTCGCTCCGCCAGATCGGCGGCGCGGACATCATCGGCACGACGAGCGCGATCCACGACGCCGCCGGCGAGCTGGTGTGCTCGGCCAAGGCCACCCTGGTCCACTCCGGAGGTGCCGCATGACCGCGCTCCAGCAGGGCGACGTCCTCGAGGTGCAGACGTTCCCGGTGACCCGGGCCGACCTGGTCGCCTACGCCGCGGCCAGCGGCGACCCCAACCCGATCCACCAGGACGAGGAGGTCGCCCGCAGCGTCGGTCTGCCGGGCGTGATCGCCCACGGGATGCTGACGCTCGCCCTGGCCGGCCGCGCCGTCGCGGCCTGGACCGACGGTGCCGAGGTCGTCGAGCTCGGCGCCAAGTTCACCTCGCCCGTCGTCGTACCAGCCGACGGCTCCGTCGAGGTCCTCGTCGCCGGCACGGTGAAGTCGGTCGCCGACGGCCTCGCGACGATCGCCCTCGAGGTCACCTGCGAGGGCCAGAAGGTGCTCGGGATGCCGAAGGCCGTGGTCCGTGCCTGACGCTCCCCCCGAGCTGCGCGACCGCACCACCCTGCGCCTCGGTGGCCCGGCCCGCGAGTGGGTCGTCGCCACCACCGAGCGTGAGCTCATCGACGCCGTCTCCGAGGCCGACGCGGCCGGCACGCCCGTGCTCGTCCTGGCCGGCGGGTCCAACCTCGTGGTTGCCGACGAGGGCTTCGACGGTCGCGTCGTCGAGGTGGCCACCCGCGGGGTCGAGGCGGACGCCGACTGCCCCGACGACCTGGCCTGCCTCGGTGCCGTGACCGTCAAGGCCGCCGCGGGGGAGGTCTGGGACGACCTCGTCGCCACGGCGGTGGACAAGGGCTGGGTCGGCGTCGAGGCGCTGTCCGGCATCCCGGGGTCCGTCGGCGCCACCCCGATCCAGAACGTCGGCGCCTACGGCCAGGAGGTCGCCCACACGGTCGCCTCGGTGCGCACCTGGGACCGCGTCCTGAGGGGCGTGCGCACCTTCGCGGCGGCCGACTGCGGCTTCTCCTACCGGCACAGCCGCTTCAAGGCTGATCCCTCCCGTCACGTCGTCCTCGACGTCACCTTCCTGCTCCGCCAGGGCACGCTCGGCGCGCCGGTCGCCTACGCCGAGCTGGCCCGCACGCTCGGGGTGGAGCTGGGCCAGCGCGCGCCGATGGCAGACGTACGTCGTGCGGTGCTGGCGCTGCGCGCCGGCAAGGGGATGGTGCTGGACCCGGCCGACCACGACACCTGGAGCGCCGGCTCCTTCTTCACCAACCCGCTCCTGACGGCCGAGCAGGCCGCTGCCCTCCCGGCCGGCGCGCCGCGGTGGGAGCAGGAGGACGGCCGGGTGAAGACCAGCGCCGCCTGGCTGATCGAGAGGGCCGGCTACGACAAGGGCCACGCCCTCGCCGGCCGGCCGGTGTCCCTCTCGACCAAGCACACCCTGGCGCTGACCAACCGTGGTGGCGCGACGACCGCTGACCTGCTGGCCCTGGCCCGCGAGGTCCGCGACGGGGTGCGGGCCGCCTTCGGCGTCGAGCTGGTCAACGAGCCCGTGCTGGTGGGCTGCTCCCTCTGAGCCGACTCGCCGCACACCCGATGGGCAGATCCACCCACGGGCGTCGACGAGCAGATGCGTCGTCTGGCCGATGAGGACGGGGGCCCGCCGTCCCTAGCGTCGTGGTCATGGACACCACCGAGATCGAGACGGTCATCATCGGCGCCGGCCAGGCCGGCCTCACGACCGGATATCACCTGCAACGTCGAGGACGCCCGTTCGTGATCCTCGACGCGAGCTCCCGCATCGGCGACAACTGGCGCCGGCAGTGGGACACCCTCAAGCTCTACTCGCCCGCGCAGTACGACGGCCTCCCGGGACTGCCCTTCCCCGCCCGGCGGTGGTCGTTCCCCGGCAAGGACCAGGTGGGCGACTACCTCGAGACCTACGCCCGGACGTTCGCGCTGCCGGTCCGCCTGGAGACCCGGGTGGAGCGCCTCGAGGCGGCCGGCGACGGCTACGCCGTGGTCACCGACCGTGGCCGATACCTGTGCCGCAACGTCGTGGTCGCCACCGGCACGTTCGGCCGGACACCGCGCATCCCCGGGCTCGCGAGCGAGCTCGACCCGGCGATCCTCCAGCTGCACTCCAGCGAGTACCGCCGCACCGGCCAGCTGCGCGACGGTCCGGTCCTGGTGGTCGGTGCCAGCCACTCCGGCACCGACATCGCCTACGAGGTCGCGGAGACCCACCCGACGATCCTGGCGGGGCGCGACTGCGGGCAGATTCCTCCGCGCCTCGATTCCTGGCAGATGCGCCTCGTCTTCCCGGTGCTGATCTTCGCCTGGAAGCACGTGCTGACCCGGCGCACCCCGATCGGCCGCAGGGAGATGGGCAACATCCGCTGCCACGGCCTTCCGATGCTCCGGGTCAAGCGCTCCGACCTCGCCGAGCGCGGCGTCGAGCGGGTCACCTCACGCGTGGAGGAGGCGCGGGACGGCCTGCCGGTCATCGACGGCGAGCCGCGCCAGGTCGCGAACGTCGTCTGGGCCACCGGCTTCCGCCAGGTGTTCGACTGGATCCACCTGCCGATCCTCGGCGAGGACGGCTGGCCGCGGGAGATGCGCGGCGTCGTCGCGGACGCGCCCGGGCTGTTCTTCTGCGGGCTGAGCTTCCAGTACTCGTTCAGCTCGATGGTGCTGCCCGGTGTCGGTCGCGACGCGTCCTTCGTGGCGGACCACATCGTGGCTCGGCAGAAGCGGGCGGCGAAGCTGCCCGCGGCCGCCTGAACCGTCGTACGCTCGCACGTGGAGGAACACGGAATGGGCGCGGTCGATGACCTGGAGCAGGCGCGCACGGCCTTCGGGCGCGGCGACTGGGTCACCGCGTTCGACACGTGGTCGGCGGCCGACCCCGACGCGCTGTCGACCGGCGAGCTCGACAGGTTCGCGACCGCGGCCGAGCTGCTGGGCCGCCACGACGACGCCGTCGGTGCGCTGCAGCGTGCGTTCGTCCGCCTCGAGGAGCAGGGCGACCTGCGACTGGCGGTGCGCTGCGCGTTCCGGCTGGCGATGACGACCGCGACCCACGGCGAGCCCGCGCTCTCGGCCGGGTGGGCCTCCCGGGCCGTGGGCCTGGTGGAGCAGGTCGGCGAGGATGTCCCGGAGCGTGGGTGGGTCGCGTTCCTGCGAATGTTCCGCGCCCTCGGCATGGGGGCGTACGCCGAGGCTGCGGCGTGTGCCGACGAGGCGACCGCCGCCGGCCGGCGGCACAAGGACGCCGACCTGCTCACGTTGGGCATGTGCTCCCAGGGTCGTCTCGCGCTGTACGCCGGGCGGGTCGCCGAGGGCCTCGCCCTGCTCGACGAGGCGATGGTGCGCGTGATCGCCGGCGAGGCCTCGCCGGTCATCGCCGGCCACGTCTACTGCACCGCCATCGAGGGTGTCCAGGAGATCAGCGACTTCGCCCGGATGGCCGAGTGGACGTCGGCTCTGGAGAGGTGGTGCGAGGCGCAGCCCGGGCTGCTCACGTTCACCGGCCAGTGCGCCGTCCACCGTGGCCAGCTCATGAAGCTGCGCGGTGAGTGGGGCTCGGCGCTCGACGAGCTCGAGCATGCCTCCCGCCGCTACCTCGAGGTCGGCGCCCCCGACGCCGTCGGTCTCGCGGCCTGCGAGGCCGGCGACGTCCTGCGGCTGCGAGGCGAATGGGACCTCGCCGACGCCGCCTACCAGCGAGCGGCCGACCACGGCTTCGATCCCCAGCCGGGACTCGCGCTGCTGTGGGTGGCCCGCGGCCAGGGGAAGGCGGCGGCCGCCGCCGTCGACCGGCTCCTGGGCGAGCCCTCCGGGCCCGTCCAGCGCTGCCGGCGGCTGCCCGGCGCGGTGGAGGTCCTGGTCGCGAACGCGGACCTGGAGCGTGCCCGCGGCGCCACGCTCGAGCTCGCGTCCCTGGCGACGATGTTCGGCTCGGCGTCGCTGGAGGCGATGGCCGCGCAGGCGTCCGGCCTGGTCGAGCTCGCGTCGGGTGACGCCGCCGGTGCGCTGCCCTACCTCCGCAAGGCCGAGCAGCTGTGGGCGCGGGCGGGGTCGCCCTACGGACGCGCGCGCGTGCGGATGCTGGGCGGACGTGCGCTGGCGCTCCTCGGCGACGCGGAGTCCGCACGACGGGAGCTCGAAGCGGCCCGCGCCGTCTTCCGCCAGCTCGGCGCCACGCCTGACGCGGACGAGGCCTCGCGGCTGCTCGCTCCGGCGGACCTTCCTGCCGGCCTCAGCCCGCGCGAGGTCGAGGTGCTCCGGCTCGTCGCCACCGGCCGGAGCAACTCGCAGATCGCCGCCGACCTGGTGCTCAGTGAGAAGACGGTGGCGCGGCACCTCTCCAACATCTTCAGCAAGCTCGACGTCGGGTCGCGCACCGCCGCGACGGCCTACGCGTTCGAGCACGGGCTCGTCTGAGGGGCAGGAGCCGGGCCAGCCGCGCATCCCGGGCGCGTCGGGGTCACTCAGGCCGGCTTGAGCCAGGCGTCGACGGCGGCCAGCCCCTCGGCCTTGGCGTCCTCGGGCGCGCGGGACGCCTGGAACGACATCCGCGCGAGCTCGGCGAGCTGGTCGTCGGTGAGGTCGTGGGCCGCGCGCATGGTGGCGTACTGCCCCGCCAGCCGCGAGCCGAAGAGCAGCGGGTCGTCGGCGCCCAGCGCCACGGCCGCGCCGGCCGCCAGCAGCTCGGGCAACGGCACCGAGGTGAGGTCGGAGTAGACGCCCAGCGCGACGTTGGAGATCGGGCACACCTCGAGCGCGACGCCGGCCTGCACGATCCGGTCGAGCAGCTCGAGGTCCTCCGCCGCGCGCACCCCGTGGCCCAGGCGCTGCGCCCCGAGGTCGTCCAGGCAGACCCGGATGTGCTCGGGGCCGCGCAGCTCGCCGCCGTGGGGAGCCAGCAGCAGCCCGGCGCGCTCCGCGATCCGGAAGGCGGGCGCGAAGTCCTCCGTCCGGCCGCGCCGCTCGTCGTTGGACAGCCCGAAGCCGACCACGCCGCGACCGGCGTACTGCGCCGCGAGGCGGGCCAGCGTGCGCGCGTCGAGCGGGTGCCGGGTGCGGTTGGCCGCGACCACGACGGCCATGCCGAGGCCGGTGCGGGCCGACGCGTCGCGCACGCAGTCGAGCACGAGGTCGGTGAACGCGGTGATGCCGCCGAACCGGGCGGCGTACCCGCTCGGGTCGACCTGGATCTCGAGCCACCGGCCGCCGTCGGCCACGTCGTCCTCGGCGGCCTCGACCACCAGGCGCCGCACGTCGTCCGGCGTGCGCAGCACCGAGCGGGCGACGTCGTAGAGCCGCTGGAAGCGGAACCAGCCCTTCTCGTCGGCCGCCGAGAGGCGGGGCGGCCAGTCCTCGACGAGCGCGTCGGGCAGCGTGATCCCGTCCCGTTCGGCCAGCTCGATCAGCGTGGCGTGCCGCATCGACCCGGTGAAGTGCAGGTGCAGGTGGGCCTTCGGCAGGGCCCGTACGTCGCGGGGCGCGCGCGCTGCGCCCCCGTCACCCATGCCGCCATCGTAGGGCTCGGGGGTCGCCGGCCTCGGTTCGACTCGGCGCCCACCGAGCCCGTATGCTCTCGTGTTGGTGGTTCTGCCACATGCTTCAGCCTGCCCGTCGCCGGGCGGACGAAGCCTGGGAGCCACCGGAGGGCACTAGCTCAACTGGCAGAGCATCGGTCTCCAAAACCGAAGGTTGGGGGTTCAAGTCCCTCGTGCCCTGCAGATGACCATGCACGACGAGTAGGTGGGAAAGGTGGACGACGTGTCGGACAGCAGCGCCGCATCCAGCACGCGGGAGGACTCCCGTGGCGCCGGCAAGCGCCCCGGTCCCGTCACGTTCTACCGCCAGGTCGTGGCAGAGCTCCGCAAGGTGGTCTGGCCGACCCAGCAGCAGCTGGTCACCTACTTCCTCGTGGTGATGGTCTTCGTGATCGTGATGATGGCGATCGTGTCGGCGCTCGACCTGGCGTTCGGCAAGCTCGTCTTCGCGCTGTTCACCAACGACGGCGCGCAGTAGCGCACCCTCGCCACCTGACCGCGCACCGGCTGCTGCCGGTGCGGACCCGCAAGACGAAGTGACGGAGCAACACGTGTCGGACACCCACGACCCGGTCGAGTCGGCCGAGGACGTCCAGGAAGCCGCAGAGGCGCCGGCCGAGCAGGCCGGTGACGTGCAGGCCGCCGCGGAGACCCTGGAAGCCGTCGAGACCGACGAGAACGTCGAGACCGACGGTGCCGAGGAGTCCGCCGACTCCGAGACGGCCGAGGAGGTCGACGACGTCGAGCCGGCCGAGGCCGAGGAGCCCGGAGCGGAGGACCCGCTCGAGGCGTTCCGTCGCGAGCTGTGGGCCAAGCCGGGTGACTGGTTCGTCATCCACACCTACTCCGGCATGGAGAAGCGGGTGAAGGCCAACCTCGAGAACCGCATCATCTCCCTCAACATGGAGGACTACATCCACGAGATCGTGGTCCCCACCGAGGAGGTCGCGGAGATCAAGAACGGCCAACGCAAGATGGTCACCCGCACCGTCCTGCCCGGCTACGTCCTGGTCCGCATGGACCTCACCGACGAGTCCTGGTCGGCCGTCCGCCACACGCCGTCGGTGACCGGCTTCGTGGGCCACAGCCACCAGCCCGTGCCGCTGAGCCTCAGCGAGGTCGAGGACATGCTGGCCCCGACTGCCGTCGCCGCCGCCGAGTCCGAGGCCGCTGCCGCCGGCGAGTCCCGCGGGGTTGCCGCGCCGGCCGCCAAGAAGCCCGTCGAGGTCGCCGACTTCGACGTGTCCGACTCCGTCATGGTCGTGGACGGCCCGTTCGCCACGCTGCACGCGACGATCACCGAGATCAACGCGGAGTCCCAGAGGGTCAAGGCCCTCGTCGAGATCTTCGGCCGGGAGACCCCGGTCGAGCTGAGCTTCAGCCAGATCCAGAAGGTCTGAGCAGGCTCGCAAGTCAGGTGGCAGAGGCGCACCGCTGAGCGATCAGGGCGCCTCGTCATGACCACGAGAGGAAAGAAGAAGGAATGCCTCCCAAGAAGAAGATCGCTGCGCTGGTCAAGGTGCAGCTGCAGGCCGGCGCAGCGACGCCGGCCCCGCCCGTCGGCACCGCCCTCGGTCCGCACGGTGTCAACATCATGGACTTCTGCAAGGCGTACAACGCCCAGACGGAGTCGATGCGCGGCAACGTCATCCCGGTCGAGATCACGATCTACGAGGACCGGTCCTTCACCTTCATCACGAAGACGCCGCCGGCCGCCGAGCTCATCAAGAAGGCCGCCGGCCTCAGCAAGGGCTCGTCCGTCCCGCACAAGGACAAGGTCGGCAAGCTGACCAAGGACCAGGTCCGCGAGATCGCGCAGACCAAGCTGCCCGACCTCAACGCCAACGACATCGACGCCGCGATGAAGATCGTCGAGGGCACCGCCCGCTCGATGGGCGTCACCACCGACTGAAAACGTGGGAGAGCCGCGCTGGCTCGCTAACCACACACTTTCCGACAGAGAAGAGAAAGCATCATGCAGCGCAGCAAGACCTACCGCGCCGCGGCCGAGCAGTTCGACAAGAACGAGCTCTACGCCCCGCTGACCGCGATCAAGATCGCCAAGCAGTCCTCGAAGAAGAAGTTCGACGAGACCGTCGACGTCGTCATGCGCCTCGGTGTCGACCCCCGCAAGGCCGACCAGATGGTGCGCGGCACCGTCAACCTTCCCCACGGCACGGGCAAGACCGCCCGTGTCCTCGTGTTCGCCAACGCCGAGAAGGCCGAGGCGGCGCGTGAGGCCGGTGCCGACATCGTCGGTGGCGACGAGCTCATCGAGAAGGTGAACGGCGGCTGGATCGACTTCGACGCCGTCGTCGCCACCCCGGACATGATGGGCAAGGTCGGTCGTCTCGGCCGCGTCCTCGGTCCCCGTGGCCTGATGCCGAACCCGAAGACCGGCACCGTCACCCCCGACGTGGCCAAGGCCGTCTCGGACATCAAGGGCGGCAAGATCGAGTTCCGCGTCGACCGCCACGCCAACCTCCACTTCATCATCGGCAAGGCGTCCTTCTCGGAGGCCCAGCTCGCGGAGAACTACGCCGCGGCGCTCGAGGAGGTCCTCCGCCTGAAGCCGGCCAGCTCGAAGGGCCGCTACATCAAGAAGGTCACCGTCTCCACCACGATGGGCCCCGGCATCCAGGTCGACCCCAACCGCACCAAGAACGTCGCGGTCGAGGACGAGGCCGCGCAGGCCTGATCCACCGCACGTCCGGACCCGCCCCGGCCGCCCGTAGGGTGGCCGGGGCGAGTTCATTTCCGGAAGTGGGGAGCGCAGTGGTGGCGGGGAGTACGGCGAGTCGGCTGGGCCGGCGCCTCGCGACCGCCGTCGCGGTCGTCGCGGTCGGCCTGTCCGGTGACGCCTGTGACGGCCCCGTCGGGCAGCCTCCTGGTGCGGCCGACTCTCCGGCACCCCTCCAGCAGCTGTCGGCCGAGCAGCTGCTGCCGGCCGTGGCCACCGCTCTGGCGAAGGCCCGCACGGCGTCGTTCACCGTCACCGTCACCACGACGGGCAGCGACCCGGCCGTCGCCGCCGGGACGCTCGCGCTCGAGGGCGTCCTGCGCCTGGACGGCCGCGGCGTCGACCTCGCGGCCTCGGCGACAGGCGACCACGCGCTCGAGGTGGTGCTGCTGAACCGGGCGCTCTACGTCCGCGACGAGGCCGGAGGCCCCGAGTGGCTTGCCCTCGACCTGGCCGACCAGTCCCACCCGCTCTCGCTGCTGGGCCGGACCGTGGATCCGCGCCGGCTGTTCGCGGCGATGGGGACGCCGCCGGTCACCTTCGTGGGCGAGGAGGAGGTGGGCGGGGTGCCGACCCACCACTACACGGTGGCCCTCGACCCCGCGGCGTACGTCGCGGCGCTCGACCTGCCCGAGGGCTTCGTGCGCTACCTGCCCGCCACGATTCCGCTCGACCTGTGGGTCGACGGCGACCACCGGCCGGTGCGGTTCCGCCAGGAGGTGCAGTCGGTCGCAGCGGCGGGGGGTGCACCGGTGATCACGGCGACCGAGGGGACCTGGTCGGACTTCGGACGGCGGGTGCGCATCGTGGCACCGCCGGACGCCGAAACCACCGACGACTGGCCGGGGATGTGACAGATTGACCTCCGGTCCCTCGGCGGACCCAAGAGGGCCGACCCCCTGGGAGGGGGCCGGCCCTCGGCTCGTCATGGCCCCGCGGCCCGCCCGCCGTCACTCCATGAAGACACGCTCGTCGACCAGCTGCTCGGAGATCCGCCGGCCCGTGGTCTCGAAGCGCCCCTGGTCGAAGCGCTTGCGATACTCCAGCTCCAGGCTGCGCCCGAAGCGGTTCTTCTCCACGGTCACCACGGCCCACTCGCGGAACCTCTCCGCGTTGCCGAGGTCGTAGGTCAGGTGGTGGCGGGCGACGATGTCGAACTTGCTGTTGAGCACCATCACGATGTCGGCCTCGTAGGCCAGGGCGGAGGACCCGCGAAGGTGGTTGAGCCGCATCCGTCGCCCGGGCTCCATGCCGACCTTGTCCGCAGCCACGACCGCGAGCACCGGCGCGGAGAGGTCGATCGCGAGGTCCTTGAGGCCCTCCACCACCACGGTGCTGCGTTCTTCCTCCTCAGCGGGAGCGTGGGGCACGTGCACCTTCTGCAGGTAGTCGACCACGATCAGGGGCATCACTCCGGACTCGCGCTGCACCGCCTCCGCGGCGTCCCGGATGGCCGCGAGACCGGTGCTGCTCCCGGTCGAGCGGTGCACGAACAGCAGCGGCGAGTAGTCGCGCACCACGCCCAAGGCCTGGTTGGCGTAGGGGACACCGTCCAGCCGTTGCTCGATCGTGCCGCCCTCCAGCGCGTCGAACGCCTCCTGGATCGCGCTCAGCCGGGCCTGGTCCGAGTCGTCGAGCTCACCGGCCTCGAGCGAGACGAGCTTGGCGAGCAGGTCCTCGGCCTCGTGCTCGTAGGAGAAGTAGAGGATCGGGCGCCCCAGGCGCACGACGTTGCGGCAGACCTGGAGGGCGAACGTGGTCTTGCCCAGACCGGCGGGTCCGGCCAGCAGCACAAGCGAGCCCGAGCGGAGGCCGCCTCCGATCGCCGGATCGAGCGCACCGAAACCGGTCGGCCAGATCCGGTCGGCGGCGTGCCGTCCGGACCGCATCCGGTCGCTCGCCGCGTCGAGGGTCGTCGTGAGGGTGCTGAGCTTGTCGTCCACGTGACCATGGAAGCAAAGAGCGCGCGTCTTGGTGCCCGAATGCCGCTGATTTGTACGCCGCGCACGCGAGGCCGTACAGTTCCCACTCGAAACCAGAGACCGCCGGTTGTCTCGGGCGCATTGCCCGGGACCGAAGGTGCCGCAGCAGCGGACGGCCAGCGCAGGTGAGAGCAGAGTCCACGTCATCGACGCGGATCCACGCCCTGAGCCTGTGCTCGGGGCGTTCGTCGTTGAGGGGCCGGGACGCCGGGGTCGAGTCCGGAAGGAGACCCATGGCGCGGCCAGAGAAGACTGCTGCCGTTGCGGAGATCGTTGAGTCGTTCAACGACGCCGCCGGTGCTGTGCTGACCGAATACCGCGGGCTCACCGTGAAGCAGCTGCAGGAACTGCGGCGCTCCCTCGGCGAGAACGCCAACTACGCCGTGGTCAAGAACACGCTGGCCAAGATCGCCGCCACCGAGGTGGGGATCGTTGGCTTCGACGACCTGCTGACCGGCCCCACCGCCATCGCCTTCATCAACGGCGACGTGGTCGAGGCCGCCAAGGGTCTGCGTGACTTTGCCAAGGCAAACCCCGCCCTCGTCATCAAGGGCGGCGTCCTGGACGGCAAGCCCATCGACGCGAGCGAGGTGGCCCAGCTGGCCGACCTCGAGTCGCGCGAGGTGCTCCTGGGCAAGATCGCGGGCGGCATGCTCGCGTCCCTGTCCCAGGCCGTCTACCTCCTCAACGCGCCGATCGCCCAGGCCGCCCGTCTCGCGGGTGCGCTGCAGGCCAAGGCCGAGGAGGACCCCTCGATCCTCGCAGGTGGTGCCGGCACGCCGGCCGCTGCCGAGGACGCTCCGGCCGCCGACGAGGCCGTTGCCGAGGAGACCGAGGCTCCGGCCGAGGCCCCCGCGGAGACGACCGACGAGGCAGCCGAGTCCACCGACGCCTGATCCCAGGCCGACGTACACCACCTGAAACCCACGGCCCCGGGGAACCCCGGGACCGACAGAACGGAAGGAAACGCCATCATGGCGAAGCTCACCACCGACGAGCTGCTCGACGCGTTCAAGGAGATGACCCTCATTGAGCTGAGCGAGTTCGTGAAGCAGTTCGAGGAGACCTTCGGCGTCACCGCCGCCGCCCCCGTCGCCGTTGCCGCTGCCCCCGCCGCCGGCGGTGCCGCTGCGGGTGCCGAGGAGGCCGCCGCGCAGGACGAGTTCGACGTGGTCCTCGAGGCTGCCGGCGACAAGAAGATCAACGTCATCAAGGAGGTGCGCGCCCTCACCTCCCTCGGCCTGAAGGAGGCCAAGGACCTCGTCGAGGCCGCGCCGAAGCCCATCCTGGAGAAGGTCAACAAGGAGGCCGCGGACAAGGCCAAGGAGGCCCTCGAGGCCGCCGGCGCCACCGTCTCGGTCAAGTGACCCGCATGTCGTGACTGCTCCGCAGGTCACGACGCCGTCCGGAGGGCGGTCACCCTGCACCAGGGTGGCCGCCCTCCGGCCATTTCCGGCTGGCTCGCTGTGTGGCGCGTGCATGACGGAGGTGAGGATCCCGCGTAACCTCGCGCCCACATCCGCGTTGATACCCCCGAGTAATGCCGGGGGGTGGACGGTGATCGCGGGAAGCGGTCTACGGGCAGCAGCTAGGGAGAGACAGCGCAATGGGCGTCGAGATCAAGATCGACGGGCTCACCAAGAGCTTCGGCAAGCAGCTGATCTGGGGTGACGTCACGCTGACGGTTCCCGCCGGCGAGATCTGCGTGATGCTCGGCCCCTCCGGCACCGGCAAGTCCGTGCTGCTGAAGACCCTGATCGGCCTCATCAAGCCCGACCGCGGCTCGGTGGTCATCGAGGGCACCGACATCGCCAGCTGCTCGGAGAAGGACCTCTACGAGATCCGCAAGCTCTTCGGCGTGCTGTTCCAGGACGGCGCGATGTTCGGCTCGATGAACCTCTACGACAACGTCGCCTTCCCCCTCCGCGAGCACACCAGGAAGTCCGAGTCGGAGATCCGCTCCATCGTGATGGAGAAGATGGACCTCGTCGGCCTCATCGGTGCCGAGACCAAGCTGCCCGGTGAGATCTCGGGAGGCATGCGCAAGCGCGCCGGCCTCGCCCGCGCCCTCGTCCTCGACCCCGAGATCGTGCTCTTCGACGAGCCTGACTCCGGCCTGGACCCGGTGCGCACATCGTTCCTCAACCAGCTCATCGTCGACCTCAACGCCCAGATCGACGCGACGTTCGTCATCGTCACCCACGACATCAACAGCTGCCGCACCGTGCCTGACAACATCGGCCTGCTCTACCACAAGCACCTGGCCATGTTCGGACCGCGCGAGATGCTGCTGTCGTCGGAGGAGCCGGTCGTCCGGCAGTTCCTCAACGCCCAGCGGGTGGGCCCCATCGGCATGTCGGAGGAGAAGGACGCCGACGAGCTGGCGGCCGAGGCCGACCAGGAGCTGCCCCCGCTGCCGCCCATCCCGCTCCAGCTCGAGCCCTCCAACGGCATCCCGCGTCGCGCCCAGCGCCCGCCGGGCGAGTGGTGCCGCCTCAACGGCGTGACGCCCCCTCCCGGCTCCTTCCAGTCGGCCAACGCCGGCCTCGCTCCGGGGGCCTGACCGCGCCGTGGCTTCCTTGACCGCTTCTCGGGCTCTCGCCCCGATCGGGACCGCAGGCAAGCTCTTCGCCTTCGCGCTCGACGTCGGTGCCGGGCTCTTCCGCCGACCCTTCCAGCTGCGCGAGTTTCTGCAGCAGGCCTGGTTCATCGCGTCGGTGACCATCATCCCGACGGCACTGGTGGCCATTCCCTTCGGTGCGGTCATCGCGCTGCAGGTGGGTGGGCTGATCAAGCAGTTCGGCGCGCAGTCCTTCACCGGGTCGGCGTCCGTGCTCGCCGTCGTCCAGCAGGCGGCACCCATCGGCACCGCCCTCCTCATCGCGGGCGCCGGTGGCTCGGCCATCGCGGCCGACCTCGGCGCGCGCAAGATCCGCGAGGAGCTCGACGCCATGATGGTGCTGGGCATCGACCCGATCCAGCGCCTGGTGGTGCCCCGCGTCCTCGCCTGCATGCTCGTCGCCTTCTTCCTCAACGGCATGGTCAGCGTCGTGGGCGTCGCCGGCGGCTACGTCTTCAACGTGGTCCTCCAGGACGGCACCCCGGGTGCCTACCTCGCGAGCTTCACCGCCCTGGCCCAGCTCCCCGACATCTGGATCGGCCTGATCAAGGCGCTGGTGTTCGGTCTGATCGCCGCGATCGTCGCCTCCTTCAAGGGCATGAACGCCGGCGGAGGCCCGAAGGGCGTCGGTGACGCGGTCAACGAGTCCGTCGTCATCACGTTCCTGCTGCTCTTCGTCGCCAACTTCGTCCTGAGCATGATCTACCTGCAGGTCGTGCCCCCGAAGACGGGATGACGTGATGGCTGCCAAAGACCTCTACAAGAAGCCGCTGGACTCGCTCGACGAGCTCGGCGACCAGCTCGCGTTCCACATCGGCGTGCTGCGCGCCGCTCCGCGCTCGGTCACCCGCTACCCGCGCGAGATCCTGCGCATCCTCGCCGAGGTCACGCTCGGCTCTGGTGCCCTGGCCGTCATCGGTGGCACCGTCGGCGTCATCATCGGCATGACGTTCTTCACCGGTGCCCAGGTCGGCCTCTCGGGCTACGCCGCGCTCAACCAGCTGGGCACCGCGGCGTTCTCCGGCTTCGTCTCGGCCTACTTCAACACCCGCGAGATCGCCCCCCTCGTCGCCGGCATCGCACTGGCCGCGACCGTCGGCTGCGGGTTCACGGCCCAGCTCGGCGCCATGCGCATCTCCGAGGAAGTCGACGCCCTCGAGGTGATGGCGATCCCCTCGATGCCGTTCCTGGTCGCCACCCGCGTCATCGGTGGCCTGATCGCGATCATCCCGCTGTACGTCGTGGGCCTGCTGTCGTCCTACTTCGCCAGCAGGCTGGTGGTCACCGCCTACTACGGCCAGTCCGCGGGCACCTACGACCACTACTTCAACGCGTTCCTGCCACCGGGTGACGTGCTGTGGTCGTTCGGCAAGGTTCTGGTGTTCTCGGTGACCGTCATCCTGATCCACTGCTACCACGGCTACACCGCCTCCGGCGGTCCTGCGGGCGTGGGTGTGGCGGTGGGCCGTGCCGTGCGCACGAGCATCGTGGCCATCAACGTGCTCGACCTGTTCCTGTCCATGGCCATCTGGGGCGCGTCCACGACCGTCAGATTGGCGGGCTGACCCATGAACGCGATCAGGCACAAGCTGCTCGGCGCCGTCTTCCTGGCCCTGATGCTGTTCGGCATCTGGGTCTCCTACGGCGTCTTCACCAAGCAGTTCGCGGACTACGACACGGTCAGGCTGCAGACCTCCAAGATCGGGCTGCAGCTGCCCGACCGCGCGGACGTCAAGATCCGCGGCGTCATCGTCGGCGAGGTCACCGAGATCCAGGCGACCCAGGACGGCGCGCTGCTGGAGCTCGGCCTCTTCCAGGACCGGGTGGCGGCGGTGCCCGAGAACGTCTCCGGCTCCATCGTCCCCAAGACCCTCTTCGGCGAGAAGTACGTCTCCCTCGTCGTCCCGGAGGGCGACCTGGGCGACCCCATCGAGGTGGGCGCCACGATCCCGCGCACCCAGGTCTCGACCGAGGTCGAGCAGGTGCTCTCCGACCTCTACCCGCTCCTGCGCGCCGTCCAGCCCGCCCAGCTGCGCCAGACCCTCGACGCGATCTCCACCGCCCTGGAAGGCCGGGGCGAGGAGCTCGGTGCCAACCTGGAGACCCTGGACAGCTACCTGAAGCGGTTCAACCCGCAGCTGCCGGCGCTCATCGAGGACCTGCGGCTGGCAGCCCAGTTCTCCGACATCTACGCCGACGTGCTTCCCGAGGTGGCCACGATCCTGCGCAACACGATCACCACCACCCAGACCCTGGAGGGTCGCGAGGCCAAGCTCAAGGCCCTGTTCACCGACGTGTCCGAGCTCAGCGGCACGGCCGAGCGGTTCCTCGACAACAACGGCGAGAACATGGTCCGCCTCGGCGAGCTGAGCAGGCAGCAGTTCCGGCTGCTGGCCCGCTACGCCCCGGAGTTCCCGTGCCTGGCCGGCGGCCTGGTCAACGCGGGCAAGCGCGAGGCGGAGGCCTTCCGCGGGTTCATGCTGCACATCGTGCTCGAGACCCTGCCCAACCAGCCGCGCGGCTACGGGCCGCAGGACACGCCGGTCTTCGGCGACACCCGTGGTCCCTACTGCGGCCGGCTCCCGATGCCGCCGTGGTCGCAGGAGAACAGGGTGCGCCACCAGCCCGACGTCGTCGATGGCGTGGACGAGCCGACCGGCAAGGGCACGTCCCGCGTGGCGACGGGGTGGGGGACCGGCGCGGGCTGGGCCGGAAGCCCCGACGAGACCGCGCTGCTCAAGGGGCTCCTCGGTCCCACCCTGGGGACCGCCGCCGAGGACGTGGAAGACCTCGGGCCACTTCTGATCGGGCCGATGGCGAGAGGAGCGGAGGTGAGCTATCGATGAGCAGGAAGGGTCTGGACAAGAAGACCAGCATCGACCTCAGCAAGCTGCTCGTCTTCATCCTGGTGACCACCGTGGCGACGTCGCTGCTCGTGATCGTCGTCGGCAACATCAGCTTCGAGGGCACGCGCACCTACAAGGCCGAGTTCGCCGATGCCACCGGCGTGGTCAAGGGCGACGACATCCGCATCGCAGGAGTGCGGGTCGGCGCGGTCGACGACGTGGAGATCCACGACCGCTCCCGCGCCCTGGTGACCTTCAGCCTGGACGAGGACTCGGGCATCACGCCGGACACGCAGGCGGCCATCCGGTTCCGCAACCTGGTGGGCCAGCGCTACATCGCGCTCACGGGGACGACCGGCACGCAGGGCCGGCTCCCGGAGGGAGCGACGATCCCCGTGGACCGGACGTCCCCCGCGCTCGACCTCACGGTGCTCTTCAACGGGTTCAAGCCGCTCTTCCAGGCGCTGTCGCCGGCGGACATCAACAAGCTGTCCTACGAGATCATCCAGGTCTTCCAGGGCGAGGGCGGCACGCTCGAGAGCCTGCTCACGCACACCGCGTCGGTGACCTCGACGCTCGCCGACCGCGACCAGGTCGTCGGCGACCTCATCGACAATCTCAACGAGGTGCTGGTCCACATCGGCGATCGCGACAAGGAGCTCTCCCGCCTCATCGCGTCCTTCCGCACGCTCGTGTCGGGGCTCAAGAAGGACCGGCAGGCGATCCTGAGCTCCCTCGACGAGGTGTCCGCGCTGTCGGTCGAGACCGCGGGCCTGCTCTCGGGCATCCGCCGCCCGTTCGTCGAGGACGTCAAGCAGCTCGAGAAGCTCGCCGGCAACATGGACCGCAACAAGGCCGAGCTCGACCGCGCGCTCCAGGTGCTCCCGATCAAGGTGACCAAGATCGGCCGCACCGCGATCTACGGCTCCTGGTTCAACTTCTACCTCTGCCAGTTCACCGGGCGCGTCAAGCTGCCCGGTGGAGTCAACGTCCCGGTCGACTACCAGACCGGGTCCGACAGGTGTGATCTCGGATGATTCCCTTTCGTGAGCGCAATCCCGTCCTGGTCGGCGCTGTCAGCATCGTGGTGCTGGCGGGCCTGCTCCTGATGGCCATGCGCGCCAACGACCTCCCCGTGATCGGCGGCGGCGACACCTACTACGCCTCCTTCAAGGAGTCGGGCGGCCTCAAGGCCAACGACGAGGTGCGCATCGCCGGCGTCCGCGTCGGCAAGGTCGACGCCGTCGAGCTGGAGGGTGACTCGGTGAGGGTGTCCTTCAAGGTCGACGAGTCGGCCGAGTTCGGCCCCGAGACCAAGGCACACATCAAGGTGAAGACGCTGCTGGGCTCGATGTTCCTGGCCCTCGAGCCGCTCGGCTCGGGCCAGCTCGAGGAGGGGACCACCATCCCCCTCGAGCGCACCACCTCGCCGTTCGACGTGGTCGCGGCGTTCGAGGGCCTGGCCGAGACGAGCGCACAGATCGACACCGACCAGCTCGCCGACGCGCTCACCACACTGTCCGACCTGACCCGCAACACGCCGGACGAGTTCCGCGCCGCTCTCTCCGGAGTCAGCCGGCTCTCGGCCAACGTGGCGGCGAGGGACGCGCAGATCAACACCCTCCTGCAGAACCTCGAACGGGTCGCCGGCGTGCTCGACGAGCGTGACGAGGACATCATCGCGCTGATGGAGGACTCGCGCGTCCTCTTCGACGCGCTGGTCACCCGACGGCAGGCGATCCACAACCTGCTGGTGTCCACGAGCAAGCTGTCGAAGGAGCTCACGCTCCTCGTGCGGCAGAGCCGTGCAGACCTCAAGCCGGCGCTCCGTCACCTCGAGAGCGTGGTGGCGGTGCTGAACAAGAACGAGGACAACCTGGACAACGGCCTGCGCCTGCTGGCGCCGTTCTACCGGGTCTTCGCGAGCACGCTCGGCACGGGCCCGTGGTTCGACACCTACATCCAGAACATGCCTCCCGCACCGGAGGTGGGCTGACCGATGGACATGCTGAAGCGGATCCTGGTCCCCCTGGTGGTGCTGGCCCTCGCGGTCGCCGCCTTCATCACGCTGTTCAACCAGGGCGACACCAAGCGGCTGGTCGCCCACTTCCCGCGGACCGTGTCGGTCTACGAGGGCAGCGAGGTGCGGGTGCTCGGCGTCCCCATCGGCAAGGTCGAGTCGGTCGAGCCGTCGGGCACGGACGTGGTGGTCACGATGCGCTACGACGCGGAGACCAAGGTCCCGGCTGACGCGAAGGCCGCGATCGTGGCGCCGTCCATCGTGGGCGACCGCTACATCCAGCTGACCCCGGCCTACTCCGGTGGCGACGTGATGCCCGACAACTCCGAGCTCTCGGTGGAGCAGACCGCGGTGCCGCTGGAGCTCGACCAGATCTACGCGAGCATCGACGAGCTCAACGTCGCGCTCGGCCCGCGGGGCGCCAACAAGAGCGGCGCCCTCTCCGACCTCCTGGCGGTGACGGCCGACAACTTCGACGGACAGGGACAGTCGTTCAACGAGACCATCAAGAACTTCTCCCGGCTCAGCGGGACGCTTGCCAACAACCGCGAGGAGCTGTTCGGCAGCGCCGCCCGGCTCGAGGAGTTCGTGAGGACCATCGCCGACAACGACAAGACCGTGCGCGCCTTCAACCAGTCGATGTCCGACGTCAGTGAGCTGCTCGCCGGCGAGCGTGAGGAGCTCGCGGCCTCCCTGAAGAACCTTGCGGTGGCGATGGGCTCGGTGTCCGAGTTCGTCACGGAGAACCGCGAGATCCTGGGTCGCAACATCAGGGGCCTCAACCGGGTGTCGAAGGTGCTGGTGAAGCAGCGCGCCGCGCTCGACGAGATCCTCAAGGCCGGCCCGCTGGCCCTCAACAACCTCTACATGGCCTACAACCCGCAGTCGGGCACGCTCGACACGCGCGGCAACCTGCCGGCCGAGAACATCCACCAGATCTCCAGTGACCCGTCGACCTTCCTGTGTGGGCTCGTCGGCCAGGCCGACCGGTCGGGCAAGCTCTGCGACACGATCCAGGGCATCCTCCCGAGGCCGGGCGCGCTCACGGGCAATGGCGTGCTCCCCTCGCGGGAGAAGTTCGACCCCACCCTCGGCGGCCTCGTGGAGGTGGCGCGATGACCCGCGTGAAGGCGGTCCTGCTGCTCTGTGTCTCCGCCCTGCTGCTGAGCGGCTGCGACTTCAGCGTCTACAAGATGCCGCTGCCCGGCGGCCCCGACGTCGGGGACGACCCGATGCAGGTCACCGTCGAGTTCGCCGACGTGCTCGACCTGGTGCCGCAGTCGACGGTCAAGGTCAACGACGTGAGCGTGGGCAAGGTGACCGACGTCGAGCTCCGCCCCGCCACCGAGACCGCGCTCGTCACCCTCCAGATGCGCGGCGATGTCGACCTGCCCGACAACGCCGTCGCGGAGATCCGCATGACCAGCCTGCTGGGCGAGAAGTTCGTGTCGCTGCGGGCGCCTGACTCCGGTGCCAGCGCCAACGCGCTGGCGGACGGCGACGAGATCCCGCTGGAGCGCTCCGGCCGCAACCCCGAGGTCGAGGAGGTCCTGGGCGCGCTGAGCCTGCTGCTCAACGGCGGTGGCGTCGCCCAGCTGCAGACGATCACGCGTGAGCTCAACCTCGCCCTGGAGGGTCGCGAGGGCGCCGCGAAGTCGGTGCTGCGCCAGATCGACTCCTTCATGTCCCAGCTCGACGCCAACAAGGTCGACATCGTCGACGCGATCGAGAGCCTGAACCGGCTCGCGCTCGCGGTCCGCAAGGAGCAGCCCACCATCGACGCCGCGCTGGAGGAGCTCCCGAGCGCGCTGGTGTCGATCGACAGGCAGCGCGACGACCTCGTCAAGATGCTCAAGGCCCTGCAGCAGCTCAGCGGCGTCGGCGTCGAGGTGATCCGGGCCTCCAAGGCGTCCACGATCGACACCCTCGAGTCGCTGCAGCCGGTGCTCACCCAGCTCGCCGCCGCGGGTGACGACTTCGTCAACTCCTTCCACGTGTTCCTCACGTTCCCGTTCGTCGACGACGTCGTGGGCCGCGACCCGCAGGTCGCGCGCAACCTGCACATGGGCGACTACACCAACCTCTCGATCCAGCTCGAGGTCGACCTGAGCGGCGGCGGCGGCGAGCCCACGCTCCCCACCCAGCTGCCCACCGAGATCGACCCCACGGTGGTCATCGACAACGTCCTGGCCTGCCTCCAGAGCGGCTCGCTCACCAGCGAGGCCTGCGTGAAGGTGCTCGCAGTGCCCTCCGACCTGCTCGAGCTCAAGGAGGAGTGCGCCAAGAAGGAGAACGAGGGCAAGGACGTCTGCAAGCAGCTCAACCACCTGCCCAACCCGCACCTGCCGAGCGACACGCTGCTCCCGACGGCCCTGCCAACGCTCCTGCGGCCAGGTGCGGGAGACGGCGCGACCCAGACCGCACGGGGGCCGACGATGGGCCAGCTGATGGACACCTACGACCCTGCCCTCGTCAGCCTGCTCGTGCCCGGGATGGTGCTGCGATGATCACCCGCCGGACCAAGATGCAGCTGCTCGTCTTCTGCATCATCACCCTCATCGGCGTCACCTACGTCGGTGCGCGATACGCCCGCCTCGACCGCGTGTTCTTCGACGACACCTACACCGTCATCGCCCACTTCGCCGACTCCGGCGGCGCCTTCGCGGGCGCCGAGGTCACCTACCGTGGCGTGCGGGTCGGCGATGTCTCCGAGCTGAGGCTCACCGATGAGGGCGTCGACGTGGTGCTCGACATCGACAAGGACCGCGACGACATCCCGGCCGACACCCTGGCCCTCGTCGGCAACCGCTCCGCGGTGGGCGAGCAGTACGTCGAGCTGCAGCCGCTGTCCGACTCCGGTCCCTACCTCGAGCAGGACTCGGAGATCGCGCAGGACAAGACCCGCACCCCGATCGCCACCGACACACTCCTGACGCACCTCAGCGAGACCGTCTCAAGCGTGGACACCGAGGACCTCCAGACCGTCACGACGGAGATGGGCCTGGCGTTCGCGGGCACGGCCGCGGACCTCCAGCGGATCATCGACACCGGCAACGCCTTCATCGAGACCGCGGACGCCAACTTCGACGTGACCACCGCGCTGATCAGGGACAGCAACACCGCCCTGCGCGGGCAGATCGCGTCCGAGAGTGCCATCAGGTCGTTCGCGAAGAACCTCAGCGCCTTCTCGACGACGATGGTCGGCTCCGACAAGGACCTGCGCAAGGTCATCGACAGCGGCAGCGCCACCGCCACCCAGCTGCGCCGCTTCCTCGAGGACAACGAGGTCGAGCTCGGTGAGCTGATCAACAACCTCGTCACGACCGGCGAGGTGGTGGTCGCCAACCTCAAGGGCGTCGAGCAGTTCCTGGTGGTCTACCCCTACACGGTCGAGGGCGCGTTCACCGTGGTCTCCAAGACGCCCGAGACCGGCAACTACGACGCCCACTTCGGCCTCATCACCGCCAAGCAGCCGCCCGTGTGCCACCACGGCTACGAGAGCACCGACCGGCGCAGCCCCCTCGACGGCAGCAACAGGCCGATGAACGAGTCCGCCCGGTGTGCCGAGCCCGCGTCGCAGTCCAACGCGCGTGGTGTCCAGAACCTCCATCGCGCCGGTGCCGCCTATCGCGCCCCCGTGGCGGCGTACGACCCGGAGACGGGCGAGCTGACCTGGGGCGAGGAGGCCGCGGCCGCCAAGGTGACGCCCGGTACGGTGGCTCCCCGAACCCTCGGAGAGGAGTCGTGGAAGTGGTTGTACCTCCAGCCCCTGCTGACGCAGGAGTGACGTCGACCCCTTCCGCGCCCCCAAGCCACGCGACCTTCCGGCTGGTGCTCGCGGCCGTGCTCGTGCTCGTCACGGTCGCGTCCCTCGGCGTCGTCGCCTGGCGACTGGCGGTCCGCGGTGAGGACGAGTCCCTCCAGCAGAGCCGCAACGACGTGATGAAGCGGGCGAGCGAGTTCATGGGCCGGATGGGCACCTACGGCCCCGACCTGCTCGACGACAAGGGTGGGATGCCCGACTACCGCGCCAGCGTGAAGGAGGTCATCAGCCCCAAGCTGGCCGCCTCCTTCGACAAGGAGGCCGCCACCGCCGAGCAGCTCGTCGCCCAGGCGGGCGTCTCCCGCGCCGTGGAGGTCTTCTCCACCGGGGTCTCCAGCCTCGACGACGACTCCGCCCGGGTGCTGGCGGCCGGTGCGTTCACCGACACCTACCAGGTCGAGGGCAAGGAGATCGAGCAGGAGCCGAGCCCGTTCCGCCTCGAGCTGGCACTGGTGAAGATCGACGGCGAGTGGCTCGTCGACGACTTCGACCCGGTCACCTCCGACTCCGCGACGGAGTCGGGCGCGCCCGCTCCCGATCCCACCGAGGCGCCCCAGCCCGAGGAGTCCGGGCAGCCGGACGGCACCGGGGAGGGAGAGCAATGACCCCCAGCTGGTACGACGTCCTGGACGTGGACCGCGACGCTTCTGCTGACGAGATCCGCGCCGCCTGGCGGGCCGCGATCGCCGACCTCGAGCCCGGCAGCCGGCGCTTCCGCACGCTCAACCAGGCGGCGGAGGTCCTGCTCGACCCGCAGCAGCGGGCGGCGTACGACGCGCAGCTGGACGCCGAGGGCGAGGGTCTCGACTCCGCTCGACCGGCCGAGGGTGAGGGTCTCGACTCCGCTCGACCGGCCGAAGGGGAGGGTCTCGACTCCGCTCGCCTGGCCGAGGCCGCTCGACCGGCCGAGGGTGAGGAGGGGCAGCCCGGCGTCCGGCGCACGGTCCCGGCCTGGCTGCTGATCGGCCTGGGGGTCCTGGCGCTCGCGATGGCCGGCGTCGCGGCCTGGACCGGGACCATCACCTCCACCACCGCCGAGGAGGCCACTCGCGAGGCCCAGGCCGCCGCCGAGCGCGCCGTGGTGCCGATCCTGTCCTACGACCACGAGACCCTCGAGGCCGACAAGCAGCGGGCGCACACCTACCTGACGCCGGACTACCGGGCCGAGTTCGACAGGTTCTTCGCGGTGATCGAGGAGAACGCGCCGGAGACGCAGACCCGGGTGACCGGCGAGGTGCTGGCATCCGCGGTGGTCCTGGCGGGGGAGGACCGGGCCCAGATCCTGGTCTTCGTGGACCGCCCGACCACCAACAAGGTCAACCCCACGCCGGTGGTCTACCGCGACCAGGTGACGCTGACGATGGAGAGGGTCGGCGACGACTGGCTGGTGGACCAGATGCGCACCACGCCGCCTCCGGAGTGAGCCTGACGGGCCGGGAACGAAACGCGCGTTCTGCTTGACCTGAGGCGGAGCGGCCGTCATCATCGTGGCCAACGCGTGAGCGAGTCGGTCCAGATTCCTGCCCCCGCGTTTGATGTGCGTGCGCAGGTGCGCTACCCTTCCCCTTTGCGCCTGCCTTCAGATGCCCTTCGCCCTGCCCGGACGGGCGAACGTGGTGGTCGGTACGGCGCCGTCGATCGCTCGATCATTCGAAGGACACCTCTTGGCCGCGCGCAGCTCTGCTGGAAACCCCGCTCGCACCTCTTTCGCAAAGATCACCGAACCTCTCGAGGTTCCCGCGCTCCTCTCCCTCCAGACCGACAGCTTCGAGTGGCTCGTCGGCGGCGAGAAGTGGGAGGAGATGGTCGCGGCCCGAAGGGCCGCGGGTGAGGACGTCTCCGAGAAGTCTGGCCTCCAGGAGATCTTCGAGGAGATCTCCCCCATCGAGGACTTCTCCGAGACCATGATGCTCTCGTTCGACAACCCCGTGTTCGTCGACCCCAAGTACACCGAGGAGGAGTGCAAGGAGAAGGACTTCACCTACTCCCGCCCCCTCTACGTCTCCGCCGAGTTCATGAACCACGAGACCGGCGAGATCAAGGGCCAGACGGTCTTCATGGGTGACTTCCCGATGATGACCCGCAAGGGCACCTTCATCATCAACGGCACCGAGCGTGTCGTGGTGTCGCAGCTGGTCCGCTCGCCGGGCGTCTACTTCGAGCGCACCGCCGACAAGACGTCCGACAAGGACATCTACACCGCCAAGCTCATCCCGAGCCGTGGCGCGTGGCTGGAGTTCGAGATCGACAAGCGCGACATGGTCGGCGTACGCCTCGACCGCAAGCGCAAGCAGAACGTCACGGTGCTGCTCAAGGCCCTCGGCTGGACCGCGGAGCAGATCCGCGAGGAGTTCGGCCAGTACGAGTCGATGATGCTGACCCTGGACAAGGACACCCCCCAGACCCAGGACGACGCGCTGCTCGACATCTACCGCAAGCTGCGCCCGGGCGAGCCCCCGACGCGTGAGGCCGCGCAGACGCTGCTGAACAACTACTACTTCAACCCCAAGCGCTACGACCTGGCCAAGGTCGGTCGCTACAAGATCAACAAGAAGCTCGGCCTGCACGAGGCGTTCGACCAGCAGACGCTGACCGTCGACGACATCGTGGCCGCGATCCGCTACATCGTGCAGCTGCACGCCGCGGGCGCGCCCGCCGAGGCCCCGGACCTCGTCGACGCGCAGGGCAACGTCGTCCTCGGCCCGGACGAGAAGCCGATCAAGGTCCAGTCCGACGACATCGACCACTTCGGCAACCGGCGCATGCGCACGGTCGGCGAGCTGATCCAGAACCAGCTCCGCACCGGTCTGGCCCGCATGGAGCGCGTGGTCCGCGAGCGGATGACGACCCAGGACGTCGAGGCCATCACGCCGCAGTCGCTGATCAACATCCGGCCTGTCGTGGCGGCGCTGAAGGAGTTCTTCGGCACCTCGCAGCTCTCGCAGTTCATGGACCAGACCAACCCGATCGCCGGCCTGACGCACAAGCGTCGCCTCTCGGCGCTCGGCCCCGGCGGTCTGTCCCGTGACCGCGCCGGCATGGAGGTCCGCGACGTCCACCCGTCGCACTACGGCCGCATGTGCCCGATCGAGACCCCGGAAGGCCCGAACATCGGCCTGATCGGCTCGCTCGCGTCCTACGGCCGGATCAACCCGTTCGGCTTCGTCGAGACCCCCTACCGCAAGGTGGAGAACGGCGTCGTCACGGACGAGATCCACTACCTCACCGCCGACGACGAGGACCGCTACGTCATCGCCCAGGCCAACGCGCCGCTCGACGAGAAGAACCGCTTCGTCGAGGAGCGCGTCCTGGTCCGCCAGAAGCACGGCGAGGTCGACGCCATCCTGGCCGCCGAGGTCGACTACATGGACGTCTCCCCGCGCCAGATGGTGTCGGTCGCGACGGCCCTCATCCCCTTCCTCGAGCACGACGACGCCAACCGCGCCCTCATGGGTGCCAACATGCAGCGCCAGGCAGTGCCGCTGATCACCAGCGACGCCCCGCTCGTCGGCACCGGCATGGAATACCGCGCCGCCGTCGACGCCGGTGACGTGGTCGTGGCCGAGAAGGCCGGTGTGGTCAAGGAGGTGTCCGCCGACTTCGTCGAGACGATGAACGACGACGGCACCTACCAGACCTACAAGATGGCGAAGTTCCGCCGGTCCAACCAGGGCACCTGCATCAACCAGCGACCCCTGGTCTCCGAGGGCGACCGTGTCGAGGTCGGCTCGCCGATCGCCGACGGCCCGTGCACCGACAACGCCGAGATGGCGCTGGGCACCAACCTGCTCGTGGCCTTCATGCCATGGCAGGGCCACAACTACGAGGACGCGATCATCCTCAGCCAGCGCCTGGTGCAGGAGGACGTCCTCACCTCGATCCACATCGAGGAGCACGAGGTCGACGCCCGCGACACCAAGCTGGGTCCGGAGGAGATCACCCGGGACATCCCGAACGTCTCCGAGGAGGGCCTGGCCGACCTCGACGAGCGCGGCATCATCCGCATCGGCGCGGAGGTCACCACCGGTGACATCCTCGTCGGCAAGGTGACCCCCAAGGGCGAGACCGAGCTGACCCCCGAGGAGCGCCTGCTCCGCGCGATCTTCGGCGAGAAGGCGCGCGAGGTGCGCGACACCTCGATGAAGGTCCCGCACGGCGAGTCCGGCACCGTCATCGGCGTCCGGGTCTTCGACCGCGAGGATGGCGACGAGCTGCCGCCCGGCGTCAACCAGCTGGTCCGCGTCTACGTCGCCCAGAAGCGCAAGATCTCGGTCGGTGACAAGCTCGCCGGCCGCCACGGCAACAAGGGCGTCATCGCCAAGATCCTGCCGGTCGAGGACATGCCGTTCATGGAGGACGGCACGCCCGTCGACGTCGTGCTCAACCCGCTGGGTGTGCCGCGACGGATGAACATCGGCCAGATCCTCGAGCTCCACCTGGGCTGGCTGGCCAAGCAGGGCTGGGACCTCAACCTGTCCGGCGACACGAGCGAGCAGGCCTGGAAGCAGCGTCTCCTCTCGATCGGCGCCGACAAGGCCGAGCCCGGCACCAACGTGGCCACCCCGGTCTTCGACGGTGCGCGCGAGGACGAGATCACCGGCCTGCTCGGCGTGACCCTGCCCAACCGGGACGGCGAGCGCATGGTCGGCCCGGACGGCAAGGCGAGCCTCTTCGACGGTCGCTCCGGCGACCCGTTCCCCGAGCCCGTCGCGGTCGGCTACATGTACATCCTCAAGCTGCACCACCTCGTGGACGACAAGATCCACGCGCGCAGCACCGGCCCCTACTCGATGATCACGCAGCAGCCCCTGGGCGGTAAGGCCCAGTTCGGTGGCCAGCGGTTCGGCGAGATGGAGGTCTGGGCGATGGAGGCGTACGGCGCCGCATACGCCCTGCAGGAGCTGCTCACGATCAAGTCCGACGACGTGCCCGGTCGCGTCAAGGTCTACGAGGCGATCGTCAAGGGCGAGAACATCCCCGACTCGGGCATCCCGGAGTCGTTCAAGGTGCTCGTCAAGGAGATGCAGTCGCTCTGCCTCAACGTGGAGGTGCTGTCGCAGGACGGCTCCACCATCGAGATGAAGGACGCCGAGGAAGACGTCTTCCGGGCGGCCGAGGAGCTCGGCATCGACCTGTCCCGCCGCGAGCCCAGCTCGGTCGAAGAAGTCTGAGTCGCCGGTACGGCGGCCCCGCCGGGCCGCCGTACCGCCTCGGTCCCCCTCTTGCTTTCACAGAACTAACGAAGGATTGCAGCCACCGTGCTCGACGTGAACTTCTTCGACCAGCTTCAGATCGGCCTGGCCACCGCGGACGACATCCGTACGTGGAGCCACGGCGAGGTCAAGAAGCCGGAGACCATCAACTACCGCACCCTCAAGCCCGAGCGTGACGGCCTCTTCTGCGAGAAGATCTTCGGTCCCACCCGGGACTGGGAGTGCTACTGCGGCAAGTACAAGCGCGTGCGCTTCAAGGGCATCATCTGCGAGCGCTGCGGCGTCGAGGTCACCCGCTCCAAGGTGCGCCGTGAGCGGATGGGTCACATCGAGCTCGCCGCGCCCGTCACCCACATCTGGTACTTCAAGGGCGTCCCGTCGCGCCTGGGCTACCTGCTCGACCTGGCTCCGAAGGACCTCGAGAAGGTCATCTACTTCGCGGCCTACATGATCACCTCGGTCGACGAGGACGCGCGCCACCGCGACATGTCGACCCTGGAGGGCAAGGTCGGCCTCGAGCGCGAGCGCCTCGAGAAGCGCCGCGACACCTCCATCGAGGACCGCGCCAAGAAGCTAGAGGAGGACCTGGCGGCCCTCGAGGCCGAGGGTGCCAAGGCCGACCAGCGCCGCAAGGTCAAGGACGGCGCCGAGCGGGAGATGAAGCAGCTGCGTGATCGTGCGCAGCGCGAGATCGACCGCCTCGAGGAGGTCTGGAGCACGTTCAAGAGCCTCAAGGTGCAGGACCTGCTCGGTGACGAGCTCCTCTACCGCGAGATGAAGAACTGGTTCGGCAAGTACTTCGAGGGCCACATGGGCGCCACGGCGATCCAGAAGCGCCTCCAGGACTTCGACATCGAGGCCGAGGTCGAGAGCCTGCGCGAGACCATCGCGACCGGCAAGGGCCAGCGCAAGGTCCGCGCGCTCAAGCGCCTCAAGGTCGTCGACGCCTTCCGCAAGACCGGCAACCAGCCGATCGGCATGGTCCTCGACGCCGTCCCGGTCATCCCGCCGGACCTGCGCCCGATGGTGCAGCTCGACGGTGGCCGCTTCGCGACCTCCGACCTCAACGACCTCTACCGCCGGGTCATCAACCGCAACAACCGCCTCAAGCGACTGCTCGACCTCGGCGCCCCCGAGATCATCGTCAACAACGAGAAGCGGATGCTGCAGGAGGCTGTCGACAGCCTCTTCGACAACGGTCGTCGCGGCCGTCCCGTCACCGGCCCGGGCAACCGCCCGCTCAAGTCGCTCTCCGACATGCTCAAGGGCAAGCAGGGTCGCTTCCGCCAGAACCTCCTCGGCAAGCGCGTCGACTACTCCGGCCGCTCGGTCATCGTCTCGGGCCCGCAGCTCAAGCTGCACCAGTGCGGTCTGCCCAAGCAGATGGCGCTGGAGCTCTTCAAGCCCTTCGTGATGAAGCGCCTCGTCGACCTGTCGCACGCGCAGAACATCAAGTCGGCCAAGCGCATGGTCGAGCGTGCCCGCCCGGTCGTGTGGGACGTCCTGGAAGAGGTCATCACCGAGCACCCGGTGCTGCTCAACCGTGCGCCCACGCTGCACCGCCTCGGCATCCAGGCCTTCGAGCCCCAGCTGATCGAGGGCAAGGCCATCCAGATCCACCCGCTCGTCTGCGGCGCGTTCAACGCCGACTTCGACGGTGACCAGATGGCGGTGCACCTGCCGCTGTCCGCCGAGGCCCAGGCCGAGGCACGGATCCTGATGCTCTCGACCAACAACATCCTCAAGCCGTCCGATGGCCGCCCGGTCACCATGCCTTCGCAGGACATGATCATCGGCCTGTTCTGGCTGACCACCGACCGCGAGGGCGAGCCCGGCGAGGGTCGCGTCTTCTCGTCGCCGGCCGAGGCCATCATGGCCTTCGACCACTCCGAGATCACCCTCCAGAGCAAGGTGCGGATCCGCCTCGACGACTTCCCGCCGCCGCTCGAGGACGGGCGCTCCGGTGACTGGGAGCTGGGCCAGCCCTACACCCTCGAGACGACCCTGGGCCGGGTGCTCTTCAACGAGACCCTGCCGGCCGACTACGCCTTCGTGAACTACGAGGTGAACAAGAAGGCCCTCGGCGCGATCGTCAACGACCTCGCCGAGCGCTACGACAAGGTCGTCGTGGCCGCGTCGCTGGACGCCCTCAAGGACGCCGGCTTCCACTGGGCCACCCGCTCGGGCGTGACCGTCTCGATCGACGACGTCACCACCCCGGAGGCCAAGGCCGGCATCCTCGCCGGCTACGAGGAGCAGGCCAACAAGGTCCAGAAGCAGTTCGAGCGCGGTCTCGTGACCGACGACGAGCGCCGCCAGGAGCTCATCGAGATCTGGACCCAGGCCGCTGCCGAGGTCGGCAAGGCGATGGAGACCAACTTCGACAAGACCAACCCGATCTACATGATGGTCGACTCGGGCGCGTCCGGAAACATGAACCAGATCCGGCAGGTCGCGGCCATGCGTGGCCTGGTGGCCAACCCGAAGGGCGAGATCATCCCGCGCCCGATCAAGGCCAACTTCCGTGAGGGCCTCTCGGTGCTGGAGTACTTCATCTCCACCCACGGTGCGCGCAAGGGACTCGCCGACACCGCGCTCCGCACCGCGGACTCCGGCTACCTGACCCGTCGTCTCGTCGACGTGTCGCAGGACGTCATCATCCGTGAGGACGACTGCGGCACCGAGCGTGGCCTGCCGAAGAAGATCGGCGAGCGTCGCGAGGACGGCGTGGTCGTCAAGCACGAGAACGTCGAGACCTCGGCGTACGCGCGCTCGGCTGCCGTGCAGATCACCCACCCGGAGACGGGCGAGGTGCTCGCCGCTGCCGGCGAGGACCTGGGCGACGTCAAGATCGGCGAGCTCATCGCGGCCGGCATCGAGGAGGTCAAGGTCCGCTCCGTGCTGACCTGTGACGCCCGCACCGGCACCTGCGCGAAGTGCTACGGCCGCTCGCTGGCGACCGGCAAGCTCGTCGACATCGGCGAGGCGGTCGGCATCATCGCCGCCCAGTCGATCGGTGAGCCCGGCACGCAGCTGACCATGCGTACCTTCCACACCGGTGGTGTGGCCTCGGCCGACGACATCACGCAGGGTCTGCCCCGCGTGGTCGAGCTCTTCGAGGCCCGTACCCCCAAGGGCGTCACGCCGATCTCCGAGGTCGCTGGGCGGGTCGAGATCGAGGAGACCGACAAGTCCCGCAAGGTCCTGATCACGCCGGACGACGGCTCCGAGGTCCAGGAGTACGCCGTCTCGAAGCGCTCGCGCCTCAACGTCGAGGACGGCCAGCACATCGAGGTGGGCCACCACCTCACCTCCGGCACGCCCGACCCGCAGGAGGTGCTGCGCATCCTCGGTGTCCGCAAGGCCCAGGAGCACCTGGTCGACGAGGTCCAGAACGTCTACCGGTCGCAGGGTGTGTCGATCCACGACAAGCACATCGAGATCATCGTGCGGCAGATGCTGCGCCGGGTCACGGTGATCGAGTCGGGTGACACCCACCTGCTGCCGTCCGACCTGGTCGACCGTGTCCGCTTCGAGGAGGAGAACCGCCGGGTCGTCTCCGAGGGTGGCAAGCCGGCCTCGGGTCGTCCGGTCCTGATGGGCATCACCAAGGCCTCGCTCGCGACCGAGTCGTGGCTCTCGGCGGCCTCCTTCCAGGAGACCACCCGGGTGCTGACCGACGCCGCGATCAACGGCCGCTCCGACAGCCTCCGTGGCCTGAAGGAGAACGTGATCATCGGCAAGCTGATCCCCGCCGGCACCGGCCTGGAGCGTTACCGCAACATCCGGGTGGAGCCGACCGAGGAGGCCCGCGCCGCGGCGTACTCCGTCACCGGTTACGACTCCTACGACTACGACTTCGGCAACGGCAGCCAGGCCGTCGCGCTGGACGACTTCGACTTTGGTTCCTACCAGGGCTGAGCGCGCACCGCGAAGGCCTGGTGGCAGGAACCAGGTCGAGTAGACGAAGGCCCCCCGAGCGTGCTCGGGGGGCCTTCGGCGTATCGAGACCGAGTCAGCGACGCAGCGCGCCGACTGGGCGGTCCGCGGGTGTGCAGATGAGCCGACTCGGCAGGGTCGGGGTGTGCAGATGAGCCGACTCGGCGGGTGAGAGGATTCCCCGGTGACCGATCCCCGCCCGACCTCCACCGACGTGCTCGTCGTCGGCGCCGGCCCCGCGGGCTCGGCGGCCGCCGCCTGGAGCGCCCGGCACGGACTCGACACGGTGCTCGTCGACATGGCGGTCTTCCCGCGCGACAAGACGTGCGGCGACGGCCTCACCCCGCGCGCGATCGGCGAGCTGCAGCGCCTCGGGCTGGAGGACTGGCTGCGTGCGCACACCGTCAACCGGGGGCTGCGGGCCCACGGCTTCGGCCAGACGCTGCACCTGCCGTGGCCCGGTGGCTCGCTGCCGGCCTGGGGATCGGCGGTGGCCCGCACGGAGCTCGACGACCACCTCCGCACCACGGCGATCAAGGCCGGCGCGCAGGCGATCGACGGCGCCCGGGCGATCGACGTACGCATGTCCGGGGACCAGGTGGCGGCGGTGGTGTTCAGGGCAGGAGAGGACCTCTTCGAGATCGCCTGCCAGCGGCTCGTGGTCGCCGACGGCGTCCGCTCGCCCCTGGGCAAGGTGCTCGGCCGCGAGTGGCACCGCGACACGGTCTACGGCGTCGCCGGGAGGTCGTACGTCGCCTCCGCCATGTCCGACGACCCCTGGATCAGCTCCCACCTGGAGCTGCGGGACGAGGCCGGCACGCTGCTGTCGGGCTACGGCTGGATCTTCCCGCTGGGCACCGGTGAGGTGAACCTCGGCGTCGGGGCGCTCGCCACGGCGAAGCGGCCGGCCGAGATCGCGGTGAAGCCCCTGATGAGGTTCTACGCCGAGCAGCGCAGGGAGGACTTCGAGCTCTCCGGCGGCCTGCGGATGCCGGCCTCGGCACTGCTGCCGATGGGCGGTGCGGTGAGCGGCGTGGCCGGCGCCAACTGGGCGCTGGTCGGTGACGCGGCCGCGTGCGTGAACCCGCTCAACGGAGAGGGCATCGACTACGGCCTCGAGACCGGGCGGCTCGTCGCCGAGGAGCTCGCCCTGGGCTCGGAGCTCGGGGTCGTGTGGCCGGAGCTCCTGCGGGAGCACTACGGCGAGGCCTTCTCCATCGCGCGCCGGCTCGCCGGGATCGCGACGGTCCCGAAGGTCGTCGCGGCCCTCGGCCCGCCCGGCATGCGCTCGGACTGGCTGATGACCCTGGCGCTGCGGTGGATGGGCAACCTCGTCGACGATGCCGACCGGGACCGTGCGGCGCGGGTGTGGCGGTGGGCCGGACGGCGCTCGATCGTGCGGGACGCACGGCCTCCGTTCAGCTAGCGGCCGGCGGCCGTCGTTTCGTGACGGGACTGCGTTCCTCCTCGACCTCCGAGGTCACCGGGAGCGGGCGCCGGAGGGCGTGATGGCGCTGCCACGACCGGACGGGGTCGACGGCCCAGACGAGCACCCGGCGCACGGGCGGGCTGGCGAGAACCAGGGCGACCGCCACGGCGCCGACGGTGGCGAGCAGGAAGCCGAGGGCGACGTGGTCCTCGGTCCAGGCGGGGAAGCCGGTCGCCTGCACGCCCTTCACCACGAAGCCGTGGAAGAGGTAGACGACCATCGTGGCCGCCCCCATCGAGGTCAGCCAGCCGAGGGAGCGCCGCGGCACCAGCGCCAGCACGGCGAACGACCCGATCATGCCGACCGTCATCACCGACAGCCGGGTCTGGGCGGCCGTCTCCGGGGACAGGTGCAGGTCCTCGTAGCCCGCGTCGTACCAGAGGAACGCCGTGCGGGCCCACTCGTCGGTGCCGCGGGCGACCACGGCGATGCCGACCAGCGCGCCGACGGCCGCGAGCTTGACCCACTTGTCGTCGAGGCGGGCGAGGTGGCGCGGCTTGAGGTGCAGGCCGAGCACGAAGAAGGGGAGCAGGCCCATCACCCGCGCGAAGTAGAAGACCTGCCCCGACCACAGGCCACCGAGCAGGCTGATCACCAGCGCCGCCGGGAGCCAGAGCCAGTGCCGCTTGAAGAGTGGCGTGCCGAGGCGCCAGAAGAACAGGACCGGCAGGTACCACATCGACCAGTGCGGGTGGATCCACAACAGGCCGTGCTCCTGCTGTCCCAGGGCGACGCGGTAGTAGTAGAGCGCGGGCTCGAAGATCAGGTAGGGCACCACCAGGGTGTAGATGAGGCCTCTCACGTGGGCGCGGGTCCACTCCATCGACTTCGAGAGGTAGCCGCTGATCAGCACGAACGCCGGGATGTGCCAGAAGTAGAGGAAGTCGTAGGCCCAGTTGGTGCCGACGGTGTCGGCGACGAGTCCCCAGGTGTGCCCGACGACCACGAGGGTCACGAGCAGGAGCTTGGTGTTGTCGAGCCAGGGGTCGCGCTGCAGAGGTGCCACCCGGTCACGCTACCGACAACCTCGGTCCCGCTGGACGGGCGTCTCGTGCTGGTTTACTGACCGCGTGAGATCGCTCTCCATCACCTCGGCCGCCGCGCTCCTGCTCGCCACCACCGCGATCCCCGCGTCGGCGGCCCGCCTGGACACCACGGATCCGGCCGGCGACGTCTGGAAGATCATCGACGCCAACGCTGCCGAGTCCAGGCCGACCGACCACGTGGTCAACGTCGACGTCACCGGGGTGTGGATCAAGCACGGAGCCCGACGAGTCGTGGTCAAGGCGTCGTTCGCCGAGCTCACCCTCAATGACGACACCGTCACCTTCTGGATCGACGTGAAGAGCGACCGGCGCCTGGAGCGGTCGGTCCAGGTGTGGAGCAGCCCGGAGGCAGAGGACGGCGACGCCAAGGTCCTGGACGAGACGGGCTCGGAGACCGGCTGCGTCGGCCTGACCCACGTCATCGACCGCGACCTCGACCGGATCACCGTCACCGTCCCCGCCCGGTGCCTGGGCCGGCCCACCTGGCTGCGCCACAAGGCCTGGGCCTCGGCGCTCACGGACCGGGGCTGGTTCATCGACCCCGCCGGCACCGGCGGGTCCGAGCAGGCGGCCTGGTCCGCGAGGATCCGGCGCGGCTGACCGCGACGGCCCGACGACATGGCAACCCTCCCGAAGCGGCAGCGGATCGCGGCGTACGCCGTGATCATCCGCGTCCTCGGAGATCGTCAGGAGATCCTGCTGAGCCGACTCGCCCCGCGGATCTCCCCTACGGAGCAGTGGACCCTGCCCGGCGGCGGGCTCGACCACGGCGAGGACCCCCGCGATGCCGTGCTCCGGGAGATCGAGGAGGAGACCGGCCTGATCGCCGAGGTCAGCGCGACTGCGCGCGTCTACTCCGCCCACCTGCGCCGCGCCCGTCGCGGCGGCCGCACCGCCGACTGGCACGCGCTGCGGATCGTGTACGACGGGTGGGTGCCGGCCGACGCGCCCGCGCCCCGGGTCGTCGAGGTGGACGGATCCACGGTCGACGCCGCCTGGCACGCGCTGGCCGACGTCGAGTCGGGCCGGGTGCCCGTGGTGCCGCTCGTCCGCGAGGCGCTGGCCGACCACAAGCCGTTCCGGATGCAGCGCGTGGCGGCGTACGCGGTGGTGCGGCGCGGCGGCGACGTGCTCCTGACCCGCCTCTCGGAGAAGGCCGCGTTCCCGGGGCTGTGGACCCTGCCCGGCGGCGGCATCGACCACGGTGAGCGGCCGACCGTGGCGCTCGCGCGGGAGGTCGAGGAGGAGTGCGGGGTGGCCTGCGAGGTCGGTGACCTCCTCGACGTCCACGACACCCACTTCTCCGGGACCGCGCCCAGCGGCCGGGTCGAGGACTACCACGGCGTCCACCTGATCTTCGCGGCCTCGGTCGCCGGCGAGGCCGAGCCGCGCGTGGTCGAGGTCGGCGGCACCACCGACGCGGTCGCGTGGGTGCCGGTGTCCGACATCGAGTCGGGGGCGTTCGAGGTGCTCGACGTGGTGCGGCATGCACTGGGTCTCGACGGCCACCTTCCGGCGGCCGCGACCGGCGACGGAGGCATCCATGAGTGAACGCGTCTTCACCTACGCCGCGCCCGGACTGAAGTTCGGCAGCGGCGCCTCGTCCGAGATCGGCTACGACCTGCAGCAGTACGGCGCCAGCCGGGTGCTGCTCGTGACCGACCCCGGTGTCACTGCGACCGGGCATCCGGCCCGCATCGCCGACCAGCTCGCCGCCCGCGGCCTCGACGTGACGACGTACGACCAGGTGCACGTGGAGCCGACCGACGAGTCGATCGCGCACGCGATCGCCTTCGCCCGCGACGCCGCCGCGTTCGGTGCGAAGCCGTTCGACGCGGTCGTGGCCGTCGGCGGCGGCTCGGCGATCGACACCGCCAAGGCGGTCGACCTGCTGCTCACCAACGACGGCGAGCTGATGGACTACGTCAACGCCCCGGTCGGCGCCGGGCGTGCCCCCGAGCACCCGCTGCTGCCGCTGGTCGCCGTCCCGACCACCACAGGCACCGGCTCGGAGTCGACCACCATCTGCGTGCTCGACGTGCTGGCACTCAAGGTGAAGACCGGCATCAGCCATGCGCGGCTGCGGCCCACCCTCGCCGTCGTGGACCCCGAGCTCACGTTCAGCCAGCCCGCGATGGTGACCGCCTCGTGCGGGATGGACATCCTCTGCCACGCGCTGGAGAGCTGGACGGCCCGGTGGTACGCCGAGTTCGAGGCCAAGAAGCCCGAGCAGCGCGTCCCCTACTGCGGCGCCAACCCGATCGCCGACGTGTGGGCCGAGAAGGCACTCACCCTGCTCGCCGGCTCGTTCCGGGCGGCCGTCCGGGACGGCTCGGACCGGGTAGCGCGGGAGCAGATGGCGCTCGCGGCGACGTTCGCCGGCCTGGGCTTCGGCAACGCCGGCGTGCACGTGCCGCACGCCTGCGCCTACCCGATCGCCGGCCTGGTGCACCAGGTCGCCTCGCACGGCCGCCTGGACGACGGCTACCGTCCCGAGGGCTACCCCGCCGACGAGCCGATGGTGCCGCACGGGATGGCAGTGGTGATGACCGCTCCGGCGGCCTTCGCGCTGACCTTCGAGGCCTCTCCCGAGCGGCACCTGCGGGCAGCCGAGCTGCTGGGTGCGGGTTTCGAGGCTCGCTCCGCTCGCACCTCAACCACCGAGGCGGAGGCGCTGCCCGAGGTGCTGCGCCGGCTGATGCGGGAGGTCGGGCTCCCGAGCGGGCTCGCCGAGATCGGCTACGGCGAGGCCGACGTCGACGCCCTGGTCGAGGGCGCGCTCAAGCAGCAGCGACTGCTCGCGACCGCTCCCGTGGAGGTCACCGGCGAGGACCTGGCCGGGGTGTTCCGGGCGTCGATGGAGCACTGGTGACGTCCAGCCCCCCGGCGACAGGACCGTCCGCCGAGCTGCTGGCGGCCCTCCGCGGTGAAGGTGTCACCGACGCCTCGGACTCGACCCTGGACCGGGCGCTCTACTCCTCCGACGCCTCCCTCTACCGGGTCGTCCCGCAGGTCGTGGTGCGGCCGCGCCACCGCGACGAGATCGTGGCGACGCTGGCCGTCGCGCGGGCCGCCGGCGTCGGCCTCACCATGCGTGGCGCCGGCACCTCGATCGCCGGCAACGCGGTGGGCCCCGGCATCGTCGTCGACACCTCCCGCTGGCTCGACCGGGTCGTCTCGGTCGACCCGGAGGCGCGCACCGCCACCGTGCAGCCGGGGGTCGTGCACGCGACCCTGCAGCGCGCCGTCGCGGCGTACGGCCTCCGCTATGGGCCGGACCCGTCCACGCACACCCGCTGCACGATCGGCGGGATGCTCGGCAACAACGCGTGCGGCTCGCGGGCGCTGGGCTACGGGCGGACGGCCGACAACGTGGCCGGGCTGGACGTGGTGTGGGGGAGCGGGGGTCTCGATACGCTCGCTGGCGCTCGCTACTCGACCACCGAGGGCGCTGGCACTCGCTACTCGACCACCGAGAGCGCTGGAGGCGAGGGCGAGCGGCTGCGGGAGCTGGTGGCGGGGGAGCTGGCCCATGTGCGGACCCACTTCGGGACGTTCACACGGCAGGTCAGCGGCTACGCGCTCGAGCACCTGCTGCCGGAGCGGGGCGGGCGCGTCGACCGGTTCCTGGTCGGGTCCGAGGGGACGCTCGCGCTCGTGCTCGAGGCGACCGTCGAGCTGGTGCGGGAGGAGCCGCGGCGGCTGTTCGTGCTGGGCTTCGCGTCCATGGTGGAGGCGGCGGACGCCGTGCCGGGGCTGCTGGGGGACGGGCTGGTGGCCTGCGAGGGCCTCGACTCGCGCATCGTCGACCTGGTGCGCGGCAAGGGCGGCGCGGTGCCCGAGCTGCCCCGGGGTGCCGGCTGGCTCTTCGTCGAGGTGACGGCCGCCTCCGGCCCGCCTCCGGTGGTCGGCGAGCTCGACCGGCGCGAGGTCACCGACCCGCTCGAGGGGGCCTCCCTGTGGCGGATCCGCGAGGACGGGGCCGGCCTGGCCGCCAGGAGCCTCGAGACCCCGGCGTACTCCGGCTGGGAGGACGCCGCCGTCCCACCCCAGCACCTCGGCGCCTGGCTGCGCGACTTCGACCGGCTGCTGGAGGCGCACGGGCTCCAGGGCGTCCCCTACGGCCACTTCGGCGACGGGTGCGTGCACGTGCGCATCGACTTCCCGCTGGCAGCGGCCGACGGGCCGGCGCGGTTCCGCCGCTTCCTCGAGGACTCGGCCGACGCGCTGGCCCGCTACGGCGGCTCGCTCTCCGGCGAGCACGGCGACGGCCGGGCGCGGTCCGCGCTGCTGCCGAGGATGTACGACGAGCGGTCGCTGAGGCTGTTCGCGGCGGCCAAGGCGATCGCCGACCCGGACGGCGTGCTCAATCCGGGCGTGCTCGTCGACCCGGCGCCGTTCGACGCCGACCTCCGCGCCGCGCGCCCCACGGTGACCACCTCGACCGCGCTCCGGCTGGTGCACGACGGCGGCTCGCTGGCCCGTGCCGCCCACCGCTGCACCGGCGTCGGCAAGTGCGTCGCCGGGCCCGCTCTCGGCGTGATGTGCCCGTCTCACATGGCGACCCGGGACGAGAAGGACTCGACGCGTGGCCGGGCGCGGGTGCTCCAGGAGGCGCTCGACGGCACCCTCGTTGCGGGGCTCGACGACCCCGCGGTGCACGAGGCGCTCGACCTCTGCCTGGCCTGCAAGGGGTGTGCGCGCGACTGCCCCACGGGCGTCGACATGGCGACGTACAAGGCGGAGGTGTTGCACCAGCAGTACGCCGGGCGGCGCCGCCCGCGCTCCCACTACACCCTCGGCCGGCTGCCCGCCTGGCTGCGCCTCGCGCCCGCTCGCCGCGGGTGGCTCAACGCGGTGATGGGCACCGGGCCGGCCGCCGCGGTCGCGAAGGCCGTCGCCGGCGTCGACCCGCGGCGGTCGCTGCCGGCGGTCGCGGAGCGGCCGTTGGTTCCGAGGCGGGCGCGGGGCGCCGTCGCCGGCGACCGGCCCCTGGACGTGTGGATCTGGGCCGACACGTTCACCAACCACCTCGCCCCGGCCGGCGGCCGGGCACTGATCGACCTGCTCGCCCGGTCCGGGCTGACCGCGCGCCCGATCCCGGAGGACGCCTGCTGCGGACTCACCTGGGTGACCACCGGCCAGCTCGACCAGGCCCGCAGCCGGATGGCGGACGCGGTGGCGAGCCTCGCGCCGTACGTCGACTCCGGCGTCCCCGTCGTCGGCCTGGAGCCCTCCTGCCTCGCGACCCTGCGCTCCGACGCCCGGGAGCTGGTCGACGACCCGCGGGTCGAGGCCGTGGCGGCGGGCGTGCTGACCCTCGCCGAGCTGCTCACCCGTCTCGACGTCGCCTTGCCCGACCTCACCGGCGTCGAGATCGTGGCGCAGCCGCACTGCCACCACGCCTCCGTGCTCGGCTGGGAGGCCGACGATCGGCTGGTGCGCCGTCTCGGTGCCACCGTGCACCGGGTGGGCGGCTGCTGCGGCCTGGCCGGCAACTTCGGGATGGAGAAGGGCCACTACGAGGTGTCGGTCGCGGTCGCGGAGACCCAGCTGCTTCCCGCCGTCCGCGCGCACCCCGGGGCCGTCGTGCTGGCCGACGGGCTCTCCTGCCGCCACCAGCTCGACGACCTTGCCGGCGTGCGGGCGGTCACCCTCGCCGAGCTGCTGGCGGGGGCCGGGGCGTCGAAGCCGTAGCTATTCCGCGGCCGCCAGCTCCGCCTCCGAGCGCAGGACGCAGAACTCATTTCCCTCCGGGTCGGCCAGCACGACCCAGCCTGTGCCGGGGCCGTACTTCCCGCGCAGGTCGGCGACCTGCGCCGCGCCGTGCTCGAGCAGCCTGGCCACCTCTGCGTCACGGCCACCGGTGCGCGGGCGCAGGTCGAGGTGCAGGCGGTTCTTCACGGTCTTGGCGTCGGGGACCTCGATGAAGAGGATCCGGTGCCCTGACTCCGGGTCACGGATCAGGCACTCCTCGTGACCCGGCAGGTTGGGGTCGCCGTCGATGTCGACGTAGTCGAGCACCGCCTTCCACCACTCCGAGAGCTCGTAGGCGTTGCGGCAGTCGACGGTCGTGTGCGAGACGAAGCAGCCCATGCGCCCACCCTGCCCGGACGCCGCGGACGCCACAAACGAATAGAGAGTGGAGCGACCATGGGGCTGCGACGACGCCGCTGCACCAACCGCGTCATCGACATCGACCCCTGGACATGCCCGTGGCCCCGTCGATGGTGGTCGGCGGGGTGCGGGGCGGGGTCATCGTCGATGGACGTGGTGGCTGGGGAGGGGGAGGGCGGTGGTGCCGGTGCGGTCGCGGAGGTATGGCTGGCCGTGGGGTGAGATCCACAGGTAGACCCCGGCGGCCAGGACCAGGACGCGCCAGCGGCCGTGGGTCTTGAGCCGGTGGTGTGCCCGGCAGGCCGGGGCGAGGTTGGCGGAGGTGGTGGGTCCGGGTTGCTCGCGGCCTTCGGCTGCGGCGTCGTGGTCGTAGGGGACGACGTGGTCGAGGTCGCAGCGGGTGGCGGGTCGGGAGCACCAGGGGAAGTAGCAGGTCTGGTCCCGCAGCTGCACCTGTTCCCTCTGCCGCGGTGTCGGCTCATAGCCGGGGGTGTGGATCTCGGCGTCGAGGTCGACGACCGGGGTGATCCGCACGTCGGTGTGGGTGTCGGCGCACCAGGCCTTGACCTGCTCGAGCAGGACGAGCTGCTGGCGCTGGTCGAGGCGTCCGGTGCTCTCGAGGGTCGCGGCTCCGTCTTCGCCGAGCGCTGCGGCAGAGAGGTGGATGTGCAGGTCGAGCCGGCGGGCCGCGGGCAGCCGGGGCCCGGAGCCTCGGCCGCTCGTGGAGGCGTCGTGGCCGGTCGTGGTGGTCGCGCCTGTGCCCGAGGCCTCCTGGCCCTCGGGCGTCCCGTGGGCTTGCCGGGCAGGCCGTGCGCCGGCGAGGTCGAGGACTTGCTGGTGGCGGGCGATCTCGCCGAGGGCCCGGGCGCGGCGGGCGCCGAGGGGGTCGGTGGAGCCGAGCGCCTTGAGCTGTTCGGCGCCGTGGCGCAGGGCGTGGTCGAGGTCGAGGGCGTCGGCGAGGTCGAGCTCGCCCTCCATCCGGATGGTGCCGGGGTAGCCGACCTGGTCGAAGTCGAAGGACACGCCGCGGGTGTCGGGGCAGGGTGGTTGCTGGTCGTCGGGGTCCTCGGGCAGGGTGGCCTGGACGAACCGTTGGATGGCCTCGGCGACCAGCCGGTCGAGCTGGGCCGGGCCGATCTTCGCGGCGAACCCGGCGACCTGGGTGTCCACCCACCGGGCGCCCTGCAGCGGCAGGGCCGGGGTGGCGTGGGTGGTGGCCTCGGCGACCTGCCGGGCCCGCCAGGCCGGCACCCGGCCCGCGTGGACGTGGGCCCACAACTTCGGGAGGCGGTGGCGCAGCTCGAGGGCGTTGCCGATCAGCCGCTTGGCGGCCTGGGTGGAGATGCCCAGGGTGGCGCCGAGCTCGGCGATGCAGAACGCCGCGACCAGCGGGCAGCCGGGGCCGGCGATGGCCTCTTCGTGCTCGAGCCCGGGCAGGGTGAAGGTCGCGGCGTCGTGGATCGACTCCGGTGGGTGCAGGTCGGCCCACCGGGCAGCGAGGTCGAGCTGCTCGGCCGCGGCCCGGTCCTCGGCGGCCTTCCGCTCGCCCAGCGCAGCCAGCAGCTCGGCGGCCGACAGGTCGTCGGCTCCCCGGGTCATGGTGGCTGCTGGGCTGCTGGTCATGTCTCCGACCCTAGAGGCGACCACCGACATTGACGGGCCCGGATCGACGCTCAGAAGACAGGGTGTGGACAACTTTCTCGAACATTTTCTCGACCGCGCGGGTGGTTTCGTGACGGGACTTCCTCCCTCCTCAACCACCGGGGGACCTGCGGGTCTCGATACGCCTCGCTCGTCCCTCGCTCGGCTACTCGACCACCGAGGTGAGCAGCGGCCCGGGGGGAGGCTCGTCGCTGGCGCTCCTCGCACCCCAACCGATCGGGTGCTGCGCTCGCACCTCAAGCACCCAGGGGGTCTCGGCCCTCCTCCACCACCGGGGTTGCCGCAAGCCCACCCTCACTAGACTCACCCCGTGAACCCCCGCCACCGTCGTCTCGTCATCCCGGTGGCGCTCGGCACCCTCCTCCTGCTCGTCGTCCTCGCCGCGATCCTCTAGCCATGCCCACTGAGCCCCTCCTCCGCGCGCTGGCCCGCATGCGCGGCCACCTGCTCGACGCGGACACGCTCGTCCGCGCGGTGGCCTCCGGGCGCCAGAAGGGCGCCGGCGTGCCCGAGGTCGGCGGCAGGCCGGTGCGGCGGGTGGAGCTGCGCTACGTCGACCTCAAGGCGGGTCGGCACCTGCAGGTCACGTCGTACGACGAGACGCAGGCGCACACGGCCAACTTCCTGTCCGGCCCGGCCACCGGGTCGCACGCGGCGAAGGAGGCGATCGACGACCTCCTCGACCAGCCCTTCGGCAACTGGCACGTCGAGACGACCACGCAGACCCACCATGTCCGGGCCACCAAGCGGCTCGAGGCGGTCGTGCACAGCGCCGACCGTGCGGAGCCGGTCGTGGTCCAGCGCGGCCACGACCGCGACAAGCCCCGGATGCTCGCGGAGGACGACCCGGTCCTCAAGGCGCTCGGCATCTCCGACGCCCAGGGCCGCGTCAAGCCGACGCGGCAGGCGAAGTATCGCCAGGTCGAGGAGTTCGTGCGCCTCCTCGACGCCGCGATCACGGACGCCCTGGACAAGGGCCACCTCCGGAAGCCGACCGAGGCCGACCCGCTGCGCATCGTCGACCTCGGCTGCGGCAACGCCTACCTCACCTTCGCGGCCCACCGGCACCTCACCCGGCCGACGGACGAGGGTGGGCTCGGCGTCCCCGTCCACATGACCGGGGTCGACGTGAAGCAGCAGTCGGCCGACCACAACAGCCGGGTCGCCGCCGAGCTCGGCATCGACGCCGACTTCGTCGTCGGCACGATCGGCGACGCCGAGCTCCCCGACGCACCCGAGGTCGTCCTCGCCCTCCACGCCTGTGACACGGCCACCGACGACGCCCTCGCGCGTGCGGTCGAGTGGGGAGCCCCGCTCGTGCTCGCCGCCCCCTGCTGCCACCACGACATCGCGGCCCAGCTGCGCAAGGCGCCCACGCCCGCGCCGTACGCCGTCCTCACCCGGCACGGCATCCTGCGCGAGCGCCTCGCCGACACCCTCACCGACGGCATCCGTGCGGCGCTGCTGAGGCTCGAGGGCTACCGCGTCGACGTCGTGGAGTTCGTCGGCAGCGAGCACACGCCGCGCAACACCATGCTCCGCGCCACCCGCACCGGCTCGGGGGTGAAGGGCGGCTCGCTGAAGAAGGAGTACGACGACCTCGTGGGCACGTGGGGCGTGCGACCCCGGCTCGCCGAGCTGCTGGGCCGGACCGCGGGGGATCGGCCGGGCTCATGACCGGGCCGAAGCGGCTGGCCGTCCTGCTGGCGGTCGGCGCCCCCTTCGCCCTCGCGTTCACCGCGGCTGACGGCCGCATGCCCGACGACGGGCGCGTCGTCTTCCGCTTCGCCGACCCCGACATCGTCGAGTCGAGCGGCCTCGTGGTCACCGGCGACCGCGTGCACACCGTCAACGACTCCGGTGACCTCGGCCGGGTGTTCACCGTCGACGCCGGCACGGGGCAGACCACCGGCGTCACCTTCTGGGCCGACGACCCGGACGACGTCGAGGCGCTCGCCCCTGCCGGCCCGGGCCACGTCTGGGTCGCCGACATCGGCGACAACGGCCACGAGCGCGACGAGATCGAGGTCACCCGGGTGCCCGTCGGCGACGGCGACCGCACCGTCGACGAGGAGACCATCGACCTCGTCTATCCCGAGGGGCAACCCCGCGACGCCGAGGCGCTGCTCGCGCACCCGGTCACCGGCCGCCTCTACGTCGTCACGAAGGGCGTCTTCGCCGGAGAGCTGCTCGCCGCGCCGCCGGAGCTCGCCGACGACGCCCCCAACCACCTCGGCGCGCTCGGCCAGATGCCCGGCATCGTCACCGACGGGGCGTTCTTCCCCGACGGCCGCCACCTCGTCGTCCGCACCTATACCCGCGCCACCGTCTACTCCTTCCCCGACCTGCAGTCCCGTGGGTCCTGGGACCTGCCCCAGCAGGAGCAGGGGGAGGGGATCGCGGTCGCCGGGGACGGCTCGGTGTGGCTGAGCAGCGAGGGCAGCGAGGCCCCCGTGCTCCGCGTGCAGGTGCCGCGCCGGGTGCAGGCCGCGATGGAGGAGGCCGCGCCGTCGGCCTCGCCGACTGCCACACCTTCCGATGCACCCACGACGGCCCCGCGCAGCGAGCTCTCCGACCTGGGGGCGGCCGGGGAGGTCGACGCGTGGCCGTGGCTGCTCGGCGGGCTCCTCGGCGTCGCCGCGCTCTTCGTGCTGGTGCGGTCGCTGCGGCCGCACTGACCGGGCTTGGGAGAGGCGAGCACAATCGCGACATGGCCCGCTTCCGGCGTACCTCTCCCGACCAGCCCGGCTGGTCGCGCCGCCGCGCGGGCAAGGGGTTCGTCTACCTCGACGAGTCGGGCCACCGGCTCGCGGACGACGACGCGCAGCGCTGCCGCAAACTGGTGATCCCGCCAGCCTGGGAGGAGGTCTGGATCTGCCCGCACGAGAACGGGCACCTACAGGCCGTGGGGACGGACGCGGCCGGCCGGCGGCAGTACCTCTACCACCCCGAGTGGCGGGCGCGGCGTGACCAGGAGAAGTTCGCCCGCCTCGTCGACTTCGGCAAGGCACTGCCGCGCGCACGGGTGCGGGTGCTGGAGGACCTCACGGCCGAGGGGATGCCGCTCGAGCGCGCGTGCGCCACGGCGGTGCGGCTGCTCGACATCGGCTGCTTCCGGATCGGCAGCGACACCTACGCCGAGGACAACGGCAGCTTCGGCCTCACCACCCTCGAGCGCAGGCACGTACGCCGCCAGGGCAACGCCCTGCACTTCCGCTTCACCGGCAAGTCCGGCGTGGAGCACAGCATCGAGATCGACGACCCGCCCTCCGTGGCGGCCCTCGAGGTGATGCGCAGACGGCGCGGGGGCGAGGCGCTGCTCGTCTGCAGGGAGGGCGCGAGATGGTGCTCGCTGAGCCCGGGTGACGTCAACGACTACATCCGCGACGTGACCGGCCTGGGGGCGACCGCCAAGGACTTCCGCACCTGGCACGGCACCGTCGTCGCGGCGGCCGCGCTCGCGGAGAGTGAGGAGCCGGGGGAGACCCGGGCGTCTCGCAAGCGGGCGGTCGCGGCAGCGATGCGGGAGGTCGCCGAGTTCCTCGGCAACACCCCTGCGCTGGCCCGGTCGGCCTACGTCGACCCGCGCGTCGTCGAGGCCTACGAGGAGGGCCGGACCATCGCCACGGCCGCGAAGCGCTCGCACCGCACGCCCGAGGACCGCCAGGCGGCGCTCGAGCGTGCGGTGCTCAGGTTGCTGAGGTAGGTCTCGATACGGGTCTCGATACGCTCGCTGGCGCTCGCTACTCGACCTCCGAGATCGCTGGCGCTCGCTACTCGACCAGCGAGTGTCAGCTGAGCTTCTCCACGACGTGGTCGATGCAGGCGGTCAGCGCCTGCACGTCGGCGGGGTCGATGGCCGGGTACATCGCGATGCGCAGCTGGTTGCGGCCCAGCTTGCGGTAGGGCTCGGTGTCCACGATGCCGTTGGCGCGCAGCACCTTCGCGACCTGCGCGGCGTCGATGGCGTCGTCGAAGTCGATCGTGCCGATCACCAGCGAGCGGTCCTCGGGCTTCGCGACGTACGGCGTGGTGAAGGACGTCTTCTCCGCCCAGCCGTAGAGCACGTCGGACGAGGCGGTGGTGCGCTTCACCATGCCGGCGAGGCCGCCCTCGGAGTTCATCCAGTCGAGCTGCTCGGCCATCAGGAAGAGGGTCGCGACCGACGGGGTGTTGTAGGTCTGGTTCTTCGCGGAGTTGTCGATCGCGGTCGGCAGGTCGAAGAACGCCGGGATGTGCCGGTCGGTCGCGGCGATCTCCTGCGCGCGGTCCAGCGCCTTCGGCGACATCAGCGCGAGCCAGAGGCCGCCGTCGGAGGCGAAGCACTTCTGCGGCGCGAAGTAGTAGGCGTCGACCTGGTCCAGGTCTACGGGCAGGCCACCCGCACCCGACGTCGCGTCCACAAGCACGAGTGCGTCGTCCGCGGCGCCCTCGGGGCGGCGTACGGGCGCCATGACGGCCGTGGAGGTCTCGTTGTGCGCCCAGGCGTAGGCGTCGACCCCCTCCTCGGCGACCGCGTCGGGGCGCGAGCCCGGCTCGCTCTTGATCACGCTCGGGTCCTCGAGCCAGGGCGCCTCGGCGGCGGCCTTGGCGAACTTGGAGGAGAACTCGCCGAACGACAGGTGCTGGCTCTTGCTGCGGATCAGGCCGAAGGTGGCGATGTCCCAGAACGCCGTGGCGCCACCGTTGCCCAGGACGACCTCGTAGCCCTCAGGCAGCTCGAAGAGGGCCTTGAGGCCCTCGCGCACGCGGCCGACGGTGTCCTTGACCGGGGCCTGGCGGTGGGAGGTGCCCATCAGCGACGAGCCAGTCGCGGCGAGCGCGTCGAGGTGGCTGGTCTGGATCTTGGAGGGGCCTGCGCCGAAGCGGCCGTCGGCGGGCAGGAGGTCGGCGGGGATCTGGATGGCGTCGGTCACCGTGGGGCCTTCCGGGCGTGAGGGTCGAAGGAACCTGACGACGCTGTCAGCGGCTCACAGACTAGCCTCTGGCGTATGCCGAGCCCCAACCGTCCCGTGCTGCTGGCAGGCGGCGTGACGCTGCTCGTCGTGGGGGTGGCCCTACTGGGCTGGGGCGCCAGCCACTTGTGGACCCGGATCGACATCCCCGGCGCCCGCCCGCGGTTCGTCGACATCGGCGCGTTCCTGGGCGGCTTCCTCGTCGCCGGGGGCGGACTGCACCTCCTGCTGCTGTGGCGCGACGCCTCACGTGCGGGGGCTCGGCCGGGCGCTCCGCTCGAGGACCGAGTCGACGACTGAGGAGGGTCGGTGGACGTCGCGGGCACGCTGACGATCGTGCGGGTGGACTACGGGCATCCGGACGCCGAGCGGCTGATCGAGCAGGTCCAGGAGGAGTACGTCGCCCGCTACGGTGGCCGCGACGACACCCCTGTCGACCCGTCGATGTTCACCCCGCCGGCCGGCTCGTTCTTCGTGGGCTACCTGGGTGACGAGGCGATCGCCACGGGGGCCTGGCGGCGGTCCGGGATCGAGCGGCTCGGCACGAGTGCGACCGCGGAGATCAAGCGGATGTATGTCGTCCCCGCCCACCAGCGCCGCGGCCACGCCCCCCGGGTGCTCGCGCACATCGAGGCAACCGCCGCCGAGGCGGGCTTCGAGGCACTGATCCTGAGACGGGAGTCAGGCAGCCCGAGGCGATCGCCCTCTACGTCGCGTGCGGCTACGAGCCGATCGAGGGGTTCGGCTACTACAAGGACTTTCCCAACACGCGGTGCTTCGGGAAGCGACTGGTCTAGCGGGTCGGGCCGCGCCGGCTCACTTCCCCCAGGCGGGGTTCCAGCCGTCGACCTCGTCGGCCTTGCGGGCGGCGGGGCCGGTGTAGATCGCCGACGGACGGATCAGGCGGCCGGTGCGCTTCTGCTCGAGGATGTGCGCCGACCAGCCACCCGTGCGGGCACAGGTGAACATCGAGGTGAACATGTGCGCCGGCACCTCGGCGAAGTCGAGCACGATCGCGGCCCAGAACTCGACGTTGGTCTCCAGCACCCGGTCGGGGCGGCGCTCGCGGAGCTCGGCCAGCGCCGCCTGCTCGAGCGCCTCGGCGACCTCGTAGCGGGGGGCCCCGAGCTCGCGGGCGGTCCGCCGCAGCACGCGGGCCCGGGGGTCCTCGGCGCGGTAGACGCGGTGGCCGAACCCCATCAGCCGCTCGCCGCTGTCGAGCAGCTCCTTGACGTACGACGTGGCGTCACCGCGCTGCTCGACCTGCTCGATCATGCCCAGCACGCGGGAGGGGGCGCCGCCGTGCAGCGGGCCGCTCATCGCGCCAATGGCGCCGGAGAAGGCCGCGGCCACGTCGGCGCCGGTCGAGGTGATGACCCGGGCGGTGAAGGTGGAGGCGTTCATGCCGTGCTCGGCCGCGGAGCTCCAGTAGGCGTCGATCGCGTGCGCGTGCCTGGGGTCGGCCTCACCCTTCCAGCGGATCAGGAACCTCTCGGCCAGCGTGTTGCCCCGGTCGACCGCCTTCTGCGGGATCACGGGCTGGTGTAGGCCGCGCGCCGACTGCGCGGCGTACGACAGGACCATGACGGCGACCCGGGCGAGGTCCTCGCGGGCCTGCTCGTCGGTGATGTCGTAGGTCTGGCCGAAGCCGAAGGCCGGCGCGAGCATCGCGACCGCGGCCTGCACGTCGACGCGGACGTCGCCGGTGTGCACGGGCAAGTTGTAGGGCTCGGCGGCCGGCAGGCCGGGGGTGTAGGAGCCGTCGATGAGCAGGCCCCACACGTTCTCGAACGGGACCCGGCCGACGAGGTCCTCGATGTCGACGCCGCGGTAGCGAAGGGCGGAGCCCTCCTTGTCCGGCTCGGCGATCCCGGTCTCGAAGGCGACGACGCCCTCCAGTCCGTGGTGCACCTCGGTCATGCCGCCGCTCCTTTGCGTCGGGGGGTGTTGCGGGGGAGCGCGGCTCGGAGAGGGCCGCAGCCGCCTCATTGTGCCCTGTCCCCGCGGCGGCGGCACCGTCTAGGGTCGGCGCCATGGATCTCGGATCGATCGCCGCGCTCGGGTGAGCGCGCAGTGACACGCTCCTCCAGGCTGCCGATCGACGTGGCCGCGCTGCGGGCCGAGTATGCCCGCGGCGGGCTCGACGTGCCCGACCTGGCGCAGGATCCGCTGACGATGCTCCGCCACTGGCTCGACGACGCCGTGGCCGCCCAGCTGCACGAGCCCAACGCGATGGTCCTCTCGACGGTGTCGGCCGAGGGGCAGCCGTCGTCACGCATGGTGCTGCTTAAGGGCCTCAGCGAGGCGGGCTTCGTCTTCTTCACCAACACCGCGTCCCGCAAGGGCCGCGAGCTCGCCGCCGAGCCGCGCTGTGCCCTCCTCTTCCCGTGGCACCCCCTCGAGCGGCAGGTCCGCATCGACGGCGTCGCCAGCCCCCTGTCAGCTGCCGACGTGGAGGCCTACTTCCGCACGCGTCCGCGCGGAGCCCAGCTCGGTGCGTGGGCGTCGCACCAGTCGCGGCCGGTCGCCAGCCGGGCCGAGCTGGCGGCCGCCTACGCCCAGGTGCAGGAGCGGTTCGCAGACGAGGAGGTGCCGGTGCCCGAGGAGTGGGGTGGGTACGCCGTGCTGCCGCACGCCGTCGAGTTCTGGCAGGGACGTCCGGGCCGGATGCACGACCGGCTGGTCTACACCCGCGAGGGCGGCGGGTGGACCGTCGAGCGCCTCGCTCCCTGAACAAAAAACCTGTTGGCCACGACCGAGCCCCGGCGTACCTTTGACGCACACGGGAAAGGAGGTGGTCCGAGAAATGATTTCGTCTTGGATGCGTGAGGTGGCTGTCCGCTAGGCAGTCGTCACCGACTGTCTGGCGAATCCACCGCAGTCACCCGACCCGCAGGTCCTCTCCGGTTCCCATCCGCCGGGGCGCCCCACATCCGTGAGGCAGGCCTGCGGGTCGCTGCATTTGCGGGGAGCGGCGCGCCAGGCAATATGGTTGCCTGTGGCAACTGTTACCCCCCGACATGGAACGAGCTCCCGTGACGCAGACGTGCAGCCCGACGAGGTGACGCTCTGATGGTCCGTCAGGACGACCTGCGCCGGCTCGAGCTCGAGATGGGCGTGCTGTTGCGGCGCATCAAGCGGGTGCTCCACGAGCGGGCGACCCAGGTGCATCCCGACCTCCAGCCCGCGGCGTACCTGCTCCTCGCGCACCTGACCCACAACGGTCCGGCGCGCGCCTCGGAGATCTCCGACGTGTTCGCGCTCGACAAGGGCGCCGTGAGCCGGCACGTGCAGCACCTCGTCGAGCTCGGCCTGATCGAGCGTCGCCGCGACCCCGACGACGGCCGGGCGACGATCCTCGTGCCCACCCCCGACGGGGAGGCGCGCGTGGCTGCGGTCGCCGTGGCTCGTCGTCAGCAGCTCGAGGAGCGGCTGGAGGGCTGGTCGGACAGCGACCTCACGACGTTCATCGACGGGCTCTCCCGCTACAACCGCACGCTCGAGTGACGCCGGCTGCGCTCAGCGCAGCCAGACCGCGGTGTCGGCGGGCAGCTCACCCAGGACCGGACCGCTGGTCGCGAAGACCTCGCCCTCGGGCAGCGGCACGGCCGAGTCGCCGCAGTTGAGCACCACGGTGACCGGGCCCCGGCGCAGCGTCAGCACGTCGTCGGCGACCTCGACCTGCACGTCGGTGCCGGCGGTCGCCGCAAACGTACGGCGGGCCGCCAGGGCCGCCTTGTAGAAGGCGAGAGTGGAGCTCGGGTCGTCCTCCTGGGCCGCCATGGTGAGCGACTTCCACTCCTCCGGCTGGGGGATCCACGGCTGGCTCCCTGCCGGGCCGAAGCCGAAGGGCGGCTCGTCGCCGGACCACGGGATCGGCACGCGGCAGCCGTCGCGGCCGTCCTCGCCGGTGCGGAACCAGGACGGGTCCTGCCGGTGCTCTGGCGGTACGTCGGCCTGCTCGAGGCCGAGCTCCTCGCCCTGGTAGATGTAGGACGAGCCGGGGAGCGCCAGCATGGTCAGCGTGGCCGCGCGGGCGCGGGCCAGGCCACGCTCGCCGCCGCCGTACCTCGTCGGGTGGCGCACCACGTCGTGGTTGCTCAGCACCCACGTGGGGGAGGCGCCGACGGGGCGTACGGCGTCGAGGGTCCTGGTCACCACCGCAGCGAAGTCGTCGGCCGACCAGTCGGTGAGCAGCCACGCGAAGTTGAACGCCTGGTCGAGCTCGTCGGGGCGGACGAAGCGGGCCATCGACTCGGTGGTCTGGGTCCAGGCCTCCGCGACCGCCATCCGGTCGGGGCCGTACTCGTCGAGGATGTCGTGCCACTGCCGGTAGATGTCGTGCACCTCCGGCTGATCCCACATCGGCTCGTCCACGAAGGCATCGCGCTGCACCATGGAGTGCTCCGCGGAGACCTCGCCCGACTTGGGCTCCTCGCCCGCGGCGACCATCTGGTCGCGCAGGCTGGCCTCCTTGAACAGGCCGTGCGCGACGTCGATGCGGAAGCCGTCGACCCCGCGGTCGAGCCAGAACCGCAGCACGCCGGCGAACATCTCGGGGACCTCGGGGTTGCGCCAGTCGAGGTCGGGCTGGGTGCTGTCGAAGAGGTGGAGGTACCACTCGCCGTCGTCGGTGCGGGTCCACGCGGGACCGCCGAAGACCGACTTCCAGTTGTTGGGCGGCTCCGCGCCGCCGGGGCCGCGGCCCTGGCGGAAGAGGTAGCGGGCCCGCTCGGGGCTGCCGGGCCCGGCAGCCAGGGCGGCCCGGAACCACGCGTGCTCGCTGGAGGTGTGGTTGGGCACCAGGTCGACGATCACCCTCAAGCCGAGGTCGTGCGCGGTGCTGACCAGGTGGTCGGCGTCCGCCAGCGTGCCGAACAGCGGGTCGACGTCGGTGTAGTCGGCGACGTCGTAGCCGTGGTCGTACTGCGGAGAGGTGTAGAACGGCGTGATCCACAGCGCGTCGACGCCGAGGTCGCGCAGGTAGGGCAGCCGCGAGGTGATGCCGGGCAGGTCGCCCACGCCGTCACCGTCGCTGTCGGCGAAGCTCCGAATGTAGACCTGGTAGACGACGGAGTCCTGCCACCACTTTGGATCGTTCAAAGACATGTGCGCCAGCCTTTCGCCTCGTCGGTGCTGACGTCAAACCGCTGAGGTGGCCCAGAGGGCCCCCGTCCTGCCGCCGGTGTCCCCGGCATAGGACACAATGGACCGGTGAGCGACCTGATCGACACCACCGAGATGTACCTCCGCACCATCTACGAGCTCGTGGAGGAGGGCATCGTGCCGCTGCGCGCCCGGATCGCGGAGCGGCTGCACCAGAGCGGCCCGACGGTCTCCCAGACCGTCGCCCGCATGGAGCGCGACGGCCTGCTCACCATCGAGGGCGACCGCCACCTCCAGCTCACCGACGAGGGCCTCCGCCTGGCCACCCGCGTGATGCGCAAGCACCGGCTCGCCGAGCGGCTGCTCACCGACGTCATCGGCCTCGACTGGGAGCTCGTGCACGCCGAGGCGTGCCGTTGGGAGCACGTGATGTCCGAGACCGTCGAGCGGCGCCTCGTCGAGCTGCTCGGCCACCCGACCGAGTCGCCCTACGGCAACCCGATCCCCGGCCTCGACGAGCTCGGCGAGATCGAGCTGGGCGGCGACTTCATGGACGGGGTCGAGTCACTCTCGGCGGTCGCCACCGGCGAGGAGTCCCGCGTGCACGTGCGCCGCATCTCCGAGGAGATGCAGAAGGACGAGGTGCTGATGAGCACGCTGCGCCGCGTGGGCGCCCTGCCCGACAAGACCGTCATCGTCGCGTCCACCGAGGAGGGCGTGCTCGTGGGGTCGGGTGGCGAGACCGCGGAGATCGAGTTCGAGGCGGCCGACCACATCTTCGTCCGCCGCGCCTGAGGACTGGGCTCAGGCACGGCAGGGCCGCGGCGGGACGCGGCGTACGGTGCTGCCGCGGATCCGCAGCGCCACCGACGTCGCGTTGTCGGCCTCGCCACTCTCCTCGACGAGGTCGAGCGGATCCGCCGCCAGCTCGAGGCACACCACCTCGCGGTCCACGCCCCGGGGCAGGCGCAGCCACTGCCCGTCGAGGTCGGCCGTGTAGACGTCGATCCACCCGGGAGAGATCCCCTGCCGGGTGTCGGCCTTGCAGTCACCGAAGTGCTGCCGCCGGACCACCACCGGGAGGTCGGGCACCCGCTCGTTGTCCCGCAGGCAGAAGCTCACCTTGTCGCGCGACACCACCGGGCGCTGGGCGCCTGGCCGTCGCAACGCGTAGCCCGCCATCGCGTCGAAGTGCCAGTGGTCGTGCCTCCGGTGCCGGAGCATGCAGCCACTGAACTGCCTCGTCCTGGCCATGTCGCGCCAGCCCTTGTAGCGCCCGTCCTGGTCCACGTCGAGGTGGACGACCTGGACGGCGCCGTGCTGCCCGGGCGGACAGTCGCCGCGGCCCCGCGGGAGGAGCACGAGCGGGCCGGGGCCGAGATTGGCCAAGGCGGCCGCGAACCTCAGGCGGCGCGTCCTGCCGGCCTCCTGGATGTGGATGTCGCGAGCGCCGACGCTGCGCATGTTGGGGAGCAGCACGGGCGCTGCGATCGGCTCGAGCGTGGTCGCCCACGGATCGGCCGGGGGTGCGGCCGCCTCCTCGTCGCCGGGCGTGCCGAGGGTCAGGAGGCCAAGCCACACCAGCCCTCCGACGAGCACCGCGACCACCGGGCGGTCCATTCGTCCACGCTACCGAGGGGGGTCACACCGCGAGACGACTCCGCGCGTCACGGAGTGCGCCGAGGAACTCGCTGCACCCGGTCTCGAGCTTGTACGCCGCGAGCGCGTCGCCGCGGGTCGCGCCCCTGTTGACGATCGCGACCGGGGTGCCGGCCCGCCACGCGCGCTTGACGAACCTGAGTCCGCTCATCACGGTGAGCGACGATCCGGCGACGAGGAGCGCACCACCGCTGTCAGGCAGGGCGTCGACGGCGTCGTAGCACCGCTGCACTCGCGTCGCCGGCACGTTCTCCCCGAAGAACACCACGTCCGGCTTGAGCAGGCCGCCGCAGTCGTCACAGGCGGGCGCGACGAAGTCGCGCGTCTCCTCGAGGGCGACGTCTCCGTCGGGCCGCATCGCGACGTCCGCGTGCCGTCGCGTCCAGTCGGCGTTGAGCAGGTCGAGCCGTTCCTGCAGCGCCGCGCGGGACGTCGTACGCCGGCAGCCCAGGCAGACCACGTCGGCGACCCGGCCGTGCAAGGCGACCACGCGGCGCGACCCGGCCGCCTCGTGGAGGCCGTCCACGTTCTGGGTGATCAGCAGGTCGGGATCGAGGGCGGCGAGCGCCCGGTGGCCGGCGTTGGGCCGGGCTCGCCCCATCCGCGCCCAGCCGAGGTGGCTGCGCGCCCAGTAGCGCCGCTGCGCGGCCGGCCCCGACAGGAACTCCTGGTAGGTCATCGGCCGGCGGTCGGGTGCGCCCGGCCCGCGGTAGTCGGGGATGCCGGAGTCGGTCGAGAGCCCGGCGCCGGTGAGGACCACGAGCGGGCGGTCGGCGAGGAAGGCGACCAGCTCGTCGACCGGGCCGGCCGTCGCCTCGTGCGCGAGCGGGACCGCCTGGGTCACGCGCCGTACCGCAACTGCGCGCGAGCGCGGGCCTTGGCGGCCTCCTCCTCGCGGTTCTTCGGCGGCGCCGCCGTGACCCAGCCGTCGAGCAGGTGCTCGGTGATGTGGGCGATCTCGGCCACGGCGCGGTGGAACGCCTCCTCGTTGGCCTGCGAGGGCTTCGTCGTCCCGGTGACCTTGCGGACGAACTGCAGGGCGGCGGCGGTCACCTCGTCACGGGTGGCCGGCGGCTCGAAGTTGCTGAGCGGGCGGATGTTGCGGCACATGCGTCGAGCGTACGCCCGCTGTCTCGACACGCCCGCTCCTTCGTCGCGGCTGCTCGACCAGCGATCAAGCGCGTCACAGGTCGAAGAAGGTGACCTCGTCGCCGGTCACCAGCACCACCTTGCCGGACGCGAGCGGCACCAGCCGCACCTCGCTGACCTCGTCGCCGTGCTCGACCTCCACCATCCGGTTGCTCATCCGGTCGTCGCCGAGCTCGAGGACGGAGACGTAGCCGGTGCGCCAGCCGTGGGTGATGACGGTCAGTGCCGTACGCCGCTCGGGCAGCCAGGTGAACTGGCGCGGGTCGGTCCCGGCGCCGGCCCACGAGCCGCGCGCGTAGGTCACGGTGTCGAGCCGCCTCGGCTCGGTGAGGTCGGTGACGTCGAAGAGCGCCGCCTGCGCCCCGCGGGTGATGCCGCGCAGCGAGGCGTCCTGGCCCATGCCGATCAGCCGCCGCTCGCCGAGCGGGTGGAGGTATTCGCTGAAGCCGGGGATCTTCAGCTCGCCCATCAGCTCGGGGTCGTCGGCGTCGGCCAGGTCGATCGCGTAGAGCGGGTCGGTCTGGCGGAACGTCACGACCAGCGCGAGGTCGTCGAACCACCGCACCGACTTGATCTCCTCGCCCTTGCCGAGGTCGTCCACCCGGCCGGCCTCGACCAGCTCCGCCCCTTCCTCGCGCAGGGTCACCACGGAGTTGAAGTCGCCCGTGGCCTGGCTAGGCCCGACGGCCACGCGCAGCGCGTCGCCGGCGAAGTCCATCGCCCAGCGGTCGCGGACCGTGCCCTCGACCTCGCCGGAGGCGACGAGCGTTGTGGCCACACCGTCGAGGGCGTAGGCGAACAGCTCGGTCTCGCCGTCGTCGTCGCCGCCGAGCAGCGGGCCGGCGAAGTCGCAGATCTCCCAGCACGGCGGCCCGCCCCAGCCCCAGGAGGACGGGCTGACGGCGAGGTAGAGCCGGTCGGTGGAGGAGTACGCCGCGGTGGCGGCCGTCGCGACGGCGGTGCTCTCCGCCTCGGCGGGCTCGGCCGGGTCGAGCGCGACCACACTGGTCGTCCCGAGTGGATCGTCGTCGTCGTCCGGCACGGCGACCGACCCGCAGTCGAGCAGCTGCTCCCCGTCGCGCAGCGGGAGCCAGTCGTCGAGGGTCGACTCGCGGACGGCCTGCTCGTTGGCGCGCTGGGCCGAGTCCTCCTGGTGGGGGCGGTAGCGGTGCACGAACTCGAGGTCCGGGAGGCCGTTGCGCAGCACCAGCCGCACGACGCCGTCGTGCAGCCGCGCCTCGAGCAGCTCCGCGGTGTAGTGCTGCTCGTTGACGACCCGGGGGTCCCGGGGGTCGGAGGCGTCGACCGTGAGCACCGCGGTGCCCTGGCGGGAGCCTCGCTCGTCGCTGTGCCCGACCGCGACCAGGCGGTCTTCCGCGAGCAGCAGCTCCGCGTCGTCGACGTCGGGCAGCTCGAGCGTGGCGAGCTGGCGCGGCTCGTCGCCGGAGACGTCGTACGCCGTGAGCTCGTCGTCCTGGACCCGCCAGAGCAGGTCGCCGTCGACCTTGACGCCGTCGGGCTCGTCGACGCCGGCCTCCTGCACGTTGGTGCCGGTCTCGCCGCTGGTGACCCGGCTCGTCGTGGGCATCGGTGCCTTCGCGCTGCTCTCGGCTGCGCCGGCGACGCTGTCGCGGGCCCTCGGGATGGCGGCGTCGAACATGACGATCGGGCCGGCGTCCCAGCCGTAGGGCCCGACCAGGTCGAGCGCGCGGTCGATGTAGGAGTCCAGGAGGTCGTCGCAGGAGGCCGGAGTGGTGAGGTCCGCGGCCGCCAGCGCGACGCGGGCGGCCGCGACGGTGCCGGTCGTCGCCGGGGAGGGAGAGCCGGACGGTGCGGGACGGTCCTCCGGGGTGTTGCCGCGCCTGGCCGCCTCGGTCACGCCGAGCGTGACCAGGACGGTCCCCACCACCAGCACCACCAGCCCGAGCGTGGTCGACACCCACTTCGTCATGTCCGTGGGACGGCCACCCTCTGCCGACGGTTCCGCACCTGTGAGGATGGCCCGCATGACCGACCCCGCGACCGGCCGTGAGCTCGACCTCGTCCTCTTCGGAGCGACGGGCTTCACCGGAGGCCTGACGGCCGACTACCTCGCCGCCCACGCCCCCGAAGGACTGCGCTGGGCCATCGCCGGCCGCAACCAGGCCAGGCTCGAGGCGGTGCGCGACCGCCTCGGCGTGGATGTCGAGATGCTCGTCGCGGACAGCAGCGACCACGCCGCGCTCGCGGACATCGCCCAGCGCACCCGCGTCATGATCAGCGCCGTCGGTCCCTACCTGCAGCACGGCGAGCCCCTGGTCGCCGCGTGTGCCGAGGCCGGCACCGACTACGTCGACCTCACCGGTGAGCCCGAGTTCGTCGACCTGATGTGGCTCGCCCACCACCAGACGGCGGCTCGCACCGGAGCCCGGCTGGTGCACGCCTGCGGCTTCGACTCCGTCCCCCACGACCTGGGCGCCTACTTCACGGTCCGCCGGCTCCCCGTCGACCAGCAGATCACCCTGCGCGGCGTCGTACGCACCGCCGGCACCTTCTCGGGCGGCACCTTCCACTCGGCGCTCAACCAGTTCTCCCGGGCGCGCCAACTGCGTGAGGCGATGGCCGCGCGCCGCCGCTCGGAGGTGCGCCCCGCCGGCCGCCGCAGCCGCGCGGTCGCCGGCAAGCCCGGCCGCGACCCCGTCCTGGGCTACTGGCTGCTCCCGCTGCCGACCATCGACCCGATCATCGTCGCGCGCAGCGGCGCGGCCCTGCCGTGGTACGGCCCCGACTTCCGCTACTCCCACTACGCCGGCACCAAGACGCTGCGGTACGCCGCGGGTGGCGCCGCGAGTGTCGGAGCCCTGACCGCCGCCAGCCAGGTGAAGCCGCTGCGCGAGTTCCTGCTCGGCAGGGTCCCGCAGGGGGAGGGGCCGAGCGAGAAGCGCCGGGAGCAGGCGTGGTTCACCGTCGACTTCGTCGGCGAGGCCGACGGCACGCGGCTGCACACCCGCGTCTCCGGCGGCGACCCCGGCTACACCGAGACCGCGAAGATGCTCGCCGAGTCGGCGCTGTGCCTGGCGTTCGACGCGAACCCGCCCAGCGCGGGCCAGGTCACTCCCGCGCAGGCGATGGGCGACAACCTGCTCGCGCGGCTGCAGGCCGCGGGGATCTGCTTCGAGGTCGTGGAGGACTGATCGGTGCCCCAGGCAGGAGTCGAACCTGCGACCTTTCGCTTAGGAGGCGGCTGCTCTATCCGCTGAGCTACTGGGGCGGGCCCTGTGCAGATTCGTGTCGAGAACTGTCCAGTGGCGGGGTCATTTTGTCAGCAGGCCGTGGACGTGGCGAATGCGGCCCCCGGGCGTGACCGAGAAGTGCCCCTCTCAGTCGAGACAGAACTCGTTGCCCTCGATGTCCTGCATCACGAGGCAGGACTCGTTGACGCCGTCGGCACGCAGCAGTCGCACGCGTGAAGCGCCGAGTGGGAGCAGCCGTGCGCACTCGGCCTCGAGTGCGGCCAGGCGCTCTTCACCCACGAGCCCGGTGCCGACCCGCACGTCGAGGTGCAGCCGGTTCTTGACGACCTTGCCTTCGGGAACCCGCTGGAAGAACAGTCGCGGACCCGCACCTGAGGGATCCATGCATGCGAACCACGAACCCTGCTCCTCGGGCGGCTGCGTGCGATCGAAGTCCTCCCACGTGGCGAACCCCTCCGGTGGCGGCGGTACGACGTATCCCAACACCTCGCACCAGAAGCGAGCGACGCGCTCAGGTTCTGCGCAGTCGAAGGTGACCTGGAACTGCTTGACCGACGCCATGGACCCACCCTAGAGACGCGGACCCAGCCCTCGCCACGCGGTTTCCGGTCTCGCGTGACATGGCGGGGACAAGCGATCACGGGGCCGCACCCGTCCGAGCCGTCAGCGGCGCGACCCTGCGTGGTTCCGATTCGGCACGCGGACGGGTCACGCGGGACAATGGGGGTAGTCGCGTAGGTTGCGACTCGTCAAGTCGTCCCGGGAAGGTGTTGCGCGTGTCACAAGAGCCGACGTCCGCGGCTGCTCCGCGGCGCCGTGGTCGCAGCCGGCGCAAGCACACCGTGGGTCAGGTGCTCCTGGTCTCGCTGGTCGTGCTCGGGCTCGTCACCGCACTGTCCGTGGTCTTCCTCTACCGCCACCTCAACGGAAACCTGACGGTGTCCGATGCCTTCGACGAGGTCGACAACGCGCCCGAAGAGGTCGTCACCGGCCCGCAGAAGCCGATGAACGTGCTGGTCATGGGGTCCGACACCCGCGAGGGTGAGGGCAACCAGATCGACGGCGAGGGCGGCGCAGGCTCGGACACCACGATCCTCTTCCACCTCTCGGCCGACCGCACTCGCGCCTACGGTGTCTCGATCCCGCGCGACTCGCTCGTCACCCGCCCCGACTGCGGCGCCGACAACGAGATCCCGGGTGGCGAGAACGTGATGTGGAACGAGGCGTTCGGGCTGGGGGAGGAGGCCTGCACGATCGAGCAGTTCCAGGAGGCCACCGGCGTACGCGTCCACCACTTCGTGGTCGTCGACTTCAACGGCTTCAAGGACATGGTGGACGCGATCGGCGGAGTCGACGTCTGCATCCCGCGCGACTTCGAGGACCCGGCGCACAACATCCACATCGAGGCCGGTGACAGGGTCCTCAAGGGTGACGAGGCGCTGTCCTACGTGCGGGTCCGCTACAACATCGGAGACGGCTCGGACCTCGGCCGGATCAAGCGCCAGCAGGCCTTCATCGCCTCCATGGTCAACAAGGTCGTGTCGGCCGGCACCCTGGCCAACCCCGCTCGGGTCGTGAGCTTCCTCAACGCCGCCACCAAGTCGCTCACGGTCGACGAGGGCCTGCAGAACGTCACGAAGATCGCCCAGCTGGCACTGGAGTTCCAAGACATCGGCCTGGGCAACATCCAGTTCGTCACGGTGCCCAACGGCTACTACCCCTCGGACTCGGAGTTCCGTGGCCGGGTGTTCTGGAAGCAGCCCGACGCCAAGCGCCTCTGGAAGAAGATCGCCGCCGACAAGCCGCTCACCTCGCGCCTGACCGACGGCGCGATCAGCGCCCAGCAGCCGCCCGGCTCCGAGTCGCCGTCCCCGACCGCCCAGCCGTCGAAGACCGGCTCCGACTCCCCGAGCCCCTCGGAGACCGAGTCCAGCGAGACCGAGTCGCCATCGGAGACGGCGTCGCCGGGCGAGACCGAGTCGCCGTCCGGGACGGCTTCTCCCTCGGCGAGCCCGACCAGCACGCTGTCGGCCGAGGAGGCCGAGCAGCTCGGGCTGTGCGCATGACCCGCGAGCCCGACACGACCACTCCCGAGCCGGAGTGGATGCGCCGCGCCCGCCTCGCGGCGGTGTTCGGCGACGTACTCCCTGAGACCACCGCGGACGAGCGTGATCCCGAGGCCGGGGCGGGCGAGTCGAGCGGCGACCAGTGGCTGCGTGAGCAGGTCCCGCCGCACCACGGCGACTGACGCTGCAAGGGGATCCGGCGGCGCCGAAATAGCACCCGGCCCGCCCCGAGGGGACGGGCCGTGCGGCGAAGATGTCAGGCTCAGACGCCCTTCGAGGCGAGCAGGTCGCGGATCTCGGTGAGCAGCTCGGTGTCGCTCGGGCCGGCGGCCTCGCCGGGGAAGAAGCGCTCCTTGGCCCTGGTGTAGGGCGCCACGATCAGGAAGTAGACGACGGTAGCGAGCAGCACGAAGGAGACGACGGCGTTGAGGAACGCGCCGAAGCTCTGCTCCTCGGTGGAGAAGTAGGCCGACTCGGGCATGAGGCCGGTCAGCCACTCGACGAACGTCGAGACGACGGCGGCGAACGACAGCGCCATGATCAGGGCGACGGCGACCTCGACGAGGTTGCCGCGGAGGAGGAAGTTCTTGAATCCGCTCACGGTGGATCTCCTTCTCTGACCCCGAGATCGGAGCCGGTCAATGACTTGTCAGCCGGCCACGCTAACCGCTGTAGGTGTAGCTGAGGAACTCCGAGACCGACGCGGAGGCGACGAGCTCCCTCGACCCTTCGGTGACCCCGATCACGACCAGGCGCCCGGTCAGGCGTGAATCGCCCTCACCTTCGGGGCCGAGCGTGATGACCCGCACATCCTCCGCGACGGTCCGCGTGTCACCCGAGGGCGCCGTCGCCAGGAGGTCGATGTGGTCGCCCGGTCGGAGCAGTGCTGCCGCGCCGGCGTCCGAGAGGCGCACGGGCAGGACCGCGAGCCCCTCGTGGGCCGCCGCCAGGCCGTCACCGAGCAGCCGCGGGCCGGTGATCGGCTCGCCCGCAGCGACGGGCGCGGCCAGCGTGCGCCCCACGGGCTCCTCCGCCAGCGCACTCGGCGCCGTGCCGTCCGCGAACGCCGCCGTGGTCAGGTCGTCCGTGGTCAGGGTGGTGCCTGCGGGCAGGTCGCGAGCCGCGACGAGTACGCCGGTCGTGGCCGGCGGCGGAGCGACCGTGCGGAGCCCGACCAGGACGGCGGCCGTGGCCAGCAGCGCCGCGAGCGGGCGGCGCCGGGCGAGGACGGCCCGGCGCGCCGACCTCACGCGACGGCGTACGCCGCCCAGCCGGGGAGTGTGGGGAGCCATACCCCGACGCTAGGCGGGAGGGGCGGCGGCTGGCGGTGCTCATCCACAGGGATGGGGTCTCGATGCGCCTCCCTCGTCCCTCGGTCGGCTACGCGACCATCGAGAGGGATCAGTCGGAGCTGGAGGAGCTGGAGGACGCCGTCGTGGCGGCGGGCTTCGAGTCCGAGGAGGACGAGCCCGAGGCGCCGGAGGTCGACGACCCGCTCGACGAGGTGCTCGACGAGGCGCCGGCCGAGGTGGAGGAGCCGGAGCGGCTGTCGGTGCGGTAGAACCCCGATCCCTTGAAGACGACGCCGACGGCGTTGAACACCTTGCGCAGCCGCCCGTCGCACTCGGGGCAGTGGGTCAGCGCGTCGTCGCTGAAGCTCTGGACCTTCTCGAAGGCGTGGCCGCACTCGGTGCAGGCGTACTGGTAGGTCGGCATCTCGTGACTCCCGGCTCGGACATCCACGTGTGGTGGCAAGAACATGTCCCCGGCTGTGGGCGACACGACGACGTGTCCGCTGGCACTCGCCCGGGACGACTGCCAATGTTACGGCACAATGCGGGGCGATGACCGAGCAGCAGGCATCCCCGCGGACCCCGGACACCGACTCCGGGAAGGCGGACGACCCCTCGCTGTGGCATCTCTTCAAGGCCGCGCCCCGCGCGGTGCGCTGGCCCTGCTACACCCTGGTCGCCGTGCTGCTCGTGCTGGCGCTGGTCGCGGCATCTGGCTACGTGGTGCTGCGCCGTGCGCTGCCGGAGGTCGACGGCACCCTCGAGGTGCCGGGCCTGTCGGCGAGCGTCGAGGTGGTCCGCGACGCGCACGGCATCCCGCACCTCTACGGTGACACCGACGCCGACCTGGCCCGCGCGCAGGGGTTCGTCCACGCGCAGGAGCGCTTCTTCGAGATGGACCTGCGTCGCCACGTGACGAGCGGCCGGCTGGCCGAGCTGTTCGGCGAGGACGCGCTGCAGACAGACAAGTTCATCCGCACCATGGGCTGGCGCCGGGTCGCCGAGCGCGAGCTCGCCCTGGTGTCACCCGACACGCGCGAGCTGCTGGGCGAGTACGCCGAGGGGGTCAACGCCTACCTCGACCAGCGGGGGCCAACCCGGCTGGCCGAGGAGTACGCCGTCATGGGGCTCGCCGGGCTGCGCTACACCCCCGAGCCGTGGACCGAGGTCGACTCGCTGGCGTGGCTCAAGGCGATGGCGTGGGACCTGCGCGGCAACATGGTCGAGGAGATCGACCGGGTGATGGCCTCCCTCGACCACGACCCCGCCCAGGTCGCGCAGCTCTACCCGCCCTACCCCTACGACCAGCATCCGCCGATCGTCCAGGGCGGCGGTGTCGTCGACGGCGTCTTCGAGCAGCACGCGTCGGGCAACTCGACGCGCAACCCCCGCCGTCCGGCGTACCCCCAGGAGGTCGTCGACGCGCTCGAGCGGGTCCGCCGGGACGTCGCCGCCATGCCCGACCTCCTCGGCCGCGGTGACGGCATCGGCTCCAACTCGTGGGTCGTGGACGGGGAGCACAGCGCCACGGGCATGCCGATCCTGGCCAACGACCCCCACCTGGGCGTGAGCATGCCGGGCATCTGGATGCAGATGGGGCTGCACTGCCGGGAGATGACCCTCGACTGCACGCTCGACACCTCGGGCTTCACGTTCAGCGGCGTGCCCGGGGTGGTCATCGGCCACAACGCCGACATCGCCTGGGGCTTCACCAACCTCGGGCCGGACGTCACCGACCTCTACCTCGAGCAGATCGAGGGAGCGACCTGGCTGCAGGACGGCAAGGCCAAGCCGCTGGAGCTGCGCCAGGAGACGATCAAGGTGCGCGACGGGGAGGACTTCCAGCTCCAGATCCGCGAGACCGCGCACGGCCCCCTGATCAGCGACGTCTCGGCCGAGTTCAGCACCGTCGGCGCCAACGCCCCGACGGACGTGCCGGGGGAGCGCGGCAACGGGTACGCCGTGGCGCTGGCCTGGACGGCCCTCGACCCGCAGCCGACGGCGGACGCGATCCTCGAGCTCAACCGCGCGAGCAACTGGGACGAGTTCCGCGACGCCGCGGCCGACTTCGCGGTGCCGGCGCAGAACCTCGTCTACGCCGACCGCGAGGGCCACATCGGCTACCAGGCGCCCGGACGCATCCCGATCCGCAAGTCGGGCAATGACGGCCGGATGCCCGCCGAGGGCTGGGTGTCGGCCAACGACTGGACCGGCGACTACATCCCCTTCGACGGGCTGCCCTCCGTGCTCGACCCCGACGAGGGCTTCATCGTCACGGCCAACCAGGCGGTCGTCGGCGAGTCCTACCCCTGGCACATCACCACCGACTGGGACCGCGGCTATCGCGCGACCCGGATCCGCCTGCTCCTCGAGCACGAGGGCGAGCTCTCGGTCGCGGACATGGCCGCCATCCAGCTCGACACCGCCAACCCGCTGGCGCCCGTCCTGGTGCCCTACCTGCTCGACATCGGCGACCTGCCGAGTGCCTACTACCGCGACGGCCAGGAGCTGCTCGCCGAGTGGGACTTCACCCAGCCCGCCGACAGCGCGGCTGCGGCGTACTTCAGCGTCGTGTGGAGCAACCTGCTGCGGCTGGCCTTCCACGACGACCTCCGCGAGGGCAACTGGCCCCACGGCGGCGACCGCTGGATCGGCGTCGTCAGCGCCCAGCTCGAGGACCCGGCCTCCGCCTGGTGGGACGACAAGACCACCCACGAGGTCGTGGAGACGCGCGACGACATCCTGCGGCAGGCGATGATGGACGCGCGCGACGAGCTGACGAAGCGCCGCTCGCTCGACCCGTCCGACTGGACGTGGGGCCACCTGCACCGCCTCGACCTGCGCAGCTCGACGCTCGGCGAGTCCGGCATCGCGCTCGTGGAGCGGCTCTTCAACCGCACCGGCTACGAGGTGGGTGGCGGGCCGGCCATCGTCAACGCCATGTCGTGGGACGCGACGCTGGGGTACGGCGTGAGCGCGGCACCGTCGATGCGGATGGTCGTCTCACTCGCCGACTTCGACGACTCGCGCTGGATCAACCTGACCGGGGTCTCCGGCCACCCGGTCTCCCCGCACTACGTCGACCAGACGGAGCTCTTCGTGGACGGGGAGTACCTCCCGTGGGCCTTCTCGCGCGAGGCCGTGACCGAGGCCGGCGAGGACGTGCTGGTGCTGGAGCCGGCGCCGGAGGAGTAGCTCGGCGCTCACTCCGTCAGGGCCACGACCCCCGACGGGGTCACGGCGTGGGTGACCCGCCGGTCGTGGGCGTCGACGGGCACGTCGAGCCCCACCTCGTCGTCGTGGAGCAGCACCACGACGGGCGTGCCGACGGGCACGCGGGCCAGCGCGCGGTCGTAGGAGCCGCCGCCGCGGCCGAGCCGCTCACCGGTCCGCGAGGCCGCGAGGCCGGGGACCAGCACCACGTCGGCGGCCGCCACGGCAGAGACACCGAGCGGAGGCGACAAGGGCTCGAGGAGGCCGCGCGAGGCAGGCGCCAGCGACGTCGGCCCGTGGTAGGCCGCCCAGTCGAGGTCGAGGTCCGGCAGCAGCACGGGCAGCAGCACGCGCTTGCCCTGGGCGACGAGGAGGTCGAGCAGCACCCCGGTCCCGGGCTCGCGCCCGACGGAGACGTACGCCGCGACGGTGGCCGCGCGGCGTACCTCCTCCCAGGCCGTCAGGTGCTCCGCGATCGCCGCCGCCTCGTGGGCCGAATCGGCCAGCGGACGCCGCCGCCGGGCCGCGAGCACCTGGTCGCGGAGGGCCGACTTCGCGGCGGCGGATGGGGGGTCGAGTGGCGCTTGCACGGGATCAGCCTACGATCGGAGCATGGGTAGCAAAGGCCTCGAGCTCGCTCGCGCGAAGATGCAGGACGCGGGTGTCGACCCGGTCGCGATCGACACCTTCGCGCACTACTACCGCCTCCTCGAGCACGGCGAGACCGGGATGATCCCCGAGTCGGCGATCGAACCGCTCGACATGACGTCTCTGGCTGACGTCGAAGTCCCCGACGACGCGGCAGCGGATGCCATCCGGCAGACGTGCGTGATCAAGCTCAACGGCGGCCTCGGCACGTCCATGGGCATGGACCGCGCGAAGTCGCTGCTGTGCGTCCGGCGCGGGCTGAGCTTCCTCGACATCATCGCCCGGCAGGTGCTGCACCTCCGCAAGGAGTACGACGCGCCGCTGCCGCTGATGTTCATGAACTCCTTCCGCACCAGCGCCGACACGATGGCCGCGCTGGAGCGCTACACCGACCTGCCGGTCACGGGCCTGCCGCTGGAGTTCCTGCAGAACAAGGAGCCCAAGCTGCTCGCCGACTCGCTGCTGCCGGTGTCCTGGCCCAAGGACCCCGACCTGGAGTGGTGTCCGCCCGGCCACGGCGACCTCTACACAGCGCTGCGCGGCACCGGCCTGCTGGCCAGGCTGGTCGAGGCCGGCTACAAGTACGTCTTCGTCTCCAACTCCGACAACCTCGGTGCGGTGCCTGACGCCCGGGTGGCCGGCTGGTTCGCCACGAGCGGCGCACCATTCGCCATCGAGGCCGTACGCCGCACGGCCTCCGACCGCAAGGGTGGCCACTTCGCCCGCCGCAAGCAGGACGGGCGGATCATCCTGCGCGAGACGTCGCAGATCCTCGACGCCGACAGGTTGGCGTTCGCCGACTTCACCCGGCACCGCTACATGTCGACCAACAACCTGTGGTTCGACGTGCAGGCGATGGCCGACATCCTCGACGCCCGAGAGGGTGTCCTCGGGCTGCCACTGATCCGCAACGAGAAGACCGTCGACCCGGGCGATCCCTCGACGCCGAAGGTGATCCAGATCGAGACCGCGATGGGGGCCGCCATCGAGGTCTTCCCCGACTCGACGACCATCGAGGTCGACCGCAGCCGCTTCGTCCCGGTGAAGACCACCAACGACCTGCTGGTGCTGCGCTCGGACATCTACGACATCGGGTCGGACTTCGTCCTCGACCCGGCCACCGACCACGTCCCGTTCGTCGACCTCGACGGCGACTTCTACAAGCTGGTCGGCGACTTCGACAAGCGGTTCCCCGAGGGCGCGCCCAGCCTCAGGGAGGCGAAGTCCTTCCGCGTGGACGGCGACGTCACCTTCGGGCACGGCGTCAAGGTCCGCGGCGAGGTCTCGCTCGAGGCCAAGCAGGCCGAGCGCGTCGAGGCCGGCGCTGTCCTCGGTGACGGTGTGCCCGGGAATGGCTGACCTGCTCCCGGTCCCCGAGCTGGTCGAGCGGATCCTGGCGACGGTCTCGCCGCTGCCCGACTTCCCCCAGCCGCTGATGGACGCCCTCGGGCTGGCCCTCGCCGAGGACGTCGTCGCGCCCATCTCGCTGCCGTCCTTCGACAACTCCTCGATGGACGGGTACGCCGTGTCCCACGCCGACGTCGTCACCGCGACCGAGGAGTCCCCGGTGCACCTCCCGGTCGTCGGCGAGATCGGCGCCGGCCGGTCCGGGCTGATGGCGATGTCGCCCGGCACGGCCGTCAAGATCATGACCGGCGCCCCCGTGCCGCGCGGCTGCACCGCCGTGGTGCCCTACGAGTGGACCGACCGTGGGGTCGCGCAGGTGCGCATCACCCGCGCGCCGTCGGACGGCCAGCACATCCGCCGGGCGGGCGACGACGTCGCCGAGGGCGACATGCTGCTCGAGCACGGCACCGTGCTCGGGCCGCGCCACCTCGGCCTGCTCGCCGCGGTCGGCCGCGCCACGGTGCGCTGCCGGCCACGCCCGCGCGTCGTCGTACTCTCCACCGGCTCGGAGCTGCGCGACCCCGGCACCCCGCTGGGCCGCGACTCCATCTACGACGGCAACTCCTACCTCCTGGCCGCGTCCGCGCGCGCTGCCGGCGCGATCGCCTACCGCGTCGGGATCGTGCCCGACGACCCCCGGACCTTCACCGACGCGCTCAGCGACCAGCTGGTCCGTGCCGACCTCGTCGTGACGAGCGGCGGGGTGAGCGAGGGGGACTACGACGTCGTCAAGGAGGCACTTCGTTCCCTCGGCACGGTGTGGTTCGGCGGGGTCGCGATGCAGCCCGGCAAGCCGCAGGGCTTCGGCACGATCGGCGACGACAACACCCCGATCTTCACGCTGCCCGGCAACCCCGTGTCCTCCTACGTCTCCTTCGAGACCTTCGTGCTGCCCGCGATCCGACGGATGATGGGCAAGCTGCCCTACTCGCGGCCGGTGCGCCGGGCGCGGCTGACGCACCCGGTCTCCTCGCCGGCGGGCAAGCGGCAGTTCGTGCGGGTGCTGTACGACGTCGACCGCGGCGGGGCGTTCGTCACCCCGGTCGGCGGCCACGGCTCGCACCTGCTCGGCGACCTGGCGGCGGCCAACGCCCTCGTGGTGGTGCCGGAGGACGCGACGTCGATCTCCGCGGGTGAGATGGTGCAGGTCCTGCTGCTGGACGAAGACTTCTGAGAGGGGCGAGTGCTGATGACGGAGCACCGGCTGACCCACGTGGACGAGGCGGGCGCCGCACGCATGGTCGACGTGTCGGCCAAGGCGGTCACCGCGCGCACGGCCTCGGCGTCGGGCCGGGTGCTCGTCTCTGCCGACGTCGTCGCGCTGCTGCGCGGGGCCGGGGTGCCGAAGGGCGACACCCTCGCCGTGGCCCGGCTCGCCGGGATCATGGGCGCCAAGCAGACGCCGTCGCTGATCCCGCTCTGCCACCCCCTGGCGCTCTCCGCGGTCAGCGTCGACCTGACCGTCGCCGACGACGCCGTCGAGATCGTCGCGACCGTCTCCACCACCGACCGCACGGGCGTGGAGATGGAGGCGCTCACCGCCGTCTCCGTCGCTGCCCTCACCGTGGTCGACATGGTCAAGGCGGTAGACAAGGCCGCGGTGATCACCGACATCCGCGTCGAGACCAAGACGGGCGGAAAGTCCGGCGACTGGGTCCGGCCGTGACCGAGCCGCTGAAGGGAGCCGTCGTCGTCGCGTCCAACCGCGCCGCCGCAGGGGTCTACGCCGACGAGACGGGCCCGCTGATCGTCGACTTCCTGCGCGAGCAGGGCTTCGCCTGCGAGCCACCGGCCGTCGTGCCCGACGGGGAGCCCGTGGGGCAGGCGATCCGCGCCGCCGCTGACGCCGGCGCGCGCGTCGTACTCACCACCGGCGGCACCGGACTCACCCCCACCGACCGCACCCCCGAGGTGACCCGGGGGGTGCTGGAGCGGGAGGTGCCCGGCATCGCCGAGGCGATCCGTGCGTACGGCGTCGCGGCAGGCGTGCCGACCGCCTCGCTCTCGCGCGGGCTGGCCGGGGTCGTCGGGGACTGCCTGGTCGTCAATCTCCCGGGCTCGCGCGGCGGCGTGAAGGACGGGCTCGAGGTGCTCCGGCCCCTGCTGCGGCACACCGTGGAGCAGATCCGCGGGAGCGACCATTGACCGGCACTCCGGGCTGGCCTGTCGTGCTGCAGCACGGAGCGGTCACCCTGCGCCCCATCGAGGGCACCGACGGGCGCGACTGGCAGGCGGTGCGCGAGCGCAACATCGAGTGGCTGCGCCGCTGGGAGGCCACGATGCCGCCCGGCTCGAGCCAGCGAGCGACGGGCTACCGCGACGTGATCCGCCACCTCCGCAAGCTGGCCCGCGAGGGCGCGTCGCTGCCGTTCGCGATCGAGGTGGACGACCAGTTCTCCGGGCAGGTGACCGTCAACAACGTGCAGCGCGGGTCGGCGCAGTCCGCCTCGGTCGGCTACTGGCTCGACCAGCGTGTGGCCGGACGCGGGATCATGCCGCTCGCGGTGGCGATGGTCGTCGACCACTGCCTGGGGCCGGTCGGGCTGCACCGGATCGAGGTGTGCGTCCGGCCGGAGAACTCCAACTCCCTGCGGGTGGTGGAGAAGCTCGGCCTCACCGAGGTCGGCTACGCCCCGCGATTCCTGCACATCGACGGCGACTGGCGCGACCACCGGATCTTCCAGGTGACCGCCGAGGACTGCCCCGGCGGACTGGTGGAGCGGGTGCGGAGGCACTAATCCCACCAGTCACACGGGTTGTCTTGCGACACACCTGTGGACATCCGCCCCATCCTGCGCTAGCGAACTAACCTTCGAGGCGTGGACCTGAGCGCACTGATCTTCGTCGCCCTCGCAGTCGCGTGGGCCGTCTACCTCGTCCCGAAGGCGCTCAAGCACCACGACGAGGTGGTGCGCAGCCGTTCGGTCGACCGCTTCTCGCACCGCATGCGCGTGCTGGCCCGCCGCGAGCCGGTGAGCCGCCGCGACGCCCGCCTCGTCGTCACTCCGGGGCGCGCGCCGTCCGGGACGACCGTCTCCACCAAGGCTCGCCCCGAGCGGCCGGTCTCCGTGACCCCGCTCGCCGTGCGCCGTGAGGCCGCCCGTCGGGCGGCCCGCCGTCGCCGCCGCGTCCTCTTCCTGGTCATCCTCGCCAACGCCGTCGTGATCGGCCTCGCGGTCGGCAAGCTGGTCGTCTGGCCCTGGGTCGCGGCCCCGGCGACCATGCTCGTCGCCTGGCTCGTCGCCTGCCGCCTGATGGTGAAGTCGGAGCGCGCGGCTGCTCGCTCGGCGGCCCGCGGTCTCAGGGCACAGGCGGTGCCCGATGTCGAGGCCCGCATCCCGGTCGAGGACCAGCCCGAAGTCGTCGATGAACCGGCCGCCGTCGAAGAGCCCGTGGTCGCTGCGGCTGCGGCCCCGGGCGCCTGGGACATGGTCCCCACGACGCTCCCGACCTACGTCACCAAGCCGGCCGCCACGCGGCGTACCGTCCAGACGATCGACCTCGAGTCCACCGGGGTGTGGACCTCGGGCCGCATCGAGGGCGACTCGGCGCTGGCCCGCGAGGCAGAGCAGTCGGAGCGCGCTGCCCGCGACGCCGCCGCCGCCCAACGGCGCGCCAGCGGCTCCTGAGACAGCGCGGTCGATCGGCCCCACCTGGTGTCCCGGATCGGCCACGATCTCGATTGGGAGCCGCCCAGCGGCTGGTGCTATGTTCTTCCCTCGCATGGGGCTGTGGCGCAGTTGGTAGCGCGTCTCGTTCGCAATGAGAAGGTCAGGGGTTCGAATCCCCTCAGCTCCACCACGTGACGAAGAACCCGCAGGTCGCCCTGACCTGCGGGTTCTCGCATGTCCTGCCCTTCACGCCGCGGGACTGACACCGGTGATGTTCGTCGGCAAAGTGCGTCCGCTTACCCCCCGCGTACCCCGGGCCTCGGTGCTGCCCGCGCGGGGCCGTGGCGGGGGCCCCGGCTGGGGTCGTTGAGACGCTCCAGCCCCGCCTGGTCGGCCGAGGTGCCCAGGAAGTGCAGGTACCGGTTGGTGGTGGCGATCGACTCGTGTCCCATCCACGCCTGGACCGTGCCCGGGTCCACGCCCCGTGCCAGCCACAAGCACGCCGCGGTGTGCCGCAGGTCGTGGATTCGCCGACCGCCGCCGGTGCGGTCCCACTTCACCGTCCGTAGCACGGCCGTGCGGTGCAGGCGGGCACCGCCCGTGGTGGTCAGCAGCAGGTCGGTCGGCTCCTTGGAGACGATGAGCCGCCGGATGATCGGGAGGATCCGGTCGGCCACGGGCACCCGGCGCCCGCGCCGGCCCTTGGTCGCCTTCACCGTCCCGCCCTCGGTGTGCGAGCGGCGGACGAGCAGACCGGCCGTCGGCACCTCGACCACGTCCTCGACCAGCACCGCCCGCGCCTCGCCCCACCGCATCCCGGTCCAGCCGAGCACCAGCAACACGTCGGCCAGGTGCGGGTCGTGCTCGTGCCACCGCTCGTAGGCGGCCTCGAGCTCCGCCTCCGTCCACGGCCGCATCTCGGTGGGCTCCTCCGAGGACCGGGGGACCTTCGTCCCGGTCACCGGGTTCCGCACGATGATCTTCTCCCGAACGCACCAGGCGAAGAAGCTGGACAGGCTCGCGCGATACCGGACCACCGATCGCTCGCTGAGACCGTGCTGGATCAACGCCTCGAACGAGCGGGCCACCTCGCGCTCGGAGACGGCCGACACCTGCATGGCCTGCAGGCTCGTGGGGACCAGCCGCTGCAGGGCCTGGTCCGTGCGATACGTCTTGGCCGCCACCGTGAACTCGCGGATGGCCAACCACTCCTCCAACAGCGCCCGCATGAGACGGCGTCCAGTGCGGGGATCAACCCCACCGGCGAGGGCAGCCCTCTCTCGCGCGAGCCAGTCGCTCGCCTCCCGCTTGGTGTCGAAGGTCCGGCTGGCGACGAACTGCCGGCCGCTCTTCAGCCGCGCCCGGAACCGGCCGCTGGGAGTCATCTCGATCATGTGCGTCGTCCTCCCCGCGGCGCGCCTACGACGCCCGCGCGAGCCACTGCTCGACGTCGAGGCGCCGATACCGCGGACACGTCGGGGTCATCCACGTCACCCGCGGACCCATCCCACGCTGCCGCCACCGGCACAACGTCGACTCCGACACCCGGATCCACTTGGCCACTTCACTGCTGGTGAGGATCTCCTCCACCGTTTCCATCTGGTCACCTCCGACCACCCGGGGCGGCACGCGCCGCCCGCGATTCTCTGATGGTCACCTAAGAACGCGACGCCTCACCGAGCGATCAATGTCGCCTGTGGAATTCCTGCGTTCCTTCCGCATCTGGGGATGCAGTCGCCGCAGGGACGCTCCGGACTCTCACCGTCGTGGTGGTTCTTGGGCGCTGCCCATCGCCCCCTATGACGCGATGGCGAGCACTTCCCTCTGCCCGCAGTTGTCGGTCAGATGGTCCAGAACAAGGTTGAAACCGGATCCACATTCTTCAGCGCGCAGTAGCAACGCTGGAGCGTGCACTCCAGGCGGCGAGCGGCTTCCTCCTCATTGTGAAGGAGTTGACCGGCACGCAGTAACTGCGTATGATCGAACACATGTACGGTAAACTCGGATCCATTCTGCGTAGCGCGCGCGAACGCAAAGGGCTTGAGCAGGCCGAAGTCGCGCGCGAACTCGGGGTCGGGCAGCAGGCGGTCAGCACCTGGGAGCGCGGACGCTCGCGACCGAGGCGCAAGACGCTTCGCGCCGTGGCAGAACTGCTGGGACTTGCCGAGCACGACCTTGTTGCTGCCGGTGCCTACGCCACGGCAAGTACCGAGGCGGCACCAGTGGCCCCGCGGACACGGGCCTTACCCCTCGCAGGACTGACCCCCGAGCGTTTCGAAGACTTCACGGTGGAGATCGTGAAAGCACTAGTACCTCGTGCACACGTGACGCGGTTCGGAGGGCCGGGGGACACTCAAGACGGCATCGACGTCCTAGCTACAGACTCGAAGACCGGCGAGGTCCTGGCGACCGCACAATGCAAACGTCACGCGACATTCGGAAAGGCAGCCGTCAAGAAGGCTGTGGACGCCGTCAAGATCGACGCCGCGCAACATCATCTCTTCCTGTCGCGTGAGACGGCGTCCCCGGGTGCTCGAACGGAGATGAGCAATCACCCTGGCTGGACCCTTTGGGACGGCGAGAGCATCTCCCAATACATCCAGCACCAGATGCCACTTGATGCGGCCGTCCGGCTGGTCGACAGCTTCTTCCCTGGTCACCGGGAAGCCTTCCTTGGGGTGCGCTCCCCCGGGCCGTGGCTACTACCGGAGGATCATTTCATCTCGCCCCAAGGACAACTCTTCAACCATGACTGGACCTTGGTTGGTCGCGAGGACGTGGTTGATCAGTTGGCGGCCGCCCTCTACGACAGCAGCGCGCAGCTGGTCACGCTGGACGGTCGCGGTGGCCTAGGCAAAACCCGGATCCTGAAGGCTGTAGCTGAGGCTTCCCCGGACGAGGCCACCGCAGTGTTTGTGCTACCAGACAAGACCCCGGTTGCTCCCGAGCACTTCGAGCTTCTGCCAAGCACGGGTGCCCTGGTGCTCCTCATCGACGATGCGCATGAGCGGGATGACGTGACTGATCTGATAGCCGCCCTGCGCCGGCGCAACAGTGAGGCCAATATCCTGCTCGCGACTCGGCCGTATCGCTGGGCCGCCATGCGCAACGACTTACAGCGATCGGGCCTCCTTCCGGACGAACATCAAACGATCGTGCTGGCCGATTTGCCGATCAGCGCGGTAGAGCAGCTTGCTCGTGAAGCGCTCGGGCCAGACGTCAACGAGAGCGTCGTGCAGCGTCTGGCCCGTCTCACTACTGACTGTCCTCTTGTGACAGTGGTTGGCGGGACTCTGATTCGACGTGGCCAGCTCGATCCCTCGCAGTTGGGCCAGGACGACCAGGTACGCGAAACCATCCTGGGGCGTTTCAGCGAAGCCCTCATCGCCGACCCTCTGGTTGCCGATCCGGAAACACGGCGTGGTGTGCTCGAGGGCATCGCCGCTCTGCAGCCGGTTCGCACGGACGACCAGTCATTCCGTAGCACGCTATCGACTGTGGTTGGAAAGCCATATGACCAACTGCATAAGCACGTTCGCGACCTCGAAGCAGCCGGCGTGCTACGTCGGCGCGGGAGCTCGCTCCGCATCGTTCCCGACTTGCTCGGCGACATCTTGTTGAGCCGCGCCTGTGTGGATGAGACCGACGGGCATCCGACCGGCTACCTGGACCGCGTTCGCGATGCTGCAAGTAGCCAAGCGTTGCAGCACTTGTTCGTGAACATCAGTCGTGTCGACTGGCAGGTCCGTCGACGACAGACAAACAATGCACCCCTGGTTGACGCCCTCTGGGAACCGTTCGAGGCCGAAGTGCGGGAAGCGAACATTCCTGGTCGCCAAGCAGCGGTCAAGCTCTTGACTGAGGTCTCCTACTTCCAGCCGCAGCGCACTGTCAGGATTGCGCGCTGGCTCGTCGACAATCCGACGGACGACCCCGGTGACACGTCTTCTGGATGGGCGTTTCTTGGCGTGCCGATCTACGCCGACGTATTGAGCGACCTGGTCACGATGCTGAAACCCGCGGCCTACACGCTCCAGACGCTCCCGGCCGTCCTTGAGCTGTTGTGGGAGCTGACGCAGGACGACCAACGCCGCACGAATCAACACCCAGAGCATCCACTGCGCGTGCTGGGCGAACTGGCCGGCTTTGAACTGGCCAAGCCGTTGGATTACAACGAAGCTGTTCTTGACGTCGCCAGCAAGTGGTTTGCCGACACCAACAAGGTCTCGCCATTCGAGGTCCTTAAGCCTCTGCTGGCGACCGAGTCGAGTAGTCAGAGCTACCAGAACTACAGCCTGACCTTCCAACCCTTCGCCTTGAACGCCGACGTCGTCATGCCCCTGCGCAGGCGTGTGATCGCAATCGCCCTCGATGAGATGCGGCAGCCGCATGTCGGGCGAGCAGTTGCTGCCGTCGAGTGCGTCGAGGCGTCACTGCGCTACCCCACTGGCATGTTCGGTCGAGAAGTGACCCAACAGGAACGGGATCGGTGGACGCCGTCGTTCGTCGATACGATCGAACAGCTCGGAAGCGTTGCTGTCGAAAACGAGCTCGACCCCGCCGTGCTGGTCGCGGTGCGAAAGGCCCTGAGTTGGCATGCCGGCTACGGACCGGAAGCCACCAAGGCGCCCGCCAGGAAGGTATTGCAGAAGCTCCGGGACGAGCTCGCCGACAAGGTCGCGCTCATCATTCATGACGGGTGGGGACACCTGGTCTTCGACCGCGAACGCGACTTTGAGAAGGCGCAAGCACGAGTGCAAGCTCGCCTGCAGCAGGCAGTCGACCAACTCACCGAAGAGCGCGACGACGAGAACGTCATCTCCCTTCTCGAAGAACGGCTGCAGGTCGAGCGCGTTGCATTTGGCGCCGACAAAGGGAATCTGGGGCCGCTGGTTCAAGCGATGGTCGAGGCGCGCTCATCGTTGGCAGGTCATCTCGTGGACGCCGTCCTTGCTGGCCGGGCCCCTGCGCTGATCTCCGCGCTGCCCGTGGCGCTGTCTGTCCTTGCTGCGCAAGACGACCAGGCGGCGTTTGAGCGGGCAACACAGCTGCTCCAGGTTGACGAGCCGTGGGCCACTCAGGCGGTCGCCCAAGCGTGGGGATGGAACCGCGGGCACCGCCCTGTGCTGCCCGAAGAACTTGAGCTGCTGCTCCAGTTCGGGTCACACGAGAATCTCACGGTGCGCCAGGCGCCGATCACGGTTGCCCAGCGTGCTGCGAAGGAGGATCCGCAGCTGGCGGCGCGACTTCTGGCATCGGTTAGATTCTCCGACAGTTCGCACGTGGCGGACGAAGTCTGCTCCTGCTTCGGCCGTTATGTGGGCCTGTCCTGGGACGCGCTCGACGAGGATCAGCAAGAGCACATTCGGGATGAGCTCGTCCTGCTGGACGACATTGGGCAGCACTCGATTACGGCGTTCCTGGCGGATCGATCCGCCATCGACCCTGAGTGGGTCATCGCGCTGCTGCAGACGCGTGTCGAGGTTGGCGAGGGGCTTGAGCTACGCGGCGACTACCGACCCATGCCGTTCTCCTTCGACAACCACCTGAAGGTTCGCGAGCACCCACACTTCGAACAGTGGCTGCGCAAGCTGCAGCTATGGATCGCCGCCAAGACCGACTCCTGGATGCGCGCAGAGAATGGTGCGGATCTCTTCAAGGAGGTCGCTCGCCAGTACGACTCCAGTGTCCTGTCCCTGCTCGAGGACGCGATCGGCACCGGTGATATGGAGCAGATTGATTCGGCGGCAGCAATCCTCCGTAGAGCACCACGGACGTTCGTCTGGCAGCAGCAGGAGTTCGTCGAACGGGTCTTCGCAGCCACCGAAAAGGTGGGCGACGAAGCGCAACAGGCGCTGAAGAACGCGCTATGGGGAGCGACGATCTCAGGCACGCGAAGCGGAACGCCGGGTCAGCCGTACCCCGAGGACGTCGAGCAGCGCGATAGGTGTCGCGAGGTCGCGAGTTTGATGCCGAAGGGCTCGGCCGCTGAGCGCTTCTACCTCGACATGGCAATCTCCGCGGAGCGGGCTATCGAAAGCAGCGTTGATGAGGATCGTGAAGACGACGGCAGACGCTGGTAGCGGACCGCCCGACGGTGACGTTGCGCCAGAGGTGGGCCAGCGTCTGCTGCAGCGAGGCTGCAATCGCCCACCCCGATGGCCTGCGGTTGTTCTCGGTCCCAGACCGCCGGGGACTGAGCGCCATGCGTCGCGAGCATGCCTTCGAGCTTCGCGTGGTTCGTTGCGTCTTCCCGCCGCGAGCGTGTCCGCGTTGACTCGGACACCACTCAGGTCATAGTGCGGTCGCGCGAGTGGCGGTTCGGTAGAGGGTCATCAGAGCTTGCTTGTCGTCGTTGCGGAGCAAGGGATCGTTCATGAGAGCGCGCTCAACATCGTTGTCCACTAAGTGCTCAGCCACCAATGTCTCGGCCTTCACCCCAAACAGCGAAGCCAGTGCTTCGAGTTGCTCGGGGTTGGGGAATCGGCTGCCCCTCTCCCAGTGCGAGACTCGCGTCTGATGTACTCCCACCTCGGCTGCGACCTGCTGCTGAGTCATGTTGGACTCGCGTCTCTTGGACTGAAGCCAAGCCGCTAAGCGCATATTGGTCATATGCGCATAGTGCACTTGCCGCCAATCGCTGTCAAGCAGCTCGTGGGGTGTGTGTCTGGTGCGTCTTCCGCCCCCTGTCGGCGCGGGATACGGGTGCGCTCGTGTCCGGCTGAGCGCCGGACCATCCGCTGATCAGCGGAGTTGATTGCGCACACCGTGCGCGGGACCCTGGAACTGGGCCGCGAGGCGGCTCGGAGGCCATCACGAAGGGGCCGGTCCAACCGTGTGTCGACTGCTCGGCTTTGTCGCCCGCCGACCGACATCGGTGTTCGAGTTGCTCGGGCAGGAGCATTTCGACGCGTTCACCGCACTCACCGCCGTGCACGGCGACGGCTGGGGCATGGCCTGGCTGGACCCGGATTCCCCCACCATCCGCTGCGTGACCTCGGGCGAATCGGCCATCGCCGAGACGGCGTACACGCAGCTTGCCCGTCAGCGGCTCGGCAGGGCCGGCATCGTGCATCTGCGGTGGGCGACACCGGGCTTACCAGTGACACCGCAGAACACCCACCCGTTCGTCGATGGCGGATACGCATTCGGGCACAACGGGCACATCGCGCCTATCGACCGGCTGGAAGGCCTGCTTACCCAGGAGGCTCGCGCCACGCTCCGCTGCGACACCGACAGCGAGCGGTACTTCCGATTCGTCAAGCAATGCATCGCCGAGCAAGGCGACGACACCAAAGGCCTCAGCCAGGCGCTCGGCGTACTCACCAGCGAGTTCCCCGAGGCGAGCCTGAACGCGCTGCTGATGACCCCCGCGCACATGTTCGGGGTCCACATCAACAGCAAGGCATCGGCGCCCGTCGATGGGCTACACAAGCTCTTCTCCTCCACAGAGGAGATCCCCTATCGACACACCGACGACTACTTCGCGATGGACTTCCGGCGCACCCCGGACGCCGTGCACGTCATCTCCAGTGGCATCGACCCCGACGGCTGGACGCCGGTGCCCGAAGACACCGCAGCAACGGTCGACCTCGCGTCGCTCGAGATCACCCGCCTAGATGGGTGGGCGACCCAGCGCATCGAGGAGTCTGACTGAGGCCTTCTGGTCGACATTGAAGATGAGTGGTTCCGACCAGACCTCGAGCTTTGTCAGCCTGAACTCACCCGCGTCTATCCGCCGTCAATGCACCTCGCAGTGAGAAACCCTTGAGGTACGCGACGCACCTGAGGTAGCCCGGACGGTCCTGTCCAAACTGCAACGCGGATGTCAGATACGCAGTGCACCGTCCGAGCATCGGACCCCCTCGAGACGTCAGCTCGACGCCGGACGGCTGCAGAGGCGTCTCCACCGGCGCGCTCACTCACCGCGCCCAAGCGTTGAAAACGAAGTGCCACACACCTGGTGCATTCTCGGTTGCGTTTCGTCCGGCGTAATCGTCAGCGACGCCAGCGGGTCGGGAGGCTGGGGCGACGGAGCCGAGCCAGTTCGTCGGCAACACTGCTCCACTTCGCGTCGCCCAATGCTCCTCGGGTGTCGCGATCGGACAGTTCGCGCAGTATGCGGCGGCAGGCGCTGGGGGAGTCCAGGACGGCGCGGACCTGATCGTCGAGACGTGCCGCTTCCTTGATGAACGTGACGGCGGTGTGGCCGGCTTCTGCAGCTCGTCGCTCCTCGGATGCCAGTCGGCGGCACGCGCTACTGCACCACCGTCGCGGCCGGCCCGCTTTGGGGTGGTCGGAGACCTGGAACGGCTTTCCGCACCGGGCGCAGGCCTTGATCATTGGTCGTGCTCCAGAGCCAGTGTCCACTCGACCACGGTGTGGGGATGCCAGCGCAGGTGCTTGCCGACACGGAAGCCCTTCGGACCGTTGCCGGTGTGTCGCCAGGCGTAGAGCGTCTGCTTGGGTACGCCGAGGTAGGCGGCGACGCGAGCGGCGTCCCAGAGGTCCTGAATGTCGAGCTCTGGGTGCATCGCTTGCGGTGTTGGCGGGGTCGTGGTCGACGGTTGCGCCTCACTTGCCGAACTTCGCTTGGCCGCCTTGCTGGCCACGGACTGGTGCGGCTGGTCAGGCTCCGGGTTGTCCGTGGATGGAGTTTCCTCGTCCCAGAGGCCTGGTTGCTCTCGCCGGTTTCTGTCGCCGTTCATCCTGTTCGGTCTCCCTTGCGTTGTCGTCCAACGTTCGTCGTCAGTCACCAAAGGCGCAGGGGAGGGGCGCAGCGATCAATCTGTCCGATTACAACGTCGAACCGGCGAGGAGCGCGCCGCTGTCTGCGCAGGGGACGCGATTTCGCCGGACGAATTCGGACCGAGAATGCAAGAGGTGTGTGGCACTTGGTCTGTCGCGTGAAATGGGGGGACGCTGAGGGGTGTCAGTGACGGCTGGCGCGTCGGATTCGGATCGGGTGGGCTGCGTGGGCCGTGAGAGTGCGGTCGAACGTATCCGCGGGTCTGTGTCGCTACGGCGAAAGATGTCGTAGGTGATTGTCCGAGGTGTCGACACGAGGGAGGACCCGATGACTCAGCAGACGATCAGGCAGAAGGCCCGGCGGACGGTGCGGGAGATGGCCGAGAAGCGGCGGCAGGAGCGTACGGAGCGCGAGGACGGGTGGTCGACCTGGCCGAGTAGGTCATGGTTGCGGGTTTCCGGCGCGGGAGTCGCTTGGGGTGAATGCGGTGGCGACGAGGCCGCGGACGTCGAGCTCCTTCAGATCGGCAGGTCGAAGACCAAGAGGGTGCTGGTTGCGGTCGCGACGAGGGCACCTGATGCATCGGTGACGACCCCTTCGGTGAACGCGACACGGGAGCCAGCCTTGACCAGCGTGCCGATCGCGGTGAGCTGCCCGCTGGTCGAGCGGACCGGCTTGAGGTAGTTGACCTTGATCTCGACGGAGGTGTACCCGCGGCCCGCCGGGAGCACACTGTGGAGCGCGCAGCCCGCCACCGAGTCGAGCAGCGTGCAGACCAGGCCTCCGTGCACCGAACCGATCGGGTTGTACGCCGACTCGTCCGGCTCACAGGTGAACTCGACGCGGCCGGGCGCGGCAGCGACGAGCGACATGTTGACCAGCCCCGAAATGGGAGGCGGCGGGAGCACGCGGTCGATCATGGCCTGCAGGTAGTCGAGGCCGGCCATGGCCAGGCCCTCGCCGGCACCGATGGCCGGGTCGTACCAGGCCACGGTGCGTGAGCGGGGCTCGCCCCAGCTCGCGGGTGCAGCGGCAGTGAGGTCTCGCATTGTCATCGGTTCTCTCGATCGGCGTGCTTGGCGTCGGACAGGTGGAGGTCGGGATCGTCGGGGACGGCGTACTCCCGTCCCCACGCGAGCAGCGACTCGAGCACTGGGATCAACGCCCGGCCGGACTCGGTGAGGTGGTAGTCGAACCGGGGCGGGGCCTCCTGGTACTGGACGCGGGAGACGACACCGGCTCTCTCCAACACCTTGAGCCGAGCTGCGATGCGGTCACGCGGTGCGCCGGTGCCGCGCACGATCTCACCGAACTGGCGCGAGCCCATCCAGAGCTCCCGCACTACGAGCAGGGCCCAACGCTCGCCTACGACCTCGAGGGAGGCCGCGATCGGGCAGGGGCGGCCCGGAAGTTCAGCCAGGGTCGGAAACGCTGAGGCGTTTGCGCTGCTCGTCATACGTGGTAGCGTCCCCTCGAGTGAGTTTGAATGTCAAACCGTCCTCGTCGATCGCGACAAGCCGTCCGCTGGCTCCCGTCACCCTCGGCACCGCACTGGTGCTCGTGACCTATGTGACGCCGATGGCAACGATCCCCGCGACCGCGGCCGACTTGGGCGCAGGCCCGGCCGCACGGGCCTGGATTCTCAGCTCGATGAGCCTGGGCCTGGCCGCAGCCCTGCTCGCGTCCGGTGTTATGGGTGACATCCTCGGGCGACGCCGCGTATACGTCGCCGGGTCGATCGCCATGGCGCTGGCCGCCGCGGTCTGCGCCGTGGCGCAGGAGCCGATCGTCTTCATCGCCGCCCGCGTCGTGGAAGGCGTCGGCGGCGCCGCCGTTCTCGCGTGCGGTCTGGCCGTGCTCGCACACCGCTATCCGCCCGGCCCCGAGCGGATCCACGCCACGTCCGTCTGGGCGGCCAGCGTCGGCCTCGGCATCGCGGCCGGAGCCGTGCTCGCTCCTGCTCTCGACGTCGGCTCCGGCTGGCGGGAGGCCTACGCGGTGACCGCAGTCCTGGGGCTGGCGCTCGTGCTGCCGAGCCTGCTTCGCATCGAGGAGTCGGCGGCGGCAGCACCGAGGAACCTCGACCTGGCCGGGTCGGGCCTGCTGATCGCGGCGATGACGCTCGGAGTCTCGGCGCTGACCCAGGGCCGTGGCGGCGTCGACGTGCCGACGGTCGCGCTGGCGGTCCTGTCGGCCGTGTCGTTCGTGGCATTCGTCCTCGTCGAGCGTCGGGTCGACCAGCCGCTGCTCGACCCTGCGCTGTTGCGGCACCCGCGGTTCCGTGCCGCGACGGGTGGGTCGTTCGTCCTCGGTGCCGGCATCATCGGCATGGCGGCGTTCATTCCGACCGTCGCCCAGGTGGGTCTCGGGCGGGGACTGTGGGCCGCGAGCCTGCCCGTGCTTGCGTGGGCGGGGGTCAGCGTCGTCACCTCGATGCTGGCCCGCCACGTCCCGCACCCGTTGGAGGGCTCCCGACCCATCGCCACCCTGCTGGTCCTCGTCGCCGGCGGTCAGCTGCTCAGCTACGGGCTGCAGGCCGACTCCTCGATGTGGCGGCTCGTGGTCGCGATGGTGGTGGCCGGCGTAGGCATGGGCGTGCTCAATGCCGTGCTCGGCCGCGAGGCGATCGCCAGCGTCCCCCCAGCTAGCGCCGGGACGGGAAGCGGCGCCAACCAGACCGCGCGCTACCTCGGGGCAGCCTGCGGGATCACCCTCTTCGTCACGGTCGCCACCCACGCCGGCGACACGATCATCGACGGCTGGAACACCGCAGTACTCGTCTCCGCCACACTCACCCTCGTGGGAGCCGCGGCAATCGCGCTAACCGGCCGCACGTCGCACGCTCACCGGACTGAATCCCACTAGCGTCGAACGCAGGGCTGCCACGGTTCAGGAGCACTGTGCAGCGGCACCAGTTCTTGACTGTCGAGATGCCTGACCACAGGTTGTGGGGGCGTTCCCGGACGGAGTTCTCCTTCAGGTTGTTGCAGCTGAACTGACCCATGCTGACTATCCCGCGGCCGACTCACGCTGCAGGCGACGCATCCCAGCGAGCCATCGGTCATAGTCGGAACCCTTGCGCCGGTAGTACTCGAGCACCTCTGGGTGCGGGAGGATCAAGAAGGATTCCTCCTCGATCGCTGCAAGCGTGATCGCCGCGACGTCCTCGGGCTCCAGCACCCTGCCTGCCTTCGCCACGACGTTGGCACCGAGCTGCGACGCCTCGTCGTCCGCCTGGAGCGCATCGGTGTGAATCGCGGTGTTGACGCCCATGGGGCAGATGCAGCTCACCCGGACGCCCTGATCCCCGTAGGTGACCGACAACCACTCGCTGAAGCCGACAGCGGCATGCTTCGAGACCGAGTACTGCGCGTCGGCGATCTGCGTGAGCAGTCCGGCGGCAGAGGCGGTCGACACGAAGTAGCCGGTACCTCGTTCAACCCAGCCCGGAATGAGAAGGCGAGCGGCCCGGATGTGAGCCAGAAGGTTGATGTCGAGGATGCGCTGCCACTGCTCGTCGTTCTGACCGATGCCGCCCTCGCCGCTGATCCCGGCGTTGGCGAAGAACAGGTCGACGGGGCCGTAGTTGCTCTCGGCGGCGGCGATCATCTCCTCCAGCACCTCGACGCGGGTGGCATCACCGGCGACGGCGATCCCCCCCACGGCGCGAGCGACCCGATCGGTGCGTACGCCATCAAGGTCCGCGATGACGACGTTCGCCCCCTGCTCGGCGAGACCGGCTGCAAGGGCGGCCCCGATGCCTCCTCCTGCGCCGGTCACCACGGCGACCTTCCCGGCAACCTTCATGCCTTGCTCCGTCGCGATGACGCCACCCAGGCCAGCTCAGCCTTTACGGATTCCATGGTCTCTCCTTCGGTGCCGGCCCCGCCCTCGAGGGCGGCGACACGTGCGCGGGTCGTGATGAGGCGGGCCACCCCACACATCAATATGGACTTGAGCCCAAGTTCAAGTCTAGGCCATGCGCGACCTCGGCGACAGGGGCCGAGCGTTCCTCAGTTGATGCGAAGTGCGTTTGCCCAGAGGCGGGTCAGCGCCGTTACCAAGTCGTCCAGCTTCCACGGGTCACCGAGGACGAAGGTCCCGTAGGCCATCCGGCTCACCATCGCTGACAGCGCTGTCGCGGCAAGGTAGGGGTCCACTTCGGCGTCCGCGATTCCCCGGGCCTGCAGGTCCCTGATGCTCTGGGCGTTGCGCTCGGCGAACGCCTGGCCCCGAGCGCGCCTCAGCGCTTGAACGTTCTCGTCCACGGCGCTGACCTGGTCCAGGAGCCGCATCAGCTTGGCATTACGCCGGTAGGCGAGGAGGTACGCTCGGTTGCTGGCCTCGATGACCGCCAGAGGATCGTCACTGTCGATCATCCGCCGCACCTGCGGATGGACCATCTCTTCCTGCACGCTCTCGAGGACTGCGGCGAACACCTCCTCCTTGCTGGCGAAGTACGTGTAGAACGACCCCGCCGCCACCTTGGCCTCGGCCGTGATGTCCGCCAGCCGGGCCTCGATGTAACCGTCACGCTCGAAGACGGCTCGTGCGGCTGACACCAGGGCGGCACGCGTGCGTGCACCACGCGCTGTCCGCGGTGGATGCTTGGCCGAATCCTTGGCTGGATCCGTGGTTCGGCGAGTGGCGGCGCCAGACGAGGGCATGCTGGAGCCTAACGTGAATTCGACGTCAATGTTGGCTTGGAGCCCTGAAGAGTGAAGGTCAGAGCCCGGCCTCTGCGGCGACGCGGAGCGCTCGGGCGATGAAGTCGTCGACGTGCGCTGCCGGTGCACTGACTTCGGCAGCATTGCGCGGGTCGTCCAGCGTCCGGCGGCGGACACCCTCGGCGATGATGGCGATCTTCCACAGAGCCAACGTGTGCCAGAACCCGACGGCGTCGAGGCTGCGACCCGTCTCGTCCCCGTAGCGTGCCGCCATCTCGCGACGGCTCGGGAAGCCGGGGAGTCGCGTGGCAAGCAACGGACCTGTCGCAGGTTCCCCATCGGCCGGCCAGTAGGCGAGGAGGCAGCCGAGGTCTGCCAGCGGATCACCGAGGGTGCAGAGCTCCCAGTCGAGGACCGCGCGCACGTGGCTTCCGTCCGGCGCCACGATGACGTTCGACAGGTGGAAGTCTCCGTGGACGAGCGTCACTTCCTCTTGAGGAGGGATGGCGGCCTCGAGCCGGTCCGCCAGGTCGTCCACCGCTTTCAGGTCGCGCGTGCGGGAGTCCTCCCACTGACGCCGCCAGCGCTTGAGCTGGCGCGCAGCGAAGGGCTTGTGGCTGGCGAGATCTTCAAGGCCGGTGGCGCCGAGGTCGACGGCGTGAATGGGCTCCAGCGCGGTGGCGAGCGCCAGTCCGAGGCTCCCGCGTCTCGACGGCGAGAGAGCTTCCGCAACCTGGACGTTGTCGACCACCAGGCCTTCCACGTGCGCGACTGCCAGCAGCGGGGCATCGGTGACCGCCGGATCCTCAGTGAAGGCAAGAACCGCGGGGGTCGGAACCGGCGTACTCTCCAGCGCCTTCAAGATCCGGTGCTCGCGTGCGACGTCGTGCGCTGACGCCAGGAGCCGACCCAGCGGGGGGCGGCGCAGGATGAGGCGCGCCCCGGTGGCGTCAGTGACCATGAAGGTGAGGTTCGACTGGCCGAGTCCGATCCGCGCGAAGGTAAGTGGCAGCCGTAGTCCGAGGTCGCAGCCGTCAAGCCACGCAGAGACTGCGGCCTCGTCGAGCCCCACCTGGGTCATCGAGCGCTCAGCTCACCAGCGCCGCGGCGCGGGTGCCGTCGACGGCCTCGCGGGTCACCGGTGTCTCCCAGCGGCGCAGCTCACGCTGGGCGATCGTGCGCTTGTGCACCTCGTCGGGGCCATCCGCCAGACGCAGGGTGCGCTGGTGGGCGTAGAAGTTGGCAAGCGGGAAGTCGTCGGAGACGCCGGCGCCGCCGTGGACCTGGATCGCCCGATCGATGATCTTCAGCGCGACCTGCGGGGCCGCGACCTTGATCGCCGCGATCTCGACGCGTGCGTGCCGGTTGCCGACGGTGTCCATCAGCCAGGCCGTCTTCATCGTCAGTAGGCGGATCATCTCCAGCTCGATGCGCGCCTCCGCGATCCAGTCGCGGATGTTGGCGTTGTCGGCCACGGGCTGGCCGAAGGTGACGCGCGAGAGGGAGCGCTGGCACAGGAGCTCGAGAGCACGCTCGGCCATTCCGATCGACCGCATGCAGTGGTGGATGCGGCCGGGGCCGAGGCGCGCCTGGGAGATGGCGAAGCCCTCGCCCTCGCCTGCCAAGAGGGCAGACGTCGGGACGCGGACGTCCTCGAAGACGATCTCGGCGTGGCCCTCCCGGTCCCAGTAGCCGAAGACTGGCAGCCCTCGGACGATGGTCACTCCGGCCGTGTCGATCGGGACCACGAGCATCGACTGTTGGGCGTGGCGCGGTCCGTCGGGGTCGGTCTTGCCCATGACGATCAGCACCTTGCAGTTGCGGTGCAGCGCGTTGGAGGTCCACCACTTCCGGCCGTTGATGACGTACTCATCGCCGTCGCGCTCGATGCGGGTCTCGATGTTGGTGGCATCCGAGGACGCGACTGCCGGCTCGGTCATCGCGAACGCCGAGCGGATCTTGCCGTCGAGCAGCGGCCGCAGCCACTTCTCCTTGTGCTCCTCGGTGCCGAAGAGCGTCAGGATCTCCATGTTGCCCGTGTCGGGCGCGTTCGAGTTCATCGCCTCCGGTGCAAGGTGCGGGCTTCGGCCCATGAGCTCGGCGAGTGGCGCGTACTCCGCGTTCGTCAGGCCGGGGCCCCACTCCTTGTGCGGGTGGAAGAGGTTCCACAGCCCGCGTGCGCGAGCTTCTGTCTTGAGCTCCTCGAGGATCGGCGGGTGGAAGTTCGGGTCGCCTGCCTCGCGCATCTGCTCCGCGTAGATCGCCTCGGCGGGATAGATCCGCTCGTCCATGAACGCACCCACGCGCTCCTGGAAGTCCTTGCAGCGGTCGGTCAGCTCGAAATCCATGCTCTTGCTCCAGCTTCTAAGAAGTGCCATGCGTTGATCGAAGTTGAGGTCGGATTCAACTTAGACCAATGTTCGCGAACGCGCCAGCCCGAGGGGAGCAAAAGGTCATCCGGCCCACGGCGAACAGTCGTACCGCGCATGTGTGGCCGACGTTCAACGGAGCTCCTCGTGCCACTGACGGCCAAAGGACGGCTTCACCTTGTCGACGAAGGCCTTGACCGCTGCGACATGCTCCTCGGTCAGACCGGTCGCCTTGTGCAGGGGCACCTCGGCATACATCGAGGCCGTCAGCGCCTCGTGAGGCGCCCGTAGGAGGTTCTGCTTCATCCCATCGAGCGCGTGCGAGGGTCCGTTGGCGAGCTGCGTAGCGATCTCGCGGGCCCGCTGTTCCAGGTCCTCTTCAGCGACCAACCAGTTGATCAGTCCGAGGGTGAGGCATTCCTCGCCACGGACGCGCGGGTTCAGGAACATGAGCTCGCGCGCCTTGGCCGGGCTGACCACCCGGTCGAGCAGCCACGCAACGCCGAAGTCGCCGGCCAGTCCGACGGCCCCGAAGGCAGTTGCGAACACGGTGCGGGGCGACCCGATCCGCAGGTCCGCGGCAAGCGCGAGGCCCATTCCTGCTCCGGCCACCGCGCCAGGAATGGAGGCGAGAACGGGCTTTCGGCACCGGTAGATGCGGCCGACAGTCTCTTCTTGGTCGCGGCGCTGCTCCTCCACTGCGGCTGTGTCGACCTGGGTGGACCCAGCCCCTTCACCCCCCTGATCGTGAAAGGACTGGACGTCGCCACCGGCGCAGAACGCCCCGCCCGCGCCAGTGAGGACGATCGCCCCGACCTCACGGGATGCTTCCATCTCCTTCAAGGCGACGATGAGTCCACGGATCATCGCGCCCGAGAGTGCGTTACGGCGGTCGGGTCGGTTGAGCGTGATGGTGCCGACGCCCTCAGTGACGTCGATGAGCACGTCGTCGCTTCCATGACCAGCATCTGCACCAACCATCAAGAGCCTCCGTGCTCCGTGGAAGCCTCTGAGGCAATGCCAGGCTGGGCAAGTGTGCGCAGATATGAAGTTGACCTCATGCTCATTCCCGAAAGCTACCATGCTCGCGCACAGGTGGCACGCGCTGCCCCGCACTCCTCGCCGAGTACCGTAGGCGGCTCCACAAGACACGTCGGGCATCGGCGTTCGCCGCACGACGTGGGCTGCACCTCGCGATCAGGCAACCTGCGTAAAGGGGAAAGACTCCGTGACTGAAGACACTGCTCGCAGGCCACCGGTCACGCGCCGAGGCGTGCGCACGCGCCAAGCCCTTGTCGACGCTGCGCGAGTCATCTTCGAGCGTGACGGCTATCTCGATGCCCGGCTGAGCGACATCACCGCGGAAGCCAATTGCTCTACCGGAACCTTCTACACGTACTTCAACGACAAGGAGGAGATCTTCGCCGCCGTCATGGAGGCAACGAAGAACGAGATGCTCCACCCCGGGATGGAGCACGTCGATGGAGTCGACGACCCGGCCGCGATCATCGAGGCGAGCAATCGTGCCTATCTCGAGAGCTACCGGCGCAATGCGAAGCTCATGCAGCTGCTGGAGCAGGTCTCGAACATCGATCCCCAAGTCCGGGAGCTGCGGCGCGCCCGCGGGTGGGTCTTCGTCGAACGCAATGCCCGTGCGATCAAGGACCTGCAGGAGCGAGGTCTCGCCGATCCCGACCTCGATCCCGTGATGGCCTCACGCGTGCTCTCCGGCATGATCAGCAGGTTCGCGTACGCCACGTTCGTGCTCAACGATGGAGGCGACTTCGAGGAGCTCGTCTACACCGCGACGCGGTTGTGGTGCAACGCCTTGCGCATCGACCACCACCTCCCCGGGCGGGACGCCATGCGCAAGAAGTGACACCCCTCTGCGCCTGACGAAGGGCACGCAGGTCGGGGCGGCTCAGCGCGACGGGGGAACCCTGAGACGTGGCCGCTGCTCGACGCCGCCGACAAGGCTCGACACACGGGCGATCGCCCGCTCGGCGTCACTGATGATCGTCCTGACGACGTTGTCCACCGAGTCCACTTCGTGGATGAGTCCCTGGGTCTGGCCTGCCCACCACATGCCGTCGTCCATCTCGCCCTGGTCCAGCACCTTCGCCCTCCCGCGGACCCCCGAGGCAAGCGGCGCGACATCGGCGAAGGTGGCTCCCGGGCGGCTGCCGATCGCGGCGACTTGCTCCGAGATGGAGTTCTTCGCCACGCGCGCACTGTTCTTGAACTCACGGAACACCACGACGGTGTCCCGTTCGGTGTTGGCCACGATCTGGGCCTTCACGTTCGGATGCACGGGTGCTTCATCGGTCGCCATGAAGCGGGTCCCCATGTTGACGGCGTCGGCACCGAGCGCCAGCGCGGCAGCGAGACCTTGACCCGTGGCGATGCCGCCGCTGGCGATGACAGGGATCGAGAGCACCCGCACGGCCGCCGGGATGAGCACGAGGCCCGGTACGTCGTCCTCGCCCGGATGGCCGGCGCACTCGAAGCCATCGATGCTGATGGCGTCGACGCCCTTGCGCTCAGCCGAGAGAGCATGGCGCACGGACGTAGCCTTGTGGATGACCTTGACGCCCGCTGCATGGAAGTCCGGTAGGTGCGGCTCCGGGCTGGAGCCGGCGGTCTCGACGATCCTGATGCCGGCCTCGACGATCGCGGCTCGGTACTCGTCGTACGGAACCGGGTCGATCGTCGGCAGGATGGTGAGGTTGACCCCGAACGGCTTGTCGGTCAGGTCGCGCGTCCTCCGGATCTCCTCGACCAAGGCTTCGGGGGTGGGCTGGGTCAATGCCGTGAGGAATCCCAGGGCGCCGGCGTTAGCGACAGCGGAGATGAGCGGCGCGGTGCCCAGGCCGGTCATGCCGCCGCAGACGATGGGGTGCTCGATGCCGAATTGCTCGGTGAAGCGGGTGTGGAACATCAGGTCCTCTTCGTTGCATGGGACGGCAGATTCGAGTCAGCGCGGTTACCCAGCGTGACCCGAACATGACACCATATTCAGGTGCGCGGCGTCCAGTGTACGAGCCCGTGCGACCTACTCGGGCGGCTCGGACAGCACGAAGTCGAAACAGCGTCGTTGGGCGCTGATCACGACGTCTCGAGACTGTGCTGTCCGCGTGGGCGGGTCCAGGGCTGTCAGGACGTATCGGCCCAGCGGGGGCAGCCGCAGCTCGTAGTGACCCGCGGCGTTCGTCCGGGTTGCTCCCATGGACTCACCGGCGGCGTCCGTGAGCACGACAAGGGCGTCCTCGATCGGCCGACCGCTGCGGGACACGTCGCCGGCGACCATGAGCTGCTCGTCGAGTTGCAGCAGGGTGGTGGTGTCGGACGAGAGCTCGAGCAGCTCGGCCTGAGGAGCCCAACCCTCCGCGGAGCAGACGACGAGGTGCTCCCCCTCTGCCGGGAGCACGACCGACCATCGGCCGACGTTGTCGGCACGCGCCCAGTCCACCTGCTGGCCGCCTGCGCTGTGCACCGACACGATCGCCAACCGCGCTGGCCTGCCGTCTGCACACTCGGCCCGACCGCGCACGACGACCTCCGTACCCACCTGAGCCCGACGCACGTCGTCACCACGCGTCACCGGCAGTCGCTCGTCACGTCCGGCGGTCCTGGCTGCGCCGGGCGGCGTCCGCGCGGGGATGAGCAACCCGACGGCCGCGCCCATGAAGGCAGCGGCCGCAGCAAGCCAGCTCATGGCATGCAAGGCAGTCTCAGTGGGATGAGTGCCGCCGGTGATCGCGCCGGCCGTCAACACCGCGGCGACGGTTGCCGAACACGACGACGTGCCGATCGAGCGGACCACCGTGTTGAGCCCGTTGGCCGCCGCCGTCTCACCGATGGGCACGGACTGCATGATGAGGACAGGCATCGACGCGAAGCTCATGGCGACTCCCACCGAGACGATCGAGATGCCGATGACGAGTTCGGCGACGGAACCGTCGAGGAGCACGCGCACCACGTACCCGACACCCGCGACGGACAGGCCCGCGGTCAGGGTGATGCGGGCGCCGAAGCGTCGCGTGACTGAGGCGGACACGGGCGCCATCAGGACCATCAGCACACCTCCAGGCAGCATCACCAGTCCCGCCTCGGTCACCCCCAGGCCGGAGCCGACCCCCGTCTCCACCGGAAGCTGGAGCTGCTGCGTGGCGACCAGGAGGTAGTTGAACATGATGAAGCCGGCCAGCAGCGACGCGATGTTGGTGAGGAGCACCGGGCGGCGTGCCGACGTGCGCAGGTCCACGAGCGGCTCACCGGCGCGCAGCTCCCAAGGAGCCCACAACGCGAAGGCGAGCGCGGCCACCGTGAAGGACAGCAAGGTCCACTGCGACGTCCAGCCCCAGGCTCCACCCTTGGAGATGCCGAGCAGCAGGGAGGTGAGGGCTGTGGAGATGAGGATCGCCCCCCACCAGTCGAAGCGCCCGGGTGTGGTCACGCCCGACTCGGGCACCACCGCGAGGACCAGGACGAGCATCCCGACGGACATGACGACGCTGGCCCAGAAGACGGCGTGCCAACCGAACGCTGCGTAGATCACACCCGAGAGCGGCAGCCCTACGGCGCCGCCGATGCCGAGCGTTGCGCTCATCAGCGCGACCGCACCGCCGATCTTGTCCGGAGGCAGCTCGTCGCGCATCGTCGAGATGCCGATGGGGATCAGTGCTGGAGCGAATCCTTGGAGGAGTCGGGCGAGGATGAGGAGCGCGAGTGAGTCACTGCTCGCGCCCAGCAGTGATCCGCAGAGAAGAGCGCCCAACGAGACCAGGATCATGCGCCGCTTGCCGTGCATGTCCGCAAGCCGGGACATGATCGGCGTCGTGACCGCGCTCGTGAGGAGGGTGACGGTCACCAGCCACGAGGCGTTGTCAGGACTGGTTCCCAGCAGCCGTGGGAAGTCCGGAAGGAGGGGTACGACCACCGTCTGCATCAGGGACACCGCTGTGCCACAGAGGGCCAATACCAAGACGATCGCACCGGAGCGGCTGGAACGCTCCTCGTGCACGGCCAGCTCCGCGGCGGGACGACGTCCACCACGGCCATCCAGTGGCGCCGAGCGTCGCCTGGATGATGAGCACGAGCGACGAGTTCGCGGCTTCGTCGGCGACGACCGTGCAGCCTGGATGCGCTCGCGCTTTCGCCCGGACATGGTGGGACCTCTCCAGTAGGTTCCTCGAGAGCTCGACCACGAGGCGGAGCTCGCGACGGCAAGGTTCCGAAATCTGTCGATGAACCCGGCGGGGCCTTCGGGATGCTGGCCACATGCAACCTGATGTTGAAGCCAGGCTCAGGTTTACAACGGGCGGTGTCGCGCAGTCAAGGTCTTCGGGGACGCCAGCCCGGTACGTGTCAGTTCTGTACCGGTGTCGGGCATGTTCCACCTACGTCGCGGGCCTCACGCTTTCGTACGTTGGGTGTGACCGGCAGCACATCCCACGTGTGCGGCTCACCACCGATCTTCAGGAGATACCCGTGGACCTTGACAACCGATCGCACGCGCCGGCTCCGGTGATCCGCGCCACGGCCTTTGTCGGTCGGTGGCCGAAGATCCCGTGGCCCGACATCCCCGACGCCACCTTCCCTCCGACCACCGCGACGCTGATCAGCGGGCCGACCGAGGCGGTGCTCATCGACGCGATGTACCTCAAGGCGGACGTCCAGGACCTCGGTGACCTGATCGAGCGCACCGGCAAGACGTTGACGACCATCTACATCACCCACGCGCACGCCGACCACTACGCGGGCCTGGGACCCCTCCTCGAGCGCTTCCCGAGCGCCAGGTGCGTGGCGATGCCGCACGTGGTCGAGGCCATGAGGGAGGGCATGGAGCTCCACAACCAGCAGTGGGAGGCGCTCTTCGGCGACACCTACGTGATTCCCGGACCGCTTCCCGAGCCGATGGAGGGCCGCACCCTGTTCGTCGACGGCTCGCCCGTCGAGATCATCGAGGTGAAGCAGGCCGACATCCACCCCACCTCCATCGTCCACGTGCCCGAAGCCGGCGTGGTGGTGGCCGGTGACTCCGTCTACAACGAGATCTACCCGATGCTCGGTCTCTCCACGCCCGAGGAATGGTCGAACTGGCTCGAGACGGTCGCACTCGTCGAGAGCCTCAACCCCCGGATGATCGTGGCTGGGCACCGACGACCCGACGGCGACGACCACGCCGTGCAGACCATGATCGCGCAGACCCGCGCCTACATCCAGGACTTCGCGGCTGCCTACGAGGTCGCAAAGAACGCAGAGGACCTGGTGGCCATCATGACGGCGAAGTACCCGCATCACGGCAACCTTTGGAGTCTGCAGTTCTCCGCCGGGAGCGTGTTCCAGTTCCGCGAGACCGGCGCGACGGCGTCGGACGACGTGCCGGTCACGAGCTGAACGAAGGTGTCTGACGACCGGCGACGTCATCCACGGAACTGGCATGACGATCGGTCGTCGGGCGCAGACGTTGGCGAGGTTGTACCTGTTCTCGGCATTTTTCGACGATCCGACGGCAGACGGCGATCACTATCGTCTCGGACATGACCCCCACGCAGATGCTCCGACTACGTCAAGTCACCATCGTCGCTCACCATCTCGACGAGGTGGTGGACGAGCTTCGGGCGAAGCTCCCGCTCGGAGAGCCGTTCCGCGACCCGGAGGTCGCCCAGTTCGGTCTCCACAACGCCGTCCTGGCGCTCGGGGACACCTTCGTGGAGGTCATCTCGCCGGTGGAGGACAGCACGGCGGCTGGCCGCCACCTCGACCGTCTCGGCGGTGACGGCGGCTACATGGCCATGTTCCAGGTCGACGACATCGCGGCCGCTCGCGGGCGCATCGAGCGTCTCGGTCTACGCAAGATCTTCGACAACGAGGTGGAGGGCGACACCGACATCCACCTCCACCCCAAGGACGTGCCGGGCGCGATCGTCGCCATCGACACGATGAAGCACCCCGAGTCATGGCGCTGGGCCGGACCGGGGTGGATCGCAGAAGCACCTCCGGTCACTGGTCCGGGTCGCGTCACCGGCGCCACCGTGACGGCACGGGACCCGGGGCAGCTGGCACGGACGTGGGCCGCGGCTCTCGGCACCGACGCCGACGGTGAGCGGATCGCTCTGGACGGCGGCGAGGTGCGCTTCGTCGCAGGCGAACGCGACAACATCGATGCCTTCCACGTCGCCGGCCTGGAGGCCGACGTCACGATCGGCGGCGTCGACTTCGTCCGGGTCTGAGCTCGAGCGACTCCCCGCCGGGCACTTCTCGACGTGAGCAGGACCGCGCGGATCCCACACCATCGCACCCGGAGGAATCCCATGGATTTCGAGACGATCCAGCACGACATCAGTGACGGGATCCTGACGATCACCCTGAACCGACCCGAGCAGCTCAACGCGTTCACCGTCACGATGGCCGACGAGCTCGAGCACTCGTTCCGCGCTGTCAACGACGACGACTCCGTCCGCGCGGTCATCGTGACCGGAGCGGGGCGCGCCTTCTGCGCCGGCATGGACCTCAGCAGTGAAGGCAACGTGTTCGGTCTGGACGAGGAGCTGACGCCGGGTCTGCAGGACATGACCGACCTCGACGATCCCGCCATCGCCGGCGTCCGTGACGCCGGCGGGCGGTGCACGCTTGCGATCCACGACTGTCGCAAGCCGGTCATCGCCGCCCTGAACGGCCCAGCGGTGGGCATCGGCGCCACCATGACCCTCGCGATGGACCGTCGGCTGATGTCGACGTCTGCGCGCATCGGGCTCGTCTTCGGACGGATCGGAATCGTGCCGGAGGCGTGCTCCACCTGGTTCCTGCCCCGGCTCGTGGGACCCTCTGCGGCCATCGACCTGGTCCTGAGTGCCGACATCCTCGATGCCGAGGCTGCTCGTGCGGTGGGCCTGGTCGACGAGGTCCACCCCGAAGAGGACCTGCTGACCCAAGCGGTGAGGGTCGCCGACTCGTGGACGCGAGATCGCTCTCCGGTCGCCGTGGCACTAACCCGCCAGATGGTGCGAAGGAACGGCAGCCTCGACCAGCCGAGCGACGCTCACCGGGTTGACTCGCTCGCCATGTTCTGGACCAGCATCGGTGATGGCAAGGAGGGCGTGGCGGCCTTCCTCGAGAAGCGGAAGCCTGAGTTCCGAGGACGGGCGTCAGCCATGCCTGACTTCTACGACGACTGGGTGACGGGCGAGCGTCCCTGACGGCGGAGCCGGACCCGGGACCACGTTCGTGTCGTTTCTGTACCGGTGTTAGGCAGGTTCGACCTAGGTCGCACCCGCGCAGTGCTCCTAAGTTGGTTGTGATCGACAACACAGCTACCCGTCCCACCTTCCGCGCTTGAAACATGAGGGTCCAACGCCACGCGTGGGACGAGTGACTCAAGGCGGGTTGTCAGAGGCGTGCCGCCGGCTCGCCGTTCAGCACTCACCCCTTATCCATGAAGAAGGAGCACTCCCATGCCGCTGTGGCAGCTGTACACCCCGGAGAACGCCTACACGCGTGAAGAGAAGGCCGACATGGCCAGGAAGATCACCGACATCTACTCGTCCGACTTCACGCAGGAGAACCTGGGCTTCGTCCTGCCCAGGTTCTACACCTCGGTGCTCTTCCACGAAGTCAAGGCGGACGACTACTACGTCGGCGGCGAGTCGCGCAGCCAGTTTGTGCAGATCGAGGTCGTCCACATCGCCCGCACGGTCGCCACGGCCGCAGCCAAGGCCGGCACCAGCGAGGAGGAGAGCCTCCGGCGGTACTTCGAGAAGATGGAGGAGGTCCTCAAGCCCTACCTCGCCGATCGGGGCTACGAGGTGGAGTTCCACGCCGAGCCCGCGCCGTTCGAGACCTGGCGGATCGACTTCATGGTCCCGCCGGAGCCGTGGTCCGCCGACGAGGAGCTGTGGGGCAAGGAGAACAAGGCCTCGGCGTACGGGCCCTACCTGACCGCCTGACGGTCGCACCCACGAGCCGGGGTGCGTGCCGCGGCGCGGCACGCACCCCGTTCAACCTGCCAAACATCCCACAAGACGTTCATTCGCAAGGGAGAAGTCCATGCGCGAAGACATAGAGTTCGACGCTGAAGGCGTGACGCTGCGGGGCTGGTTCTACCGGCCTGACGACGCGTCCGGGGAGCTGCCGTGCATCATCTTGACGCACGGGTTCTCATGCACCAAGGAGATGGGTCTCGAGCCCTTCGCCGACGCGTTCACCGCCGCCGGTTTCGCCTGCGTGGTCTACGACCACCGTGGTTTCGGCGCCTCGGACACGGCTCCGGGCAAGCCGCGCCAGGAGATCGACCCCTGGGACCAGGTCCACGACACGCAGCACGCCATCACCTACGCGCAGGGCCGGGCCGACGTGGACGCGTCGCGGATCGGGGTGTGGGGTTCCAGCTACGCAGGTGGCAACGCGTTCGTGGTCGCAGCCATCGACAGGCGCGTCAAGGCCGTGTGCGGCCAGGTCCCGGCCGTCGCCGGGCGGCGAACCTTCGAAACGAACGTCCCGAAGGAGTACTGGCAGATGGCGTGGGACGGGCAAGCGGCTGATCGCCTGGCGAGAGCGCGAGGGGATGCGCCCGCCATGATCTCGGTCGTCACCGCAGACCCGACGGTGCCCGCTGTCATGCCGACGCCTGATGCCTACGAGTTCTTCTCCGCCTACGAGGGGACCGCATGGCGCAACGAGGTGACGCTGCGGTCGACGGAGCTGGGCTACGAGGCAGGCGAGTTCCTCAAGTTCGTCGCTCCGACCCCGCTCCTCATGGTGCTCGCCGAGGACGACAACGTCGTGACCCCGAGCGAGTGGGCCAAGGAGGCCTTCGACACCGCGGCGGAGCCGAAGAGGCTCGTCTGGATGCCGGGCGGCCACTTCGACGCCTACACAGGTGAGGGCTTCAAGGTCTCGTCGGGCGCGGCACTCGAGTTCTTCCTCGAGCACCTGGCCGCCAAGGTCCCCGCGTCTGTCTGAGTTCCAACAACTTCCACGAGGAGAAGTCACTACATGACCACGCTTGCAGGAGACCTGGCGCGCGCGCTGGGCGATGTCGAGGCGATGCAACAGTTGTACGCCGATGACATCAGCTGGACGCTGCCGACGTCGCTGGGCCGTATCGGCGGGACCCATGAGGGCAAGGAGGCTGTGGTCGCGTTCAACAAGATCTCCCTGGCGGCCTACGACAAGTCGGCCGGCACTCACGTTGACATCCACGAAGAGTTCGACGCCGAGGGTGGCAGGAGCATTGCCCGCATCCGGGTGCGTTCGACCGTGGGAGCGACCGGCGAGGGCTACGACAACGAGTACGTGCTCATCGTGCGGGGCAGCGAAGGCAAGATCGTCGCGGTCAACGAGTACCTCGACACCCTCAATGTCATGCAGTACGACGGTCTGCGACGCTTCCTGCCGGCCATCCCGGGGGTGACCATCACGTGAGCGAGCACAACAGGCGGTGGCGCGTGTCGGCGATGCCCACCGAACACTTGGAGACGTCGCACTTCGAGCTGGAGACCGTGCCTCTGCCAGACCTGGCCGACGGCCAGGTCCGGTGCCGCGTCCTGTGGATCTCAATCGACGCCGCTCAGCGCGCCTGGTTCCAGGGCGCCACCTACCGCAGCGCGATCCAGGTGGGCGACACGATGCCCGCCTTCGCCATCGGTCAGGTGGTGGAGAGCCGCAGCGAGGACTTCGCGGTCGGTGACATCGTCACCGGCCACCTCGGCTGGCAGGAGTCGGCGGTCGTCGAGTCCGGCGAGCTGAACCCGCTCCGTCCCACCAGGAAGCTCTCCTATTACCTGAGCGTTCTGGGCATCACGGGCCTGACCGCCTACTTCGGTCTGCTCGAGGTCGGCCGGGCCAAGGCCGGGGAGACCGTCGTGGTCTCGGGGGCCGCCGGTGCCACGGGCGCGCTGGTCGGTCAGATCGCCAAGCTGCACGGATGTCGCGTCGTCGGGATCTGTGGCAGCGCGGAGAAACAGAAGTGGCTCACGTCCGAGCTCGGGTTCGATGCAGCGGTCAGCTACCGCGACGACGACTTTCGCAAGTCTCTCAAGGCGGCCTGCCCTGATGGCATCGACGTCTTCTTCGACAACGTGGGCGGTACGACGCTGGACACGGCACTTGGCGTCATGGCCCACCGCGGTCGCATCGTCTGCTGCGGCGTCGTGTCCCAGTACGACACGACCAACCCTTCACGCGGAGCACGCGGAGTCCCCGGAGTTCTGGTCGTCAAGAGCCTCACGATGCAGGGCTTCCTCTACACCGACTTCGCGGACCGCAATGACGAAGCACTCCAGGCGCTCGAGGGTTGGCTGGACGAAGGCTCCCTGGCGGTGACCGAGGACATCCTCGAAGGCCTCGAGAAGACGCCCGAGGGCCTCATCGGGGTGCTCAACGGGACCAATGTCGGCAAGCGCATGATCCACGTCGCCGACCCGTCCTGACGTCGCTCCGCTCGAGGTGGGCAGGGTCACATACTCCCGGCCGCGCAGCGATTGACGAGCGGCCAAAAGTGCTCGACACTACAAGTAAGCAAGCGCTTAGTCATCAAGGAAGGCCGTAGCTGATGCCCGAAGCCGTGATCGTCTCCACCGCCCGCTCGCCCATAGGGCGCGCCGTCAAGGGCTCGCTGAAGGACATGCGGCCCGACGACCTCGCCGTCCAAATGGTCCGGGCGGCCCTGGCCAAGGTGCCCGAGCTAGACCCGACCGAGGTGGTCGACCTGGTTCTGGGCGTCGGTCAGCCAGCGGGCGAGTCGGGCAACAACCTGGGCCGTGCGGTCGCCGTACTGAGTGGGATGGACCACCTGCCCGGCGTCACGGTCAACCGCTACTGCTCGAGCAGCTTGCAGACCACGCGGATGGCTTTCCACGCGATCAAGGCAGGCGAGGGTCACGCCTACATCTCGGCCGGCGTCGAGACGGTGAGTCGGTTCGGCAACGGCTGGGCGGACGACCCCGCGGCGCAGAACCCGGTCTTCGCCGACGCGCAGGCACTCACCGACAAACGCGCGGGCGGCGGTGCCGAGGCCTGGGTCGACCCGCGGACCACGGGGGACCTGCCCGACGTGTACATCGCGATGGGTCACACGGCGGAGAACGTCGCTCAGGTCCTCGGCATGTCGCGCCAGGAGCAGGACGAGTTCAGCGTCCGCAGTCAGAACCTGGCCTGCCAGCGGATCGAGGAGGGGTTCTGGGCCCGCGAGATCATCCCTGTCACGCTGCCCGACGGCACCGTGGTGAGCGCCGACGACGGCCCGCGCCCCGGCACGACGATCGAGGGCATCAGCCAGCTCAAGCCGGTCTTCCGCCCCGACGGCACGGTGACGGCCGGCAACGCCTGCCCGCTCAACGACGGCGCCGCCGCGCTGGTCGTCATGAGTGACGTGAAGGCCAAGGAGCTGGGCCTCACGCCGTTGGCGCGGATCGTCTCCACGGCGGTCACCGCCCTCTCCCCGGAGATCATGGGCCTCGGGCCGGTCGAGGCGATCCCGGCTGCGCTGCGCAACGTGGGTATGGGCGTGGCCGACATCGACCTCTTTGAGATCAACGAGGCGTTCGCTGTCCAGTCGCTGGGCTCTGCACAACAACTCGGCATCCCGCTGGACAAGCTCAACGTCAATGGCGGCGCGATCGCCGTCGGCCACCCGTTCGGCATGACTGGGGCCCGCATCACCGCCACGCTCATCAACTCACTGCAGTGGCACGACAAGCAGTTCGGCGTCGAGTCGATGTGCGTCGGCGGCGGCATGGGCATGGCCATGGTCATCGAGCGACTGAACTGAGAGGCACCAACATGAGCAAGCGTTTTGAGGGCAAGACCGCGATCGTCACGGGGGCGAGTCGGGGTATCGGGCTGGCCATCGCCGAGCGGCTGGTGGCCGATGGCGCCCGCGTGGTCATCACTGCGCGCAAGAAGGAGGCGCTCGACGAGGCGGTCTCCCACTTGGGCGGTCCGGACAGGGCACTCGCCGTCGCTGGCCGCGCCGACGACGTGGAGCACCAGGCCCACGCGATACGGCAGGCGATGGAGACCTTCGGCAGTATCGATCTCTTAGTCAACAACACGGGGATCAACCCCGTCTTCGGGCCGCTCGTCGACCTCGAGCTGACAGCTGCTCGGAAGATCGTCGAGGTCAACTGCATCGCGGCGGTCTCATGGGTCCAGCAAGTTCACCGGACATGGATGAAGGAGCACGGCGGCGCGATCGTCAACGTCTCATCTCTCTCCAGCGTTCGTATAGACCCAGGCATCGGGTTCTACGGCGCCAGCAAGGCGATGCTGAACTCGCTCACCGAGCTGATGGCAGTCGAGCTCGGCCCGGACATCCGGGTGAACGGCGTTGCTCCGGGGGTGGTCAAGACGCGGTTCGCCGCCAAGCTGTACGAGGGTCGTGAGGACGCGGTCACCGCGGCGTACCCCCTCAAGCGGCTCGGCGTGCCGGAGGACATCGGCGGTGTTGTCGCGTTCCTGCTCTCGGACGACGCGGCGTGGCTCACCGGGCAGACCGTCGTCGTTGACGGTGGCCTCAGCCTCCAAGCCGCGGCGGAGTGAACGGGTGCGGGGAATCGATGCGGTCCTCTTCGACTACGGCGGCGTGCTCACCGGACCGGTGAAGCACTCGATCTCCGACTGGCTGGCTGCAGACGCGATCGAGCCCGAGTCGTTCTCGCGCACGTTGCGGGCGTGGCTGTCCCGCAACGCCGAGGACGGCACACCGGTGCACCAGCTGGAGACCGGCGAGCTGTCGGTCGCTGACTTCGAGAGCTTGCTCGCCGCCGAGCTGCGGACCACCGACGGGCGTGCACTGGAGCCGGGCGGGATGCTGGGCCGGCTCTTCGCGGGAATGCAGCCGGACCCAGCGATGTTCGCCCTCGCCGAAGAGTTGAGGGCAACCGGACTGAAGGTGGGCCTCCTCTCCAACAGCTGGGGCAACACCTATCCGCGCGCGCGGATCGACGCGCTGCTCGATCCGGTCGTCATCTCGGGCGAGGTCGGGCTGCGGAAGCCGCAGCCCGCCATCTACGAGCTGGCGGTCGACAAGCTCGGCGTCCCAGCCGGCCGAGTGCTCTTCATCGACGACGCCGAGGTGAACGTGCTGGGTGCGCGGGCCGTCGGTCTGCAGGCCCTTCTCCACATCGATCCCCGCACGACCCGAGCAGTCCTGGCCGAGCTGGTGCCGGACCTCAACTCTCACCCCACAGGAGTTTCCGCATGACCACCACCGCGAACCGCACCGCCATCGTGACCGGAGCAGCCCGAGGCATCGGCGCCGGCGTCGCGCAGCGCCTCGCCGCTGACGGCTTCGCCGTCGCCGTCCTCGACCTGGACGAGACCGCCTGCAAGACCGTCGTGGCGGAGATCGAGGCCGCCGGCGGCCGGGCGCTCGCCGTCGGCGCCGATGTAGCCGATGAGGAGGCTGTCAAGGCCGCGGTCGAGAGGGTCGCCAACGAGCTGGGTGAGCCGACTGTCCTCGTCAACAACGCCGGCATCATCCGCGACAACCTGGTCTTCAGGATGAGCGCGGCCGAGTGGGACGCAGTGATGAACGTCCACCTGCGCGGTGCCTTCCTGATGACACGGGCCGTCCAGGCCTACATGACAAAGGCGACATGGGGTCGCATCGTCAACCTGTCGAGCACCTCCGCCCTCGGCAACCGCGGCCAGGCCAACTACTCCACGGCGAAGGCCGGAATCCAGGGCTTCACCAAGACTCTGGCGATCGAGCTGGGCAAGTACGGCGTGACCGCCAACGCCATCGCTCCGGGGTTCATCGAGACGGAGATGACCATGGCCACCGCCGAGCGGATGGGGGTGTCGTTCGACGACTTCCGGTCCGCCGTGGTCAACGACATCCCGGTGGGGCGCGGCGGCCTCCCGGAGGACATCGCACACGCGGTGTCGTTCTTCGCCAGCGAGGGCGCCGGCTTCGTGTCGGGTCAGGTGCTCTACGTCGCGGGCGGCCCGAAGGCATGAGGGTCTTCGCCGGCGTCGCCGAGCTAGAGAGGGCCGTCGGCACGCACCTTGGTCACTCCGAGTGGCACACGGTCGACCAGGACCAGATCGACGCCTTCGCGGCAGCGACCGGGGACAACCAGTGGATCCACGTCGACCCGGCGAAGGCGGCCGAGGGGCCGTTCGGATCGACCGTCGCGCACGGCTTCCTCACGCTCAGCCTCCTGCCGATTCTCACCTGGCAGGTCTACAAGATCGAGGGCGTCAAGATGATCGTCAACTACGGGGCCGACAAGCTGCGCTTCCCCTCACCCGTGCCGGTCGGCTCGCGCGTCCGGGCAGGCGTGGAGCTGAGCTCCGTCACGCCGATCGCGCTGGGTCACCAAGTCGCGCTGAGGGTGACGATCGAGCGGGACGGCGGCGAGAAGCCGGCCTGCGTGGTCGACATGCTCGCTGTCGTGATGGCGTGATGACCAACGCCGACGCGCCCCCGGGCCTCGACCTCGACGTCCTCGGCGCGTGGTTCGCAGCTGAGATTCCGGGTGCGGGCAGTCAGCTGCGGGCGAGCCTGCTCGCCCTCCAGGCACTGAAGGAGAACGACTGATGGAAACCAAGGCATGACCACCGGCAAGACGGTCCTCCAGCGCAAGTTGCTGCCGGTCCTGGACTTCATGCTGCACGACTGGCTGAAGGTGGAGGAGCTCACCAGCCGGAACCGGTTCGAGGAGCACAGTCGTGAGACTTTCGACGAGCTTCTCAACGCCGCTTCCGAGGTCGCCGCGAACAAGTTCGAGCCTGCGTACCGCCTCAGCGACGAGCAGGAGCCATACATGGCAGACGGAGAGGTGGTGACCCCGAAGGAGTCCCATCTGGCGTTCGAGGCCTACCGGGACCTGGGCATCCTCGCGGCCAGTCACGACGTCGAGTTCGGCGGCATGCACCTGCCGCGAGCGGTCGATCTGGCATCCAGGATCATATTCGCCGCTTCAGGGCACAACCTCGTACCTGCGATGCTGACCGACGCCAACGCCTCGTTGCTGGTGGAGCACGGCACAGAGACGCAGAAGCGAGTGTTCGCCGTGCCGGAGCTGGCGTTCCGCTGGACAGGCACGATGTGCCTCTCCGAGTCGCAGGCAGGGTCCTCCCTCGCCGACATCACGACGAGCGCTGTGCCAGACGGCGCGGGCCACGAGTCCGATCCTCTCGGCCCGCGCTACCGGATCACCGGCAACAAGATGTGGATCTCAGGGGGCGAGTACGACCTGACCGAGAACATCATCCATCTGGTGCTGGCGAAGATCCCCCATGAGGACGGAACGGTCGATCCCAGCACCAAGGGCATCTCGCTCTTCATCGTTCCCAAGGTGTTGGTGGACGAGGAGTCCCGCCTGCTCGAACGCAATGACGTCACGCTGGTCAGCCTCAACCACAAGCTCGGCCATCGAGGGACTCCCAACGCGGCACTCACCTTCGGGGACGGCACGCACACCCCTCGCGGAAGCAGGGGCGCCATCGGCTACCTGGTGGGCAGCCCCGGCGATGGTCTGCGCCAGATGTTCCACATGATGAACGCCGCGCGCATCGAGATCGGAGTAGCCGCGTCCTCGCTCGGTATGGCGGGTTTTGCGACGGCCCTCGATTACGCCAAGGACCGTCGCCAGGGCCGACCCCGCGCAGCGACAGGCAAGGACTCGTCGCAACCACAGGTCCCGATCATCGAGCACGCCGACGTCAAGCGCATGCTGCTCGCGCAGAAGGCGTACGCCGAGGGTGGCACCGCGTTGGCCCTCTACGCGGCGCGGCTGCTCGACGACCAGTCGACCGGGTCGCCCGCCGAGGCAGAGCGGGCCTCCGTGCTGCTCGAGATCCTGACCCCGATCGTGAAGAGCTGGCCGAGCGAATGGTGTCTGGAGGCGAACAGTCTCGCAATCCAGGTGCTCGGTGGTGCCGGCTACACGCGAGACTGGCCGGTGGAGATGTACTGGCGTGATCAGCGACTGAACATGATCCACGAAGGCACCCACGGCATCCAGGCGCTAGACCTCCTGGGTCGCAAGGTGCGTATGGATGCGGGTGCACATCTCGGCGCGCTGGGGGTCGAGGTCCGCGGCACGATCGACGCAGCGAAGCGGATCGGCCTGCGCGCAGAGGCGGATGCGCTTTCCGGCGCCTGGGACGAGTTGCTGGTCACCACCGTGCAAGCGTGGTCAACCGGCGACCCGGCAGAGGCGCTCGTCAACGCCACTCCGTACCTCCAGGGATTCGGACACGTCGTGGCTGCCTGGATCCACCTCGACCTCGCCGTGGCTGCGACGCACAGTGACCACAGTGAGGCGCCGGGACGTATCGCGGCGATGAAGTACTTCTTCGCCTACGAGCTGCCCCGCATCGGCGCCTGGCTCGGCGTAGTAGCGCGACGAGAAGCGCTGTGTCGCGATGTGAACCCGGACAGCTTGTGACGCGAGTCGACCACGACGCGTCGCTTCGACACCACCCGCCCGTCATGTGCAGCGAGAGGAACCGACATGCGCAACTTGACCTTTGACTGCTCCGGACGCACAGCCGTCGTGACGGGACCGGTACCCGGCATCGGCAACGCGTGCGGCGCCAGAGACGCGCATCAAGCGGCTCTGGCCGACCGTGGAGTGGGGGAGTCGCTGTGATCGTCGGGGTGCTGAAGGAGGCACACGCAGGAGAGACCCGGGTCGCGGCGACGCCAACGACCGTCGCCGCGCTGCAGAAGCTCGGCTATGAGGTGGTGGTCGAACCGGGTGCCGGCGAGGCGGCGAGCTTCACCGACGAGGCGTACGCCGCTGCGGGTGCCAGGTTGGGCGACCCGCTGGCAACGGACGTGGTCATCGGGGTCAACGCGCCGACGCTCGCCCAGAGGGACCGGCTCGAGCCTGGGGCCACGCTGATCGCGATGCTCAACCCCCGGTTCGACGAGGAGATCGTCGCGGACCTGGCGCTGCGGTCGATCACGGCGCTGTCGATGGACGCCGTGCCGCGGATCTCGCGCGCTCAGTCGATGGACGTGCTGTCCTCGATGGCCAACGTCGCCGGCTACCGGGCTGTGGTCGAGGCCGCACACGAGTTCGGCCGCATGTTCACTGGCCAGGTCACCGCCGCCGGCAAGATCCCACCGGCGCGGGTCTTCGTCGTCGGCGCCGGTGTCGCTGGGCTTGCCGCCATCGGCGCGGCGTCCGCGATGGGCGCGGTCGTTCGCGCCTTCGACGTGCGACCCGAGGTGGCTGAGCAGGTCGAGTCGATGGGCGCGGAGTTCGTCCAGGTCGAGTTCGAGGCTGAAGTCAGCACGGACGGCTACGCGAAGGAGATGACCGCCGAGCAGGAGGCCGTCACGGCGGCGATGTACGACGAGGAGGCGCGCGCCGCCGACATCGTCATCACCACAGCGCTGATCCCGGGCCGTCCCGCCCCCAGGTTGATCACCTCGGAGACCATCGCCGCCATGCGCAACGGCTCCGTGATCGTCGACATGGCTGCGGCCAACGGCGGCAACGCCGCTCTGACGGAGATCGACGAGCGCGTCGTCACCGACAACGGCGTGACGATCCTCGGCTACACCGACCTGGCGGGCCGCCTCGCTGAGCAGGCGTCGCAGCTGTACGGCACGAACATCGTCAACCTCTTCAAGCTGCTCACGCCCGCTCAGGACGGCGACCTGGTCCTCGACTTCGACGACGTCGTGCAGCGCGGCATCACCGTCGTGCGCGCCGGCGAGTCGACCTGGCCGCCGCCGCCGGTGCAGGTCTCGGCCGCTCCGGCTGCCGTGGCCGCCGAGGTCGCACCCGGGAAGCACGTCAAGCCCCGGATGGCGGTGGGCGCGAAGGTCGGCCTCGTGCTCGGCGCGATCGGCCTCCTCTGGCTGGTCAATGCGCTCGCTCCGACCGACGACCTGCGTCGGCATTTCACCGTGCTGATGCTGTCGATCGTGATCGGCTACTACGTGATCGGAAAGGTCGCGCACGCGCTGCACACACCGCTGATGTCGGTCACCAACGCGATCTCAGGAGTGGTCGTCGTCGGCGCACTCGTCCAGGTCGCCAGCGACGACAGGATCGTCGTCGGCCTGTCCGCGGCGGCGATCCTGCTCGCGTCGATCAACATCTTCGGTGGCTTCGCGGTCACCCGTCGCATGCTGAGCATGTTCAGCAAGGGAGCCTGATCCATGGCCATCGACTCCATCACCGGCGCGGCCTACATCGTCGCCTCGCTGCTGTTCATCCTCTCGCTCGCGGGCCTCTCGAGGCACGAGTCCGCCAAGAGCGGCCTGACCTACGGCATGGTCGGCATGGCCGTCGCTCTCGTCGCCACGGTCGCGCAGACCGTCGACGTCAGCCAGTACGTCGACGACCAGGCCCTCATCATCGGCGTCCTCGTCTCTGCCGTCGCGATCGGCGCCGCCGTCGGCCTGTGGCGCGCGAAGGTGGTCGAGATGACCGGGATGCCCGAGCTCATCGCTGCACTGCACAGCTTCGTCGGTCTGGCCGCTGTGCTGATCGGCTGGAACGGTCACCGGGAGGGCTCGCACTACGAGCTTGCCAGTCTCCAGAACATCCACGAGGCCGAGGTCGCGATAGGCGTCTTCATCGGCGCGGTCACCTTCACGGGCTCGATCGTGGCCAACCTCAAGCTATCGGGGAAGATCAAGTCCGCGCCGCTCGTGCTGCCGGCCAAGAACGTCATCAACGGCGGCTCGCTCGTCGTGTTCGTCGTCCTGATGATCGTCTACGTCACCACCGAGGCCCACGACAGCAGTGTCGCGGACCTCCTGCTCGTGGTCCTGACGGCGCTGGCGCTGCTGCTCGGCTGGCACCTGGTCGCGTCCATCGGTGGGGGCGACATGCCGGTCGTCGTCTCGATGCTCAACTCGTACTCGGGCTGGGCGGCGGCAGCCTCGGGCTTCCTGCTCGGCAACGACCTTCTGATCGTGACCGGCGCCCTCGTCGGGTCCTCGGGTGCCTACTTGTCCTACATCATGTGCAAGGCGATGAACCGCTCGTTCATCTCCGTCATCGCCGGTGGCTTCGGCATCGAGGGCGCAGCCGGTGACGACAAGGACTACGGTGAGCACCGGGAGATCCAGGCCGACGCCGCCGCAGAGCTGCTCGGCGCGGCGAGATCGGTCGTGATCACGCCGGGCTACGGCATGGCGGTCGCGCAGGCGCAGTACCCGGTTGCGGACCTCACGGCGAGGTTGCGGGCCAGGGGCGTCGACGTCCGCTTCGGCATCCACCCCGTCGCCGGTCGCCTGCCCGGTCACATGAATGTGCTGCTCGCCGAGGCGAAGGTGCCCTACGACATCGTCTTCGAGATGGACGAGATCAACGACGACTTCGCCGACACCGACGTCGTCCTCGTGATCGGCGCCAACGACACGGTCAACCCGTCCGCAGCCGAGGACCCATCCTCTCCGATTGCGGGTATGCCGGTTCTCGAGGTGTGGAATGCCCGGGACGTGATCGTGTTCAAGCGGTCCATGGCCGCCGGCTATGCAGGGGTGCAGAATCCGTTGTTCTTCCGCGACAACAGTCAGATGCTCTTCGGGGATGCGAAGCAGCGGGTCGATGACATCCTGAGTGTGCTGTGACGTCATGGAGCACACGTATTGGTCGCGCGACACCGTCGATGGCACTGTCTGCTGGCGAGCACTGGGGGACGTGATGGTCGCTGCGGTGAGCGGTCTGGTGGCCGCCGCCGCGCCGAGGCATGGACGTTGGTCTCGGTCAGTTCGTGACATCACCGAACGACGACTCGCGATGCCGAGACGAGACGACCGTACGGGGACGGATTTTTACATGGACTTGACGTCAAGTTCATGAAATAGTGGAAGACGCCCTCGCACGGTGCGATGTGGCGTCGCGATCAGGTTGTGCGTTTCCACCAGAAGCCCCTGGCGCTGGTGGACAATGAAAGGGATGGAACTTCATGGCGATCAGCACGGTCGAGGCTGCAGCCGGCGAGGCGTTCGAACGAGCGCTGCAGGCGCGGACGGTGTGTGAGGCTTTTCAGATCACCGCGGCCGCCCGAGCCAAGCAGGTTGCTGTACGCACTCCCGATGGTGGCGTCTCGCTGACGTACGGAGCTCTCGCCGATCGCGTGCGGCGCGTTGCTGCTGGTCTCGCCGCCCTGGGGCTCAAGCGCGGCGACACGTTGGGCATCATGCTCACGAACCGCCCCGAGTTCCATGTCGTGGATCTTGCTGCGATGCATCTGGGTGTCACCGCGTTCTCGGTCTACAACACGTCGGCTGAGGGCCAGATCGCGTACGTCTTCGCGGACGCAGGCAACAGGGTGGTCGTCACGGAGCGTGCGTTCGTCGAGCGCTTGATGGCCGTGCGCGATGGGGGTATTCCGATCGAGCGCCTTGTGGTGGTCGACGGCGCGCCGGACGGAACGCTCAGCCTCGAGCAGGTCGAAGCACTCGGGAACCCCGGATTCGATTTCGAGTCGACGTGGTCGGCGATCGGCCCCGACGACCTGTTGACGTTGATCTACACGTCCGGCACGACGGGATCCCCGAAGGGCGTGCAACTTTCGCACGGCAACATGATGAGCGAGATCCGGGCCGTGCAGCAGGCGTTGCCGGTCACGCCCGGTGGACGCACCGTGTCGTTCCTGCCCGCTGCCCACATCGGCGACCGGTGGAGCGGCCACTACTCGCCACTTGCCGTCTGGGGCTTCACGGTCACGTCGTGCTCCGACCCCCGAGGTGTGATGGAGGTCGTGAAGCAGGTGCGCCCCACGATCTTCCTGCCCGTGCCACGCATGTGGGAGAAGGCGAAGGCTGGCCTGGAGGTGCAGATCGCGGAGCGGTCTGGGATCGGCGGAAAGCTGATGCGATGGGCCATCGACACCGGGATCAGGAATGCCCGTGTCGTCCAAGCGGGCAAGACTGCGAGGCCCACGCTGCAGCTGCAGGCGAAGGTCGCATCAGCGATCGTGGGGTCGAAGATCCGTGAGGAGTTGGGCGTCGACGAGGCCGCGTGGTTCCTCACCGGGGCGGCGCCTACGCCCCCCGACGTGTTCGAGTTCTTCGCGGCTGCTGGCATCCCGATCTGCGAGATCTGGGCCATGAGCGAGTCGTCCTGCCTGATGACCGTCAACCCTCAGGACCGCATCCGCGTGGGCACGGTCGGCTTGCCGATCCCCGGCGTCGAGGTCAAGGTCGCTGACGACGGCGAGCTGCTCGTGCGTGGCGCGACCGTCATGAAGGGCTACCGCAACAAGCCGGAGCAGACCGCCGAGGCCCTCGATGCCGAGGGGTGGCTGCACACCGGTGACATCGGGTCGATCGACGACGAGGGTTACGTACGGCTTGTCGACCGCAAGAAGGAGATCATCATCAACTCGGCGGGCAAGAACATGTCGCCCGCCAACATCGAGTCCTGGCTGAAGTCCTCGAGTCCCTTCATCGGCCAGGCGGTGTGCATCGGCGACGGCCGACCCTACAACGTCGCACTGATCACGCTCGACCCCGATGGCGCCGCTGGGAGGTCGATGGACGATCCCGCCACGATCGCCGAGGTCGCAGCCGGCGTGGAGCGTGCGAACGCTCAGCTGTCACGCGTCGAGCAGATCAAGAAGTTCAAGATCGTCGCTGAGGAGTGGGTGCCGGGAAGCGATGAGCTGACGCCGACGATGAAAATCAAGCGCAGGACCATCGTGTCCAAGTACGCCGCGCAGATCGAGGAGCTCTACGCGAAGTAGCACCAGTCTCCAGCTCGTGGCTGCAGCGCGACGACCCCACCGTCCGTTCCTGGGCACGCATTCGTCGACCAAGGCATCAACCGCCACCTCGACGGACCAGCCGGCCGGCACGCATCCTGGCGGTTCGGACAGACCGCGGATGATCTCTTCGTCAAGGCTGGCAATCGCTCTGTGGGCATCAACCGCATCCTGGATCACGAAGTCGGCCAGTCGCGCCGCCTCAAGGATGCCGGGCGGCAGTCGCTCGCCGAGCTCGCGGCCGGGGTGACTGATCCGGTAGGACGCGCCGTCCAGTCGACCGTGCTGCTGGATGCGGCATCAGCGGCCGCGGTCATCTATCGCGATGCGTCGGGCGTACGCCCGAACGGCTGCCGAGACCCTGATCGACGCGGCGCTGGCGGCCGGGAAGACGGGTGGCGCTCCGGCACACTCGGGACCTGCTCGGCTTGCCGACCTCGGTAGAACCCGTGAACGACACCATGTCCACGTCGGGATGCGCAGCGAGCGCAGCGCCAACGAGTCGGCCGCTGCCGGTGACGAGGTTGAACACGCCGGCTGGCAGTCCCGCCTCGTGGATCGCCTCCGCAGGATGAAGGCAACCAGCGGAGTGAGCTCAGCGGGATTGAGGAAGACGGGACAACCCGCGAGCATCGCCGGGGGCCACCTTTAGCCGGCCCCTGATCCGGCGACAGCGCGCTCCAACCAGGCAGTGCATCCCGAGCCGCCTGCACGCGCGCATGGCCTCCGTCGCGCTGCTCTCGCTCGGCATCGACCTCGCGCGTTGGGTATCGCGAGGATCGTGGGTGGAAACCGGAAGACGTGCCGTGCGGTCCGCCGACATGGCCCTTGCGACCTGGCCTCCTGACGGTCGAGGCGATGTCGCGGAACCGTTGTGAAAGGCGTCCCGGAAAACATTGACATTGAGGTCGGTTTCAATAAAGGTGGAGTTCTTCGAGGTCAGATCGCCGGGCGCGGGGATGCCTCTCGGTGGCAGCACCCAGCACGCGGTCTCGTCCATCTCGCAGGTGGGCGACACAGGAGCAGGGAGTTGCTATGACCATGACGGCGACGTACTCCATCCCCCGAGCAGTCGGACGGCAGCAGGAAGTGGATGAGCGCGAAGAGCTGTGGGAACGAGCCATGCGCGAACGGCTGGGCCCGATGGGGATCCGGCTTCCCCGCGACGATTGCGGCGCCGGTCATGTGCAGTCGGCCGACTTGGCCGACCTGCTGTTGACGGACTGGGAGTGCCCGCCCATGGATGGGTATCTGTCGCGCAGCGCGATGCGCGGGACCCTGGACCGAGACATGGTCGTGGTGATGGCGGGTTACGGCGGCGAGGAACGTCTGTCGTTCGGAGATATCGACACGATCTTCGGCCGGGGAGCTCTCCTCATCATGAGCGGTGACGGTGCGGGACGCGGCGGCTTCACTGTCAGCCACGGCCTGCGCAAGCGCACGCTGGTGCTTCCGCGCGCCGCCCTGACGGCGGCGGGAAGCGGGCTCAAGATCCCCAGGTCACTCGCCATGGGACCGGATCGTCCCTTGGTCGGCATCTTCCACTCCTTCCTGGACCAGGTGTGGGCCGGACTCCCGGACATGTCCGCCGCTGAGAGAGATGCGGCACGGACGGCACTCGTCGCACTGATCGCGGGCATCGTTCGTTCAGAGGGCGTGGGTGTTGATGACCAGTCCGCGCTTCCGGCGCTGCGAGCGCAGCTGGATCGGACGATCGCAGACCGGTTGCAGGACGGCCCGATTCGTCTCGAAGACCTGGCCGCCGTTCACCGGGTCTCGACCCGCACCATCCATCGTGCCTTCGCGCTCACTGGTGACACCATGAAGTCGGTGGTGCGCGCGCAGCGGCTTGCCGCCGTACGCGAAGACTTGATCAACACCAACCTGACCATCGCGCGGATCGCCCACCGCTGGAACTACTACGACGCTAGCCACCTCGGCCGAGAGTTTCGTGATGCCTTCGGTCTCTCCGCCGGTGAGTACCGCCAGGACTTCGCCCGGGACAAGGGCGGGTCGATTCGCTCGACCATCGACCCCAGCGTGCTCGAGGCGTCCCGGGTGATGGAGGCGTCCTGATCGTCAGGTAGTCAGACGCTCTAGTTCGCGACCAGCGTGTCGAGTGCCGTGCGCAGGTGCGCGGGGATGTCGGCTGGCCTGCGGGAGGTGCGGTCGACGTAGACGTGCACGAAGTGACCGGAGGCCGCCGGTACGTCGGAGTCGGCGGCGTACAGAACGATCTCGTATCGGACGCTCGACCTGCCGACCCGGCCCACGCGCAGACCCGTCCGGACCACACCGGGGAAGCTCAGCGGCGCGGAGAACGTGCACTGCGAATCCACGCACAGGCCGATGATCGGGCCCTGCGCGAGGTCGAGACCGCCCTCGCCCACCAGCCAGTTGGTCACGGCCGTGTCGAAGAACGAGTAGTAGTGCACGTTGTTGACGTGTCCGTAGGTGTCGTTGTCCATCCACCGCAGGGTGATGGAGTCCCAGTGCGGGTATGCCGAGTCCGGGGTCATGCCACTGGCCGCGTACGCGCACGGAGCGCCACGGTCTTGGTTCGCCGGTAGAACTCCAGGCCCTCGGGGCCCTGCTCCTTGTGGCCCGAGCCCGAGCTCTTGAACCCGCCGAACGGCATGTGCACGTCCCACCCCGAGGTCGGCAGGTTCACGGCGACCTGGCCGACGTCCGCGCGGGCAGCGAAGGTGTGGGCCGCTTCGAGGTCGGACGTGTAGAGGGCGGCTGCGAGTCCGTACCGCGAGTCGTTGAGCAGCTCGATCGCCTCGTCGAGAGTGTCGAACGCGACCAGGGCGACGACCGGCCCGAAGACCTCCTCGGTCCAGATCTCCATGCTGACGGTCACGTCAGTGAGGACGGTGGGAGCGACGAAGCAGCCGTGCTCTATTGCCTCCGACGGCAGCGTCCCGGTGGTCGCCACAGCGCCGTCGGCGACGGCGCGCTCGACGAACGCCGTCACGGAGTCGCGTTGCGCCGGGGAGACCACCGGCCCCATGGACGTCTGGGGCTCGAGACCGGAGCCGAGGACGTGCGACCGAGCCGCCTCGACCAGTCCGCGATGGACATGCTCGAGGACCGAGCGCTGGACCAGGACGCGGCTCGTCGCGGTGCACCGCTGCCCGGCCTGGGCGAAGGCAGCAGCCGCGAGCGTCGCGACACAGTCGTCGAGGTCAGCATCCGCCAGGACGACCGCGGCGTTCTTGCCACCGAGCTCTGCCAGCAGCCGGACCTCACCACCCGCCAACGAGGCCTTCAGCGAGTCGCCGACCTCGTTGGACCCGGTGAAGCTGACCGCCCGCAGCGCGGGATGGTCGAGCAGCGCGTCGCCGATGACGCTTCCGGAACCGGTCACCGTGTTGAGGACGCCGGCCGGAAGTCCAGCCTCGTGGAGCACCCGAGCGAGCTCGATCGCGATCATCGGCGTGTACGACGCCGGCTTGAGCACCACGCTGTTGCCCGCGAGAAGAGCGGGGGCGACCTTGCGGGCAGGAGTCAGCAAGGGGTCGTTCCACGGCGTGATCGCCAGGACGACTCCCAGCGGCTCGTGCACTGCCCACGCCGTCACTTCGGGGTTCTCGTGGGCGAGCAGCGAGCCTTGCTCGCCGCGCCCGAGGCCGCCGTAGTACTCGAGGAAGTCGGCCGCCTTCCCCACCTCCCCGGTGGCCTCGGCGAGCGTCTTGCCCATCTCCTTGGTCAGGATGCGGGCGAGGTCATCGCGCTGATCGCGCATAATCGCTGCCGCCCGGAGCAGCACGCGACCCCGATCGACCGGGCTCGTGTCGCGCCACACGACGGCGCCGCGCTCTGCTGCGTCGAAGGCTGCGTGGACGGCTGCAGCGTCCATGCTGGGAACTGTCGCCACTAGCTCGCGTCCGTCTGCGGGGTTGCGGACCTCGAGGGTCGTGGCGGTCGACTGCCAGGTCCCCCCGACGAGGTTCTGTGCGTGAGTGACGGTGGTCTCGGTCATGCGCGGGCCTCGTTGTCGTTGTCGGAAGGGGTGGTGGTGGAGGCGCCGTCGAGCCACGCGGCGTAAGGCTCGCCGGCGTGCAGCCGCTCGAGCAGCGCCAGTACCCCTGCGTGGTCGATGGGCACGGGGTGGTTCGGGCGCGGGTAGTTGTCCACGCAGTCGGTGGCGATCGCGGAGAGCTCGTCGGCGGTGACGCCGAGCTCGGCGAGCGATGTCGGGATCTCCATCCGGTTGCTGTGCTCGATGATCCAGCGCAGCAGCATCTCCGGGTCCGGCTCGCCGCAGATGATGGTCGAGATCTCGGCGATCTCAGTCTCACGTGCAGATCTCGCGTGCGCGATGCAGTAGGGAAGCGCCATCGCCACCGAGGCGCCGTGTGGCAGGCCCGTCCTCGCTGAGATCGCGTAGGCGAGGGAGTGGCCCAGCACGACCGAGGCATTCAGCGCCAGCCCGGCCTGGTAGGCGCCGAGTGCGGTGCCGTACCGGGACGCCACGTCACCGTTCTCGTACGCGGCTGGGAGGGAGGTGGACAGCAACCGGAGGGCCTCCCGAGCGGCCGCCTCGGTGACCGGGGTGCGGAACGTGGAGAGCAGTGACTCGATCGCGTGCCCCAGTGCGTCGAAGCCGCCCGCAGCGGTCACGGACGCAGGCAGGCCGACCATCAGTTCGGGATCGATCAGGACAGCACGCGGCACCAGGTAGGGGTGGACGAACATCCGCTTGCGCCCGTCGTGCCACAACATCGCGACGGCCGTGACTTCTGCGCCTGTGCCGGCCGTAGTAGGCACCGCTAGGACCGGAGGCCCGGGCGTGATCTCGGCGTCCGGGCTCAACCCCGCGGTGAGGTCCAGGGCGTTCGTCAGCGAGACCGAGACGAGCTTGCCCGCATCGAGCGCGCTACCGCCGCCCACCACGACGATCGCAGCGACAGCTCCCTCGTGCTGCGGCAGAAGTGCGCGAACCGTCTCGGGACCGGGCTCCGCGGTGACGCCAGGGCCGATCAGGACGGTGTAACCGGCTCCCTCGAGGGAGTGGCACGCAGGAAGGTGCAGGCCGAGATTCTGTACTGCGGCGTCGGCGACGACGACGACAAGTCCCTGGCTCGGGGAGATGCCGAGCGCGCGCAGCTCGCTGGCGCAAGCGGCCGATGATCCGGGTCCGGCGACCATCCGGCTGGGGCCGACGAACGGCCTTGTGGGGGCAGAGCACAGCGAGCACATGGGCCGCTGCCTCCTTTCGGGGATCTGTCGACCAGGACCTGAGAGACAGGTCTGATGGCCGGCTGACGAAGCATGAATACGTAACCATAGCAAAACTCGCTTCGGTCGCCGTGGCGTCTCGAGGTGCGAATCGGCCGACGGCTGATGGCCGGATTGACCTCTGAACCCAATAACGGCACGAGGCGCGGGGCGTTGCACATCGTCGCTGGCGACCGCACGCGCCAAGAGCGGCAGGACGGTCGCGTCACACGCTCGGCGACGCTGTCGTCTGCAGGGTGCCCGAGAGCGTCAACCGAGCGTCAGTCGTGCGCGGGCGCCCAGCCGGTGGAGCCCCTCACCATGAGCTCGGCAGAAAAACGCCGGTGGGAGAACGGCATGTCGTGCTTCTTGATCCGCCGCACGAGCGTGTCGACGGCCAGCTTCGCGAGCTCGTCGATGGGCTGCCTCACCGAGGTCATGTCGATCCGGTCCCAGGCTGCCATCGGGATGTCGTCGTACCCAGCGATCCACAGCGTGTCCGGAACCGCGATACCGAGCTGGTGAGCTGCGTCCTGGACGCCGAAGGCGACCAGGTCGTTGACGCAGAAGACGGCTGCCGGCCTGTCGTCACTCCCGAGCAGCTCGAGCCCGACCTTCCGTGCGGCATCGTGGGTGAAGTCGCACTTCCTCTGGCGGTGGGCGGGGATCTCGATGCCCTGTTGCGCGAAGGCTTTCGTGAACCCGCGCCGACGTTCGCGGCTCGTGCTGATGATGTCGTCGCCGCCGACGACGGCAACCGAGGTGCGCCCGTGGGCAAGGAAGTACTCGGCCACGAGACGGCCGCCGGCGACGTTGTCGCTGGTCACTTGGTCGCACTGCAGCCTGGCGATCGATCGGTTGACCAGGACGATGGGCAGCTGCTGAGCGACCGCCTGCCGGAGGGCAGGGTCCTTGCTCGTGGCCGTGGTGAAGATGAGGCCGTCGATCGCGCTCCCCTGGATGGCCTGGACCGCGACCGTCGAGCTGGCCGGCTCGTCGGTGGTCCACAGCGCCATCCTCAGGCCGGCCGACGTGATCTCCTCCGCCAGGGCGTCCAGGAGCTCGGGGTAGAAGGGGTTCGTGAGCCGCCCGGTGACCACGCCGATGAGTCCGGACCGTCGCATGCGCATCGCCCGTGCCTGGAGATTCGGCACGTAGCCGGTCTCGCGCAGGGCATCGAGGACCCGCTGCCGTGTGGACTCGTCGACGTTGTCCATGTTCTGCAGGACGCGAGAGACCGTCGCCTGGGAGACGCCGGCGATGCGTGCGATGTCCTTGCTGGTGGCCACGTCCACATCCTTACGGTCCGCGTCAACTGAGACCGGAGACGCGTAGCATAACCTTCGCGTGAATACGAATGCATAGGAGCTGACATGACCCTGTCTGAGGAGCGCTACGACGTTGCCGTGGTCGGCGCGGGGATCGTGGGACTGGCTGTCGCCCGCGAGATGATCACGCGACGGCCGGACCTGCGCCTCCTGGTGATCGACAAGGAGTCGGAGGTTGCGCAGCACCAGACCGGTCACAACTCGGGCGTGATCCACAGCGGTATCTACTACGCCCCCGGGTCACTGAAGGCACGCCTGTGCGTCGAGGGTGCCAGGTTGATGTACGAGTACTGCGACGCGAACGCCATCCCCTACGAGAGATGTGGCAAGTTGATCATCGCCCTCCACGACGGCGAGCTTCCCGGGCTCGACGAGCTCGAGGCGCGCGGCCGTGCCAACGGAGTCACAGGGCTACGACGGGTCACCGCCGACGAGATCCGTGAGATCGAGCCCGAGGCGCGCGGAGTCGCTGCACTCCACTCGCCCGACACAGGCATCGTCGACTACGCGGAGGTCGCCCGGGCGTTGGAACGTGAGCTACGGAGCAAGGGCGTCGACTTCTCCCTCGGGTGTGAGGTCACGACGGTGCGGCGCACCAGTGAGGAGACCGTCATCGAGACCGACGGCGGGTACTTGCGTGCCGCCCGCGCGGTGTTCTGCGCAGGGCTCTGGTCCGACCGGCTGGCGGTGTCGGCCGGCGCCTCACCCGATCCTCGGATCCTGCCTTTCCGCGGTGCCTACCTGCATGTGTCGGCGGACCAGGCGCCCGTCGTGCGTGGAATGGTCTACCCGGTGCCGGACCCCGACCTGCCCTTCCTGGGCGTGCACGTCACGAAGCACATCGACGGCAGCGTCTCACTCGGCCCGTCCGCCATGCTGGTGGGCTCGCGAGAGGGGTATTCCGCATTGCGTGTGCGTCCCCGCGACCTGGCCGCGACGCTGGCCTGGCCGGGGACGTGGAAGGTCGCGCGGCGGTTCTGGCGCACCGGTGTCTCGGAGCTGCGGATGGCGGCAAGCCGACGTCGCTTCCTGTCCGCGTGTGCCGCCTACGTCCCCGCTTTGGCGTCGATGCGGCTCGACCCGGGCGCGGGAAGTGGCGTGCGGGCACAGGCCGTCGGCCGCAACGGCGCTCTCCTCGACGACTTCGTGATCTCTGAGACGCCGGGTGCCTTCCACGTGCGAAACGCCCCCTCGCCGGCGGCGACGTCCTCGCTGGCGCTTGCCCGCGAGCTCGTGGACCGGATGCAGCTCGATGCAGTGCTTGGGGGAGGTTCCTGAAGCGCCTCGCGCACGAGAGCCTCCTGGCCAGACGCCGGCATTCACGGATGGCGGCCCCGGCCAGGAGTTCCCGCGTGCGCAAGGAGGAACGGCGTGGCTAGCGCGTGAGACCGGACGGCACGGGAACCTCGAGGACTTCGAGCAGACGGGCGAGCTTGCGGTCCAGGAGGAGGCCGACCTCGGCGATCCGCTTGTCTCCGTACGCAGCGAACTGGTCGCTGGGCCGTTCGATCAGGAAGACGGCATCGCCCTGCTCGTCCTCGAAGATCATGGGACGAAGAGGTGCGTGGATCATGACGCCGGGGTTGTATCGGTACATCGTCTCGGCGATGACGTGGTTGCCCATCAGGTACATCGCGCCGCGCCTGTTGTCCAGACCGGTGGTGCCGCTGATGTTGGCCCATGGCCACTGGGTGTACTTCGCATAGATCAGGAACCCGTTGGTGGCCGCGGCTGTCGTGTTCGCCACCACCTCGTCCCAATCCGCGGCACCGATCCAGAGGTCAGGCGAGACCATCGGGACTGCCGTCTCGAAGCGTGCCACGAAGTCCTCATAGCGCTCGTGGGTGTCGATCTCGTACCGCTTGGTGCCGTAGGTGGTGACCTCGATGTCCTTCGATGAAGCCGCCGAACCCCCCGGGTCACCGCTGGGCAAGGCAGTTGATGAAGTGCCGATGAGGCCGACCGAGATCATGGCTGTTGCCATGCCAGCTGCTGCGAAGGCGACAATTCTCTTGGATTTGAACATGCGACACCTGCCTATTTTCGAGTGGGTAACAGTGGCTCGGTGCGGGGCGGCAAGCGGCCTGCGGTCGGTCCGAGCCCCGCAGGGTCTTAGTCGAGCACCGCCCGCACGAAGTGGTGCTGGTCACACCAACGTAGGAGCGCCGCGTACAGCGACGTAGGTCAAACCTGCCGGACATCGGTACGGGAGCGACGCGATCCGACGTCCTCGAGTGCTGGATAGTCCGTGTATCCGCGGGCGTCTCCCCCGTAGAACGTGGCCGGGTCGGGCTCGTTGAGCGCGGCACCGATCGCGAACCGGCGCGGCAGGTCGGGGTTCGCGATGAACGGACGGCCGAACGCTGCGGCGTCGACGTAACCGGCCTCGACCAGGCGTGCTGTCTTCTCGGCCGTGTAGTTGCCGGCGCCCACGATGATGCCCGGGAAGGCCTCACGCAGCAGCTTGCGGAAGTCCTCGTCCAGCTCCGGACCGCCAACCCAGTCCGGCTCGGACAGGTGCAAGAACGCGATGCCACGCCGGGCGAACTCAGCAGCGAGATGCAGGCCCATCGGCTGTCCGGCGCTGTCGTCGAGGCCGTTGAACGTGCCCAGCGGCGAGATGCGGACGCCGACGTGGTCGGCGTCCCACTCGTCGATGACGGCGTCGAGCACCTCGAGGGTGAGTCGGGCACGGTTGACGAGGGACCCGCCGTACACATCCACGCGGTGGTTGCTCTCCCCGCTCATGAACTGGTGCAGCAGGTAGCCGTGGGCTGCGTGGATCTCGACCAGGTCGAAACCAGCCGAGCGCGCGTTGCGGGTGGCAGCACGGAAGTCCTCGACGACGCCCGCGATCTCATCAACGGTGAGTGCCCGAGGCGTCGGGCAGGCGACCCGCTCCGGTCGGCCGTCAGCGCCCCTGACCGTGGTGCGGTTGTCGTATGGGAGCGCGGAGGCCGACACGGGCAGCTCGCCGTCGTGCAGCGACTCGTGCGAGACCCGCCCGGTGTGCCAGAGCTGGGCGACGATCTGGCCACCCGCCTCGTGCACGCCCTCGGTGATTCGGCGCCAGCCCGCGACCTGCTGAGCGCTGTGGATGCCCGGCGTGTCCATGTAGCCCTTGCCCTGCGGCGAGATCTGGGTGCCCTCGCTGAACAGGAGGCCGGCACTCGCCCGCTGGACGTAGTACTCCCTCATCAGGTCGTTGGGTACGTCGCCGGGCTGCGTCGCGCGCATCCGGGTCAGCGGGGCCAGGAAGACCCGGTTCCGGGCGGCGACTGCGCCAACGGTCAAAGGCGTGAATACGTAATCATGCACAGCAGGCCCAACGAGGGCACAGGGCGAGCTATTCCCCGGCCCTTGCCGAGCAAGGGTGGTCTATGTCACGTGATCGCCGCCGCCGGCGTCGTAACGTCAGGGTCAGGCGCTCGATGCGGCCCGTCCATGCGCCCCTCGGAACACCTGCGATTGCAGGCGGGCCACAATGTGCTCGCACTCGACGCACGTGTCGTCCTGCCTTCCACCAAAGCGCATGTGGTGAAAGATCGGCCAGCTGAGCGCTGGGAGCCCGCACGCAGTCCAAGGGGAGCCCATCTGTTTAGCGTGTTGAGTTCCCCACGGAACGGAAGCGTTGCTTGCCCCACCGACGGCCCTGCCGCGGTGGGAGGCTGCAACGAACCAGGGCCCTGACGGCGGAGCAACGGAGCAGTCGTGGCAGTCAGCATGCGAGTCGAGCCACTCACGCTTGGCGGACGTGTTCATACGGCGCTCCTGATGAGGTGACACGGTGTTCGTGGTGACACTGAGTATCAATCTATGACATTGAGGTGCAGTCCGAGACAATGACGCTGCGAGTGACATCAGCGACGCGATCCAAGATGCGGCCTTCCGTCTGTTCGGTGAACGAGGCTACGAAGTCACCAGCGTCGAAGAGATCGTGGCGGCGGCCGGGGTGAGTCGCTCGACGTTCTTCCGGGCGTTCGGCTCGAAGGAGTCAGTGATCTTTCCTGACCATGACACGCTCCTCGCGCGAGCCGGGGCGCGCCTGCAGGCGTCGTCCGACTCCTCGATGCTCGCAGCGGTCTCCGACACGGTCCGCATGGTCCATTTTCACTACGTGGCAGAAGGAGAAAGAGCCCGCGATCGCTACCACCTCACGTCGAAAGTCCTGCGCTGAGGGAACGCGAACTGGTCGTCGTGTCGCGCTACGAACGTCTCTTCAACAAGCACCTGGCAACGCTGTTCCCGGAGTCGGAGGAAGGGCAGTTAAGCGCCGAGCTGCTGGCGGCCAGTCTCGTGACAGCGCACAACAGGGTGCTGCGGCGTTGGCTCCGAGGTGAAGCGCTGGACCCGCAGCTGGCGATCGACGCTGCACTCACGACCGTGCGCAGCACGTTCGTGGAAGCTCGTTCCAGTGCTGAGCCGATCGTCGTGGTCCTGCCAGCCTCGTTAAGGACCGCCGACATCGGGCGCTCGTATCCAGGCGTGGGGGAGAGAGGCAGAGATGCCCCGGGCCGACCGCTCGTGAGGCCGCAAACGTTCTCCGGCCAAAGGCAGTCCGCCAGGGGAGGCGACCAACACGCTGGAGTGGTCTCGCGGGTGGAGCAGCCCACGGTGTGACTGTCACTTTTCGGCTCGCTTCTGTGTCATTCCTTTACCGGTGCAGCTCCCAGCGAAGCCGCGCCAGCTCGACGTACGCCGCGAACAGCCGAGTGCGTGTTAGTCGCCCCTACTCCCGGGCGTGCGCGCTGCTGCTTGTGACCGACGCCATCAGGAACCTCTCGACAAGTGCATTGACGTCTTCGAATCACTGAGGTTACCTAAGCGCATGCCCATACAAAGCATGCGCTTAGTCATCAGGGGACGCTGATGCGGCGGAGGGTCTACGACGAGGACCATGAGGCGTTCCGCGCCTCGATCCGTCAGTTCCTCGACCGCTCGGTCGTCCCGCACGTCGAGCAGCACGCCGCCGACAAGGCGCTGCCGCGGGAGTTCTGGCTCGAGGCGGGCAAACAGGGCTTCCTCGGCCTCGAGGTGCCTGAGGAGTACGGCGGCTCTGGAGCGGGTGACTACAGGTTTAACGCGGTGCTGATGGAGGAGCTGTCGAAGGTCAACGCGGCGCTTTCCTCGTGCGTGGGCATCCACGCCGACATCGTGGCGCCGTACCTCGTCGAGCTGACCACCGAGGAGCAGCGGCGGCGCTGGCTGCCGGGGGTGGCGTCTGGAGAGCTGCTCACCGCCATCGGCATGACCGAGCCCTCCGGTGGCTCCGACCTGGCCGCGCTCAAAACCTCCGCGGTGCGCGACGGCGACGGGTGGGTCCTCAACGGCTCCAAGACGTTCATCACCAACGGCTACTCCGCCGACCTCGTGGTGGTCGCGGCCCGCACGGCGCCGGAGAAGAGGGCCAAGGGCATCACGCTCTTCGGCGTCGAGACCGCCGCCGCCGGGTTCTCGCGCGGTCGCAAGCTCGACAAGGTCGGTCAGGACGAGGCCGACACAGCCGAGTTGTTCTTCGAAGGGGTCCGGCTCACCGACGACGACATCATCGGGGAGGTCGACCACGGCTTCATCCACATGATGCAGAACCTGCCTCAGGAGCGGCTCGGCTGTGCGATCTCCAACCTCGCCCACGCGCAGCAGATCCTCCTCGAGACGCTGCAGTACACCAAGGACCGCAAGGCCTTCGGCCAGGGCATCGGTTCCTTCCAGCACAACAAGTTCCTGCTGGCCGAGCTCTTCACTCAGGCCGACGTGACGCAGGCCTACGTCGACCAGTGCGTGCTTGCGCACACCAGGAAGCAGCTCACCGCGGTGGACGCCGCCAAGGCCAAGTGGTGGACCTCCCAGGTCCAGAACGAAATCCTTGACCACTGCGTGCAGCTGCACGGCGGCTACGGCTTCATGAACGAGTACCGCGTCGCGCGCGCCTGGCGTGACGCCCGCGTCTCGAAGATCTGGGCCGGCTCCAACGAAATCATGAAGGAACTCATCGGCCGCGACCTCGGCCTCTGAACCTGCCTCTCGACCTGCGAGGGGGCTGCCATGTCTGAAGCCGTCATCGTCGCCGCTGCACGATCGCCCACGGGGAGCGGTCCGGAGGGCGAACCATCACGAGCAGCTCTCGGACCGTGACGTGGTGTAGGTCACAACGAACGTAGGGGGGTGGCGTCACGACATAGGCGGAACCCGCCCGACACCTGTACGGACGCGCCGCCACGGAGTGCCCGGCCGATGACGACGGAGGTCGTGTGTCTCGTGACCGCTGGACCATCCCATGGAGCGCGTCTGGGTGCTCATCCACGAGCATGCCGACGGCACCTGGGGTGCCGGCGGGCAGATGTTCCGCTACGCCGACCTCGTCGCTCTGGCCAAGGGCGGCCTGACAACGAAGGACAGCGAGGAACCGCGTATGGGAGACGTTCCGTTCTACCGGCCCCTGCCCGCGGGCCTGCCTGACGTCGACGCCGATGTGGCCACCTCGGTGGAGACCTTCGAGTCCACCGACCGTGTGGAGGGGCCTTGGGGGCCGATGCAGCACGGCGGCGCGATCGCCTCCTTGCTCGGTCGCGCCCTCGACCGCTGCGAGCAGCGCCCCGACACCCGGCTTGCTCGGATCACCGTCGAGCTGCTCGGCCCGGTGCCGATCGCCGACGTGCGGGTCAGCACCCGCGTGCTGCGGCCCGGTCGACGCATCCAGCTGCTCGGCGCCGAGCTTGAGGCGCAGATGCCGGAGGGGGGATGGCGACGGGTCGCCAGTGGATCCGCCTGGCGCCTCGCGACCCAGGACACGGCGGACGTCAACCGGGATGCGGCGCCGTCGCGCCCGTTGCCCGCTCCCGAGACGGCGGGACTGCTCGACTACGTCCTCCCGGTCTCCTGGCGACAGGGAGGTTTCGGCGGGGCCCTCGACTGGCGGGTCTCCCACCAAGGCCACGCGCCTGGCGAGCCGACCCTCTTGTGGGCCGACCTCACCTGTCAGCTCGTCGAGGGTGAGGAGCCGACGCCCTTGGAGCGGCTCCTCGCGGTCGCGGACACGGCGAACGGTGTGGGTGCCCGACTGGATCCCCACCACTTCCTGTTCCTCAACACCGACCTCACCGTGCACCTGCACCAACCGCCGGCCGGGCGTTGGTTCGGGGTCGAGGCCGAGACCTCGGTCGGCACCGACGGCATCGCTACCAGCAGCGCGGTTCTCCACTCGGCCACGGGTCCGGTCGGCCGCGTCGACCAGAGTGTGCTCGTCGAGCGCCGCCCTTCGTGAGCCACGCGGTCGGCGGCGTCGTGGACCGAGGTGAGGTGCTCCTCCTCGACGACGAAGCCGAGCAGGTGCGGGCCCGGTGGCATGGGCTGGGTTCTGTGCGTATTGATCGACATCCACACCCGCTTCCTGCCCGAACGGATCTGGCCAAGGTCTGGGCCTACCTCCATCAGGTGGGCCCGCTGGCAGGGCGGCGTGCGTGGCCGGTCGCTTACCGCGTCCACGGGGCCGAGCGCGTCCGGATCCTTTGCGGATTCGGCGTCGGCGCCTTCACCTCGCTCGTCTATCCCCACAAGCCGGGGATGGTGTACTTGCTCAACGACTGTGTGCGACCTTCGCCGCAGCACCCCGGACTGCCTTCCCTCGGCCACCCTGTTTCCGGAGCCGGGAGCCGGTAAGGAGGGCCGCCGGGCGATCGACGCCGGTGCTCGACTTTTCAAGGCCCACGTCCAGGTCGGTGACTACGACCCCAACGATCCGCTGCCCGACGACGCCTAGGCCCGACGGTATCGCCCGGTTGCTCCGCCGATTCCCGGATCTGATGCTCATCAGCGCCCATCTCGGTGGCGCGCCGCCCTCAACCAGAAGCGCGTGCCGGTCAATCAGTGGTGAGCGACAACTGTAGGCCCCCATCCATTAACCAGACGTTGCGCTTGGTGAGGTTCAGCCGAGCTCGGGGACGTCCCTGACCGTTCCAGTGAACACAGGGTCGCGTTTTTCCAGGAATGCCGCGACACCTTCCTTGCCGTCGCCGACCGAGGCGTGCCACATCGCGAGGCTGTCGCGACGATGTGCCTCAAGGGGGTGCGAAGATCCGACGCCGGCGTACAGGAGTCGACGCGCCATCGCCAGGGCAGCACTAGAGCGGCCCTGAACGAACGACAACGCCAGTCGGTGAGCCTCGGGCAGCAGGTCGTCAGGTTCGTGCACCGAACGGACGAGACCGACCTCGTGTGCTCGCTCGGCCTGAAGGATGTCTGCGGCGTACACGAGCTCGAGCGCGTTCTGGATGCCGACGATGCGAGGCAGGAAGAACGAAGATGCCGCCTCCGGGACGATGCCGAGCCGCCCGAACACGAACCCGATGCGTGCCTGGGTCGACGCCAAGCGGATGTCCATGGCAAGCGTCATGGTGGCACCGATACCCACTGCGGCGCCGTTGATAGCTGCAATCACGGGCTTGTCGCAGTCGAAGATGGCCAGAGTTACCTTCCCGCCTGCGTCGCGCACCCCGTCCTGGATCGGTGCCTCGGTCAGACGGTCCCGCAGGTTTTCCGCGGTCGGGTTCAGCGCCTCGTCGAGCCCGAAGACGTTCCCGTCGGCTGAAAGATCCATGCCGGCGCAGAAGGCGCGCCCTTCGCCGGTCACGATGACTGCCCGGACCGAGTCGTCGGCACGCACGGTCCGGAACGCCTGCTCCAACTCGTGCGCCATCGTCACTGAGAACGCGTTGAGTTGTTCGGGGCGGTACAGGGTCAGAGTCAGGATGCCGTTCTCGTCGACGTCCCATTTGAGGGTCTCGAAGTGCAAGGTGTGGTCCTTCCGGTTTCGGTGCTCGAAGTCTCAGGCGGTGTTCAGAGCTGGGAGGCCTCAAGCTGATGAGCTGCTCGGCCTCGGTGGCCCGTGCCCCGTTGGCGATCGAGAAGGGGATCCGTGCGACGGGGTCGGGATGCGGCGCGATGCCGCGACGCGCGAGGGCGTCCCGAAACCCCGCCAGTCGCTTCGATCCGGTGCTGGT
>NZ_QDGZ01000008.1 GCF_003076135.1 Nocardioides gansuensis | reverse complement strand
CCGAAACCTCCGAGCCCGCCAGCTCGGTCTGGGTCAGCCCCCCCGCCACCCGGGCAGCACGCACCCGCCGACCCAACGTCGCCGGGTCGATCGACCGAAGCAGCTCAGCCTGCCGGGCATCCATCCACCGATTGTGACTGAAGCGGTCAGCTCTGGTCACAAAACCCGGCAGAAACGGCACAGCTCTGGACCAGGCTCGAAGCTGGAAACCGCAGCGTCGCCATGACCTCAGGTTCGAGCATCGCCGCCATCGGCTCTCGGGTAGGGGTTGGAGCCCAGCGGGGACGAAACAGCTACGCGTCATCCAGGCCAGCGCCCTCCCGCGCCGCAGTTGTGGCGCAGCGGCCCCGATCCGACCACCACTGTGTAGACCACCCGATTGCACACCATGACGGCGTCGTGTCAACGAGCACCGAGCGGGGTACAGAAGACTCTAGATTCGTGGGAGTCCACGACAACGGGGGAATCTATGGACGTCTCGGGAGACGCGCTGGTGGAGGCGCTCTTCGAGCAGCGCCACGTCGGCGTCGCGGTCTGCGACAGCAACGGTCGGCTGCTGAGGTTCAACTCCGCCCTCGAGTCGATGGTCGGCCCAGCCGTGCACTCCTCCCAAGACACCTGGGCGTCGGCCTACCGTCTCTCCGACGCCTCCGGCGCCTCTCCCCTCACCCCAGGCGAGGTGCCCCTCGCCCGAGCACTTGCCGGCGAGATCGTCGTCGATGCGCCCATCACTATGCGCCGGCCCGGCGAGCCGGTGCGGCACCTGCACTGCACCACGACTCCCCTGCGCCAAGGCAGCCGCATCACTGCTGCTCTGGTCCTGGTCACCCAGGTCACCGAGGCCACCGAGGACGACGACTCAGCCGCGGGTCACAAGATCCGAGCGGCTCGCCATCGACAGCGGATGAACCAGATGCGGGATGTCTCAGTCAGGCTTGCCGCGATCGCCAATCATCAGATTCGCACACCACTCACGGTGATCCGAGGACACGTCGAACTCTTGGAGGCTGACGCTGACCATCTCCCGGCACCGGCGCGCCGAGCACTTCCTGCCATCAAGAGCGGCGTCGACTCGCTCACCGAGGCGCTCACAGCACTGTCACACGCGAGCGACCTGGCTCACGCCACTGATCCGACCCTAGAGCCCATCGACCTGATCGACGTTGCAGAACGCGCGATCACCCAGGCCTGTGCCGTCCACCCGGACATCAGGGTTCAACTCTTCACCGGCCCGACAGATTACGTGCCCGCCAGCGCCGACCCGCTGTGGGTCCGCCGCGCCATCGCCGCCCTCATCGATGCCGTGCGCGACTCGACATCTGACACCGGTGTGGCCGTCCACGTCACCGAGGACGGCGACACGGTCCGTGTATCCCTCTCCCCGGCTGGGACACCCCAGGCCCCCTCCGTCAACGCCAAACTCACGAACTTTCGCGGCGACTCGACGGCCAACCCCCACGGTCTGGGAATGCTCCTCGCCCAGACAGTAGCCCTTGCTCACGACGGTGGCCTGGACATCGCCGAGTCTCATGCAGGCACCACCGTCACCCTCCTGCTCTCGCGAGAACCCGACGTCCCCCCGTAACACGAAGTCACGCTCATCGAAGGCCGACACCATCTGCTAGGCCCTACGCAATGCGTGTCGCGGTTGACCCTGTCACGCATGGTTGTCACGGCGGCCCGCCGAGGATCTCAGCGCTCTGACGTCCTGCGACCCCCCGGCCCTCAGTGAGCTGATAGCCCTCGAGCGCTCGCGTTCGTGCGAACGGCAGATACCGTGCCGCTGGCGGTCACTGACACTTGACTGGGCCAGCGGTTGTGTCTCGGGGAACGCTGCTTGTGGGCCCCTGGACCTCTCCCTGCCCGGCATGGACGGCGTCGAGGTGTGCCGCCGGATCCGTGACACCAGCGACTGCTACGTCGTGATGCTCACCGCCCGCGCCCAGGAGATCGACGTCCTGATCGGCCTCGAAGTCGGTGCCGACGACTACATCGCCAAGCCGTTCTCCCCCCGCGAGCTGACGGCCCGCGTCGCGGCCCTCTTCCGCCGCCCCCGCGGGGCCCCCGACCAGACCCGGGCGGCCTCGCCCGCCAGCCCCGCCGTGATCGACGGCGGCGCCGGCCTCCTCGTCGACCGGAACGCCCACCTCGTCACCATCGACGGCGACGTGGTCGACCTGACCCGCACCGAGTACGACCTGCTCTGCCACCTGGCCGCCCGCTCGGGCACCGTCGTGCCGCGCGGTGAGCTGCTCCGCGAGGTGTGGGACACCGAGTTCACCGGCGACAGCCACGTCGTCGACGTGCACGTGGCCAACCTCCGCCGCAAGCTGCGCCTGCACTCGACGACCTCATGGATCCGCACCGTCCGCGGCGTCGGCTTCCGCTTCGACGGGGCCTGAGTCTCCTCAGCGGGCGTTCTGCCTGGGCATGCTGCTCGGCAGGCAGTGCGAACGTCGAGGTCCCGCCACGAGAATGCTCGGGGGTGCTGCACGGCTTCTTGAGATGGCAGTACTCACCGCGGACCAACTGGTCAGGGCAAGGGCGGAGGTTGGCGGCCAACGCCCGACTGGCTGTGTTCAGAGGTCGCGCTCGTTACCCCGAACGACGACGTACGACCGGGTGGGGTGACGTAACCCCGAGGATCCGATCTACCTCATCCCGCGACAGACGCGCATCAGACATGCTGGCGGCCACGATCAACTCGGCGGTCCATTCGACTTCCTCCAGCAAGGCGTGGTCAACCAAGTCAACATCGAACTTGTCATCCATCAGGCTCACCTGCCCGTTCTGACTTCGGGCACGACAACTGAGCCCGAGATTCTCCATCAGTGTGGACGCTCCGGCACGGCCGTGCCGGGCAATGCACGGAGAACCATCCGCATGGGCTACCCACCACCCCCAGAGGGGCCAGGCCGCATCTCGAGACCCGCGGGGCCGTTCATCGAACTGACCTGGGGAGGAGCAGAGCCCGTCACGGCCGGCGGGGAGGAGCAGAGCCCATCATGGTCGGCGGTGAGGGGCGGACCGTGGTACGCCACCACCGCCGACAGCTGGGACGTCACGTAGAGCTCGCGGCGACTGTCAATCGGAGCTCGGACGCGATCTTCTTCGTCGATCCGGCCGCCTCCTAGTGGGGGCGGCGACAAGTGAAGTGGCAAGGACACCCGCGGCCTTACGTGCTGTGAACTGCCAGCTCGAGCTCAGGGCCCGATCGTCGAAGCGGCCGTGGGCACCAGGGTCCCCTACGCTGGGATTCCACAGGTTGTCGCGACGCTCCGGGTCGACTGGTTCGGCCAGTTGCTGGCTGTCATAGCCGGTGCGTGCCAAGTAGTGGTCGATCAGTCCCGCGCTGATGCGGTTGGCGGTCAGTGCGAGCACTGTGGATCTTCCGACGCTCAGCTCCTTGGGTGCGTGCTCCGCGGCCCACAGCACGGCCTCGGCTGCGACCTCGGGCTGGTAGATCGGTGGCACGGGTTGAGGATGGCCCGGGAGCCGGGTGCGGACCCACGAGAACTGCGGGGTGTTGAGCGCCGGGAGTTGCACCATGGTCACGCGCACCCGGGAGTGGTCGTGCAACAGTTCGCAGCGCAGGGACTCGGTGAACCCTTCGACGGCGTGCTTGGCGCCGCAGTAGGCCGCTTGCAGTGGGATCGCCCGGTGGGCAAGGGCCGAGCCGACCTGCACGATCGTGCCATGGTCGCGGGGCCGCATCCGGCGCAGCGCGGAGAGGGTGCCGTGCACGTAGCCGAGGTAGGTGACTTCGGTGACCCGACGGGCTTCTGCCGCCGTCAGGTCCTGGACCGGTGAGAAGACCGACACCATGGCGTTGTTAACCCAGACGTCGATGAGGCCCAAGTGGGTTTCGGTCGTTGCAGCAGCCGCCTCGACCGCGTCGGCGTCGGCGACGTCAAGGGGGATGACGAGCGCCCGCCGACCAAGGGCCTCGACCTCCTTGGCCGCCGACTCCAGACCGTCGCGGCCTCGGGCAAGTAGCGCCACGTCGGCGCCCCGTTCGGCGAAGGCCCGGACCACTGCCCGGCCCACGCCTGCGCTGGCCCCCGTGACGACCACGGTGGGCATCTCAGCCCTTCCTTCCGCTCAGGTCTGGCTGCGCGGTGTGAGTCGGGGTGGTCACGGGGGTCTCTCCGGCGGGTGGTCGCCTGCCGGTTCGACTTTCACTCGCGAAGCACCAGGAATCTCGTCGCCGGCCTTGCCCGCGGGCACGGTCGGCAGGTGCGAACGGCCGGTCGTCGCCGAGCGATTCGGGTAGTGGACGCGCATGGCGCAGGGCCCCGCTGACGCGAGACCGCTCCAGGAAAGGTTGGCAAGGTGACCACTTCCCGCCCGGAGGCAATACGTCGGCGATGCCAACCGGGCTCCGCCGCGCGAGCACGGTGTGCGGCGTACTTCTCCGCCGAGCGAGGCTGAGTGCGACAAGGCTCATATCCACAGCCGACCACCGCCACCTTCTAAAGTCAAGATCTATGAGTAGTAGAGTGGTGGCAGCGCGGCCGGCCGCCGCCGACGCCGCACGCTTCGCCCCGGCCGACACCTACGGGTCCCGCCCAGGCCCGTCACCCCCACCTGCCCGGCCGGCTTGCGACCTGCGGGCGAGGACCAGCACACGCTGAGGTGTCGCCACATGTGTTGACCTCAGAGGTCACGGGCACGCTCACCACAGTGGCTCAGGGCGTGGCGCTGTTTCGACGCCGCCTTCTCCTGGGCTAGCTGACACGACCCGCACCAGATCGACATAGGCAGCGCTGCCAACCTGTCCCGGGACATGATTGCGCCGCATCCCTGACAGCGTCCGTAGCTGCCCTGTTCGATCCTGCGCAGCGCTGCGTTGATCAAGGTCAGGACCGCTTGGGCGGCTTCTCGCAACGCCGCATCGATCTCGTCTCGAGCCGCGTCGGACGACGCCGCGGGCGCGTCATGCAGCCGACTCAGCTGGTCCATGCGGAATGCTCGTTGCTCACTCAGCATCCTCCGAGCCTCCTTGACGAAGCCGGCAGGCAATGCATTCGACGACCGAAAGCGCTTGCCCCGCGCCGGAGGCTGCCGGGACGCGCCCAGGCTGGTCGAGCTCGATGAGCGCTGGTTCTTCCGGGCGGGGTGATCGGAGGAACCAGCGCCCGACCCTTCGCAGCTGCGTGAGTGCAAAGGGAGCGTTGGATCCGGGGCGGTGCCGCTGCTCGAAGCTGGCATGCCGGTGGACTCCATCTCTTGTGCGACGGCCGAGGAAGGGTGCGGTGATGACCCTCTTGGAGTGACGTCAACTCTGTCGGGCCGGCGAGTCGTTGGATAGGCGGCGCCTCGGTCAAGCTACGTCAGGGGTCGTTGCCGAAGACCGGCAACCGGGCACGGCCAACTCCTCGATGCAGTCCCCGCGGGACTCCGACAATCTGCGCATCGGTCAGCGACGGCGATACCACGGCTACCGCCGTACTACCTCCATGCACAGACCCCGGATCGTCCGACGCGAGACAGTCAGGTCGACACGGGCGTCGATGCCTCAGGCAGCGGCCGTTCAGGCCAACCGAGAAGCCTTGCGCCGAGCACCGCAGCCTGAAGGGTGAAGCGATGCGCTGGATCGAGTGCATCAAACCCCGTGAGTGCCATAACACGATCGAGGCGATAGGTCACTGCCCGGACCGAGAGGTGAAGCCTCATAGCCGTCGTGGTCGCGACGCAGCCGCAGTCGAAATACGCCGACAGGGTGTCCAGGAGCGGCAGGGCGCCTCCGCGAGCGTTGTGCAGCGGGCTCAGCACCGAGTGCACCAGATCGACCAGGGCGGGCTGGTCTCGTGCGAGAACTCGGTAGGTCAGCAGGTCTCGGGTCTCGACGATCGGCCTGTCCAGCTGCATGCGGGTGGCCATGGTGAGGCCCTCACGAGCCTCCTCATACGAGCGGGCGATGCCGTAGGCCCCGGGATGCGCTCGACCCACCGCCACGCGCCAGGGTCGCCCCCGCTTGAGCCGGCTGAGCTCGCCATACACGATCTTGCCGAGATCACCGGTCGTCCCCAACCCGCCGGACGTCGGGGGGGCGCCCATCGCATCGGCCAGAGCGATGACGACAACCCATCCTTCCTTAGTTGCGACCAGGACGTCGCGGTCGCCGAAACGGTCCAAGACGACTCTCTCCAGCGAGGTGGTCGCGGCTGCGATCGACGGGAGCCGCTTCCCCGGCTGTGCAAGGGCGACTTGGTGGGCGCGGGTCAAGTCAAGGCCGAAGGGCTCCGCGCGTTCCACGAGGTCGCTGAGATGGGCGTCACCGCGCAGCAGGTCCTCGACGAGCTCGCGTCGCAGGGTCTCCTCCCGGCGAACCATCTCGCGACCGGCCTCGGCGTGACCCTCGGCGAAAGCCGCGACGGCGTCGTCCACGACCTGCAGGACCGCCTCCGCAGCCGCCCGCACCGCCGATCGGTCCCGCTCACGAACCACCGCGGGGAGCCCGCTCCACACGCGGCGGGCTGCCGACAGGTACAGATCGACGCCTCGCCCGACGGGGACTCCTTGCTCGGCAGCGCTTCGGCCCTGGCGGCGTACTGCTTCGATCTCGTTGCGCCCGGGAAACCGGCCGTGCGTGGCCGCATCGGCGAGCATGGGCAGGTAGTCGCCCAGAAGTGCGACCGGGACGCCGCCAGCGTCGTTGCTTGCACCCTCGGCAGCCAGGCTCAGCCAGTCTGCGTCGGTGCCCGGGGTGTTCCCCCGCCCGGCGCTCCGGTCACGGTTGCTGGCTCCGGTGTTGCTCATCCCATCGCCTCGCTCAGCTTTAGGGCTACCAGTAGACGACAGGCTGCCGGGCCCCGGCAAACACCCCGGCATCCGGCGTTTGAGGGTCCAAGGTGAGGAGCACAGTGGACGGTCGACCTTTCAGGGCCCCCGGACCACCCTGTCAGCCACACTGGCCGGGCTGGACCCCGTGAGCAGCGGCCCTCACGTCGGAATACACGGGCACGCGTGGAGGAGCGTGTTCCGGGGTGACTGTGGAGTGGTCGAGGATCCCCGCTGGGGTGGCCTCGGCGGCGCTGCTGCGGGCCGCCGCAGGCGGCTGCTCAGATGGGGTTACCCGCTCGAGGAAGCGGAGCAGTTCGACGGGGAACGGCAGGACGAGGGTGGAGTTCTTCTCGGCAGCCACCTCGACCACGGTCTGGAGAAGCCGTAGCTGCAGTGCGGCTGGATGCTCGGTCATGACCTCGGCCGCCTGCGCGAGCTGTTCAGAGGCCTGCAGCTCGCCGTCGGCGGTGATGACTCTGGCTCGGCGCTCGCGTTCGGCCTCGGCCTGCCGCGACATGGAGCGCTTCATCGACTCTGGCAGCGCGACGTCCTTGACCTCCACACGCTCGATGTGGACGCCCCACCCGGCAGCGGGACTGTCGATCATCAGCTCCATGCCCTGGTTGAGCTTCTCCCGGTCACATAACAGGTCGTCCAGATCGCTCTTGCCGATGATCGACCGGAGTGAGGTCTGGGCGACTTGCCCGATGGCCGACAGGTAGTCCTGCACATCCACTCCAGCGCGAATGGGGTCCATCACGCGGAAATAAACCACGGCATCGACTCGAACCGTGACGTTGTCGCGAGTGATTCCGTCTTGCGCCGGGACCGGCATCGTCACGATCTGCATGTTGACCTTCTGAAGGCGGTCGACGAGCGGGACGATGAGGAGAAGACCTGGCGGCACGGGATTGCGAAGCACTCGTCCGAAGCGATAGATCACTCCGCGTTCGTACTGCTTGACCACGCGAGTGCTCGCGGCGGCAACGGCCAGCAGCCCCGCAAGAACCACGAGAGTGACAAGTAGGAAATTCATTGCGGTCTCCGTTTCGATGGCCCAATGCGTCCCGGAACAGGACATGGGGCGGTCCGTCTTCGCCGTCGGGTCGTCCCGGATGCGCGCCCCGGGGGCTAACCGCCTATGGGCAACTGTGCGGACGGGCCGGACGCATTGGGAGAGCCGAGACCGGCGACTCTCGGACGAGGTAGGTTGCCGGGACCCGGCAACCAGACAAGCCGGTGAGATCGCCCTGGGTCAGCGGCGCAGCAGCCCCGCGATTACTGCCGCCTGAATCTCCTCGACGTCTCGCGTCGCCGTCAACAGTGTCAGCCGACCCCGGGCCGCCATGGCTCTGAGATGTCGTAGCGCTGAGGCGCGTGGGAGCCTCGAGCTCCTCGAGCGACACCGCACCACATCGATGACAGCGCTTCAGGATGTTCTCCGAATGACCGCAACGACTGCTGACGGCGAGAGTCCCGAACGGCGCCTTCCCTTGAATCGCCTGGGATCACGAGATGGCGGTTGTTCGGCAAGGACGGCCCGCAGTTGACGGCCGGACAGAGGCGGTGACTGCCACGAGTTCCTGCGCCACCGTGGACGTATGGGGCACTTCGCAGCCGGCACAGAGCGATGAGCGCGGCACTGATGGGGACTGGCCCGGCTGCCTGTTCCCCTGACGCGGAGCCACGGAGCTCGGCCAGCGCCGCGGATCTGGCACCGATCGCACGGGCGCATACGCACACGTCGGAGGGACAGACCGCCGCGAAGGCCAGAGACACCGCCGCGCTGAACAAGTCCGTAGCCGCCTGGTGCCGCAACGCCAGGGACATCACCGACTTCCTGGCCACGGCGGCCCCGGCATGGGCGAAGGTCGAGATGCGACAGATGATGAAGGGCCACATCGACCAGACGCTCGCGTACGCCACAGCGCACCTCCAGGGCAGGTACGCCAACTCCATCCAGGCCAGCGGAGTAGCGGAGGCCCACATGCTGGAGCTAGTCGACATCCTCAGCAGCGGGCTGGTCGCTCAGTTCACCGACAAGGCCAGAAGTAGCCAGGAGGAGACGCACTGCCTTGTCTGGGGCCGTCGGCGTGCTCGGGCTCGCCGACGGTCCCCGCTGAATCGGCAGGACGACCCGCCAGACCACCCCTCATGGCCGGGCTCGATGAGGCACGAGCACCACGCAGCAGTTGCCGGGACTCGGTTGCAGCTCGGCGGTGTATGTCGTGCTCGCGATGCCGTCGATGAGCCCGTCGACGAGGTGCTGGTTCATGCCGCAGACGAGCTGGGTGTGCCGCTGGGCCAGCTCGTGGAAGGGGCAGTTGCCCAACCTGATCGTCCCTGCGTCTGTTCGCGGCTCGAATCCGTGCTCCTCCAGGACTTCCACCAGGTCGTCGCCGCTACGTGCCTCACCAATCCGGCGGCCCAGTTCGCGCGCCTTACTGCCGAGGGCATCACGCACCGGCACTCCGGTCGCCTCGGCCTCTTCGACGGCTGCCGCGAGCAGCTCGCCGGCGAGGTCGTAGCGCCGCTGAGGAAGCGACACATCGAACTGGCGCCCGGAGCGGAGGTAGAGCTTGGACGGACGTCCCGCGCCGGGACCGGTACGACCCGTGAGTCGCTGGTGCACGACGTCGAGCAAGCCTTCCTCGGCCAGCCGATCTAGGTGGAACGCCGCGGTCGGCCGGGGGATGCCCACTGCAGCCGATGCCTCGTCACGACCGACGGGTTCCCGGGCCTGGACGACGTAGTCATAGAGCCGACGGCGCGTTGGCTCGTCCAGCGCAGCGAGGCTGGTGATCGGGTCAGCCGTTCGGTCGTTCATGCACCCAATCTAAAGCAAAGACTGATTGACACTAGTGATCGCGCGTTCTAATATGAAGGAATCATAATTTTAGAAGGGAAGGTTTCTGCCATGGCTACTGCCCCCGCCGACTTCGGGTCATCCACCAGGTCCCGCGTCCCTAAGGTCTCCGACCCGAGCTATCAGGCCTTCTTCATGCTGCGCACCGTGTTCTCGATCGCCCCGATCGTGTTCGGCCTGGACAAGTTCACCAACCTGCTCGTCGAGTGGGACATCTACTTGGCCCCCTGGATCAACGACATCGTCCCCGGTACCGCCACCGAGGCCATGTACGCGGTCGGGGTCGTCGAGATCCTCGCCGGCATCGTGGTCGCGCTGATTCCCCGCTTCGGAGGCTGGCTGGTCGCCGCCTGGCTCGGCGGCATCATCCTCAACCTGCTCACCCTGTCGGGCTACTACGACATCGCCCTGCGCGACTTCGGCCTCCTGGTGGGCGCCGTGGCGCTGGCCCGTCTCGCCAGGGCACACACATGAGCACCCCGAAGGTCGCGAAGCTGCGCGTCGTCCACAACCGCACCCACGTCGACCAGCATGCCGCCGGACGCGCCGTCACCGACCTCCTGCGGGCACTCGGCAAGGACCCGGACAACCCTCACCTGGCCGACACCCCGCGACGCGTGGCCACGGCGTTCACCGAGATGCTGACCCCCCGCGAGTTCGACCTCACCACATTCCCCAACGACGAGAGGTACGACGAGCTCGTCCTCGCCCGCGACATCCCCCTGCACTCGCTGTGTGAGCACCACCTCCTGCCCTTCCACGGAGTCGCCCACGTCGCATACCTGCCGGCCGAGCGCATCCTCGGGTTGTCCAAGTTGGCCCGGGTGGTCGAGCTGTTCGCACGCGACCTGCAAGTCCAAGAGCGCCTGACCCAGCAGGTCGCTGACTGGCTGCAGCACCACCTCGAACCCAAGGGCGTCGGCGTCATCATCGAGGCCGAACACATGTGCATGTCACTGCGCGGCGTCCAAGCCAACGGCGCTCGCACCTTGACCTCGGCGGTGCACGGTGCGCTGCGCGAGGACCCCCGTTCCCGACAAGAGTTCTTCAGCCTGGCAAGGGGACGATGACATGGGCGACGAGACGTTGGTGATCGTCGGGGGCGGACTCGCGGCCGCCCGCGCGATCGAGGCGATCCGCGACGGCGGACACACCGGCCCGGTGGTCCTGGTCAGTGACGAACCGCACCTCCCCTATGACCGACCACCCCTGTCGAAGGCAATCTTGGGCGGGGGCGAGCCTGAGGAAGCCGCCTTCCTCCATCCCCCGGACTGGTACGCCGAACGGCACGTCGACGTGCGCCTCGGCACTAGGGCGACGCACCTCGACGCGTCGGGGCACACGGTGACCCTCGCCGACGACACGCAGATCACCTGGGACCGGTTGCTTCTCGCGACGGGATCGTCGGCACGGCGCCTCGAGGTGCCCGGTGCCGAGCTGGCCAATGTCCTGTACCTGCGCACCCTCGACCAGGCCACAACACTGCGCGCCCGCCTGAAGGCGGGTGGTTCCGTGGTCATCGTCGGCGCCGGCTGGATCGGCCTGGAGGTCAGCGCGGCCGCTGGTGGTCACGGCTGCGAGGTCACCGTGATCGAACCCCAACACACACCGCTCCAGGCAGTCGTCGGCGAACAGGTCGGCCGCTACTTCACCGACCTCCATGAGGCACACGGCGTCAGCTTCCGGTTCGGAGGCGGCGTACGCGCCATCACCAGAGACCGCGCCGTCACCGGGGTCCTCACCACCGCAGGCGAGTGGATCCCTGCGGACACCGTCGTCGTCGGCGTCGGCGCCACACCGAACACCGCACTGGCCGAGCAAGCAGGACTCGATGTCGACAACGGCGTCCTGTGCGATGCGGCGTTGCGCACCTCTGCACCCGACATCTTCGCCGCTGGCGACGTCGCCAACTGGTTCAACCCGATCCTGGCGCAGCGGATGCGCGTGGAGCACTGGGCCAACGCCCACGACGGCGGGTTCGCCGCCGGCCGGTCGATGCTGGGCGAGCAGGTGAGCCAGGACGCGGTGCCCTACTTCTTCTCCGACCAGTACGACGTCGGCCTGGAGTACGCCGGCCACGTGCCGCATGACACGTCTGCCGAGGTGATTCTACGAGGAGACCCGGCCACCAACGCGTTCCTGGCCTTCTGGGTTGCCGACGGTCGGGTGCTCGCCGGCATGCATGTGAACACCTGGGACTCCATGGACGACATCCAGAGCCTGATCCGCAGTCGTTCCCCGGTGGACCCGCACCACCTTCAGGACCCGGCCCACCCACTGATGACCCCGGCATAGCCGCCATGACCCGCGCGTTCGTGGTCTCCGGTGGGGGCAGCCTGGGAGCGGTCCAGGTCGGGATGCTCCAGGCTCTGTGTGCCCGAGGCATCGAGCCGGCCGGATGGTCGGCAACGTCCGGGTCCTCCGATGCGTCTGCTTGCGACACTGCGGGCGCGGCGAGGAGCGCTGAGTGAGCGGCGAGGAGAACTCGGCGGCCGAACTCGTCGAAGCGCTGCGCCGCTGGCAGGAGGCCGGCGGGACATGGCGAGTCTGGGAGAGCAATGCCGCCTGGGCGAGCGTGGCACTGCTGCGCTGCGACGGGGGCGAAGAGGTCGACAGGCTCGGCTCCAGCGACCCGGCGTGGCTCGAATTCGTCGCGACCGCTTGCATCGGCGAAGGCTCGGCAGAGAGTCAGGCGAGCCGCCTGGCAACCGAAGAGAGAGGCTGAAGGCAATGGAGCGGCGAAGCGTCTGGCTGGCAACTGCGGACCTACCCCGGTACAACCCGCTACTCACAGATCTGCACGTGGACGTGGCCGTCGTGGGGGGCGGGCTCGTCGGACTCACGACCGCCTTGCTGGCACAACGAGACGGCGCACGGGTCGCAGTCCTGGAGGGCGCGCGCATCGGCGGAGGAACCACCGGGCACACGACCGGGAAGGTCACCTCGCAACACTCGGTGATCTACGCCGACCTTGTCCGGCGCCACGGCGAGGCCAACGCCCGACGCTACGCCGAGGCGAACCAGGCAGGCGTGGAGAAGGTGGCCAGCCTGGCCGATGAGCTCGGCATCGACTGCGAACTGACCCGCGCCGTGGCACTCGCCTACACCACCGATCCCAGGGAGCGCGCGCGGATCGAGGGCGAGGTGGAAGCGGCGAAGCTCCTTGGACTGCCAGCGAGTCTCACGTTCGAGGTCGACCTCCCGTTCGAAGTGGAAGCCGCGGTGCGGTTCGACAACCAGTTCCACTTTCATCCCAGCAAGTACCTCGGCGGACTCGCTCAAGCCCTGATCGCCGGGGGCGGGCCCATCTACGAGACCACCCGCGTGACCGGCATCGAGGAGCAACGCGACCGCAGCGTCCACCTCGCTACGCCCCATGGCAATGTCCATGCCGATCAGGTCGTGGTCGCATCCTTGATTCCGCCCGGCCTGGTCGGAGGGTACTTCGCCAAGACCCGCCCCAACCGTTCCTACGGACTCGCGCTGCGGCTAAGTGGCGAAGCCCCGCGAAGCATGTCGATCTCGGTTGATACTCCCACCCGCTCGACGCGGCCCTGGCAAGAAGACGGGCTGATCGTCGTCGGCAACGGCCACGAGGTGGGGGACGGCGAGGACACCGAGTCGAAGTACCTCGACCTGGAGGACTGGGCGCGCTCGACCTTCGCCGTGAAGTCACTCGACTATCGCTGGTCGGCACAGGACTACTCGACTCCCGACCAGATTCCCTACGTCGGCCGCTCCCCACTGAGCCCTATGGTGCTGGTCGCCACCGGTTTCCAGAAGTGGGGACTCAGCAACGGGACCGCGGCCGCGATGCTGCTCGCGGATCTGCTGGCGGCTCGGGAGAACGACTGGCTGTCCGTCTTCGACGCCTCGAGGATCGGCGATGCCAGGGCTGTGGGCCGGTTGATCAAGGACAACCTGAAGGTCGGAACCGAACTCTTCGGTGGCCGCCTCAACCGTCCCGAGCCCGTTCCCATCGAGGATCTCGAGTTGGACCAGGGCGGCATCGTCGAGCTCGAGCGGGAGACCGTTGGGGGCAACCGCGACGCGGACGGCGTGCTGCACGCAGTCGAGCTCACCTGCAGCCACCTGGGATGCCCACTGCACTGGAACAACGCCGAGCACAGCTGGGACTGCCGCTGCCACGGATCGCGCTTCGACGTCGACGGCGCCGTACTCAATGGACCTGCCACCCAAGCCCTGAACAGGCTGCCGGTGGGCCTGCCAGCAACCTCAGGACAGGACACGCTGTGACTCGGCTCGAGCAGCTCTTCGACGAACATGGCCAGAGCCCCTGGCTCGACAACCTGACCCGCCCCGGGCTGCGTGACGGCAGCTTGTCTCATCTGGCTGCGGCCGGGGTGCGCGGGGTGACGGCGAATCCCACCATCGTGGCCAAGGCCATCATGGCCTCTGATGCCTACGACGCGCAGTTCGAGACTCTGGTGTCCTCTGGTCACAGCGTCGAAGCTGCGTACTGGCATCTCATCGTCGCCGACGTCGTCGACGCACTAGGCATCTTTCGGCCGATTTTCGAGAGGGACGGCGGCGACGGGTTCGTCTCGATCGAGGTGTCGCCCAGGTGCGCCCACGACACCGAAGCGAGCGTGACGGCGGCGCGGGCCCTGCACGAGGGCATAGGCCAGCCGAATCTGCTCGTCAAGGTCCCAGCCACCTCCCAGGGCGTGCCCGCCATTGAGACCTTGATCGGGGAAGGCCACAGCACCAATGTGACCTTGATCTTCTCTCTCCCCCGCTACCGCCAGGTCCTGGAGGCCTATCTCTCGGGCCTGGAGGCCTTCGCCGAACGCGGCGGCGATCTCGCCTCGGTGCACAGTGTGGCGTCCTTCTTCGTGAGCCGAGTCGACAGCGAGGTCGACTCACGCCTTGAGTCGCTCGGGACGGACTCGGCGCTCGAGCTACGCGGTCAGGCCGCGGTGGCCCAGGCAAGACTTGCCTACCAGATGTTCCGCGACGCCCACTCCGGCCCGCGATGGACCCGGCTGGCCGAGCGAGGCGCTCGTGTGCAACGACCACTATGGGCGTCCACCTCGACCAAGAACGCTGAGTACCCCGACACGCTCTACGTCGACAGCCTCATAGGACCCGACACCGTCAACACCATGCCCGAAAGCACCATCGAGGCGTTCGAAGACCACGGCACGATTGCGCGCACCATCGACACCGGCACCGCAGCGGCAGCGAGCGTCATGAAGGCACTGGGAACAGTCGGCATCGACATGGAGGACGTGAGCCACACCCTGGAAAGACAGGGCATCGCGACGTTCGAGGCGTCCTTCGCCGAGGTGCTCCACGCCCTTGACGCCAAGGCTCACGCACTCTCGGGCGCATGAGATGGACTGGGCAGGGTGGGCCGTGTTCGGGTTTCTCGCCACGACCGCCTTGACAGCCCTGATGATCGGCGCTCAGCTTGGCGGTCTCAGCCGGCTCGACCTGCCTCTGATCCTGGGCACGCTGCTCACTCCGGATCCCGACCGAGCACGGGCCGCGGGCTTCTTCGTCCACCTGGCTGTGGGCCAAGGCTTCGCCCTGGGTTATGCCGGCTGTTTCGTGCTCCTGGGCCAGGCAACGTGGTGGCTCGGCGGGACGCTCGGGTTGCTCCATGGTCTCGTGGCCGTGACGGTGATCATCCCGATGCTCGCCGGCGTGCACCCGCGGATGGCCTCGACCCGGAGCGGACTCCGTTCCACCGCGGTGCTCGAGCCACCCGGACCCTTCGGACTCAACTACGGCGCCCAGACGCCCTTGGTGACGATCGCCGCCCATATCGCCTTCGGGATCGCCCTGGGCCTGCTCCTCGAGGCGCACTGAGGCGGCGAACGATGCCCTCCCCAGCCCCGATCGAGGACTACGGACTGCTCGGCGACACCCGGACCGCAGCACTGGTCTCCTCCGACGGTTCCGTGGACTGGATGTGTATCCCACGCTTCGACGGCCCGCCTGTCTTCGGTCGACTCGTCGGCGGCCGCGCTGCGGGCAGCTTTCGTCTCGGCCCCGCCGTCCCTGCCGATGTCGTGAGCCGCCACTACCGCCGTGACACCGCCACCTTGGAAACGACATGGAAGACCGACGCAGGCAGGCTCACACTCACCGAAGGCATGGTGACCGAGGTCCGCGGTCAGTTGATGCCGGCCACGATGCTGGTGCGACGACTGAGCGCTCCGGACGGCCCCGTGGACGCCACCGTGATGTTCGATCCCCGCCTCGGGGACCGACACCGGCGACCCCGGATCCAGCACCGAGGCGATGTGCTGGTGTGCAGCTGGCCCACCCTTGCCATCGCCCTGCAGACCACCCCGGTCACCTCCATCGAACCCGGGGTTCCCATGCGCATCACCACCACTCCGGACCGCCCCTTCCTCAGCGCCATGTCGGTCGCCGACCGGGAACCACTGGTGTACGTCGACCCGGACGCGGCCCGGCGCGCCCTCAACCGCGATGAGCTGCGCTGGCAGGCCTGGTGTCGCGACATCGCACCGGGCTTGCCCCATCGCGGGGCAGTTGTTCGTAGCCTGCTCACCCTCCGGTTGCTGACCTATTCACCATCCGGGGCCCCCGTGGCCGCCCCGACAACCTCACTCCCCGAGGAGCCCTGCGGCGTACGCAACTGGGACTACCGATACGCCTGGCCGCGCGACGCCAGCATCGGCATCGGCGCCTTCCTGGGAGTCGGCAAACAAGATGAGGCGCGGGCATTCATGGCGTGGCTGCTCAGCGCCACACGCCTCGATCGTCCACGGCTGCCCGTGCTCTTCACGCTCCATGGCAAGCACCCGCCCCCCGAGCGGGAGCTGAAGGACTGGCCGGGCTACGCCGGGAGCGCCCCCGTACGCCGGGGCAACGCGGCCTCCGGACAGCATCAGCTCGACGGATACGGCTGGGTCCTCGACGCCGCCTGGCTTCTCACTCGAGCCGGACACCATCTGTACTCCGAGACCTGGCGCACCATGTCCGGATTCGCCGACAGGGTCGCGGAGAGCTGGCGCGAGCCCGATGCCGGAATCTGGGAGGTGCGCGCCGACGCCGCCCACCACGTCCACTCAAAACTGATGGCCTGGCTCGCGTTGGACCGGGCGTTGCGCATCGCTCCACATCACCACACCCGCGCCTCCCGCACGCGGCGATGGGACGCCGAGCGGGCCGCCCTCCACGAGGAGATCACCAGGTGTGGCTTCAGTACTGAGAGACGCATGTACACACGCAGCTACGGCTCCCCCGACACCGATGCCGCACTCCTGGTCCTGCCGCAGCTGGACTTCGAACCATCCGACTCCCCACGCGTCCGCCACACAATCGACGCCATCGTCCGCAACCTGGACGCCGGCAGGCCCCTGCTCTACCGCTACCCACCGGGGACCGACGGGCTTCCCGGCAATGAAGGTGCGTTCCTGCCCTGTTCCTTCTGGCTCGTGCAAGCCCTCGCGCGAACCGGCCGATTGGTCGAAGCGACGGGCCTGTTCGAGGAGATCCTGGCCCTGGCCAGCCCGCTCGGGTTGTTCGCAGAAGAAATGGACCCCAGCACCCACCACCATCTCGGCAACTACCCTCAGGCGCTCACGCACGCAGCCGTTGTCCAGGCAGCGCTCGCGATTCGCGATGCTACGGACGGCCTGCCAGGGACCAGCCTCGATTGCACGACCAAGTTCGGATGGGCTCAATAGCTCGAGTGACCGTTTACCTGAGTCGACCCGATCTTGGGCGGGCGCGGCTCGGGGCCGTCGACACCTCGCCGGCCGCGACTACGCTCGCGCCCTCACGTTGTCCCGGACTCGACCTTTGCTTGACGTATCGTCGCTCGTGGAGGGTTTCGACCCGATCGGGAGGTGGCCGTGACCGAAAACAGGATGCCAGCTGCGTTCCTTGGTCATGGCAACCCGATGAACGCCCTGACCCGCAACCGCTACACGGAGGCGTGGCGGACCTTCGGAGAGTCGGTTCCGCGGCCCCGCGCCATCTTGGTGGTCTCGGCGCACTGGTATACGAATGCGACCGCCGTCACAGCGATGCCGCGGCCGCGCACGATCCACGACTTCTACGGCTTCCCGCAGGAGCTGTTCGACATCCAGTACTCCGCGCCCGGCTCGCCGGAGCTCGCCGAGCAAGTGGCAGACGTCTGCAAGCCCACCTGGGTGGGACAGGACATCGACAGTTGGGGCATCGACCACGGCACCTGGTCGGTGCTGCTGCACGCTTTCCCCGACGCGCAAATTCCGGTTGTCCAGCTCTCGCTCAACGCGTTCAAGGACTTCGAACACCATCTGGAGCTGGGACGCAAGCTTGCACCCCTACGAGACGAGGGCATCCTGATCGTCGGCAGCGGAAACGTCGTGCACAACCTTCGTGCGGTCGACTACCGGCAACCCGACAGTGGCTACGACTGGGCCCTCCGGTTCGATGACGTCGCGCGAGAGACCCTGGAGAGCTCGCCCCACGAGGTAGCAACGCTCGACGGCCATCCGGACTTTGCGAGAGCCGTGCCGACCCCCGACCACTACCTCCCCTTGCTGTACATCGCCGGCCTTGCCGACGGCGAACCCCTTGACCAACTTGTCGAGGGCCACGCGGCTGGCTCGATCTCCATGGCGGCCTACACGTTGGGCCTGAGGTGCGACACGACCGGCATCGATCAGTCAGGGTCGGCCGCCGATTTCCCCGAGGGCATGCAGGCGATCGACAGCAACATCTGAGCGACTGGCGACCCGTCCGGCAGACCTCGGGCCGTGGGAAGTCGAGGCGGCAGCAGCCTCTCCAACGGGAGGTTCTCGAGTCCCTGCGGGATTGGAACGCACCTGAGCGGGACGGGATCGCGTCAGCGATCGCTGACACCCCCGCCGCTCATGGCCACCCACATGAGGTCCACACACCTCTCGCTGAATCCCTTGTCGACCCGGCCGCGACGAACCAGTTCTCCCAGGTAGGCGCCGATCAGCAGGCTGACCACCGTGTCCGGGTCCAGGTCGCGTCGTAGCTCGCCTGCGGCCATGTCGGCGCGAATCAGGTCAACCAGGGCTCCGGTGTAGGGAGTCAGCACGCTGCGGAACAGCTTGGTGAACCCCGGCTGGGTGTTCCCCACGATCGCGGACACACCACCGCGGCCGAGCACCTCGGCCATCTGGTGCCAGGTCTGGTCCAGCGCCCACCGGATCTTCTCCCGTGGCGTGTTCCCCAACGGTTCCTCGGGCGCGCTGATCGCGACCTCGAGCGCCGCGCGGAGCACGGCCTCACGATCGGCGTACCGACGGTAGATCGTCGTCTTGGCCACCCCGGACTCGGCCGCCACCGCTTCAACCGTGACGGCAGCTGGACCCCCGGTGCGGAGCAGGCGAAGGGCCGCCTCGTGGATCCTCCGGTCGGTCTCCGCCCGACGCGGCCGTCCGGGACCGCGACCGGTGGAGTCGCCGAGGGATTGACCAGTTCGCATGGGAGCACCTCTCGCTGGGAATACCTTCCGCTACACGTAGCGTTACGTTATTAACACCGGACAGAAAGGTCAACCCATGACACCCACCGAGCACGTCGTCGGGTTCGTCGCGATGGCCCTGGCCATCCTCACGATTCTGGTCGTCGGCACCCTTCTTGCGGCCGACATCATCCACATCGGGCACCGGGCCGCCGGATCGCGGCTAGGAGCCGATGCCGAGAACGACTCCCCGTCCACCGCGCAGAACACGGAACTCGCCACCAGCACTTCAGGAGGAAACAGCAATGCCCACCGCTAACCAAGAACGCAACGCGGACATCATGGCCATCGGTTCGACTCAGCGCCGTGGCTCAATCGGGAACGTCTCCCACGAGGGCATCCCGGACGAGGTGGACGTGGCCATCGTCGGATCCGGCGGGGCAGGCCTGATGGCGGCACTCACCGCCGCCAAGGAGGGCGCACGAGTCCTCGTCGTGGAATCCCGCGAGATCGTCGGCGGCGCCACCGGGATCTCAGCGGGTGCCGCCTGGATCCCCAACCACGGCTTCTCGACCAAGGACCTAGGCGTGAAGGACGACCTGGACCAGGCTCGGCGCTACATCTACGGCGAAGGACGCGACCAGATCCTCGACCACGACCTGGTGGAGAAGTTCCTCGACACCGGACCTCACGTCGCCAGGTTCATCGAAGAGCACACCTCCTTCGGGTGGATCCCGACGATCTGGCCGGACTACCGCTCCGACATCGACGGCGCGTCCGTCGGTCGGGCCCTGTTCCCGGGTCCGTACTCCCCCAAGGGACTCGGAGATGCCGCGAAGTTCGTCCGGCCCGCCCTGACGACGGGCATGGCCAAGAACCCACTCCCCTTCTGGTTGCTGGGTGGAATCGGCATCGACGACGTCTGGCTCGCCGGCCCGGCCCTGGTCGGAGCCCTGCTCGAAGCTGGCCTGCGCAACGGCGTCGACGTACGTGTCGAGACCCCCGCAACCCGACTCCTCATCGACGAGTCGGGAGTGCGCGGCATCGTCGTACAGGCTGATGGCGTCGAGCACACAGTGCGCGCCACGAAGGGTGTCCTGCTCGCCAGCGGCGGGTTCGAGAGCTCGGCCGAGGTCACCACGACCTACCTCGGCGCGCCCTTCGGCGCACAGGTCTCTCCCGAAGGCCATGACGGCATCGCCGTGCAACTGGCCGACGAGGTCGGCGCTGACCTGACCGGCATGGAGGACGCCTGGTGGATGCCCGGGGTCCAGTTGCCCGGCGAAGAGCTGGAGGGCCGCCCGCTCAGTCGCGTCTTCCTGGGCGAGCGAGCACTGCCGCACAGCATCATGGTGAACAGCCAGGGTGAGCGCTTCGCGAACGAAGCGCTCGCCTACGACCAGTTCGGCAAGATCATGCGCGAGGTCGACCCGGAGACCGGCACCATGCCGAACGCCACCGCGTGGCTGGTCTTCGACCACCACTACTGGACGAAGTTCGGGATCTTCGGCACCCCACCCGGCGGGCCGGTGCCCGACTATCTCCACCGCGCGGACACGCTGTCAGAGCTGGCAGCCGAGATCGGCGTCGACGAGGCCGGGCTGCTCCGCACCGTCGACCGGTTCAACCCCGAGGCCGCACGCGCACGCGACCCACAGTTCCACCGCGGCGACACGATGTTCGACCGCTACTTCGGCGCCTTCTATCCACGGCTGGGCAAGTACTCACCCGACGCCCGCTTCCCGGCCGCCACCGCCAAGGCCCGGATGCGTATCGCCGCCGCCATCGGTCCACTCGTGAGCAAGCTCGCGGGGCGGGTTGCGAAGAGAAATGACCCCGACCGCGTGCGTTCCATCGTGGTCGGTCCCCTGGCCAAGATCATCCGACCCATGCTGAGGAGCCCGAGGTCGAGCGTGCTGGCGCCGATCACCACCGCGCCGTACTACGCACTCAAGGTCGAAGCCAGCGCGCTCGGCACCGTGGGTGGCCCGAGAACCGACGCCCTCGGACGCGCACTGGACACCGAGGGCAACGTCATTCCCGGCCTGTACGCCGCCGGCAACGCAGGTGGCGCCCCCACGAAGGGGTTCTACGGAGGCGCCGGAGGCACGATCTCGCTCGGACTGGTCTTCGGCTACCTGGCGGGACTGGCAGCAGCCCGGCGCCAGGACCGGGATTGAGCTTCTCGGCGGTGACCCTCGACCGTTGAGCGGCGGTCGACGGGTCACCACGTCCCAGGACCGACCCCGCGTCGATCCCGTGGCCGCCGGCGAGCGCGAGCACACCCACCGACGCCAGCGGTGCGCCAGTTCGTCAACCAGCTCACTTTGCTCGACATCCTCGGCGACATGGGTGCGGGGCTCGGCCGGCCGACCAGCTGACCGGCCGCGGCGGCGCCTACCTGGCTTCGCGGCGGTAGAGGGCTGTCATCCGCCCGCCGGGGTCCAGGCGCTCGAGCAGGGCGTCGCCGATCTCGACCAGCTGATGCACCTGCTGGCTGGTGAGCGGGTCCAGCACGTGCTCCCGGACGTTGGCGACATGTGCCGGCGCCGCGCTCTCGACGAGCGACCACCCCTCTGCAGTGAGTCGGGCGTTAGTGGCGCGCGCATCCTCCGGACACGGATAGCGCTCCACCAGCCCACGCTCCTCCAGCCGTCGTACGACGTGGGAGAGCCTGGCGAGCGTCGCGTTGGTCCGCTGGGCGAGCGAGGTCATCCGCAGGGTCCGCTCCGGTGCCTCCGAGAGCATCGCGAGCACGAAGTACTCGTAGTGGCTCAACCCGGCGTCGCGTCGCAGCTGCGAGTCCAGCACGCCGGGCAGGAGCTCCGTGATCGCGACCAGCCGCAGCCAGGCGGCCATCTCATCTGCGTCGAGCCAGGAGGCATCCATGGCCTCATCCTACGCCAATAGTTGACGCTACAACTATTCTGGGCTAGTCTTTAGTTGAAGCAACAACCAAACATTACAAGGAGCTCGACATGGCACACCTCAGCATCATCGGCACCGGCAACATGGGACAGGCGATCGCCGCCGTGGCAGGGCGCGGCGGGCACACCGTCCAGCTCCTCGGCGCGGCCGACGCCGCGACCGCGGCCACCGGCGACATCGTCGTCCTCGCCGTGCCCTACCCCGCCGTCGGGACCGTCCTCGCCGAGCGCGGCGCGAGCCTGGCCGGCAAGATCGTCGTCGACATCACCAACCCGGTGAACTTCGAGACCTTCGACTCCCTCACCGTGCCGGCCGACAGCTCGGCAACCGCGGAGATCGCCGCGGCACTCCCGGACTCCCGCGTCCTGAAGGGGTTCAACACGACCTTCGCCGCGACGCTCGCCTCCGGCCAGGTCGGTGACCTCCCCACCACCGTGCTCATCGCCGGCGACGACGCCGATGCCAAGGCCACCCTCGCCGACGTGGTGACCTCCGGCGGCCTGAAGGCCATCGACGCGGGCGACCTCAGGCGGGCCAGCGAGCTCGAGGCGCTCGGCTTCCTCCAGATCACCCTCGCCGCCGCCGAGAAGGTCGCCTGGACCGGCGGCTTCGGCGTCATCGCCTGACCACCAACACCCAGGAGAGCAAACCCCCATGACCATCAACGCCGTCCGCCTCAACCACGCCGTCCTGTTCGTGGCGGACCTGGAGCGCAGCATCGCGCTCTACCAGAAGGCCTTCGGCATGACGGTCATGGCGCGGGAGCCGCGCGCCAACGCCGCATTCCTGCGGCTCCCCCGCTCGGGCAACCACCACGACCTCGGCCTGTTCGGTGTCGGCCCCCAGCCGCCCCGACCGCGGGGCTCGCTCGGGCTCTACCACCTGGCCTGGCAGGTCGACACCATCGACGAGCTCGAGCAGGCACGGATCACGCTGGCCGAGCTCGGCGCCTTCACCGGGGAGTCCAGCCACGGCGCCACGAAGAGCATCTACGGCGCCGACCCGGACGGCAACGAGTTCGAGGTGATGTGGATGCTGCCCCGCGCGAGCTGGGGCGAGTTCGAGAACGCCGCGCCGGTGAGCCGACTCGACCTGGCTGCCGACGTGACCCGGTGGTCCGGCGTCCGGACCGCCGCCGACCTCAACCAGGACGCCGCCCCATGAGCACCACCTTCGCCCCACCAGTCGTCGCGACCTACGGCAGCACCGACCCGACCGCGCCGCTCGTCGTCCTGCTGCACGGACGCGGCTCGCACGAGCAGGAGATCATCTCCCTCGCACCCCACCTGCCGGCCGCCCCGGCGTACGCCGCCGTCCGGGCGCCCATCGCAGAGGGCGGCGGCTTCGCCTGGTTCGCCAACCGCGGCGTCGGCCGCCCCCTCACTGAGTCCCTCGCCGCGACGATGGCCTGGTTCCGCACCTGGCTGGACGAAGTCGCCCCCACGGGGCGTCCGGTGCTGCTTGTCGGGTTCAGCGGCGGCGCCGCCTTCGCCGGCGGCCTCGTCCTGGCCGACCCGAGTCGCTACGCCGGTGCCGCGATCCTCTACGGCACCCTCCCCTTTGACGCCGGCGTCCCGGTCGAGACCGGCCGACTTGCCCACCTGCCTGTCCTGGTTGCCCAGGGCGACGCCGACCACGTGATTCCGCGGGAGCTGCTCGACCGCACCTGGCGCTACCTGCTCGACGAGTCGGGCGCACCGACCATCGCCCACCGCGACCCCGGCGGCCACCAGATCACCGCCGCGACGGCCCACCGGCTGAGCCAGTGGATCGCCACCCGAATCCACCACCTCTCCGCATCCGGCCCCGCCCCCGTCGAGGCGCCAGCCGACGCGACGTGGCCGACCCTGCCCGGCGGCCGCCTGCACGAGCGTGCCGGGACGCGACCCGACGTCACCTGGACGATCCCTCAACAGCAGCAATCCCAGAACGCGCCCGCCGCGCTGCAGGAAGAGCTGTTGGCCCGGATCAGCGCACTGCCCGGCACCCGGGTCGGCCCGTCGCACATCTCGGTCCCCGGCGCCCGTGGACTCACCCTCGAGGACCCCGCCGGCCCCACACAGGCCTTCCTCGTGCCTGAGGCGTCGGAGTTCGCGCACCTGCACCCCTCCTACGACGGCTCGCTCCATCTCGCGCTGCCGCCAGCCCAGGCTGCCGACCTCGTCGCTAAGGCCTGGGGCGCCCCGCACCCATGGGCCGGCACGCGACTGACCCCCGGCTTCGTCATGGTCTTCGGCCCGCGCGACGCCCGGGAGCTCGAGACCGTCGCCGGCATCGTCGCAGCCAGCCACACCTACGCCTCCACCGCCGACTGACCGGCTGCGTGGCCCAGGACGGCCAAGGCTGTGGCGGCCACTACCCGGGGAGGTTGTCCTGACAGCGGACAGTGCCGGTCGAATGCCTCCCCACACTCCCCACGAACGTCCGACCCACCGATGACGGTTGGGACGTGGTGGTTGCCGCGGCGCCCGGGCACGTAGCCACCGTGCCCAGTCACGTGCTGGATCGCCCCACCCCCGAGCAGCTCGGGCAGTTCCACGAAGTCGGCGATGCACTGTTGACCCGGCTAGACGGGGACGGACGGATGACCGCGCTCACCAGCTGACGCGGGAGCCGCCCTTCCTCCTGACGCCCGGCGCCCCGCAGGAATTAAAACGCTACGTGCAGCGTTGTGATTAATGCGGCTGCCTTCCTGCCCGGCTCGTGGCAGCGGCCCAACCCCGAGAGGACTCCCACCATGACCGAGACCCTGGTCGCCGCACTCGGCGCCATCCTGATCCTCGCCGGACTGCTCACGCTGGTCCGGTTCGTCCGACGCGACACCTTCGCCGGCCCCTCACTCCGGCATCAGCCGCACGACGAGCTGGGCTACCGCTACTCACCCTTGATCGGCAAGCCCTCCTGAGCACCTTCTTCGCCTTGTACCCCCGACCGGATTCGAACCGGCGCTACCGCCTTGAGGGGCCGAAACCTGTGCTGTGCACTCATGCAGGTCAGAGGCGGCATGGACGCCTGCGCATCCGGGACTTTGGCACAGATAGGGCACGTGCACATGGGGGCGCCCCTCGAACCAGCATGGCAATAGACCTGTCGGCGGCGGCCCTTGGGCCTCGAGCACGTCGCGGCGACACGTGGTGAGCTGGTGGACACTTTGACGCTTTCAGCCGATGGCGAGCCGCTCACCTCGATTCTTCTATCCCGTCCGGGACCGCCGCGACCACGAGGACGTCGCAACGTAAGGCGTTCGGATGCCCGATCCCCACGGTCATCGGGCCTGCGTGCAAGGTTCGGATCACCCCGCACGGTCAGTTGGTTCGTCGATCACCTGTGAATCCCTCGGTTGTATTCGACCGATACCCCTGCGATGCGGTCCCGGGTGATGTTGAGTCGGTTGCTGACCGGCCGTGAAGCACGAGGCGCCCGCCCGGGGCAATCCGGACGGGCGCCTCGCCCCGGTGACGGCCGAGTCGGCCGGGCGGTCAGTGCGGCTCGACCGTGAAGTTGTCGAACTGGACGTTGGCGTAGCTGTCTACCGCCATCCCGACCTGACCGTTCACGATCGAAGTGTCGGTCACCGAGGCCACGGTCTCGCCATCGACCGTGGCCGTGATCTGGCTGCCCTGGACGTCGAGGGCGAGCCGATGCCAACGGTCGATGCCGAATCCGTCCGCGAGCGTCCCTGACGCGAGGACGACCGTCGGGTTCTGGGCGGGGGGTCGCTGTTGCGTCGGTCGGCGCTCCAGGCGCCAGCGACCGCTGTCGTCGATCCAGAACCAGTAGCCATTCCAGATGTTCAGGCTGGGCCGCCAGGTGGAGTTGTACTCGTTCGTGATGCGGGCCGCGACGGCGACCGAGGCCTGGTCCTCCAGGAGCACGTCGGTGGCCATGCGGTAGTCGTCCCAGGAGATGTCGCCGTAGAGCGTGATCGGGTACGGCGTGCGCATCCAGGCGATGGGCGTCTTCGTGATGACCTGGCGCAGGCATTTGCCGCCGCGGTCCTGGCACTGGGCGGTCTCGAACGCGCCTTCCATGTCCGACATGTACGTCGGGGACTTGCCGAACGGGTACCCCTCGAACTTGTCGCCGTCGTACTCCAACGGCTGCGACGCGGGGGACGTCGCGCGGCCCTTCGTGGCGTCGGTGAGGGTGCTGAAGGTGTAGACGCGGTTGGGCTGCAGCGTCACCTCGAACGCCCCGTCGACGAGCGCGGGGCCGGCCTGCTCGGCGAACCAGTCGGCGTCGGAGCCACCCTCCAGCACGGTGCTGCGAACGCTGAGAGGAGTGCCCGCGAGGCCCTCCCCCACCTCGAAGCGGACGGTCTGCGGCTCGGTGGCCGCCGTTGTCTCTGCCACGACACTCCAGTCGCGGCCCTCGTCGTCGGCCCCGGTCTCGGGCTCCACGAGGGTCACCGCCGTGCCGCCGTAGCCCTTGGGCCCGTTGCCGGCAGTCAGGTAGACGGAACCGGAGTCGACGTAGGACCATCCGGGGTCGGCGAACTGCGCCGTCTGCGCGACGGTCCACAACGAGGTGCCGACGTCGTAGTGGCCGGACCACGGCTCGTTCGCCTTCATCAGCCCGGAGTTCTGGTACTGGACGGTCGGGTACCACGAGAACGTCAGCGGCCAGTTGATGAAGGCGGTCATCCGGGAGTCCACGTACTGGTGGTTGATCTCCGAACCCAACCGCTTGGCGCCGGTGAGGTAGTGGTTCCAACCGGACTCGCTCGCCCAGATGCGCTTGCCGGTGGCAACGGCGTCGGCATTCGGAGTGCACCGGTCGACGCTGCAGGGGTAGTGGACACCGATGACGTCGACCACCTCGGCGTACTCCGGACTCTCCTTGAGGTAGTTGACGTTGCGCTGCGTGCCGGCCTCGTCGGCAGCCACCAGCTGGACGTCCTCGTAGCCGTTCTCGTCCAGGGCACGTCGGAAGTCGATGAACCACTCCAGGCTCGGCTCCCGCTCGTTACGACCGCCCATGTAGTCGATCTCGAGGTGGTGCTTCTCGGCGCAGTCGAGCCATTCGATGAAGTAGTCGATGGAGTCCTTCGACCAGTAGCCACCCTCGAACCAGCCGGGCGCACCCCAGGCCAGGCCGTAGAGGGTGATGTCGGGGTGGCGCTTCTTGGCCTCCTTCATCAGCCACCACTCGTAACCCCGGTTGCAGTCGACCTCGTCGGGAGTGCGCATGTGGCTGGGTTCGGCGCCGTTGCTGGAGTGGGTGTCGCCGCCGATCTCGACCTTGAGGATGTCGAGCGAGGCGCCGTACTGGGGCTTGAAGAGGTAGTCCAGGATCTCGTTGCGCTCCGCGGCGGGGTAGTCAACGAGCAGGCGGGAGGTGCCGCCGCCGCCGCTGATGGCGCCCATGCCCTCGTAGACGCGTCCTCCGGAGTCGAGGTCGAGAGGGATGGTCTGGACGGGGTCGGCGCCCGCGGCGTCATCCGGCTCTGCCGAGCCTGAAGCTGCGGGCAGGAGCGCTCCGCCGACCAGGGCTAAGAGGAGCACCGGGATTGCACGGCGCAAGGACATTCTGGACATGACGTGCCTTTCCGAGATTCTGAGTAGGGGCAATGAACTCGAGCTGGAGCAGATTCGCCCGGGGTGCAGGCATGACGGTCGACCTCACTCCCAGCGGTCGAAGCTCCCGGCGTGCAGCGCCGCGACGTCCTCGCCGGCCAGCGCCACGCCGTACAGACGGAAGTCGTCGACTGCGCCGGCCAGCCAAGGGTGTCGAGGGTTCTGGGATCGCCCGAGGTAGTTGCGCTGGGTGCGCCCGAGAAGCAGAGGGGACATCTTCAGGGCCGGGTTGCGTCCGACCTCGACTCCGTCGAAGTACAGCCGGCCGACGCCCGCGCCGAGGGTGATCGCCACGTGCGTCCAGGAGCCGACCGGCAGTGCCCGGTCGGCGTCGATGACGTCTTCGCCCTCCATGCCGCTCAGCTTCATCGCGAAGCGGGCCCGGCCCAGCCCGGTCCGCGGCGTGAGGAACATGTAGGTCTGCGAGTTCGAGCCGAGGTCGAAGACCCGGGCGGAGTTCGCGATCGCGTCCAGCCGCACCAGCATCGCGACGGTCAGCTCCGCGAGCTCGCTGGGCAGGCCCTCGGGCAGCACGACGTGGCCACCCGCGCCGTTGAGCGCCACCGCTCCCCCGCCGTCCCGGTCGATGCGGGAGGCTCCCCCGGCCAGCACGGCGTCGGCCCACCGGCCGGTCGCGTCGCGGAAACCGCCGGTCAGCTCGTCGAAGCCGTACCTCGCGACCAGCTTGGGCTGCGGGAGCTGCGGGGGCTGGGCCCAGTAGACGTTGTAGTGCTCGTGATGGACGTCGAGGAACGGGCTCATCCGGATCCGCCGCTCATCAACCTCGAGCGAGTACTCCGCGAACCCCGTCTCGGGGCGGAGCGTCCCGGGGTCGACCACGGGGAGCGTGGGCGGCGGGTCGTCGGCGTACCGCCCGGCGAGCACCAGCGGACCGTGGGTGAGTGCATGCACCGCTGGGTTGTCCGGTGCGGCCAGCCAGATGGGCGTCATCGGCAAGGCAAGCTCGAGCACGTCGCCCTCCTGCCAGGTACGGCGAACCCTGGCGTAGCTGCCCGGGCGGCAGACCACCCCCGGACTGCGGCCGTTGACCCGCAGCGCCGGTGGCTGGCCGGCGCGCTCGGTCCAGCCGGGGACGCGGATGCGCAGCTCGAAGCTGCCCCCGCGCTCGACCACGACGCGGACCCGCTCGTCATACGGGTAGCCAGTTTCCAGCCGCAGCCGGACGCACCGCTCCTCCCAGTCCAGCACCGAGGGCACGAAGAGGTTCACCAGCACCGCGTCGTCCTGGGTGAAGTACACCGAGTCCGCGAACTTCACCTGCGTCTCCATCGCGGTGCCGTGGTCACAGGAGAAGTTCCCGTAGTCACTGCTGTACGAGCCCGGGTCGGAGACGAGCCCCTCCTTGCCCTTGCGGCTGGCCGTCGAGGAGAGCCCGGTGTAGTAGGTGACGTTGCCGTGGGCGGAGTCGGGATCCTGCTCGCCCAGCATCTGGTTGAGCACGGTCCACTCGTAGTAGTCCATGTACTCCGTGCGGTCCGGCTCGCGCAGGAACAGCTGCCGACTGAGCTTGAGCATGTTGTAGCTGTTGCAGTTCTCGCAGGTGTTCTCGCCGAGCTGGCTGACCACCTGGCCCGGCGGGCCGAAGAACTCCGCGTTGCTGTTGCCGCCGATGACGTAACTGTGGTGGTGCACCACCTGGTCCCAGAAGTACGTCGCGATCGTGTGGTAGCGGTCCTCCCCCGTGGCCTCCCACTGCACGGCGGCACCGACCACCTTGGCGATGTCGGTGTTCGCATGGCGGCCCGCGAGCGTGTTCCGGCGCTCGGCGAGGGGACCGAAGATCTCGTCGTGCTCGAAGCGGGTGGCCAGCTCGAGATGGTGCGGGTCGCCGGTCACGAACCAGAGGTTGGCGAGCACCTCGTTCATGCCGCCGAACTCGGTGTGCAGCACCTTCTGCATGACCTCGCGGGAGAGCCGCGAGGTGCGGGTGTCGACCCAGCCGACCATGCCGAGCAGCACCGCCATGGCCTGCTCGTTGCCGAGCAGGCGGTGTTGGTCGAGCAGCCCGGCCATGATCTTGTGGATCGTGTAGTAGGGCGCCCAGACGTTCTTGCCGGCCTCGAGGTCCACGAACGCCTTCTCGGGGAACGCCGACAGGTAGCCCGGGGTCTGTCCCGTGGCCGGGATCGCCGCCTGGCAGTCGGCCAGCGCGGCCACCAGCCGGCTGCCCCGGTCGGCCAGCTCATCGTCTCCGAGGTGGCACGCCGTCAGGGCGAGCCCGCTGAGCAGGTGCCCGGTGCTGTGCCCGCGGAGCTGGACGTGGGGCGCCTCCCAACCGCCGCACGGCTCGGCCGAGGTGGGGAGGCCTGCGGTCATCCGGAAGGTGTGCAGCAGCCGGTCGAGGTCGACGCTGCGCAGGTAGGCCACGGTCCGGCCCATGTTCTGCCGGTAGCGGCTCTCCAGCAGCCGCACGCGGTCCAGGGCTACGGGGCTGGCGGGGCCGGGGATGGTGCCGCTGGGCGTGGCCAGGGCCCGGGCCGGCGCTCCGACTGCGGCCACCGCTCCGGCTCCCAGCGCGGCACCGAGCAGGGTCCGGCGCGCCAAGCGGGTGGTCGTCACCGGACCTCCTCCATCCGGACCTCGACCAGCGCCTGGGGACGCAGCGACACCGGGCCGAGCAGGCCCGAGGGCAGGATCTTGTTGCGTTCGTTGGCCAATGTGTTGATGACCTTCACCTCAATCGTGTTGAGCCCGGGCCGGACTGCGTCGGTGACGTCGACGACGTACGGGCTCCAGAGGGCGGTGGGCAGACGGGTGCCGTTGACGGTCACGACCGCGAGGTCGCGGACTCCGCCGAGGTCCAGCAGCATCCGTCGGCCGTCGACATCTGCGGTGGAGAGCTCGACCTCTCGGGTGTAGGTGGCGCTGCCGGAGAACCTCGGGTCGATCGCCGTCCAGGAGCCGAGCGGCCGCTGGAGCGTCTCGGCGCCCGCCCTGTCCAGGCGCACCGACCAGTTGCCGTCGAGCGCGATCGGTGCCGGCGCTTCCCCAAGCGTGGCCGTGCCGCGGACCTGGCGGCCGCCCCGCACGCCCGTCAGCGTCCAGCTCCCTGCCTGGTCGGCTGCCACCGTGGCTGTCATGCCGGCCGGGGAGTCGGTGACCTCGACCACCTCGAGCGGCGACGACGTGAGGTGGGTCGGCGACGCGACCGGCTCACGGAAGACCACGGCGACCGTCTCGTAGGGCTCGAGCACCAGTTCCGCGTTCGTAGTCCGGGCAGCTGCGGTGTAGGCGGGGAAGGGGTCAGTCGCCCCCGTCGCCGGGTCCCAGAGCTCCGGGGTGCCGCTGACCGGGAACGTCGCGGTGGTGCGCACCGGCTCGCCGCTCTCGTTGTTGACGAGGAAGGCGGTGTCGTCGGCGGCGGTCCGACGCGCCACCCTCAGGGACGGGGCCGGCGACGAGGTGGTGATGGCGGCGCCGCCGGCCTCCGACACGGCCTCACCCACGTCGTGCAGGGTGGCTACCCGCGTAGCCGACCCGGCGCCGTACCGGCGGGTCCCGGGGCCGGCACCGAAGACGTCGTCGAGGACGTCGGCCAGCGCAGCGTCCCGACCGGAGGCCTCGTCGGCCGGCAGGTCACCGACTGCGACCACCTTGCCCCCGGAGCGCACGAACTCGGCCAGTGTTCGCGCCGCGGCCAGTCCGAGGACGGGGGTCTCGGGGAGGACGGCGTGGTCGTACGCCGCGTTCCCCACGACGAGTCGGCCTCCGGCCACCTTCGCGTGCTGTCGCAGCGCAGGGTCGTCGGCGAGCGCACCGTCGGTTAGCAGGTCGAAGTCCACCTGGGACTGTTCGAGGTCGAAGCCGGCCTCCTCGAACTCGTGGTCGACCGCGCCCTGACCCCCGAGACCGTGGTGCTGCTCGGCGGCCCGCTGCGGCTGGATCAGCGCCGTGCGCGCGGCGTCCTTCCCGCGGGCGATCTCCATGACGCGGCCGATCCACGTGTCCATCGGCTCCATCTCGGACCAGAACGTGCTCCGCGGCCCGAACGGCGGCGCGAAGATCACCCGCTGCTCGTCGGTCCACATCGCGTGCAGGAAGACCTGGTTGGCGCCACGCACCGCGAGGGCGCCGATCGTGGCGCGCATGTAGTCGGGCGCCACCTGCCAGCCGGAGTTGCCGAAGGTCTCGAGGACCACGCGCTCCTGGCCGTTCTGGTGCGCGACCGAGCCGGCGTTGCGGGCGAGGTTGGTCTGTACGCCGAGCTCGTAGTCGCCGGTGATCATGTCGGTGCCGGGCACCTGGGCCCACTGGTTGTCCTTGGTCAGGTCACCGGTGTTGCCCATCCGCCGCGACGGGTTGGTCTCGTCCCACAGCGGGTTCGAGATGAGCTGGAGGCGGTGCTCGGCCATCCAGTCCGCCTGGCGCTTGTACCAGGCTTCGGAGAAGCGGTTGTTCACCGCCTGCCAGTACTGCCCGCGGAGGATCTGGCCGCCGCGTCCGAGGTCGTCGTACGACGCCAGGTAGGCCTTGCCGGGCGTGGCCCCGAGACCGGCAAGCTCGCCGGCCAGCGTCGGCGACCACGGCTGCCGCTTGAACGGGTGCGGGTCGGCAGCTGCGAGGAACGGCTCGTCGTCCCAGAAGCCGGGCACGGTGGTGCCCATCGCCCACGGCCAGCGCCGGACGTACTCCTCGGGGACGGTGTCGAGGAACGCGTCCGTTGCGTCCTCGGAGAGCAGGTCGAGGTAGCCGCGGGTGTAGCCCCGGCTGTCCTCGACCAGCGTCATGGAGCCGAACAGGTCCACCTGCCATCGTCCGGCGGGCGCCTGCCAGGTGGGCCGGCCCTCACCGTTGAGCTGCGGGGTGAGCTCGACCAGCTCCGCGGCGTCCTTCGACCCGAGCGGACGAGCGACCACGGCAACCGCGTCGAGCTTCAGCGGCAGCGTGGGCACGAAGTCCCCGAACGCCGAGGTGTCGGAGAAGTCGGAGCCCCACAGCCGGGCGCCGGCGGCGTCGGTCACGACGAGGTCGCCCCACAGCGTCCGGTCGGTGCCGGTGTTGTACGGCGCGACGGTGCCGGTCTTGTACGTATCGTCGACCGCCGCCTTCTGCGCCCTGCCGTCGACGTACGGCGTGATGGTGTCCCCGCGGACCTCGACGGTGATCCGCCGCGGTCGCTGGAAGGTGAAGCCGGGAACCGCGGTGCCGGTGGACAGCAGCGTCGGCTGTCCGTCGTCGAGCCGGCTGACGGTCAGCACGCCCTTCGGGTCGATGCGCACCAGGTAGCCGCTGCGGCCGTCCTGCGATGCGCGTACCAGGATCCCGCCGCTGGTGCCCGACAGCCGGACGTCAGTGCCGGCCACGGTGTAGTCCTGCCAGCCGGCGCCGACGCGCAGCGGCGCGCCGCCGCCGAGCACCTGGCCGTCGACCGCGAGCCGACCGTCCTCCGCGCTCACCCCGCTGGAGCGGTCGAGCGGGATCTCGCCGCCCCCGTCGACGACTGCCGTGGAGCGCCACAGCCCCTTGAGCCGGTGCTCGGGCCGGGCCGCGAAAGTCCGGTCGCCGAGTGTTCCGCCGTGGGCGACCAGGTTGGCCCCACGGCCGCTGGGGAAGTTGTTGTCGTTGAAGAGCCACACCCTCATGCCGGTGCGGTGCGCCTCCTCGATGGTGTGACCGACCCTGTCGAACCACTCTTCGGTCCCGAACTCCGGCCGCATGTCGTCACCGTTGAACGGGAAGAGCACGAACTCGTTGATGCCCTTCGAGCGCATCTCCCGCATCTGGGTGCCGATGATCTCCTCGGTGATGACACCGCCCCAGTACCAGTAGATGGCCGGCATGCTGTCGGCACGCGGCGACCGGAACAGGTCCGGGTCGAAACCGGACACCGCGGCGGCTGCAGTGCGCTGGAGTGTCCCAGCGCCAGGCTGTCCTCCGGTGGCGGGCCCGGCAGCCAGGCCGACGGTGGCGGTCAGCAGGGCGCCGGTCGCCAGTGCGGTCGTGGTCTTCTTCATGGTGCGGTCCTTCCGGGTCGGGTCAGCGGGTGGTCGGGGAGCGGAACGTCCAGGAGCCGGAGCCGGCTGCGAAGACGGCCTCGTCGTCGTCGATGCGCAGCAGCCGGGCCCCATCGGCGCTGGGGCGGATGACGCCCTCGGCGTCGCGGTACACGGGCACTCGGACTTCGGCGGTGCTGCCGCTGGGCACGGTCACGTCGAGGACCACGCCAGCGTCGTCGCGTCGCCAGGCGCTTCGCACTTCGCCGTACGGCGTGCGGTAGCTGCCCTCGGCGTGGGCGAGGTCGCCCACGATTGCCGGGTCGATCACAAGCCTGCGGAAGCCGACCGAGTCGTCGGCCTGGTCGATGCCGGGCAGCCGGGTCATCAGCCAGGCGTCCATCGCCCCGAGCATGAAGTGGCTCTGCGACTGGCCGCTCCCACCGTCCCAGAATTCGCCGAGCGCCGTGTTCCCGCGGACGACCTGGAAGCCCAGGCTCGGGTTCGTGGTCTGCGACGCGATCTTGAGCACGACGTCATCACGGCCTGCCTCGGAGAGCACCCGCAGCACCGACGGGAACGAGATCTCACCCATGACGAGATGCCAGTCCGCCGCCTCGATCAGGTCGACGAGGTGGTGGAGCTGCGCCTGCCGGTGCTCGTGAGGCACCGCGCCCATGTCGAGGGCCAGTGCGGTGGCACCCATGCCGCCGCCACCGAAGACGCCCCGCGCCGGATCGTAGTGGTTGCGCCAGACGGCGGCGGCGAGCTCGGCGGCGCGGGCCCGATACGTCGCGGCCTCGGCCTCCCGACCGAGCGCCTCAGCTGCGTCCGCGAGCCCCTCGGCGACGGCCCAGACACCGAACGTGCCGGTCACCGGCCGCGGCATCGCAGGCCTCTCCGTCGTGGCCCAGTCACCGAGGCCGTAGTCGTAGACCCCGTTGCGCCAACGCTCCGTCGAGCCCTCCAGGAAGGCCAGGTACCGCTGCATGGCGGGGTAGTAGCGGCGAATCAGCGCGTCGTCGCCGTAGGTCCGCCAGTGCTGCAGCGGGATCCGGACCAGGGCCCCGCCCCAGTTGGGGTCGTTGCGGTAGGCGCCGGCCAGTGTCACGTAGTCCGGAACCGTGCTCGGGACCAGCCCCGAGGCCTCCTGGCCGTCCGCGACGTCCTGGACGATCTTGGCGAGGTAGGCCTCGACGTCGTAGTTGCGGGCGATGGTGTCGTGGATGAGGTGGGTCTGCTCGAGCCAGCCGAGCTTCTCGCGGCTCGGGCAGTCGGTGAGGACGCTGACCATGTTGTTCTCCAGCGCCCGCCGGGTGAGCCGGTGGATGCCGTCGAGCACGTCGTTCGAGGTGTCGAAGGAGCCGGCCAACTCGTTGTCCGCCATCACGCGCAGCCCGGCCACGGCGAGCTCGGCGCCGTCGGGCACGCCGACCACCTCGAGATAACGGAACCCGTGGTAGCTGAAGTCCGGGCTCCAGGTCTGCCTTCGGCCCGCGGAGGTGAACTGGTCCCACAGCGGGGCGCCGACATTGCTGATCGACTGGTCGGCGTGGTCGTTGCGCAGCTCCTCGGCCGGGTAGATCCGCACGGTCGTGCCCCGAGGTGCGTCGATCGTCAGCTGGGGGATGCCGGCGATGTTGCGCCCGATGTCATACACCCGGGTCTTCGGCGCGGGACGCCCCTGCTCGACGCCCCCGAGCCGTTCGACCACGCGCACCGGTTCGCTCTGCCGAGCTGTGAGTGCGGCTCCATGGGGCGCGCCGACCGCGACGACCGGCTCCCAACCGGTGCGGACGGCCCCAGGCACGTCCCAGTCCGCCTGCTCGCGGCGGGCGTCGTAGTCCTCCCCGCCGTACCAGTTCGAGGACGTGGTGGCGCCCAGGCTGGTGCGCCACGACTCGTCGGTGGCCACCACCGTGCGGGTCCCGTCCGCCAGGGTGACCTCGAGCTGCGCGATGACCTGCGGGTCACTCGTGGTGCGTGCGAACTTCCGGTAGCGACCGCTGGTGTGCAGCGCGTTCGCGGCGCCGTTCCCGACGCGCAGGCCCAAGGTGTTCGCCCCATCCCGGAGCAACCCGGTCACGTCGTACGCCGCGTAGGTGACGCGGTCACGGAAGTCGGTGTTCGCCGGCTCGAGCACGGCGTCACCGACGCGCCGGCCGTTCAGCGAGGCCACGTAGACGCCGAGCCCGGACACGTAGAGGCGAGCCGAAGTCGCATGCGTGGGCAGGTCGAAGTCGCGGCTGAACACCGGCAGCGCCGGGGGCAGCCACGGCTCCGGGGGAGCCTGGTCGTCGATCTCGGCGGCGCTGGTGAACGGTCCACGAGGCTCCGCCGCGGTCTGGACCGAGTAGTCGACCGGGAAGCCAGGGGTCCGGCCGTCCGTGGTCAGGGTGTCGGTGCGCGGGTAGAGGAGTACTTCGTCGAAGGTGCGCTGTGCCCCGAGGTCGATGGTCAGCCAGATCGGTTCCTCGCTGACGTCGGCGCTCGGGTGGGCCGCGGACTGCCAGCCGGACGCGGTGCTCTCCTGCGGGTTGGAGGTGACGATGTCGTCCGTGACGAGCCCGGGCTCCCAGGTCTTGCGCAGGGTCTCGGTCTCGGAGGCGATCACGAACTTCCCGCGTCCGGAGGCGAGATTGGTGGCCGGGTCGGCCGAGCTGCGCACCTGGACCTCGGCGAGCTGGACCCGGTGCGTCAGCTGCGGGAATCGGCGGGCGGTCGCGGACATGTCGAGGCGGTTCTGTGCGTCGAGGGCCTGCTCCGCGAGCGGCAGCCCCAGCTCGGTGACCTCGAGCCGCACGTAGCGGGCGGCCGTCTCGGGCAGCTCGATGCGCACCGGGTTCGCAGGCTTGTCGCTCAGCCGCCAGTCCTCGTGGGCGATCCAGCGCGCACGCCAGTCAGATGACGAGGTCAGGCCGGCCTCGAACCAGGTGGGCTCGCTCCACGCCGAGGCTGCCCCTTCCTTCCAGACCCGGATCCGCCACCAGGCCCGGTCACGGCTGGACAGCGGTGCGCCGGCGTACTCGACCCGCTGTGCGACGCCGTCTACACGGCCGGTGTCCCAGAGGTCGGCGTCCCCGTCCGTGAGCCGGTCGGGTGTCGAGGCCGCCTGCACCTGGTACGCGGTCTGCGCGGCGCCCCGAGCCCGCGAGGTGACCTGCCAGCTGAGGACGGGAGCCAGGTCGTCCATGCCGAGCGGCTGACTCATCCCGTTCGCCAGCAGATGCGTGGCCGAGATGGTGGTGGACGCGGAGACGGCGGGAACCGAGAGGGCCCCTGCGACGACCGCGGACAGTGCGGCGGTCAGGCTGAGGGTTCCCAGGCGACGGAGAGACATCGGAGGTCCTTCGGATAGAAACGTTTCAGAGGACGGTAGTGTGAGCGTTCACACATCTGGAAGTGGTGTGACCGCATCCGGTCACCCTCGGCTAGGGTCTTCAGACGAGCTTCCGCCGCGCAGCCCAGACCACGGCCTCGACGGGGGTCGCGACCCCGAGCCGGTCGCAGATTGCTCGAGTATGGCGGCGCACGGTGCGCTCGGAGAGGCCGAGTTGCCTGGCGACGCGATCTGTCGACAGGCCGCGCGAGAGCAGCGCCAGAAGGGTGAGCTCGTCCTTGGTCAACACGGCCGACATGGGAAACGTCCTTTACCCCGAGATTAAACGTTTCAGTTGCGCACGTTAAGCCCTGCGCCCCGAGTGTGGTAGGTCCTGTCACCGCGCGTCATCGGCCAAACCGCCCTCGCGGTCGACTCGGCCAATTCGGCGCGGGGCACCCGTCACCGCGGCACCGTCTTCTCGACGTACGGCACCAGCCGCACGGGCCCGCTGAGTCCGTAGGTCTGCCGCGAGGCGGCGCCGTACACCGCAGGCGTGACGACGCGGAGCCGGTTGAGCAGCGTCGAGGCAACCTCGATTTCGACCACGTTGCGGCCCGGCCGGAGCCGGTGACCAAGATCGACGGTGGTGTCCAGCGGGTCACACGGCGGGAGTTCCTCGCCGTTGACGCGTACCCGGAAGGTGTCGTTCACCTCGCCGAGCTCGAGCAGGGCCCCGTCCTCGTCCGTCCAGTCGTCACCGAGATCGACGACTGTGCTGTAGCGACCGATGCCCGAGACGTCCTCGAGACCGGCCACGCGCGACCACGAGGTGGGTCCGGCCAACTCGGCGGTGTGCTCCTCGCGCCGGGTCCCCAGCACCGTCGGGTCGGAGGGATCGGCCGGCTTCCAGTCCTCCAGCGTGAGCGTCCAGGAGGCCGGAGTGAGGGCGCCCCGCACCCGGTCGATCCCGACGGTCGCGGAGCTGCCGTCGGAACGGGTGACGACGTGGGTGCCGGCGGTCGTTGTCCGCAAAGCGGGGCGGCCACCGTGGAGCACGATCTCCTGCCCGGCGGCCGGAACCACCGACGGCGAGCGGTGACCTTGCCCAGGGTCGGCGAAAGCGACGATCGTCGACTGGCCGGGCGCCAGGTCGACCCGCACCCGGACGCGGGCGCCATCGCGCTCAAAGGCCGGGGCCCGCGTTACCGTGCCGCTCCACGCGTCCAGCAGCCACGGCACCGCGTGCGGGTCGCTCGCGGTCAGCCACACGTCCTGAGCGACTCGGTTGAGGCGGCGGTTCTCCGCGTGCCGGGCGTTGGCCAGGTAGTAGAGGTCGACCCCGTCGAGGGTGCGACGCACGTGCATGACGGTGGAATCGGCGTGCTCGACGTCTCGACTGACACCGAGCTCCGTGAATGCGGCGCCGACGCCGGCCTCCAGCACCGTCCGTGTCGTCGGCAGGGCGGCGATGAGGCGCATCAGCTCCCGAACCTCGGCGACCGCCTGGTCATTGGCGCGGCCGATGGGGGTGGTCTGGGTGGTCCAGTCGCGGCCGGCGTCCTGTACCAGCACGACCGGCAGGCCGGCACGACCGAGCTCGAGCACCTTGCGCGCAGCCTCGAGGTCGATGGTCAGCTCGCGACTGCGGATCTTGTCCGGACCGATGACCAACACCTTGTACGCGGGCCCATCCGGCGCCAGGCGGCCGTCACGGAACTGCACGTCGGAACGAGTCAGCAACGGGGCGGTGATGAAGGAGTGGGACCAGCCCAGCTTCGTGCCCTCATTGGTGACCCAGAACGGGCCGATGCCCGTCGACGCCCCGCTCTTCTGACGCAGGAAGACGATGTCGTACTTCGGCGTCCCCGTCTGCAGCACCAGCTGGGTGCGGGCAAGGTAGTCGGCGATCCCGGGAACGTGCTGCCACTGCGGCGTGCGCGGTCCCCACGCCTCCCCGAAACCGATCGCTCCGTTGTAGTACGGCGAGAACGCCGCGAACCCCGGCCAGGTGACCTCAGGAGCCTCCGCGTAGGGAAAGCCGTGAATGATCGCCTGGTTGACGCCCGCCGCGAAGATGCTGTTGAGGGTGACCAGTGCCTGGTTCTGCGACGTGGGGCTGAGGCTGTTGCCGCCCCACATGGTGTTGTAGGCGGCGCCGTTGTAGCAGATCGCCTCGCAGGACAGGATCGTGTGGCCCGCGATGTCGCGACCGCCCGCCATCACCCGGAAGTCGTCGAGGTTCTTGAATCCCAGCGACTCCGTCTCAGCGACGTCGAGGACCGCCGCATGGTGCGTCGTGTCCGTCTCCAGCCCGTAGGCCTGGACGCGCAGCCCCATGCCCAGCGAATGCGCGAAGTCCTGCAACGGCCGGAGGTGGTGGTCGAGGTACAGGTCGGAGAGCACCTGGTTGAAGTCGTCGCGCACCTGGTTGGTCCGCAGCGCGTCCGTCGCCGCGACGTTGCCCGGCGCGCCCAGGACGAACTGGTAGTCCTCCTCGACCTCGAGCACCAGGGGCAGCCACGGCCGCAGGTCGTAGCCGGCGCGCTTCTCGAACTCCTCGAGCAGGTGGGGCGTCCAGATGGTTGCCTCGGTCTCGATCTCGAGAGAGTCCTCGAACAGGTAGCCGCCCGCGTTGCCGAGCAGCCGGCGCATGTGATGGTCGAGAACCCGGTCCTCCCACAGGGCGACGACTGCCCGGGCGCCTGCAGCGCTGAAGTGGTCGACGACGTAGGACCGCGGCGAGGTGTGGGGTCCCGCCTCAGGCTCCTGGCCGGAACCTCGCCGCCAGCAGGCGAGAAGCACCCAGTTGGCACCCGAGGGGTCCGCCGGCGCGGTCCAGGTGAGCCGGTCCCCCTCGACGGAGTCGGTGAGGTCGACATAGGAGCCCGGCTCGAGGGTGGTCAGCGATCCGGCACGCGCCGTCACCCGGTGAGCCTGCACGGTCACGAGCTCCTGCCGGTTGACACCGGCACTGGCATGGACGACCGGCGAAGGGAGGACGTCGTCGTACGTCGTGCCCGACGCGACGTCGGCGCGACCGTGCACCAGCTCGGTGCAAGCGGCAGGGTCGTCGGGGGTGATCGTCGGCACCGCGGCGGGCCATGAGGGACCCACCGTGAGGTCGATCCGCACATGGCGCTTGATCGCCTGGGTCAGGGCGGCCTTCACCCCCTCCACCCAGGCTGGGGTGCCCCAACCGTGGCTCTCGGTGTCGATGTCGATGCCACGTGCCCGCAGGCTGTGGGTGACGTCGGCGACCTCTAGGACACCGAAGCCAGCGTCGGCGACCTGGTCGACCTCGCGGGCGACCTCGGCCGGGTCCACCAGACCATGCGGCCACCACCAGCGGAAGCCGGCGGCGGTGCCGAGCCCGGGACGCGCGAAGCTGCGGGCCCACTCGGATGCCAGGATGCCGCCGATCGCGGGGGCTGCGGCGGGCCCAGTTGCCCGTGCCGCGGCCGACGGCAAGACGGCGAAGCCCGCGGCCGCGGCGGTGGCACCGAGAAACGCGCGTCGGGAGACCCTCTGGGGGTGAGGCGTGTGGGCGGTCATGATGACTCCTCCGTGGTTGAGGACGGATTGCACACGGTGGCCAGGCGATGTGTCGGTCGAGCCCTCTGCGGGGGTCTCTCTTGGCGCTTTTTGAAAGGTTTCAAGATTGAGTCGACACGTTACGTGACCATCACCACACCCGTCAAGCACGGCGCAGTCGGGCGCGAACCTGGCGCCCCGCCCGGGGATCGCCTCGCGTGGGGCGGGAATGCGGCCTTGGCCCCATGGCCGGATCCGGTCGATATGCCCGCGAACCCTTGCCCCGGCGCGGCCGGCCCTCTTACCGTCGCTGAGAAAATGTGAGCGCTAACATCCTGGAGGTCAACACCGATGTCCCCATCTCTCGCCCTTGCTGTGCGCGGCGTGGCGTTGCCCCTCGCCGGCTGTCTGGCAGTACTCGCTACCGACAGTCCCTGGTCCGCGGCCGCGGAAGAACGGCTTCAGGAGGCCGGGCCCGTTCTCGAGGACTACGCACCACTGGCCCGCCCGTTCGTCATGCCGGGCTTCAAGGAGCAGGAGTTCAACGGAGCCCTCTTCGTCGGGCGCGGCGAAACCCGCTTCTCCACCTCCGTCTCGCTCGTCACCGAGTCCAAGAAGGTGGTCCACGAGAACATGGTCCCGAACATCCGTAGCTTCGGGCCGATTGCCAGCGACGGCAGCTACTACGAGATACGGATCAGCTCCGACGACCGAGTGCTGCACCAGGCGCGCCTCGACGCCCTCCAGGCGACGATCGACCATCCCGAGAGCTGGTCCGCAGAGGAGGTCGCGGCCGCAACGGCGGAGCTGCCCGTGCTGCAGAAGCAGTACGACACCATCCAGGCACAGAAGCAGGACATCGTCGTGCGCTATGCCCGCGTGAACGACGAGGAGCTGGTCGGCTCGGTCACCGCCCTCGACGACGGCACCACGATCTATCTGGACGCCAGCGCCCCGTTCGCCGAGCCCAGCACCTACGCGGTCGCCGGATCCGGATCGCTGGCCGGCATCACGAGGGGGCTGGCTGACGGGGACCAGACCGCGCATTTCCGGGTCGACGCCGATCAGGCTGCCGACGGTGCCCGCTCGTACGCGACCCTCAAGGACATGATGAACGCCATGGGGGGCAAGAGTGCCGCGGACGGGACGGCGGCCGCGGCGCTGCACTACGAGCTCGACGCGGGTGACACGCTCACCTTCACAGCTCGCATGGGCGATGAGGCGCTGCCGCCGGCCCGGCGCACTCCCGAGGAGGTCACCGAGCTGCTCGAGCGTGCCAGGACGCGCATCGACAAGGTGAGCGTCAGCGGGTCCGGTCCGCTCGGCGACATGATCGACGCGATGCGCGACGCGATGGCGCTGAACGCCAACTACGACGAGAAGTTCAACCGCAGCTTCGTGATGTGGGGCCTCGGCGGCGGTGGTGACGACATCTTCAAGGGCTGGGACTCGGCCTGGGACGCGATCACTGCTGCCCATCTCGACCCGGCGCTCGCCCTCGATCACATCCGTGACTTCTACGACCAAGGCGGTCCGCGCTACGACCAGCTGCACGCCGGGCCGATGCACGCGTACGCCGCCTGGCGGGTCTACCAGCGCACCGGCGACCGGTCGATCCTCGAGCTGGTCTACCCGGTGATGACCGCGTACATCGCCAGGATGCCGGAGTTCGACGTCAACGGCGACGGGCTGCTCGAGAGCCCGTGGGTGGCGGACCGTCCCGGGGGTCGTGGCAACCACCTCGGTCTCGACGACAGTCCGCAGTTCTTCGGCTACAAGCAGATCCCCAGGGATGGTGGCACCGACACACGTGACCACACCGACCTGACCGACGTACCACTGAACTCCTACTACGGCCTGTTCGCGCACGTCCTCGGCAGGATGGCCGACGAACTCGGCAGGCCCGCTGACGCGAAGCAGTACGCCGACCTTCACGCGGAACTGGCCGAGCAGATGGACGCCCGCCTGTGGAATGACGAGCGCGGCCTCTACCTCAACCGCTACCTCGACGGTCGCTGGGAGCACACCAGCACGCCCACCGTCTTCTACCCGCTGTTCGGCGGGCTGGCCTCCCCCGCCCACGCCCAGCGGCTGGTCGACGAGCACCTCGAGAACCCGGACGAGTTCGGCGGCGCACACGCCCTGCCCAGCGTGGCCCGCAACGATCCCGCGTTCTGCAGCTCTGGAGACCATCATCCCGAGGCCGAGCACTTCATCTACTTCCAGGAACACATGGAGGAGGACGCGTGCGAGGAGTGGAAGGGAGCGGTGTGGCCACCGATGAACGCCACCGTCTACGACGGCCTCAAGCGCTACGGCTTCGACGCGGAGGCAGCCCGGCTCGCCGACAAGAGCACCCGGCTGTGGCAGTCGTCGTACGAGGAGCTGGGCTGGTTCCCGGAGTACTGGGACGCCGAGCCCGGGCAGCTGATCAACGGCGCCGCCACCGACACCGCGTGGCGCACCTACAGCTGGTCAAACCTGATGCCGCTGATGACCTCGACCGAGCTGTTCAGCGACGACGCCTGGGGCGACGTCAACGGCTTCCGCTTCGGCACCCTGGGCCTGCCCGGGCGCAACGCCGTCCACGACGTGCCGTGGCGCGGACAGACCTACAGCGTGGTCGCCGACGCCAGCTCGACCAGGCTCAGCAGGGACGGACAGGTGCTCTTCACCGCCAGCGGCGGACGGGTCGTGGTGCGAGACTTCGTGCTCACCAGCACAGGCGCGACGTTCGAGGTGACCGCGGACCAGAAGGTGACGATCACCGTTCACCCCGAGGCTGCCCCGGCCCGCAGGGTGGCCGTGCCCGCCGGCACCACGAAGGTGCGGCTGTAGCAGTCGGACGGGCACTCGGCACGCTCGTCACCTGACCCCGAAGCGCCAGCGCGGGGCGAGACCGTGCTCCCTGAGGCTCGCCCCGCGCTGGCGCTCGGACGACCGGGTCGGGGAGAACCTCGCCGTCCCGCGCTGCCCGAGGCGCAACGGCCAGACCGTCGCCTCGGCATCCTTGAGCAGATAGCCGGATCGATACCAGCCGCAACTGCCAGCCACGCCCCGAAATGAAGCACATCCGAATCCACGTTTTCCGGGGCGTCGGGTGAATGGCGGCCCATCTCTTGCGCCACCACATGTGTAGCGGCCCCGACCTGGCCCACCTGCGCAAGGATCCGATCGTGCTGCTCGATGCCCCGCCGAGCTCCAGCAGCAGCCTGTGGCGACGCAGCGCCTCCCTGGGACGCGTGGGCCAGGACCGGGCCCAGAGCCGCGTCGCCGTTGACGGAATGGGTTGGCCCGCGGCGATTGGGTATCGAGCCAGCAGGCCTCCGGCCGAAAAGTCCCCGACGGCATTTTCGGCAGATGTGACACAGATGCCCGTAGAACACCGGTTTCCGCCGGATCCAGCCGGACACAGCAGAAGGGCCCCGATCCAGCGTTTCCGCTGGTCAGGGCCCTTTTCTTCGCCTTGTACCCCCGACCGGATTCGAACCGGCGCTACCGCCTTGAGAGGGCGACGTGCTAGGCCGCTACACAACGGGGGCTTGCCTTGCTTCTCACCACATCGCGGCGGTGATCAGCGGGCGAAACTCTAGCGAACCAGGGGTTTCGCACCAAATCCGGGCGGCTGCCCGGACTCGCTGGGGTACTAGGACTCGAACCTAGACTAACTGAACCAGAATCAGTCGTGCTGCCAATTACACCATACCCCAAGGGGGTATCGATCCGGGCCGTAAACGGCCGTCTCGATGACCTTGTGGCCCCTCACGGAGCCGAGGAGGGACTCTACACGCGAGGCCGTGGGGGCTCCAAAACGGCCCCTGACGTGGTGGCCGAGAGGCCCATCCGGTCGGCTGCACGGGTGGCTAGCCACAGGTAGACGAGCGACTGGGTGAGCGTCGCGGGGATGCTCCACCAGGACCCGCCGGTCGGGTTGAGGGCGCTGCCCATGTCGGTGAAGGTGAGCGCCAGCCCGAAGGCCAGGAAGTTGTTGAGCACGTGCATCGCGATGCCGGCCTCGAGTCCTCCGGTGCGGATCACGAGCACGCCGGCGACGATGCCGAAGGCCAGCCGGTCGACGAAGATCGGCGGGTCCTGCGCCCCGTGGGCGAGCGCGAACAGCACGGCAGGCACCAGCACGGCGACGATCCGGCTCCGGGTGAGCCCGCCGAACGCCTGGGTCAGGTAGCCGCGGAACGCGTACTCCTCCCCTGCCGCCTGCAACGGTGTCAGCAGCACCACAACCAGCAGGAAGTCACGGATCGTGCGGGTGAACTCGTTGGGCTCGCTCGCCAGCTCGGTGCCGCCCTGCTGCGGCAGCAGCGTGCTGACGATCACGGTCGCGACCAGCGCCACCACGGATAGCCCGATGCACCTGACGAAGAAGCGCCACCTGATCCGCGGCCGCACCGACGACAGCCACCGCGGCGGGATCCCGTGCAGCCACCGGTTGACCAGCCACGCGGCCGGGATCGACGACGCGAGCACCAGGTTGAGCAGCGCCAGCGAGGCCGGCGTCGGGCGGGAGAGGTCGAGGATCCGGTCGAGGCCGTCGAGCACCGGCTGCCCGGTGGCGGCCAGGTAGAACGCGTAGGCGGCCTGCCAGAAGAGCGGCGCGACCCCGAGGGTGAGGAAGCCGAGCAGCAGCGTGCCGATCAGCGGCCGCCACCAGCCGGGCCGCCCCGCCTGGTGCAGCTCGTGGTACGCGAGCCCCCTCACGGGACGTCAGCCCAGCGCCGACTGCAGGCGCGCCAGCGACCGGTCGCGGCCGAGGAGCTCCATCGACTCGAACAGCGGCGGGCTCACCTTGCGGCCCGAGATCGCGATCCGCACCGGCCCGAAGGCGTGGCGCGGCTTGAGCCCCAGCCCGTCGACCAGCGCGGTGCGCAGCGCCTCCTCGATCTCCCCGGTGCTCCAGCCGTGCAGCCCCGACAGTGCGTCGTACGCCGCGCGCACGACGTCGCGGCCCGCGTCGTCGATCTCGTCGACCCGGACGAAGGAGGTCTCGTCGGCGAACAGGAAGCCGAGCATGGGAGGCGCCTCGGTGAGCTTGTTGATCCGCTCCCCCACCAGCGGCATCGCCTGGTCGAGCAGCTGGCGGTCGGCGAGGTTCTTCGGGTCCATCACCCCGGCGGCCTCGAGGAACGGCAGCACCCGCTCGGTGATCTCGTCCAGCGGCAGCATCCGCATGTGGGCGGCGTTGATCGCCTCGGCCTTCTTGAGGTCGAAGCGCGCCGGGTTGGGGTTGACGTCGGCGATGTCGAACTTCTCCACCATCTCCTCGAGGGTGAAGACGTCGCGGTCGGCCGCGATCGCCCAGCCGAGGAGCGCGAGGTAGTTGAGCACCCCCTCGGGGAGGAAGCCCTGGTCGCGGTACATGAACAGGTGGGCCTCGGGGTCGCGCTTGGACAGCTTCTTGCTGCCCTCCCCCATGACCAGCGGCAGGTGGCCGAACTCCGGCACCGCCTCGGAGACGCCCAGGTCGACGAGCGCCTGGTGCAGCGGGATCTGCCGCGGTGTGCTCGAAAGCAGGTCCTCGCCACGCAGCACGTGGGTGATCCGCATCAGCGCGTCGTCGACCGGGTTGACGAGGGTGTAGAGCGGGTCACCATTCGCCCGGCAGAGCGCGAAGTCGGGCACGAACTCGGTCTCGAAGGTGATCTCGCCGCGGACCAGGTCGTTCCAGCTGACCGAGCCGTCGGGCATCCGGAAGCGGACGACGGACGACCGTCCCTCAGCCTCGAACGCGCCCCGCTGCTCGGACGAGAGCTCGCGGCAGAACCCGTCGTACCCCTGCACCTTGGAGCCTGCGGCCTTGCGGCGCTCGGTGACCTCGTCGGTCGTGCAGAAGCAGTCGTAGGTGTACTTCGACTCCGCCAGCCTGGCGAGGACGTCGCGGTAGAGGTCCTCGCGCTCGGACTGGCGGTAGGGGCCGTGGTTGCCGCCCTTGAGCGGACCCTCGTCCCAGTCCATGCCGAGCCACTGCATGGCGCCGATCATGGAGTCGTAGGACTCCTCGGTGCTGCGCTCCTTGTCGGTGTCCTCGATCCGGAAGACGAAGGTGCCGCCGTGGTGGCGGGCGAACGCCCAGTTGTAGAGGGCCGTGCGGGCGAAGCCGACGTGCGGCGAGCCGGTGGGTGACGGACAGAAACGGACGCGGACGTTGCTCAACGCTGTGCCACCTTGTTCGTGAGAGTGCCGAGGCCGGCGATCGAGATCTCGATCTCGTCGTCGACCTGCATGGGACCGACGCCCTCGGGGGTGCCGGTGAGGATGACGTCGCCGGGCAGCAGCGTCATCACGCTGGAGACGTGGGCCACCAGGGTCGGGATGTCGAAGACCATGTCGCGGGTGTTGCCGTCCTGCACCAGGTCGCCGTTGAGGTGCGTCTGCACGCTCACCCCGTCGAGGAACGCCTGCGGGTCGAGGTCGGTCTCGATCCACGGGCCGAGCGGGCAGAACGAGTCGAAGCCCTTGGCGCGGGTGAACTGCACGTCCGACTTCTGCAGGTCGCGCGCGGTGACGTCGTTGGCGATCGTGTAGCCGTGGATGACGTCGGTCGCCTGCTCCGGCGGGACGTCGCGGCAGATGCGGCCGATGACGACGGCGAGCTCGCCCTCGTAGTGGAGGTCCTGGGTCTGGGTCGGGTAGTAGATCGGGTCGCCCGGGCCCACCACGCTGGTGTTGGGCTTGAGGAACATCAGCGGCTCGCTCGGCAGGTCGTGGCCCAGCTCGGCCGCGTGCGCGGCGTAGTTGCGGCCGATGCCGACCACCTTGCTCCGCGGCAGCACCGGGGCGAGCAGCCGGACGTCCTCGACCTTGTGCTGCTGCTCGAGCAGCCTGATGCCGACATAGAGCGGGTCGCCCGCGAGGGCCACGATCGCCGCGTCCTCGGCCGGCTGGCCGTAGTCGTCGAGCTCGCCCGTCAGGACGCCGTAGGAGGGTTCCTCGCCAGTGGTGAACCTGCAGATGCGCACGGCCCCGACCCTATCGGGCGGCCCCTGCCTCACCCGATCCGGAAGGCACCCCGCACGGGCTGTCGCTCCAGGGCGCCCCGCTCGACGCAGAACTCGTTGCCCTCCGGGTCCGCCATCGTCACCCAGCCGGTGCCGTCCTCGTTGCGGTGGTCGCCCACGACGGTGGCGCCCAGCTCGCGTGCCCTCTCCACCTGCTCGTCGCGGGTGCAGTCGGTCGGCGACAGGTCGAGGTGCACGCGGTTCTTCACGGTCTTGCCCTCCGGCACCGGGATGAAGAGCAGCCCGGTGCCGAGGTGCGGGTAGGCCGGCGCGACGACGACCTCGGGGTCGTCGTCGTAGAAGACGCTCCACCCCAGCATCGCCGCCCAGAAGTCGGCGAGCTTGCGCGCGTCGGCGCAGTCGAAGGTCACGTTGTGCATCGCCACGGTCATGCGCCGAGGCTGGCACTAGCCTTGGGTCGGTGCAATCACTTTGCCGGGAGACCTCGCTTGCTCGGGAGACGTGGCGCGCCCGGGCGGCCGCGCACGAGGCGCGGGTCGACGCGCTCGTCAGCGAGCACCTCTCCCGGCGCCGCGACGGGGTGAAGCACCCGGTCCACGACTTCCTCTTCACCTACTACTCCCACCGGCCCGCCCAGCTGCGCCGCTGGCATCCCGGCTTCGGAGTGGTGCTCGAGGACGCGCCGGAGTACGACGGGGCGAAGGGCTACGCGGGCGGCGCCGTCTCCGGGGCGTACGTCGCGGCGCAACGAACGTTGGTTGCGCAGACCCACGCCCTCCTGGTCGCGACGGAGGGCCGCCAGCCCCACCTCGGCTGCTTCGGCCTCCACGAGTGGGCGATGGTGCACCGCGCCGACGAGATCCGCCACCCCTGGCCACTGCGGCTGGGCGCCGCGGGCACCGACCAGGTCGTCGAGTCGCACCGGATCGCCTGCAGCCACTTCGACGCCTACCGCTTCTTCACCCCGACAGCCCGCCCGCTCAACGTGCTGTCGCCCGGCCGCGACGACCGCGCGGCGTACGAGCAGCCCGCCTGCCTGCACGCCGGGATGGACCTCTACAAGCACGCCTTCCGGCTCTCGCCGATGGTGCCGAGCGAGCTGGTGGCCGACTGCTTCGAGCTCGCCCGCGACATCCGCGTCCTCGACATGCGGGCCGCGCCCTACGACCTCGCCGACCTCGGGTTCGAGCCGGTGCGCATCGAGACCGCCGAGGGCAAGCAGCAGTACGCCGCCGCCCAGCGCACTTTCGCCGAGCGCGGCGCTCCCCTGCGCCGGCGCCTCATCGAGTCCTGCGAGACCCTGCTCGAGGCTGCGGAGCCTCAGAACTCGTAGCCGAAGGCCTCGATCGTGTCGGCGAAGACCTGGCGCACCCGCTCGCGCGAGGCCGGGGTGTAGATGTCGCGGTAGTGGCCGGCGGGGCGGGCCTGGCCCTTGGCGTAAGGCAGCTCGGGCTTGCCCGGCAGGCCCAGGTGCTCCCAGACCTCGGCGAACTCGTCGGCGAGCCGCTCGTAGCGCAGCACCCGGTCGACCGCGATCCGGCCGCGGATGCGGTACATCCGCTTGTTGTTGGCCAGCTGCTCGATCCAGACCTCGTTGACGTAGTCCTCGAAGTCGGGAAGCTCGGGGCGGTCCTTGTACTTCCAGTAGTAGAGCGAGACGACGGCGTCCCACGGGTTCCGTTCGATCGCGAACTTGAAGTAGGAGCGCCACGCCGTAGGGCCCACCGCGTCGCGGGCGAGCCGGGCGCTCATGTGGTTGAACGCCTTGCGCGGCAGCGGCGGCGACTCGTAGTTCTGCGGTCCGCGGCCGCCGGAGGCCTTGCGCAGCTCCTCGTCCTCGGGACTGATGAGCGTGATGATGTCGTCGGGGCCGCACACCTTCGACAGGGCGATCTCGACGCTGGTGCCCGCCGTCTTGCGAGTCTTGGTGAAGATGAAGCGGTGGGCATGCGACGCGATCACGGCCATGACCCTACTGGTCGGGGCTAGCGGTTAGCGTGAGCTCGTGTTCAGTCTCGTCGCACCGCTCCTGTCCGCGCTCCTGCCGCTGGCAGCACCCGCACCGGCGGCGGGAGACGACCCACGGTGGGTGTTCTACAGCCGCGACCCCGCGGCGTACGCCTCCCCGTGGTGGGAAGGCGGCCACCGCACGATGATCGGCTACGGCTGCACGCGAGCCCCCTACTACTCCCCCGACCCGCGCTGCGACCGCGGCCACGGCTTCCACCACGGCGTCGACTACGCGATGCCGTGCGGCACGACGTTGTACGCCGGTCGGCGCGGGGTCGTCGTGCCACACGACTCCCTCGGCCCGGCCTACGGCACGGACCCGGTGCTGATCCGCAACCGCCGGCTCGGCGTGGACTTCCTGCTCGGCCACACGGCCGGCGTGCGCGTGCAGCCGGGCGACCGGGTGCGGCGCGGTGACCCGATCGCCGACGCGTCCGACTCGGGGGCGCCGGACGGCTGCCACCTCCACTTCGAGGTCCGCGCGGCCGGCGGCGGGCTGTCGACCGCGCGCCGCCCGATCCGGTTCCTCGACCTGGAGCCGGCGTCATGAGGCAGACTCCCCTTCCCGAGGCGACGCAGCGGATCGTCGCGCAGTTCGTCCGCCCGGACGGCAGCCTGCACACGATCCCCTCGAAGCACAGCAAGCTGCGCGCGGTGCTCGACCACCTCTGCCAGGCCTTCGAGCTGGGGCGCACCTACCCGGAGTCGGAGGTCAACGAGACGCTGGGCCGGTTCCATCCGGACTACGCGGCCCTGCGCCGCTACCTCGTCGAGGAGGGCTTCCTCACCCGGGAGGAAGGGCACTACTGGCGCAGCGGCGGGACGGTCGATGTCTGAGCCGCGGCAGGCCGAGGGGCGCCAGTTCCGCGACGAGGACTGGTATGGCGACGACCTCGGCGCCGCCCGCTTCAGCGGCTGCACGTTCACCGGCGTCGACCTCAGCGAGGCCACCACGTCCGGCGCCGTCTTCGAGGACTGCACGTTCCACAACTGCCAGCTCAACGCGAGCGTGCACACCACGACCGCGTTCATCACCTGCGACTTCAGGCGCTGCAACTTCTTCGACGCGACGCTGGACGGGTGCAAGCTCTCCGGCTCGGTCTTCGCCGAGTGCGTGATGCGGCCGCTGACCGTGCGCGGGGGGCAGTGGCTGGGCGTCACGATCAGGTCGACCAGCCTCGCGAAGGTCGACCTCTCCGGCGTCGACCTGCGCGAGGCCGACCTGTCGATGAGCGACCTGCGCAACGCCTCGCTCAGCGGCGCACTGCTCGATCGGGCCAGCTTCCGCGAGACCGAGCTCGGTCAGGCCGACCTGCGCGGCGCGTCGCTCGACGGGGTCGACCTGGCGGCGGCTCGCCTGCGGAGGACCAGGCTCGACCTGTCCGGTGCCGTCCTCCTCGCAGAGCTGCACGGCGCCGACGTCGACACCTCGGCCTGAGTCACCGGGACACGGCGAGCCGCGAGCGCAGGCCGTCGAGCACCAGCGCGAGGCCGAGCTCGAAGTCGGCGGTCTCGCGCGGCGGTGCGTCGATGGCGCCGTCGCTGCCGGCCTGCAGCGCCATCTGCTCCTCGGCGGTGTGGCCGAAGACGAAGTGGAGGAGTGTGCGGCTGCCCACCCCGACGAGGTCGTCGGGGAAGCCGGCGTCGGAGAGCACCTCCTCAAGCTCGTCGGCCGGGCCGGCCGCCCCGAGGCCGAACGCGTGCACCGTGGCGACGACGTCGGCGCCGTCGCGGTAGGCCAGCATCGCGTCGCGCAGCTCGCCACAGACCTCGAGGACGCGACCGTCCCAGTCACGAGCGACCCGGGCGCGACGCCCCCGTGCGAGGATCTCGTCGGCCACCTCCGCCAGCAGGGTCTGCTTGTTGGCGAAGTGGTGGTAGAGCGCGCTGGGCTGGACCCCGAGCTCGCTGCCGAGCCGCCGCATGGTGAGCGAGGCCAGGCCGTGGCGGTCGAGGACGTCCACGGCACGCTCCACGACGTCACCGCGGTGGTAGGCCATCGCGCCTCCTCCCGTTCCGCCCGCTCGTCGTGACGCTGTCCACACGCCGGACCGATTGACCGGCACGGCGCCGCCAGCCTAGCCTGAACGCCGTTCACCTGACCACCGTTCAGTTCGCGAAGGACGAGGCACCCGCATGAGCACGCGCCGCAACCCAGGCACCGACATCGCCCTGATCGCCGCGTTCGCAGCGCTCATCGCGGTCTGCGCCCTGCTCCCCGCGATCAACGTGGCCGGCCCGGTCCCGATCACGCTGCAGACCTTCGCCGTCCTGCTGAGCGGTGCCGTGCTCGGCGCCCGCCGCGGCTTCCTGGCCGTCCTGCTCTACGTCGTCGTCGGCGCGGCGGGCCTCCCGGTCTTCTCCGGCGGCGCCGCCGGTCTCGGCGTGCTCGCAGGCCCGACCGCCGGCTACCTCCTCGGCTTCCCACTGGCCGCCGGCTTCTGCGGCCTGCTCGTCGAGCGCCTCCCCCGCCGCACCCTGGCCAGCGCCCCCATCATCTTCGCCGCCGGCCTGCTCAGCTCCGCGCTGTTCATCCACACGCTCGGCATGACCGGGCTGGTGCTGCGCCTCGACATCTCCTACGCCGACGCCTTCGACATCGACAAGGTCTTCTGGCCCGGCGACGTCCTCAAGAACGTCGCGATGGCGCTCGTCGCCACCGCCGTGCACCGCGCCTTCCCCGACCTCCTCGGCCGGCCCCAGGCGCCCGTCCCGGCGGCAGCCGGGGCGTGACCAGCCTGGAGCTCGACCGCGTCACCGTCACGGCCCGGACCGTCGACGGTGAGATGGTCGTGCTCCAGGAGACCACCCTCACCCTGACCGAGCAGCGGGTGGCCCTCATCGGCGCCAACGGCTCCGGCAAGTCCACCCTCGCCAGGCTCCTCAACGGCCTGGTGAGCCCCACCACCGGGCAGGTCCGGGTCGGCGGGCTCGACGTCGCGCGGGAGGGCAAGGAGGTACGCCGCCGCGTGGGCTTCGTGTTCACCGACCCGGCCGCGCAGCTGGTGATGCCGACGGCAGCCGAGGACGTCGCGCTCTCGCTGCGGCGTACGCACCCGGACAAGGCGGAGCGCCGGCGCGCCGCACTCGAGGTGCTGGCCGCGTTCGGCCTCGACGGCCTCGGCGACCGCAGCGTGCACACCCTCTCGGGAGGGCAGCGCCAGCTGCTCGCCCTCGCCGGAGTGCTCGCGACCGCCCCGGACGTGCTGGTCGCGGACGAGCCGACGACGCTGCTCGACCTCGCGAACAGCCGGCGGGTGGGCGACCTCCTGCTCTCGCTCCCCCAGCAGCTCGTGCTGGTCACCCACGACCTCGACCTGGCCGCGCGCTGCGACCGAGGTGTCGTGATGGTGGACGGCGAGGTCGCCTTCGACGGAACCGCGGCCGAGGCCGTGGGGCACTATCGGGCGGTCGCATGAGCCTCCTCGGACTGCACCAGCCCGGACATACCCGGCTGCACCGCACCAGTACCGGATGGAAGCTGCTCGCCCTGGCGTCCGCCAGCATCGTGGTGGTCGCGGTGCGGGGCCCGGGGAGCAGCCTGGCGTTCCTGGCGGTGGCCCTGCTGCTGGTCGCCTGGTCCGGGGCCGGCCTTGCCGCGACGCTGCGCACGCTGCGCGGCCTGGTCGTGGTCGCGGTCCTGATGGCGGCGTACCTGGCCTGGCAGCAGGACTGGGCGCGTGCCGTCGAGGCCGTCGCCGACCTCGCCACCCTGGTGCTGCTCGCCACGGTGCTGACCGTGACGACCCCGATCGACGAGATGCTGGAGACGATCACCCGCGCGCTGCAGCCCCTGCGGCCCCTCGGCGTACGTCCCGAGTCCGTCGCACTGGCCTTCTCCCTGGTGATCAGGGCCCTGCCCACGACGCTGGACCTGGCCCGGGAGACCCGCGAGGCAGCCTTGGCCCGCGGCCTCCAGCACGACCCCCGTGCGCGGCTCACTCCCCTGGTGATCCGCGTCGTCGCCCACGCCCGCGCGACGGGCGACGCCCTCCATGCCCGCGGCGTCGGAGACTGACCCATCCCCCCAGAGGAGACCGAGATGACCACTGCCTTCCACGACCTGGCCGACCGCGTCCTCGCGGGCGAGCCGGCGACCGAGCACGACGCGCTGGCCGTCCTGCGCGCGACCGACGAGGAGGTGCTCGACGTGGTCGCGGCGGCCGGCCGGCTGCGTCGCGCCCACTTCGGCAACACGGTGAAGGTCAACTACCTCGTCAACCTCAAGTCCGGCCTCTGCCCGGAGAACTGCAACTACTGCAGCCAGGCGCTGGGATCGACGGCGCCGATCCTGAAGTACTCCTGGCTCAAGACCGACGAGGCGCTCGCCCAGGCCGCAGCCGGCCTCAAGGGCGGCGCCAGCCGGGTGTGCATGGTCTCCAGCGGCCGGGGGCCCAGCGACCGCGACCTCGACAAGGTCACCGAGATGGTCGGCGCGATCAAGGCCGAGCACCCGCAGGTCGAGGTCTGCGCCTGCCTCGGGCTGCTCAAGGACGGCCAGGCCGAGCGCCTCAGGGAGGCCGGGGTCGACGCCTACAACCACAACATCAACACCGCCGAGTCGCACCACGACCAGATCGTGCAGACCCACACCTATGCCGACCGGGTCGACACCGTCGAGAAGGCCAAGGGCGCCGGCCTCTCCCCCTGCTCCGGCCTGATCGCGGGGCTCGGCGAGACCGACGAGCAGCTGGTCGAGGCGCTCCTCGCACTCAAGGCGCTCGACTCCGACTCCATCCCGGTCAACTTCCTGATGCCCTTCGACGGCACCCCCTACGAGAACACCTGGGAGCTCACCCCGCAGCGCTGCCTGCTGATCCTGGCGATGGCCCGCTTCGTGTGCCCGGACAAGGAGCTGCGCATCGCCGGCGGGCGCGAGATGCACCTCCGCTCGCTGCAGGGCCTGGCGCTCCACGTCGCCAACTCGATCTTCCTCGGCGACTACCTCACCTCGGAGGGCCAGGCCGCCGAGGCCGACCTCGAGCTGATCCGCGACAACGGCTTCGTCGTGCTCGGCTCCGAGGAGCACGCCGCGCAGCTCGCCCACCCCGACCCGGCGATCCGCCGCCGCGGCGCGGGCACGAGCATCCCCGCCAACGCCTGACGCCATGACGGACCCTTGGGTTGAGGAGGGCCGCCAAGGCCCGTCTCGAAACCTGCTCGCGCTCGACCGGGCGCACGTGTGGCACCCCTACACCTCGATGACCGCGCCGGTCCTGACCCGGCTCGTGACGGGGGCCTCGGGGGCGCGCCTGACGGTGGGCGACCGGGAGGTCGTCGACGGCATGTCGTCGTGGTGGTCGGCGATCCACGGCTATCGCCACCCCGTCCTGGACGAAGCCGTACGCCGCCAGGTCAGCGACTTCTCACACGTGATGTTCGGGGGGCTCACCCACGAGCCCGCGGTCCGGCTCGCGGAGCGCCTCGTCTCGCTCGCCCCTGCCGGGCTCGAGCACGTCTTCCTCGCCGACTCCGGCTCGGTGAGCGTCGAGGTGGCGCTCAAGATGGCGGTGCAGCACCAGCGCGGCACGGGACGGCCGGGCCGGAGCCGGATGCTCACCGTCCGCGGTGGCTACCACGGCGACACCGCCGGCTGCATGGCCGTGTGCGACCCCGACGGCGGCATGCACGCGATGTGGGCCGGCCTGCTGCCCGAGCACGTCTTCGCGCCACGCCCGCCGGCTCCCGGCGGTGACGTGGACGGCTGGGCGACTGCCTTCGCCGACCTCGCCGAGCAGCACGCCGACGAGCTGGCCGGCATCATCGTCGAGCCACTGCTGCAGGGCGCCGGGGGGATGTGGGTCTACGACCCCGCCTGCCTGCGGGTGATGCGCGACGTCGCCGACGAGCACGGCCTGGTGCTGGTCTTCGACGAGATCGCCACCGGCTTCGGCCGCACCGGCATGCTGTGGGCGGCCGACGCGGCGGGTGTCTCCCCCGACGTGCTCTGCGTCGGCAAGGCCCTCACCGGCGGCTACCTGACCCTCGCCGCCGCCCTGTGCACCGCCGAGGTCGCGGCCGGCATCTCCGCGTCGGACTCGGGCGTGCTCATGCACGGCCCGACCTACATGGGCAACCCGCTGGCCTGCTCCGTCGCCCTGGCGTCCCTCGACGTGCTCAGGTCGTCGGACTGGTCCGCGACCGTGGCGGGCATCTCGGCCGGTCTCGCCACCGGCCTGGAGCCGGCGCGCGCCCTGGCCGGCGTGCGCGACGTACGCGTCCTCGGCGCCGTCGGCGTCGTCCAGCTCGACCACCCCGTCGACACGGCGGCCGCGACCGAGGCGGCGCTCGACCTCGGCGTGTGGCTGCGGCCCTTCCGCGACCTCGTCTACACGATGCCGCCCTACGTCTGCTCCGACGACGAGGTCACCGCGATCACGCGCGCCGTGGTGGCCGCCGCGGAGGTGGGCTGAATGGGCAGCACCTGGGGTGAGTGGCTGGCCGGGCAGGCCGAGGCCCGCGAGGAGACGGGGCTGACCCGCCGGCTCGCGCCACGGACCGCCGACGACCCGGCGGTCGACCTCGCCGGCAACGACTACCTCGGGCTCTCCCGCGACCCGGCCGTCACGGCCGCCGCGTCGGAGGCCTCGCTGCGCTGGGGTGCCGGGGCCGGCGCCTCACGGCTGGTCACCGGCACGCTGTCGCTCCACGAGGAGCTGGAGCGCGAGCTCGCGGCGTTCCTCGGCCACGAGGCCGCGCTCGTCATGTCGACCGGCTACCACGCCAACCTCGCGATCGTGACCGCGCTGGCCGACCGCGACTCCCTCGTCGTCAGCGACGCCCACATCCACGCCTCCCTGGTCGACGCTGCCCGGCTGTCCCGGGCCGAGGTGGCGGTCGTCCCGCACGACGACGTCGCCGCCGTACGCCGCGCGCTCGCCGCCGCGGGCGGGCGGCGGGCCCTGGTGCTCGCCGAGTCGGTGTACTCGGTGCTCGGGGACGCGGCCTCGCTGGTCGACCTGGCCGCCGTCTGCGAGGAGCACGACGCCCTGCTCGTCGTCGACGAGGCGCACGGCCTCGGGGTCGCCGGCGTCCGTGGCCGTGGCCTCGTGGCCGACGTCGGGCTGGCCGGGCACGACCATGTCGTGGTCGCGGCCACGCTGAGCAAGTCGCTCGGCGCCCAGGGCGGGGCGCTCCTCGGCTCGCGGGCCCTGGTGGAGCACCTGGTCAACCGGGCCCGGCCGTTCATCTTCGACACCGGGCTCGCCCCCGCCGCGACCGCCGGCGCGCTCGCCGCTCTCCGGGTCCTGGTGGCCCGCCCCGAGCTGCCGTCGGTCGTCCGGTCGCGGGTCGTCGAGCTCGCAGGGCGACTCGGCGTCGCGGTGCCCGCGGGCGCCGTGCTGTCCGTGCCGATGCCGTCGCCGCAGGCGGCCGTGGCGGCACAGGCCGCGTTGCGCTCGCGTGGAGTGCGGGTCGGCTGCTTCCGACCGCCCTCGGTGCCCGACGGGATCTCGCGGCTGCGGGTCACCTGCAGTGCCGGGGTGCCGGAGGCCGAGTGGGCCCGGGCCACCGCCGAGGTGCTCGAGGTGACCGGCCGATGAGCCGGCTGGTCGTCGTCACCGGCACCGACACGGGTGTCGGCAAGACCGTGGCCACCGCCCTCCTGGCGCTCCGCGCCCGCGACGCGGGCGACGACGTCGTCGTCGTGAAGCCCGTCCAGACCGGGATCGACCCGACCGTGGCCGGTGATCCGGCAGACGTGGACGTCGTCGCCCGGCTCGCCGGCTGTCCGGTGGTCGAGCACACGAGGCTCGTCGAGCCACTGGCTCCCGAGACCGCGGCCCGCCGGGCCGGCGCGCTGATCCCGACCGTCGCCGACCACGCCTCGCGCATCCGCGAGCTCGCGGAGCGGGGCGGCACCGTCGTCGTCGAGGGCGCCGGCGGAGCGCTGGTGCGGCTCGACCTCGAGGGCGGCACGCTCCTCGACCTCGCCGCGGCCCTCGCCGACCTGTCGCCTGAGATCGTGGTCGTCGCCCGCGCCGGCCTCGGCACCCTCAACCACACCGAGCTCACGGTGGAGGCGATCCGCGCACGCGGGCTGACGGCCTCGGGGCTGGTCATCGGGTCCTGGCCCGCCCATCCCGGCCTGGCCGAGCGGTGCAACCTCGAGGACCTCTCGCGCGTGACGCGACTGCCCCTCCTGGCCGTCGTGCCCGACGGCGTCGGCCGCTCGGCCCCGGACGACTTCCGCGCCGCGGCGCCCGGCTGGTTCCGGACGTGACAGGGCGCCGGGACTGGCGTCCCGGCGCCCTGTGCTGTCGGGCAGGTCCCGTCACAGGCGCGGGGTGTCCTCCGGGGTGTTGTAGGGAGTGCCCGCCGGTGACTCCGTGTAGGACGTGCCGGTCGTCGTGCCGGTCGTCGTGCCGGTCGTCGTGCCGGTCGTGGTGCCGGTTGTGGTGCCGGTCGTGGTGGTCGCTGAGCCGGCCCTCGACCTCGCGTCCCGCAGCAGCTCGGCGGCCGTGTCCTTGCCGCCGAGGCCGAACGCGAGGGCCAGGCCCAGCGCGAGGGCGAACATCACGGCCGAGAAGGCGATCCGCACGATCTCGGGAGCGATCTGCAGCTGCTCGAGGATCATGAAGAACGCGATCACCATGATCAGCGCCGGCACGACGCTCGAGGCTATCCGGCCCATCGGGCTGGTGCCCAGGACGCGGCTGATGAGTCCGGCGACTGCCGACGACACGAGCGCGGCGACCACGAAGATCAGGACGGCCACGATCACGTTGGGCAGGAACTCGAGCACGTTGTTCATGAACTGGCTGACTGCCGGGACGTCGAGCGCGTCGACGGCGGCCACCAGGAAGATGATGAAGATGAACCAGAAGACGAGCTTGGCCAGGAACACGGACACGGAGGCCCCGGGCAGGACGTGGTCGATCTGGCGTCCGACGTTCGAGGCGGTCAGCCGGGCGTCGAGCCCCAGCTTGGACAGCAGCTTCTGGACGACCGCGGCGACGACCTTGGCCACGATCCAGCCGATGAGGAGGATGATCAGGAAGCCGACCAGGTTGGGCAGGAACCCGAAGATCCGGTCGATGGTGGTCTGGAAACTCTGCTCCATGTCCACGTAGGACTCCTTCCGGAGCGGATACGAGGCCTGCTCAGGTCTTCGCCCGCTCTTCCGCTCGGGGCGGTACCCACGACATCCGGTTCGTCCACATGTTCAACTCCGGAGGAGCGACGGGTCACCAGGCCGGAGGGCGGCGATCTCCCCACGGGGCGGCGGCCTCCACCTGCGCGGCGAGCGCCAGGAGCAGCTCCTCCTCGGCCGGGCGCGCGGCCAGCATCACGCCGACCGGGAGCTCGACGCCGGCGCCGTCGTCGACCCAGTGCAGCGGCAGCGAGACCGCTGGCATCCCGGTGACGTTCCAGGCGCTGGTCCAGGGCGTGAAGGCCTTCTGGGCCTCGAAGTCGGCCGCCGGGTCCGCGTCGTCGCGCAGCCCGCCGACCATCGGCGGCAGGGTCGCGAGGGTGGGGGTGAGCACGGCGTCGTACGGCGCGAGCGCAGCGAGCGCGTCGGCGGCGAGCCTGCGCATCGCGCCGATCGCGAGGCCGAAGTCCGGGCCACTCACCGCGCGGCCGCGCTCACTGAGCCAGCGGGTCAGGGGCCGGAGCAGGTGCTCCTTGCCCTCGGGGGCGGTGGAGAGCGCGGTGAGCACCGCCCAGCAGGTCTCGAAGACGGGCACGGCCTCGGGCGGCAGCGGCACCGGGACGTCCTCGACCGAGTGGCCGAGCGACTCGAGCAGGCGGCTCGCGTGCTCCCACGCCTCGACGGAGTTCGGCGCGACCTCGATGTCGATGATCACTGGGGTGATGAAGCGAGCGATCCGGAGGCGCCCCGGGTCACGGGCACAGGCGGCGAGGAACGATCCGGAAGGAGGTGGCGCCCAGGCGGGGTCACCGACCCTCCTGCCGGCGAGCACGTCGAGCAGGGCGGCGGCATCGCCCACCGTGCGGGCGAGCGGGCCCGACGTGGCCAGGCCCACCGGATCGGCGTACATGGGAGCGGCACTGATCCGGCCTCGGGTCGGCTTGAGGCCGACGAGCCCGCAGCACGAGGCCGGGATGCGGATCGAGCCGCCTCCGTCCGAGCCCTGGGCCAGCGGCGCGAGCCCGGCGGCGACGGCGGCTGCGGCGCCACCCGACGACCCGCCGGCCGTGCGGCGGGTGTCCCACGGCGTCACCGCGGGTGGGGCGACGTCGGACTCGGTGTAGCAGGGCGAGCCGAACTCGGGGGTGTTGGTCTTGCCCAGGCTGGGCAGTCCGGCGGCCTCGAGCGAGAGCACGACGGCGTCGGAGACGTCCGGGACGAAGTCGGCGTAGGCGGCGGAGCCGAAGGTGGTGCGCACGCCGGCGGTGAGGTTGAGGTCCTTGACCGCCGTCGGTACGCCCCAGAGGGGGCCGGCGTCGCCGGGTCGTCCCCTCGCGGCGAGGCGACGGGCGTGCTCGCGGGCCGGCTGGGGCGTCCGGGTGATGAAGGCGCCGACGTGGTCGGCGCGGGCGAGGTAGTGGTCGACCAGCTCGAGCGGGGTGACCTCGCCCGTGCGGACGAGGTCACCCTGCTCGAGCGCGCTCAGGTCGTGGAGCTCTGCCACGACCGCGACGCTACTGGATCGGGCGGGTCAGGCGACCGACTCGTGCGCGACCAACTTGCCGAGCGAGTCCACGAAGGCCTGCACGGTCTCGGGGTCGGTCGTCGGGTCGCTGCCCCAGGCGTAGGCGTGGGAGAGGGCCACGGAGTCGGCGACGTTGGCGCCGGCCACCTTGGCGCTCTTGCGGGCGTCCTCATGCGCCCACTGGCCGCCGTACTGGCCGACGGCGGTCCCGACGACGCCGAGCACCTTGCCCTTGATCGCGCCCTCGCCGAAGGGGCGGGAGGCCCAGTCGATCGCGTTGTTTAGCACGGCCGGCATGGTGCCGTTGTACTCGGGCGTCAGGACGAGGATCCGGTCGGCGGCAGCGACCTGGTCACGGAAGGCGCGGACGGCCTCGGGGGCGGCGTCGCCGTCGAGGTCCTCGTTGTAGAACGGCAGGGCGTCGAGGCCCTCGGCGATCTCGACGGTCACGCCGGCCGGGGCCTGGTCGCGGACGACCTCGGCGAGCCTGCGGTTGAGGGAGCCCGCACGCAGGCTGCCGACGAGGGCGAGCACACGGGTCTCGGACGGGGTCTGGGTCACGGGGGTCTCAGTCATGCAGGCCATAACCGGACCGTGGTCCGTTTCTATTCCCGCGCGGTGGGTGTGATGCGCGTCCTAGGGTGGCGCCGTGCCGATCTCGCTCCAGCTCGCCGACGAGACACCTCACGAGCGGGCCGACGCCGCACGCAACCGGGAGGCGATCCTCGCGGCCGCGGACCGGCTGATCGACCGGCTCGGAATCGACCAGGTCCACATGGACGCCGTCGCGGCCGAGGCGGGCGTCGGCAAGGGCACCGTGTTTCGCAGGTTCGAGAGCCGCGAGGGCCTGATGGCCGCCGTCCTCAACCGGTCCGAGACGTCGTGGCAGGCCGCCGTGCTGTCCGGCCCCCCGCCGCTGGGTCCGGGTGCCCCGCCCATGGACCGGCTGCTGGCCTTCGGCCACTCGCGGATGCGGCTCAACCTCAAACACGCGGAGCTGATCGCGGCCGCCGGCCGCGCCGGCGCCCGGTCCTACGCCGCGGTGTCCTTCGCCGCGATGCACGTCCGGGTCCTGCTGTGGGAGCTGCAGGTGACCGGCGACGTGCCGATGCTCGCGATCGCGCTGCTCGCGCCGCTGGAGGTGCCGATCCTGCAGCAGCAGGTCGAGCACGACCAGGTGCCTCTCGAGCGCATCGAGGCCGCCTGGGACGACCTCGTACGCCGCGTGGTCGAGGCGCCCTAGCGACTCAGCGGTGGTGGCGGCGCAGCCCGAAGGTGAGGCCGTCGACGAGCGCGCCCCAGGACGCCTCGATCACGTTGTGGCCGACGCCGACGGTCACCCACGACGACTCCCCGTCGGAGGTCTCGATCAGCACCCGGGTGATCGCGTCGGTGCCGTGTCCCTGGTCGAGGATGCGCACCTTGTAGTCGATCAGCTCGAACTTGGCGACCTCGGGGAAGGCCTGGCCGATCGCCTCGCGCAGGGCGGCGTCGAGGGCGTTGACCGGACCGTTGCCCTCGCCCGTCACGACGTAGCGGACACCCTCGGAGCGCAGCTTGACCGTCGCCTCGGACACGGCCTCGCCGTCGGGCCGGGTCTCGGTGATCACGCGCCACGACTCGATCTCGAAGTAGGACGGCCGCCTGCCCTCGACCTCCTCGGCGAGCAGCAGCTCGAACGACGCGTCGGCCGCCTCGAAGGTGAAGCCGCGCTGCTCCATCTCCTTGACCCGCGCCGTCACCCGGGTCACCAGCTCCTTGTCGCCGGAGAGGTCGTAGCCCAGCTCCTGTCCCTTGAGCTCGATGGACGCCCGGCCGGCCATGTCGGAGACGAGCAGCCTCATGTCGTTGCCGACAGCCACAGGGTCCATGTGCTGGTAGAGGTTCGGGTCGACCTTGATGGCGGAGGCGTGGAGACCGGCCTTGTGCGCGAAGGCCGACGTGCCGACGTACGGCTGTCGCGACGCGGGCGGGACGTTGGTGACCTCCGCGACCGCGTGGGCGATCCGGGTCGCCTCGCGCAGCAGGCCCTGCGGCAGCACCTGGCGGTCCAGCTTGAGCTCGAGGTTGGCGACGACCGCGACCAGGTCGGCGTTGCCGGTGCGCTCGCCGTAGCCGTTCAGGGTGCCCTGCACGTGGGTGGCGCCGGCGTCGACGGCGGCCAGGGTGTTGGCCACGGCGCAGCCGGTGTCGTTGTGGCAGTGGATGCCGACCCGCGCACCGGTCGTCTCGATGACGTCGTGCACGACGTCGGAGACCCAGCCGGGCAGCATGCCGCCGTTGGTGTCGCACAGCGCCACGACGTCGGCCCCGGCCTCGGCCGCGGTGCGCAGCACCTCCAGGGCGTAGGCACGGTTGTCGCGGTAGCCGTCGAAGAAGTGCTCGGCGTCCAGGAAGACGGTCTGTCCCTCCTCCCGCAGGTGGGTCACGGTGTCGCGCACCATCGCGAGGTTCTCCTCCAGCGTGGTGCGCAGCGCGAGCTCGACGTGGCGGTCGTGCGACTTCGCGACCAGGGTGACCACCGAGGCGCCGCTGTCGCGCAGGGCCGCCACGAGCGGGTCGTCGGCCGCCTTCACGCCCGCCCGGCGCGTGGCGCCGAAGGCGGCGAGCCTGGCGTGCCGCAGGTCGAGCTCCTCCTTCGCCCGGCGGAAGAACTCGGTGTCCTTCGGGTTGGCGCCCGGCCAGCCACCCTCGATGTAGCCCACGCCGAGGCCGTCGAGCTGACGCGCGATGTTGAGCTTGTCGGCGACGGAGAGGTTGAGCCCCTCCTGCTGCGCGCCGTCGCGCAGGGTGGTGTCGTAGACGTGGAAGGCGCCCTGCAGGTCCATCGGTCTCTTCTCGGCTCTCGGCTCTTCGGTGTGGGGGTGTCGTGCGGGGTGCGGATCGAGCAACAAAAAACCTCTCGTCGGGAACGAGAGGTGGCGCGTCGGGCAGGAGCTCGACGCGCTAGGAAATGATGATCACTCGGTGCAGCACGGCTCCATCGTGCCACGGAGACCGGCTCCTGGGCAGTCGTCTCGCGATCCGGCCTACCCAGGCCGCAAGGAGTCCGTGCGGCGGGTCTAGACCTATTTGACGCCCGCGACCGCCCCGGGCCACCGTGATAGGGGCCGACGGACTCCGTCGACCCCACACCCTTCCCGGGAGGACCCCGTGGCATCCACACGCGCCCGTTGCCTGGCCGTCGGCGTCCCGCTCGCGGTCACGGCCACCCTGCTCAGCATCGCCCACAACGGCTCGGCGGCCCCGCCAGGCCCCGACCGGGCGCTGGTCGCCCGGCAGGACGAGACCGGCAAGGTGGGCTTCATCGGCACCCGGGCCGGTGAGCCGATCGACGTCGGGCTTGCCGACGATGCCGGGCCTGGCTCCGTGGCGACTACGCTCCTTCGCCGCCGCGCCGCAGGGCTCGGGCTGTCCTCCGCCCGCACCGGCCTGCGGGTCACCGGGCAGCACCCCGCGGCTGGGGGCGGGACCTCGGTGCGGGTCGCCCAGCAGTACGCCGGGATCCCGGTGTTCGGAGGCGAGTTCACCGTCAACCTCGACCGGCACGATGACGTGTTGTCCGTGCTCGGCGAGGCCAGCCCGATCGCCGAAGCACGCACCACGCCCGTGGTCAGCGCGCGCGAGGCACGTGCCGCCGCCATCGCCGCCGTCGGCAAGGGCGAGGGTGTCGCGACGGACCAGCTGACGGCCGCGACCCCCACGCTCACCTACTACGACCCGCGGCTCCTCGACGCACCGGGCGCTTTCCAGACAGCACGGCTGTCCTGGGTGACCGAGGTGAGGGCGGCGCGACCCGCGATCTCGCACACGGTCGTCGTCGACGCGGAGCGCCTGCGGGTCTCGCTCGACTTCTCCAACCTCGCCCACGCCAGGAACCGCTCGGTGTGCGACGCCAACAACACGCCCACGCAGGTGCCGTGCCTCGTCCCGCTGCGCACGGAGGGCAGCCCGCCGCTCGCGACCGACGAGGCCGACGTGCGGCTAGCGTTCGACTACGCCGGCGACACCTACGACTTCTTCCTTAGCCGGTTCGGCCGGGACAGCCTCGACGGCGCCGGCATGCCTCTGGTCTCCACCGTCGACTACTGCGACCCCAGCAGCCGGTGCCCCTTCAAGAACGCCTTCTGGGACGGCTCGCAGATGGTCTACGGCGACGGCTACGCGAGCGCCGACGACGTGGTCGGTCACGAGCTCGCCCACGGCGTCACCGACTTCAGCTCGTCGCTCTTCTACTACTACCAGTCGGGTGCCATCAACGAGGCGATGTCGGACATCTTCGGCGAGCTGATCGACCTCACCAACGGGAAGGGCGGCGACACCTCTGGAGTCCGCTGGCTGATGGGCGAGGACCTGCCGATCGGCGCGATCCGCGACATGCAGGATCCCCCGGCCTACGACCAGCCCGACCGCATGCAGAGCCCGCTCTACTGGCCCGAGGAGAGCGACAGCGGCGGCGTGCACACCAACAGCGGCGTCGCCAACAAGGCGGCGTACCTGCTGGCGGACGGTGACACCTTCAACGGCCGCACGATCTCGCCGGTCGGCAGCACGAAGACGGCGCGCCTCTTCTACACCGTCAACAACGACTTCCTGGTCTCAGGTTCCGACTACGCAGATCTCGCCCGGGCTCTCCGGCAGGCCTGCACCAACCTCGCCTCGGCCGGCACGGATGGCTTCACTCCGGCCGACTGCACGCAGGTCGATCAAGCGATCCTGGCCACGGAGATGGACCACAACCCCGCCCAGGCGCCCACGACCGATCCCGAGCTCTGCCCTCCGGGCCACTCCCCGGCCATGACGATGCACGACTCGCTGGAGTCGCCGTCCGGCCAGTTCACCATCACACCCGCCGTCGCGGAGGTCTGGTCCTATCCCCAGAACCCCAACGACTACCCCGGCTACGACGCGACCTACGCCACCAGTGGGCAGACCAACATCTGGGGCGACGACCCGGCCTTCGTGAGCGACTCGGCCCTGGCGATGACCGCACCGGTCACCGTGCCCGCGGGCGGGCTGCTCCACTTCCGGCACGCCTACGGCTTCGAGGACGACCCGTTCGACACCTACGACGGCGGCGTCCTGGAATACTCCGTCGCGGGCGGCGCATGGCAGGACGCCGCCGCCCTGATCGCGAGCGGCGGCTACACCGGCACCATCTCCGGCGGCTTCGACAACCCGCTCGGCGGACGGCAGGCGTTCGTCGGCGAGAGCAACGGATACGGCAGCACGCTCGTCGACCTGTCCGGCCTGGCCGGGCAGCCGGTGAGGTTCCGCTGGCGGATCGGCACCGACTCCATGGTCGGAGACGCGGGCTGGTTCATCGACGACCTGGCGATCTACCGGTGCGACGCGCCGCCGCCGCCCTCGCCAGTCCCTGCGCCCACCACCACCGCACCGGGTCCACTGTTGGACGTCACGGCTCCGAACACGAGGATCACCGAGAAGCCGAGGAAGCGGACCTTCTCGCGCAAGGCGAAGCTCGCCTTCAGGTCGACAGAGGCCGGATCGACCTTCCAGTGCAAGCTGGACAGGAGCAAGTGGAAGTCCTGCACGTCGCCGAAGAAGTACAAGAAACTCAAGCTTGGCAAGCACAGTTTCTCGGTGCGGGCCACCGACAGGGCCGGCAACGTCGACCCGAGGCCCGCGAAGGCGAAGTGGGTCGTCAGGAGGCGCTGATCAGGTCTTGAGCCAGGACGGCAGGCGCACATCGGCGAACGGGCGCGTGTCGTCGGGAGTCCACCTGGTCCCCTCACTGACCGCGGCCGCGCCGAGGCCGGCACCGCCGGCGAGCACCATCACGGTGACGAGCAGCCACGCCACGGGCCGCGCGGCGACCGGGTCGGTCACCCGGCGGACCGGCCCTCGCACGCGGGTGCTCCCAGGTCCCCACCACATCCCCAGGCCGAAGGCGAAGCCGACGACTCCGAGGCTCTCGGTCAGCCCGAGCGCGAGCGCGAAGCAGACCAGGCCGGTGGCCGCCGCGATGCCGAGGCTCCACAGCACGAGCATCAGCGTCCCGGGCAGGGCCGCCACGAGGTGCCAGGGCGTGGCCAGCAGCAGTGCGGGCGCGTCGTACCACCTGCGCCCCCGCAGCTGTCGCCTCTGGCCGACGGCGCTGCCCGCCCGCGAGCCACTGCGCAGCAGCCAGCTCAGCACGGTCAGGCCGGCGAGGGTGACGTACGGCGCGAGCGCGATGCCGCCCGCCACGACCGTGGCCCCGGCGGACACGAGCAGGGCGCGGCGGACGCGCTCGAGGAGGCCGGCCCGCGGGCGGGCGTCGTAGGTGGTCGAGGTGGTCCAGAGGTCGTCGTAGTCGTCGTCCTCCGGCAGCACGGCGATGGATCCGTCGTCGCCCAGCACGCCCGTGGGCCGCACCACGTCATCCGCGGCGACCGGAGCGGATGACGTCTGGCCGACCAGGTCGGTGCGGTCGACCTGGTCGTGACCGGGGACGGGGGCGGGCGCGGCTGCCGCATACGGCATGGTGACCGGGAAGGCCGATGTGGGGCGCGGGCCGCTGCCCCGCCGGTCGCTGCCTCGGCGCGCGTCGAGCGACTCGAGGCGGCGGCGCACCTCGGGGAGGGTCGGCCGGTGGGCGGGCTCCGGCGCGAGCGCGGCCTCGAGCAGGTCGCGCACGGCCGGGTCCAGGCCGGAGAGGTCGTGCTCGCCGCGGCGTACGCGATCCATCACCGCCATCGACGGGCCGCGGCCGAACGGCGGGCGGCCGGTGCCTGCGAACGCGACGGTCGCGGCCCAGGAGTGGACGTCGGAGGCGGTCGTGGCGTCCTCGCCGTAGAGGATCTCGGGCGCCAGGTAGCCCGGCGTGCCGAGCAGCCAGCCGGTGTGGGTGATCCGCGAGTCGTCGGCGACCCGGGCCAGCCCGAAGTCGATCAGGATCGGGGTGCGGCCCTCCATCACCACGTTGGAGGGCTTCACGTCACGGTGCAGGACACCCACCGCATGCACCGCGGCCAGCGCCTCGGCGAGGCAGGAGGCCAGCCACACCAGGTCGGGCCCGGTGACCGGCCCCTCCTCGCGCACCTCCTGGTCGAGGCTCAGCCCCGGGACGTAGCGGGTCGCGACGAAGGGGATGTCGCCCCACGGGTCGGCGTCGACGATCTCGGCCACCCGGGGCGAGCGCACGCGGGACAGCGAGTCGACCTCGCGGGCCAGGCGCCGCCGGGCCTCGTCGTCGCCCACGATGTGCGGACGCAGCACCTTGAGCGCCACCCGGTCACCGTCGGCACGCCGGGCCAGGTGGACGACCCCCATGCCGCCCTCGCCCAGCCGGGTGAGCAACTGGTAGCCGCCCACGGTCAGCCCGGGTGGCGGCGCCTCCGGGCGCGGCGAAGTCGTCACGTCCTGAGCGTACCGGCGGTCTGCCGCGTTCAGACGACCCGGCGCATCCACCCGAACGTGTCGTCGGCCCGGCCGAACTGGATGTCGACCAGGGCCTGCCGGATCCGCATCGTCAGGTCGGTCGACTCGGGCGCAGCGATCTGCCCGTCCTTGGACAGCACGGTGCCGACCGGGGTCACGACCGCAGCCGTGCCGCAGGCGAAGACCTCGACGATGTCGCCGCTGGCGATCCCGTCACGCCACTCGCCGATGGAGAACTTCCGCTCCTCGACCTGGTGGCCGAGCTTGCCGGCCAGCTCGATGATCGATGCGCGGGTGATCCCCTCGAGGATCGTGCCGGTCTCGGGCGTGACGATGTGGCCGTCGCGGAACACGAAGTAGAGGTTCATGCCGCCCAGCTCCTCGACGTAGTTGCCCTCCTGGGCGTCGAGGAAGACCACCTGGTCGCAGCCCTGCGCGATGGCCTCCTGCTGAGCGACGAGCGAGGAGGCGTAGTTGCCGCCGGTCTTGGCGGCGCCCATGCCGCCGCGGCCGGCGCGGGTGTATTCCTCCGTCAGCCACAGCGTCACCGGCTTCACGCCACCCTTGAAGTAGGCGCCGGCGGGGCTGGCGATCACCATGAAGGTGACGTGCTGCGCGGGGCGGACGCCGAGGAAGACCTCGCTGGCGAACATGAACGGCCGGAGGTAGAGGCTCTTCTCGCCGTCACCGGGCGGCACCCAGCGCTGGTCGGCCCTCACCAGGGCCTCGACCGCACCGACGAAGTCCTCGACCGGGAGCTCGGGGAAGGCGAGCCGCTGCGACGAGCGACGCATCCGCTCGGCGTTGGCCTCCGGCCGGAACAGCCAGATCGAGCCGTCCTGGTGCCGGTAGGCCTTCATCCCCTCGAAGGTCTCCTGCGCGTAGTGCAGCACCGCCGTGGCAGGGTCGAGGGACAGCGGCCCGTAGGGCTCGATCCGCGCCGCGTGCCAGTCCGCGTCGGGGGTCCACTCGACGGTGAGCATGTGGTCGGTGAAGTGGGTGCCGAAGCCCGGGTTGGCCAGGATCTCGACTAGGCGCGCGTCGTCGACCCTCGTGGCCGACTCGGTGGTGCGGATCTCCATGCGGGTCACGATAGCCGGGCGGCGATCGCGTCGCCGACCTCGGAGGTAAGCCGCTCCCCCGCGCCCTGCCTCTCGGTCAGGTCGGCGAGGACCGCGCCCTCGACGGCGGCCGCGGCGCCGTCGTACCCGAGGTGCTCGAGGAGCAGCGCGGTGGACAGGATCGCGGCCGTGGGATCGGCCTTCTGCTGGCCCGCGATGTCGGGCGCGGAGCCGTGCACCGGCTCGAACATCGACGGCGTGGTGCGGTCGGGGTTGACGTTGCCGCTGGCGGCCAGGCCGATGCCTCCGGTGATGGCGGCGGCGAGGTCGGTGATGATGTCGCCGAAGAGGTTGTCGGTGACGATCACGTCGAAGCGCGCCGGGTTGACGGTCATGTGGATCATCGCCGCGTCGATGTGCATGTAGTCGGTCTCGACGTCGGGGAACTCGCGGCCCACGGCCTCGAAGAGGCGCCACCACACCGAGCCGGCGTGGACGAGGACGTTGGTCTTGTGGACCAGGGTGAGCTTCTTGCGCGGGCGCTTGCTGGCACGGGCGAAGGCGTCGCGGACGACGCGCTCCACGCCGAAGGCGGTGTTGACGCTGACCTCGGTGGCCACCTCCGCCGGGGTGCCGACGCGCAGGGCGCCGCCGTTGCCGGTGTAGGGGCCCTCGGTGCCCTCGCGGACGACGACGAAGTCGACCTCGCCGGGCTCGGCCAGCGGGCTCACGCTGCCGGGGAAGAGCCGCGACGGGCGGAGGTTGACGTAGTGGTCGAGCTCGAAGCGCAGCCGCAGCAGCAGGCCGCGCTCCAGGATGCCCGGCGGCAGGTGGGGGTCGTTGGGCTTGCCGCCCACCGCACCGAGCAGGATCGCGTCGTGCTCACGGATCTCCGCGAGGACGCTGTCCGGCAGCACCTCTCCGGTGGCGAGGTAGCGCTCGGCGCCGAGCTCGTAGTGGGTCTGCTCGAACTTGACCGGCACGGAGACCGCCTCGAGGACCTTGAGGGCCTCCGGCGTCACCTCCTGGCCGATGCCGTCGCCGGGAATGACGGCGAGGCGGACAGTCGCGGGGCTCTGGGACGAGGTGTCGGTCATGCTGCCCGAGGCTAGTTGTCGTCCGGGCGCTGGCCGCCGCTGTCTCGCAGGTCAAGCGAGGCCTGGACCGCCTGGACGGTGGCTTCGATGCTGTGCGGGTTCTCGGGGTCGTGGCTGGCGGGTCCCCAGTCGGGGTACATCGAGTACATCGCGGTGCTCCTCATGCGTGTGGGCCTGGATCCTCTGTCGATCGAGAGGGAGATCACGAGGCCTCGCGCAACGCCGCAACACCGCGGCGAGGTGGCCTCGTGTCAGGCCTCGCCGCGGCTGGCGATGAGTACGCAGAACTGCCGCATAGTGGGTCGAGGCTAATGCCGGACACGTCGGTCGCGCAGCCGATATCCCCGAAATACCCAAGATCTGAGACGTAGGTGCCGCCGTGGAAGACTCGACATGCCATGAGTGCCCCTCCCGAGCTGCCCGAGATCGTCTCCCGCGCGTTCGCCGTGTCCCGCCAGGCTGGCTACGTCTCCTTCTGCCGCAACGAGACCGGCCGGCTGCTGGCGACCCTGGCCGCCACCCGCGGCGGCACCCTGGCCGAGTTCGGCACCGGCTGCGGTGTCGGCACCGCGTGGCTGCGCAGCGGCGTACGCAACGGGGCGCGCATCCTCACCGCGGAGAAGGACAAGCGGCTGGCGAAGGCCGCCGCGAAGATCTTCGAAGACGACCCGCACGTCGAGGTGCTCGAGGCCGACTGGTCGACGCTGCACCAGCGGGGTCCGTACTCGCTGATCTTCCTGGACTCCGGTGACCCGGAGTCGGTGCGCGTCGACGCGGTCGTCGACCTGCTCGAGCCGGGCGGCATCGTCGTGCTCGACGACTTCACTCCGTGCGAGCAGTGGCCGCCGATCACCTACGGACGGGTCGACACGCTGCGCGAGGAGTGGCTCACCGACGAGCGGTTCACCGCCGTCGAGGTGATGATCGCGCCCGACGCCTCGGCGATCGTCGCCACCCGCCGCTGACGCCGAGTCGGCGCATCTGCACGCGCGTTGGGTGCCGAGTCGGCGCATCTGCACGCTCGTTGGGTGCCGAGTCGGCGCATCTGCACTCTCAATAGCCGCCCTCCGGAGGGACCATCTCGGCGCGCACGCCCAGCAGCCGGATCGGCCGGTCGTCGTCCAGCGCGGCGAGCAGGTCGAGCGCGGTGTCGGCGATCATGTCGGCGTCGTACGTCGGCTCCGCGAGCTTGCGGATGCGCGTGGTCGTGAAGAACGGCTTGAACCGGACCTTGAGGTGGACGCGCGCGCAGGCCCGACCCTCCCGCTCGATGTCCTCGACCACGCGGCGCGCGAGCTCGCGCACCGCGGCGTCGACCTCCTCGGGCGTCTCGAGGTCACGCTGGTAGGTCGTCTCGCGGCCGTGTGCCCGCGGCACCCAGGGGGTGTCGTCGACGTGGTGGCGGCCGTGTCCGCGGCCGAGGTCGCGGAAGTAGGGGCCGGTGTTGGGTCCGAACTCACCGACCAGCTCGTCGACGGCGGCAGACGCCAGCTCGGCGACCGTGCGGATGCCGAGCGACTCCAGCCGGGCTCCGATCCGCGGTCCGACGCCCCACAGCGCCGTGGTCGGCCGCTCCCCCATCACCTCGACCCAGTTGTCCTCGGTGAGCACGAAGGTGCCCTGCGGCTTGCCGAATTCGGTGGCGATCTTGGCGCGGACCAGGGTGTCGCCGATGCCGATGGAGCAGTGCAGGTCCGTTGCCGCGAGCACCTCCGCCTGCAGGGCGTGGGCCGTCGCGACGGGATCCTCGGTCTCGATCCCGACGAAGGCCTCGTCCCAGCCGAGCACCTCGACCACCGCGCCCGGGTGGGCCCGCAGCGTCGCCATCACCTGCGCCGAGGCGGCCTCGTAGACCGGGAAGTCGACCGGCAGGAAGACGGCGTCCGGGCACTTGCGGGCGGCGATCCGCAGGGGCATCCCGGAGCGGATGCCGAACTCGCGAGCCTCGTAGGACGCGGTCGACACCACCGCACGCTCCGTCGGATCGCCCCGCCCGCCGACGACGACCGGCTTGCCCCGCAGCTCCGGCCGGCGGAGCAGCTCGACAGCGGCCAGGAACTGGTCCATGTCGACGTGCAGCACCCAGGGCCGTGGCATGCGTCGATCATGCCCGAGCAGATGCGCCGACTCGACGCCCCCACAGCGAGCAGATGCGCCGACTCGACGCGTCCGTGGTGAGCAGATGCGCCGACTCGACGCGTCCGTGGTGAGCAGATGCGCCGACTCGGTCAGGCGGGCGGGGTGGGCAGGTCGACGATGAGGCTGGGGAGCATCAGCTGGGTGAGCGGCCCGATGGCCAGCGCGTAGAGGACGGTGCCCAGGCCGAGCACGCCGCCGAGCGCCAGGCCGAGCAGCACGACGGTGACCTCGAGCGCGGTGCGCACCAGCCGCAGCGAGAGGCCGGTCCGGCGCGCCAGCCCGGTCATCAGCCCGTCGCGCGGACCGCGGCCGAACTGCGCCCCGATGTAGAGGGCGCTCGCCAGCCCGCAGAGGGCGACGCCGCCGATCATCAGGCCTACCCGGGCGACCAGCGAGTCGGGCCGGTCGAGGACGGCGAGGGTGGCGTCGGCGGCGAGCCCGACGAGGACGGCGTTCGCGATCGTGCCGATGCCCGGCTTCTCCCGCAGCGGGATCCAGAGCAGCAGCACCACGAAGCTGAAGAGCACGACCGCCTGCCCGAGCGTCATCGGCACGTGCCGGATGAAGCCGGAGTGCAGCACGTCCCAGGGCGCGAGGCCGAGGTCGCCGCGCACCATCAGCGCGAGCGAGACCCCGTAGAGCCACAGCCCGACGACCAGCTGCGGGAGCCGGCGCACGAGGCGGCCGGCACGCAGCTGTGCGAGCGGACCGAGGTCGACGAGGGCGATCGGGGGCGTGGTCACGGTGGCGGACATGGCCCCATGCTCCCGGGGATTGGCCTTTGATAACATAGCCAATCGTGGAACAGTGGCCTTCATGGCCACCAACATCAGTGCCCGACGCGTAGCCAGTCTGGTCGGCGACTTCGACACCTCCCCGGCGTACGCCGGCCTCGCCGACGCCCTGCGCCTGCTGATCGGCGACGGCCGCATCGGCCTGGACGTCCGGCTGCCGAGCGAGCGCGAGCTCACCGAGGCGATCGGCGTCAGCCGCACCACCGTCACCCGGGCCTACGCGCTGCTGCGCGAGAGCGGGTACGCCGAGGCGCGGCAGGGGTCGGGCACGTTCACCCGGGTCCCGGGCGGCCGTCGGCGCGCCCACGACCGGGCGTTCTATCCCGGCTCCGCCGGCGAGGACGCGATCGACCTCAACTGCGCGGCGCCGTCCGCTCCCCCGGGCCTGGCCGCCGCCTACGCCGCCGCGGCCGAGGAGATCCCGGCGCACCTCGGCGGCCACGGCTACTTCCCCTACGGCCTGCCGGTGCTGCGCGAGGCGATCGCCGCGACGTTCGAGGCGCGCGGCCTGCCCACCCACCCCGACCAGGTCATGGTGACCGCGGGGGCCCTGGCCGGTGCCTCCATCGTGGCGCAGGCCTTCACCGGACCCGGCGATCGCGTCGTCGTCGAGTCGCCGACCTACCCCAACGCCACCGCCGCGATCCGCCACGCCGGCGCTCGCGTGGTGCCCGCCCCGGTCGACCCCGACGGCTGGGACATCGACGCGCTGTCGGCCGTGGTGCGCCAGGCCGCGCCCCGGCTGGCCTACCTGATCCCCGACTTCCAGAACCCCACCGGCCACCTGATGTCCGACACCCAGCGCGAGCAGCTGGCCGGGACGCTGCGCGGGTCGCGCACGCTCGCTGTGGTCGACGAGGCCCACCAGGCCCTGGCCCTGGACCCGGTCGACATGCCGCGCCCGTTCGCGTCGTACAGCCCCGATGCCATCACCATCGGCAGTGCCAGCAAGTGCTTCTGGGGCGGGCTGAGGCTCGGCTGGCTGCGGGCACCGCTCGAGCAGATGGAGCGGCTGCTCACCGCACGCACCGGGCTCGACCTCGGCGCTCCCGTCCTCGAGCAGCTGGTGCTCACCCACCTGCTCACCGACACGCAGGGGATCCGCGAGGCCCACCTGGTTCGGCTGCGTGACCAGCGCGACGCCCTCGTCGGCGCGGTGCGCGCGGAGCTGCCGGAGTGGCGCTTCCGGGTGCCTGCCGGGGGGCTCGTGCTGTGGTGCGAGCTGCCCGCTGCCCTCGGCACCGCGCTGACCGCCGAAGCCGAGCGCCAGGGCGTGGTTCTGGCGCCGGGACCGGTCTTCGCCGTCGAGGGCGGACTCGACCGCTTCGTGCGGCTGCCGTGGACCCGGCCGGCCGACGAGCTGGTGGAGGCCGTACGCCGCCTCGCCGCTGCGTGGGCGGAGGTGCGCGAGACGACGAAGGCCCGGGGCCCCGGTCGTCCGGGGCGCCCGGGCCTGGTCGCCTAGCGCTCGCTCGAGCTCAGTCGAGGGCGACGAAGCGCACCGAGGCCGCGGAGATCGCGGTCTCGATCTCGGCGAGCGTCTCGGTGGGGATGGCCGAGTCGACCGACAGCGCCACCAGGGCCTGGCCGCCCTTGTTCTCGCGGGAGACCTGCATGCCGGCGATGTTGACCCCGGCGTCGCCGAGGATGCCGCCGACCGTGCCGACCATGCCGGGGCGGTCGGCGTAGGTGAAGAACGCGAGGTGCTCGGTGGGCTCGATGTCGATGTCGAAGCCATTGACCTCGACCAGCCGCTCCTTCTGGTGGATGCCGATGAGGGTGCCGCTCACCGAGACCTGCGAGCCGTCGGCAAGGGTGCCGCGGATCGTGATCAGGTTCCGGTGGTCGGGGCTCTCGGCGTTGGTGACCAGGCGTACGGCGGTGCCGCGCTCGGCCGCCAGGAGCGGGGCGTTGACGTAGGAGACCTGGTCCTCGACGACGTCGGTGAAGACACCCTTGAGCGCCGCCAGCTCGAGCACCTTGACGTCGAACTCGGTGATCTCGCCACGGACCTCGACGTCGATCTGCTGGGCGACCTCGCCGGCCAGGCCGGTGAAGAGGCGGCCGAGCTTCTCGGTCAGCGGGATGCCGGGCCGGACGTCCTCGGCGATCACGCCGCCCTGGACGTTGACGGCGTCGGGCACGAGCTCGCCCGAGAGCGCGAGGCGCACCGACTTGGCGACGGCGATGCCGGCCTTCTCCTGGGCCTCGTCGGTGGAGGCGCCGAGGTGGGGCGTGGCGACGACGTTCTCCAGCTCGAAGAGCGGGCTGTCGGTGCACGGCTCGGTCGCGAAGACATCGAGGCCGGCGGCCGCGATGGAGCCGGTCTTGAGCGCGTCGTAGAGGGCCGCCTCGTCCACGATGCCGCCGCGCGCGGCGTTGACGAGGACGAGCGACTGCCTGGCCCTGGCGAGCTGCTCGGCACCGATCAGGCCGACCGTCTCGGGGGTCTTGGGCAGGTGCACGCTCATGAACTCGGCCTCGGCGAGCAGGGTGTCGAGGTCGACGAGCCGGACGCCCATCTGCGCCGCGCGGCCGGCCTGCACGTAGGGGTCGTAGGCGATGACCTTCATGCCGAAGGCGCTCAGGCGCTGGGCGACGAGCACGCCGATGCGGCCGAGGCCGACGATGCCGACGGTCTTCTCGTAGAGCTCGATGCCGGTGTACTTCGACCGCTTCCACTCGCCGTTCTTCAGCGCGGCGTGCGCGGGGCTGATGTGGCGCGCGGCGGCGAGCATCAGTGCGACCGCGAGCTCGGCGGCGCTCACGATGTTGGACGTCGGGGCGTTGACCACCATCACGCCGGCCTGCGTGGCCGCCTTGACGTCGACGTTGTCGAGACCGACACCGGCGCGGGCGACGACCTTGAGCCGCTTGGCGGCGGCGAGCGCCTCGGCGTCCACCTTGGTCGCGGAGCGCACCAGGATCGCGTCGACGTCGGCGATCGCGGGGATCAGCTCGGCGCGGTCGGCACCGTTGCAGGTGCGGATCTCGAAGTCCGGGCCCAGCGCCTCGACGGTGGCGGGGCTGAGCTCTTCGGCGATGAGTACGACGGGCTTGGTCACAGCAGGTCCTCGAGTGGGAAGTCGTGATGAGCGGGTGCACGACGCTGTGCTTGCCCCACCCTAACCGACGGTCGGGCCCTGAGCTTCACGCGTTCCGTCAGCCGGTCCTAGGGTGCAGCCCATGGGAGTGATGGACGAGGCGGAGCGCGTCGAGCCGGCGTCCGCTGAGGAGTGGGGCGACTGGCTCGCCGCCCACCACGCCGACACCCGAGGCGTCTGGCTGGTCAACCGTCGCCGGGCCGCCGACCAGGCGTTCGGCTACGAGGAGTCCGTGCTCGAGGCGCTGCGCTTCGGGTGGGTCGACTCGACCCAGCGGCCGCTCGACGACGACCGCTCGATGATGTGGTTCGCCCCGCGTCGGCCCGACAGCCTGTGGACCCGGCCCAACAAGGAGCGCGTCGCGCGGCTCCAGGCCGAGGGACGGCTCGAGGCCGCCGGACTCGCGGCCGTCGAGCAGGCCAGGGCCAACGGCAACTGGACGCTGCTCGATCCCGTCGAGGACGGGATCGTGCCGGACGACCTGGCCGCGGCGCTCGACGCCCTGCCCGGAGCACGCGAGCACTGGGACGCGTTCCCGGCCTCCGCCCAGAAGGCCGCCCTGACCTGGATCGTGACGGCGAAGAAGCCGGAGACGCGGGCGGCGCGCGTCGCCCAGACCGCCGCGAAGACGGCCCAGGGCGAGCGACCTCGCTAGCCGTCGGCCCGCGAGGGCGCCGTCAGATGGCGCAGCCGTCCGGGCCGCAGGCACCGTCCGCGTCGCCGCCGACGAGCTGGACGGCCGGATGCGAGTCGGCCCATGCGCGCTCGAGCACCTGGGTGAAGACCTCGACGGGCTGGGCGCCCGAGACGCCGTACTTCGAGTCGACGACGTAGAACGGCACGCCAGTCGCGCCGAGGGACTGCGCGCGCTCGATGTCGGTCCACACCTCGTCGGCGTACTCGTTGCTGCCCAGCACGCGGTCGACCGCCGCCGCGTCCAGGCCTGCGCCGACCGCGACCTCGCGGAGGACGCCGTGGTCGGCCACGTTGCGGGCCTCGATGAAGTACGCCGCCAGCAGCGCCTCCTTGAGCGCCGACTGCAGCTGCAGACCACCGTCGTGGAGCGCCAGGTGGAGCAGGCGGTGGGCGTCGAGCGTGCCGACCCGCAACGAGGAGTGGTGGCGCCAGATCATGCCCTCCTCGGCCGCGACGGCCTCGACGCGGTCGATCATCTGCTTGCCGGCGGCCGGGCCTCCGCCGTACTTGCGGCCCAGCGCCTCCGCGACGGTCTCGACCGGCTCGTCCGGCGCGCCGGGGTCGAGCTGGTAGGAACGCCAGACGACCTCGACCCCTCCGTCGTGCCCGAAGGACGCCAGGGCCTTCTCCAGCCGGCGCTTGCCGATGTAGCACCACGGGCAGACGACGTCGCTCCAGATCTCGATGCGCATGACGGCGGCAACGCCGCGATCCCCGACGATGTTCCCCGCCGACCCGAGGCCACCCCGACTCCGTCTCAGGGATCTGCGGGGGCAGGCGCGGGTGGCTTCCCCGATGTGCGGGTGGGCGCGCCCGGGCGAGGGTGAGGCCCATGATCACAGTCGAGTCACTCACCCGGGCGTACGGCGGCTTCACGGCCGTCGACGACGTCTCCTTCATCGCCCGGCCCGGCCGGGTCACCGGCTTCCTGGGCCCCAACGGCGCCGGAAAGTCCACCACCATGCGGGTCATGGTCGGGCTCACCGAGCCCACCTCCGGCCGCGCCACCATCCTCGGTCGCCGCTTCGCCGAGCTGCCCAACCCGGCCCGGGAGGTCGGCGTCCTGCTCGACGCCTCGGCCCAGCACGCCGGACGCACCGGTCGCGAGATCCTGCGCATCGCCGCCCTGACGATGGGCCTCCCGTCGACCCGCGTCGACGAGATGCTCGCGCTCGTCGGGCTCACCGAGGAGGAGGCGGGCCGCCGGGTCCGCCACTACTCGCTCGGCATGCGGCAGCGACTGGGCATCGCCACGGCGCTGCTCGGCGACCCCGAGGTGCTCATCCTCGACGAGCCGGCCAACGGCCTCGACCCGGCCGGCATCCGCTGGATGCGCGACCTGCTCCGCGGCTTCGCGGACGACGGCGGCACGGTGCTGCTCTCCTCGCACCTCCTGCACGAGATCGAGGTCATCGCAGACGACCTCGTCGTCATCGGCCACGGCCGGATCGTCGCCGAGGGGACGAAGGACGCGCTGCTCGCCAGCGGCGAGACCCTGGTCCGCGCCGACGACCTCGCCGCCCTGGCCCGCGCCCTCGACGCCGTGGGGCTCGAGGCCACCGCCGCCGGGGACGCCCTCCTCGTCGCCGCCGAGCCCGCCGACGTGGGGCGCACGGCGTACGCCGCCGGCATCGCCGTCACCGAGCTGCGCGCCGCCGACGGCGCCCGCCTCGAGGAGATGTTCCTCGAGCTCACCGCCTCCACCCAGCGCGACGGGCTGGGCAACGACCTGGCAGACCACTCCGACGAAGGACAGGCAGCATGAGCACCCTCACCCTCGACCCGACCGTCGCCACGCAAGCGCGCCCCCCGCGCGCAGAGCCGGCGCCGATCCCGTTCCGCCGCGTGCTCCTCGTCGAGCTGCGCAAGATGTTCGACACCCGCTCCGGGTTCTGGCTGATGGCCAGCATCGTCGTGGCCTCCGTGATCGCCACGGCGCTCACGGTGCTGCTCGGCGACCGCGAGACGCTCAGCTTCGACTCCTTCGCGGCAGCCGTCGGCAGCCCGATGTCGATCGTGCTGCCGATCATCGGCGTCCTGGCCGTCACCAGCGAGTGGAGCCAGCGGACGGCGCTGACGACGTTCACCCTGGTGCCCAGCCGGCCCCGGGTGATCGGCGCCAAGGCCGTCAACGTGCTCGCGATCGGCGCGCTCTCGATGCTGGTCGCCCTCGCGATCGGCGCGCTCGGCAACCTGGTGACAGCCGCGATCACCGGCAACGAAGCGGTCTGGGACATCACCGCCGGGACCTTCAGCCAGATCGTGCTGGCCAACGAGCTGGGCATGATGCTCGGTTTCGCGCTCGGGCTGCTCCTCCGCAGCTCGCCGGCGGCCGTGGTCGGCTACTTCGTGGTCAACCTGGTGCTGCCCGGACTCTCCAGCGCCCTGGCCTCCAGCCAGCAATGGTGGGCCGAGAACGCCGGCTGGTTCGACCTCAACGCGACCCGCTTCCTGCTCTTCGACAGCACGCTCACCACCCAGGAGTGGACCCAGCTCGCGATCACCTCGGGGCTCTGGATCGTGCTGCCCCTGGCCATCGGCCTGCGTCTGGTGTTGAGGTCGGAGGTCAAGTAGGCCCCGGTGCCCGGTCAGCCCGCGTCGTGGGTGAACAGGCAGAAGGTGTGGCCGGCCGGGTCGGCGTAGACCCGCAGCGGCTCCTCCGGGTCGTCGGACCGGTCGAGTCGCACGACAGCTCCGAGCTCGAGCGCGCGCTGGTGGCTCTCCTCCAGGTCGGCCCGGGAGTCGACCACCAGGTCGAGGTGCACCTGCTGGGGGATCTCGGCTGAGGGCCAGGTGGTCGGTGGCAGCTCCTCGACCTCCTGGAACGCGAGCCGCTGACCGGCCGGCCCGACGATCGCGCGCCAGTCGGTGAACTCCTCGATGTCGTAGCCCTCGGGGTAGGACCACCCCAGCAGCAGGCGGTAGAACTCCGCGAGCCGGGGCACGTCGGTGGTGTCGAGGACGACGCTGCGTAGCTGTGGGTGGGCCATGTGCGCAACCCTGCCACGAAGCGCCGACACCCCCGGCTCCACCGGAGCCGGGGGTGTCGCGGGTCAGGCGAGGGTCAGCGGGCGGCGGAGCCCTCGGTGTAGTCGGAGTCCTCCTGCTTCCACGCGAAGTGGGAGCGCAGCAGGCGGCCGGTGGCCTCGATCGAGTGGCCGGCCTCCTCCTCGCGCAGCTTGAGGAACTCGGCGGCGCCGTTGTCCTGGTCGTCGATGAAGCGCTTGGCGAAGGAGCCGTCCTGGATGTCGGTGAGGATCGCCTTCATGGAATCCTTGACCTGCGGGGTGATCACCCGCGGGCCCGAGACGTAGTCGCCGTACTCGGCCGTGTCGGAGACCGACCAGCGCTGCTTGGCGATGCCGCCCTCCCACATCAGGTCGACGATCAGCTTGAGCTCGTGCAGCACCTCGAAGTAGGCGATCTCGGGCTGGTAGCCCGCCTCGGTGAGGGTCTCGAAGCCGGCCTGCACCAGGTGGGAGACGCCACCGCAGAGGACGGCCTGCTCGCCGAACAGGTCGGTCTCGGTCTCCTCGGTGAAGGTGGTCTTGATGACGCCGGCGCGGGTGCCGCCGATCGCCTTGGCGTAGGACTTCGCCAGCTCCCACGCGGTGCCCGACGCGTCCTGCTCGACGGCGATGATGTCCGGGATGCCGCGGCCCGCGACATACTCGCGGCGCACCGTGTGGCCGGGCGCCTTCGGAGCCACCAGGATCACGTCGACACCGGCCGGCGGCTCGATGTAGCCGAAGCGGATGTTGAAGCCGTGGCCGAAGACCAGCGTGTCGCCCTCGGTGAGGTGCGGCTCGATCGACTCCTTGTAGAGGTGGCGCTGCACCTGGTCGGGCGCGAGGACGACGATGACGTCGGCCTCCTCCACGGCCTCGGCCGGGGTCAGCACACGCAGGCCCTCGTCCTCGGCCTTCGGGCGGCTCTTCGAGCCCTCCGGCAGGCCGACGCGGACGTCCACGCCGGAGTCGCGCAGGTTGAGGGCGTGGGCGTGGCCCTGGCTGCCGTAGCCGATGACCGCGACGCTCTTGCCCTGGATCAGGGACAGGTCGGCGTCGTCGTCGTAGAAAATCTCAGCCACTGGGGGCTCTCCTTCTTGTCGTGTGACTCTGGGTTGTCTGGGTGGGTCTAGCCGATGGCGGACGGCGGGGCGGGGACGACGACCGGACGCAGCGGCCGCTCGCTGATCGAGCGGGAGCCGCGGCCGATGGCCACCATGCCCGACTGCACGAGCTCGCGGATGCCGAGGGGCTCCAGCACGCGCAGCAGGTCGGCGAGCTTGTCGGCGTTGCCGACGGCCTGGATGGTCACCGCGTCGGGCGAGACGTCGACGACCTTGGCACGGAACAGCTGCACCGCGTCCAGTACGACGCCGCGCGTCGTCGCGTCGGCCTTCACCTTGACCAGGAGCAGCTCACGCCGCACCGAGGCGGCGCCGTCGAGCTCGACAATCTTGAGGACCTCGACGAGCTTGTTGAGCTGCTTGGTGACCTGCTCGAGCGGCGATTCCTCGACGTTGACCACGATGGTCATCCGCGAGACCTCGGGGTGCTCGGTCGGGCCGACAGCGAGGCTGTCGATGTTGAAGCCGCGGCGGCTGAACAGGCCGGCGATCCGGGCCAGGACGCCCGGCTTGTTCTCCACCAGGACGGACAGGGTGTGCTTGGACATCACAGATCGTCCTCGTCGAACTCGGGCGCCAGGTCGCGCGCATACTTGATGTCGTCGTTGCTGGTGCCGGCGGCCACCATCGGCCACACCATCGCGTCCCGGTGGACCCGGAAGTCCACCACGACCGGCTGGTCGTCGATCGCCATCGCCTTCTCGATCGTGGCGTCCACGGCGTCGGGGCTGTCGCAGGCCAGGCCCACGCAGCCGTAGGCCTCGGCCAGCTTGACGAAGTCGGGGATGCGTTTGGAGTGGAGGTCGGTGTTGGAGTAGCGCTCGTTGTAGAACAGCGTCTGCCACTGGCGAACCATGCCGAGCGACTCGTTGTTGATGACCGCGACCTTGATCGGGATGTCGTTGATCGCGCAGGTGGCGAGCTCCTGGTTGGTCATCTGGAAGCACCCGTCGCCGTCGACCGCCCATACGGTCGCCTCGGGGCGGCCGACCTTCGCGCCCATCGCCGCGGGCACGGCGTACCCCATCGTGCCGAGGCCGCCGGAGTTGAGCCAGGTGTTCGGCTTCTCGTAGCGCACGAAGTGGGCGGCCCACATCTGGTGCTGGCCGACGCCGGCGCAGTAGATGGCGTCGGGCCCGGCGATCTTGCTGAGCCGCTCGAGGACGTACTGAGGGGCGAGCGAGCCGTCGGCAGGGGTGTCGTAGCCGACGGGATACTTCTGCTTCACCCCGGCGAGGAACTCGACCCAGGCCTCGTAGTCGCCGGTGTGGCCGTCCGCAGCGAGCGTGCGCAGCAGGGCCAGCAGGTCGACGAGGACCTCCTTGACGTCACCGACGATCGGCACGTCGGTGAAGCGGTTCTTGCCGATCTCAGCCGGGTCGATGTCGGCGTGGATGACCTTCGCGCCGGGCGCAAAGGAGTCGAGGTTGCCGGTGACCCGGTCGTCGAAGCGCGCGCCGAGGCTGATGATCAGGTCGCTCTTCTGCAGGCCCGCGACCGCGGCGACGGTGCCGTGCATGCCCGGCATCCCGAGGTGCTGGGGGTGGCTGTCGGGGAAGGCGCCGCGGGCCATCAGCGTGGTGACCACCGGCATGCCGGTGAAGGCGGCCAGCTCGGCGAGCTCGGCGGACGCGCCCGAGCGGATGGTGCCGCCACCGACGTAGAGCACGGGGCGCCGGGACTCGAGGATCAGCCGGGCCGCCTCCCGGATCTGCTTGCTGTGCGGCTTGGTCACCGGGCGGTAGCCGGGCAGTTGCAGCTCGGTCGGCCACACGAAGGACGTCTTCGCCTGCAGCGCCGACTTCGCAACGTCGACCAGCACCGGGCCGGGACGGCCGGTGGAGGCGATGTGGAAGGCCTCCGCCACGGTCCGCGGGATGTCGTCGGGGTTGGTGACCAGGAAGTTGTGCTTGGTGATCGGCATCGTGATGCCCCGGATGTCCGCCTCCTGGAAGGCGTCGGTGCCGATCATGCTGGCACCGACCTGGCCCGTGATCGCCACCAGCGGGACGGAGTCCATGTGGGCGTCGGCGAGCGGCGTGACCAGGTTGGTCGCGCCGGGGCCGGACGTGGCCATGCACACCCCCACGCGGCCGGTCGCCGCGGCGTACCCCTGAGCGGCGTGGCCCGCGCCCTGCTCGTGGCGCACCAGGATGTGGCGGATGCGCGTGGAGTCCATGAGGGGGTCGTACGCCGGGAGGATGGCGCCGCCGGGGATGCCGAAGATGTCCTCCACGCCCGCGGCCTCGAGGGACTTGATCAGGCTCTGTGCGCCGGTGATCTCCGTCATCGCAATCCGTTCCTCAGTCGTGCTGTGCTCAATGGTCCTGGCAACAACAGTGCCGATTCAATAAAAAAGCCCCCCGACCCGGATGGGCGACGAGGGGATGACGCGTGTGCAGCGGGCCGTGGGGCCTCAGCTCACGCGTCGCCTGCGTACGAGAATGTCGAAGCGCATGCGCCAACCGTCGCCGCCGGGGCGTTCCGGCGTCAACCCAGTCTGTCACTCGTCCCAACATCCGGTACGGCGGTCCCAGCATGTGAGGGGCGACCGCGTCGTCACCCCCGCTGCTCGGGCGTGCAGATGCAGGCGCGGTTGCCCTGCCGGTCGGCGAGCACCCAGTAGGACGGCGCGTGCGAGTCGTCGACCATCGAGCCGCCCGCCGCGAGGGCTGCGTCGATGCGGGCCTGCGCCTCGTCGTGGGCGACCCACACGTCGGGGTGCCACCGCTGCTCCACGTCGTCGGGGCCGCGCTCGTAGGCCGGGGCGCGCTCCTGGAACCAGATGGCCGGGGCCTGGCGGGTCGGGTCGCTCACCTCGCCGTCGTCGACCTTCGCGCCGGTCAGCGCAGCCCAGAACTCCACGACTTCCGAGCCGTCGTCGGGGGTGTCGAGCCCCCACTCCACCTGGGTCAGGCCCGAGGTGTTGGCCACCACGCCCGCCTCCGCCGCGAAGGCGCTGATCTGCCGCCCCAGCTCGATGTCACGCGACGTGATGCCGCCGACGTCGTGGCTGGACAGGGTGACCTTGACCATCGGGTAGGTGAGGGTGATGTCCGGGTGGTGGTCCATCTCCTCCGCCGCCGCCCCGATGCGGTCGACCAGTGCCAGGCCGGTGGCGAAGTCACGGGTGTCGAAGCGCGCCTGGAGGGTGCCCAGGACCTGGCGCCAGTCGTCGAGCCCCGCCTTCCTGACTTCCTCTGCGGTCAGCTTCTGCTTCGGATCGCTCATGGCTGCCACCTTGCCACCGGGCACCGACAGCGTCGAGGTCACGGCAGCACGGACTGACCGATCTCGCCGGGATTGAAGGCGATCTCCCAGCGGAAGCCGTCGGGGTCCGAGAAGTAGCCCGTGTAGCCGCCCCAGTCGCGCTCCTGCGCCCGCCCCACGTCGGCGGCGCCGGCGACGCGGGCCTGCTCGAGCACCCGGTCGACGCCGTCCTTCGTGGCGAGGTTGTGCGCCAGGGTGACCGGAGGGACTCCGCCGCGTGCGGGCGGCGCGCCGACCTCCGCCTGGAAGGCGCGCTCGTCCCAGAGCGACAGCACGACCTTCTCGGCCACCCGGAACATCAGCACCTCCCCCGGCACGTCGAGCTCGGGCTGCCACCCGAGGCCGTCGAGGTAGAACGCGCGCGACGCCGCCAGGTCGCGCACGGCCAGGGTCACGAAGCTCACTCGCTGGTCCATGGGCTCACTGTTCCACGCCCTGCGGCTGGATCCACTGCGTGATCTCGCGCCTGTCGCCGTCGACCACCACCTCGGCTCGGGCGCCGAGTACCAGCGGCAGGTGGGGCGGGACGTGCCCGATCTCCAGGTCCAGCACGACAGGGACGTCGAGGGAGCCCAGGGCGTCTGCCACCGCGTCGCGCTGGGTGAACCCCGCGGCATCGGGGGCGGCGGTCCTTCCGATGAGCACGGCGGCCGCGGAGTCGAACCGGCCGGCCAGCCGCAGCCCGTGCAGCATCCGGCAGACGTCGAAGGCGCCGTACTCGCAGGCCTCCAGGAAGACGAGCAGGTCGCCGTGCTCGGCGGCGAAGGCCGGCACGTCGCCGTAGGGCGTCCCGGCCAGGCTGGCGACCGTGTCCAGGCAGCCACCCACGAGGATCCCGCTCGCGGCCGCCGACCCGCCGCCGAGCACCGACCAGACGCCCGTGCCCACCCGCTTCCACGAGGTCGCCCGGCTGTCCTCCTCGAACGGCACCCAGTCGGCGACCAGGCCCGAGTCGCGCTGGGTCACCGGCCCGAGGGCATGCGCCACGTCGAGCCAGTGCACCAGCCCGTCGGGGACGACGTACGGCGTGTCCGCGAGGTTGTCGCCGTGGATGGTGGCGAGCCCGGCGCGCAGCAGCAGCGGCAGCATGTAGGTCGAGGAGTCCGAGTAGCCGACCAGCCAGGTCGGCTCGGCGGCCGCGATCGCGTCGTAGTCCAGCAGGTCGATCAGGTCGATCCCGGTCTCCCCGCCCCACGGCGGCACCACGGCGCGCACGTCGGGATCGGTCAGCATCGCGGTCAGCTCGGCGGCCCGCTGCTCCTTCGGCGCCGAGACGTGGCGGGTGCCGTCCATGCAGGCGCCGACCACCACGTCGTACCCGTGCCGGCTGAGCCAGTCGACGCAGAAGTCGATCCGCGCCGCCGCCTCGCCGCCCACGCCGCTGGACGGAGAGGTGACGCCGATGCGGTCGCCGGGGCGGAGTGGCCGTGGGACGCGGATGCTCATGCTCCGATCATGGCTGCTCGTGTCGGACCATGGCAGGCTGCCCGCATGGATCTCGGCTCGATCGGCAAGGCCGTCAAGGCAGTCACCGGTGCCCCCACCCTCTACCAGGCCGCCCGCAAGGCGGGCGCATCGCACGCCGATGCCGCCGACGTGATGGCCGCGTCGGCGACCGCCCTGAGTGTCGCGGCCGCGCGCAACGACGGCACCCCCGGGCGGCAGAACGCGATGCGCCACTTCATCTGGCAGGCCTACCTCGCCGGGCGCCACGGCCTCGAGGTCGCACAGGCGGTCGCCGCCGCGCAGGAGGACGGGCGTAACGCGCCGGTGGACTCCAGGATCGACGAGCAGAACAACGCGGTCGGCCAGCGGTACGGCGTCGCGCAGGCCGCCGAGATCCGGGAGGGCTCGATGCGCGCCGCGCTCGACCGGCTCGCCGACGTCGCCGCCGAGAAGTGGGAGGCGGGCGAGCTCGTCTGGATCCGGGGCCGCTGACCTCTACGCCCGGTGGGTACCGGTCCCGAGGCTTCGCGCCTTTGCGGAGCCGCGGGCCGGGGTGGTCCCCGACCCTGGACAGATGGAGGGAACCATGTCCAACACTGGGAGGACACGTGCTCTTGCCTCCGCCCTGATCGTCGCGCTCGCGATGATCGTGGGACTGGTCGGCGCCGGCGTGGGGAGCGCCGCTGCCGCGGGGGACGGCCGTGAGGTCGTCGGCAAGACCGCAGAGGGCAAGATGATCAGCAAGGTCGTGGGCAAGACCTCGACCGGAGACCGGGTGACCGGCTCCTTCACACCCATCAAGTTCGTCAAGCGCGACGGCAAGCTGTGGGTCAAGGGCTTCCTGGACGGCGTCGTCACGGGTGACGACGGGAGCAAGACCCTCTTCTCCGGCATCGAGAAGATGCGGGTGAAGAAGATCAACGGCGAGCGGATCACCTCCGCGCGCCAGGCCCAGCCGGCAGTGTGCGAAATCCTGCACCTGGTCCTCGGGCCGCTCCACCTGGACCTGCTGGGCCTGGTGATCGACCTCAGCCGGATCGAGCTCCGCATCGTCGCGACGCCCGGTCCGGGCAACCTGCTCGGCAACCTGCTCTGCGCGATTGCCGGCCTGCTCGACCCCGGCCCCGGCGGTGGTCTGCTGGGCAACCTGCTCACGCAGATCCGCGACCTGCTCAACCAGATCCTGGCGAGGCTGAACCTCGGACTCTAACGGGGGCTGAGCAGCACCTCGCGGACGGCCTCGAGCCCGCGGCGAACCTCCTCGAAGGACGTCGACAGCGGCGAGAGGCCGATCCGCAGGCCCCCCGGGTCCCGGTAGTCCGGTATCACGTCGCGGCGCCAGAGCTCGGCGGTCACCTCGCGCATCCGCTCGTGCTGGAGCGTGACGTGGCCGCCGCGCTGGGCGGGGTCGCGCGGGGAGGCGACGGTGACACCGAGGTCGGCGAGCCTCGCGTCCGCGAGGTCGACGGCGTACGACGTGAGGCGGCGCGACTTGTCGCGCACGGCCGCCATGCCGGCCCGGTCGATCAGCGCGAGCATGTCCTGCATCGCGAGCATCCCGACGACGGCTGGGGTGCCCGAGATGAAACGGCGCATCCCCGCTGCCGGCTGGTAGGCCGGACCCATGAGGAACGGGTCGGCGTGGCCCATCCAGCCGCGGATGGGCTGCATGAGCCTGTCCTGGTGTCGCTGGGCGACGTAGGCGAAGGCCGGTGAGCCCGGGCCGCCGTTGAGGTACTTGTAGGTGCAGCCGACCGCGAGGTCCACGCCCCACGCGTCGAGCTCGACCGGCACCGCGCCGACGGAATGGCACAGGTCCCAGAGCACGAGGGCGCCTGCGTCGTGGACGGCCGCGGTGACCGCGCGGGCGTCAGCGAGGTGGCCGGAGCGGTAGGCGACGTGGCTGAGGAGGACCAGGGCGGTCTGCTCCCCCACGACCTCGCGGACCTGGTCGAGGTTCACGCCGGCGGTGCGGTCGACGTCGATCCAGCGCACCGTGAGTCCGCGCTCCTCGGCGATGCCCTCCACCACGTAGCGGTCGGTCGGGAAGTTGTCGGTGTCGAGGACGACCTCGGTACGCCGACTTCCGGAGGTCGACTCCGCCGCGTCGACGGCCGCGCGGACGAGCTTGTAGAGCAGCACCGTCGTGGAGTCGCCGAGCGTCGTCTGGCCCGGGGCCGCGCCGAGGCAGACGCGACCGACCTCGTCGCCGAGCGTCAGCGGCAGGTCGTACCAGCGCTCGTCCCAGCCCCGGATCAGCCTGCCGCCCCACTCCTCCTCGACGAACGCCGCCAGCCGGCCGGCCGTGGCGCGCAGCGGACGGCCCAGCGAGTTGCCGTCGAAGTAGACGAGCCGGCTCTCGGCCCCCACGAACTCGTCACGGCAGGCGGCCAGCGGGTCCCGGGCGTCCAGCGCAGCGGCGTACGACGGCTGGGTCAGCTCGCCGCGGGTCACCTCGTTCGGCATGGAGCCACTCTCTCAGGCCTCGGCGAGCAGCAGCGACAGGCTCCAGACGAGGGCGCCGAACGCGACGGTCGCGACCTGCGCGGTGCGCGTGCGGCCGTCGACCAGCAGGGCGAAGCAGCCCACCAGCCAGGGCACGAGCGACATGCCGTAGCGCGGCGGCAGGGAGACGTACTGCCCCGTCGTCACCACGATGGCCAGCGAGAGCGCCGGCCCCGCGAGCAGGCAGCCGAGCAGCCCGGCGAGCGCCAGCAGCCGGTCGTAGGCCTCGCTGGACCGGGCGAGGAGCAGGCCGACGCCACCGCCGATGATCACCATCACCGTAAGCACGTAGACCGAGTCACCGTAGGGACCCGCGACCGCCGGAGCCAGGGCACCGGCCGCGACGTTGGGCAGGAACACGAAGGCGTCGGTGAAGAGGTAGCGCGGCTCGAACGGCAGGCCGACCCCGTGGTCGGCCACCTCACCGACGGCCAGCGCGGCTCGCACCGCCAGCCACGCCGCCTGGCAGGCGACTCCCACCACCACGGCCGAGACGGCCGCCAGCAGCCGACGGTCGAGCAGCCACGCGCGCAGCCGGGCGGCGAAGGAACCGGCCGACCGCGCGTCGTACGCCGCCAGCAGCACGAGGTAGATGGCCGCAGCCGCCACGGCGGCGAGGTTCTGCACCTTGAAGAGGGTGAAGACTCCTGCCGCGACGACGAGGAGGACGAGCGGCAGCGTCCGGCTGCGACGGGCCTCCATCGCCAGGAGGAACATGGCGGCGCCGGCCAGCAGGGCGGTGGCATCGGTGGAGATGTAGGTGTGCGCCCAGTAAGCCGGCAGCGAGCCGGCCAGCACGAGGCAGGACCCGCCGGCGACGGCCGGTGCGACGCCACGCCGGCGCAGGGCGACGTAGAGCAGGATCACCGCGGCGGCCAGCCACAACCCGCCGACGAGGCGGCCGGCGTCGAGGAAGCCCACTCCGGCCCAGACGAACGGCTGGGCCGCCACTCGGGTGATCAGGAAGTACGCCGGCGTGTAGATGTCCGCACTGGTCAGGCCACCGAGCGGGTAGATCTCGCCACCGGCGTTGCGCTGCCCGCAGGCCTTCTGGTTCGGCGGCGGGCCGGCGACGCGGATCCCGTCGCAGGACATCGTCCGGCGAGCGAAGAGGCCTGTCTTCTCGCCCTGGCGCACCACCCCGTGGTCGAGGACCTTGGCGTAGTAGTCGCTGTAGACGAACTCGTCGATCGGCGACATCGACGCGTGCTCGGAGACGTGCCTGGCCGAGAAGACCATGCTCGCCACCAGCAGCCCGACGACCACCGCCAGATCGACCCATCGCCGTCGACCAGTCCCCCGTGCCCCTTCAGTCATGGGCGGGAGCGTATCCACTGCGTCACCGGACGCTGCGTCACCGGACTACTGGTCACTGGACTACTGGGTCACGGCTCCATGCGCGGCGGACTGCACGACCTTGGCGTACTTGCCCAGCACGCCGCGGGTGTACTTCGGCGGGTTGGGTGCCCAGTCGACCTTGCGGTCCTCCCAGGACTCCGAGCCATCGGCGAGCTCGACTTCCAGGGTCCGGTTGGCGACGTCGAGGGTGATCTGGTCGCCGTCGCGGACGAAGGCGATGGGTCCGGCGTCCACAGCCTCGGGGGCGATGTGCCCGACGCACAGCCCGGTCGTGCCACCGGAGAAGCGACCGTCGGTGATCAGCAGGACGTCCTTGCCGAGGCCGGCCCCCTTGATGGCGCCGGTGATCGCAAGCATCTCGCGCATGCCGGGACCGCCCTTGGGGCCCTCGTAGCGGATCACGACCACGTCGCCAGGCAGGATCCTGCCCTCGGCGAGCGCGTCCAGGGCGGCGCGCTCGCCGTCGAAGACCCGCGCAGTGCCGCGGAAGACCGACTCGTCGAAGCCGGCCGACTTCACGACCGCACCCTCGGGGGCCAGCGAGCCCTTGAGGATGGTGAGGCCGCCGGTCTTGTGGATCGGCCGGTCGAGACTGCGGATCACCTCGTCGTCCAGCCCGGGCGGGGCGATGTCGGCGAGGTTCTCGGCCAGGGTCTTGCCCGTCACCGTGAGGCAGTCGCCGTGCATGAGGCCGGCGTCGAGCAGCGCCTTCATCACCACAGGGATGCCGCCGATCTTGTCGACGTCGTTCATGACGTACTTGCCGAACGGCTTGAGGTCGCCCAGGTGGGGCACCTTGTCGCCGACCCGGTTGAAGTCATCGAGGGTCAGGTCGACCTCCGCCTCGCGGGCGATCGCGAGCAGGTGGAGCACCGCGTTGGTGGAGCCGCCGAGCGCCATGACCACGGTGATGGCGTTCTCGAACGCCTCCTTCGTCATGATCTGGCGGGCGGTGATGCCCTGACGGAGCAGCTCGACCACCGCCTCGCCGGACTTGTGGGCGAAGCCGTCGCGACGGCGGTCGACGGCCGGTGGGGCGGCACTCCCCGGCAGTGACATGCCGAGCGCCTCGCCGACGGCGGCCATGGTGTTGGCGGTGTACATGCCGCCGCAAGCGCCCTCGCCCGGGCAGATCGCCCGCTCGATGCGGTCGACCTCCTCCCTGGTGATCTTGCCGGCCAGGCACGCCCCGACCGCCTCGAACGCGTCGATGATCGTGACGTCCTTGCCGTCGACGTTGCCGGGCATGATCGAGCCGGCGTAGAGGAAGACGCTCGCGAGGTCGAGGCGGGCCGCCGCCATCAGCATGCCGGGCAGGCTCTTGTCGCAGCCGGCCAGCAGCACCGAGCCGTCGAGCCGCTCGGCCATCATCACCGTCTCGACCGAATCGGCGATCACCTCCCGGCTCACCAGCGAGAAGTGCATGCCCTCGTGGCCCATCGAGATGCCGTCCGACACCGAGATCGTGCCGAACTCGAGCGGGTAGCCGCCCGCCGCGTGCACGCCGTTCTTCACGGCCTTCGCCAGCCGGTCGAGGCTGAGGTTGCACGGCGTGATCTCGTTCCAGCTGGACGCCACGCCGATCTGAGGCTTCTCCCAGTCGTCGTCGCCCATGCCGACCGCCCGCAGCATGCCCCGTGCGGCAGCCTTCTCGAGGCCGTCGGTGACGTCGCGGGAACGGGGCTTGATGTCCGGGGCGGCGGGTCGGTCCGCGGGTCGGTCCTGGGTGGCGCTCATGGGCGCGAGCCTACTTCCGCCCTCGGCAGGCGGCTGCGGCCGTCTCGCCCTCAGGGCGCTGGCTCGCCCGGCGTCTCCATGCGCTTCTCTCCGCGCTTCTCTCCGCTCGCGGGCCAGCTCGCGGGCGAGGTCTCTGATGTCCTGCCGATCAACCAGGTCCTGATGGGTGGGGTGGTCGGCGCTCATGGATCCCAGCCCAGCGCGGCCGACCGACATTCGGCGTCCCCCTGTCCACAGGCCCCCGCACACGCTCCGCCAGGCGCTAGCTTCTGGCCCGCTGGGCGGGCCAGAAGCTAGCGTCGAGAAGGACCCCGGCTGAAGCCCCGAAACCGGTCTGTCGTATCCCGCCCTCCTCATTCGTGGAGAGGATGACCGAACCCCTCACTCAAGGAGCACTCCCATGCGCACCCTCATCGTCACCGCCTTCATGTCCCTCGACGGCGTCGTCGAGGCACCCGGCGGGGAGCCGGGCTACCGCAACTCCGGCTGGACCTTCAAGGCTGTCGACTTCGTCCCCGAGGCCTACGAGCTCAAGGGCACCGAGCAGGAGGAGACCACGGCGCTCCTGCTGGGCCGGGTCTCCTATGAGGCCTTCGCGCCGGTCTGGCCGAAGATGGAGGAGTTCGCGACCTACAACGCGATGCCGAAGTACGTGGTCTCCACGACGCTCGAGGCCAAGACGGTCGAGCAGGCCGAGCACAGCTGGGGCGAGGTGCACATCCTCCGCTCCCTGGACGACGTCGCAGCCCTGAAGGAGACCGAGGGCGGGCCGATCGCCGTCCACGGCAGCGCGACCCTGGCCCGCACCCTCGCGGACGCCGGCCTGGTCGACCGCTATCACCTGCTCGTCTTCCCGCTCCTCCTCGGCGCGGGGAAGCGACTCTTCAGCGACGCCGACAAGGACGCGCAGAAGCTACGACTGGTCGACCACGCTGCCTACTCCAACGGCATCCAGAAGCAGGTGTTCGAGTTCATCAGGTGACTTCGGCGGCAGCCTTGAGCCGGGCGAGTCCCTTCTCGAAGTCCTTGCCGATCGCCTTGTCGAAGAACAGGGCACCGGCGACGGCCATCAGCACGTTGCGCTCCCCCGACATCGTCCAGGTGACGTCGGTGCCGGCGCCGGTCGGCTTGAGGTCGTAGCGGGTGGTGTTGCGGGCCTTGAAGGGCTTGAGGAACTCGAGGTCGATCACGACCCGCCCGGGGCCTGATCCGGGCGGGTCGGACTCCACGATCTCCATGCTGCCCTGGCCCGCCTTCTTGTTGCCGCTCCACTCGTAGCGGGAGCCGACACCGCGCTCGGGGCCGGAGTAGGTGCGCTTGAGGTCTGGGTCGAGGTCCTCCCAGGGCGACCACTTCCGCCACGCGCGGAAGTCCTCGATCAGTGCGTGGACAACGGCAGGGTCGGCGGCGATCGTCGTCGACCGTGCTGTGGAGAACGAAGGCACGGGGCCGTCCTTCCAGTCGGGAGCCAGTCAGTCGATGGCCGCGGCGCGCACGACCATCACGTCAGGCAGGTCCTTGTGGATCTCCCGCCAGGTCTCACCCTCGTCGGCCGAGGCCCAGACGCCCCCGTTGCGGCCTCCGAAGTAGAGGCCGACGGTGTCGTGGTCGTCCGTGCACAGCGCGTCGCGCATCACCGCGGCGTAGTACTCGTCCGGCAGCATGCCCTCACCGAGCGGCTCCCACGACGCGCCCGCGTCGGTGGTGCGCCAGACGCGCGCCTTGCCGTCGACGGGCCAGCGGCCGCCGGCGTCGGCGATCGGGAAGTTGTACGCCGTGTCCGGCTGGTGCGGGTGCACGACCACCGCGAAGCCAAACTCGGTCGGCAAGCCGCCATCCTCGGACAGGTGGGCGATGTCCTGCCACGACTCGCCGCCGTCGTCGGAGCGGTAGACGCCCCCGTGGTTCTGGAGGAACAGCTGGTCCGGTTTGCCGGGGTGCCGCGCGACCTTGTGCACGCACTGGCCGAACTCGGGGTAGTGCCGCTCCCCCGGCATGAACTCGGCCTTGATCCCCTTGTTGGACGCCACCCATGTCGCGCCGCCGTCGGAGGTGCGATAGACGCCGCCGGTGGAGATCGCGGCCAGCACGGAGTCGGGGTCGGTGGGGTGCGGCAGGATGGTGTGGAACGCCTGCCCGCCGTAGCCCTCGTTCCACTCGGTGCGGTGCGGGTGGTCCCACAGCCCGCGCACCAGCTCGAAGGTCTCGCCGCGGTCGGTGGACCTGAAGATCGCGCCGGGCTCGGTGCCGGCCCAGACCACGCCGTCCTCGGCGCCGGGCTGCAGCTGCCAGACCCTCGCGAGGGTGGCCGGGGTGCCATCGGCGAGCAGCGCGTCGTCGGGGAAGCGCACCGCCCCGTTGGGCGTCTCCTCCCAGGTCTGTCCGAGGTCGTCGGAGCGCCACACCTGCGGGCCGAGCCAGCTCGACGACGCCCCGGCGAGGATGCGCGGAGTCGACCCCCGCTTGTCCAGGAGGACGCTGTAGACCTCCTCCATCTGGAAGTGCGGACCCGTCCACTCCCATTCCAGCCGGGCCTCGTCGGAGGTGCCCAGCCACAGACCCTTGCGGGTGCCGACCATCAGCAGCGTCCTCATGGATGCCTCCCTCATGCCTCGAATGAGCCAGTGTTGCGGTGACTAGTCGCGGGTGCGCTTGTTGAACGCCCGGAGCGCGAGCGGAGCGGTCACGGCCGTGATCACGACCACCCAGATCAGCGTGCTCAGCACCGGATGCTGGAGCGGCAGGGCGGCGTCGGCGGGCGCGGGCACGTCGTTGCCCCACAGCTCGCGCAGTGCCTGGACCAGCGAGGACATGGGGTTCCACTCGGCGACCGTGCGCAGCCAGGAGGGCATGTGCTCGGTCGGCGCGAACGTGTCCGCGAGGAACGTGATCGGGAACATCGTGGCGAACATGAGGCCGTTGACCGCCTCCACCGAGCGCATGGCCGAGCCGACGAGGATGCCGACCCAGATCATGGCGAAGCCCCACGACAGCAGCAGCACATACGCGAGCACCGCGTCAGCGAAGCCGTCCCGGATCCGCCAGCCCACGATGAGGCCGGTCAGGGACATGATCAGGACGCCGATGCTGGAGTGCATCAGGCTCGACACGCTCCGGCCGACCAGCACGGCCGCCGGGTGGATCGGCAGCGACCGGAGCCGGTCGACGATGCCCTTGTCGATGTCGGCCGTCAGCCCCACCGCCACGATGAAGGACGCGAACGCGATGGTCTGGGCCATGATCCCGGCCATCAGCCATTCGCGGTAGCCCGACGGAGAGCCGCCGACCGCGATGGAGCCGCCGAACACGTAGGCGAAGAGCAGCACGAACATCACCGGCTGGATGGTGACGTCGAGGAGCATCTCGGGCATCCGCTTGATGTGGATCAGGTTGCGGCGGGTGATCGCCAGGGACTGGCGCAGGAGGCCGGTGTCGCGGATCTCGGGCCGCGCGAGGCGTCCCTCCGCGGTCAGGTGGGCGCTGTCGATCGTCATCGGATGGCCTCCTCGGCTTCGGGTGCCGCCGTGGTGTCCTCGGCGCGGTGTCCGGTCAGGTGCAGGAAGACGTCGTCGAGGCTCGGGCGCTTGAGACCGAGGTCGTCGAGCTCGATCCGGCTGTCCCCGAAGACGTGGGCGACGCGGGTCACGTCGGCGAGACCTTCTGCGGGTGCCGTGAGCTGTCGTGCCGAGCTGTCCACGTGGACCTCGGCCACCAGGTCTCGCAGCATCCGCTCGGCGATCGGCAGGTCCTCGGCGTGCGACACCGTCACCACCAGAGCCGCCTTGCCGGACTGGTTCTTCAGCTCGAGGGGCGTGCCCTCTGCGATCACCCTGCCCTTGTCGATCACCACGATGCGGTTGGCCAGCTGGTCGGCCTCCTCGAGGTATTGCGTCGTGAGCAGCAACGTCGTCCCGTCCCGGACCAGCTCCCGCAGCACGTCCCACAGCTCCACGCGGCTGCGCGGGTCGAGCCCGGTGGTGGGCTCGTCCAGGAAGAGGACCGGCGGGGTCGCGATCAGGCTCACGGCGAGGTCGAGACGTCTGCGCATGCCGCCGGAGTAGGTCTTGACGATCCTGTCCCCAGCGTCAGCGAGCGAGAACCGCTCCAGCAGCTCGTCGGACGCTCGCCTGATGTAGGCGGTCGAGAGCCCGTAGAGCGACCCGATGAGGCGGAGGTTCTCCCGGCCGGTGAGCAGCTCGTCCACGGTCGCTGCCTGACCGGTCAGACCCATGCTGCGGCGCACCGCCGCCGGCTCCGTCACGACGTCGTGCCCGTTGACCCGAGCGGTGCCGCTCGTGGGCTCGGTGAGCGTCGTCATCATCCGGACGGTGGTCGTCTTGCCGGCGCCGTTGGGGCCGAGCAGCCCCAGCACGCTGCCGCGCGGCACGGACAGGCTCACCCCGTCCACCGCCACCGTCTCTCCGAAGTGCTTCACGAGGTCGACGGCCTCGATGGCCGGCGCCTCGCCTCCCCCTGCGAACACGCGTTCTCCCTCCGTGACTATTCCGAACAGGAACACTACTCTGGTGGCACCATGAGTCAAGGGAAAATGCTGGGGCAGGCGCTTCCCGTCACCTCCTACGCGCTCCTCGGGCTGCTCACCTTCGGCGACGAGCTGACCGGCTACGAGCTCAAGCAGCGCGCCGACGTGACCCTGCGCTTCTACTGGGTCGCCCCCGCGATGAGCCAGATCTACTCCGAGCTGACCCGACTCACCGAGCACGGCCTGGTCGAGCCGCACACCCGCAGCGACGGGGGCCGGGACGTCACGACGTACGCCATCACCGAGGCCGGCCGGACCGCCCTCCGCACCTGGATGGAGACGACGCCGGCGGGCTTCCCGGTGATCAAGCACACCGTGCTGCTGCGGCTGCTGATGGGCCACGTGTCCGACCCGGCCAGCACGCGGGCGATGCTCGAGCAGTACGTCGAGGAGCTGGCGCAGGCGCGCAAGGAGCTCCAGGACGTCCGCGAGTCGCTCCGGGGGGCCGACGGGCCGGGCGAGCCCTTCCAGCACCCCGCGATCGTGGCCGACTGGGGCCTGGACTTCTTCGATGCGGAGGCCAGGCACGCTCGCGCCGCGATCAAGTCGCTGGTCGAGTAGCGGTCGCGAGGGACCACCAACCGCGCATCGAGAGCCGGCCCCTAGATTGACGCCGTGAGCACGCGCCTGGGACCCGTCTGGCTCGTGCTGGTCGGCATCGTCTCGGTGCAGGTGGGCGCGGCGGTCGCGAAGGACCTGTTCGGCACCGTCGACCCGACGGCGATGGTGTGGTTGCGACTGGTGACCAGCGCCCTGGTGCTGGTCGCGATCGCACGCCCGCAGCTGCGCGGCCGGAGCCGGGACGACTGGCTGGTCGCCGCGGGCTTCGCCCTCAGCCTCGGGATCATGAACTGGGCGATCTACCAGTCCTTCGCCCGGATCCCGCTCGGGATCGCGGTGACGATCGAGTTCGTCGGCCCGCTCACCCTCGCGGTCGTCGGGTCGAGGCGTGCCCGGGACCTGCTCTGGGTCGGCCTCGCGGCCGTCGGCGTGCTCCTGCTCGGCCTGGAGCCGGCCGACCTGTCGGTGGCGGGGGTGGCGTTCGCGCTCCTGGCGGGCGCCGCGTGGGCGGCGTACATCCTGCTCAGCGCCAGCACCGGGCGGCGCTGGCCCGGCCTCGACGGCCTGGCCGTGGCCAGTGTCCTGGCGACCGTGCTGATGACCGTGCCGGCCGTGCTGGCCGGCGGGTCGACGCTGCTCGACCCGCGCGTGCTGGTGATCGGCGCGCTGGTCGGGCTGCTGAGCTCGGTGGTGCCCTACAGCTGCGAGATGGTGGCGCTGAGGTCGCTGGCGCCGTCGGTCTTCGGGATCCTGATGAGCCTGGAGCCGGCCGCAGCCGCCCTCGCCGCGATCGTGGTGCTCCACGAGCTGCTCTCGCCCCTCCAGTGGCTCGCCGTCGCCTGCGTGGTCGTCGCGAGCGGCGGTGCGACCCGCAGCCGCCCGCTGCACTCCGAGCCGGCCCCGGACTAGAGGCTGGACAGCGGCGTCGCGGACACCTGGTGCAGCGCGTGGTCGCCGTCGGCGATGACGTACGACGCGCGCGTGAAGGCCGGCTGGTCGGGGCGGCTCACCCCCGTGAGGCACCGGAAGTCGGCCGTGACGGAGTCGGGCGTGACCCGGGTGCGGACGTAGCCGCGGAGGTCGGTCCAGAACCTGATGTGGGGGTTCTGCTCGGCCCAGCGGTAGCGCCCGTCGTCGGAGTCGTGCCCGTCGCCGCCGGAGGTGATCGAGGTGCAGACCAGCTCGGGGGCGAGGACCGAGGAGGGGTCCTCCCAGTCCGAGAGCACCTCGCTGGCGAGGTGGTCGTGCACGTCGCCGGTGAGCACGACGGGGTTGCGGACCCCGGCGTCCTGCCAGGCCCGGACCACCCGGTCGCGGCACGCGGGGTAACCGTCCCAGCTGTCCATCGAGAGCCGCTCGTCGGGCGTGGGGCTGGTGTCCATCCGGGCGAACGGCACCTGCTGGCCGAGGAAGTCCCACGTCGCGGTCGACGCGGCGAAGCCTTCGGCCAGCCACGACTCCTGCGACTCGCCGAGGATCGAGCGGGCGGCGTCCTGCTCGGCCCCGCAGGAGCCCATGCCGTCCCCGCAGCTCTGGTCGTCGCGGTGCTGCCGGGTGTCGAGCATGTGAAAGGTCGCGAGCCGGCCCCAGGCCAGCCTGCGGTGGGCCACCATCTCCAGACCCCGGGGGATCGCGGAGCGGCGCAGCGGCATGTTCTCGTAGTAGGCGCGCAGCGCGGCGGCCCGCCTGTCGCGGAAGTAGGGCACCGAGGCGGCGGTGCGCGGCACCTCGTCGGCCCAGTTGTCGCAGACCTCGTGGTCGTCGAAGACCACGACCCACGGCGCGGTCGCGTGCAGCAGCTGGAGGTCGGGGTCGGTCTTGTACTGCGCGTGCCGACGGCGGTAGTCGGCGAGACTCGCCGTCTCCGGCCCCTCGTGCGCACGGACGTTCCCGCTGTCGGCGGGGACCGTGCCCGGGGAGTACTCATAGAGGTAGTCACCCAGGTGCAGCACCAGCTCGGGCTCGTCCTCGGCCATCCGGCGGTAGGCGGTGAACCAGCCGTGCTCGAGCTGCGCGCAGGAGGCGAACGACATCGCCAGGCTCGAGGGGTACGACGCAGGGTCCGGCGCCGTCCGGGTCCGGCCGACCGGCGAGACCTCCCGGTCGGTGCGGAACCGGTAGAAGTACTCCCGGCCGGGGCGCAGCCCGTGCACCTCGACGTGGACCGAGTGTCCCTCGGCCGGCCCCGTCCACGCGCGGCCCGACGCCTCGACGTACCGGAACCGCTCGTCGCGCGCGACCTGCCACCGGATCTCGCGGCTGTGCGGCGAGACGCCGCCGAGGCCGTCGTCGGCCAGCGGCTGCACCGCGAGCCGCGTCCAGATGACGAAGCCGTCCGGGAGCGGGTCGCCGCTCGCGACGCCCAGCGAGAACGGCGTGTCGCGGAAGGGGGTGGCCGCCGCTGTGGAGCGGAGGTCGACCGGGGTCAGGGAGCCGGGAGCGAGGGTTGCCGCGCCGGTGAGGACGCCGCCCTTGAGGAGGATCCGCCGAGAGGTCCGCACGGCCCGGAGCCAACCGGTGGCCGGCGACGGTGCGGTATCCCGGGCGTGAAGGTCGCGTGACGTGCGACGCCACATCAGTCGACACCGTGAGGTGGAGGTCCCCGGATCGACCGCCCGCTGCGGCACAATCGGGCCATGACCGCCGCCCCCTCGCCCGTGCCCGTTGCGATCGACGAGGGGCTCGCGTTCACCGACGTCCTCTCCGACGACGGCACCCGGCTGCGTGCCTGGACCAACGACCCCCTGGGACTGATCGACGGCCCGACCGTCCTGTTGTGCAACGGTCTCGGCACCAACCCGTGGGCCTGGCCGGCGCTGCTCGAGCCCGACTGCGGCGTCCGGGTCGTGTCCTGGAACCATCGCGGCGTCGGCGGCTCCGCCCGCCCCGCCGACCGCAACCGGGTCGGCATCGAGGAGTTCGTCGAGGACGCGCGCTCCGTGCTCGACCACTTCGGCATCGACTCCGCCGTCGTGATGGGCTGGTCGATGGGCGTCAACACCGCCTTCGAGCTGGCCGCGCTCCACCCCGAGCGGGTGCGCGGACTCTTCGCCGTCTGCGGCGTCCCCGGCGACACGTTCTCCACCATGCTCGGCCCGCTGCACCTGCCCCGCTGGGCGGCCCGGCTGACCACCGTGGGCGCCTCGCGGGTGCTCAAGTGCGGGGGCCGCGCGCTGACGCCGCTCACCAGGCGCCTGCCGGTCGGCCGCCGGGCGATCGGGGTCGTCAGCCACTCCGGCTTCATGCTCCCGGTGGCCGATCCCGACCTGACGGCGCGCGCGATCAAGGAGTTCCTCTCCACCCCGATCGACTGGTACTTCCACCTCGCCCTGCGCACCTCCGAGCACGCCCGGATCTCGCTGAGCAAGCTCAACGCCCCGGCGTTCTTCGTCGCCGGCCGGTACGACGTGCTCGCGGGGTCGCGGGACATGCGCACCGCCGCGGAGCGGATGCGGGAGGCGACGTTCGTCGAGCTGCCGGCGAGCCACTTCGCGCAGATGGAGAAGCCGGACGAGGTGCACAGGCTGCTGCTGGAGTTCCTGGCCCGTGTCGAGGTCTCGGACGGCGGAAAGGCCAGCTGATGCGGGCACTCCGGCTGGTCGAGCGCGTGCGGTTGGTCGAGCGAAGTCGAGACCTCACGCTGGCGCTCGCGGTGGCACTGCTGCTCTCGGCCTGCCAGGACGAGGCCCCCGATCCCGAGATGCCGTCGTTCACCCAGCCGACGGACGCCACGCCGAGCACGCCCACCGACTCCCCCACCTCCCGCGAGCCGTCGCCGGACCGGTCGCCGCGTGTCCTCGGCACCGTCGCCACCGACCTGCGGGTCCCCTGGGGGGTGGCCTTCCTGCCCGACGGCACGGCGCTGGTGACCGAGCGCGACACCCGGCGGGTGTTCCACCTCGATGGCACCGGCGGCGGCGATCAGGTCGGCGTCGTCGAGCAGGCCGCCCCCGAGGGCGAGGCCGGGCTGCTGGGGATCGCGGTGTCACCCGACTACGACAGCGACCAGCAGGTGTTCCTCTACGCCACGACCGCCGAGGACAACCGCGTCCTGCGCGCGCCGTACGAGGACGGACGGCTCGGCGAGCCCGAGCCGATCCTCACCGGTATCCCCAAGGGCTTCATCCACGACGGCGGCCGGCTGGCCTTCGGACCGGACGGCTTCCTCTACGTCTCCACCGGCGAGACCGGAGACGAGGGGCTGGCCCAGGACCGCGAGTCGCTGGCCGGCAAGATCCTGCGCATCACGACCGACGGCGACCCCGCCCCCGGCAACCCGTTCGGCACCCCCGTCTGGTCGTGGGGCCACCGCAACGTGCAGGGGCTGGCGTTCGACGACGCGGGCCGGCTCTGGGCGTCGGAGTTCGGCGCGCAGTCGTTCGACGAGCTCAACCTGATCGAGCCGGGCGCCAACTACGGCTGGCCCGAGGTCGAGGGCAAGGGCGGCGAGCCCGACTTCGTCGACCCGCTGGTGACGTGGCCGACCTCGGAGGCGTCCCCGTCTGGGCTGGCCTGGACCGAGGGCCACCTCTGGCTCGGCGCGCTCATGGGCGAGCGGCTGTGGCGGGTGGACGTCGCGGGCAGGCGGGCGTCCAACCCCACCCCGTTCTTCGTCGGCCGCTACGGCCGGCTCCGCTCGGTCGTGGCCGCCCCTGACGGGACGCTGTGGGTGAGCACGTCCAACCACGACGGCCGCGGCCAGCCCGCCGAGGGCGACGACCGCATCCTCCGCATCCAACCCTGACGCCGAGTCGGCGCATCTGCTCACCCGGACCGCACCGAGTCGGCGCATCTGCTCACCCGGACCGCACCGAGTCGGCGCATCTGCTCAAGCGGACCGCACCGAGTCGGCGCATCTGCTCACCCGGACCGCACCGAGTCGGCGCATCGGCCAAGGCGCCTGAGTCCCCGGTGCCTGGCACTGGGTCTGGGGAAGGTTGGGCCGGCGGTCACCCCGTCACGTGCTGGGGAAGCGCGCCGGCGATGAAGGTGCACGCCCTGGCGTGGCGCCCCCCGCCTGATCTGGGCGTCCAGCCGACTCGGCGCCCTCCTGGCGCGCAGACCAGCCGACTCGACGCCCTCACCGCGCGTAGACCAGCCGACTCGGCGCCCTCACCGCGTGCAGTCCAGCCGACTCGACGCCCTCATCGCGAGCAGACCAGCCGACTCGACGCGCTCCTCGCGTGCAGACCAGCCGACTCGACGCCTCTCACGTGTGCAGATGCGCCGACTCGATGGTCACCCGGCGGGCCGCCCGGCGCAGCGTCGTGAGGATCGCCGGGCCGAGCACGACGATCGCCAGCGACGTGGTGACCGCCCGGCCGGTGTCCCAGCTGCCCGTCGACGTCAGCAGCGTGTAGACGCCGAACCGGTGCAGGTTCTCCAGCAGCGGTGCGCCCGCGACGTACGACAGCGAGCCCTCGTGGCCCGGCACGGCCACCCCGAGCGCGAAGGGCCAGGAGGAGAGGTTCATCAGGATGCCGAAGGCGTACGACGCGACGACGGCGTAGGCGACCAGCATGGCGATCTCCCAGCGACCCGTCACGCGGCGCGGCAGCAGGCCGGCGCCCATCCCGATCCACGCCGAGCAGATCATCTGGAAGGGCAGCCAAGGCCCCACGCCTGCCGTGAGGAGCGCCGACGCGAACAGCGAGGTGCAGCCGAGCACGAACCCGAAGCCCGCGCCGAAGACCCGGCCCGCGAGCACCAGCAGGAAGAAGACCAGCTCGATGCCGGCCGTGCCGGCGCCGAGGGCCCGGAGCACCGCGTTGACCGCGCTGAGCACCCCGAGCACGGCGAGCACCCGCGAGTCCATGCCGCCCTCGCTCAGCTCGGCCAGCACCACGACGACGACCACGGGCAGCAGCGCCAGGAACACGAAGGGCGGGTCGACGCGGTCGCCGGTGCCGGCCTGCAGGAGGAGCGGCCAGGCCAGCATCATCAAGCCGGCGAGGGACGCGACAGCGAGGACCAGCGCGGACCGGGGCCGCAGCGGGACGGCGGGGGCGCTCATGACCCCTCCCCGACGTCCTCGGCGGCCAGCGCCCGGACGACCTCCTCCACCCGCAGCCAGGGCGGGCCGAGGATCTTGGTGACCTGCGGGGCGAAGGACGGCGACTCCGCCACGACCTCGCGGGTGGGGCCGGCCGAGACGACCTCGCCGTCCGCCAGCACCACGACACCGTCGGCGACGTGGGCGGTGAACTCGACGTCGTGGGTCGCGATCAGCACCGCGTGGCCGTCGGCGGCGAGGTCGTGCACGATCCGGGCCAGCTCGTGCTTGCCGGCGTAGTCGAGGCCACGGGTCGGCTCGTCGAGCAGCAGCACGCGCGGGCGCGCGGTGAGCACGACGGCCAGGGCCAGCGCGAGCCGCTGTCCCTCGGACAGGTCACGCGGGTGGGTGGTGTCGTCGATGCCGGGCGCGAGCCGGTCGAGCAGGCTGCGGCAGCGGCCCGGCGCGGCGCCCGCCCCCTCGTCGGAGGCGGCGCACTCCTCCGAGACGGTCTCGAGGTAAAGGAGGTCTGCGGCGGTCTGCGGCACGAGTCCGACGTGCGTACGCCGCTCGGCCGGGGACAGCGCCGCCGGATCGACCCTGCGCTCGCCCACCAGCACGGTGCCGCCGCGGCGGCGACCCGAGCCCTGCAGGGCCCAGATCAGCGAGGACTTGCCCGAACCGTTGCGGCCCATCAGGGCCGTGACCCGCCCCTCGCGGAGGTCGAGGTCGACGCCCCGCAGCGCGACGTGCGAGCCGTGCACCACGGTGAGCCCGCGCGCCGAGAGCACCGGTGCTCCCCCGACCGGCGCATCTGCCGGGGGCTTCGGCAGCGTCCGGAGGGCCACGGCCCGGCGGCGGGCGTCACGGACCCTCAGTGGCAGCGGCTCCCAGCCCGCGGCCCGGCCGAGCTCCACGATCGGCGGAGCCACGGGTGAGGTGCGCAGCACCTCCTCGGGGGTGCCGGTCACCACCCGGCCGTCGCCGGGCAGCAGCAGGACCCGGTCGGCGAAGGGCACCACCCGCTCCAGCCGGTGCTCGGCCAGCAGCACGGTGAGCCCCAGGTCGTGGACGAGGCGGGTGAGCGTCGCGAGGACGTCCTCGGCGGCGGTGGGGTCGAGGGCGGAGGTGGGCTCGTCGAGCACGAGGACCCGGGGGTGGATGGTCAGCACGGAGCCGATGGCGACCCGCTGCTGCTCGCCGCCGGAGAGGCTGCGCAGGTCGCGACGCCTCAGCTCGGCGATGCCGAGGAGGTCGAGGGTCTCCTCGACCCGGCGCCGCATGGTGGCGGCAGGCACGCCGAGCTGCTCCATGCCGTAGGCGAGCTCCTCCTCGACGGTGTCGGTGACGTATCCGGCGACCGGGTCCTGGCCGACGTAGCCGACCAGGTGGGCGCGCTCGCGCGGCGGGGTGTCCACGACGCTCGCCCCGTCGAGGAGGACGTCGCCCCGCAGGGTGCCGCCACTGAAACGGGGCACCAGCCCGGTGACGACCCCGAGCAGGGTGGACTTGCCGACGCCGGTGCGCCCCGAGACGAGCACCAGCTCGCCCTCCTCCAGCAGGAGGTCGACGCCGTCGAGCACCCGGCGGTCGGCATAGCCGAAGGACAGGCCGCGCAGCTCGATCACACCGCACTCCCCTCCATGGACGGGGCCTCGGAGCCGGCGAAGGTGCTGGCCGGGGCCGGGGTCGCGACCGCGGGCAGGAGCCCCAGCACGCCGACGGCGAGGCCCAGCACGGACAGCGACGGGAAGCCGTCGACCCCCGGGTGGGCGACGACGAGCTCGGTCGTCGCCAGCCGGTGCGCGAGCGCGGCCACCGCCACACCGACGGCGACGGTCATGAGCTCGGGCGCGCTCCAGGGGTCAGGGCGATAGCGGGTGCGCGCCACCCGGCGGCCCGCGCTGAGCAGCCCGAGCGCGGCGACGACGACACCGGCCACCAGCACCGGGCCCGCCAGCCATTGCGGCGCCGTGGGGTCGAGCAGGGCGTAGGTGCCGACGCAGATGCCGACCAGGGCACTGAGCAGCAGCGCACCGGTCAGCGCCCGCTGGCCCCGGGGCAGGTCGCCGGAGCGGCCGTAGCCGCGGGTGTCCATGCCGGCGGCCAGGGCGAGCGAGCGCTCGAGCGAGTCCTCCAGCACGGGCACGAGGAAGCGCCGCAGCCGGCCGACCCGTCCCCCGGCCCCTCCGCGGAGGGCCTGCGCGGCGCGGACCCGCCGGACGCTGTCGGCGAGCTGCGGGAAGATCGAGACCGCGACGACGAGCGCCGTGCCGATCTCGTAGAGCGCAGGCGGCACGGACGCGAGCAGCCGCTTGGGGTTGGCGAGGGAGTTGGCGGCCCCGACGCAGACCACGATCGTCGCGAGCCGCATCCCGTCGTAGAGGCCCGCCAGCAGCGACTCCCGGGTCACCGGTCCGAGCAGCCTGACTCCGGCGACCCAGTCGGGCAGCGGGACCTCGGGCAGCGGGACGAGGACGGTGCCGGTCTCGACGCCGCCGAAGACCACGCGGAACAGCACGCGCAGCACGACGATCGCCAGCCCCAGCCACAGGTAGAGCCGGAAGGAGCGGCCCCACGGGTGGCCGGAGCGCCGCGCGAGCACGACGACCGAGGTCACGGCCACCAGGAGGAGGAGCAGCAGCGGGTTGGTCGTCATCGAGGCAGCCGCCGCCAGCCCGATGGCCCAGGCCCACCAGGCGACGGGGTGGAGGTCACGCGGCAGGCCGCCCGGCGCGCCGGCCACGGACTCAGGGGCTTCCGCGTCGGCGCGCCCGGACCGCGACGGTGGCGGCGACGGCCACGAGCAGGGCGAGCAGGGACAGCACCAGCCACGTCGGCACGCTGCCCGAGGCCGGCTCTGCGGCCGTCGCCCCGGGGTCGGTGGCGGGGTCGCCGGCGTCGTCCGTGGGGGTCGCGGTCGGTGCGGTGGTCGTGGGCTCCTCGCTCGCCGGGGCCGTACGCCGCGGCGTACGGCTGCGGGTCGGGACCGGCGTCGGCGAGCGGGTCGCCGAGGCGGAGGCCGTCGGCGTCGCGGTGGCGGACGGCGACGTCTCTGCTGGGGGCGGAGCCGTCGGGCTCTGCGTCTGTGACGGCGACGGCGAGGGCGTCGCAGACTTCGTCGGTGTCTTCGTCGGGGTCTTCGTCGGTGACGGGGTGTTCGTCTTCGACGGCTCGGGCTGCGCCCGCACCGGCGGCGGCACCGCGGGCGCGCCTGACTGGGCGCCCTGCCAGGCGAACGCGACGGAGCCCCCGTCCGGCACGGTCAGCGAGGTGGCGCCGAGCGAGGAGTAGGACCAGCGGCCGTCGGTGCCGTCAGACCAGTAGAGGCCCCAGTAGGCGTTCGACGGAGGGGTGTTGACGCACGGGTCCGCGGCCGGCACACCCGAGATGCGGCACACGAAGCCCGGCTGCCGCTGGACGTAGGTCAGAGTGTGCCCCACCGACTCCACGACCGCGGCAGCCGAGCGGCCGCCACCGGCCGGGGCGCACGCGGTCTGCAGGCCACCGCCCAGCTCACGGAAGTCGACGACCACGCTCACCCCGCCTGCGGCGCCACAGGTCGCGGCGTACGCCGGCGCGGCCGGCACCCCCACCAGGGCGGCTGCCAACAGCAGCCAGGCGAGCGCGAGCGGCCCGGCGCCCACAGGGCGCCGGGCCGTCCGGGTCATGGCGCGAGCGTTCAGTTGTGGACCTGCACCCGCGTCTTGGCGCTGTCGTCGACGGTCTTCACCTTGACGGTGCGCGTGCGGTCGCCGCGAGGCAGCTCGAGCTTGCGCGCGAGCACGCCACCGGTGGCCTTGCCGACCAGGCGCTTGTAGTCGCCCTTGATGGAGAGGCAGGCCCGCTCGCCGGGTGCGATGCCGGTGACCTTGAACCGCATCTTGGTCCCGGCCTCACCCCTGAGCCGCTTGGGCGTCACGGTGAGGGCGTCCGGGCTGGCCGGGGCCCACTGCAGCACCGGGGCGGCCTGCGCGGTCGAGCGCCGCCACTGGTCGGCCACGGCGTCGGTGATGCCGGCCGTGCGCGCGGTCTTGACCGCCAGCTTGTCGTAGGCGATCGCGCCGCGGTCCTTGGTGAGCGCGCTGCGGCAGCGGCTCACGTCGATGGGCTGGTGCTTGCGCACCCACACCGCGGCCTTGGCGGCCGCCGCCTTGTTCTTCAGCACGCCGAGGGCCCAGCCGGCCAGGCCGGTGCTGTTGGTGTTGGGCGCCTCGGTGGTGGGGCCGCCGCCGAAGGCGCCGGACGACTTCTGCTGGGCTGCCAGCCAGGTGCCGGCCTTGGCCAGCGCGTCCTGCACCTCCTTGGAGTGGTCACCGGACTCGACGAGGTTGATGACCGCCAGGGCGGTCGCGTCGGTGTCGGGCTCGCTGCCCTTGGTGCCCTCGGCGCAGCTCTGCGCGGCCGAGGTCTTGTCGGCCGTGAAGTTGAGCCGGAAGAAGCCCGACGCGCACTGCTGGGCCAGCAGGAAGTCGACGGCCTCCGCGGCGCGCTGCGACTTCGCCTCGGTGAGCGCGCGCGCGGCATAGGCCTGGCCGACGACGTTGGCGAAGTCGCCGAACTTGCTCTTGTCCTGGATGCGGCCGGCGATCGGCGCGGTCGTGGCGACGCGCTCCTCGAGGCGCGAGATGAGGTTGACCCCCCCGTACGACGTGGGGTTGGCCCCCGCGATCCGCGCGAGCACCGCGGCCTTGGCGGTCGGCCCGGCGTAGGTGCTGTCGGGGTCGACCGCCCCGCCGCTGATGTAGTCGTTGACCTTGGCGGCCACGGCGTTGCTGATCGCCCGGACGGACGCCTTCTCGCTGTTCTCGTTGAGGGCCAGCGCCACGTCGATCGTCAGGCCGTAGTCGGTGCCGATCGCGCCGACGACCAGGCCGTCGGTCAGCTCGCCCTTGAGCCAGGAGGCTGCGGCGTCCAGGGCGGCCGGGTCGGTCTTGGCGGCAGGTGCCGCCTGAGCCGGGGCTCCGGCCAGTGCTGTCAGGGTGATCGCGGACGCGGCCACCAGCGCGGCAGCCTTGTGAAGGGGGTGCGTCATGGTCTTCCTTCCCGCTGCAGCGGGGGAAGATGCCCCCGCCGTTTCCTCGCAGCGTGTCTCGGGTGATCGCGGTGGGCGGTCCGGCTCGCGCCCAGCCTTCGGGCGCTCACGGTTGCGGGTCAGCGCCGGACTCTCACCGGCTTCCCCACCACGACCTGATGTGTTGTGCTCCAGCAGGCTACATCGCCGCCCTGACAGCGGCTCGGCGGCTCAGGAGAGCTTCTCGAGGATCAGCTCGCGGACCCGGCCGGCGTCAGCCTGCCCGCGCATCTCCTTCATCACGGACCCGATGAGCGCGCCGGCGGCCGCGACCTTGCCGTCGCGGATCTTCTGGGCGACGTCGGGGTTGGCCTCGATGGCCTTGTCCACCGCGGCACCGAGGGCACCGTCGTCGGAGACGACCGCGAGGCCGCGGGACGCCACGATCTCCTCGGGCGTGCCCTCGCCGGCGATCAGGCCGTCGAAGACCTGGCGCGCGAGCTTGTCGTTGATCGTCCCCGCGTCGACGAGGCGCTGCACCTCCGCCACCTGCGCGGGAGTGACCCCGACCTCGGCCACCTCGACACCGGCGTCGTTGGCCCGGCGGGCGAGCTCGGAGAGCCACCACTTGCGCGCGGCCTGCGGGGTGGCACCCGCGGCGATGGTCTCCTCCACGAGCGCGAGCGCGCCGGCCCCGACGGTGTCGCGCATCTCGAGGTCGGTGAAGCCCCACTCGGCCTGCAGGCGGGCCCGCTTCTGGGTCGGGTTCTCCGGCAGCGTGGCGCGCAGCTCCTCCACCCACTCGCGGGTGGGGGCGACCGGCACCAGGTCGGGCTCGGGGAAGTAGCGGTAGTCCTCGGCGTCCGACTTCTCCCGGCCGCTCGTCGTGATCCCGGTGTCCTCGTGCCAGTGACGGGTCTCCTGGAGGATCGTGCCGCCGGCGTCGAGGATCGCAGCGTGCCGCTGCATCTCGTAGCGGACCGCCCGCTCCACCGAGCGCAGCGAGTTGACGTTCTTCGTCTCCGTGCGGGTGCCGAGCCGGTCCGCCCCCGTAGGGGCGAGCGACAGGTTGACGTCGGCGCGAATGGAGCCCTGGTCCATCCGGGCGTCGGAGACCCCGAGTGCGATGATCAGCTGCCTCAGCTGCGCGACGTACGCCTTGGCGACCTCGGGAGCCTTCGCCCCCGCCCCGACGATCGGGCGGGTGACGATCTCGATCAGCGGGATGCCGGCACGGTTGTAGTCGACCAGAGAGTGGTCGGCGCCGTGGATGCGGCCGGTGGCGCCGCCCACGTGCAGCGACTTCCCGGTGTCCTCCTCCATGTGGGCGCGCTCGATCTCGACCCGGTAGGTCTCCCCCCCGACCTCGACGTCCATCCAGCCGTCGAACGCGATCGGCTCGTCGTACTGCGACGTCTGGAAGTTCTTCGGCATGTCCGGGTAGAAGTAGTTCTTCCGGGCGAAGCGGCACCACTCGGCGATCTGGCAGTTGAGCGCGAGGCCGATGCGGATGGCCGACTCGACGGCCTTGCGGTTGACCACCGGCATCGCGCCCGGCAGGCCCAGGCAGGTCGGGCACACCTGGGTGTTGGGCTCGGCGCCGAACTCCGTCGGGCAGCCGCAGAACATCTTCGACTCGGTGTTGAGCTCGACGTGGACCTCGAGGCCCAGCGCGGGGTCGTACTTCTCCAGCGTCTCCTCGAAGGAGCGCAGGGTCACGGTGCTCATGCCTGTACTCCATCAAGGACGGGGGCCTGGGCGAGCAGCGGCCCGCCCCACTTCTTCTCGAGCAGCGCCTCCAGCGCGGCGCCGACGCGGTAGAGCCGGTCGTCGGCCATCGCGGGAGCCAGGACCTGGAAGCCGGCCGGGAGGCCGTCCTCGTCGGCGAGGCCGCTCGGGAGCGAGATGCCGGGCACGCCCGCGAGGTTGGCGGGGATGGTGGCGAGGTCGTTGAGGTACATCGCCAGCGGGTCGTCGAGCTTCTCCCCCAGCCGGAACGCCGTCGTCGGCGCCGTGGGCGAGACGAGCACGTCGGCCTGGGCGAAGGCAGCCTCGAAGTCGCGGCTGATCAGTGTCCGCACCTTCTGCGCCTGGCCGTAGTAGGCGTCGTAGTAGCCGCTGGAGAGGGCGTAGGTGCCGAGGATGATGCGGCGCTTGACCTCGTCGCCGAAGCCGGCGTCGCGAGTGGCCCGCATGACGTCCTCGGCGCTCGGCGGTCCCCCGTGCGCGGCAGCCTCCGGCACGACGCGCAGGCCGTAGCGCATGGCGTCGAACTTCGCGAGGTTGGAGGACGCCTCGCACGGCATGATCAGGTAGTAGGTCGCCAGCGCGTGCACGAAGCTCGGGCACGACACCTCGACGACCTCGGCGCCGGCGCCGACGAGCAGGTCGAGCGACTCCTGGAAGCGCGCGAGCACGCCTGCCTGGTAGCCCTCGCCGCCGAGCTCGGTGATCACGCCGACGCGGAGACCGGTCAGGTCTCCCGTCGCCCCCTGGCGGGCGGCCTCGACGAGGGCCGGCACGGGCTGGTCGATGCTCGTGGAGTCGAGGGGGTCGTGCCCGCCGATCAGCTCGTGGAGCAGGGCGCTGTCGAGGACCGTGCGGGTGACCGGGCCGACCTGGTCGAGCGAGTTGGCCATCGCCACGAGGCCGTAGCGCGATACCCCGCCGTACGTCGGCTTGACGCCGACCGTGCCGGTGACCGCCCCCGGCTGGCGGATCGAGCCGCCGGTGTCGGTGCCGAGCGCGAGCGGCGCCTCGAAGGCGGCGACGGCCGCCGCGGAGCCACCACCCGAGCCGCCGGGGATCCGGTCGAGGTCCCACGGGTTGCGGGTCGGGCCGTACGCCGAGTGCTCGGTGGACGAGCCCATCGCGAACTCGTCCATGTTGGTCTTGCCGAGGATCGGCAGGCCCGCCTCACGGAGCCGGCGCACCACGGTCGCGTCGTAGGGCGGGACCCAGCCCTCGAGGATCTTCGACCCGCATGTCGTCGGCAGGCCGACGGTGACGAGCACGTCCTTGACGGCGATCGGGATGCCGTCGAGCGGGCTGAGCAGGTCGCCGTTGGCCCGGCGCTCGTCGGACGCGGCCGCCTCGGCGAGCGCGCCCTCGACGTCGACGTGGAGGAAGGCGTGGACGGCGTCGTCGACCTGCCCGATGCGGTCGAGGCAGGCCTGGGTGAGGGCCACGCTGGTGAGCTCGCCGGTGGCGAGGAGGTCGGCCAGCTCGGCCGCCGACCGGGTGAGGACGTCGTTCACTGCTCGTCTCCCAGGATCCGCGGGACGCTGAACCGCTGCTGCTCCACCTCGGGGGCGCCGGCGAGGGCCTGCTCGGGCGTGAGCCCCGGGACGACGACGTCGTCGCGGAAGACGTTGGTCAGCGGCAGCGGGTGGGAGGTCGGCGGCACCTCGTCACCGGCCACGCCGGTGATCGAGGCGACCGACTCGAGGATCACCGACAGCTGCGGCGCCAGGTGGTCGAGCTCGGCGTCAGAGAGGTCGATCCGGGCGAGGGTGGCCAGGTGCGCCACCTCGGCCCGGGTGATCTCGACGCGCGCGGACGCGGTCGATCCGGAGGTGTCAGGCATGGCCGCAATCCTAGGTCCCCGCGTCGGCGTCCCGAGACGCGGAGGGGCGTCCCGGACAAGGGGCCAGCGTCCGCTTCCTCCTGCCCCGACCGTGACCGCAGCCTCATGCCCCGGGACAGGCCCGCGGCCGACCGTCGTATCGAGGCGGTGGAGGGTCCGCCACCTCGGACGAGGTGGTCGGAGTGGACGCACGGGCAGTGTGGGTGGGACTGGTGCTGACGACCTGCGCGGTCACGGCTTGCGGGTCGCCGATCCCCGGGACAGGGCTGGAGGATCCGCCGCCGGCGGTGGTCTCCCCCGGCACCTCCCCCGGCGCGCAGCCGGCCGACGGGTCCGGCACCGGCGACGGCGTGGGCGGGGCCCGGGACCGCCGACGGCATGGGTCGGAGGCATGGCGGATCACCAAGCCGTCCAACGACCACCAGATCGAGGCGTACACGACGCACGCGAGCGGGCTGCCCGGGACCCGGGTGGGCCTCAAGGTCTCCACGACCGAGCGTGGCTACGAGGCGTCGGCCTTCCGGATCGGCGCCTACCGCGGCGGCACGGGTGCGTTCGTCTGGGAGTCGGGCTTCCGGCGGGGGCGGGTGCAGCCCGCGGCCCGGCTCGAGCCGGCCAGGACCCGGACCGTGGTCGCCCCCTGGCGTCGCGACCTCACGGTCGACACCTCGACGTGGGATCCGGGGTTCTACGTCTTCACGCTGCGGACGCCCACGGGCTGGCAGACCCAGGTGCCGTACGTCGTGACCTCGCCGTCCGCCCGCGGCACGGTGGCGCTGGTCGCGCCGATCACCACCTGGCAGGCCTACAACGCGTGGGGCGGCTACAGCCTCTACGAGGGACCTCCTGGGGACCGGAACAGCTACGCCGTGAGCTTCGACCGGCCCTACAACGGCGCGACCGGTGCCAACGACTACCGCACCGCCGCCATTCCCATCATCGTCCGCGCCGAGCGGACGGGTGAGCCGCTCTCCTACTTCACCAACGTGGACCTGCACCTGCGCTCCGGGTCACTGGACGGCGCACTCGGCTACGTGTCGATGGGCCACGACGAGTACTGGACGCCCTCGATGCGGGCCGAGGTGATGGCCGCGCGCGACGCGGGCACGAACCTGGCGTTCCTCGGTGCCAACACGATGTACTGGCGGGTCCGCCTGGAGGACAGGGCGACCGGCAGGGCCCGCGTCATGGTCGGCTACCGGCACTCCGCACATCTCGACCCGCTGCGCGACTCCCGGCCGGGCGAGGCGACCTCGCGGTTCCGCGACGCGCCGGTTCCGCGGCCGGAGCACGACCTGCTCGGCATGCAGTACGAGTGCTACCCGGTAGACGCCGACTACGTGGTCGTGTCCCCGCGCTGGTGGGGCTTCCGCAGCACGGGGGTGTCGCACGGCGATCGGGTGCCCGGGCTCGTGGGACCGGAGGCCGACCGGGTCTACCCGGACCGGGCGCTGCCGCGACCGCTGCAGATCCTCAGCCACACGTCGTACGACTGTCGTGGCGTCTCCACGACCGCCCAGTCGGTCTACTACACGACCCCGTCAGGGGCCGGGGTGTTCACGGCAGGCACCCTGCGCTGGGGCTGCTCCCTCGTCGACCGTTGCGACCGGCCTCTCGGCCCCGCCACGGCGCGCTTCGTCCGCATCGTCACCGACAACCTCGTCACCGGCTTCGCCCGGGGACCGGTCGGCGGCCGTCACCCCGCGCGGGACAACGTCGCCTCCTTCGACCTGCCGACCACGAACCTGGTGAGCGCGAGTTGACGCAGCCTCCGCCTCCATCGGACATCATGGGGGGCATGGGCCACCCACGACGCAGGGTCACGCATGGCGCTGCGGGCGTGGCCTTGGTCGCAGGCGTGCTCGCGGGGTGCTCCCCCGACGAGGTGCCGGGGGAGCAGCAGACACCCACGCCCCGGTCGGTGGCACTCCGCGTGGAGAGCGTGTCCGGCGCCGACCACCTCGACGAGGAGGACCGCACCGCGCTGGAGACCGAGATCGGCGACGTGCTCTCGCACTACGTCGTCCGCGGGTTCCTCGGGGACTTCCCGCGCAGGGAGTTCGTCGCCTCCTTCGAGTCGTTCACCAGCGGCGCGGCCCGGCACGCCGCCCGCGACATCGAGCAGCTCACCGCGGCTCGGGTCCAGGACGCCACCGCGGTGCGGGCGACCCGGTTGGACGCGGACCTGTCCTTCCTGGTGGACGGCCAGGACGTCATCGGGGCGACGGCCGCCGTCCGGTTCGCCTTCGAGGCGACCATGGAGGACGGGAAGCCGCGGCCGTTGTCGCTGCGCGGACGGTTCCTGCTCGAGGAGGGCGCCGGGGAATGGTCGATCTTCGGGTACGACGTGGCGCTGGACGACGGTGCCACGCTCGAGACGGGCGTGGCACCGTGACACGGGCATCGCGGGTCCGGCGACTGGCGCGGTGGCTGCCCCTGCTGGTCGCCGTCGCGCTGGTCGTGCCGGCCTCGTCCGTGCGACCCGCCGCTATCAGCCTCACCACCGTCGAGCGGGCGTCCGCGGTCGACTTCGGCGATGGTGTCCTGTGGGTGCTGGCGCTCGGCTCCGACGCGCGGCCGGGCCAGGAGCTGACCGACGGCCACACCGACGCGATCCAGCTGATCGGCATCAACTGGCGCACCGGCCACGCCGTCGCGATCGGGATCCCGCGCGACTCCTGGGTGCGGCTCCCGGACGGCATGAGCCGCATCAACAACGCCGTGATCGACGGCGGCACCGACCTCGCCGCGCACGAGGTCGCCGAGCTCGTCGACATCACCCCGGACCTGGTGCTGATGACCGGGTTCGACGGCTTCCAGGCGATGCTGGGCACCTTCGGGGAGATCGAGGTCGACTCGGCGTTCTCCTTCCCCCTCCCCGAGGTGGACCTGAGGGTGCGCGAGGGGAGGAACACGCTCACCCCCCGTGAGGCACTCGCCTTCGCGCGCAGCAGGGACCTGCCGGGCTACGACTTCGCCCGCTCCGCCCACCACCAGCAGCTGCTGCTGGGGGCGCTGCGGGAGCTCCGGGCCAGGGCGGACAGTGAGGGATTCATGGAGGGCGTCGCCCTGGCGGCGATCGGCGGCCTCGAGACGGACCTGTCGCCCGGCGAGCTCTACCGCTTCGTGCACGCACTCACGCTCGTCGACGCGGGCCGCGTCACGGCCTGCGTGATCGGCGGCACGCCGGGCACCGAGTTCGGCGCCAGCGTCGTCTACCCCGACCGGCCCCAGGCGCAGCAGCTCGGCGCGGATGCCCGGGAGGACGCGCGGCTCCAGGGCGGCTGCCGGGCCGGCTGACTATCCGAGCCCCGCCTCGCGCGCCAGCACGATCGCCTGCGCCCGATGGGCGACCTGCAGCTTGGCGAAGATGTTGCTGGCGTGGTTGCGCACCGTCTTCACCGAGAGGCTCAGCTGGCGGGCGATCTCGGCGTTCTCCTTGCCCTCGGCGATCAGGCCGAGGATCACCCGCTCCCGATCGGTCAGCTCGGGGAACACATCGGCCGCCGGGCGGGACCTCACGGACCGGAAGTAGGTCATCACCCGCTCGGCGATGCCGGGGCCGAAGATCACCTCCCCGGCGCCGACGGCCCCGATCGCCCGGACGACCTCGCTGCGGCGGGCGCCCTTCAGCAGGTAGCCGCGCGCACCCGCCCGGACGGCCGCGAAGACGGAGTCCTCGTCCTCCATCATCGTCAGCACCAGGACCCCGATGTGCGGCGAGGACGAGACGATGCGCGCCGTCGCCTCCACCCCGTTGAGCCGTGGCATGTGCAGGTCCATCAGCACGACGTCCGGCTGCAGGTCCAGGGCGAGCGTCACCGCCGCCGCCCCGTCAGCCGCGTGGCCGACCACCTCGATGGCGGGCGACGCGGAGAGCAGGGCCTCGATGCCCTGCCTGAACTCCTCGTGGTCGTCCACGACCAGCACCCGAAGTGGCTCCATCGTCATCCCTCGCTCTCGTCCTGGCCGAGCGGGATCACGACGTCGACCACCGTGCCCGGGTCCTTGTCGGACGTCAGCGTGCAGGTCCCCCCGAGCTCCGCGGCACGCTCCCTCATGGAGAACAGGCCTACACCAGCGCCACGATCCGCGGCCAGTCCCCGTCCGTCGTCGCGGATCGTCAGGTGGAGCGCCCTGTCATCCCTGCGGAGCGTGACGACACAGGCCGTCGCGCCGCTGTGTCGACGGGCGTTGTTAACGGCCTCCACCGCGATCCGGTAGGCGGCGACCTCCACCGCGGCAGGCAACGGCTCCACGTCGTCGGCGGCCTCGACGGTCCACATCATCCCTCGTGCACCGGATCCCGGGGCGCCGCCCAGGTTGTCGTCGTCGGCGCGCTGCCGCAGGGCGGAGACGAGCCCGAACTGGTCGAGGGCAGGCGGGCGCAAGCCGTCGACCAGTCGGCGTACCTCGGCGATCTCGTCCCTGGCCTGCTCCGCGAGCCTGCCGACCAGCTCCGCCGCCTGCGCGGGATCGTCGGCGATCAGGTCGTGCGCGGCCTCCAGCCGCATGGCCATCGTCGCCAGGGACGGCCCGAGACCATCGTGCAGATCGCGGCGGATCCGGCGCCGCTCCTCCTCGCGGGCCGCGATCAGGTGCTGGCGGGACCGCTGCAGCTCGCGGTTGATCACGACCGCTTGCACCAGCGCGCCGACCTGGCTGCCCACGTCCTCGAGCAGCCGCCGGTCCCCCGAGCCGAACGGGTCGCGCCCCGGATCGACCTCGAGCGACAGCCGCCCCAGCGTGGTCCCGCCGACGGCCAGGTCGACCGTCACGGGGGCTCCGTACTGCTCACCGGTCGCGGTGGCGATGGCGTCCGTCGTCTCCGTGGCGAACACCTCGATCGCGGCGTAGGACAGGTGCAGGCGGCGTGCCAGCAGGGCCAGCGTCTCCTGGAGCGCCTCCTCGGGCGCGGTGAGCGGGTCGAGCCGGCGCAGGTCGGACACCACCCGGCGCGGGAACTCGCGGTCGCCGTAGACGACCCGCCGCACCAGCCGCTGGAGCCACACGGCCACCGGCAGCAACAGGAGCGCCACCAGTCCCCCGGCGAGCATCGACCCGACCGAGAGGTCGGAGGCGACGTCGACAGCCCGCACGACTCCGATGAAGGCCGCACCGACGAGCACGACGACCAGGGCCTGCACCAGGGCCCGCCGGACCGCGGGCTCGACCTCGTCGAGGCGGTAGCGGGCGATGCCCGCGCCCACGGTGCCGAGCACGAACGGGACGACCAGCAGCGACAGCAGCGGCCACGGCAGGAGCGGCTCGCCGTCCAGGGCTTGCGGGACGTAGCCGAGGAGGAGCCACACGCCGAGCCCGCCGGCGATCCCCAGGACCACGAGCCGAGCCGCGAACAGGTCTTCACGCTGCCGGGCACGCACGTAGCGATGGCCCGTCACGAGCAGGACGACGGGCACGGTGGCGAGCAGGGCCGGCCCGGCGACGGTGGAGGTGACCTGGAGTCCCTCGGCACCCGACGGGGGTCCACCCTGGCCTGCCAGCCACCCGGCATACCCGGCCAGAGGCACCAGAGCCGCTGCCGGGGCCGTCCACCACCGTCGCCGGAGCCATTCCGGGGTCCCGATGAGTGTGGCCGCCGCGAGGATCGCTGCGGCCCCGCCGAGGGCGCAGAGCGCCTCGCCACCCCAGTGCGGCCAGGTCCCACGGCCGCCGGCGAGGTCGACGGCCCCGAGTCCCCACGGATGGGCGGTGAGCACGGTGGGCAACAGGGACGTCGTGGCCAGGAAGGCACCGGACGCCGCCGCGCCCGGGCGCCGCCAGAAGACCACCGAGCCGGACAGCAGGAGGAGCAGGGCGAGCGTGACGGCCAGCGGGTTGTCGCGTGCGGCGGACAGGAAGGGATACCGCGTGAGCGTCACCTCGAGCTGCAGGGCCAGGTCGAGATCCTGTGCTGCCCGCTGTACGTCGTAGCGGACCACGTCGCCCACCTCGCGGCCAGCGTCGCGGCCGGACCGCACCCAGTCGCCGATGCTCTGGCCGTCGATCCCGAGCACCAGGTCTCCCTCGCGCAGGGGCGTGTCGCCGTACGCCCTGCCGATCGTGACGGTGTCTCCCCACCTCTCCTGCCCCGGGGACACGGACAGCGACGACAGCGAGGTGCCGTCCGAAGGTCCGGCCAGCAGCGACGTCGCGATCCAGGCGATCGGTACCGCCCAGGCGACGGCGAGCACGAGCAGCCTGCGGGTGTGCGACATCGTCCGTACATCGTGCCCTGTCCGCCGGTGCGCGCGTCGGGAAACGGGCGCGGTCCGGGTCGGAGGCGCGGTCGCCGGCGGGTGCCTAGGGTCGGAGCAGGCCGCCGGGAAGGAGATCGCATGAAGGGCAGCCGCATCATCGCGCTCGCCGCCGGCGTCGTGGGGGTCGTCCTCATTGCGATCCTCGCCACGGCCGCGTGGCTCGGCGACGACGAAGGGACGGCCGACCCCCGTCCCGCACCCGTGCTGCACTACGTCGCCCTGGGCGACTCCTTCACCGCGGCCCCCGGGGTGCCCGCGCCGGTCCCCGCTGGGGGCTGCCACCGCTCGACCGGCAACTATCCGGCCCTGGTCGCGCGCGAGCTGCGGGCGAACTACGTCGATCGCAGCTGCATCGGCGCCAGCACGGCGCACCTCACCGCCAGCCAGGTCGAGGGGATCCCGCCCCAGCTCGACGCGCTGACTCCGGAGACCGACGTGGTCACGCTCGGCATCGGCGGCAACGACGGCAGCCTGTTCGGGACACTGGTGCTCCACTGCCCCGCACTCCGGTCGGCGGACCCCGGCGGCGCACCCTGTCGACAGGCCATGCGCCCGGACGGCCGGGACGTCCTGTTCCAGGCGGCTGCGACGACTCGCGGCCTCGTCGTCGCCGCCATCGAGGAGATCGAGGCCCGTTCACCGGACGCCCAGGTGCTCGTGGTCGGCTACCCGAAGGTCGCCCCCAGCCGGGGCACCTGCCCGGAGCTGCCGCTGGCCGCGGGCGACTACCGCTACGTCGACGCCGTGATCAGGCGGCTCGACCGGGCGCTGAGCCAAGCAGCCGACCGCACCGATGCCGAGTACGTCGACGTGTGGCGCGCCAGCCGCGGCCACGACGTCTGCTCGGCCGACCCGTGGGTCAACGGCGTCACGAACGACCCCGGCCGCGCCACGCCGTACCACCCCTTCGCCGCGGAGCAGCGGGCCGTGGCCGACCTGGTGCTGGCGAAGCTGCGCTGAGCCGGCCGCAGGCGGCGGTGCCTCAGCAGCTGTGCCGCTTCTCGATCTTGAAGCAGCGGTCCTTGCCGTTCTTGCCGAGGCCGATGTCGAAGCCCTTGCCGCCCACGAGGGTGTCCTTCAGGTTGGAGCCGGTCAGCACGTCGGCGCCGGCGCGCCCCTTGATCACCGCGGCCGTGTCGGGGGACGCGGTGACGATGTCGCCCTTGTTGGAGCCCTTGTAGATGGTCTTGGTGCGCGACGGCAGGGAGACCTCGGTGAAGTTCTGGAACTTGCCGGTGAAGGTGACCGCCTGGAGGCGGCTGATCGAGGTGACGCCCTTCTTCTGGTCGATCCGCACGGTGGGCGTGAACGCCGGGTCCGGATAGGGGTTGAGGACCAGCCGGTCGGGCGCACTGCCGCCGATCACCTTGAAGCCGGCCTCCGCGGGCACCGGCAGCGAGACCACGTCGCGGCCCCGGCCACCGGTGATCGCGAGGCGGTTGACCGACGTCGACGCGATGCTGTCGGCGCCGCTGCCTCCGGCGATCGTGTCGTAGCCGGCGGCGGAGCGGATCGAGTCGGCCCCGGCACCGCCGTCGACGAGGTCGGCCCCGGCCGAGCCGTCGCCGTCGGTCTGGATCCGGTCGTCGCCGTCGTGCCCGAAGACCTGGTCGTCGCCGCCCATCCCCCACAGCCGGTCGTCCTTCCACGTGCCGTGGATGACGTCGTTGTAGGGCGTGCCGACGAAGCCGAGCGCGGTGCCGGCGGTGACGACGATCTGGTCGTTGCCGTCTGCCTGCACGGTCGCGAGACCGAGGCGCAGGTCGACGTACGCCGGGGCGGGGGCGTCGACGTAGGAGACCCGGTCGGGCTCGGCGACGATGCCGCCGGTCGTGGGACGGGCGTCGTAGCCCGGGTGGAGGACGTCGTCGCCGGAGCCGGCAAGCAGGATGTCCCCGGTCTTGTGGAAGCGCCCCAGACTGTCGGCGGCGTAGGCGTCGAGGTCGCCCGCCAGCTGGTCGTTGCCGCCCCCGCCGCTGATGCGGTCAGCGCCCTCGCCGCCGCAGATCAGGTCGTCGCCGTCCAGGCCTCGGATGACGTCGTTGCCGGCGCCCGCCGCGATCACGTCCCTGCGTGGCGTGCCGTGGATCTCGTTGGCCTTCGCGTTGCCGACGATCGTGGCCTTCTGGCCGAAGCAGGTGGGCGCGGCCGCGCCGGCCGGGGCCTGGACCAGGACCGGGGCGGTGGCGAGGACGAGGGCGGCTGCGGTGGTGAGGCGCATGAGTTGTCTCCCGGGTGCGTGCGTGGCCTACCGCCCGATCCTGCCCACCGGAGCCGCCCCCAAACCCCGCGACCTCGCTCTAGTTGTTGGGCGGAGCGGAGGAGATGTTGCCGACCAGCATCCCGACCTTGTCGTCGGGGAGGTGCTTGGCCAGGTCGGCCTGGCTGAGCATGCCGACGAGCTGGTGGTCCTCATCGATCACCGGCAGCCGGCGTACGTCGGACTGGCTCATCGCTGCCAGCGCCTCGTCCAGGTCGGCGTCGGCCTGGATGGTCACCGGCTTGCCCTCGGCCAGCTCGCCTGCCGTGGTGCTGGTGGGGTCGCCGTCCTCGGCGATGCACTTCACCACGATGTCGCGGTCGGTGAGGATGCCCTGGAGGCGGTTGTCCTCGCCGCAGATGGGCAGCGCGCCGACGTCGAGGTCGCGCATCTTCCGGGCGGCATCGGCGAGGGTGTCGGTGCTCTGGATGCACTCCGCGCCAGGCGTCATGATCTCGCGTGCGGTGGTCATGCCGGACTCCTTTCCTGGTGGTCTCTTGGTGGTCGAGTCCGGTACCCCCGCGACCGGGGATGACACCTGATCGGGGCGGATTCAGCCGAGCGCGGCCGGCCCGGCCTCCAGCAGCTTCTTGAACCCGTCCTCGTCGAGGACCTGCACCCCCAGCTGCTCGGCCTTGTCGGCCTTCGACCCGGCGTTCTCGCCGACCACGACGTAGTCGGTCTTCTTCGACACCGAGCCGGCGGCCTTGCCGCCGCGCGACAGGATCGCCTCCTTGGCGGAGTCGCGGGAGAAGTCGACGAGCGACCCGGTGACCACGACGGTCAGCCCCTCGAGGGTGCGCGGCACGGACTCGTCGCGTTCGTCGGCCATCCGCACGCCTGCCTCGGTCCACGAGCGGACCACCTCGGCGTGCCAGTCGACGGTGAACCACTCGACGACTGCCTCGGCGATCGTCGGACCGACGCCCTCGGCGGCGGCGAGCTGCTCCTCCGATGCCGCCCGGATCGCCTCCATCGACCCGAACTCCTGCGCCAGCGCGCGAGCGGCGGTGGGACCGACGTGCCGGATCGACAGCGCGACCAGCACCCGCCAGAGGGGCACCTGCTTGGCCTTGTCGAGGTTGGCGAGCAGCCGCTGGCCGTTGGCGTTGAGCACGCGCGGGCCGGCGCCTGCCTCGACCTCGGCCTTCTTCGCCGCCCGGGTGAAGAGGTCGGTGCGCAGCAGGCCGGCCTCGTCGAGGTCGAAGACGTCGCCCTCGTTCTCGATGACACCCGAGGCGAGCAGCGCGTCGGCCGCCTCGTAGCCGAGCCCCTCGATGTCGAAGGCCCCACGCCCCGCGACGTGGAAGACACGCTCGCGCACCTGGGCCGGACAGGCCTCGTGGTTGGGGCACCGCAGGTCCTTGTCGCCCGCCTTCTGCTGGGCCAGGGTCGTGCCGCACGCGGGGCACTCGGTGGGCATCTCCCACTCCGGCAGCCCCTCGGGCCGCAGCGCCAGCACCGGGCCGAGGATCTCGGGGATCACGTCGCCCGCCTTGCGGAGGATCACCGTGTCGCCGGGCCGGACGTCCTTGCGCCGCACCTCGTGGGCGTTGTGGAGGGTCGCCCGCTCGACGGTCGAGCCGGCCACGCGGGTCGGCTCCATCACGCCGTACGGCGTCGCGCGGCCCGTGCGGCCCACGCCCACCTCGATGGCCAGCAGCCGGGCGTTGACCTCCTCGGGCGGGTACTTGAAGGCGATCGCCCACCGGGGCGCCCGGCTCGTCGACCCGAGGCGTCGCTGGAGCGCCACGGAGTCGACCTTCACGACGACCCCGTCGATCTCGTGCTCGACGTCGTGGCGGTGCTCGCCGTAGTGCTCGATGTAGTCGCGCACCAGGTCCAGGCCCTCCACGACGCGGACCCGGTCGGACGTGGGCAGCCCCCACGCCCGCATCGCGGCGTAGGCCGCGCTCTGCGCGACCGGCTCGAAGCCCTCGCGCGCGCCCAGCCCATGGCAGACCATGCCCAGGGCCCGGGTGGCGGTGACGCGCGGGTCCTTCTGGCGCAGCGAGCCCGCGGCCGCGTTGCGTGGGTTTGCGAAGAGCGGCTTGCCGGCATCGGCCATCGACGCGTTGAGGCGCTCGAACGCCACGGCCGGCAGGAAGACCTCACCGCGGACCTCGACCAGCCGCGGCACCGGGAACTCCTCTGTGCCGGTGAGGCGGTGGGGCACGGAGTCGATGGTCTTGACGTTGGGAGTGACGTCCTCACCGGTGCGGCCGTCGCCGCGGGTGAGCGCGCGGACGAGGCGACCCTCCTCGTAGAGGAGGTTGATGGCCAGGCCGTCGACCTTGAGCTCGCACAGCAGGGCGGGGTCGTGGATGCCGTCGCGCTGGAGCCGGGAGTGCCACGCCGTCAGCTCGTCGAACGAGAACGCGTTGTCCAGGCTCTCCATCCGCTGCAGGTGGTCGACCGCCGTGAAGTCGGTGGACACGGCTCCGCCGACGGTCTGGGTCGGCGAGTCCGGCGTGCGCAGCTCGGGATGGGCCTCCTCGAGGGCCTCGAGCTCCCGCATGGCGGTGTCGAAGTCGGCGTCCGAGAGCGTCGGGTCGTCCAGCACGTAGTAGCGCCAGCGCGCGTCCTCGACGAGCTGGGTGAGCTCCTGGTGGCGGTCTCGGGCATCGGCGGGGGCAGGCGCGACAGCAGGCGGCTCGGACGTGCTCATGGGCCTAGTCTGCCCGGCCGCGCCGACACTCCGGCGGCGCCTCGGGAACAGAAGGATGGAACGGAGTTGTTCCATCCGGCACCACGGCGTACCGTCGTACTTGAAACGAAACTGTCTCGTTCCATCCCATGTCTGGAGGACCGCCCATGCCGGAGCACGCCCACGAGACCACGGGCAGCCGTCCGCGCATCGAGGGAGAACGGGAGGCGGAGGTCCTCGACGCCACCCTCGCGGTGCTCGCGGAGGTCGGCTACGACCGGCTGACGATGGACGCCGTCGCCTCGGCCGCCCGGGCGGGCAAGGCGACCCTCTACCGCCGGTGGTCCTCCAAGCAGGCCCTGGTGATGGACGCGATCTGCTCGCAGAAGAGCGAGCACTCCCTGCCGGACACCGGCAACGTGCGCGACGACCTGATCGCGCTCCACTGCGGGCTGGGCGGCTTCGGCAACGCCCAGGGACTGTCGGTGCTGGGTGCTGTGCTGACTGCCATGGCCACCGACCAGGAGTTCGCGGCCGCCTGGCGGCGCGACTACGTCGGTCCCAAGCTGGCCGCCTCGCGCACGGTCCTCGAGCGCGCCCGGGACCGTGGCGAGATCTCCGCGGACGCCGACCTCGACCTGCTCTCGCCCGCCCTCGCGGGCATCGTGCTCCACCGCGTCTTCATCCTCGGCGACAAGGCCACCCCCGAGCTCGTCGTCCGCGTGATCGACCAGATCATCCTGCCGGCGCTCACGCACGGATCCACCCGCTCCTGACCCCACCCACCTGATCGAGAAGGAGGGCCCACCCATGGCCCAGACCGTCGACGTCCCCGTCGAGGTCACGCCCGAGGAGCACCGGCGCCTGCGCTGGGCACTCGTGCTGATCTCCCTGGCCCAGCTCATGGTGGTGCTCGACAGCACCATCGCCAACATCGCCCTGCCCTTCATCGGCGCGGAGCTCGACATCGAGCAGGCCAACCTCTCCTGGATCGTGACCGGCTACGCCCTCACCTTCGGTGGCCTGCTGCTCCTCGGCGGCCGCCTGGCCGACCTCTACGGCCGCCGGCTCATCTTCATGACCGGAGTCGTGATCTTCGCGGTCGCCTCCCTGGTGGGTGGCATCGCGCAGAACGAGGCCATGCTGCTCGGGTCCCGGGGCTTCCAGGGCCTGGGCGCGGCCCTCGCCTCCCCCGCCGCGCTGGCCCTGATCACCACGACGTTCCCCGCAGGCAGGGAACGCAACCGCGCCTTCGCGGTGTACGCCGCGATGGCCGGCATCGGCGCGGCCGTGGGCCTCATCCTCGGCGGCTGGCTCACCGGCCTCGACGAGCCGCTCGGCATCAGCGGCTGGCGCTACACCTTCCTGATCGTCGTGCCGATCGGCCTCGCCGCTGCGTTCTTCGCGCCGAAGTTCTTCACCGAGTCCCAGCGCCACTCGGGAGAGCTGGACGTCCCCGGCGCGATCACCGGCACCTTCGGCCTGCTCGGCATCGTCTACGGCCTCTCCCGCGCGGGCGACGAGCGCTACGGCTGGGGCGACCAGTGGACGATCACCAGCCTGGTCGTGGGCGCGGCGCTGCTCGGCATCTTCATGCTCATCGAGTCGCGGGTCGAGCACCCGCTGCTGCCGTTCCGCGTGTTCGCCAACCGCAACCGGGCCGTCGCCTTCGCCGTGATGATGATCGTGCCGGCGGCGATGTTCGCGATGTTCTTCTTCCTCAGCCTGCTCATCCAGCTGGTGGTGGGCTACTCGCCGCTCCAGACCGGTTTCGCCTTCCTGCCGTTCTCGATCGCGATGATCATCTCGGCGACCACGGCCTCCAAGCTGATCAGCAAGGTCGACCCGCGGTACCTGTCCGGCGTCGGCACCCTGCTCTCCGCGGTCGCCCTCTACGGCTTCCACCGGATCACCGTCCCGGAGGACCCCGCCTCGATCCTCGCGACGATCCCCCAGTCGCTGGGCGGGCAGGGCATCGCGCTCGGCTCGGACGTCAACTACTGGACCCAGGTGCTGCCGTTCATCGTGCTGATGGCGTTCGGCATGGGCCTCAATTTCGTGCCGCTGACCCTGGTGGCCGTGCACCACCTCCGCGCGGGGGACACGGGCATCGGCTCGGGCGTCCTCAACACCATGCAGCAGGTGGGCGGCGCGCTCGGGCTGGCCACCCTGAGCACCGTGTCGCTCCACTTCGCCTCGGGCCGGGCCGACGAGATCGCCCCCGGCCTCGCGGCGGCTGCGCAGCAGGCGGGGCTCGACCGGGGAATGCCGTCGGCCGACTTCACCGCGCTCGTCGACCGGCTCGCCAGCCTCGGCGCCTTCACCGAGGGAGCGACGATGGCGTTCCTCGTCGGCTCGCTGATGATGGTGGCGTCCTCCGCCATCGTCTGGCTCGGCCTCGGCGTCAGGCACGAGGAGCTGGCCACCGAGGCGCCCGAGGGCGTCCACGTCGGCTGACGACTCCGTCCCGGCGCTCCTCGCTCCGCGACCAGGACGCTCCTGGCACCCCGAGGGTCACCCCAGCCGGAGCGCCGCCTCACGGGAGAGCTCCAGGGCCCGCCGAGCCCAGACGGCGGACGCGCCGGCGAGCCCGCAGGTGGGCGTGACGACGAGCCGCTCCCCCACCTCGGCGGGGTCGAGCCCGAGCATGTCGAGCCAGCGCAGGACGCGCTCCACCAGCACCGCGTCGGTGAGGTCCGCCTCGCTGGTCGGCACGAGCCCGAGCGCGATCGTGCCGCCATCCTCCACGGCTGCGGCGAAGGCGTCGAGGTCCCCCGCGTCGAGCACCGCCAGGTCGGCGCTCAGCCCGACCGCGCCGGCGCCGCGCACCAGCGACCAGCGGCTGCGCGGCGCGCACGAGTGCACCCATGGCTCGGCGCCCGACTCGGTGATCGCGGCGAGCACCCACTCCAGCGCCGCGGAGGCCTCGGGCAGGTCGACCGTGCGGTGCCGGCCGAAGCCGGACGCCGTCGGCACCTTGCCGTCGAGCACGGCCGCGAGCGCCGGCTCGTCGACCTGCACCACCAGCCGGTCGACGCCGGGCAGCCGGCGACGCAGGTCGGCGACATGGCCGCGCACGCCCTCGGCGAGCGCCTGAGCGAGCTCGCGCCGTGCACCGTGGTCGGACAGCACCTTGTCGCCGCGGGGCTTCTCCACGGTCGCCGCGAGGGTCCACGGGCCGGCGACCTGGGTCTTGAACGCGCCCCGGTGTTCCTGCGCCTGCTCCTCGACCTGGTCGAGGTCCTGGGCGAGGAGGGAGCGGGCCCGGCGGTGGTCGATGCCGCTCGTGTCGGTGAGCCGCCAGCCGGCCGGCTGCAGGTCCGCCGTGACGCCGTCGACGACGGCCAGGGCCCGGCCGGTCATCGTGGCGATCGCGCCGCGGCCGGGCAGCTCCGGCACGTGAGGGAGGTCCGGCAGCTCGCCGAGGACGACGCGCACCGCCTCGGCGTACGCCCGGTCGTCGTCGCCCGGGAACGAGCCGATGCCCGTCGAGAGGCTCATGCGCGGCCCGTCGCGCTGATGGTGGCCGAGCCGACGACCCGGGTGCCGTCGTAGATCACGGCGGCCTGGCCGGGCGCGATGCCCTCGGCCGGCTCGAGCAGCTCGATCTCGACGCGCTCGCCCTCGACCCGCACGGCGGCGGGATGCTCGCGGCCGTGCGCGCGCAGCTGCACCGTGACGCCGGGCCCGGCCAGCCGGGTCGGCACGGTGCCGCACCAGCGCGGCCTGATGCCGGTCACCCGGTCGACCCGCAGTCCCTCGCGAGGCCCGACGGTGACCGTGCCGGTCACCGGCTCGATGTCGAGGACGTAGCGCGGCTTCCCGTCGGGAGCCGGCACCCCGAGCCGGAGCCCGCGGCGCTGGCCGATGGTGAAGCCGAACGTGCCCTCGTGGCTGCCGACCACCTCGCCGGTCGCGTCGTCGACGATCGCCCCGCCGTGGTTGGGCGCGCGGTCGCCGAGCTTCTCCCGCAGCCAGCCCGCGTTGTCGCCGTCGGCGACGAAGCAGATGTCGTGGGAGTCCGGCTTGTCGGCGACCAGCAGGCCGCGCTGCGCGGCCTCGCGGCGTACGACGTCCTTGGTGGTGTCGCCGAGCGGGAACATCGAGTGGGCGAGCTGCTCCTGGGTGAGGACGCCGAGCACGTAGGACTGGTCCTTGCCGTGGTCGGCGGCGCGGTGCAGCTCGATCAGCCCGTCTGCGCCGGTGTGCAGCTGGGCGTAGTGGCCGGTGGCGACCGCGTCGAAGCCCAGCGCGAGCGCCCGGTCGAGGACGGCGGCGAACTTGATCTTCTCGTTGCAGCGCAGGCAGGGGTTGGGGGTGCGGCCGGCGGCGTACTCGTCCATGAAGTCCTCCACGACGTCCTCGTGGAAGCGGTCGGAGAGGTCCCAGACGTAGAACGGGATGCCGATCACGTCGGCGGCCCGGCGGGCGTCGTTGGCGTCCTCGATCGTGCAGCAGCCGCGGGCACCGGTGCGGTAGGACTGCGGGTTGCGCGAGAGCGCGAGGTGGATGCCGGTCACGTCGTGCCGGGCCTCGGCAGCGCGAGCGGCCGCGACGGCGGAGTCGACCCCGCCGGACATGGCCGCGAGGACTCGCATCAGCGGGCCCTGGCGGCGCGCGCCCGCTCCACCACCGGGCCGATCGCCTCCACGACCGCGTCGACGTCGGCCCGGGTGGAGGTGTGCCCGAGCGAGAACCGCAGCGAGTGGCGGGCCTGGTCGGCGTCGCAGCCCATGGCGAGCAGCACGTGGGACGGCTGCGGCACCCCGGCGGAGCAGGCGGAGCCGGTGGAGCACTCGATGCCGCGGGCGTCGAGGAGCATGAGCAGCGAGTCGCCCTCGCAGCCCGGGAAGCCGATGTGGGCGTTGCCGGGCAGCCGGCCGGGCCCGGCCGGCGCTCCATGCAGGTGGGCGTCGGGGACCGCCTCGGTGACACGTCGGACCAGGTCGTCGCGCAGCGCCGCGACGCGCTCGGCGTGCTCGGGCTGCCGCTTCACGGCCTCCTCGACCGCCGCCGCGAGGCCGGCGATGGCGGGCACGTCGAGCGTGCCACTGCGGATGCCGCGCTCCTGTCCGCCGCCGTGCAGCAGCGCGGCGACCTCGAGGTCGCGGCGTACGACGAGGGCGCCGACGCCGTAGGGGCCGCCGAGCTTGTGTCCGGTGAACGTGAGGGCGTCGACGCCGGCCGCCGCGAAGTCCACGGGTGAGGCCCCGACGGCCTGGACCGCGTCGGTGTGCACCGGGATGCCGTGCTCGGCCGCCAGAGCCACGACGTCCTGCAGCGGCTGGAGCGAGCCGACCTCGTTGTTGGCCCACATCACGCTGATCAGCGCCACGGACGTGGGGTCGCGCTCGACGGCCGCCCGCAGCGCCTCGACGTCGAGCACGCAGCGGTCGTCGACCGGCAGCAGCTCGACCTCGGCGCCGTGGTCGGCGAGCCACTGCAGGGGGTCGAGCACGGCGTGGTGCTCGACCTCGGTCGACAGGATGCGGGTGCGGCGCGGGTCCTCCGCGTGGCGCGACCAGAAGATGCCCTTGAGCGCGAGGTTGTCGGACTCCGTGCCACCGGAGGTGAACACGACGTCGCCCGGCCGGCAGCCCAGCGCCCGCGCGATGGTCTCGCGCGACTCCTCCACGACCCTGCGCGCCAGGCGGCCCGAGGCGTGCAGCGAGCTGGCGTTGCCGACGATCGCGAGGTGGGCGCTCATGGCCTCGATCGCGACGCGCAGCATCGGCGTCGTCGCAGCGTGGTCGAGGTAGGCGGTCATGACCGGTCAAGACTACGCGGGCCGGCCGCGGGGTCCGCCATCGTCTCGGTCACAGCAGCACGAGGTCGTCGCGGTGCACCACCTCGCGCTCGTAGCCGACTCCCAGCTCGGCCTTGAGGTCGCGGGTGGAGCGGCCGAGCAGCGACGGCAGCTCCTCGGCGTCGAAGTTGACCAGGCCGCGCGCGACCGGGACGCCGGCCGGGTCGACGAGGTCGACGGGGTCGCCTCCCACGAACGAGCCGGTGACTCCTGTCACCCCGGCCGGGAGGAGGGAGGCACGACGCTCGACGACCGCGCGGACGGCGCCGGCGTCGAGGTGCAGCGCCCCCTTCGGCTCGGTGGCGTGCGCCAGCCACAGCAGGCGGGTGGGCCGGCGCTTGCCGGTCGGGTGGAACAGCGTGCCGACGTCTCCCCCGGCCAGCGCCGCCGCTGCCCGGTCGGCGGCGGTGAGGACGACGGGGATGCCGGCGCCCGTGGCGATCCGGGCCGCCTCCAGCTTGGTGGTCATGCCGCCCGTGCCCACGCCGGCCGCTCCTGCGGCGCCGACGACCACGTGCGCGAGGTCGGCGCCCGAGCGCACCTCGGGCAGCAGTCGGCTGCCCGGCCGCGTCGGCGGACCGTCGTACAGGCCGTCGACGTCGGAGAGCAGCACCAGCAGGTCGGCGTGCACCAGGTGGGCGACGAGCGCGGCCAGCCGGTCGTTGTCGCCGAAGCGGATCTCGGAGGTCGCGACGGTGTCGTTCTCGTTGACGATCGGGATGACGCCGAGCTCGAGCAGCTTGGCGAAGGTCGCGTAGGCGTTGCGGTAGTGGGAGCGCCGGGTGACGTCGTCGACGGTCAGGAGGACCTGCCCGGTCACCAGGCCGTGCCGGGCGAACTCCTCCTGGTAGCGGTGGGCCAGCAGGCCCTGGCCGACGCTGGCCGCCGCCTGCTGCGCCGCGAGCGCCTTCGGGCGCCGGCGCATGCCCAGCGGCGCGAGCCCGGCCGCGATGGCACCCGAGGAGACCAGGACGACCTCCGCGCCCCTGCCCGCGGTCGCCGCGAGCACCTCGACGAGCTGGCGCACGCGAGCCGGGTCGATGCCGCCCTCGGCCGTCGTCAGCGACGACGAGCCGACCTTCACCACGATGCGCCGGGCGTGCTCCAGCAGGTCCGCCCGCGGGCGAGCGCTCACTCCTGGCCGTCCCAGTCGGGGTCGTCGGAGGAGCCGATCTCGTAGGCCATCGGCCCGACACCGGAGCTGCCGGTGCGGCGCCCGCCCGTCTTGTCGCGGTCGAGCCGCCGGGCCACGTCGGCGCGGGTCTCACCCTCGGCGCGGTCGTCCATCGCCTCGTCGATCTCACGGCGCCGGCGGGCGGCCGGTCGCGACTCGTCGAAGCGCTGGTCCTCGCCACGGCGGCCGAGCATCTCGGCGCCGGCCTCGATGCCGGGCTTGAAGTCGAAGACGACCGCGTTGGTGTCGGGCCCGATGAGGACCGTGTCGCCCTCCTGGGCGCCGAGCTTGACCAGCCGGTCCTCGACGCCGAGGCGGTTGAGCCGGTCGGCGAGGAAGCCGACGGCCTCGTCGTTGCTGAAGTCGGTCTGGCGCACCCAGCGCTCGGGCTTCTCGCCGCGCACGCGCCACCCCTCGGGGCTCTCCTCCACCGAGAAGTCGCCTCCGCCGTCGAGGGCCCGCGGCCGGAGCACGATGCGGGTGGCCTCGACGACCGGCCGGTCGGCGCGCGAGCGCTGGACGATCTCGGCCATCGCGAAGGTGAGCTCGCGCAGCCCGGCGCCGCTGGCAGCCGAGACGGGGAAGACCCGCAGGCCGCGGGCGCGGAGGTCGTCGACGACCATGTCGGCGATCTCGCTGCCGTCCGGGACGTCGATCTTGTTGAGCGCGACCAGGCGCGGGCGGTCCTCGAGCCCGCCGTAGCGGCGCAGCTCGTCCTCGATGACCTCCAGGTCGTCGATCGGGTTGCGGCCCGGCTCGATGGTGGCGGTGTCGATCACGTGCACCAGCGCCGCGCAGCGCTCGATGTGGCGCAGGAAGTCGTGGCCCAGGCCGCGGCCCTCGGCCGCGCCCTCGATCAGCCCGGGCACGTCGGCCACGGTGAAGGTGGTGTCGCCCGCGCGGACGACGCCCAGGTTGGGCACCAGCGTGGTGAACGGGTAGTCGGCGATCTTGGGCCGGGCCCGGCTGACCGCCGCGATCAGCGACGACTTGCCGGCACTGGGGAAGCCGACCAGCCCGATGTCGGCGACGACCTTGAGCTCGAGGCGGATGTCCAGCTCGTCGCCGGGCTCGCCCAGGAGGGCGAAGCCCGGTGCCTTGCGCTTGGAGCTCGCCAGAGCGGCGTTGCCGAGGCCGCCGCGGCCGCCCGTCGCGACGACGAGCTCGGTGCCGGCGCCGACCATGTCGGCCAGCACGTTGCCGGCCATGTCCTTGACCAGCGTGCCGTCCGGGACCGGCAGCACCAGGTCGGCGCCGTGGCCGCCGTTGCGGTGGGCGCCGGCGCCGTGGCCTCCGTGCTCGGCTCGCCGCTTCGGGCTGTGGTGGTAGTCGATCAGGGTGGTGACGTCGGGGTCGACGCGCAGGATCACGGAGCCGCCGGGGCCCCCGTTGCCGCCGTCCGGCCCGCCGAGGGGCTTGAACTTCTCCCGGTGCACCGACGCCACGCCGTTGCCGCCGCGCCCCGCGGTGACGTGCAGCGTCACCTGGTCGACGAACGTGGGGACAGCCATCGGGGGTTCCTCTCGAAAGGCGGCGGCACGATGCCGCCGGAGAAATGCAAGGAGGGCGTCCCCGAGTCTAGGGACGCCCTCCGAGTGCCGGTGTCAGTGACGAGGCGTCACTCGCCCGGGACGATGTTGACGACCTTGCGGCCGCGCTTGGTGCCGAACTCGACCGCGCCCGCGATCAGCGCGAACAGGGTGTCGTCGCCGCCACGGCCCACGCCCGCACCGGGGTGGAAGTGCGTGCCGCGCTGGCGGACGATGATCTCGCCGGCGTTGACGACCTGGCCGCCGAAGCGCTTCACGCCGAGGCGCTGCGCGTTGGAGTCACGACCGTTCTTGGTGCTCGCGGCACCCTTCTTGTGAGCCATGGATTCAGTCCTTCGGGATTTCCGAGCGCGCGCTCAGAGGGAGATGTCAGTGACCTTGACCTGGGTGTACTTCTGGCGGTGACCCTGGCGCTTCTTGTAACCGGTCTTGTTCTTGTACTTCTGGATGACGATCTTCGGGCCCTTGGTGGAGCCGACGACCTCGGCCTTGACGGCAGCCTTGTCCAGCCCGGTCGCGGTCACGGTCTCGCCATCGACGACCATCACGACGGGAAGGGTGACGGAGTCGCCCTCGGTCGCGTCGGCAACGCGGTCGATCTCGATGACGTCGCCCACGGCAACCTTCTGCTGCTTGCTGCCACTGCGCACGATCGCGTACACGGCGACTCCTCCTCGTCGGAACTGCTGAACTTCTGTCTGTGAAAACTGTCGGGCCTGCCGCTGGGCGCGGGCACACGCGCATCCCGTTGCCGGGATGGGGTGCGCCGTCACGCCGGCGCGCGGGAACGGCGCGCTCGAACACGCCGAAGGGCAAGACTACGGGATGCGGTGAGGTGCCTGCAAAACGACGGGTCCTCCACATCCGTGGTGGCGCCGGGCCACAGCCATCCCTGCTCCGAAGTGTAGGGCCGGCCCATTGTCCGCCCATCCCGCTGCCGCCGACGGTGGGGACATGACCGTCATCACATCCGTACGGCGCCAGCTCGGCGCCGCCGTCGCCGGAGCCGTCGGCCTCGGGCTCGCCGCGATCGCCGTACCCCAGCACGTCGCCGCCGCTCCCCCCACGCCTGCGGAGCCCGGCTGCGCCCGGATGTCCGAGCTGCTCGTGCCGCAGGCCGAGATGCAGAAGACAGCGTGCCTGGCGGACCTGACGACCGCAGGCACGGTGGCGAGCGGGCACACCAACCCCAACGACTGGGCGGGCCTCCACGCCAGCGGCACCCGCAACCCCTCCGGCGTGCCGGGCATCCAGGTCGACGGCTACTTCCCCGACACCTCGACCAGCAACACCAACAACGGGTGGCGGCACGACTCCCAGTTCGTCATCCGGCTGCCCGACGCGTGGAACGGCAAGGTGGTGATCACCGGCGCTCCCGGCGTCCGTGCGCAGTACGCCAACGACTTCATCCTCGGCGACTGGGTGCTGGCGCAGGGCTACGCGTTCGCGAGCACCGACAAGGGCAACACGGGAGCCCGGTTCTACGCGGACGGCTCCACCCCCGGCGGCTCGGTGCGCGAATGGCACGACCGGGTGACGGAGCTGACGAAGGCCACCAAGGTCGTGGTCGAGCAGCGGTACGGCCGCGCTCCGCGGCACACCTACCTGGTCGGGATCTCCAACGGCGGCTACCTGACGCGCTGGCAGCTGGAGAACCGGCCCTGGCTCTACGACGGCGGCGTCGACTGGGAGGGCACGCTCTTCCGCGCCGAGGGCCCGACCATGTTCCACTACCTGCCCACTGCCCTCAGGCACTACCCGGCGTACGCCGCGACGGGCTCGGAGGAGGCGCGACAGGCCATGCTCGAGGCCGGCTTCGAGGAGGGCAGCGAGTTCCTCTGGCCGTTCCACTACTCCTACTACTGGGACCTCACCCAGCGGATCTACCGGGAGGAGTTCGACCCCGACTACGACGGCTCCCTGGACGCCGGCGTGCCGTTCTGCCAGAGCGGCGTGGCGGGCTGCGACGCGGACTACGACTACGCGTCCCGGCCGGCCTCGGTGAAGGAGGCGGTGCGCATCGTGGAGCTCACCGGCAACATCCAGCGCCCGCTGATCACACTGCACGGCGACCTGGACGCGCTCCTCCCGATGCGCACCGACAGCAACATCTACGACGAGCTGGTCGAGGACAGCCACCAGGCCCGCCTGCACCGCTACTACCGGTTCGGCGGCGGCACGCACACCGACGGCCTCTACTCGACGTATCCCGACCGGCTCCGGCCGCTGCTGCCGTGCGCCCGGTCGGCGTTCCAGGCGCTCGACCAGTGGGTGAGGGACCACGTGAAGCCGCCGAAGGACGGCTTCTACCCCAAGCCCACGACCGGCGACGTGGTCAACACCTGCGTCCTCTGACCCCCGCGTCCGTGACCCTGGCACGGATCGGCGGGATACTCGCTCCCACGGCCGCACGGCTATTCGACCATCCCAGGGGGATCAGATGACCACACCGCCCACCAACGAGGGGCCCGGGCAGGACCCCTACGGGCAGCCGAACTACGGGCAGCCGAACCACGGGCAGCCGAACCACGGGCAGCCGAACTACGGCCAGCCGAACTACGGCCAGCCGCAGCCCGGTCAGTCTCCCTACGGACAGCCGGCCTACGGCCAGCCGCCTGCGGTCCGTGGCGAGCCGCCCCGGTCGATCCAGCTGGCCGTCACCCTGATCTGGGTGACCATCGGCCTCGGGCTGCTCAGCTCCCTGCTCAGCTTCCTCTACCTCGACGAGATCATCAGCATGACGCTCGACGACGCCGGCGCGAGCGGGCTCGACGAGGACACGGTGCGCTCCGGCGTGATGGTCGGCGCCGTCATCGGCCTCACCATCGGCGTGCTGCTCTACGGCGGCCTCGCCCTCTTCATCAAGCGGGGCGCGGGCTGGGCCCGGATCGTCTACACCGTGCTCGCCACGATCAGCATCCTCGGCGCCGTGATGAGCCTCGGTGACCCGCAGCCGATCCTGCTCAGGCTGGTCGGCCTCATCGGGCTGGGCGTCACGGCGTTCGTGCTCTGGCTGCTGTGGCAGAAGGAGTCCACCGACTGGTTCCGCCGCCCTGCCTGATGCCTGTCCGCGCGGTGGTGCGGGCTGGGACTCACCGACGCGCAGGCGCACGAGCTGATGGAGGACATGTGGCCGCGGTACGCCGGTGAGCTCGACGTGCCACTCCGCGACTGGTTCGCCGGGCTGCACGAGCGCGGCCTCCTGCTTGGGATCCTCTCCAACTCCGGCCCCGGCGCCCGCGAGCGCGAGCGGTGCTGGGGATTCGAGGACCTCGTCGACGTCCTCATCTACTCCCACGAGGTCGGGGTGATGAAGCCCGACCCCGAGGCCTTCCACCACACCGACACCGCCACGTCGATCGCGGCCGTCGAGAGCCTCCTCGCCGACCAGGCGTGAAGCTTCACGCGTGAGGCGTCGACCTTCACGGGTTTGACGTCCCGAAAGCGTGAAGCTCCACGCACAGAGCGTGGAGCTTCACAGCGGGCAGGCCCGGGTCAGCGCTTGCGCGCGCCCTTCTTCTTGATCGGTACGTGCTCCACGTGCGGCTCCGCCGCGTGGGCACCGTCGGTGCCGGGCTCGTGGCCGGCGGTGCCGGGCTCCACCTGGGCCGGGGCGGGAGCGCCGGCGACTCCGACGGGCGCGGCCGACAGCGACTCCTGGGTCTGGGTGATCGGCGGGCCGGCCGGACGGCTGGCGGAGCGGCGTCGGGTGGTCGTGATCACCCGCGGCCGCACTGGCTCGACCGGCTCGGGCTCGACGACCGGCTCGACGACCGGCTGGGCCACCGGCTCGGAGACCTCGGGTGCAGCGGGCGGCTCCGCAGGCTGCTCGGCCACGGGCTCCGCCACCGGCGCAACCTCCGTCGCGGGGGCGGTGTCCGCGGCGGGCTCGCTCGACGGCCCGGGCTCGATGCTCGCGACGCCGGGCTCCGGCGAGACCGGGGCCTCGGCGGGCGGCTCGACCGCGGCCTCGACAGCCGTGCGCTGGTCGGCCTTGCCCCTGCCGGACCTTCCGCCGTCCGCCTTGCCCTCGTCCGGCTTGCCCTCACCACGGGCCTTGGACGCCACGGTCCTGGGCGACGGGGCAGACGTGCCGTTCTCGCCGTCCCCACCCTGGCCGTTGCCACCCTCGCCCTTGGCGCGGCCGCGGGTGCGCCGGCCGCGGCGGTCGTCCTCGCCCTTCGAGGGCTCGACCGGCGTGTCCTGGATGACCACGCCACGGCCCTGGCAGTGCTCGCAGTCCTTGCTGAAGGCCTCGAGGAGGCCGGTGCCGATCCGCTTGCGGGTCATCTGCACGAGGCCGAGCGAGGTGACCTCGGCGACCTGGTGGCGGGTGCGGTCGCGACCCAGGCACTCGACCAGGCGACGCACGACCAGGTCGCGGTTGGACTCGAGCACCATGTCGATGAAGTCGATGACGATGATGCCGCCGATGTCCCGCAGCCGGAGCTGCCGGACGATCTCCTCCGCGGCCTCCAGGTTGTTCTTGGTGACCGTCTCCTCGAGGTTGCCGCCAGACCCGGTGAACTTGCCGGTGTTGACGTCGACCACGGTCATCGCCTCGGTGCGGTCGATGATCAGCGACCCACCAGAGGGCAGCCAGACCTTGCGGTCGAGACCCTTGTGGATCTGCTCCTCGATGCGGTGCACGGCGAAGACGTCCTTGCCGTTCTCCCCCGGCTCGAACCTCTCGAGGCGGTCCTGGAGGTCCGGCGCAACGTGCGCGACGTAGCCCTGGACGGTGTCCCAGGCGTCGTCGCCCTGGATCACGAGCCTGCTGAAGTCCTCGGTGAAGAGGTCGCGGACGACCTTGAGGGTGAGGTCGGGCTCGCCGTAGAGCAGCTGCGGCGCGTTGCCCTTCGCCTTCGCCTCGATGTCCTCCCAGCGCGCCTTGAGCCGCTCGACGTCGCGCGTCAGCTCGTCCTCGCTGGCGCCCTCCGCCGCCGTACGCACGATGACGCCGGCGCTGTCCGGGACGATCTCCTTGAGCAGGGCCTTGAGCCGGTTGCGCTCCGTGTCGGGCAGCTTGCGGGAGATGCCGCTGGTCGTGCCGTCCGGCACGTAGACCAGGAACCGCCCGGCGAGGCTGATCTGGCTGGTGAGGCGGGCGCCCTTGTGTCCCATGGGGTCCTTGGTGACCTGCACCAGGATCGACTGGCCGCTGGAGAGCACCGACTCGATCTTGCGCGGCTGGCCCTCCTTGTGGCCCAGGGCCGACCAGTTCACCTCACCGGCGTAGAGGACCGCGTTGCGGCCCTTGCCGATGTCGATGAAGGCGGCCTCCATCGAGGGCAGCACGTTCTGGACGCGGCCGAGGTAGACGTTGCCGATCAGCGAGGTCTGCGACTCGCGGGCGACGTAGTGCTCGACGAGGACCTTGTCCTCGAGGACGGCGATCTGGGTCAGCTCCTCGCGCTGGCGGATCACCATCACGCGGTCGACCGACTCCCGACGGGCCAGGAACTCCGCCTCGCTCACGATCGGGGCGCGCCGGCGGCCGGCCTCGCGGCCCTCGCGGCGTCGCTGCTTCTTCGCCTCCAGGCGCGTGGAGCCGGCGACGGCTGTGATCTGGTCCTCCGCGGAGCGCGCGCTGCGGACCCGGGTGACGGTGTTGGGCTCGTCGTCGGAGTCTCCGCCGTCCTCGCCGGCCCGACGACGACGGCGACGGCGACGCGACGAGGTGGACTCGCCGTTGCGCTCCTCGCCGGCGGCCTCGCCCGAGTCCGTCGAGTCGCCGGTGTCGGACTCGTCGGCGCTGCCCTCGGCAGCGTCCTCGGACGCGTCGTCCTCGGCACCGGACTGCGCAGACTCGCCCGGCTTGCGGCGGCGACGCCCACCCCGGCGGCGACGCCGGCGCGGTGCGCCGCCCTCGGTCTCGGATTCGGTCTCGGCCTCGGTCTCGGCCTCGGGCTCGGCCTCGGGCTCGGGCTCGGCCTCGGGCTCGGCGGCGGCGGTGTCGGCGTCGGCGTCGGTGTCCTCGACCGCGACCTCGACCGCGACCTCGTCCGCGGGCTCCTCGGCCGGCTTCGCCTCCTCGTCGGCAGGCGTCTCGGCCGGAGCCGCAGCGGCCTTCCTGGCGCTCGTGCGGGTACGGCGAGTGGTCGTCGTCGTGGCCGTGGGCGCCTGGAAGAGCGGAGCGGCGGCACCGGCCGCAGCCTCGGCCGCCCCCGTCGCCTCGGCCTGCTCGACGGCGGCGTCGACGGCCGCGTCGGCCGGCGTGCCGGCGGACTTGCTCGCCGCAGACTTCCTGGCCGGTGCCCGCTCGGCGGTCTTCCGCGCAGCGGTGCGCTTGGCAGCGGTCTTCTTCGCGGGGGCGGCAGCGGTGTCGGCTGCCGCGTCGGCGGAGGCCTCGGTTGGTGCCTCGGTGGCGGCCGGCGCGACCTGCTTGGTGGTGCGCTTGGCTGCCGGCTTCCTCGCGGCGGCCTTCTTCGCCGTCGCAGGTGCGGCCGCCTCCACAGTCGTCGTGTCGGTGGCCTCGGCGGTGGCCTCGGCGGACTCGACGGCCGGGGCCTCGGCAGGAGCAGCAGCCGCCTTCTTCGCGGCGGTCTTCCTGGCCGGCGCCTTCTTCGCAGCGGCCTTCTTGGCCGGCGCCTTCCTGGCCGCGGTCTTCTTCGCGGGCGCCGCAGGCGCCTCAGGCGCGTCGGTGTCGCCGGCTCCGGCCTCAATGGTGGTCGGGTCGGGCTGGTTGTCGTCGAGCATGTGGTGCTCCTCGCGTCCCGGCAGGTGCCGGAACCGTGTCGGCGCCGCGCGACCGGTGGCCGCAGGCGCAAAGCCTTGTCGGTGGCGGCGAGGCCCTCCGCGTATGCGTCGACGGGCGCCGGCCACCAACCTGCCGCGGTCGCAAGGCACTGGGGTGAGCCGCTGTCACCGACCCACCGGCCGCGTCGCGGTCGGGTGACGACCTGCGTCCGAAGTGCCGCACCAGGCTGGTGTGGCGAGAACGTCGTCGGCTCGATCCGGTCGGCACGCCGGCCGGGTCGAACACGGGCGAGTATCGCACACGTCACCCCCTGCGCCCCCATCTACGACAGCGGGTCGGCGATCTCCTGGGTGTCCTCGACGAGGCGCCCCTGCTCCAGCCGGGTCATCAACGGCGCCGGGCCGGCATCGAGCCCGGCGACGTGGCGCAGCGCCGACAGCACGTCGTCCGGCCGCACGGACGGGACCCCGTGGCGCAGGAGGAGGTCGAGCGCCGACCGGTCGGATGACCCCTCCACCGGCTGCACCGAGAGGGCAACCACAGCCCCCCGGGCGTCGAACTCGCGCAGGCCCTTCTTCGTCATCCGCTCGACCAGCACCTCCCCCGCCGCCAGGAACGCGGCCACGGCTCTCCGGGTCGCGTCCGGGGCCACGGGGACGTCGATCCGCCACCGGCTGGCCTCGAGGAGGTCGGCCAGTGAGCCGCCGGAGGACTCCACCACCTGGAGCACGTCCAGGCCCTCGGGCAGCGCCTCGTCCAGCTGCGCGTGGACCTCGGCCGGGTCGAGCACCTCGGCGAGCGCGAGCTCGAGGTATTCCGCCTCGCTCGCCGAGCCCGTCGGTGCGGCACCGGCGTACGAGATGCGCGGATGGGGGTTGAAGCCCGAGGAGTAGGCCATCGGGATGCGGGCCCGGAACACCGCCCGCTCGAAGGCCCGCGAGAAGTCGCGGTGGCTCGTGAAGCGCAGGCGACCGCGCTTGGCGTAGCGGATGCGCAGGCGCTGCACCGGGGGCGGCTGCTGGGGCGGGTCTTGGCGTGGCATCGGGCACAGGCTAGTGCCGGGCAGCGACGGGTCGAGCAGCGCTCTCCCGTTGTTAGGGTGCTCGCCATGTCCACCAGCGGGCCCCGGATCCTCGTCATCGTTCCCGCGTGGAACGAGGAGGAGTCCGTCGGCGCCACCGTGCGCGAGATCACGGCTGCCAACCCCGGAATCGAGGTCCTCGTGGTCGACGACGGCTCCGTGGACCGCACGGCCGAGCGGGCCGAGAACGCGGGGGCACTCGTGTGCCGGCTGCCCTTCAACCTCGGCGTCGGCGGCGCGATGCGTGCGGGATACCGCTACGCGCTCCGACATGGCTACGGCGTGACCGTCCAGATCGACGCGGACGGCCAGCACGACCCAGCATACCTGACCGAGATGGTGGCTGCGCTCGACCACTCCGACATCGTGATCGGCGCCCGGTTCGCCCGCGACGGCGACCCCTACCGCGTCCGCGGCCCCCGTCGGTGGGCGATGGTGCTCCTGGCGGCCGTCCTGTCCCGGATCGCCGGCACCCGCCTGACGGACGTGACCTCCGGATACCGCGTCGCCAACCGGCGCGCCACCATGATCTTTGCGATGCACTACCCCGCCGAATACCTCGGCGACACCGTCGAGTCCCTGGTCATCGCCATCCGCAGCGGCTGCAAGGTGGCCCAGTTGCCCGTCGACATGCGCCCGCGAGCCGCCGGCCAGGCCTCGGCCTCGCCGGTGAGGGCCGTGATCTACCTGAGTCGCGCGGTCGTCGCGCTCGGGCTCGCCCTGGTGCGGCGCTGGCCCGCGACGTACGACGAAGGCGTGGAGCACCAGCCCCAGGTGGTCGGGGCAGGGGTGGACGCCTCATGACCAGCGCGACCGTGCTCGGCGTCCTCGGCGCGCTCGTCGTGATGGTGACGCTCTTCGAGATGCTCCGTCGCCGGCGGCTCCGGGAGAAGTACGCGCTCCTCTGGTTCCTCATCGCCGTCACCGCCCTCCTCGCGGCCGTGGTGCCGGGCCTGTTGCTCGCGATCACCGACCTGCTCGGCATCGCGCTGCCGCTCAACCTGGCGCTCTTCGTGGGCATCCTGGTGCTCTTCCTGATGACCCTGCAGCACAGCTCCGACCTCGGGCGCCTCGAGGAACGCAGCCGCACCCTGGCCGAGGAGGTCGCGGTGCTCCGGCTCGAGGTCGAGCAGCGGCGCAAAGAGCAGCAGGCCGAGCGCGATGCGCCAGCGGAGGACGAGTGACCGAGCCGGTCCTGCACCTGCTCGTGCCGTACTGGGGCGAGCCCGCGCTCCTGGACGCGACCGTGGAGAGTGTGCTGGCCCAGACCGACCCGCACTGGTCGCTCACCATCGTCGACGACTGCTATCCCGACCACACTGCAGGAGAGCGCTACGGCGCCCACCCCGACCCGCGCATCCGCTACCTGCGCAACGAGCGCAACCTCGGCACCGCCGGCAACTTCGAGCGGTGCCGCCAGCTGGTCGAGCACGAGCTGGCGGCCTTCCCCGGCTGCGACGACCTCCTGCTGCCCGACTACGTCGCCCGGGTCCGCGAGCTGCACCTCCGCTTCCCGTCAGCGGCGTTCTTCCAGCCGGGAGTCCGGGTGGTCGGCGGCGACGGCGAGGAGGTCCGGGGGCTGACCGAGCGGGTCAAGGCCTGGCTCGCGCCGGACGGCCCGTTCCCCCGCATGGTGGCCGGCGAGGCACTCGCCACCAGCCTGCTGCACGGCAACTGGCTCTACTGGCCGTCGCTGGCCTTCCGGGCCGACGTGATCCGGGACCGGCCGTTCCGCCCGGACCTCCCGATCATCCTCGACCTGGCGCTGATCCTCGACCTGGTGCTCTCCGGCGAGCAGCTGGTCGTCGACGACCATGCCTGCTTCGCCTACCGGCGCCACGACGCCAGCGCCTCGGCCACCGCCCGCTTCGACGGCCATCGGTTCTCCGACGAGGACCGCTTCCACCACGAGGTTGAGCAGCGCCTGGACGCGCTCGGCTGGCGCAGGGCCCGGCGTGCGGCCCGGCTGCATGCCACGAGCCGGCTCCACGCGCTCACCTTGCTGCCCGGAGTGCTGCGCTCGGGCTCGCGCGAGCAGGTGCGCGAGCTGCTGCGCCACGCGGTGCGCTGATCCGCGGCGGCTGGCGCGGGGGTCAGTGTTCGTCCGGCATCCAGGGACCTCCTCGGCGTGCTTTGGGACGAGGAGGACCCGCCCACTAGGTTGGCCCGCAGTCCCGAGGCCGTCAGGAAGGTCGTCCCATGAGCTCCACCCGCAATGTCGCCCTCGGCCAGCCCACCGTGGGCGAGGAGGAGATCGAGGCGCTGCGCGAGGTCTTCGCCTCCGGCTGGCTGAGCGGTGCCGGACCGACGTGCGTGGCGTTCGAGAAGGAGTTCGCGGTCACGGCCGGCACGGCGCACGCCCTGGCCACCTCCAACTGCGGATCGGCTCTCCACCTGGCCCTCCAGGTGCTGGGGGCGGGACCGGGTGACGAGGTGATCGTCGCCGACTACACCTTCCCCGCCACCGGACACGCCGTCGTCTGGACCGGAGCGACGCCTATCTTCGCGGACGTGCGGCCCGACATCGGCACGATCGACGTGGACGCCGCCGCCGCCCTGGTCACCGAGCGCACCGTCGGCATCATCGCCGTCGACCTGGTCGGCCAGCCGGCAGACTACGACGAGCTGGCAGCCCTGGCCCGCAAGCACGGGTTGTGGCTGCTGGAGGACGCCGCGTGCTCCGCCGGCGCGACCTACAAGGGCCGGCCCGCCGGCAGCCTCGCCGACCTCGCCGCGTTCAGCTTCCACGGCCGCAAGGGCATCACCAGCGGCGAGGGCGGCGCGCTCGTGGGCGACGACACCGACCTGATGGACCGCGCACGCAAGCTGCACACCTACGGCATCGCGCCCGCCGTCTCCCGCGAGGGGCAGTCCGCGCTGGCCGTGCCGGAGTTCGACACCGCGGGCTACAACTACCGGATGTCCGACGTGCAGGCCGCGATCATGCGCGTCCAGCTGCGCCGCCTGCCCGACCTGCTCGCCAACCGCACGCGGGCGGCGGAGGGGTACGCCGAGCGGCTGGCCGGCGTCGAAGGCATCTCCCTGCCCGTGTTGCTCGACGACCGGACCCACCCGTGGCAGTCCTACCTCGTCACCGCACAGGACGGCGTCGACCGCGACCGCGTGGTGATGGCCCTGCGCGAGCGCGGAGTCGGCAGCAACATCGGCACCTACTCCAGCCACGTCCAGCCCGTCTACGGCGCCACCCGCGACTGCCCCGTGGCCGCGCGGCTCTTCCGCACCCAGTTCGCCCTGCCCATGCACGCCAACCTGACCGACGACGACCTCGACCACGTCGCCGAGCAGCTCCGTGAGGTGCTCGCGGCGGCAGAGGTGCGCACGTCGGCATGAGCAACCGGATCCACCCCACCGCCGTCCTCGGCCCGCAGGTCGAGCTCGGCGAAGACAACGTGATCGGCCCGTTCTGCGTGCTCCAGGGCCCCGTCGTCCTGGGCGACTCCAACTTCCTGGCCTCCCACGTCTCCATCGGTGGCGCGGCCGAGGTGCGTGGTCACCGGTTCGAGCCGTCGTGGGAGGACGACTACGACGGCCAAGGTGTCCGCATAGGCTCCCGCAACGTGTTCAAGGAGTTCGTCGCGGTCAACGGCGGCTGGGCGCACACGACCACGGTGGGCGACGACGGCTTCTTCATGGGCAAGGTGCACCTCAACCACGACGTCACCGTCGGTCACGAGGTGACCATCTCCGGGGCCGCTGTCGCGGCAGGGCACGTCACGATCGAGGACGGGGCCAACCTCGGGCTCGGCACCACTGTGCACCAGCGCCGCACCGTGCCGGCCGGGTCGATGATCGGCATGCAGTCGGCCGTCACGCGCGACCTTCCGCCGTACGTCGTGAGCATGGGCGTCCCGGCGCGTCCCGCGCGCCTGAACACCCACCGCCTCGACCGGCTCGGCGTCTCCCCGGACCACCACGCGCAGCTCGAGGCCGTGCTGCTGGCGGGATCCACCGACACCGCCGGCCTCCCCGACCTCATCCTCGCTCCGATCCACGCATGGCACGAGCGCCGTGCCACCAGCTGATCCACGAAAGGCCACCATGTCCGAGACCTTCATCCCCGCCGCCAAGCCGATCGTGGGCGAGGAGGAGCGCGCGGCGGTTGACCGCGTGATGCGCTCCGGCATGATCGCCCAGGGCCCCGAGGTCGCCACGTTCGAGCAGGAGTTCGCCAGCGCGGTGACGGCCGGCCGCACCTGCGTGGCCGTCAACTCGGGCACCTCCGCCCTCCACCTCGGCCTCCTCGCGGCCGGGATCGGGCCCGGTGACGAGGTCATCGTCCCGTCGTTCACCTTCGCCGCCACCGCCAACTCGGTGGCCCTCACCGGCGCCACCCCTGTCTTCGCCGACATCGAGCCGGACCACTTCTGCCTGTCCGCCGACGCCGTCAAGGCCGCGATCACCGAGCGCACGGCCGCAGTCATGCCCGTGCACCTCTACGGCCACCCCGCGGACATGGACGCCCTGGGCGCCGTGGCCCAGGAGGCCGGGATCCGCGTGTTCGAGGACGCGGCGCAAGCGCACCTGGCCACCTGGCAGGGGGCGCCCGTCGGCACCTTCGGCGACTTCGCGATGTTCAGCCTCTACCCCACCAAGAACATGACCTCGGGCGAGGGCGGCATGGTCTCCTGCGCCACGGAGCAGATCGCCCGCTCGGTCCGCCTCCTGCGCAACCAGGGCATGGAGAAGCAGTACGCCAACGAGGTCGTCGGCTTCAACGCGCGGATGACCGACATCCATGCCGCCGTCGGCCGGGTCCAGCTCACCAAGGTCGGTGCGTGGACGGAGACCCGCCGTGCCAACGCCGCATTCCTCGACGCCCACCTCGAGGGCGTCGTGGTGCCCCCGGTCGCGGAGGGCGCCACGCACGTCTACCACCAGTACACGATCCGGGTGGACGGTGCCGATCGCGACCGCATCGTCACCGCCCTGCACAAGGAGCACCAGGTCGGCTGCGGGGTCTACTACCCCATCCCCAACCACCGGCTGGCGTCGCTGGCGCACGTCGCGCCGGACGTCGACCTGCCGGTGACGGAGGAGGCGGCCCGCGAGGTGATCTCGCTTCCGGTGCACCCCAGCCTGACCGAGGCCGACCTGCACCGCATCGTGACCGGCGTCAACGCCGTCGCAAAGGCGGGTGCATGACCGCCCCCACCACAGAGGCACCCGGCCTCAGGCGACGCGTCCGGCTGGAGACGCTCGGGCTCTTCCTCGTCGGAGCCGCTCTTCTCACCCTGTGGTCACTAGCCACGCCGCAGTGGAGCTCCCCCGACGCCCCCTCGCACGAGACAATGGCGTACTCCGTGGGGCACGGTGAGCTCTGGCCCGAGCGGTCCGACGAGTTCGGATCGGGAGTGACCTCGAACGCGATAGTCGTCGTCCCGCAGGGGATCCTCGACAGCGCCGCCTCGGCGGGGTGTACCGCGTTCCAGATGGACGTGCCCGCGTCTTGCCTCGCGCCGATCGGACCCAGCGAGAAGCCGGGCGAGATGCTCAATCCCGCTGGCCGCAACATCCCGACCTACTACCTCGTCACGGGATGGCCGTCGACGCTGGTCCCGGTGGAGTGGTCGATGGCGGCCAACCGCGCGGCGGCCATCTCCGTCGCCGCCCTCTTCCTGGCGTTGGGGCTCGGCGCCGCGATGAGGGTCCGCCAGCGTGGCCTGGCGCTGGCAGGCTGCGCCGTCTCGCTCACCCCAATGGCGCTCTACCTGGGTGGCGTCCTCAACCCGAACTCCGGGGAGATTTTCGCCGCCTTCGCCATGGCGGCCACCTCGCTGGCCGCCGTCAAGGTGAACGACCCCTGGCTGTCCCGGGTGCTCGCGAGGCGTGCCATGCTGGCCGCGTCCTTCATGGTGGCCGTGCGGATGCTCGCTCCGGGGTGGCTGGCGATCTGGGTCGCCGCGCTCGTCGTCGCCCTCGGCTGGCCCGCGTTCCGCCGCTTGGCCCAGCACGCCGGGAGGTGGGTCTGGGCGCCCGTCGTGGCCGTGGTGGCCCAAGCGCTCTGGACCATCTTGTCCGGCGTCAGGGACACCCAGACGACCCCCCAATTCGACCTCTCGCTGCTCCAGCGGCTGGAGCTGGCGCGAGAGCACATCGGTGCCGACGTGATGCGCCAGCAGGTCGGCACCTTCGGCTGGCTCGACACCCTCATGCCCGACGACGCATACCTGCGGTACCTGACGGGAGCGGCTCTCATCCTGTCCGTGCTGTGGCTACGCCTCACACCCCGCACCCTGATCGCCCTGCTGGCGCTCGCCCTCGCCGTCTACTCGGCCCCCATCGCGCTCGAGGCGTTGCAGTGGAACGCCAACGGACCGGTGTGGCAGGGCCGCTACACGCTTCCCCTCACGGTGATGCTGCCGGTCCTCGCCGCCCTCGGTCCCGAACGGGCCCCGGGCCTGGCGCGCCCGAGCGGCAACGCGGTCGCCCTGGTGGGCCTGGGGCTCGTGCTGCTGGCCAGCGCCCACATCGAGGGCTTCTACACCCTGCTGCGTCGCAACACGTCCGGCATCACCGGCGACGCGTTCGACGGCCCCTGGGAGTCGTTCGCGACCAACGAGCTCACGTTCGCGGCGCTGGTCCTCAGCATGCTGGTGGCTCTCGCGGCCTTGTTCGTCGCGGTCGCGACGGACGGCCGCGTACCCCTGCGGCGAATGCAGCCGGCACCCGCCGAACGGCCCGCCGTCCACGACCGTCCCACCCTCGAACAGCACTAAGGAAGCCGTCATGCGCATCGTCGTCGTCAACAACTTCTTCCCGCCCCGTGTGGGAGGCAGCTCGCACCTGAGCGACTCGCTCGCCCGCGGCTACGCCCGCCGCGGCCACCAGGTGCTCGTGCTGACGGCGGAGTACGGCGACGCGCCGGCCGAGGAGGTCCGCGAAGGTGTCCGCATCGTGCGGTTCCCGGCGAAGACGCTCCCGGAGAGCCGGATCAACGTCTCCTTCGACCTCTCCTTCGCCACGAGGCCTGGCCTGGCGCGGCGGCTCGACACGATCCTCGACGAGTTCGGCCCGGACGTGGTCCACCAGCACGGCCAGTTCATGGACCTGACCTGGGCCTCGGGCAACTACGCCCGCCGTCGCGGCGTGCCGACCTTGCTCAGCATCCACACTCGCCTCGAGAACCCTGCCGCGCACTACCGCCGGATCTTCCGCGGCCTCGACGCGCTCATTGTCAAGCCGATGATGCGCCGGCACCGGCCGCGCCTGGTCGTCATGGACACCTACATGCAGGACTACATCACCGACCGCTACCGCGGGGCGTACCGCGACACCGTCGCGATCCCCGTCGGCGTCGACCCGGTATGGATCCGCGCCGGCGACGCCGCCACCGGTCGTGAGCTCATCGGTGTCGAGGCGGATCGCCCGCTGATCGTCTCGGTCGGCCACGTCATCCCTCTCCGCGACCGCGTCGGCATCGTCGAGGCCCTCCCCGCGGTGCTCGAGAAGCACCCCGACGCGGTGCTCGCGGTCGTCGGTCGCGTCTACTACAACCACTTCCTAACTCGCGCCGAGGAGCTCGGCGTCTCCCACGCCGTCCGCAGCCTGGGCGCCGTCCCGAAGGCATCGGTGCCGCACCTGCTCGCGGCGGCGGACGTCGAGTGCCACGAACAGGGCGACGGTCTCGGCACCGCCACGCTGGAGTCGATGGCCGCCGGCGTCCCAGTCGTCGGCTGGGGCCGCCTGGACAACTTCCCCGGCGTCGAGCTCGTCGAGGGACGCGACATCCACCTGTGCCCGCGCGGTGACGTCCGCGGCCTCGGGGAGCGCCTCCTGCGCGTCCTCGGCGACCCGGCCGCGCGCGCCACCATCGGCGCCAGCGCGAGCCGCGTCGTCGACGAACACTTCGCCCTCGAGCGGGTCCTCGACAAGCACCTCGACACCCTCGCTGACCTCGCTGCCGCCGGCAACCGCACCAGCGTCCGTTGATAACCTGCGAGCGCCCCATCGGCCCCCGCACCCGACCTTCCAGGAGCGCCTTCCCATGACCTCGAAAGAGACCGTCTTCTTCACCGGCGGCGCCGGCTTCATCGGCATGCACGTCGTGCCGATGCTGCTCGAGAAGGGCTACAAGGTCCGGATCTTCGACAACATGTTCCGCGGCGATCGCGACGCGGTCGCCGCCCTCGGCGACGGCGTCGAGCTGATCGACCAGGACGTCCGCTACGGCGGCGCGGTGCACTCGGCAATGAAGGGCTGCAGCAGAGTCATCCACGCGGCCGCGGTGTCGATCAACAAGAGCCAGGCCGACCCGTACGAGTCGATGGACATCAACATGATCGGCAACCACAACGTGTTCGCGGCCGCGGCCGACCACGGCGTGGACCGGCTGGTCTACTGCTCCTCGGCGTCGGTCTACGGCGACCCGGATAAGCTCCCGATGCATGAGGACGACACGCTGTCCCCCCTCACGCCCTACTGCATCGCCAAGCGCGCCGGCGAGGATCTCCTCGGCTTCTACGAGCGGCGCAACGGGCTCTCCTGGGTGGCCCTGCGCTTCTTCAACGTCTACGGCCCCGGCCAGAAGACGACGGCCTACTACACGTCGGTCATCAACCACTTCGTCAACCGGATCCGCAACGGCGAGCCGCCGGTGATCGACGGCAAGGGCGAGCAGTCGATGGACTTCATCCACGTCCACGACATCGCCCGCTCCGTCGTGCTGGCCCTGGAGTCGGACCAGGCCAACGTGCCGGTCAACATCGGCACGGGCATCGACACCTCGATCGCCGACCTGGCCCGCATCCTCATCGACGCCGTGGGCGCCGATGTCGAGCCGATCTTCAACCCGCGCGACGTGCTCGTCAGCCGCCGCGCCGCGGACGTCACGCGAGCCAAGGAGGTCCTCGGCTTCGAGCCGACGATTGACGTGGTCAAGGGGATGACCGACCTCATCCGGGCCGACTGAGCCCGTGAGCGGGTCGCTGCCGCCCAATCCGTGGAACGAGCACGCCTGGGTGGTCGGTGAGCCCGTGGTGGGCGACGGCACCTGGATCGGCGCCTTCACCATGATCGACGGGTCGGGCGGACTCAGGATCGGCTCGGGCTGCGACATCTCCACCGGGGTGCAGATCTACACGCACTCCACGGCGAAGCGCTGCGTGAGCGGGCGCCGCTTCGCCGAGATCGAGCGCCGGCCGGTCGTGATCGGCGACCGCGTCTTCGTGGGCGCGGGCGCCATCATCAACATGGGTGTCACGATCGGCGACGAGGCCGTCATCGGGGCCGGCGCCGTCGTCACCCGGGACGTGCCGGCCCGCGCGATCGTCGCCGGAGTGCCGGCCCGGGTCGTCGGTCAGGTCGAGCTCGACGAGGCCGGGACCCCGACCTTCGTCACCGGCGCTGGCGCCGCCTCAGCCGACGCGAGCGGCGAGGGCTGACTCCACCACCTGGTGCGCAGGCAGGATCGAGTCGCGCTCCCGGTCGACGTCCGCCGTGCCCTCGATCAGGTCCACGAAGTGGTCCAGCTGGCTGACCAGCGGCTCGGCGCCCATGATCTCCGGCACCTCCATCTCGGTGCGCTGCCGGAAGCCGAAGTGGCCGACCTCGGTCTCCTCCACCGAGGCGTGCCGATAGACGGTGACACCACGGCGCAGCAGGTCGACTTCGATCATCTTGTCGAGCTCCCAGATCACCATGGTGCGGGACTTGCGCTGGCCGATCCGGCTGGCCGACACGGTCGCGATGCCGCTGCCGAAGCGCATCACGGCCTCCATCACGTCCTCGGCACCCGGCAGAGACGAGGGGTGGAACTCGCCCACGGCGACCTCGACGGCATCGGGGTGACCGCCGCCGAAGGCCTGCACGACCAAGTCCACGTCGTGCACGAGCAGGTCCCAGGCGACGCCGGTCCGGATCCGGGGGGCGTACGGCGAGTGGCGCTCGCTGCGCACGTGCAGGGCCTCCTCGACCATGCCCAGCGCCACGCGGACCGCCGGGTTGAACCGCTCGAGCAGGCCGCACATGAGGGGCGTGCCGGCATCCTCGGAGGCGGCGATGATCTCGCGGGTCTCCTCCACCGACGGACAGATCGGTTTCTCCACAAGCAGGGGCAGCCCGACCCGGATCACCTCGCGCGCGAGACCGTGGTGGTACTCGGTGGGCGCGGCGATCACTGCGGCGTCCACGTCGCCGAGTCCGTCGAGCTCGGGCGCCCACGCGGCGCCGTACATCTCCGCCGCCGCGCGGCCGATCTCCTCGTGGGGGTCGATGATGACGGAGAGGCTGGTGCGCGGGCTGGTCGCGATCACGCGCGCGTGGTTGAGGCCCATCGAGCCACAGCCGACGAGAGCGATGCGGTGCGTCATGGTGCGTCAGTCCTTCGTATCGGGCGTCCGGACAGTCTGTCAGGGCCGCTCTGCCGGTCAGGCGTTGGCCGGGTCGAGGGCCTGGCGGGCCAGGTGCTCGCCGATCGGCAGGGCCGAGGTGGCCGCCGGCGAGGGCGCGTTGATGACGTGGAGGGTGCGCGGCGTCCTGCGCAGCAGGAAGTCGTGCACGAACGAGCCGTCGCGCAGCACTGCCTGCGCCCGGATGCCGGCCTCGCGCGGGGTGAGGTCCTCGGCCCGCAGGCTTGGGCAGTACTTCTGGCACGCCTTGAGGTAGCCGCCCTTCCACAGGGAGTTGCGCAGCTCGCGTGCACCGGTGCGGGCGTGCTGGCGCGCAACGGCGTACATGCCAGGGAAGCTGACGACGTCCCAGGCGTCCCGCCGCTGGAAGGAGAACTTGCGGTAGCCCTCGCGGGCCAGGCCCAGCACGGCGTTGGGCCCGACGTTGAGCCCCCCGTCCACGGTGGGCGTCAGGTGCACGCCGAGAAAGGGCAGCGACGGGTCCGGGATCGGGTAGATCAGGGTGGAGACAAGATCGGCACGCGCGGGCACCACGTCGTAGTACTCCCCGCGGAACGGCACGATCCGGAAGTCGACCTCGAGGCCCGCGAGCCGCGCCAGCCTGTCGGCCTGCACCCCTCCGCAGAAGACGACGCGTCGGGTCTTCAGCTCCTCGCCCGCCGCGGTGCGGAGCACGACCTGATCGGTGCCCTCCACGACGCCCACGACCTCTATGCCGGTGCGCAGCACGCCACCGAGGCCCTCGACCTCGCCGGCCAGCGCTTGGTTGACCAAGCGGAAGTCGGTGATGCCCGTGCCCGGCAGCCAGAGCGCCCCGAGGCCACGGACGTGCGGCTCCCGACGGGCCAGCTCCGCCGCGTCGACCAGCTCGGCCTCGATGCCGTTGATCCCGGCGCGCTCGTGCAGCCTGTGCATCCCGGCCACCTCGCGCTCGTCGGTGGCGACGAGGAGCTTCCCGGTGCGCCGGGTGGGGATGCCGTGCGCGGCGGCGAACTCCTCCGTCAGGCGGGCGCCCCGACGGCACATTTCCGCCTTCAGGCTCCCCGGCTCGTAGTAGATGCCGCTGTGGATGACGCCGCTGTTGTGGCCGGTCTGGTGCACCCCGAAGGCCTGCTCCTTGTCGAGCAGCAGCACGCCTGCCCCCGGCCGCTTGCGCAGGAGGTGCCACGCGGTGGAGGCACCTACGATCCCGCCACCGACGACGACGTAGTCGAACACGCCCTCCATCCGTCCTCCTCCGTGGTGGCAGGAACGTCCCTCGCCCCGTGCGCACATTCGTACCATCGTGGGTCGCCGCGGGCGCAGGCGGCCCATCGCGGACCCCCCGTGTAGGGTTCGGCGGCGTGGAGGAGCGCGCTGGGGACGGGACCGGGACCGATGACCGCACGGCCCTGCGGCTGGCCCGCAACGAGCTCAAGTGGACGCGCAACGAGCTCGAGCACCAGGCCGAGGCCCTCCAGCGCGTACGCCGCCAGCGGGCGCGGCTGCGCGAGCAGGCCGAGTCCCTCGCGGCCGCCCTGGCAGCCGAGCTGTCGGCGGCCTACTGGCGCGACCAGGACCCCGGACGCGGCCGGCTGCGCCGTCGTTCGGCCGATCCCGAGACCGAGCTGGTCCGGGAGGTCGAGGCCCACCCGCTCTTCGACGCCGGCTGGTATCTCCGCCAGCACCAGAAGGCGATCCTGGAGCAGCGCATCCCGCCGGCGCTGCACCACGTCCGCCACGCCAACGAGCGCCGGCTCGACCCCAGCGAGGGCTTCAGCACCGGCCGCTACCTCCTCCGCCACCCCGAGGCCGGGGGCTCCGGCCTGCCAGCCCTCCTGCACGCGCACCGTCACGGCCTCCTCGACGACGGCCTGGTCGACGTCGTGGCCGCGGAGGGCTGATGCTCGCGCTCGACGACTACCGTCTCCGCTGGCTGGCCTTCTCCGAGCGGTTCCTGGCGGCCGGCCAGGAGGAGCGGGACCGGATGGTGGCCGGCGCCCTCGAGCAGGGCCTGCCGCCCGGCGAGCCGTCCGCGAGCTTCGACCCCACCGCCGGCGAGCGCGCGACGGTCGAGGGCGCGGTGATCGCGGCCGCCGGGCTGTTCGACGACCTGGGCTACGCCCTGCACAACCCGGACCTGGCCTGGCACCTGTGCGGCCACCGCGAGGAGCTCGAGCACTTCGTCACGAAGGGCTGGAGGGAGCTGCGGCACCCGTCGCCCGACTTCGACCTGTGGGGCTACTGGTGCGACCACCTCGACCCCACGCGCGAGGACGTCAACCCGGTCGTCCACTACGCCGTGGAGGGCCGCCGCGCCGGCCTCCCGACGCTGCCGACCCTCGGCACCATGCCCGACCCCGAGCCACCGGGTGCCGACTACGCGCCGCGCCGGGTCTGCCTGTTCGCCGGCTACGACGGCGACGGGATCATCGACGAGACGGTCGTGACCTACCTGGCGGACCTCAGCCGGTTCGCCGACGTCTACTACCTCGCCGACTGCGAGCTCGCCGCGGGCGAGCTGGAGAAGATCGCGCCCTACACCCGGGGCGCCTGGGCGATCCGCCACGGCCGCTACGACTTCGGCTCCTACTCCATGCTGGCCAAGGAGCTCGTCGGCTGGGACGTCATCGACACCTACGACGAGCTGATGCTCGCCAACGACTCCTGCTTCCTGGTCCAGCCACTCGACCAGGTCTTCGCGAAGATGGACGCGACGACCTGCGACTGGTGGGGGCTGCAGGCGACGTACGACGACTTCGACGACCGCGCCTATGAGCGGCTCGGCCGCCGCCTCGGGCTCGACGAGGTCGGCGAGCAGATGCGCCAGCTGGGGCTGTGGCGCTACTCCGACTTCATCCACGTCGGGTCCTACTTCCTCTGCTACCGCAAGCGGGTGCACACCGACCCGCGCTTCAGGAGGCGCCTGGACGAGGTGGCGTCGCAGTCGGAGAAGGTCACGATCATCCTGAAGTACGAGATCGGCTTCTCGCGGCTCCTGATCCTGGCCGGGTTCAGGCTCGCGACCTTCGTCGACGGGATCCTGGCCTACCACCCCGTCTACCGCGCGTCGGCGTTCGACCTGGTGCACGAGGGCTTCCCCCTCCTCAAGCGCCAGCTGCTCACCGAGAACCCCTTCGAGACGCCGGACCTGCACCTGTGGAAGGAGCGCGTGCTCGCGGCCGCGCCCGACGCCGACGTCGACGCCATCGACCGGAGCCTGCGCCGCACGGCGCCACCCTGGAGCCTGGTGCGCAGCTTCGGGTTCCGCACCCGCCGCGACGGCACCGTGCAGCCGCCGGGCCACGTCGGTCCGGCCGAGTTCGCCGAGGAGGACCGCTGGGTCCCCACCTTCGACCACTGGTGGGTGTTCCCCGTCGACCCCCGCACCGGCGTGCTCTCCGGAGCGGTGCGCGGCGTCTTCGAGGAGGTGCGCGACGACCCCTCGGTGAAGAAGATCGTGCTGCTCGGCGGTCGGAGGGTCAAGGTCGGTGGCGAGAACGTGGCCGCCGTGCCCGCCGAGTCATCAGCCGGCCAGATGTACGGCCTCCGGGCCGCCACGCTCTTCTGCACGCTGGGCCCCCGCGCGGACGTCAACCACCCGCTCGGCCGCCGCTACCACCGGTTCGTCCACCTGGGGCAGCCGGCCGGGCTCCCACCGACCGTGGCCGCGCTGGCGGGCTCCGGGCTGCAGGGCGGTCGGCCCCTGCCGGACCCGGCGTACGACGCGCGGCTGACGCGCGCAGTCGTGACCTCCTCGGACACCGGGACCGACGCGGCCGGGACCCGCTTCTCCGACCTCGACCCGGACGGCGTCTGGGAGCTCGGCTCCCCGCGCGTCGACCTGCTACTGCGCTCCGAGGACGCCCTGGCCCGCGACCTGCGTGCCGAGCTGGCAGCCCTGCGGGGGCTGCTGGCCGGCCGCCGACTGGTGCTGCTGTCCCCTGCCACGGGCGGCGAGCTCGACCTCGCTGCCTTCGCGACGTGGGCGGCCGACCGCGCCGACGAGGTCCTGGTGGCGGTGCTGCCGACCTCGGGGGCACTCCCCCGCGTGCCGTCCCCGCTCGTGGACCTGATGGACGCGCGGTGGCTGGAGCGCAACACCGGCCTGCGCGTGCCTCCCGTGGTGGAGATGGCCTGGCGGCTGGCTGGCGTGGTCGTCAGCGGCACGCCCGCGGACCTCGCCGACTTCTCCCCCACCGGCCGGTCCGCGGTCGCCGCCCCCGGCACCGAGGGCGTGCCCTTCGAGGTGCCGGAGGACACCGGCGGGCTGCTCTCCACCGTCGAGAAGGCGCTCGACGGCCACGTCGACGAGGAGTACGCCGCGTGGGGTCGCGCCCTGCACGCCCACTCCGACGGCCACAGCGCCGCCCGCCTGGTGCGCCGCCTGAAGCAGACCTACCTGCCCTGGGAGGACTGGCTCGCGGGGGCCGAGGTCACCGACGACTGAGCGACCGCAGCCGGTGCACGAACCGGCGCGCGGCCGCGCCGTCCAGGCGGGGGGCACCGGCCGGCACGGTGACCTCACGGCGGGGGAACCCGGCCACTGCCAGCTTGGTGAGCTCGTCCATGATCGCGTCGGCGTCCGGGCAGCGGGTCGGCTCGGCCCAGCCCTCCCCCGGCAGCGCCGCCCCGATCCCGCGTGCCGACGTCGGCCCGGGACCAGTCACCTGCAGCAGCGGCACGCCCGTGACGAGCGCGTCGGCGGCCTGCAGGTCGTCGTCGGTCACGACCGCGGACGCGACCCGGTGCACCGGCACGGGTGACGAGACAGCCCGGTCGGAGAGGCCGACGAGGCGGGGCAGCCCGAGGTCGAGCATGGCCCGCGTCCAGCCGTCCGGACGGTCGACCCGCGGCTCCCTGACCCCGACGACGACGTCGTGCTCCCGGGCCCAGGCCACCAGGTCGGCCGGCAGCGGCTGGACCGGTCCACGCGTCCACCAGACGACGAGCGGCCGGCCGTCGAGTGACTCCCGGAGCCGCTGCTCCTCGGCCCGCAGGTCGGCCGGCAGGTGCTCGGGGGCGAGCACGAGGTGGTCGTGCCGCGGCAGTCCGGTCACCCAGCTCCGCGTGAGGTCGAGGTCGGGGACGGCCGCGGTCCGCACCAGTGCCTCACCTGCCGAGCAGGCCGCCAACGCCTCGACCCGCGCCCAGTCACGGCCGTCGGGGCCGAGGGGGTGCGGGAGCACCGGCAGCCCGAGCCCGACGTGCACGTAGTCGTGCCGGGACCTCGGGAAGGAGAACGGGTAGGCCATGTCGGGGGTGTCGTCGGCCAGCATCAGGCCACAGCGGACCATCGCCGCCTGGCCGTCCGGGGTGTCCATCGGCAGCACGGTCACCCGTGCGCCCGCGACGTCGTCGGTGAGCGGACGTCCGCGGGTCAGCACCACCTTGTGCAGGCTCGGGTCGTCGCGCACCTCCTCGAGGACGGCGCGCATGCCCGGGTCGAGCCGCCCGGACGAGGAGACCGGGAAGGCCCACCAGTGCCGGAAGCTGGGCGTCTCGCGGTCGAGCCGGCGCAGCCCGAAGCCCTGGGTCGCCCTCAGCGGGATGTGCCGCCGCCCGTCCTCCCCGAGACGCGCGCCGTACGCCTCGCGGAGCATCGCGGGCGACGTGACCCGCTCGAGGTGGGTCCGCATGGCCGCGAACGGGGCGTCCGGGACGAGGTGGCGCAGCCGCTCCTCCCAGTGCTCGAGGCCGGCCACGTGGCGGGGGTTCTCGCCGAGGTAGTTGCGCTTCACCAGCGGGAAGCCGCGCTCCACCAGCTCGAAGAAGTGGCGGCCGTAGAGCGGGTGGAAGGCCCACAGATCGGGCAGGAAGGTGTCGAAGTCGAAGCCGGAGTCCACGAGGTAGCGGCTGATGCCGACCTCGTACTTGTGGATCACCAGCCGCTTCTCCTCCTGCCGGGTCACCGTGTCGAGCCGCCAGCGGAAGCCGGGGTCGTCGAGGACCGGGCGGCGGAAGGCCAGGAAGTAGGAGCTCAGGTGGAGGAAGCGGTCGTCGGTCCAGTGCCGCGGCCCGACGAACCGGCGCTTCGCCTCGGCCAGCGGGATCGGCGAGTCGTCGTGCTTGTAGGACTCGTCGTGCTCCATCGACGTCGCCTGCAGACTCCACCAGTCGGCAGCGCGGCCGTTCATCTCGGCGAAGACGTCGTCGAGCCCGCGGAGCAGGTAGCAGCTGTCGTTGGCGAGCACGACCTCGTCGTACGCCGCGAGGCGCTGCCAGCCGACCAGGTCCCGGGCGAGCAGGGAGAACGAGCCGAAGTCGTAGGCGCCGTGCGGGACGCTCCACGCACCGGCCGTGACGTCGGCGAGGCGGTCGAGCTGGCCGGGCTCGAGCACGCCGTCGGCGAGGTAGAAGACATCGGCGTGCCGCGACAGCTCGGCCAGGTAGGCGACGACGGTGTCGTCGACGAGCCCGTCGCGGTCGTAGCCCGCGAACAGGCACGCGCGCCGGGGCTGGCCGTCCAGCCGCGTCGGGGGTCGCGGCTCTGCCGGGCTCGGCAGCGGCGCGAGACCCTCGTGGCGGCCGCGCAGGGCGTAGTGCAGCAGCGGGTTGACCGCGTCGTCGGTGGGGTCGAGGTGCTCGACCCAGTACCACCAGAGGTCGAAGCGGAGGCTGGGCGTCCGCAGGCTGCGCCAGCCCTCCTCGACGAAGTGGCGGACCGGGTCGGTGCCGCGCCGCAGCCGGTGCTGCACGGCGTACTCCTCGGCGTCGATCAGGCCGCTGGCTGCGACGACGGCGCGGGCACACGCGTGCTGTACGGCGTCCGGTGGCGGCGCCGGGTCGGCGGCGCCGACCGGAGGAAGGCCCTCGGCCAGGGCGGTCGCGACCAGCGCGCGGGCCTCGTCCGGATCGCGGCGGGAGGCCGCGCGCCAGCGTCGTGCGAACCGGAACCAGCGGCGCCGGAAGTCGGCCACCTCGGCCCGGCGCTGCGCGATCAGCTCCTCCATGTCACCGGGGCCGGGGCGGGTAGGCGTCCGCGCCCTGGGACTCGGGAGTGAGCAGGAAGTGCACGAGCGGGTTGATCCGCTGCTCGACGGCGTCGGGGTGGTCGATGAGGTACTGGCGCACGTCGAAGCGCTCGCTCGGCTGCCGCACCGGGTAGTAGGGGTGGCGCACGAAGTGCAGCGCCGGGTCCTCGCCCAGCTCGACGACGTCGGGGTAGGTGCGCAGGTACCACGCGGGGTCCCACAGCGCGGAGCCACGGAGCAGCTCGAGCTGCGCCTCCTCCTCGCGGGTGACCGGCTTCTGGCGGCCCTTCATCAGCGCACTCCCGCGGCCGCGGCCGGCGGCGTCGATGCGCACGCGCTCGGCCAGCGCCTCGGAGAGGGAGCGCGCGGCGCGCTCGGCCTGGTCCCTGGCGGCGACCAGCTCGGCCTCCCGCTCGGCGACCTGCTCCTGGGCCCGGCGCAGCTCCGCGAGCTCCGCCCGCGCGTCCGCGAGCTCGGCCTGGAGCGCGGCGGCGTCGGACTTGGGGCGATGCACGGTCACCTGCGTGACCCTACCGGCTGGGCGTGGCGGATCAGACGACCGACAGCGGGAGCAGCTGGCGACCCGTCGGCCCGATCTGGATCTCCGTGCCCATCTCGGGGCACACGCCGCAGTCGTAGCACGGCGTCCAGCGGCAGTCCTCGATCTCGATGTCCGCACCGTCGGCGGCCGCGAGGGCGTCCTCCCAGTCACCCCACAGCCAGTCCTTGTCGAGGCCGGAGTCGAGGTGGTCCCAGGGCAGCACCTCGTCGTAGTCGCGCTCGCGGGTGGTGTACCAGTCGAGGTCGACGCCGGTGCCCGCGAGGCCGCGCTCGGCGGCCTGCGTCCAGCGGTCGTAGGAGAAGTGCTCGCTCCAGCCGTCGAAGCGGCCGCCGTCGCGCCACACCTCCTCGATCACGCGACCGACGCGGCGGTCGCCGCGGGAGAGCAGTCCCTCGATGATGCCGGGCTTGCCGTCGTGGTAGCGGAAGCCGATGGCCCGGCCGAAGCGCTTGTCCTCGCGGACCACGTCACGCAGCTTCTTCAGCCGCTCGTCGGTGGTCTCGTGGTCGAGCTGGGCGGCCCACTGGAACGGGGTGTGCGGCTTGGGCACGAAGCCGCCGATCGACACCGTGCAACGGATGTCGTTGCGGCCGGAGACCTCGCGGCCCTTGGCGATGACCTTCTTGGCCAGGTCGGCGATGGCGAGCACGTCGTCGTCGGTCTCGGTCGGGAGACCGCACATGAAGTAGAGCTTCACCTGCCGCCAGCCGTGGGAGTAGGCCGCCGCGACGGTGCGGATCAGGTCCTCCTCGGTGACCATCTTGTTGATCACCTTGCGCATCCGCTCGCTGCCGCCTTCGGGCGCGAAGGTCAGCCCGGAGCGCCGGCCGTTGCGGGAGAACTCGTTGGCGAGCGTGATGTTGAAGGCGTCGACACGGGTCGACGGGAGGCTCAGCGAGACGTTCGACCCCTCGTAGCGGTCGGCCAGGCCCTTGGCCACCTCGGCGATCTCGGTGTGGTCGGCGCTCGAGAGCGAGAGCAGGCCGACCTCCTCGAAGCCGGACTTGCGGATGCCGTTCTCGACCATGTCGCCGATGGTCTCGATCGAGCGCTCACGCACGGGGCGGGTGATCATGCCGGCCTGACAGAAGCGACAGCCGCGGGTGCAGCCGCGGAAGATCTCGACGCTGAAGCGCTCGTGCACCGTCTCGGCGAGCGGCACGAGCGGCTTCGCCGGGTAGGGCCAGGCGTCGAGGTCCATCAGCGTGTGCTTGCGCACCCGGAACGGGATCCCGGGACGGTTGGGTACGACGGCTTCGATGGCGCCGTCGTCGGCGTACGTCACGTCGTAGAACCGCGGGACGTAGACGCCGCCGCTCACCGCGAGGCGGCGCAGCAGCTCGTCGCGCCCGCCAGGGGAGCCCTCGCCCTTCCACTCACGTACGACCTCGGAGATCGCGAGCACGACCTCCTCGCCGTCGCCGAGGACGGCCGCGTCGATGAAGTCGGCGATGGGCTCGGGGTTGAACGCCGCGTGGCCGCCGGCGAGCACGATCGGGTCGTCGTCGCCACGTTCCTCCGCGTGCAGCGGGATGCCGGCGAGGTCGAGCGCGTTGAGCATGTTGGTGTAGCCGAGCTCGGTGGAGAAGCTCAGGCCGAAGACGTCGAAGGCCCGCACCGGGCGGTGGCCGTCGACGGTGAACTGCGGGATCCCGTCCTCGCGCATCACCCGCTCCATGTCGGGCCACACGGCGTAGGTGCGCTCCGCCATGATCCAGTCGCGCTCGTTGAGCACCTCGTAGAGGATCTGGACGCCCTGGTTGGGCAGGCCGACCTCGTAGGCGTCGGGATACATCAGCGCCCATCGGACGTCGACGGAGTCCCAGTCCTTCACGGTGGAGTTGAGCTCGCCGCCGACGTACTGGATCGGCTTCTGCACGGACGGCAGACGGCCCTCGAGCCTCGGGAAGACGCTGCTGTGGTCGAGACCGACGGACACGACGGAGCACCTCACGGGGGACGACTTCGGGGACCCTCAAGGGTACGACGCGTGGGACCTGCGGGCGAAACCAGCGCCGGCAGGGCACACTGTGCGCGACCGACGGACGGACAGGTGGGGGAAGCGGGCAGTGGGACGGCGCGAACAGCTGGTGCGGCTGGCCCTGCTCGTCCTCGTCGTCGGCGTGATCGCCACGCTCATGGTGCTCGACCGCGGCCGCAACGACGACCGGCCGGAGACCCAGCCCTCCGACACGCCGTCGGTGTCGCCGCCGACGGAGTCGACGCCGACCGACGTGACGGTGCCCGAGCCGGTGCCCGAGAAGGCCGGGGCGACCGACAAGATCCCCACGCCGCCGCCCGGCCTCGAGGACATCGTGTGCCGCAAGCTGCAGGAGTCGGTGCGCATCCGGGTGATGTCCTTCAACACCCACCGCTCGTTCGGCAGCAACGGGCTCGCCCGCGTCGCCGCGGAGATCCGGGCGCTGGAGCCCGACATCGTCCTGCTGCAGGAGATCGACCGGTTCTACGGCCGCACCGGGCGCGTCGACCAGGCCGCCTGGTTCGCCAACACGCTGGGCATGGAGCACACCTTCGGCGCCAACGTGGTCCAGGGGCCGGGGCAGTACGGCACGGCGATCCTGTCCCGCTTTCCGATCGTCGACTCGACCAGCATCCGGCTCGTCAACGGCCGGGGCGGCGAGCAGCGGGGCCTCCTCGGCGCCACCCTCGAGATCGGCGGCCGCTTCGTCAACGTCTACAACACCCACCTGCAGAACAAGCTCGTCGGGCTCCGCGAGGCGCAGGCCCGGCAGATCGCCGGCATCCTGGCCCAGGACGACGAGCTGAAGATCCTCGGCGGTGACATGAACGCCACGATCAACACGCCCACCCTCGGCGCCTTCCGCAGCCAGCTCGTCGACTCGTGGAGCGCCGCCGGCGTCGGCCCCTCCGGCACGGGTCCAGGCGGGTCGAAGATCGACTTCCTGCTCGCCAGCCCCGAGCTGGAGCCCGTCACCAGCCGGGTCTACGGCTCGGCCGTCTCCGACCACAACCGGCTGGTCACCGACTACGTCGTTCCTGCGTCCACGGAGTGCCCGAAGGCCCGGAGCGGCAAGAAGGGCTGACGCGCGACGTCAGCGGCCGGCGAGGCTCGTGGTCCTGCGGGCGGTTGGTGCGGCCAGCAGTCGCGTGGGCAGCGGCGCGCTGGCGCGCAGGTGGATGTTCTGCAGGAGGCCCAGGGCGAGCATGCCCGCGAACATCGACGAGCCGCCGTACGACACGAACGGCAGCGGCACGCCGGTCACCGGCATGATGCCCAGGCACATCCCGATGTTCTGGAACGCCTGGAAGCCCCACCAGCAGGCGATGCCGGCGGCGGCGATCCGGCCGAACACGTCGTCGGTGTCCATCGCGATCGCCAGCGCCCGCCAGATGACCACGCCGAGCAGCAGGATCATCAGGCCGGCGCCGAGCAGGCCGAGCTCCTCGCCGGCCACGGTGAAGATGAAGTCGGTGTGCTGCTCGGGCACGAAGCCCGAGCGGGTCTGCGAGCCGTCGAAGAGGCCCTGGCCGAACAGCCCGCCGTTGCCGACCGCGATGCGCGCCTGCTCGGTGTTGTAGCCGGCGCCCCGCGGGTCCAGGCCCGGGTTGGTGAAGGCCAGGAACCGGTCGACCTGGTAGTCCTTGAGCACCCCCAGCGACACCGCGACGACCGCCGCGACCACGCCGCCGAGCGTCAGCCCGGCCAGCCAGCGCCGGTCTGCGCCGGAGATCGCGAGCACACCGAAGACCGTCGCGGCCAGCACCAGCATCGTGCCGAGGTCGGGCTGGAGCAGAATCAGCACGGCAGGCACGGCCGCGATGAGCAGCATGCCGACCACCTCGAGCGTGCGGACCCCACGGCGCCAGCGGCCCTCGGTGCGCTCGGCGACGAGCAGCGCCATGCCGATCACGACGGCGAGCTTGGCGAACTCCGAGGGCTGGATCGACATCCCGCCGAGCTGGATCCACGAGCGGGAGCCGTTGATCGTCGACCCCGCCACGAGCACGAGCACCAGCCCGACGATCGAGGCGACATAGACCAGCGGCGCGACGATGCGCACCCAGCGGTGGTCGGTCGCGAGCACCATCACCATCAGCACGAGGCCGATCGCGACGTTGACGAGCTGCTTCTTGAGGTACGCGCCTGCGTCGCCGCCGGTGAGGTCGATGCGCGTCGACGTGGCCGACCACACCAGCAGCGTGCCGAGCAGCACGAGCAGCATCGCCGCGCCGAGCAGCAGCCAGTCGAGGCCGGGCGCTCGCAGGCCGCCGCGGCCCGGGACGTGGCGGACGCTCATCGGTCCTCTCCCTTCGCGGACCCGGCGGGGCGCGGCGGGACGATCGCCCCGTCCTCGGTGAACGTGGGCAGGGTGCGGGGCTGGACGGTGCCCGGGATCGCGGCCTTCGCGGGCCGCACCTGCTCGCCCTCGATGCCGTAGAGGGTCTCCCAGATCTTGCGCACCGCGTCGCCGGTCGAGCCCGAGCCGGTGCCGCCCTGGCTGATCATCATGACCACGACGTAGTCCTCGGTGTAGGACGCGACCCAGCCGGTCGACTGCTTGCCGTAGACCTCGGCGGAGCCGGTCTTCGCACGCACGGTCACGTCGTCGAGCGGGAAGCCGCCCATCTTCCACGCCATCGTGCCCTGCCGGGTGACGCCCTGGAGGGCCGCGTCGATGTAGGAGAGGTACTGCTTCGGCACCTCGACCGAGCCGGCCTTGCGCGGCTGGATGCGGCGCAGCACCTCGCCCTCGGGGCTCACGATCGCCTTGCCGATGGTCGGGGTCCACAGCGTGCCGCCGTTGGCGAGCGCGGCGTAGGCCCGCGCCAGCTGGAGCGGCGTGACGATGGTGTCGCCCTGCCCGATCGCGAAGTTGACGGCGTCGCCCGCGCGGTAGGCGAACCCCTCGATACAGAACTCGCGGGCGAACTTGTAGACGAAGTCGCTGGTGTCCGGGGTCTGCGGCTTGCTGGCGAGGTCGCAGTAGTAGTCCTTCTGCGACTCGAAGTAGGCGCGCTTCCACTTGCGGTCGGCGATCCGCCCGGGAGCCTCCCCGGGGATGTCGATGCCGGTGCGGGAGCCGAAGCCGAACTTCTTGGCTTCCTCGACCAGCGGGTCGCGGGCCTCGACGTCATCGACGTCGGAGCCGAACTTCTGCCAGAAGTTGTAGCCGATCCGGTAGAAGAACGTGTTGCAGGAGACCTCGAGCGCCTTGGCGAAGCCGATGTTGCCGTAGGCACCCGACTCGTAGTTCTTGAAGACCCGGTTGCCGACCTGGAAGCCCGACGAGCACGGCAGCACCGTGTCGGTGCCGTAGCCGTTCTGCAGCGCGCCGGCCGTCATGAAGGGCTTCCACGTCGAGCCGGGGGCGAACTGGCCCTGCGTGGCCCGCGAGAGCAGCGGGGTGCCGGCAGCCTCCGAGTAGAGGTGGTCGAGCTCCTTCGTCGTGATGCCGCCGACCCACACGTCCGGGTCGTACGTCGGCTGGCTGGCCATCGCGACGACGCGGCCGGTCTTCGCCTCGAGCACGACGGCCGCGCCCGCGTCGGCGGCATAGCGACGGCCGGTGACCGGGTCGACGGTCTGGCGCTGGATGCGGATGCGCTCGGCCAGCTGGCGCTCGAGCACGCCCTGCACGCGGGCGTCGATCGAGGTGACGAGGGTGTCGCCCGGGGTCGCCTCGACGACGCTGTCGTCGCCCAGCACCCGGCCCATCGAGTCGACCGCGACACGGCGGTAGCCCGGCAGGCCGCGCAGCCACTCGTCGTACTGCTTCTCGACGCCGGCGCGGCCGACCGAGGAGGCGCCGTTGACCGACTGGTCGTCGGCGGCGACGGCAGCGTCGTACTCCTCCTCCGTGATCGGGCTCAGGTAGCCGAGCACGTGGGCGAGGTTGACGCCGAAGGGGCGGGGATAGGCACGCACGCTCTCCTGCTCCGCGAGCACGCCGGGGTAGTCCTCCGGCTGCTCGAGGACCCGGAGGGCGACCTCCTTGGGCACGTCGCGGGCGACCGGCACCGGCTGGTAGGGCGAGCCGTTCCAGCAGGTGCCGCGCACGCTGCCCTCGTGACCGCACGTGACCAGCCGGGCCTCGATGTCGGCCGGCTCCTCCTCCACGACCACGGAGACCCGGCGGACGAGCTCGGTGCGCTGGCGCTCGGTCAGCTTGTCGAGCACGTTGCGGTCGACGGAGATGACCCAGGAGGTGCGGTTGGCGACCAGTGGGCGGCCCTGGTCGTCGACGATCAGGCCTCGCTGCGGCTGGACCACGATGTCGCGCACCGACTGGTCGGCCGCCATCGCCTGGTAGTCCTCACCGCCGACGACCTGGAGGTAGTAGAGCCGCACGAAGAGGGTGGCGAACAGGGAGAAGACGAGCGCCTGGACGACGACCAGGCGCAGCCGGCTGCGCTCGGACCCGGTGACCGCCATCAGGTCGCCAACCGCGGGTCGAGCCGCCCGAAGAGCTTCATCAGCGGCGGCAGTACGAACGGGGTGAGCAGCACGTCCCAGACGACCGCGACCCCGATGACGGCGAGCAGCTCTGGCACGGACATCGCCGGGTCGTCGAGCAGCAGCCCGGTGAGCGCGAAGACCGAGGTGCCGACGAAGGAGGCCGCCGCGACGGTGGCCACCACGGCGATGGCCGTGGGCCTGACGTCCTGGCGCACGCGCGCGGCGAGGAAGGCGACCAGGGTGAGCGCGAGCGCCCAGCGGCCGGCGAGGTGGTCGGCCGGCGGCGCCAGGTCGAGCGCGACGCCCGCGACGAAGCCGAGCACCATGGCCGAGGGGGCCGGCAGGGTGAGCGCGCCGGCGACCACGACGAGCAGGCACAGGTTGGGCACGATGCCGTGCCAGGCGACGTGGGGGAACAGCGAGACCTGCAGCAGCAGCGCCACCACCACGGCCACGAAGGCCACCGGCACCCGGCCGCGGGTCATCGCAGGCTCCCGTCGGCCTCGATGATGGCCCGGTCGCTCGGCGTGCCCACGGGCACCATCACGCCGACGACGTCGAGCGCGGAGAAGTCGACGTAGGGCTCCACCACCGCGCGCTGCGACGACTCGCGCAGCGAGGTGTAGACGTCGGTGACCCGCCCGATGGGCACGCCCGGGTGGTAGGGGCCGCCGGCGCTCCCCCAGGTGACCACGGAGTCGTGGCGGGCCGGCACGACGCTGTCGTCGACCAGCCGCAGGTCGAGCGAGCCGCCCTCGCGGAAGCTGCCGGCGCCGTGCACGAAGCCGATCTCCATGCTCGAGCCCACGCGGCCGCCCACGATCGACTCGGGGTCGAGGAGCAGCAGCACCGTGGCCGTGGAGCGGGTGACCCGGAGGACCCGGCCGACCAGGCCGTCGTTGTTGACCACCGTCATGTCGGGGCCGAGGCCGGCCTCCGAGCCGGCGTCGATCGTCACCGTGGCGCTGAAGGACTGCGACGGCCCGTAGGCCACCACCCGCGCCGGCACGAGGGACCTGCCGAGCTCCTCCGCCGCGGCCGTGAGCGCGTCGTACTGCTCCAGCCGGTTGCGGTCGAAGCCGGCGGTCTGCACCCGGGTGCGCAGGTCGGAGTTCTCGGCCTCGAGCCGCTCGATCTCATCGGCGAGGGAGTCCTTGCTGCGGAACCACGAGGGCACGGAGGTGAAGGGGCGTACGACGGCCGCCGTGACCGTCTCGACGGGGCCGAACGCCTCCCCCACCACCCGGCGTACGGGCTCGATGGGCGAGTCGTCGCCCCCCTGCTGGTCGAGGGTCATCAGGGTGGCGCTGGCGAGCACGAGGGCGACCAGCAGCGATCGGGGCGCGGGGTTGCGTGCCTCCAGCCGGTCCAGGCCGCGCCAGCGCCGCTCGCGGCCCTCGGGCCCCCCGAACGTGCCCATCAGTGCCGCCGGGGCTCGGAGACGAGGACCTGCTGCAGCGCCTCGAACTCCTCCACGCACTTGCCGGCGCCGTAGGCGACGGAGGCGAGGGGGTCCTCGGCGACGTGGACGGGCATGCCGGTCTCGTGGCGGAGGCGCTCGTCGAGGCCGCGGAGCAGGGCGCCACCACCGGTGAGCACGATGCCGCGGTCCATGATGTCGCCGGCCAGCTCGGGCGGCGTCTGGTCGAGGGTGGACCGGACGGCGTCGATGATGTTGTGCAGCGGCTCCTCGAGGGCCTGGCGGACCTCGGCGCTGGAGACCACGACGGTGCGTGGCAGGCCACTGATCATGTCGCGGCCGCGGATCTCCGCCTCGGGCTCGGTGGGCAGCGGGAAGGCGGAGCCGAGGGTCATCTTCACCTCCTCGGCGGTGCGCTCCCCCAGCATCAGGGAGTATTCCTTCTTCATCCACGCGATGATCGCCTGGTCGAGGTCGTCGCCGGCGGTGCGGACGCTCACGCTGGTCACGATGCCGCCGAGGCTGATCACCGCGACCTCGGTGGTGCCGCCGCCGACGTCGACCACCATGTTGCCGGTCGCCTCGTGGACGGGGAGCCCAGCCCCGATCGCGGCGGCCATCGGCTCCTCGACGATGTAGACCCGCCTGGCGCCGGCCTGGTAGCCGGCCTCCTTGACGGCCCGCTGCTCGACCGCGGTGATCCCGCTCGGCACGCAGATCACCAGCCGGGGCTTGGTGAAGTAGCGACGGCGGTGCACCTGCTGGATGAAGTAGCGCAGCATCTGCTCCGTCGCCTCGAAGTCGGCGATCACGCCGTCCTTGAGCGGTCGGATGGCCATGATGTTGTCGGGCGTGCGCCCGATCATCCGCTTGGCCTCGTGGCCGACCGCGAGGACCTCGCCGGTCGACTCGTTCATCGCGACGACCGACGGCTCGTCGAGCACGACGCCCTTGCCGCGCACATAGACCAGCGTGTTGGCGGTGCCGAGGTCCACGGCCATGTCGCGGCCGATCAAGCTGTGTGCCATGCGCGCAGGTGCCCTCGCTGCTGGTCGGACGTGTCGGGAGGGTGAGCACGACCACCGCGAGGTGGCCAACGGCCCGGATTCAGGGTATGGACGCCTTACCGACGATCCGGGGAGGACACGCCCTGCCCCGCGGCTCAGATGCGCGGGCGCCCGGGGTCAGCCGGCGATCTCGGAGAACCAGATCTTGATCTCGCGCTCGGCCGACTCGGGGCTGTCGGAGCCGTGGACCAGGTTCTGCTGGACCTTGAGGCCCCAGTCGCGGGCGAGGTCGCCGCGGATGGTGCCGGGCGCGGCGGCGGTCGGGTCGGTCGCGCCCGCCAGCGCGCGGAAGCCCTCGATGCAACGCTCTCCCTCCACCACCATCGCCGCGACCGGGCCGGAGAGCATGAACTCGACGAGGGGCTCGTAGAACGGCTTGCCCTCGTGCTCGGCGTAGTGCGCGGCCAGCAGCTCGCGCGTCGCGGTGCGCAGCTCGAGCGCCGCGAGGGTGTAGCCCTTCGCCTCGATCCGGCGGATCACCTCACCGGTGAGGCCGCGGCGTACGCCGTCGGGCTTGACGAGGACGAGAGTGCGCTGGGTCATGCGCCGCACTGTATCGACAGGTCAGGGCCACGACCTGCCAAGGTGTCCCCAGCACCACGTCGTCGCCGAAGGAGACCTCCATGACCGTGCCCGACCCGCAGGAAGCACCCGCGCTCCGCTGGGGCGTCCTCGGCCCCGGCGGGATCGCCACCGCCTTCGCGGACGCGCTGCACGCCCGGACCCAGTCGCGGGTCGTCGCGGTCGGCTCGCGCGACCAGGCCCGCGCCTCGGCGTACGCCTCCCGCTTCGGGGTCGAGCGGGTGCACCCCGGCTACGAGGCGCTGTGTGCGGACCCGGACGTCGACGTGGTCTACGTCGCGACCCCCCACTCGCACCACCTCGAGCAGGCGCTGATGGCGATCGGGGCGGGCAAGCCGGTCCTCGTGGAGAAGGCGTTCACCAGGAGCCGGGCCGAGGCCGAGCAGGTCTTCGCCGCCGCCCGCGAGGCGGGCGTGTTCGTGATGGAGGCGATGTGGACCCGCTTCCTGCCCCATGTCGACGCCCTCCACGAGGTGGTCGGCTCAGGTGAGCTCGGCACGGTCGTCAACGTCGCTGCCGACCACGGGCAGTGGTTCGCGCCCGACCCCGGCCACCGGCTCTTCGACCCCGCGCTCGCCGGCGGCGCCCTGCTCGACCTCGGCGTCTACCCCGTCGCGTGGGCCCACGACTTCCTCGGCGTCCCGTCGACGGTCACCGCCGTCGGCACGCTCACCGACACGGGTGTCGACGCGCAGGTCACGATGGTGCTGGACTACCCGGACCAGGTGCAGGCGAGCCTGCACACGACGCTGCTGGCCCGCACGCCCACGACGGCCGCGATCTCCGGCACCACGGGCTTCGTCGCGGTCGACGGCGCCTTCTACACGCCCACCTCGTTCACGGTGCATCCGCGCGGGGGCTCACCGCGTCGCTACGACTTCGCCGTCGACCACGGCTTGGCCTACGAGGCCGCCGAGGTCGCCCGCTGCCTGGCCGACGGGCTGACCGAGAGCCCGCGCATGACGTGGCAGGACTCGCTCGACGTGCTCGGCACCCTCGACTCGGTGCGTTCGCAGGTCGGCCTCGTCTACCCCGGCGAGTAGGGGCTGTCGCCATGCCCGAGCCACGCACCGTCGTCGTGGGGCCGGCCTCGTGGAACACGCTGGTCCGGCTCGACCGCCTCCCCGACCCCCGCCCGCACACCGTCTTCGCCCGCGACGCCATCCGCACCGTCGGGGGCACGAGCGCCGGCAAGGCACTCCACCTCTCCGACCTCGGCCTGCCGACGACGCTCGTCACCACCGTGGGGACCGACCCGGAGGCGGAGCTGGTCCTCGGCGCCCTCGGGCGCGCGCCCGGCCTCGAGGTCCTCGCACGGCGGGCCGACGGTCCGTCCGAGCAGCACGTCAACCTGATGACGGACGCGGGAGAGCGGGTCTCGATCTACCTCGCCACGCCGGCGGCGCCCCGACCCGGGGCCGAGGACACCGCCACCGCCGCGCGCGTGGCTGACCGGCTCGCGGCCGCCGACCACGTCGTCGTGGACCTCAGCAGCTCCGGGCCGGCGGCCCTGGACGCAGCGCGGGCGAGCGGGGCCACGGTGTGGACGGACCTGCACGACTACGACGGGGCGGCGGAGTTCCACCGCCCGTTCGCGGAGGCCGCGGACATGGTGTTCCTCAACGACGACGGCACGGACGACCACCGCGCGCTCATGTGCGCGCTCCTCGAGCGCGGCGCGAGCACCGTCGTGTGCACGCTCGGGGCGCGCGGCGCCGTGGCGCTCACCGCCGAGGGATGGACCGAGTGCGCCGCCGAGCCGGCGCAGGTGGTCGACACGAACGGGGCGGGCGACGCGTTCTTCGCCGGGTTCTTCGCCGCCCACGTGGCCGGGGCGAGCACCGCGGACTGCCTGCGCGCCGGGGCCCACCAGGCGGTGCGCGCCCTCGGCTCGGTGCACCTCAGCCCGCTGCTCGACTGAGGGTGGGCGTTCCGTAGTCCTCGAGGTCGCGCAGGTGCCGGATCGGGCTCCACCACACCAGCAGCGGACCGATCAGCATCAGCGGCGCGGTCATGAGCAGCGTGGTCCGCGCACCGATCGCCTCGGCCAGGCCGCCCGCGACGAGGCCACCGACCGGGATGACGCCCCACGAGACGAAGCGCACGGTCGCCATCACGCGGGAGAGCAGCTCCGGCGGGCTCGCCACCTGCCGGTAGGTGCGGGTCACGACGCTGCCCGGCACGACGGATCCTGCGAAGAGGCAGTTGCCCACCGCGAAGAAGATCCACCCGACCCAGCCGTGGCCCCACGGGATCAGCGCCGCCGAGGCCGCACCGAGCAGCCCCTCGACCAGGAGCACCCGGGCCGAGCCGATCCGCCGCACGAGCCACGGCGTCAGGGCGGCGAAGGCCAGCGCTCCCACTCCCTCGGTGGCGAGGAGCAGGCCCACGACGCCGGCGGGAGCATCCAGGTCGCGCACCAGGTAGAGCGCGAACAGCGCGAGCTGCGCCCCGCACACGAAGTTCACGACGCAGGCCCACCAGGTCGCCGGCGCCATCACCGGGTGCCGGGTGACGAAGCGCCACCCGTCGGCGATCATCTCCCGCACGGCGGTGCGCGCCTCCGGCTGCGGCAGCTCGCGCTCGGGGAGCCGGCGCAGCAGCACCGCGGACGCGACGTACGACGCGGCGTCGACCAGGAGGGCAGGCACCGCACCCATCACCTGCACCAGCAGCCCGCCCAGCGAGGGCCCCCCGAGCTGGGTGACGGCGTGCGTGCCCGACATCAGGCTGTTGCGGGCGTTGAGCTCCTCCTTCGGGACCACGGAGACCATGAAGGTCGCGTTGGCGGCGAAGAAGACGACCTCCGCGAGGTTGATGACGAGCGCGGTGACGACGAGGTGGCCGATCGAGAGCAGGTCGCTCCACCAGGCGATCGGGACCGAGGCGATGGCCAGGGCACGGACGAGGTCGCAGGCGACCTGCGTACGCCGCAGCGGCAGGCGCTGGGTGATCACCCCGGCCGGTAGGCCGATCAGGATCCAGGCGAGGTAGGACGCGGCGGCCACCATCCCCATCTGGAACGGCGTGGCGTCGAGGACCGTGACCGCGGTGAGCGGCAGGGCGACCGCGGTGACCGCCGTGCCGGCGCTGCTGAGCGTGCCCGCCCCCCAGTAGGTCCAGAACGCCCGGGCGTCGCGCGTCATGCCCGCTCCTCACTTGTCAGTTCCAGATTGGAACCCTATGCCACCATGGTGAGCGACCCCCTGACAACCCGACTTCCCCCGGAGGCCACCCGTGCGCCATGAGGACCTCGCCGACGCCGACTGCGGCATCGCCCAGGCGCTGGGCGTGGTCGGCGACTGGCAGACGCTGCTGGTCGTGCGCGAGTGCGCCGCCGGGGTGACCCGCTTCGACGCCCTCCACCACGAGCTGGGCATCAGCCGCCGTGCCCTCGCGGAGAAGCTGGCGCGGCTCGTCGAGCACGGCATCCTGGAGCGCCGCCCCTACTCCGACCGGCCACCGCGCCACGACTACGTCCTGACCGCGAAGGGCGAGGGACTGCTTCCGGTGCTGGTCGCGCTGCAGGAGTTCGGCACCCGCCACGTGATGGGCGACGGCTCGGTCAGCGCGGCGCCCGCCACCGCCGAGGTGCAGCGGCTCGAGCGGCTGACGGGCACCCGCCTCCCCCCGCTCGAGCTGGTCGACCACCACGATGGCACCGTCCGCCTGCCCGCGGACCGGCCGACGGTGCTGTTCTTCTTCCCGGGCGCCTGGCCGCCGGATGCCCACGGATATCCGCCCGGGTGGGGCGACATCCCCGGCGCCCGGGGCTGCACCCTGGAGTGCCTGTCCTACGCGAGGGCACACGACGACTTCACCGCCGCGGGCGTGCAGGTGGTCGGCGTCAGCACCCAGCGCCCCGACCAGCTCGCCGGCTTCGCCGAGCACGCCGGACTCCCCTACCTGCTGGCCTCCGACCAGGACGGCCGGGCGGCCACCACCCTCCGCCTGCCCGTCTTCCGCACGGCAGGCGTCGACCGGCTCAAGCGGGTCAGCCTGCTGGTCGGCGAGGACGGCGTGGTGCGGCACGTGCAGGCGCCGGTGACCGACCCGGCCGCCGCCGTCGACGAGATGCTCGCGCTGGTCAGCCGTTGAGCCCCTCGGCCCGCGCGCGCACGTCGGCGGGCACGGCCCCGGTCGCGTCGGCGTCGGCCAGCGGCGGCCCGGCGACGCGCCGCAGCGGGATCACGCCCGCCCAGGTGCCGGTGGCGATGTCCTCCGGCTCGTCGACCGGACCTTCGGCGCGCTGCTTCATCGACGCCTCGAGGAGCGGCACGGCGACCACGGCGGTCGCCGCGAGCTCCTTGCGCGTGCTCGCCCGCAGCGTCGCGGCGCGGCCCGGGACCATGTGGTCGACGATGAGGTCCAGCGCGCGCTGCCGCTCATCCTCGCCCTCGACGAGGCGGGCCGTGCCGATGACGACCGCCGAGCGGTAGTTCATCGAGTGGTGGAAGGCCGAGCGGGCCGCCACCAGCCCGTCGAGCTCGGTGACGGTGACGCACACCGTCGCCTCCCGGGTCGCCCTGAGCCAGCGGGCGGCGACGGAGCCGTGGAGGTAGAGCGTGCCGCCCTCGTCGGGCCCGGCCGGGTCGACGGCGAACGCGGTCGGCAGCACCACCGGGTGCTCCCCGACGACCACGCCGACATGCGCGACCAGCGCGTCGTCCAGCAGGGCCATCAGGCGAGCCCGGTCTGCCACGGCGCGGTTGCGACCCCGGGTGACCCGGGTGCGGTCGGTGGGCTCGAGCGGCGGCCTGGCGTCGGCGGTCAGCGTCATGGCACGATCCTCGGCGACAAGTGGCCCATGCACACGGGCCAATCCACGTCCACTCTGACAGGCCACTTCATGCCCGCGCTCCCCGTCCTCCTGGACCGGTCCGAGGCGCGCCCGCTGGGCACCCAGCTGGCCGACCAGGTCCGCCGACTGGTGCTCGACGGCGGCCTCGCCCCCGGCACCCGCCTGCCGAGCACGCGCCGGCTCGCCGCCGAGCTGGGCGTCTCGCGTGCGGTGATCGAGCAGGCGTGGGACCAGCTGCGCGCCGAGGGCTGGCTCGAGGCCAGGCAGGGCTCCGGCAGCTGGGTGGCCGGCGGGCCGATCACCGGCGCGGCGGCCCCGCGCCCGCGCCGTACTCCTGCGGCCGCCAGGCCGCTCGTCCCCCTTGACGCCGGCACGCCCTGGATCGACACCCGCCACGCCGCAGCGTGGCGGCGGGCCTGGCGCGAGGTGTCGGCGGCGGCGCCGCCGCGGGGGTACGACGATCCGCAGGGGCTTCCGGAGCTGCGCACCCTGCTCGCCGAGCGGCTCGGGCGCACGCGCGGCCTCGTCGTCGACCCCGGCGACGTGCTGGTCACCGCCGGGACATCGGCGGGCCTGCGCCACCTGCTCGCGGCCCTTCCCCGCGGACCCGTCGCGATCGAGGACCCGGGCTACCGCGCTGCGGTGCTGACCGTGCGGGAGACCGGCCGCGAGGTGCGCGACCTCCCGGCACTGGAGCCCGTGACCGATCTGGGCGACTGCAGCGCGGCGTATGTGACGCCGGCGCACCAGCACCCGCTGGGCCGGGTGATGCCGGCCGACGACCGGCTCACCCTGCTGGCGACGGCGCGCCGCGACGGGGCGCTGGTCGTCGAGGACGACTACGACTCCGAGTTCCGCTACGACGTGGCCCCGGTGCCGGCCCTCAGCACTCTCGACCCCGACACGGTCGCCTACCTCGGCACGGCGTCGAAATCGGTCCTGCCCTCCCTGCGACTGGGCTGGATGGTGGTCCCTCCGCACCTCCGCGAGGCGGTGGACCGGCACCGGCTGGTGACCCACGACGCGCCGCCCTGGCCGGTCCAGCGGGCCATGGTCGCGTTGCTGCGCGACGGCTACGTCGACGCGGTCGTGCGCAGCGCCCGGCGGACCTACGCCGACCGGGCGCCTCGCGTGGTCGCCGCACTGTCGCCGTACGCCGAGCTGGCAGGGCCGGTTGCCGGCATGTACTCCACGTGGCTGCTGCCACACGCAACCGCCGTCCGTGCCTGCGCCGCTGCCGAAGCGGCCGGCTTCCGGGTCAACCTGCTGGGCGACTACTGCCGGACGGCCCGGCTCACCGGGCTGGTGGTCGGCTTCGGAGGAGCGACCGACGAGCAGCTCGACGAGGCGCTCCGGGTGCTGGCGGGGAGCCTGGCCGGGGGCTAGGAGGCCTGGTCGCCCTGCTCGGCCTCGTACGCCGCCCAGGCCGCCGCGCGCTCGCGCTCGATCCTGCGCCCGAGGTGGTCGGCCGAGCCCCACAGGATGGCGAAGATGAGGCCGAGGACGAACATCATCGGCACGACGAAGCCGAGCGCGACGGCCGCGACCTGGACCGCCCAGCCGGCCTTGTAGGCCCACTCGGCGCGCAGCATCCCGGAGAGCAGCAGGCAGGCCAGGCAGAGACCGATGCCCACGACGAGCGCGGTGGGCCTGGCCACGCCGGCCACAGTGATCATCACCGGCGTGGTGAGGCCGAGCGTGATCGCCTCGAGGCACAGCACGGCCGCGCACATGCCGCGGCGGGGTGAGCTCACGAGCGCACCTTCAGCAGGGAGCGGGCCTCGCCGACGGTGACGACCGAGCCCGTGACCAGCACGGCTCCCGCACCGATGGAGGAGCCTATGGCCTCCCCTTCCTCGGCGAGGGTGGCCGCCTTGTCGATCGCGTCGGCCAGGCTCGGCTCGACGGTGACGCGGTCCTGGCCGAACACCTCGACCGCGGCGCGGGCCAGCTCGCGGGCCGGCATGGCGCGGGGCGTGGAGTTCTGGGTGACCACGACGTGCGCGAGCACCGACTCGAGCTCGGCGAGGACGCCCTCGTAGTCCTTGTCGTTCATCACGCCGACCACGCCGATGAGCGGCTCGAAGGCGAACGAGTCCTCCAGAGCCGCCGCGGTGGCGCGGGCTCCGTGCGGGTTGTGCGCGGCGTCGAGCACGATCGTGGGGCTCCGGCGCACGACCTCGAGCCGACCCGGTGACGTCACCTCCGCGAACGCGGCGCGCACGACGTCCTCGCCGAGCGGCTGGTCGCCCGCGAAGGCCTCGACGGCGGCGAGCGCCACCGCGGCGTTCTGGGCCTGGTGCGCGCCGTGCAGCGGCAGGAACACCTCGTCGTACCTCGCCCGCAGGCCCTGCAGGGACACGACCTGGCCACCGACGGCGGGCAGCCGAGAGACGACGCCGAACTCGACGCCCTCGCGTGCGGCCGTGGCGCCGACCTCGGCAACCCGCTCGAGCAGCAGGGCCGCCACGGCGGGCTCCTGCTGGGCGAGCACCGCGATCGAGCCGGACTTGATGATGCCGGCCTTCTCGCGGGCGATGTCGGTGACGGACTCACCGAGGTACTTCGCGTGGTCGATCGCCACCGGCAGCACCACGGCGACGTCGGCGTCGGCGACGTTGGTGGCGTCCCACGAGCCACCCATGCCGACCTCGACGACGGCCACGTCGACCGGCGCGTCCGCGAACGCGGCGTAGGCCATCCCCACGACGGTCTCGAAGAAGCTCAGCGGATGGTCCTGCTCGGCGTCGACGAGGTGGGTGTACGGCGCGACGTCGTTGAAGGCGCGCACGAACTCCTCGTCCGAGAGCGGCTCGCCGTCGACGCTGATGCGCTCGCTCATCCGCTCCACGTGCGGGCTCGTGAACCGGCCCGTACGCAGGTCGAGCGCACGCAGCAGAGTGTCGATCATCCGGCTCGTGGACGTCTTGCCGTTGGTGCCGGTCAGGTGGATGACCCGGAACGAGCGCTGCGGGTCGCCGAGCAGCTCGGTGAACGCCCGGATGCGATCCAGGCTCGGCTCGAGGCGGGTCTCTGGCCAGCGGGAGAGGAGCGCGTCCTCCGCCTCGGCAACGGTCTCGGCGGGGCGGGGAGCGGGGGTGTCTGTCATGGCGTCGCCAGTCTATGGCCCGGTCACCTACCCTCCCCCGGTGGACTTCGACGAGACGGTCGAGGAGGCCGCGGTCCGCGAGTGCTTCGAGGAGACCGGCCTGCACGTGGTGCTCGGGCCGGTCCTCGCGGTCGACACCTGGACGAAGGCGAGCCACGAGCGCACCAGCCCGAACGGGCGCGGCCCGCCAAGCACGTCCGGGTGTTGTTCAGCGCCCGGGTCACGGGCGGGACCCTCGGCACGACCGAGGTGGGAGGCACCACCGACCACGCGCAGTGGCTCCACCTCGACGAGGTCGCGCGGCTGCCGCGTGTGGGACTGGTCGACGCCGCCCTCAGCGCCTGGGGGGCGGCACGCCCCCGATGACGCGTCAGACGACGGTGAGGTTGGCCATGTCGACGACCGGCTCGTAGCCGATCCGCTCGTAGACCTTGTTGCTGACGGGGTTGGCCTGGTCGGTGAACAGGCAGACCCGGGCCCCGGCGTCGAGGAGGCGCTGCGAGACCTGCGCGACGGCGGCGCTGGCATAGCCCAGTCCCCGGTGCTCGGGCGGCGTGTAGACCGGACCGATCCGCGCCACTCCGAAGGCCGGGTCGTTGGCGCCGGTGAGGTGGACCGGCCGGTCGTCCTCGTCGACCCAGAGCCAGATGCGGCCACCGGCGATGCGCCGGCCCATCGACTCGACGTCGTCGGTGAGCTCGTGCATCGAGCCGGGCTCGCGTCCCGCCTGCTCGTCGGCGTCCCGCCCGAACGCCTCGAACCAGGTCAGGCACAGCTCCACCTCCTCGGGCCTGGCGAGCCGGAGCGAGCCCGGCCGCAGCGGTGGATGCTCGATCGACGTGGCCTCGTGCAGCCGGGTGTGCTGCGCGACCTCGACCCGGCCGCCGGTCAGCCGCGCGAGCTCATCGGCACACACGCGGGACGCCGGCAGCGCACCGTTGACGCCGCGCAGCTCCTCGCCCCGCTCGTGCACGGCACGCGCCAGCAGCAGCGCGGCCTCGTCGGGCATGGGCAGCAGGAACGCGGGGTGTGGCTGGAAGGGAGCCGTCCGCATCCCGCAGCCGACGACCTCGGAGCCGTCCCGGGCGACGACCCACCACCGCGGGTGCGCCGCCTCGAGCCCGATCCCCTCGTCCAGCTCCCGGGCCAGGCGCTCGGAGACGGTCGCGACCACCGTGCCCAGCACCGGATCGGCGGCCAGCAGGTCACCGGCCGCCGCCAGGAAGGGGCGCGGGACGTCGAAGAACTCCAGCTCCATGACCGCACGCTAGGCGAGCCGTGACCACGGGAGGAACTGCTTTCCGCGGCTCCGGAGCACACTCCTAGACTCAGGCGCATGAATGAGACCCCCACGCCGACCCAATCCGGGGCACAGCCCACGACGACGAATGCTCCTGCCGTCGTCGTACCGGACAAACCGGCGCTGGAGGGGCTCGAGGACACCTGGGCAGCGCGCTGGAAGGAGCGGCGCACCTACGCCTTCGACCGCACGAAGCCCCGCGAGGACGTCTACTCCATCGACACGCCCCCGCCCACCGTCAGCGGCAGCCTGCATGTGGGCCACGTCTTCTCCTACACCCACACCGACCTGATCGCCCGCTACCAGCGGATGGCAGGCAAGTCGGTCTTCTACCCGATGGGCTGGGACGACAACGGCCTGCCGACCGAGCGCCGCGTCCAGAACTACTTCGGCGTCCGCTGCGACCCGAGCCTGCCGTACGACGCGGACTTCACCCCGCCCGAGAAGCCGGACCCTAAGAAGCAGATCCCGATCAGCAGGCCCAACTTCATCGAGCTGTGCGAGCGGCTGGTGGAGGAGGACGAGAAGATCTTCGAGCAGCTCTGGCGCACGCTCGGCCTCTCCGTCGACTGGGACATCAGCTACACCACCGTCGGCCGGAAGGCCCAGAAGGTCAGCCAGACCGCGTTCCTGCGCAACTTCGCCCGGGGCGAGGCCTACCTTCAGGAGGCTCCGACCCTCTGGGACGTCACCTTCCAGACGGCGGTCGCCCAGGCCGAGCTCGAGGCGCGCGACTACCCCGGCCACTACCACCGCGTCGCCTTCCACAAGCCCGACGGCAGCCCGGTCCACATCGAGACGACCCGCCCGGAGCTGATCCCGGCCGTCGTCGCGCTGATCGCCCACCCCGACGACGAGCGCTACACCGGGCTGTTCGGCACCACCGTCACCTCGCCGGTCTTCGGCGTCGAGATCCCGGTCCTCGCGCATGCCGCGGCCGAGCCCGACAAGGGTGCCGGCATCGCGATGTGCTGCACGTTCGGTGACCTCACCGACGTGATGTGGTGGCGTGAGCTGCAACTGCCGGTCCGCATGGTCGTGGGCCGCGACGGGCGGCTGCTCCGCGAGACCCCGGAGTGGCTGGCGGCCGAGCCTGCTGCCACGGCGTACGCCGAGCTGGCCGGCAAGACCACCTTCAGCGCGCGCGAGGCGATGGTGGCCCTGCTGCGCGCCTCCGGGGACCTGGTCGGCGACCCGACGCCCACCCAGCGGATGGCGAACTTCTACGAGAAGGGCGACAAGCCGCTCGAGATCGTCGCCACCCGCCAGTGGTACATCCGCAACGGCGGACGCGACGCCGGCCTGCGCAAGGAGATGATCGAGCGCGGCGCCGAGATCGACTGGCTGCCCCCGCACATGCGGCACCGCTACGACAACTGGGTCGGCGGCCTCAACGGCGACTGGCTGATCAGCCGCCAGCGCTTCTTCGGCATCCCCTTCCCGGTCTGGTACCCCCTCGACGCCGAGGGCGAGCCCGACTACGCCCACCCGCTGCTGCCGAGCGAGGCGGAGCTGCCGATCGACCCGTCGACCCACGCACCACGCGGCTACGACGAGGACCAGCGCGGCAAGCCCGGGGGCTTCGTCGGCGACCCGGACGTGATGGACACCTGGGCCACGTCCTCGCTCACCCCCCAGATCGCGGGCGGCTGGCTCGAGGACGAGGACCTCTTCGGCCGCGTCTTCCCGATGGACCTGTGCACGCACGCGCACGAGATCATCCGCACCTGGCTGTTCAGCCGCGTGGTCCGGTCCCACTTCGAGCACGGGGTCGTGCCGTGGCACACCGCGATGATCTCCGGCTTCATCGTGGACAAGGACCGCAAGAAGATGTCCAAGTCCAAGGGCAACGCGATCGTCCCCGACGAGATCCTCGCCAAGTACGGCGCGGACGCCGTCCGCTGGCGGGCCGCCATCGCCCGGCCGGGCCTGGACTCGCCCTTCGACGAGTCGCAGATGAAGGTCGGCCGGCGACTGGCCATGAAGGTCCTCAACGCCTCGAAGTTCGTCCTCGGCAACGTCGGGGCCTCCTCGCTCGACCACTTCGCCGTCAGCGAGCCGATCGACTGCGCCCTGCTGGGTCGTCTCGAGGTCGTGACCCGCAAGGCGACGGAGGCCTTCGATGCCTACGACTACACCACCGCGCTCGAGGTCACCGAGAAGTTCTTCTGGGAGTTCTGCGACGATTTCCTCGAGCTGGTCAAGGAGCGGGCCTACGACGCCGACGGTGGCGCCGCGACGGCCTCGGCGAAGGCGACCCTGGCGATCGCGCTGCACGTCCAGCTCCGGCTGCTGGCGCCGTTCCTGCCCTACGTGACCGAGGAGGTCTGGTCGTGGTGGCAGGAGGGCTCGGTGCACACCGCGTCGTGGCCGACGGCCGCCGACCTGGGAGCCGCCGCTGCGGCTGACCCCGCGGTCGTCGACGCGGTCGCCGCCGCGCTGATCGGCATCCGCGGCGCCAAGTCGCAGGCCAAGGCGTCCATGCGCGCGGAGCTCTCGCGGGTCGAGGTCTCGGGCCCCGCGGACGGGATCGCCGCCGTCGAGAGCGCCGCCGACGACCTCAAGCGCGCCGGCAGGATCACCGGCGAGCTCGTCTTCACGACGGTCGAGGACGCCACGGACATCTCCGTCCAGGCGGAGCTGGCGCCCACCAGCGACTGAGCTCTCGCGCCCGGGTCAGCCCTGCTGGCCCGGGGCGCTCGCCTGGGATGCCTCGTCGGCAGCCTTCTCGCTCTCCTGGGCCACCTCCTCGGCAGCCTTCTCGCCCTCGTGGGTCGCGTCGTCCTGGGCCTTCTCGGCCTGCTTGGCAGCCTCCCGCACCTCGACGGTCGGCGGCTCGGCCTCCTTGACCGCCTTGGCGGCCTCCTCGGAGTACTTCTCCGCCTCTTCCTGGGCCTTGGCGCCCTGCTCCTGCTTCGCAGCCTGCTCGGCCGCCTTCTCGGTGCCCTGCGGCTTCGCGTCGTCGACCGGTTGGGGCTGAGGCGTGGAGATGGAGAGCGGGACGGTGAGGACGGGGGTCGGCGCGACCACAACCGCGTGGGTGGGCACGGCGACGGCCACCGCAGAAGGGGTCTCTGCGGGGCGGACGGGGCGGGCCTTCACCGTCGGCTTCGCGGCGGGCATGTCCTCCCGCGCCGTCGGGTCGACCTGGGCACCGTCGACGGTGGAGACCGTCAGGGCGGGAGCAGCGCCACCGGCCGCGGGGGGCGCGGCGACCGCGGTCGGCGACGGGGGGCGCAAGTCCAGCAGGGCGTCACTGCGGATCGCGTGTCCCAGCATCAGCATGCAGAGCATGCTGACGGCGACGAACGCGAAGAGCGGGCGTTTGTGCTCGCGACTCACGGAGGGGCCTCCCGAGATTGTGGTCGGTCCCATTGTCGGGGGTCGGCCGCCGGTCCGAACCAGTCGGCGGCGAATTTGGTCAGAAGTGACTAGATCTGAGCGTGCTTCAGATCACGCGGACTTCTTCTTCTTGGTCTCGGCCTCGCGGGGCAGCATCGTGGGGGCCACGTCGTCGAGGACCACCTCGCGGGTGATCACGACCTTGCCGACGTCCTCACGCGAGGGCACCTCGTACATCACGTGGAGGAGCACCTCCTCGATGATCGCGCGGAGCCCGCGGGCGCCCGTGCCGCGCTCGAGCGCCTTGTCCGCGATCGCCTGCACGGCGTCATCGCTGAACTCGAGCTCGACGCCGTCGAGGTCGAAGAGCTTCTGGTACTGCTTGACCAAGGCGTTGCGGGGCTCGGTCAGGATCTGCACGAGGGCCTCCTGGTCGAGCTTGTTGACGCTCGCGATCAGCGGCAGCCGCCCGATGAACTCGGGGATCAGTCCGAACTTGGTCAGGTCCTCGGGGCGCACCTGGGCGAGCAGGTCCTCGGCGTCCCGCTCGGCCTGTCCGCGGACGTCGGCGGTGAAGCCGAGCGACTTCTTGCCGACCCGCTGCTCGATGATGTGCTCGAGGCCGGCGAACGCACCACCCACGATGAAGAGGATGTTGGTGGTGTCGATCTGGATGAACTCCTGGTGCGGGTGCTTGCGGCCGCCCTGCGGAGGCACCGAGGCGGTGGTGCCCTCGAGCATCTTCAGCAGCGCCTGCTGCACGCCCTCTCCGGAGACGTCACGGGTGATCGAGGGGTTCTCCGCCTTGCGGGCCACCTTGTCGATCTCGTCGATGTAGATGATGCCGGTCTCGGCCTTCTTCACGTCGTAGTCGGCCGCCTGGATCAGCTTGAGGAGGATGTTCTCGACGTCCTCACCGACGTAGCCGGCCTCGGTGAGCGCGGTGGCGTCCGCGATCGCGAACGGCACGTTGAGCATCCGGGCCAGCGTCTGGGCGAGATAGGTCTTGCCGCACCCGGTGGGACCGATCACCAGGATGTTGGACTTCGAGACCTCGACGCTCTCGTCCTTGCTGTGCTTGCCACCGACCGGCTGGAGGCCCGCCTGGACCCGCTTGTAATGGTTGTAGACCGCGACGGCGAGCGACTTCTTGGCGTGCTCCTGCCCGATCACGTAGGCATTGAGGAACTCGAAGATCTCGCGAGGCTTGGGCAGCTCGTCGAGGCTGACCTCGGAGCCCTCGGCGAGCTCCTCCTCGATGATCTCGTTGCAGAGCTCGATGCACTCGTCGCAGATGTAGACGTTGGGCCCGGCTATGAGCTTCTTGACCTGTTTCTGGCTCTTCCCGCAGAAGTTGCACTTCAGCAGGTCGCCGCCGTCACCGATACGTGCCACGGGCTTGGTCCTCCGGTCCTCCTGCCGGGCGCGGGGACCCGGCGTTGCAAGCTCCTCGACGGTACCCCGAGCCGGCTCCCCGGGGGAGCCGGACACGGGGCCTCGTCGCGATCATCATCTGTGTGTGGCTGTGTCAGGCGAGTGCCGGGGCACCCTTGCGGGACTCGATCACGGCATCGATCAGGCCGTACTCGACCGCCTGCTCGGCGGTCAGGATCTTGTCGCGCTCGATGTCGCGGCTGACCTGCTCGATGTCCTTGCCGCTGTGGTCGCTGATCATCTTCTCGAGCAGCTCGCGCATCCGGATGATCTCGTTGGCCTGGATCTCGATGTCCGAGGTCTGGCCGAACGTGCCCTCGGTGTAGGGCTGGTGGATCAGGATGCGGCTGTTGGGCAGCGCCATCCGCTTGCCCTTGCTGCCGGCCGCGAGCAGGATCGCGGCGGCCGAGGCGGCCTGGCCGAGGCAGACCGTCTGCACGTCGGGCTTGATGAACCGCATCGTGTCGTAGATCGCGGTCAGCGCGGTGAACGACCCGCCCGGGCTGTTGATGTAGATCTGGATGTCCTGGTCGGGGTTCATCGACTCCAGGCACATCAGCTGGGCCATGACCGCGTTGGCCACGTCGTCGCTGATGGGCGTGCCGAGGAAGATGATGCGCTCCTCGAAGAGCTTGGCGTAGGGGTCGATGCGGCGGAAGCCGTAGGACGTCCGCTCCTCCCACTGCGGGATGTAGTAGTTCATGCGTCAGTCCTTCGTGGAGGAGTTGGTGCGGGCCGGGCGACCCTCGTCGGCGGCCTCGCGGGCGCTGGTCACGACCTTGTCGATGAAGCCGTACTCGAGCGCCTGGTCGGCCGTGAACCAGCGGTCCCGGTCGGCGTCGGCGATCACCTGGTCGAGCGCCTGGCCGGTGTGCGACGAGATCAGCTCGAGCAGCACCTTCTTGATGTGCAGCGACTGCTGGGCCTGGATCTTGATGTCGGAGGCCGAGCCACCCATGCCCGACGAGGGCTGGTGCATCATGATCCGTGCATGGGGCAGCGCGTAGCGCTTGCCCTTGGTGCCGGCGCACAGCAGGAACTGGCCCATGGAGGCGGCCAGGCCCATCCCGACGGTGGCCACGTCGTTGGGGATGTAGTTCATGGTGTCGTAGATCGCCATGCCGGCATCCACGGAGCCACCGGGTGAGTTGATGTGCAGGAAGATGTCTGCCTCGGGATCCTCCGCCGACAGGAGCAGCAGCTGGGCGCAGATCGCGTTCGCGTTCTGGTCGCGGACCTCCGAGCCGAGGAACACGATGCGCTCGCGGAGCAGCCGCTGGTAGATGTGGTCGTCGAGGCCGTAGGAGGGCGCACCACCGTTCATCTCCGGCGAGAGTGCGGGGCTGGAGTTCTGGTTCACGCTGGCGACACTAGCCCGAAGGTCGGACAGTTCCACGCGTGAACCGCCCCTGTTCGCCCACAGCGGATTCGGGTGGCGGGGACGCTCCTCAGCCCTCGACCGCGTGGTCGGGCGGGGCGGCGACGGTCGTCTCTGTCCGGAGCTCACGCTCGGCACTCATGACAGCCACTCCTCGAGGTGCGCGTGCACCTGCGGATGGTTGAGCAGGTCGAAGTGACCCGCGCCCGGAAGGTGCAGCACGTCAGCCCCCGGGAAGAGGTCGACGCGGCGACGACCGCGGCCCTGGGCCGAGGGCACGCGCACCAGCCCGTCCCCGAGGAAGGCCCCGACCGGGTTGAGCGGCGAGACCGTCACCGAGCCGCTGACCAGCCGGTAGCGGGCCCTCGGCAGGGGCGGCACGTCTTCGGCGAGGCCCTCAACGAGGTCGCGGACGCCGGCACTGCGCTGGTCGAGGATCCGGCCGAAGGCGGCCGACTCCGGGAGCCAGCCGAGTCGCGAGCTGCTGCGTCCCACGAAGGCCGCCAGCGGCGCCCCGAGGTGCGGGGTGCCGAGACAGACGACGTCGGACACGAGCCCGGACCACGGCTCGTCAGCCTCGGTGCGGACGGTGGACGCGGCCCTGATCACGAGGCCGCCCATCGAGTGTCCGACGAGCGCGATCCTCTCGACGGGGACGGGCCACGCGTCGGTCAGCTCCTGGAGCAGCCCCGCGAGGAAGGCGCCGTTGGCCCGCACCGGGAGCCCGGTGTTGGCCCGGAGCGCCACAGGTGTCCAGCCCCGGGAGGCGAGGGCCTCGGGGTAGGTCGTACCCAGGCGGTCGCGATGCAGGTGCCAGCGGGTCTCGTCCTCGCACAGGCCGTGCACGAAGACGGCCACCAGCCCGGTGGTGTCCGGGAACGCCGCAGCCAGTTCCGGGGTCACCGGCCGCACGTCGCGTCCGGCGACCCGCACCGCCATCGGGATCGACCACCGGGGACGCTCCCTGTCGAGCCGGTCGCCGATGAGGCCGTTGACGGCGGAGTGCAGGAAGCGTCCGCGCGGATCCGCCTCCAGGCGCGGGTCCGCCTCGAGGGCGGCGGCCCGGTCGAGGCCGGCGCTCGTGGCACGCAGGGCGAGGCCGAGGCCGGCGTACACGCTCGAGACGATCGTGCGGTGCAGCGAGCCGGGCACGGCACCCGCGTCCAGGGTCGGCTTCCTCAACAGCCCGTGGACGCGGTCGACGACCGCCAGGTGGGTGTCGCGCGCGGTGCCGACGACCAGGTCGTCGGCCACCTCGGCGAGCAGCGAGAGCGCGTCCAGGACGCCGGGACCGGGCACTGCCTGGGTGGACATGGCAGCAGACTAGCCGGTTGAGTGCACGGGTGTGCACTCACTCGTCGCGCGGCGTGGCGGCGTCCACAGAGCTGGGCCGGCCAGAGATGACGACGGCGCCCGCCCCACACCGGGGACGGGCGCCGTCGCGCGTCGGGCTCAGGCCTCGGAGGGCTCCTCCGCGGGCTGCTCGGCCGGGCTCTCGTCCTCGGCCACCGGCTCGCCGATGGTGCCGTCGGGACGCAGGTTCTTCAGCTCGACCACGTTGCCCGAGGCGTCCTTGACCACGGCCGACTCGACGATCGTCGCGAGCGCCTTGCCGCGGAGGATCTCCTGCACGAGGTCGGGGATGTGGTTGTGCTCGAACATGTGGTTGGCGAATTCCTGCGGGTCCTGGCCGGACTGCTGGGCGCGCCGCACGAGGTGGCTGGAGAGGTCGGCCTGGTCGACGCCGAGCTCCTCCTTCTTCGCGATCGCGTCGAGGATGAACTGGGCCGTGATGGCGTCGCGGACGCGACGCTCGAGCTCGGACTCGAACTCCTCGGGCGTCTGGCCCTCGTCCTCGAGGTACTTCTCCATCGTGAGGCCGGCGTACATCAGCTGCTGCTCGACGTTCTGGCGGCGGGCGTTGAGCTCGTCGGTGACCATGGTCTCGGGCAGGGGGATCGAGACCTTCTCGAGGACGGCCTCGAGGACGGCGTCGCGCGCGGCGGCGGCCTGCTCGAGGCGCTTGCCGCGGCTGAGTCGCTCACGCAGGTCGGCGGTGAACTCCTCGGCGGTGTCGAACTCCGAGGCCATCTGGGCGAACTCGTCGTCGAACTCGGGGAGCTGCTGCTCCTGGACACCCGTCACCTTGACGGTGACCTCGACGTCCTGGCCCACCAGGTCGCCGCCGACGAGCTCGGACGTGAAGGTCTTCTCGTCGCCGGCCTTCATGCCGACCAAGGCCTCGTCGAGGCCGTCGATCATGCCGCCGCGGCCGACCTTGTAGGACATGCCGGTGACCTCGCCGCCCTCGACGGTCTCGCCCTCCTGGGCCGCCACGAGGTCGATGGTAACGAAGTCGCCCTCGGCGGCCTCGCGGTCGACGTCGACCAGGGTGCCGAAGCGCTCACGAAGGGCCTGCACCTGCTCCTCGAGGTCCGCATCGGTCACCTCGACGTCGTCGACCTGGGCCTCCACGCCCTCGTAGTCCGGCAGCTCGAAGTCGGGCTTGATGTCGACCTCGGCGGTGAACTCCAGCGCCTCGTTGTCCTCGAGGCGAGTCACCTCGATGTCGGGCTGGTCGAGCGGCTCGAGGGAGTTGGCCTGGAGGGCCTCGACGTACTTCTGCGGAAGCACCTCGTTCACCGCCTCGCTCAGGACGGCCGCGCGGCCGACCTGCCGGTCGATCACCGCAGGCGGGACCTTGCCCCGGCGAAAGCCGGGAACGTTGATCTGCTGGGCGATCTTCTTGTACGCCGCGTCGAGGCTCGGCTTGAGCTCCTCGAAGGGCACCTCGACGGTCAGCTTGGCCCGGGTCGGGCTCAAGGTCTCGACGGCGCTCTTCACAGGTGTGTCTCCTCTTGTCTGGTGAGTGGTGCAGTCGGGGCGACAGGACTCGAACCTGCGGTCTCCTGCTCCCAAAGCAGGCGCGCTAGCCACTACGCTACGCCCCGCCAAGTGGGCCCCTTCCGCCTCCGCGAGAGCCGGGAGCGACCTGCTTGGAGCGGATGACGGGAATCGAACCCGCGTAGCCAGTTTGGAAGACTGGGGCTCTACCATTGAGCTACATCCGCACGCACGAGGGCTCCGCCCCCGTGGGTGCGGTTGCGGCGCCTTTTATGCGGTGTCATCGTGCCACACCGCCGGTCGTCGCCCACAACCGAGGCCGCCCGTGGAACGGGCCGCGATCAGCGCCGGTGGACCAGCAGCAGCGCGCGGTCGTCGTTGCGCGAGCCCAGCGCGTCGATCAGGCGCGCCGCCCCGCCCTCGAAGTGACCGCGGAGCAGCCGCTCGGCCTGGCCGAGCATGCGGTCGATGCCCAGCCCGATGTCGCGGTGCGGAGCCTCGACCAGCCCGTCGGTGTAGAGCAGCAGGGCGTCTCCCGGGCGCATCTCGCCCACGACGCACTCGTACTCGGCGCCCTCGATCAGGCCGAGCACCGGCCCTTCGGCCTCGAGCACCGACCACCGGCCGGAGCCGGCATTGCGCAGGGCGGCCGGCGGGTGGCCTGCCGAGCGCACGGCGTAGCGCCCGGTGCGCAGGTCGAGCGAGAGATGGACCGCCGTGGCGAAGCCCTCCTCCCAGTCCTGGCGCAGCAGGAACTCGTTGGCCGCCGACAGGAACTCCTCCGCGGGCAGGGCACCCAGTAGCCCGCCCATGGCGCCCGACAGGAGGAGCGCCCGGGTGCCGGCACCCTCCCCCTTGCCCGAGACGTCGACGACGGCGACGTTGAGGTGGTGGTCGTCGCGGGCGGCGACCACGAAGTCCCCGGCGAACTTGGTGCCCCCCGCCGAGCGCAGCTCGCTCGCGGCGTACCACTGGTTGGGCAGGGGCGGGATGCCGCCCTGGCGCTGGATGCGGTCACGCAGGTCGACCAGCATCTCCTCGCCCTGGAGGCCGCCCACGCCCAGCCGGGACCGGCGGAAGGAGGTCAGCAGGATGTAGAGGCCGAGGAGGAAGATCGCCAGCACGGTCACCCCGATGCGGGGATTGATCTCGGGCTGGGCGGGCACCAGGCCCGCGAGCACCATCATCACGAAGACCACGAACCACGGCAGCTCGCGCGGGCCCAGGACGAGGCTGGAGACCGCCATCGGGACGGTGAGCAGCATCAGCGGGGCGAAGTCCGGGGCCAGCAGGATCGCGGCGCCCGCGGCGAGCGTCAGCACGACCAGGAAGACGAGCATCCGCTCGCGCCCGAGCGCCAGGCGCGTGCCGCTGAACCGTCGGGTCGTCACCGACACGCCGGACAAGCGGGCGGCTCGGGTCAACGTCATGTCCTCGGTCCTGGGGGTGCGGGTGAGGACGACTTTACGGCGCGCGAACGGAACGTGGGCTGGCAGCGCGGGCACCAGAAGAGATTGCGTCCGGCGAGCACCTCGGTGCGCACCACCGAACCACAGACGTGGCAGGCCCGGCCCGTGCGCCGGTAGACGTAGACCTCGCCGCCGTGGTCGTCCACGCGGGGCGGCCTGCCCATCGCCTCGGGCGTGTGCTGGGGCCGCACGGTGTCGATCCGCCCCGTGCGGACGCCGTCCGCCATCAGCTCGACGAGGTCGTCCCAGATCGCCCGGAACTGGCCGGACCGCAGGCTACGGCCCGGCCGCCTGGGGTCGATCCGGTGCCGGAAGAGCACCTCGGCGCGGTAGACGTTGCCGACTCCTGCGACGACCGACTGGTCCATCAGCAGGTCGCCGATCGAGCGGCTGCTGCGCGAGATCCGCCGCCAGGCCCGCGCGGGGTCGGCGTCGGGCCGCAGGGGGTCGGGGCCCAGGCCGGCGACGACCTCCTCGACGCGGGCCCGGGTGACGAGGTCGCACTGGATGGCGCCGCGCAAGTCGGCGTACGACGCGTGGTCGCCGTCGACCGTCGAGACCCGCAGCCGCACCTGTCCGACCGGCGGCGGGACCTCGGCGACGTCGCAGTGGACGTCGAACGTGCCGATGAGGCCGAGGTGCACGTGCACGAATCGCTCACCGGCGAACTCCAGGAACAGGTGCTTGCCGGCGGAGTCGGCGCCGACGCACTCCGCGCCGTCCAGTGAGGCCGCGTCGGCGGCGAAGCGGCCCTGCGGGCTCGACACCCGCACCCCCCGCCCGCCGAACGCGGCGGTGAGGTCGAGGGCCAGGCGTCGGAGGGTGTGCCCCTCAGGCATGTGGGGGCAGGTCGCCCTCGCCACCGACCCGGTCGACCATCGTGCGACCGTGGAGCGCGGACTCGGGCAGCGGCGGCAGCTCCCTGGTCTGCTCGTAGTCCGCCATCATCGTGATGCGGCGCACGTGGCGCTCATCGCCCGGGAAGTCGGTGGTGAGGAAGACCTCGACGAAGCGGGTCATGTCCTCGAGCGAGTGCATCCGGCCGCCGACGGACACGACGTTGGCGTCGTTGTGCTCGCGTGCGAGCACCGCGGTCTCCTCCGACCAGACCAGGGCGCAGCGGATGCCGGGCACCTTGTTGGCCGCCATCTGCTCGCCGTTGCCGGAGCCGCCGATCACGACGCCGAGGCTGTCCAGGCCCTCCGCACGCTCGGCCGCGACGCCGTCGGCCGCCCGCAGGCAGAAGACCGGGTAGTCGTCGAGGGCGTCGTAGACGAAGGGACCGTGGTCGACGGCCTCGTAGCCGCGGTCGACCAGCCAGTTCAGCAGGTGGTCCTTGAGCTCGAGGCCCGCGTGGTCGGAGCCGAGGTGTACGCGCATGGCGTCAGTGTTCCAGAATCCGTCACCGAGCCATCAGGGCGTCGACGGCCACGGACACGGCGGCCGCCAGCCGGAAGTCCACGCGCGGGTCCGGCACCGTGACCCGGTAGGTGTCGCGCATCGCGAACTTCCGCTCCACCGAGATCAGCGGCGCGCCCTGCGGGTCGACGAAGTCGAAGTGGATGGGCAGGAAGTCCACGTCGGTGAACCGGCGCAGCAGTGCGACCGGCATGCTGCGCTCCCGGCCGGTGCCGGTGACGCCGGGCCCCTCGAGGTGGAAGGTCGAGCGCAGCAGGCTGGCCCCGAAGTCCTTGCGGAAGAAGCCGAGGGGCGCGCCCGACTCGTCGGTGACGTCGTAGCCGGCGTTGAGGTCGAGGCGCTGGCGGGCGCGGAAGGCGAACACCGGCCGGGCCTTGGTGTCGTCCTCGAAGAAGGTGACCTGCTCGCGGAACGTCATCCGCTTCTGCTCGGCGAACGCCATCAGGCGCCCCTGGGCGTCGGGCACGCGGACCTCGTAGCGGTTGACCATCAGCGTCAGCCGCTGACGGAGGACGAACTCGGGGACGTACATCTCGGCGGTCACGGGGACGAATCTACTGGGGCCATGATGTGCGCATGGACGACCTCGTTGCCGAGCTCGTGCTCCGCGCGGCCGAGCAGGTCCCGCGGGGCCGCGTCGCGTCGTACGGCGACGTCGCGGGCCTGGTGGGCACCGGACCCCGCCACGTCGGCGCGATCATGAGCCGGCTCGGCTCGGACGTGCCCTGGTGGCGGATCACCAACTCCTACGGCGACCTGCCCGCCCACCTGCGCGACGAGGCCCGGCCGCGCTGGGCGGACGAGGGCATCACCTGGAAGCCCAACGGCCTCGGCTGCCGGATCGCCGACTTCCGCTGCGACCTGGTGCAGCTGGCCGACGACTGGGAGCGCGCGACCGCCGGCCTCGGCGGCGACGTCAGCCGCTGACCCGGGCCAGCTCCTCCTCGACCACCGAGGGATCGAGCTTGGTGAAGACGGGCGTGGGCTTGTCCACCTTCGTGCCGGGCACGACCGCGCGCGACTCCCAGGCCGGCGTGGCCGTGTAGTCGCCGGTGATGACCGGATACGTCACGAGGCCGGCGCCGCTGTCCGGCTCGAGCTCGTCGACCTCCTCGATCCGCGGCATCGGGATGAGCTCGCCCTCGCCTCCGAGCACCGCGTGCACCTTGTTGGCGGCGTGCGGCAGGAAGGGCGCGAGCAGCGTGTTGCAGTCGCTCACGCACTGCACGGCGACGTGGAGGACGGTCGCCAGTCGCTCGCGCTGGGAGTCGTCCTTCATCTTGTAGGGCTCGGTGACGGTGAGGTACTTGTTCACCTCGCCGACGATCCGCATCGCCTCCGCGATGCCCGCACGCAGCTTGTGCCGGCCGAGCAGCGCGCCCACGGACCCGAAGCCGCCGCGGACGGTGGCGAGGACGGCCTCGTCGACCTCCTCGAGGGGACCGCATTCGGGGATCTCGCCGAAGTTCTTCGCGACCATGGTGGCCGTGCGGTTGACGAGGTTGCCCCAGCCCGCGACCAGCTCGGAGTTGTTGCGCTGCACGAACTCGGCCCAGGTGAAGTCGGCGTCCGAGGTCTCCGGGCCGGCGGCGCAGATGAAGTAGCGCAGCGGGTCGGGACCGTAGCGCTCGAGCACGTCGCGGACGAGGATCACGTGGCCGCGGGACGTGGAGAACTGCCTGCTCTCCATCGTCATGAACTCGCTGGAGACGACCTCGGTCGGCAGGTTGAGCTCGCCGAACGTGCCGGGCTCGCCGCCCTTGTCGCCCGATCCGGAGTAGGCCAGCAGCTCTGCCGGCCAGATCTGGGAGTGGAAGACGATGTTGTCCTTGCCCATGAAGTAGTAGGACAGCGCCTCCGGGTCGTTCCACCAGTCGCGCCACCTCTCCGGGCTGCTTCCCTCGGTCTCGGCCAGCCGGCGGGCCCACTCGATGGAGGCGGAGAGGTAGCCGATCACGGCGTCGAACCACACGTAGAGCCGCTTGGTGGGCTGGTCCTCCCAGCCCGGGACCGGGATGCCCCAGTCGATGTCGCGGGTCATCGCCCGCGGCCGGATCTCCTTGAGGATGTTCTGGGAGAACTTGATGACGTTGGGCCGCCAGGTGCCGCTCGACTCGCGCTCGTCGAGCCACTCCCCCAGCGCACCGGCGAGAGCCGGCAGGTCGAGGAAGTAGTGCTGGGTGTCGACGAATGCCGGGGTCTCGCCGTTGATCTTCGAGCGCGGGTCGATCAGGTCGGTGGGGTCCAGCTGGTTGCCGCAGTTGTCGCACTGGTCGCCCCGCGCCTCGGCGTACTTGCAGATCGGGCAGGTGCCCTCGATGTAGCGGTCGGGCAGCGTGCGGCCGGTCGACGGGCTGATCGCGGACTTCGTGGTCTGCTCGACCATGTAGCCGTTGTCTCGCACGGTCGTGAACATCTCCTGCACGACGCGGTAGTGGTTGCCCGTCGTCGTGCGGGTGAAGAGGTCGTAGGACAGGCCGAGCGCCGCCAGGTCCTCGACGATGACCCGGTTGTTGCGGTCGGCGAGCTCCCTGGCGGTGACGCCCTCCTTGTCGGCCGTGACCAGGATCGGCGTGCCGTGCTCGTCGGTGCCGCTGACCATGAGCACGTCGTGTCCGGCCATCCGCATGTAGCGGGAGAAGACGTCGGAGGGCACGCCGAAGCCGGCCACGTGGCCGATGTGGCGCGGGCCGTTGGCATACGGCCAGGCGACTGCTGAGAGGACACGACTCATGGCTCGATCCTAGTGAGCAGGCGCCGCCGGGCCTTCGGCGCCCGAGTGGTCTCGACTTCGCTCGACCAGCCGGTGCGTCAGCTGAAGTCGAGCTCTCCCGTGCGCGAGCGCTTCAGCTCGTAGAAGTAGGGCACGTTCGCCAGCAGGACGCACCCGTCCCACAGCCGGCCGGCCTCCTCGCCGCGCGGGATCTTCGAGAGCACGGGGCCGAAGAACGCCGCGCCCTCGACGTGGATGGTCGGCGTGCCCACGTCGTCGCCGACCGCGTCCATGCCCTCGTGATGGCTCTTCACCACGACCTCGTCGATCCCGTCGTTGTCCCAGGCGTCGATCAGGTCGGCGTCCATCCCGGCGTCGGCGAGCGCCGCCTCCGCCATCTCGCGGGTGAGGCCGGCCTGCTCGTGGTGGATGCGCGTGCCCATCGCGGTGTAGAGGTCGAGCAGCCGCTGGTTGCCGTGGCGCTCCTCCGCGGCGACGCACACCCGCACCGGCCCCCAGGCCGGCTCCAGCATCTTGCGGTAGTCCTCGGAGATGTCCTTGTCCTTGTTGAGGTAGGCGAGGCTCATCACGTGCCACGTCGTGTTGATGTCGCGCACCTGCTCGACCTCGAGCATCCACCGGGAGCTGATCCACGCGTACGGGCAGAGCGGGTCGAACCAGAAGTCGGCCTTGGTCATACCCGACACGATGTCACAGCGGTTGGTCGCCGTTGTGACCCGAGTGACATGATCCCCCCATGCCTGGAACCAACCTGACCAGGGACGAGGCGGCCACCCGCGCCGCCCTCCTGGACGTCACGTCGTACTCCATCGACCTGGACCTCACGACGGGCGACAAGACCTTCGGATCGACCACCACGCTGCGCTTCACGTGCACTGAGCCGGGAGCCTCGACGTTCGCCGACCTGGTCGACGCGACCGTCCACGAGATCACGCTCAACGGACGCCGCCTCGACCCCGCGACGGCGTACGCCGACTCCCGCATCGCCCTGGACGGCCTGGAGGCTGACAACACGCTGGTGGTGCGCGCCGACTGCACCTACAGCAACTCCGGCGAGGGCCTGCACCGCTTCGTGGACCCCGCCGACGACCGCGTCTACCTCTACTCGCAGTTCGAGGTGCCCGACGCCCGCCGCGTGTTCACCACCTTCGAGCAGCCCGACCTGAAGTCCCGCTTCACGTTCACTGTCACCGCCCCCGACCACTGGGTCGTCGTGTCCAACGCGCCCACCCCCGAGCCTGAGTCGCTGGGCGGCGGCAGGGCGGTGTGGCGGTTCCCCGAGACCAAGCCGATGTCGACCTACATCACCGCCGTCGTGGCCGGTGAGTACCACGCGGAGTTCGACACCTACGTCGGCAAGTACGGCGAGATCCCGCTGGGCCACTACTGCCGCCAGTCGCTCAAGGAGCACCTCGACACCGACGTGCTGGTCGAGCTGACCAAGCAGAGCTTCCAGTTCTTCGAGGAGCAGTTCGACTACCCCTACCCGTTCGGCAAGTACGACCAGCTCTACGTGCCGGAATACAACATGGGCGCGATGGAGAACGCCGGCTGCGTGACCCTGCGCGACGAATACCTCCCCCGCTCCCGCCAGCCCCGCTCGTTCTTCGAGTTCCGCGCCTCGGTGATCACCCACGAGATGGCGCACATGTGGTTCGGCGACCTGGTGACCATGAAGTGGTGGGACGACCTGTGGCTCAACGAGTCGTTCGCCGAGTGGGCCTGCTACTGGTGCGAGGCCGAGGCGACCGAGTACACCGACGCCTGGACCGGCTTCGCCAATGCCCGCAAGCAGACCGGCTACCGCGCCGACCAGCTGCCGTCGACCCACCCGATCGCGGCCGACAACGTCGACCTCCACGCCGTCGAGGTCAACTTCGACATGATCACCTACGCCAAGGGCGCGTCGGTGCTCAAGCAGCTCGTCGCCTGGGTGGGCCTCGAGCCGTTCCTGGCGGGGCTGCGCGACTACTTCAAGGACCACGAGTACGGCAACTCCGAGTTCAAGGACCTGCTCGCCGCACTCGAGCGCTCCTCGGGCCGCGAGCTCGAGTCCTGGGCGCAGGAGTGGCTGCAGACCGCGGGCGTCAACACGTTGAAGCCCGCCTTCGAGCTCGACGAGACCGGCGCCTACTCCTCGTTCCGGGTAGTGCAGTCAGCCCACCCCGACTGGCCGACCCTGCGCCGGCACCGCCTCGGCATCGGCCTGTACGACGCGGGTGAGGACGGCGCCCTGGTGCGCCGTGAATACCTCGAGGTGGACGTCGAGGGCGAGTCGACCAAGGTCGAGAAGCTGATCGGCACCAAGCAGCCCGACCTGCTGCTGCTCAACGACGAGGACCAGGCCTACGCCAAGATCCGGCTCGACGAGCGCTCCCTGCGTACGGCGATCGAGGGCCTCTCCCGCCTCGACGACTCGCTCGCCCGGGCCCTCGTGTGGGGCGCGGCGTGGGACATGACCCGCGACGCCGAGATGCCGACCACGGACTTCATGCGGCTGGTGCTGGCCAACATCGGCCAGGAGACCGACGCGTGGGGCGTCACCCGGATCCCCGCGTCGACCGGCATGGCGGTGCGCTTCTACTCCGCGCCGGAGCACCGCGAGGCGCTGCGCGCCGAGTGGGAGCAGGGCCTCCGCACCCTGCTGCTCGAGGCGGCTCCCGGCAGCGACCACCAGCTCACCTTCGCCCGGTCCTACGCCGCCGCTGCCCACAGCGAGCAGGCCGTCGCCGAGTTGAAGGGCCTGCTCGACGGCTCGTTCACCGTCGAGGGACTCGCTGTCGACCAGGACCTGCGCTGGGGCCTGCTCGAGGCCCTCGCGGGGCTCGGCGAGATCGGCGAGGCCGAGATCGACGCCGAGCTCGAGCGCGACAACACCATCTCCGGGAAGGAGAAGGCCGCGGCCGCCCGGGTCGCGCAGCCCACCGCCGAGGCCAAGGCCGCCGGCTGGGCCGCGATCCTCGACCCGGCCACGCCGAACGAGACGTCCCGCGAGATGGTCATGTCGATCTTCCGCTTCGGCCAGGAGGAGCTGGCGCGCGAGTACGTCGAGAAGTTCCTCGAGGCCGCCGAGACGTGCCTGGACACCCTCGGCTTCCACAAGGGGTCCGTGGTCCTCGAGCTCGGCTTCCCCCGGGCGGCCTGCTCCCCCGAGGTCGTGGCTCGCCTCGACGAGTGGCTGGCCACGTCGACGGCCCCCAAGGCCGCGAAGCGCTACGTCAGCGAGGCCCGTGCCGACCTGGCCCGGGCGCTCGCCGCACAGGCCTGCGACGCCGGCTGAGCGGCGTACCCCACCAGATGACGCCCGGTGACCGTGAGGTCACCGGGCGTCTGCCGTGTTCAGCGTCTGCCGTGTTCAGCGTCTGCCGTGTTCAGGAGTCGGCGTGCAGGGTGTGCTGCGGGCGGGCGTGCTCGGCGAGCATGGCGAGGCCGCGCTTGAGGCCGGCGGCCAGCTCGCCCGCGGCGAAGGCGGTCCGCATCTCGAGGACCGCGAGCCTGACCTCGGCGTCGGTGAGGTGGCGACGCACCTCGCGGCCGGTGACGACCTCGATGACGCGAGCCGTCGGGTCCACCATCAGCAGGATGCTGCGCGAGGGCGCGACGAGGCGGTTGTGCAGCTGGGTGGCGAAGGCACGCGGGTCGTCGCCCTGGACGGTGCCGACGAACACCGAGAACTCGAAGCGGGCGAGCTGCTCCGCCTTGCGGATGGCCTCGTCGACGGCCTGACGGTCCTGGTCGGTCAGCAGCTCACCAGCGGCCACTGGCCCCGCCTGCCTGCGAGGTCTCGTCGTCGGGGGCGGGGAGCTCCTGGGTGCCCTGGCGCGGGCCGCCGAACCACTGGTCCTCGATAGCTGCCGGGCCCGGTGTGAGCTTCTCGCCGCGCATCATCGCGGGGAGGTAGACCAGCGTCGCGATGCCGACGAAGAGCAGGAGGGGCACGCCGGCGAGCAGCAGCAGCGCATACAGCGAGTCCACGTCCTCCGGGTTGCTCCAGCCCTCGGGCACGTCGGCGTGGGCGGGCGCGGTCAGCAGCGCGAGGCCGACACCGGCGATCAGCACGGATGCGCGGGTGGCGCGCCTGGCGAACGAGTCGAGCGTGGTCACGGCGCACACGATATCGCGGCTTGGGTCTCGGCCTGACTTCGCCATACTGGCGGGCATGTGGGACTTGAGCCTGGCCGACCGATGCGACGAAGACGAGCAGATCTGCACCTGGGTCTACGAGGAGACGTCCAACCAGACGGCCGCCACCCTGGCCGACTGGCTGGTCGGCGCACCGCTGGCCCTGCTCGGGCTGCTCACCCTCGGGGTCGTCGCCCGCTGGCTGCTGCACCGGCTGGTCGACCGCGTCGTCCGCAGGGCCGAGGCCGGCGTGCTGCCCGACCGCCTCACCCGGGCGTTCGACTCCGCCGGAGCCGCCCGCCGCGTGCAGCGGGCCCAGGCGATGGGGTCGCTGCTCAACAGCGTCATCACCGGCCTGGTGTTCGCCGTCGTCCTCACGATGATGCTGAGCGAGCTCGGCGCCAACATCGGCCCGATCATCGCCAGCGCCGGCATCCTCGGCGTCGCGCTCGGCTTCGGCGCCCAGAGCCTGGTCAAGGACTTCCTGTCCGGCATCTTCATGATCTTCGAGGACCAGTACGGCGTGGGCGACGTGGTCGACGTGGGCGAGGCCTCCGGCACCGTGGAGGCCGTCAGCCTGCGGGTCACCCGCCTGCGCGACGTCAACGGCACCGTCTGGTACGTCCGCAACGGCGAGATCCTGCGCGTCGGCAACATGAGCCAGAACTGGGCGCGCAGCGTCCTGGACGTGAGCGTCTCCTACGACGCCGACCTGGTGAAGGTACGCCGGGTGCTCCAGGAGGTCGCGCACGACCTCTGGGAGGACGAGGCCTTCCGCGGCCTCGTCATCGAGGAGCCCGAGGTGTGGGGCGTGGAGTCGCTCGGCATCGACGGCGTCACCGTGCGCGTCACCCTCAAGACCGCGCCGATGGAGCAGTGGGCCGTCGCCCGCGAGATGCGTGAGCGGATCAAGGCCCGCTTCGACGCCGAGGGCATCGAGATCCCATTCCCCCAGCGGGTGGTCTGGCACCGGGACGTGCCGGCCCCACCCGCCGGGGACAACGGATCAGGAGGCCAGTGACGCCTCGAAGGTGATCTCGACGCCCTTGAGCGCCTGGCTGACGGGACAGCCGTCCTTGGCGCCCTCGGCGGCCTTGACGAAGTCCTCCTCCGAGATGCCCGGCACGACGCCGGTCACGGTCAGGTGGCTCGTGGTGATGCCCTCGCCGGGCACGAAGGTCACGTCGGCCTTGACGTCGAGCGAGGTCGGCGGGGTGCCGGCCTTGTCCAGCGCGTTCGAGAACGCCATGCAGAAGCAGGCCGAGTGGGCGGCCGCGATGAGCTCCTCGGGGCTGGTGGTGCCGTTGGGCTCCTCCGTGCGGGCGGGCCAGGACACGTCGTACGTCCCGATGCCGGAGGACGCGAGGGTCACCTGACCGGCACCTTCGAACAGACTGCCCTCCCAGTGGGCCTGAGCGGTGCGGGTTGCTGCCATGGGTTCTCTCCTGTGGTCGCGGTTCGTCGGTCGGTCCGAGTGTTCCACGCCCGATTGGGACTGCGCACCGAGGTGCTAGCACAATGGTCCGCGTGAGCACCTTCTACGACGAGATCGGCGGCGAGGAGACGATCCGTCGCATCGTGAAGGTCTTCTACGAGGGCGTGGCAGGAGACGAGGTCCTGCGGCCTCTCTATCCCGAGGAGGACCTCGGTCCCGCCGAGGAGCGCTTCGCGCTGTTCCTGATCCAGTACTGGGGCGGCCCGACGACGTACTCCGACAACCGCGGCCACCCGCGCCTGCGGATGCGACACGCGCCGTTCGCGGTGACGCCTCGCGCGGCCGAGCGCTGGCTGGTCCACTTCCGCGCCGGGCTCGACGCCGTCGACCTGACGCCCGAGCAGGACGCGCAGTTCTGGGACTACGTCACCCACGCCGCCCAGTTCATGGTCAACACCCTCGAAGACCCGGTCTGACCCGCGCGGGCCTAGGATCGGCCAGGTGAGCCGACGATGAGCAAGATGGACGACCTGCGCGCCATGCGAGAGGCCCGCTACGCGCGAGCGACGGCGGGCACCACGAAGCCCCCCGCCTCCCCGAGGCCGGCGTTGAGATCGGCCCCCAAGCAGGTCGAGGACACCCCCCGCTCCGGTCCCCGAGGCCGTGGAGGAGCAGCTCTGCGGCCACCGCAACATGAGCGGCCGCACCTGCACGCGCGAGGCCGGGCACGCGGCGAAGAGCCACCGCTACACGTGAGCGCCCGCTGGCTCGCGGGTCATTCGCGGAAGGCCTCTGCGCACTCCTCGTCGACGAGGGCCCTGAGCCGCGCCGCCAACCCGCCGATGTCGACCGGCCGGCCGCCCACGAGCAGGTAGGCCCTCATGGGTCGCTCAGCGACCCCGGTTGAGAAGGACCGTCAGCACGATCGACAGCACGACGGAGACCAGGATCATGAGCAGGCAGCCGACCGCTCCGCCGACGGGTCTGATCTGGAGCGGGCTCACCGCGGTGAGGTACCCATGAGGTCCCGGCGGCTATCCCGCCGTGGGCGATGATGGAGGTCGACAGGGAGGTCGCCATGGCAAAACCCGAGCAGCCACTCCGCCTCGTCGTCGACGGCGAGGTCTTCGACGTCAAGACGGATCCCGACCAGCCCGGGGTCTACCACTACGACTGGGTGAGCGGGCGGCACCACTACGGCTTCAGCAGCAGCCGCTCCGATCGTGCCGAGGAGAGCATGGCCGGGCACGAGGATGCGATCCGGAGCTTCCTCGCCCAGATCAACCCTGCGACGGGCTACATCGACTGAGCCTCGCTCAGCCGGCCCAGACACCAGGAACGCCTGGAGTAGATAGAGTCCCGTCATGGACTACGCCTCGCTCGTGGGTGACTGGTCCGGTACGTGCGGATTCCGCCTGCTGCCCTCCGAGGGCTTCGCCGAGGCGCCGGCCACCGCGCGGCTGGAGACGGCGGCTGCCGACCACACGCTCCTGATCCGATACACCTGGCGCCATCCCGAGGACGGCCCCGCGGACGGCGTGCTGCTCGCCGGATCGCCCGACGACTCCGGAGAAGTGGTCGTCGCCTGGACGGACAGCTGGGGCCAGTCCCCCAACCCGATGATCCTGCGCGGGGAACAGGACGGCGGCACGCTGTCTGTCCATGGGAGCTATCACGACGAGTGGGGCTGGGAGATCGACATCGCCGGCGACCAGTCAAGCCTGACCATCACGATGCGCAACGTCGTACCGGCGGGCGGCAGCGACGGCCTGGCCGCGGGACGGTACGAGAGCCAGATCGCCCGCTTCACCCGCCGTTGACGCGGGGGGACCAGCGCGCGCGATCTCCTCCGCCGTCGCGGTGGGTGCCTCGGCGTGTGGCCGGTCCCCGCCCACGGGTGCGCCATCTGCGGATCGCCCGCAGCCACCGCCGCGGCCCAGAAACATCGAAGCCACAGGTGGCTTGCTGGCGCGGAGCGTTGCCGGTGGTCCCGTCTCTAGAATCGAAGACATGTTCGAAGAAGTGCGCGACGCGTTCCCAGCGGAGCCTGGCGGGGCCTGTGGGAGCGTCGGATGCGTGCGAGCTATCCACCGAAGACCGGCCCTCACCATCGACTACATCCTCGCGGGATGAGCGCAGGCAAACGGCGGTGAGATGCGACCGCTCACGCCGATGAGCGCGCAGTTGTCCGACCAGGCATTGGGACCGCGATGGCGTCGATCGGGTGCTAGGCGGACGATCTGATGACGTCACGCCAGTGCCGCGGCCCGCGGTGTGATTGCATTGCAAGCGGCAAGAGGACGGAGGCTGGGATGGGCATCGTCACGACTGCGGATGACGTGGTCACCGCTCAGGGCACCCCATGGGACGCACCACAGGAGGTTCTGCTCGACCTGCAGGCGAACGGGATTCGGACTGTCAATGGCGATCCCCGGTTCCTAGTTTCGGCCCGGCCGGACGCGAACGGTGTCGTTGAGGAGGACGTTGTCGGCCAAGCGCTCCTGGCTGCCGCTCACCGGCTACAGCAGGTGACCTACGAGGGGACCGAGCTGGACGAGCCCCTGTCGCTGACCGGCGAGTATTACACGCCGAACATGGTCCTCGGCCCTGTCGTCACGGACGACGGTTTTCTGATCTGGGCTGACACGAAGTCGGAGATCCCCATTCCCATGCTCGAGAAGATGACCGAGATCATCGTCCAGGCGCTCGAGCGTGCGGGCGCTTCGGCCCACGTGGCGGCAGGGCCCAAGGGCGTCAACCCGTTTGACTACCCAGCGTGGTCGCCGCCGGTGGCTGGCTAGCCCGATCGCGCGTCTGGAACAGCAAGAGCCGAGCCCGAGACCCGCTCATGCCCCACCGCTCGCGCGTCAGGCGCACGCTACTGCCGCGAATCGCGCGTGGTGACCTGCCTCGTTCGACCCAGCGCGCAGCCCTCGTCGCAGCTAAGCGGCTCAGTCTTCGTCGGCGCCTTCTGCAGGATCCATGGAATGTGCCCGGATCTCGGTTTCGTCGAACTCGGGATCGCCCTCGGCGGGTGCTTCGCTGTGGACGCGGTCTTCTTGGACGTGGTCTTTGTCGCCGTGGTTGCCTGAGATCGCTGACATGTGTGAATCGCCTCGATTCTGGCTGGATCTCTCATGTCCCTGAGTCCAGGGTAGGACGGCGCCGAGCAGCCGACCACGGGCGAAGGCGCCGTTCGCGCGATGACCGTTTACTGCCCTCCCCATTGGGTCAACGATCCCCAACTCCTCGGTCCTCTCGCCCACGCACTCACTCACCGCGGAGCGCGCTCTTGCCGAGATCAGTGGAATTGCTGACCACTCCATGCGGGCGGATCGTCAATCCGCCCGATGTGGCAGCCGGTTCCCACTTCCTATCGTCGCTCTATAAGCACGCCCGAGCGATGGAGGACATCATGAGCAGCCACCCGAATGTTGCGGTCATTGACCGGATGACCCAGGCGATCGTCGAAAACGACCGCGAGACCCTAAGCCGCATCTTCACCGAGGACATGGTCTTCCACGGCCGTGGTCCGGTTCCGTTCGCAGGCGACCACTACGGAGTCGACGGCTTGCTGGCAGCCCTTGGCACCGTCTTTGAGCTGACCGACGGGGATGTGAAGCTCGAGCAGTTGTTCTGCCTGGCTGAGGACGAATGGGGGACGGAGTGGGAACACGCCGTCTTTGGCCGCAACGGGCAGACGTTGGAGATGAATGACGCCTTCGTCTACCGGTTCGACGATGGTCGAATCCGCGAGATGTGGTTCATCGCGGCCGGGCCAGCCGAGGCGGCATCGTTCTGGGCATAGGCGGCGTGTTCGCGCGACACTGAGCCCATGGGCACCGGCATCGGGCGCGCACGCGAGGCGTTCAACCAACAGGCCTGGCGGCGGGCGTACGACGAGTTGTCGGCGGCCGCAGTCGCGGAGCCGCTCGAGGTCGATGATCTCGAGCGGCTGGCGTCCGCGGCCTATCTCGCCGGACTCAGCGACGAGAGCCGGTCCGCTTGGATCAGCGCGCACGAGAAGTGCGCCCACGTCGGCGACGTTGCACGGGCGGTCCGGTGCGCCTTCTGGCTGGCTTTCGCGCTGTTGAACGCCGGGGACCTGGCGCGCGGAGGCGGTTGGGTCGACCGCGCCCAGCGGCTGCTGGACGACCGCAAGATCGACTGCGTCGAACGCGGTTACCTGCGTTACGCGGCGGCGATGCGCGCGACGTTTTCCGGCGACGTGGGCACCGGGTACGAGGCGTTTCACGCGGCGGCCGAAATCGGCGTCCTCTTCCACGACCCCGAACTCGCAGCGCTGGCACGGATCGGCGAAGGCAGGTGCCTGATCTACCTCGACCGAGTGGACGACGGGGTCGCCCTGCTCGACGAGGGGATGGTCGCCATCGAGGCCAACGACGTCTCGGCGATCGCGATCGGCGATGCCTACTGCACCGCCATCGAGGGCTGCCACGAACTGTTCGACGTACGCCGCGCCGACACGTGGACCGCCGCGCTGGGTCGGTGGGTCGACGGCCAGCCAGAGCTCATGCTGTACCGAGGCCAGTGCCTGATCCATCGCGCCGAGATGCTGTACCTTCGCGGCGACTGGGACGCCGCAGCCGACCAGATCGAGGAGGCTTGCCGACGTCTGGCCGACCCGGTGGGGCACCCGGCACTGGGCGCTGCCGCCTATCTGAAGGGCGACCTGCACCGACTCCGTGGCCAGGACCGTGCCGCCGAGGCTGAGTTCCAACTGGCCAGCGAGCTCGGTCGCGATCCGCAGCCGGGGCTCGCGCTGCTGCGCTTGGCCACGGGAAAGTTCGAGGCGGCCGCCGCCTCCATCCGGAGGGCCTATCACGAGGCCGGCGACCCTATGTCACGCGCGCGACTGGTTGCCGGCTACGTCGAGATCACCCTCGCCAACGGTGATGTCGCCGCCGCGCGGTCTGCCGCCGACGAGCTTGGCACGGTGGCCGGCATGCTCGGACGGCCTCTGCCGACCGCGCTGCACCTGCACGTCCTGGGCGCCGTGCTGCTGGCGGAGGATCAGCCCGAACCCGCGCTGTCCGCCCTTCGGCGAGCGCTGGCCGGGTGGCGCTCGCTGGACGCGACCTACGAGGCTGCCCGCACGCGGATGCTGATCGCAGCCGCGTGCCGAGCAGTGGGTGACGACGACGGTGCCGAGATGGAGCTCGCCGGTGCCATCCCGGTCTTCGATCGCCTCAACGCGGTCCGCGACGGAGCCGCTGCCCGGGCTGGTCTGCACCTCGCACCCCGGCCGTCGAGCGGTCTGACCAGCCGCGAGGAAGAAGTCTTGGCCTACATCGCCAAGGGGCTCACCAACCGTCAGATCGCCGAGCGTCTCGTCGTCAGCGAGAAGACCGTGGCAACCCACGTCGGCCACATCCTCACGAAGCTGGGACTGGCCAGCCGCGCCGCCGCCACCGCCTACGCGTACGAACACGGCCTGCAGTGACCGGGCTCCAGGCGCAGCGGGCGTTTGTGGTCAGTTGCCGAACCGGGCTCGCTCGGAGACGCACGGACATGCCGCTGCGCGGGCGGCGATTGATCGAGTCAGGCCGTGGATCCTTCGCCGGGATGCTCAGCATCGGCATCCCGTGAGATCCCTTGCTGCGCGGCTCATCGGGCGCGATCCTGCTGACCAGGAGGACACGGGATGGCGACCCTTGTGATCGTGCACGGTGCCTGGTCCGGGGCCCATGCGTGGAGATGGATCCGCCCGCTGCTGCGGGATGACGGGCATGACGTCTTCACGCCGTCCCTCACCGGGCTCGGGGAGCGCGCCCACCTGGCCAGCCCCGAGGTCGATCTCGAGATGCATATCCGCGATGTCGTCGGCACGCTGGAGTTTGAAGATCTCCGCGAGGTGATCCTCGTTGGCCACAGCTACGGAGGACCAGTGATAACGGGCGCGGCAGACCGCGTGCCGAGGCGCGTCGCCCGGTTGGTGTACCTCGACGCGGAGGTTCCTCGGGAGGGCGAGACAGTGATGGATCTGTTGCCGCCAGACGAGAGGTCGACATACGAGGAGTCCGCAAAACTACACGGACAGGGCTGGCGCATCCCGCCGCCGCTGCCGGACCCGTTGCCTCCGGACCTCGACCCGGACGTGCAGTGGGCGATGTCGCGAATGGTGCCACAGCCATTACGGACCTTCACGCAGCCGCTGCGCCTGACCGCCGCTGCACCGCCCTTCCGCCAGACGTACGTGCTGCACACCGAGGGCAAGGAGGGGCAGGAGCTTCCCGACTATGTCCAACGGATCCGTGCGGACAAGGACTGGGAATTTGTAGAGTTGGCAGCAGGCCACGCGGCGCACGTCACCGCACCACGGCAACTGGCCAGTCTTCTCATCGGCCTGACATGACGGAACTCGGATTGCCGTCAGAGACGCACTCAGTTGCCGCGTTGAGTGCCGGTCTATTTGTCGCGCATCAGGTGGCAGACCCAGGTCGCAGATCAACTGTCGGATGACACGCTTGGGCACCCGATGCATGGCATGGACCCGACCCAACCGGTCGATCAGGGTGACAGGACGAGTGACACATCGGCTCCCTTCTGTTGTCAACCGGTGGTTTCGAGGGCCCTCTTCCGGGTGGGCGGTCGTGGGCGTAGCGTCGTGGTCGCGGGTCCGGGAAGTGGCTGATCCGAAGTGTCGATGAGCGGGTGAGAGTCGACCGCGCTGGATTCTTGAGACGCCCCGCAGTGCCC
>NZ_QDGZ01000007.1 GCF_003076135.1 Nocardioides gansuensis | reverse complement strand
GGGCACTGCGGGGCGTCTCAAGAATCCAGCGCGGTCGACTCTCACCCGCTCATCGACACTTCGGATCAGCCACTTCCCGGACCCGCGACCACGACGCTACGCCCACGACCGCCCACCCGGAAGAGGGACCTCGAAACCACCGGTTGACAACAGAAGGGAGCCGGAGTGACGCTCGTTTCCCGGGGCGCCTTGGGTTAAGGACCCCGGGGCTGGCCGATCCGTACGTCTGTTGGCTGGATCAGCCGGCAGCCACGGTCGCGTCGGCGAAGAACTCCGCAGGCATCGGGTGATCCAACTGCCAGGTGATCGCGATCGGACGCTCGCCCACGTGCGAGACGCAGTGCGCCGGCCCGAGGAAGAGGTAGGGCGCGGTCCCGAACTCGTTGTCGGCCTCCTGACGCACGAAGAGCAGGACGTTGCTGCTCCCCAAGAGATATCGCTGCCCAGTGGGCGACGCCACGGTCGTCGTCGACTGGGACTCCCAGTGGAACAGCGTCGGGCTGATCGGGTAGTCGCGGTACATCGTTGTCGGCGAGTAGTCGGCCTCGGACTTCTTCAAGGTGATGAAGAAGATGTCGGTGTTCGTCTCCGCCGAATAGGCGACGCCCTGCATCACGCTGGTCGGCTTCCGCTCGAGACTCGCGTAGCCAAGCGCGGCGAGGATCTCCTCCCGCTGGTAGCGCGCGTGCACCATCAGTGGCACTCCAGTCAACGAGCCGGTGAGGGGGAGGGGCTCGTGTCGCGCCCGGTCGAAGGCCAGGTCGACCACGGCGCCTGCTTCGGCGCGTAGTGCGGGGTCGGCTGCCAAAGCTGTAAGGCCTGACTCGACCGAGCCATACCCGCCGCCGTCCGGCCACACGGAAAAGAAGAGCATCTCCGCGAGTCGGCGCTCTGACCCGCTCAGCGCATCGAAGTCAACATCAGGATCGGCCAGCAGTCGACCGTACGACGAGGCTCGAAGTGGGTCGTCGACGTGCGCGAATGCCCTGACCCGCTTGAGCAGAGCAGCCTCGGCGGGAGACCCGGGAGGAGTCGAAAGCCCGGCTTCGCGACGAAGAGACGTCCACGAGCGGCTGCCGCGACGCAAGATGTCGGCCAGCTCGAGACCGGACTCGGCGAGGAAGCTGCCCAGGTCGTGATCGCCGTACGAACGAAGTTCGGCGACGATCTGCGGCCAGCGCTGAGCCACCTGGCTGCGGATGTTGTCGAGGACGATCGACTGGGCCTGGCGATCCATGACGATCTGGCAGCCCGACGGCAGGAAAGGGAAGCCGCGCTCGATCTCGCGCATCAGGCCCTGCCGTGTCGCCCCGGTCAGGGCGCGGAGCTTCTGGTCGAAGCGGAACTCCTTGCGGTGGTGCCCGACGAAGTCGAGCACGGTGAGGACAGCTTTGTCGCGGGTGCGGCGGAGGCCGCGGCCGAGCTGCTGCAGGAAGATCGTGGCGCTTTCGGTGGGGCGAAGGAACAGGACGGTGTCGACGTCGGGCAGGTCTAGGCCTTCGTTGAACAGGTCGGCCGCGAACAGTGCGTTGATGCGGCGATCACGCAGGTCTCGAAGTGCCTGAGCACGATCCGTTGCGCTGGTCTGTCCGCTGACGGCACGCGCCGGGATGCCGGCCTCCACAAAGCACCGCGCCATGAACTCCGCATGCGCGACGCTGACGCAGAACCCCAGGGCGCGCATGGCGCCCGGCTCCAGGATCTTGTCGCGCAACTGGTTGAGCACGATCGCGGCGCGAGCCTTGTTGCCCGTGAAGAGCTGCTCGAGTTCGTGCTCGTCGTAGCGGCCACGCGACCAGGTCACATCGCGGAGGTCCGTGCCGTCCGAGACCACGAAGTAGTGGAAGGGACAGAGCAGATCCGCGCCGAGTGCGTCCCACAGGCGCAGCTCCGCGGCGATGCGGCCTCCGAAGAGGTCCATCACGTGCGTGCCGTCCGCGCGCTCCGGCGTGGCCGTCAGCCCCAAGAGCTCGCGCGGCGCCAGATGCTCCATGATCCGGCGGTACGTCGGGGCGGCGGCGTGGTGGAACTCGTCTATGACGACCACGTCGAACGCGTCCGGAGGGATGCGGTCGACGCCGTGACTGGTCAGGGACTGAACGCTGGCGAAGACATGACGCCAACGCTCAGGCCTCGCGCCGCCGACGTACAGCTCTCCGAAGTCGCCGTCCGCCAGCACCTCTCGGTAGGTGCGCACCGATTGCTCGAGGATCTCCTTGCGATGGGCGATGAACAGGAGGCTTGGGCGGTCGCCGTCCTTGCAGAGTCGGCGGTAGTCGAGGGCCGCGACGACGGTCTTACCGGTCCCGGTTGCAGCGACGACGAGGTTGCTATGCCGGTCGTGCAGTGTGCGCTCTGCCTGGATTGCTTCGAGCATCTCCTGCTGGTACGCGAAAGGGCGCACCTCGAGACCGGACAGGCTGATTGTGACGCGATCGTGCTGCGTGCGCCCGGCCGCCTCGTTGAGGGCGTCGTCGAGCCGATCCGCGTCGCGGTCCGGGTGGTAGGGCTCGAAGCACGAGTCATGCCAGTAGGTGTCGAAGGTGGCGCGGAACTTCTCAAGCAGCGTCGGAGTGGCGACCTTGGAGAGGCGGACATTCCACTCCACGCCGTCGAGCAGGGCTGCGCGTGACAGGTTGGAGGACCCGACGTACGCCGTGTCGAAGCCGGTGTAGCGGCGGAACATCCAGGCCTTGGCGTGGAGCCGAGTGCGCTGCGCGTCGTACTGAATCCGCACCTCCGCGCCGTACTCGCGAACGAGGCGGTCGAGAGCCCGGCGCTCGGTGGATCCCATATACGTGGTCGTGATGACGCGCAGCGGCTTGCCACGCTCGCGCAGACGAGCCAGCTCCGGCTCGAGGAGGCGAAGGCCGTACCAGCGCACGAAGGCGCAGAGCAGGTCGACTTCGTCCGAGGTATCGATCTCTGACTTGAGCTCTGCGCCGAGGGTCGGCTCGCCTCGGGTGTTCGTGAGGAGCGCGGCATCTGAAAGGGGTGTCGCTGGCCGTCTGGATTTCTGGCCTTGGATTGCGAGGAGCTGACGTGCGGGCTCAACGACCTGCTCGGGATGCTCACCCAGCCGGCTCACGAGGTCGTTGACCAAGGCCAGGCGGGACGCAGGGTCCTTGACGCTCTCGAGCTTGCGGGTGAGCGCAGCAGCGACATGGCGCGCAAGCACGTGCGGCTGGTCTGCGGGGTCGACCTTCTCGATCGTTGTCGCCACCGCGTCCAGGGTCTCGAGGTCCTGGGACAGCGCGGTCGTGAGGAGCGACTCGTAGAGGCCTTGATGCACGACGGCAGCTTGGCATGGGGTGATGACAAACGAGGGAGAACCGGCGACAGTCGTCGGCGTCCTGTCTCAAGTGTTCACCGTGTCCACCGCCTAGCAGAGTGAGTGGTTTCGAGGCTCGCTGCGCTCGCACCTCAACCACCGAATCGCAGCCATGCGGGGTAGAGCGCCGCTCCGTAGGCTGAAGGCATGCCCGTGTCGCCGACCCTCGCCATCAGCCAGGAGATCGCCCGCCGCCGTGCGGCGGGGCTGGACACGGTCGCGCTGGGGTTCGGCGAGGCCAGCATCCCGGTGCACCCGGAGCTCGTCCGACGGCTGGCCCAGAGCGCCCACCGGGGCGACTACGGGCCCGTGGCCGGAGCGCCCGAGCTCCTCGAGGCCGTCGCCGGCTACTGGACCCGCCGCGGCGTCGCCACCACCGCGGCCGAGGTCGTCTGCGGCCCGGGCTCCAAGCCGCTGCTCTACGCGCTGTTCCAGGCACTCGGTGGCCCGGTGCTGCTGCCGCGCCCTTGCTGGGTCAGCTATGCCGCGCAGGCCGCGCTGCTCGGACACGAGGCGCTGCTGGTGCCCACTCTGCCGGGGCACGGCGGCGTACCCGACCCCGAGCGCCTGAGCGCCGAGGCCGCCCGGCTCCGCGCGGAGGGCCGCCCCGCCACGACCGTGCTCGTCACGCTGCCCGACAACCCCACCGGCACCGTCGCGGCGCCCGACGTCATCAGCGAGCTGTGTGCGGTCGCGGAGGAGCACGACCTCGCGATCATCTCCGACGAGATCTACCTCGACCTCGTGCACGGCGACACCGAGGTGCTAACGCCCGCCGAGGTGCTGGCCGACCGCACCATCACCACCACCGGGCTGAGCAAGAGCCTCGCGCTCGGCGGCTGGCGCATCGGCGCGGCGCGCATCCCCGAGCGCCACGAGGCCGTACGCCGGCAGGTCACGGTCGCCGCGAGCGAGATCTGGTCGGCTCCGGCCCAGCCGGTGCAGCAGGTCGCAGCCTGGGCCTTCACCGAGCCCCCGGAGCTCGCGCCACACGTCGAAGCGAGCCGCGCGTTGCACGGCCGGATCGCCCGGACGGTCGCCGGGATCTTCACCGCGGCCGGTGCCGAGGTCGCGCCGCCGACCGCGGGGTTCTACCTCTATCCCGACTTCGCCGGCAGGCGTGACGAGCTCGCGGCCAGTGGGATCGGGACCAGTGCGGACCTGGCGCGGGTCCTCCTCGACCAGCACGGCGTGGCGACCCTCCCCGGGGTCGCCTTCGGAGACCTTCCCGAGCGGCTGGCTCTGCGCGTGGCCCCCCCGATGCTCTACGGCCGCGACGACGACCAGCGCTGGCAGGCCCTGGCGAGCAAGACGCCGGAGGAGCTCCCGTGGATCGCCGACAGCCTGGCCGTGCTGCGCGAGGCGCTGTCCCGCCTCGTGTGACGTCACGGCGGACGGTCGGCCGTCAGGGTCGCGGCAGCCTGCCGTTGAGCGTGTCCAGCCAGGAGCGGATGGTCGGCAGCGCGTCGTCGCCGTACGCCGTGTCGACGCCGAGGTAGCGCAGCCCGACCGTAATCAAAGCGACCACGGCGAGCATCAGCCCGGCCGGCGTGAGCGCGGTGCCGGCGAGGTCGGGCCGGCTGGTCCGGATCAGGCCCACGAGCCCGAGCAGGATGGCGGCGGCACCGGTCACCAGGGCGACCGCGTGCATCACCGAGAAGGGGGCGGAGGCCGCAGCGACCAGGCCCAGAAGGAAGGATGTCTCGGCCGCGGCCGAGGTGTGCGCGTGGGGATCGGGCGAGCCCTCCAACAGCGCGTCGAGGCCCCCATCTCCCGGCGGAGCCCCGTACGTCGTCATGCCTCAAATTCTAGGTGGCCACCCAAGCGAGAACACGTCCGAAATCGGTGACTTCTGTGCACCGGAGCCGCCCACCCGGACAAGGTCGGCATGCCGTCGGTTCGATTGTGATGGCTCCGGGAGTCGAGGCCTGAGACGGCGCCCAACAGCCGGTCGGCGGGGAGACGATGGCCCGGTGAAGCCGTTCCTCATGCTCGCCACCCGCGCCGAAGACCAGGCCGCAGACGACGAGTACGACGCGATGCTCCGGTGGACGGGGCTCGACGAGGGGTCGCTGCAGCGGGTGCGCCTGGAGTCGGCTCCGATGCCGGCCCTCGACCTCGCGTCGTACTCCGGCGTGATCCTCGGCGGCGGACCTTTCGACGCGAGCGCGCCGACCAAGTCCGCCGTGCAGCTGCGGGTGGAGGCCGAGCTGCGGACGCTGCTCGACACGCTCGTCGAGCGCGACTTCCCGTTCCTCGGCGCGTGCTACGGCGTCGGGACGCTGGGCGTTCACCAGGGCGTGATCGTGGACAAGACGTACGGCGAGCCGATCGGCGTCGTGCCGGTCACCCTGACCGAGGCGGGCCGGGAGGACCCCGTCCTGGCGGGGATGCCCGCGACCTTCGACGCCTTCGTCGGGCACAAGGAGGCCTGCCGCGACGTGCCGCCCGGCGCGGTGCTGCTGGCGTCGTCCCCCGCGTGCCCGGTGCAGATGTTCCGGGTCAGGACGAACCTGTATGCCACCCAGTTCCACCCCGAGCTCGACGTCGACGGCATCGTCACGAGGATCAAGGTCTACCAGCACTACGGCTATTACCCGCCGGAGACGATGGACGAGATCATCAGCCGGGTCAGCCAGGAGCTGGTCACCTGGCCGCCGCGGATCCTCACGAACTTCGTCGCGCGGTATGCGTGAGTCGGGCGCGAGCGCCGGGCAATAGGCTGGCTGGCATGACCGAGCGCAACGTCCTGGGCGGGCCGCTGGAGCCGTGCGGGGTCGACCCGGTGACCGGCTTCTACCGCGACGGCACCTGCACGTGCGGCCCGGAGGACGTGGGGCTGCACGCGGTGTGCGCGGTCATGACGGAGGAGTTCCTCGAGCACCAGCAGGCCGTCGGCAACGACCTGTCGACCCCGCGACCGGAGTGGAGCTTCCCCGGGCTGCAGCCGGGTGACCGCTGGTGTGTCGTCGCTGCCCGGTGGCTGCAGGCACTGGAGGACGGCGCCGCCGCGCCCGTCGTACTCGCGTCGACCAACGAGCGGGCGCTCGAAGTGATCCCGCTCGAGGCGCTGCGCAGGCATTCGGTGGACGTGCCGGACGACCCGGGGACGCTGGCGGACTGAGGGTCTCGATACGCCTCCCTCGTTCCTCGGTCGGCTACTCGACCACCGACCGCGACCGTCCCTCCTCGACCAGCGACAGGTCAGACGCCGATCCTGTGCCAGGGCCCCCAGATCGCGAAGGTGATGCCTTGGCGGGCCTGGATGTTGACGAATAGCGTCTCGCCGCCAGGGCTGAACGCCGTCCCGGCGAACTCCTCGCCGAAGCGGGGCTCGCCCGAGGCGCTGAGGAGGCGGTTGAGGGCGATGTCCCAGAGCTTGCCGTTTTTCGATAGGCCACGGAGGTAGTTGTCGCCCGAGCTGTCCTCGCACAGCACCAGCGTGCCGTCATTGGACGTCGTGATGTTGTCGGGCATGTCCAGCACCTCGGCGCCCGAGGATTGGAAGACACAGCGGAGCTCCTGTGCCTCGGTGTCGTAGGCCCATACCTGGCCGGAGCCGGCACCGAAGCCGTCCGGGTCGGTCGTGTCAGGCGTGAACGCCTCGGCCGGGCCGCCGCCCTGGGTGGACGTGAAGTAGACGACGCCGTCGCGGGAGACCTGACCCTCGAGTCGGGCGAACAAGGCCGCGCCCTGCTGCCAGCCCTGGCGCGCGACGTACGTGATCGCAGTGTCGTTGCTCGTCGGTGCGGTCTCCCCGGGCGTGTAGGGGAAGTCGGGAGCCGGGTCGGCGATCGGCACCCACTCCACGCCGTACGTCGCCTTGCGCTCCTGCTCCGCCTCGAGATGGGCGTTGTCGACGCCGACGACCTTGAGCATCTCGAGCGTGCCGCCGTCCTCGAGGTGGCCGACGACCATCGGGTCGGTCGGGGGCTTGTAGCGGTAGAAGCCGGAGGGGAAGCCGAAGTCGTCCTCGGTGAGGTAGAGGTAGCCGCTGACCGGGTCGTAGGAGACGGCCTCGTGGGCGAAGCGGCCGGCCGAGCGGATCGGCTCACGGCTGCCCTGGCCCTCGCCGGGGAACACACTGGCCGGCACCTCGAAGATGAAGCCGTGCGGCTTGGTGAGCGGGATGTTGGACGTGCGGGTGAAGTCCGGGCCGACGTCGGGGCCGTTGACCGTCTCCTCGCAGGTGACCCACGATCCCCACGGCATCTGGCCGCCGGAGCAGTTCATCATCGTGCCGTTGAGGCTGGTGAAGGAGCGGATGACCTGGCCCTCCAGGGTGACCTGGACGGTGGTCGTGCCGCCGCCGGCACGGGAGTCATAGGGGGTACCGGTGCCGAACGCCGCGGGTGACGGGGTTGTTGATCTCGTGGTTGCGCACCAGTACGACCGTGCTGCCAGGCCCGGGGAACGCGCCCATGCCGTCGTGCCGGCCGGGCAACAGCGTGCCGTCGGTGAGGAACACCGGGGTCTCGGTGTCGTGGAAGGAGCGGTAGCTGAAGCCCTTCGGCACGTGCAGCCGCACGATGCCGTCACGCTCGTCCGGCACCTCGAACAGGCGCGTGCGCCGGGGGTGGGGCGCGGCTCCGGCCGGACTCGCCACGAGGCCCGCGAAGGGCCCGGCCATCGAGGCGGCGGCGGCGGTCTTGAGGATCGTGCGGCGCTCTACTGCCTGGTCTGTAGACATTCCTTTCTTCCCTCCCGATTCCGACTGATCCTTCGGACGATAGGCGTCGGGGGGTGGGGTGTAAACGGGTGCGGCGAGGTCACGCCGACGGCGTCGGGCGGGTGCCCGGCGGGGCCTCCTGGTCGACGTCGGTCCAGACCTCCGTCATGTCCGCGACCAGGCCGTCGCGCAGCGTGACGAAGGTGGCCACCTCGAAGTGCTGGAGCTGCTCGTCGACGTACGCCGTGACGTGGGCGCGGCCGGCTGCCCGGTCGTCGGACCCCACGCAGTCCTCCAGCACGAAGTGGTCGAAGCCGGGGTAGTCGGCGTTGAGGCGCACCCAGGAGTCGCGGTCGAAGGTCTCGCCGGTGTGCACGTAGCGACAGGTGAAGTCGTCGTGCAGCAGCGCCCGCAGCCCGACCCAGTCCTGGGTGTCGATGACCGTCGCGAGCTGGGTCAGCATCGTGGCAGCGTCCATGTCGGCACTCTGGCACGGCGTACCGACAACCGGGCGTGGGGCGGGCGGCTACGCTCCCGCGCGTGACCTACGAGAACGTGACCCTCGACCCCCGGGCCAACATCTACTTCGACGGTACCTGCGTCAGCCACACCTTCTACCTGGCCGACGGCACCAGGAAGTCGGCCGGTGTCATCTTCCCGTCCTCGCTGGTCTTCACCACCGGCGCGCCCGAGGTCATGGAGCTCAACGCCGGCCGCTGCCGGGTGCGGCTCGCGGGGTCGGAGGAGTGGATGGAGTACGCCGCGGGGGAGTCGTTCGAGGTGCCCGGCTCATCGTCGTTCGACATCGAGACGGTCGAGACGCTGGGATACGTCTGCCACTACGGCTGACTCCTCCAGCACCGAGCTGCGGCTCAGGCGCTGGCGATCTCGTCGTCGGTGGCGAAGACCCGGAGCTCATGGTCGTTGGCCAGGTGGACCGGGTGGCTTCGTACGCCGGCGTCTGCGGCCGCCTTCGCGAGCCCCGCGGCCCAGGCCCGGTCGGATGCGATGAGGCCCGGCCGCCCGGGCCTCGCCCAGAGGAACGCGACGCTGCCGTCGGGGACCAGATCGGTCAGCAGCTGGTCGCAGATCGCCATCAGGTTGGCGAGCATCTCGGTGTCGGGGAGCTCGGGCACGTCGGTGACCTGCTGGACAACCGGCGTGCACCGACCATCGGCGTCGAAGAACTGGAACCACAGCTGCCGTTGGCCGAAGCCGAGCTCGCCCATCATCGCGCGCCAGTGTCGGTGGAGGTCTGCCTGCGTGCGCACGGCGGGCATGTCCTCGGGCCGGCGCAGGGGAGGGATGTCGTGGGTCATGGGCTCACGATGGCGCGGATCGCCTCGCGTCCGCTGGGCTCATCCACATGATTGGCGTTGCCCGGCCAGTTGATGTCCACAGGCGCGCTGCGGGGCGGGTCGTCCACAGGCACGGCGCCGGTTCGGCGGTGGTGTCGGCGGGCGGCGATGGAGTGGTCCCAGCCCTCCCATCCCCGAGGTCCCGGCCTCACCGACACCAAGACCACCTTTCACACACCGGTTCTTGCTAGCGAACACCTCTTCGAATAGAATGGACGCCATGCATCCCGACACCCAGCTCCAGACCCTCAGCGAGGCCACCACCGGCCTCGCCGCGGTGTCGTGGGCCGAGGTGCCCGCCGGGGAGCTGCCGGCCGCGATGGTGCTGCTGGAGCAGGCCCAACGCCGGCTGGACTCGGTCCGGCTGGCGGTGGCCGAGCAGCTGGAGGCCACCGACGCCGCCGCCGCGCACGGCTGGGCGTCGGCCAAGGACTTCCTGACCCACGTCGCCGGCGGCCGGAAGGGCCATGGGGGTGGGCTGCTGCGGCTCGCCGGCCGGCTCCGGGCGCTGGAGCCGACCAGGACCGCGCTCGCGGCGGGGGTGATCTCCCAGGCCCAGGCCCGGGTGATCGCGACCTGCGCGTCGCATCTGCCCCGCGAGGGGCAGTGGCGGGAGCGGGCCGAGGCGCTGCTGCTGGACCGGGCCGCGACGCTGGATGCCTCCGACCTCGAGCTCGGCTTCGCCGACGTGGTCGCCGAGCTCGACCCCGACGGCACCCTGCTCGGCGACCCCGAGCACACCGCCGGCCAGGAGCGCGCCGCGCACCAGGCGCGGTTCCTGGCCTTCAGCCCCGACGAGGTGGGCGGGGTCCGGATCCGTGGCTACGCCAGCGTGGAGGAGTCCGAGCTGGTCAAGGCCGCGCTGCTGCCGCTGACCCGGCCGGTCCCGGCCGTTCCGGGCGCGTGCGGGGGCCGGCCCCGGCCCGACGGCGTGCCCGGGGCGCGGCCGGTGCCGTGCCCGGACCCGGGGTGTGCCCACGACGGCCGCGACCCCCGCGAGTTCGGGGCCCGGCTCTGGGACGCCCTGGTCGCCACCTGCCGGCACGCCCAGGCCCACCCGGCCGCGCCGGGAAGCCACGGCGCGCCCGCCCGACTCATCGTCACCACCACCCTGGACGAGCTCCGCACCGGCCTGGACACCGCCGCCGCCGGGCTCGCGACCCGCTCCGGACGGGACCCGGCCGGCGGGCAACCGGGGCGTGACCTGGCCGGCCGGCTCGCCGACCGGCAGCGGCTCTCGGTGGCCGCGACCCGGCGGCTGGCCTGTGACGCCGAGGTGATCCCGATGGTGCTCGGTGCCCACGGCGAGATCCTCGACGTCGGCCGGACCCAACGGCTGGTCACCACCGCGATCTGGCTCGCGCTGGTCGCCCGCGACCAGCACTGCGCCTTCCCCGGCTGCCGCCGCACCCCGCAGGCCTGCGACGCCCACCACCTCGTGCACTGGGCCGACGGCGGCGCCACCAGCCTGGACAACCTGGCCCTGCTCTGCCGTCGGCACCACACCCTGACCCACCACAGCGCCTGGACCATCCACCTCGACCCAATCACCCGCAGGCCGGTGTGGAGACCACCCCCGCGCGTCGACGACACCGGCCGCTACACCCGGCTGGTCGGACCACCCCTGCCACACGCCAGCCCACCCCACGCCGCCTGAGAGCCGCCCCCTCCGGAAGGATGGGCGCGTGCAGATCGACCTCGACGACCCCCTGCGTGCGGATGTGATCGCGCTCCTCGAGGAGCACCTGGCGGACATGTATGCCACGTCGCCGCCCGAGAGCGTGCACGCGCTCGACCCCGTGTCGCTGGCTGGCCTCTCGTTCTGGACGCTGCGGCGGGACGGCGTGCTGCTGGGCTGCGCGGCGTTGAAGCAGCTGGAGCCGGGGCACGGGGAGGTCAAGTCGATGCGTACGACGACGGCGGCCCGCCGGCAGGGCGTCGCGGCGGCGCTGCTCGACCACGTGCTGGCTGAGGCGCGGGCGCGCGGCTGGGCGCGGGTCAGCCTGGAGACCGGGACACAGGACTTCTTCGCGCCCGCGCGGTCGCTCTACGCATCCCGAGGGTTCGTGGAGTGCGGGCCGTTCGGTGGGTATGCGCTCGACCCGCACTGCGTGTTCATGACGCTGGAGCTGCAGGCGCAGCAGGTGGTTTCGTGACGGGACTGCGTCCCTCCTCAACCAACGGGAAGTCTCGACTTCGCTCGACCGGCGGGGTGGGTCTCGACTTCGCTCGACCAGCGGGGTGGAACCTCGTCCCTCATCGCCCAGCGGTGCCGACGCGCTCTCGCTCGACCGGCCGGACCCGACGCTCCCACGGCCAGGTCAGCAGCGCCCAGACGGCCAGGATGATGACGACCTCTGCGGCGACGTACCAGGGCCACGGGCCGAGGAGGTCGAGGACCGACGGCTTGGACGGCTTCGCGTTGAGGTAGCCGTAGTTGGTGCCGGCCGCGACGTTCAAGCAGAAGACGGCGACGGCCCACACGGCGGTGGTGACGACGGCGAACCGGTAGCCACGCCAGCTCGGCCGGACGTGGCGCCCCCAGGTGAGGTGCACCGCGGCCCAGATGGTGCCGATGTGCATCGCCCAGAAGAGCAGGAACACCGGGTCGGGGAACGGCGTTGCCAGGTCGGGCGTGATCACCGCCTGGCTGGTCAGGGTGATGCCCCAGTAGTAGGTGAGCGCGGTAGCCCACCAGCGATGGGTCCACAGCGCGTAGACCGCGGCCAGGGACGCCAGGTCGCAGAGCTGGACCGGCAGGGTGGTCTGGGGGTTCCAGTAGCCGGCGGTGAAGTAGAGGGCCTGCAGGGGCAGCGTCGTCGCGAGGATTGCGATCGCGAGGGCCTTGCCCAGGCGGTCACCGGGGTCGTCGAGCCGTCGGGCGGCGACGAGGAGCGCCACGATGCCGAGCGCCATCACCGCGACCGCACCCAGGTGCGACGTGTCGTAGGGGGTGAACTCGTCCGCGCTCACGGGTCCATCATGGCGCGGGATACGGTGGCCCCGATGAGCGGCGACTACTGCGACCTGTGCGACCTACCCCTGTCCACCTGCGTGCACGGCATGCCCGCGCCGCCACCGCCCGCACCCAAGGCTGCTCCGGTGCGTGCTCCGCGCGCGCCTCGCGCCGCGGCCGCCAAGCCCAGCACGCCCGTGCGCCGCGCCCCGCGCCGCTGGCAGCCGCCCGAGGTGCTGCGTCCGCACATCGTGCAGGTGCTGCAGGCGGCCGGGGGCGAGCTCGACCAGGACGACGTGTTCGCGGCCCTCGAGGCCCGGCTCGACGGCGTACTCCTCGAGGGCGACCGCCAGCTGACGCCCGAGGGGGAGCTGCGGTGGAGGTACGCCGCGCGGCGGGCGCGCCAGGCGCTCGTCTCGGACGGGTTGATGACCCGGGGGCAGCCCGGCGTGTGGCAGCTGACGCCCGAGGGGCTCGACGCGCCGGCGGAGTGAGCCAGACCGGACTACGTCACCGGCAGGGGAGCGAGCCGAGGCGGGCGAGCCCCTCGAGGTCGCCCTCGCCGTACGTCGTGCGGCCGAGGTTGGTCGCGTGCATGAGCTCGGCGGGGCTGTCGACGTGGTCGAGGCCGACGACGTGTCCGAGCTCGTGGTCGACGATGGCCTGCAGCTCGGCGGGGTGCGCGTCGTCGGTGAAGATGTCGACGTCGAGGGCGATCGAGCCGGTGGTGAAGTAGGTGCGCCCCGGGCCGGCGCCGCCGCCGGTGAAGGCGACGCTGCCGCCGATGCCCGCCACGTCGTCGGCGAGGCCGGGGAACTCGCTCGCGTCGCCGAAGCCGATGACCACCGGCTGGTCCTTCGCTGCGATGAAGTCGTGCTGCAGGTCGTTGAAGGGCCGCAGCTCGGTCTCCCCGACGTACTGGAAGTCGAGGCCGGTCGCCCACTCGGTGTGCTCGATGCCCGTCTCGATCAGCTCCGACCAGCCGTCGGGGGCGCCGGCGGGGTTCACGGCGTACTCGATCGGCGTGCACGGGTCGTAGCCCACCGGCTCGCCGTCGGCCGAGCCCGCCCGGCCGCTCTGGGTGCGCAGGAACCTGAACTCGCCCTGGCCGGGCGTGAACTCGGGCGGGTTGGCATAGATCTCCGGCGCGATCCCGAGCATCCGGGCGACCGTCATCAGGTCGCCGCCGGGGCGCAGCGCCAGCAGGCCGGCGAGCACGACGCCGACGACGACCAGGCCGACGAGGACCGGGCTGGAGCCGGCCCCTCGCGGGCGGGCCTCGGGCGTGGTCAGGCCGGGTCCGGTCGTGCCGGGCATGGCACCGAGCCCGTGCTCGCGGTCGAGGCGGTCGAGCTCACGCATCGCCTCCTCCAGCTCGCGGGCGCGGCGGAGCCGCTCGCGTTCGGAGGGCGGCGGCTCGGTCACCCTGCGATTATCCGTGCGGGCGCCAAGGCGTGCCGGGGTTCAGCGGTTGACGAGCCAGATGCCGATCACGGTCGGCAGCAGCCCGAGGGCGAGCCACGGGGTGAACGGGCTCCTCTTGTGGATCACGAAGCCCATCGCGATCGCGATCACCCCGAAGGCGCCGGCGATCACGCACAGGCCGATCTCGGCGCCGGGTCGCGGGTCGTCCAGGAACAGCGCGGCGATCACGAGCCCGGCGGCCAGGTGGAAGAGCGTCGTCACCACCAGCGCCGACATCACCCAGCGCTGCACCCGGGACAGGCTCTTCATCTCGCGGTCGAAGTCACGTGGCTGCCGGGGGGCGTCGGGGTCCATCAGGTGCCGCGGGCGGCGGGGCCTCGGTTGCCCTTGAGGATCGGTCATGACTCGCCTTCGTCGCGACGTACTGGCCTGGCCGCCAGACGCTCTGGCACCGCCATTATCGGCCGCGTTCCCTCACCCACCGACGGCGGGGGCGCGCTGGCACCGCTCGTCCACAGGCCGCGCGGAAGGGGGTTGGAGTACGCCGCGGCGCGGGAATGGTCCGTCCATGCACCACCACCTGCGGATCACCCCGACGCTCGAGCCCGACGACGCGGCGTACCTCCTGGCCGCCGTCGCCGAGGTCCGCTGGCCGGGCCGCCCCGCGGCACCCTGCCCGTGGCGGCCGTGCGAGGAGGGGTGCTGCCTCGCGCTGGTGCCCGGCGCGGGGTCGGCCCAGCTGCCCGGCGTGGCGGCGCAGTGGCTGCGGTTCCTGGTGGCGACCTACCTGCGGCCGCGGCACCGGCTCGACGGGACCCTCGAGCTGGCGACAGCCCACGGGCTGCAGCGGTCGCTGCTCATCGTCGAGGACGGCGAGGTCTTCGAGGGCGTGGTCGACCGGGCCGGGTGAGGTGGTTTCGAGGCTCGTCGCTGCGCTCCTCGCACCTCAACCACCGACAGGGCCGAGCACGCCGGCGGCGCGGGCCGGCTCGGCGTACGCCGCGGCGAGGGTCTCGATCGTGTGGTGCGCGTTGAGGCCGCTCGGGTTGGGCACCACCCAGAGCTCGGACCCGGCGAGCCCGGCGGGCTGGCGGCCGGCGGTGGCGGTGCGCAGGCCGAAGGCCTGGCGGTAGGCGGTGATGCCGGCGACCGCGACCACGCGGGGTCGAGTGCGCTCGACGAGGGCGGTCAGGGCCAGGCCACCCTCGCGGAGCTCGGCGGGCGTGAGCTCGTCGGCCCGGGCGGTGGCGCGGTGGACGAGGTTGGTGATGCCGATGCCGCGGGCGATCAGGTGGGCGCGGTCGTCGTCGGTCATGCCGGCGGCCGGGTCGATGCGGCGCTCGATGATGCCGGCGCGCAGGAGGGCGGGGTAGAACCGGTTGGCCGGGTGTGCGAAGTGGGTCTGCGTCGCGGCGGTCCACAGGCCGGGGTTGATGCCCACGAAGAGCAGGCGCAGTCCCGGGCCCAGCAGGTCGGGCACGACCGCGTCGCGGAACGCTTCCAGCTCCGCCCGGGTGAAGCGGGCCATCTCGTCTCGGCCGGTCGGCTCAGGCGGGCGGCGGCGTCGTGGGCGGCGGCGTCGTGGGCGCCGGCGTCTGGCTGATCAGCACCGGCGGGGTCCACGCGCCCCGGTAGTAGACGCCGAACCCGTTGGGCACGTTGCGCTCCTGGCCGTCGGACGGCTCGTTGACGAGGCCCATCTCGCCGGTCAGCAGGCGGGAGTAGAGCGTCGAGGAGCCGCCGCCGTCGAGGTTGAGCGCGTCGTCGGCGCCCAGCTGCTGCAGGGTGTTGGCGAGCTCCACCATCGTGAAGCCGCGGCTGGCGGTCGACCTGCCGTCCACGACCAGGAGGAAGAGCTTGCGGCCGTCGACGTCCACGCCGAGCGCCGTACGCGGGTGCATCACCGTGTCGTTGATGACCGTGCGGATGCCGCCCAGCAGGATCGGGCGGTCGCCGCTGATCGCCACCTGCGCGCCCGGCTGGACCTTGGTCTTGAAGGAGATGCGCTGGCCGACGCGTAGCCGCTTCAGCTGCCGCGCCGCGCCGTCGCGCCCGACGAGGACCTGGCCCTTGATCTTGCGACCCTTGGAGAGCAGCGGGCGGTTGGAGCGCACCTTGCCGTCGACGATCACGACCTCGCGGACGTATTTCTGCCCGTCGGTGACGGAGTAGCCCTTGGTCCAGCCCCACTCGGGCGTGTAGAGCCCGATCGAGCCGGGCGGGACGGTCGGGGCGTTGAGCTTGGTGATCGGCCACTTCGGGTGCTGCTTCAGCTTCACCTTGGCGGCCATCGCGCCGACGTGGGGGCCGGTGTCGTCGATCCAGAAGGTCGCGTTGCCGACCGAGCCGTCGACCCAGCCGTCCTTCGCTCCGTGCAGCAGCCCGCGCTCGCGGTCGACGCCGATGCCCAGCGGGGCGCCGGTGTCGGAGATGTCGAAGAAGTCGCCGTTGACGGCGCCGATGACGCCCTCGGGGGCGGCGATCCGGCTCAGCGGCTTGCGCTTGGCGACGTACTTCGGGCCGAGGTAGTCGAAGCCGATGTCGGCGGCGTTGAGGTCGACGGTCAGCAGGTTGAGGCGCACCGGGCCGCGGCACGCGGGGTCGGTGACCTGCTGCGACTGGTCCCACTCGCGGATCGTGATGCCGGGGGCGATCTGGTAGGTCTGCTCGGACAGCAGCGAGTCGACGCAGGTGCGCCCCTGGGCGCGGCGCGGCGCGAGGCGGCCGGGCTTGCCGTCGGAGGTCTGGCCGGGGTGGCGGAAGACGGTGCCGAGGTCCTGGAGCGCGCGGCGCTCGGCGGGGGTGAGGCGGCCGGGACGGTCACCGTCGCCGGCGCCGGGGGCGGGGCCGTACGACGCGGCCGCGGCGCCGCTGGGCGCGGACCCGGCCGACGGGGCGGTCAGCAGGCCGGCCGCCAACGAGCCGGCAACCAGGGCAGCGGCTACCGAGGCGGCCAGGGTGGCTGGGATCAGGCGGAGAGGGGCACGAGCGGGCGCGGACACGCGCTCCAATGTAAAGGTGCCGCGGTGGCCGATGGGGAAGCTATCGTGCCGGGCGTGGCGGCCCGCTGGAGCTCGAGCGTGTGGAACACGTTCGTCGAGGGCGACAACCTCGACGTGCTCGCCACCCTGCCGCCCGGCTCGGTCGACCTCGTCGTCACCGACCCGCCGTACAACACCGGGAACGGCTTCGCCTACGCCGACACCTTCGGCAGCCACGCCGCCTGGGTCGCGATGATGCGGCCGCGGCTCGAGGCCTGCCGTGAGGTGCTCGCCGACACCGGGGCGATCTTCGTCAGCATCGACGACCACGAGGTCGCGCACCTGCGGCTATTGATGGACGAGGTCTTCGGGGAGGCCAACTTCCTCGCCCAGGTGATCGTCAACCTCAACCCCAAGGGCCGCCAGCTCGGGCGCGGCTTCGCGACCAGCCACGAATACCTGCTGGGCTACGCCCGCGACGCCGGCCGCTGCGTCCTCGACGCCAGCAGCCCCGACCACGTCGACGAGGGCGACTTCCCGCTCTCGCACGCCGACGGCCGCCGGTTCCGGCACCTGCCGCTGCGCAACACCAACAAGAAGTTCAACCCCGCGACCGCCCGCACCCTGCACTTCCCGCTGTACGGCGATCCGGCGAGCGGGCGCGTGGCCGCGGCCCCCTTCCCGGGGAGCCGGGAGATCTGGCCGGTCTTCGGCGACGGCGCACCCGCGGTGTGGCGCTGGTCGGCGCCGCTCGTCGAGGCGCGCGCAGACGACCTGGTCTGCCGCACGATCCGCGGCCGGCTGGGCGAGCGCGACGACGTCTTCCAGCGGGACTGGCTGCACCGCGACACCCCGGGTGGCCGGCGCAAGAAGCTGCGCACGATCTGGCTGTCGGAGGAGGTCGGCTCCACGGACACGGCGGTCGCCGAGCTGAAGGCGCTGGTGGGGAAGGTGTTCGAGTCGCCCAAGCCGACCGGGCTGGTGCGGCGGGTGCTGGCGACGATGCCCAGCGACGTCGTCGTAGTCGACCCGTTCGCCGGCTCCGGCACCACCGGCCACGCCGTGGCGCTCGCCAACGCCGAGGACGGCGGCACCAGGCGCTGCCTCTCCGTCAACTCGGCCGAGCCGACCCGCCCCGGGTCGCACGCCCACGTCGCCGGCCTGGCCACGGTCGCCGACATCACCCGGGCCCGGCTCCGGGCCGTCGCCGAGGCGGTCGGCGGGGGCTACAAGGAGATCCCCGCGGGCTTGCCCGCCCGTGTCACACCCCGGCGACCTTCTCCAGCGCGATGAGCTCGGCGTCGAGGTAGGCCAGCAGCCGCTGCAGGTGCGGCACGGTGCGGCGGCAGCCGGTGAGGCCGAAGCACATCTTCCCGTCGTAGGACGTGCAGGTGATGTTGAGCGCCATGCCGTTGATCGGGATGGAGAGGGGATACATGCCCTCGAGGCGGGCGCCGTTCATGTACTGCACCGACCGCGGACCCGGGACGTTGCTGATCACCACGTTGAACGGCGGTCGCATGATGCCGTGCATCCCCAGGATCGGATAAACGATCGTGGGCGCCATGCCGATCGCGCTCATCGCCAGGATCTGCATCGGCGTCATCGACGACAGCGCGTCCTTGCCGTCGACCATCGACGTGTGGATCGCGGCGAGACGGTCGGCCGGGTCGGGCAGGTCGGTCGAGAGCTGCACCATCACCGAGCCGACGGCGTTGCCGCCCTCGGCGGAGGCGATGTTGGCCTGCTTGGCGTTCAGGCCCACCGGCACCATCGCGACCAGGCCGGCCTCCGGCAGCGCGTCGAGCTCGAGGAGGTAGGTGCGCAGCGCGCCGCTGCACATCGCCAGCACGACGTCGTTCATCGTGGTGCCGGTGGCCTTGCCGATCTCCCGCATCCGCTCGATCGGCCAGTCCTGCGCGGCGAAGCGACGCGACCCGGTGATCGGCTGGTTGAAGATCGTGCGCGGTGCGTAGAAGGACACCGCGGAGGTCTCGTTGCGTACGCCGCGGGCCAGGGTGCGCACGAGCGCGCCCGGCATTCCCGCGGCTTCGGCGCTGATGCCGAGGGCGGTGCGGAACGCCGACGCCGGCAGGTCGAGCACCGACGCCGCGTCCTGCGGCTCCCTCGGCGGCCGGGTGGACTCCCGCCTGGCCCACGGTGCGGGCATGTCGCGCCGCTCGGGGTCGGTCGTCAGGACGCTCTGCAGCAGCCGCATCGCGGAGACGCCGTCGACGAGCGCGTGGTGGGTCTTGGTGTAGAGCGCCACCCTGCCGTCGCGCAGCCCCTCGATGACGTGCGCCTCCCACAGCGGCCGCTCGTGGGCGAGCCGCTGGCCGTGCAGTCGCGAGCACAGCTCGAGCAGCTCACGGACGCGGCCGGGCTTCGGCAGCGCGCTGTGGCGGACGTGGTGCTCGATGTCGAAGTGGTCGTCCTCGATCCACACGTACTGCCCCGCCGTCTTCATCGACCGGTGCGGGCGTTTGAGGAAGAGGGGCGCGATCTCCTGGGGCGCGGACAGCTGCTCGTAGACCTGGCGCACATAGTCGCGTCCGGCGCCCTCGGGCTTGCGGAACAGCTGCAGCCCGCCCACGTGCATCGGCTGGGTGCGGCTCTCCGCGACCAGGAACGCGGCTGACGTGGGGTCGATGGGCGTCGCCACAGGGGCCTCCTCGGGGTCTGGGCCGATCCTCGCGTCTACGGGACCGAAAGTGAAGGACGCGGCGCGTGGGTCGTCACGCGACCAACGACGGGGCCGTGCCGGTGTCACGAGTGACTAGAGCGACTCGCGGAGCTCGCTGACGACCGAGTCCACGACGGCGACCAGGTCGCCGCCCGACTCGTGGGCGACCTGCCGCTGGCGCTGGTACGACGCGCCACGGCGCGGGATGTCGGCGACCGTGCGCAGCTCCGACTCGCAATCGAGACGCCGGGCGACGGGCTCCAGCCGTTCGAGCAGGTCGTCGAGGTCGTCGGTGACCAGCCGCTCCCGGGACTTGGTGTCGAGGATGACGATCGCGTCGAGCCCGTAGCGCGCGGCCCGCCACTTGTTCTCCTGCACGTGCCAGGGCGGCAGGGTGGCCAGGTGCTCGCCGGCGGCCAGCCGGGTGTCGAGGTCGACGACGAGGCAGTGCACGAGCGCCGTGAGGGCGGTCAGCTCGCCGAGGTCGGAGACGCCGTCGCACACCCGGTGCTCCAGTGTGCCGAGGTGGGGCGAGGGCCGGATGTCCCAGCGCACGTCGTGCAGGCTCTCGATGACGCCGGTGGTCATCTGGTCGCCGATGCACTCCTCGAACTGCTCCCAGGTGTCGAAGGTGAACGGCAGCCCGGCGGTGGGCAGCTGCTGGAACATCAGCGCCCGGTTGGACGCGTAGCCGGTGTCCTGGCCCGCCCAGACCGGCGAGCTCGCGGAGAGGGCGAGAAGGTGGGGGTAGGTGTCGAGCAGCGAGGCCAGCACCGCCATCACCCGGTCGCGCTCGGGCATGCCGACGTGCACGTGCACGCCCCAGATCAGCATCTGGCGGCCCCACCACTGGGTGCGGTTGATCAGCTCCTCGTAGCGCGGGCCCTCGGTGAGATGCTGGTCCGACCACTTCGCGAACGGGTGCGTGCCCGCGCCGAAGAGGTCGAGGTCCATCTCGTCGGCGGCCCCCAGCACGGTCGCCGTGGTCGCGCGCAGGTCGTCCATGGCCTCGGCGACCGTCGTACAGACGCCGCTGACGATCTCGACCGTGTTGCGCAGCAGCTCCTTGTGCAGCTTGCCGGGGTCGTCGAGGCGGCCGCTCGCCGAGGCGAAGAGGTCGGCGGCGCAGTTGACCAGGTCGCGGCTGGACCGGTCGACGAGGGCGAGCTCCCACTCGACGCCGAGCGTGGGCGTGGGCGACGCGTGGAAGTCGATGCGCACGCGACCAGCCTAGGCTCATCGAGCCGCGAGGGGCCCTGACACCATGTCCGCGTGGACGACGAGGTGCGCGAGCTCAACCTGACGATCGACCTGTGCCTCCGGATCGGCGAGGTCCTCCTCTCCTCCGGCGCGGGCGCGGCCGACGTCACGGCCACCATGCAGTCGGTGGCGCACCACCTCGGCCTGCGGCGGCCGGACACCGACGTCACGTTCACCGGTCTCTCGATGAGCTACCAGCGCTCGCCCGAGGAGCCGCCGATCGTGCTGCTGCGCCAGGTCAAGCAGCGCGACATCGACTACGACATCCTCACCCGCGTCGACCACCTCGTCCGCGACGTGCTGGCGGGCAGGCTCGATCTCTTCCTCGCGCGCTCGCAGATGGCCACGATCGTCTCCGTTCCGCGCAGCCGCAGGCGGTGGGCGATCACCCTCGGCTGGGGCGTCATGTGTGCCGCGGTCGCGTTCTTCCTCGGCGGCAACGTGGTGGTCGCCGGCACGGCGTTCCTGGCCGCCGCCGCCATCGACCGGCTCCAGCTGCTGATGTCGCGACGGCGCCTCCCGACGTTCTACCTGCAGGTGGCGGGCGGCTTCGTAGCGACGCTCTTCGCTGTCGGCGTGGCCTCCACCGACCTGCCGGCCGACCCGTCCCTGGTGGTCACCGCCAACATCATCATGCTGCTGGCCGGCATCGGCTTCATGGGCGCCATCCAGGACGCCCTCACCGGGTTCTACGTGACGTCGGGCGCCCGGATCATCGAGGCGATGATGGCCACCGCGGGGATCATCGCGGGCGTCAGCGGCGGCCTTTCGGTCGGCGCGCTGTTCGGGGTCTCGGTGGGTCGCTTCGACCCTGGCCGGATGCTCGACGTCGAGGGACTGGCGATCGTGGTGGTGGGGTCGGCCGTCGCGGCCGCGGCGTTCGCCTTCTCCTCCTACGCGCCCCGCCGCTCGCTCGCCCCGATCGCGCTGATCGCCTCCGGGGCGACGGCGATCCACGCGCTGGTGATCGCCCAGGACATCGGCCGCACGTGGGCCGCCGGCCTCGCCGCGTTCTTCGTCGGCCTGGTCGCCTACGCCGTCGCCGGCCGCGTGCGGGTGCCGCCCCTCGTGGTGGCGGTGAGCGCGATCGTGCCGCTGCTGCCGGGTCTGTCCATCTACCGCGGGCTGTCGCTGCTCGCAGACGGCGGCTCGGGCACCTCGATGGGCCTGCTCGCGATGATCACCGCCGCCTCGGTGGCGATCGCGCTGGCCTCGGGCGTGATCCTGGGGGAGTACGTCGCGCAGCCGCTCAAGAAGGAGGCCCGCCGGCTCGAGGACCGGCTCGCCGGGCCGCGGCTCGTCGGGCCGCTGCGGGCCAAGGGCCGCCCGCGCTAGACACGCCTCAGCGCGGCCAGGGCGTCGTGCCAGCGGCGGTGGCACCCGTCGTACGGCGGGTGGCCTGCGCGGACGGCCTCGAGCATCCGGTCGCAGGAGGCCCGGGCGGCGGCGACCACCTCGGGCGGGTAGCCGTAGGCCACCTGGTGCTCGGCGAACTCGTCCTCGTCGTCGACGATCACCTGCCCGTTGAAGCCGCGGATGACGTCGAGGTCGAGGTCGACGGCACGCAGGGCGTTCCCGTCCCAGGCCCACGGGGTCGCGATGTCGATGTAGACCTGGACCGCGGCGCCACCGAGCTCGTCCCAGGATGGCCCCTCGGTCGTGTAGAAGGTCGCGAGGTGCCACGGCGGCGCGCCGTCGACCGAGGCCGGCGCGAGACCGACGTGGTCCCACTGGCCGACGAAGGAGTTGCCCGGCCGGGAGAAGCGCGTGCCGGCCGGGAACCCCAGCCACTCGCCGTACTCGTCCTCGCCCAGCCACACCGCGTCGTAGGCCCAGTGCGGCCGGTCGCCCCACTTGGACAGCTCGACGCGCACGGCGTCCCCCAGGCTGCGGCTCATGGGGCGTTTCTACCCCAGTCCGACCGGCTCAGTGTCAGGGGATGACCGACTCGTCGAGGTCCTTCTCGGTCAGCACAGCCTTCCTGGTCTTCACGGTGCGCCCCGCGACCGCGGCGACGATGTCCTGGTAGCGCGAGCCGGTGAGCCGGGCGAAGTGGTGCAGCGCGTGGGCATCGATGCCGACGAGCACGCGCGCCTGGTCCTTCAGGATGCCTCGCACGATGATCCGGGCCGCCTTCTCCGGTGTCATCCGGGCGAGCCTCTTGTCGAACAGGTCGGCCGTCGCCTCGGCGTCCTGCTTGTCGGAGACGCGGGCGTTGCGGGCGATCGCGGTCTTGATGCCGCCCGGGTGCACGACGGTGACCCCGACCGGGTGGCCGGCGACGAGCATCTCCTCGCGCAGCGCCTCGGACATGCCGCGCACGGCGTACTTCGTCGCGTTGTAGAGGCTCTGGCCGGGAATGGAGATCAGCCCGAAGAGCGAGGAGATGTTGACGACGTGGCCGTCGCCAGAGGCGATCAGGTGGGGCAGGAACTCCTTGGTCCCGTGCACCACGCCCCAGAGGTTGATGCCGACGATCCACTCCATGTCGGCGTAGTCGAGGTCCTCGAAGTCGCCCGCCAGCGCTACGCCGGCGTTGTTGACGACGACGTTGACCCGGCCGAAGTGGGCGACCACGTCCCGGGCGTACGCCGCGAAGGCGGCGCGGTCGGAGACGTCGAGCGGGGCGGAGTGGACGTCGGGGGCACCGGCGTCCTTGACCAGCGCGACGGTCTCGCGGAGGCCCGCCCGGTCGACGTCGGAGACCGCGACCAGCGCCCCCTGGCGGGCGACCTCGACGGCGACCGCGCGGCCGATGCCCGAGGCCGCCCCCGTGACGACGACGACCTTGTCCTGGAGCGACTTCATGCGGAGACCTCCTCGGCTGGTCGAGCGGAGTCGAGACCCGCTGGTCGAGCGGAGTCGAGACCCGGCAGGGGAGCGGTGCGGGCCTCGACCTCGTAGGCGTCGGCATCGAAGTCGCTGAGCAGCCGGCGGAAGGTGAACGTGGTGCGCGGCCACAGCGTGGTGTTGCGGCCGTGGGCGTCGAGGTACCAGCTGGCGCAGCCGCCGGCGCTCCAGACGGTGCGCTTCATCCGCCTCTGGATGTCGGCGTTCCACTCGTCCTGCACCTGCCGCCGCGGCTCGACTGCCGGGAAGCCCTCGGCGCGCAGGCGGCGGAGCGCGGACGTCACGTAGGCGAGCTGGGACTCGATGATGAAGACCATCGAGCTGTGGCCCAGGCCGGTGTTGGCGCCGACGATCTGGAAGAAGTTGGGGAAGCCGCGGGTCGTGGTGCCCTTGTAGGAGGCCATCCCCGCCTCGCCCCAGACCGTCGCCAGCGAGCGGCCACCGCGGCCGAAGATGTGCTCGGCGATCGGCTGCTCGGTGGTGTGGAAGCCGGTGGCCACCACGATCACGTCGACCTCGCGCTCGGTGTCGTCGGCGGTGACGATGCCGGTCGGGGTGACCCGGGCGATGCGGTCGGTGACCAGCTCGGTGTTGTCGGCCTCGAGGGCGGGGTAGTAGGTGCTGGAGATCAGGATGCGCTTGCAGCCGATCTGGTAGTCCGGCGTCACCTTCGCGCGCAGCTCGGGGTCGGAGATGCCCTTGTCGATGTTGGCGAGCGCCATCTTCCTGGCGGGCGCGGCGAGTCGCGGCTGCCAGGTGAAGGCCGGGACGTAGAGCTCGCGGCCCCAGTAGATCGCCGTGCGGTAGACCCGCTGGATGGCGGGCACGCGCTTGAAGAGGAACTTCTCCAGGCCGGTGTAGGCGCGGTCGTGGCGGGGGATCACCCACGGTGCGGTGCGCTGGTAGACGTCGAGGCGGCCGGCGATCTGCTGCAGCTCCGGCACGATCTGGATCGCGCTGGCGCCGGTGCCGATGACCGCGATCCGCTTGCCGGCGAGCTCGGCGGAGTGGTCCCAGCGGGAAGAGTGGAAGAGCTCGCCCTCGAAGCCCTCGATGCCCTCGATGTCGGGCAGCTTGGGCGCGGACAGGCCGCCCGAGCCGCTCATGATCGTGGTCGCGGTCAGCTCACCGGCCGACGTGAGGATCCGCCAGAGCTGGGCGTCCTCGTCCCAGCGCGCCTCTTCCAGCGTCGTACCGAAGCGGAAGCGGTCGAGGATGCCGGCCCGCTCCGCGACCTTGCGGAGGTAGGCCTGGATCTCCGGCTGGGGGGAGAAGGACATCGACCACTCGGGGTTGGGCGCGAACGAGTAGGAGTAGAGCGGGCTGGGGACGTCGCAGGCCGCACCGGGATAGCTGTTGTCCAGCCACGTGCCGCCGACGTCCTGGCTCCTCTCGAGGACGAGGTAGTCTCGCTCGCCGATCTCGTCGAGCTTGATGGCGGCACCGACACCGGCGAAGCCGGCGCCGACGACGAGGTGCGTGACGTGCGTGGGGAGGACCGTGGCCTCCCGGCCGTCGAGCGTGTCGAGACTCATGGGGGCTAACGTATTGGCGCTATTGAATGATCGTCAATAAGATGGGCGGGTGACCACAGCCACAGGCCGGACGCGACTGTCGCCTGACGAGCGCCGCACCCAGCTGCTCGAGCTCGGCACCGACCTCCTGTCCCGGCACGGCATCGACGCGATCACGATCGACCTGCTCGCCGACGAGGCGGGCGTCTCACGCGGCCTCCTCTACCACTACTTCGGCAGCCTGCAGGGCTTCCGCGAGGCCGTCGTGCGCCACGCCGTCGACCAGCTCGTCGCCGAGACCGCGCCGCCCGCCGAGGGGGAGCCGCTCGAGCGCCTCTTCACCTCGGTCGGGGTCTACGTCGACTACGTGCGCGACAACTACGCCGGCTACGTCTCGCTCGTGCGCGCTGCCGCCGGCGGCACCGATGTGATGCGGGAGATCTACGAGGAGGGGCGGCACGCGCTGATCGACCGGGTCTTCCGGGAGGACGCCCAGGGCGAGATCATCCCCGACACCCCGGTCACCCGGCTGCTGCTGCGCGGGTGGGCGGCGATGGCCGAGGAGGTCGTCGTGACCTGGGCCGCCGACCCCGGCGACCTCACCCGCGACCGGGTCGTCGAGCTGCTCGCGCTCTCGCTGCCGACGCTGGTCGAGCTCGCCTGACTCGGCGCGTCTGCACGCGCCGGGACCGCCGAGTCGGCGCGTCTGCACGCGCTGGGACCGCCGAGTCGGCGCGTCTGCACGCGCTGGGACCGCCGAGTCGGCGCATCTGCGCGGCACTTGCGCCGACTCGGCACTGGTCTCGTGTGCAGACGAGCCGACTCGGCGGGTGTGACGTGTGCAGATGCGCCGACTCGGCGCGTGCTTCGTGTGCAGATGAGCCGGGTCAGCGGAGGCCGGAGACCCGGACGGTCGTGTCGCCGGGCTCGCTGCTCAGCGAGACCGAGCCGCCGTGCGCCGCGACGATCGACTGCACCAGGGCCAGGCCGAGGCCCACGCCGCCCTCGCGCGACCGGGCCGCGTCGCCGCGGGCGAACCGCTCGAAGGCGTGCTCGACGAGATCGGGCGGGAAGCCCGGCCCGTCGTCGTGCACCTCGAGCCCGTCCGGAGTCGCCGTCACGGTCACCGTCGTGCCACCGGGGGTGTGCGTGCGCGTGTTGGCCAGCAGGTTGGTGACCACCTGGTGCAGTCGGGCCCCGTCGCCGGTCACCTCGACCGGCTCGTCCGGCAGCACGAGCCGCCAGTGGTGATCGGGCGCCACCACCCGCGCGTCGTTGACCGCCTCGGCGAGCAGCTGGGTCAGGTCGACGGGCTCGGCGGCCAGCTGCCGGCCGGCGTCGAGCCGCGCGAGCAGCAGCAGGTCCTCGACGAGCGCGGTCATCCGCGCCGACTCCGACTCCACCTTGTCCAGCGCGGTCGGCGTCGCCTCGGGTCGCCGCCGCGCCAGCTCGGTGTAGCCCGCGATCGTCGCCAGCGGCGTGCGCAGCTCGTGGGAGGCGTCCGCCACGAACTGCCGCACCTGCTGCTCGCTGCGGTGCCGCGCCGCGAGCGACGACTCCACGTGGGTGAGCAGGGTGTTGAGCGCCGATCCCACCTGGCCGACCTCGTTGCGCTCGTCGGTCAGCCGCGCCGGCACCCGGTCGTCGAGGGCGATCTCGCCCTCCGACAGCGGCAGCTCCGCGACCCGGTGGGCGGTGGCGGCCACCTCCCGCAGCGGCGCCAGCTGGCGGCGTACGACGATCGTGCCGGCCGCCGCGGCGGCCGCGACGCCCAGGAGGGAGAGCACGATCTCCCAGGTGATGAGGGACGCGAGCGTGTCGTCGACGTTGCCGGGAGGCAGGCCCGCGACGAGCTGGGTGCCGTTGCGCTGGACCGCGACGACGCGGTAGGCGCCCAGGCCGGGCAGCCGGACCTCGTGCCCCTCGCCGTCGGTGGGCACGCGGCTCAGCCGGGTCAGCGCTTCGTCGTCGAGGGACTCCCGGGAGCCGAGGCCGCCCACGCCCGAGGTGACGACCTCGCCCCCGACGTGGTCCGACCCGATGACGGCAATGAGCGATCCGAGCCGTTGGCCGTCGCGGTCAGGTGGGCCGCCTGGCCGGTCGCCTTGGTGACCAGCCGGCCCGGGGGGCACCGCCCGGTCGCCGAAGGTGAGCATGAGGGTGCCGCGCACGTCGTCGTCGAGCTGCCCGCGCAGGTAGGCGGCCATCGCCAGCGTGGTCGCCACCGAGATCAGCAGGGCGACCAGCGCCACGAGCGCGACGGCCGTGACGACGAGGCGGGAGGTCAGCGTCCTCATGCCCAGGGTCCTCATGGCTTCAGCACGTATCCCGCTCCGCGCATCGTGTGGATCATCGGTGCGCGGCCGGCGTCGATCTTCTTGCGGAGGTAGGAGATGTAGAGCTCCACGACGTTGGCCTGGCCACCGAAGTCGTAGTGCCAGACCCGGTCGAGGATCTGTGCCTTGCTCAGCACCCGCCGCGGGTTGCGCATCAGGAAGCGCAGCAGCTCGAACTCCGTCGCCGTCAGCGTGATCTCCTCGCCCTCCCGGAAGACCTCGCGGCTGTCCTCGTCGAGCGTGAGGTCGCCGACGACCAGGACGTTGCGCTCCTCCTGCCGGTGGGCGCCGGCGCGCCGCAGCAGGGCCCGCAGCCGCGCGACGACCTCCTCGAGGGAGAACGGCTTGGTCACGTAGTCGTCGCCGCCCGCCGTCAGGCCGGCGACGCGGTCCTCGACGGCGTCCCTGGCGGTGAGGAAGAGGACGGGTACGGCGGGGCGCGTGGCCCGCATCCGGCGCAGCACCTCGAGTCCGTCGAAGTCGGGCAGCATGATGTCGAGCACGACCACGTCCGGGTCGAGGTCCGCGGACTCGGCGACCGCCGTACGGCCGGTGTGCGCCATCCGCACCTCCCAGCCCTCGTAGCGCAGGGCCATCGCGAGCAGCTCGGCGATGTTGACCTCGTCGTCGACGACGAGCACGCGCACCGGGGAGCCGTCGGGGCGGGTCAGGTCCATGGCCGACATCCTGCCGGGCGTGCCTGTGAGCGGGCTGTGAGAAGGACCGCTAGGCCGCGGACTCGGGACCGCGGAGCTTCTCCAGGCGCGCCGTGAGCTGCGGGACCCGGTGCGCGTTGCCCTTGAGGTCGACGTACTGCTCCCCGAAGATCGCGAGCAGCGCGTCGTCGAGTCGCCGCACGGCGCCGGTGGGGTGCTTGTAGCCCATCCGCCGGATCAGCGCGTCCGGATCGACCGACGTCAGCAGTCCGGCGAGCTCGTCGAGCGAGGTGATGCCGAGCTCGAGGAGGAGGCCGGCGATCCAGCCGTAGTGGTCGGTGTGCGACCAGCCGGCGTCGGCGTACTGCCCGGCCAGGAACGTCGCCAGCTCCTGCCCGCTGATCCGCGGATCGCTGGGGTCAGCGGCCGGGTGGGTCTCGGGCGCGGCCGCCTGCAGCCGCGCGCGGATCGTCTCGAACTCCCGGTCGGCCAGCTCCAGCAGCCCCGCGGCCAGCGTGAACCGCCGGTCGAGGTCGGGCGCGTGCTCCTCCGGCACGTTGCCCTTATAGCGGATGTCGTGCTCGAACTCCGCCCACGCATGCTGCAGCACGGTCCGCACCTGCACGCTCGCGACGTGGTCGCGGAGGTCGTCGTATGCCGAGGCGGTGGCGTCGTCGGTCGCGACCACCAGGTGCCGGCTGGCGTAGCCGAAGCGCCCCTCGCGCGCGGTCTCCTCGCCCATGTCGCGGTCGTCGAGGACCCGCAGCTGGTCGTCGAGCACCTCGGCCACCGCGGCGACGTCGCTGTGGACGTAGGTGATGACCCGGACCCCGATCTGGTCGGTGATCTCGCGCATCGGGTCGGCGTAGAGGGGTCGTCCGTCGACCGTGCGGGCGGCCTTGGCGGCGAAGGAGGCGACGCTCTTGGCGCGGCCGGTGACGCTGAGGTAGTTGATGCCCGCGTCGTCGAGGAGCGTGGTGACGAGCTCGACGAAGCGGTCCGTCGCCCGGTGCAGGCCGGGCTGGATGGCCGCGTAGGCGCGCACCGCCTCACGCACCGGCGCACCGTCGGTGAGGGAGTCAGCGGAGCGGCTCGGGTCCATGGGCCCATCTTGTCCGAGTGGTCGGTGCCGTGCCGGGGTAGTCCGTGACGATCGGACCCTCATCCGGGCCCCGGAAGGGTCCGATCGTCACGGACTATCCCGCCGAAGCGGCTCACACGGAGGTCATCGGGTCCGCACAGGCCCTGCACAGGCTGGGTCGCGACCGTGGTCGGCATGAGCGATCACGACGAGACCCGCCCGATCCAGCCCGGCCAGCCCGCCGACCAGCCCGCCGACCGGCCCGCTGACCCGAGGCCCGAGCCGCCGGCCGACACGCCTGCGGCGGCGGCGCACGCCGACCAGCCGGTCCCCTCAGCGCGGACCCGCCTGCGGGAGCGGGCCTTCGGCTTCAAGGCGCTCGCGGCCGCGACCGTTGCGGCGCTGCTCCTCGGCGGCCTCGGCGGGGCCGCGATCGGCGTGCTGGTGGACGGCGACGGCCCTGGCGACCACGGGCGCATGGGCTTCGAGCGCGGCCGGCCGGACTTCGGCGGCCCGTTCGGCCGGTTCGACGAGCGGGGCTTCCCGCCCGCGCCGCCCGGTGAGCTGCCCGAGTCGACCACCCCCGACGACGAGGACACCTCTCCCGCCCCCAGCGAGAGCCCCACAGACTCCTCCAACAGCTGACCGTCGGCCACCGCTGAAACCGGTTGCCCGGGTGGGCGAGAATGTCGCCCGTTGTGCAGATCTCCTACCCGCCCGAGCTCCCGGTCAGCCTCCGCCGCGACGACATCGCGGCGGCCATCCGCGACCACCAGGTCGTCATCGTCGCCGGCGAGACCGGCTCGGGGAAGACGACCCAGCTGCCCAAGATCTGCCTCGAGCTTGGCCGTGGCGCCGGGCGGGAGCACGGCGGCGGCCTGATCGGCCACACCCAGCCGCGGCGGATCGCCGCGCGCAGCGTCGCCGAGCGGATCGCCGAGGAGCTGGGCACCGAGCTCGGCGAGCTGGTCGGCTACCAGGTGCGCTTCACCGACAAGACCTCGCGCGCCAGCCGGGTCAAGCTGATGACCGACGGCATCCTGCTCGCGGAGCTGCAGCGCGACCGGCAGCTGAAGAAGTACGACACCCTCATCATCGACGAGGCCCACGAGCGCAGCCTCAACATCGACTTCCTGCTCGGCTACCTCAAGCGCCTGCTCCCGCGACGGCCCGACCTGAAGGTGATCATCACCTCGGCGACCATCGACGTGGAGCGCTTCGCCGAGCACTTCGACGCCCCCGTCGTCGAGGTCTCCGGCCGCACCTACCCCGTCGAGGTCCGCTACCGCCCGCTGCTCGAGCTGCCCGAGGAGGACGAGGAGGGCGAGCCGGTCCAGCGCGACCAGACCGAGGCGATCGTCGACGCCGTCCGCGAGCTCTCCGCGGAGGGACCCGGCGACATCCTCGTCTTCCTCCCCGGCGAGCGGGAGATCAGGGACGCGGCGGAGGTCGTCTCGCAGATCACAGACCGGATCGAGGTCGTGCCGCTCTACTCGCGCCTGTCCGCGGCCGAGCAGCACCGGGTCTTCAGCAGCCATCCCTCGACCGTGCGCCGCGTCGTACTCGCCACCAACGTCGCCGAGACCTCGCTGACCGTGCCGGGCATCCGGTACGTCGTGGACACGGGGCTCGCGCGCATCAGCCGCTACTCCCTGCGCACCAAGGTGCAGCGCCTGCCGATCGAGCCGATCAGCCAGGCGTCGGCCAACCAGCGGGCCGGCCGCTGCGGCCGCGTGGCCGACGGCATCGCGATCCGGCTCTACAGCGAGGAGGACTTCGAGGGGCGGCCGGAGTTCACCGACCCCGAGATCCTGCGGACGAACCTGGCCAGCGTCATCCTGCAGATGGCCTCGCTGGGACTGGGCGACCTGGCTCGCTTCCCGTTCGTGGAGCCGCCCGACCGCCGCAACGTCACCGCCGGCGTGCAGCTGCTCGAGGAGCTCGGCGCCCTAGGGGTCTCGACTCCGCTCGACCAGCCGGGTCGGTCGGTCGAGCGAAGTCGAGACCATCGACCCAACGGCCCCCGCCTCACCCGGCTCGGCCGCCGCCTCGCCCGCCTCCCCATCGACCCGCGCCTGGGCCGGATGATCCTCGAGGCCGAGCGCCTCGGCTGCGTGCGCGAGGTGATCGTGATCGCCGCGGCCCTCTCGATCCAGGACCCTCGTGAGCGCCCGGCCGAGCAGCAGGCGCAGGCCGACCAGCTGCACGCGCGCTTCAAGGACGAGTCGAGCGACTTCCTCACCTGGCTCAACCTGTGGCGCCACTTGAAGAGGCAGCAGCGCGAGCTCTCCGGCAGCGCCTTCCGCCGGATGTGCAAGCGCGAGCACCTCAACTACCTGCGCGTGCGCGAGTGGCAGGACTTCGAGTCGCAGCTGCGCCAGGTGTGCAAGGAGATGCGCATCGAGCTCGGCCACCCGGCCGACCAGCCCGACGCGGACGGCATCCACCAGGCGCTGCTCTCCGGCCTGCTCTCCCACATCGGCGCGCTCGAGGAGCGCGAGAAGCCGCGACCCGGGGAGCGGCCGTCGGGCAGGCGGCCGATGCGGGAGTACGTCGGCGCCCGCGGCGCCCGCTTCGCGATCTTCCCCGGCAGCACCCTCAAGGGCCGCAACCCCGCCTTCGTGATGGCCGGCGAGCTCGTCGAGACCTCGCGACTGTGGGGCCGCCAGTGCGCCGCGATCGACCCCGAGTGGGCCGAGCGGCTCGGCGCCCACCTGGTGAAGCGGTCCTGGTCCGAGCCGCACTGGAGCGCCAAGCGCGCCGCCGTGATGGCGCACGAGAAGGTCACGCTGTACGGCGTCCCGCTGGTCGCCGACCGCCTCGTCAACTTCGGGAAGGTCGACGCCGAGCTGGCCCGCGAGCTCTTCATCCGGCACGCCCTCGTGTACGGCGAGTGGCAGGGCGCCGCCCGGCATCGCTTCTGGGCCCACAACCAGCGACTGCTCGAGGAGGCCGAGGAGCTCGAGCACCGCGCCCGCCGGCGCGACATCGTCGTCGACGAGCACACACTGTTCGACTTCTACGACGCGCGGGTCGGCCGCGAGGTCGTCAGCGGCGCCCACTTCGACCAGTGGTGGAAGCGCGAGCGGCAGAAGCGGCCCGACCTGCTCACCTTCGACCCCGCGATGCTCACGCACCAGACGGCCGAGGAGATCCGCGAGGCCGACTTCCCGACGCAGTGGCGCGACTCCGAGGACGAGGGGCTGACCTTCCCGATCAGCTACCACTTCGAGCCGGGCACCGCCGACGACGGCATCACCATCGAGGTGCCCGTCGCGACCCTCAACCGGGTCGACGCCGACGACTTCTCCTGGCTGGTGCCGGGCCTGCGCGAGGAGCTCGTCACCGAGCTGATCCGCAGCCTGCCCAAGCAGCTGCGGGTCAACTTCGTGCCGGCGCCCAACAAGGCGCGGGAGTTCCTCGCCGCCGTGCCGCCGGGGGAGGAGCCACTGCTCGACGCGCTCGAGCGCTGGTGCCGCTCCACGACCGGTGTGGTCGTGCCGCGCGAGGCGTGGGACTGGTCGAAGGTGCCGGCGCACCTCCAGCCGACCTATCGCGTCGTCGACGACGCGGGCCGTGAGGCCGCCCGCGGCAAGGACCTCGAGGCACTCAAGGAGCCGTTGCGCCCGGCCTTCGCCGACGCGATCGCCGAGGTCGCCGCCGACGCCGGCGTCAGCGCCACCGGCCAGACGTCGTGGACGTTCGGGACGCTCGAGGAGTCGTTCGTGCAGCGGCGTGCGGGCCACGAGGTGAAGGGCTACCCGGCGCTCGTCGACGAGGGGAAGAGCGCTGGTGTGCAGGTCTTCGGCTCCGCCGAGGAGGCCGCCGCCCACCACCGGCTGGGCGTGCGCCGGCTGGTGCTGCTCGCGCTCGATGGTTTCGAGGCGCGCTCCGCTCGCACCTCGACCAGCGAGCTGGAGAAGCTGGGGGTCGACCAGCGGTCGATGCTGGCCCTGGCCGGCTCGCCGTACTCCTCCGCAGCGGAGCTGCTCGACGACATCCGCGCCGCCCTCGTCGGCTCCGTGGTCGACGCGCGGCCGGTCGTGCGCGACGAGGCGGCGTACGACGCGCTGGTCGCCGCCGCACGCACCGAGCTCGACGCCCAGCTGCCGTTCGTCATCCAGGACGTCGTGCGCGTGCTCGACGCGTGGCGCGCCGCCGACAAGGTGCTCTCCGGGCGGGCCGACCTGATGACGCTGCCGGCCCTGACCGATATGCGCGCCCAGGTGTCCCGGCTGATGGCACCGGGCTTCGTCGGCGAGGCCGGGCCGGCGGTACTGCGGGAGTATCCGCGCTACCTCGCCGCCGTCGTCCACCGCCGCGAGCGGCTCGAGTCGCAGGTGGCGCGCGACCGGCAGCTGATGGACCAGATCGCCGACCTGCAGCAGGCGTGGCTGCACCGCGTCGAGGCGCTGCCCGAGGGGATGCCGCTGACCGCGTCGCTCCGTGAGGCGCGGTGGCTGCTCGAGGAATACCGCGTGTCGCTGTGGGCCCAGCACCTCGGCACTCGCCAGCCGGTCAGCGACCAGAGGATTCGCAAGGCGCTCGGCTCGGCCTAGGCTGGCCAGATGCCGCGTGACCACCATCGCCCGATGACGCCGGGTGCCGGGTTCTTCGAGGAGATCACCGGCGGGGCCGACCCCGCGGCCGTGCGCGAGGCCGGTGACCTGGCCGCGACGCTGCTCGTGCGCGGCGCCCGCGGCAGCGACGACGCCGACCTCGCCGAGCGGGTGCTTCACCTCGCCGACACCGAGGGGCTCGAGACCCTCGCCCAGGTCTGGTCGGGCGCGCCCGCCGACACGCTCGCCGGCTGCCTGTGGCGGCTCTACGTCCTGCGCGCCTGGGTGCACCGGGCCCCGCAGCGGGTGGCACGGGAGTACGACGCCGGCCGGGCGCGGGCCCAGGTGGCGCGCGTCGTCGCGGGCGTGGCCGACCCGCCGGGCCCCGGCGAGCTCAAGGCGATGATCGACGATGTGCTCCGCGGGATCACGGGCGGCGACTTCGCCGTGACCCTGCTCCGGGCGGCCGCCTTCGCGCGGGTGGTGGCCACCGGGAGGGCCAGCCTCGGCAGCGAGCACGAGGAGACCGTGAGGATGCTCACGCTGGCCGAGCAGCTGGAGTCGGCCGGTCATGCAGAAATGCGCCACGCCCTCGGGTGACCACCTACACTGGGGCGCGGAGCACGCCGGACTGCGGCAGCCCCGGGTCCCAAAATCAGCCGCTACGAGCGGCCACGCGCCGTGAGGCGCTCCCGGTCCGGCGTGCTCCACATCTAGGCTCGTCGGCATGCTGCGACGACTGGCCTCGCTGGCCCGACGGACCCTGACCGGCGCGGGCGAGCGGAGGACCGCGGTGGATCCCGGTCACCGGGTGGCAGCGATCGACCACGATGTCGACACCCCGCTCGGCAGCTATGCCCCCGAGGTCGACGGCACGCCGGACCCCGGCGAGGTCGTCTGGGCCTGGGTGCCCTACGAGGACGACCCGACCCGCGGCAAGGACCGTCCGGTGCTCGTGCTCCGGGAGGACGGCGACGGCTGGGTCGGCCTGATGCTCAGCAGCCAGGACCACGACCGCGACGCCGAGGACGAGGCCCGGCACGGGCGGCACTGGATGGACGTGGGCTCCGGCGGCTGGGACGCGCAGGGACGGCCCAGCGAGGTCAGGCTCGACCGGCTCATCCGCCTCGAGCCCTCCGGCGTACGACGCGAGGGCGCCGCCCTGGAGCGCAGCATCTTCGAGGCCGTGCTCGCCGCGGCGCTGCCCTTCCACGGGCCGGGCCACGGGTAGGTGTGACGACGCGGGCACCAGCCGGCTGGCATACCCCCAGTAGGGTGTCGGGCGACCCGCAAAGCCACGCAGGGAGGGGACGGGGATGCATCGGTTGGCGGCCGCGACGGCTGCGCTCGCACTGGGCCTGACGGCCTGCAGCGACGCGACCCCGACGCCTCCGCCGCAGGAGACGACCCCGCCCACGACGAGCCAGACGCCGGAGGTCTCCCACCTGACGTACGGGGTCTACGGCAGCGAGGCCGAGCTGGAGGCGGCCCAGCGCGTGGTCGACTCGTTCAACGCGACCGCCCGCACCCGCCGCGTCGAGCTGGTCACCTGGCCCGACCACGAGACCGCGGTCCGGGCGGTGCTCTCCGGCGACGCACCCGACGTCTTCATGGCCTCGCGCCGCGACCTGCGCCGGCTCACCGACGCCGGCGCCACGCAGCCGGTCAGCCTGCTGCTCGACGAGCGGGGTGTCGACTTCGGCGACCGCTTCTCGCGGGACGCCGTCGACGCCTTCGCGCTCGACGACGAGCTGCAGTGCATGGCCTACTCGATCTCCCCGATGGTCATCTACTACAACACCGAGCTCGTCGACTTCGAGAAGATGGCCCGCCGGGGACTGGACGTGCCGACGACGGCCGAGGACCCGACCGACCCGGGGGAGCGCTGGACGCTCGAGGAGTTCACCAACGCGGCCCGGTTCGCCACCCGCAAGGGCAGGGTCGAGGGCGTCTACATCGAGCCGACGCTCAGCGGCCTGGCGCCGTTCATCTACTCCGGCGGCGGGCACGTCTTCGACGACGACAACGAGCCGACGTCGCTGGCCTTCTCAGACGAGGCGACCCGCGAGGCGCTCGACGAGACGCTGGCCGTGCTGCGCGACCCGACGCTCGCGCTGGGCGAGGACGAGCTGGCGAAGGCCACGCCGCTGGGGCTGTTCAAGAAGGGCAAGCTCGCGATGATCGCCGGCTTCCGCGACCTGGTGCCGGAGCTGCGCGAGGTCGAGGACCTGTCCTTCGACGTCATCTCGATGCCGGTGCTCGACCGGGCCGCGACCGTGGGCGACATCGACGGGCTGTGCCTGTCTGCCGAGACCGAGCACGTCAACGACGCCGCCGACTTCATGGCGTACGCCGTCTCCGACTCCGCCGTCGAGACGGTGACCCGCACCGGCTACGTCGTGCCGGCGAACACCGAGGTGGCCGGCTCGAACGTGTTCCGCGAGCCCGGCCGGATGCCCTACCACGCCGAGGTCTTCACCTCCTCCATCCGCGGCATGGTCGTCCCGCCGCTGCTCGACGACACCGCGGCCCTGGAGGCGGCGGTGCACCCCTACCTCGTCGACCTGCTGACCGCTCCTGGCGTGCTCGACCTCGAGGCCGCGACCCAGGTGATCGACGAGGAGTCGCGCACGGTGCTCGCCCCCGAGGAGACGTCCGAGGGCGACCCCGAGGAGTCGGAGACCGAGTAGGTCAGTCCGGCGGCTCGGGCGGAGGTACGTCGCCGGCGATCGCCGCGCGCACGAGCACGGGGGCGACCAGCTCCACCTGCCATGGCCGCGCGCCGAGGTCGGCCAGCTGGCCACCGAGCCCGGCCAGCAGGTCGGCCTCGTCCCGGGTCGCGGGCGGCGCCCACATGACGCGGCGCACGGTGTCGGGGGAGATGAGGTTCTCCACCGGCAGCTCGAGCTCGGCGGCGAGCGCCAGCAGCCCCGCGCGCGCGGCCTTGAAGCGGCGGTCGGCGACCGGGTCGCGGTCGGCCCACATCCGCGGGTGCGGGGGGCCCTCCTGGCGCGGGGCGCGGGTGGGCAGCTCGTCATCGGGCAGGGCGGCGGCCTCGGCGATCGCGCGCAGCCAGGTGGAGGTGTAGCGCGCGGCGCCGCGACCGTGGAAGCCGGGTGTCTTGAGCAGCGCCTGCCGCTCGGTCGGCATGGCGGCGGCCGCGGCGACCAGGGCCGAGTCGGGCACGATCCGGCCGGGAGAGACGTCGCGGCGGCTGGCGATCTCGTCCCGGGCCTGCCACAGCGCCCGGGCCGCGCCCAGGCTGCGCCGGCCGCGCAGCTTGTGGACGCCCGACATCCGCCGCCACGGCTCGGAGCGTACGGCGGGCGCGAAGCCGAGGAGGTGCTCGAACTCCTGCCGCGCCCACTCGGTCTTGCCCTTGGCCTCCAGCTCCTGGGCCATGTGGGCCCGCAGCTCCAGCAGGACCTCCACATCGAGCGCGGCGTACTCCAGCCATGGCCGCGGCAGCGGCCGGGTGCTCCAGTCGGCGGCCGAGTGCTCCTTGCGCAGGCGCATCCCGAGCACGCCCTCCACGAGGCTGGCCAGCCCGACGCGGGGGTAGCCGAGCAGCCGGCCGGCGAGCTCGGTGTCGAAGATCCGGGTCGGCTCGAGGCCGACCTCGCGCAGGCAGGGCAGGTCCTGGGTGGCGGCGTGGAGGATCCACTCGCTGCCTTCGAGCGCCTCCTGCAGCGGCGCCAGCGAGTCGAACGCGATCGGGTCGACCAGCCAGGAGCCGGAGCCCTCGCGGCGGAGCTGGATCAGGTAGGCCCGCGAGGAGTAGCGGTAGCCCGACGCCCGCTCGGCGTCGATCGAGACCGGCCCCTCGCCTGCGACCAGCGCCTCGGAGGCCTCCGCCAGGCCCTCGGCGGTGTCGATGACGGCGGGGAGGCCGTCACGCAACGTCAGCAGCGGGAGCGGCTCGCTCTCACTCATGGTCTCCGTCTCGCTCACGTGCCCCGCTGTCCGCGTCGGCTCGGGATGGCGATGACGCCCTCGGGCACCGGGGGCAGGCCGGCGGCGGTGCACAGCAGCTCACCCCACGCCTCGACGTGCGGGCGCATGTCCAGGCCGTCGTCTCCGGGCATCGGCGTCCACGAGGCGCGGATCTCGATCTGGGCGGTGCCCTCCTCGTCGGCCATCCCGCCGAAGCTCTCGGTGGCGACGCTGGTGACGGTGCCGGAGGCGGCGGTGTAGGTCGCGCCGTGCGCCTCGAGGGCCTCGGTCAGCCACGACCACCCGACCTCCGCGAGCATCGGGTCGGTGATCAGCTCGGGGTCGATGTCGGCGCGGGCATAGGCCACGCACCGGAAGGTGCCGTCCCACGCGTCATTGCCGGCGGGGTCGTGCAGCAGGATGATCCGGCCGGTGCCGAGGTCGAGGTCGTCGACCGTCACGTCGGCCGACAGCGCCGCTGACCACGGGGCGATGCGCTGGGGGGCCGGCATCTCCTCGCAGAAGATCTCCGGCCGGAGCGTGGCCGCGTGCATGCTGCGCACGGCCGCGCGGAACTCCGCGGGACCGGACGCGCCGGCTCCCGCGGGAGTCTCCTGACGAGCCACCATGTGTCCACAGTAGCCACGCAGGGGTCGGTGCCGATGTGCCGCCACGCCGCCTGACCTGCGAAGATTCGCCCGTGACGTCCCTTGCCGACAGCCCGTTCCTCCGCGCCGCCCGCGGGGAGGAGCCGTCGCACACGCCCGTGTGGTTCATGCGCCAGGCCGGCCGCTCGCTGCCGGAATACCTCGCCGTCCGCGAGGGGGTGGGGATGCTCGAGTCCTGCATGGATCCCGACCTCGTCGTCGAGATCACGCTCCAGCCCGTACGCCGCTACGGCGTCGACGCCGCGATCTTCTTCTCCGACATCGTGCTGCCGCTCAAGGCGGTCGGCGTCGACCTCGACATCAAGCCCGGGGTGGGCCCGGTCGTGGCGTCGCCGGTGCGCACCCTGGCCGACGTCGAGGCCATCCCCGACCTCACGCCCGAGCACGTCCCCTTCATCACCGAGGCGGTGCGCTCGCTCGTCGGCGAGCTCGGCGCGACGCCGCTCATCGGCTTCGCCGGCGCGCCGTTCACCGTGGCGTCCTACCTCGTCGAGGGCGGGCCCTCGAAGGAGCACGCCCGCACCAAGGCGATGATGTTCGGCGCCCCCGACGTCTGGGACGCGCTGATGCGCAAGATCGCCGGGATCTCCGCGGCCTACCTCGCCGTGCAGGTCGAGGCCGGTGCCAGCGCCGTGCAGCTCTTCGACTCCTGGGCCGGCGCCCTCACCCCGGCCGACTACGAGGCCCACGTGATGCCGCACTCGGCGCGGGTCCTCGCCGCCGCCGGCGAGCTCGGCGTGCCGCGCATCCATTTCGGGGTGGGCACGGCCAACCTGCTGACCCTGATGGGCGAGGCCGGTGCCGACGTCGTGGGCGTCGACTGGCGCACGCCGCTCGACAAGGCCATCCCCCTGGTGGGCGACCGTGCGGTCCAGGGCAACCTCGACCCCACCCTGGTCTTCGCGCCCACCGACGTGATGACGGCCCGGGCCGCCGAGGTGATCGAGGCCGGGCGCGCAGCCCGTGGCCACATCTTCAACCTCGGCCACGGTGTCATCCCGTCGACGGACCCCGACCAGCTGAAGCGGCTGACCGAGTTCGTGCAGTCCTACCCTCGCTGACCGGCGACGACGAGATAGTCGGCGCGCAGGCGGCCGTCCGTGTCGGTGTGGCGATGGGCGAGGTCGGCCCGCACCTCGGCGAGGTCGATGCCGGTGAACCGCTCGGCCGCGTAGCGCGCCGCGAAGTCGTCGGGACCGTGCTTGCCGCGCACCGCCGGGTCGATGATCAGGCTGTGCCGCTCGACCTGCACGTGAGGCGCGTGCCGTGCGAACCGGGCGCGGGCGTTCTCGGCGTCACCCCAGCCGAGGTCCTGGTCGGGGAACGACTCGGGCGCCGGCACCCGCGCCCTCAGCGCCGCGGCCAGCTCGGCCATGAAGCCGCCGTCGGGCCAGGCCGTGAGCGCCACCGTGCCGCCCGGCCGGCACACGCGGAACAGCTCCGCGACGGCCTGGTCGGGGTCGGGCGCAGCCACCGCCCCGAAGGCCGACAGCACCGCGTCGTACATCGCGTCGGGGAAGGGCAGCGCCTCCACGTCGGCCACGATGCCCACAGCCCCGGGGACGCGCGCCAGCATGCGGCAGACCTGGAGGTGCGAGATGTCGCAGGCAGCGGCCGCGCCGCCTCGGCGTACGACGATCTCGGCGATGTTGCCGTCCCCGGCAGCGACGTCGAGGACCCGCTGCCCGGGCGCGACCGCGGCGACCTCGACCAGCTGCTGGGCGGCCGGGAGGAGCGTGGCCGCGAGCGCGTCGTAGTGGCCGGCCTCGTAGAACTCGACCTGCGCCCGCTTGACCGCGTCCGCGTCCATGCGGGAAGTCTGGCACGCGGCGGGCGGCTCAGGCGGCGGCTTCGGTGGGCGGCCTGCGGCGCCGGGCCGCGCGGCGTACGACGACCCACAGCGGCCAGCCGAGGACGAGCGCGACCACCACGAACGGGAGCAGGGCGCCGGCGACCGTGGTGACGGCGACCGCAGCGGCGACGAGCGCCTTCCAGCCGGCCTCCAGGCCGGTCAGGAAGCCGGACCCGTCCTCCTCCTCGGGCTCCTTCTCGTCGAGCCGGGAGATGTCGACGGTGATCGTCGACAGCGACGTCTGGTCGGAGAGGTAGGCCTCCTGGGCCTTGAGGGAGTCGAGGTCGGACTGACGCCGGGTCAGCTGCGACTCGATCGCCATCACCTGCTGGATCGTCTCCGCCCGGGCCAGGATCTGCTCGATCCGCTTGAGGCTGGCCTGCTGCGCGCGGACCCGGACCCGGGTGTCGATCACCTGGGTCGTCACGTCCTCGGCCGTGCGCTGCGAGGCGCGCAGCTCGGCCGTCTCCTCGAGGTCGGCCATCACCGAGTCGAAGCGGCTCGACGGGACCCGCAGGACCAGTCGGGCGTAGGCCACGTCGCCCTCGTCGTCGGTCTCGGTGTTCTCCTCCGACACCGTGCCGCCGGCGGAGTCGACGACCCGCTGCACGTCGCGGCGCGCCTGGGCGACGTCCTCGCTGCGCAGGGAGACCGTGCCGGTGGAGATCACGCTGCGCTCGATGGCGCCGGGCCGGCTGGCGTCGCTGGTGGGCGCGTCCCCGGAGGCCTCGGAGAACCCGCGGCCCTCGTCCAGGTCCTGGGCGCCCTCGGCCGGCGCCTCGCTGGTCGTGCCGCCGACGTCCATGCCGTCGGTGCCGGAGGAGGTGCAGGCGGCCAGCGCGGCCGTCGTGGTGAGGGCGAGGGCGAGTGCGACGAGCCTGTGCTTTCCGGGACGACGGGTCATGCCGGTCGGACGCGCCCCGGTCGCTGCCCGTTCCCGGACGTGACCGGATCGTGACGTGGCCGGAGAGCTCCGCGATCACGCCGTTTCGGCTGCGCGTCCCGACTCCCGGTGCCACGCTGGTCGGGTGAGCGAGATCCCCGAGGGCATGGACGACTTCGACGCCACCCAGTTCCAGAAGGACAACGTGGCCGCGGACGCCGCCCGCGAGCTGGCCAACCTGGTCTTCGTGCTCGACGTGCAGGAGGCCAACCCAGGCATCACGCGGCTGCGGGACTGGACGATGGCGGCGCTCGCGCCGCAGCCGGGTGAGGTGTGCGTCGACGTGGGCTGCGGCACGGGCGCCGACGTACGGCGCTTCGCCGAGCTCGTCGGGCCGGCCGGCCGGGCGGTGGGCGTGGAGCCCCACCCGGGCCTGCGCGCGGTCGCCGCCGAGCGGGCCTTCGGGACATCGGCGGAGTTCGTGGACGGTGACGCGCTCGCGCTCCCGTTCGAGGACGGCTCGGTCGACGTGCTGCGTTGCGAACGGGTCTTCCAGCACCTGCACGACCCCGGCGCCGCCGTGCGCGAGTTCGCGCGGGTGCTCGCCCCCGGTGGCCGGGTGGCCGTGGTGGACAGCGACTGGGGGAGCGCGATCTGGCTGCCCATGGGTGACCCGGACGTGCGCCGGCGCTACGACGAGGCGTTCTTCGCGCGGACGCCCAACCCGTTCGCCGGCCGCTACCTGCGACCCCAGCTGCGCGCTGCCGGGCTCGCGGTCGACCCGGACATCGGGTCGTCGGCGCTGGTCTTCGACGAGGCCCTGGTGGCCAACCCGCTGATGGTCCGGATCAATGCGTCCCGGGCCGTCGAGGAGGGCGCGCTGACCGCCGAGGAGGCGGCGCGGCTGGAGACGGACCTGGTGAGGGCAGCCGAGCTCGGCGAGGCGTTCCTCGCCGTGACGCTCTTCAGCGTCGTCGGCCGCAAGAGCTGAGGCCCCGCGCTGGGGCTGCCCAGCCTCGATCCGGGGACGGGGAGCGCTCGGCACGCCGCTGAGCCCGATCACCCGTTCGGCGAAACCGGGCGCCCGAGGGCCCGTCCAGCGCGACATATCCCGGCCTCGTGCCCTACGGTTCTTGCTAAGTCTAGTAATTCACTCGACAAAAGTGAGTAAACCGAAGGGAAGCCACATGCGTCGTCAGCTCAGCCTCAACGCGTTCCTCCACGACACCGGACACCACGAGGCGTCGTGGCGACACCCCGCCAGCGGGGCCGAGCGGATTGGCGACGTGGAGTGGTACCAGGAGATCGCCCGAGAGGCGGAGGCCGCGAAGCTGGACGCCGTCTTCCTCGCCGACGGACCGGCCTGGTGGGGCGGCGCGCACCGCCCGGCCAACCAGTTCGAGCCGATCACCCTGCTCACGGCGATCGCCGCCGTCACCTCGAAGATCGGCCTGATCGCCACGGCCTCCACCACGTTCTACGAGCCCTACAACCTCGCCCGCCTGTTCGCCAGCCTCGACCAGATCTCGAAGGGACGGGCCGGCTGGAACATCGTCACCACCTTCAGTGAGGATGCCGCCTTCAACTTCGGCCTCGACGGCGTGCCCAGCACCGAGGAGCGTTACCTCCGGGCCCAGGAGTTCGTCGACGTCGTCGGCAAGCTGTGGGACAGCTGGGAGGACGGCGCCATCGCCGTGGACCGGGAGGCCGGCACGTACGTCGATACCGGGCGCGTCCACGCGATCGACCACGTCGGCCGGTTCCTCAAGGTCAGGGGCCCGTTCAGTGCGCCCCGCCCGCCCCAGGGACGCCCGGTCTACATCCAGGCCGGCTCCTCGAACGACGGCCGGGCGTTCGCGGCCCGGAACGCGGAGGCGATCTTCACCGCGCACCAGACGCTCGAGGACGCGCAGGCGTTCTACCGGGACATCAAGACCAAGGCGCGCGCCTTCGGGCGGGACGCTGACCAGGTCAAGGTGCTGCCGGGCATCAGCCCGTTCGTTGCCGACACCGCTGCCGAGGCCGAGGAGCTCTACCGCTCGTTCAACGAGCTCACCGTGCCGGCCTACGGCCTGCAGCAGCTCGAGAAGATGGCGGGCGTCTCGCTCGGTCACCTCGGGCTCGACGAGCGTGTTCCGCTGGAGGTGTTCGGCCACGCCGGCAACGTGCTGGACAACAACCGCAGTCGCAGGCAGGTCGTCGCCAACATCGTCGAGCGCGACCGGCCCACGCTCCGCCAGCTGCTGCACCGGCTCGCCGGCGGCCGCGGGCACAACGTCGTGCACGGCACCCCCGAGCAGGTCGCCGACACCATCCAGACCTGGTTCGAGTCCGCGGCGGCGGACGGCTTCAACGTGATGCCGCCGCTGTACCCGCACCTGCTCACCGCGTTCACGCAGAAGGTGGTCCCGATCCTGCAGGAGCGCGGCTTGTTCCGCACCGAGTACGCCGGCTCGACGCTGCGCGAGCACTACGGCCTGGCCCGTCCGGTGAGCCAGTACGCCGCCTCGCAGACCACCGCCGCCCTCGCCTGAGGCGCGGTCCCCACCGAAAGGACACCATGAGCACCGCAACCACCTCCCGCCGTCACCGCCTCCCCGGACTGGTCGCCGTCCTGGCCCTGGCCGCGCTGACCGCGCTGACCGCATGCGGCTCGTCGGCCGCCGGGGAGGACGGCGACGGCACCACCACGGTGCGTTACCAGAGCTATCCCGGGGCGGTCGACCCGCTCGAGCTGGCCGATGCGCTCGGCGAGCTCGACGGCATCGAGCTGGAGAAGGTCGGTGACGTCCAGGGCGGGCCCGCCTCGCTCCAGGCGCTGGCGAGCGACCAGGTCGACATCTCGTCCTCGGCGTTCTTCGGTGCGACCGCGCAGGTTGTCGCGAGCGGGGCACCGATCAAGAGCGTCGTGGCGACCTACGGCACCAATGAGAAGACCGGCTCCGGAGTCGTTGCCTTGCCGGGCTCGGGCTTGACGGAGGACCCGAGAAGCTTCATCGGCAAGAAGGTCGCGGTGAACACGCTGGGCGCCAACGCCGAGGCGGTGCTCGACACCTGGTTCGCCGAGGGGGGCCTCAGCCGGACCGAGATCGAGAAGGTGACCCTCGTGCCGCTGCCGCCGCTCAACACCATCCAGGCGCTCAAGGAGGGCCAGGTCGACGCGGCGTACCTCTCGCTGGCCCAGGTCAAGGCTGCGGAGGACGCGGTGCAGCTGGAGGTCATCGTCAAGGACAGCGACGTCGTCGGCTTCTACAACGGCGGTGGCGTGTCCCTGCGCAACGAGTGGATCGAGCAGTATCCGGAGGCGAGCAGGACGCTGGTCGCCGGCATCTCCGCGGCGATCGACTTCATCGAGTCACATGAGCGTGAGGAGACCCTGGACGTCTACGTGCCCTGGCTCGAGGAGCACGGCTACGGCGCGTCGGTCGAGGCCGTCGAGCAGAACTGGGCCGGCAGCACGGGCGTCTCCAGCAAGGGGGGCCTGATCTCCGAGAAGGACATCGCGATCTGGCTCGACTGGCTGGACTCGCGCGGGGATGTCGACCCCGACGAGATCGAACCGTCAGACGTCTACACCAACCAGTTCAACCCGAACGCGTGAGGAGCCCACGATGAGTTCACGGATCGAGCTGCACGACGTCGGCCAGACCTTCCTGGTCCGCGGCGACGACGACCGGAGACTGCGCGAGTTCGTCGCCCTCGACGCGCTGAGCCTGGACATCCGGGCGGGGGAGTTCCTCACCCTCGTCGGACCGAGCGGCTGCGGCAAGTCCACGGTCCTCGACCTGATCGCAGGGCTCACGCAGCCCTCGTCGGGGACGCTCAGGGTCGACGGCCGTCCCATCTCCGGGCCCGGCCTCGACCGGAGCGTGGTCTTCCAGCAGTACACGCTGCTGCCCTGGCGGACCGCCCAGGCCAACATCGAGTTCGCGCTGGAGGCGAAAGGCGGCCTCGGCAAGGCCGAGCGAGCTGAGCGCGCCAGGACCTATCTGGGTCTGGTCGGCCTCGCCAACTTCGCGAATCGCTACCCCCACGAGCTGTCGGGCGGCATGAAGCAGCGGGTGGCCATCGCCCGCAGCCTCTCCTACCAGCCCGAGGTGCTGCTCATGGACGAGCCGTTCGGCGCGCTGGACGCCCAGACCCGCGAGCGGCTCCAGGAGGAGCTCGTCTCCATCTGGGAGCGGACGGGCACGACGGTCGTCTTCATCACCCACGACATCGAGGAGGCTGTCTTCCTCGGCCAACGCGTGGCGGTGATGAGCGCCCGCCCGGGACGGATCCGGGAGGTCATCGAGATCGAGCTGGACCGCAGGCCGGCCGCGGACCACGACCTGCGTGCGACGACGGCGTTCGCGGCGTACCGCCACCGGATCTGGAGCCTGCTCCGCGAGCAGCACGTCGCCCCGCAGGAGGTGGCCCATGTCGCCTAGTCTCCTCGCCGAGCGCACTGCCGGCCGGCTCAACCCGCGCCAGGAGCAGGCCGCGCGAGCCAAGGGCGTCTCACCGGGCCGGACCCGGGCGGTCGCGATCGCCCGCGGCGTTGCCGGCGTCGTGGTGCTCGCCCTGGTCTGGGAACTGCTGCCGATCGTCGGCGTCTTCGACCGCTACTTCATCCCTCCCCTGCACGAGGTGCTCCAGGCGCTGGCGGATCTGGCGACCAGTGGCGAGCTGGCCCGGCACCTGCGAGCGAGCCTGGTGCGGTCGGGCAGCGGCTTCCTGCTGGCCACCGCGGCCGCGATCCCGCTGGGAGCGGCCATCGCGTGGTACCGGCCGGTGCGGGAGTTCGTGCAGCCCGTGCTCGAGGTCTTCCGGAACACCGCAGCGCTCGCGCTGCTGCCTGTGTTCACCCTGATCCTGGGCATCGGCGAAGCCTCGAAGATCGCGATCATCACCTACGCGTGCTTCTTCCCGATCCTGCTCAGCACGATCGCGGGCGTGGCCACCGTCGACCCGCAGCTGCTGCGGTCGGCGCGGGTCCTAGGGCTCTCTCCGGCGGCGACCTTTCGCAAGGTCGTCTTCCCCGCGGCGGTTCCGACCATCTTCACCGGCATCCGGATCTCCGGAGCGGCGTCGATCCTGGTGCTGATCGCCGCGGAGATGGTCGGCGCGAAGGCTGGCCTGGGCTTCCTGATCATGTATGCCAACTTCAACTTCCTGATTCCCAAGATGTACGCCGCGATCCTGGTGACGTCCCTGCTGGGACTCGCAGTCAACTACGGCCTCGTCGGGTTGGAGCGTCGCTTCTCCCGCTGGCGTGCCTGAGCGCCCGGCGCGTCGTACCGGGAACCCCGACTGCCCGCGCGTCGTCTTCGGCGTGCTGGTCGTCGGGGTCACCTCGTACACGCTGCTGCAGTCGATGACGGTGCCGGCGCTGCCACTCATCCAGGCCGAGCTCGGCACCAGCCAGGCGGCGGCGTCGTGGGTGCTCACGGCATTCCTGGTCTCCGCCTCGGTGGCGACGCCGATCGTCGGCCGCCTGGGGGATGCCTACGGCAAGACCAGGATGTTCGTGGTGAGCCTGGCCCTCCTCGGGGTGGGCGCGCTCGGGGCCGCGCTCGCGACCGACGTCCGCGCCCTCGTTGCCGCCCGTGTCGTGCAGGGGCTGGCCGGCGGAGTCCTGCCCCTCGCGTTCGGCATCATCCGGGAGCAGCTGCCGGTACGGCGGGTCCCGGGGGCCGTAGCCCTGCTGTCCTCGCTCATGTCGGTCGGCTTCGGAGCAGGCATCGTCGTCAGTGGGCCAGTCGTGCACATCCTGGGCTACCGGCCGCTGTTCCTCCTGCCGATGGCGACCGCGCTCCTGGCCGCGTTCGCGGCCCACCTGCTGGTGCCGGAGTCCCGGGCGCGGACTGGGCAGCCGGTGCGGCTGCTGTCTGCCGTGGCGCTCGCCGGCTGGCTGGTGTGCGGGCTGCTCGCCATATCCTGGGCCCCGACGGTGGGGTGGACGTCGCTGCGCACCGTCGCGTTCATGACGGCGGCGACGCTGCTCCTGGTCGCATGGGTGCTGGTCGAGACCCATGTCGATGTGCCCCTGATCCACCTCGACCTCCTGCTCGACCGGCGCGTGCTCGGCGCGAACGTGGTCGCACTGCTCGTGGGGGTGTCGATGTATGCGTCCTTCGGCTACCTGCCGCAGCTGGTCCAGACACCGGAATCGAGCGGCTACGGCCTCGGCGCGAGCGTCGCGGCCTCGGGCTATCTGATGTTGCCGACAGCGGTGCTGTCCTTCGTCGCCGGCGTCCTGTCTCCCCGCCTCGGTCGCCGGCTGGGTGCGCGTGCGCTGATCACGAGCGGCTGCTGGCTGTCTGCGACCGGCCTCGGGGTGACGGCCGTCGCCCACGACCACGCGTGGCAGATCATGCTGGCCAACGCCCTCACCGGGCTCGGGTCGGGGACCAGCTTCGCGGTGCTCGCGAATGTCGTGGTCGCCGCTGCTCCGGAAGGGAGGGTCGGCGTGGCCACCGGGCTCAACGCCAACCTGCGCACGATCGGCGGCGCGATCGGCTCCGCGGTGCTCGCCAGCGTGCTCGCCCAGCACCTGCTGCCCTCCGGCTACCCGGAGGAGGCGGGCTACGTGGTCGCCTTCGCGCTGCTGGCGGTCGCCTCGACCGTCGCTGGCATCGTGGCGTTCACGATCACGGAGAGGTGCCCGCAGTCGCCCTCAGCGATGAGTCGCGCACGAGTCCCCTGGCCCGCACGACCAGGTGCGAGAGGAGGTCGTGCACGGCCTCCGGAAGTCGTTCCTTTGCGGGGTGCAGGGCCGCCATCGTGACGGTCGGTTGTGTCACTGCGAGGGGGACGACGGCCAGCAGGCCGGCCGCGAGGAGCGGGTCGTCGGTGACGCTGAAGTCGGGTAGCACCGCCACGCCGATGCCGGCGGCGACCATCTGCTTGGCCATCTCGGCGCCGTCAGCGGCGTGGCGCTGTGCCGGCGGGTCGGTGCCGAACAGCCGGTGCGCGATGCGGTGCATCTGGTAGCCCGACCGCAGGCCGATGAACCGTTCGCCGCGCAGGTCGTCGACGTCCACCGACGGCCACGCCGCGAACGGGTGCTGGGAGGGAACGACCGCGACCGGTCGGCCGGTCAACAGCGGGATCGACTCGAGCCCGGGCAGCGGGTCGTCTCCGTCGAGCATGTTGACCAGGCCGAGGTCGAGGCTGCCCTCGGCGAGGCCGGCGACGACCTCGGCGCGCTGCAGGCTGCGGATCTCCACCGTCACGCCGTCGCGAGCGGACTGGAAGGCCCGCACCGCGGGCAGCACGATCGCGGCCGTACCGGTGCTGACCGTGCCCAGCCGCAGCTCCCGCCCCGCGATCAGGCCGTCGCCAGCGGCAGAACGCAACCGGGCGACCGCGTCGAGCACGTCCGTGATCGAGGGCAGCAGCTCGCGTCCGGCCGGGCTGATCCGCACTCCGGAGCGCTGACGCTCCAGCAGTCGCACGCCGAGCTCGCGCTCGAGCCTGCTGATGGCCTCGCTGAGCGCGGACTGGGAGACGTGCAGCTCCTCGCCTGCGCGGCGCAGGGACGTGTGCCGGGTGATCGCCAAGAGGTACTCGAGCTGCTCGAAGCGCATGTCGGTTTCCTGAGGGTGGGTGAGAGGGCCTGCCGATCGCCGGTTCGGGCGATCGGGATGGTGATGCGACCGAGCCGGCTTGTAATTATGCCTATTGTCAATCAAGTTTATCGACAATGTTCGAGCGTCGGGCACAACAGGAGGCACATATGGGACAACAAGGCACCCAGCGACCGGGACGCAGCAATCGAGGGAGAGGCGAGAGATGAGCGCAGCGCAGCGCACCGCTGTCGTCGTCGGCAACCCCCGGCCGGCCAGCCGCACCCTCTCGGCCGCCGTCCGCGTGGTCACCGGCCTGACGGGCGCCCCCCCGGGCCTGACGGTCGACCTCGCGACGCTCGGCCCGGCCCTCCTCGACTGGACCGACGACGGCGTTGCCGAGCTCGTCGCGGAGGTGGGCGCAGCCGACTTGGTGGTCTTCGCCAGCCCGACCTACAAGGCTGCCTACACCGGGCTCCTGAAGCTCTTCCTCGACCGCTTCGCGGGCGGCACCGGGCTCTCGGGCGTCGCCGTGCCGCTGATGCTGGGCGCCGGGCCGGGCCACGCCCTCGCTGCCGAGCACACCCTGCGGCCCGTCCTCACCGAGATCGGCGGCACCATCCCCGGTCGCGCGCTCTACGTGCAGGACACCGCCCACGACGACCCCGCGGCGTACGCCGACTGGCTCGCCGCCACCCAGCCGATCGTCGCGGCCCTGCTGGCCGCGCGGGAAGGAGCCCTCCAGTGACCGCCCAGCCGCTCGTCGACGCCCCCACCAACCAGGACCTCGACCCGCAGGCGCTGCGCAAGGCCTTCGGCGTCTTCCCGACGGGTGTCGTCGCGGTGGCCGCCGAGGTCGAGGGCGAGCTCATCGGCCTGGCGGCGAGCTCGTTCACCTCGGTGAGCCTCAGCCCTCCGCTGGTGTCCTTCTCCGTCGCCGCCACGTCCAAGACCTGGCCGGCCCTGCGCCGGGCCAGCCACCTCGGCGTGACGGTGCTCGCCGACCACCACGGAGAGGTGTGCCGCCAGCTCGCCGGCGCAGTGGAGCACCGCTTCGACGGGGTGGCCGTCAAGGCCACCGAGGAGGGCGCAGTGACCCTGGACGAGGGCCTCGCCCGCTTCGACTGCACGGTCTACCTCGAGGTGGAGGCCGGCGACCACACCCTCGTGCTGCTGCGTCTCCACGCCGTCGACCACGCCGACGACGGCACGGTGCTGCGGCCGCTGGTCTTCCACCGCAGCGGCTTCGGCAGCCTGGCGCAGCCGGCCTGAGCCCTGCCATGGCAGGCTGGCCGGGTGCAGCAGGATGTCGTGGTCGTCGGTGGCGGAGTCGCCGGCCTGACCGCTGCGCGCGACCTCGCCCAGCAGGGGCACGACGTGCTGGTGCTCGAGGCCTCCAAGCGGGTCGGCGGCAAGCTCCGGCTCGCCGAGGTGGCCGGGGTCACCCTCGACGTCGGCGCCGAGGCGATGCTCGCCCGCCGCCCCGAGGGGGTGGCCCTGGCCGGCGCGCTCGGCCTCCCCGTCGTGCACCCCACGGCGGCGACGTCGCGGATCTGGTCCCGCGGCGCCCTCCGCCCGATGCCCCGGTCGCTCATGGGCGTTCCCCTCGACCTCGACGAGCTGGCCGCCTCCGGGGTGCTGTCGGCCGACGGTGTCGAGCGCGTACGGCGGGAGGTCGTCGCCGCGGTGGACGGAGACGTCTCGGTCGGCGACCTGGTGGCCGCGCGCCTCGGCGACGAGCTCGTCGACCGTCTGGTCGAGCCGTTGCTGGGCGGCGTCTACGCCGGTCGCGCGCGGCTGCTCTCGGCGGCGGCCGCGGTGCCCCAGCTCCTCGCGGCCGCCGGGCGGGGGAGCCTGCTCGACCTGGGCCTGCCGCCCGGCGACGCGCCGGTCTTCGCGGGGATCCGCGGCGGGATGGGGCGTCTCCCGCTCGCGCTGGCCGAGCGGGGCGGCGTCGAGGTCAGCACCGGGACCGTGGTCCGGAGGCTCGCGCGCACGCCCGGCGGCTGGCGGCTCACGGTCGGCTCGGCGCACGATCCCGAGACCCTGGGCGCGCGCCACGTCGTACTCGCCACGCCCGCCGCACCCACCGCCCGCCTGCTCGCCGACGTCGCGCCGGACGCCGCCGCCGCGCTGGCGACCGTCGAGTCGGCCAGCGTCGCGGTCGTGACGCTCGCCTTCCGGGCCGGCGACCTCGACCCGGCGCTGGACGTGATGAGCGGCTTCCTGGTGCCGCCGGTCGAGGAGCGCGGGATCAAGGCGTCGACCTTCTCGTTCGCCAAGTGGGGCTGGGTCCGCGGGCTCGACGAGGGCATCAAGGTGCTGCGCACGTCGCTCGGCCGCCACCGCGAGGAGGCCGTGCTGCAGGCGAGCGACGCCGAGCTGGTCGCGGTCTCGCGCCGCGAGCTCGCCGAGCTGGCCGGCATCAACGCCGTGCCGCTGGACACCCACGTGCAGCGGTGGGGAGGCGGGCTGCCGCAGTACGCCGTCGGCCACGTCGACCTCGTCGCGCGCGTCCGGGCGGCGGTCTCGACTTCGCTCGACCAGCCGGGGGACTCGCTCGACCGGCCGGGGGGCTCGCTCGACCAGCCGGGACGCCTGGCCGTCTGCGGCGCGGCGTACGACGGGGTCGGCATCCCCGCGGTGATCGCCTCGGCCCACCGGGCGGCCGCGGAGATCGCCCGGGCAGAATGACGCCCATGACCAACCCGTCTGCCGCCCGCACCAAGGAGCTCAACGACTCCATCCGCTACACGATGTGGTCGGTCTTCCGGCTCCGCGACGTCCTCGGCGACGCGGACCGTGAGGCCGAGGCCGCCGACCTCGAGGCGTTCATCGAGGTGCTCGCCGAGCAGGACGTCGTCGTCCGCGGCCTCTACGACGTCTCCGGGCTCCGGGCGGACGCCGACCTCATGGTCTGGTGGCACGCCGAGGACTCGACGCAGCTGCAGGGCGCCTACAACGCGTTCCGGCGTACGGCGTTCGGTCGCCGCCTCGAGCCGGTCTGGTCGCAGATGGCGCTGCACCGCCCGGCGGAGTTCAACAAGAGCCACATCCCGGCCTTCCTGGCCGACGAGGAGCCGCGGGCGCACATCTGCGTCTACCCGTTCGTGCGCTCCTACGAGTGGTACCTCCTCGACGACGGCGAGCGCCGCCGGATGCTCGCCGAGCACGGGCAGATGGCCCGCGGCTACCCCGACGTCCGCGCCAACACGGTGGCGTCGTTCGCCCTCGGTGACTACGAGTGGATGCTGGCCTTCGAGGCCGACGAGCTGCACCGCATCGTCGACCTGATGCGCCACCTGCGGGCCTCCGACGCCCGCCGGCACGTGCGCGAGGAGGTGCCGTTCTACACCGGCGCCCGGGTGTCTCCGGCGGAGCTGCTCGCGCGTCTGCCCTAGGAATCGCCGCCTCAGCGCGCCTCCGGGCGCATCCGCGGGTGGCACGATGGGGCGGGTGATCCCCGCCCCCAGCCCGGAACCCACCCGGCCTGCGCTGCGTCGTACCCTCATGACGGTCCCTCGCGCGCTCGCCGCCTTCGCCCTCGTGCCCATCCTCCTGCTCGCCGCTTGCAGCAACGAGGCCGAGATGCGTGCCGTGGATCCGGGCGCTGAGCCCCCTGCCCCGGCGGACAGTCCCGACGCCACGCCGAGCGCCGTGCCCGCCGCCTCGGGCCCGGTGCAGACGCGGGGCCTCGCGACCGTCCTCGACACGGGCGAGGGCCCGCAGCTGTGCCTCGGCGCCGTCGCCGAGTCGTTCCCGCCCCAGTGCTCCGGGCTGCCGATGGAGGAGTGGGACTGGGCGAAGGCCGGCGAGGCCATGGGCGGTGGCGGGTTCGAGGAGGGCAACGGCGTGCGCTGGGGCTCCTACCACCTGACCGGCACCTTCGACGGCACGACCTTCACCGTGACCGAGGCGATCCCTGCGGCGCTCTACGACGCGATGAACAACGAGCCCGAGGCCCTGCCCGGCACGCCGTGCCCCGAGCCCGAGGGCGGCTGGGTGCCGGTCGACCCGGCCAAGGCGACCCCGGAGGCGATGGACGCGGCGTTCAACACGGCCCAGGGCCTGGAGGGCTACGCCGGTGCGTGGATGGACCAGTCGGAGGACCCGGCCGCCGCCAACGACCCGACCAAGGTGATCATCAACGTCGCCGTCACCGGCGACACCGAGGACGCGGAGGCCAGGCTGCGCGAGGTCTGGGGCGGCAGCCTCTGCGTCTCCCAGGCGCGCTACACCGAGGCCGAGCTCAACGAGATCTCGATCGAGCTGCAGGAGCGACTGCCCGGCGTGCTCACCACCAGCGGCGGCCAGGACGTCGTCCGAGTCGACGTGGTGCACGACGACGGCTCGCTGCAGGCGTGGGTCGACGAGGAGTACGGCGACGGGGTCGTCGAGGTGACGTCCGCGCTCGTGCCGGCGGAGTGACCGTGGTGGTCAGCTCTGCTCTCGGGGCCGCAACGTCAGGCTGACGCTGTTGATGCAGTAGCGGTCGCCCGTCGGGGTGCCGTAGCCGTCGGGGAACACATGGCCCAGGTGGGAGCCGCACCTCGCGCAGCGCACCTCGGTGCGCTTCATGCCGTGGGAGTCGTCCTCGAGGTATTCGATCGTGTCGCTCATCGGCTGGTAGAAGCTCGGCCAGCCGCAGCCGGAGTGGAACTTCGTGTCACTGGTGAACAGCTCGGCACCGCACGCCCTGCAGGAGTAGACGCCCTGGGTCTCGGTGTCGGTGTACTCCCCGGTGAAGGCGCGCTCCGTGCCGGCCTGGCGCAGCACGGCGTACTCCTCCGGCGACAGCTGCTCGCGCCACTCCGCGTCGCTCTTCTCCACGTCGTAGGCCATGCTCGCTAGCGTAGCCACATGTCGAAGGACGAAGCCGCCGTCGTGATCGCCGGAGAGCGCGAGGTGCGCGTCTCCTCGCCCTACCGCGTGATCTACGAGGCGACCGAGTCCACGCCCGAGGTCACCAAGCTGATGGTGGCCGAATACTTCGCCTCGGTGGAGGACGGCCTGATGCGCGCGCTGCGCGAGCGGCCGACCGCGCTGGAGAGGTGGACCGCCGGCGTGCGACCCGGCATGAAGCTCGCCACCGGGCCGATGGACAAGGACGCCGACGCGTTCTACCAGAAGCGGGTGCCCAAGGGGGCGCCCGACTACCTGGAGACCGCGCGCATCACGTTCCCCTCCGGCCGGACCGCCGACGAGATCTGCCCCACCGAGATCGCCGTACCCGTCTGGTGCGCGCAGATGGGCACGCTGACCTTCCACCCGTGGCCGGTGCGCCGGGCCGACGTCGACCACCCCGACGAGCTCCGGATCGACCTCGATCCCCAGCCCGGTACGACGTTCGCCGACGTCGTCCGCGTCGCCGGGGTCGCCCGCGAGCTGCTGTCGGACCTGGGGATGCGTGGCTTCGCCAAGACCAGCGGCAACCGGGGGATCCACATCTACGTGCGGATCTCGCCCGAGTGGGAGTTCGCCGAAGTGCGGCACGCCGCCATCGCCTTCGGACGCGAGCTGGAGAGGCGCGACGACGGCGTGACGACGGCCTGGTGGAAGGAGGAGCGCGGGAAGAGGATCTTCGTCGACTTCAACCAGAACACCCGCGACCGCACCATCGCCTCGGCCTACTCGCTGCGGCCGATCCCCGGAGCCCCGGTCTCCACGCCGGTCAGCTGGGACGAGCTCGCCACGGTCACTGAGCCGCGTGGCTTCAACCTGTTCACCGTGCCCGAGCGGCTCGTCTCCGACGGCGACCCGTGGGCGGAGATCGACGACGTGCACCACTCGCTCCGGCCGCTGCTCGACCTGTGGGAGGCCAACCCGGTGGAGCTGAACTTCCCGCCGGACCACCCGAAGATGCCCGGCGAGCCGCCGCGCGTGCAGCCGTCGAAGAAGGTCGCCGCCCACTGGGACGAGCACGGCAACCGGATCGAGGGCACGTGACCGAGGACAAGCGGGTGTCCCGCAACTCAGCAGAGCCGCCGAAGGACGGGCTCGCCGGTGCGCAGCGGTGGGCGGACTACCTCGACTGGGTGCGCGGTGACCTGATCGAAGGCGTGCTCGCCCTCTCACGCGACGACCAGCGCACGCCCCGGGTGCCGTCGGGCTGGACGCCGCTGGAGCTGCTCAGCCACGTGCTCCACATGGAGCAGCGGTGGTTCGTCTGGGGCTTCCTCGGTGAGGACGTCGACGAGCCCTGGGGCGACTGGAACACTGACGAGCCGTGGCTCCCCGACGACTCCGACGACACCCGGCCCGCTGCCACGTGGCTGGTCGCGGACGACGTGACCGCCGAGCAGCTCGCGGATCGGCTCGAGGCGGTCGGCGCGCGCACCCGCGCCGTACTGGCCCGTCATCCGCTGGACGCCCGCGCCGCGGTGGGCGGGCGCTTCGAGGGCGATCCGCCGACGCTGGAGTGGATCTGCTTCCACGTGCTCGCGGAGTATGCCCGGCACGCCGGGCATCTCGACATCGTGGCCGAGCTGGCCACCGACTAGCCTCACCTGCGTGACTGACCGACCGCGCCTCGTCCTCGTCACCGGCTCCGGCCGGTCCGGCACGTCGAGCGTGGCCGGCACGCTCAAGCGCCTCGGGCTGCACGTGCCGCAGCCGGAGGTGCCGGCCGACGACAAGAACCCGCGGGGCTACTACGAGCCGCTGTGGGTCACCGAGTTTCACAAGCGGGTGCTCAACCCCGTGCCCGTGCGGACCATCGACACCCGCCCCACGGCCGCGGCCATCGCGGCTCGCGCGGGCTCGAAGCCGGAGGTCGAGTCGGAGCTGCGGGAGTGGCTGGCCGGGCAGCTCGACACTCAGCCAGCCGGCGGCCAGGTGCTCGTCAAGGACCCGCGCGCGTTCTGGATCCTGCCGGTGTGGACCCGGGTGGCCGCCCAGCTCGGGGCCGACGTCGTGACCCTGACGATGCTGCGGCACCCGACGGAGGTCGTGCGGTCGCGCGACACGGCGTACCTCTCCGACCAGGACCCGGCCTTCCGCCGCCAGCGCGAGACCGCGAACGTCGCGGCCTGGGTCAACGCCGCCTTCGCGACCGAGCGGGCCACGCGCGAGCAGCCGCGGGCCTTCGTGCGCTACCACGACCTGCTCGGCGACTGGCGGGCCGCGATGGCCCGCGCCGGCTCGCAGCTCGGGCTCACCTACTCGCCCGACCCGTCGATCAGCCCCCACCCCGTCGACGACTTCATCGACGCCAGGCTCAACAGGTCCGCGATCTCGTGGGACGACATCGCCGTGCCGCCGCAGCTGCGCGACCTCGCGTCGCGCACCTGGGACGCGATGAACGTGCTCGTCGAGGTGCCCGACGACGCCGCCGCGGTGGCGACGCTGGGGGAGTGCGAGGCGGAGTACGCCGAGATGTTCGACTTCGCGGCGGCCGTCGCCATGGACGCGACGACCGAGAAGGTGACCCAGGCCCGTCGCGAGCTGCGGCGCAAGAAGGATGCGGAGATCGCCGAGCTGCGGGCGGAGATCGAGTCGCTGCGCGGCCGGCTGGGCGAGGCCACGGCTCCGCGGCGCTCCTTCTGGCGCCGCTGAGTCAGCGCTCCCAGGGCGCCCTGACGGGGAAGTAGTCCTCGAGGAAGTCGCCGAGCAACTGGTCGACCTCGGCCGCGTCGACGGCGAAGTCGTGGTGGTCGCCGACGCAGAAGAAGTGCTTGTCCCGGGCGCGGAGCTGGCGCAGCTGGCGCTCCACGCGGGCGTTGCTGAGGTCGACGAACGCGTGCTCGGCGGCGCCCTCGAACGCCGTACCGGTCAGCAGCCCGTAGTGCTGCGCCAGCGAGGAGAGCAGCGAGACGTCGCCCTCCGACCTGAACGGGGCGCGGGCGGTGCGGGCCAGCGCCTCGGGGAAGCGCTCCTCGACCTCGCGCAGCACCGAGATCCGCTGCGGGTGCGGCGTGTGCGCCATCACCTGGGTGATCGTCACGCCGAAGGCGTCCTCGAGGAGCCGCCGGTTGTTGGCTGCCGCGTGCAGGAACGGCTTGTTGGCGCTGCCGGGCAGCCCGATCGCCCCGTCGCCGACGTACGCCGCGAAGTCGCCGCCGGGGGAGAAGAACAGCTCCGGCCGCACCGGCCGGCCGAGGAAGACGTCGTCGTTGACGTAGACGAAGTGCTCCGCCAGCCCGGGCACCCGGTGCAGGGCGGTCTCGATCGCCTGCGAGTTGAAGGTCGGCAGCGCGTCGGCCGGCAGGATCTCGCGGTGGTCGACGACCTTGACGCGTGGGTCGTCCGCGAGCCACTCCGGTCGCTGCCCAGCGGTGACCAGATGGATGGTGCGCACCCACGGGGCGTGGGCGTGGACGCTGCGCATCGAGTAGCGCAGCTCGTCGCGGGACCGGAACCGAGCCTGGCCCGCCGCCTCCCGGCGGGCGTCCGAGCCCTCACGGGCGTCGCGCGCGGCCTGCCACTCCGGGTCGTCGCCGTCGACCCAGGTGTAGACCACGTCGATCGGGAAGGTGACCTCGTGGGCGGTCGGCGTGGCCATCGCGGCGACCGTCGGCACGGTCACGCCGGCGACGGAGACCTGTGTCCGCGGCGCCTCGGCCGGCACGCGTGAGGTCCAGCGGTTGGGGCGAGGCGCGACGAGCGTCCCGTCGGGCAGCCGGTCCCAGAACTCGATCTCGACGCCCGCGTCCTCCGCCAGGTGCGACCGGCGTCCCTTCGCCCGCGGCCACGGCTCGAGCGCGAGCCGGTTGGGCGCGGCATTGGCCAGCGTGGCCCGCATCGCCTCGACCGTGCCGCGCCGCTCGGGCCAGCCCCGGTCCCCGGGGTCGCGCAGCGAGAGGTGGTCGGGCGCGTCGGCGAGCCCGTCGAGGAAGGCACGCCGGTGCGCGGCGGGTACGACGACGGTGGGCGCTGCCGCGTCGTGCAGCGGGATCACGAACCAGCCGTCGCCGGCGCGGTCGGCCGCGCGCGTGGCGAGCGTCAGCGCCTCGTGCCGCGCCTCGACGGGCGTGACCAGGGGCGGGTCGACCGGTCCCTGCTCCCGGGTGAACGGCGGCGTAGTCCGTGACGATCGGACCCTCGTGCCACCCTCCTGGAGGGTCCCTTCGTCACGGACTATCGCGCGGCGGCGGTCGACGACGCGGCCGAAGACCTCCTCCCACTGCGCGGCGATCACGTCGGCGTCGTAGCGCTTCGCGGCCTCGAGGGCGCCCGCGCCGAGCCGCTCGCGCAGGTCGTCGTCGGCGCCGAGCCGCAGCAGCGCGGCCGCGAGCCCGGCCTTCGAGCCGGCCCCGACCAGCAGCCCGCTCACCTCGTGCTCGACGAGCTCGCGCGGGCCGGAGGGGCAGTCGTAGGTGACGACGGGTACGCCGGCGCTCATCGCCTCCTGGGCGACGAGCGGGAAGCCCTCGGTCCTCGACGACAGGGCGCACACGGCCGCGGCTGCCCACTCGGGTGCCATGTCGGTGACCGATCCGGGCAGCTCGACCCGGTCCGCGAGCCCGGCTTTGGCGACGTGCGCGACCAGCTCCTCGCGCAGCGGGCCGTCGCCGAGGATCCGGACCCGCCAGCCCGGCAGCTCGTCGGCGACCTGCTCGAAGGCGCGCACCAGGTGGATGAACTGCTTCTCCTGCACGATCCGTCCCGCCGCCACGATGGTGCGCGAGTCGAGGGACGAGCGGGGCTGCTCGGCGATCGGGAGCGGGTTGGGCATCACCACGATCTCGGGGGCCACGGCGCCGAGCTGGGCGGCCAGCCAGGAGGCGGTCGACTCGGTCAGCAGCGCGACGGCGTCAGCACGGGGGGCGAAGGCCAGCAGTGGCTCCATGCCGCCTACCCGGTCGGCCGAGGACCGGTGCTCCTGGTGGACGATCGCGACCCCGCGCCGTACGAGCTGGACGGCGACCGCTAGCAGCGCCGGGGTGACCGTGACCAGGACGTCCACGTCGAGCTCGGGGAGGTGGGCCGAGAGCCCGTGGTCGGTGAGCGCCGAGAACTGCCCGTCCCAGCGCTTCGGGACGAGCACCGAGGGCCGGTCGGCCCGCGGGTCTGCCACACCCTGGTCGGCCGGTCGGACGTCGCAGAGGTAGTCCACCCTGATCGACGGATCGATGTCGTAGTGCGGCCGGTCGCCGGACCGGGTGACCGACACCAGCCGCACGTCGAGGTGCCCGCGGCGCGCCAGCGCGTTGGCCTGGGTGATCGCCGAGCGCGACGTGCCGCCCATGCCGTCGAGGTTGAGCACGAGGAACGCGGCGCGCAGGCGCCCGCCGCGTGCGGAGAGGGAGCGGCGGCGTCCGATCTTCACGCAGTCACCCTAGAGCCACCCTCGCTGGTCGAGGAGGCGCGTCGGCGCCGCCTCGAGACCTACGCGCCGGTGACGCCCTCGCCACCGCCGGCCTGCTCGCTGAAGGTCTCGTGCTCGAGCAGGTGGAGCACGGGTACACCGAGCTTGCGGCGCGCGCGGGAGGTCCAGTCGAGGTGGAAGAACTCGGCGACGAGGTGGGGCCGGGTCAGGATGATCGCCTCCCGGCCGTCGACCTGCTCGACCTTCCGGGCCAGGGCGTCCACCGGTGGAGCGGCCGTGATGGTGCCGGCCGCGTCGCCGCCGGCCGAGCGCAGAGCGGTCAGCGTGGCCTCGAGGTCGCGCTCGGACCGCTCCTTGCACTCCTGCCGCACGGCCTCGATGTCGATGTCGCTCATCGCCATCGCGGGAGCGGCCATCACGTCGCCGGCGCCGAGGGTGCCGAGCGACGCCTCGACGCGCGCCGAGGCGTCCTCCAGCGGGAGGAGCACGTGGTAGACGACGTGGTCGGCGATGTCCTCGTGCAACGAGCGCACCTGCTCTGCATCCGCGCTGCTCATGGCCTGCTCGACGAGGAGGACGACGTCGTAGGTGCCCACTCCGTCGTCGATCCGCTCGTTGCGGGCGCTGCTGTCCGAACTGCTCTCACTCATGGCGATCGCCTCCACTCAAGATCCTACCGAGGTCGTAGCTCACCGGTTCCTCGAGCTGCTCGTAGCCGCAGGACTCCGGGTCGCGGTCGGGGCGCCATCGCTTGAACTGGGCGGTGTGCCGGAACCGGCGCCCCTCCATGTGGTCGTACTTCACCTCCAGCACCCGCTCGGGCCGCAGCGGCGTGAAGCCGAGGTCCTTGCCCTGCGACCAGCGGCTCTGGGTGCCGGGCACCCTGTCGGGGTTGGCGATCGCCCATTCCTGCCAGTCGCCCCACGGGTGGTCCGCCAGGTCGCAGACCAGCGGCTGCAGCTCCTCGATCAGCTCGGCCCGCCGCTTCGCGGTAAAGCTCGCCGAGACGCCGACGTGCTGCAGCTTGCCGTGGTCGTAGAGGCCGAGCAGGAGGCTGCCGAGCAGTGGGTGCTCCGGGGTCGAGGTCTTGTGCTCGCGGTAGCCGGCGACCACGACGTCGGCCGTGCGCTCGTGCTTGATCTTCAGCATGGTCCGCTGGTTGGGCTGGTAGGGAGCGTCGAGCGGCTTGGCGATCACCCCGTCCAGGCCGGCGCCCTCGAACTCCTGGAACCAGTCCTGCGCCTCGTCCGGGTCGGTGGTGATCCGGGTCAGGAAGCAGGGCCCGCCGTCCAGGTGGGCCAGCGCCTCCTCCAGGACTGCTCGCCGTTCGGTGAAGGGGCGCCCGGCGTACGACGTGTCGCCGAGGGCCAGCAGGTCGAAGGCGACGAAGCCCGCGGGTGTCTTCCCGGCGAGCATGTCGATGCGGCTCTTCGCGGGGTGGATCCGCTCCTGGAGCACCTCGAACTGGAGCCGTTCGCCACCCTCCGGCGTCGTCTGGGCCACGAAGAGCTCGCCGTCGAGCACGACCCGCTCGGGCAGCTGCTCCTTGATCGCGGCGACGACCTCGGGGAAGTAGCGGGTCAGCGGCTTGGTGTTGCGGCTGGCCAGCTCCACCTCGTCGCCGTCGCGGAAGACGAGGCAGCGGAAGCCGTCCCATTTCGGCTCGAACGCGTAGCCGCCCGACCGGGGGACCGCGCTGACCGGCTTGGCGAGCATCGGCTGGACGGGCGGGTTCACCGGGAGGTCCATGGGGCTGACGTTAGTGCCCTCTGCCAGTCCCTCGGAGGCCTACGCTGGTGCGTGTCCCTGCCGTTGCCGTCCGCCGTCGTCGTCCGGCTGGTCTCCGGCGGGCAGACCGGCGCCGACCGGGCGGCGCTCGAGGTCGCGGTCCGGCTCGGTCTCGAGTACGGCGGGTGGGTGCCGCGTGGCGGGTGGGCAGAGGACCTGCCCACGCCACCCGGAGTGATGGCGCTGTTCCCGGCGCTCCGGGAGGCGCCGTCGGCCGACCCGGCCGAGCGCACCCGCCTCAACGTCCGCGACAGCGACGCCACGCTGGTGCTGCGAGGCGAGGGTGTGGCGTCACCGGGCACGGACCTGACGGTGGCGGTGGCGCAGGAGCTGGGCCGGCCGTGTCTGGTGACGCCGGGGGACGCGGCGGAGGTCGCGGCCTGGCTCGCGGACGTCCACCGTGAGCTCGGCCGGGGGCTGGTGCTCAACGTCGCCGGGCCACGCGAGAGCACCCAGCCGGGCATCCACCAGGCGGCCCGCGACCTGCTGCTCGCCGTACTCCCCATCCCTCATGCGGATGACGGTTGGCCCTAACCTTGTCCAAGCATTCCCCGGTTGGTCTGCCGGCAGGGCCCGCCTGACTTTGAATCAGGACTAGCGACGTAGGTTCGACTCCTACCCGGGGAGCCAGTGAGCAGCGCAGGCCCCGCACCGCCTCGTGGCCGGTAATCGCACCCCTTCCGCGACTTTGTCCGCATGCCGCACCCCAGTTAGCGGCGCTGGCCGTTGGGTACGGGGCATATGAGGGGGCGCCCGCGGCGATCATGCGTCGGGCGACAACCGAACAGACGACGGCGTCCGAGAGGGCCGTGCCCGGGGACGCGTGGGAGGAGTAGGAGCCACCATGAGCAGCGATGATTCCGCACCCCTGACACCCGAGGAGCTGGCCGGCGAGGGAGTAACCGCGCTGCCGGACAAGGAGGTCGTCTCGATCCTGGACCTCGCCGCAGACGTCGACCTGGCGATCGACGGCGCCGCACCCATCGACCTCGCCGTGGCCCTCAATGCCAACGTAGTGGCCCCGATCGACGCCGCGGTCAGCGCCAACCTGCTGAGCGACGGCTCGAGCGCCCAGGCCATGGCCGACCAGGGCGTCATGGTCACCCAGACCATCGAGGCCGACGCCCTCGCCACCGGGATCCAGGACAGCACCATCGACCAGAGCGACACCGTGACGGGCGGAACGGCTCCGGCGGAGGGCGACACCGGCGAGCAGGCGATGCTCACGGCGGCCACGGGGACCGGCGACGCCGTCGACGGCGTCGCCGAGGCCGCAGCGGCAGCGTCGAGCGAGCCCGTCGACGGCAGCATCGTGGTGGACTCCGCCGGCAACATCATCGGCACCCTGGACAGCGTCACCGGCAACGTCGTGGCCGCCGACGGCACCATCCTCGGCACGCTCAACGAGACCACCGGGGTGGTGGTCGACTCGGCCGGCAACCTGATCGGTACGGTCACCGACCTCGTGGACGGCGCGATCGTGTCCGGCTCCGGCGGCACGGTCCTGGGCGTCCTGGATGCGGCGAGCGGCAACGTGCTCGATGCCTCGGGCAACGTGGTCGGCGTCCTCGATCCCCTGACCGGCGAAGTCCTCAACACCGCGGGCACAGTCGTCGGCACAGTGACCGACCTCCTCGACGGCACCACCGTCCTCGACTCGGCCGGCAACGTGGTCGGGACCCTCGACGGCGCCACGGGCAACGTGGTGAACTCCCTGGGCAACGTGGTCGGCTCGCTCAACCCGCTCACCGGGCAGGTCCTCGACGCCGCCGGCAACGTCGTGGGCACGGTCGGAGAGGTGGTCGACGACGTCACCGACACCATCGGCCAGCTCAACACCGGCGACCTGCTCAAGGGCGACCTGCTCAACGTCGACGTCAACGTCGACCTGGACGCCGACCTGGCAGCGCCGATCAACGGGGCCGTGGCGGCCAACGCCAACGTGGCGGCCCCCATCGACGCCTCCGTGGCCGCCAACATCCTGTCGGAGGACTCCGAGGCGACGGCGATCGCACAGCAGGACGCGATCATCACCCAGACGATCAGCGGCAGCGCGGTCGCGACCTCCGAGCAGGTGTCCGACATCGACCAGTCGTCCGTCGAGCCGGTCGACACCGACACCGCGTCGACCGACGGCACGGACGCCACGACGGGCGCGACAGGCACGACGGGCACGACGGGCGGAACGTCGGTCGGGCCGGTCACCACGGACACCACCGCGGCGACCGAGCAGCCGGCCACCGACGACACGTCGGTGGCGCCGGTCACCACGGACACCAAGGCGGCGACCGAGCAGCCCACCGACGAGACGACGGTCGCCCCGACCGACAGCTCGACGCAGTGACCACGCTGGTCGACGCCCCCACCCGCGTCGACGGCGTCCAGCTCATCGGGGAGATGGTGGGGTCCGGCTACCGGACCCCACCTGCCCTCGTGAGGCGCAGCGACGGACAGGTCCTCCAGCTCACGCCGCTGCTCTACCTGGTGCTGAAAGCCGCGGACGGCCGGCGGAGCTGCGCCGACATCGCCGAGCTGATCGGCCGCGAGCTGGGGCGGAGCGTCACCGAGACCGACGTCCGGACGCTGGTCGACGGCCACCTGCGGCCGCTCGGCCTGGTCAAGGGCGTCGACGGCTCGGAGCCCGAGCTCAAGCGCTCCAACCCGCTGCTCGCCCTCAAGCCCCAGGTGGCGATCACCAACCCGCGGACCACCCATCTGCTCACCGACCCGTTCCGGGTGCTCTTCCGGCCCGTGGTCGCGGCGGCCGTCCTCCTCGCCTTCGTGGCCGTGGTGGCCTGGGTGTTCTTCGACCGCGGCCTCGGCGCCTCGGCGTACGACGCCTTCGAGCGGCCGCACCTGTTGCTGCTCGTGTTCGTGGTGTCGGTGCTCTCCGGGGGCTTCCACGAGTTCGGGCACGCGGCGGCCGCCCGCTACAGCGGTGCCGAGGCCGGCGTCATGGGTGCGGGGCTGTACCTCGTCTGGCCGGCGTTCTACACCGATGTCACGGACAGCTATCGGCTAGGTCGGGCCGGCCGGATCCGCACGGACCTGGGCGGCCTCTACTTCAACGCCATCGTCGTCGTCCTCACCTTCGTGTGGTGGTGGGCGACGGGCTGGGAGGCGCTTCTGCTCCTGGTCGCCACCCAGGTCCTGCAGATGGTGCAGCAGCTGTTGCCGCTGCTCCGCTTCGACGGTTACCACCTCCTGGCCGACCTGGCCGGCGTTCCCGACCTCTACCACCGGATCCGCCCCACCCTCACCGGGCTGCTGCCCCATCGCTGGAACGCACCTGAGAACCGGCTGCTCACACCGACTGCGCGCGCGCTGATCACCCTCTGGGTGCTGGTGACAGTCCCGATGATGGCCCTGATGCTGATGGCGCTGGTCGCCGCCGTTCCGCGGCTCCTGGGCAGCGCCGGCTCCGCAATCCGCACGGATGCGGCCGCCACCGCCGACGGGTGGCGGGCCGGGAGCGTCTTCGACGTCGCCGCCCATGCACTCCAGGTGCTGGGGGTGGTGCTACCGCTGGTCGCCTGCGTGATGATCCTCGGCCGCATCGGCGTCCGGTGGTTCCGTGGACTCGCGCGGTGGAGCCACGGTTCTCCGGTCAAGCGGGTGGTGGCGGCCGTGCTGAGCGCAATGCTGGTCACGGCGCTTGCCTGGGCCTGGTGGCCGCACCCCGGCAGCTACCGGCCGATCCAGCCGGGGGAGCAAGGGCTGGTCACCACTCTCCTGCCGGGGTCGCAGGCCGCCCTCGCCGGCGACCGGGCCCGACCTCCCGCAGAGATGCTCGCCGATTCGGGCGCCCTGCCTGTGGGGACGGCGGCGACGGACCGGCTCGCCGGCGACAGGCCGCTCGTCGCCATGTTCCAGGAGGGCACGGAGCTGCCCACCAGGGACGACCCGGTGCTCGCCATGGTGCTCGTCCCCACGGACGGCGCAGCCGCGGACGACACGTCGTCCTTCGATCCTGACCGGGGCGTCACCGCCACCGACCCGAGCGCCGACGGCGTCCCCGACGCGACCACCGACGGCATCCCCGAGGCAAGCACCGACGGCATCCCCGACCCGACCACCGACGGCATCCCCGACCCGACCACCGACGGGAGCGCCGATCCGAGCACCGACGCATCGAGCCCGGAACCCGTCGACACGTGGGTGTTCCCCTTCGACCAGCCGTTGCCGCCCGCGGAGGGCGACAACCAGGCCCTCGCCGTCGCCACGACCGACGGCTCCGTGACCTACGACCTCGCCTTCGCCCTGGTCTGGGCAGAGGACGACCAGGTGCTCAACGTCAACGAGGCGCACGCCTATGCCTCCTGCAGGGACTGCGTCGCCGTCGCGGTCGCCTACCAGGTCGTGCTGATCATGGACGACGCCCAGGTCGTGGTCCCGCAGAACCTCGCCGTCGCGGCCAACTACGACTGCTACCGCTGCATCACCGCCGCCATCGCCAGCCAGCTCGTGCTGTCGGTCCAGGAGGAGCCGGGGGAGGAGGAGCTGCGGGCGCTGGCCGAGGTGTGGGACCGGCTCATCGAGTTCGCTCAGCTGATCACGTCGTACTCGCTCACCGAGATCACCGCTCAGCTCGACTCCTTCTCGGCCCAGATCGTCGCGATCCTGTGGGAGGCCCCGCCCGTCGAGCCGAGTCCCTCGGCGACGACCTCGCCCACCCCCTCCGATGGCGTGAGCGACTCGTCGCCGTCACCGACGGGGACGACCTCACCGTCGCCGACGCCGGGAAGCACCACGACGCCGGATCCGACGAGCTCCGGGACGACCACGTCCGATCCGACCACGTCCGATGCGACCACGTCCGACCCGACCACGTCCGACCCGACCACGTCCGACCCGACGCCCTCCGAGTCGTCGACCCCGACGTCCGAGCCGACTGCCTCGTCATCGGGAACGCCGACGACCAGCCCGTCGCCGACCGAGACCTCGACGTCCACCACGACCACGAGCCCGTCGCCGAGCGAGACCAGCAGCACCGCCACGAGCCCGTCGCCGACGGCGAGCCCGTGAGCGGCCCGTCAGCTCTGCGGCGGGACGATGTGCGCGTCCGGTCCGGGGAAGACGAGGCCCTCGTGGCCGTCGGACCAGCGCACGACATACGGCGGTGCCCCGTCCGTCCCGCGCACCTCGATCACCTCGCCCTCACGGCGCGCCTCGCCCACGGTGTGGCCCTCGACCAACAGGTGGTCACCCACCTTCGCTTGCATCGGCTTACCTCCTCGTAGCCCCGTCGTGCGTGACGGTTCCCACGATGCTCCGCCGTGGCGGCGGCGACAAGGGGCGGGCGCTCGATGCACCCGGTTTCTCGACCCCCGCGCCCGGCGCGCCGACCTGGCCGGTGAAAGACTGCGGGACATGGACAACCTCACCGTGATCGTGCTCGCCGCGGGCGGCGGCACGCGGATGAAGTCGAAGACCATGAAGGTGCTCCACCGCGTCGGTGGCCGCAGCATGGTCGGCCACGTGCTGACCGCGGTGCAGGCCATGGAGCCGCAGCGGGTGGTGGCCGTGATCGGCAACCAGAAGGAGCAGGTCGGGCCGCACGTGCGGGAGTACGTGCCCGACTGCATCCTGGCCGAGCAGGAGGTGCTCGACGGCACGGGCGGCGCGGTGCAGGTGGCCCTCGAGCAGTGCCCGGACGTGACCGGCACCGTGATCGTCCTCGCCGGCGACGCCCCGCTGCTGCGGGGAGAGTCCCTCAAGGCCTTCGCGGCCGAGCACGAGGCGGCCGAGCGCGCCGTGAGCATCCTGACCGGCCAGGTCGACGACCCGTTCGGCTACGGCCGGGTCATCCGCAACCACGAGGGCGACGTCGAGTCGATCGTCGAGGAGAAGGACGCCACCGACGAGCAGCGCGCGGTCCGCGAGATCAACTCGGGCATCCTCGCCTTCGAGGCGGAGTTCCTGAAGTCGGCGCTGCCGCGGCTCGGCAACGACAACGCCAAGGGCGAGTACTACCTCACCGACACCGTCCACCTCGCCCGCGAGGACGGCCTGACCGTCGGCGCCCACCTCGTCGACGACGTCACCGAGACCGAGGCGGCCAACGACCGCGCCCAGCTGGCCCGGCTCGGGCGGCTGCTCAACGACCGCATCACCGACGACTGGATGCGCCGGGGCGTCACGATCATGGACCCCGCGACCACCTGGATCGAGGCCGACGTGGTCCTCGAGCCCGACGTGACCCTCCTGCCCGGCACCCAGCTGCTCGGCGCGACGGTCGTGCGCGAGGACGCCGTCGTCGGACCGGACACGACGCTGGAGGACTGCGAGGTCGGCGCTGGAGCGCGCGTCGTACGCACCCACGGGAAGCTCGCCGTGATCGGCGCCGGCGCGAGCGTCGGCCCGTTCGCCTACCTGCGGCCCGGCACCCAGCTCGGCGCGGACGGCAAGATCGGCGCCTTCGTCGAGACCAAGAACGCCCAGATCCACGACGGCGCCAAGGTACCGCACCTGTCCTACGTCGGCGACGCGGAGATCGGCGAGGGCACCAACATCGGCGCCGGCACGATCTTCGCCAACTACGACGGGGTCGACAAGCACCGCACCGTGGTCGGCCGCCAGGCCCGTACCGGGTCGAACAACACCTTCGTCGCGCCGGTCAGCATCGGCGACGGGGCGAGTACGGCGGGTGGCACGGTCGTGCGCCGCGACGTCCCGCCCGGCGCGCTCGCCGTGAGCAGCAGCCCGCAGCGCAACATCGAGCACTGGGCGCAGCGCAAGCGCCCCGGCTCCGCACAGGCCGCCGCGGCCGCGGCGGCGGACGCTCCGGCCCGGAAAACGGACGGTGAACCGCAGGTGTCTCAGGACTCCTGACCCGGGGTTGGGACATGCAGCGTCCGTGGGCGAGAATCAGGTCGTAGCCACCGGCGAGGCGAGGAGCTCCAGCGCGTGAGCGGAATGAAGCGGACGACCGAGAAGAACCTGATGGTCTTCAGCGGCCGGGCCCATCCCCAGCTGGCGGAAGAGGTCGCCGAGCTGCTCGAGTGCGGGCTGGTGCCGCAGTCGGCGTACGCCTTCGCCAACGGCGAGCTCTACGTCCGCTACGAGGAGTCGGTGCGCGGGTGTGACGCCTTCGTGATCCAGAGCCACACGGCTCCGATCAACGAGTGGATCATGGAGCACCTGATCATGGTCGACGCGCTCAAGCGCGCGAGCGCCAAGCGGATCACCGTGGTCATGCCGTTCTACGGCTACGGCCGCCAGGACAAGAAGCACCGCGGTCGCGAGCCGATCTCCGCGCGGCTGGTCGCCGACCTCTTCAAGACCGCCGGCGCCGACCGGCTGATCACCGTCGACCTCCACGCCGACCAGATCCAGGGCTTCTTCGACGGCCCCGTCGACCACCTGATGGCGCTGCCGATCCTCACCGACTATGTGCGTGACAAGTACGGCGACCAGCAGCTCGCCGTGGTCTCGCCGGACGCCGGCCGGATCAAGGTCGCCGAGCGCTGGTCGGCCCGCCTCGGGGGAGTGCCGCTGGCGTTCATCCACAAGACGCGGCGTACGGACCGGCCCAACGAGACCGTCGCCAACCGCGTCGTCGGTGACGTCAAGGACCGCATCTGCATCCTGACCGACGACATGATCGACACCGGCGGCACGATCGTGAAGGCCGCCGAGGCGTGCGTGGAGGCAGGTGCCGCGGGCGTGATCATCGCCGCGACCCACCCGATCCTGTCCGACCCCGCGGTCGACCGGCTCAAGAACTCCTCGGCCACCGAGATCGTCGTGACCAACACCCTGCCGGTCGCCCCCGACCGCCAGTTCGACAAGCTCACGACCCTCTCGATCGCGCCGCTGATCGCACGGGCCATCCGCGAGGTCTTCGAGGACGGCTCCGTGACCTCGATGTTCGACGGCCACGCCTGAGGGCAGGGCAGAACCCCCGGATATCCGGGATGTCGGCGGTTCTCAGGAGTGGCAACTCCTCAGAACCGCCAGGTTCACCGGATATCCGGTGATCCCGTCACAGCCGCGATCACCCGGTCGAGGTCGTCGAGGTGGTCGTCCCACTCACGCCGGAGCACGGTCGGTACGTCGCCGGCCAGGGTGTCAGCGAGCGCGGACCGCAGCTCCCGGCGGGCGTCGTGCGACATCGGCAGCCAGGGGAACGCGTCGCCGATGACACCGCCCATCGCCTGGCCGGACCTCCAAGCCAGGTCGAGGCCGTCGCTGAGGTAGCGCGGCACATAGGGCGCGACGAGATCGGCGTGCTCCCACGCCCAGAGGCCATGCGCGATCGCGCTCAGCTCCCGGTTGGACAGCTCACCGCTGACCATGCGCACGAAGGCCGACTCCTTGGCCTCGACGGTCGGCACCGAGGCCCGGGCCGTGAGGGCCGCGTGGGCTCCGGAGGAGGTGCGGTCGCGCGCGGCCTCCGCGTCGATCCGGCTGCCGTCGCCGAGGGAGGCGAGCCGCTGCACGAGCAGCCAGCGGACGTCCTGGTCGGCCTCGGGGAGGCCACCCCCGCCGTCGAGCCAGGCCGCGAGCTGCGCCACGGAGGCGCTGGTGCGTGCCAGCGCGCGGGCGGCGGCCGGGGCCAGCGTCGACGGCCCGTCGCGCAGCACGCCCTCGGCGAGCCCCGCCACGTCGGCCAGCTGCCCGCCCAGGGTCGCCGGGTCGCCCTGCCGCCGCAGCACGCGCAGCACGAGGACGAGGGCCGCCTCGAAGACGGTCGCGTCCTGCTCGACGGCGAGGTGGCGCCCGGCCATCGCGACGAGGTCGGCCACCGGCATCAGCCCCGACTCGGCCAGGTGCCCGGCGGTCGCCCAGACGAGCGCCCGGGTCAGCGACGTGTCGATCGCGGGCAGGCCGTCGACCAGCGCCTGCCAGGAGGCGTCGTCGGGCTCGAGGGCGGCGTAGGTCTCGTCGAGCGCGTTGGGCAGCACCACCCGGCCTGCGAACTCCGGCAGCGCGACGGGGGAGTCCGCGAGGTCGACGAGACGCTCGCCCACGAGCCCCAGCGCCTCGTCGTACGCCGCGACGGTGAAGCGGTGCGGCCGCGACCCGACCCGCGTCAGCACCGGCACGCCGCCGTCGCGGGTCACCACGATCCGGTCGAAGCCGGTGGTCCGCAGCCAGGCCCCGGCCCACGCGCGCACGTCGCGGTCGGTCGCGGAGTCGAGGGCGTCGAGGAAGTCGGCGAGGGTGGCGTTCCCGAAGGCGTGGGCGGTCAGGTGCTTGTTGACACCGGCGAGGAAGTCGTCCTCGCCCAGCCACACCACCAGCTGGCGCAGCGCCGCCATCCCCTTGGCGTAGGTGATCATGTCGAAGTTGTTGAAGGCGGTGTCGACGTCGACCAGCGCCTCGGCGTCCTCGGCGATGGGATGGGTCGAGCGGCGGAGGTCGGCCCGGTAGGCCGTGGGCTTGCGGGCGAGGGCCACGGCCGTCCACGAGTTGGCCGCTCCGGCGGCGGCGTCCGCGACCTGGAAGCCCATGTACTCCGCGAAGGACTCGTTGAGCCAGGAGTCCTCCCACCAGCGCATCGTGACCAGGTCGCCGAACCACATGTGCGCCATCTCGTGGGCGATCACCGACGTGCGCCAGTGCCGCTCCATCGCGGTCGGCTCGCCGGGGCTGAGCATCTCGTCGCGGTAGGCCACGCAGCCGGGGAACTCCATGGCGCCCCAGTTCAGGCCCGGCACGAAGACCTGCTGGAAGTCGTCGAACGGGTAGGGCTCGTCGAAGACGGACGTGTAGTGCTGGAAGCAGCGCGAGGTCACGGTCCGCAGTTCGTCGGCGTCGCGCTCGAGCTCGGCGCGCTGCGAGGCGCGCGCGTGCCAGCCGAAGGGAAGGGTGCCGTCGCCGTAGGGCTCGTCCCACGTGAACGACACCCACGGGCCGCCGCAGACGACGAAGAGGTACGTCGAGATGGGCGGCGTCGGCGCGAACGTCCAGGTCCTGGGTCTCGACTCCGCTCGACCCTCCGGACGGTCGAGCGAAGTCGAGACCCCGTTGGCCACGACCGACCAGTGGGCCGGCGCCGTGACCTCGACCGCGAACGTCGTCTTGAGGTCGGGCTGGTCGAAGCAGGGGAGGACCTTCTGCGCGATGTCCATCGCGGTCAGGGCACACACGTATCGCTCGCCGTCCGCCGGGTCGACCAGCACGTTCATGCCGTCGCCATCGGTGACGTAGGGCAGCCGCCCCGTCACGGTCACCTCGTTCTCCACAGCCAGGCCGGGCAGGGCGATGCGGCGGCCGTCGTACAACGCGTCCAGCGGGCTGCCGTTGAGGGTGACCGTGACCCCGGTGGCGTCCTTGAGCTCGAGGAACGTCTCGGCGCCCGGCACCGCGCAGGCGAACCGGACGGTCGCCTCCACGCCGAAGTCGTCGGCGCTGGTGAGGTCGAGGTGGACCTGGGTGGAGACCTGGCTGATCAGGGCCGCGCGCTCGCGGGCCTCGGTGAGGGTGAGGGACACGGGGCCACCCTAGGTGCGGGCCCCGCCCCGGCTCACCCGGAAATCTGGCGCGTGCGTCGCCAGCCGTATCGCGTGAGCCCCCGGGGCTTGTAGATGTTCAGCCCGAGCGGGACCAGGAGGACGGCCAGTCCGCCGATGGAGTGGAGGAGGTCGCCGCCGAGGTGGCTCACGTCCGTCTCCGGATCGGCGGCTGTCCGCGCCATCTCGCCGACGGCCGGCAGGTGCAGCACGAGGATCACGAACGCGAAGGTGGTCAGGGCCAGGCTGATCGTCACCCAGTAGTGCCGGAACAGGCCCCAGGGCGTCCCGAGCGCCTGGACGACGCCGGTCACAAGCGACAAGGTCGCGAGCGGGACCAGGGCATAGCGCATGACGACGTCCATCATCAGGTAGGCCGCGCGGACGGCCTGGTCGTCCCCGCTGGCCAGGGCGGGCACGTTGAGGGAGATGTACGCCGCGATCGCGCCGAGCCAGCCGACCGAGCTCCCCACATGCACCGTCAGCATCAGCCTCCGGAGCCCCGCGGACATCATCCGCCGTGCCTCCCAGGGCCGTGCTCGCCGCCGACCAGGAGCATGACCACCACCACCGCGACCAGCGCCACTACCAGCCCGAGCGCCAGGAGCCTGACCCACCGGGGGACTCCGGGGGGCACCTCGTGTGCCCGGCGGCCCATCGGGTCGTGTGCGCTGCCGGTCATGTCGTGACTCCTTGGTCGGCGGAACCGCTCGGGCGGACGAGGCCGAGTCTATTTCGAGGCCCCTCGCGGTTTGGCCGGCACGGCCGGTGGCGTCTAGAGTTCTCGGGTTGCCTCGGCGAGGGAGCTTCCGCTCCGTGATCGACAGGGCCCGCGAGCTGTCAGAGCCGCGCGTCCAGGTCCGGATGCGCGGCTCTCGTCGTCCCGGGGCCCCTGGATCACACACTGAGGAGAACAGCATGTCCGCCGAGAAGATCACCGCCGAGCAGCGCACCGAGTTCGGCAAGGGTGCGGCCCGCCGCATCCGTCGCGACAACAAGATCCCCGCGGTCGTCTACGGCCACGGCCACGACCCGGTCCACGTGACCCTGCCGGGCCACGCGACGATGATGGCGATCAAGCACGGTGGCGCCAACGCCCTGCTCGACCTCGACATCGACGGCACCTCGCAGCTCGCGCTGACCAAGCACGTGCAGGTCGACCCGATCCGCCGCGTCATCGAGCACGTCGACTTCATCGCCGTCAAGAGTGGCGAGAAGGTCACCGTCGACGTCCCGATCCACGTGGTCGGTGACGCCGCCGCCGAGACCCTGGTGGTCAACGAGAACACCACCCTCCAGATCGAGGCCGAGGCCACGCACATCCCCGAGTTCTTCGAGGTGTCGGTCGAGGGCGCCGAGGCCGGCACCCAGATCCTCGCCAAGGACGTCGAGCTGCCCGCCGGCAGCACCCTCCTCTCCGACGAGGAGCTGCTGGTCGTCAACGTGACCCAGCAGATCTCCGCCGAGGCCCTCGAGGCCGAGCTGGAGGAGGCCGAGGCCGAGGTCGGCATCGTCCACGAGGAGCCCGAGGCCGAGGCCGCCGCCGAGGAGGCCCCCGCCGAGGAGCCCGCCTCCGAGGAGTGAGTCGGCGCGTCTGCGCGCTGACAACCCCTCGAGTCGGCGCATCTGCACAGCGAGTGTGTGCAGATGCGCCGACTCGGTGCATTTCGGGTGTGCAGATGCGCCGACTCGGCATTTGAGAGGATGTGCGGCGTGAGCGACGACGTCTGGCTGGTGGTCGGCCTCGGCAACCCCGGACCGGCGTACGCCGGGCACCGGCACAACGTCGGCTACCTCGTCACCGACGAGCTGGCGAGCCGGATGGGGGCCTCGTTCCGCGCGCACAAGACCGGTCGCGCCGACGTGGTCGAGGGCAGGCTGACCCCACCGGGCGTGCCCGGCCCACGCGTCGTACTTGCCCGTCCGCGTTGCTACATGAACGAGTCGGGCGGGCCCGTGAAGGCGCTGGCGACGTTCTACAAGGTGCCCCCCGAGCGGATCGTCGCGATCCACGACGAGCTCGACATCGCCTTCGGCACGCTGCGGATCAAGCTCGGAGGCGGCGACAACGGCCACAACGGGCTGCGGTCCATGCGCTCCTCGCTCGGCACGGGCGACTTCCACCGCGTGCGGGCGGGGATCGGACGCCCCCCGGGACGCCAGGACGTGGCCGACTTCGTGCTGAGCAACTACTCCACTGCCGAGCGCAAGGACCTGCCGTTCCAGGTGATGGATGCCGCCGATGCGGTCGAGTGCCTGGTCACCGAGGGCCTCGAGAAGACGCAGCAGCGGTTCAACTCCTGACCGCTCACCAATATTGGCGATTGCCCCCGCCGGCCACCCCGCGGCTGCCCCGCGGCTCGGACGATGAAAGTGCGCCCCTTAGCGGGGGCGCACCAAGAGCAAGGGGTTGCTGTATGGAGCCCAGCCGCGGAGTTCGCCGCGCAGCCCATGGAACAGGGAGGAGATGCTGGCCCACTGGCGGGGGCCGGCATCTCCGCCCGGCGCGGCATCCGGGCCGCGCATCGGCACCCGGCACACCGAGGCCGCCGGGTGCCGGTGCCGGTCCGCTGAGGAGCCGGACGGAGGTCGTGTCATGAAGGTGCCGTTCGTCGACCTGGCTGCCCAGCACGCCGAGATCGCCAGCGAGGTGCAGGCCGGGCTGGAGGCGGTCTTCGCCGAGACCTCGTTCGTCGACGGCCCGCCCGTCGCCGAGTTCGAGCACGCGTACGCCGCGTTCCTCGGCGTACGGCACTGCGTGGGCGTGGCCAACGGCACCGACGCGCTGGAGCTGGCCCTGCGCGCGGTCGGGGTCGGACCCCGGGCCGAGGTCGTGCTCCCGGCCAACACGTTCATCGCGACCGCGGAGGCGGTGGCGCGGATCGGCGCCGTCCCCGTGCCCGTGGACGTCGACGACGTCCACCTCCTCGTCGACCCGGCTGCCGTCGAGGAGGCGCTGACCCCGCGCACCCGGGCGGTCGTCGCGGTGCACCTGTTCGGCCAGGTCGCGCCGGTCGAGTCACTCACCGACATCTGCCGCGCCCATGCCCTGCCCCTCGTCGAGGACGCCTCCCATGCCCAGGGTGCCCGCCTGGACGACCGGTACGTGGGAGCGCTGGGCCACATCGCGGCGACCAGCCTCTCCCCGGGCAAGAACCTCGGGGCGGCGGGGGACGCAGGCGCCGTGACGACCGACGATCCCCACCTCGCGGCCCAGGTGAGGTTGCTGCGCGCCCACGGCTCACGGGCCCGCTACGTCCACCAGGTCGTCGGCATGAGCTCACGCCTCGACTCCGTCCAGGCCGTCTACCTGCGTGCGAAGCTCGACCGGCTGGAGAAGTGGAACGACCTGCGCTGCCGCGCTGCCCAGCGCTACGACGAGCTGCTCGCCGGCGTCCCCGGCGTTGTCCGCCCCAGGCAGCCCGTCGTGGGACGGCACGTCTGGCACCTCTACGTGGTCCGCGTCCGCGACCGCGACAACGTGCTGGCCTCCCTCGCGCGGGCGGGGATCGGGGCGGGCGTGCACTACCCGACCCCGGTGCACCTCACTCCGGCCTACCAGGACCTCGACCTGGGGCCAGGCAGCGCGCCGGTGGCCGAGCGGGCGGCCGGCGAGATCCTCTCGCTGCCCATGTACCCCCACCTGACCGAGCGGATGCAGGAGCGCGTGGTCGACGTGCTCGCCGAGGCGGTCGCGGAGGCGCGGGGATAGCCGTCGCCTCCGCGACCCCGTTCTGCCTGGCGATCTCGCGAACGGTCAGGCCCCGGAGCAGGTTAGATGCTGGGGTGGAGCCAGCCGACCCGGTGGGCGAGCCCCACGGCCGCGATCTGGGAGGAGACCTGGAGCTTGGCCAGGATCGACTTCACTTGCGTGCGCACGGTCGCCTCGGAGACGACGCCGCGCTGGGCGATGTCGCGCACGCTGAAGCCCTCGACCAGCTGGCCCAGCACGTCCTTCTCCCGGGGAGTGAGCAGCTCGAGCCGCGCATGCAGCTCCTCGGTCTCCATCCGGTCCTTGCGCCAGGCGTCGAGCAGGTCCTCCAGCTCGGCGGCAGTCGTCACGGGCAGACCCTGGTGCAGCCGGCGCACCGCGGCCAGCGTCTCCTGGAGCGGGCGGGCCTTGGAGATGACCTTGCGCGCGCCCAGGCGCATGCAGGCCCCCCAGCGGCCCTTGTCCTGCGAGGCGGTCACCACCACGACGTTGGCGCCTGCACGTGCCAGTCGGCCGATGAGCGTCATGCCGTCTCCGAAGCGGCCGAGGTCCAGGTCGAGCAGGATGATCCGGGCGTTGCTGCGCAGCGCCAGGGAGCACAGCGTGGTCATCGAGCCGCCGACCTCCGGCAGTGCGAGCCGGCGTACGTCGTAGCCCTCCAGGGAGAGCGCCAGCTCCAGCGACTCCGCGAAGAGGACGTGGTCCTCGATGATCAGCACCCGGTTGCTGGGACGGCTATCTCCCGGCGGGGTCATCGTCATCCTCAGGGGTCCGCGCGGCCGGGAGGCGGATGACGAACGACGAGCCGTCGGGCTCAGCGTGGGCAAGGGTCAGCTGTCCACCTTGCTCCGCCAGCAGCTGCCTCGCGCGGTGCAGGCCGATGCCCTCGCCGGGTGAGCGGGAGCCTCGGACGCCCCAGTCGAAGAGGTGGTCCCGCACCTCGTCGGGCACTCCGGGACCGTGATCGGTCACCGTGATCCGCACCTCGTCGTCGCCCGGTGAGACCTCGATCCGGCTCGCTGACCCCTGGCCGTGGGTGGCCGCATTGTCGAGCAGGATGTCCATCACCTCGGCGACGTCGTCGGGGCGGCACCGCACGTGTGCGCCGCTCGGCTGCCACTCGATCATGCGGCCGCGGGCGCGGTGGGCCTCGAAGACCACGTCGAGGGTCCGGTCGAGGTCGACCGCACTTTCCGCAGAATGGCGCTCGGAGAGCAGGCGCTCGAGCCGCGCGAGCTCGGCCCGGAGGGTGAGCTCCAGCCGCAGCCGGACCGTGTCGTGGATGTCGTGGTCGTGGAGCAGCCGCGTTGCGCAGGCGATCCCGGCCACCATGCTCCGGACCTCGTGCAGCAGCTCGCGTGAGTGCCGGGCATCTGATTCGGTCCGGTCGAGGTCCCTCTCGAGCCGGGCGTAGTGGTCGCGCTGGTCCTCGAACGCCCGGCCGAGGAGCAGGAGGGCGGAGTGCAGCCAGAGGAAGGCGACGGCGGTGATGGCCAGGTTGAGGGCGGCGTCGGGCAGCCAGCTTTGCGCGGTCCAGACGCTGGTGACGTGTCCGATCCCGATGAGCACCGTGGCGGCAGACAGCCGGGCGCGGCTCGCCCTGGGGAGCCCCGCGTCCCGCCACATCTCCCGGCCCAGCACGACGTAGCCGAGCAGCACCACCGCGGCCATCGAGATGGCTTCGATCTCCGACATGTTGTGCGGCCCTGACACGAAGAGCCCGATCACGCGCCCCGCGCTGAGCAGCACGCCGAGCCCGACGCCGAGCAGCAACGGGTCCGGCGTGAACCGGGTGCGGGACGCCGCGATGAGCAGCGCCATCGTGACCGCGCACGTGGCGAGGTCGAGCACGCCACGCCACTCGCCCCGCGTGAGGGGATCTCCCTGCGTCGCCGAGTCGATCCCGGCGCGCGCGAGCACCTGCGTGGCCAGCAGGATGGCCGCGCCGACCGTCCAGGCGCGGGCGGACGTCGGCTGCACCCGCCAGAAGAAGTAGAACACCAGGCTGGCGAGGAACAGCACTCCTCCAGCCCCCAGACGCAGCGCGTGAGTCCCCGCGCCCGCCGAACCCGAGACCACCAGTATCAAGATGGCGGCGCCGACCAGGGTCGTCGCCGCCAGTGTTCGCGTCCAGCGCCCCGAAGCCTGGGGGTGCCCAGTCTGACCCACGCGAGCTCGCCCTCCCTCAAAGGCCCGAAAGTCCCATGTGCACAAGGGCGGCGAAATCAGTCCGAGACCGAATCGTGCCCCGTTTTGAAGAAACGTACGGCCCGATCCGCTCCACTACCTTCGATCGTCGGCGGTTACCCAATTTGAGGCAATGGTTCGCGCGAACTTGTCTATACCTGTAAAGACCGGCGATCGTCTGGGCCATCCCCAATTCAGTGCAGGTTCCTCCGCGAGGGGCGCGCCCCGTGACTGTGCGGGTGGATCCTTGGGTAGGAGCGGGCCGCAAGGTCGGTCTCGTGGAAGGGCCCATGATGACGAAGCCGACGCCGCGCGCCCACCCTGCGGCGTCGCACGGGGTGGGCCGGATCCTGGTGCTGTCCCGGCTTCCGCTCGTCGCCCAGGCCGTCGCCGCAGCCCTGGCCAGCCGCGGCAGGGACGTGGTCGCACTGGTGTGGGCGGGTGACGACGCCGCCGCGAGCACGCGGATGGTGCGTCAGGCTGCCGAGGACGACCTGATGATCGTCCTGGACGAGCTCGAGGACGAGTCGGCAGTGGAACAGATCCTCTCCCTGGTCTCCGGCACCCGGGCCCGCTGCATGGTCATCACCACGCACCCGCCTGATCGCGCCTGGGGCGCCCTGCTCGACCACGGCGTGGCGGCGATCCTGCCGGGCGAGTCCTCGCTCGAGAAGGTCGAGGAGGTGATCGCCCTGGCCGGCAGGGGTGCAGACATGATGCAGCCGGAAGTGCGCGAGCACGCGCTGCAGGAGCACACCTCCTGGACGGACGAGCGGTCGGACATCGAGGCACGGTTCGCACGGCTGTCCCCACGGGAGCTGCAGGTGCTCGAGCTCCTCGCCGCAGGGCATCGGGTGCGGGAGGTGAGCGAGATCGTCGGCCGCACGGAGGGCACGGTGCGCAGCCAGATCAAGTCCGTACGGCACAAGCTCGGCGTGCACTCGCAGCTCGCCGCCGTGGTGATCGCGCACCGGATGGGGCTCGGGGATGGCCCCCGATAGGGTGACCGGCGTGAGCGACGCCGATGCGATGACCCTGGACCCCAGCACCCTCGACGACCATGACTTCGCGGTGTGGGCCGCCGAGCAGGCCGGTGCAGCCCTGCTCCGGGTGCGTGTCGAGGGGCTCGAGGGCAAGGCCCTCAAGGACGCCGGCGACGCGGCCGCGCAGGCGGTGCTGGCGGGCCTGCTGGCCGAGCACCGCCCCGGTGACGCGGTCCTCAGCGAGGAGGCGGCCGACGACAGCACGCGCCTCGAGGCGTCCCGGGTGTGGATCATCGATCCCCTCGACGGGACGCGTGAGTTCTCCGAGCCCCCGCGCGACGACTGGGCCGTGCACGTGGCCCTGTGGCAGGACGGGCGGCTCGTTGCCGGCGCCGTCGCCCAGCCGGCGCTCGGCGAGACGTTCTCCACGGCCGCGCCCCGCGTCGTACCTGCCCGCACGTCCGACCGTCCGCGCATCGCGGTGAGCCGCACCCGTCCGCCCGCGTTCGTGGAGGCCCTCGCCGCGGAGATCGACGCCGAGCTGGTGCCGATGGGCTCCGCCGGCGTCAAGGTGATGAGCGTCGTGCGCGACGTCGCCGACGCCTACGTCCACGCAGGCGGGCAGTACCAGTGGGACAACGCCGCCCCCGTCGCCGTCGCCGAGGCGGCCGGGCTGCACTGCAGCCGGGTCGACGGGTCACCGCTGGTCTACAACGAGGCTGAGACCTCGCTGCCGGACCTGATCGTCTGCCGCCCCGAGCTGGCCGAGCAGATCATCGACTTCGTCAAGCGGCACGGCATCGACTGACCGTCGCGGTCAGCCGGGCAGCCGCTCCGGGTGCCGCTCGAGGTAGCGGTCGACGGGCATCGGCCGGGTCGAGGCGTAGCCAGTGGGCAGCCAGACGCTCCCGCGCCGGGTGAGGTAGTAGACCTGCCACTGGTGGTAGCCGCGGAACGCGCGCGGCCGGCTGCGCATGATCTCCGCGTGCAGGGTCACGCCCTTCACGTACGCCGTGGAGTTGTTGTAGCGGTAGAGCGCGGCGGCCTTGTCGCGGGCGAACCCGTTCGCGCGCAGCAGGCGGGCGGCCGCCATGATCGCGTCGCGCGGGTCGTGGACGTCGCCGCCCTCGCCGTACATGTCCCAGGTCCCGGGTATGAACTGCATCGGCCCCTGGGCGCCGGCCACCGAGGTGCCGCGGATCCGGCCGAAGGTGGTCTCGACCATGTTGATGGCGGCGAGGTACTCCCAGTCGATGCCGTAGCGCCGCTCCGCCTCGCCGTACATCGCCCGCAGCGACCGCCGGGCGATGGGCTCCACGACGCGCCAGACCGGCAGCTCGTCGGCGAGCTCGGAGTGCGCGGTGGGATGCATGGAGCGGAAGGCGCGGAGGGCGGCGACGTTGTCGCGTACGACGCGGCGCAGGGCCGCGGGCACGCGCGCCAGGACCTTCGCGTCCCACGCGGGGCGGCCGCTGAGCTCCTGGTAGGCCAGCTGCTCGGTGTGGCCTGCCGCGGCCACGAGCTCGCCGCTCGACTCGCTGTCATGGATGACGCGCTGTGCGGCGATGATGAAGCGGGCCGTCTCGGCGGCGGAGTCGGGCCGCTCGGGGCGGCCGGCGAGGACCGGCTGCAGCTCGGGGGCGACGGCCTTGGCCGGCGATGTTGTCGGCTCGGCGGTGGGGGAGTCGCCGGCGCGCGGGGCGGCAGACGAGCTGGCCGCCTCGGGAGAGTCGACCGGGGCGGGCGAGCCGTCGCCGCACCCGGAGACCGCAAGCACCGAGACGAGGGCGACTGCTGCGAGGCGAGTCATGACAGCCAGCCTCCCCGTCGCACGCGCCGTGGACAACGGGGAGCGCATCAATTTCCCGGGCTCGACCGTGCAAATGAGCCGACTCGGCGCCCCTGCGATGTGCAGGCGCGCCGAGTCGGCGGGTGGTTCAGGAGGTCAGTAGCGCCGGGTCCAGCCCGTGCTGCTCCAGCCCAGGTAGGCGGTGTCGCCCTTGACGGTGAAGCGCCAGAACGTCTTCTTGCGGCTCGGCGCGGGCAGCTTGATGCGCCACTTGCCGCGCGCGTCGGTCTTGATGGTCTTGTACTTGCGCCACTGCTTGCCCAACTTGCGCTCGACCTTGATGGGCTTCCTGGTGTAGTCCGGCGTGACCTTGCCGAAGAAGGTGGTGCCCCTGGTGCTCGCAGTCACCTTGCGCTGCACCCCGACGGTCACGGGGAGGGACTCGCTCGGGCTCCAGACGTCGCCGTTGGTGGACGAGGAACCGCTGTAGACGACCTTGTAGATCGCGTTGGAGTCAGGCTTGACGTCGAAGAAGAAGTAGCTGCCGGCGGTCTCGTCGACCTCGACCACGGTCCAGGTGGGGCTCTTCACGGTGCTCACCATCAGGGTGGCCGAGCCGGAGTAGACGCTGCCGCCGGCGGTGGTGGTGATCGCGCCGTTCATGGTGAGGGTGTCGCCCTACTGCACCGCCGTGGCGGAGGGGGTGAGCGTCGCCTGGGTCGCGTAGGTGGTGGCGGCGCCGGCCGGCGCCGAGACGGCGACGGGGGTGAGGCCGAGGAGCCCGGCGCTCAGCAGGCCGGCGATGAGACGAGAGGTGCGCATGTCCCCGTATCTCCTTTCGAACGGACGCCGCCTCGCGGCGCCACATGAGGAGCGGCACCCAGGAGGCTGCCGCTGGCTGGGCCCTACCCGCTGCCGGGGCGGGCCAAACCAGGAAGCGCACGTAGACTCGTTGGCCCAACCCCCATCCCATCCCGGACGGGGGTTCAACGCGTGCGCCCGGGAGGACCCATGACCGCCACCAGCCAGTCCGCAGCCGTGGTTGGCCCCCTCGTGGCCGCCGCCGAGGCAGTGCTGGGCGGCCCGGTGCTGGCGGAGGCGATGGCCGACGCCCGCGACGTCAGCGCGCTGGACCTCACCGGGCCTCCCGCGATCCGCCCGGTGGTGGTCAAGGGCCTCGTCGACGCCGGGCGCACGGTGCTCGCCGTGACCGCCACCTCCCGGGAGGCCGAGGACCTGGTCACCGAGCTGGGCGACCTCGTCGACCCCGACACCGTCGCGCTCTACCCGAGCTGGGAGACGCTGCCCCACGAGCGGCTGAGCCCGCGCTCGGACACGGTCGGCCGGCGCCTCGCGGTGCTGCGCCGGCTGCGCCACCCCGGCGACGACGTCTCCAACGGTCCGCTGCGGGTGGTCGTCGCGCCGGTGCGCTCGGTCCTGCAGCCGCAGGTCAAGGGGTTGGCCGACCTGGCGCCGGTCGAGCTCGCGCCCGGCGACTCCCTGCCGCTGGAGGACGTCGTCCGCGGCCTCGCAGACGCGGCGTACTCACGCGTCGACATGGTCGAGAGGCGCGGCGAGTTCGCGGTCCGGGGCGGCATCGTCGACGTCTTCCCACCGACGGAGGAGCACCCGCTGCGGGTGGAGTTCTGGGGTGACGACGTCGAGGAGATCCGTGCGTTCTCCGTGGCCGACCAGCGCACGCTGGAGAAGGTGGAGCGGCTGTGGGCGCCGCCCTGCCGCGAGCTGCTGCTGACCGACGAGGTACGCCGCCGCGCGGCCGACCTGGGCCGCAGCCACCCGCAGCTCCTCGAGCTCACCGACAAGATCGCCGCGGGCATCGCGGCCGAGGGCATGGAGTCGCTCGCGCCGGTGCTCGTCGACGAGATGGAGCTGCTGGTCGACCTGCTGCCCGAGGACACCACCGTGCTCGTCCTCGATCCCGAGCGGGCCCGCACCCGTGCCCACGACCTGGTGGCGACGAGCGAGGAGTTCCTCAGCGCCAGCTGGGCGGCCGCCGCGGGAGGCGGGTCGGCGCCGATCGACCTGTCGACCGCGTCGTACCGCGAGGTCGCCGACGTGCGCCTGCACGCCCTCGGGCGTGGGCAGGCGTGGTGGAGCGTGAGCCCCTTCGGCATCGAGTCGGATCCCGGCGGGTCGAGCGAACTCGGCCGATCGAGCGACCTCGGCCGGTCGAGCGATCCCGGCCGGTCGAGCGATCCCGGCCGGTCGAGCGAAGTCGAGACCACCGTCCCGTCCCGACCGATCGGCGTCCAGCCGGTGGAGTCCTACCGCGGCGACCTGGAGAAGGCCGTCGCGGACATCCGGGCCTGGCTCGCAGACGGCGACCGGGTCACCGTCGTGCACCCCGGCCACGGTCCCGCCCAGCGCATGGTCGAGCTGCTGGGCGAGCACGACGTCGCGGCCCGCCTCGCCGAGGAGGGTGGCCTGGCGGACGACGTCGTCACCGTGACGTGCGGGGCGCTCGCGCACGGCTTCGTCGACCCGGTCACGAAGGTCGTCGTCCTGACGGGGGAGGACCTGTCGGGCCAGCGGGCGTCCACCCGCGACATGCGGAAGATGCCTACCCGCCGCAAGCGCCAGATCGACCCGCTCGAGCTCAAGGCCGGCGACTACGTCGTGCACGAGCAGCACGGCGTGGGGCGCTTCGTGGAGATGATGCAGCGCGAGATCGGCGGCGCGACGCGGGAATACCTCGTCCTGGAGTACGGCGCGAGCAAGCGTGGCGCCCCGCCGGACCGCCTCTTCGTGCCGGCCGACAGCCTCGACCAGGTCACCCGCTACGTCGGCGGCGAGCAGCCCAGCCTCGACCGCCTCGGCGGCGGCGACTGGACGAAGCGCAAGAACAGGGCACGCAAGGCGGTCCGCGAGATCGCCGCCGAGCTGATCAAGCTCTACGCGGCTCGCCAGGCCACCCAGGGCCACGCCTACGGCCCGGACACGCCCTGGCAGCGCGAGCTCGAGGACGCCTTCCCCTTCACCGAGACCCCCGACCAGCTGAGCACGGTCGACGAGGTGAAGGCCGACATGCGCCGCACCGTGCCGATGGACCGGCTGGTCTGCGGGGACGTCGGCTACGGCAAGACGGAGATCGCGGTGCGGGCTGCCTTCAAGGCGGTGCAGGACGGCAAGCAGGTCGCCGTGCTGGTGCCGACCACGCTGCTGGTCACCCAGCACCTGTCGACGTTCACCGAGCGGATGACCGGCTTCCCGGTGGTGCTCAAGGGTCTCTCGCGTTTCCAGACCGACAAGGAGGCCCGCGAGGTCATCGACGGCCTGGCCACCGGCGCGGTCGATGTCGTGGTCGGCACCCACCGGCTGCTCAACCCCGACATCCGCTTCAAGGACCTCGGGCTGATCGTCGTCGACGAGGAGCAGCGGTTCGGTGTCGAGCACAAGGAGCAGATGAAGCGGCTGCGCACGTCCGTCGATGTGCTCAGCATGAGCGCGACCCCGATCCCGCGCACCCTGGAGATGGCCGTCACCGGCATCCGGGAGATGTCGACGATCACCACCCCGCCGGAGGAGCGGCACCCGGTGCTCACCTACGTCGGTGCCTACGAGGACAGGCAGGTGGTCGCCGCGATCCGCCGCGAGCTGCTGCGCGACGGGCAGGTGTTCTACATCCACAACCGCGTGCAGTCGATCGAGAAGGCCGCCGCCCGGATCCGCGAGCTCGTGCCCGAGGCGCGCGTCGCCACGGCCCACGGCCAGATGGGGGAGCACGCCCTGGAGCGCGTGATGCTCGACTTCTGGGAGAAGAGCTTCGACGTGCTCGTGTGCACGACGATCGTCGAGTCGGGCCTCGACGTCTCCAACGCCAACACGATGATCATCGAGCGCGCCGACACCCTGGGCCTGAGCCAGCTGCACCAGCTGCGCGGCCGCGTCGGCCGGTCCCGCGAGCGTGCCTACGCCTACTTCCTCTACCCGGCCGAGAAGCCGCTCACCGAGACCGCCCACGAGCGGCTCGCCACTCTGGCCCAGCACTCCGACCTCGGCGGCGGCATGGCGATCGCGATGAAGGACCTGGAGATCCGCGGCGCCGGCAACCTGCTCGGCGGCGAGCAGAGCGGCCACATCGCCGACGTCGGCTTCGATCTCTACGTGCGGCTCGTCGGGGAGGCCGTGCAGGACTTCAAGGGCGACAAGGAGCCTGAGCTCCAGGAGGTGCGCATCGAGCTGCCGGTCGACGCCCACCTGCCGCACGACTACATCCCCTCGGAGCGGCTGCGGCTGGAGATGTACAAGCGACTCTCCGAGGTGCGCTCCGCCGACGACGTCGACCTCATCCGCGAGGAGATGCTCGACCGCTACGGCACCCCGCCGGACGTCGTCGAGTCGCTGCTCATCGTGGCCCGGTTCCGGGCCCGCGCTCGGGCGGCGGGCGTCGGCGAGGTCACCCTGGCCGGCAAGTACGTCAGGTTCGCGCCCGTCGAGCTGCCCGACTCCCGCGTCGTACGCCTCAACCGCCTCTATCCCAGGAGCATCGTCAAGGCGCCGGTGAAGACCGTGCTGGTGCCGCGGCCCCAGACCGCAGCTGTCGGGGGGCGCCCCATCCAGGGGATCGCCCTGCTTGAATGGGCGCGCGGCGTGCTGGACACCGTGATCGACCCCTCCTCTTGATCGACCCCCACTCTTGATCGACAGAGCGAAGCACACAGGAGTAACGCGTGAGCAAGACCTGGATGACCGGGGCGGCCCTCGGTCTCGGCGGACTGCTGCTGACCGGCTGCGCCGGCGGGACCTCGGGCCCAGGGGTGGCTGTGGCGGTCGGCGACCAGACCATCTCCGCCGCGCACGTCGACCGGACCGCGGCTCACATGTGCGAGGCGCTCGAGGAGGACTTCCGCGCGCAGAGCACCGTCGTGCCGATGTCCTTCATCCGTCAGGGCGTCGTGCAGCTGCTGTCCCTGCGCGCCCAGGCGCGCCAGATCGCCGAGCAGTACGGCGTGGAGCCGGGCCCGACCTACGAGCGCGAGGTCGCCGAGCGGTCGCGCAGCGTCGCGGGCCTGCCCGAGAACGTGCGCGAGAGCTACGTCGAGGTGATGACGGCCGACGCGCTCGCCACCGCGGTGGTGGAGCAGGTCGGCCGCGCGAAGCTGGAGGAGGAGGGCTTCGCCGAGCCGACGGCCGAGCAGGTCTCGCAGGCCGGCAACGACGTGTTCGCGACGTGGCCCGACCAGCACGGCATCGAGATCGACCCGCAGTACGGCCTGGAGTTCAGCGACGGGGCGCTCGTGCCGACCGACACCAGCCTCTCCGTCGCGGTCAGCGACCTCGCCAAGCTGGGCCAGGCCTCCGAGCCCGACCCCAGCTACGCCGCGTCCCTGCCCGCCTCGCAGCGCTGCGGCTGAGGACCCCGATGCCACTGCGTCGCCATGGCTGAGCAGCCGCCCCTCCTGGAGTTCCTGGAGGTGATGCGGCTGCTCCGCACGGAGTGCCACTGGAAGCGCGAGCAGACCCACCGGTCCCTGGCGCGCTACCTCCTCGAGGAGGCGCACGAGACGCTCGAGGCGATCGACACCGGCGACGCCGCCCACCTCCGTGAGGAGCTGGGCGACCTGCTGCTGCAGGTCTACTTCCACGCCGTGATCGCCGAGGAGCACGGCGACTTCACCCTCGACGACGTCGCCCGCGACATCACCGAGAAGATGCGGCGCCGCAACGCCCACGTCTTCGGCGACGCCTCGGCCCTCGACGCCGCCGAGGTGCTCGAGGTCTGGGAGCGGCAGAAGGCTGCGGAGAAGCAGCGCTCGTCGGTGCTCGACGGCCTGCCGCCCGGGCTGCCGGCCCTGCTGCTCGCCGACAAGGTGCTCGACCGGCTCGAGCGCGCGGGACGTGCACCCTCCGGGGTCGAGGCACGACCGGAGCGAGCCTCGAGACCACCCGGCTCCCCCGAGGATGACCTCGGCGACCGGCTGCTCGCCCTGGTGGCCGAGGCCCGCGAGGCGGGCGTCGATCCCGAGCAGGCGCTGCGCGGTGCCGTTCGCCGGGTGGTCGCCGCGGCGGGCGACGAGCCCCGCGCCCGGCACCTGGTCTTCATGGGCGTGTCCGGGACCGGCAAGAGCGCAGTCGGCCGGCCGGTGGCCGAGCGGCTGGGCTACGACTTCGCCGAGGGCGACGACTTCCACCCGGAGGCCAACGTGCGCAAGATGCGCGCCGGCGTCCCGCTCACCGACGAGGACCGCTGGCCGTGGCTGCGGTCATTGGCCGAGTGGACCCGTGAACGCGCCGGGCAGGGACGGTCCACCGTCCTCACGTGCTCGGCCCTCAAGCGGGCCTACCGCGACGTGCTGCGCGAGGCCGCCCCCGACACGGTCTTCGTGCACCTCGTCGGCGACAAGGAGGTGCTCGCCCGGCGGATGGCCGAGCGGGAGCACTTCATGCCCAGGTCGCTCCTGGACTCCCAGTTCGAGACGCTCGAGCCGCTCGGCCCCGACGAGGAGGGCGTGGAGGTCGACAGCTCCCGCCCGCTCGACGAGGTGGTCGGGGAACTGGTGGCCCGCTTCCCGCGCCAGCCCTGAGTCGCGGCGAGGTGACCGGTCGGTAGTACCAGCGGCCGAACCGGGGGAGCCGCCGCGGGTCGGCGCACGGCTAGGCTGGCGCCGGCTTCGCGCCGTACCCCATCCGTCTCACCCCAGGAGCACCCCGTGGCATCCATCGCAGCTGTCGGCGCCCGCGAGATCCTCGACTCGCGTGGCAACCCCACCGTGGAGGTCGAGGTCCTGCTCGAGGACGGCGCGTTCGGTCGCGCCGCGGTCCCGAGCGGCGCCTCCACCGGCGCGTTCGAGGCCGTCGAGCTCCGCGACGGCGGCAAGCGCTACGGCGGCAAGGGCGTGCAGAAGGCCGTGAAGGCCGTCGCCGAGGGCATCTCGGGCGCGATCGTGGGCCTCGAGGCCGACGACCAGCGCCTCGTCGACCAGGCGATGCTCGACCTCGACGCCACCCCCAACAAGGCGAAGGTCGGCGCCAACGCCATCCTCGGTGCCTCGCTCGCCACGGCGCGCGCGGCGTCGGAGTCGGCCGGCCTGCCGCTCTACCGCTACGTCGGCGGCCCCAACGCCCACGTGCTGCCCGTGCCGATGATGAACATCCTCAACGGCGGCGCCCACGCCGACACCAACGTCGACGTGCAGGAGTTCATGATCGCGCCCATCGGCGCGGCCACCTTCTCCGAGGCGCTCCAGCAGGGCGCCGAGGTCTACCACGCGCTCAAGGCCGTGCTGAAGAAGAAGGGACTCGCCACCGGCGTCGGCGACGAGGGCGGCTTCGCGCCCGACCTCGAGTCCAACCGCGCTGCCCTCGACCTGATCGCCGAGGCGGTCAAGAGCGCCGGCTTCAAGCTCGGCAAGGACTTCGCGCTGGCTCTCGACGTGGCCGCGTCGGAGTTCCACGACAAGAAGAAGTACACGTTCGAGGGCCAGAAGAAGACGTCGGCCGAGATGATCGACTACTACGCCGAGCTCGCGGCCGCCTACCCGATCGTCTCGATCGAGGACCCGCTCGACGAGGACGACTGGGAGGGCTGGAAGGCCATGACCGACCAGCTCGGCAGCTTGGTCCAGCTCGTCGGCGACGACCTCTTCGTCACCAACGTCGAGCGCCTCCAGCGCGGCATCAGCGGCGGCCAGGCCAACGCGCTGCTGGTGAAGGTCAACCAGATCGGCTCGCTCACCGAGACCCTCGACTCGGTCGACCTCGCGCACCGCAACGGCTTCCGCTGCATGATGAGCCACCGCTCCGGCGAGACCGAGGACACCACCATCGCCGACCTGGCCGTCGCCACCAACTGCGGCCAGATCAAGACGGGTGCCCCCGCTCGCTCCGAGCGCGTCGCGAAGTACAACCAGCTGCTCCGCATCGAGGACGAGCTGGGTGACGCAGCCCGCTACGCCGGGGCGGCGGCGTTCCCGCGATTCGCAGACTGACCGGGGCAGACTGGGCCCATGCCTTCCCAGCGACGCACTCCTCGGGGCGGGCCCGGCGGCAGCACACGACCGGGCATGCGCCCGCGTCCCCGCGCCGCCGCGCCTCGTCCCGCCGCCCCGGAGAGTGCGTCGCGCCGGCCCCGGCTCACCGGCCGGGCCGCGATCCTGGTGCTCGTGCTCGCCGTGCTCACCGTCTCCTACGCCTCGTCGCTGCGCGCCTACATCCAGCAGCGCTCCCACATCGGTGACCTCAAGCAGGCGATCGCCGAGCGGGAGGCGAGCATCAACGAGCTCGAGCGAGAGAAGCAGCGCTGGTCCGACCCGGCCTACGTCCGCGCCCAGGCGCGCGCCCGGTTCGGCTACCTGATGCCGGGGGAGACCGGCTTCCAGGTGCTCGACGAGAACGGCCGGCCGCTGGAGAGCCAGGCGACCCTCCACGACCCGGGAGACGTCGTGAAGACCGTGCCGACCCCGTGGTGGTCCGACGCCTGGGACTCGGTCGAGCTGGCGGGCAACCCCCCGGCTCCGGACTCCGGCCCGGCCGACAAGATCGACGGCACCACCCAGCAGGCGCCCGGTGATCGATCCCGCTGACGAGGCGGCGGTCGAGGCCCAGCTGGGCCGGTCACCGCGCGCCATCCATGCCGTCGGGCACCGCTGCGCCTGCGGCAACCCCGACGTCGTCACGACCGAGCCGAGGCTCCCGGACGGCACGCCGTTCCCGACGACCTTCTACCTCACCTGCCCCCGCGCGGCGTCGCGGATCGGCACCCTCGAGGGCTCCGGCCTGATGAGGGAGATGCAGGAGCGACTCGGGGAGGACCCCGAGCTCGCGGCGGCCTACCGCGCCGCCCACGAGCGCTACCTCGCCTACCGCCGTCAGCTCGGGGAGGTCGCCGAGATCGACGGCATCTCCGCGGGCGGCATGCCCGACCGGGTCAAGTGCCTCCACGTCCTGGCCGGCCAGTCGCTCGCCATGGGTCCGGGGGTCAACCCGCTCGGCGACGAGGTGCTCGAGCTGCTCGGCGCATGGTGGGCCGAGGGCCCGTGCGTCCAGGTGGCCGACGGCTCCGTCGGGGCCCCGGATGGGCGCCCTCGGTCGCTCGCTGGTGCCTCGCTCGGCTCCGTCGAGGCCCCGGATGGGCGCCCTCGGTCGCTCGCTCGTGCCTCGCTCGGCTCCGTCGGGCGGCGCCGGGTCGCGGCCTTCGACTGCGGCACCAACACGATCAAGCTGCTGATCGGCACCCACACGCCCGACGGGCTCGAGGTGCACGTCCGGGAGACGCGGATGGTGCGCCTCGGCCAGGGCGTCGACGCGACCGGCCGGCTCGCCGACGAGGCGCTGGCGCGGGCGTTCGCCGCGCTGGACGAGTACGCCGCGATGGTGCGCGACGCCGGCGTCGACCGCATCCGCTTCTGCGCCACCTCGGCCACCCGGGACGCCAGCAACGCCGAGGTGTTCCGCCGCGGGGTCGTGGAGCGGCTCGGGGTCGAGCCCGAGGTGCTCTCCGGCGACGAGGAGGCCGCGACCGCCTTCGCCGGGGCCATGCGCGGCCTGCCCGACGACGTCGCGGCTCCGGTCCTCGTCGTCGACATCGGCGGCGGCTCCACCGAGCTCGTGCTCGGCGACCGGACCGGGGTGGTCGCGGCCCGCTCGATGGACGTCGGCTCGGTGCGCCTCCACGAGCGGCACGTGCGGCACGACCCGCCCACCCGCGAGGAGATCGCCTCGATCGTCAGGGACGTCGACGACCACCTGGAGGGCTCCGGGGTGCCGGTCGGTGACGCCATCACCGTCGTGGGGATCGCCGGGACCATGACGACGCTCGCCGCGGCGGTCCTCGACCTCCCGGCGTACGACCCGGAGGCCATCCACCGGTCGGTGCACCCGGCCGAGGGCGTCCACGCCGTCGTCGACCGGCTCGTCTCGATGACGGTGGCCGAGCGGCTGGCCCTGCCCTACATGCACCCGGGCCGGGCCGACGTGATCGACGCCGGCGTGCTGATCGCCGACCGGGTGCTCCGGCGCGCGGGCGCCGAGGCACTGACCGTCGTCGAGTCGGACATCCTCGAGGGCATCGCGTGGTCGATGCGCCCCTGAGCGGCGCCACCCCGCTCCCGCACCCGGTGACCGGGCAGCTGTTCACCTCGCCGGTGCCGCCGGGCACGGGCTGGCCCGACGACCCGGCCGCGCCCGGGACGCCGGTGGCCCGCTCCGCGGGAGGCGTACGCCGGCTGGCCGGCGCCCGCACGCTGGCGGAGCTCGACGCCCGGGCGAGCGTGTGTGCGGCCTGCCCGCGCCTGGTGCGCTGGCGCGAGGACGTGGCCCGGGACAAGCGGGCGTCCTTCGCCGGCCAGCCCTACTGGGGCCGGCCGATCGCCGGCTGGGGAGACCCGGAGCCGCGCCTGCTGATCGTCGGCCTGGCGCCCGCCGCGAACGGCGGCAACCGCACCGGCCGGATCTTCACCGGGGACAGCAGCGGGGACTGGCTCTTCGCCTCGCTCCACCGGGTCGGGCTCGCCACCAGGCCCACGAGCGTGCACGCCGGCGACGGCCAGCGGCTCGTCGGCACGCGGATGGTCGCGACGGTCCGCTGCGCGCCGCCGGCCAACAGGCCGACCCCGGAGGAGCGCGACACCTGCGCCCCGTGGATCACCCGCGAGGTGGCGCTGCTGCTGCCGGACGTGCGGGTCGTCGTGGCGCTGGGCGCCTACGGCTGGGAGGGCGCGCTCCGCGCCCTCGCGGCCGCCGGTGTCGCCGTGCCCCGGCCGCGCCCGCGGTTCGGCCACGGCGTCGAGGTGGAGCTCGGGGACGTGCTGCTGCTGGGCTGCTACCACCCCAGCCAGCACAACACGTTCACCGGCCGCCTCACCCCCGACATGCTGGACGCGGTCTTCGCACACGCCCGCGACCTGGCAGGCATACTGCCGGTATGAGCGTCGCCGCTGCGCCGATGACCTACGGGGACTTCGGCGACAACTTCATCCGGATGGTCCTCCACCCCCGGCGGGTCGCGGAGAGCGTCGACCGGGTCCTCGGCGAGCAGCTGGTGCTCGGGCCGATGGGGGCGGGGCCGGGCCGCAGGGTCGCCAAGATCACCGCGTTCGCGGAGTTCGCGCCCACCACGGCCACCCTCGTGCCGGGCGAGCTCCTCACCTACCGCGTCGAGCTGCCCGTCCGGGTCACGTTCGACCTCGACCTCGCGGTCGACAGCCACCGCTTCGAGGCCGACGTGCTCGTCCCGCTCGAGCTGATCGTGGTGGTGGAGCCCCCGCTGACCATCGTCTGGCAGTTCACCCCGCCGGACCCCCAGCAGGTGCGGATGACGATGGCCACCGGCACCCGGCGCGGGGCCCTGATCCAGCGGGTCGCGGGGCTGGACGAGGAGCTGCGCCAGTTCCTGGTCAAGATCGTCTCCAGGGAGCTCTCGAAGCCCCACGTGCACCGGGCCACGCACCTCGACATGTCCGCCCTCATCGACGGCGCCTGGCCGGCGCTGGCCGCGCAGTTCCTGCCCCACGGCCCGGAGGACCGGCTCTTCGAGCCCGGCTGGTCGAGCCCGGCTGGTCGAGCGAAGTCGAGACCTGGGCCCTGACACAATGCGCCCGTGACACTCCACGCCATCACCGTCCTGGGCCACGACCGCCCCGGCATCATCGCCGAGACCACCCACAGGCTCGCCGGCCTGGGCCTCAACCTCGAGGACTCCACCATGACCCTCCTCCGGGGGCACTTCGCGATGATGCTGATCTGTGCCGGTGACGCCCGAGACACGGAGATCGAGGAGGCGCTGGCGCCGCTCACCGCCGACGGGAGGCTCACGGTCACCGTGCGCGAGGTGCCCGAGGAGCAGGTCGAGCGCACCGACGCCTCGTCCTGGGTGCTCACCGTGCACGGCGGCGACCGGCCCGGCATCGTGTCCCGGATCATCGGCGAGGTCGCGGCCGTGGGCGGCAACGTCACAGACCTGACCACCCGGCTCGCCGGTGACCTCTACCTCCTCGTGGCCGAGGTCGACCTGCCCGCCGGCGTGGACGCCGAGGCCGTACGCCGCTCGCTCGCCGCCGCCGCCGCCGAGCTCGGCGTCGGGGTGACCCTGCGCGCGGCCGAGGCGGACGAGCTGTGACCGTGAGCGAATCGTCCGACCGCATCGGTCGTGAGCCGCACGCAGACCACACGCTTGCGGTCGGATTGCGAGCTCACCCATGGCACTGAACGAGCGCCTCCTCGAGTGGACGGAGGCCGAGCTCCGCGTCGACGGGCGGGCGCTGGACGTCGTACGCGCCCCGGCGGCCGTCCTCTCCGCCGACGGCGACCAGGTCGACCCGAAGGCTCCGGAGACCGTGCAGCTCGCCGCCGACCTGGTCGCGACCATGCGGGTCTCCCCGGGCTGCGTCGGGCTGGCGGCGCCGCAGGTCGGCGTGGGCGTGAAGGTCTTCTGCGTCGACGTCTCCGGGCACCCCAAGACCCGCGACCACCACGGCACGTTCGTGCTCTGCAACGCCGAGGTCGTCGACTCCTCGCGCAACGAGAAGGCGCGGGAGGGCTGCATGAGCGTGCCGGACCTCACCGGCGACGTGAAGCGCGCCGGCCGGATCGTCGTCCGCGGCCAGCTGCCGGGCACCGGTGAGGAGGTCACCGTCGAGGCCAACGCCTTCGAGGCGCGGGCGCTGCAGCACGAGATCGACCACTGCTACGGCTACCTGTTCCTCGACCGGGTCGCCGGCGCGCACGCCGTCTACGCTCGCAAGACCTACCTCTGATCCGTCATGCCGATCCGAACCGGTCGGCTCGTAAGCGCATGACGGATCCAGCGGCCCCCGTATCCCAACCGGCAGAGGAAGCGGTCTTAAAAACCGCACAGTGTGGGTTCGACCCCCACCGGGGGCACCGGCGTCAGGTACGCCGCGCCGTCAGGGCCGGCTGGCGAGACGCCTGCCGCCCAGGAGGATGTCCACGACGCCCACGACGAGCGCGGTCCACGTCCAGAAGCCCCGGTTGCCGGCGGCGAGCATCACCAGCGCCACCAGCGTGACGACGATGCCGATCACGAGCAGCACGATGTCGTCCCGGCGCCGCCGCGTGGTCACCGGAGGCGGCTGCCGGGTCGGGTCAGGGACCGGTGCAGCGGCTGCGTGGTCCGGGACACCCATATCGGCACCGAGCTGGCGGACGGCCTCGAGGCCCGACTCGTCCTCGAAGGTGCCGTCGAAGGCCTCGCCGGTCTGGGGGTCGTAGGGCTCCATCCCGGTCTCCTCGGCGACGACCGCGACCAGGCGTCGTACGGCGGCGTGGAAGGCGGCGGGGTCGTCCTGCTCCCAGTAGGGATAGCTCAGCGAGGCCATCGAGGAGTAGACGCCGATCTGCACCCCGGTCGTGGGATCGGTCAGCTCGCCGACGAGGGAGCCGTCCTCCTCGTCATACCGCTCCCAGGGTCCGAGGGTCCCCTGCACCCCGGCCTCGATCCTGTCGAGGACCCGGGCCAGCCGGGCGCGCTCCTCGGGGGAGGCGTCCTGACCGGACCCGGTCGACTCGAGGGCGTCGTCCCACCCCTGTCCGGGCGCGCGGGAGACGAAGGCGATGTCGTAGCTCACGGCTGCATCATGTCTGCCGCGGGGGAACACGGGTGGCCGTTCGCACGTTTGAATCGGTGAGTCCATGCGTAGAGTGGACGGTGGGACACCAGTTCCACCCAGCAGCGGCCTCCAAGGAGAGACCATGAAGAGCAACAACCCGGTGTTCGCCCGCTCGGAGGAGTTCAACGGGCAGGGCAACGCCTACGGCAACCAGACCTACCCAGGTGGCGGCCAGTCCTACCCCGGCTACGGCCAGGCCCCGCAGAGCCCCTACGGCGACCCCTCGCAGTGGGGCACGGGCACGACCACGCCGCAGGAGACCGGCCAGCGGATGACGATCGACTCGGTCGTCCAGAAGACCGCGCTCACGCTCGCGGTGGTCATCGCCACCGCAGCGGCGACGTGGTTCTGGACCGGCGACCTGAGCGTCGAGGGGGCGGGCAAGCTCTACCTCGCGCTGTTGGTCGGCTCCGGCGCCGCGTTCATCCTGTCGATGGTCAACTCGTTCAAGCGCGTGATCAGCCCCGCCCTGGTCCTGGTCTTCGCCGCGGCCGAGGGCGTCGCGCTCGGTGCGTTCAGCAAGTTCATCGACGCGCAGTTCGTGCAGGAAGCCGGACTCGGCAGCAACATCGTGCTGCAGGCCGTCGTCGGCACCTTCGCCGCGTTCGCCGGCACGCTGGCCGCCTACAAGATCCTCAACATCCGGGTCGGCCAGAAGTTCCGCACCTTCGTCGTCGCCGCGATGTTCGGCATGGTGGCCCTGGGCCTCCTCGAGCTGGTGCTGAGCTTCTTCGGCAGCCAGATCGGGTTCTTCGGCTTCGGCGGCCTCGGCCTGATCTTCGCGATCGTCGGCCTGGTGCTCGGCGTGTTCATGCTGATCCTCGACTTCGACTTCGTCGAGAACGGCGTCCGCGCCGGCCTCCCGGAGCGCGAGTCGTGGCGGGCGGCCTTCGGCCTGACCGTCAGCCTGGTCTGGATCTACACCAACCTGCTGCGCATCCTGGCGATCTTCAACCAGGAGTGACCGCTGGTCGCACGCGCGACCACACAGCCCAGGGCCCCCGGAGTCGACTCCGGGGGCCCTGCTGCGTGTGTGGTGGTGGTTCTCGAGGCTCGCTTCGCTCGCACCTCAACCACCGAGTGCGACCTCGCAACCACCGAGGAGCGCCTCAGCCGCCGAGGGTCGGGGCGGCGTCCTCGGACTCGTCCGGCTCGGGCGCCTCGGCGGCCGGGCCGGGCCGGCGGCGGCGGTGGCGCAGCTCGACCCAGCGGCCGCGGAGGCCGCGCTGGGAGCCGGCCACCTCGGTGCCGTCGAGCTCGGTGCCGGGCGTGTTGACCGCGTGCACGGCGGCCGTGGCGACGGGCAGCACGCCCTCGCCGCGGTAGGCCTCGGGCAGCGCCTCGTCCTCGGGCACCAGGCCCAGGGCGGCCAGCGTGGAGGGGACGAGCAGGGCGGCCAGCGCGCGGTAGCCGTCGGCGGACGGGTGGAACCGGTCGGGCCCGAAGAGCAGGGCCGGCGCGGCCGCGAACTCCGGGCCGAGGATGCCGCCGAGGGAGACGGTGCGCCCGCCGGCCTCGACGACCGCGATCGTCTGGGCGGCGGCCAGGCGACGCGACCAGGTGCGCGCGACCTGCTTGAGGGGCGGCGCGATCGGCTTGATGGTGCCGAGGTCCGGGCAGGTGCCGACGAGCACGTCCACGTCGGCCTCGCGGAGGCGGCGTACGGCCTCCGACAGGTGCCGCACCGACTGGGGCGGCAGCACCGAGTGGGTCACGTCGTTGGCGCCGATCAGGATCACCGCGACGTCGGGCCGCGTCGGCAGGGCCGCCTCCACCTGGGCGGCGAGGTCGGACGACATCGCCCCCACGACGGCGAACTCGCGCAGGTGCACCCGGCGGTCGGCCTGGGCGGCGACGCCGCTGGCGAGCTGGGCGCCGGGCGTGTCCTCGACATGGTCGACGCCGTAGCCGGCGGCGCTGGAGTCACCCAGCAGGGCGATCCTGATCGCTGGCCCGGGGCGACCGCGGCCATACCAGCCGGTCGCGTCCGGCGGCGGGTCGTCGCGGATCACGCCGATGGCCCGCCGGGCCAGCTTGGCCTCGGCGACCAGCACGCCGTAGAGGCCCGCTCCGAGCACGGAGAGGCCCCCGCCGCCGAAGGCTGCGGCTGAGGCCAGTTTGCGCGCTGCTGCTGCTCGTCCCACGGGTTCATGCTACGGGTGGGTAGGTGGCTAGATTGGCCGGGTGAAGTACGCCAGCTCACTCCTCGACCTCATCGGCCACACCCCGCTGCTGAGGCTGTCCACGTCGCTGGGGCCTGAGATCCAGGTCGACCCCGACACCCCGCAGGGCCAGGAGACCGGCCCGGTCGTGCTCGCCAAGGTGGAGTACCTCAACCCCGGTGGCTCGGTGAAGGACCGCATCGCCACCCGGATGATCGAAGCCGCCGAGGCGGAGGGCCTGCTGAAGCCGGGCGGCACGATCGTCGAGCCCACCTCCGGCAACACCGGCGTCGGTCTCGCGATGGTCGCCCAGCGCAAGGGCTACAGCTGCATCTTCGTCTGCCCCGACAAGGTCAGCGAGGACAAGCGCAACGTCCTCAAGGCGTACGGCGCGGAGGTCGTCGTCTGCCCGACCGCGGTGGCTCCCGAGCACCCGGACAGCTACTACAACGTGAGCGACCGGCTCGCGTCCGAGCCGGGCGCGTGGAAGCCGGACCAGTACTCCAACCCGCACAACCCGCGCTCTCACTACGAGACCACCGGCCCGGAGATCTGGGAGCAGACGGACGGGAAGATCACCCACTTCGTCGCAGGTGTCGGCACCGGCGGCACCATCACGGGCGTCGGCCGCTACCTCAAGGAGAGGAACCCCGACATCCAGGTGATCGGCGCCGACCCGGCGGGCTCGGTCTACTCCGGCGGCACCGGCCGCCCCTACCTCGTCGAGGGCGTCGGCGAGGACTTCTGGCCCGAGACCTACGACCGCGACATCGCCGACCGGATCATCGAGGTCTCCGACGCCGACTCCTTCGCCTTCACCCGCCGGCTCGCCCGCGAGGAGGCGCTGCTCGTCGGCGGCTCGTCGGGGATGGCGGCCTTCGCGGCCAAGCAGCTCGCGACCGAGCTCGCGGCCGAGGGGCGCACCGACGCCGTGATCGTCGTGCTGCTGCCCGACTCCGGCCGGGGCTACCTCACCAAGGTCTTCAACGACGAGTGGCTGGCGCAGTATGGCTTCGCGACCGGCGGCGCCGGCGACCGTCGTACGGTCGGCGAGGTGCTGCGCGGCAAGTCCGGCCGGCTGCCCGACCTCGTGCACACCCACCCCGGCGAGACCATCGCCGAGGCCGTGCAGATCCTCCAGGAGTACGGCGTGTCGCAGATGCCCGTCGTGCGTGCGGAGCCGCCGATCGTGGCCGCGGAGGTCGCCGGGTCGGTCTCCGAGCGCACCCTCCTCGACGCCCTCTTCGCCGGGAGGGCCCGCCTGACCGACTCGGTCGAGCAGCACATGTCCGACCCGTTGCCGACGATCGGCTCCACGGAGGCGGCGGCCGACGCCGTACCCCTGCTGGAGACCGCCGACGCGGTGCTCGTCCACGAGGACGGCAAGCCGGTCGGCGTGCTGACCCGCCAGGACCTCCTCGCGTTCCTGGCGCGGGGCTGACGCATCATGGTCCGCATGCGCACGACCACGCTGGCTGCCGCCGTGGCTCCGATCCTGCTGGCCCTGCCGCTCCTCGCCGCCTGCTCGGAGGACGAGCCGGCCGACCCTACGGCGCCGGTGGAGGTGGAGCTGGGCAAGGAGTTCACCTGGAACGACTTCACCGTCGCCGACGGCTGGTCCCTGGAGACCATGAACCCGAGTGCCGGCGTGGAGTCGGTGGAGATGCCGGTGATCGCCGCCGAGGCGACCAACGGCGCTGACGAGCCCCGCTTCGTGCTCTTCGAGGTGGTGTTCGCCAAGGAGGGCAACCGCCTCGCGACGATCCACTGCACGTCGGTCAGCATCGAGCCGGGGGCGACCGAGCCGCTGGACTGCACCGGCTTCGGCCAGGAGGTGCCTCAGGGGCAGGACACCATCGTGGTGCAGGAGATCACCCGCTGAGCCTGGGCGAGCTGGGGCTCGGTGACCTCGGCGGCACCACGGTCCTGCTGCTGGCGCTGGCTGCGCTGGCGGCCGGGTTCGTCGACGCGGTGGTCGGCGGAGGGGGACTGGTCCAGCTCCCGGCGCTGGTGATCGGGCTGCCGGGCGCGAGCCCGGTGCAGCTGCTGGCGACCAACAAGCTCTCCAGCTTCTGCGGCACCACGATCAGCTCGGCGACCTACTACCGCCGGGTGCGGCCCGACCCGCGCACGTTCCTGCCGCTGATGGCGTTCGCGTTCGCGGGCTCGCTCGGCGGGGCGTTCGTGGCGACCCTGATCCCGCGCTCGGCCTTCGACCCGATCGTGCTCGTGGTGCTCGTCGTGGTCGGCGCCTACGTGCTGCTCAAGCCGTCGGTCGGCGACGTCACCGCGCTGCGCTTCTCCGGTGGGCGGCACCTCTGGGCGACCGGGCTGCTGGGGCTGGCGGTCGGCTTCTACGACGGGGCGATGGGCCCGGGCACCGGCTCCTTCTTCGTCTTCGGGCTGGTCGGCCTGCTCGGCTACAACTTCCTCGAGGCCTCGGCGAAGGCGCGGCTGGCCAACTGGGCCACCAACCTGGCCTCGCTCGTCGTGTTCGTGCCGATGGGTGCCGTGCTGTGGGAGCTGGGGCTGCTGATGGCGGTGCTCAACGTGGTGGGCGGCTACGTCGGGGCGCGGGTGGCGGTGGCCCGCGGGGCACGATTCGTCAGGATCTTCTTCCTCGTGGTGGTCGCGGCCTTCGTCGTGCGGATCGGCGGCGACGTCGTCGGACTCTGGGGCGGGTAGCCTCCCGCTCGTGGGGGCGATCGACGCGGTGGACCGGCTCCAGCGCCGCCATAGGGTGCTGGGGTTCCCGATCGCGGTCGTCTACAAGTACTTCGACGACCACGGCAACTACCTCGCGGCGACGATGACCTACTACGCGTTCATCGCGATCTTCCCGCTGATGCTGCTGGGGGCGTCGATCCTCGGCCTGGTGCTGCAGGGCCGTCCCCACTGGCAGGAGACGATCCTCAACTCGGCGCTGAGCCAGTTCCCGATCATCGGTGACCAGCTCGGCCGGCCCGAGGGACTGCAGGGCTCCGTTGCAGGCGTCGCGCTCGGCTTCCTCGCCGCGCTCTACGGCTCGCTCGGCCTGGCCCAGGCGCTGCAGCACACCCAGCACGTCGCCTGGTCGGTGCCGCGCAACAGCCGCCCCAACCCGTTCTATGCCCGGCTCAAGAGCCTCCTGCTGCTGGTCGTCGCCGGCGCCGCCCTCCTCTCGGTCACGATCGTGTCGACGGTCGCCAGCACCACCGCGGAGTTCCTCGACATCACCCTCCGGTGGCTGCTGCCCCTCCTCACCGTGCTCGTCATCGGCGCGATGCTGTCGGTGCTGCTGCGCTTCGCCGCGACCGGCCAGCACTCCTTCCGCCGCGCGGCCCCGGGCGGCTTCGCGCTCGCGGTGATGTGGCAGCTGCTCCAGCTCGTTGGCGCCGTCTACGTCGAGCACGTGCTCGTCGACACCTCCTCCATGACGCAGACCTTCGGCCTGGTCCTCGGCCTCATCGGCTTCCTCTTCCTCGGCTCGGTGATGGCCGTCTTCGCGCTCGAGATCAACGTCGTGCTCGCGCGTCGGCTCTACCCGCGCGCCCTCCTCACCCCCTTCACCGACTCGGTCGAGCTGACTGCCGCCGACCGTCGCGCCTATGCCTCCTACGCGCGGATGCAGCGGCACAAGGGCTTCGAGCACGTCGTCGTGACCTGGGAGCCCCGCGACCAGCTCGAGGAGCAGGCGCCCGAGCGGGAGGACCCCGCGTGACGTCGTACCTCACCCTCGGCTGCGACGCCGAGGCTGCGATCGAGGTCAAGCACTCGCGCTTCCTGTGCACGCTGAGGCGGGTCGAGTCGGACGCCGAGGCCCGGGACGTGGTCGCGAGGCTGCGCAAGCAGCACTGGGACGCGAGGCACACCTGCTCGGCCTTCGTGATCGGGCCCGACGCGGCGCTCCAGCGGTCGTCCGACGACGGTGAGCCGGCCGGCACGGCGGGGGCGCCGATGCTCGAGGTGCTGCGCGGGGCGGGGCTGAGCGACGTGGTGGCGGTGGTGACGCGCTGGTTCGGCGGCACGCTGCTGGGCGCGGGCGGGCTGGTGCGGGCTTACGGCGACGCCGTCCGCGCCGCGGTCGAGCGCGCCGGCACGACGAGGCGGGCGCTGGTCCACGAGGTCGCGGTCGACCTCTCGCATGCCGACGCCGGCCGCGTCGAGAGCGAGCTGCGCTCGCGTGGCGTGGCGGTCCTGGGCACGTCGTACGACGCGCGCGTGCGGCTGCTGCTCGGCACCGCCTCCCCGGCTGCCCTGTCCGAGGTGGTCGCCGAGCTCACCGCCGGCGCCGCGACGCCGGTCGTGGTGGGGGAGCGCTGGGTCGATCAGCCGCCGTCGACGTAGACCCACCGCCCGGCCCGCTTGTCGAAGCGGCTGCGCTCGTGCAGGCGGCCGGGACCGGCCGAGGTCTCGAAGTGCGCCACGAACTCCACCTCGTCGCCGGTCGCGTCCAGCACCTCGAGACGCGTCCAGCGCGTGGAGGGATCGGGCGTCACGTCGTCCGGCCGGGTGCGCGGGTGCCAGGTGCGGAAGACGTAGCCGGACTCGCCCAGCGCGTAGGCGGAGTAGCGCGACCGCATCAGCTCCTCAGGGGTCGCCGCCGCCCGGGCGCCGCGGTGGAGCGGCCCGCAGCACGCGTCGTACGCGAGGCCGGTGCCGCAGGGGCAGGAGCGCTGGAGGGACACCCGGCCAGTCTCGCTCACGCGTCTCCTCGGGCGGGCGTAGGTTGGCCGGCGTGCTCGTGACCTCCTCCGCCGCGGACGCCCTCGCCGGGCAGCCGGGCCCCGGGCCCCGCTGGCTCGGCGACCTCGGCCAGGCGGCGCTGGCGGCGCTGCTCGCGCTCGTGCTCCTGCCGGTGGGCGTGCGGTCGGTCCGCGAGGGCGACGTCGGCACCGGCTGGACCGTGACGCTGCTCGGCGCGCTCGTCGTCCTGCACCTGGCCGTGGTCGTGGCCCGGCGCCGGCCGGTCGCGTCGTACGCCGTCGGGGCAGGCGCCATGCTCGTGCTCGTCACGGGGCCGGATCTCTCCGGGCTGACCGCGAACGCCGCCGGGGGTGCCTTCTCGCCGGTGCTGCTGCCCAGCAGCCTGTGCTTCTTCCCCCTGCTCTACGCGGTCAGCGCGCGCGGCTCGCGGCCCTGGCCGACGATCGCGCTCGGCGTCGCGCTCATCGGCTGCCTGCTGACCGTGGTGCGGATCTGGAGCTTCTCGGTGCCGGGGCTGGAGTGGTGGACCTGGCGGCTGATCCTGACGACCGCGATGCTCGCCGGCACCCTGGCGGCGTGGGCGCTGGGGCGCTTCCGCGCCACCCGGGAGGCGTGGATCGCCGAGCTCGCCGACCGGGGCGCCGCGGACGAGCGGCGCCGCATCGCCCGCGAGATGCACGACGTGGTCGCCCACTCGCTCGCCGTGGTGGTCAGCCATGCGGAGGCCGGCCGGCTCGTCGTGGCCCGCGACCCGGATCGCGCTCCCGAGATCCTGGGCACCATCGCCGACGCCGGTCGCGGGGCACTCACCGAGATGCGCGGGCTGCTCGGGGTGCTGCGCGACGAGGCAGGCAGCAACGCGCCGCAGCCGGGCCTGGACGAGCTGCCCGGCCTCGTCGCGGGGGTCCGCGCGGCCGGCCTCGAGGTGGCGTACGACGACGCGGCGCTGCCCGAGGCCCGGCCACCCGCGACGGTGGGACTGACGGCCTACCGCGTCGCGCAGGAGGCCCTGACCAACGTCACCCGGCACGCCGGCCCGGGAGCGCGTGCACGCGTGGTCGTGGCGCGCGAGGGCACCGAGCTGGTGGTGGAGGTGACCGACAACGGAGCCGGGCCGGGCGCGTTCGCGGGCTCGCCCGGCCGCGGACTGATAGGCATGCGTGAGCGCGTGGAGGCGGTCGGCGGTGTGCTGAAGGCCGGCCCCGACCCGCGCGAGGGGACGGGCTGGCGCGTGCACGCGCGCCTGCCGTGGGGAGAGGAGGACTCGCGTGGATGACTCCATCCGGGTGGCGATCGTCGACGACCAGGAGCTGATGCGCTCCGCGCTGCGGATGATGGTCGAGAGCCAGCCCGACCTGGAGCTGGTCGGCGAGGCGGCCGACGGGCACCAGGCCCTCGCGCTCGTGCGCAGCCGCCGGGTCGACGTCGTACTGATGGACCTGCGGATGCCCAGGCTCGACGGGATCGCCGCGACGAGCACCATCACGCGCGAGCACCCCACCACCCGCGTCGTCGCGCTGACCACCTTCGACCTCGACGACTACGCGTTCCCGGCCATCCGGGCCGGGGCGAGCGGCTTTCCTGCTCAAGGACGCGCGCGGCGACGAGATCGTGGAGGCGATCCGGACCGTGCACGCCGGGCACGGCGTCGTGGCGCCGTCGACGACCCGCAGGCTCATCGAGCACGTGGCGGCCAGCACCCCCGACGACGACGCCCGCGCCGCCCAGGTGCGCGAGCGGCTCACTCCACGCGAGCTGCAGACGCTGCTGGAGATCGCCACGGGCGACTCCAACGCCGAGATCGCCCGCCGGCTCCACCTCGCCGAGGCCACGGTCAAGACGCACGTCGGCCACGTGCTCGGCAAGCTCGGGCTCCGCGACCGGGTGCAGGCCGTGGTGCTCGCCTACGAGTCCGGCCTGGTCAAGCGGCGCTGAGCTGGCGACCTCATCCTGGAGGATGAGTCACGCGCGACCTGGGGGCGAGGTCCCGGGGTCCCTCACCGCAGCATCGTGGGGGCATGACCTCACGCACACGGATCCAGACACATGTCGAGACCAGGCCGCTCCCGCCGAGTGCACACACCCGTCAGCCTTGGCGGATCCACGAGCTCGCGCCTGACTTCCGGCTCGAGGACGTCTGGGCCCTGCCGACGCCCGGCGGCCCCGACGACCTCTCCCGGCTCGTCGAACTGGTGCAGTCCGGCGACGACCGCGACTTCCCGGTCCTCTACCGGCTGCTCTTCGCGATCCGGTGGAAGCTCGGCGGCCTCCTCCGGCTCGACCGCGAGGAGTCCGGCGTGGGGAGCCGGGTCGCCTCGCTGCGCGACCGGCTGCCTGCCGACCTCCGCGACCTGCCCCGGCCGCCGGACCATCCCGACCTGCCGTTCCGGGTGGTCTACCTCACCGACCGGGAGTTCGTCGCCGAGATCGCCAACAGCACGGTGCACGGGCTGATGCACCTCGGCTGGGTGGAGGACGGCGAGGGCGGCTACCGCGGACAGATGGCCGTGCTCAACAAGCCCAACGGGCTGCTGGGACAGGCGTACATGGCCTTCATCAAGCCCTTCCGCTACCTGGTCATCTACCCCGCCCTGCTCCGCACCCTCGCCCGCGGCTGGGAGTCGCAGGCGGGAGGTGCCCGATGAGCCGGACGCTGCAGGCCTCCCCGGGGCTGGCAGGGGCGTGGGCGGTGACGTTCGTCGCGCTCTCGCTGCTCGGGCTGCTGGGCCGCACGCCGCACCCCTGGCAGCCGGTGTCCGGTGCGCCGCTGGGCGAGCTCTCTCAGGCGCAGCTGTCGTGGGTGGTCGGCATGCTGGGCCTGGTCACCCTCGCGGCCCTGGCCGTGGGCCTGGCGAGCCAGGTGTCCCGGCGGGTCCACGTGGCGGGCTGGCTGCTCGTCGTCACCGGTGTCGCCGTCGCCGTCGTGGTCTCCGACGTGCGGGCGCTGGCGGTGCTGGGCTACCTGCCGATGATCCTGCTCGCCCTGGGGGGCGTCGGCCCGGCCGCCGGGCACCTCGAGTGGTCCCTGTTCACCGAGGACGTGGTGCCGCTGGCGCACGCGGCCGGTGGCGTGGCGATCGCGGCGACCGGGGCCCTGACCCTGGCCCGCGCAGGCGCACTCGCCGGCCGCGGCGGGCTCGACTGGAGCGGCTGGGTCCGCTGGACCCGCCCGGCGGTCGTGGTGGCCGCCGTGGTCCCGCTGGCCTACGCGGCCACCCGGATCGCATGGGCCGCCGGCGTCCCGCTCGGCATCAGCCAGGAGACGCTCGACATGCTGGACTCGGCCCGGTTCGCGGGCCTCGGCCTGGCGCTGTTCGCCTGCGTCGGCGCCTGGCTGACGACGGGGCTGGTGTCCCGCTGGGGAGAGGTGTTCTGGTCGTGGCTTCCCGTCCTGGGTGGGCGTCCGGTGCCGGTCTCGCTCGCCGTGGTGCCCGGCCTGTTCGTGGCCGGGGCAGTCATGTCGGCGGGCCTGTCCTTCTGGGCGATGGTCGTCGTGGGCGGCCTCTCGACCGTGCCGGGCGCGGTGGAGGACTGGGCGGCGTGGGGGCCCGCACTGCTCTGGCCGCTGTGGGGCGTCGCGCTGGCGGTGGCGACGCTGGGCTACCTGGGCCGCCGGCTCACGCGCGCGGTGTCTGAGCCGGCTGTCCGGGCTGGCACCTAGTCTGGCGCCATGTCGGAGATCTTCTGGGTGACAGCCTTCCTCGACGTGCCGGCGGCCTCGCACCCGGCGGCGCTGGAGTTCTGGCAGGGGGTGACCGGCTACCGGGTCTCGGAGCCGCGCGGCGAGCACCTCGAGTTCGCCTCCCTGGTGCCGGACGGGGCCGACGACCACCTGCGGGTGCAGCGGCTCGAGGACGGCCCGCCGCGGATCCACCTCGACCTGCACGTCCCCGACCCGAGGGTCGCCGCCGACCGCGCGGCGGCCCTCGGGGCGCGCGAGGCTGTGCCTGACCAGGGGAGCGACCGCGGCTACGTCGTGATGCGCTCACCCGGCGGGTTCGTCTTCTGCTTCGTCAGCCACCCCGCCTCGCGGCGCGCCCGTCCGGTCGAGTGGGCCGACGGCGGGCGGAGCCTCGTCGACCAGGTCTGCCTCGACATGCCGGAGGAGACGTACGACGAGGAGGCGGCGTTCTGGGAGTCGGTCACCGGCTGGGAGCGCCGGCCGAGCACCGGCTCCCCGGAGTTCGAGCGCCTCAACCCGCCGGCCGAGCAGCCGCTCCAGTTCCTGCTGCAGCGGCTCGGTGAGCCCTTCGGCGAGGTCCGCGCCCATCTCGACCTCGGGTGCGAGGGCCGGGAGGCCGAGACCCGCAGGCACGTGCGGCTCGGTGCGGTCGTCGAGTCCGTGGGCGAGTGGTGGACCGTCCTGCGTGACCCCGCGGGCGCGGCGTACTGCATCACCGACCACCCGCCCCGCTGACTAACCCCGGTGCCCGGGACTCGCGCCACAGCTAGCGTCCCGGGCATGACACCCACCGCCTCCGCCCACCGCCCCTCGTCGCCGACGAGGTCACGATGCTTCGCGGCTTCCTCGACTTCTTCCGCGACACCCTGCGCCGCCAGACCGAGGGGCTGACGGGCGAGCAGCTCGCCGCCCGGCTCGAGCCGTCCACGATGACGCTGGGCGGGATGCTCAAGCACCTGGCCTACGTGGAGCAAGTGGTGGTTCTCGGTCATGCTCCACGGCCGGGAGCCGTCGGGGATCTGGGCCGACATCGACTGGAAGGCCGACCAGGACTGGGACCGGCACTCGGCCGCGCAGGACACCGCCGAGGAACTGAGGGAGATGTTCGACGAGGCCGTCGCGGTGGCCGACCGCGAGCTCGACCTGGCGCTCGCCCAAGGCGGCTGGACACGATCGCGGCCCGGCCGCGCCGCGGGCAGGCGGTGAGCCTGCGCTGGATCGTGGTGCACATGGTCGAGGAATACGCCCGCCACTGCGGGCACGCCGACCTGATCCGCGAGTCGATCGACGGGGCCACCGACCTGTTGCCGCCGCCGCCGCCGCCGCGGAATGCACTCCTTGCATGCATCGTTACGATGTAATCATGTAATGACACCGTAAGGGGAAGCACCATGAACACCAAGGACAACGAGTCGGGCCGAGGCCGGGGCGGCCGCCGCGGCGGCCCACACGCCGAGGGTCGCGGCGGCCGAAGGGGCGGCTGGCAGGTCGCCGACCTGCCGAGCGCCGACGACGCACGCGACTGGTTCGCCGGCCGCCTGCCCGAGGACTGGTTCACCGACATCACGGTGACCGCCGACCGCGAGGAGATCACCGTGATCGGGACGCTCCCCGACGAGGGCGTCTCCGGCGCCGAGGCCGAGGGCCGGATCGGCCGGTTCCGCTCCGAGACCCGCGACCAGCGGATCGAGATCGCGCTCGAGGCGCAGGCGCGCTACCAGCGCAAGGTCTCCTGGGGCGTCCGCCTCGGCGACACCGAGGCCCTTTTCACCCACGTGGCCGCGCCGGTGATGACCCGGCTCCGCCAGCCGGAGCGGCAGGTCCTCGACACGCTCGTCGACGCCGGCGTCGCCCGGTCCCGCTCCGACGCGCTCTCGTGGTGCGTGCGGCTCGTCGGCCAGCACGCCGACGAGTGGCTCGGCCAGCTGCGCGAGGCGATGGCCGAGGTGGACAAGCTGCGCGGCGAGGGCCCGGCGGTCTGAGGCGACGTCACTCCCGGTCGGTGATCAGCCCGCCCGTCGTCGGCTGGTAGGGGTTGAGCCCGGCGTCGATGGCGTACTGCTTGAGGTAGCCCTCCTTGCCGAGCACCTTGATCCGCTCGGCGATCTTGGCGGCTTCGGCCTTCTCGACCGCGACCTGCGCCTCGGCGGCCTTCACCTGCGCCGCGGCCTCGGCCTCCTTGGCCTTCGCCCGCGCCACGGCCTCCTGCTGCGCGACCAGCGCGGCCTTCACCGACTCCGGGGGCACCGGCTTCTGCAGGGTGATCGCGAAGTCGGTGAAGAACGCTTCATCCCCGTCGATCTGCCGCCCGACCAGGTCGGGCAGCTGCTCGAGGACGTCGCGCTCCCACTGCGCCTTCACGGTCGGGTCGGTGTAGAGCTCGGTGTAGGTGTAGTTCTGGCTGGCGCGGTCGATCGCGGTCTCGAGCGGACGGCTGAGGTAGACGCTGAGCATGGCCAGCCAGCCGGCGGATCCGTTGCCGTCGGAGGAGTCCATGTACGCCGCGTAGCGGTTGCCGATCAGGTCGTGGAACTTCCGCAGCGTCTCGCAGTCGCCCGTGTCGAGCAGGAACGCCGCGACGCCGTCGACGCTCATCTCGATGCCGTCCTTGGTCACGAACGTCATCGGCCCGCGGTCGCCGCCCTCGCCGAACACGTAGTTGCGCTGCGACGCGGGGTAGGAGTAGTGCTTGTCGCCCGGGCCGTCCCACGCGCGCGTCGAGCTTGGCACGCATTCCTGGAAGCGACGCGGGGTGAACGCACCGTCGCTGTAGTGCAGCGCCACCTGGTCGGGGCCGGTCGACACCGTGGTCGGCCGGATGAAGACCAGCATGAGCAGCAGCACGAAGAGGAGCAGTCCGAGCCCGGCGGCGATCTTGCCGAGCCGCCGCGCGGCGGACGCGGGCGCGGAGAAGGAAGGGGTCTGCGGCATGGGCGGGCCTCTCAGGTCAGCCGAGCGGGCGGTGCTGGCGGATGTGGGTCGAGATCTCGTCGAGCACGATCGTGCTGAGCTCGGGAGCGAGCTCGCGGTGCTCCCAGGTCAGCTCGCGCAGCTGCTCGAGGAACTGGTCACGCCGCTGCAGCTCTGCGCGCGCGGCCTCCAGCTCGTGCGAGCGGCGGGGAGCGGCGAGCCAGCCGAGCCCGAAGCCGAGCACCAGCGTGAGGAGGGCGAGGGCGAGGAGCTGGACCGGCATGGCGTCATCCTGCCCAACGCGAGCATGGTTCAACCGCTGAACGTGCCGGTTGGGGTCTCGACTTCGCTCGACCAGCCGGGAGCGTTGACCGACGTCGTAGCGTGAGTGCGTGAGCGCCACGACACCCGCCACCCCCGCCCCCGCGATCCACACCCTCGGCGAGCTGCGCGCCGCCGGCCACCACCTGAGGTCGCTGCGCGAGGAGATCCGCGACAACCTGCTGGCCCGGCTCCGTGACGGGATCGACCCCTTTCCGGGGCTGCACGGCTTCGAGGAGACGGTCGTCCCGCAGCTCGAGCGTGCGCTGCTCGCCGGCCACGACGTCGTACTCCTCGGCGAGCGCGGCCAGGGCAAGACCCGCCTCCTGCGCTCGCTGGCCGGCCTGCTCGACGAGTGGTCGCCGGTGATCGACGGCTCCGAGCTCGGCGAGCACCCGATGCAGCCGGTCACGCCTGCGTCCGTACGCCGTGCGGCCGAGCTGGGCGACGACCTGCGCGTGGCCTGGCGGCACCGGGACGAGAGGTATGCCGAGAAGCTCGCCACTCCCGACACCAGCGTCGCCGACCTGATCGGCGACGTCGACCCGATGAAGGTGGCGGAGGGTCGCCACCTCGGCGATCCGGAGACCATCCACTTCGGCCTGATCCCGCGCAGCCACCGGGGGATCGTGGCGATCAACGAGCTGCCCGACCTCGCCGAGCGCATCCAGGTGGCGATGCTCAACGTGATGGAGGAGCGCGACATCCAGATCCGCGGCTACGTGCTGCGGCTGCCCCTCGACGTGCTCGTCGTGGCCAGCGCCAACCCCGAGGACTACACCAACCGCGGCCGCATCATCACCCCGCTCAAGGACCGCTTCGGCGCCGAGATCCGCACGCACTACCCGACCGAGCTGGACGACGAGGTCGCCGTGATCCGGCAGGAGGCCCACCTCGTGGCGGACGTCCCCGACCACGTCGTCGAGATCCTGGCCCGCTTCACCAGGGCCCTGCGGCAGTCGAGCTCGGTGGACCAGCGCTCCGGCGTCTCCGCCCGCTTCGCGATCGCCGGCGCCGAGACGATCGCGGCCGCCGCGCTGCACCGCGCGACCCGCCAGGGCGAGGAGCAAGCGGTCGCCCGGGTCGTCGACCTCGAGACGGCGGTGGACGTGCTTGGTGGCAAGATCGAGTTCGAGACCGGCGAGGAGGGCCGGGAGCGGGAGATCCTCACCCACCTGCTTCGCACGGCCGTCGCCGAGACCGTGCGCGCCCACCTCCGCGGGCTCGACCTCCGCCTCCTGTCGGAGGCGATCGAGGACGGTGCGACCGTCACCACCGGCGCGCAGGTCACCGCGCTCGACTTCCTCGCCGGCCTGCCGGTGCTGGGGGAGTCGGAGCTGTATGACGACATCTGCGACCGCTTCGACGCCGACACCGACGGCCCCCGCGCGTCGGCGATCGAGCTGGCGCTGGAGGGGCTCTACCTCGCCCGCAAGATCGGCAAGGACACCGACGGCACGGAGACCGTCTATGGCTGAGCACGCCTTCCCCGTCCGCGTCTCCGCCGGCTGCCTACGGGCCAGCCCCGGAGTGGAGCTGCCGCACCCCTGGACGCCCGAGGGCGTCGTCGCCGCTCCGGTGAGCAACGGTGCCGAGGCCCTGCACCTCGCGGTAGCGCTCTGCGTCCTCAACGACACCTACCGCGAGGCGCAGCGCCTGGGCGTGCAGGTCGACGGCGTCGCCGTCGTAGCCAGCGGCGGCTTCGACGACCAGTGGGCATCCACCGGCATCACCTGGTCGCTCGAGGTCGAGTCGCCCGCGTCCCCCGATGAGGTCGAGTCGCTCGCGCGGGTGGTCGACTCCGTTGCCGAGGTCCCGAAGGCGCTTCGCGCCGGCACCACGGTGACGAGGGCGCCATGAGCCGCTACCGCAAGTACGACGGCGGCGACCCGCTTGCCCCGCCCGTCGACCTCGCCGAGGCGCTGGACGCCATCGGCCAGGACGTGATGGCCGGCTACAGCCCGGAGCGGGCGATGCGGGAGTTCCTGCGCCGCGGCGGCTCCGACCAGGCGGGGCTCGACGACCTCGCCCGTCGCGTCGCCGAGCGCCGCCGCCAGCTCACCCGGGAGCACCACCTCGACGGCACCCTCGAGCAGGTCCGCGAGCTGCTCGACAAGGCGGTGCTCGCCGAGCGCGGACAGCTCGCCCGCGACGTCACCATGGACGAGGGTGACCGGGCGTTCCGCCAGCTCCGCCTCGACGAGCTGCCGACGTCCACCGCTGCCGCGGTGGCCGACCTCGCGTCGTACGACTGGACCTCCAGCGAGGCGCGCGAGGCCTACGAGGAGATCCGCGACCTGCTCGGGCGCGAGCTGCTCGACCAGAGGTTCGCCGGCATGAAGGAGGCGCTCGAGGGCGCCACCGACGCCGACCGCGAGCGGGTGGCCGAGATGCTGTCGGACCTCAACGACCTGCTGGAGAAGCACGCCCGGGGGGAGGACACCGACGAGGACTTCGACGAGTTCATGCGCAAGCACGGGGACTTCTTCCCCGAGGGCCCGCGCAACGTCGAGGAGCTGATCGACGCGATGGCCCAGCGGGCCGCGGCCGCCCAGCGGATGCTGAACTCGATGTCGCCCGAGCAGCGCGCCGAGCTGATGCAGCTCTCCCAGCAGGCCTTCGGGTCACCGGAGCTGATGCAGCAGCTCGCCCGGATGGACGCCAACCTCCAGTCGCTGCGGCCCGGGGAGGACTGGACGGGCTCGGAGCGCTTCGAGGGGCAGCAGGGTCTGGGGCTGGGCGACGGGACGGGCGCGCTGCAGGACCTGGCGGACCTCGACGCCCTCGCCGACCAGCTCGCGCAGTCCTACAGCGGCGCCCGGCTCGACGACGTCGACCTCGACGCGCTCGCCCGCCAGCTCGGCGACGACGCGGCGGTGTCGGCCCGCCAGCTCGCGGAGCTCGAGCGGGCGCTGCGCGACAGCGGCTACCTCAAGCGCGGCTCCGACGGCGAGCTCAGGCTCTCGCCGAAGGCGATGCGCCAGCTCGGCAAGGCGCTGCTGCGCGACGTCGCCACCCGGCTCTCCGGCAGGCAGGGCCAGCGCGAGGCCCGCAACTCCGGGCTCGCCGGCGAGCCCAGCGGGTCGTCGAGGGCATGGGAGTACGGCGACACCGAGCCGTGGGACGTGACGCGGACCCTGTCCAACGCCGTGCTCCGCCAGGCTGCCGAGCCCCGTTGGTCGAGTAGGCCCCCGAGGAACGAGCGGGGCGTGTCGAGACCCCGCGTCACGCTCCAGATCGACGACGTCGAGGTCGCGGAGACGGAGGCGCGCACCCAGGCCGCCGTCTGTCTGCTGGTCGACACGTCGTTCTCGATGGCGATGGACGGCCGCTGGGTGCCGATGAAGCGCACCGCGCTGGCCCTGCACCAGCTCGTCCGCACGCGCTTCCGGGGCGACCACCTCCAGCTGGTCTCCTTCGGCCGGCACGCGCGGGTCATGGAGATCGACGAGCTCACCGCGCTCGACGCCCGGTGGGAGAAGGGCACCAACCTCCACCACGGCCTCCTGCTCGCCAACCGCTTCTACCGCTTGCACCCCAACGCGCAGCCCGTCCTGCTCGTCGTCACCGACGGCGAGCCGACGGCCCACCTCGAGTCGGACGGCGAGGTCTTCTTCGACTACCCGCCCCACCCGTTGACGATCGCCCACGCGGTGCGCGAGCTCGACAACGCCGCCCGGCTCGGCGCCCAGACGACCTTCTTCCGGCTGGGCGAGGACCCCGGGCTGGCGCGGTTCATCGAGTCGATGGCCCGCCGGGTCGACGGGCGGATGGTCTCGCCCGAGCTCGACGACCTCGGCGCCGCGGTCGTCGGGTCCTACCTGGGGTCCCGGAGCGCCGCGTCGACCTACCGCGAGCAGTTCGGCGGCTGGATGGGGTCGCGGGGATTCTGGGTGGGAGAGTGAGCCCGTGGAGATCCTCGGGGCCTCGCTGGCCGAGCTGCGGGCCACGCGCAGCAGCGTGAAGTGGCGGGCCTACCCGCCTGACGTGATCCCGGTCTGGGTCGCCGAGATGGACGCCGAGCCCTGCCCGGAGGTGGTGGTCGCGGTGACCGACGCCGTGCGCCGCGGCGACACCGGCTACTCGTGGGGGCCGCCGTTCGCCGAGGCGTTCGCTGCCTTCGCGCAGCGCCGCTGGGGCTGGGCCGTCGACCCGCGCACGGCGTTCCAGGTCGCCGACGTGATGATCGGGGTGGAGTCGCTGGTGCACGCGCGCGTGCCTGCCGACCGCGCCGTCGTGGTCAGCCCGCCCTGCTACGACGCGTTCTACGGGTTCGTCGAGTCCACCGGCCGCCGGCTGGTCGAGGCGCCGCTCGGCGACGACCTGAGGCTCGACGAGGCCGCGCTCGAGGGTGCGTTCCGCGACGCCGGCGCCGGCTCGGCGTACCTCCTGTGCAACCCGCAGAACCCCACCGGCACCGTGCACACGCCCGACGAGCTGCGGATGGTCGCGCGCCTCGCGGATGCCCACGGCGTGCTGGTGATCAGCGACGAGATCCACGCCCCGCTGGTGCAGCGCGGGGTGACGTTCACGCCCTATCTCGCGCTGCCGGAGGCCGCCCGCGGCGTCGCGCTCGTCAGCGCCTCCAAGGCGTGGAACCTCGCCGGCCTCCGCGCCGCCCTCGCGATCCCCGGCGCCGCGATGCGGCTGGGGCTGCACGAGGTCGTCACCCACGGCGCGCAGCACGTCGCGACGATCGCGCAGACGGCTGCGTACGCCGAGGGCGAGGGGTGGCTGGAGCAGCTGCTCGACGAGGTGGCCGACCGTCGGGCGCTGCTGGGCGAGCTGCTCGCGTCGCACCTGCCCGGTGTGGTGCTGGCGCCGTCCGAGGCGACCTACCTCGCCTGGCTGGACTGCTCTGCGCTCGGGCTCGACGACCCGGCGGCGACGTTCCTCGAGCGCGGGGTCGCGGTGGCCCCCGGGCCTCGCTACGACAGGCGCGCCACCCAGTGGGTGCGCTTCAACTTCGGCACCTCGCGCGAGGTGATCGCGGCGGCGGTCCGGCGGATGGCGGGCTGACGCCGCGGCGTACCGCTCAGCCTGTCCAGCCCACTCAGTCCGCGAAGCCGGGCAGCGACTCCTCGAGGATCGCGCGGAACGGCGCCTCGGTCCCGAGCTGGCTGAGCACGCCGATGCCGCCGAGCCAGGTGCGGTGGATGAGGAGGTAGGACGGCGGCAGGTTGAGCTTGGTGGCGAGCGTGAAGGCCGGGTTGCGGGGGTCGTTGATCCGCTCGAACTGCTCGCGCATCCACGCCCGCGTGAAGCGGAACCGCTCCACCTGGGTCGGCTCGATGAAGGGCGCGAGGTAGTCGAGGACCAGCTGCGGGTCCACCCGGACGTGCTCCTTGATGAAGCCCTCGTTGCGCAGCCCGTCGACCAGCTCGGTGGCGCTGTGCTGGGAAGCGACGCGGATCAGGCGCCCCATCGCCTGCGGCAGGTTGCGCTCCTCGAGGCGGGCGACGGCGCCGAAGTCGAGGACCCCCACCCGGCCGGGGCTGCCGTCGTCGTGCGGGATGACGCGGAAGTTGCCGGGGTGCGGGTCGGCGTGCAGCATCCCGGTGCGCGCCGGGCCGGCGAAGATGAAGCGGACGAACAGCTCGCCGTAGTGGTCGCGCTCCTCCTGCGTGCCCGTGCGGATGATGCTGGCCAGGCTGGCGGGCGACTCCAGCCACTCGGTGACGAGCGCCTGGTCGCCGACCTCGACGACGTCGGGAACGACGATGTCGGGGTCGCCGCGGAACGCCTCGGCGTACGCCCGCTGCGCCTCGGCCTCGAGGTGGTAGTCGAGCTCGTCGGCGGCGCGGGCCTGGAGCTCCTCGACGAGGGGCTTGAGGTCGAGGCCGGGGAAGACGGGGGCCACTCCGCGCACGACCCGGGCCAGCTGCCGGAGGTCGGACATCAGTGCCTCGCCGGCGCCGGGATACTGCACCTTCACGGCGACCTCGCGGCCGTCGTGCCACCTGCCCCGGTGCACCTGGCCGATGCTCGCCGCGGCAGCCGGCGCGCCGTGGAGGTGGACCAGCCGCTCCGGCCAGTCCTCGCCGAGGTGGGTGGTCAGCTGGTCGCGGACCGTCTGCGTCGGCATCGGCGGAGCGTCGTCCTGCAGCCTCGTCAGGTGTTCCCGATACGGGGCCGCGACGTCCTCCGGCAGCGCGGCCTCGAGCACGCTCAGCGCCTGGCCGAACTTCATCGCACCGCCCTTGAGCTCGCCGAGCGTGCGGAACAGCTGCTCCGCCGTGCGCTGCTGCACCTCGAGCAGCACCGCCTCCGCCGGCTTGCCACCCAGCCGCTTGCCCAGACCGACGGCCGAGCGACCCGCGAAGCCCAGCGGGAGGGCCGCGAGCCGGGCCGTGCGGGCTGCTGCCTTGCGGGGGAGCTCGGTCATGGGGCCATTCTCCGGGTCGGATGGTCGGCGCGTGGGGACTTGGGGGTATGCGTGGCGGCTGGTCGAGACCAGCACCACGCCCCCGGTGGTTGAGGAGGCGCGCCAGCGCCGTCTCGAAACCACGCCGCAGGCCAGATGATGTCCACAGGCCGTCGCCGAAGTGGGCTGTCCACAGGTTCGAACGGGTGTACTAGTCGAGTGTCGCCAGCCGCTCGTAGCGTGCTCGGCATGACCACCCACCAGACACCTCTCGAACGGCACCCGATCCGTCGGGCCGCCGCCGAGGTGACGGCTGCGGTGAAGTCGGTGGCCGGCCTGGACGCGGTGTTCATGACCCTCGCCGACAAGCAGGCCGCCCTGGTCGAGCTCGCCCAGGCCCGGGACCTGCTCGAATCCCTCTGGCTGCGGCAGCTCGCCGGCTCCGCCGACGTGGCCGAGCAAGACGGCTGCCGCGACATCGCCGCCTGGCTGGCCACCCACGCCCGGATCGACCGGCCCACCGCGGCCGCGCAGCTGCGCACCGCGACCGCCCTCGCGACCCGGTGGCGCCAGGTCGAGACCGCACTGGCCGACAGCTCGGTCAACACCGGCCAGGCGCGGGTGATCGTCAAGGCCCTCGAGACCCTCGACGAAGCCCTGCGCGCCGACGAGACCGTGCTCAACCGTGAGGAGCTGCTCGCCCGCGCGGAGGCCAAGCTCATCGAGCTCGCCGACCTCCACGGACCCAGGGACCTGGCCCGGCTCGCCGAGAGCATCCTGACGATCGTCGCGCCCCTGGTCGCCGAGGAAGCCGAACGACGCGCCCTCGAGGCCGCCGAACGCCGCGCCGCCGCCACCACCCGGCTCACCCTGCGCCGCCGCGGCGACGGGTCGGTCGACCTCCACGCCCGGATCCCCGAGCTCGCCGCCGCCCGGCTCAAGACCTACCTCGACGCCTACACCTCACCCCGCCGCGACTCCCTGACCAACGGCCTCACCGATCCTGCGACCGGGGAACGCCTCCCGGCCGAACGGCTCAACGGCGACGCCTTCGTCGCCCTGCTCGAGGCCATCGACCCCACCCGCCTGCCCCAGTACGGTGGCAAGGCCACCACCGTCGTCGTCACGATCACCGAGGAACAGCTCCGCACTGGGCTCGGAGTCGCGACCACCAGCGACGGCACCCTGATCAGCGTCGACCAGCTCAGACGCCTGGCCTGTCAGGCCGGCATCATCCCCGCCGTCATGGGCGGCAAGAGCCGGGTCCTCGACCTCGGCCGCCGACGCCGGTTCCACACCAAGGCCCAACGCCTCGCCCTGGTCATCAGCATCGCCACCTGCCAGGCCGAAGGCTGCACCGTCCCCGCCGCCTGGTGCGAAGTCCACCACCACGTCCCCTGGTCCCGAGGCGGCCGCACCGACCTCGACGACGCCCGGCTCTACTGCAGCCACCACCATCACCGCGCCCACGACCCCGCGTACACGACGACGCAGACGCCCGACGGCCGCACCAGGTTCCACCGACGGACCTAGGGCGTGTCTCCTCAAGATCCGTGGTGTGGACCGGGACATATTGACCCATGTCGCGTTCTGCCGTGCTGAACGACGCCCCGTGGGCCCGGATCGAGCCGTTGATGCCGTCGTCGGAAGGACAGATAGGCCGTCCGCTTCGTGATCATCGTCAGATGGTCGAGGCGGACCTCGACAAGTTTGCGTCACCCATGGCCCGCTGAATCCACGGCGCGCAAGACGGCCGTGACCGCCCGTGGATTTCCGCGGCCACCTGTCCTGGCTGCAACCCTTTCCTCTCCAGCCCCCACGAGAAGATCGGAACACAGAATGCCTAAGACCATCCCCGCCATTGAAGGTGTGCAGCCCGGAGGGGGCTCTTACTCCCAAGTGGTCGAGGCCAACGGGCTCGTCTTCCTCGCCGGCCAGGTGGGAAGCGTCGGAGGCCGACCGGAAATCTATCCGGCCGACTTCGAAGCGGAAGTCCGTGCCACGTTCGGCAACGTGGAACAGCTCCTCGCCGGCGTCGGGCTCGGACTCGAGGATGTCGTGCGGTGCGTCTGCTACCTCACAGACTTCAGCGACTTCGCTGAGATGGAGAGGATCTTCCGCGAGATCTTCCCCACCAATCCGCCGGTGCGAGCCACTGTTGGTGTCGCAAGCCTCGCGCGGGACTGCAAGTTCGAAGTCGAAGTCACCGCAAGCCGGTAGGGATCACGCGCTCCGGTCGCTTCGGATGGGGCAACCTGCAGCGCCACAACCTCCCCGCGGGGCGGGCATGGCTTCGCGAACAAGGGGACACGCCCTGGGCGACATCATCAAGCGGGCCAGCGCGTGCGCGTCGGCACGTGGGCCGTCAGCGTCCCGGCATCCGCATCGAGCGAGGACATGACACCGAGCAGGAGGGGCACAGGATCGTCGAGGTGCCCCAGAGGGAGACCCGCGAGGATCGGGACGTCGAGCAACCCGAGCCGGTCGCGCAGGACGTCGAGGACGGTCCAACCCCGGTCCACGTATCCCTCGAACCCCTCGAGTGCGCCGACCGCCACCCCGCGGACGCCGTCGAGCGAGCCCGACAACAGCAACTGGGTCAGGGCGCGGTCGACCATCCCGAGCCCCGCCGACCTGTTGATCTCCAGCAGCAGGATGTGGCCGTCGAGATTGCGGTCCAAGATGCCGACGCAGCGAGCCAGCATCTCGAGATTCCCGCCGACGAGGGGCCCGGTCGCGGTCCCGGTCGTCGTGAGCTCTGAGCCGAACTGGTCGGCGTCGGCCTGGACGGGCTCGGTCGGCTCGTGCATCAGGAGCCGCCGAACGACATCGGAGTGGCGGCCGCCGTGACCGCCGTGCACGGAGGGGACACCGGTGTGCCCCCAGAGTTTGTGCATCGCGGTGATGTCGCTGAAGCCCACGATCGACTTGGGGTCTGCACGGAGCGCGTCGGTGTCGATGTCGGCCAGCAATCGCAGGCTTCCGCACCCACCCCTGAGCGTGACGATCGCCCTGATCTCGGGGTCCCGGAGGGCGTCATTGAGGTCCGCGGCACGGTCCTGGTCGCTCCCCGCCAGATAGCCGAGCCGCCCCTCGACGCGCTTGCCGACCCGAGCCTGGAAGCCCCACCCCTCGATGGTCGAGACACTTGCCGCAAGCCACTGCGCCTCGCACCAGCTCGCCGGTGCGACCAGGGCGACGGCATCGCCGGGTGACAAGGCTGGAGGCAGCGGCGTTGCTCGCGACAAGGGGACGTGTCTATCGATCCAGCCCACAGGTCCCGTCGGACCCGGGCAGGCTGCCGCGCCGACCCGCCAGCGCGGCGTACGCGCGCGAGGCGAGAGGCGAGAGGAGGCGCGACCCGATGACCCTGCCCAGCAGCGCCCACGGCCCGCCGCACTCACGCAGCGCCGCCGCGATCGCGAGGTGGCCGCGTAGTCCGGTGCCCGCCGAGGGCAGGAACCAGGCGGCCTCGTCGACGTCCTCCCGGGACAGCCCGGCAGCGTGGAGTTCGAGCGCGTGCGACGGCACCACCTGGTTGCCGGCCGCCATCCGCGCCTCGGCCCAGCGGGCGCAGCGCGCGCAGAAGCCGCAGTCCGCGTCGTACACGAGGGTGCCGGTCACGCGTCCATCGTGACAGGTCCGGCTCGGCATACGCTCGGGCCATGGAGCTGGAGTTCACCGGCGAGATCGTCGAGTGGCGGGGGCCGTCTCCCTTCCACTTCGTGCCGCTGCCACCCGAGGAGGCCGAGGCCGTCGACGAGGTGAAGGCCTCGGTCGTCTACTGGGGCGTCGTGCCGGTGACCGCCTGGGCCGGGGACACCGAGTTCACGACGTCGATGTTCCCGCGCGAGGGCACGTGGTTCCTGCCGCTCAAGGACAAGGTCCGCAAGGCCGAGGGACTCTCGCTCGGCGACGAGGTGACGATCAGGCTGCGCGTCGCCGAGTGATCGGCGCCCGGCCGGCTCCGGCGTTACTGAGGCCCCGGCCCGAAGCGGCGGACCTCCTGGGGCCAGCCGCACGCCTCCGCCAGCTTGCCCGCCCACAGCTTGGCTGCCTCCTCATCGGCCACCTCCACCACCGCGAACCCGCCCAGGAACTCCTTGGTCTCGACGAAGGGTCCGTCGGTGATCATCACCGTGCCACTGGTCGGGTCGGCGCTGTAGACGGGGCCGTCCTCCTCCAGGCCGCCGGCGAAGACGTACACGCCGGCGTCCTTCATCTCGTCCACGACCGCCTTCGCCAGCGGTCCGCGCCCGCGGAACCAGTCCTCGGAGTGGTCGCCCACCCACTGCTGGTTGAAGTAGATCAGGTACTCGGACATGACAGCTCCTTCTGCTCGTGCGGACCTTGTGGTCGGCGTTCACCCGCTCCACGAACGGCGGCAGCCCGATCCGACAATCCGTCGAGGACTATCCACGGGGGAACTTCACGCCCGTGTTGGCGTGGCAGCGGTAGCCGAACGGGTTCTTCGCGAGGTACTGCTGGTGGGCGTCCTCGGCGTAGTAGTAGCCGGCCTCCGACGCCGGCCGGATCTCGGTGGTGACCGAGCCGAGGCGCCGGCGCTCCAGCTCGGCCCCGTAGATGTCGGTCAGGGACCGTGCGGCCGACTCCTGCTCGGGTGAGGTGAAGTAGATGGCCGAGCGGTACTGCGTGCCCACGTCGTTGCCCTGCCGCATCCCCTGCGTCGGGTCGTGGATCTCGAAGAACGTCTTCACCAGGTCGGCGTAGGACACGACCGCCGGGTCGAAGACGATGCGCACGGCCTCGGTGTGGCCGGTGCGGCCGCTGCAGACCTCGTCGTACGTCGGGTGCGTGGTGTGGCCGCCCGCGTAGCCCACCGACGTCGACCAGACGCCCGGCACCTGCCAGAAGATCTCCTCCGCGCCCCAGAAGCAGCCGAGGCCGAAGATCGCGACCTCCATCCCCTCGGGGACGTCGTCGGTGACCACCGGCGTCCTCAGCACGACGTGGGTGCCCAGCGACCAGGGGCGGGCGTCACGCCCGGGCAGGGCCTGGTCGGGGGTCGGCAGCGAGGTCTTCAGTCGGTCGGTGAACACGTGCACTCCCGTGACGGGCTGGTGGGGTGGGCCGACGGCTCGGTCGGCCCTGCTGGCAAGTGTGCCAACACCGAGGGCACGCGGAACGTTCCCGGGGCTCACCGACTGGCGACGGCGACGGCGAGGGCGGCGGCGAGCACCGTGGCGGCCGCGGCGGCGGTCGCGATCGCCAGCCGGCGGCGGCGCACCCGGCGGCGACCCTCGTGCAGCAGGGCGTGGTGGTCGGCGAGCCAGTCGCGGTCGGGCGTCGCGGCGTCGAGCATGATCTCGCGCAGCTCGCTCATCGGACCCCCTCCAGCTGCTGGGAGAACAGCGGCATGTCGTCGAAGCCCTGGCGGCTCAGCTCCCGGCGCAAGGCGACGAGGCCCTCGGCGGTGCGGGCGCGCACCTCGGCGGTCTCGCAGCCGAGCACCGCGGCGCAGTCGTCGAGCGCGAGGCTGTCGTAGAACCTCAGCACCAGGCACTGCCGCTGCTCCAGTGGGAGCCTGGCGAGCGCGCGGACCACCACCTGACGGTCGGTGTCGGGCTCATCTGCCCAGGCGGGCGCAGCGGTCCCAGCGGGGGCGAGCTCGGCCACCGCGGCGACGAGCGACTGCCGGGCGCAGGTCGCGAGGGCGCCCGCGCGGACGGCGCGCGGCCACTCGACGTACACCCGCACGAGTGCCTCCTGCGTCGCGGCGGCGGCCACCTGCCAGTCGCCTGTCATCAGGTAGGCGATGCGGCGCAGCCGCTGCTGGTTGGCCGCGACGAACTCGACGTAGCGCGCGTCGTCCCTCACCGGCATGTTCGTGCCCCTCCCCGAGTGCTGAGCCCTCCATCCTCAACAGACGCAGCCTAGGGGCGTTTGGTTGCGTCAGGAGGCCGTTTTGACATGTTCACGACCTCGAACCCGGTGGCCGGGCAGGGCTGTCGATGGGGCGTGAGTAGTGTCGGCACCGTGAGCCAGGAGCATGCATTCAAGGCCGGGTTCGAGACGCGTGCGATCCACGCGGGATACGAACCCGACGAGATGACCGGCGCGGTGATCCCGCCCATCTACGCGACGAGCACCTACAAGCAGGACGGCGTCGGCGGCCTGCGCGGCGGCTATGAGTACAGCCGCTCCGCCAACCCGACGCGCACGGCGCTCGAAGGAGCGCTCGCCGCGGTGGAGGAGGGGGAGCGCGGCTTCGCCTTCGCGTCCGGCCTGGCGGCCGAGGACGCCCTGATCCGCGCGCTGACGAGGCCTGGCGACCACGCCGTCATCCCCGACGACGCGTACGGCGGCACGTTCCGCCTCTTCGACAAGGTGGCCCGCCCCTGGGGCCTGGAGCACAGCCCGGCGCCGGTGGGCGACGTCGACGCGGTGCGCGCCGCGATCGTCCCGGGCCGGACGAAGCTGGTCTGGATCGAGACACCCACCAACCCGATGCTCACGATCGGCGACATCGAGGTCCTCGCCGCCGTTGCACACGAGGCCGGCGCCCTGCTGGTCGTCGACAACACCTTCGCCTCGCCGTACCTCCAGCAGCCCCTCACCCTCGGCGCCGACCTGGTGGTGCACTCCACGACCAAGTACGTCGGGGGGCACAGCGACGTCGTCGGCGGAGCCGTCGTCGTCCGCGACCACGAGGTGGCCGAGCGGATCGGCTTCCACCAGAACTCGATGGGCGCCGTCGCCGGCCCCTTCGACGCCTTCCTCACCCACCGCGGGCTGAAGACCCTCGGCGTGCGGATGGACCGCCACTGCGACAACGCGGAGAAGGTCGTCGACTTCCTCGTCGGCCACCCGCAGGTCTCGGAGGTCATCTACCCCGGCCTCGAGGAGCACGCCGGCCACGCACTCGCCGCCCGGCAGATGCGGCGCTTCGGCGGGATCGTCAGCTTCCGGGTCACCGGCGGCGAGCAGCAGGCGCTGCAGGTCTGCGCGCGCGCCGAGGTCTTCACCCTCGGCGAGTCGCTCGGCGGCGTCGAGTCGCTCATCGAGCATCCCGGCCGGATGACCCACGCGTCGGTCGCCGGCACCGACCTCGAGGTGCCGGCCGACCTGGTCCGGCTCAGCGTCGGCATCGAGACCGCCGATGACCTGCTCGCCGACCTCGACAGGGCCCTCGGCGGGTCCGGCAGGGAGTGAGTCGTTGTCCGAGCCCGGCGTGGTGGTCTGCGTCGACTTCGGCTCCACCTTCACCAAGGCCGCACTGGTCGACCTCGCCGCCGGCCGCATCGCCGCGAGCGCGAGCCATCCGACGACGCTGCCTTCCCCGGAGGATGGCGGTGACGTACTCGACGGCTTCGACGCCTGCCTGGCCGTGCTGGTCGCGCGGGACGCGCGCGCCCGCGACGCTGCGGTGCTCGCCTGCTCCAGCGCCGGGGGAGGGCTCCGCATCGCCGTCGTCGGCAACGAGGAGCTGGTCACGTCCGAGGCCGGCCGGCGGGTCGCGCTCTCGAGCGGTGGCAAGGTCGTGCACGTCGGCCACGGCGGCCTCGACCCCACGTCGTACGCCGCGCTGACGGCGGCCGAGCCGGACGTGCTCCTGCTCGTCGGCGGCACCGACGGCGGCAACGCTGAGGTGCTGGAGGCCGACGCCGAGCTCCTCGCAGCGCGCGGCTGGCCCAGGCCCGTGGTGGTCGCCGGCAACGTGGAGTCGCAGGGCCGCATCGCCGCCCTGTTCGAGGAGAGCGGCACTCCGCACGTGCCCGCCGACAACGTCGTGCCGTGCATCGGCGTCCTCGCCCCGGAGAGCGCCCGCGCCGCCATCCGCGAGATGTTCCTGGCCCACGTGATCGGCGGCAAGCACCTGAGCGAGCGGCCCGATTTCACGGCGATGGTCCGCGGGGCCACGCCCGACGTCGTGCTGACCGGCGTCGAACTGCTGGCGCGCGGGCTCGGCCCCGACCGGCCGGGAGCCGGTGACGTGGTCGTCGTCGACGTCGGCGGTGCCACCACCGACGTGCACAGCGTCGTCGAGATCGACCCCGAGGAGGCCGGCCTGTCCCGCGAGGTCGTCGCGGTCACGCCCGTCACCCGCACCGTCGAGGGTGACCTCGGGATGCGCTGGTCGGCACCTTCGACGGTCGAGGCGGCCGGGCTCGCGGACCTCGACGGATCCCTCGACCTCGTGCAGGAGGCCGACCGGCGTCGCCGGGACCCCGGCCTGCTGCCGGCCGACGAGGCCGGCCGAGCCGTCGACGAGGCGATCGCCCGGGCGGCCGTCGACCTGGCCCTCAGGCGGCACGCCGGGCGCAGCCGGGTGGTGCTCAGTCCGGACGGCCGGGTGGTCGAGCGCAGCGGCAAGGACCTCCGCGAGGTCGACCTGCTCGTCGCGTCGGGTGGTGTGCTGCGCAACGGCGCGCCGGGCGTCGTACGCCGTGTGGTGGGGCCGTCCACCGGAGACGTCGAGGGCGGGTGGCAGCTGCCACGGGCGCCCAGGGTGGTCGTCGACCGCGACTACGTGCTGGCTGCGGTCGGGCTGCTGGCCGACGCCCACCCGGAGGCGGCCTACGCGCTCGCCCGCGGCCTCGTCGAGTCGGCCGGGGAAGACGGTTCCGGTGAGTAGCGTGTCCGGCGTGACGGAGGGAAGCCAGCAGGACGAGGGACCGGCCGGAGCCGGGGACGGAGAGCCCGGCGGGGGGCTGGGGGAGCGGCTCACCCAGCAGCTCGCCCACCAGTGGGCCCTGATCCGGGCCGAGCGCCGCGCCGAGCCGGTGACGATCACGACCGGGCCCTCCAACTTCAGCCGCGCGCAGGTGCCGTGGGGCCTCGACCTCGCCGCGGCCTGGTCGTGGCGGATCCTGGTGATCGCGGCGGCCGGCTATGCCATCGCCTGGACGTTCGCCTACTTCGCGGTCATCACCCTGCCGCTCGTCATCGCGCTGCTGTTCGCCGCCCTCGCCGGGCCGTTCGTGCGCCTGATGGCCGGCGGGCTGCCCCGCTCGCTCGCGGCCGGGGTGACGGTCCTCGGCGGGCTCGCCCTGGTGGTGCTGCTGCTCACCTTCGTGGGGCAGCAGGTCGCCGAGGGCGTCGACGACCTCGCCGGCTCCGTGGTCGCCGGCCTCGGCAAGATCCGCGACTGGCTGCGCGACGGGCCCCTGGGGGTCACCGACTCCCAGCTCAACACCTGGATCGACCAGGCCCAGCGGTCGATCGCCGAGCGCACCCGGGAGGGCCACCTCCTGACCCAGGTCACCGAGGTCGGCACGGCCGTCGGCCACGTCCTCGCAGGGGTGTTCATCGTCCTCTTCGCGAGCTACTTCTTCCTCGCCGACGGCCACCGGATCTGGGCCTGGCTGGTGCGGCTCGCCCCCCGGGCCGCGCGGGAGCACGTCGACACCTCCGGCCGCGTCGCCTGGATCTCCCTGACCCAGTTCGTGCGCGCCACCGTGATCGTGGCCCTGGCCGACGCGGTCGGCGTCATGGTCGTCGCCGCGGTCCTGGGCGTGCCGTTCGTGCTGGCCATCGGCGTGATCGTCTTCCTCGGTGCCTTCGTCCCCATGGTCGGCGCGACCGTCGCCGGCACCGTGGCGATCCTGGTGGCTCTGGTCGACCAGGGCCCCTTCACCGCGCTGCTGATGCTCGGTGGCGTGATCCTCGTCCAGCAGATCGAGGGCCACATCCTGCAGCCGTTCCTGATGGGCCGCTTCGTCTCGCTGCATCCGCTCGGGGTCATCGTGGCCATCGGCTGCGGCGTCCTGGTGGCCGGCATCGCAGGCGCCCTCATCGCAGTGCCGCTCGCGGCGGCGGCGAACGCCGTCGTACAGCACCTGGCCGCCCACACCGAGGTCGGCGACCCCGACGCCACCGACGACCTCGCCGAGGACATCGAGGACGTCGGCGCCGGCAGCCCGCCGGTCCCGGCCGAGGACGGCATCGGGGACGAGGCGGCCGCGCAGACCACCCACGAGTCCGGGGAGCCCCCGGCGGAGGAGGCAGACCGGTGAGCGTCACCCTCGCCCACATCGAGGCGGCCCGCCCGCTCGTCGAGCAGATCGCCGTGCACACTCCGATGCAGGACTCGCACTGGCTCTCCTCGCTGGTCGGCGGGCCGGTGCGGCTCAAGTGCGAGAACCTCCAGCGCACCGGCTCGTTCAAGGTGCGCGGCGCCTACGTCCGCATCTCGCGGCTCAGCCCCGAGGAGCGCGCGGCCGGCGTCGTCGCGGCCAGTGCCGGCAACCACGCCCAGGGCGTGGCCCTGGCCGCCGCCAGCCTCGGCATCCAGGCCACCGTCTTCATGCCCGAGGGAGCGCCCATCCCCAAGGAGAAGGCGACCCGGGGGTACGGCGCGGAGGTGGTGTTCCACGGGCGCTACCTCGAGGACGCGCTGGCCGCGGCCCGGGACTTCTCCGAGCGCACGGGGGCCGTGCTCATCCACCCGTTCGACCACCTCGACGTCGTCGCCGGCCAGGGCACGCTGGGGCTGGAGATCCTCGAGCAGGCGCCCGAGATGACGACGCTTCTCGTGCCGACAGGCGGTGGGGGGCTGCTCGCCGGCATCGCCGTCGCCGTCAAGGCGACCCGGCCCGACGTGCGGATCGTCGGGGTGCAGGCCGAGGGCGCAGCCGCCTGGCCGGGGTCGCTCGCCGAGGGCCACCCCGTCGCCCTGGACGCGATGAGCACGATGGCCGACGGCATCGCGGTCGGCCGCCCCGGGGACATCTGCTTCGAGGCCGTCCAGCAGCACGTCGACGACGTCGTGACCGTCTCCGAGGAGTCGCTCTCCCGGGCCCTGCTGTCGCTCATCGAGCGCGCCAAGCTCGTCGTCGAGCCGGCCGGCGCCGCGGCGGTCGCTGCGATCCTCGACCGGCCGTCCGACTACCGGGCCCCCGCCGTCGCCCTGCTCTCGGGCGGCAACATCGACCCGCTCCTGCTCGGCAAGGTCATCCGCCACGGCCTCGCCAGCGCCGGGCGCTACCTCTACCTCCGCGTCCTCATCCCCGACGTCCCCGGTGGGCTCGCCGGGCTGCTCACCCAGGTCGGCGCGTCCGGGGCGAACGTCCTCGACGTCGTCCACGAGCGCACGTCGCCCGACCTCGACTTCGACGAGGTCGAGGTGCGGATCCAGGTCGAGACCCGCAGCGAGTCCCACGCCGAGTCCGTGGCCGCGCGGCTGCGCGCCCACGGCTACAAGGTCTTCGAGTAGCCGACGCCGCTGGAGCTAGGAGCGGTCCTGGACTGCCCCTTCGCAGCTCGGCCTCGTTCCTCGGGCGGCCTCACGCGTCAGGAGCGGTTCTGGATCGCCCCTTCGCAGCTCGGCCTCGTTCCTCGGCCTCACGCGTCAGGAGCGGTAGGGCTCCGCGTCGACGATCTCCACCTGCAGGTCCTTGCCGTTGGGCGCGGTGTAGGTGACCGTGTCGCCGCGGGACTTGCCGTTGATCGCGGAGCCCATCGCGGACTGGGGGGAGTAGACGTCCAGCTTGTCGCCCTCGGCGAGGTTCTCCCGGGCGCCGAGCAGGAACTTCTCGCGGTCGTCGTCACCGGCGAACTTGATCGTGACGACCATGCCCGGCTCCACGACGCCGTCGTTGGCCGGGGTCTCGCCGACCTCCGCGCGCCGGAGCATGTCCTCGAGCTGACGGATGCGGGCCTCCTGCTTGCCCTGCTCGTCCTTGGCGGCGTGGTAGCCGCTGTTCTCCTTCAGGTCGCCCTCGTCACGGGCAGCGGCGATGCGCTCGATGATCTCCTGGCGGCGCGGACCCTTGAGGTCCTCGAGCTCGGCCCGAAGCTTGTCGTAGGCGTCCTGGGTCAGCCAGACGGTGCCGGTCGACTGCGTCATCGTGTCACTCCTGCTAGTGGTGCGACGCATCGCACCACGTGGTTGTGGTCGTGTCCTGTCCCCGTCCGTCCGGTGCTCTTCAGCGCGGTGCTGTTCAAGCACGGGGGCGCTCGGGGGCCGCGACGGGCCGGCGCTGCCGGACGGGCAGAAGTTCTAGGGTAGCAACCCGACCCCCCACGTCCCGCATATCGGTGTGACAGGCGACTCCGGCCGGCCTGGCGCCGGACCGGTGAGAGGTCAGCGCGGCCGCGCCTGGTCGGGGGTCGTGCAGCCGACCTTCTCGACGGCGGTCGCGCGCCGCTCGGTGCGTACGACGACCTCGTTGCGGCCGTCGGTCGGGGTGAACGCCAGGTCGCCCACCACCGTGTGGTCGGCCGCGAGGGCCCGCACCCGGCAGGTCGCCTCGACGCCGTCGGCCACGTCGACCTCGAGCACCGCGGTCGCCTCGTGGTCGCTGACCACGTCGTAGCCGACCAGCTCGGACGAGACGTCGGGCGTGGAGTGGAACCATGCGGTCCAGGCCAGCCAGGCCCCGAACACCAGCGCCAGCAGCACGCCGACGACCACGAGCAGCGGGCGTCGCCACGCCGGGGGCGCGCCGTACCGGTCGGACAGGTCGGTCGGGGTCACCCGCTCAGCCTAGGGCTCGGCCCTCGGGCGGCACCGACCTCCCTAGACTGCGGGGCATGCCCTCAGCCGAGCCGACTGCCCAGTCGTCTGCCACCGACGCCGCCGCGAAGCCGCGAGCCGGCTATCGGCTGATGCACGTGCATGCCCACCCCGACGACGAGTCGAGTAAGGGCGCCGCGACCACGGCGAAGTACGTCGCCGAGGGCGTCGACGTGCACGTCGTCACGTGCACCGGGGGCGAGCGCGGGTCGATCCTCAACCCGAAGATGGACCGGCCGGGCATCCTGGAGAACATCCACGAGATCCGCCGGCAGGAGATGGAGCGGGCCCGCGACATCCTCGGCGTGACCCAGGACTGGCTCGGGTTCGTCGACTCCGGCTGGCCGGAGGGCGACCCGCTCCCGCCCCTGCCGGACGGCTGCTTCGGGCTGATGCCCGTCGAGGAGGCGGCCGAGCCGCTGGTGCGGCTGATCCGCTCGTTCCGGCCGCACGTCGTCACGACGTACGACGAGCGCGGCGGCTATCCGCACCCCGACCACGTGAAGTGCCACGAGGTCTCCGTCGAGGCGTTCCACGCCGCCGGCGACCCGACGCGCTACCCCGACGCCGGTGAGCCCTGGCAGCCGCTCAAGCTCTACTACCACCACTCCTTCAACCGGCCCCGGATGCAGGCGCTGCACGAGGCGATGGTCGAGCACGGACTCGACTCGCCGTGGGGCGAGCGCCTCGAGACGTGGAAGCCGGAGCCGGAGTGGGACGCCCGGATCACGACTCGGGTGCCGTGCGCCGACTACTTCGGCGTGCGCGACCAGGCGCTGCTGGCGCATGCGACGCAGATCGACCCCGACGGCCACTGGTTCGCGATCCCGCGCGAGCTGCAGGAGAAGGTCTGGCCGACCGAGGACTACGAGCTCGTCGTCAGCCACGTCGAGACCCAGGTGCCCGAGGACGACCTCTTCGCGGGGATCACCCACACCTGCTGAGGCCCGTGCTGGCCGCCGGAGGCCCTGCTGGGAGAATGGCGGCATGAATGGCCTGCTGATTCTCGTCCTCCCGCTCGTGACGCGTCTCACCCAGGACCCGACGCCGGCCAAGGAGGACGTGAAGGCCGGGCCGATCGCCCTGGTCGTCTTCCTGCTCCTGATCGCCGCCGTGGTGTTCCTCTCCTTCAGCCTGGTCAAGCAGCTGCGGAAGGCACAGGCCGCCAAGGACTCCGGCGTCTACGGCGACGAGCCGGCGGCGTCCGACGACGAGCCGGGCCGCACCGACTGATCCGCCCTGTCGGTCAGCGCTTCGTGACGCGCACCAGGCAGTCCCACGCGGTCAGTGCCTGGTCGCCGCGATGGTCGTCGCCGGCCTGCACGGTGCGCGCGACGCGTCCCGCCTTCACCACGTCGTACGCCCCGCCCGCAGCGTCGAGGTCGGCGAGCACGTCCTCCGCGGTCATCAGCACGGCGGGGTCCTGCGGGCCACCCGTGCCCTCGGCCAGGTTGGTGCTGTCGTGCGCGACGAGCAGGAACGTCCCACCGGGCTTCAGCGCGTTGAAGGCGTTGCGGTGGGCGGCGGCGCGCTCGGCGCGGGAGAGCTGGAGGTAGGCGATGACGGCGAGGTCGAGGTGGGCGCCGATCCAGGTCGTCGCGTCGGCGCAGACCCAGTGCACGGTGCCGGGTCGGACGCCGATCTCCGCGGCCAGTCGAGCGCCCTTGTCGAGACCGACCTGGGAGTAGTCGACGGCTGTCACGTTCCAGCCCTGCTGGGCGAGCCAGATCGCGTTGCGGCCCTCCCCGGCGGCCAGGTCGACCGCGATGCCCGGCTCCAGGTCGGCGCACTCGGCGGCCACGAACTGGTTGGGGCCGGCCGACCAGACCAGCTCGGTCGCGGCGTACCGCTCGTCCCAGGCCTTCGAGTCCATGCGCCTCAGGCTAGCCCGCCCGTGACAGGCTGGGTGGCATGGCCAACAGGCTCCAGCACTCGACCAGCCCCTACCTCCAGCAGCACGCCGACAACCCGGTCGACTGGCGGGAGTGGGGCGAGGAGGCCTTCGCGGAGGCCCGGCGCAGCGGCGTACCCATCCTTCTGAGCGTCGGGTACGCCGCCTGCCACTGATGCCATGTTGCAGTGCTCCGTGTTGGGGAGAGGTGGCAGCGCCGAGATGACCGTGGTTGAGCGTCATTTTGGGCCACGTCGGTCCATGGAGTGATGCGCGCGGACACGGGTTCCGCGATTGTTTGCATCACTTTTTTGCATCACTCCGGGATCGATGAGGGGTTCGGTGGGGACGGTGGCCGCGCAGGCGGAAGGGCGGAGCGTCCGGCTCTACCACTACGGCCACGTCGAGCCCGGGCAAGGAAGGAACGGCCACCAATAGGCCAGTCGCAGTACGGCCGGGACAAGCACCGAAAAGTTGCGGACCGTGTCACAGGTCTGTCCGGTGGTGCGGCCGGACCGAACTCTTCCGGCAGGCGGAGTTGCCCCTATTGCCCGATTGCCCGCCCTGGCGCACTGCCACAAGCACGGGGATCAAGGTTGGTCTCGCTGGGCCGGCGGAGTGGGCGGCGGAGTGGGCGGCGGAGTGGGCGGCGGAGGGCTGGTTCCCGGTCGCAATCGGCGGAGCAGGCTACGGCCGACGGACGGGCGTCGCTTGAACGGCTGGGCCAGTTGCCGCGGCCAGGCCGGTCCTTGCGGCCTTGCCGGCTGGGGGCGCGATCGCATCGGCTGCGGCGGCGGTGCGCAGCGCGGCCGCGGTGGGGGTGCCCCACGGTTCCAGTACCAGGTGTCGTCTCAGGTACAGCACGGTCACTCGGGCGACCGCGGCCAGGGGCAGCGCGACCAGAGCGCCGGGTATCCCGTGCAGGTGTCCACCGACGAGCAGCGCGAGGATCACTAGCAGCGGGTTGATCCGCAGATGGTGGCCGAACACCATGGGCGCCACGATGTGGCCCTCGATCTGTTGCAGTCCGATGAACAGCAGCACCAGCCACAGAGCAGTCAGCGGGTCCCCCTGGAGGAGTGCGACCAGGATCGGCGGTGCCGCGCCGAGCACCGGGCCGAGGTAGGGGATGAGCTCCATCAGTCCGTAGAACACGCCGAAGAACACTGCGAAGGTCCGTCCGGCCGGGAAGATTCCGAGCACCCCGAACAGCCACAGCGCGACGCCGGCACTGAAACCCATGACCAGGCTGAACACCGCCTGGCCCCGCACGTAACCGGACACCGCGTGCTGAACCAGGGTCGGGTAGTCGTCTTCGGCGGTGCCGTCGCCTGGCGGCGTCACCCGCCGGGTCAGATTCCCGTCTGCTGACCGTAGACGAGCATATAGATCGCGATCACCAGGATCAGCACAAGCACGAAGCTGGCCTCGGCGATCTGGTGACCAGGTCCCGGGTGAATCCCAATACGTCGGTGGATCCGCTCAGCAGCGAGTCCTGCAGGGTCTCCAGGCCGGTCTGGCCCGGCCGTTTGACCTGGACTCCGAGGCCGCGGTCGTCCAACCATGCCTGCAGGTTTGCTAGCGAGCTGTTCGCCGAGTCGACCAGCCCCGGTAGATCCCGCTGGATGGCCTGCACCTGCTCGGTCACCGGCCGCAACAGCACTGCCACCATGCCGGCCAGACCAGCCCACAAGGTTGCCAAGACCACGGCGATGGCGATACCTCGAGGTACTCGGTGGCGCTGCAGCCAGGTCACCGATGGATTCAGGATCAGGGCCACGACTGCGGACACCAGGAAGATCAACAGCACCGACCCGGCTGTCCGGGCTAGGCTGGCCAGCCCCAGCAGCGCGGCCGCGGCGGCGATCGCCTGCACCCACCGGGGCACCACAACCGGCTCGGGCGCCCCTTCTCGGCTAGTCTCTGGCGGTGGCTCTGGGGTCCGCTCGCTCGGCGCCGACCATGACGGGGTGCCGGACTCAGCTGCTGGCGTGTCCGCCTTTTGCTGCGCGTCCGCTTGCTGGTCGAAGAGGTCCTCACCATCCTGAGAGCTCATCGCTCGCCCCCGGGTCACGGCGGTGTCGTCGGTAGCCGCAGCGCGTAAGCGATCCGCACCAGTATCAAGTGTGCGCGCATTGGTCGATCCCTGCCACGACCGCTGCTGGCAGGCATCGGTCGACTGGGACAAGAACTGGCTGCGACAGCAATGTGACGCCCATCCCCGCCGAGCACGAGCAGGAGCCCTACATCGTCTTCACCGCCAACGCCTTTGCGCTGCTCGCCCTGCGGGCGCTGTTCTTCTTGGTCAAGGGTCTGCTGGACCGGCTGGTTTACCTGTCCACCGGGCTAGCCGTGGTCCTCGGCTTCATCGGCGTCAAGCTGGTCCTGCACTGGGGCCATGGTCTCGACGACGGGTCCCCCCGAAGTCGAGACGTCGTTCTCGCTCCTGGTCATCGTCGTGGTGCTGGCGGTCCCCACGCTGGCGAGCCTGGTCAAGGTGCGGCGCGACCCGTCCGCGCGTGCGCGCGCGTGCGCTGCACGCGCACAAGACCAAAAGCCGAAGGTCGCGTCCAGGGCCACGAGAGGCGCTAGAGATGATCCGCCCCTGCACGGGCGCATTTTCCACTTCCGACCCGGTCGAGGGCGATCGGTGCGACCGTGTATCCCACGCTGAGCGGGGTGCGCGCCCATGCCCGCCCAGATCGGGGTTAGGCGTTCGCGCCTCGGCGTCAGCATCGACCGGGACGGTGAGCAGGTCACCGGCCGCTGTCGCGTACGACCGTGACCGGGCAGTGGCTGTGCCGCACCAGCTTCTCGCTGACCGAACCAAGCCGCAACCCGGCGAAGCCGCCCCGGCCCCTCGATCCAACCACCACCATGGCCGCTGTCCTCGAGGCGTCGAGCAGAGCCTGTGCGGGCCGCTGGTGCACCGGCTGGAGCGAGATCTCCACCCGGGAGCCGTCGCGGATCACCTCGCGTACCTGCCGCTCGAGATCGGCGTGAACTGCCGTCTCGTACTCCTCCAAGCTCGGCATCACCGGATGCGGGACGTCGGCGGGCCGCGGCGCGGTGGTGATGCTCCACGCCCGTATGACGACCAGCGGAGCGCCCCAGCGCCGAGCCTCCTCGACGGCCCAGCGCAGCGCGTGGTCGGAGCATTTGGACGCATCGACGCCGACGACGAGGACGCCCGGAGCAATGTCGACGGTCTCAACCGGCTCGGTCATCGGCGCGACTCCCAGTTCCTCTGCGGCGAAGGCCAAAGTCCCACTCGATGATCACGGTAGGGCAGCGGCAGCGGTGTATGCCACCCTGATCGTCGAGTTCGCCGCCCCCTCTGCGCCACACAAGGGTAGAGATGAGTCGACTCGGCGGCGACATATCTGGCGCGATCACAGCTGAGTGGCAAGGCTCGTCGTACGAGGCCATAATGTCGACGAGTAACTGAGCTGTCGGCCAGCGCGACATCGCCCGATCAGGTGGCGTTAGTTGCGTGTTGGTCAGCAGCCAGCTGTTCACCGACCAGGAGGGGTTGGGCGCATCGTCTCCTCACAAATGAAAGACAACGAAGCTCGCCCCGTCTCGCTCACCAATGAGGTGTCGTTCATCCATTGCTCGGACGTCCCCCGCAGCGTAGACACCAGCTGGCGACACGTTCGCGCGATCCGCGGTGCGGGTTCAAGCGGTCAACGCAACACCTCGGCTAGTGCCTGTGATCGTGTCTTGAAGCCGAGGGTCTTGTGGAGCTCGGGCCTCACTGGCAGGCCCGTGACGGTGTCGACGAAGATCCACTGCTCTTCCGTGGGAGGAACTGGCTAGTTCCACCAGGCGAGGTTCTTGTCGGCTTCGCGTGCGGCGAGGGTCGTTCGTCGCTGTCGCTCTTCCTCCTGGCATTGACCACCTGCTGGAGCGAGCGTCGGGGGGAGTCCGAGGAGTTCCTTGACGCGGGGGAGGAGCTCGTCGTGCATGACGGAGCGGGGGAGGGGGACCTCGCGGATGACGTGGTTCTTCACCGGGCCACGGAAGCCCGCCTGGCCGCGAGGCGTGATCCAGGAGCCGTTGACATGGACGTAGCCGCGCTCGAAGAAGACATCGATCGCGCGGAGGCCGTTCTGCTCACCGAGTCGAAGGCCGCCGAAGCCTGCGACGCGGATCTTGGTGCCGAACAGTGGCAGCCGGGTCAGCCGTGCGTCCGTTCCCTCCGGTCCGCACAGTGCGTCGGCCGCCGCGGCCATCGCGTTCACTTGCCGGGTCTCGGGTCGCAGCCTCGGGTCGATGTAGTGGGCCGTGGCGCCGTGCAGTATCGAGGCTCGCCCGATCTCCAGTCCGTCGAGCGGGTCGATCCTCCGGTCCAGCCAGTCGAGCCTCCAGGCCAGGTTGCGCAGCGCTGCCAGGCAGCCCCGCATGTCCTCCCTGCCGCGCGCGGAGTGGATCGTCTTCGAGGCATGGTCCATGACCTGGCGGCTGTGCTCGATCCGCCACCTGGCGACCGGAACGTGGCCGTTGGCCAGGAGGACGTGCGCGTTGAGCCGTGACTCGCGGCCCTGGATGGTGCGCGGGGCCTTGGCGCGCTTCTTGCTGTCCTCGATGTACTTGACGCCGAGCGCTTCGATCGTTCGGGCTGCGCAAAGGGGGCGCTGGCCGGCACCGCCTGCTCCGTGTCCAGCGCAGCCTCCGCCTGCGCGAAGATCTTGCGTGCCTCGGCCTCGGAATTGGCCCGGCGCAGCACCCGCTTCCACGGCTCTCCCTCGCCGGCGGGCGCCTTGAAGATCACCTGGTAACCGGTCCCACCCGGAGGCGGCGCGCGTAGAGGCGAACGCGCCTGGGCCACCAGAGCCATCCAGGCGACTGACCTTGCCCTGCGCGAGCAGCGTTGACTTCGGCGTGCCGCCATCGTGACCGCCCTCCTACGCTGGGACGAGGAGCACTTCACGGCCCGCAGCTCTGAGGGGCCAGAAGTGGAATTTGTATCAGGGATTTGTGTCATCGAGGCCCGGTGATGCAAACACCACTGGAACGGAGTGCGCAGATGGCGAATCGGCTCGCGGACTCGACCAGCCCCTACCTCCAGCAGCACGCCGACAACCCGGTCGACTGGCGGGAGTGGGGCGAGGAGGCCTTCGCGGAGGCCCGGCGCCGCGGCCTACCCATCCTGCTGAGCGTCGGCTACGCCGCCTGCCACTGGTGCCAGGCTCTACGACGAAGGCGCTTTCGTCGCCAAGGTGGCTGATCTCGGCCTGCTGAAAGACCTGAACCACGAGTTCACGAAGACGAATACCGAACTTCGAGGGACGCGGGTCGATCCAGCCTTGGAGTCCTTCAAGGACTTTCAGCTGATTCACGAGATGTATGCGGTGGCATGGCTGCTCTGGTTCATCTTCACTGGGCGCGACGGCATCGACGACGACACGACCGGACCCGTAGCTGACCTGGTGCGGCGCTGCATCCACAGCGACAACTCGGGTGAGGTTCCTCCGCGCCGATCTGGCGCAGTTCCCCCGACCGGGGTCACACAGTCCTTCCGTGAGTGGCGCCTCTGCCTCAGCAAAAGAAGGGATACCTTGCTGCGAACCGCTCTGACCTAGGCTGGATAGCCGCTTGTCTCGCGCGGCAGGGCGCCACGCAGAGCAATCGTCTTGACCTGCGTCAGTTCGTGGAAGCTCGCTCGAAGGCCCTCGCGGCCGAAGCCGCTCATCTTGTAGCCCCCGTACTCGATAGCGTCCGGGCGGTACAAGCCTGAAGCGTTCACAGACACCGTTCCGGACTGCAGGTGGTGGGCCAAGTAGATGGCCCGCTGAAGGTCTCGCGTGAAGATCGAGGCGTTGAGTCCGAACGACGAGTCGTTCGCGATGCGGATGGCTTGGCGGTCGTCGTCGAACGCCACGACGGGAAATACCGGTCCGAAAACTTCGGCATCGGATGCGATCGAGGAACCGGGCCTCACGCCGCCCAGCACGATGGGTCCGACGAAGTTGCCACTCGCCGTTGGCTCTCCGGCGAGCAGCTCGGCACCTTCGTCCATGGCCGTCCGCACCTGGAGCGCCACGCGTTCGGCGGCAACGTCCGTGATCAGGGGGCCCAGCTCGACGGTGCGATCGGCGGACGGATCGCCTACGTGTAACGCGGAGACACGTTGGAGCAGGCCGTCCGTGAAGTCCTCGACCAGATCACGATGCACAAGCAGGCGCTTGTTGGCACAACAGACCTGGCCGTTCGCGAGGGTGCGGCCGAACATCACTTGGTCGAGGGTCACCTCGAGATCTGCGTCGTGGCACACGATCAAGGGGTCGTTGCCTCCGAGTTCGAGCATCACCGGTCGCAGGCGTGCGATCGCTGCCGCAGCGACGCTGAGACCGGCCCCCGTGCTTCCGGTGAAGGAGACGACGTCGATCCCCGGATGCGCGGCAAGGGGTGCCCCGGTGGAGATGCCTAGCCCATTGACCAGAACCAGAACATCTCGCGGCACTCCTGCCTCGTGAAGCAGCTCTGTCGCGCGCATCACCGTGAGGGGGTCGACCTCGGGCGGCTTGATGACGGCACAGTTTCCGCTCGCCAGGGCGGGTCCTATTTTGTGCGCGAAGATGTCCATCGGGGAGTTGAACGGGATCACCGCACCCAAGACACCGCGTGGCTCCCGGCGCGTCAGGATCAGGTCACCCTCGGTCCCTGGCTGCGCGTCACCCGGAATCGTCTCGCCGTATAGTCGCAGCGCCTCCTGGCCGTACTTCTCCAGCAGGCGCGCCGCATCACCGATCTCACCGAACGCCTGGGTATACGGCTTGCCGTTCTCCCGGGTGAGCAGCTCGGCGAGTTCGACCCGGTGTTCCTGCAGGAGGCCACCAGCCCGCTGGAGGATGGCGCAGCGCTCATATGCGGGGGTCGCCGCCCAACCAGGGAACGCCTCCCGGGCCCGTCGAACGGCAGCGTCCACGCCGTCCGCGCCGACGTCGGCGATGGAGTCTAGGCGTTCACCAGTGGCCGGGTTGAGTACGTCGATCGAGGTCATGATTGCGTCCTGTCGTTGATTGGGCGAGTTCTCGTGGGGTTGCCGGCGGCGAGGAAGAACCCGGCTCCGAGGGCGTCGAGGAGGGGGCTCCCGGCGGGGCCGAGCGCTGCGACGGCCAGCTTGGCGGCCGTCACGGCGTCGGGTGGGTGGCTGGCGATGGTGCTTGCCAGCGAGTCGACGGTGGCCGTCAGCTGATGCCGGTCGACGACCTCCTCGAGGAGGTCGAGCTCCCGTGCCTCCTCTGCGCTCAGCCGGCGCCCGGTCAGGAGGAGCTCCTTGGCCCTTCCGGGGCCGGCCTGGGCGACGAGCCGCGGAACGCCTCCCCAGGCCGGCGTGTTTCCCAGCGTGACCTCGGGAAAGGCAAGGATGCTGTCCCGGCTGGCGACGCGAAGGTCGCAGGCGAGAGCCAACTCCAGCCCACCGCCGAGGCACCAGCCGTCGATCTGCGCGATCACGGGGACTGGAGATTGGGCGATCATCGCACACGCACGACTTCCCACGAGGCTCGTCCGCGCACCCTCCTGTGGTGTCTGGGCGCGGTGCTCGTCGAGGTCAGCACCGACGGAGAACGCGCGCGGTGACGACGATCGCAGGACCACCACCCGGGTCTCGTCCGGGAGAGATCCGAACGCCGCCACAAGGTGCTGGAGCATGCAGCGCGTGAGGGCATTGAGCTTGGCGGCACGATTGAGGACGACATCGGTGCGCCCCTCACCGTGTGTGACCAGGACGTGGTCGGTGTCTGCCATATCAGGCAACCCCGTAGGTGGCCATGATGCTGCGGATTCGCCGAGCCGCCTCCTCGATGTCGTCGAAGACGCCAGCACGGTCGGCCAACCGGACGATCTCGGCCAGGTGCATGACTGATCGCGTGGTCTCCATGCCTCGAATCATGCGGAAGTGGTCCTGGTGCCCGTTCACGTAGGCGAGGAAGACGATCCCCGTCTTGTAGTACTGCGTAGGGGCTGCGAAGATCTTGCGGGACAGGGGCACGGTCGGCAGAAGCAGCGAGTCATAGCTTGCGACGTCGTCGTCGTCCAGCGCGCGCAGGGCTGCTCCTGCAATCCGCGCCATGGGGTTGAACGCGCCGAGCAGGGCATCGCTGGCTCCATGCGTGTCGCCGCGGATGAGGTCGGCGTAGTTGTAGTCGTCGCCGGTGTAGACGCGCACGCCGGCGGGCATACGGGAGCGGAGCGCAGTCTCGCGGTCGGCGTCGAGGATAGAGATCTTGACACCATCGATCTTGTCGGGCGCGAGCGCGATGACCTCGAGCAACGCGTCTGCCGCCCCGTCATGGCCGGTGGATCCCCAGTAGCCGCTGAGTTGGGTGTCGAAGGCTTCTCCCAACCAGTGGAGCAACACGGGACCAGAGACTTCGGCAAGCACCTGACCATACACATTGACGTAGTCGGCAGGGGAGGACGCTGTCGCTGCCATCGCCCGACTGGCCATCACGACAGGTACGGCCCCGCATTCCTCGATGTACTGACATTGCTCGATGTAGGCAGCCGCGATGGCGTTCAAGCTGTGGCGGTCCGTCTCCGGCAGCTGGTCCGTAGCGGCGCCAGCGACAATAGGTCGACCTTGAGCCGCATCCGCGCTCAAGGAGATCAGCTGCTTGGCGTGCGGCCAAGTCAGGCCCATGCCGCGCTGAGCAGTGTCCATGGCTTCAGCGACTCCCAGTCCGTGGGACCACAGGTGCTCGCGAAAGGCCAGCGTGCGTTCCCAATCGACCGCGTCGATCCCGGTATCGCCGCCGCTGCGGGGGTCAGCGACGACATGGGGGGCAGCGAAGCACGCACGTGACTTCGGCGGCTCCGAGCCGGTCAGAGAAGGGTCGACCGTGACCGGCGTACCGAGCTCGTACTGCTCGGTCCCGCCGCCGGCAATGGGAAGTGGAACCACGACGCCGCTCGGTGTGCTCTCACGCTGCGCCGCATCGGCGGTTTGGCTGTGCACCAATCTTCCTCCTCGTATCGTGAATCACGGCAACCGCTTGCCACGGTAGACAGATTTGGGGGCTCCGGCAAGCCCGTTTCGGTGTTGACGGGCACTTTTCATCAGGTTCTAACGCACGCTTGACAGCGCAATGCCGCCTGTGTAGCGTCCGTCACATCGGTTTTGGCAAACGCTTGCCACTGGTTCGTCATCACACTCGATGGAGGCATGGACGGATGGACACGCAGACGAGCGCTCAGCAGGCGGCTCGTGAGCACCACGACGACGATCACTACGACGTCGTGATCGTCGGCGCAGGGCCCAGTGGCGCCGTCACCGCCAAGCGGCTCGTCGAGGCCGGTTTTCGGGTCGCCGTGGTGGAGCAGGGGGACTGGCCCGACTACTCCAAAGCCCGCGCGAACTTTCCCGACTACGAGCTGACTCTCGACCGACACTGGCCCTGGAACCCCAACCGTGACGTGGAGGGACATGGCTTCGAGTTCGACGACTCCGCGTCGACCCTGACGCCCTTGATGTGGAACGGCGTCGGTGGCAGCGCTCTCGTCTGGGCCGCGCAATGGCAGCGGAACCTCCCATCGGACTTCCGGGTGCGCACCCTGGACGGTGTGGCCGACGACTGGCAGCTGACCTACGAGGATCTCGAGCCTTTTTATGTCCGCGTCGAGCGCGACTTCGGTGTCTCAGGTCTGGCAGGAGACCCGATGTTCCCCGCCGGCGACGGCCCGCCCATGCCTCCAGTTCCCATCCGCGAGCACGGTCGACGGATTGCGAAGGCGCACAACGAGCTGGGGTGGCACTGGTGGCCAGGAACTAATGCCATCGCTTCACGGCACTACGAGCACGCAAACCTCAAGGCGTGCACCCAACGCGCGGCGTGCATGCGCGGCTGTCCTGAGCGCGCCAAGTCATCACCCGATATCACTCACTGGCCCCAGTCCCTGGCCAAGGGCGTCACCTTGATCCTGCGTGCCCAGGTCCGCCGGGTCCTCATGTCCTCTCAAGGCTTGGCAGAGGGGGTCATGTACACCGACGAGCACGGCGTCGACCGTAGCGTTCGGGGCGATGTGGTCGTCTTGGCGGCCAACGGAATCGGGACGCCTCGCCTGCTCCTCCTTTCCGCCGACGCTCGGCACCCTGACGGGCTGGCGAACGGGTCTGGTCAGGTGGGACGCCGACTCATGATGCACCCGCTCGGGCAGGTCATCGGAGTGTGGGACGACCCGGTAGGCACCACGCATGGCGTCCATGGTCAGCAGCTCCACTCGCTGGAGTTCTATGAGACCGACGAGAGCCGGGGCTTCGTGCGCGGCGCCAAGTGGGGGCTGTTGCCCTCGTCGGGCCCCCTCACCCAAACTCGGAGCTATCCGTGGGGAAGCGAGAACGCCATCTGGGGACCGGGATTCCAGGACGCGTTGCGCGGACGCCTCGGACATTCAGCCTGGTGGGCCATCATCTGCGAGGACTTGCCCGAGGACCACAACCGGGTGAGTCTCCACACGGAGAAGCGCGACCGCTTCGGCGACCCGCTCGCTTCGATCGAGTACAAGACGTCAGACAACTCCGACCGGATGCTCGAGTTTCATCTCGACCGCGCCGTCGAATCCATGCAGGCGGCCGGTGCCCGACAGGCTATCCGGGGCTCGTGGATCAAGGAGAGCGCCTTTCACCATCTCGGCACCGCCGTCATGGGAGCAGACCCCGCCACCAGCGTCGTCGACGGCTGGGGTCGGGCCCACGAGGTCCCGAATCTCTTTATCTTCGACGGCAGCGTCTGGCCCACATCGGCGGGCATGAACCCGACCGCCACGATCGCGGCCCTCGCCCTGCGCAACACCGAGGCGATGATCGCCGCACGCAGTGGACAGGTGACGGCGTCATGACCGGACCCTTCAACACCGACCAGCTCGATCTCCTGATGGCAGCAGCGGCCTGGCTCATGCCAGACGAAGGAAGCCTGCCCTCGGTCGAGGACGCCGGGCTCAGGGAGACCTACATCGCCCAAGCTCTGCTCGCACGTCCGGACGGCACGCCGAAGCTTGCTGAGTTCCTGCGACTCGCCGAACAAGACGGGGTCGAGGAAGCGCTCGAGCACTGCCGCGACCACCGGCCCGAGCTCTGGGAGGCCGTGACCACGATCCTTCCCGGGGCCTACTTCTTGAGTCCCCAGGTACGTGACGCGCTCGGTTATCGCGGCCAGACACCACAGCTGATCCCCACCGAGGGCAGCCCCGATTACGACGAGTTCCTCTCAGGGGTGCTCGATCGAGGGCCGCAGTACCGGCCCACTCCATCGCAGTAACTCCCTGGCGGTCAACGCTGACCGGCTCCAAAACCGCACCTCATGAGGAGATCAACAATGAAGCGAAAGCAAGCGATGCGCATCACAGCGGTGACAGCCCTGGCTGCAGCCTGCTTGAGTGCCTGCGCGGACGACTCAGGCGGGTCTGCGAGCGCCGAAGACGTTGACGCCCGAATCGCCGAGATCAACAAGTCGCTCGAAGACAACCTGTACGTCAAGGCCGCAGCCGAATCCGGCGAGGGGGAGAACACGTGCCCCAAGACCCTGCCCGAGGGTGAGACAGCTGAGATCGTGTTCTCGATCGAAGGTCTCTCGCATCCGTTCCTCGTGGGCCAGGTGGATAAGGCCAAGGCCAAGGCCGAGGAACAGGGCGCCACGCTCACCGTCATCAGCGGAGACGACGACGTCAACAAGCAGCTCAACGGCGTCGAAACGGCGCTGGGCAGCAATCCCGATGCGCTGATGATGATGCCGGCCAACACCGAGGGCCTCGGTCCCATCCTCCAGCAGTACGAGGACGCCCAGATCCCCTACTTCTTCACGCAGAAGGGGCTGCTGGAGTCGAACGCGACCAACCAGGTGCTGGCGCCCTACGGCGAGGAGGGCAAGATCCTGGGCGAGTACGTCGTCGAGCACTACGCGGACTCCGAGGAGCCCGTCAAGGTCGCCCTGATCAGCGGCATCACCGGGGACGTCTCCAGCGTCGCCCGCACCGGCTCCTTCGAGCGCGAGCTGCTGGAGTCCGGGAATTTCGAGATCGTCGCTGAGGAGCCGGGGGAGTACCGCCGCGAGGAGTCGCAGACCGCGATGGACTCCATCCTCGCAGCGCACCCTGACGTTGAGCTCGTCTTCGGCGCCAACGACGAGGGGGCGCTGGGTGCTCTCCAGGCCATCAAAGCGGCTGGCAAGGGTGGCGAAATCGACGTGGTGGGCATCGACGGCCAGTCCGACATCTTCCCCGCCATCGAGAGCGGCGACGTGCTGGCCACGGTCAAGCACATGCAGACGGCACCGTACGTGGTCGAGAACATCATGAAGTGCCTGAGTGGCGAAGCCGTGCCCGCCTTCCAGGTGTTCCCCGGCGACCTCGTCGACGCGGCCGCCATCGAGGAAGGCGCTGAGCCGGCGTTCTGATCCCCGGTTGGGCCCGAGCAATCGACGTCTCGGGCCCAACTGGCTCACTAGAGCAACCAAGGAGCACAAACTATGACCATGACCGAGAAGAGCGAACTCTCGCCCGCATCCAGCACGCGCCGCACTCGTGGCGCCGCGCGGCTGTCCTCGATGAACCTGCACGACTTCGGCCTCCTCGGTGCGCTGCTCCTCCTGGTGTGCGTCTATGCCATCATCGCGCCGAACTTCCTGACCGAGTTCAACCTGCTCAACGTGCTTAGGCAGGTCTCCATCGTCGCGATTGCAGCCGTGGGCATGACCACTGTGATCTTGATCGCTGGCATCGACCTGTCCGTCGGCTCGACTGTCGCGTTCAGCGGCACCCTTGCCGCCTTGTTCCTCACCGAACGCACAGAGATCGGCGTCATTGCCGTCCTGATTGCCGTCACGATTGCAGTGCTGGCCGGCGCCGGGGTCGGTTTGCTGAATGGCCTCATCATCGGCCTCTTGGGCGTACCCGCGTTCATCGCCACGTTGGCGACCCTTACCGGAGTGCGCGGCTTCGCGCTCCTGCTCACCGAGGCGAAACCGGTGTCGGTGCCAGTCGGGGACTACAGCTGGTTGGGAACCGGGCACATCGGTCCTCTGCCGGTTCCGGTACTGATCATGGCCCTGGTCTTCTTCATCGGGTACGTGCTCTTGTCCCGCATGAAGATCGGGCGGCGCATCTACGCAGTGGGCGGCAACGAGAGCGCCGCCCGGCTCAGCGGCGTGCGCGTCACCCGGCTGATCCTCTTCGTCTACATCTTCGCGGGAGCCTGCACCGGGTTGGCCGGCTGCCTGGCCTCCGCACGACTGTCGTCAGGGCAACCCGCCGGCTTCATCGGGTTTGAGCTCGACGTCATCGCCGCGGTGGTCGTCGGCGGGACCAGCCTGATGGGGGGACGCGGACGGCTGAGCGGCACCTTCTTCGGCGCGCTGCTGATTGGTGTTCTGGGCAACGGATTGACTCTGATGGATGTCCAGACATATTGGAAGCAGATCCTCACCGGCATCGTCATCGTCGTCGCCATCGTCGTCGACGGGATCATCCGCCGTCGCGGAAGCCAAGCGTCATGAGTCTTGACGCACTCCTCGAGGGAGATATCGCCGGCCCGATGGCCAGCCCTGGAACCGTCATTCTGCGCGGCGAGGGTCTGTCGAAGGCGTTCGGCGGAAATCAGGCAGTCGACCAGGTCTCGTTCGACCTGCGCGCCGGGGAAGTCCACGCGTTCGTGGGCGAGAACGGTGCCGGGAAGTCAACCCTCGCCAAGCTCATCGCGGGCGTTCTCAACTCCGATGAGGGAACCTTGGAAGTCGACGGCTCGCCCGTGCACTTCCCCGGCCCGCACGACGCACAAGCGGCTGGCATCGCCATGGTGCACCAAGAGCTGAGCGTGGTCTCCTCGCTGTCGGTGGCAGAGAACGTCTTGTTTGGCGTGGAGCCTTCCAGGTGGGGGTGGATGCACCGGCAGAAGATGTCAGCCACCGCCAGGAAGTATCTCGACGTGGTGGGACTGCACGTGCCTCCGAACCTGTCCACGGCCAGGCTGAGCACCGCGCAACGGCAGTTGCTCGAGATCGCACACGTCCTCGCCCTCAACGCGCGAATCATCATCCTCGACGAGCCGACGTCCTCGTTGGCCACGTCCGACGCCCACCACCTCCGCGAGCTCATCGGAGCCCTGCGGGAGGCGGGACGGACCGTGGTCCTGGTATCGCATGACTTCGACGAAGTCCTCGACGTCGCGGACCGCGTCACGTGTCTGCGCGACGGTCAATGGGTGTGCACCGAGCCGGCGGAGACACTCGATCACGACAAGCTGATCCGGTTGGTGACAGGTCGCGACGTCCTGGTCGCCCCACGCGAAGCGCGCGTCCACACCGGTGAGGCGCCCGTGCTCGAGGTTCGCGAGCTCACTGGTCCAGGGCTGGTCCATGCTGACCTGGTGCTGCATCCGGGAGAGATTCTCGGGATCGGTGGACTGGTGGGCAGCGGCCGCACCGAGCTGATGCGGATCTTGGCGGGAGACGTGCGTCCGACCGCAGGATCCATGATGCTGTTCGGTGAGTCGTTCGCCCCATCCGCGCCCAGTGCGGCGCTCAAGCGCGGTGTGTCGCTGGTTCCTGAGAGCCGGAAGGAGCAGGGACTCATTCTCCACGCCACCGTGCTGCAGAACATCGAGCTGGCAGCCCTCGACAGTCTTGGCAGTGGGCCGTTCTTCCGTGCCGGCGCCGCCCGGATGCTTGCAGCCGAGTACGTCGAGAAGTTGCGCATTAAGGTGTCCTCGGTCCACGCGCCGGTGAACTCGTTGAGTGGTGGCAACCAGCAGAAGGTGGTTCTGGCGAAAGTGTTGGCCACACAACCCCGCGTCCTGCTGCTGGACGAGCCCACCAAAGGAATCGACGTAGGCGCCAAGGCAGAGATTCTGACCCTCATGCGTGGTCTCGCAGCCCAAGGCATCTCGGTGGTGATGGTGAGCTCGGTGCTCCAAGAGCTGCTCGACAGCTGTGACCGAATCGTGGTCATGCGAGGTGGGCGAACCGTCGGCGACCTGGAGAACGTGGATATCTCCGAGGAAGACCTCGCACGTTTGGCGTTCGCGGGATGAGCACCTTGCCGACCGTGGAGGACGTGGACCTGTTCTGCTCGGAAATGGTGGCGCCGGCCGCCGAGGACATCGAACTGACAGCACGGTTCTTCCCCGAGCTCCTCAGCGAGGCCGCCCAGCTGGGCCTCCAGAGCCTGCTCTTCGAAGCTGACGGCTCCCTCGACCTCGCCCGAATGGCTCTCGTCCACGAGAGCACCGAGCGGATCGCCGCAGAGTCTGCAGCCGTGTCACTGGCGGTCTCGGTGGCTCGCCTGCACACCTATCTGCTGGCTCGCTATGCCGCGTCGGAGGTGTGCGACCGATGGCTGCAACCGACCTTGCGCGCAGAACTCTTCGGCGCGTTCGCCATCACCGAACCGCACGCAGGCACTGACATCCGGGCCCTGACGACTGTTGCCCGAAGGCAAGGGGACCACTACGTCCTCGACGGGCAGAAGTGCTGGATCGGGTTGGCGCCGGTCTGCTCCTACGCCATCGTCCTGGCCAAGGTCGATCATCGCGAGCGCGATGCTGACACCATCGCGCTCGTGGTGGACATGGCCAGCGACGGAGCCGTGGGAGCACCGGGCCCAGAGCTCGCAGGATTCCGCGGGATGCCGAATGGGACCCTCACCTTCGAGGCTTGCCGCGTTCCGGTCCAGAACGCCCTCGCCTGCGACGGGTTCGGCGGCATGATGGACGGGCTCAACATGGCCCGCATCGAGGCCGCGTCCTACTCCGTCGGCCTGCTTCGTGGCGCCATCAGGGAAGCGACAGGCTGGGCAAACCATCGAGAGGCGTTCGGGAAACCGATCGCCGCACTGCCCAGTATCCAGTCGAAGATCGGCCGCATGGTGACCGACTACCGAGCTGCCCGCGAACTGGTCCTACGCGCAGGTGAGACCTTCGCCCTTGGCAACGGTGGCGACCAGGCAGTGATCTCGATGGCGAAGATGTTCGCCTCGGATGCGGCCCGCCGCCATACCGATGCTGCCCTGCAGATCGTTGCCGGAGCCGGCATGGCTCGTAACCACCCCCTACAACGAATGGACCGAGACGCCAAGGTGACCCAGATCTTCGACGGCACCAGCGAGATCCACGAGACGATGCTCGGGCGGCGGGTGCTGCGCGAGGCTGCCAACGGACTCATCGGCCCCTCGTTCTTCCCCGACAGCAACACCGCACACGAGAAGACGGACAACGTTCGATGACCCCCCCTCCCTCTGACGAAGACGCCCTCGCGAAGCGCCTCGCGGGGCAGCGCATCCTTGTCACCGGCGCCCCCGGCGATCTGGGCCGCGCCATCTGCCTGGAGGTCGCGCGTGCGGGGGCCGACGTCGTCGTCCACCACTGGCAGACACCGGAGGCGGCGCTAAGGCTCTCCGAGCAGCTCACTGCGCTCGGAGTCGACGCATCGGTTATCGAGGCAGACGTCTCAGACCCCGATCAGGTCGGCGAGGCCATCCGTCACCTCGAGGAGGAGCACGGCCCCCTGACCGGCCTGGTCAACAATGCCGGAATCATGGACGAGCAACCGTTTCTCGCCACCACCATTCAGTCGTGGCAAAAAACTTTGGACGTGGATCTCACGGGAGTCTTCATTGTCTCCCAAGAAGTCGGTGGTCGCATGTTCGGCCGAGGACACGGCTCCATCGTCAACATCTCCTCGCAGCTGGCGTTCAAGGGCGGTATGCACGTTGCTGCGTACTGCGCAGCCAAAGCCGGCGTCCTGGGCTTGACCCGCGCGATGGCCCGCGAGCTCGGCCCCCAGGTGCGGGTCAATGCGGTGGCTCCCGGGCCTCTCGAGACGGCTATGACGGCCCCCTACGCGGACGAGGCTTGGCTCGCAGTGCGGACCGGGCCCCTCGTCACCGGTCGGCTCGGCCTGCCGACCGAGGTTGCGCCCGCAGTCGTCTTTCTTCTCGCGGCGGAATCGGCGCTTTTCCATGGACAGACATTGCATCCGAATGGTGGAGGGGTGATGGCGTGAGAACCCATGGCGCACCGTTGGTCGTGACAGCACGCGAGGCCGTCGATCTGATCGGAGACGAAGATGTCGTCTACATCGAAGGATCCGGCGGGGGGCTGGTGGAGCCGGACCTCCTGCTGAAGACCCTCGGCGAGCGTTTCAGCGAGACAGCCCACCCGCGTGACCTCACCATCGTGCACACCACCGGTATCGGCGACCGAAAGGGTGCTGGCATGGATCACCTGGCCCAACACGGACTGGTCGCGCGAGCGATCGCGGGCAACTGGGGCATGGCACCGCGCATGTCCGAGATGGCGATGGAGAACGCGTTTGCTGCGTACAACTTCCCGCAGGGCGTCATGGCGCAGATGTGCCGCGAGATTGCCGGCGGGCGCGTCGGGGTCATCACCCACGTGGGACTTGGCACCTTCTGCGACCCGCGGGTCTCGGGTGGCCGCCTCAACGCCAAGGCGACCGAGGAACTCGTCCAGATCCTCGAGATCGACGGCCGCGAGCTTCTCCACTACCGCCCCGTAGCTCCCGACGTCTGCTTCATTCGCGCCACCACGGCCGACGCCGATGGCAATCTCTCCCTGGAAGAAGAGGCCGCGCGACTCGAGGTGTTGGCCATGGCGCAAGCCACCCACAACTCAGGCGGAGTGGTGATCGCCCAGGTCAAGAGGCTCGCCAAGGCGGCATCTCTCGATCCCCGCACGGTCGTGGTCCCCGGATTCCTGGTCGATCGAGTGGTCGTGCACCCGGAGCAGCGGCAACTCGTGGAGACGGCCTTCAACCCCGCCTACAGCGGTGCGCTGCGGGGACCGGCTGACGCAGTGCCCGTGATGGCACCCGGCGCGCGGAAGCTGGTGGGTCGACGAGCACTCATGGAGATCCGACGTGGTGACGTGGTCAACCTCGGAGTGGGAATCGCCGACGGCGTGGCCTCCGTAGCAGCCGAGGAAGGTTGCTTCGAACAGTTCACTCTCACCGTCGAACAGGGACTCGTGGGCGGCATCCCCGCGGCCGGAGTCAGCTTCGGGGCCTCCTACAACCCCGTTGCCATCCTCGAACAGCCCGCTCAGTTCGACTTCTACGACGGGGGCGGACTGGACGTGGCGTTTCTGGGGTTCGCCCAGCTGGACAGGCAGGGCAACGTGAACGTCTCGCTCTTCAACGGACGGCTGATCGGGACGGGCGGCTTCATCAACATCACCCAGAACGCCCACAGCGTGGTCTTTTGCGGAACCTTCAACGCGGGTGGACTCGACGTGGCGATCGAGGACGATCAGCTCGAGATCCTCGCCGAGGGCAGGCACACCAAGTTCGTCGACGAGGTCGAACACGTCACCTTCAACGGCGAACTGGCAGCCAAGCGCGGTCAGCGAATCCTGGTCGTCACCGAACGAGCGGTCTTCACCGTGACCGACCACGGCTTGCGACTCATCGAAGTAGCACCCGGCATCGACCCGCAGACACACGTGCTGGACCAGATCCCCTTCGAGGTCGAGGTGGGTGAGGTCGAGCTCATGGACAAACGCATATTCGGCCATGGAGTCATGCAGTGGCACGTGCCCGAATTCTCGGACGGTGACCACGATGGCCTCGCTTGAAGACGTAGCGGCGCATGCGAAGGTCTCGGTAGCCACCGCCTCCCGTGTCCTCAACGGGTCACGACACCCGGTGTCCGACGCGACGAAGGCCAAGGTGCACGCTTCAGCTGCGGAGCTCGGCTATTCGCCCAGCGCCGTCGCCCAGGCTCTTGCCAACAAGCAGAGCCGCATCATCGGGGTGATCGTGGAGGACAGCGCCGACCCCTACTTCGCCGAGATCACCCGCGGTGTCGAGGACGTGGCCAGCCGTGCCGGCTACCTGACGATCGTCTGCAACGCTGACCGGAAAATCGACGTCGAGGTCGAGCAAATGACCCTGATGCGCCACTACAGTGCCGCAGGAGTCATCTTCGCCGGGTCTGGGTTCATCGGCGGTGACCACGCCCGGCTCGCCGGTCTCGTCAAGGCCGCCCGGGATGACGGGATCACTGTGGTCTCTCTCGGCCGTCGCGAAATCGAGGCTGACGTCGTCACCTACGACAACGAGGCGGCCGCGCACGACCTCACGGTGTCGCTGATCGCATCCGCTCACAAGCGCATCGTCCTGGTGGGCGGACTGCCGGGCGTGTACGCCGCAGAAGACCGCAAGCTGGGTTACCTGCGCGCGATGGATGAGGCGGGTCTGGCACCCGAGGTCATCCCCGGGACGTTCGGCCCGGAATCGGGCAGCTCGGCCGCCTTGCGTCTGCTCGTCGGCGGCTCCCTCCCGGACGCCGTCATCGGGTCCAACGACCAGACTGCGGGAGGGATCCTTACCGCGTTCCGCCAAGCCGACATCAAAGTGCCCGAGCAGGTGGCCGTCGCGGGCATCGGTGGCACCAGGTTGGCCGCACTCCTGGACATGACCACGGCCGCCGTGCCGCTCCACACGCTCGGCGCAACAGCAGCCCACCGGATCCTGCACCCGGAACGGAGCAGGGAACCGATCATCCTTCCCCACCAGATCGTGCCCCGCGGCACGACGGCGCACGCGGGCTACGCAAGCCTATGAGCACCATGGCGGACCTGGAGTCGCTGATCGGGCAGGTGGCGAGCTTCCGGAAGACGGTGGGCGAGTCCGATGTCTACCTGTTTGCCGGGTTGACCGGAGACCTGAGCCCTAACCACGTGGACGAGCAGGCCATGGCTACGACGCCCTTTGGGACACGCATCGCGCATGGCGTGCTCCTCGTCGGGTTCATGTCCACCGCCGCCACCAGGTTCGTGGAGACGACCGGCGCCGTCGCCGTCTCGGCCGGGTACGACCGGGTTCGCTTCGTCGCACCAGTGCGGATCGGCCAGACCGTCGCGGTGACGTACACGATCACCGCTGCCGACCCGGTTCGACGCCGCACCACCGCACACGTGGAGGCGCACACCGAGGACGGTCGGCTGTGCGCGGTGGCCGACCACCTGCTCACCTTCCTGGACGGTGCCTATGCCTGACCGCCGTCATCGGGTGCTGATCGCTCCCGACTCGTTCAAGGGCACGTTCACGGCCGTACAGGTGGCGGAGGCGCTCGGCGAGGGCTTCGCAAGCGCAGGCATCGCGATCGACCTGTGCCCGTTGGCAGACGGGGGAGAAGGCACCGTTGCTGCACTCGTGCCATCGCAGAACCTGGTCTTCGTGGACACGGTGGACCCGCTAGGTCGGCCGATCAGAGCCGCGTACGGCCTGTCCGGGGACACCGCCTACGTCGAGTGCGCCGCCGCCAGCGGGCTCACGCTCGTCGAGCCGGAGGACCGTGATGCCAGCACTGCCTCAACCTTCGGGACCGGGCTCCTCATCGCCGACGCCGTTGCGCGAGGTTCGCGCCGAATCGTTGTCGCGTGCGGTGGCAGCGCCACCACCGATGGTGGCCTCGGGTGCTTGGCTGCGATCGAAGCGGCTGGTGGACTTAGGTCGGCCGACGTCATCGTCCTGACCGACGTGACGTTGCCCTTCGAGGAGGCCGCCGTCTGGTTCGCTCCCCAGAAAGGCGCCGACCCCGCCGAGGTCGCGGCGCTCACCCAACGGCTCCACCAGACGGCATCAGGCCTTCCCAAGGACCCCCGCGGTGTCGAGGGCAGCGGAGCTGCCGGGGGGCTGGCCGGAGGCCTGTGGGCCGCTCACGATGCCTCGATCGTTTCCGGCGCCGGATATGTGCTGGACGCACTTGAAGTCGGCACACGCGTGGAGTCGAGCTCGCTTGTCGTCACTGGCGAAGGACGGATCGACGAGCAGACCTTCCACGGCAAGCTCGTCGGCGAGCTCGCCCGCCGGTGCCAAGCCGCCGGGGTGCCCTGTGTTGCCGTGGTCGGACGCGACGAGCTAGGTCGCGACCGAGGAACCGACCTCGGCCTGGCCGACATCGTCCAGGCCAGCTCACGGCTCGAACTAGTCGACACCGCCCGACGTCTTGCCCGACAACTCACCGAGGAGTCCCCATGACCACCGTCAGCCAAGGAAGCACCACCTTCATCCTGGACCCAGAACCGACACCCGAACTGGACCTCGGGGCTCGCGACCTGGATCTACTCGTGTTCGACACCACCCACCAGACTGCAGACCCCCTTGTCGACTGGCTGCTCGACGGAACCACCCGACTATTCGAAGAGTTCCGCGTGAGGCTGACCACGAGCGGCCTGGCTCGCCCCGTGAGCGTCCTGTTCCTGGACGCGGGAGACGACGACCGCGCCCCGCTCGTGGAGGCAACCTTCGCCTCGGTCCAGGCGACCGCGCTCTCGCTCGCCCTCGAGTATCCGCGCACTCGCATCACCGTCCTCCGAGCACATCGCTCTCAGCTCGAATCGATCCAGGACACCGCCGACTTCCTCTCTAGCGATGCCAGTGCCTACGTCACCGCAACGACCATCGACCTCAGGAGCGCGTCATGAAACTACTCGTCATCGGCGGCAGCCAAGGGATCGGACGAAGCGTCGTGCTCCAGGCCCTCGCGGCCGGGCAGGTCGTACTCGCTCACGGCCGCGACGAGGCAGCGCTCGCCGAGCTCGCCACGCATGGAGCACACACCATCGTCGGGGACCTCCGCGAGAGCGCGACGCTCGAGGCGCTCGGCAACCGAGCGGATGAGCTCGGCATCGACACTGTGGTCGCCTCCCAGGGCGTTGCCGGGGACGGTGCTCTGACAACCCTGACGCCGGAACGCATCAGGCTTGTCATGGAGATCAACACCGTGAGCGTCATCAGGCTCTACCACGCGCTTCGGGCCACACTGCTCGAGCGGCGAGGCATCTTCGTCGTCATCGCGTCCCAGGCTTCGTTGCGTCCCGAGCGCTTCGATTCCGCCTACTGCGCCTCCAAATGGGCAGTCCTCCACTGGGTCCAGTCCATGGCAGCTCTCGAGTCGCCGCATGGGGTGTCGGTCCGCGCGATCTGCCCGGGGCGCACTAAGACGGCTCTCTTCGACGACGCCATGGCCGGCTTCGCCGCAGCTGCCGAGATGTCCTTGGAGGAGTACACCGAAATGATCCTCGGGCTCATCCCCTTGCGGCGTTTCGCCCCCGTGGAGGAGACCGCGGCAGCGACCCTCTTCATGGCCGCACACGCCCCGCGGCCAACCGTGCTGGCCGAGACGGGAGGCGAAGTGCCCTACAGCATTGCGCCCTTTCTTGTCGGCGGTCACCAGGGCTGAGCTCACTACGCCCCTCCGCCATGCTCTCGGCATTGAGCCACTGCGGTGAACACGAACCGCACGTCGCCGTACGGTCGCCAAGCGTCGTGCTTCGGCGGCTCCGCGGACACCTCGACGCATCAGTACGTGGCGGGCAGCTCGGTCATAACCACTTCTCGACGGCCCCCACCGCCCGCGGTGAGTTGACGGTCCTGTCCGGGGTAGGCGGCGGCCTTGTTCGGATCGCGGTTCGGGCGGTGCTTCGCGTCCGCTCGGGCAGCCACCGGCGCGCGGGTCGCAGCGCTGGTTCTGATTCCAGTGCCGGCTTCGCGGCAGTGCGCCAGAGCCTGACTTGGGACCAGGGCACGGAGATGGTGCGTCACCTCGAGATCACCGCGGCGATCGGCCTGAAGATCTACTTCTGCGACGCCGCTAGCCTCCTGGAAGCGGCGCTCAAACGAGAACGCCAACGGGCTGCTGCGCCAGTGCTTCCCGAAGTTGGCCTACCTCGCGGTCCACACACTACGCGATCTCGCGAGGATCGAGAACGCGCTCAACGGCGGTCCGCGACTCATCCTCGGCGACCGGGCCCCAACAGAGCTGTTCAACGCACTGCTAACGTCCGCATCCACCCAGAGATTGCGATGACCCCTGGAAACCAAGGCGTAGCTATGACCTCGTTTTCGAGCGTCGTCGACACCGAGCCTCGTCAGTCACCGGTCCTGAGGCATAGAACAAGTAGTTTGACGAGCGGGAATGGGACACTTCACCAGTGACTCGACCGGCTAGCGCCGCTTTCGTCGCGCTCGGGGTGATCTGGGGGAGCAACTTCATCGTCATGAAGTGGGCATCCGACAGCATCACCGCTGGACAGATCACCCTTCTTCGAGTGCTGTTCGGGTTTCTCCCCGTGCTGGGATACGCGCTGGCCCGCCGAGCGCTGTCCAGGCATCATGCCCGACACCTGCACCACTACTTCGCCATGTCGCTGCTGGCCACCAGCGTCTTCTACTACGCCTTCGCCGCCGGAACCGCACTTCTCCCCTCTGGAATAGCCGGGGCGTTGAGCGGTGCGATCCCGCTCTTCACCTTCGTCTGCGCCCTGGCGTTCCTGCGTTCTGAGCCCGTAACTCTCCTGCGCTTCCTAGGGGTCCTCATCGGCTTCGGCGGAGTGCTGCTCATCGCGCGACCTTGGGAGACCACTCATGGCGTCGACCCGACAGGCGTGTTGTTCATGCTCTTGGGCGCTGCCAGCGTGGGGGCATCGTTCGTATACGCGCGCAAGTTCATCTCGCCCTTGGGAATCGCTCCCGCTGCACTGACCACCTACCAGATCGGGCTGGCCCTGTTGACCCTAATGGTGGTCACCGATCTGGACGGGATGACGACGCTCGCTGACGATACAAGGGCCCTCGTCGGGGTGGTGATCGGCCTCGGAATACTCGGCACCGGCGTGGCTTACATCCTGTACTACTTCATCGTGGAGACGCTTGGTGCGGTCACCGCCTCCAGCGCCACCTACATACCTCCCGTAGTAGCCCTCGCGATCGGGTGGCTCCTCGTGGGTGAACCGCTGCAACTTCGGGACGGCATCGCAGTGCTACTCATCCTGAGCGGCGTCGCGGTCCTCAGGGTAACCCCACGCAGTGGGGCGGCGGTGTCTCCCACGCCTCGCTGGGGCCCACGCTGATGAGCGAGTTACGGCGGGCGGGGTGTTCCATCGAGGCGGCGTTCTTCGCCTGGGTGAGTTCGTCCACGACCCGCTATACCGCCCGGGCACCAGGACACCGGCATCGGTCCCGCTCGATGGGAGGGCTAGGAGCGGCGTTTGGGCGGGGAGGATTCGGAAGCCGTCAATGGTTGGCGACGAAATGTGCGGTGAGTTTTGGATGCGCAGGTCATCAGACGGCTGTTTGCGGGAGCAGTTGTCAAGGTGTGTACCGCCGGCACCGGCTGCGCGGTCGCGACCGAGACCAACTACAACCTCGGTCCGGTCAAGCCGCAGCTGACCCACCTGGTGAACGTCCTAGCGCCGATGTTCGACATCAAGACCGTCGGCGGCTACCGCGAGAGCGCCACCAACCCTCACGGCCACCCCCGCAGGACTCGCCGCCGACTTCATGGTCCCTTTGACCCCCGGCCGGCAGGGCCCAAGGTGACGTCCTCGTCGCGTACGCCAGGTGCACGCGAAGGAACTCGCCATCGACTACATCATCTGGTACCTGCAACCGGAAGATCCGGTAACCCGTGGCACCGGACGCCTGACGTCCCCCGACGTCCTCGCCGAAGGCCTCGCGCCACAGGTCGTAGTCGCGCACCCTTCGAACGGCAGACCTCCGATCACGGGCTATTCCTATTCCTAGCCGCCTAGGTCGTCGGCCTTGCGCCACCTCGCACAGTTGGGCCACCTCATCTCAGGAGTCGGTACGTCGCGGCTTGCGCGCAGCGCCACCAATCCCGCGGCCAGCTGCGCCGGCTGCGAGCCGCTCGAGGGAGCCGCGGTCCGGTGCCGTTCTCGCACCTACTGGTGGCGGCACGTCCGTCCCCTCGCGGCGAGCGCACCGCTGCGCCCCGCAGGCAGTGAACGCGTGCTCGCGAGTACTTCCCGGACCGTGCCTGCTGGGCGCTGGCGCCGCTGCCCTTCGACGAGGCGCCGGCGGACACTCAGCTGCGTAAGGGAATGACCCGGGCGCGGCGTCGAACACGGACTATCGCAGGCGCAGGTGACAATGCTTGAATGGTCAACCTCGGATCGCATTTCGACTGACATATGTCTTGTCCAGCTCTAGCTGGCCTGTCGTACGGGCCTTGGCTGCGGGGGCTCTGCTCAGGTCTCGCCCCCGATGTCGAACTCGTAGGCCTCGAAGACGAGATCGGAGCCTCGCTGCCGGTGTCGGACGAGTCTCCCTAGGATCGCCATGCCCAGGTCGCGAACTCTGTCCACGTCCTCGATGCCGTCCGAGGCTGTCACTCGGGCCAGCAGGTTGTCGACCTGACGACAGATTAGGGCGTGTTCGCGAATGAGGCTGGCAACGGACTCGGACAACCGTGGCGAGGTCTTGAGGAGGTCGCTGTACAGCCCGTTGGGCCCCTCTGTGATGTCGATGTGTGTACGGAAGTCGGCAGCGAGTTCCACCAGGGCAGCGTGGAGACGCGGGGCCCAGGGCGGGGCGGTGGCGGGCGCGGCCAGGGCGTCTTCCAGCGCGCTCATCGACTCGCGCAGTTCGGCGCGGTGCCGCCGCAAGTCGGCCAGGAAGGCCTGGTCTGATGTGGACGGGTGCGGTTCCATCGACTCTCCGTGCCCCGGATCAGTGTGTACGCACCAGTGTCGCGCGTTCCCCGCTGCTTGGCGATCGACAAGCTAACCTGGCCGCTCTGGCCGGCGGCAGTCAGGTCTCGTCAGTGGCACGCCGAGGCGCTCGCAATACGCAGCGGCGCGGAAGGCGGTCGTCGGCGGCGAGGACGCAGGGTCGGCGGCGTGCCGGTCCACCGGTGAGCTGTCCGCCAGGTAGTGCTGCGCGACCTGCACCGTCGGCGCGAGGATCTGCTCGATCGGGAGGGACGCGAGCGGCTCGACCTTGAAAACGTAAGACGAGGGTCGACGCGCCCGCTCCTTCGACCATGTGGCTATGGCCGATCAGCAAGTTCGAACCCTGTAGCAGCACGTTGAGTTGCTCGTTGAGGCGGTTGACCATGCTTGAGTGCCGGAGCCCGTCCATGTGCGGGGGTGTGGGTTACGCGGGGAAGTCGGGTTCTCGCGAGAGCAGGAGGGTGACGGTGGCGCCTGCGTGAGACTCGGAGATGTCTAGGTGACCGTCGTGAGCAAGGGCTACTGCTTCGGCCAGGAGCATTCCCAGACCGCGGGGGTTGGCCGTCGAGTCGCCGCGAAAGTTCGTGAGCTTGGCGTCGATGGAGGGGGCCCCTGCCGTGGACCGCCAACCTGCTGCAGAACTTCGAGGTCGGCTGGTTCGCTCGCATGGATCTGACCCCGTTCGCGTTCACCGTCACCGGCGGGGTCCTGGTTGGGACCTCGTCCACGAACGCGGTCAACCGGACCATGCTGACCACGAACCGCGCGGTTGCGGCCACCAACAGGAGGTTGTTGTAGATCAGGATCGCCCAGAATGTCGGTTCGAACTCGACGATCAGCGGGTCCTAGGTCGAGGCCGATGCCGGATAGGAGCGCACCAGGTCATGGGTGGCGCGGATCGCGAGGACTGTCAGCGCGGCGACGGGCACGATTGCCAGAAAGGCCAGCATGCGCCTGGTCACGCGTCGTCCGCGGCCGGTGCACACCACGAAGGCGAGCCACGCGGCGCCAGCGCCGTGATCCCGACGTACTTCACGTCACCCTAACGGCTCTTGGCCGCGATGTGCTCGACAGAGAGTTCGACGGCGTAGGCAAGACCCCACCAGGCGACGGAGGCGAGTAGGACCGCCGGGCTCCAGCCCATGCGGCGCCTCTCGACGTCAAGCGACGTATGCCGCCAGGACGGCCAGGATCAACCAAACAGAACCATCAGGGCTGCGAACAGCGTCAGCACGCCGACATCCCTTTCGCACCAACAGCTATCGGCACACATACCGCGTGCCCGAGGGCTCCACGCTAACCGCGGCGAGCCACCGCGTCCGGCGATTGTCCGGGTCGATCCGGCCATGCCGAGTGGGGGTCGGCGAAGAAGACGGAGATCCCGGTCTCGATCGAACAGTGTGTGGGCCGAGAGTTCTGTGCCGTGTCCAGGTCAACGACCGTCCGCAGTCGCTCGGGCAGGGTGCTCATCGTTGGGAGTCTCCTCGAGGGTCGGAACTCTCAAGCAATTCTCAAGAAACCCACCCAAATGTGACTCAGCGTGTAAAGGTTTAGACAAGAACGCCTGGCAAACTCACCGTCGCATGACGGATCGCAAGGACCTCTCGATCTCGGGACGGGGATCTCGGCATCTTTGCGCGAAATTTCGGGATTCGGTGACAGGCCGCCTGGTGTCGTGCAGCATTGGCATTGCCCCGCAGGTGACCCGAGACGCCTGCGGGGCATTCCTATTCCACTCTCTCGGGGAGCGCCGGCCGTTCCCGTTTCGATCACGAGGACCGCCGCATGAAGCTCCGACGACGTCCTGCCCTTCGCCACATGTGCGCCACGGTGGTTGTGACGGGCCTCGCGCTGGCGCTGGCTCCCGCAGCGTTCTCCGCCGGCGCCCGCGACGCCGCTGGGCAGGGCGCCGCACGCCCCGCGATCGTGACGGCAGAGTACGGCGACTCCGTGCACGCAGACGACGCGGCAAAGCTCAATCGCGCTGCGCGGATCGCGGTGACGGCGCCGGAGAGCGCCGAGGCCGGCGCGCGCCTCGTCGTCTCCGGGGTGGTCCTGGTCCGGGCCGGCCGCCACGCTCGGCCTCGGCCGGTGGAGCTGCTCGAGTCCACGTCGTCGGGCTGGCAGGTCCTCGCCCGGAGGCGCACGGCCCGCACCGGCGCCTTCCGGTTCGAGGTGAGTGCCGGGTCGGAGGATCGGACGCGCGCGTTCCAGGTCAGGAGCCCGCGCTTCGACGGACTCCGCGCCGCGCAGACCCAGAGGCTTATCGTGAAGGTGGTCGCGTCGGCCCCCACGCCGACGCCGACGCCCGCACCGGTCACGGACCTTGCGCCTGCTGGGCTAGCAGACGACTGGTCCTACCTGTTCGTCGAGGGCGGCGCCCGCTGGAATCCCTGCACGCCGATCCGCTGGGCCTACAACCCACAGGGCGGCTACGCCGGCTCGCTGGCGCACGCCCAGGAGGCGTTCGCGCAGATCGCTAACCGGACAGGGCTGAGGTTCGAGTACGTCGGGGAGACCACCTATGTCCACCGGACCGGGTCGACCTTCCCGGCCCACATGGACATCGCAATTGCCTGGTCCGACCAGACCCAGGTCCCGGAGCTGCAGGACGACGTTGTGGGGCTCGGCGGTGGGTCGGCACATGCAACCGACCGCGGGGCGGACGTCGCCTGGCGGATGGTGCGTGGGTTCGTCGTGCTCGACCGCGACCACGCGCTCCGTCCCGGTTTCGACACCTCGGGCTCGACCACGTGGGGCCAGGTGATTGTGCACGAGACGCTCCACGCCCTCGGCCTCGGCCACGCGAACGGCGCCGAGCAGGTCATGCACGGGGGCATCTCCTCGCTCAACCACAACTTCGGCGCCGGCGACCTCACCGGGATGGGGGTCATCGGCGCAGCACGCGGCTGCCTTTGAGGCCGTCCAGGGCGTACCGCGGTGACATGGACCCACGGGGCAGTGACTACATCGAGCAGCGCCGCGCGCGTCCCAGATGCCCATCTGTCATCCAATCTGTCTGGGTGGCCTCGTTTCGACCGGCTATGGCCTCATTTTCGAGCGTGGTCGACACGGGGCGCTTGCTCCGTCCGCAAGGTCAACCCTCTTGTGCGCCACCGACGTCTCGGTGGAGGAGCAGCTTTCTCAACAAGCCGGGCCCCTGCCTTTGGACTGCTGGTCGGGTCTCGCTGGGAGCTGGACCGATCAGGCGGTTAGGCGTCAAGCCGGGGTGCCAGACGGCCGATAACCAGAGCGATGGCCTCGATCGGCGGGGCCGCCCTGAATCTGGAGTCGATTTTGTGTACGAGGGCATGCTTCCCACCTCCGCTTCTACGCCCTCGGACGTCGCAGTTAGGTCCATGGCATTTGCGCCTGCGTCTGTCGCGGCGCCGGCGACACATTCCACCCGGGAGGCGTACATCGGGCTGGCAGGCAACTCCACGCCGATCGGCGAGGCACTCCGGCGCAGGATCATCGCGGACATCACGCACGCCGATGCGGCTCTTGCCAGCCTCCTGGATCGGTGCCCCGTGCGTCGCCTCGACGGCGACGCGCAAGCGCGCCTCGCCGTCTCGGTCGCCGGCGATCGGGATCTACTCGCGGGGCTCGCGGATGGCGCGCATGTCGCAACGACCTGGGCCGGCCTGCCAGCGATCGTGTCACAGGTTCGCCGGAGTCGCCCCGTGGCCGACAGCTTCGGTGCCGGCCACCTGCAGGACCTCGCGGCACTCTGCCAGGTTGCAGAGGCCAACACGACGCGGCTCGCGAGCCTCGACGAGGTGGTCGTGAAGACCGAGGGCTCCGCTGGGCTGATCGCCGTCCGGAGGGAGCTGGCCACGGCGCGTCTCCTCAACTCCGAGGCCGATCTCGCGGCGACGGCCGCCCGCGACGCAGCCCTCATGCTGAGCGCGTCCAGCACCCGGAAGGAGATCCTGGCCGTCACCGGGCAGGTGCTGCGGTTGGATATCCAGCTCGACCGGGTCGACCAGATCCTCACGTTCGTCGAACTCGGCCTCGAGGTACGCGAAGGCGGGGTGACTTCGGGCGCCCCTTCTCGAGACCCCGAGGGTTTCGTCGAGGTCCTCGGATGAGGTACCCGATCGGGACTCGACTGCGCCTGGGCGCCGTCCTGGCCCCGCTGCTCGCGTTCACCGTGGTGGGGTCGCTGACCGCGGTGCTGACCGTCAACACGGCGTCCCCGGCCGGTGCCGCGTTCGGGCGGTTGCGCCCGCCGGCCGTCACGCCTGTCGCCGGGTCCGGCTTCGAGCTGACCGGATACCTCGGCTCCAAGCTGCGGCGCACCGTGCAGCTACAGCAGCTCAGGGGCGGCCGCTACGTCACTATCGCCACCAAGAAGTCGACGCAGGTTGGCAACTTCACCTTCAAGAACATCGTTCTCGAACGGCCGGCCACCCTGCGCGTCAAGGCTCCCCGGCACAAGGTCAAGCCCGAGTCCCAGGGGCTGCCGTCCATCATCACCAAGCCGGTCGACGTCGACGTCCAGGGGCAGTCCTCCCAGCTGGCGGCTCTCCCGCCGATAGTGCAGCCAGGCCCCGCGCCCGCCGACCCCGAGGACAACGGCCAGGTCGTGGCCCAGTTCAGCCCCGCGCGCCCCGGCCGTCTCGTTCACCTCGAACGCCTCACCGGTGACCGGTGGAGCATCGTGCAGACCGAGGTCCAGGATGCTGCCGGTACGGCCGTCTTCCAGGTGGCCGACACGGCCACCTACCGGGCGACCACGATCGCGACCGCCGACGGCGGGGCTGCCACAACCACCAACACCGTCATGACCCGCGGCTGGTCTCCGAGCTTTGAGGAGACGTTCTCCGGCGCCCGACTCAACGCCGCGGTATGGAACGACCAGGTTCGTGAGAACAGCACCGAAGGCCGACGCACCTGCGCCCGCGTCGACTCCTCCACCCGGCACGTCGTCGACGGGGTCCTACACCTCGGTGTCGGCTACGACCAGTCGCGGCTCGGCCAATCATGTGGCTACTCCTCCGACTACGGCTCCGGCTCGGTTGCGTACCTGACCAACTCCCAGATCGCCACGGAGAAGTCGTTCACGTTCCAGTACGGATTCGCGGCGGCCCGGATGAAGCTCCAGCGGGGCAAGGGCATGCACTCTGCGTTCTGGATGCTTCCCGTAGACGGCAGCCCGCTGCCCGGTGACATCGAGGTCGACGCCATGGAGTTCTTCGGTGAGAGCTCCACTTCGGTGAGCGCGATCGGCGCATTCCTTCACCACAACACGTCGCGCAGGCAGGTCACCACCTACGGCGACATCTTCAAGCAGACCGCGGCGATGAAGCCGGTCGGCGACACCTGGTGGGACTCCTTCCATGTCTTCTCGGTGGAGTGGACGTCGAAGGAGTACATCTTCCGCGTCGACGGCGCGGAGTTCTATCGGGAGACCCGGGCGGTCAGCCACAAGCCGGCGTTCCTCATCCTCTCCATGCTGACTTCGGACTATGAGCTGCGGCACCTGACCCCTGGTCGGATGAGCCAGACCGCCCAGGTCGACTGGGTACGTGTCTACCAGGAGGCCCCACGGGTTTCAGGCGGTGACACATCGAGCCTGACCGACGGCGGCAAAGGTGTCATGGATGACCTGGCAGAGATTTCGCCCTTGTCTTGAGCAGCAAAGCCGCCTTCGTGGCCCATTCGCCGAGCAGCTCGCCGAACTTGCGGACACGACGACGCGGCTCGGGCGGGGGACCGAGTGATCGAGCTGTCTTTCGCGCAGCTCGTGCTGTCATGGCAGCGGCGCGCCTAGACCAATAGGCATTGACCGTCTACGGCGTAGATTGTCGACGGCGGTCGAAAAACTGGACGGTGACGGCGCTCGGAAAGTGAACACTCTCTCGACGATTGGAGTGTGATCACTGTGGAGGATTGGGCGCTGATCAGGAGGCTGGCCGCTGAGGGGGTGCCGAAGGCCAGGATCGCTAGGCGGCTGGGGATCTCTAGGACAACGGTCGTGAAGGCGGTGGCCTCGCAGGCTCCGCCGAAGTACGAGCGGAAGGCGACGCCGACGAATGAGGCGCCACCTTCACGTCAGATGCGGCGGGGCTCGGCGAGCGAGATCCGGACTGTGAGCGAGTCGCCGGCGATCCGGATGCGTCCGCGCAGCCCGGCCGCCAGCACCATCGGCAGCACCGCGCGGCTGTCCGCCGGTGCCGTGACCACGATCTCGGCGATTCCCTGAGCGCAGGCCATCCTCACGATCTCGTTGAGGAGGCGGGTGCCGACGCCGTGCCGGCGCCAGCCCGGGTCGACCTCGAGGTCGATGTACCGCGCGTCGGGTGCCTCGGGGTCGGCGGCGCCGATGCGGCCGCGGCCGACGACGTGCCCGCTGGCGAGAGCCGTCACTTCGGCATCGCCGACGACATACTCCGGCGTCTGACCACCGGGTTGGACGCCGGTCGACAGCGGTGCCTGCCGCTCGAGCACCTCGGCCACCAGTTCGGCGAACGCCGCGCCGCGGGCCCGCTCGGTGTCGGTGAACGGCGTCGCTCTCCGGATCTGGACCTCCACGTCCTCGCCCAGCGTCATTACCATCACGTCCTCGCGGTCGTCCGCCGGCGCGACGTCGGCGTCGAAGAGATGCGCGGCGACGTCGGGGAACGACGACGGCTGCGCGAGCACCGCACGCGCGGCGTTGACGTAGCGGGTGGGCTGGTCGGCGAGGGCTGCCTCCGTGCACCGCATCGACTCGACGTGCTGGGCGCCGCCCCGGTGCACCAGGTCGACTAGGTCGGCCTCGACGGTGTCCGGGGCCTCGACCACAAGCTCGACGGTGGCCGCCTCGGCGCCGCGGAAGATCTGCATTCCGACGATGTTGACGCCGGCCTTGCCGCACTCGTGGGCGAGCGCTGCGAGCGTGCCCGGTCGGTCGGGCAGGGTCGCGCGCATTCTCCACAGCACAGGTCCATCATGACAACGCGGTGTGCAGGCCGTAGAGGCAGATCACGAACACCCCTACCGGGAGTGCGACGCTCACTGGCCGATGAGCTCGTATCCGACGACGGTGACGATCGGAGCGAGCATGACCATCACAAAGCACACCGAGAGCGCAGCGCCCGCTGCCGACAGCGCGACCGCGGCTCCAAGGACCAGTGCCGTCGCGGCCATGAGCGCTAAGTGAAACCTGTCTCCCACTCGTACCAAGCACGTGGCGGTGATCTTGCAAGGGATCGAGGCAGATTCCTAAGGCACCGCCGCACACAGGGCGGCCCGCATCCATTTCCTCGGCCGTCGGCCTGAGCCCCAGGCTCGACCATCTCAACGACACTGGCCCCCGCGGGGGTCGGGCTGGACTACCATCCGGACTAGGAGCCCCTTCTAGCACGTCGAAACGCTGCGTGACGATGCGGTTCGTGTCGTCCGCAGCGCTGCGGACGGCGTGGACACACTCAGAGCACAGGCGAAAAGGGCAAGGGCCGCAGATTGGCCGAGCCGACCTCGCGCGAGCCGTCGCTGGCGTAGGGAGGCACAGCGGTCACTAGGAGGCAGTGCCCTTCAGTCTGCGTCCCAGATCGGTGATCCGTCGGCGTAGTTGCGGAGCAACAGGGCGACCCGGAGTCGGGTGGCGCTCGGTTCGGCCTGCCAGTCGTCGCCGAGCACGTCGGCGACACGCTCCAGCCGCTTCACGACGGTGTTTGCGTGCACAAACAGAGAGCGGGCGGTCTTGGCCACATTCAGGTTGTGGTCGAAGTACGCCGAGATGGTGTCGATCAGTTGGGTGTTGTGGTCACGGTCGTAGGCCTCGAGGCGGCCCAGCGCGTGATCCAGGAATGACGTGAGTTCGTGCTCGCGGCCAGGCGTGAACAGCACACTGAACAGCGCCAGCTCGTGCGTAGTGACGGCCTTCGGCTCAGTGCCTAGGCCTCGGAGCAGGGCTGCACATCGACGGGCCTCGACAAACGCATCGGACACCGCGCCCGTGGTGCCGTCGACCGGACGCGAGGCACAGACGAGCGCCGGGATCCGCAGCTCCCGGGTGAGCCTGGCGTGGACCGATGTGGCTGTCTCGTGCGGGTCGTCGCTGGGTAGGACGACGGCGACGATCCCGTTGTGTTCACCCCCGACGCCCTTATGCAGTCGCGCGAAATCGGCCATTGCCCGACGTGCGCCGAGCTGTCTCTGGGTGGGCACCGAGATGGCGATGGCTACCACCCGGCGGGCGAGGTCGATTCCGCGGCTGTGGGCCCGAAGCCGCGAGGCGTCGGACAGCTCGTGTCGCGTCTCGAGCAGTTCATGGAGGAACTCCCCGCGTACCTGGTTCTCTGCCTCGACCAACGCTTGCTGCTGCAGTGTGAGCAGAGCAACGACGTGCCCGGCACGCTCCAGTGTGCGCCGGTCGAGGTCGCTGAGGGGTTGGTCGGACTCGATGACCAGGGCTCCGTGGTAAGCATTGCGGGTTGCTACGGCGACCACGTGCCGGAAGCCGTCGGGCGTGGGCTGTGAAACGGCTCCGCCTGCGCGTTGGCTCTGCCGAATCTGGGCGAAGGCTTCCTCCGACATCGTGGATTCGCCATTGGCCGCCAGCACCCGATCGGACGCATCGAGGAGCTTGAGATGGCCGGGGAGAACCGCGCTGATCGGCGCCAGGACATCGGTGATCTGTGCCCCCTCCACCACTAGCTTGGTCAGATCCGCGTGCAACTGCGCGGCCCGCTCGAGCGCGGTCATGTCTTCGCCGATGTCATGAGCGGTCCGTTGTAGGCCGGCGAAGGACTCGGCGTTCTCGATCGCGATCGATGCCAGGTCCGCGAATTGTTGGAGGACGGAGACTTCGTCGGCCGTGAAGGAGCGCTCCACGCGGTTTGCCGCGTACAACACGCCCTGCGGAACCCCTCGGACGATCATGGGGATCCCGAGCACGGAGCGCAGGCCGTCCTCGGCGAGCGTCCGGTCCACCACGCTGTCGTGGTCGAAGCTGGAAGACTCGGTGTAGTTGCGCGTCCACAGGGGTGCTCGAGTCTCGTAGATGCGGCCGACCATGCCGTAGCCGTCGCGGACCCGCACGTGCATGAAGTCAGGGTTGTGCAGACCCACGCTTGCCTTGACGTAGTTCCAGCCTGTTCCGGGTTCTGAGAGCAGCAGGTAGGTGGCGTCAGCCGATGGGATCACCGCCTGTGCCGCCCGCACGATGGCCTGCAACGTCTCGTCCGGGTTCCGTACGCTGGCCAGATCGACCGCAATCTGGTGGAGAGCCGTGAGCTCGCCGACGCGACGTCGGTGGTAACTGGTCGCTTCGTGTGCGCGGAGCGCGGCATTGCGGATGCCGGCGAGTACCTCGTCCGACGATGTGGGGCGCAGCAGCTCGATGAGTTCCATCACGGCCCGGTCAACCGCCTCCAGGTCCGACTCGCCCACCGCCTCGAGCAATCGCTGCGCGGTTGATCCGAGGCCCTCGGCCACCGGGGGAACCAAGGCGAAGTGTTGGGGTGATTCGATCGCGCTCTCTGGCATGCCTCTGCCCCGCTTCCGTGTTAGAACCTCACACCTATCCGGGCATGACGGTGTGCACATGATCAGTGTGCCGCGTCACAAAAACAACCTAGCGTCGAGGACGGAACAGCGACTTACGACAGGGAGACGCGATGCAGGTTGAGGGCCGGGTTGCACTCGTGACGGGTGCCGGGTCGGGGCTTGGGCGGGCGACGGCCGAGCGGTTGGCGTCCCGCGGGGCCGCCGTGGCGCTCGTCGATGCTGATGCGGACCGACTGCGGGAGGTCGCTTCGGGGCTGCCGAGTGATCGGGCGTTCCCTGTCGTCCTCGATGTGGCCGCCGCGGACGCAGCCGAGAGCGCCGCCGACCAGATTGTCGACCGTCTGGGTGGGATTCATATCAACGTCAACTGCGCAGGCATCGCGCCAGCCGCCAAGGTGGTCAGCCGCGGACGACCGGCCGACCTCGATGTGTTCAGCAACACTCTGGCGGTCAACCTCGTTGGCACCTTCAACATCAACCGCGTCGCCATCGCCGCCATGCTGAACAACGAGCCGGATGAAGGTGGCGAGCGGGGTGTCGTGGTGAACACCGCTTCCGACGCGGCCTTTGACGGGCAGATGGGCCAAGCCGCGTACAGCGCGAGCAAGGCGGGCGTGGTCGGCATGACGCTGCCACTTGCGCGGGATGTCGCGGGCAAGGGTGTCCGGGTCAACGCGATCGCGCCCGGCCTCTTTGCGACCAGCATGGTCCACGGTATGCGCGAGGACCTGCAAGAGCGGCTGATCGACATGATCCTCGAGCCCAGGCGAATGGGACGACCCGAGGAGTTCGCCTCCCTCGTTGAGCACATCGTTACCAACCCCTACCTCAACGCCGAGTGCATCCGCATCGACGCCGGTCAGCGGATGCTGCCCCGCTGATCGCGCGAAAACACGAAAGGTCTCCCATGGACACCACCTACATCGCCGGCGTCGGCATGACGCGGTTCGGCAAATTCCGCGACACCCCGCTGTCCGATCTCGCGAACCAGGCGGTCGACGAGGCGCTGAGCGACGCCGGCGTGCGCGGCGAGGACGTCGGTTTCGTCGCCTTCGGCAACGCCACGAGTGCGGTGATCAGCGGCCAGGCGATGATCCAGGGGCAGCTCGCCCTGCTCGACGGCCAGCTCGCCGGCGCGCGCGCCGTCAACGTTGAGAACGCATGTGCCTCATCCTCCAGCGCCCTACACCTGGCGATGATGGCGGTCGCATCCGGCAGCTGCGACGTGGCGGTCGCTCTCGGCGCAGAGAAGATGTCACACCCCGAGAAGTCCAGGGCCTTTGACGCGCTCGGCCGTGCCATCGACATCAACGACCCGGCCGTCGCCGAGAGCCCGTCGCGCAACTCGATCTTCATGGACCTCTACGCACAGGAGGCTCGCCGGTACGCGGCGGACACGGGCGCACCCGTCGAGGCCTTCGCCCAGGTCGCGGCGACCGTCCACCTCCACGGCAGCCTTAACCCCAACGCGCAGTACCGCGACCCACACACCGCCGAGGAGATCCTCCAGTCCCGCACGATCGTCGACCCCCTGACCTTGCTGATGTGTTCGCCCATCGGCGACGGCGCGGCCGCGGTCGTCGTCACGCGGGACCGGCCGAGCACCGCCCCCATCGCCATCACCGGCGCCGCGCTTCGCTCCGGACGACGGCGCGAGGGAGGACAGCTGGTGACCCGGACCGCCCAAGCCGCCCTCGAACAAGCCGGCAGGAGAGCCAGCGACGCAGACGTCATCGAGCTCCACGACGCCGCCAGCCCCGCCGCCTTGGTCATCCTCGAGGAGATCGGAGCCGTCGGGCACGGGGAGGCCTGGAAGCTGGCCATGGAGAACGAGCTCCGGTACGACGGGCGGCTCCCGGTCAACACCAGCGGAGGGCTGATCAGCCGCGGCCACCCCGTCGGAGCCACCGGAGCAGCTCAGATCGTCGAGCTCTTCGACCAGCTTCGCGGTCGGACAGGGGACCGTCAGGTGGCCGACGCACACATCGCATTGGCGCAGAACGCCGGCGGCGCGGTGACGCTTGACGATCCGTATACCGCAGCCGTCTGCGCCGTCACGATCCTGGAGCGAGTGTGAACGACCTCGCCGTGCCGGAAGAGGGACGAGTCACGACGCGCAGAGATGGGCCGGTTCTGGTCATCACGCTCGACCGTCCGCACCGCCGGAACGCCATGACCACGGCCATGGCAGAGCAGCTCGAGGCGGGGCTGGCCCAGCTCGAGGACGACCCGAACCTGCGCGTCGGTGTGCTCACCGGCGCCGGCGGGTTCTTCTGCGCCGGCCAAGACCTCGGCCAAGCGGTCAAGGGCCAGTTCGCCCGCACTACCGACCGCGGCTGGTTCGGCATCATCGACCGGCCGCCAAGCAAACCCATGGTCGCCGCGATCGAGGGCTTCGCCCTCGCCGGGGGACTTGAGATCGCCCTCGCCTGCGACCTTGTCGTCGCCGCACAAGACGCGAAGTTCGGCATACCGGAAGTGCGCAACGGACAGGTGGCCGCCGCCCGCGGCCTCACCAGGCTGCCAATCCGACTCCCGTATCACGTCGCGGCAGAGCTGGCCCTCACCGGCGACCCAGTCGACGCCCCCGTGATGTACCAGCACGGCCTGCTCACGCGCATGGTCGAGCCCGGCCGAGCCGAGCAGGAGGCCGTGACACTGGCCCAGCGGATCGCGAACAACCCGCCCGCCTCCACTGCGATCACCCTTGGGGCGATCCGCGACGCCGCCGGCTCACTCGAAGCAACCGCATGGGCACGCCAGTCCACCGCGCTCAGCGTCTATGCGCTCGCCGGGACCGCCGAGTACCAGGAGGGCGTCTCGGCCTTCCTGGACAAGCGACCACCTAACTGGACCTGAACCGGGTTCGGTGTGGAAACCCGCACCGAACCTCCCGAACAAGTGATGAGAACACACGTCAACCGCACCGGTCCTCGGCCGGCCCCCGGCGAAGCCGCACCTCTCGCCTCAGGCCAGAGGTCCAACCCTGATCTCGACCTCCAGCGGAGAGAAGCCATGACCCACCCCGACGCGCACCTGGCCGGACGTTCCTCCACGCACAACGACCTCGTACTCAACGCGCTCCGCGCCTGGTCGACGCGCACCGCGTTCATCGACGGCGAACGACGGTTCACCTATGGACAGACGAGCGACCTCATCGCCCGGTTCATGCGTGTGATGACTGAGTACGGCGTGACCAGGGGGTCCGCTGTGGGCATCCTTTCCCCCAATCGGCCCGAGGCGTGGATGGTCGCCATGGCAGCTCAGTTCCTCGGCGCCCACTCCGTCGGCATGCACGCCCGCGCGAGCGTCGAGGACCACGTCTTCGAGTGCAAGGACGCCGATGTGCGGCTGCTGGTCGTGGATGAGTCCTATGGGTCGGTCGCCTCGGACTTGAGCGATGCTGGCGTCGAGCGAGTCCTCTCCATCGGCCCTGCAGACTTCGGTCACGACCTTCTGGCACTAGCCGAAAACGCCGGGTCGAGCGAGTTGCGCCTCGCGGCAGATGTCGACGAGAACACCGTCGTCGAGATCCTGTACACCGGCGGCACCACCGGGCGCTCCAAGGGAGTCGTGCAGACCCAACGTGCCCGCGCGGCCATCACCCTCGCCTCGCCGCTGGCCTACGAACTACCCCTTCACCCCGTCTATGTGGCTGCCGCCCCAATCACCCACGCGGCAGCGCACTTTCTGGCTCCCACTCTGATCCGGGGCGGGACCGTAGTCACGCTCAATGGGTTCCGTCCCGACGAGTTCATCGACGCGGTCAACCGACACCACGGGTCGCTCAGTTTCTTGGTGCCGACCATGATCTACCGCCTCCTCGACGCCGGCCTGGACCTCTCCATGCCGTCCCTCGAGCGCATCGTCTACGGCGCCGCACCAATGGCGCCGTCCCGCCTGATCGAAGGGCACGAGCGCCTGGGCAGGGTGTTCACCCAGATCTACGGACAGACCGAGTCCTTGGCCCTCGGCACCGCGCTGTGGTCGGACGAGCACGACCTGGACCGCCCCGATCGGCTGCTCTCGTGCGGCCGCGCCGTACCGGGCACCTGGGTGGAGTTGCTGGACGACGAGGGTCTCCCGGTGCCGGCGGGAAATGTGGGAGAGATCTGCATCCGAAGTGCCGGCGTAATGCTTCGCTACCACAATCTGCCGGACCTCACAGCGGAGGCTCTGGCGGGCGGGTGGCTGCACACCGGTGACATGGCCAGACGTGACGACGAGGGCTACATCACCATCGTCGACCGCAGGAAGGACTTCATCATCTCGGGCGGCTTCAACGTGTACACCCGCGAAGTCGAGGACGTCCTGACCGCGGACCCATCGGTCGCGTACGCCGCGGTAATCGGTGTCCCCGACCCCGACTGGGGGGAGGCCGTCAAGGCGGTGATCGTGCCCGCACCCGGGGCCGAGGTCGATCCCGAGCGGCTCATCGCGCGGGTCCGGTCCGCCAAGGGCGCCGTACACGCCCCCAAGTCCATCGACGTTGTTCCCGAACTGCCGCTCACCCCGGTGGGGAAGACCGACAAGAAGGCGCTCCGCGCGACCTTCTGGACTGACCATGAGCGATCGGTCAACTGATCACCTCCCGGCCCAACCAGGCATCCCAGCCCCCCGCACCTGAAAGGTCCCTCCCGTGAAGATCACAGGCGCCGTGCTGCGCTCCTCGCCGGCCGCTACGCCCTATCGCGACACCCAACCTCTCGATGTCACCACAGTGGAGCTCGACGAGCCCGCCTCCGGAGAGATCTTGGTTCGAATCGAAGCGGCCGGGGTCTGCCACTCCGACCTGTCGGTCATCGACGGCAACCGACCGCGGCCGCTGCCGATGCTCCTCGGTCACGAAGCCGCTGGTGTTGTGCAAGCGATCGGTGACGGCGTCCGCAACGTCCAGGTCGGCGATCATGTCGTGCTCGTGTACGTGCCCAGTTGCGGGACCTGCCGGTTCTGCGTCTCCGGCAAGCCCGCTTTGTGCACCACGGCGATTGCGGCCAACGGCGCCGGCGACCTGATCGGTGGCGGCACGCGACTCCACGCTGGTGCCGAGGAGGTGCGCCACCACCTCGGGGTTTCCGCCTTTGCCACGCACGCGGTGGTTGACCGCTCCTCCGTGGTGGTCGTCGACAGAGACGTGCCACTGGAGACGGCCGCCCTGTTCGGATGCGCCATGCTCACCGGCTACGGCGCCGTCAACCACACCGCCGGTGTGCGGCCAGGTGAGTCCGCTGTGGTGTTCGGACTCGGAGGCGTCGGTCTGGCAGCCGTCATGTCGGCAAGCGCCGTGGGCGCCTGGCCGGTTGTCGCCGTGGATCCCGTTGCGGAGAAGCAGCAGCTGGCACTGCAGGTGGGAGCAAGTCACGCCTGCGCCCCCGACGAGCTCGACGAACTGAAGGAGAAGGTCGCCCCCGAGAAGTTCGATTGGGCCTTCGAAGCGGTCGGGTCGACGAAGGTCTTCGAAGCGGCCTTTGCGGTCACTGGCCGCGGAGGCGGAACCGTCTCCGCGGGCCTTCCGCACCCCTCAGCGGTCCTGCGACTGCCTGCCCTCAGCATCGTGGCGGAGAACCGGCGCGTTCTCGGGTCGTACATGGGCACCGCCCAGCCTGCGGTCGACATCCCGGCCATGATCGCCCTCTGGCGAGCCGGCCGGCTCCCGGTCGACCGCTTGATCTCTGCGGAGATGCCGCTGGACCACATCAACGACGCGATGGACGAACTCGCGTGTGGTCGCGCCGTGCGCCAGATCATCCGCCCACATCGACTCCCGGAGGCGAGCGCATGACGTCCCCCGCCCCAACCGCGAGGGCTTCGGCGTCTTTTACCCGATCACGCCGCGGTGGAACGACAACGACCAATACGGGCACATCAACAACGTCATCTACTACGAGTACTTCGACACCGCGGTCAACGGCTGGCTCACCGACCAGTGCGGCCGTGTGACCGACCTCGACGCCCTCGGCGTGGTCGCCGAGACGGGTTGCCGGTACCTCAACTCCGCGTCGTTCCCCGAACCTCTCGAGGTCGGTATGGCCGTCCTGAGACTGGGTCGTTCGAGCGTCACCTACCAGCTTGCTGTCTTTCCCCGCGGAGGTCACCAGCCGCACGTCGTCGGGCACTTCGTCCACGTCTACGTCGACCCGCACTCCCGCAGGCCGACCGAAGTCCCGGCGAGGGTCGCCGCGGCAGTCGGCACCCTCCTTGCAACTGACCTCAGCGTTCACGAGCTGGCCTCGAGGTGACCTCCATGTTGGTGACCCGCCTACTTCCCGGGCCCGAGTTCGAGGACCTGTTCGCGACCGTCTCTGCATTCGCGTCACGCGAACTCGAACCCCTTGTGGCCGAGGCCGAGGAGAACGCGCGCTTTCCGCGTGACACCTTTCGGCAACTCGGCAAGCTCGGCGTGCTGTCGCTGCCCCACGACGAGGAATACGGCGGCAGTGAACTGGCCGACGAGCTAAGCCTGCAAGTCGTGGAGGAACTCGCCCGCACCTAGGCCACCGTCGGCGTTGGTGTAACGGTTCACTGGGCCAGCGTCCACCCACTGTGGAAATGGGGCAGCCACGACCAGCGCAAACGCTGGCTGCCCGATCTGATCCGCGGGGACCTCCTCGGCGCCTACTGCCTGTCTGAAGCCGAAGCCGGGTCCGACCCTGGTGCCATGAAGACAACCGCCGTCCGGGATGGGGACGAGTACGTCATCAGCGGGGTAAAGACCTGGATCACCCACGGCGGCGAGGCCGACTTCTACACCGTCATGGCCCGCACGTCTGACGAAGGCTCGAAGGGGATCAGCTGCTTCCTGCTGCCGGGGGACGCCCCGGGCATCTCTGCCGCCGCGCCCGAACGCAAGATGGGCCTCAACGGCTCGCGTACTTCGCAAGTGTCCTTCGATAAGGTGCGCGTCAGTGCGGACCGGCGCATCGGTGACGAAGGCCGCGGGCTTGCCATCGCTCTCGACGCCCTGGACACCGGGCGGCTCTGCATCGCCGCCGTCGCCACCGGAGTGGCCCAGGCCGCCCTCGACTATGCCAGCCAGTACGCCAACGATCGGGTCCAGTTCGGCAAACCGATCATCGACTTCCAGGGTGTCTCGTTCATGCTCGCCGACATGTCGGCCCGCATCTCCGCGTCGCGTGCGCTCTACATCGACGCCGCCCGCCGCAAGGACCTCGGCATGGAATTCGGGCGCCACGCTGCCGAGGCCAAGCTGTTCGCCTCCGACACCGCCATGGCGGTCACCACCGACGCCGTCCAGGTGTTCGGCGGTGCTGGCTACACCCGGGACTACCCCGTCGAACGACTGATGCGCGAAGCGAAGATCATGCAGATCTTCGAGGGGACAAACCAGATCCAGCGGCTCGTCATCGGACGCCACTACCGCGAACGCCACTCCTCCAGCTGATCCCAATGGGCCGGGCGCCTTCGAGGCCCCCATGAACCTTGCACCACTTCTCGACAGGAGTGACCCATGACCATCGACCAGCTCTCCCCGGACCGCGGAGCGTGGATCGCAGGCGAGTGGCGCCACACCAGCGACGTGACGCCCGTGATCAACCCATCCACCGGTGACCAGCTGGCCGAGGTCGCCAACGCCGGAGTTGAGGAGATGAAGGCCGCGGTCGACGCCGCCAGCGAGGCCCTCTCCTCCTGGAGCGCGACCCCGCCTCGGACGCGGGCGGAGGTGCTGCGGACGGCCTACGAACTCACAGTCGCGCGCACAGACGACATCGCGATGCTCATGTCCCTCGAGATGGGCAAGACCCTTCCCGACGCGCGCGCCGAAGTCGCGTACGCCGCGGAATTCTTCCGCTGGTTCGGCGAGCAGGCCGCGCAGATCGGAGGGGAGTTCCGCACAAGTCCCTCCGGGGCGGCGAAGATCCTCACCAGCAGGAAACCCGTGGGCGTCTGCCTTCTCGTCACTCCGTGGAACTTCCCGGCAGCGATGGCCACACGGAAAATCGCCCCCGCGCTTGCCGCAGGCTGCACCCTCGGTCTCAAGCCAGCCGCCGAGACGCCCCTGACCGCGCTCCTGCTAGCCCGATTGCTCGACGACGCCGGCCTACCGAGGGGCGTAGTCAATGTGGTCACCACGGAGAATCCCGGACCCGTCGTCGGCGCTGCACTGGACGACAATCGGGTCCGCAAGCTCTCCTTCACCGGCTCGACCACCGTCGGACGCGCCCTGCTCGAGCGTTCAGCCACGAACGTGATTCGCACGTCGATGGAGCTCGGTGGCAACGCCCCCTTCGTGGTCCTTCCGGACGCCGAGGTCGAGGACGCGGTCGAAGGTGCGCTCATCGCCAAGATGCAAAACGGTGGCCAGGCATGCACCGCCGCCAACCGGTTCCTGGTCCACCGAGCCGTGGCCGATCAATTCTTGGACATCTTCAGTCACCGGTTGGCGGCGCTACGCATAGGCATGGCCTACCAGCCGGACACTCAGCTCGGCCCCATGATCACCGACCGCGCCGTCTCCGGCATCCAAGCGAAGGTCGCCGAGGCAGTCGCCCACGGCGCCACGGCGGACACACTGTCCTCCAGACCCGGCCGGGGCTACTTCCACCCGCCCACTGTCGTGACGGGAGTCGCTCCCGACAACCCGATCCTGCAGCAGGAGATATTCGGGCCGGTGGCGCCGATCGTCGTCGTGGACGACGAGGAAGAGGCCGTGCACCTGGCGAACGACACCGACGCAGGGCTCACGGCCTATGTCTATGGCTCTCTCTCCTCCGCACTTCGTGTTGCGGAGCAACTCGAAGTCGGCATGGTGGGCGTCAACCGTGGTCTGGTCTCCGACCCCGCGGCTCCCTTCGGTGGCGTCAAGAATTCAGGGCTAGGGCGCGAGGGAGGCCACGAGGGCCTGGCCGAATACCAGGAGACGTCCTACATGTCGGTGGCGTGGTAGCCCGCCCGGGTCATGGAAACGCACACCAAATCCAGGCCAGCAGTGTGAGTAAGTGACGTATATCTCGGCGCGCGGGACGACGAGGCTTAGTCCAAGCACCGCGCCACGGGCGCACCGGGGCGTTGAGTCTCAGCATCGAAAGGGTCTTTGAACATGAGTAGCGTCAGACAAGCCGACAGGAACTCGATGCGGCGGGTCGCCACCGCAGGTTGTATCGGCACGACCATCGAGTACTACGACTTCTTCATCTACGGCACGGCCGCGGCCCTGGTCTTCCCGACCGTCTTCTTCCCGGCCCTCGGCTCCACCGCCGGCACCGTGGCCTCCTTCGCCACCTTCGCCGTCGCGTTCGTCGCGCGTCCACTCGGAGCCATCATCTTCGGCCACTTCGGCGACGTACTCGGCCGCAAAGGCACGCTCATCACCACGCTGCTCCTCATGGGTTCCGCGACGGTGGCAGTCGGACTCCTTCCGTCCGCCGATTCGATCGGGGTCGTAGCCCCGATCTGCCTCGTCGTCCTTCGCTTCGCGCAGGGTCTCGCCGTGGGCGGTGAATGGGCCGGAGCCAACCTGCTCACCGCCGAGTACGCGCCAGCCGGCCGACGAGGCTTCTACGCCGTCTTCCCCCAACTTGGCGGCTCGCTCGGCTTCGCCTTGTCCAGCGCGACCTTCCTGGCGACAGACAAGATCATCGGTAACAGTGACGAGGCATTTCTCTCCTACGGGTGGCGCATCCCGTTCATCGCCAGCGCCGTCCTCGTGCTCATCGGGCTTTGGGTGCGAGGGACCATCGATGAGACGCCGGTCTTCCGAGCGGAGCAGGAAGCGACCCGATCGACCAAGCGCACTTCTCCCTTCGCCGGCGTGCTTCGCGATCAGTGGCGCGAGGTGCTGCTCTCCGCCGGCCTCATGGGGGTCCAGTTCGCACTCTTCTACGTGGGCGCCGCCTACCTCACTTCCTACGGCACCGCCGTCGCTGGTATCGAGCGCGGAACCGTTCTCGCCATGGGCATCGTCGCTGCACTTGTTGCGGCCTGTTTCGTGTTCCTGGGCGGCAAGCTGTCAGACCGGTACGGCCGTCGCCGGATCATCATGGGAACAAGCGCCGCGGCGGGCGTCTGGGCATTCGTCATGTTCCCGCTCGTGGACACGGGTAGCGGCTTCGCGTTCGGCGTTGCACTGGCGGGCACACTTGCCCTCTACGGCCTCGCCTACGGACCGGTGGGAGCGTTCCTCCCCGAGCTCTTCGCCACCCGATACCGCTACACCGGGGCCGGCACGGGCTACAACCTCGGCGGCATCATCGGCGCCGCAATCCCACCGCTCCTGGCGCCTGTCTTGGCCGACGCGATGGGCGGTGTCGCCGTCGGGGCGATGCTCGCCATTTTGGCACTCGTCAGCGTCGCGTGCACCTGGGCCCTGGCAGAAACGTCGAGTCGCCGCACTCTGCGGGATGAGGACCTCCTTGAGATGCCTTCGTCGAGCGGCCTTGGCAACGGCATCACGAAGCCAGCGGTCTGACAGCAAGATTGTTCAAACCAGGCCCAGTCCGGACAAACGTTGGAGACTCTTCGTCGGCCTGTGCGTTGTCGGCGGAGCCGGAGCCACCCGCGTCGACTGAGGAGCGGCCTCACTGGGTGAGGCCGCTCCTGACCGTGCTAGGGAGTCCTGGTCCAGTTGGGTGGTGGATTCGAGCGGCTGCCAGAAACCGGTCACTTAGACTCCGCCGCGGTCCCATGGCGACCCGCTAAACTCCGAGTTGGCCGCGAGGTCTCTCCGCGTAAACCCGAGGAGATCCCCGATCTTCCAGGCCTTTCCGTGGCGCCCGATCTCTTCCAGAGGGTTCCGGTTCAATTCCCGGTCCGCACACGATCGGGCTTCCCGTCCGGCGCGGGGCCTCATCAATGCGTCACAGCCTCGCCAGCCTCATGACCGAATCGCGCAGCGCGTCCTCGCCGGCACGGACATAGTGGTTCAGCACGGTGGTGAGCTTGTCCCCGAGGTATTGGGCGACAACCTCCCAGGGCTCGCCGAGCTCCTCGTGGAACCACCTGGTCGCGGCGTGGTGGCGGAGGTTGCGGTACACGATGGACCGCGGCCACGCGTTTTCCGGATCGTTCTCCTCGACCCACGTGCGGACGCGGTGCCAGCGCTCGTTGTGCATCTCGGGCTTGACGGGCAGGCCCGTGGCAGTGTCGACGAAGAGCCACAAGTCCTCTTCGGGTGGGACGGGGTAGTTCCACCAGGCGAGGTTCTTGTCCTTCTCCCGAACCGCCAGCGACGCCCGGCGCTCACGCTCGGCCTCCTGAGCATTGACGACCTGCTGCAGCGTCGCTTTGGCGGGCAGGTCGAGCAGCTCCTTGACGCGGGGGAGGAGCTCGTCGTGCATGAGCGACTTGGGGAGTGGCACCTCGTGGAGCGTGTGGTTCTTCACCGGGCCACGGAAGCCCGCCTGGCCGCGAGGCGTGATCCAGGAGCCGTTGACATGGACGTAGCCGCGCTCGAAGAAGACATCGATCGCGCGGAGGCCGTTCTGCTCACCGAGTCGAAGGCCGCCGAAGCCTGCGACGCGGATCTTGGTGCCGAACAGTGGCAGCCGGGTCAGCCGTGCGTCCGTTCCCTCCGGTCCGCACAGTGCGTCGGCCGCCGCGGCCATCGCGTTCACTTGCCGGGTCTCGGGTCGCAGCCTCGGGTCGATGTAGTGGGCCGTGGCGCCGTGCAGTATCGAGGCTCGCCCGATCTCCAGTCCGTCGAGCGGGTCGATCCTCCGGTCCAGCCAGTCGAGCCTCCAGGCCAGGTTGCGCAGCGCTGCCAGGCAGCCCCGCATGTCCTCCCTGCCGCGCGCGGAGTGGATCGTCTTCGAGGCATGGTCCATGACCTGGCGGCTGTGCTCGATCCGCCACCTGGCGACCGGAACGTGGCCGTTGGCCAGGAGGACGTGCGCGTTGAGCCGTGACTCGCGGCCCTGGATGGTGCGCGGGGCCTTGGCGCGCTTCTTGCTGTCCTCGATGTACTTGACGCCGAGCGCTTCGATCGTTCGGGCTGCGCAAAGGGGGCGCTGGCCGGCACCGCCTGCTCCGTGTCCAGCGCAGCCTCCGCCTGCGCGAAGATCTTGCGTGCCTCGGCCTCGGAATTGGCCCGGCGCAGCACCCGCTTCCACGGCTCTCCCTCGCCGGCGGGCGCCTTGAAGATCACCTGGTAACCGGTCCCACCCGGAGGCGGCGCGCGTAGAGGCGAACGCGCCTGGGCCACCAGAGCCATCCAGGCGACTGACCTTGCCCTGCGCGAGCAGCGTTGACTTCGGCGTGCCGCCATCGTGACCGCCCTCCTACGCTGGGACGAGGAGCACTTCACGGCCCGCAGCTCTGAGGGGCCAGAAGTGGAATTTGTATCAGGGATTTGTGTCATCGAGGCCCGGTGATGCAAACACCACTGGAACGGAGTGCGCAGATGGCGAATCGGCTCGCGGACTCGACCAGCCCCTACCTCCAGCAGCACGCCGACAACCCGGTCGACTGGCGGGAGTGGGGCGAGGAGGCCTTCGCGGAGGCCCGGCGCCGCGGCCTACCCATCCTGCTGAGCGTCGGCTACGCCGCCTGCCACTGGTGCCACGTGATGGCGCACGAGTCGTTCGAGGACGAGGCCACGGCGGAGTACCAGAACGAGCACTTCGTCAGCATCAAGGTCGACCGGGAGGAGCGGCCCGACGTCGACGCCGTCTACATGCAGGCCACCACCGCGATGACCGGGCACGGCGGCTGGCCGATGACCTGCGTGCTCGACCACGACGGCAACCCGTTCTTCGCCGGCACCTACTTCCCCGACCAGCCGCGCCACGGCCAGCCGTCCTTCCGCCAGGTGCTCGAGGCGCTCGCGGACGCGTGGCAGGAGCGGCCCGACGACGTACGCCGGACGGCCGAGCAGGTGCGCGAGCACCTCCGCCGCGAGGCCGCCCTCGTGCCCGGGGCCGTGGACGCCCGCACCCTCGACCAGGCCGTCGACGTGCTCGCCGGCGAGTTCGACCCGATGGCCGGGGGGTTCGGCGGGGCGCCGAAGTTCCCGCCGTCGATGGTGCTGGAGTTCCTGCGCCGCTACGTCGGCAGGCCGCGGCCGGAGGGCCTCGACGACGAGGGCAGCCACCGGGTCCGCCAGGCCGCGCACATGCTGGCGCGCACCGTGCAGGCGATGGCGGGCAGCGGGATGTACGACCAGCTCGGCGGCGGCTTCGCCCGCTACGCCGTGGACCGCGGCTGGGTGGTGCCGCACTTCGAGAAGATGCTCTACGACAACGCCCTGCTGCTCGGCGTCTACGCCCGGCTCGGCACCGACCTCGGCGACCGGATCGCGCGCGAGACCGCCGAGTTCATGCTGCGCGAGCTGCGAACGCCCGAGGGGGGCTTCGCCTCCGCCCTGGACGCGGACACCGAGGGCGTGGAGGGGAAGTTCTACGCCTGGACCCCCGCCCAGCTCGTCGAGGCGCTCGGGGACGAGGACGGCGCCTGGGCGACCGAGCTGCTCGGCGTCACCGTCGAGGGCACCTTCGAGCACGGTACGTCGACGCTCCAGCTGCGCCACGCCCCCGACGACCCCGAGCGGTGGGCCCGGCTGCGTGCCCGGCTGCTGGAGGTGCGCGAGGAGCGGGTGCGCCCGGCGCGCGACGACAAGGTGGTCGCGGCCTGGAACGGCCTCGCCGTCAGCAGCCTCGTGGCCGCGGCCCAGCGGCTCGACGAGCCGGCCTTCCTGGACGCGGCCCTCGCCGCCGGGACGCTGCTGCGCGACCTGCACCTGCGGGGCGGTCGCCTCAGGCGGGTCTCCCGCGACGGCGTCGTCGGCGAGGCAGACGGGGTGCTCGAGGACCTCGGCTGCGTCGCCGCGGCCTTCGTCGACCTCGCGGCCGCCACCGCCGACGCCGCCTGGCTGGAGCCGGCCAGGCTGCTGCTCGACGACGCGCTGGCCCGGTTCCGCGCCGACGACGGCGGCTTCCACGACACCGGCTCCGACGCCGAGGCGCTCGTCGCCCGCCCGCGCGACCCCTCCGACAACGCCTCGCCGAGCGGGCTGTCCAGCACGATCCACGCGCTCGTCTCGTACGCCGCGCTCACGGCCGAGGACGCCTACCGCACCGCCGCCGAGGAGGCCCTGGCGACGGTGTCCTCGCTGATGGCCCGGGCGCCCCGGTTCGCCGGGTGGTCGCTCGCCGCCGCGGAGGCGATGCTCGACGGACCGCGCGAGGTCGCCGTGGTGGGCCGGCCGGGACCCGAGCGCGACGCCCTGGCGCGTGCCGCCCGGGCCCTGCCGGGAGCCCTGGTGGTCGTGGCCGAGCCCGGTGCCAGCGGGATCCCGCTGATGCGCGAGCGTGGCGAGGTCGGCGGCGCCCCCGCGGCGTACGTCTGCCGACACCACGTCTGCGCCGCCCCGGTGACGGACCCGGCGGCGCTGTAGCGCGACGGTGTCCCTGCTCGCTGCCACAGTGGTGGCATGCGAGCTCGGGTGCTGGAGGAGCAGGTGCGTGTCGAGGCACGCAGGTTCTACGACGGGGGCGCGCTCCCCGACGGTGACTCGCCGGAGGTGCCGCCCGCTCCCGGCCACGCGCCACGCATCGTGCTCGAGCGGCACGCGGAGCAGGAGATCGAGGTGTTCAGCATGGAGCGCCGGCTGGCCTACCTCGACCGCCACCTCGGCGAGCTGCTCGTGCCGGCCGCCCGGGGGTTCCGCACCGACCTGACGTCGGTGCCCGCGCTGTTCACCTGGCTGGTGCCCAAGACCGGGGCCCACCTGCCGGCGGCGCTGCTTCACGACGGCCTGGTCGGCGGGGAGGACGGCGCGTCCTACGTCTCCACCGAGGGCCATCGGCTGTCCCGCGTCGAGGCCGACCGGGTGTTCCGCGACGCGATGGCCGACACCGGCACCGGGGTGGTGCGGCGCTGGATCGTGTGGTCCGCCGTGACCCTGGCGACGATCTTCGTCGGCTCCGGCACGGCACGCACGGCATGGGGCCGGTGGGCGCTGCGCGCGGGGGTGGGCGCGACGCTGCTCCTGATCGTGCACCTCGGCTACAGCGCCACCGCCGACCTCTTCGACCGCAGCTGGCCGCTGGCGTGGCAGGTGCCGTGGATGGGCGACCGGTCGTGGTGGGTCGAGGTGGCGGGTGGGCTGGCCGCTGCCATCGTGGTCCCGCTGGTGCTGTGCGCCGCCTGGGGGCGCTTCTGGCCGGCCGGGGCGATCGGCGGTGTGATGCTCGCGGTGCTGCTCCACGTCACCGTCGGCCTGGCGGTGATCACGCTGGGCTACCAGGCCGTCGAGTGGGTGGCGCGGCGCGCGCCGTGGGCAGCCAGGCTGCTGCTCGTCGGCGTGGTGACCGTGGCGCTGGCGACCTTCGCCTGGCTCGTCGGGAGCTGAGCCGGCTCAGCGCAGGGAGTAGGTCGCCAGCGAGACGCCGACGTAGTGGGCCACGAACGCGACGATCGTGAAGGTGTGGAACACCTCGTGGAAGCCGAACCAGCGCGGCCAGGGGTTGGGTCGCTTGGTGCCGTAGACGATGCCGCCGAGCGTGTAGAACGCCCCGCCGAGGATCACGAGCGCCATCACCGCGGTGCCCAGCCCCGCGCCGTACGACGCCATCGCGCCGCGGAAGAAGTCGCCGAAGAAGAACACCGGCGCCCAGCCGAGCGCGATGTAGATCGGGACCGAGAGCCCGCGGGGAGCCGAGGACCAGAACACCTTCGTGAGCACGCCGGCGATGGCTCCGCCCCAGCTGATGGCGAGCATCGTCCAGCGGTCGGCGCCCTCGAGAAGGAGCAGCGCGAACGGCGTGCAGGACCCGGCGATCAACAGGAAGATGTTGGAGTGGTCGAGGCGCTGCAGCACGGCGTGCACCCGGGGCGACCAGTGACCGCGGTGGTAGACCGCGGAGACCCCGAAGAGCAGCACGGCCGACAGCGTGAAGATCGCCGAGCCGGTGCGCGTCAGGTCGTCGGGAGAGAGCGCGATGAGCACGACGCCGGCGGCCAGCGTCAGCGGGGCGGTGACCGCATGCAGCCAGCCGCGCAGGCGCGGCTTGACCTCGGCGATGACCCCGTCGACGCGGTCGCCGAGGTCGTCGAGGCGGTGGCGCAGCATGTCGTTCATCCAGATCAGGTTACGGGACCGTAGGTCAGGAGGCCACGGTTCCGGCGGGAGTGACGCGTCACTGGACCTCCTGGTCGTCGCGCGAGCCGTCCTTTCCCCGCGGCGCGTCGTGGGTGAAGAAGGAGAACGCACCGTCGGTCTCCAGGACGCACATCTCGATGTCGGAGAGCCGGCGGATGCCCTTCTCGCGCGCGGCCTCGTGGAGGTCGCCCAGGGTCAGCTGCTCGCTGTGGAGGACGTCGAGCAGAGGCTCGCCGTCGCGGACGACGATGCGTGCGCGGCCGCCGATCCACGGCTGCAGGGCCGGGAACCGCAGGTTGGCGAGGCTGAGCACCAGGCTGGCCACCGTGAACGTCGACACCGCGATGAGGGCCGCGGTGAGGGAGTAGTCCTCCTGCACGACGCCCTGGGCGACCAGGTCGCCGACCGTGACGAGCAGCAGCATGTCGAACGCGGAGAGCTGCGCGACCTCGCGCTTGCCGCCCACGCGGACGACGAGCCAGAGGAAGACGAAGATGACCAGCGCGCGGATCAGGATGTCCATCAGGGCAGCCTCCAGACGGTGAACTCCGTGGTCAGGACCGGCTCGTCCTCGACCAGCACCGAGACCTCGCAGTCGTCGACCTCGCCGAACTTGCCAGGCGCTGTGCGGGCGTCGAGGCTCACCTCGAGCACCTCCCCGCGGGGCGGCGGGTCGAACTCGTAGACCACGTAGGGCGGCGACGACGTCTCGGCCGCGGGGTTGGGATACCAGTTCTGGAAGTCGAGGTCGTCGAACAGGTCGTCGCACAGGCGCACCTGGACGGTCTTCCCGAAGCCGGCGAACGCCTCGATCCTCAGGTGCAGGGGCGCGGGCTGGCCGGCTCGGGTGGTCTGCGCGTGCTCGACGTGGAGCCGCCAGCTGCCCGACTCGACCGACTGCTCGGCGGTCCGCGCGCCGAGCAGGCCGAGCGCCGCGGCGACCAGAATCGCGACCAGCAACGCCTGGCCCGCCCAGCGGCCCAACCGGGCGGCCGGGCGGGGCGGCGAGTCGCGCAGGTCGCTGGTCGTCTCGTCCCGGCCGAGCAAGGGATGGTGCTTCACCCACCCACCATGCTCTGCCTCGCTGGTTGTCGCGAGGCGGCGCGCCGCTGCGGGCTACGATCGGCCGGTGACCACGTGGAAGGACGCTGTGCGCCGGATCCTCTACCCGGCGTACGAGGCTCGCGTGGTCAAGTTCCTCCCGAGCGACCGCATCCCCAAGCACGTGGGCGTGATGCTCGACGGCAACCGGCGCTGGGCCAAGGCGGTCGGCCTCGACACCGCGGGCGGCTACCGGGCCGGTGCGGACAACATCCGTCCGCTGCTGGGCTGGTGCGAGGAGGTCGGCGTCGAGGTGGTCACGCTGTGGCTGCTCTCGACCGACAACCTCAACCGCCCGCCCGAGCAGCTCGAGGGCCTGCTGCGGATCATCGAGGGCGCGGTCGACTCGCTCGCCGCGGAGCGCCGCTGGCGGATCCACCCGGTCGGCGCCCTCGACCTGCTGCCCGACTCCACGGCGTCGCGGCTCAAGGCGGCCGAGGCCGCCACCGGGGACATCGACGGGATCCTGGTGAACATCGCGGTCGGCTACGGCGGCCGGCGCGAGATCGCCGACGCGGTCCGCTCGCTCCTCCAGGAGCAGGCCGGCAGGGGGATGACGCTCGAGGAGCTCGCCGACGTCATCGACGTCGAGCACATCGCCGACCACCTCTACACCAAGGGCCAGCCGGACCCCGACCTGGTGATCCGCACGTCGGGGGAGCAGCGGCTCGGCGGCTTCCTGCTCTGGCAGAGCGCGCACTCGGAGTTCTACTTCTGCGAGGCGCTGTGGCCCGACTTCCGGCGGGTCGACTTCCTCCGTGCCATCCGGGCGTACGCCGAGCGCGAGCGCCGGTTCGGTTCCTGAGGTGCTCGGCCACGGAGCGTTCACCCCGAGTTCGGGCGTGTCGCGGGGTTTGTCGCACGTCGCGGCGTACCGTCTTAGTCACCGGCGGGTGGGGAAGCCCGCCGTATCGGGAGGCCCGTTCGTGAAAACTCACGACTCGACGCACGACACTCCGGGAGCGCTGGCGCCCCCGGACAGCGTGCAGGGGGGCCGGCACTCCGGCCTTCGGGCCCAGCGTCGAGGAGCAGTGCTCCGCGGGGCGGCCCGGTCCATCTGCTGAAGTCTGGGCCGGGCGAGGAGTGCACGCGCGGACCCGAAAAGGGGTAGTCGTAGCCGTGGCCGCCAAGTCAACTCCACGCAGCTCCGTACGGTCCGAGACAGTCCTGCCCGAGACAGCCCAGTCCGAGGCGCCTCGTCAGGACGCTGCGCAGCACCGCACGTACGTCCTCGACACCAGCGTCCTGCTGGCGGACCCCGGTGCGCTCAAGCGCTTCGCCGAGCACGAGGTCGTGCTGCCGGTGGTCGTGATCACCGAGCTCGAGGGCAAGCGGCACCACCCCGAGCTGGGCTTCTTCGCCCGGTCTGCCCTGCGGATGCTCGACGAGCTGCGGATCTCCCACGGCCGGCTCGACACCCCGGTGCCGGTCGGCGACGAGGGCGGGTCCGTGCGGGTCGAGCTCAACCACACCGACCCCGAGGCGCTGCCGTCGGGCTTCCGGCTGGGCGACAACGACACCCGCATCCTCGCGGTGGCGCGCAACCTCGCCAACGAGGGCCGCCGCGTCACCCTGGTCTCCAAGGACCTGCCGCTGCGCATCAAGGCCAGCGCGGTCGGGCTGGACGCCGAGGAATACCGCGCCGAGGCGATCAGCGACTCCGACACCGGCTACACCGGCATGACCGAGCTCGACGTCGCGGCCGCGGACCTCGACGAGCTCTACGACGACGGCGTGGTCGACCTCGAGGCAGCCCGCTCCCTGCCCTGCCACACCGGGCTCGTGCTGCTCTCCGACAGGGGTACGGCGCTGGGCCGGGTGGGTCCGGACAAGCACGTCCACCTCGTGCGCGGCGACCGGGAGGTCTTCGGCATCCACGGCCGCTCGGCCGAGCAGCGGATCGCGCTGGAGATGCTGCTCGACCCGGAGGTCGGCATCGTGTCCCTCGGCGGCCGGGCCGGCACGGGCAAGTCGGCGCTCGCGCTGTGCGCCGGCCTGGAGGCCGTGATGGAGCGGCGCCAGCACAAGAAGGTCGTGGTGTTCCGGCCCCTGTTCGCGGTCGGCGGGCAGGAGCTCGGCTACCTGCCGGGCTCGGAGTCGGAGAAGATGTCGCCCTGGGCACAGGCGGTGTTCGACACCCTGGGGGCACTGACCTCGACCGACGTGATCGACGAGGTGCTCGACCGGGGGATGCTCGAGGTCATGCCACTGACCCACATCCGCGGACGCTCGCTGCACGACGCCTTCGTCATCGTCGACGAGGCCCAGTCGCTGGAGCGCAACGTGCTGCTCACCGTGCTCTCGCGGATCGGCGCCAACTCCAAGGTCGTGCTCACCCACGACGTCGCCCAGCGTGACAACCTGCGGGTCGGGCGGCACGACGGCATCGTGGCGGTGGTCGAGAAGCTCAAGGGCCACCCGCTCTTCGCCCACGTGACGCTGACCCGCAGCGAGCGCTCACCGATCGCAGCTCTCGTCACGGAGATGCTGGAGAACGTGACGCTGTGACGGAGTCGGCAGCCCACGCTGGGTTGAGGTGACCTGTGGGGCTGGCGCGACCCGTGTGACGGATGTGGCGCCAGCCCGCAGTCGGACCGCTCCGGCGTTCGGCGTCGGGGTTTGCATGACCACGCGGCTTCCTGCATGGTTGCCCGTGATCGTTTCGTGATCAACGAGTGTCTCGGGGCCCGGTCCAGGGCCTGCTCGGCAGTGACGCGATCGAACCTCGGTCGGCAACCCCGGCCTGCGTTGCCCTGACGTCTACCCCCGTGAGTCCTTACCCGTGACGAAGCCCGAGAAGTACGTCCCCAAGCACCGCTCCCAGTCCACCCGCTCCACCCGCTCCACCCGCTCCACCCGCTCCACCCAGCGCGCCATCCGCACCACCGTCGTCCTCACCGGTGTCGCCGCCGCCGCCACCGGCGTCGCGGTGTCGGGCGGCGTGGTGGCCGCCCCGGTCACGGCCGCGCACGACCAGACCGACGTGGCCGTGCACGCCGGCGACGACACCGCGTCGATCCTGCAGGAGCGCGAGCAGGGGACGGTCGTGTCCCGCTCCGACCGCCGCGGCGACACCGACCCGGCCAAGGCCACCGCGCTGAGCAGCGTCGACGGGCCCGCCGTCGCCCGCAGCGAGGACCTCTCCGACGCGGACCCGCGCGACATCGCCAAAGCGCTGCTGCCGCAGTTCGGCTTCGACGCCTCGCAGTTCTCCTGCCTCGACTCGCTCTACGTCTCCGAGTCCAACTGGCGGGTCACGGCCGACAACCCCACGTCCTCGGCGTACGGCATCCCGCAGGCGCTCACCCAGCTGCACGACCTGCCGGCCGACTACATGACCTCGGCAGAGTCGCAGATCCGCTGGGGCCTGGGCTACATCCGCGACACCTACGGCACGCCCTGCAACGCCTGGTCGTTCAAGTCCGGCAACGGCTGGTACTGACCGGCGCCCGGCTACGGTCTGGCCGTGACGACTGACTACAAGGCCGACCGGGTCGGCTCTGCCCTCGCCGGCACCAACCCCACCGTCCTGGCCCGCCTCGACGCCGGCTTCGCCGTGATCGGGGACAACCAGCACCTGCCCGGCTACTGCGTGCTCATCTCCGACGACCCCGGCGCCGACCAGCTCACCGACCTCGACCCGGCCCGGCAGCTGGTGTTCCTCCAGGACATGGCCGTCCTCGGCCGGGCCGTCGCGGCGGTGTGCTCGCGCCGCGACCCGCAGTTCCGGCGGATCAACCTGGAGATCCAGGGCAACACCGACGCCTTGCTCCACGTCCACGTCACGCCGCGCTACGAGTGGGAGCCCGCGGACCTCGTCGGCTGGCCGGCGGCGCTGCACCACTGGGAGGGCAGGGTCGAGCAGCGCGACGCGCTGGGGGAGGAGTACGCCGACCTCCGGGCTGCGCTGATCGCCGAGCTCGGGGCCCAGCAGGCCCGGCGGCGCGGCTAGCGGGTCGGCGGGCGGGTCATCGAGGCCACGTCGAGGGCGGCGTCGAGCTGCTCGAGCGTCAGCACCCGGCGGTCGACGTAGCCCATCGCCAGCACGGTCTCGCGGATCGTCGAGCCCGTCTTCAGCGCCTGCTTGGCCACCTTCGCCGCCTCCTCGTAGCCGAGGTAGCGGTTGAGCGGCGTGACGATCGACGGGGAGGACTCGGCGTAGGCGCGCATCCGCTCCACGTCCGGGGTGATCCCGTCGACGCACCGCTCCGCCAGCAGCCGGGACGACGTGGACAGCAGCCGGATCGACTCGAGCAGGTTGCGCGCCATCACCGGCATCATCACGTTGAGCTCGAAGCTGCCGCTGGCGCCCGCCCAGGCCACGGTGGCGTCGTTGCCGACGACCTGGGCGCACACCATCAGCGTCGCCTCGGGGATGACCGGGTTGACCTTCCCGGGCATGATGCTCGAACCCGGCTGGAGGTCGGGGAGGTGGATCTCGGCCAGGCCCGTGGTGGGCCCCGAGGACATCCACCGGAGGTCGTTGCAGATCTTGGTGATGCCGACGGCGACCGTCCGCAGCACTCCGGACAGCTCGACGAGGGAGTCGCGCGCGCCCTGGGCCTCGAAGTGGTCGCGCGCCTCGGTGAACGGCTGGCCGCTGTCCTCGGCGAGCAGCTCGATCACGCGCGCGGCGAAGCCGGGCGGGGTGTTGATGCCGGTGCCGACCGCGGTGCCGCCGAGCGGCAGCTCCCGCACCCGGGGCAGCACGGCCTCGAGCCGCTCGCGCGCATACCTCGCCGTGGCGGCGTACCCCCCGAACTCCTGGCCGAGCATCACCGGCGTCGCGTCCATCAGGTGCGTGCGGCCGGACTTCACGACGTCGGCGAAGTCCTCGGCCTTGGCCGCCAGCGAGGCCTCGAGCACCGAGAGCGCCGGCAGCAGGTCCTCGACGACCGCGAGGGTCGCGGCCACGTGGATCGAGGTCGGGAACGTGTCGTTGGAGCTCTGCGACGCGTTGACGTGGTCGTTGGGGTGCAGCTCGACGCCGGCCCGGGCGGCGAGCGTCGCAAGCACCTCGTTGGTGTTCATGTTGGAGCTGGTGCCCGACCCGGTCTGGAAGACGTCGAGCGGGAAGTGGTCGTCGTGGTCGCCGGCCGCCACCTCGGCGGCCGCCGCCACGACCGCGCCGGCCTGCTCGTCGGACAGCACGCCGAGCTCGGCGTTGGCCCGGGCGGCCGCGGACTTCACCAGGGCCAGTGCCTGGATGTGCCGCCGCTCGAGGCGGGTGCCGCTGATCGGGAAGTTCTCGACGGCACGCTGGGTCTGGGCCCGCCACAGGGCGTCGACCGGCACCCGGACCTCGCCCATGGAGTCGTGCTCGATGCGGAAGTCGCTCACGGAGCGACGGTACCCGGATGCTACGTCTTGCCCCCGCCAGGCGGGGGCAAAACCTAGCGCGTCAGCCGACGGTGTGCCGTGCGACGACGAGGTAGTAGTGCTCCGGGCGGTCCTGGAGGAGGACGTCGTGGACCTGCTCGTCGACGTCGCCGAACACCTCGCGCATCGCCTCGACCAGCTCGGGGGAGTGGTCGGCCGACCAGACCGCCAGCACGCCGCCGGGGTTGAGCACGTCGCGGCAACGCTGCAGGAAGGCCGGCTCGTAGATGCCGGCGTTGGCGCCGTGCACGAGGTAGCCGGGGCCGTTGTCGACGTCGAGGAGCACCAGGTCGTAGGTGGAGCGGGCCTCGGCGATGGCCATCAGGATGTCAGCATTGACGATCCGCACCCGCTCGTCCGCGAGGATCGCGGGGCCGTGCGGCACCGTCCCGTCGCGCATCCAGCCGACCAGCGCCTCCTCGACCTCGACGACCACCACCTTCTCCACGCGCGAGTCGGCGAGCACCCGCTGGGTGGTGAAGCCCAGCCCCAGGCCGCCGACCACCACGTCGCGCGGGTGCTCGACGAGCTCCAGCGCCGCCGCGGCCAGCGCAGCCTCGGTGGTGGTCTCCAGCGTGTCCATCACGAACACCCCGTTGACCCGCAGCTCCAGGACGTGGGCGCCGGGCCCCGACGTACGACGCCTCAGCACCAGCTCGCCGCGCTCGGACTCGGCCCGGGCGATCTCGCCGATCTCGGGGTTCTCGACGTTCTCGGACATGTCCCCACCGTAGGAGGCGGTGATCTCTCAGGGAGCGCTCAGGTGCCGCTCCTAGCATCTGGATGAATCATCAACCACTTCGAAAGGTTTCCGCATGCTGCTCGGGAAGCGCATTCCTGCTCCTGTCCAGGACACCGTCCTGCTCCTCGCCCGGCTGGTCGTGGGCGTCGTCTTCGCCGCGCACGGCTGGCAGAAGTTCAGCGAGTTCGGCCTCGCCGGCACCGGCGAGAGCTTCGCCGCCATGGGCGTCCCGGCGGCCGGGGCCGCCGCGGCCTTCGCGGCCACGGTGGAGCTCGGCGGTGGCATCCTGCTCATCCTGGGACTGCTGACCCCGGTCGCCGCCGTGCTGCTCGCCCTCAACATGCTCGGCGCCTGGTGGTTCGTCCACCGCTCGTCGGGGATCTTCGTGGCCGAGGGTGGCTGGGAACTCGTCGCCGTGCTCGCGGCCGCGGTGCTGGTGATCGGGGCCGTGGGGGCCGGCCGGCTGAGCGTGGACCGCGTGCTGGCCCGACAGCGCGCCTGACCGCCCACGCCGCCGGGCTACCGCCGGGCTACTCCGCCGAGCGCACCCGGATGCCGGAGATCGGCACGGAGACGGCGCCGGAGGGGTCGGTGAAGAAGTCGTTGCCCTTGTCGTCGACGACGATGAAGGCGGGGAAGTCCTCGACCTCGATCTTCCAGATCGCCTCCATGCCGAGCTCCTCGTACTCCAGCACCGACACCGACTTGATGCAGTCCTGCGCGAGCCGGGCGGCGGGGCCGCCGATCGAGCCGAGGTAGAAGCCGCCGTGGGTGTGGCAGGCCTCGGTGACCTGCTTCGACCGGTTGCCCTTGGCGAGCATCACCATCGAGCCGCCTGCGGCCTGGAACTGGTCGACGTAGGAGTCCATCCGCCCGGCCGTCGTCGGTCCGAAGGAGCCGGAGGCCATGCCCGCGGGCGTCTTCGCGGGGCCGGCGTAGTAGACCGGGTGGTCCTTGAGGTACTGCGGCATCTCCTCGCCGGCGTCGAGGCGCTCCTTGATCTTGGCGTGGGCGATGTCGCGGGCGACGACCAGCGGGCCGGTGAGCGAGAGCCGCGTCTTGACGGGATGCCTGGAGAGCTCGGCGAGGATGTCGGCCATCGGCTGGTTGAGGTCGATCTTCACGACCTCGCCGCCGGCGATCTCGTCGGAGACACCGGCGTCGGGCATGTAGTGAGCCGGGTCGGTCTCGAGCTGCTCGAGGAAGACGCCCTCCGGCGTGATCTTGCCGAGCGCCTGCCGGTCGGCCGAGCAGGAGACCGCGATCGCCACCGGGCAGGAGGCGCCGTGGCGCGGCAGCCGGACCACGCGCACGTCGTGGCAGAAGTACTTGCCGCCGAACTGCGCGCCGATGCCGAACGCCCGGGTCAGCTCCTGCACCTGCTCCTCGAGCTCGGTGTCGCGGATGCTGTGGGCGCTCATCGAGCCTGACGTGGGCAGGTCGTCGAGATACTTCGCGGAGGCCAGCTTGGCGGTCTTGAGGGCGAACTCCGCGCTGGTGCCGCCGATCACGACGGCGAGGTGGTACGGCGGGCACGCGGCCGTGCCGAGCGAGCGGATCTTCTCGTCGAGGAACTGCATCAGGCGCGTCGGGTTGAGGACCGCCTTGGTCTCCTGGAAGAGGAAGGACTTGTTGGCCGAGCCGCCGCCCTTGGCCATGAAGAGGAACTTGTACTCCGGGACGTCCTTGGCGGGCGTGGAGTAGAGCTCGATCTGGGCCGGCAGGTTGGTGCCGGTGTTCTTCTCCTCGAAGGTGCTCAGCGGCGCGAGCTGGGAGTAGCGGAGGTTGAGGCGCGTGTAGGCGTCGTACACGCCGCGGCTGATCGCCTCGCCGTCGTCGGCGCCGGTGAGCACGCCCTCGGACTTCTTGCCCATCACGATCGCGGTGCCGGTGTCCTGGCACATCGGCAGCACTCCGCCGGCGGAGATGTTGACGTTCTTGAGCAGGTCGAGCGCGACGAACCGGTCGTTGCCGCTCGACTCGGGGTCGTCGATGATCTTGCGCAGCTGGGCGAGGTGGCCGGGCCGCAGGTAGTGGCTGATGTCGTGCATCGCCTCCTCGGTGAGCCGGCGGATCGCCTCGGGCTCGACCTTGAGGAAGGTACGGCCGTCGACCTCGACCGTGGAGACCCCCTCGGTGGTGACGAGGCGCCAGGGCGTCTCGTCAGCGCCGTTGCTGCCGTGGGTCGGCAGGAGGTCGGAGTAGTGGAATTCGGGACCGGCTGCGGGGGTGCTCACGAGGTGTCAGGGTACGCCGTGGGTGGGTCTGCCGACGCCCTGCCCCGTCCTCGGCCGGGCCGCTAGTCTGGCCTGCATGGGGGAGCTCCAGGGCAATCTCGGAGGCGGCGCCTCCGACGGCAGGGACCCGGCACTTCTGCGGATCTCCGACGCCGACCGGCACAAGGTCGCGGAGATCCTGCGCGAGGCTGCCGGGGAGGGTCGGCTCGACCTCGACGAGCTCGACGAGCGGCTCGAGGCCACCTTCGCCGCGCGCACCTACGCCGATCTCGTGCCGATCACCGCTGACCTCCCGGTGCGTCCGGGGCCGCACGCCCCGGCGGTCTCGGTGCCGCCGCCGGTCCCGGCCGGGTCGGCCCGCCGCTACGAGACCAGCCTGGCCATCATGAGCGGCCACGACCGCAAGGGCGTCTGGGAGGTCGGCACCCACTACAACGCGCTTGCGCTGATGGGCGGGATCACGATCGACCTGCGGGAGGCGATCTTCACCAGCCCCGAGGTGGTGATCAACGCCAGCGCCGTGATGGGCGGTGTCGACGTGGTCGTGAACGCCCGCACCCGGGTCGCCGTCGACGGCGTGGGCATCATGGGCGCCTTCGAGGAGGCCCGCTCGCGGGTGCTGCCCGCGTTCGACGCGCACTCGCCGCTGGTCCGGGTCCGGGGCCTGGCCCTGATGGCCGGGGTCACGGTGGTCCGCAAGCAGATGCCGGGCGAGCCGAGGCCCAAGCGGCGCCCGCGGCTCGACCCGCCACACCACCGCCACCTCCCCGGCCACTGAGCCGCGGTGTCGCCGAGCCGCGGAGGGCTGCTAGGTTCGGTCACGTCCACACGGGAGTCCGCGGCAGCGGGCTGAGAGGGAGCTGGAGCCGCTCCGACCGTCGCACCTGATCCGGGTCATGCCGGCGAAGGAAGTGATCTTCGTGCTCCCACGCCTCTTCTGTCTGGTCTCCTCGACCGACGACCTCGCGCTCCTGCCCGCCTTGGCGGGGGCGGGGGTCGAGGGCTTCCAGGTCCGCGACAAGTCCGCCACGACGGCCGAGCTGGTCGACCTCACCCGGGTCGTGCTGGACGCCGTGGCCCCGTACGGCGCCCGGGTGGTCGTCAACGACCGGGTCGACGTGGCGCTCGCGACCGGCGCGGCCGGGGTGCACCTCGGCGCGGACGACCTGCCCGTGGCGGCGGCCCGTCGGCTCGCTCCCGACCTGCTGATCGGGGCGACCTGCCGCGACGGCGAAGCCGTGCGGCGCGCGGCCGAGGAGGGCGCGAGCTATGCCGGCTTCGGCCCCGTGGCCCGCAGCGGTAGCAAGGCCGGCCTGCCGGAGCCGCTGGGCACCCGCGCCCTGGGCGAGGCGGCCGGCCCGCTCCCGCTCGTCGCCATCGGTGGCGTCGACGCACAGGTGGCCCGCGCGGCCCGGGAGGCCGGCGCGCACGGGGTCGCCGTGATCGCCGCCGTCTGGCGACATCCGGATCCGATAGCCGCAGCGAAGGAGCTGGTCCGGGCGGTCGCCTGATGAGGGTGCGGATCCTCGGGGCCGGGATCGTCGGTCTGGCGTGTGCCGACGAGCTCGTAGGGCGCGGTCACGACGTCGTCGTGGTCGACCCGGCCCCGGGCTCGGGCGCCTCGTTCGCCGCAGCCGGCATGCTCTGCCCCGGCGGCGAGGCGTGGCACGGCGAGGACGACCTGCTGGCGCTGTGCCTCGAGGGGGTCGCCCTGTGGCCGGAGTACGCCGGGCGGCTGGGCGTGCCGCTGACCCGCACCGGGACGCTCCTGGTCGGCCGCGACCACGGCGACCTGCAGCTGGTCGAGCGGCAGGCCGAGCTCCTCGCCGGGGCAGGCGTGGCGATCCAGCCGCTGACCCGCCGCGAGCTGCTCGCTGCCGAGCCGGGGCTGGACCCTCGGGCGGCGGGCGGCGCCGTGCTGCCGCACGACCAGGCCGTCGACCCGCGCGCCGTCGTGGCCGCCCTGCTGGCCAGGCTGGGGGAGCGGGTCGTGTCGCCCGGCTCGCCTGCTGCAGTGCCGGCCGAGGTCGAGGTGCTCGCGACCGGCGCCCGCCTCCCCGCGCCGTACGACGCGCTCGTGCGCGGCGTCCGCGGCGAGATCCTGCGAGTGGCCACCGACGACCCGCCGGCCCACGTCGTGCGCGGCTGGGCGCGGGGCGAGCCGGTCTACGTGGTGCCCCGGCCGGGGACCCGGGAGGTCGTCATCGGGGCCACGTCGGAGGAGCACGACGAGCCCCCGGTGGCGACCGTCGGGGGCGTGCGGCGCCTGCTGCTGGCCGCCGTCGACCTGGTCCCCGCCCTCGACCGCGCCGAGCTCGTCGAGGTGACCGCACGCGACCGCCCCGGCACGCCGGACAACCTGCCGCTGGTCGGACCGTCCGGGGACGACGGCGTGCTGCTCGCCGCCGGTCACCACCGCCACGGCGTGCTGCTCGCCCCGCTGACCGCCGTGCGGCTCGCAGACCATCTCGAGTCCGGCGCCGTCGACGCGCGCCTGGACCCCCGCCGCTTCTCCCCATCCCCGCCCACCACCGAAGGGAGCACCCGATGAGGATCACGCTCAACGGCCGCGTCGAGGAGCGGTCTCCCACCACCCGGGTGGCCGACCTGCTGCCCGACCCACGAGGCTGCGCGGTCGCCGTCAACGGCCAGGTGGTGCCCCGTGAGCACCACGCCGCCCACCTGCTCGCCGACGGCGACGTCGTCGAGGTCGTGACGGCGGTGCAGGGTGGCTGACGCGCTCACGATCGCGGGCCAGGAGCTGTCTTCCCGCCTGCTGCTCGGCACCGGCGGACTGCCCCGGCTGTCGCTCCTCGACGACGTGCTCGACGCGGCCGACCCCGGGCTGGTGACCGTCAGCATCAGGCGCACGTCGGGCACGGGCCCAGGCAGCCTTCTCGACACCCTCCAGCGACGCGGCATCCGGATCCTGCCCAACACCGCCGGCTGCCTGTCGGCGCGCGAGGCCGTGCTGACGGCCCGGCTCGCCCGCGAGGCCCTGGAGACCGACTGGGTGAAGCTCGAGGTCATCGGTGACGAGGCGTCCCTGCTCCCCGACGCGCTCGGGCTGGTGGAGGCCGCCGAGGAGCTGGTGCGGGACGGGTTCGTGGTGCTGCCCTACGCACCCGCGGACCCCGTCCTGGCCCGCCGGCTCGCCGACGCCGGCTGCGCGGCCGTGATGCCGCTGGGCTCGCCGATCGGCTCCGGGCTCGGCCTGCTCGACCCGCTGGCCGTCGAGTCCGTGGTGGCGGCGGTCGACGTGCCGGTGGTGCTCGACGCCGGCATCGGCGCGCCCTCCGACGCGGCCCTGGCGATGGAGCTGGGCTGCGCCGCGGTGCTGGCCGCGACGGCGGTCACCCGTGCCGACGACCCCGTCGAGATGGCGCGGGCCATGCGCCTCGGCGTGGACGCGGGGCGTGCCGCGCGGCTCGCGGGGCGCATCCCGCGGCGCGCGACCGCCCGCGCGTCGAGCCCGGTCCTGGGGAGGGTCGGATGAGGGTGCCGAAGGTCGTGCTGCTCACCGACCGCTCCCAGCTGCAGCTCGGCCGGGCGCTGGTGCGCACGGTCCGTGAGTGCGTGGACGCGGGCCTGGAGTGGGTGGTCGTGCGCGAGCACGACCTCGGCGCCGAGGCCCGGCACGCGCTCGTCGAGGCGCTGGCCGGCATCCCGTCGCTCACCACGATCACCTCCCGGATCCCCGACCCGGCCGCCCACGGCCTCCACGCCGGCGGCAGCCAGGCCGCCCCGGCCGCCGGCCCCTGGGGCCGCAGCTGCCACTCCCGCGCCGACGTCGCCCGCGCGGCGCAGGAGGGAGCGCGGTGGGTGACGCTGTCGCCGTACGCCGCGAGCGCGAGCAAGCCGGGCCACGGACCCGCCCTGGCCGACGGTGACCTCGAGAGCCACCCGGCGCCGGTGCTCGCGCTCGGCGGCATCGACCCCGGCAACGCCGCGGATGCGCTCGCCGCCGGCGCCCACGGAGTCGCGGTGATGGGGGCCGTGATGCGGGCCGACGAGCCGGCCGACGTGGTCGCCCGGCTGCTGGAGGCCACCCGGTGAGCCCGCCCGTCGTGCTCTCGGTCGCGGGCACCGACTCCGGCGGGGCAGCCGGGATCGCCGCCGACCTGGCCACCTTCAGCCACCTCGGCTGCCACGGCGCCTGTGTCGTCACGGCCGTCACGGCGCAGGACACCACACGGGTGCACGCGGTGCACCGGGTGCCGCTCGACGTGGTCGCCGCCCAGGTCGACGCCGTGGTCGCAGACCTGCCCGTCGCGGTCGTCAAGACCGGGATGCTCGGCGGTGCCGACGTGGTCGACCTGGTCGCCGACCGGCTCGGACACCTGCCGCTCGTGGTCGATCCCGTGCTCGTGGCCACCAGCGGTGCCGAGCTCGGCGACGCCGCCGTCGTCGCGGCGTACCGCGACGTCCTGCTCCCGGTCGCAGCCCTGTCCACGCCCAACCTCGCCGAGGCCCGGGCGCTCGCCGGCCGCGACGGCCCACCCGCCGAGCTGGCGGCGCGGCTGGCCGACCTCGGCGGCGCGGTGGTCGTGACCGGCGGGCCCCAGTGGCAGCCGGGGGACCAGACCGCCCAGTGCACCGACTGGCTGTGCCTCCCCGGCGGCCGCCCGGAGCCCCTGGCGCATCCGGGGGTCGCCACCACCCACGACCACGGCACCGGCTGCACCTACAGCAGCGCCCTCGCCGCCGCTCTCGCGCAGACACGCGGACACAACCCCGCTCCCGGACCCGGGTCCCCGCACGACCCGCGCTCGGCCGGGGCACTTGTGTCCGCGTGTCTCCGGGCTGCGGACTACGTCACCAGCCAGCTCACCACCAGCAGCACCTGGACCCTCGGCCGCGGCCGGGGCCCGATCGCCCACACCACCGACAGGAGTCACCGATGACCGTCCACGAAGCCCACACCCGCATCACCCGAGGAGAGCTCGGCGTGCCGTTCACGCGCGTCGACCTCACCAACGGGGAGACGCACGAGCTCTACTGCACCAGCGGCCCCGGCTCCGTCCCCGAGGCCGGGCTGCCCCGGCTGCGGGAGGCGTGGATCGAGGAGCGCGGCGACACCGAGCCCTATGCCGGTCGCCGCACCGACCTGCGCGACGACGGGCGGGCGGCGCTGCGGCGCGGGGCCGCCAGCGAGGAGTGGCAGGGCGAGCGGGTCGCGCCCCGCCGCGGCCAGCACGTCACCCAGATGCACTACGCCCGGCGCGGTGAGGTGACCCGGGAGATGGAGTACGTCGCGCTGCGCGAGGGCTGCGACGTCGAGCTCGTGCGTCGCGAGGTCGCCGCCGGGCGGGCCATCATCCCGGCCAACGTCAACCACCCCGAGCTCGAGCCGATGATCATCGGCCGGCGGTTCCTGGTGAAGGTCAACGCCAACATCGGCAACAGCGCGGTCACCAGCAGCATCCGCGAGGAGGTCGACAAGCTCACCTGGGCGGTCACCTGGGGCGCGGACACCGTGATGGACCTGTCCACCGGCGACGACATCCACACGACGCGCGAGTGGGTGCTGCGCAACAGCCCGGTGCCGATCGGCACGGTGCCGATCTACCAGGCCCTCGAGAAGGTCAACGGCGAGGCGGACAAGCTCACCTGGGAGATCTTCCGCGACACCGTCATCGAGCAGTGCGAGCAGGGCGTCGACTACATGACGATCCACGCCGGTGTGCTGCTGCGCTACGTGCCCATGACCGCCAACCGGGTCACCGGCATCGTGTCCCGCGGCGGCTCGATCATGGCCGGGTGGTGCCTGGCGCACCACGAGGAGAACTTCCTCTACACCCACTTCGACGAGCTCTGCGAGATCTTCCAGCAGTACGACGTGAGCTTCAGCCTCGGCGACGGCCTGCGGCCCGGCTCCACGGCCGACGCCAACGACGAGGCCCAGCTGAGCGAGCTGCGCACCCTGGCCGAGCTCACGAAGCGCGCGTGGGAGTACGACGTGCAGGTCATGGTCGAGGGCCCCGGCCACGTCCCTCTCGACCTGGTGGAGGAGAACGTCGTCCTGCAGCAGGACTGGTGCCACGGCGCGCCGTTCTACACGCTCGGTCCGCTGGTCACCGACATCGCGCCGGGCTACGACCACATCACCTCGGCGATCGGCGCGGCCACGATCGCCTGGCACGGCACGGCGATGCTCTGCTACGTCACGCCAAAGGAGCACCTCGGCCTGCCCGACCGCGACGACGTGAAGACCGGTGTGATCACCTACAAGATCGCCGCCCACGCCGCTGACGTCGCCAAGGGCCACCCGCGAGCCCGCGAGTGGGACGACGCGCTGTCGAAGGCCCGCTTCGAGTTCCGGTGGCGGGACCAGTTCGCACTGGCGCTCGACCCGCAGACCGCGGAGGCCTTCCACGACGAGACGCTGCCGGCCGAGAGCGCCAAGACGGCGCACTTCTGCTCGATGTGCGGGCCGAAGTTCTGCTCCATGCGGATCAGCCAGGACGTGCGCGAGAGGTTCCGCGAGAAGTCGGCCGAGTTCGTCGAGTGGGGCGGCACGATCTACGCAGAACCCGCCTCGCGGGCGGCGGTCGTGGACATTGCCAGCGCACCCGAGTAGAACTCTTGTCCATACTGTGACGGCGCTCACAGGGGGCCGTCCGGGCTCGGAGAGCCGGCAGCCCGGTGTCCAGGGGGCCCGTCGCACCATGCGAAGAAGGGATGGCACATGCGCACAGGGAACAGGCGTCGCGTCGCCGCGCTCGGCCTCGGCCTGGCCGCCGCGCTGACCACCACGGGCTGCCTGCAGTCGCCGGTGGGAGGCCAGGGTGAAGGAGCTGGTCTCAGCGGCTTCGTGGACAACGCCCAGGCGGACGGCGACGGCAAGGTCGTCGTCCTCGGTGCCTTCGGCGGCGTCGAGCAGGAGTCCTTCGAGGCGAGCATCGCGGCCTTCGAGGAGGAGTCCGGGATCGATGTCGAATACACCGCCGACCAGGACTTCACGACCACCATCAAGACCCGGGTCGGCAGCGGTGACAGCCCCGACATCGGCATCTTCCCGCAGCCGGGCGGCCTGGCCGAGTTCGTCGACGAGGGAGCCGTCCAGCCCATCGACACCTTCCTCGACTACGACGCGCTCGACCGCACGCTCGTGCCGGGCTTCCTCGACTTCGCGCGCTTCGAGGGCCGCGTCTACGGCGCCCCGATGCGGATGGCGGTCAAGAGCGTCGTCTACTACCCGAAGAAGGCCTGGGAGCAGGCGGGCCACCCGACCGAGTTCGAGACCTACCAGGACCTGATGAAGTTCAGCCAGGACCTGGTCGACCAGGGTGAGACACCCTGGTGCATGGGCTGGGAGTCGGCCCAGGCCACCGGGTGGGTCGGCACCGACGGACTCGAGCAGATGGTGCTGGTCACCGCCGGCCCCGACGTCTACGACCAGTGGGTCGACCACCAGATTCCGTTCAGCGACCCGGTCATCGCCACGGCACTGGACGCCTATGGCGAGATCGCCAAGGGCGAGGGCATGGTGCTCGGCGGCAAGAGGGCGATCCTCAACACGCCCTTCGCCGAGGCTGGCCTGCCGATGTTCGACCAGGCCGGTCCCAAGTGCTGGATGGAGCGTCAGGGCAACTTCGCCATCGGCTTCTACCCGGCCGAGATCCAGGACGTGCTGGACGAGGAGCTGGGCGTCTTCAAGTTCCCACGCTTCGAGGGCGGGTACGACGGTGACCCCACGCTCGTCGGCGGCGACTACGCCGCGGTCTTCAACGGCAACGACGAGGACGTCCAAGAGTTCATGCAGTTCCTCAGCTCCGACCAGTTCGGCGCCGAGTGGGCACAGGCCGGCGGCTGGCTGTCCCCGCACGCGACGTTCGACGGCAGCCACTACCCCGATGACGTCACACGGGCGATCGCCGACATGGCCTACCAGGCCTCGGCCACCAGCTACGACGCCTCGGACCTGATGCCGAAGTCGGTGGGCTCGGGCACCTTCTGGACCGAGATGGTCAAGTGGATCGACGGCGCCTCGACCCAGGAGACCCTTGACGCCCTCGAGGAGAGCTGGCCCGCGGAGGGTGAGGAGCAGTGACCGCCCGGAGTGTGGAGACGACGAGCGGGCCGGATCCCACCGAGAGCCGCGAGATCTCGGCGCCCCGGGGGGCCGACCCGGTCAAGCTGGGCATCGGCATCGTCGGCATGGTCGCGGTCGCGTGGCTGGTGGGCAACCTCTTCCTGGCCTTCGCCTACTACCCGGAGTGGTTCGCCAACAGCAAGATCCTGATCGGCGCCCTGGCGCTGGTGGCCGGCGTGGGCGGCGCCTACCTCTTCTTCCTGTTCCTCAACATGGCGGTGGAGGGGTTGCCCGAGCGGATGTCCGAGAAGGCGACGCCGTACGCGTACCTGTTCCCGGGCTTCGGTGCCATCGCGCTGATGCTGCTCTACCCGACGATCCAGACGATCAACTACTCCTTCGCCAACGCGGACAGCACGGAGTACGTCGGCCTGCAGAACTACCAGGACATCTTCGGCTCGCAGGAGTTCCGCGACTCGATCCTCAACAACGTCCTGTGGCTGCTGATCGTGCCGGCCGTCACCGTGGCGATCGGCGTGGTGGTCGCAGTGCTGGCCGACAAGCTGACGCCCCAGGGCGAGAAGATCGCCAAGAGCGTCATCTTCGCGCCGATGGCGATCTCGTTCGTCGGTGCCTCGGCGATCTGGCTGCTCGTCTACGCCTTCGACACGACCGGCCTGCTCAACGCGATCTGGGCCGCATTCGGTGGTGACCCCGTCGCCTGGCTCAACACGTCGACGGCGCGGCTCAACTCGATCCTGATGATGGTCATCCTGATCTGGCTCCAGGTCGGCTTCGCGATGATCCTGCTGTCGTCGGCGATCAAGGGGGTCCCCGAGGACACGATCGAGGCCGCTCGCATCGACGGCGCCACCGAGCTCCAGATCTTCTGGCAGGTGGTCATCCCCCAGATCAAGGGCACGATTATCACCGTGTTCATCACGGTGCTGATCCTGGTGCTCAAGGTCTTCGACATCGTCTACGTGCTGACCAACGGCAACTTCAAGAGCAACGTGATCGCCAACCTGTTCTTCAACCGGCTGTTCGCCGACGACCAGGCCGGCCAGGCCGCGGCCATCGTGGTGATCCTGTTGATCGCGGTCCTGCCGGTGCTCTGGTACCAGGTCCGCCACTTCAGGGAAGAGGAGGCAGGACGATGAGCACGACGTCCGCCAACGTCACGACGGCCACCGTCGAGAAGAAGCCCAGCCGCAGGCGCAGGATGAGCGACGGGCGGCCACGCAGCATCTTCGCCATCGTCGTCATGGTGCTGCTCTGCCTCCTGTGGACGATGCCCACCCTGGGGCTCCTGGTCACCTCGTTCCGCACCCGCGAGGACGCGGCGAGCACGGGCTGGTGGAGCGCCCTGCTCAACCCCATCACGGCCAACTGGACGACAGCCAACTACTCGGGTGTCTTCGAGGGCCAGGACATGGGGACGGGCTTCATCAACAGCCTCGTCGTGGCCATCCCGGCCACGGTCATCCCGATCATGTTCGCCGCGTTCGCGGCGTACGCGTTCTCGTTCATGGACTTCCGGGGCAAGGACCTTCTGTTCGTGTCGATCGTGGCCGTGATGGTGGTGCCGATCCAGGTGGCCTTCGCGCCGATGCTCGACATCCTCGGTCCGCGTGGGCTCGGCATCTCGGGCCAGTACATCTCGGTCTGGCTGCTGCACACCGGCTTCGGTATGCCCCTGGCCATCTACACGATCCGCAACTACATGGCGACCCTGCCGCGCACCGTGATCGAGTCGGCCAAGATCGACGGGGCCACCCACTTCCAGACCTTCTGGAAGCTGATCGTGCCGATGTCGGTGCCGGTGATCGCGGCGTTCGCGATCCTGCAGTTCCTGTGGGTGTGGAACGACCTGCTGATCGCCAAGCTGTTCCTCAACTCCGGGAACGCCACGGTGATCGTCCAGCTGCAGCAGCTGCTGGGCACGCAGGGCCAGGGGGCCGAGCTGCTCACGGCGGGCGCGTTCGTGTCGATGGTGCTGCCGATGGCGGTCTTCTTCGCGCTCCAGCGCTACTTCGTCCGAGGCCTCACCTCGGGTGCGGTGAAGGGGTGAGTGCCGAGAAGATGGTGCGGTGACCTTCGCACCTGTCCACCTGATGCGGGAGGGCGTGAGCCTGGTGCTCACGCCCTCTCCGTCGGGAGAGCCCGTCATCGCCCACTGGGGCGCCGCCCTCGGACCGCTCGATCCCGAGCAGCTCGCCGCGCTCGGCGCCCTGCATCGGCCCGGGGTCCCGCACTCTGCGCTCGACCGGCCCCGCTGGTCCGGCGTGGTGCCGCAGGTGGTCCGCGGCTTCAGCGGCACCCCGGCCCTCGAGGGGGTCCGGCCCGGCGCCACCTCCGGCCCCGTGGCGCCTCGCCTCGACGACTGGAGCGTCGCCGACGACGACGCCGGCACGTTGACCCTGACCGGCTCCGACCGCGAGGCGGGCTGGGACGTGGAGGTGACCCTCTCCCTCGACGAGGGCGGGCTGCTGACGGCTCGCACCCGGGTGACCAACTCCGGTGCCGGGCCGCTGCAGCTGGTGGCCGTACGCACGGTGCTCCCCGTGGCGCCGCAGGCCACCGAGCTCCTCGACCTCACCGGACGGTGGACCCGCGAGCGCCACCCGCAGCGGCATCCGTGGGTCCAGGGCACCCACGTGCGCGAGTCGCGGCACGGCCGCACCGGCCACGACGCCTCGCTGGTGATGGTGGCCGGCGTCCCGGGCTTCGGCTTCGGGCACGGCGAGCTCTGGGGCGTGCACACCGCCTGGAGCGGCGACCACACGACGTACGCCGAGCGCACGCCGGAGGGCGAGTGCGTGCTCGGCAGCGGTGAGCTGCTCGGTCCGGGCGAGGTCGTGCTGGAGCCGGGGGAGTCCTACACATCGCCCCGCGTGCTCGGGTCCTACAGCGTCGTCGGGCTGGACGGGATGGCGGCCCGGCTGCACGCCGCGCTGCGGGCGCAGTCGCCCCGCACGCGCAGTGTGCGGCCCGTGGTGGTCAACACCTGGGAGGCCGCATACTTCGACCACGACCTCGACCGGCTCGGCGCCCTGGCCGAGGCCGCCGCCGAGGTCGGCGCGGAGCGGTTCGTGCTCGACGACGGGTGGTTCCTGGGCCGCCGGCACGACCGGGCCGGACTCGGCGACTGGCAGGTCGACCCGGAGGTCTGGCCCAAGGGGCTCCACCCGCTCATCGAGCGCGTGCACGCGCTGGGCATGGACTTCGGCCTGTGGGTGGAGCCGGAGATGGTCAACGAGGACTCCGAGCTGGCCCGGGCGCATCCCGACTGGATCCTGCGCGGGCGCACGGCGCTGCCGGAGGAGTGGCGGTTCCAGCAGGTGCTCGACCTGCAGGTGCCCGAGGCCTATGCGCACGTGCGGGACGGGCTGACGGCACTGCTCGACGACTATGACATCTCCTACCTCAAGTGGGACCACAACCGCGACCTCGTCGACGTCTCCCACGCCGGGCGGCCGGCCGTACACGGGCAGACCCAGGCGCTCCACCGGCTGCTCGACGAGCTCCGCGAGGCCCATCCCGCCCTCGAGATCGAGAGCTGCGCCAGCGGGGGAGGACGGGTGGACGCCGAGATCCTGGCCCGCACCGACCGGATCTGGCCCAGTGACACCATCGACGCGCTCGAGCGCCAGCACCTGCAGACCTGGACGTCGATGCTGGTGCCGCCGGAGCTGATCGGCTCGCACATCGGCGGGCCCGTCGCCCACACGACCGGCCGCCGGCACAGCCTCGGCTACCGGGGCGCGACCGCCCTGCTCTTCCACCTCGGCATCGAGTGGGACCTCTCCCGCATCACGCCGGACGACCGGGCCGCGGTCCGCGACTGGGTCGACCTCCACAAGCGGGTCCGGCCGCTCGTGCCCACCGGCCGGCTCGTGCACGCGGACCACCCCGACCCCGCGGTCGTGGTCACCGGCCTCGTCGCCGAGGACGCGGGTGAGGCCTGGTACGTCGCGGCGACGGTCGCCGCGACAGCGACCCAGCACCCGGCCGCGGTCCGCCTGCCCGGCCTCGCTGCCGACGCGACGTACCGCGTGACGGGCGAGACGCCCCGGGGACGCGCGCTGCACGACGACGCGCACCGGGCCGACCTCGCCACCTCGTGGCTGGAGAGCGACGGGCTCGTGGTCCCCGGCGCGGTGCTGGGCAGCCTCGGGGTGCGTCTGCCCGTCCTGTCACCTGAGACGGCGCAGGTGATCCGGGCGGTCCGTGTGCACTAGTGTGAGCGACGTCACCTCTACGGTGGCGTCACTTCACTACGGATCGTCCGGCACGTACCTGCCGGTGAAGGAGTTCAGTCATGGGTGTTGTTCGTTTCGAGAAGGCGCAACGGTGGTATCCCGGAGCCGATGAGCCGGCGGTGCCGGGCCTCGACCTGGAGATCGAGGACGGGGAGTTCATGGTGCTCGTCGGGCCGTCCGGCTGCGGCAAGTCAACCTCCCTGCGGATGCTGGCGGGGCTGGAGGAGGTGAACTCCGGTCGCATCTTCATCGACGACCGCGACGTCACCCATGTGGCGCCGAAGGACCGGGACATCGCGATGGTGTTCCAGAACTACGCGCTGTACCCGCACATGTCGGTGCGCGACAACATGGCCTTCGCCCTGAAGATGGCGAAGATGCCGCAGGCCGAGCGCGACAAGCGGGTCGCCGAGGCGGCCAAGATCCTCGGTCTCGAGCAGTTCCTCGACCGCAAGCCGAAGGCACTCTCCGGTGGCCAGCGCCAGCGCGTCGCGATGGGCCGCGCGATCGTCCGCCAGCCGCAGGTCTTCTGCATGGACGAGCCGCTGTCCAACCTCGACGCGAAGATGCGCGTGCAGACCCGCACGGACATCGCCAAGCTGCAGGCCGACCTCGGCGTCACCACGGTCTACGTCACCCACGACCAGGTCGAGGCGATGACGATGGGGGACCGGGTGGCCGTGATGAAGCTCGGCGTCCTCCAGCAGGTCGACACTCCGCTCAAGCTCTACGACAGCCCCGCCAACCTCTTCGTCGCCGGCTTCATCGGCTCGCCGCAGATGAACCTGATCGAGGCGACGGCCGACGAGAGCGGCCAGGCCCGCCTCGGCAACTACCTGGTGCCCGTCGACCCGACGGCCTCGAAGAAGATGAGCGGAAAGATCACCGTGGGCGTGCGTCCCGAGGCGTGGCGCATCGTGTCCGCCGAGGAGGGTGGCCTGCCGGTGAAGGTGACCGTCGTCGAGGAGCTCGGCGCCGACGCGTTCGTCTACGGCACCTGCGACGTCGAGGGCACGCCCGGCAACGTCATCGTCCGCGCCCGCGACCGCTACTCCGTGCACAAGGGCGAGACGATCTACGTGACCACCGACCCGCACCACGTGCACGTCTTCGACACCGAGACCGGCGAGCGCCTGTCTGACTGATCAGCAGCCGGAGACATCGCCTGTGGCGACGTGGCGTGCCCCCGGTCGGGTCAACCTGATCGGGGAGCACACCGACTACAACGACGGCTTCACCCTGCCGTTCGCCATCGCGGCGTCCTGCACGGCGACGGTCCGGCCCGGAGGCGACGGCCTCCGGGCCGGCTCGGCGCAGGTGGACGGCGAGGTGGCCATCCCCCTCACCGGTCTCGCCGAGGCTCCCGCGGTCCCCGACTGGGCGCGCTACGTGCTCGGCGCGGCCTGGCTCCTTCGCGACCGTGGCGTCGACGTGCCGCCGCTCGAGGTGACCGTCGACAGCGACGTGCCGTCAGGCGCGGGACTGTCGTCCTCGGCCGCGGTCGTCTGCTCCGTCGTCACCGCGCTCGACGACGCCCTGGGCCTTGGCCTGGCGCCCGACGAGCTCCTCGCCCTCTCCCGCGCGGTCGAGAACGACGTGGTCGGCGCGCCGACCGGCGGCATGGACCAGCTGGCCTCCCTGCGCAGCCGGGAAGGGCACGTGCTCTTCTGCGACATGCGCGACCTCGCCGCCGAGCCCGTGCCGTTCGACCTCGGCGGGGCGGGCCTGGCCCTGCTCGTGGTGGACAGCCGGGCCCCGCACGCCCACGCCGACGGGGAGTACGCCGCGCGGCGGCGGGGCTGCGAGGCGGCCGCTGCCGCGCTCGGCGTACCCGCCCTGCGGGACGTCGTGATCGACGACCTCGACGCCGCGCTGGCGCGGCTCGACGGGGTGGGGGCGGAGGAGCAGCGGCGCTACACCCGCCACATCGTCACCGAGGACGCACGCGTGCTCCAGACCGTCGAGCTGCTGCGTGCCGGGCGGGTGCGGGAGATCGGGCCGCTGCTCACCCAGTCGCACGTCTCGATGCGCGACGACTTCCGGATCACGGTGCCGGAGGTCGACACCGCCGTGGAGGTGCTGCTGGCCGGCGGCGCGCTGGGTGCGCGGATGACCGGCGGCGGTTTCGGCGGCTGCGTGATCGGGCTGCTCGAGGCCGAGGCCGTCGAGAGCGCCGCGGCGCAGGTCGAAGAGGCTTTCGCCGAGGCCGGCTTCACGCCGCCTGTGGCGTTCACGGTCACGCCGGGTCCGGGCGCGCACCGGGTCGACGGCTGACCCCGGATCAGTCCCGTGCCCGGTCGGCGTTGCGCCGGATCGCCTCGGTGAACGTGTCGAAGAGCCCGGCCGGCAAGTCGTGGCCCATGCCCTCGAGCAGGAGCAGCTCGGCGTCCGCGATCGCCGCGGCCGTCGCACGCCCACCGCTGACGTGCACCATCCGGTCGGCGAGCCCGTGGATCACCACGGTCGGAACCTTCACCTCCGCCAACCGGGCGCGACGGTTGGTCTGGGTGAGCACGGCCAGAATCTGGCGCAGCACGCCGCTCGCGCTGAACCCGCGCTCCCACGTCTCCTCGGCCCGTGCGCGCCGCTCCTCGGGGGAGCCGGGGTAGCCGGGCGAGCCGATCAGGCGCCACACCAGGGCGCTCGACTTCACGTAGGCGTCGAGCGTGGTGCCGGCGGGGGCGAGCAGGGCGGGGAACAGCCGGGGGCTCTGCCAGCCCACGGTGCGGCCGCCGGTGGTCGACATCACGCTCGCCAGGGAGAGCACCCGGTCGGGATGCTCGATCGCCATCGTCTGGGCGATCATCCCGCCCATCGACACGCCCGCCACGTGGGCCGCCTCGATGCCGAGGTGGTCGAGCAGGCCGATCGCGTCGTCGGCCATGTCGCCCAGCGAGTAGGGGGCCGGTCCCCGGCCGGTCGAGAAGGCCCGCACGATCTGCGGCCGTCCGACGCGCGCCGGGATCCGCGTCGAGCGCCCGGTGTCGCGGTTGTCATAGCGGATGACGAAGAAGCCGGCGCGCGCCAGCCGGGTGCAGAGGTCGGGGTCCCACCACGTCATCGGGCCGCCGAGCCCCATCACCAGCAGCAGCGGGTCGGCATCGGGGCGGCCGAAGGTCTGGTAGCACAGCTCGACCGGGGTCTCCACGCCCGAGGCCTGGACGTGGGTGTTGACCCGGGCGCGCAGCTCCTCGGACACGGGCACGCCGGCCCGGCGTGGGTCCGCCGGGGGCGTGTCGGAGACGGGCTGGTGCGTCATGCTTCCAGTGAACACCAGCCCCACCGGCACCGGGCTCGCGGATGATTGAAATCACGCGTATTGGTCACGCGCCGAGCTAACGTGAACAGCTGTGACGTCCTTCACACGCTCCGCTGACCGGGCTGCCGCCCGCACCGCGTCGGTGCTGGCGGACTTCCTGCGGCCCGACGGCTTCGAGCCGCCGGCCGCGGTCGCGGTGCTGCGGGAGTCGAGCGTCGTGGGCGAGGTCGGTCGCTATGCGTGGCGCGCCGTGCACGAGGCCCACGTGCGCCGCCACACGCCGTACGCCGCCAGGGCGCCGCGCCGCGGCGACGAGCCGGTCCTCCTCGTGCCCGGCTTCCTGGCGGGCGACGGCTCGCTCGCGTTGATGGCCCGGGCGCTGCGCGTGCAGGGACTGCGCACCTACCGCTCGCACATCCACGCCAACATCGGCTGCACGCTCACCGCGGCGGATGCGCTGGAGGAGCGGCTCGAACACATCGCGGACCGCCGGGGCTCCCGGGTGCGGATCGTCGGCCACAGCCTCGGCGGCATGCTGGCCCGCGGGGTCGCGGCCCGCCGCCCCGACCTGGTCGCCGGGATCGTCACCATGGGCAGCCCGATGCTGGCGCCCGGGGCGCACCACGTGTCGCTCGCCGCCAGCCTGGACGCCCTCGTCCGGCTGAGCCGTGCCGGAGTGCCCGGGCTCATGTCCGTGGACTGCGTGGCGGGGGAGTGTGCGCGGCAGAGCTTCGAGGAGGCGCGCGCGCCGCTGTCCGACGACGTCGACTTCACCGCGATCTACAGCAGGCGCGACGGCATCGTCGACTGGCGGGCGTGCATCGACCCGGCTGCGCTGCCGGTCGAGGTGCGGGCCTCCCACGTGGGGATGGCCGTCGACCCGCGGGTCATCGACGAGGTGCTGGGGGCGCTGCGGCCTGCGCGGCTCGACGCCGCCGGTTGAGCGCCCGACTCAGTTGTCGAAGTCGATCGCGGAGAAGTCGCGGAGCTTCGAGAGCTGGTGCTCGGAGATGATGTTGCGGATCGTGCCGGAGCGCGAGCGCATCACGAGTGAGTGGGTGGTCGCGCCGTTGGCGCGGTAGCGCACGCCGCGCATCAGCTCGCCGTCGGTGATGCCGGTGGCCACGAAGAAGCAGTCGTCACCGGTGACCAGGTCGTCCGTGGTGAGGATGTGCTCGGGGTCGAGGGTGTGGCCGGCGTCGATGGCGCGCTGGCGCTCCTCGTCGTCGGTCGGCCACAGACGACCCTGGATGACGCCGCCCAGGCACTTCATCGCACAGGCGGCGATGATGCCCTCGGGTGTGCCGCCGACGCCGAGCAGCAGGTCGATGCCGGTGTCCGGGCGGGCGGCCATGATCGCGCCGGCGACGTCGCCGTCGGTGATGAACTTGATGCGGGCCCCGGTCGCGCGGATCTCCTCCACGAGCCGGGCGTGCCGCGGGCGGTCGAGGAGCACCACGGTGACGTCGCGCGTCGAGCTGCCCTTGGCCTTCGCGACCTGGTGGATGTTCTCGGCGACGGGGTAGCGGATGTCGACGGCGTCGGCGGCCTCCGGGCCGGTGACGAGCTTCTCCATGTAGAAGACGGCCGACGGGTCGTACATCGAGCCGCGCGGGCTGACCGCGAGCACCGAGATGGCGTTGTTCATGCCCTTGGCGGTCAGCGTGGTGCCATCGATCGGGTCGACCGCGACGTCGCACTCCGGCCCGGTCCCGTCACCGACCTGCTCGCCGTTGTAGAGCATCGGGGCGTTGTCCTTCTCGCCCTCCCCGATCACGACCGTGCCGCGCATGCCGATGCTCGAGATCATCACGCGCATCGCGTTGACGGCCACGCCGTCCGCGTCGTTCTTGTCGCCGCGGCCCACCCAGCGGCCTGCGGCCATCGCGGCCGCCTCCGTCACCCGCACGAGCTCGAGGGCCAGGTTGCGGTCGGGGCGTGCCGGAGTCTCGCTGGGGCTCATGGCCGCATGGTACCCATCTGGAGCGGCCTTCAGGTGGGCGCGCCACCCGCTGGATCATGCGCGTAGCGGTCCACCGCGGTGGCCTTGACCGACAGCCACACCGCGCGCCCCGGAGCAAGACCCAGCTCCGCGCCTGCTTGGGGCGTCACATCCGCCAGCAGCGGCGGCGAGGACTCGACGCGGAGGCGGATGGCGTCGCCGTGCGGCACGGCGCTGGAGACCTTGCCGTGCCACTGCAGCCGCGCGGAGCCGTGGGGTGGCTCCAGGCTGACCGTGACGTCGCGAGGGGAGAACGCGGTGAACGTGTCGCCGTCGCGCAGCACGTTCAGCCCCACGAGCCGGGCCACGTGCTCCGTCCGCGGCCGGGCGGCCACGTCCTGCGGGCTCCCGGTCTGGGCGACGCGGCCGCCGTCGAGCACGACGACCTGGCTGCCCAGGGTCACGGCGTCGAGCGCGTCGTGGGTGACGAGCAGCGCGACACCCGAGTAGGCCGCGAGGTGCCGCGCCAGCTCGAGCCGGAGGGTTGCGGCCACTCCGACGTCCAGGCCGGCGAACGGCTCGTCGAGGAGCAGCAGGTCGGGCTCGGTGGCGAGTGCCCGGGCGATCGCGACCCGCTGTGCCTGCCCGCCGGAGAGCTCGCGCGGCCTCCGGTGGGCGAGGTCTCCCACGCCGAAGCGGTCCAGCCAGGCACGCGCCGTCTGCTCGGCCAGGTGGCGGGGTACGCCGCGGGCCCGGGGCCCGAAGGCGACGTTGTCCAGGGCGGTCAGGTGCGGGAAGAGCGAGCGGTCCTGGACGACGTAGCCGAGCCGGCGCGCCGGGACGGGCAGGGTGGTCCAGTCGACCCCCGCCACCTCGACCCTGCCCGACATCGGGACGACGCCCGCCAGCGCCCGGAGCAGGGTCGACTTGCCGGCGCCGTTGGGACCGATCACCACCACGACGTCGCCCGGCTCGGCGTGCACCTCGGCCACCACCCGGCCCCGCACCTCCACCTGTGCGGCCAGACCGGGCGCGCGGGTCACGGGGCCACCAGCCAGCGGTGCCGCAGGCCCAGGATGACCGCCAGGGAGCCGACCAGCAGCACCATGCTGAGGGTCTGGGCCACGGCCGGGTCGCCCTGCAGGGCCGTGTAGATCAGGCTGGGCATGGTCTGGGTGGTGCCGGGGTAGTTGCCGGCGAAGGTGATCGTGGCGCCGAACTCGCCGAGCGAGCGGGCCCAGCTCAGCGCGGCGCCGGCGACCACGCCCGGCATGGCGAGTGGCAGCGTCACCCGGCGGAAGGTGGTCCAGCGGTCGGCACCCAGCGTGGCCGCGACCACGTCGTACGCCTCTCCCGAGGTGCGCAGGGCACCCTCGACCGCGAGCACGTAGAACGGCAGCGCCACGAACGTGTGGGCGATGACCACGCCGGCCGTGGTGAACGGGACGGCGAACCCGGTGAGCTCGTGCAGCGGCCCGCCGATCACCCCGGTGCGGCCCAGCGCGGTGGTGAGGGCGACGCCGGCCACCACGGGCGGCAGCACCAGCGGCACCGTGACGAGCGCACGCAGCACCCGCCGGCCGGGGAAGTCGACACGGGCCAGCACCCAGGCCAGCGGGGTGCCGGCGACCAGGCAGGCCACCACGGCGAGCACGCTGGTCAGCCCGGTGATCCACAGCGCGTCACGCACCGCCTCGGAGACGAGGTGGCCGCCGAAGTCTCGCCACGGGGTGTCCAGGACGAGGGTCACCAGCGGCAGCACGAGCAGGAGTGCCGCGAGCGTCGCGGGCACCGAGAGCGCCAGCGGGATGCGGCCTAGCCGGACACTCACGGCACCACGAACCCGGCGTCCTCGAGGACCCCGCGCCCCTCGTCCGAGGCGATCAGGTCGAGGAAGTCGGCGGCCAGGTCGCTGTCGCCGTCGGCCAGCGGGGCGATGGCGTAGTCGGTGGTCGCGGCGGCGAGCTCCGGCAGGTCGACGCGGCGTACGGCGTCGCCCGCGGCCACCGCGTCGGTCGCGTAGACCAGCCCCGCGTCGGCCTCACCGGCGGTCACCCGGGCGAGCACGGCCTTGACGTCGACCTCCTCGCTCGCCGGGTCGGTGGTGACGCCCGCCTCGGCGAGCACGGCAGCAGCGACCCTGCCGCAGGGGGCGGTGTCGACACAGACCACGTAGTCCACGTCCTCGCCGGCCAGGTCGTCCAGCCCGTCGATCCCTGCCGGGTCGTCGGGGGGAGTCACCAGGACCAGCGCGTTGCGGACGAAGCCACGGACCGTCGCGTCGGTGTCGACCGCGTCCCCGGCGAGGTCCATCGCGGCCAGGTCGGCGGTGGCGAGCACGTCGCCGGGCGCCCCCTCCGCGACCTGCTGGGCGAGGGTGGTCGAGGAGCCGAACGCGAGCTCGACCTCGACGCCGGGGTGCCGGTCCTCGAACTCCTCCGCGAGCTCGGTGAACGTGCCGGTGAGCGAGGCGGCCGCCAGCACGGTGAGCTGCCCGGCGTCGCCCTTCCCCTGGTCGCCACCCCCACAGGCGGCCAGGGGGAGCACGAGGGCCAGGGCTGCCAGCAGCCTCACGGCACCTCCACGACGACGTTGGTGGACTTGACCGACGCAATCGCGCGCACGCCCGGCTCGAGGCCGAGCTCGTCCGCGGCATCGGTGCTCATCAGGGAGGTGAGGTGGTAGGGGCCGCAGACCATCTCGACCTGGCTCATCACGTGGTCGCGCTTGACCCGGGTGACGATGCCGACGAGCCGGTTGCGGGCGCTCACGGCACTGGCCCGGGTCTGGTCCCGGTCGGGCTCGTGGACCAGCGACTCGGCGAAGGCCGCCAGGTCGGCGCCTTCCACGCGCGCAGGCCCGTGCTCGTCGGCTGGCCGGGCCCGCAGGCGGCCGGCCTCGACCCAGCGCCGTACGGTGTCGTCGCTCACGCCGAGCAGCTCGGCGGCTTCCGCGAACCGGTACCTGGGCATGCCTGCATCCTGCCGCATCTGCGGAGCCTTTGCCCAGCGAGTCGGCGCATCTGCGCATGAAAGCTCACCCGAGTCGGCGCATCTGCGCACGATTCCTCGCTGGGATGGTCCGCGACGATCGGACCCTCGTCAGCCGGTCGGCAGGGTCCGATCGTCACGGACCATCGCGCCGCTGGGAGGATGAGCGGCGTGAGCGAGCAGCCCGGCAGGTACCAGCGGTCCACGTCCGGACTCATCGGTGCCCTCATCGTCACGCTCCTGGCGATCGGCGCCTTCGTGGCGTTCCGGGCGCTCAACCGCGAGGAGCTGGAGATCGAGCCCGAGCCGATCGACTACCTCGCCGCCGTGGAGCAGCTGCAGGCCGCCGGCAGCCGGCCGGTGCACCCCCCGCGGCTGCCCGAGGGCTGGATCGCGACGAGCATCGACGTCGTGCCCGGGGAGCGGGACAGCTGGGGCCTGGGCGTGCTCACCGACGAGGGGGACTTCGTCGGGATCCGGCAGGCCGACGCGAGCGCTGAGTCGCTGGCGGAGGAGTACGTCGACGCCGAGGCCGCCGAGGGCGATGCCCTCACCCTCGACTCGCCGGTGGCCCGGGAGTGGCAGTCGTGGTCCGACGAGGGCGGGGACACCGGCTACACCGCGACGGTGGGACGGCAGTCGGTGCTCGTCTACGGCTCCGCGCCCGCCGCGGAGATCGAGGCCTACGTCACCTCGCTGACCCGCTGAGGCGCGCCGGACGCTACTCCGGCTGCTCGCCGATCACGTCGTCGAGCCGCTTGCGAGCTCCGTCCAGCCAGTCCTGGCAGACCCGCGCGAGCTGCTCGCCGCGCTCCCACAGGGCGAGCGACTCCTCGAGCGTCGAGCCGCCCGCCTCGAGGCGCCGCACCACGTCGATGAGCTCCTCGCGGGCGGCCTCGTAGCCGAGCGGCTGCCCCTCCTCGTCGCGCACCGTCTTGTCAGTCATCGCCGTCCTCCTGGTGGCCTGTCTGTGCCGCTGCAGTCTGGGACCCGTTCGCGTCGAGCGGCTCGATCGTGGTGGTGGTGGCATGCACCCGGCCGTCGGCGACCCGGACGCTCACGGGGGCGCCGGTGGCGAGCGCGCTCACGGACGTGACGACGTGGCCGTCCGCGTCCTGGAGCACGGCGTAGCCCCGGCGCAGCGTCTCGAGGGGCGACAGGGCGCGGGCCCGGGCGCGGTGGTGGCCGACGTCGTCGGCGGCCCGGTCGATCCGCTGGGAGAGGCAGCGCCGGGCGCGGTCTCGCAGCTCGGCGACCTCCGACCAGCGGGCGTCGAGCAGCACGCGGGGGTCGGCCATCGCCGGCCGGGCGCGCAGCTGGTCGAGCAGCTCCTGCTCACGGGCAACCCGCTGGACGACGAGCTGGCGCAGCCGGTCGCGGGCCCAGGTGACGCCGCGCAGCTCCTCGGCCATGTCGGGGACGACCAGCTTGGCCGCATCGGTGGGCGTCGAGGCGCGCACATCGGCGACCAGGTCGAGCAACGGCTGGTCCTGCTCGTGGCCGATCGCCGAGACCAGCGGCGTGCGCATCGCGTGCACGGCTCGGACCAGAGCCTCGTCGGAGAAGGGGAGCAGGTCCTCGACCGAGCCGCCGCCACGGGCGACGACCACGACGTCGACCTCGGGCCGCCGCTCCAGCCGGTCGAGGGCGTCCATCACCTCGGCTGCGCAGCGCGGGCCCTGCATGGCGGCGTGCACCACGTCGAACCGCACCGAGGGCCAGCGGCGGCGCGCGTTGTCGAGGATGTCGCGCTCGGCGGCGCTGCCAGGAGCCGTCACCAGCCCGACGACGCCCGGCAGGAAGGGCAGGTCGCGCTTGAGCTCGGCGGCGAACAGACCCTCGGCGGCGAGCAGCTGGCGACGCCGCTCGAGCCGGGCGAGCAGCTCGCCCAGGCCGACCATCCGGATGTCGCGGGCGGCGAGCGAGAAGGACCCGCGGTTGGCGTAGAACGACGGCCGGGCATGGACGACCACGCTCGCCCCCTCGACGAGCGGAGGGTTGAGCGAGTCGAACAGCGACCGCTGGCAGGTGAGCGTCACCGAGATGTCGGCGACCGTGTCGCGCAGCGTCATGAAAACGGTGCCGACTCCGGGCCGGCGGGTCACCTGTGCGATCTGGCCCTCGACCCAGACCGCGCCCAGGCGGTCGATCCACTGCGCCACCGCATTGGCCACCGCGCGCACGGGCGCGGGCGACTCGGGGGTGGACTCACGGAGGGAGGGCACGGCCTCGACCCTAGGCGACGCCACCGACAGGCAGGGGGCGACAGGCGCCTGCTGTGGCCCTGGCCGTCGGCCGTGCGGGCGAACGTCACAGTGGGCCGGCCCCACACGCCGCGGCGTACATCGATAGCCTCGCGTCGATGTCCAGTGACCAGTCCCCGCGGACGCCCTCCGTTCGCCCCGAGGACTACCTCGTGCCCCAGCCGCTGCCCGAGCCCCGCTCGCTGGAGGAGGCGTCCTCGCAGGTGTCCAGGCACACCGCGGCGGCGGCCCGCGCCCAGGTGCTGCGCGAGGCAGCTGAGCGCATCGCGGCGGAGCACGTCGCCGACCGCGTCCTCGCGGAGCGTGCCCTCGCCGACACCATCGCCGCCCGCGACACTGCCGAGGCCCGCGCCCGTGACGCGGTCGAGCAGGCGACCGCCGCGCACGAGGCCCTCGCAGCCGCCGAGCGGGCCGTCGCCGACCACCTGGCCCAGCGGCAGGCGGACGAGGAGGCCTGGACCGGGCGGCTCGCCACGCTGACCGGCGAGGTCGCCAGCGCCGGTGAGGCGCGCCTCGCGGCCGAGCAGAAGGCGGCCGAGCTCGCTGACGCCCGCACGGTCGCGGAAGCCGACGCGCTCGCCGCCACGGAGGCCCGCACCCAGGCCGAGGAGGTCGCCGCCCGGGCCCTCGCCGCCCGCACGGCAGCCGAGGAGGCCGCGCAGGCGTCCGCCGCTGCAGCCGACGCCGCGGCCGCCGCCCGCGCCGAGGCCGAGGGGCACCTCCAGGGCCTGCTCGCCGACGCGAAGGCCAGGCTGGCCGAGCTCCGTGCCGCCGCCGAGGAGTCGTACGCCGCCCGGCTGGCCGCCGACGAGCAGGCGGCCGAGCACGCCGAGGCGCGCGGGTACGCGGAGTCGCAGGCCGCCGCGCGCGCGGCGGAGCGGCAGGCCGTGGAGAAGATCGTCCTGCACCACACCACCATCGCCCAGGCGGCCATGGAGGAGCGGGTCGCCGCTGAGCAGCGGGCCTCTGCCCTGGCCACCGACCTCGAGGAGGCGCGCGCGACCTTCAGGGCGGAGGTCGAGGCGACCCGGGAGTGGTGGTCCAGCCGGGTGAGGCTGCTCACGCTCGCCCTCGTCCTGCTCGTGGTCATCGCGGGGCTGGCCGCGCTCGCCGGCTGGCTGGTCGGCCGGGGCTAGGCGATCCGCCTAGACTCGGCGCCATGACGACCGACCTCGGACTGCCCCCCGTGCTCGACCCCGAGTCCGCCAGGAACGTTCTGCTGGCCGCGCCGCGCGGCTACTGCGCGGGCGTCGACCGGGCCGTCATCACCGTCGAGAAGGCCCTGGACGTCTACGGCGCCCCCGTCTACGTGCGCAAGCAGATCGTCCACAACAAGCACGTCGTCGCGACCCTCGAGGAGCGGGGCGCCGTCTTCGTCGAGGAGCTCGACGAGGTCCCCGAGGGGGCGACCGTCGTCTTCTCCGCCCATGGCGTCTCGCCCCTCGTCCACGAGCAAGCGGCCACCCGCGGCCTCAAGACCATCGACGCGACCTGCCCGCTGGTGACCAAGGTGCACCACGAAGCGCGCCGCTTCGCCTCCGACGACTACGACATCCTCCTGATCGGCCACGCCGGTCACGAGGAGGTCGAGGGCACTGCCGGCGAGGCACGCGACCACATCCAGCTGGTCGAGGGCCCGGACGACGTCGCGAAGATCAAGGTGCGTGACCCCGAGCGGGTCGCCTGGCTGTCGCAGACGACCCTGTCGGTCGACGAGACGATGGAGACCGTCGCCGCGATCCGCGAGCGCTTCCCCGCGCTGCTCGACCCGCCGAGCGACGATATCTGCTACGCCACCCAGAACCGTCAGCTCGCGGTCAAGGAGATCGCCAAGGACGCCGACCTGGTGATCGTGGTCGGCTCCGGCAACTCGTCCAACTCGGTGCGCCTCGTCGAGGTCGCCCTGGAGGCGGGCGCCCGCTCGGCCCACCGCGTCGACGACGCATCCGAGATCGACGAGGCCTGGCTCGACGGGGTGATGACCGTGTCGGTCACCTCCGGGGCGTCCGTGCCGGAGGAGCTCGTCCAGGGCGTCCTGGCCTTCCTCGCCGAGCGGGGCTATCCCGACGCCAAGGCCGTCCACTCGGCCGAGGAGTCCCTCATCTTCGCGCTGCCTCCGGAGCTGCGACGCGACCTGCGGGCCGCCTCGAAGAGCCAGGGCTGAGGCCGAGCGGAGATGGCGCGCTTCCTCGACGTACATCCCGACAACCCGCAGCCTCGCCTGGTGTCACAGGTGGTCGAGGCGCTGCGCGACGACGCGCTGATCGCCTACCCGACCGACTCGGGCTACGCCCTCGGCTGCCAGCTCGGCAACCGCGACGGCCGCGACCGCATCCTCAAGATCCGAGACCTCGACGACCGCCACCACTTCACGCTGATGTGCTGCGACTTTGCCCAGCTCGGGCAGTTCGTGCACATCGACAACGCGGCGTTCCGGGCGATCAAGGCGGCGACGCCCGGCCCCTACACGTTCATCCTGCCCGCCACCGGCGAGGTGCCGAAGCGGCTGATGCACCCCAAGAAGCGCACCGTCGGCGTGCGGATCCCCGACCACGTGCTCGTGCAGGCCCTGCTCGCCGAGCTCGGCGAGCCGATCCTCACCAGCACCCTGATCCTGCCCGGCGAGCAGCAGGCCCGCACCATGGGGTGGGAGATCAAGGAGGAGCTCGACCACAGCGTCGACCTCGTCATCGAGGCGGGGGAGACCTCGGCCGAGCCGACCTCGGTGGTCGACTGGTCGTCGGGCGAGCCCGAGGTCGTACGCCGGGGGGCCGGGGACGTCGTCCGCTTCGGGGCCTGACCCGGCTGGGTCAGCCGCGCCGGAGGCTGCGGTGCCGCAGCACCAGACAGCCGAGGAAGAGGGCATAGCCGGCCACCAGCGCGCCGCTGTGGTGGGCGATCCCGGAGACGAGCGCCTGCACGACGTTGTCTCCGGGCTCGGCGACCACGTCGGGGTCGAGGGGAGCGAGCAGCGCGAAGACGGCCACCATCACCAGCGGGGGCAGCGCCGCCAGGAGCAGGAACTCGCGGGGCCGCACCAGCAGGGCCAGGCCGAGGCAGGCCGTGACGAAGCCCAGGTCGAAGAAGTAGCTCAGCTGCCCGACGAGCAGCACGTCAATCGCCACGAGGGTGAGCACGACGGCGATCGCGAGCGTCACCAGCTGACCGGGCCGCTCCACGCCGTGCCGCCACACGCGGTCCTGCCACAGGGGTCCCTGCTGGCTCACGCCGTCCACCGTAGGCCGCCCGTCACGCCCCCCGCGCCCGGCGCGCCGCGCCGGGTCGCGCCTGCTGGGCCAGGGCCTCGTCGTCCCGCTCGGCGAGCGAGTCGACCTCGAGCGCCTCGAACTCCGGCGCTCCCAGCGTCCGCGGCACCTGCTCGACCTGGCCGGGGGAGGGCAGCTCGCCGTGCGCCACACCCATCTCGCCGAACCGGCGCGCCGTCACCAGCACGCGCCCCTCGAGCGACCCCACGGCCTGGTTGTAGGACGTGACCGCGGCGCGCAGGGAGCGGCCGACCCGGTCGAGGTGTCCGCCCATCGTCGCCAGCCGCTCGTGCAGCTCGCGGCCCAGCCGCTGAACCTCCGCGGCCTGCCCAGCGAGGGCCTCATGCGTCCAGCCGTGGGCGACCGTGCGGAGCAGCGCGATCAGGGTGGTCGGGGTCGCCAGCACCACCTGGCGGCCGGCGGCGTGGTCGATCAGGTCTCCGTCGGCCTCGAGGGCCGCGGAGAGGAACGCCTCGGCCGGCACGAACAGCACCACGAACTCCGGCGACTCCGGCAGCGACCGCCAGTAGGACTTCGCGGCCAGCGAGTCGACGTGGGTGCGCAGCTGGCGGGCATGGCGGTCGAGGTGGGCGGCGCGCACCGCGTCGGCGTCACGGTCGGAGGGGTCGACGCGGGCGGCGTCGAGGAAGGCGTCGAGCGGGACCTTGGAGTCGACGACGATCGACTTGCCACCGGCCAGGTGCACCACGAGGTCGGGGCGGAGCGCGCCGCCGTCGAGCCTGGCCTGCTCGGTGAAGTCGCAGCGGTCGACCAGGCCGGCGAGCTCCACCGCCCGGCGCAGGTGCAGCTCGCCCCAGCGGCCGCGCACCTGGGGCTTGCGCAGCGCGGTGGCCAGCGAGGCGGTCTCGCGACGCAGGGTGTCGGCGGTCGCGCGCATGTCGTCGACCTGCTGGCTCAGCTGGCCCTGCCACGTCGCCCGAGCGTGCTCGAGGTCGCGCATCTGGTCGTGCAGCCGCTCGAGCCCCTCGCGGACGGCCGCCTCGTCGCCCGCCCGCTGCTCGAGCGCCGCGACCAGCGTCTCGCGCGTGGCGTCCGCCGCCGGCCGGGACCGCGCCCCCAGCCAGCCGACCAGCACGCCCAGCCCCAGGCCGATCGCCAGCGCGACCAGCAGGGCGGTCAGGGTCTGCGTCTCCATGCGCCGATCATGGCCGAAGGCACCGACAACGGCCGGGAGGCCGGGTCTGGAAACGCTCGCTGCGCTCGCTACTCGACCACCGAAGCCAGGTCGACGACCACCGGGGCGTGGTCGGAGGCACCTGCGCCAGCCCGCTCCTCGCGGTCGACGAATGCGCTCGTCACCCTCGCAGCCAGCGCCGGCGAGGCGAGCACGAAGTCGATCTTGAGCCCGCGGTCCCGCTCGAACCGCTGCCGGTAGTAGTCCCAGTAGGTGTAGCCGGGATCGTGCTTGCGGGTGACCTCGGCGTAGCCGTCCTCGAGGAAGGCGTGGAACGCCGCCCGCTCGGCGGGGGTCACGTGGGTCGAGTTGCGGAACTGCGCCGGGTCGAAGACGTCCTCGTCGGTGGGGCACACGTTCCAGTCGCCGACGAGCGCCGTCTCGCCGTCCAGCCACGATCCAGCGGCCTCCCGCAGCCGCTGCAGCCAGTCGAGCTTGTAGACGTAGTGGGGATCGTGCGGCTTGCGGCCGTTGGGCACGTAGAGGGACCAGATCCGTACGCCGCCGCACACGGCGCCGATCGCCCGGGACTCGGCCGCGAGCGGCTCGCCCCACCCCGGCATGCCCTCGAAGCCGACCTGGACGTCCTCGAGGCCGACGCGCGAGATCAGCCCGACTCCGTTCCACTGGTTCACGCCGGCCACCGCGACGTCGTACCCCATCGCCTGCAGGCCCATCAGCGGCAGCTGGTCCTCGCGCGCCTTGGTCTCCTGCACGGCGAGCACGTCGACGTCGTGGCGGGCGAGGAAGGCCTCGACCCGGTCGATGCGGGAGCGGAGGGAGTTGACGTTCCAGGTGGCGATGCGCACGGGGGCAGCCTACGGACGGGGATAGACAGGCCACCGGCCGGCCACGCCCGGGACACGACCGGCCACGAGCACCGGATGCCCGGAGGATCTTCGGCGGCACCCCTTTACAGGAGGCAGTCCTGTGGGGGAGGTTGTGCTCCCCGCATCGATCTCGGGATTTTGTGATGCGCGTCACGCTACAGCGTGCCCGTTCAGCGACCCCGGGACCGTGGGGAAACCCCCCATCACATCGAATCCAGGGAGCACCATATGCACCGTCGCCTGTTGTCCGCTCGCCCTCGCGCACTCGCGCTCGCCGGAGCGGCCGTCCTCGCCTCGTCCCTCGCCGCCCCGGCCGCGGCGACGCTGAGCTCCGGGGACGCCGTCCCCACGTTCCGCGAGTACGAGGCGCAGACCTACGTCGACACGGACAAGCAGTACATCGTCAACGGCGACGAGCCCGTCGCCGACACCGGCCGCCTGCGCCAGTACTACGACGTGCTGACTGGCAACGACGTGCACGGCCACAAGACCCTCGAGGAGGGTCTCGTCGTCAACACCGTCTTCGGCCGTGACGACAAGTGGAGCGCGACTCAGGCGATGAACCTGACCTACTGCATCAGCGACAAGTTCGGCAGCCAGAAGACCAACGTCGTCAACGCGATGAACGCCGGTGTCGCCCTGTGGGAGCAGGCGTCCTCGAAGGTCGACTACATCCACGTCCCGGCCGCCGACAGCAACTGCACCACGCGCAACAATGCGGTGCTGTTCTCCGTCGAGCCGACCAGCACGACGCAGTACATCGCCCGCGCGTTCTTCCCCAGCACCTCCGACCGGGGTCGCAACATCCTGGTCAACGCCGCCTCGCTGACGAGCTCCGGCTCCTGGACGCCGGGCAACATCATGGGTCACGAGCTCGGCCACACCCTGGGCTTCCGCCACGAGCACACCCGTCCCGAGTCGGGCACCTGCTTCGAGGACAACAACTGGCGGCCGCTGACGCCCTACGACTCGGCGTCGATCATGCACTACCCCCAGTGCAACGGCACCTCGGACGACCTGAGCATGACCGCGTCCGACCGAGCCGGTGTCCAGGCGCTCTACGGCGCCTGAGCATTCCCTGGCCCGAGCATTCCCGACCGGGCGCCCCTCCTGTCATGAGCGGGAGGGGCGTTCGTCATGTCCGGCTTATCCCTCGGCGAGCCGCCACGACGGATCGGTCGTCGCCGGGAGGGCGGTGGCCGCCTCGAGGTGGTAGGCCGTGAAGCCGCTGGCGGCGTCGAGGACGTGGGCCGCGGTGACCCCGCCGGAGTCGCGGGCCAGGAGGTAGAGGTCGTCGCGGCCGTCCGCGTTGGCGTCGCCCGTGGTCACGCTCCAGGCGGCGGGATCGAGCGCGCCGGAGGGGGTCGTCGCCTGGATGACGAAGGACGAGAACCCGGTGGCCGCGTCGAGGACGTGTACGGCGGCGCGCCCGGCGCCGTCGTCGAGGTCGACCATCAGCAGGTCGTCCAGTCCGTCGGCGTTGATGTCGCCGGTGGCCAGGCGCCAGCCCTCGGGCTCGAGGGCGGGGGCCGCGGTCACGGGCTCGGCGAGGGCGGTCTGGAAGCCGGCGCTGGCGTCGAGCACCCGGACCACGGTGCGGCCCGCCACCGCATCCACGAGATAGAGGTCGTCGCGCCCGTCGCCGTTGTAGTCGCCGACCAGGTGCTGGGCGTCCGCGGACCGACGGCCCGGGGCGACCACGCTGGCGCGGGTCAGCGGCACGCTGAACTGCTTGAGCCCGTCCAGCACGTCGACGCGGATGCTGCCCCGCGGCCCCCGCGCCACGGCGTACAGGTCGTCGACCGTGTCGCCGTCGTAGTCTCCGGTCGCGTAGTGCCAGTCGGACTCGTCCATCGGCAGCGTCAGCTGCGCGGCGACGGCGTTGTGGTCGGCCGGGTCGAGCGCCATCAGGTCGACGGTGGTGGGGCCGGTGCGGCGGACGCCGACGAGCGTGGCGGGGGAGGTCGACGGCTGGCGCCCGACTGCCTCGACCTCGACGCGGTCGACCAGCATCTCGGGCCCGCTCGCGGTCTCGCCGCACGTGGGCTGCTCGTCCTCGGGGCAGTTGCGCTTGTGCTGCAGGTGGAGGAACGACGGCAGCGAGGGGGAGTGCCTGGCCGACCAGGTCTCCTGTCCGTCCACGAAGAACCGCATCGGCGCGGCGTGGTCGAACTGGGGGTCGCGGCCCCCGCCCATATAGGTGAACTCGACGGAGTACTCGTGCCACTCTGCCGGGTCGGGATAGCGCCCGCCGACGCACTTCTGCGAGCCCACGGGCGGCAGGTAGCGCCAGTAGAAGGCGAGCTGCACGCGCTCGCACCGCTGCTTCCCGCCCCAGGTCTCGACCACGTCGATCTCGTCCGGCCGCTCGAAGTCGTGGGAGCGCAGCCAGAACGCGGGGTGCGTGCCGGTCTTGCTGGGCATCTTGAGCACGGCGCTCACCCGGTAGGTGGCGCCGACCTGGTAGGGGACCGCGTCGTTGGCGACGAGGTGGGACTCCGGACCGAGCGCGAGCACGGAGCGGCCGTCGACGGTGTCCTGGCGCAGCCGCTCCGGGGACGAGGTGGACACGTGGCGCCAGTGGGTCTCGACGGGGCCGTCGAACTCGTCGGCGAAGACCTCGCGGGGGTACGTCGGGGCGGCCGCAGCCGGGGCGGCGACGGTGCCCGCGGGCGGGACCACGAGGTCGGGCGCAGGCGCCGGCACGCCTGGCCCCAGCGTGGCCAGGGACAGCGCAGCGAGGAGCTCACGGAGCCAGTCGGGAGTCATGGGCCTCTCGGGGTCGGGCGGCCAGGGCTGGGCCCCTCGGTCGGGCCGGGGTGCTCTCGATTCAACATCGGCCGTCCAAGGTGGGCCAAACCGGCGGCGCGCGATTCTTCTGTCCCCTGCGCCCGCCGTAGACTCCCCGCCCGTGGCTCTCACCATCGGCATCGTCGGTCTCCCCAACGCAGGCAAGTCGACGCTCTTCAACGCCCTCACCAAGAACGACGTGCTCGCGGCGAACTACCCATTCGCGACGATCGAGCCCAACGTGGGTGTCGTGGGCGTCCCGGACGACCGGCTGCCCCGGTTGGCCGAGGTGTTCGGCTCGCAGAAGATCCTCCCGGCGACCGTGGAGTTCGTCGACATCGCCGGCATCGTCGCGGGTGCCTCGCAGGGCGAGGGCCTGGGCAACAAGTTCCTCGCCCACATCCGCGAGTCGGCCGCGATCTGCCAGGTGACCCGCGTCTTCCGCGACGACGACGTCACCCACGTCGAGGGCAAGGTCGACCCCGGCTCCGACATCTCCACGATCCAGACCGAGCTGATCCTCGCCGACATCCAGACCGTCGAGAAGGCGATCCCCCGGCTGGAGAAGGAGGCCCGCGCGAAGAAGGAGCTCGGCGCCGTCGTCGCGGCCGCCAAGGAGGCGCTTTCCGCGCTGGAGTCGGGTACGCCGATCATCAGCACCTCGATCGACCGTGACCTGATCCGCGAGCTGTCGCTGCTGACCGCCAAGCCGTTCATCTACGTCTTCAACTGCGACGCCGACGAGCTCTCCGACGACGCGCTGAAGGCGAAGATGCAGGAGCTCGTCTCTCCGGCCGAGGCGATCTTCCTCGACGCGAAGTTCGAGGCCGAGCTCGTCGAGCTCGGTGACGACGACGAGGCCCGGGAGATGCTCCACGAGATGGGCATCGAGGAGTCCGGCCTCGACCAGCTGGCCCGCGTCGGCTTCGACACCCTCGGCCTGCAGACCTACCTCACCGCAGGCCCCAAGGAGTCCCGCGCCTGGACGATCCGCAAGGGCGCCTCGGCTCCCGAGGCCGCGGGCGTGATCCACACCGACTTCCAGAAGGGCTTCATCAAGGCCGAGGTCGTCTCCTTCGACGACCTCATCTCCCTAGGCTCGATGCAGAAGGCGCGCGAGGCCGGCAAGGTCCGCATGGAGGGCAAGGACTACGTCATGGCCGACGGCGACGTGGTGGAGTTCCGCTTCAACGTGTGAATCTGCGCGTTTGCGCAGGCCAGACGGGGTGCAGAGTCGGCTGTCCGCACAGAGTCGCAAAGTTCAGAAGCCGAGGGGCACCTGGCCCCGAAGTTCGTGGGCATGATCAAGGACGAACCCAAGAACGGCTCTTCACCCGAGTACGTCAACGCCGTGCTGGGGCGCGGATTCGGCAGCGAGCGTTGATCGTCTGCGACACCCGCCCCTTGGTCGCGTTGTCGAACGAGCGGAATGAGCACTACTTGGCGGCCAACGATCTCTTCCGAGATCATGGCGGGGGAGGAGATCGTGCTTCCAGCGACGGTCTTGGCCGAGGTGTGCTCCTGGCTCACCGCGCATGGCGGACCCGAGGTCGAAGCGGCATTCCTCTAGGTCTTCGTGGGGGTGGTGGGGACCCTGCGCTACGAGGTGGTTTGACCGCCTCAGGTTGCACACCGCGGACTAGCATCACTTTCATGATCGGATTCCTTGTCGCCGGCCTCGTCATCGGAGCGCTCGCTCGCCTCATCAAGCCCGGGAAGCAGGAGCTCGGTCTCCTTGCCACCTTGGGCCTGGGTCTCGTGGGCTCGCTGATCGGCGGACTGATTGCGCAGTTCTTCGGCACCGGGTCGATCTGGGAGCTGAACGTCCTCGGATTCGTGCTTGCCGTGATCGCGGCGGTGCTCCTGATCGGGGTCGCGGAGTCGATCGCAGGCAGGAAGACCGCCGCCTGACCCCACGGACCTACGGGGCGGCTCGCCGCAACGCGGCTAGTTCTCGGTTTGCTGATCCGCCGAGGACAGCGGGGCGAAGGCAATCGCGGTGACCCGTGTCCCGGTCATTGCTGCGACCTCGAGTCGGCCGGCGTCGATGGCGACGGTGTCCCCGACTTCCGGGATGCGCCCGAGCTGAGCGATGACGTAGCCGGCCACGGTCTCGTAGGGGCCTTCCCTGAGCTCGATGCCGGTGGCGTCGGTGAAGCCCTCGAGGCTGGTCCCGCCGTCGAAGGTCATCGGGTCCTCGCCGGTGGCGGCCTCGGCGGCGTCGTACTCGTCGCGGATCTCGCCGACGAGTTCCTCGACAAGGTCTTCGAGGGTGACGATGCCATCGGTTCCGCCGTACTCGTCGACCACGATGGCCAGATGGGTGCCTTCGACCCGCATGGTGGCAACCGACGGCAGCACCCGCTTGCTCCCCGGCAGCATGAGCACTGGCCGGCAGGCGTCACGAACCTTGCGGTCGTCCTTGTCGGTGATGCCCAGCAGGTCGCGGACGTGGAGGAACCCGACCACGTCGTCGAAGTCCTCTCCGGTGACCGGATAGCGGGAGTAGGGCATGCCGCGCACCCGTTCGGCCGCGACAGTCAGCGGCAGGTCACGAGGAAGGAAGGCCACGTCCCCGCGGGGACGCATGACTTCCTTCAAGCTCGTGTCCGTGGCGGTGAAGACGTCACGAAGGATGCGGCGTTCCTGCTCATCCAGCTCGTCGTGGGTCGAGACCAGGTCCCGCAGCTCTTCCTCCGAGAGCTGTTCGCTCGTGGCATGGGGATCACCGCCGAGAAGACGAACCACGGCGTTGGTCGAGGCCGAGAGCAGCCAGATCACCGGACGCATCAGCGAGGCGAATCGGTCCAGGATCGGTGCCACCGCCAGCGACACCGCGGCCGACTTCTGCAGGGCCAGCCGCTTGGGCACCAGTTCACCGAGAACCAGGGACAGGTAGGCGATGAAGAGCGTGAGCAGGACGAGCGCCGTCGCTTCGGCGGCCGGCTCTGCGAGGCCGACGTGCTCGAGGTACGGCGCGAGATCGGGTGCGAGCGTCGACCCGCCGTAGGCCGCTGACAGGAAGCCGGCCACAGTCACGCCGATCTGCACCGCCGCCAGGAACCGGTTCGGATCACGGGCAACCGACGCCACACGTGCGCCACGGGAGCCCTTTCGCTCGATCGCAGTGAGCTGGCTCTCGCGCAAAGAGACCAAGGCAAGCTCCGTCGCGGCGAAGACGCCGCCGACCAAGACGAAGAGGAGCACCAGCCCCAGGTTGACGAAGGTCTGGATGTCCATCAGGCCCGTTCACCCCCAACCGTGGTTGCGGGTGAACGGTCGGTACTTCGTGGGTCGTCCATGGCGTCAAGACTACAAATGCCGAAGGTGCGCCACGCACTCGCCCGATAGGACAGGCCTGCTTCCAAATACCGCCTGAGCCGTACGGCGCACCAGACGGATAGACCCGTCGACGGCAGTACCGTCCTTGACTCGGTCTGGGTGGTGTCAGCGGCCAGGACGCTGGTCGCTACGGCTGGCACCGCCAGTCCGGAAAGAGGGCGCGGTCAGCACCCGCCCGCCTGCTGCGCCTCCCGAGTGGCGCCCTTGTAGGCCTCGATCTCGCGGACGCCCTGCTTCCAGCTGGACAGCCACTCCTTCGTCGCGTCGGCGGGAGAGAGGTGCCCCATCCGCATCATTTCCATGGCCGCGACGTGCCCCGCCCACGTGCGGATGGCCGTGTCGGCGGCGTCGACTGCGCCTGCGCGCGCGTCGACGCTCAGCACACAGGTGCGCAGCTTCTGCGACGCATGCCCGAGGCGCCCGGCGACCGGGCAGTCCAGACCCGCTCGACGCACCGGCCGCAGCGAATCCTGGAAGCGCCCGATCTTCCGCTCGGCGGCGACTCGGGTCGATTCCCAGAAGTCGGTGGCCTGCTTGAGCGTGATGGCGCCGACCACGAGCTGGTTCATCGCGCCGACGTGGACCTCCCACTGCGCCATCGCGGGGGCCGCGACCTGAAGGGATGTGTCCAGCCGCTCCGCCGCAAGGGCGCACCGTTCCAGCCGAGTCCCCCGCGCCAAGGGCTGCTGCCCCTCCTGCTCCTGCTGGGTCAAAGAAGCGACATCGGACCCCGAGCCGCCGGAATCGGCGGTGGCGGGGTCGTCCTCGCGCATGGCCGCGGTGAACCACACGAGCCCGAGGACGAACGCCCCCCACAGGGCGCCCACCACGAAGACGGCGGCAGCCGAAGCGCCCGCCCGGCCCCCGCCGTCGCCCTCCTCCAGGTACTGCTCGTTCCCGTCGTCCTCGACGTCGGGGACCGCCCCGTCGTCGGCCCACTCGTCGAACAACTCTCCCCGGTGCTCCCTCTCGGCGCCCGAGCCTGCCTCTGTGGGATTGCTCATCTCTTTACATTCCGCCCATAACGCGTGTGGGGCATCCCCAATAACGGGGTCATTCGCTCACGGGGCGTACGCCGCATGTCCCGCCGGACCGATGAAGGAGGTCAGCGCAGCCGGCCGGACTCGCGCACGACGAGACGAGTGGCCTGGATGACGGTCCGGGGTGGGGTGGTGTCGCCGGCCAGTCGCTGGAAGAGCATGTGAGCGGCCTGCTCGCCCATGGACGCCGGGTCCTGGGCGATCACCGTGACCGAGGGCTCGAGCAGGTCCGCGAGCTCGAAGTCGTCGAAGCCGACGAGGCCGAGCCGGACGTCGGCGGCCCGCATCGCGTGCAGCGCGGCCACGGTGACGATGTTGTTGCCGGTGAGGATGGCCGTGATCGGATCGTCTCCCTGCGTCCAGGCGCGGAGCACCGAGACGAGCCCGGCCGGGTCGTGCGGGCCCATCGCCACGCGGTCGCAGCGCAGTCCGAGCGCGGTGGTGGCCGTGTGGAACCCGTCGAGCCGCCGCGCGGCCGTCCAGAACGCCGGGTCGTCACCCAGGAACGCGATGTGGCGGTGTCCGTGGGCGGCGAGGTGCTCGACGCCGCTGCGCACGCCGCCCTCGTTGTCGGTGAGGAAGGTGTCGGCCACGATCCCCGCCGCCGGACGGTCCAGGAACACCAGGGGGGTGCCGGCAGTGGCCTCCTGGGTGAGCCAGGCGTGGTCGGACTCCGTGGGCACGACGAGCAGGCCGGCCGCGCGTCGCGAGAGGAAGGCGGCGGCGAGTGACTGCTCCTGCTCCGAGAGGCCCTCGCCCGACCCGGTCATGAGCAGGTGCCCGTGCCGCCGGGTCACCCGCTCCACGGCGGCAGCGAGCACGGAGTAGAACGGGTTGGCGAGGTCCTCGACGATCAGCCCGATCGTGTCCGCCCGGCCGCTGCGCAGCTGGCTCGCCCCGTCGTTGCGGAGGAACCGAAGCTGTCCGATGGCCGCGTCGACGCGCTCCCGCGTGCTCGCCCGGACGCCCGGCTCCCCGTTGACGACGCGGGACACGGTCTTGATCGAGACTCCGGCGACGCGGGCGACGTCGTGCATCGTCGGACGGCTCGGGGACATCGTCATGGTGGCCCCCTTGCCTGTGGACGCTGTCTTCGGGCGCGCGTGCTAGCACCGACACGTGGAGAGTGACAACGATGTCGGTGCAGTGACCGTATCTACGGCCCGTGGTGGACGTCAAGAGGCGCCGCCCCGCGTAATCTAGGGTTGACAACGATGTCATAGGCCGATTGAGTGGCGGTCGTCACAGCCAGCCTCATGATGGAGGTGTCTCGGGATGACTTCTTCCCGCGCCCCGCTTCGACGCGTCACCGGCTGGGCGGCGGCACTCGCCGTCGTCATGGTCGGATCTCCCACGATCGGTGCGGGCAACGCCGCCGCCGACCCCGGCTCCCCCGGCGGCTCCGCGAGCCCCGGGGCAGCGGCCCAGAGCGCCGCCGCGGCGGCGTTCGCCAGCTCCTTCGAGACGACGGACCGCGCCCTCGACTGGACCAGCGCCACCGAGACCCGTCCCGACGGCTCGGCGTGGACGGCCGGGGTCACCGGCGCCACGGGCATCGCCCTGCAGGGTGACGTGACCGACCAGGTCGCCGCGGTGACGGCCAACGCCGAGAACGCCCCCAACGAGATCGCGGCCAACCTCGTCGACGGCGACTCCGGCAGCAAGTGGCTCACGTTCACGTCCACGGGCTGGGTCCGCTACGAGCTCGGCGCCCCCGCGGTCGTGCAGCGCTACTCGCTGACCGCGGCCAACGACGCCCCGGAGCGCGACCCGCGCGATTGGGTCTTCCAGGGCTCCCAGGACGGCACCACCTGGACCGACCTCGACGCCCGCGCCGGGCAGGACCTCGGCAGCCGGTTCACCACGACGGTCTACGACTTCGCCAACGCCACGGCGTACAAGTACTACCGGCTCGACATCCGGGCCAACCACAGCGGCGGCCTGATCCAGCTCGCCGAGCTGCGCATCAGCAACGGCGACGAGTCCGACCCGCCCGCCCGCCCGATGCACGCCGACCTCGCCGACGGGCCCGCGAGCGCCTACACCGCCCGCACCCGCGTCGGCTTCACGGGGGTGAAGTCCCTGCGGTACGGCGGCAAGGTGACCGCCGCTGACGGCGGCCACTCGTGGAACAAGGTCTACGACGTCGAGGTCCCCGTCACCGGCGACACCGAGCTGTCCTACCGGATCTTCCCCAACCTGTCGGGGGGCGACCTGCGCTACCCGAGCACCTACGCCGCGGTCGACCTGGCGTTCACCGACGGCACCTATCTCTCCGAGCTGGGCGTGCAGGACCAGAACGGCTTCGGGGCGTCCCCGCGCGAGCAGGGCGAGTCCAGGACGCTCTACGTCAACCAGTGGAACCACCGCGCGATCGGGCTGGGCGCCGTCGCGGCCGGTAAGACCGTCGACCGGATCCTCGTGGGCTACGACAGCCCCCACGGCCCCGCCGACTTCGGTGGCTTCATCGACGACATCGAGATCGCCGAGGCCGAGCCGGTCACGGCCGAACGGCCCAGCGACTGGGTCGTCACCACCCGGGGCACGAACTCCACCGGCTCGTTCTCCCGGGGCAACAACATCCCGGCGGCGGCCGTGCCCCACGGGTTCAACTTCTGGAGCCCGGTCACCAACGCCGGCTCGCTGAGCTGGATCTACGGCTACGCCCACGACAACGACGCGCAGAACCGGACTCGGCTGCAGGCGCTGGCCCTGAGCCACGAGACGAGCCCGTGGATGGGTGACCGGCACACGTTCCAGGTGATGCCCTCGGTGGCCACCGGCGTCCCGACCGCTCACCGGACCAACCGCTCGCTGCCGTTCAGCCACGTCAACGAGGTGGCCTCACCGCACCACTACGCCGTCACCTTCGACAACGGGCTGAAGGCCGAGATCGCGCCCACGGACCACGCGGCGATCATGCGCTTCACGTTCCCCGACGACGCCGCGAGCCTGGTCTTCGACAACGTCAACGACAACGGCGGTCTCACCGTCGACCCCGTGGCCGGCACCATCAGCGGCTGGACCGACACCCGCAGCGGCCTGTCCGTGGGTGCCCACCGGATGTTCGTCCACGGCGTCTTCGACTCCCCGGTGACCGCGAGCGGCCTGCCGACGGACGTCACTCGGCCTCGCGTGACCCGCTACGTGCGGCTCGACGCCGGCGCGGACCGCACGGTCGAGCTGCGGCTGGCCACCTCCCTGATCAGCCTCGAGCAGGCCCGCAAGAACCTCCAGATGGAGGTCGCTGCGAGCTCCTTCGAGCAGGTGAAGGACGAGGCCCAGGCGGCCTGGGACGACGTGCTCGACGTCATCGAGGTCGAGGGTGCGACGCCCAACCAGCTGACCACGCTCTACTCCAACCTCTACCGGCTCTCGCTCTACCCGAACAGCGGGCACGAGAACGTCGGTACGCCGGAGGCGCCGGTGTGGAAGCACGCCAGCCCGGTCGCCGACCCGGTCGGGCCGAGCACGCCGGTGCAGACGGGCGCGAAGGTCGTCGACGGCAAGATCTACGTCAACAACGGGTTCTGGGACACCTACCGCACGACCTGGCCGGCGTACTCCTTCCTCTACCCCGAGAAGGCCGGCGAGATGGTCGACGGCTTCGTCCAGCAGTTCCGTGAGGGCGGCTGGGTCTCCCGCTGGTCATCGCCCGGCTACGCGAACCTGATGACCGGCACGAGCTCGGACATCTCCTTCGCCGACGCCTTCACCAAGGGCGTGGAGGGCTTCGACCCGATCGACGCCTATGACGCGGCGCTCAAGAACGCCACCGTCGCTCCTCCTGGCACCTCGAACAACGCCGACATCGGCCGCAAGGGGCTGCAGAAGAGCATCTTCCTCGGCTGGACCCCGGACGAGGTGTCGGAGGGCGTGTCCTGGGCGCTCGAGGGCTACATCAACGACCACGGCATCGGCCGGATGGCCGTGCAGCTGTCGAAGGACATGTCCCTGCCGCTGGCCGAACGGCTCCGCTACAAGGAGGAGGCGGCCTACTTCCTGGACCGCTCCCGCCGCTACGTGGAGATGTTCGACTCGCGGGTCGGCTTCTTCCAGGGCCGGGACGCAGCAGGGGAGTGGAAGTCGACACCTGCGGAGTACGACCCCGAGGTCTGGGGCCACAGCCACGACTACACCGAGACCAACGGCTGGAACTTCGCCTTCCACGTGCCGTTCGACGGCGCAGGACTGGCGGCGCTCTACGGCGGCCGTGACCAGCTGGCGAAGAAGCTGGACACGTTCTTCGCCACCCCCGAGACCGGCACCAAGGTCGGGTCCTACGGCGGCGTCATCCACGAGATGATCGAGGCCCGCGACGTCCGGATGGGCATGTGGGGCTTCAGCAACCAGGTCAGCCACCACATCCCCTGGATGTACACGCACACCGGCCAGCCGTCGAAGACGCAGAAGATCGTGCGCGAGGTGCTCTCGCGGCACTACCTGGGAAGCGAGATCGGCCAGGGCTACGCCGGCGACGAGGACAACGGCGAGACGTCCGCGTGGTGGATCTTCAGCGCCCTGGGGTTCTACCCCCTCGAGCTCGGCTCGGAGAGATACGCCGTGGGGTCGCCGCTCTTCACGAAGGCAACCGTCCACCTCGAGAACGGCGAGGACCTGGTCATCGAGGCGCCGGGCAACAGCGCCGAGAACGTCTATGTCCAGGGCGTCACCGTCGACGGGTCGAAGTGGGACAAGGCCTGGCTGGCGCACAAGGCGCTCGCCGACGGCGGCGTCGTCCGGTTCACCATGGGCCCGCAGCCCAGCAGGTGGGCGACCGGGACCGCCGCCGTGCCGCCGTCGCCGAGCGACCGCGCCGCAGCCCCGCTGACCGACGCGACCGGCCCGGAGAAGGGCATCGCGTCCGGCGTCCCGAGCGCGCCGCGCCTGTTCGACAACACCTCCGGGACCGTCACCGACGTGGTGCCGGGCAGCGGCGTGCAGTACCGGTTCCTGTCCAGGCCGGTGGAGGTCTCCCGCTACACGATCACCAGCGGCACCGGGAGCAACCACCTGACCGGCTGGGTGCTGGAAGGCTCGGACGACGGCACGACGTGGACCGAGGCCGACCGTCGCAAGGCCGAGACCTTCCGGTGGGCCAAGCAGACGCGGCCGTTCGAGATCGACCAGCCGCGCGCCCACCGCTTCTACCGGCTCCGGGTCACGGGCCTGAGCGGGGAGACGGCATCCCTGGCCGAGGTCGAGCTGTTCGGCCTGCCGGGCAAGGAGCTGACCGACGAGCAGTGGGTGGCCGAGACCCTCGCGGGCATCGACCTCGGGGACACCTCGGCGCTCACCGGGGACGTGGAGCTGCCGACGGGGCCGTCGTACGCGTGGGCCTCGGCGGACACCTCGCTGGTGACGGACGAGGGCCGGCTCGTCCGGCGTCCGGACATCGGCGCGCCGTCGGAGGCGACGACCCTGACGGTCACGGTCACCAAGGGGGAGGCCAGCGGCACTCGGGACTTCACCTTCACCGTGGCGCCGTGGACCCAGGCCGAGTGGGAGGCCACCGGCACGGACCTGGCCACCTCCTTCGAGGAGGGACAGCCCGGGGCCCTGCACAACGCGTGGCTGCGCGCCGGCGGCGTCGTGGAGTTCTGCTGCGGCATCGGTGGCATGGAGACGACCGAGGGTGGCCCGCCGCCCGAAGGCGCGAAGACGGGCGGCCGGATCCTGCTCTACTCCGGCCTGGCCTCGGGCGAGGGCCCTGCGTCGGCGACGAACGCGATCCTCGACGCGCCGCGAGGCACGTGGGTGCGGCCGGGCACGCAGCTGTCGTGGTGGGTCTTCCCGGAGGGCGGCGCCAACCGACGGAGCACCTACGTCGCGCTCGACCTCCAGTTCACCGACGGCACGTTCCTGCAGGACCTACGGCCGACGACGACCGACGGGCAGGACGGGCACCCGAGCGCGCTCGGCACCCGGCTGGCCAACGGGAGCTGGCAGCAGGTCGTCCTCGACGTCGGCTCCGTCGCGGCCGGCAAGCAGGTGCAGTCGGTCGCCTTCACGTTCGACTCCGACGAGCTCGACGGACCCTTCCGCGGCTTCGTGGACGACGTGGTGCTGGAGCGGCCCGCGGCGGTGGCACCATGACGCGGCGGCGTGGCTACAGGTCGTTGGGCAGCGCGGTCGCCCTCCTTGCCGGCCTCGCGACCGCAACCCCACTGGCCGTCACGGCCTTCACCCCGGCGGCCGGCTCCGTGCCGGCCGCTCGGGCGGGGGCGACGGCGGCCGTCACCGCCGACGAGGACCTCACCTCCCTGGTGAACCCGTTCATCGGCAGCCAGAACGACGGGAACACCTTCCCGGGGGCCGCGGTGCCGTTCGGCATGGTGCAGATGTCGCCCGACACGGGCCACAACGTCGGCTACCGCTACGACCAGGACCGGATCCGCGGCTTCTCCACGGTCCACCTCTCGGGAGTGGGGTGCGGGCTCGGTGGCACCTTGCCGGTGCTGCCGACCACCGGTGCGGTCACCGAGACCGACTACGCGCGGTATGCCGCCACCAAGGACCGGGCCAGCGAGGTGGCCGAGCCGGGCTACTACCGGGTCCGGCTGGCCGACTCGGACATCACCGCCGAGCTCTCGGCCACCACGCGCACGGCGTGGCAGCGCTACACCTTCCCGGCGACGGGCCGGGCCAACGTGCTGCTCAACACCGGCCAGGCGCTGCACCGCGTCACCTCCAGCGAGGTGCGCGTGCTCGACGACCGGACGCTGGTGAGCGAGGTGACCGGACGAGGCTTCTGCCAGGACACCCGGCCCTACACGCTCTACTTCGTCACCCGCTTCGACCGACCGTTCTCCGGCCACGGGACCTGGCAGGGCGGCGTGGTGACTCCGGGCAGCGGGTCCTCGGCCGCAGGAGAGGCGCGGAACGGCGCCTACGTGCGGTTCGACACGACGAGCGACCGCGACGTCGAGGCGGTGACCGCCCTGTCGTACGTCGACCTCGACGGGGCGCACGCCAACCTGGCTGCCGAGGGCGGGAGCACGTTCGACGAGGTGCGCACGGCGGCTGACGCGGCGTGGGAGCAGCGACTCCAGCAGGTGCGGGTCGGCGGAGGGGCGGCCGTCGAGCGGCGGACTTTCTACTCCTCGCTCTACCGCAGCTTCCTCGCCCCCACCGTGGGCAGCGACGTCGACGGCCGCTACCGCGGCTGGGACCAGCAGGTGCACACCGCCGAGGACTTCACGTACTACCAGAACTGGTCGTTGTGGGACACCTACCGGACCCAGCAGCAGCTGCTGGCGCTGCTGGCACCGCGGGAGTCCCGTGACATGGCCCGCTCGATCCTCCGGATCGAGGACGAGGGCGGCTGGCTGCCCCGATGGGGCCACGCGACGGTCGAGACGAACATCATGACCGGCGACCCGGTCACGCCCTTCCTGGTGTCGGCGTGGCGGCAGGGCCTGCTCGACGGTCACGAGGAGGACGCCTACGCCGCCCTGAGGGAGAACGCCGACGGCGTCCCGCCGGCGGACTCGCCCTACAACGGCAGGTCCGGCAACCCGACGTACCTGTCCGAGGGCTTCGTGCCCTACCTCCCCGACGCCCGCAACAAGCCCGGCGACTACGACCTCAACCACGGGCCTTCGGCGACGCTGGAGTACGCGCTCGCAGACTGCACCCTCTCCACGATGGCCGGCGCCCTCGGGCACACGGCGGACGCCCGGAGGTACGCCGCACGTGGGCGGTCCTTCCGCAACGTCTTCGACCCGTCGACGACGTGGTTCCGCGCACGTGACGCCCAGGGTCGCTTCGTCGGCCCGGCGGATCCCAAGGACTCCGTCGGCTTCCACGAGGGCACCGCCTGGCAGTACATGTGGCTGGCGCAGCAGGACATGCAGGGCCTGGTCGACCTGATGGGCGGGCGGGCTGAGGCGCGCAGGCGGCTCGACTACTTCTTCGCCTACGAGCAGCTCGTCGACGACCCCCGGCGGGTCGCCCGCGAGGTCTGGGTGAACGGCCCCTACGCCTACTACAACGCCGATCGGTACAACCCGCAGAACGAGCCGGACCTGCACTCGCCGTACACGTACCTGTGGACCGGCGAGCCGCACAAGACGAGCGATGTGGTGCATGCGGCGCTGACGCTGTTCAGCGACGGCCCGACCGGCATGACGGGGAACGACGACCTGGGCACCATGTCGGCCTGGCACGTGCTGTCGGCGATCGGCATCTACCCGGTCATGCCCGGCACGGACGTGTGGGGGCTGACGACCCCGATCTTCGACGGGGTCGAGATCGCGCTCGACGAGTCGTTCCACGGCACCGGGTCGCTCGTCATCACGGCGCCGGGCGCAGACGGCGGCACCCGCAGCTACATCACCGCGGCCGAGCTGGGTGGCAGGGCGTGGCAGCGGACCTGGGCGACCACGGAGGAGCTGCTCGCCGGGGGCACGCTGGCGCTCCGCGTCGGTGACGACCCGTCCGGTTGGGGCACGAGCCGTGGGGATGCCCCGCCGAGCCTGTGCGGGGCCGGGCGCGCGGACACCAGCCGGCTGGCTGCAGGCACCAGCCCGACGTCCCTGGCGATGCCGTCGTCGGAAGCCGACGTCACGGCGGAGGTGATCCTCGACGTGGTGGCGACGGGCGCCGGCGAGGTCACGGGGACGGTGACGGCGACGGCGGCCGCTCCGGTGGCCGTGGCGCCGGGCAGCAGCACCTGGACGGCCGACTCGAAGGGCCTGCCGACCACGGTGTCCGTGCCGGTCGACGTCACGGTGCCGGCCGGCACGCCCGACGGGACCTACGAGGTCCGCCTCGCCGTGGCCGACGAGCGTGGCAACCAGGTCGTCCGCACCCTGCCTGTGCGCGTGGTCACCGCGGACTGTGCCGCCGACGTGGGCTCATGCCCACAGGACCTCACCGGGTCCTGGGACCACGACGGCGTCGCCACGCTCGACGCCTCGGCGGAGGGCAACTTCGACGGCGGCGGGTGGAGCTTCCCGGCCGAACAGCTGCCGGAGCCGGGGCTCGGGGTGCTGGGCGACTGGGCCTACCTGTTCCCGGAAACCGGTGGCAACGCGCCGAACTTCGTCGAGGCGCGGGGGCAGGCAGTGCCGCTCAACGGTGGCCGGTTCGCGGCTCTCGACGTGATCGCGAGCGCCCACCACGGCGATGTCCAGGCGACGGTCCGGGTCACCTACGCCGACGGTACGACGGTCGACGTCCCGTTCAGGGTCACCGACTGGGCTGCCGGGTCGCCGCGGTTCGGCGAGACCCTGGCGGTGCGGACCGACTACCGGGTCCGGGCGGGGACCGGACGGGATGCGCCACCCGTGGCGCTGTGGCACCTGGAGCTGCCGGTCGACCCGGGGCGCGAGCCGGTTTCGCTCACGCTGCCGGACGACCCGCGACTGGAGGTCTACGCGCTGAGCGGCCGCAACGGCTGAGCCGGCCCCTCCCCGGCCGTCAGGCCGGGGAGGGGAGGCCGACCACCGCCGTGTCGTCCTGGGCCACCACGAGGGCACCCACGACACCGGCCCGGTCACCGAGCACGCCGGGGACCACGGTGAGGGCACGGGCCGTGTCCGGCTGGGCGTAGCGGTCGATCGAGTCCCGGATCCCGCGCAGGAACGACGGCGCCACCCGCATGTCACCGCCGATGACGATGATCTCGGGGTTGAGGTGGTTGCACAGGTCGGCGATCACGCGGCCGAGCGAGCGGCCGGCGTCGTCGAGGATGCGCGTGACGCCCACGTCGCCCTCGCGACCGAGCTCCAGCATCTTGCCGACGGTCAGGCCCGGGCCGTACGCCGGCTGCAGGAGCTCGACCAGCTTCGGGCCCGCGACCGCGGTCTCCAGGCACCCCCGGTTGCCGCAGCGGCACACCGGGCCGTCGTCGTCGAAGCGGACGTGGCCGATCTCCCCGGCGATGCCGGTGGCGCCGCGGTAGAGCTTGCCGGCGAGGACCAGCCCGGCGCCGATCCCGCTCGAGGCCTTGACGTAGATGACGTCGGAGTGGCCTCGCGCCGCGCCGTGCCTGACCTCGCCCAGCGCTCCGATGTTGGCGTCGTTGTCCACGTGCACGGGCCTGCCGAGGCGGCGCGCGAGCTCCCAGGCGGGGGACCGCCCGACCCAGCTGGGCAGGATCGGCGAGACCACGATGCCGGTGCGCGGGTGGACCGGGCCGGGGACACCCATGCCGACGCCCACGATCCTGTCGCTGCCCGCGCCGATGCCCGCCGCGACCAGGCACTGCTGGACGAGCTCGGCCGCGAGGTCGAGTGCCTCGTCGGCCGAGTGGTCGACGTCGACCGGGCGCGCCTCCTCGGCGAGCGGGACCGCCGAGAGGTCGGCCACGGCCACCCGCACGTGCCGGTGGCCGATGTCGACGCCGACGAGGACGCCGGGCTCGCCCCGGAGCGAGATGAGCGTGGGCGGCCGCCCGCCCCCGCGCGCGGGCTCGACGCCTCGCGACTCCTGCACCACGCCTTCGACGAGGAGCTCCTGGACGATGCCCGACACCGTGCTGCGGGAGAGTCCCGTCAGCCGCGCGACCTCGGCGCGGCTCACCGGCGCCGAGCGGCTCAGGAGGTCGAGCACGACCGTGCGGCTCCCCGCGCGCACGGTGGACACCGCCACGCCCCTGGTCCCGGGGCCGGTCGCCCGGTCGTTCTCGGCCATGCGGCGACCCTAGACCATTCTGTCGGATCTCGACAGAACCTTGATGATCACAGTTTGATGTTTTGCATTGACTACGCAGAACTCGCACCCATACCGTGGCTAGGTGCGACCGCCGTCACAGTGGAGCAGCGGTTGTGGACAAACCCGAAGGAGCGTCATGAGAGCAACGCACAAGAGCCTGGCGATGGGCCTGGCGGCCCTCAGCCTGCTGGCCGTCTCGGCCTGTGGCGGCGAGGACGGCGGAACGGGCGGCGGCGGCGAGACCCAGGAGGTCGAGGTCTTCACCTGGTGGGCCGAAGGCAGCGAGAAGGAGGGCCTCGACGCCCTCGTCGAGGTCTTCACCTCCCAGAACCCCGACTTCGAGTTCGTCAACGGAGCGGTGGCCGGCGGCGCGGGCAGCGACGCCAAGAACGTGCTCGCCTCCCGTCTGCAGACCAACGACCCGCCCGCGACGTTCCAGGCCCACGCGGGCGCGGAGCTGACCGACTACATCGAGGCCGGCCAGATCGAGGGCCTCTCCGCCATGTACGAGGAGAAGGGCTGGAACGAGCTCTTCCCCGAGGGCCTGCTCGAGCGCCTCGAGCAGGACGGCGAGATCTACTCCGTCCCCTCCAACATCCACCGCGCCAACGTGGTGTGGGCCAACACGGCGGTCCTCGAGGAGGCGGGGCTCGACCCCAAGGCCAGCTACGCCTCGCTCGACGAGTGGATCGCGGCGCTCGAGAAGGTGGAGGCCGCGGGCAAGATCCCGCTCTCGGTCGCGACCGACTGGACCCAGGTCCACCTGCTCGAGACGGTGCTGCTGGCCGACCTGGGCGCAGAGGCCTACAGCGGCCTGTGGGACGGCTCGACGGACTGGGCCGGTGAGGACGTCACAGCCGCGCTCGAGGACTACCAGACCCTGATGGGCTTCACCAACACCGACCGGCAGTCCCTCGACTGGCAGGACGCGACGCAGCTCGTCATCGACGGCGAGGCGGCGTTCAACGTGATGGGCGACTGGGCCGAGGCGGCGTTCGCCACCTCGGAGAAGACCTACGACACCGACTACGTCGCGTTCCCGGTCCCCGGCACCGACGGCGTCTTCGACTTCCTCGCCGACTCGTTCACGATGCCGGTGGGCAGTCCCAACGGCGAGGGCACCGAGGCCTGGCTCGACACCGTCGCCAGCGCCGAGGGCCAGGAGGCCTTCAACAAGGCCAAGGGTTCCATCCCGGCCAACATCGAGGCGGAGACCGCCGACTTCGGCCCCTACCAGCAGACCGCGATCGAGTCCTGGGCCAACGACGAGATCGTCTCGTCCGTCGCCCACGGTGCCGCCGCGTCGGTGAGCTGGCTGACCGACATCACCTCGGCGGTGGCGAAGTTCGGCAGCAACGACGACGTGACCGAGCTGCAGGAGGGCCTCGTGGCCGCTGCGGAGAAGCACGCGTCGAGCTGACGCCCCGGGCCGGGGGCCGCGGTCGGCATCGTCCGACCGCCGCCCCCGGCACCGGCCCGATGCCCCCTGGCCCGCCTCGGCGGGCCCCCCGGGAAAGGTCCGCCCCATGTCCTCCACCGTGCCAGCGTCGGCGACCACGCCCGACGCCCCACACACGCCTGCGAAGTCGAGGAAGTCGCCAGGCCGGCGACCCAGCCGCAGCTGGGCCGCGCCCCTGCTGCTGATCTCCCCGACGCTCCTCGTGCTCGGCGTCTTCGTCTACGGCCTGATCGCGGCCAACCTCAACACCTCGTTCCAGGACCGGCACACCCGCGCCGAGTCCCAGGGCTACGTCTGGTTCGAGAACTACGCGGCGCTGTTCTCCGACGACACCTTCATGTACTCCCTGCGGAACCTGCTGCTCTACACCGGCGCGTTCCTGCTCGGCACCCTGGTCCTCGGCTTCCTGTGGGCCTGGCTGCTCGAGAAGGGCGTACGGGGCGAGTCGCTGTTCCGCGCCGTCTACCTGTTCCCGATGGCGGTCTCGTTCATCGCGTCCGGCGTCGTGTGGCGGTGGCTGCTCAACAACGCCGAGGGTGACCGGTCGTCCGGCCTCAACCGGCTCTTCGGTGACCTCGGCCTCACCTGGCTGCAGAACCCGTGGTGGACCCACGAGCGCTGGGGCATCGTCGCGATCGCCGTCCCGGCGATCTGGCAGCTCTCCGGCTACGTGATGGCGCTGTTCCTCGCCGGGTTCCGGGGCATCCCGGAGGAGCTGCGCGAGGCGGGCCGGATGGACGGCTGCAACGAGTGGCAGCTCTACCGGCACGTGCTGTTCCCGCAGCTCAGCCCGGTCGCCCTCTCGGCGATCATCATCATCGGCCACATGTCGCTGAAGGTCTTCGACCTGATCATGGCGATCGCCGGCCAGACCAACTACACGACGCAGGTGCCGGCCACCCAGATGTGGGTCGAGTTCACCCGGGGCGACTACGCCAAGTCCGCGGCCATCGGCACGGTGCTGCTCGTGATCGTCGCCGTGCTGATCGTGCCCTACCTCGTCGCCACCTACCGTCAGGAGCGCCGCCGATGACCACCGAGGCACTGCCGGCACCCGTCCAGGCGAGCCGTCCCGCAGGCACGCATGCGTCCGTCGCGACCCGCACCGTGAAGTACGGGCTCCTCCTGCTCTTCCTGCTCCTGATCCTGATGCCGGCCTACGTGCTGTTCGTGACCAGCTTCAAGACCATCGGCGACGCCACCCCGAGCCGCGCCTGGAACCTGCCCGCCGAATGGCAGCTCGACGGCTGGCGGAGGGCCTGGGAGACGCTGTCGCCGGCCCTGGTGCGGACCTTCTCGATGGTGATCCCGGCAGCGCTGCTCTCGGCGTTCATCGGCTCCATGAACGGGTTCGTGCTGTCGAAGTGGCGGTTCCCGGGAGCGGACCTGGTCTTCACGCTGATCCTCTTCGGCATGTTCATCCCCTACCAGGCGGTGATGATCCCGCTGGTGCAGCTGATGCAGGCCCTGAGCGTGCCCTCCGGCGTACCGAGCCTGATCGTCCTGCACACGATCTACGGCCTCCCCATCACGACGCTGATCTTCCGCAACTACTACGCGGGCGTGCCGCACGAGCTCATCGAGGCCGCGCGCGTGGACGGCGCCGGGATGCTGCGGACCTACGCGTCGGTGATGCTGCCGATCTCGATGCCGGCCTTCGTCGTCGTGCTGATGTGGCAGTTCACGTCGGCCTGGAACGACTACCTCTTCGCGCTGTTCTTCTCCAACTCGCGCAACGGGCCGGTGACCATCTCGCTGAACTTCCTGGCGAGCGGCCAGCTGCAGGACTACTCCGCGAGCATGGCGGGCGCGCTGATCGCGTCGGTCCCGACCCTCGTGGTCTACATCCTGCTGGGCCGCTACTTCGTCGGTGGACTGATGGCGGGGTCGGTCAAGGGATGATCGACGCCGACCGGGAGTGTCGGCGGCTGCTCGAGTTCGCACGGACGTCGGCGGCCTCGCCGTCAGGGTTCCTCTGGCTCGACGGGTCCGGGCGACCGGACCCGTCGCAGCCGGTGCACGCCTGGATCACCACCCGGATGACCCACGTGTTCTCGCTCGCGCACCTGCAGGGCGTGCCGGGCGCCGGGGAGCTGGCCGCCCATGGGGTGGGTGCCCTGACGGGCGCCGTGTGCGACCGTGAGCATGGTGGCTGGTACGCCGCGGTCAGCCCCGAGGACGGTGTCCCGGTGGACACCACGAAGGCTGCCTACGCCCACGCCTTCGTGCTCCTCGCCGCCACCAGCGCGGCGGCCGCGCAGGTCCCGGGCGCGCGGGCGCTGCTCGCGGAGGCGCTCGGCGTCGTCCAGCAGCACTTCCTCGACGACGGCGGCCGGGTGGTGGACAGCCTGGTGTCGGACCTGCGCAGCGGCGAGTCCTACCGCGGCGCCAACTCCAGCATGCACATGGTCGAGGCGCTCCTGGCCGCCGGCGACGTGGCCGGCGACGGACACGCCCACGCCCAGGCCCTCGGGATCGCCGGGCACCTGATCCACGACGTCGCCCGTTCCTGGGGCTACCTGCTGCCGGAGCACTTCACCCTCGACTGGGAGCCGCTGCCCGACTACAACGCCGACCGGCCCGGCGACCCCTTCCGCCCGTTCGGCTGCACCCCCGGACACCTGCTCGAGTGGTCGCGGCTGCTGCTGCACCTCGAGGCCTCCCTAGACGAGCCGCCCGCGTGGCTCGTCGAGGACGCGCGGGGCCTGTTCGCGCGGGCGGTCGAGGTGGGCTGGGACGTCGACGGGGAGCCCGGCTTCCTCTACACCGTCGACTGGCAGGGGAGGCCCGTCGTGCGCCTGCGCATGCACTGGGTGCATGCGGAGGCGCTCGCCGCGGCGGCTGCCCTCCACCGCCGCACGGGGGAGGAGTCGTACGCCGCGTGGCAGCGCGCGTTCGAGGACTTCGTCGAGGAGTTCCTGATCGACGGCGAGCAGGGCAGCTGGCACCACGAGCTCGACGAGCACAACCGGCCGTCCGCGACGGTCTGGGCCGGGAAGCCGGACGTCTACCACGCCTACCAGTCACTGCTGCTGGCCCGGAGGCCGCTGGCCCCGGTGCTCTCGGTGCAGCTCGCCAGCGTGAGGAGCGCGCCTTAGGGCCACCACTGCACGTCCGAGAGGCCGGCCGGTCGATCCGCACTAGGGTCGGGTGCATGACCCCGAGGATCGCGATCATCGTCGGCAGCACGCGCCCGGGCCGGAAGGGCTCGGCGGTTGGGCAGTGGGTGCTGGAGCAGGCGAAGGAGCGGGAGGGCGCGTCGTACGACCTCCTCGAGCTCGCCGACTTCGGGCTCGGCCTGCTCTCCGAGGCCACCGTGCCAGGCGACGCCGACCGCGCCTACGAGAACGAGCAGACCCGGGCCTGGAGCCGGACGATCGACGCCTACGACGGCTTCGTGTGGGTGACGCCGGAGTACAACCACGGTGTCCCGGCCGCGTTCAAGAACGCCCTGGACCTGCTCTACCCGGAGTGGAACCACAAGGCGGTCGGGCTCGTGGGCTACGGCGTCGACGGTGGAGTGCGCGCGGTCGAGCACTGGCGGCAGATCCTCGCCAACGTGCGGATGATCGTGGTGCGCGCCCAGTGCTCGCTGTCCACCTTCCTCGACTGGCGGGACGGCGCCTTCACCCCGACCGAGCGGCGCCCGAGGGAGCTCAAGCGCGTGCTCGAACAGCTCGAGGAGATGGCGGGCCTGCTGGCGCCGCTTCGCGGCTGAGGCAGGCAGGTCGCCCGGCTGCCGCGGGTCGCGTAGGGCCTAGTCGAACGACGAGCGCCGCATCGACACGATCCAGCGGCGCCACGGATGCTCTGTGAGCGACCACAGCCGGTCGGTCGACGGCCAGTAGGCCAGGTCCTCCGGCCCCATCGGCATCGCCAGGCGGTGCGGGCGCAGGCTGCCCGGCGCGCCGGCGTACACCGTCCCGGGCATCCACGGCCCGTGCGAGACGGTCACGTGGTAGCGCCCCGCGGCCAGGGCGACTCCCTGCATCTGCACCACCCCTCCGTCCTCGATCCCGAGCGGCCGTGAGAAACCGTCCTCGCCGGTGCGCAGCTGCCACGTCCCCGGGTCGAGCTCGTACCGGGCGAGCCGGGTCGGCCGGTCGCCGGTGTTGTACTCGCCCGCGATCAGCGCGGGCGGGTCGGATCGCCGGTCGAGGGAGAGGAAGGAGTAGCGCAGCCGCTCGTGCCCCTCGTCTGTGAAGGCCTGGTAGTTGAACCGCACCGGCAGCACGTAGCGGTGGCCGTACGACGCGACGCGGGCGCCGTCGTAGCCGAACTGGTCGGCTGGGATGTCGTCACCGGGCACGCGCATGATGTCGTCGACGCGCGCGCTGACGAAGCCGCGGTGGGTCGCCGCGATGTGCAGCCACTGGCCCGCCCAGACGATGCCGCCGGCGTGGATGCGCAGCGGCGACAGGCTGAGGTCGCCGGTCCTGTCGAGGCGCGGCAGCACCAGGAGGACGTGCCGGTAGCGGAGGGAGTCGAGGTCGAGGAACGTCACCCGCGAGCCGCGGTTGCTGGCGGCCTTGCCGGTGGAGTGCCACGTCGCCACGAGCAGCCGACGGCCCTCACCCGCGATGTCGACGGTCTCGGTGTCGGACGCGTCCGCCGAGGTCGAGATGCCCTGGGGATACCAGTCGTGGTCCCGCGTGTCGTAGCGGTCCCAGCGGTAGGCCTCGGCGACCGCCCTGCCGAGCAGCCGGGGGAGGCGGACGCGGCGCGCGGCGTGCTCGAGCTCGCCCAGCAGGCCGTCGAGCCCCGTCGGCTCCCCGAGCACCGCCGCCAGCGCGGCGATCTCCGCGACGTGCTCGTCGGTGCGCTGGAGGTGGACCCCCTGGACGTACGGCGTGGCGTCGGCCATGGCCGCACCGTACCCATCCGGCGTCGTGTTGACTCGGTGCGTGCCCCTCCCAGACCCCGTCCCCGTCGTGGGGGCCGCGATCGTCCGGGACGGACGCGTCCTGGCCGCCCGGCGTACGACGCCGCCCGAGGCCGCCGGCCGCTGGGAGTTCCCCGGTGGCAAGGTCGAGCCGGGGGAGACGCCCGCGGCTGCGCTGGTCCGCGAGCTGCGGGAGGAGCTGGGCGTGGACGTGGCGGTGACGGGGTGGCTGCCCGGGTCGGCCGCGATCGGCACCACCCACGTGCTCACCGTCGCCGTCGCGGCGCTCGTCGACGGCTCCCCGGACCCCGACCCGGTCGAGCACGACGCCGTCCGCTGGCTCGAGGCGAGCGAGCTGGCCGAGCTCGACTGGCTCGAGCCGGACCGGCCGTTCCTGGCCGCTCTGGCCGGCCACCTCGCGTCACTGACGGGCGCGGGACAATGAGCTCGTGAGGGCGATCTTCTTCGACGAGGACGACGCACGGGCCGTGGCTGCGCGGCTGGTGTCCGACGGCTGGGAGGCGCGCGTCGAGCGCGAGCGCCTGGCCGGTGAGGACGACGACGAGGACCACCCCTGGGCCGTGGTCGGCGACGCGCCCGACTTCCTCGTCGAGCTGCTCGTCGACGAGCACGACGGCTGGCTCGAGGAGGAGGAGGAGGCTGAGCCGCCCGCGCTGCCGCCCCTCGACCTGCCGCTCGCCCCGAAGCGGATCAAGCGCCCGGACACCCCCTGACTAGGCTCGACCGCATGAGCGACAGGCATCTCCTCCTCGTCCACGCCCACCCCGACGACGAGGCGATCAACAACGGGGCCACGATGACGCGCTACGTCGACGAGGGCGTCGGCGTCACCCTGGTGAGCTGCACCGCCGGCGAGCGCGGCGAGGTGCTGGTCCCCGAGCTGGAGCACCTCGCCCACGACCGGGAGGGCGGCCTCGGCGACCACCGGCGCGAGGAGCTCGCTGCCGCCATGAAGGAGCTCGGGGTCACCGACCACCGCTTCCTCGGCGGCTACGGCACCTACAGCGACTCCGGGATGGCCTGGCACCCCGACGGCCACGCGATCGCGGGCGACGACCGGCCCGACAACGCCTTCTGGGACGCCGACCTGACCGAGGCCGCGGACCACCTGGTCGCCATCATCCGCGAGGTGCGTCCGCAGGTCCTCGTCACCTACGACCAGTTCGGCAACTACGGCCACCCCGACCACGTGCAGGCCCACCGGGTGGCGATGTACGCCGCCCAGCTGGCCGCCGTGCGGTCCTACCGCCTCGACCTCGGGGAGCCACACGAGATCGCCAAGATCTACTGGATCGCCATCGGCGAGAGCCGGATGCGCGCCGGGCTGCGCGCGCTCCGCGATGCCGGCGAGGAGGTGTGGGAGGGGATGGACCCCGACGGCGACCTCGGCTTCTGGGTCACCGCCGACGAGCTCCTCGACGCGGAGATCCAGGCCACCCAGGAGCAGTTCGACCGCAAGCAGGCCGCGATGCGCGCCCACGCCACCCAGATCACCGTCGACGGGCCGTTCTTCGCGCTCTCCAACAACGTGGGCCAGGCCATCTTCGCGGCGGAGCACTACCGGCTCGCCAAGGGCACCCGCGGCCCGGTCGGGGAGCACGGTCTCGAGACCGACCTGTTCGCCGGGCTGACGCCCGCGGTGCCCTGACGATCCGGGACTTCGAGGCATCCCGACCTAGGATGCCCGCGTGTCGATCCTCCCTCCGAACACCAAAGCCCCCGCCCAGGAGAAGTCAGGCGGGGGTGTCGTCGTCGGCCTCCTGCTGGGCCTCGGCGTGCTCTTCGGAGGGGCGTACGTCGCGGCGCACGAGATCGCCGGCGACAAGGTGCCGCGGGGGACGACGGTCTCCGGGGTGAGCATCGGCGGCCACCCGCAGGCCGAGGCAGCCGACGCGCTGCGCGAGGGCCTGGCGGAGCGGGTCTCCGGGCCGATCCCGGTGAAGGTCGACGGCAGGCAGGCCACGGTCGACCCGGCGGCCGCCGGCATCACCGTCGACTACGAGGCCTCGGTCGCCGAGGCCGGCGGCGAGGACAGCTGGCACCCGATCCGGCTTTGGCACTACTTCACCGGCGGCGAGCAGCTGGAGGCGGTCGTCACGGTCGACGAGACCGCCTTCAACGCCGCGGTCGCGGCCCTCGACGCCGCACACGGCAAGCCGGCCACCGACGGCGCGGTCACCTTCGCAGGGTCCAGGGTCCAGGTCACCGACCCCCAGGTCGGCCGCGAGCTCGACCCCTCCGACACCCAGGACGCCCTCCTGGCGGCGTACCTCGACGAAGGCGGAGCGCCTGCGGAGCTGGAGCTGACCCAGGCGCAGCCCGAGATCGACGAGGGCGACGTGGCCGAGGCGCTGAAGGACTTCGCCAACCCCGCCGTCGCGGACCCGGTCCGGATCAGCTTCAAGGGGGAGACCATCAAGCTCTTCCCCGCGGACTACACCCCGGCCCTGTCGCTGCAGCCGGTGAACGGCGAGCTGGTGCCCGACCTGGACGAGAAGAGGCTCGCGGAGCTGCTCGAGGACAAGGTCACCGCGGGTGCCCCGGTCGACGCGACGGTGCAGCTGGTCGACGGTCGCCCGAAGGTCATCCCCGCCAAGCCGGGCGTCACCTTCGACCAGGACCAGGTCGACGCGGCGTTCCTCGACCTGGTCGCCCGGCCGCTGCCGGAGCGCAGCCTCGAGGTCGAGTCCCGGGTCGCGCACCCGGAGTTCACGACGCGGGAGGCACGCGAGCTGGGGATCACGGAGAAGGTCTCGACCTTCACCACCTACTTCCCCTACGCCGACTACCGCAACGTCAACATCGGCCGCGCCGCGGAGCTGGTCAACGGCACGGTCCTCAAGCCGGGGGAGACCTTCAGCCTCAACGAGACCGTGGGGGAGCGCACCGAGGCCAACGGCTTCACCGAGGGCTTCATCATCAGCGACGGCATCTTCAAGGAGGACCTCGGCGGCGGAGTCTCGCAGATGGCCACGACGACCTTCAACGCGATGTTCTTCGCCGGGCTCAAGGACATCGAGCACAAGCCGCACTCGTTCTACATCGACCGCTACCCGGTCGGCCGCGAGGCGACCGTCGCGTGGGGCGCCGTGGACCTGCAGTTCCAGAACGACACCCCCTACGGCGTGCTGATCCAGGCCGGCGTCACGCCGTCCACCCCGTCGTCGAGCGGCGTCGTCACCGTGAGCATGTGGTCGACCAAGCACTGGGAGATCACCACCTCCACCAGCGACCGCTACAACCTCACCGAGCCGGAGACGCGCACGTTGAGGACGAAGGACTGCTACCCCAACGAGGGCTACGGCGGCTTCGAGGTCGACGTGACGCGCTACTTCGAGCCGGTCCCGCCCAACACCGAGCAGCGCGAGCCGGAGACGTTCCACACGACGTACACCCCCAGCGACACCGTGATCTGCAAGGAGCCGAGGACGTCCGGCGACGGCGAGCAGCAGTAGCGCCCTGCCACCGGCCTGGTCAGGGCAGCGATGCCAGCGGCCAGAGCTCGCCCGTGCTGCTGTCGATCAGGGCGGCGCGGTCGGCGTGCAGGGTCAGCGGCAGCACGTCGGCGACGGCCTTCACCACCGTCGGGAGGAGCGCTCCGGTCGCGCGCGTCGCGAGGGAGACGTGGGGCACCCACATCCCCGGCTGGTAGTGGTGGTGCACCAGCGCCCCGTCCGACATCAGGGCGCGGGACACGGCCTCCTGCCGGGCCACGACGCTCGCTGGCGCCGACAGGGCCAGCGCCCCGCGACCGCGCGGGAAGGCCAGCGTCCCCTGGACCGACAGCTCGACGGGGCCGCCGTCGGGCAGCGTGCCCAGCGTCACGCGGACCTGGTCGAGGTCCCAGTCCAGGAGCACGGCGAGGGACAGGTGCGGGTGGTGGTGGCCGTGGGTGTGGCTCTGCAGCGTGCGGATCCCGCTGGCCTCCAGCCGCGCCCAGAGCTCCCGCACGAGCTGGTCGCCGCGGGTGTCGAAGAGCAGGCACACGGCCAGGGCCATGGGCCATTCTGGACCGCTACGCCGAGGGCGGGGGAGCGGCGAGGTAGCGGTAGGCGTGGTGGGTGGTGAACCCGAGACGCTCGTAGAGCGCGATCGCGGGCGCGTTGTCCTCGTGGACCTGGAGGTACGCCGTGGAGGCGCCGCGCTCGGCCCCCCACTCCAGCAGCGCGCCGACGACCCGGATGGCCAGGCCGCGGCGGCGGTGGGCCGGGTCCACCTCGATGCCGGCGAGCCCGATCCAGTCGCCGTCGAGCGCACCCCGGCCCGACGCCGTCCGCATCCCGCCCTGCTCGAGCACCACCTCGACGCGCGGGCCGTCCTCCACGTAACACGGTGGAACTGCACCTGGCACGGTCGCCGGCGACTCGGGTCGTTGCAGTCGGACCGTGTGACATGCGCGGAGGGCCCGCGAGACGGCGGCGAGCTGGAAGAGCGTGTCCGACCCCGGCTCGACGATCCAGCCGGCCGCGGTGAACGGCTCCGGCTCGCCGGCGACGACGCACGCCACCGGGCGCCGCCCGTGGGCGGTGTAGAACTCCGTCACCCGCTCGACCGGGTCGGCGACCCCGGGGTCCCCGACGGCCAGCACCGAGTTGGCACGCCGCGCCGTCGCCGTGGCGGAGGTGCGCAGCACCCACTCGCCCAGCGGCTCGGTCGACAGGTCGGCCCACATCGCGTGGCCGTGCAGGTGCGCCTCGCGCGCCCCGACGCGGTGCCGCACCGACGGCCTGGGCGGCACCGGCTTGCCGGAGACGATGTCGGCCAGCGCGATCGTGACCGGCCCGCGGTCGGAGTCGACGACGCACACGCCGCCGCCCCACGCCGTACAGACCCCCAGCACGTCGGTGAGCGCCGGCCCACCCGTCGGCCCGGTCTGTCCGCGCAGGACCCGGCGCACGACCACCCGCCGGCCGACCACGTGCGGGCCGAGGCCGTGCCGGCCGGCGGTCGGCTCGCCGGGCGCGTGGGTGCCCACAGAGTGGGGTTCCTGAGCCGCGGCCATGACGGGATACTAAGGTGGACCACCAGTTGTGCTTCGCCCCTCCAGGAGGATCTGGTGACCTACGTCATCGCCCAGCCGTGCGTGGACCTCAAGGACCGCGCGTGTGTCGACGAGTGCCCCGTTGACTGCATCTACGAGGGCAAGCGGATGCTCTACATCCACCCCGACGAGTGCGTGGACTGTGGTGCCTGCGAGCCGGTGTGCCCGGTCGAGGCGATCTTCTACGAGGACGACACCCCGGAGGAGTGGAAGCAGTACTACGACGCCAACGTGCACTTCTTCGACGACCTCGGCTCGCCCGGCGGCGCCGCCAAGATGGGCGAGATCGACAAGGACCACGAGTACGTCGCGTCCCTGCCGCCGCAGAACACTGATCACTGAGTGGGCCCACTGAGCACCCTGCAGCCGGCAGGCCCGGTCTCCTCGCGCCTGCCCGACTTCCCGTGGGACAAGCTGACCGAGCACGCCGCACGTGCGCGGGCGCACCCCGGCGGGATCGTCGACCTGTCGATCGGCACGCCGGTCGACCCGACCCCAAACGTCGTCCAGCAGGCGCTGCGCGAGGCCGCTGACTCGCCGGGCTACCCGACCACGATCGGCCTGGAGGCGACCCGGCAGGCCGCGATCGACTGGCTGCGCCGGCGCTTCGGCGTCACCGGGCTCGGGCTCGGCGGGGTGCTGCCGGTGATCGGCTCGAAGGAGCTGATCGGCTCCCTCGCGGTGCACCTGGGCATCGGGTCGGGCGACCTGGTCGTCTACCCCGAGCTCGCCTACCCGACGTACGAGGTGGGGGCGGCGCTGGCGGGCGCCCGCTCGGTCGCCACCGACTCGCTGACGGCGCTCGGCCCCGAGGTGCCCCGCCTGCTGTGGCTCAACAGCCCGTCCAACCCGACCGGCCGGGTGCTGCCGCCCGAGCACCTGCGCAAGGTCGTCGACTGGTGCCGCGAGCGCGGCACCATCCTGGTCAGCGACGAGTGCTACCTCGAGTGCGCGTGGGACACGCGCCCGACGAGCGTGCTCCACCCCGACGTCACCGGTGGGTCGCACGAGGGCGTGCTCGCGGTCCACTCGCTCTCCAAGCGCTCCAACCTCGCGGGCTACCGCTGCGCCTTCGTCGCCGGCGACCCCGCGCTGGTGGGTGAGCTGCTCGCGGTCCGCAAGAACCTCGGCCTCCAGATGCCGATGCCCCAGCAGCGCGCGATGATCGCCGCCCTGGACGACGACGCGCACGTCGTCGAGCAGCACGCGACCTACGCCGCCCGCAGGGCGAAGCTGAAGGAGGCGCTGCTGCTGGCCGGCTTCCGCGTCGACCACTCCGAGGCCTCGCTCTACCTCTGGGCCACCCGCGGCGAGGACTGCTGGGAGACGGTCTCCTGGTTCGCCGAGCGCGGCATCCTGGTCGCGCCGGGTGAGTTCTACGGCCCGGCCGGCCGCCAGCACGTGCGGGTCGCCTTCACGGCCACCGACGAGCACGTCGATGCCGGGGTCGCGCGCCTCACGGGGCGGTCCTGACCGCCTCCTTTCGGCCTGCCTGACGGGCCAGGGCGATCCCGCCGACCGCCAGGGGAAGGGCAGCGATCGCGACGAGCGCGGGTCCGAGCCCGATGCCGGCCGCAACCAGGCCGACGACGAGCGGTCCACCGCTGAGGCCGAGGTCGATCAGCACGCTGGTCGTCGCCGCGGCGGACCCGCGTTGTGCCGGGGCGACGCGGGAGAACACGGCGGCGAAGACAGCCGGCGTCAGGAACGCGGAGCCGATGCCCAGCAGGAGCGCGCCGAGGAGCACGCCCACGGGTGATGCCACGGCGCCCATGACGACGAGCCCGGCCGCGTCCAGGAGCAGGGCCACCGCGGCGAGACGCATCGGCTCCGTGCGGTCCGCGAGGGTGGCGAAGGCGATGCGCAGCGTGACTACGGTGGCGCCGAAGACGAGGGGAGCCAGACCCCACGCGGCGAGCCCGACCTCACGGGCGTGGAGCACGCCGAAGCCGAGGAAGCCGCCGGTCGCGGCCACTCCGGCGAAGAGGAGGAAGGCCGGCCAGAGCGCAGCACGGCTGACCAGCGCCGAGGGCGTCGCGTCCTCGGGCTCCTCCAGGGTCTCCGGCACCAGGGCCAGGATCACCACGGCGCTGACCCCGAACAGCGCCGCGGCCGCGACCCACGCCGCTGCGAAGCCAGCCGCCTCGATGAGGATCTGCCCGAGTCCTGGCCCGAGGGCGATCCCGAGGTAGAGGGCGAGCGAGTTGAGGCTCAGGGCCTCTCCGCTGCGCCCGGGCGGGGCGAGGTCCGCGAGCGCGGCGAACCCCGCCACGATGAACAGCGCCTCCGCGACGCCGAGCAGCAGGCGCAGGGCGACGAGCGCGGGCACGGAGTCCACCAGCAGGTGGGCCAGGGTGAGCACGCACATCGCGCCCGCCCCCACCACCAGCAGCCCGCGTCGGCCGCGCCGGTCCGTCGCGCGACCGGCGAACGGCCGGGTGAGCAGCGTGGTCACCCCGAACGCCCCGACGACGACCCCGACCCCCGCGTTGCCCGCTCCGAGCACGTCGCGGGTGAACAGCGGGGTGGCGGCAAGCATGATGCCGGCCGCCGTGAAGTAGAGCAGGTCAACCGCAGCCAGCGCCACGAACGCGGGCGTCAGCAGACTGGTCCGGGCCGCAGTGGCCATCGGTCCACGCTAGTGCCGGGTCCCCAGTGTTGCCATGGCCCGGACGGGTGGTCGGGACGTCCTCGTCCAGAAGGTGGTCATCGATGCAGGCGGCTCCAGCGGCTGGCATCACCACCCGGGCATGGTGATCGTGGCAGTGCAGTCCGGTTCGGTGACCGTCTGGGACTCCGACTGCAGCCGTGAGCAGTACGGACCGGGCCTCCCGAACGGTTCCGTGTTCGTCGAGCACGGCGATGAGCCGGGGCTGGTCACCAGCACGGCAGGGGCAACGCTCTACGCGACGTTCGTCGCCCCGAGCAGCGACCCGCCAGTCTTCCGGATCGAGGACAACCCACAACCTTGCCCGTGATCGCACGCGGGAAGGATCCGATGCACTTGTCGGACTAGTCCGCGACGTCGACGTGCACGTGGTCGCGGTGCTCGAGGATGGCTTGGTCGCCCCGCGAGGACGACGGCACCTCGTAGTCGGTCCAGCCGTCGTCCGAGCGCGAGCCCGCGTGCCAGATCCGGTCGTCGAAGATGACGGTGTTGATCGACAGCCGGTCGGCCTGGGCCACCAGGTAGGACGCGATGGCCCAGCCGCTGCGCCGGTTCCCCGGGCTGATGGGCCGCACGAACACGTCGACCGCCCGGCCCTCGTAGTGCGCCGAGCCGGCCATGTGCCCGCTCGAGACGCCGCCCGGCTGGAAGCCGCCCATCGACTGCGGCCCGAAGACACCCTCGATCTCGTCGCGCACGACCGCGGCGCGCTGGACCAGCCCCTGGCCGTCGAGCCGGTCGGGTGCCTCGTCGGCGTCGCCCGGCGTGGTGCACCAGAAGGCGGCCGGCGAGTTGCCCGTCAGGGCGGACGCGAGCGCCCGGGCGTCGGCCTCGTGCTGGGCGTACGCGTCGGGGTAGGCCGACCGCTGCACCGCCTGGGCAGCCTCGGTGATGTCCATCTCGCGGTAGCCGTCGACCTTCTCAAGCGCGTCGTAGAACGCATGCGTCGCGTGCACGGGGTCCAGCACCTGCTCACGGGTGCCCCAGCCCTGCGATGGCCGCTGCTGGAAGAGGCCGAGCGAGTCGCGGTCGCCGTGCTCGACGTTGACGATCTTCGACTCCTGGTACGCCGTGGCGAGGGCGATGCTGGCGGCGCGCGCCGGCAGGCCCCGCTGCACCGAGATGGCAGTGATCAGGGCCGCGTTCTCCGCCTGCTCGAGGGAGAGCTCCACGACGTGGCCGTCGACCTCGGCCCTGCAGCCCTCGGCGTCAGGGAGAGGGCCGATGCCGCGGTTGACGAGGATTCCGACCACGACGAAGACCACCGCCGCGGCGAGGCCGAGCGCCAGGATCTCGCGCAGTCGCCTCACGCCGCAAAGGGTGACATGCCGCTCAAGTCCACGTGGGCGGCGTTCTCGCGTGCCTGCCTAGTTGGCGTGCAGGTCGGCGTTGAGCTCGATGCCCCCGCCCTGCCACGGCACGGCCTCGATGGCGCCGGTGACCGAGTTGCGGCGGAAGAGCACGTTGTGCGCGCCGGAGAGCGCGGCGGCCTTGATCACCTTGGGCTTGGAGTCCATGTCGAGCACGGTCACCTTGGTGCCGGCGGTGACGTAGCAGCCGGCCTCGACGACGCAGTCGTTGCCGAGGCTGATGCCGATGCCGGCGTTGGCGCCTAGGAGGCACCGCTCGCCGACCGAGATCACCTCCTTGCCGCCGCCCGACAGGGTGCCCATGATCGAGGCGCCGCCGCCGATGTCGGAGCCGTCGCCGACCAGCACGCCCGCGGAGATGCGGCCCTCGACCATGCTGGCGCCCAGCGTCCCGGCGTTGAAGTTGACGAAGCCCTCGTGCATGACGGTGGTGCCCTCGGCGAGGTGGGCGCCGAGCCGGACCCGGTCGGCGTCAGCGATCCGCACGCCCGACGGCATGACGTAGTCGACGAGTCGGGGGAACTTGTCCACGCCGTAGACGGTGACGTGCTGGCCCGCCCCCATGAGGCGGGCACGGGTCGTCTCGAACCCCTCGACCGCGCACGGTCCGGCGCTCGTCCAGACGACGTTGGTGAGCAGCCCGAAGACGCCCTCCATGGAGATGGTGTGCGGCTTCACGAGCCGCGAGGAGAGCAGGTGCAGGCGCAGCCAGACGTCCTCGGTGGATGTCGGCGCTGCCTGGAGGTCCGCGATCGAGACCAGGCGCGGCTCGCGCCGTACGTCGCGGAGGTCGTCCTTGCCCTCGAGGGCGGCGAGCTCGGCGGGCGCGGTGTCGCCGCCGTCGGCCTCGCCGAGCGCGGGGGAGGGGAACCAGACGTCGAGGACGGTGTCACCGTGCAGCGTCGCCAGGCCCCAGCCGTGGGCGGTCGTGGGAGTCGTCTCAGTCACGCAGACACTCTACGGACCCACGAGCCCGGGCCACTCACCAGCCGACGGCGACGGGATCCGCCGACTCCAGGTGTCGCGCGACGGCGACCGCCGCGGCCCTTCCCGCCCGGTTCGCGCCGATGGTGCTCGCCGACGGGCCGTAGCCCACGAGCTGCACCCGCGGGTCGCCGACGGCGGTGGTCCCGTCGAGCTGGATCCCACCTTCAGGGCTGCGCAGGTGCAGCGGCGCCAGGTGGGCGACGTCCGGACGGAAGCCGGTGGCCCAGAGGATCACGTCGACCGGCTCGAAGGAGCCGTCCGCCCAGCGCACCCCGTCGGGCTCGACGCGCGAGAACATCGGCCTGCGCTGGTAGGCGCCCAGCCGCGCGGCCTCCCGCTCCTGCTCCCGCAGCGCCAGCCCGGTCACGCTGACCACGCTGGCAGGCGGGAGGCCACGGCGCACCCGCTCCTCCACCAGGGCCACCGCCGCCCGGCCGACCTCACGGTCGAAGCCGTCGCGCCACACCGGCGGCCGGCGGGTCACCCACAGCGTGTCGGTCACCGGGGCCAGCTCGCCGAGGAACTGCACCGCCGAGGCTCCGCCACCCACCACCAGCACCCGCCTTCCGAGGAAGTGCTCTGCGCCCGGGTAGTCGACCGTGTGCAGCTGCTCGCCGGCGAACGTCTCCACGCCCGGGTAGCGCGGCACGAAGGGCCGCCGCCACGTCCCCGTCGCGTTGACCAGGGTGCGGGCGTGCCAGGTCCGGGCGCCAGCCTGTGCGACGAGCAGCTCTCCCTCACTCGTCACGGCGTCGACGCGGACCGGGCGGACCACCGGCAGCCGGTGCATCCGCTCGTAGGCCGCGAACCAGGCCGGCACCACGCGGTTGGCGCGGCCACCGGCGACCGGCGCTGGTGAGTCGGGCAGGTCAGCGACGCCGTGGACGTCCTGCATCGTCAGCGAGTCCCAGCGGTGCTGCCAGGCGCCGCCGGGGGCCTCGTCCGCATCCAGGACCACGTGGTCCACGCCGCGACGGGTCAGGTGGTAGGACGCCGACAGGCCGGCCTGGCCGGCCCCGATCACGACGGAGGAGTGGGCGGTCACGTCGCTGCAACGCCGGGCTGCGGCTCGCTATGCCCGCCGACTCACTGCCCGGCGCGGCCGTCCAGGCACTCGCGGACGAGGTCGGCGTGCCCGCAGTGGCGGGCGTACTCTTCGATCATGTGGACCACGAGGTCGCGGACCTCGATCTCGTCGTCGTCGACCTTGACGAGGTGGTCGAGCTCGACCCCGGCCAGCACCTCCCGGGCGTGGGCGACCTCGGCCCTCCACAGGTCGAACGCCTCGGTGACGGTCTCCGCCGACACGCTCCCGTCGTCGGCCCGCGGCACGGTGAACCCCCCGTCGCCACCCGCCTCGGAGAACAGCTTGTCGAGGTCTTGCCCCTCGATGACCCTGCGGAACCAAGAGTGCTCGACCCGGGCCATGTGCCGGACCAGCCCGAGCAGCGAGATCCTCGAGGGCGGTACGGCGGGAGTCGCGAGCTGGTCGGGCGTCAGCCCCTCGCACTTCAGCTCCAGCGTCAGCCGGTAGGCGTCGAGATAGTCGACGAGCACCGCCCGCTCGCCGCGGCTGGGCGTGGCCGACTGGCGCGGATCCTGGTCGTGGGGGACGAACATGCCGTCGTATCCGGGTTGGCTCATGGCGACATCCTCACTGAAGCCGCCAACTGATTCGCGCGGTCCCCACCCCGCGCCGTACGATCGGGGCACAGGCGCTTGAGCCGTCATCAGCGGCGAGCCTCCGGAAGAACAGGGCCGCACGGTCCCCAGTAGAACCGGACGGGTGGGCCCGTCACAGCCTCGAACGAGCGGTCCTGGTCTCGACCCGCTCGACCACCGGTAGCTCACGGCGGTCGACGAGGAGGGCCAGGGCAAGCGAGGTGGTACCGCGGCAGCCTCCGCCGGAGGAAGTCGTCCTCGCAGGTGAAAACCAGCGAGGTCAGGCAGCCCATGACGTACCCCAAGGTCTCCCACACGGATGCGACGAGCGTCCCCTCGAGCCCGCGCTTCCCGGCGATCGAGGAGGCCGTCCTCGACTACTGGGCGAAGGACGACACCTTCCGGGCGAGCGTGGAGCAGCGCGACGCGGGCGAGAACGGCGAGAACGAGTTCGTCTTCTACGACGGCCCGCCCTTCGCCAACGGCCTGCCGCACTACGGGCACCTGCTGACCGGCTACGTCAAGGACCTGATCCCGCGCTACCAGACGATGCGTGGCCGCCGCGTCGAGCGCCGCTTCGGCTGGGACACCCACGGGCTGCCCGCCGAGCTCGAGGCGATGCGCCTCAACGGCATCAAGACCACCGACGAGATCGTCGAGCTCGGCATCGAGAAGTTCAACGAGGCCTGTCGCGCGTCGGTGCTCAAGTACACCGGCGAGTGGCGCGACTACGTCACCCGCCAGGCGCGCTGGGTCGACTTCGACAACGACTACAAGACCATGAACCCCGAGTTCATGGAGTCGGTCATCTGGGCGTTCAAGCAGCTGCACGACAAGGGCCTGGTCTACGAGGGCTTCCGCGTCCTGCCCTACTGCTGGAACGACGAGACCCCGCTGTCCAACCACGAGCTGCGGATGGACGACGACGTCTACCAGGTCCGGCAGGACCCGGCCGTCACCGTCGGGTTCCGCATCGATCCCACCGACGAGCCGGACGACGAGCTCGGCGGCGTCCTGGCCCTCGTCTGGACGACGACCCCGTGGACCCTGCCCTCCAACCTCGCCGTCATGGTGGGCGAGGACATCGAGTACGTCGTGGTGGAGGCGGCCGTCCCGGGCGCGACCGAGACCGCGCGCTACCTGGTCGCCGAGCCCCGCCTCGCGGCGTACTCCCGCGACCTGGCGAACGAGGACGGCGAGCTCACCATCGTCTCCCGCCACCGCGGCGCCGACCTGGTCGGCCGCAGCTACACCCCGCCGTTCTCCTACTACCTCGGGCACGAACGCGCCTTCCGCCTGGTCGCGGCGGAGTTCGTCACCACCACGGACGGCACCGGCATGGTCCACACCGCGGGCGCCTTCGGTGAGGACGACAAGGTGGTCACCGACCGCGAGGGCATCGAGCCGGTCATGCCGGTCGGCAAGGACGGCCGCTTCACGCACCCGGTCACCGACTACGAGGGCATGCTCGTCTTCGACGCCAACCTGCAGATCATCGACCACCTCAAGGCGGCCACCGCTGCCTTCGGTGGTCGAGTAGCCGCCGAGGAACGAGGCGGCGTATCGAGACCGACGGGCTCCGTGACCCCCGGCACGGTGCTGCTGCGCCGCGAGACCTACGACCACTCCTACCCGCACTGCTGGCGGTGCCGCGAGCCCCTGATCTACAAGGGCGTCTCGTCCTGGTTCGTCGAGGTCACCAAGGTCAAGCAGCGGCTCGTGGAGCTCAACGAGCAGATCCGCTGGGTGCCCGACCACATCAAGCACGGCCAGTTCGGCAGGTGGCTGGAGAACGCCCGCGACTGGTCGATCACCCGCAACCGCTTCTGGGGCTCCCCGGTGCCGGTGTGGAAGTCCGACGACCCGGCCCACCCGCGCATCGACGTCTACGGCAGCTTCGAGGAGATCGAGCGCGACTTCGGCCGCCTGCCGCGCGACAAGGACGGCAACCCCGACCTGCACCGGCCGTTCGTCGACGAGCTCACCCGGCCCAACCCCGACGACCCCACGGGCAGGTCGACGATGCGCCGCGTCACCGACGTCCTCGACGTGTGGTTCGACTCCGGCTCGATGAGCTTCGCCCAGGTGCACTACCCGTTCGACAACGCCGAGTGGTTCGAGCACCACTTCCCGGCCGACTTCATCGTCGAGTACATCGGCCAGACCCGCGGCTGGTTCTACACGCTGCACATCCTCGCCGGAGCGATCTTCGACCGCCCGGCGTTCTCGGCGTGCGTGAGCCACGGCATCGTCCTCGGCTCCGACGGCAACAAGATGTCCAAGAGCCTGCGCAACTACCCCGACGTCCGCGAGGTCTTCGACCGCGACGGCGCCGACGCGATGCGCTGGTTCCTGATGTCGAGCCCGATCCTGCGCGGCGGCAACCTCGTCGTCACCGAGCAGGGCATCCGCGACTCGGTGCGCCAGGTGATGATCCCGCTGTGGAACAGCTGGTACTTCCTCAGCCTCTATGCCAACGCCGCGAACGGCGGTGAGGGCTACGACGCGCAGTGGCGCACGGACAGCACCGATCCGCTCGACCGCTACCTGCTGGCCAAGTGCCGGCAGTTCGTCGAGCAGATGACCCACCAGCTGGACAACTACGAGGTGGCGAACGCGTGCGACACGACGCGGACGTTCCTCGACGTGCTGACCAACTGGTACATCCGCCGCTCCCGCGACCGCTTCTGGGGTGACAACCCCGACGCCTTCGACACCCTCTACACCGTGCTCGAGGTCGTCTGCCGGGCCACCGCCCCGCTGATGCCGCTGACGACCGAGGAGGTCTGGCGGGGCCTGACCGGTGGCCGCTCGGTGCACCTCGCCGACTGGCCGGCTGCCGACGACCTGCCCGCCGACGACGAGCTGGTGGCCGCGATGGACGCGGTCCGCGACGTCTGCTCGGCCGGCTCCGCCCTGCGCAAGGCGGCCGGCCACCGCACCCGGCTGCCCCTCGCCGGACTCACCGTCGTGGTGCCGAACGCCGCGTCCCTGGCGGGATTCGAGCCGATCGTCGCGGACGAGCTCAACCTCAAGGCGGTGTCGCTGCTCGACCTCGACACGCCCGAGGCCGCGGCGTACGGCGTGGAGCAGCGCCTCACGGTCAACGCCCGCGCCGCCGGGCCGCGCCTCGGCAAGGACGTGCAGACCGCGATCAAGGGCTCCAAGAGCGGCGACTGGTCGGTCGCCGAGGACGGCACCGTGACTGCTGGTGGGCTCGCGCTCGTCCAGGGCGAGTACACCCTCGAGACGGTGGCCGGCTCGAGCAACGACGGCACCGCCACCGGCATGCTGCCTCGCGGCGGCTTCGTCGTGCTCGACACGGTGGTCACGCCGGAGCTCGAGGCCGAGGGCGTCGCCCGCGACCTGGTGCGGACCGTGCAGCAGGCGCGCCGCGACGCCGGCCTCGAGGTCGGCGACCGCATCGCGCTCACCGTCTCCGCGCCCGCGGAGGTGCTGGATGCCGCGCGCGCCCATCAGGAGCTGCTCGCCGGCGAGACGCTGGCCACCAGCGTCGACCTGGTCGAGGGCGAGGGGCTGGACATCCGGGTGGCGCGCGCCTGAGATGGGAGTCGCTCAGGGTGGTTGGATGGACCCCGTGCCTGAGCTCGACCTCTCCGCGGACGCCGTCACCCTCACCCAGCAGCTCGTCGACATCGAGTCGGTGAGCCTCGACGAGCGGGCGATCGCCGATGCGGTGGAGGTGGCCCTGCGCGGGCTCGGCCACCTCAGCGTCACCAGGCGCGGCCACACGGTCGTCGCCCGCACGGAGCTGGGGCTGGGCGAGCGGGTGGTGATCGCCGGCCACCTCGACACCGTGCCGGTCAACGGCAACCTGCCGTGCGTCCGCGAGCAGACCCCCGACGGGGAGGTCCTCCACGGGCTCGGCACCTGCGACATGAAGGGCGGCGACGCCGTCATCCTCCGGCTCGCGGCGACCGTGCCGGCGCCCGTCCGCGACGTCACCTACGTCCTCTACGAGGCCGAGGAGATCGACTCGGAGTTCAACGGACTCCGGCTCCTCGCCCTCAGCGACCCCGAGCTGCTCACGGCGGACTTCGCGATCCTGATGGAGCCGAGCAACGCCTCCGTCGAGGCCGGCTGCCAGGGGACCCTGAAGGCCGACGTCCGGACGACCGGCGAGCGTGCCCACTCCGCGCGCAGCTGGAAGGGCGTCAACGCGGTCCACAAGGCGGGCGACATCCTCGACCGGCTCGCGGCCTACGACGCGCGGCAGCCCGTGATCGACGGCCTGGCCTACCACGAGGGGCTCAACGCGGTGGGCATCCGCGGCGGCGTCGCGGGCAACGTCATCCCCGACGAGTGCGTCGTGTCGATCAACTTCCGCTACGCCCCCGACCGCTCGGCGGACGAGGCCGAGGGCTTCGTCCGCGACTTCTTCGACGGCTACGAGGTGATCGTCACCGACAACGCGCCCGGGGCGCTGCCGGGCCTCGACCGGCCGGCCGCGAAGGCCTTCGTCGAGGCGGTGGGCGGCGAGGTGGCCCCGAAGTTCGGCTGGACGGACGTCGCCCGGTTCACCGCGCTGGATGTGCCGGCGGTCAACTTCGGCCCCGGCGACCCGACGTACGCACACAAGGCGGACGAGCACGTGCGCGCCGCCGAGATCCTGCACTGCGAGGACACGCTGCGACTGTGGCTGACCCAGGACCAGAGCATCGGAGGGGGAGAGGGATGAAGTACAAGCACCGCGGCCCGGTCATCATGCGCCGGGGCCAGGTGGACACCGGCACGACCGACCAGCGCCTGCTCGACTCGGCCGGGTCGACCGACTGGGTGCACACCGACCCCTGGCGCGTGCTGCGCATCCAGGCGGAGTTCGTCGAGGGCTTCGGGGCCCTGGCCGAGCTGGGGCCCGCCATCGCGGTCTTCGGCTCTGCGCGCACCCGCGGTGAGGACCCGGACTACCTCGTGGGGGAGAAGATCGGCGGCCGGCTCGCTGAGGAGGGCTTCGCGGTCATCACCGGCGGCGGTCCCGGCGCGATGGAGGCCGCGAACAAGGGGGCGAGCGAGGCGGGCGGCGTCAGCGTCGGCCTCGGCATCGAGCTGCCCTTCGAGGCGGGGCTCAACCCGTGGGTCGACAGGGGCATCAACTTCCGCTACTTCTTCGCCCGCAAGACGATGTTCGTGAAGTACTCCCAGGGCTTCGTCGTGCTGCCCGGCGGCCTCGGCACCTTCGACGAGCTCTTCGAGGCGCTCACCCTGGTGCAGACGCAGAAGGTCACGAGCTTCCCCGTCGTGCTGATGGGCACGTCCTACTGGCAGGGCCTGCTCGACTGGCTGCGCGGCACCGTGCTGGCCGGCGGCAAGATCAGCCCCGACGACCTGGACCTGCTCACGCTCACCGACGACGTCGAGGAGGCGGTCGCGCTGATGGTCAAGGCACGCGACGGCGCCCTGCCCACCCCGCCCGCCGAGCGCCCCGAATAGCGAGAGGGACACCGCCATGACGTGGTTCTTCGCCATCCTCGCCGTGCTGCTGATGGGTGGCGTGGCCGCCGTCGCCGCCGGGCGCGGCGGGTCCCTGCCGGAGGCATACGACGACCGCCCCGACGTCCGCGTGCCGGCGGGCCCGCTCACGGGCGACGACGTGCGCCGCGTGCGCTTCACGCTCGCGTTCCGCGGCTACCGGATGAGTGAGGTCGACTCGCTCCTCGCCCGGCTCGCCGACCAGCTCGACGCGCCGCCCGACGTCCGCGAGCCGGAGGGTCGTGGCGACCAGTCCATCGGCTAGGGCACACTTCGCAGAATGTCGACCGACGTGATCGTCTACGTGCTCACCGCGCTCGCTGCCGTCGTCGTCGTGCTGACGCGGCTCCGGCTCGCGCGTGACGAGGGTGCCGGACGGGCCAAGGTCCCCGGCGGCGTGGTGCTGGGCCACACCGTGGCGGGCGTGCTCGCCCTGCTCATCTGGGTGCCGTTCCTGGTCTTCCCCGAGGACTCCTTCATCGGGAGCCCGCTCGTGGGGATCATCGGCCTGGGCTTCTGGTGGGTCACCGCGATCTTCGGGCTGCTCATCCTGATGAGGTGGCTGCCGTCCCGCGGGCGCCACGCCGTCGACGCCAGCAGCGACAGCTGGAGCGAGGGGCCGGGCCTCTCGGTGCTGGCCCACGTCGGCATGGTCGTCGCGGTGGCGATCTTCACCTTCGCCTACCTCACCTCGGCGGTGTGAGGCCGCGCGCCGGAGCACTCGTCCTGGCCCTGTTGGCCGGGTCGGCGTCGCTCGTGCCGCCTGCCGGCGGCGCCGCGCCCACGGCGTACGAACCTCGCCGGCCGGCCGTCGTGGAACGACTCGTGCTCGGCCACTCCGTCCGCGGGCGCCCGATCACGGCGTGGCGGCTGGGCCAGCCCGGGGAGCGGCGGGTCTTGCTGGTCTCGACGATGCACGGCAACGAGCCGCATACCCGGCAGATCCTGACCAGCCTGCGCGACGGGGCGCCCATCCGCGGCGTCGACCTGTGGGTCATCCCCGACTACAACCCCGACGGGCTGCGCCAGCGCACCCGCCGCAACGCCCGCGGCGTCGACCTGAACCGCAACTATCCCTATCGGTGGGCCGACCTGGACGGGACCTACGAGTCCGGTCGCGCTCCCGCGAGCGAGCCCGAGACCCGCGCGGTGATGCGCTTCCTGCGTGACGTGCGGCCGCGGCGGCTGATCAGCTTCCACCAGCCGCTCGTGGGCGTCGACACCGACACCAAGGACCGCCACTTCGCTCGGCGTCTGGCGCGCGCCCTCCGCCTCCCGCGCACCACCCTCGACTGCGGCGGCATCTGCCACGGCACCATGACGGGCTGGTTCAACGCGCGCTTCCGCGGCGCGGCGGTGACGGTGGAGTACGGCGCGCACCCGAGCCGGCACCGGATGGCGGTCGAGGCGCCCCGCCAGCTGCTGCGCCTGCTGGGCGCCCGCCGGAGCTGATCAGCGACCGTGGAAGGTCGGCTTCTCCTTGGCGAGGAACGCCGCCACGGCATCCCGGTGGTCCTGGGTCCCGCCGGTGAGGCTCATCATCTTCGACTCGAAGGCGACGGCGTCCTCGAAGGACGAGCCAGCTGCGTGCGCGAGCGACCGCCGGATCGAGCCGTAGGCGACGGTCGGCCCGGCCGCGAGCCTGCGGGCCAGCGCGTCCACCTCGGCGTCGAGCTCGGCCGCGGGGACGACCTTCGTGGCCAGCCCGCGTTCGAGCGCCTCCTGCGCGGACAGCGTGGTCGGGGAGTAGAGCATCTCCAGCGCCGCGGCCTTGCCGACCAGCCGCGGCAGCGTCCACGAGATGCCGGTGTCGCAGGAGAGCGCGATGCCGGTGAAGGCCAGGTTGTACGCCGCGGCGTCGCTGAGGACGCGGAAGTCGCACGCGAAGCTCAGTGAGGCGCCGGCGCCGGCCGCGACGCCCTGCACCTTGGCGATGACCGGCTTGTTCATCGTGGCGATGGCGGTCACGGTCGGGTTGTAGTGCTCGTCGACCGTGCGGAACAGCACGTCGGCGCCCTCCTCGAGGAGGCGGACGTGCTCCTTGAGGTCCTGGCCGACGCAGAACGCGCGCCCGGTGCCGGTCAGCACGACGCAGCGCACCGCCTCGTCCTCCGCGACCGCGAGGACGGTGTCGCGGAGCAGCTCCTTGGTCGGGACGTCCAGGCTGTTCATCGCGTCCGGACGGTTCAGGGTGATGGTGGCGACGCCCTCGGTGACGTCGAGCAGGACCGGGGCTGCGAGGGGCTCAGTCATGCGCGCAGTCTGCCCGACCCGGTCAGTCGCCTGCCATCGTCCGGGCGACGAAGGCGCGGCTGGCCGGCGCGAGCCGTGCCGACTCCTCACGGAACCACTCGGCTGCGGCCGTCCCGGGCCAGTCCGCAGGGAGCAGCTCGGCCGGCAGCCCGGGGTCGGTGAAGAGGAACTTGCGGAACTCGTGGACCAGGTGGAAGCGGGCGGCGAACGCTGCGCGCTCGGCGTCGTCGTCGCCGTTGAGCTGGTCGCGGGTCGCGGTCGTCTGCCGCTCGAGCCACTCGGCGTACGCCGCGCCGATCGCCGGCAGGTCCCAGGCGCGGAGGGGCGCGTCGGCGGGGGAGAAGTCGGTCACCACGGCCGTCGTCGCGCGCGCCCCGGCCCTGGCGAGGAGCTCCTCGAGGCCGAGGCTCTCCCACGCGCTCACCCACACCCGGTCCGAGAGCTCGGCGAAGCCCAGGAAGGAGAGCCCGCGGTGGACTGCTGTGCGGGTGGTGCGGTGGGAGAACGGCTCGAGGAGCACCAGATGCCAGCACCCGTCCCACTCGCGGGAGCTGAGGTGGTAGATCCGGTTGCTGGTGTCCTCGAGCCGGCGGATCGCCTGCGTGGTGGCGGCGTAGCCTCGGGCGCCGTCGACCGTGACCGGCTCGAGCCAGCCCTGGCTGACCATCCGGGAGACGGCGGTGCGCACGGCGGGCGCGGCGATGCCGACGGTCTCCAGCAGCCGCACCAGGCCGGCGACGGTGGCCCGCCGGTCGCGGTCGCGCAGGTGGTCGCCGTAGACGTCGAACAGGGCGGACCGGGCGAGCATGACGGCAGTCTGCCAGTCGGCTCGCCGGTGGCCGAGAGCCCTGTTGGTCCCGATCACTCTGCCCATAGGGGATAATGGAGTGGTACGACGCCGATCGAGGCGGCGCAGGCCGCCTCGATCCGCATGTGGAGCCACTCCAGCTGAACGAGGAAGAGGTGCGCCGATGGCCGCCATGAAGCCCAGGACGGGCGACGGACCGCTCGAGGTCACCAAGGAGGGCCGCGGCATCGTGATGCGCGTCCCGCTCGAGGGCGGCGGCCGCCTCGTGGTGGAGCTCAACGCCGACGAGGCCGGTGCCCTCGGTGACGCCCTCAAGGACGTCGTCGGCTGATCGTGGCCGACTCGCGCCTGCTGCCTCCCCAGGTCTCACCGCCTGAGTTCGCCCTCAGCCCGGCACTGCCCCACCAGGTGGGTGGCGCGGAGGTCTGGGCCCTCCCCGTCCTGCCGGGGGACGACGGGCCGCTCCTGGGCCCCGGCGCCGACGAGGCCGCCGAGCGGCTCGGCGTCGACCTGCTCGGCGCACTCGAGTCCGCCCGGGCGACCGGTCGCGCCGGCGAGCTCGTGACGGTGCCCGTCGTCTCCGACGACGTGCGCCTCGTGGTGCTGGTCGGTGTCGGGGACCAGTCGCCGACCGACCTCCGGCGCGCCGGCGCGAGCCTGGCGCGGGCCCTGAAGGACCGCGCCAGCGTCGTCACCACGGTCGCGTCGATCGCGCCCGACGAGGCGCTGGCCGCCTTCGTGGTGGGCACGATGCTGGGCTCGTTCGGGTTCCACTGGCGCTCGGACGGACCTGCGGAGCGGCCGGTGGGCCGGGTGGTCCTGGCCGGCCTGCCCGACGCCGAGGAGCGCGACGAGGCCCTCGCCCGGGCGATCGCGCTCGGTGGCGCGGGCTGGCGCTCGCGGATGCTCGCGAGCGTGCCGTCCAACCTGAAGAACCCCGGGTGGCTGGCCGAGCAGGCCCGCGAGATCGGCGAGGCGGCCGGCCTGGAGGTGACGGTCTGGGACGAGGAGCGCCTCGCTGCCGAGGGCTTCGGCGGCATCCTCGCGGTCGGTGCCGGGTCGGCGACCCCGCCCCGCCTGGTCCGGATGGACTACACCCCGCACGGCGCGTCCCGTCGTACGCCGACCGTCGCCCTCGTCGGCAAGGGGATCACCTTCGACACCGGTGGCCTCGACATCAAGCCGCCGGACAACATGCTCACGATGAAGCGCGACATGAGCGGGGGCGCCGCCGTCATCGCCACCATGGCCGCGCTGCGCGACGTCGACTGCCCCGTGCGGGTCGTCGGCCTCGTCCCGATGGCCGAGAACGCCATCGGCGGGTCCTCGATGCGCCCCGGCGACGTGATCCGCCACTACGGCGGCCGGACCACCGAGGTGACCAACACCGACGCCGAGGGCCGGCTCGTGATGGCCGACGCGATGGCGTACGCCGTGCGGGAGGTGGAGCCGGACGTGCTCGTCGACGTCGCCACCCTGACCGGCGCGATGAAGGTCGCCCTCGGGCTCAACACGGCCGGCTACTTCGCCAGCCACGACGGCCTGGCCGCGCGCTTCGACGCCGCGTCTGCCGAGTCGGGCGAGCTGGTCTGGCGCCTGCCGCTCGTCGACGACTACCGCGAGCGCATCACCTCGAAGGTCGCCGACGCCGACAACTCCGCCGGCTCGCCGATGGCGATCACCGCGGCGCACTTCCTCGAGGCCTTCTCCGGCGACCTCCCGTGGCTGCACCTCGACTTCGCGTCCCACGCCGAGGCGCCGGCCGACCGCCACGAGTGGACCCAGGGCCCGACCGGCTTCGGGCCGCGGCTGCTCTTGGCGTGGCTGGGCTCCGACGACCCGCTGGAAGGAGTGGTCTGATGCTGGGCCTGACCGTCAGGTGGTCCCTCGCGGGGGCCCCCGAGGGCGTCGACGCGGAGCTCGCGTCGTATGTCGCCGAGACCTCCCACGCCCGCTTCACCGGGATGACGGGGCTGCGCTTCAAGACGTGGCGCACCCGGCCGGGGGAGTGGTTCGAGGGCTGCTACGTCTTCGCGAGCACCGAGGCGCGCGAGGACTTCCAGCGCACGTTCACGCAAGGAGCGGCCGAGTCGCCGGTCTCGAAGATCACCGGCAGTGCGCCGGTCCTCATCGAGGCGTGCGACATCGTCGCGGTCGCGGAGGGCGAGGACGGCTTCACCGCCGGCCCCCGCCTCTGACACAGACCGCTCAGGCGCCGGGGTCCCAGGTCTTCTTCGCGAGCAGCAGCCCGTCACCGACCGGCAGCAGCACCGGCACGAGCGTGTCGTCCTCGGCGACCTCGCGGCCGAGCTCGCGGATCGCGACCGTCTCCTCGTCGCGCTGGGCTGGATCGGCCACCCGGTCGTGCCACAGGGCGTTGTCGAAGGCCACCACGCCACCGGGACGAAGGAGGCGCAGGGCCTCCTTGAGGTAGGCGGAGTATTCCCGCTTGTCGGCGTCGCAGAAGACGATGTCGTAGTGGCCGTCGGTCAGCCGCGGCAGCACGTCGAGCGCGGCGCCGGCGATGGTGCGGGCCCGGTTGGCGGCGATGCCGGCGTCGTTGAAGGTCTCGCGGGCGAGGCGCTGGTGCTCCGCCTCGATGTCGACGGTCGTCAGGACACCGTCGGAGCGCATGCCCCGCAGCAGCCAGAGGCCGGAGACGCCCGCTCCGGTGCCGACCTCGACGACCGCGCGGGCTTCGAGCACCGACGCGAGGAAGCGCAGCGCGGCGCCGCCGCCGGGGCCGATCGCCACCGCACCGACCTCCTCGGCGCGGGCCCGGGCCGCCGCCAGGACCTCGTCCTCCGCGACGTACTCCTCGGCGTAGGTCCAGCTCGTGGGCTTGATCGGGGTGGTGATGGCGGCCTCCTGGGTCCACGTCCGCTGACGCTGGCGTCCTGACGCTCGGACTCTATCGCGGGAACAACCCGGTCCCGTGGCTCGTTGTGCCGGTCATGCTTCACAGGGTCCTCTCAGGCCCAGCACCTAGGTTGGGGAAGGTCAGCACACTGCACGCAACAACCACCACAGGCCAGGGAGCACGGGTGAGCGAGTCGATCGAGGTCGTCGGGACCGTCCCCACGTGGGACGAGATCGTCGAGCGCCACTCCGACCGGGTCTTTCGGCTGGCCTACCGCCTGACCGGCAACCGGCACGACGCGGAGGACCTGACCCAGGAGGTCTTCGTCCGGGTGTTCCGCTCGCTCGACACCTACACGCCGGGCACCTTCGAGGGCTGGCTGCACCGCATCACCACCAACCTCTTCCTCGACGGCGCGCGCCGCAAGCAGCGGATCCGCTTCGACGCCCTCTCCGACGAGCGCGCCAGCCGGCTGCAGAGCGCCTCGCCCAGCCCCGCCGCGGCGTACGAGGACCAGACCTTCGACGACGACGTCGAGCGCGCGCTGGCGACCCTGCCGCCCGACTTCCGCGCCGCCGTGGTGCTCTGCGACGTCGAGGGCCTCGCCTACGAGGAGATCGCCGAGATCATGGACGCCAAGCTCGGCACCGTGCGCTCGCGGATCCACCGTGGCCGCGCGATGCTCCGCAAGGCGCTGGCCCACCGCGCCCCGATCGAGGGCCGGGAGAGGTACGCCGGTCCGGCCAGGCCGCAGGGCGAGGTGAGCTGATGGCCCACCTCGGACCGAAGGTCAGCGCCCTGCTCGACGGTCGCCTGTCGCCCGAGGAGGAGGAGCGGGCGTGGGCGCACGTGCACACCTGCCATCCCTGCCGTGACCTGGTGGAGCGCGAGGGCTGGGTGAAGACGCGGCTGGCCTCCCTGTCGCTCGACGGCGGTGCTGCACCAGCGGGCCTCAAGGACTCCCTGCTCCGCCCGCCCGCCTTCCCGACGTCACTCACCGGCGCAGGCTCGACCGCCGCCGGCCACGGCCACGGCCACTCGAGCCGCTCGCGCGGGCTCGTGGCCGTCGGCGGAGGAGCGGCCGGTGCCGCGGTCGTCGGCGTGCTGGCCCTCGGCATCGCCGGCTCTCCCCAGCTCGACCGGCGCCCACCGGTGACCGACCTGGTCAGGCCGACCTCCAGCAGCACCCCCGACCCGGCGCGCCCGCAGGGCGCCCGGCGCCGGGCCACTCCCGACCGACTCGCCCCCGCCACCGTCCAGCCCCCCTTCGGGGACTGGGCCGTGTTCGGTGACCGGGTCGCTCGGGAGAAGATGGTCCCGTGACCGACGAGCACCGCCCCGACGACGAAGAGCGCGACCACCCGGCGGTGCCGCCTGTGGACGGTGCAGACGAGCCCACGCAGCCCCTGTCGGGCTGGGGCGCCTGGCAGGAGCGGCCGTCGGCCGCGCCCGGCGTCTCGCCGATCCCGCCGCCGTCGTCGCAGTGGGGTCCGGCGCCCGGCCAGCCTGCTCCCGACCAGCCTGCTCCGGGCCAGCGCGGTCCGGGCCAGCCCGGCCCGGCCCGGCCCGCGAGCCGTGAGTGGTCGCCGTGGGGTCCGCCGGCCGCCGCACCCGTCACCGAGCCGCTGACCCGCCAGCTGCCCCTGGCTCGCGAGCCGGAGGCTTCCCGGTGGGTGCCCCGGTGGATCTGGCCGGCCGTGGCCGTGCTCGCGCTCCTCGTCGGCATGATCGGCGGTGCCCTGGGCGCCGCACTGGTCCAGGAGTCCGACCCCACGGCCGCCGAGCGGGTCGAGGACTCCGAGGGCCTCGAGACCGTCGGGACGGCGTCGTCCGCCCCCCTCCCGCGCGACAACGGCTCCGTCCAGGCGGTGGCCCAGGCGCTCCTGCCCAGCACGCTCCAGATCATCGCCTCCTACGAGGGCGACGACGCCGGCGCCACCGGCTCGGGCTTCGTGCTGGACAGGCAGGGCCACGTCGTCACCAACAACCACGTCGTCGCGTCGGCCGCGGAGGACCAGGGGCCGATCGTGGTGGTCGACCACGAGGGCGAGCGCCACGACGCGACCGTGGTCGGCCGCAGCCCGGTCTACGACCTCGCGATCCTCGAGCTCGAGGGCGCCGAGGGCCTCGTCCCCGCCGCGCTGGGTGAGTCCGAGTCCCTCCAGGTCGGCGACCCGGTCGTCGCCTTCGGATCGCCGCTCGGCCTGAGCCAGACCGTGACCGCCGGCATCGTGAGCGCCCTCGACCGTCCGGTCACGACCGGCGACGAGGACAACCAGGCGTCCTACATCAACGCGGTGCAGACCGACGCCGCCATCAACCCCGGCAACTCCGGCGGCCCCCTGGTCAACCTCGCCGGGGAGGTCGTGGGCGTCAACTCCGCCATCGCCACCACCGGGGGAGGGTTCGGCGGCGAGGGTGCCGGCAACATCGGCGTCGGCTTCGCCATCCCGATCGAGCAGGTGCGCACCACCGCCGACCAGATCCTCAGCACCGGTGAGGCGCGCTACCCGGTGATCGGCGCACAGGTCCGCGTGGGCGGTGACCCCGCGGAGGCCGGCGCCGAGATCACCGAGGTGATGCCCGACACCCCGGCCGAGGAGGCGGGGCTCAAGAAGGACGACGTCGTCACGAAGGTCGACGGCGAGCACGTGGCCGACGGCATCGCGCTGATCGTCGCCATCCGCACCCACCAGCCCGGCGACACGATCGAGCTGACGGTGCTGCGCGGCGACGAGGAGTGGACGGTCGAGGTCACCCTCGACGGCGAGGTCGGCTGAGCCGGGCTACTGCTCCTGCTCGACCCGGTCGTCGACGAACGGGTGCTCGTCGACGAACGTCTTCGTCTCGGCGTACATCTGCTGGATGAAGGCCTCGAGCTTGTCCGCCTCCACGCGCCACTGGCCGCGCCCGCCGATCTTGATGGCGGGCAGCTCACCGCGGCGGACCAGCGCGTAGACCTGGGCGCTGGAGGTGTTCAGTACCTCCGCGACGTCCGCGAGCGTGAGGAACCGGGGAGTGCCTGCCATGCGCCCAACTCTGCCACCCGTCGGACCCCGGACGTACGGCGGGCGCGCGGCCTCTGTGGACAACGGGATTCCGGTGGCCGGCGGATCGGGTGATGATGTCGGCGTGTCTCGGAGCCCTCTCGTCTCGGAAGTCCCTCTCGCCACGCGCGCCAGGCCCCCGGGCTGGCGCGACCCACGCCTGTGGATCGGGGTGGCCCTGGTGGCCGCTTCGGTCGTCGCGGGCGCCCGGATCGTGGGGGCCGCCGACGACTCCGTGGGTGTCTGGGCCGCGGCCCGTGACCTCGCCGCCGGTGACGAGGTGGAGGCGAGCGACCTGGTGGCGCGCCGGGTGAGCTTCGACGACCCGGGCGACCTGGACCGCTACCTGCTCGCCGCCGAGCCGCTGCCCGACGACCTCCACCTGGTGCGGGGCCTCGGAGGCGGCGAGCTCGTGCCTGCGGCGGCCCTCGGCAGCGCCGCCGACGCCGGCACGGTGTCGGTGTCCCTCTCCTTCCCCGCCGAGGAGGTGCCGACCGGTGTGCAGCCGGGCTCGGTCGTCGACCTCTGGGTCGTGGACGAGCGTCGCGGTGGGGGCAGCAAGGCCAGCCCGGTGCTGACCGACGTCGTGGTGGTCGACGCGCCCAGCGCCCGGGACACGCTCGGCGCGGTCGGTGGCGGGCGCCAGCTGGTGCTGGGCGTCCCCGCCGACGAGGACGACGCCCTTGCGGCCGTGCTGGCAGCGGCCAGCAGCGGCGCGGTGCGCGTCGTCGGGCGGGGCTGAGGGCCGTGATCTGCGCGCTGCTCATGGCATCGGGTGCCGCGTGGGAGTCGGAGGCGTTCTCCCGGCTGGAGGCGCGCGGCGGCGTGGTCGTGCTGAAGCGCTGTGTCGACGTCGACGACCTGCTCGCCGCCGCGACGAGCGGCCAGGCCGATGTGGCCGTGGTGGGGCTGGACGCCCCCGGACTCGATCCGGCCGCGGTGTCGCACCTGCGCCGCCACTCCGTCCGCCCCGTCGCGGTCGTGTCCCGCGTCGACGACCTCGACGTGCGGGAGCGGGCCGGCCGGCTCGACATCCGTGCCCTGGTCGCGTCCGACGACCTCACCGCGCTTCCCGACGTGGTCACCCACGTGGACGACATGGCCGACACCCACATCCGCCTGGACCCCGACCTCGAGGAGGCGCCGGCCGAGTCCGGCGCAGCCGAGCACCGGGTGGTAGCGGTCTGGGGGCCGGCGGGCGCACCGGGTCGCACGACGCTGGCCGTCTCGCTCGCCGCGGAGGGCGCGCGCCGCGGAGTCCCGGTGGTGCTCGTCGACGCCGACCCCTACGGCGGCAGCGTCGCCCAGCAGCTGGGTGTCCTCGACGAGGCCTCGGGTCTGCTCTCCGCCGCACGACTCGCTTCGTCCGGCCAGCTCGGTGAGCGCTTCCGCACCACCTGCCGGGCCGTCAGCGAGCGCCTCCAGGTGGTGACCGGGCTGCCACGCGCGGACCGGTGGCTCGAGGTCCGCCCGGCGCACGTCGAGCAGGTGCTGCAGGTGGCCGTCGGTCAGGGGCACGTGGTCGTCGACACCGGCTTCAGCCTCGAGGACGAGCCCGGCTCCGACTACGGCTCCAGGCCCGGGCGCAACGCGATGACGCGCGCCGCGCTCGACGCCGCGGACGAGGTGGTGGTCGTCGGGGCCGCCGACCCCGTGGGCCTGTCCCGGCTGGCCCGGGGGCTGGTCGAGCTGCGTGACCTGCGAGGCGGTGCGCCCGTGCGTGTCGTCGTCAACCGGATGCGCGCCAGCATCGGCTGGTCGGAGCGCGAGATCGCCGGCATGGTCGAGGGCTTCTCGCGCATCTCCGGTCTCCACTTCCTCCCCGACGACCGCCCTGCAGCCGACCGCGCCCTGGTGGCGGGCCGGTCGCTGGCCGAGGGCGGTGACACGCCGCTCGCACGGGCCCTGGGCGGGGTGGTCGACGCGGTCCTGCCCGAGACCGTGAGCCCGGCCGGCGCCCGTCGTGCGCCCCGGCGGCGGCTGCTGCGCCGCTGACCGGCTTGAAGGAAAATTGATAAATCGTTGAGACATTCTGTTTCAATGAGAGCGTCGGCCTTTCCCCACTGTCTCGGAGTCTCGAATGCGCCGCGTCGCGATCCTCTTCGTCATGTCCCTCTTCGCCCTGGCTCTCACCGCCCCATCGGTGGGAGCGGTCCTCGGAAAGCCCAGCCGGGGCAACGACGCGTTGCGGGGCACCGGCAAGGCGGACACCATCAATGCCCTGGGCGGGAACGACCGGATCAAGGCCAGGGGTGGCCACGACAAGGTGTTCGCCGGCCCCGGTGACGACAAGGTCGACGGTGGCTCGGGCAACGACCGCCTCGAGGGCCAGGACGACGATGACCGCCTCTTCGGGGTCAGCGGTCGTGACCGGCTCAACGGTGCTCTCGGGGACGACGTGCTGGACGGCGGCGACGACGACGACCTGCTCATCGGCGGTCCCGGCGTCGACCGGCTGGAGGGCTCGACCGGCAACGACACGCTCCAGGGCCAGGGTGACGCCGACACCATCGCCGGTGGCGACGGGTTCGACCGCCTGGTCGGCGCGGCCGGCGTGGACCACCTCGACGGCGGCGCCGAGAGCGACGTGCTGGACGGCGGCGCCGATGCCGACACCCTGCTCGGCGTGGACGGCAACGACCGCCTGGTGGGCGGGAGCGGCGACGACAGCCTGGACGCCGGGACCGGCGAGGACGAGATCGACGCGGCCGCAGGCAACGACACCCTCGTGGGCGGCGAGGGCTCAGACTGCCTCAACGGCGGCGATGGTGACGACGTCATCGACGCCGGACCGGGCGACGACGGCCACCCCGACCGCAACGACCAGGGCTGCCCCGAGGCCAACGGCGGCGCCGGCAACGACACGATTCGCGGCGGCGACGGCGTCGACAAGCTGATCGGCCACACCGGCAACGACGTCCTCGACGCCGGCCCGGGCAACGACATGGCGATCAACGCCGGAGAGGGCGACGACGTCCTCATCGACGGCGAGGGCAACGACCTCTACGTCAAGGGCGACCCCGGCAACGACACGATCTTCCTCGGCCCCGGTGCCGATGCGGCGTTCGGAGAGCAGGGCGACGACACCCTCTACCTCTACGACGACGGCATGCGCGACGAGTTCTACTGCGACGACTACGACGACCTCGGCGGCGCCGGCGAAGGCCGCGCCGACCGGGTGATCTACGTCGGCCGGCTGGATCCGCTGGACAAGATCGACCAGCGCAGCTGTGAGAGCGTCACGGTCACCCAGGCACCGCCCGCCGGCTGGCCCTACGGTCCCGTGCCGATGGCGCGCGCGGCGTACGACGTCACGCAGCGAACAGCAGGTACAGGCCGCCTGTGGTGAAGCCGACCATCGCGAGCAGCAGCGGCAGCTGACCCGTCAGCTGGTGCCGGGCCGGCAGCAGCCGAACGGCCCGGTCGTGGGCCGCCACGACGCCGAGCACGTGCCCCACCACGACTCCGAGCACCTTGGTGTTCGCCAGGAACGTGGGGTGCAGGGAGAGCCAGTAGTTGACCGAGAGGTCAGCCGTGCCGAGCCAGTCGTCGCCCCGGCTGAGCGGGTCGCTGAGCTGGATCAGGGTCGTCTGGCCGTACTCGACCAGGTAGGTCAGGTAGTGGGCCACGATGTAGCCCACGATGATCGGGATGATCGAGTGCGCGAACGTGTCCGGCAGGCTCGACCGGAGCATGCCCGTGTGCACACCCGTGGCCATGGAGGCCACCGCGAACACCAGGCCGACGCCGGTGCAGAAGGCGAGCAGGGCGAGATTGTCGAGCAGCGTGGAGGACACCTCGCTGGACTGCACGAACCGGATCCAGGGACTCGAGTCCTTGAACGAGTCGAACGCCGTGCTGCCGAAGAGCACCGCCACGACGGCCACCAGGCCCGGGCGGACCTCCACCGTGTCGAGGTTGGCCATCGGGCTGCGCAGCACCAGGCGCCTGGTGCCGTCCGGCTCGTCGCGTTGGCCGAAGACCGACAGCTTGCCGACCAGCGTGGAGTAGACCTCGAACGGGTCCGCGTGCTCGTAGAACCGGTTGCCGAAGAGCGAGCCGCCGACGAGCATGACGCCGAGGTACGCCGCGCACCACAGGCGCACGGACCCGAGCTCGGTCGAGTTGGGATAGACCAGCTCGAGCCAGACGAACGCGAACAGGCCCAGGGCGGCCGGCCAGTAGCCGAGGCGCGCAGGCCAGGTGTAGAGCCCCTCCTCGGGGTCGCCCCCCGACAGCCGCGCGAAGACCGCGTTGATCGTGCGGGCCGGGCTGATCGCCTTCCAGAACGGGCCGAACAGCAGCGACATCGGCACGAGGCCGACCCAGACCCAGACGTAGAACACGCCGAGGAACGGGTTGACGAGGCTGTTCTTGCCGAAGACGGCCGCGAACCCGACGTACAGGAACAGGGCCATCCCCAGCACCCGCAGCCCGAGCACCAGGGCGGGTGAGGAAGCGAGCCGGTCGAGCCAGGCTGGGGCGGGCCGGCCGCCTGCCTCGCCCCTGAAGCGGGGCTCCCGCCAGGCGACCGCCAGCACCGTGAAGGAGAGCACGAGGGCGGCGACGGCCCCGGCGATGGCCAGCTCGGGCGAGATGGGGAGGTCCTTGGCGCCGCCCAGGCCGTGCAGCGCGATGCCGCCGACGGCCGCGAGGTCACCGGTCACGTCAGCGGACTTCGAGCTGGACGATTGTGAGGCCGAGGTCGTGCGACTCGACCTCGACGACGCCGGGCTGGTCGAAGGTCAGCGGGAACGAGGTGGTGCCGGCCTCGTAGGCGAGCTCCTGCTCGGGAGTCGAGTGGACGTGCAGCTCGCCGGGAGCGTCTGCCGTGACCTCGAGCACGACCTCCTCGCCGAGCGGCACCTCGACGCGCTCGCCGCTGGGGCTGACGGTGTCGCCCGCGACGGTGATCTCGATCGTCTGTCCGGCCCCTCCCGGCCCCTCGGTGGGGCTGGGGGACTCCGACGTGGTCTCCGTCGGGCCCGTGGTGCCGGTCGCTGCGCCCTCGGGGGTCCCCGCCTCGTCGGCACATCCGGCGGCGCCGAGGGCGAGGACGAGAGTGACGAGGACGGACGTGATACGCATGTGGGACGGCTCCTGGGTGACGACGTGGACGTGGCCCCACCCGCGGTGGAGCCTCTGCCAGAATCCCATGACGACCAAGATGTGCGGTCGCCGCCCCGGCCATCCCCGCTGCCCGGGTCGTGGCGCGCGGCGCGACGAAAGGGCATGACATGAGCGAGCGGCTGCGACCTCGGGACCTGGCCTTCCTGGCCACCGAGTCCACCACGCCCATGCACAACGCGGCCCTCGAGGTGTTCGACCCCGGAGACTCCGGCTTCGACTACGACCGGCTCGTGTCCCTGATCGCCGACCGGCTGGCCTTCGTGCCGCGCTACCGCCAGCGACTGCAGGCGGTGCCCGGACACCTCGCCAACCCGGTGTGGATCGACGACGCCGACTTCGACCTGGGCTTCCACGTGCGCCGCTCGGCCCTCCCGCGGCCCGGCAGCATGGAGCAGCTGCGCGAGCTGGTCGCCCGCATCGCCTCCCGGCCGCTCGACCGGAGCCGCCCGCTGTGGGAGGTCTACTTCGTCGAGGGGCTCGAGGGGGGCCGCGTCGCGGTGCTCACCAAGAGCCACCAGGTGCTGGTCGACGGCCGGGAGACGGTCGATCTCGGCCAGGTCCTGCTGGACACCTCGCCCGACGTCGGCGACCTGGGCCAGGACGACGACTGGCGGCCCCGGGAGCAGCCGACGCCCCTCACCCTGGCGCTGGGCGCCCTCACCGACACCGTGCAGCGACCGCTGACCGCCGTCAACACGCTGCAGTCGACCGGCGAGTCCGTGCTGCGCCGCCTCGGGGCGGCGGGGGAGCGGGCCGCGGAGGTCGCGGGCACCCTCTCCGGCCGTCGGACCACGTCCAGCTCGCCGATCCACCAGCCGCTGTCGCAGCAGCGCCGCTTCGTCGCCGTACGCACCGCCCTCGACGACTACAACGCCATCCGGCGCGTGCACGGCGGCACCGTCAACGACGTCATCCTCGCCACCGTGACCGGGGGGCTGCGGGCCTGGCTGATGACCCGCAGCGAGTCGCTGGCCGGGATGCGGTCGATCAAGGCCGTCGTGCCCATGTCGGTGATCGACGACGAGCTCGAGGCGACCTCGCTCGGCACCCAGATCGCCGGCCACGTGGTCCAGCTGCCCATCGCCGAGGTGAGCCCGGTCGTGCGGCTGCACCAGGTCAGCTATGCCTTCCAGGCCCACCGTGACACGGGGCGTGCGGTCTCCGCGCGTCGGCTGGCCGGCATGGCGGGCTTCGCCCCCACCACGTTCCACGCCCTCGGCTCGCGGGTCGCGGCCGACGAGCTGCGCCGCGGGTTCGACGTGTCGGTCACCAACGTGCCGGGCCCGCAGTTCCCGCTCTACTCCGGCGGCGCCCGGATGATCGAGACCTACCCCGTCCACCCGCTGCTGCCCGACCACGCGCTGGCGATCGGCGTGACGTCGTACGACGGGGGCGTCTTCTACGGCATCACCGCCGACCGCGACGCCCTGCCGGACGCAGACGTCCTGGGCCAGTGCCTGGTCGAGGCCCTCGACGAGCTCAAGGACTCCGTGAGCGAGACCCGGCTGCGTGCCCCGCGCGGGCGCAAGAAGGCGACGCCGAAGCGGGGCGGTCGGCGGTGAGCACCCGTGTCTACGTGCCGCTCTCGCTGGACGTCCTGCGCGAGTCGCTCTCGACGGGCGCGATGCCTGCTGGCGCCGAGCGGGTCGTGGCCGCCGACGCCGAGGAGGAGAGCGAGTACCTGGCGCTGATGACCGCGGCCGACCTCTCGGCCGAGCTCCTGGGCGGTGCGGGGCGACGCGTCGTGGTCGTCGCCGAGGTGGCCGACCCGGAGGGGGAGATCGCGCTGACGGACGTCGTGGCCGTGCATGCCGACGCGGAGCCGTTCACCGATCCGGACGAGGATCTCGCCTGGTACGCCGCGCAGGAGCTGCCCGCTCTCGTGGCGCAGGACTGATCCGGCGCCCGGCCCCTTTGAGGCGTTGGTCACTCGTCTGACACCATCGCGGGATGGACGCCATCACTCTCCCTCCGGCTCCCACCAACGAGCCGAACCTCACCTATGCCCCCGGTAGCCCCGAGCGGGCCGAGCTGAAGGTGGAGCTCGCCCGTCTCGAGGGCAATCAGCACACGTTGCGTGCGCACGTGAACGGTCGCAAGCGCAACGGCGGCGGCGCCGAGATCAAGGTCGTCCAGCCGCACGACCACCAGCACGTGCTGGGCACGTTCAAGAACTCCACGACCAAGGACGCCGAGGCGGCGATCAAGGCGGCCTCGGCGGCCGCGCCGGAGTGGCGCCGGCTCTCCTTCGACGACCGGTCCGCGATCCTGCTCAAGGCGGCCGACCTGCTGGCCGGCCCGTGGCGGCAGCGGCTCAACGCCGCGACCATGCTCGGCCAGTCCAAGACCGCCTTCCAGGCGGAGATCGACTCTGCGTGCGAGCTGATCGACTTCTGGCGGTTCAACGTGCACTACGGGCGGCAGATCCTGGCCGAGCAGCCGATCGCCAACAGCCCGGGCATCTGGAACCGCACCGACCACCGGCCGCTCGAGGGCTTCGTCTACGCGATCACGCCGTTCAACTTCACCGCGATCGCGGGCAACCTGCCCACCGCACCTGCCCTGATGGGCAACACGGTGATCTGGAAGCCCTCGCCCACCCAGCAGCTCGCGGCCTCGCTGATCATGGAGCTGCTCGAGGAGGCGGGCCTGCCCCCGGGCGTGATCAACATGCTGCCCGGTGACGGCCTGGATGTCTCCAAGGTCGCGCTGGCCCACCCGGACCTGGCCGGCATCCACTTCACCGGCTCCACGCCGACCTTCCAGCACCTGTGGCGCGAGGTGGGCGCCAACCTCGCGTCGTACCGGGCCTATCCGCGGATCGTGGGCGAGACCGGCGGCAAGGACTTCATCGTCGCGCACCCCTCGGCCGACCCCGACGTGGTGCGCACGGCGATGATCCGTGGCGCGTTCGAATACCAGGGGCAGAAGTGCTCGGCGGCGTCGAGGGCGTACGTCGCGCGCTCGGTGTGGGATCGGCTCAAGGACGATCTCGTGGCGCAGACCGAGGCGCTGCCCCAGGGCGACGTCACCGACTTCTCCAACTTCATGGGCGCGGTGATCGACGACCGTGCGTTCGCCAAGCACAAGAAGGCGATCGCGCGGGTGCGCGCCAACAAGCACCTCACGATGCTCGCCGGCGGCCAGACCGACGACTCGGTGGGCTGGTTCGTCCGGCCCACGATCGTGGCCTCGACCGACCCGGCCGACCGGATGTTCTCCGAGGAGTACTTCGGCCCGATCCTCGCCGTGCACGTCTTCGACGACGACCGCTATGAGCAGGCCGTCACCCAGCTCGAGTCGTTCGCGCCCTACGCGCTGACCGGCGCCGTGATCGCCCGGGACCGCGAGGCCATCGCCTGGACGAGTGAGGCGCTGCGGTTCGCCGCCGGCAACTTCTACGTCAACGACAAGCCGACCGGTGCTGTCGTCGGCCAGCAGCCGTTCGGCGGTGGCCGGGCGTCGGGCACCAACGACAAGGCCGGTGCCGCGGTCAACCTGCTGCGCTGGACCTCGCCCCGCTCCATCAAGGAGACCTTCGTGCCGCCGAAGGACTACCGCTACCCCCACATGGAGGCCGAGTAGGCCTCTCGAGGAGGGGTGGGAGGATCCTCCCCATGGCGCCGCTGCACATGGGAGACCTCCACCCCTACGAGCAGGCCCTCACGATCGCGCTGGCGTTCGGCCCGTTCGTCCTGCTCGGGATCGTGGTGTGGCTGCAGCGCCGCCGCGACAAGGGCTCCTCAGAGTCGGAGTGACCGTCAGCCGGCGAGCCAGTCGGCGCCGACGCTCTGCTGGGTCTTGAGCACGCTGCCCACGGCGGAGCCGATCAGTTTCTCGATCTTGCCGCCCACCAGCGGGATGCTGACCTTGATGTCGGCGTCGATGGTCTGCACGACCTCGCTGCCGTCCTGGCGGAGGGTGACGGTGCCGCGCACCGTGCCCGGCTTGCCGGGGATGGTGACGAGCATTGTGCCCTCGGTGCGGGAGGTCCAGTCCTCCTCCTGGTGGATGTCGAAGTGGCTGCCGAGCACCTTCACGGCCGGGCCGGGGAAGCCCGCGGTCGACTGGCTGGTGTCGACGACCGCCTGCACGCCGTCGCCCCGCTCCTCCACGGTCACCTGCCAGGTGTCCGCGCCGGCGGTCTCCGCGACCTTCTCGCGGAAGGCCTTGTCGGTCAGCATCGCGAAGACGGTGTCGAGGTCGCCGGTGAACCGGATCTCCTTGTGGAACTTCATGGCGGACATCATGTCCGAGGGAAGGTCGTCCGACCACAGCACCCACCCCGTGTTGTGTGGCTCACAAGCCGGGTCCTAGTGTCGGAACCGTGGCGACGACGCTCGAGGACGACAAGGCAGAGCTTCTCTCCAAGGCGGCCGTGGTCGCCCGCAGCAGCAAGGGCAGCGGCGGCCCCCCGCACGAGCACGTCGAGGAGCTGATCCGCGCCTACTACCGTCACGTCGCGCCCGAGGACGTGGTCGAGCGCAGCCCCGAGGACCTCTACGGCGCGCTCGCCTCCCACTACCGACTCGCGCTCTCGCGCCCGCAGGGTACGGCGGCGGTGCGGGTGGTCACGCCGACCGTCGTGGACGCGGGCTGGTCGGCAGGCAGCCACTCGGTCGTCGAGGTCGTCACCGACGACATGCCCTTCCTCGTCGACTCGGTGACGATGGAGCTCAACCGGCTCGAGCACAACGTGCACGTCGTCATCCACCCGCAGCTCGGCGCCGTCCGCGACATCACGGGCGAGCTCAAGCACGTCGGCGCCCTCCCCGACCGCCTGGACGAGGAGGCGGACCCGGACACGATCGCCGAGTCGTGGATGCATGTCGAGATCGACCGCATGGTCGACGACGCCGAGGTGGCCGAGATCGAGGAGTCGCTGCAGCGGGTGCTGCGCGACGTGCGCGAGTCGGTCGAGGACTGGGACAAGATGCGGGCCCAGGCCGGCATCCTGGTCGAGGAGATCGAGCAGGACCCGCCCCCGCTGGGGGCCGACGAGCTGCGGCAGGGCGCCGACTTCCTGCGTTGGCTCGCCGACGACCACTTCACCTTCCTCGGCTACCGCGAGTACCGCCTCGAGGGCGAGGGCGACGACCTGGCGCTGCGCGCCGTGCCGGGCACCGGCCTCGGCATCCTGCGGGCCGACCAGCACATGTCCGAGTCCTTCGGCAAGCTGCCCGCGATCGTCCGCGAGAAGGCCCGCGAGAAGACCCTGCTGGTGCTCGCGAAGGCCAACTCCCGGGCCACTGTGCACCGCCCGGTCTACCTCGACTACGTCGGGGTGAAGGCGTTCGACGAGCAGGGCGAGGTTGTCGGCGAGCGCCGCTTCCTCGGCCTGTTCTCCAGCGCCGCCTACACCGAGTCGATCACCCGGGTGCCGCTGCTGCGCGAGAAGACCGCGACGGTGATGCGGCAGGTCGGCTTCGATCCGCGCAGCCACGCCGGCAAGGCGCTGATGGACACCCTGGAGAACTACCCGCGCGACGAGCTGTTCCACACCACCGCCGAGGAGCTCGGGCCGATCGCCGAGTCGGTGATGTTCGCCCGCGAGCGCCGCCAGCTCCGCTTGTTCGTGCGCCGCGACACCTACGGTCGCTACGTCTCGGTCCTGGTCTACCTTCCGCGCGACCGCTACAACACCACGGTCCGCGAGAAGTTCGCCGACCTCCTCAAGGAGCGGCTGGGCGGCGAGACCGTCGAGTTCAACGCCCGCGTCACCGAGGCGACGACCGCGAGCGTGCACTTCGTCGTCCACCCGCCGCGCGGCGAGACCATCCGCGATTTCGACGTCGCCGACCTGGAGAAGCGGATGGCCGAGGCCGCCCGCTCCTGGCGCGACGACTTCACCAACGCGGTGGTGGGGGAGTACGGCGAGGAGCGGGGCGCCCGGCTGGCCCGCACCTACGCCGCATCCTTCCCGGAGGGCTACAAGGAGGACTTCCACCCGCGCACCGGCGCGGCCGACCTGGGGCGCCTCGAGTCGATCGTCGTCGACGAGCAGGGCAACGGCTTCGACCTCGCGGTCTACGAGCAGGTGGACGCGGGGCGGGGCGAGGCCCGGCTCAAGGTCTTCCGCGTGGGCGAGCCGCTCTCGCTGAGCGGGGTGCTGCCGATGCTCTCCTCGATGGGGGTCGAGGTCGTCGACGAGCGGCCCTACCAGCTCGAGGGCCTCGAACGGCCGTCGTACGTCTACGAGTTCGGGCTCCGCTACGGCAGGCCGCTGCCGCCGTCGGCCCGGGCGCTCTTCGTCGAGGCGATCCGCGCGATCTGGGAGGGCTTCAACGAGATCGACGGGTTCAACGCGCTGGTGCTCGGCGCCGGGCTCACCTGGCGGCAGGCGACCGTGCTGCGGGCCTACGCGAAGTACATGAAGCAGGGCAACTCCCCGTTCGCGCTGGACTACATCGAGGGCGCGCTCCTGAACAACGTCGACATCACCCGGCTGCTGGTCCAGCTGTTCGAGACCCGCTTCGACCCGGCGTACTCGGGCGACCGGGAGCAGGCGGTGAACAAGGTCCGCGCCCGGATCGCGAGCGCGCTCGACGACGTGGTCAGTCTCGACCACGACCGCATCCTTCGCTCCTACCTCACCCTCGTCGACGCCACGCTGCGCACCAACTACTTCCAGACGGGCGAGGAGGGCAGGCCGAAGACCTACATGTCGTTCAAGCTCGAGCCGTCGGCGATCCCCGAGCTGCCCGAGCCCCGGCCCAGCTTCGAGATCTTCGTCTACTCGCCGCGGGTCGAGGGCGTGCACCTGCGGTTCGGCGCCGTCGCGCGCGGTGGCCTGCGCTGGTCCGACCGCCGGGACGACTTCCGCACCGAGGTGCTGGGCCTGGTCAAGGCGCAGATGGTGAAGAACACCGTGATCGTGCCCGTGGGCGCGAAGGGCGGGTTCTTCTGCAAGCAGCTGCCCGACCCGGGCGATCGCGATGCGTGGCTCGGCGAGGGCATCGCCTGCTACCGCACGTTCATCTCCGGCCTGCTCGACATCACTGACAACCGGGTCGACGGCGAGACCGTGCCCCCGCCCGGCGTCGTACGCCACGACGGCGACGACTCCTACCTCGTGGTGGCCGCGGACAAGGGCACCGCGACGTTCTCCGACATCGCCAACGGCGTGGCGAAGGACTACGGCTTCTGGCTCGGCGACGCGTTCGCGTCCGGTGGCTCGGTGGGCTACGACCACAAGGCGATGGGCATCACCGCCCGCGGCGCGTGGGTGTCGGTGCAGCGCCACTTCCGCGAGCGCGGCATCGACTGCCAGGCCGAGGACTTCACCGCCGTCGGCATCGGCGACATGTCCGGCGACGTCTTCGGCAACGGCATGCTCTGCTCCGAGCACATCCGGCTTGTTGCGGCCTTCGACCACCGCGACATCTTCGTGGACCCCGACCCCGACGCGGCGACGTCGTACGCCGAGCGGCGGCGCCTCTTCGAGCTGCCCCGCTCCTCGTGGCAGGACTACGACAAGGGACTGATCTCGGCTGGCGGCGGCGTGTGGCCACGCTCCGCCAAGTCGATCCCGATCAGCGATCCCATGCGGCGGGCGCTCGGCATCGCCGAGGGGGTCACGAAGCTGACTCCCGCCGAGCTGATGCGGGCGATCCTGCTGGCTCCCGTCGATCTCCTGTGGAACGGCGGCATCGGCACCTACGTGAAGTCGGCGGTCGAGAGCCACACGGACGCGGGCGACAAGGCGAACGACGCGATCCGGGTCGACGGCCGCGACCTGCGTGCCCAGTGCGTCGGCGAGGGCGGCAACCTCGGCCTGACCCAGCTCGGTCGGGTGGAGTATGCCCGGCAGGGCTGCGGCGGCGAGGGTGGTCGGATCAACACCGACTTCATCGACAACTCGGCAGGCGTCGACACCTCCGACCACGAGGTCAACATCAAGATCCTGCTCGACAAGGTCGTCGCCGACGGCGACATGACCGAGAAGCAGCGCAACCGACTGCTGGCCGAGATGACCGACGAGGTCGCCGAGCTGGTGCTGCGGGACAACTACGAGCAGAACATCGCGCTCGCCAACGCGGCGGCCCACGCCGTGCCGCTGCTGCACGTGCACGAGAGCTGGATGAAGGAGCTCGAGCGCCGTGGCCTGCTCAACCGCGAGCTCGAGGGACTGCCGTCCTCACGGCAGGTGCGGCAGATGCTGGAGCGCAGGGAGGGCCTGTCGTCGCCCGAGCTGTCGGTGCTGCTGGCCTGGACCAAGATCGTGCTGGCCGACGAGCTGCTGGCCTCGGACCTGCCCGACGACCCCTACCTGCGCGACGACCTGCTGGCCTACTTCCCGTCGCGGATGAAGCCCGCCCACGTGGAGGCGATGGAGGCCCACCCCCTGCGCCGCGAGATCATCGTGACGCAGGTGGTCAACGACCTCATCAACGGCGCCGGGATGACCTACTGGCCGCGCCTGGCCGGCGAGACGGGTGCCTCGGCGGCCGACTTGACCCGCGCCAACTTCGTGGCCCGGGAGATCTTCGGGTCGCTGGCGCTGCGCGAGGAGATCAACTCCTTCGACAACGTCGTCCCGGCGGAGCGGCAGACGCGGATGCGCATCGAGCTGCGCACACTGGTCGAGCGAGCGTCGCGCTGGCTCATCACCAACCGGCGGCCCCCGCTCGACTCCGCGGCCACGGTGGAGCACTTCCGCGAGCCGGTGCAGCGGGTGATGGCGGTCCTTCCCGAGATCACGGGCGGCCGGGAGCACGAGGCCTACCTCGGCCGCCGGGGGCGGCTGGAGAGCCAGGGCGTGCCGGAGGACCTGGCGACCCGCGTGGCCGTGCTGGCCCCGGCGTACTCCCTGCTCGGCACCGTCGACACCGCCACCCAGCTCGGGCTCGACCCGGTCGACGTCGCCCGCGTGCACTTCGCCCTCGGCGAGCGGCTCGGGCTGCCCGCCCTCGTCGACCGGATCTTCGCGCTGCCGCGCACCGACCGCTGGCAGACGATGGCGCGGGCCGCGCTGCGCGACGACCTCTACGGCGTGCACCAGCAGCTCACCGCCGACGTGCTGAGGACGACCGACGCGGCAGACTCCGCGCCGGCCCGGGTGGCCGCCTGGGAGGACACCAACGCCGAGCTGATCGGTCGCTCGGCCGCGACGCTCGAGGACATCTGCCGCGACGAGGCCGACCTGGCCCGGCTGTCGGTCGGCCTCCGGGTGGTGCGGTCGCTGCTGTCGTGACACCGGCGTGGGCGGGTTCGCTACGGTCGGGCCATGACAGCCATCGAGGTCACTGACCTTGCGCTGGCGTACGGGGAGCTCAAGGCAGTCGACGGGGTGAGCTTCGAGGTGGCCGCAGGGGAGTTCTTCGGCATCCTCGGGCCCAACGGGGCAGGCAAGACCACCACCCTGGAGCTGATCGAGGGACTGCGTAGGCCGGACGCGGGGGACATCCGGGTGCTGGGGGAGAAGCCCTGGCCCCGCAATGCCGGGCTGCTGCCGAGGATCGGGGTGCAGCTGCAGGCGTCGTCGTTCTTCGAGCGGCTCACCGCGCGGGAGCAGATCCACACCTTCGCCGCCCTGTACGGCGTGGGATCGGGGCCTGCGGACGAGTGGCTCGCGCGCGTGGGGCTGGTCGACAAGGCCGACACCCGCGTCGAGGACCTCTCCGGCGGGCAGGCCCAGCGGCTGTCCATCGCGTGCGCGCTCGTGCACGACCCCGAGCTGGTCTTCCTGGACGAGCCGACGGCGTCGCTCGACCCGCAGGCGCGCCGCAACCTCTGGGACCTGCTGTCGGGGCTCAACGACTCCGGCCGGACGGTCGTGCTGACCACGCACTACATGGACGAGGCACAGACGCTGTGCGACCGGGTCGGGATCATGGACCACGGCCACCTGTTGCTCCTCGACACCCCCGCAGGGCTGATCGAGAGCCACGATGCAGCCACCCTCGAGGACGTCTTCCTCCAGGTCACCGGGCGGGAGTACCGCGGATGAGCGCCTTCCTGAGCCTGAGCGGGGCCATCCTCAAGGGCTTCGTGCGGGACCGAGCCGCGGTGTTCTTCGCGATCATCTTCCCGCTCATGTTCCTGGTGCTCTTCGGGGGCATCTTCACCGACCGGGGACAGTCCCAGCTCGACCTGATCCAGGTCGGTGACGTCACGCTGATCGACCAGCTGCCCGCCGAGGCGAGGGCGGCCTTCGAGGAGGTCTTCACGGTCGAGGAGTCGACCGACCGTGCCGCCGCTCTCGACGAGGTGCGCCAGGGCGATGCCGACGTCGTCGTCGAGATGCGCGGCAACGAGCTGGTCGCCCACTACACGAGGACCGACCAGGTGGGCGCGGCGATCGTGCAGGGCACCCTCCGGTCCTTCGTGGACGGCGCGAACGTCGCTGTCTCGGGCCAGCCGCCGGTGTTCAGCTTCTCCAGCCAGGCGGTGGAGGACGACTCCCTGCAGACGATCCAGTACGTCACGCCCGGCCTGCTGGGCTGGGCGGTGGCGATGAGCGCGGCGTTCGGTGCGGCCGCGACGCTCAACGGCTGGCGGTCCAGCAAGCTGCTCCGCCGCCTGCAGCTCGCGCCCGTCGGCACGGGCACTCTGGTCTCGGCCCGGGTCGCGGTCACCGTCGGCATCGCGCTGGCGCAGATGGCGATCTTCCTGGGCCTCGGGGCGGCGGCCTTCGGCCTGGTCCTCACCGGCGCGTGGCCGATGGCGGTCCCGCTGCTGGTCGTCGGCACGCTGTGCTTCATGGCGATCGGGCTGCTGTCGGGAGCCGTCGCGAAGACCACCGAGGGCGCGGTCAACATGGCCAACTTCATCGTGCTGCCGATGGCGTTCCTCAGCGGTTCCTTCTTCCCGCTGGACGGCGCCCCCGGCTGGCTGCAGGCGATCTCCAGGCTGCTGCCGCTGCGGCACCTCAACGACGGGATGACCGACGTGATGGTGCGCGGCGAGCCGTGGTCAGCGGCCCTGCTGCCGATGGGGGTGCTCGCGGTGTTCGCGATCGTGGTCACGGCGCTGGCGGCGAAGCTGTTCCGCTGGGAGACGACCTGACCCGTTCATCACCTACCGCTTCCGGCTGGTCGACGGGGCCACCGGTCGCCTGGAGCTCACCGGCGTCCTTCCCCGACGGGCTAGCCTCGGCCCGTGACTTCGCCGCTTCTCCAGACCCCTCGCGCCCGCGTCGCCCGGCTCACCCGCGCCCTGCGCCACGCGCCCAGCCCGCTCTACAGGCGGACGGTGCTGATCACCGGTGCCAGCTCGGGCATCGGCGAGGCCACCGCATACGCCGCGGCGCGGCGCGGCGCGCACGTGCTCCTCGCCGCCCGGCGGGCCGACGAGCTGGAGCGGGTGCGGCACGCGATCCTCGAGAGCGGGGGCCGTGCCACGGCGTACGTCGTGGACCTCACCGACGGCGAGGCGATCGACGCCCTGGTGGCCCAGCTGCTCGATGAGCACGGTGCGGTGGACTACCTCGTCAACAACGCCGGCCGGTCGATCCGCCGGTCGCTGGAGCTCACGCACGACCGCTTCCACGACTTCGAGCGGATGATGGCGGTCAACTACCTCGGGCCCGTGCGGCTGACGATGGGGCTGCTCCCGGCGATGCGGGCGCAGCGCTTCGGCCACGTGGTCAACATCGTGACCTGGGGCAACCAGATCAAGGCGCCCAAGTTCGCGGCGTACATCGCCGCGAAGTCGGCCCTCGACGTCTTCGGCCGGATCCTGGGGCGGGAGGCGTTCTTCGACAACGTCACGTGCACCAACATGCGGGTCGCGATCGTGCGGACGCCGATGATCGGCCCGACCGAGGCCTACGACGGGCGGGGCGAGAGCGCGGAGGAGTGCGCCGAGCGGGTGGTGCGTGCGCTGGAGGACCGGCCGATCACCATCAACGGGGCGTTCGGCAGCTTCTACGAGGTCTTCAACCTGGTGACGCCGAGGCTCGCCGACCTGGTGATGGCGGTCGCCCATCGGCGGGTGTCCGACTCGGCAGCGGCGCGCGGCGCCCTGGAGCGGGAGCCGGTGGAGGAGGAGCCCGCCGCCTCGGCCGCGGGCTAGCTGGCCTTCTTCTTCGCGGGCGCCTTCTTGGCGGTCTTCCTGGCCGCGGCCTTCTTCGCCGGAGCCTTCTTCGCCGGAGCCTTCTTCGCAGGAGCCTTCTGCGCCGTGCTCTGCTTGGCAGTGGCCCTCTTCGCTGGGGCCTCTTCCTCCTCGGCCTCCTCGGCCTCCTCGGCCTCCTCCGCCGGGGCCTCGCCGCGGGCCTCCTTGGCTGCAGCCACCGAGCGCTGCAGCGCGGCGAGCAGGTCGACGACCTCGCCGGAGGTCTTGGTGGTGGCGGCGGTCTTCTTGACCTCGCCGCCCTCGACCTTGGCCGTGACGAGCGCCTCCACGGCCTCGGCGTAGTCGTCCTCGAACTCCGAGGGCTCGAAGTCGCCGGCGAGCGTCTCGACGAGCATGTGCGCCATCTTGACCTCGGCGTCCTTGACCTCGCCTGTCTCCACCGAGAAGTCGGGGGTGCGGACCTCGTCGGGCCACATCATGGTCTGGAGGACGATCACGTCCCCATTGTCCGTTGAGCGCACCCGCAGCACGGCCACCGTCGTGCGCTGGCGCAGCGCGACGGTGACGACGGCCATCCGGTCGGCGTCGAGCAGCGCCTGCCGCAGCAGGGCGTAGGGCTTGGCGCCCGACTTCTCCGGCTCGAGGTAGTAGCTCTTCTCGAAGAGCATCGGGTCGATCTGGTCGCTGGGCACGAACTTCTCGACCGCGATCTCCCGCGACGAGGTCGACGGCAGCTGTGCCATGTCCTCGTCGGTGAGGATGACCATCTCGCCGTCCTCGGTCTCGTAGCCCTTGGCGATGTCGGCGTAGGGCACCTCCTCGCCGTCGAGCGAGCAGATGCGCTGGTAGCGGATGCGCCCGCCGTCCTTCGCGTGCACCTGCCGGAACGAGACGTCGTGGCTCTCCGTCGCCGCGTAGACCTTCACGGGCACGTTGACCAGGCCGAACGAGACGGAGCCCTTCCAGATCGCACGCATGGTCGAGACGATACTCCGCCGCCTCGCCCGGGCGGCAGCATCACACGAACGGCCCCCAGGCCAGTTTCCCGTCCTGGGTGGAGGCCGCACGCGAGTCGTGGGGCCTCCGGCAGACTGACCCCTATGCGTCCCATGCTGGCCACACGCGGCCACCAGGTGCCGACGGGCAGCGAGTGGCTGCACGAGGTGAAGTGGGACGGCATCCGGCTCCTCATCGACCTGCGCGCCGACGGCTCGATGCGGCTGACGAGCCGCAACGAGAACGACGTCACGATCGCCTATCCCGAGCTGGCCGGCCTCGCGCAGGGCCGCGACATGCTGCTCGACGGTGAGGTGGTCGCCTTCCGCGAGGGCGTCCCGACCTTCGCCGCGATCGCCGACCGGATGCACGTGCGCGACGTCCGCAAGCTGGAGCGCATCGCCCGCACCAACCCCGTGACGCTGCTGGTCTTCGACCTCCTTCGCCTGGACGCCGAGGACCTCACCGGCCTCCCGCTGGTCGAGCGCCGCACCAGGCTGGAGGCGCTCGGCCTGGTCGACGAGCGGTGGCAGGTGCCTGCGGCCTACGACGACGGCCAGATGCTGCTGCAGGCCACCGACGAGCAGGGGCTGGAGGGCATCGTGTCCAAGCGCCGGGACTCGCGCTACGTCTTCGGGGCGCGGACGCCGCACTGGCTGAAGTTCCCGCACCGGCGGCGTACGTCGTGGGTCGTCGGCGGCTGGCGGCTGGAGACGGACTCGACGAGCCGGCTCGGCGCGCTGCTGGTCGGGCAGCCGACGCCCGACGGGCTGCGCTTCATGGGACGGGTGGGCAGCGGCATCGCCGGGAAGGGCGGCCAGTCGCTGCTGGAGCTGCTGCTGCCGCTCGCCCGGGAGACGAGCCCGTTCGTCGACGAGGTGCCGCGCGTGGACGCACTCGGCACTCGGTGGGTGGAGCCGCGTCTCGTCGTCGACGTGGAGTCGCTCGGCCTGTCCGGGCAGGGACGCCTCCGGCAGCCCTCCTACCGCGGCGTACGCACCGACCTGACCCCCGCGGACCTGGAGACCCAGTCATGACCGAGATGCACGTCGAGGTCGAGGGCCGCACCCTGAAGATCAGCAACCTCGACAAGGTGCTCTATCCCCAGACCGGCACCACCAAGGGCGAGGTGCTGCACTACTACGCACAGGTCGCGCCGGTGCTGCTGCCGCACCTGCAGGGCCGCGCCGTGACCCGGATCCGCTGGCCGCACGGCGTGCAGGCAGGAAGCTTCTTCGAGAAGAACGCGCCCGCCGGCACGCCGTCGTGGGTGCGCACGGCCGAGGTGCCGACGACGGGCAGCCGGTCGGGCAAGGGGGATGACACGATCCGCTTCCCGGTCTGCGACGACCTCGCGACGCTGACCTGGCTGGTCAACCTGGCCGCGCTCGAGCTGCACGTCCACCAGTGGCAGGTCACCCAAGCCGGCAGGCCCCGCAAGCCCGACCGCCTCGTCATCGACCTCGACCCGGGCGAGCCGGCGGGGCTGCACGAGTGCTGCCGGGTCGCGCTGCTGGTGCGCGACGCGCTGGGGGAGCGCGGCCTGGACTGCAGCCCGGTGACGAGCGGGAGCAAGGGTCTCCACCTGTACGCCGCGCTCCCGCGCCGCCTCGACAGCGACGGCACCACCGAGCTGGCCAGGGAGGTGGCCGAGGGCCTGCAGGAGCAGCACCCCAAGCTCGTGACGGCGACGATGACGAAGGCGAAGCGGCCCGGCAAGGTCTTCCTCGACTGGTCGCAGAACGCCGGCTCCAAGACCACCATCTCGCCCTACTCCCTGCGCGGCCGCGAGCGGCCCAGCGTCGCCACCCCGATCACCTGGGACGAGGTCGAGGCAGGGGCCGACGACCCGCTGGGGCTCGACCAGTTCCTCTTCGAGGAGGTCCTGGAGCGGGTCGCCGAGCACGGCGACCTGTTCTTCCCGGGGCACTGAGCCAGCGCCGGCTTCGGGCGTGCGGCCGAAGCCGTTACCGAGCCGTGGCTCATAGGTGGCCGCTGTGTGGGCGGCCGTTGTCGCGCTGCTTGGCAGCGTAGGACTCGTCCACCACGCACCACCACCACGGGAGCACCTGATGCACACGACCTCCGACACCACGCGCCGCAAGGTGCTCGTCCCCCTCGCCACCCTGCTCGTCGCCGGCGCCGTCGCGATCGGCTCGGGCGCGACGTTCACGTCGACGTCGACGACGGCCACGGCTGTCACCTCCGGCACGCTGACGCACGCCAACAGCAAGAACGAGCAGACGCTGACGATCGACGACATCAAGCCCGGTGACGTGAAGACCGGCACGCTCACCATCACCAACGACGGGACGCTCGACTCCGAGCTTGCCCTCACCGAGCTCGTCGACGGCACCAACACCTTCGAGACCGGTGTCCTCGACCTGAAGATCACCTCCAGGATCGACGACGCGGCGACCACGACCGTGGTGAACGACGAGTTTGGCGCCCTCCCGGACGGCACTCCCGTCGTCATCGGCGACCTCCCGGTCGACTCCGTCGCGACGCTGACCTTCACCGTCTCGCTGGACGCCTCCGCCGGCAACGCCAACCAGGGCAAGTCCGCGAGCGCCACCTTCTCGTGGGTCACCACGCAGAAGAACGACAGCTCGACGGTGGCCTGGCTGCCGTTCGCCTGACCTACGGGGGCGCCGCCATGGGGTCGGCGCCCCCAGCCCCTGTGGTGGGGAGTGAGCTGCCCGGCCGGCGTCCCGAGCGTCGGCCGGGCGTCCGCCCCATTTCGCACGTCCGAGAGGAGAGGATCCGATGAGCGCTCGAGCCGCCGCAACCGTGCTGCTGGCCGCGCTCTGCGCGTGTGCGCTCTCGGTGCAGTCCTTCTCCTCCGCCGCCTTCACCAGCACATCCCGGGCCACCTCCACGGTCACCGCCGCATCCGACTGGACGCCGCCCAGCGTGTCCGTCACCAGCCCGTCGACCGGGCAGATCGTCGCGGGGCAGGTCACCGTGACCGCCGCAGCCTCGGACGCCAGGTCAGCGGTCGCCTCCGTGCGCATCGACGTCGCCGTCGCCGGCAGCCCGAGCTGGCAGCCGCTGTGCACCGACAGCACCGCGCCCTACTCCTGCGCGTGGAGCACGACCTCGGGGACCTACCCCGACGGCGACCACGACCTCCGCGCGACCGCCACCGACACCGTCGGCCTCTCGGCCACCTCGGCCGCCGTCACCACCCGGGTCGCCAACTCCGCGGGCGTCGTGCTGGGCTCCGTGCCGTCGGCCTTCCGCAGCACCCTCGTCCTCGAGGCGACCGTGGTCGGCACCGGCCTCGTCCCCGCCACGACCCTCTCCTTCCAGTACCGGATGTCGCCGTCGGGCAGCTGGACCACCATCACGGGCTGCACGCGGTCGCTCGTCACGACGGCGACGTGCACCTGGGCCCCGACGGGTGCCGCCGAGGTGTACGACGTGCGCGCGGTCGCCGTCGTCGGGGCCACCACCTACACGGACAACGAGGCCGCGATCCAGTTCGACCCCACCCCGCCCACCGTGATGTTGACCGTGCCGGCGGGCACCGTATACGGCACGGCCCAGCTCACCGCCACGGCGACCGACGACGGCTCGGGGGTGGCCGGGATCGTGTTCGAGTACCGTCGCACGGGGACCGCCGGATGGACGGCCTGCGGCACCGACAGCGAGCCCGCCTACACCTGCGCGCTCAACACCACGACCCTGGTCAACGGCGCGACCTACGAGTTCCGTGCGACGGCGACCGACGTGGCGGGCAACGCCACGACGACGCCCGAGCAGAGCCGGGTCGTGGACAACCGGGAGGCGACGGTGGCCATCACCGGCCCGGGCGGTGGCGATGCCTTGCGCGGCACCGTCGCGGTGACCGCGGACGCGTTCGCACCCGTGGCCCCCACGAGTCTCCAGACGCCCACGGTGCACGTCGAAGTGCGCCCCGCCGGTGGTGGCGTGTGGACCGTGGTCTGCACGGACCCCACGGCGCCGTACGCCTGCCCCTGGGACACCACGACGGTGGCGGCCGGCTCCTACGAGCTGCGCGCGGTCCTCGACCAGCCCACCGGTCCCGACGTCGTGTCCGCGGTCGTGCTCGTGACGGTGGACAACTCGCCCCTGAGGGCCGTGGACGTGGCCGCCACGAACGGGGGCACCTCGGGCTACGTCGACGCGGGCGACCAGATGGTGCTCACCTACTCGGCCGACGTGGCCCTCGGCACGGTCAAGGCGGGCTGGACCGGTGCGGCCACCCCGGTGAACCTCACCTTCGAGGACAAGAGCGTCGCCGGCGGCGCCATCGCCGGCCACGACCGGGTGCGCTTCGCCGACGCCCACCTGGGACAGGTCGCCTTCGTGCAGGACTACGTCCGCGCCAACAGGACCGTCGGGTTCACCGGCACGATGACCGCGTCCACCGTAGTGGTCGACGGCGTCACCGTCACTGTGGTGGCCGTGACCATCGGCGCGCCGACCGGGTCGAACGCCCAGCTCCGCAGCAGCACCGTCACTGGAGCGATGCGCTGGACCCCCTCCGCGTCGGCCACCACCCCCACCGGGAGTGCCTGCTCCGTCGCCCCGGCCACCGAGACCGGCGCCCGGGACAAGGACCTCTGATGACCCAGCTGCTGGAAGACCTCGGCCCTATGCTCGGGCCCATGGTGCACCGCGTGCTGCTGGTGGAGGACGAGGCCGACATCGCTCTGCCGCTCGTGCGGACGCTCGAGCGCGAGGGCTATGGCGTCAGCTGGGCCGACTCCGGCCGCAGTGCCCTCGACCACCTCGACTCCCACGACACCGACCTGGTCATCCTCGACCTGGGCCTTCCCGACATGGACGGTCTCGACGTCTGCCGCGCGGCGAGGGAGAGCGGCTATGACGGCGGCATCATGATCGTCACCGCCCGGGCCGGTGAGCTCGACCGCGTGGTCGGCCTGGACTACGGCGCGGACGACTACCTCTCCAAGCCGTTCGGGCTGGCCGAGCTCCAGGCCCGAGTGCGGGCCCTGCTGCGCCGCAGCCAGCGCGCCGAGGCACCGTCGGAGGTGACTGCCTCGGGCCTGCGCATCGACTCAGGGGCCCGCCGGGCGTTCGTAGGTGGCGACGAGGTCGTCCTGACGGCCAAGGAGTTCGACGTGCTGGCTCTGCTCGCGGGCCACCGGGACAAGGTGGTCACCCGCGAGCAGCTGATGAGCGAGGTCTGGGACGAGAACTGGTTCGGCTCCACCAAGACCCTCGACGTGACGATCGGCCGCCTGCGCAGCAAGCTCGAGGCGGCCGGGTCGGCCCCGCGGGTGGTCGCCATCCGGGGCGTGGGCTTCCGGCTCGAGACCGGCGGGTGACGTGCGCCAGCGGCTGACCCTCGCCTTCGTCGGCCTGGCCCTCGTCATCCTCTCGAGCGCCGGCGTGGTGCGGGCCTTCACGATCGCCGACGTGACACGTGACTCGGAGCTGAACCACCTCGGCTTCGACACGCGGCTGATCGCCCACGTGGTCGAGGATCGGCAGGTCGAAGGCCCGCTCACCTCCGGCGACGTCGAGCCCCTGGTCCGCGACGCGACCCGGGTGACCGTGGAGGTCCCCGGCGCTGCGCCGCTCGTCGTCGAGGGTGCCGGCTTCGACGACGCGGCTCTCGCTGATCCGTTGCGCGTGCGCGAGACCGTGGGGGAGACCACGGTGACCGCGGTCCGGTCGGGGCGCATCGTCAGCGAGCTGGTGCGGCAGAAGATCGGCTCGCTCACCGCCCTGATCCTGTCCCTGCTCGCCCTGTCCGGAGTGGTCGGCTTCCTGCTGGCCCGGGCGCTGTCCCGGCCGTTCACGCAGCTGGCCAACGGCGCCGCCGCGCTCGGCCGGGGCCGGTTCGACCTCGACCTGCCGAGGTCGCGCATCCCCGAGGTGGCTGCCGTCGCCGACGCCCTCCGCGCCGGCGCCGCCCGCCTCGAGGAGTCCATCCGGCGCGACCGGGAGGCCCTGCAGCATGCCTCCCACGCGATCCGGACGCCGTTGACAACCATGCGTCTCGAGCTCGAGCAGCTGACCCAGCGCGACGACCTCGACGACGACGTACGGCGCACGGCCGGGGTCTGCGTGGAGGAGATCCTGCGCGTCGACGGCACCGTCGCCGAGCTGCTGGGCGCGGCCCGCGGGCGCAGCCTGGTCGCCGGTGCCGAGGTCAGCCTGCGCGACCTGGGCACCTCGGTGGCCCAGCGGTGGAGCGAGGAGCTCCCCGACTCGCGCACCGTGACGGCCTTCGTCGACTCCGGCGCCGACCTCACGTTCACCCCCGGGCCGGTCGAGCAGCTGCTCGACACGGTGCTCCGCGACCTCGCGCATCGGACCACCGGTCCGGTGACGCTCAGGTTCGCGGGGCACGACGAGCACCTCAGGATCACGGTCACCAGCGGCCCGTCGAGACCCGGCGACGCGGTCACGGACGAGTCCGTGCAGACGATCGCGGGCGTGCTCGGCGGCAGGGTCAGGGGCGACGCCACGGACGGTTCGCTGGAGATCCTGCTCCCGCGACGATGAGGCGACGAGGACGGGTCGGGCGAGCTGTTACCGACCGCTGGCCCGGACGTGGACGCCGCGTGGACCGCGTCGGCCTACCGTCGTAGCCATGAGCATCGACGTCACCCCCCGCGGCAACCGGCGCTCCCGGCAGCTCCGGCGTCGGCTGCTCGACACCGCGTGCATCCTCGTCACCCTGCTTGCGCTCGCCTTCATCCTGCCGAGCGCCTTCGGGCTGTCGCGCTACGTCATCACCGGGGGCTCGATGAGCGGGTCGATCGAGCGTGGCTCCGTCGTCTTCGCGGAAGTCGTCCCGGTGGCCGACCTCCAGGTCGGCGACGTGATCACCTACGTGCCGCCGGCCGAGTCGGGCATCGACACACTGGTCACCCACCGCATCATCGCCATGCACGACGGCTCCTTCACCACCAAGGGCGACGCCAACGCCGACGTCGACCCGTGGACCTTCGAGCTCACCGCCGCCACCCAGGCCCGCGTCGTGGCGGATCTCCCCTACCTCGGCTGGCCCTTCATCGCCCTCAGCGACCGGTCGACACGGGTGGTCGTGATCGGCGTGCCGGCGGGGCTCGTCGCCCTGCTGAGCCTGGTCGAGCTGGCCCGCGGCCTGCGGCCGCGGCGTACGCACTCACGGGCGGGCGAGCCGGCGGCGGCCTGAGCCGCGCCTACCGGGCCTCGCGCATCGTCCTGTCGACCAGGTCCTCGACCAGCGCCTCCATGCCGGAGCGCTCGACCAGCGCGCGCTGGCGGTCGCCCTCCAGGGGTGCCGTGACCATCGCGTCGACGACGTCGAGCGGGCCGTCGAGCCCGTCGCCGGCGAGCACCTCACGGGCCTGCGCCACAGCGTCCCGCACGAGCTGGCGCACCGGCTTCATGCGGCCATCGAGGTCGACGATCCGGGCGTCCAGGCCGTGGCGGCCGGCCCGGAAGTCGTTCTCGACGACGACCTCGTGCGGCAGGTCGACCGTCGCCGGCACCTCGACGGCGTGCCGGGCCAGGCCCTGGACCAGCGCGGTGAGCCCCGCCGCCCGGTCGAGGGAGTGCTGGGCGTCCATCACCCGCACCTCCAGCGTGCCCCACCGGGGCTGGGGCCGCAGGTCCCACCAGACATAGGTGTAGTCGGGCACCTCCGCGGCGGCCATCGTCGACTCCGTGACGGCGACGTACTCGTCGTACGAGCGGAGCAGCGGCGGCACCCCGGTGCGCGGATAGGAGCGCTGGATCGCGGCCCGGGCCGACGCGAGCCCGGAGTCGATGCCGTGCCAGTACGGCGAGCTGGCGGCGAGGGCGCGGAAGAGCGGCAGCCGGTTGCGCAGGCCGCGGTAGGCCGTGATCGCAGCGGCCGGGTCGGGCATCCCGACGTGCACCTGGAAGGCCGACGTCGGCGTGCGGAAGAGCCCGGCGAACTCGGGGACGATCGCGTCGTAGCGCCTCGAGGTGCGGGTGTGTGCCTCGCCGAAGGGGGCGCTGGGATGCACGCCGACGGCCATGGCCAGGGCGCCGGCCCGCTGCACCTCGCCGCGGAGGTGGCGCAGCGAGTCGGCGACGGCGTTGGCGTCCGGGCAGACGATGGTCCCGAACTCGAGCTGGTCGAGGAAGATCTCACCCGAGACGGCCCCGTCCTCATCGAGGCCGTGCCGCAGGCGCCTGACCAGGGCTACGGCCTTCTCGCCCAGCAGGCGGCCCTCGGCGTCGACCAGCAGCAGCTCCTCCTCGGCGCCGACGGTGAAGTCACCGCCGGGCTGCCACGGCGTGATCTCAGCGGCGCGCCGGGCGGCGCGACGCCGGGAGCCGTTGCGACGCCCCGGCGTCGGGGGTGGGGCGATCGTGGTCACATGGCCTCCTGCCGGCGACGGGCCGGGCGGCCACGTTGGTGCGTGGGCGGTACCCAGCCATCAGGGTGCGACACCGGGCCGCGTTGCTAGGACTCCCAGGGTGGGGAGTCGTCCATCTTCGCGTAGTACTTCGCGAGGTGGCTCTTGACGCGGTCGACGTCCTTGTCGGGGAGGTTCACGCCGCCGCGGGCGCCCTCCATCACTCCGGCCGCCGCCATCACGCCGCGCGGCACGGCCTTCAGCTCGCCGCCGACGACGTCGGCGATGAGCAGCTTGTAGGCGGTGAAGTTGCCCTTCTTCTCTGCGTCGTACCAGAGATGCGCGTCGCGGTAGCGCTCGTTGGGCCCGTCCTCTGCGCCAGCCCACTTCCGCACGCGCTTCTCCGCGGCGGCGCCGTCCCACTCGCGGTCACGGTCGGCGAGCGGCAGGTCCTGGAAGCTGGTGACAGCCATGGCTCTGGTGTCTCAGAGCTGGAGCGAGCGGACGGGCACGTGGGTCTTGGACTCGATGTCGTGGGCGGCTGCTGCCAGCAGCTGGTGGGCCAGGTCGGAGAGTGCCCTGGCCGCGGCGAGCTCGTCGCCGATCCGGGGCTCCGACTCGTCGCGCGGGTTGCGTCGGCTCATCCCGTGCCCGCGCAGCTCCATCTTGTTCTCGATGCTCAGTGCCGCGTCGGCGAGGGTGTCGTCCTCGGTCTCGTCCAGCGTCACCTGCACCGTCCAGGTCTTGGTGGTCATGGCTCTCACGTCCTCCGGTGGGGGTCCCTCGCGGGACACCGTCCAGTCTGCGCCCTCGAGGCCTGCTGCCCAACCCCTCTGGCCCGGGTGCTGGCACTTCTCGGGGGCTGATACCGGACGCGAACTCGTGCAACGATGCGGTGCGAGGCCATCGGCCGATCTCTCGGCCTATCGGGCGGCCGGTCCGGAAATGAGGGAAGCGACATGAATCCGTCGGCGAAGAAGCTGGTCTACCACTTCAGCGAAGGTGACAAGGACCAGAAGGACCTGCTCGGGGGCAAGGGCGCGAACCTCGCCGAGATGACGCGGCTGGGCCTTCCGGTCCCTCCGGGCTTCACGATCACGACCGAGGCCTGTCGCCACTACCTCGAGCAGGGACGGGAGCCGGACCAGCTGCGTGTGCAGGTCACCATGGCGCTCCGCCGGCTCGAGGACGAGGTCGGCCGTCGGTTGGGCGACTCGACCGACCCGCTGCTGGTGAGCGTCCGCTCGGGAGCGCGGTACTCCATGCCCGGGATGATGGAGACGGTCCTCAACGTGGGGCTCAACGACCGTTCCGTGCTCGGACTGGTCAAGGCCTCGGGCGACGAGCGGTTCGCGTGGGACTCCTACCGGCGGCTGATCCAGATGTTCGGCAAGACGGTCCTCGGGGTCGACGGGGAGGCGTTCGCCTCCGCCCTCGACGCCGCCAAGGCCCGCAAGGGCGTCGAGACCGACGTCGAGCTCGAGGCCACGGACCTGCAAGCCCTCGTCGAGGAGTTCAAGCAGATCATCGTGAGCCACACCGGGGAGGAGTTCCCCCAGGAGCCGCGCCGCCAGCTGGACCTGGCCACGCGCTCCGTCTTCGACTCCTGGAACACCGACCGCGCGAGGCTCTACCGCCGTCGCGAGCGGATCCCCCATGACCTCGGCACCGCGGTCAACGTCTGCACCATGGTCTTCGGCAACCTCGGCGCCACCTCCGGCACCGGCGTCTGCTTCACCCGCGACCCTGCGACCGGCAAGCCGGGCGTGTACGGCGACTACCTCGCCAACGCGCAGGGCGAGGACGTGGTCTCGGGCATCCGCAACACGCTCTCCCTCGACGACTTCGCCGAGCTCGACCCGGACTCCTACAAGCAGCTGACCAGCATCATGCGACGACTGGAGACGCACTACCGCGACCTCTGCGACATCGAGTTCACGGTCGAGCGCGGCAAGCTGTGGATGCTGCAGACCCGCGTCGGCAAGCGCACGGCGGCCGCGGCTTTCCGGATCGCGACGCAGCTCGTGGACGAGCACCTGATCACCCTGGACGAGGCGCTCGAACGGGTCACCGGCGCCCAGCTGGCGCAGCTGATGTTCCCGCAGTTCGACGCCGACGCCGAGCGCACCCTGCTGACCAAGGGGATGGCTGCCTCCCCGGGTGCTGCCGTCGGCCGGGTGGTCTTCGACTCCGCCACCGCCGTGAAGTGGCAGGCCCGGGGCGAGCGCGTGCTCCTCGTGCGCAAGGAGACCAACCCCGAGGACCTCGAGGGCATGATCGCGGCGACCGGCATCCTGACCAGCCGCGGCGGCAAGACCTCCCACGCAGCCGTGGTGGCCCGCGGCATGGGCAAGACCGCGGTGTGCGGAGCCGAGTCCCTCGAGGTCGACGCCGCCGGACTGGTCGCCACGGCCGGTGGCGTGACGGTCAAGGAGGGCGACGTCCTCTCCATCGACGGCTCCACCGGCGAGGTCTTCGTCGGCGAGCTCGCGGTCGTGCCGTCCCCCGTGGTGCTCTACCTCGAGGAAGGGCTCGACGTCGCACTCGCCAAGGTCGACGAGGGCACCGCCGACGTGGTCCGCGCGGTCGACCGGTTGCTCACCCACGCCGACGGAGTGCGCCGGCTCCGGGTGCGGGCCAACGCCGACACGGGCGCGGACGCCGACCGGGCCCGGCGGATGGGAGCCGAGGGCATCGGGCTGTGCCGCACCGAGCACATGTTCCTGGGCGAGCGCCGGCCCCTCATCGAGCGCGTCGTCCTGGCCGACACCGCCGAGGAGCGCGAGGCGGCGCTGGCCGAGCTGGTGACGCCACAGACCGAGGACTTCGTCGAGCTCCTCACGGCGATGGACGGCCTGCCCACCACGATCCGCCTGCTCGACCCGCCGCTGCACGAGTTCCTGCCGGACCGCGCCGAGCTGATGGTCAAGGTCGCGGTGGCCAAGGAGCGGGGCGAGGAGAACGCGGACGACGAGCGCCTGCTCGCGGCGGTCGAGCGGCTGCACGAGTCCAACCCGATGCTCGGGCTGCGTGGTGTCCGCCTCGGCCTGACCGTGCCGGGGTTGTTCGCCCTGCAGGTGCGCGCGGTGGCCCAGGCCGCGGCCCGGCGGGTGAAGGCGGGCGGCGATCCCCGCCCCGAGATCATGGTGCCGCTGGTCGGCTCGGTGATGGAGCTGCACCTGATCCGCGACGAGGCCGACGCGATCCTCGCCGAGGTCCGGGAGAGCGAGGGCGTGGACCTGCACATCCCGATCGGCACGATGGTCGAGCTGCCCCGCGCTGCCCTCACGGCGTACCGCGTGGCCGAGGCGGCCGACTTCTTCTCGTTCGGCACCAACGACCTCACCCAGACGACCTGGGGCTTCTCCCGAGACGACGTCGAGGCGGCGTTCTTCGCGGCCTACCTCGACAAGGGCGTCTTCACGGTCTCGCCGTTCGAGAGCCTCGACGTCGACGGGGTCGGCCGGCTCGTGGACATCGCGACCCGGGAAGGGCGAGCGACCCGGCCGGGCCTGAAAGTCGGGATCTGCGGGGAGCACGGCGGTGATCCGGAGTCGATCCACTTCTTCCACCGCACCGACGTGGACTATGTCTCCTGCTCGCCCTTCCGCGTCCCGGTGGCCCGGCTCGAGGCCGGTCGCGCGGTGCTAGGGCAACCCGAGGCGCACGCCTCCGACGACGACGAGATCGAGAAGGGCTGAGGACCCTGACCGTGCCGCCGGGGCGTCCGGCGACTTGAGTCCCACGGGCATCCGCGCAAGGGTGGTGGGCGTCCTGCACGCCATCGGAAGGTAGCCATGCTCACCCTCACCGAGAACGCCAGCATGATCGTCAAGGAGATCACGTCCCAGACGGGAGCCGAGGGAGCCGGTCTCCGGATCGCCGCCGACCCCGTCATGGAAGACAGCTTCAGCGTCTCCCCGTCCGAGCACCCGGAGCCCGGCGACCAGGTCGTCGAGCAGGCCGGCGCGACCGTCTTCCTCGAGGACCAGGCCGCACAGGCCCTCAGCGACAAGGTCCTCGACGCGGGCGTCGACGAGGCCGGGAACCTCCAGTTCGCCCTTGGCCAGCAAGCCTGATCCACCAGCTCCGCGCCCGGCCCCGGCTTCACGGGGCCGGGCGCGGTGCTTTCCGCCCGGGCCGTGCTAGCGGACCGTGCGGATGAGCTTCCTGTTCACGAACTCCTCGATGCCGTAGCGGCCGAGCTCACGGCCGAACCCGGAGCTCTTGATGCCGCCGAACGGGAGCTCCGGGCCGTCGAGCAGCACGCCGTTCACGAACACCATGCCCGCCTCGATGCGGTCGGCCACCCGGGCCGCCTGGTCGGGGTCGGTCGTGAACACGTAGGAGCCGAGGCCGTACGGCGTGTCGTTGGCAAGGGTCACCGCCTCCTCCTCAGAGGCGACCCGAAAGACGACGGCCACCGGCCCGAACAGCTCCTCGTGGTAGGCGTCGTTCTCAGGCGTCACGCCGGTCAGCACGCCCGTCGGGTATGCCGCACCGTCCCGCTTGCCGGCGGTCGCGAGGCGGGCGCCCTGCGCCACTGCCCGCGCGACCTGCTCTTCGAGCCGCTCGGCGGCGGCCACCGACGAGAGCGGAGGGACCTCGGCCGCGAGCATCGCTGCCGTGAACCTTTCCAGGAACGCGTGGTAGAGCTCGTCGACCACGATGAAACGCTTGGCGGCGTTGCACGCCTGGCCGCCGTTGTCGAGCCGGGCGGTGACCGCCGCCTCGACTGCGGCTTCCAGGTCGTCGGTGCCGAGCAGCAGGAAGGGGTCGGAACCGCCGAGCTCGAGCACGACCTTCTTCAGGTGGCGGCCGGCCAGCTCCGCCACGGCGGAGCCGGCCCGCTCCGAGCCGGTGAGCGAGACCCCGGCGATCCGCGGGTCGGCGATCGTCGAGGCCACCTGCTCGTTCGTTGCGTAGACGTTGACGTAGGCACCCTCGGGGAAGCCCGCGTCGAGGAACAGCTGCTCCAGCGCCGCCGCTGACTCGGGGCACTGCGGCGCGTGCTTGAGCACGATCGTGTTGCCAGCCGCCAGGTTGGGGCCGGCGAACCGGGCCACCTGGTAGTAGGGGTAGTTCCACGGCATGATCCCCAGCAGCACGCCGTACGGGCTGCGGCGGACCAGTGCGGAGCCCTCCCCGTCGAGCAGCTGGACGGGCTCGTCGACAAGCAGGGCCTCGGCGCGGTCCGCGTAGAACTCGTAGATCGCGGCGGAGAAGTCGACCTCGCCGAGGCCCTCATCGAGCCTCTTGCCCATCTCGCGGGCGATGATCGCGGCGAGCTCCTCGCGACGCTCTCGATGCAGGCGGCTCACGTCGCGCAGCAGGATGCAGCGCTCGGCGACCGTCGTGGCCGGCGTCCAGGTGCGGTAGGCCGCGGCCGCGGACGCGAGCGCGCGCTCGAGGTCGGCGTCCGTGGCCGTCGGATAGGTCCGCAGCACCTGGCCTGTGGCCGGGTCCGTGACGGCGTACGTCGTCGCGGTCGCACTCATCACAGCACCTTCGAGAGGAACGCCTTGGTGCGGGCGTGCTGGGGGTTGCCGATGATGTCGGCGGGCTTCCCGGCCTCGACGACCACTCCATCGTCCATGAAGACCACCGTGTCGGCGACCTCGCGGGCGAAGCCGATCTCATGGGTCACCACGATCATCGTCATCCCCTCACGGGCAAGGTCCTTCATCACGTCGAGGACCTCCCCCACGAGCTCCGGGTCGAGGGCGGACGTGGGCTCGTCGAAGAGCATCAGCTTGGGCTTCATGGCGAGTGCGCGGGCGATGGCGACCCGCTGCTGCTGGCCGCCGGACAGCTGGGCGGGGTAGTTGCCGGCACGCTCGCCCAGTCCGACCCGGTCGAGGAGCTGAAGGGCCCGGTCACGCGCGTCCGTCCTCGACTCCCGACGCACCTGGACCGGGGCTTCCATGACGTTCTCCAGGGCGGTCATGTGTGGGAAGAGGTTGAAGCGCTGGAACACCATGCCGATGTCTCGGCGCTGGGCGGCGACCTCGCTCTCACGCAGCTCGTAGAGCTTGTCACCCTCCTCTCGGTAGCCGATCAGCTCCCCGTCGACCGAGAGACGGCCGGCGTCGATCGTCTCGAGGTGGTTGATGCAGCGGAGGAAGGTCGACTTGCCCGAGCCGGACGGACCCAGCAGGCAGAAGACCTCGCCGTTGGCCACCTCCAGGTCGATGCCCTTGAGCACCTCGACGTGACCGAAGGACTTGTGGACGTTCTCGGCCCTGACCATCGCGGTCGTCATCGGGAGGCTCCTTGCGTGGCGGTGCGTCCAGGACGCAGGTTGGCGTGCAGCCGGGCGGCGAAGCCGGGGCCTGCTGGAGCGCCTTGGGAGGTGCCGCGGGCGAAACGCTGCTCGAGCCGCGACTGGGCGAAGGTCAGCACGGTGGTCAGCACGAGGTACCAGAAGCTGGCGACCAGCAACATCTCGAAGGTGGTGAAGTTCTTGCTGCCGTAGAGCTGGGCCTCCGTGAACAGGTCCTGTGCGCCGATGACCGCGACCAGGGAGGTGGTCTTCAGCATCGTGACGACCTCGTTGCCTGTGGGTGGCACGATGACTCGCATCGCCTGCGGAAGCACGATCCGGCGCATCGTCTTGGTGCTGGTCAGGCCGAGTGCGTGGGCGGCCTCGGTCTGTCCCTTGTCCACCGACAGGATGCCGCCGCGGACGATCTCGGCCATGTACGCCGCCTCGTTCAGGGTCAGCGCCAGCAGCGCGGCCCCGAAGGCGCTGATGAGCGAGTTGGTGTCGGCGCTGATCGGCCCGACGCCGAGCCGCGGGAAGATCAGCCCCAGGTTGAACCACAGCACGATCTGCACGAGCACCGGCGTTCCCCGGAAGAGCCAGAGGTAGGCGCGGCTCACCGTCCGCAGCACGGGGTTGCGCGAGAGCCGCATCACCGCGAGCACCACGCCGAGCACGACGCCGAGCACCATGGACAGGACGGTGAGCTGGATGGTGGTGACCCCACCACGCAGGATGTTGGAGTTGAAGAGGTAGTCGCCGACCACCGGCCACTGGATGTTGTCGTTGGTGGCCACCGTCCAGACGAGGGCCCCGACCAGGGCGACGACGATCGCTGCGGAGATCCACTGACCCGTGCGGCGCACAGGGATGGCCTTGATGGGAGTGGGACGTACCCGCTCCGGGGACGCTGCGGTCATGGTCATCACACTCACGCCGTCGCGCCGTTGATCGTGATGCTGTCGACCGCGCCGCTCTCGAGCCCGTAGTTGGCCAGGATCTCCTCGTAGGTGCCGTTGGCGACCAACTCCTCCAGCGCCGCCTTGAAGGCGTCGCGCAGCTGCGTGTCCTGCTTGGTGAAGACCATGCCGACAGGGGTCGGCAGCAGGGCCTCGGAGTTGGCGATCTCGAACTGGTTGCCGCCGCCGATGGTCGCCGAGTTGTAGGCGCCGACGGCGTCCTGGGTGAACGAGGCCACGTCGCGGCCGCTCTGCACCTGCATCAACGCGTCCTTGTCGCTGGGGAAGGCGTGGATCTCGATCGGGTCACCGGCGCACTCCTTCGCGTTGAACTGGCCGAGCAGCTTCTCCTGGGTCGAGGCCTTGAGGACGGCGACCGGCTTGCCGCACAGGTCGCCGATCCCCTCGATGCCTTCGGGGTTGCCCTTCTTCACCACGATCGACTGGCCGGTCAGGAAGTAGTCGACGAAGTCGTAGACCTGCTCGCGCTCCAAGGTGTCGGTCACAGCTGCGACCACGAGGTCGAAGCGGCCGCCGTCGAGCGCGGTGAGCAGTCCGTCGAAGGCGGTGTGGGAGAACTCGACCTCCACGCCGAGGATCTCGCCCGCGGCCTTGGCCAGGTCGGGGTCCAGACCGACGATCGTGCTGTTGTCGTCGGCGAAGGACTCGAAGGGCGGGTAGAGCGCCTCCGTGCCGATCACCACCTTCCCGGCCTCCTTGATGTCGGCGGGCAGGCTGTCGTGCAGCTTCTGGTCGACCTGCTGGGCGGCTGCGGGCTCGCTGGCACCGGGCGTGGTGGGGGCGGCGTCCCCGCCGGAGCCTCCGCAGGCGGTGAGCAGGGCGCCGGCGGCCGCGGCAGCCAGCCAGGTGAGTCGGCGGGTGGGGGAGTGGCGAGTCATCGGGGCTCCTGGAGGGGATTCGGTGCGACCACCGGGGGATGTGGCCTGCATCACCAGAGAATGACCCCGAAGTTTCTTTCTTGTCAACCCTTGTTTCCTCAGGCGGTCATGGTGTTTCATGTCGGTACGACGTGGCGCCGGTCACGTCCCTCGTGCAAAACAGACCCAGCATCGGAATCGGAGGCTCCATGAGCGCCCAGGCCAAGCAGGACGTGGACCGCGTCAACATCGGCGAGCAGCTCAAGGCAGCCCGAATGGCGCGTCGCAAGACGCTCGCCGAGGTAGCGGACGCCGCCGGCCTCACCAAGGGATTCCTCTCGAAGATCGAGCGTGACCAGGCCAGCGCGTCGGTGGCCTCGCTGATGCGGATCTGCGAGACCCTCGGCCTCTCTGTCGGGGAGCTGTTCAACGCCACGCCGGGCAACGTCGTGCGCCGTGCGCAATACCCCCCGATCAACTTCGGCGGCTCAGGCATGACCGAATACCTCCTCACCCCACACGGGGAGCGTCGTCTGCAGGCCATCCTCAGCGAGATCGAGCCGGGGGGCGGCAGCGGCGACGAGCCCTACAGCCTGCCCGCGGACGTCGAGTTCGTCTTCGTGGTCTCCGGCCGCCTGGCCGTCAACCTCCGCGAGGAGGAGGTCGTCCTGGAAGCGGGGGACACTCTCACCTTCGCGCCGCACGTGCCGCACACCTTCCGTAGTGCGCTCGAGGGACAGAACACCCAGGTCCTGTGGGTCTTCTCGCCAGCACTGCCCGCCCACAGCTGATCCGCTCCCGACACCCGGAGACCCCGTGAACAACCAGCAGCCTTCCCCTGTCGGCCCCGTCGACTCCTCCCGAGTCCCGCGCTACGCCGGCATCGCGACGTTCGCCCGCCTGCCGCGGCTCGAAGACGTGGAGCGCGCCGACATCGCCGTGATGGGCGTGCCCTTCGACACCGGTGTCTCCTACCGGCCCGGCGCCCGGTTCGCGCCGGCCGCGGTGCGCGAGGCCAGCCGCCTGCTGCGGCCCTACCACCCGGACCTCGACGTCGCGCCGTTCGCCTCCCTCCAGGTGGCTGACGCCGGAGACGTGGCCTGCAACCCGTTCGACATCCCGGAGGCGCTCGACGCCGTCCAAGCCAGCGCCGCGACGTTGCTCGACGCGGGCTCCAGGATCGTCACCGTCGGGGGCGACCACACGATCGCGCTTCCGCTGCTGCGCGAGATGCACCGCAAGCACGGCCCCGTCTCGCTGCTCCACTTCGACGCCCACCTCGACACCTGGGACACCTACTTCGGCGCCGACTACACCCACGGCACGCCGTTCCGCCGCGCCTTCGAGGAGGGCCTTCTCGACACGGAGGCGCTCAGCCACGTCGGCATCCGCGGCCCCCTCTACTCCAAGGACGACCTGACCGACGACGCCAGGATGGGCTTCGGCATCGTCACCTCGATGGACGTGATGAACCAGGGCGTCCCCGCCGTTGTCCAGGCCCTGCGCGAGCGGGTCGGCGGCCGCCCGCTCTACATCTCGATCGACATCGACTGCCTCGACCCGGCGCACGCCCCCGGCACCGGCACGCCGGAGGCGGGAGGTATGACCAGTCGCGAGCTGCTCGCCATCCTGCGCGGCCTGGACGGCTGCAACCTGGTCTCCGCCGACGTCGTCGAGGTCGCCCCGGCCTACGACCACGCGGACGTCACCGCCGTCGCCGCCTCGCACGTGGCCTACGAGCTGATCTCGCTGATGGCACGGCAGGGTGCGCCCGAGCCGGTCCCCGCCGGCGCCGCGCGACAGGGGGCACACGGATGAGCGCCGTGGCCCGCCGCGGCGGCGACCTGGTCGTCGAGACCCTTGCAGCCCTGGGCGCGACGACGGTCTTCGGCGAGCCGGGTCAGCATGCCCTCGGCCTCTTCGACGCCCTGTCGCGCAGCAGCCTGCAGTACGCCGGATTCCGCACCGAGCTGGACGCCGCCTTCGCGGCCGACGGCTTCGCCCGCGTCACCGGACGGCCGGCCCCGCTCATGCTCTCCACCGGACCCGGTGCCCTGCAGAGCCTGGCCGCCCTTCAGGAGGCGGCCGCGGCCTCGGTGCCGATCGTGGTGGTCGCCAGCCAGATCCCGTCTGCGGGGCTGGGTGCCCGGCGCCGGGGCTTCCTCCACGAGCTGCGCGACCAGCGGGCCCTCGTGGCCCAGGTCGTCAAGCACGCCGTGCAGGTGCAGAGCCAGTCCCAGATCTCCAGCGCCCTCCAGGAGGCCTGGGAGGTGGCGCTCAGCGCGCCGCACGGACCGGTGTGGGTCGAGGTGCCCCAGGACGTCCTGCTCGCGACGACCACCCTGCCGCGCGTCGAGCCGGTCCCCCCGTCGCCGCGGGTGCTGGCGCCTCGACCCGAGCTCGTCGCCGAGGCGGTGCGGCTGCTCGATGGGGCCGACCGCCCGGCGATCATCGCCGGCGGCGGTGTGGTGCGCTCCGGTGCCGAGGCGGCACTGCTGGAGCTGGCCGAGAGGCTGCGCGCCCCCGTGGTCACGACGTTCGGGGCCAAGGGCGCCTTCCCGTGGGGCCACCCGCTCTCGCTCCAGTCGTGGCTGGAGGACTGGCACACCACCGAGTGCCTCCAGGACGCCGACGTGCTGCTCGTCGTGGGCAGCGGCCTGGGCGAGCTGTCGAGCAACTACCACTCCCTCCGGCCGCGCGGCCGGGTCATCCAGATCGAGGCCGACCTCGGCAAGCTCGAGTCCAATCACGCGGCCCTCGGCGTCCACGCGGACGCACAGCTCACCCTGGAGGCGCTGGCCGGTGCCGTCGCCGCGCACGAGGTCGACGGGGTCGCGGAGAAGCGGGTCGCCGAGGTGCTCGCGCTGGTGGCCGACCGGCTCGCCGGTCAGGACCTCGGCCTCGAGCAGCAGGTCCTCGACGCCGTCCGCGCCGCGCTGCCGGACGACGCACCCAGCTTCTGGGACATGACGATCCTCGCCTACTGGGCCTGGTCGGCCTGGGACGCACGGACCTCGGGCTCGATGCAGTCCGCCCAGGGCGCCGGTGGGCTTGGCTACGGCTTCCCGGCCGCGCTCGGCGCCGCGGTCTCCCGGGCCGGCAGTGGTCCGGTACTGGCGGTCTCGGGTGACGGCGGAGCGATGTACGGCGTGGCCGACCTGGCCACCGCCCGCCAGCTCGGACTCGACGTGACCTGGCTCATCGTCGACGACGGCGGCTACGGCATCCTCCGCGAGTACATGACCGGCGCGTTCGGTGCGGCATACGCCACCGAGCTGGCGCGGCCCGACTTCGTGGCGCTCGCCGAGGCGTTCGACGTGCCCGCCCGCCGGACGACGCCGCAGACGCTTCAGCAGGACCTGGCCGAGGCCCTGGCCACGCCCGGCCCGACCGTCGTCGTGCTGCCCGCGCTGCTGCGGATGTTCGCCCCCACCCACCCGGGGTCGGGCGCATGAGGATCGCCGTGCTCCAGACGGGGCGCGCCGACCTGGACGGGCTTGCTGAGGCCGCCGGCACGGCCTCGGACCGCGGCGCCCGGCTGCTGATCACGCCCGAGATGTTCACCACCGGCTACAACGTGCCCGGTGTGCCGGAGAGGGCGCAGCGGGCGCACGGGGACTGGCTCGACCAGGTGGCCGCGATCGCCCGCAGCGCCGGCATCGCGATCCTGTACGGGTTCCCTGAGCGCGACGGGGACGACGTCTTCAACGCCGCCCAGCTGGTCGATCGCGACGGCACCGTGCTGGCCAAGCACCGCAAGTCCCACCTGTTCGGCGACCTCGACGTCCGCACGTTCACACCTGGCTCCGGCGACCTCGCCGTCGTCGACCTCGACGGCGCGCGGATCGGGATCCTGATCTGCTACGACGTGGAGTTCCCCGAGGCCGTGCGGGCCCTGGCGCTCGCCGGTGCCGACCTGGTCGCGGTCCCCACGGCGCTGATGCGGCCCTACGAGATCGTCGCGCGCACCGTCGTACCGGCGCGAGCGTATGAGAACCAGATGTACGTCGCCTACGCCAACAGGTCCGGCCAGGAGGCCGAGCTGGCGTACTGCGGCGAGAGCTGCGTGGTCGGGCCCGACGGGGCCGACCTCGCCCGTGCAGGCTCCGGTGAAGAGCTGTTGCTGGCCGAGATCGACCCGGCCCGGCTCGCGTCCTCGCGCGCCGCTAACACGCACCTGCGCGACCGTCGCCCCGAGCTCTACGGCGCGCTCACCACGACACAGGAGAACGCGCGATGACTTCTGCCGTGCCCACCACGCCCCAGCACGAGGAGCCCGAGTGCCGGCCGATCACCATGTTCGGCCCCGACTTCCCCTTCGCCTACGACGACTTCGTGAAGAGTCCGCACGGGATCGGCTCGGTCCCCGACGCCGTGCACGGCACCAAGGTGGCCGTGGTCGGAGGTGGGCTGTCCGGGATGCTGGCTGCCCGCGAGCTGCTGCGGATGGGGTTCCAGCCCGTCGTCTACGAGGCCGACCAGATCGGCGGCCGGATGCGGTCGGTGCCGTTCGAGGGTCACCCGGGCGTGGTGGCGGAGATGGGCGCGATGCGCTTCCCGCCCTCGTCGACGACGCTGTTCCACTACCTCGACGAGATGGGCCTCGAGACGCAGCAGTTCCCCAACCCGCTGTGCGAGGCCACGTCGAGCACCGTGGTCGACCTCAAGGGGGAGAGCCACTACGCGCGGACGCTGGCCGACCTCCCCGACGTCTATCGCGAGGTGGCCGAGGCCTGGCAGAAGACGCTGGAGGAGCTCGCCGCGCTGGTGCCGCTGCAGGAGGCGGTCCGGCAGCGCGACGTGCCCCGGCTGAAGGAGATCTGGAACGAGCTGGTCCGGCGCTACGACGACGAGACCTTCTACGGCTTCCTGGCGCGCAGCGTGCCGTTCCAGAGCTTCCGGCTCCGCGAGGTCTTCGGGCAGGTCGGCTTTGGCACCGGCGGCTGGGACACCGACTACCCCAACTCGATCCTCGAGGTCCTGCGCGTCGTGGCGACCGCCGCCGACGACCACCACCTCGGAATCGTGGGTGGCTCCCAGCAGCTGCCGTTGCGGCTCTGGTCGCGGCCGGTGGACGGCGCGGCCCACTGGCCGGAGGGCACGTCGGTGCAGGGCCTCCACGCCGGTGGCGTGCCCCGCGGGCGGGTCACCGGGATCCGCCGCACCGAGCCGCACCGGCTCACCATCACCGACGCCGACGGCAACATTGACACCTATCCGGCCGTCGTCTACACGGCCCAGTCCTGGATGCTGCTCAACAACATCCGCACCGACGAGCGGCTCCTGCCCATCGACCACTGGACCGCCATCGAGCGGACCCACTACATGGGCTCCAGCAAGGTCTTCGTGCTGGTCGACCGGCCGTTCTGGAAGGACATCGACCCGGTGACCGGGCGCGAGGTGATGAGCATGACGCTCACCGACCGGATGAGCCGTGGCACCTACCTGCTCGACCAGGGCGAGGGGCGTCCGGGCCTGATCTGCCTCAGCTACACCTGGGCCGACGACTCGCTCAAGCTGCTGCCGCTGGACGCGCACGAGCGGACCGAGATCATGCTCAACTCGCTGCAGCAGATCTATCCCGACGTCGACATCCGCTCGCACATCATCGCGACGCCCGCCACGGTGACCTGGGAGGCCGAGCACGCGTTCATGGGCGCGTTCAAGGCGAACCTCCCCGGTCACTACCGCTACCAGCAGCGGCTCTACACGCATTTCATGCAGGACCGCCTGCCGGAGCACCACCGCGGTCTGTTCCTCGCCGGCGACGACGTGTCGTGGACGGCCGGGTGGGCCGAGGGAGCCGTGACCACCGCTCTCAACGCCGTCTGGGGTGTGATGCACCACTTCGGCGGCAGCACGGCGCCCGGCAACCCCGGCCCCGGTGACCTCTTCGACGAGATCGCGCCACTTCGGCTCGACGACTGAAGAAAGCCCGGCTGCCAGGAGCCGGCAGCTGCTAGATCAGGTGTCGACACCGAAGACGATGACACCGCCACCGCCGAGCCGCTTCGCCTGGTACATCGCGGTGTCGGCGAGGTTCAGCGCCTCGGCCGGATCGTGCGGTGGGAACATCGCAATGCCGATGCTGGCGTCCACGGCGAGTGGGTGGCCCTCCCACTCGAGGGAGCCGAAGACCTCCGCGCGGGTGCGCGTCGCGACGGCCCGGGCGGACTCCTCGTCGAGTCCCTCGCAGACGATCGCGAACTCGTCGCCACCGAGCCGTGCGACCGTGTCCGAAGTACGCACGGAACCCACCAGCCGATCGGCGATGCCGGCGAGCACCCGGTCTCCGACGGCGTGGCCGTACGTGTCGTTGACTCCCTTGAAGCGGTCGAGGTCGAGGTACATCACCGCGGTCGAGCCGTCCGGGTGCCGCTCCTGCCTCGCCGCAGCCATCTCGAGACGGTCCGCGAAGAGGTAGCGGTTGGGCAGCCCGGTGAGCTGGTCGTGCAACGCCTGGTGCCGCAGCCGCTCCTGCATCATGTGGGCCTCCGTCACGTCGGAGACCATGACCAGGGTGCCGTCGTCGTGGCCCGCCCCGGGCAGGGGCGTCAACGACACGGACAGCACGCGCTCGCCGCCGGCCGGAGGTTGGTAGCGCACCTCCTGCCGCACCACGCCGGTGGCGGCGGCGCCGGGTGACACCGCGCGGACCAGGTCGTGCACTCGCGTGCTGGCGCGGACCTCCTCCATCGTGAGTCCGAGGATCTCGGTGATCCGGTCGTTCGCCAGACCGACTTGGCCGGCCGCGTCGATGGCGACGATGCCCTCTTGAGCGGTCTCCACGATGGCGCGGTAGCGCGCCTCCGACTCGCGCACCGACCGCTCCGCCTCGAGCTCGGCGGTGACGTCGCGAAGGTTGAGGATCAGCCCGCCGACGTCCGGGTTCGCGAGCGCGTTGAAGATCGTCAGCTCGGTCCACCGCCACTCGCCCGCCGCAGTGCGCGTGCGGACCAGCCTCCGGCCGCTGCTGTCGACGTGCGCGACCACCTCGGCCACGGTGGCCCGCACCTCCTGCCGCTCGTCGGGGTGCACGAGGTCGATCAGGTCCGTCGACAGCACGTCGACCTGCTCGTGGCCGAGCATGTCGGTGACGGCCGGCGACACGAAGGTCACGAGGAGGTCAGCGTCCGTGACGACGGCGGCGTCCGCCGCCCGGTTGCTCAGCTCCTGGTAGAGACGTTCCTGCCCTGCCAGCCGCTCGCTCACGGTGCGCACTGCGGTGAGCTCGTGGGCGAGCAGTGCGACGAACTGGGGTGAACCGGTGGGTTCGCGGATCAGCGCCACGTCGACGAGGAGCTGGACCGTGTGGCCCTCCGCGTGGAACGCCACCACCTCGGTGGTGACCATGTCGACCGCTCCCGCACGCAGCGCGGCGATCCGGCCGCTCACGGCGGGCTCGTCCAGAGGATGCAGCACCTCGACCACGTCCCGACCCAGCAGCCACTCCTCGGTGCGGCCCAGCAGGTGGGTCATGGCGGCGTTGACGGCGATGAGCGCGCCGTCCAGGTCCGTGAACGCCTGGGGCAGGGAGGACCGCTCGAAGAACAGGCGCGCATGGTCCTCACGCAAGGTCCCGGAGGCACTGTGCCTGCCCAGGATGCGGTCGCGTTCCATCGGCTGCACCATTCTTCCTCCACACGGACCGGGAGGCCACGCCCCAGTGTTCACCCGACATCCCGGGCATGGATGTCCTCGGCACCTGCGATACCCCACTTGAGGGATGCCCCGACATCCTGCATGGATCGGGCAGGAACGGCTAGGCCACCACGTCCAGCGCGGTGAGGTGGCCACGCAGGGCCAGGGTGGCGCGCGTGTGCAGCTGGCTGACCCGCGACTCGGTGACACCCAGCACGGTGCCGATCTCGCCGAGGGTGAGTCCCTCGAAGTAGTAGAGGGCGAGGATGACCTGGTCGCGCTCGCGGAGCCCCGCGATCGCCGTTCGCAGCACCCGGCGGGTGTCCTCGTCCTCGGGGGCCTCCAGTGCCTCGCCCGCGAGGTCGTCGGTGAGGCCGGTCTCGTCGAAGCTCGCCACGCTCGTGAACGACACCTTGGAGTAGAGATCGCGCAGCTCTCTCCGCGACATGCCGACCTCCTCAGCCACCTCCGCGTCGTCAGCGGCCCGGCCCAGACGTGCCTCCAGCGCAGCCTGCGCGTGGGTCACCTCCCGCACCTGCGACCGCACGGATCGCGGCACCCAGTCCATCGAGCGCAGACCATCGATGATCGCGCCCCGGATGCGAGGGACCGCGAACGTCTGGAACTGCAGCCCGCGTTCGGGTTCGAAGCGCTCGATCGCGTCGATGAGGCCGAACACCCCGTCGGAGATCAGGTCGGACTGGTCCACGCTCGACGGCAGACCTGACCGGACGCGGCCGGCCACGAACTTCACGAGGGGGGAGTACTGCACGACGAGGCGGTTGCGCAGGTCCTCGTCGCGCGTCTCGCGGTAGTCGGCCCAGAGCTGGGCCACGGCGGTGTCGCTCATGGGCGCCCTCCCGAGTCAGGTGCACCCCTACTGTGCCCGAACCCTCCACCGATCATGCACAACCGGGTCGTCGTGGGCGGCGATGTCTCCAGTCAGAGGGGGTCAGCGGGAGGACGCGCCGGTCAGGACCACCATCGGGTCGACGGGTACGCCGTCGCGGCGCACCTCGAAATGGAGGTGCGGCCCGGTGCTGTTGCCCTCGCTGCCCACGGCACCGACGACGGTGCCTGCGTCCACCAGGTCGCCCGTGGCCACACTCACCAGCGACATGTGGGCATACCACGTCTCCACTCCGTCACCGTGGTCGATCCGGACGAGCTGCCCGGCCCAGCCCACCTTCTCGACCGTGACCGTGCCCGCGGCGGCCGCCGTGACCGGCGTACCCAGCGGAGCGGCGAAGTCCTGGCCGGTGTGACTGCCGCTCGACCACAGAGAACCTGCGTCTCCGAAGTCGGCGGAGAACGAGAAGCTGCCGTCGGCGACGGGCAGCGACCACCCGTCGCGGGTGATCCCGCCGATGGCGGGGGCCCCGGTGGGAGCGGGCGAGCAGCCGCGTGCGACGACGTCGGGTACGGCGGCCACGCGCGCGCCGCGGTCGGCCGGCAGCGTCACGCGGCGCACTGCCAGGAGATCGGAGGGTAAGACCTTCTCGACCGCGACCTCGGCCGCCGTCGGGTCGAACGCGACCACGAGGCGCGGTGCGACCGAGAGGCCGATGCCGAGTCCGCCCTGGCGCCGGAAGAAGACCACGTCGCCCACGACGACCTGCCGCTCGGCCGCCGCCGTCAGGGACTGCCACAGGTCCTGGCTGTCGGCGGGGACGTCGACCTGAGCGGTGGCCCACACCTCGCGGACGAACTCCACACAGCTGGCGCCGGGGGAGCCGGTCACCACGCCGAGCCTGGAGAGCGCGGTCGAGACAGCTCGCACCGTCACGTCGGGAACCACCGTGAACGTGTCCCCGCGACGGCCCCGGGCGAGGGCCACCCCCGGGATGACCCGTCCCACGGCGTCGTGCGCCGGCCGCAGGTCGCCGTCGAGCCGCCGGGCTGCGAGGGCGTCGGCCGAGGGAGGTGCGACCCCGGCCGCACCCATGGTCTCGAGCTGGCTGTGCCAGGCGGCGAGCGTGCGCCGGTTGCGCTCGTCCTGCTCGGGGCTGGACGCGCGGTAGCCCGGTGCCAGCGTCGACCACCCCTGCGCCAGGCGTGCCGACGCGCGGGCTGCGGCCGACTGCTCGAGCCGCTCGGCAGCGGCACGCGCCCGGCGGTGCTCGCGGGCCGCGGCCCGGACCTCCTCCTTGGCGCGGGCGAGGCCACCCGTGGCGATCTCGGCGAGCTGTCGCAGGTGCTGCGCCTCGTCCATCGCCTCGTGGGCCCGGTCGAGCTGCTCATCGCCACTCGCCCACGAACCCACGGCATCGAGGAGTCCGGGGGAGGTGTCGACGGCGGCCGCTGCCCGGTCCGCCTCGGCGGTCGCGCGGTCGACCAGCCCGGTGAGGTCGGCGAGGTGCTGTCGCAGCGCGTCCAGCCGGAGTGCAGCGCGGGAGTGGGCGGCGCCCGTCTCGAGGAGTCGGCGCTGCACATCGAGGGCGGAGTCGCGACCTGACGCGTCCGCGGCGCCCGGCCGCGCTGTGGGGACTCCGGCGCCGGGAGGGGCACCGGCCGGCGAGGCGGCCCCCGAAGGCGCCGGCACGAGGACCAGGGACACGCAGGCCGCGACCAGGACGAGGCGCGCCGTCCAGCGACGGTCACTCATCGAGGAAGGCGATCTCGTCGAGGATGGCCAGCGCGTCGCCGGAGCGTGCCCCGGACCGGGCGACCGGAGGAGGAGCAGCCGGAGCAGTGGGGAGCGGCGGCGCGACCGGTGCTGGGGCGACAGGCAGAGGGGTGACGGGCAAGCGGGTCACCGGCACGGGGGTGACTGGGACCGCGGGGTGCGGCGCCGGTGCGGGCGCGCTCACCGGAACCGGCACGATCGTGGGAGTCGGTGACTCGACCGACGAGGTCGCCGGCGACTCCGGCCGCAGGATCTCGAAGACGGCGCGGGTCACGGAGATGAGGTCGTAGGTCAGGTCCAGAGTGCTGGTCATGGCGCGGTGCTCCCGTAGGGCGAGGGGTCGACGATCTCGGTGGTGCTGACCCGGACGTAGCGGCCAAGACGGGGCAGGCGGTGCATCAGCAGGGTCGGCGCGGTGCGGCTGGCCGTCAGCTGGACGTGGCCGTCCGGGAACACCCGGAAGTCCTCGGTGCTGATGTGCAGCGCATGGTCTTCCGCGACAGCCACAGCGGCGTCGTACGCCACCACGGCTGAGCGCTGGGTCAGGGCCAGTCCCTCGACTGCCTGGGCCGCGGCCCGGCCGGCGTCACGGGCGCGGTCCGGGGTCGACGTGCGGGTCAGGACGAGCGACCCGGCGTCGACGAGGAGGAGCACCGCCAGCGCGGTCGCTCCGAGCCAGGCGACGAGCGTCCGGGAGGGGAGGAAGGCGTGTCGCACGGTGTGCTCCTGGGAGTACGACGGGGTGGCACACCCGCGGTGTGCCACCCCATCAGTGATGGTCGAGCCGATCAGGGAGTCGCCGCAGCGGCACCCGCGACGGTGGTGAAGGTGGGCGTGCCGGAGCAGGCGCCCGTGCTTCCGGCGGTCTTGATCATGCCGCCGGCCAGCGAGTCGTAGAGGTAGGCCTTGGACGCGCTGTCCTTGCTGCCGTTGGGGTTGTAGCCGCGCAGGCAGAACCCGTCGGTGCTCACGGCGACAGCGATCACGTTGCCGGCGGTCGGCTTGAAGCCGGCGGCCGTCAGGTCGGCGGCGACGGTCGAGTAGGCCAGCGTGTCGGTGTAGACGGTCTCCTGCACGGTGGCCAGGCCCTTGAGGTCGGACTGGACGCCGGCGTCGACGCCCTTCTCGCGCTGGCTCAGGAAGAGCGGGATGGCGATGGCGGCGAGGATGCCGATGATCACGATGACGACGAGGAGCTCGATCAGGGTGAAGCCCTGGTCCTTGTTGTCGAGGGACTTCTTCAGTCGGGCAAGCATGGGTGTCTCCGTTGGGGTGGTGGTGGGGTGGTTGCGGTGCGAGGTCGAGTCGCACCGTGTGGCGAGTCCTCGCGTCTTGCACCCAGATGTTCGGCGGGCCGGAACCTCGGCTTGAGGCCTCGTCGAATTTTTTTCGGCACCCACTCGTGCCGGTCCGGGACTCAAGTCGACGGCCCGCCGCGCCGAATCACTACGCGAGGCCGGAGACGGTCGACACCCAGACCGCCTACAGGACAGGCCATCGATGACCCACCACACGCGGACGCGCGCAGACCGCGACGCCGGCTACACGCTGGTCGAGGTCGTCGTGACCCTGGGCCTGATGGCGTTGATGATGACCATCGCGGTGAGCGGCTGGAACAGCTGGGCGGCATCGCGCCAGCACTCCGGGACCGCTCAGGAGATCACCGTCTACCTGCGCCAGGCGCAGCAGCGCGCGGTGACCGAGGGACGTGCCACGTGCGTCCAGTTCGACACCACGCGCAGTGAGTGGTCGATCTTCCGCGGCAGCTGCGACGCCACCGACAAGATCCTCGTGCAGGGGCCGGTCGCCACGCAGTCACCTCGGGTGCGTATCGCCTCGGCCACCTTCACGGGCTCTGCGACGGCGCAGCCCGGTGTCACGTTCGATGCCCGCGGCACAGCGTGGCCCGGTGCGGTGCACATCGTGCGCTCCGGCAGCGACAAGACGTACGTCGTGACCGTGGAAGGACTGACCGGCCGTGTCGCGCTCAGCTGACCCGCGTGCTCCTCGCGACGCCGGCTTCACGCTGCTCGAGGTGATCGTCGCCCTGGGCATCACCACCGTGGTCATGGTCGCCATGCTGCCCCAGCTGGTCGCGGGCATCCGGTCGACCGGGACGGCCAACGCGGTCACCCTCTCCAAGGGCGTCGCCCAGGCGGAGCTGGAGCTGATGCGCAACCTGCCCTTCCACGTCGCCCCGTCGGCCGGCGCGCACGTCGACGTGCTCGACCGCTACTACCCCGACCTCGCCCCGCCGACGTCGGCGCCGGCATGCGCTGCGCCCGCGAGCGCCTCGGCCGCGTCGTGGACCGGCTACGTCGCGGCTGGCTCTTCCGCGAGGTGTTCGTTCGAGCCGGCGAGCGGTGCCTTCTACCGGACCGTGCGTTCCGTGGACTCCGAGCGCGGCTCGCTGGTCGTCGTGATCGCCACTCAGTTCCTCTCCGCCGCGGTCCCGCCTGCCGCCGTCACTCCGCGCGCGGGCTACGACACCGGCACGGACGGCCGGCACCTGCCTGCCTCGTCGCAGATCGGAGTCACCGCCACCGTGGTCCACCGTGACCAGGGCAAGGTGCGGCCCGTGACGACGTACACGCAGATCGCTGACCAGCCGCGTGCGCCGCGTCGGATCCTCGCCGAGGCGACGGCGACGGCGCTGCATGTCGGGTCCGTCACCGCCGACGGCCGGGCGCTCTCGCTTTCCGCCGGCCTGGTCAACGTCGCCGGGACGGTGTCCACCGTGAGCACGGTGACGGGGAACGCCACTGCGGTCACCGGCGGCCTGGGCACCGGCGAGCAGGAGGACGGCGCGTCTCGCACCGTCCAGTCCCCGCCGACGCAGGCCATTGCCCCGACCAGCGCGCCGGCCGGTGGTCTCCCGGGCTTCGGCTGCTCCTACGCCTGCTGGGGCCCGAGCCAGCTGGGCGCGGCCTCCGTCTCCGCCGAGGGCGGGCTGCCCCGGGCCGGCAGCAGCGGCGCGCCGATCCAGGCAGGAGTGACAGACGCGTCGACGAACTCGGGCGTGCAGTTCGGGACGGCCACGACAGCCACGGACTACCGCCCGGGGCTCGGGCTCACCGGCCCACTCGTACGGCTCGACGAGGCGGCGGTCCCGTACCCCTCGCAGCTCGCCGGTTGCGCGGTCACCCCGACCGGCGTGCTGACCGCGAGCGGCTATCTGCAGAGTGCCGATGACGCCACCGCTCGCAACGTGGAGTCCTGCGCCGTCACCCGCAGTGCGCCGATTGTGCTCCTCCCGACCGAGTTCGCCCCGCAGGGCGTGATCCGGGTGCGGCTCGAGCAGGCGAGCGCACGGTGCACCGCGTCAGCGGCCTCGGGCACCGCGACGCACGACTTCCGGGCCGTGGTCGAGGTCTGGAACGGCAGCGAGTACGTCGTAGTCGCGGAGCCTGTCGCCGGGCAGACGACCGACCCGCTCGCTGCCGTGCCGATGACGACGGATGTCGGCGGTGGGCACACGCTCACCGACTACCTGGCCGCCTGGTCGTCGGCGACGTCGGGCACCGTCCGGAGCGAGCAGGCTGCGGGACGCGCGGAGGTGTCCGTGCCGGGCGTGGTGACGATCGCGACCCAGCCTGTGCGGTCCGGCGCCGCGGACGGCCTCGACCCTGCTTCGGCCGTGGCGCTGACCATCGGCGCCGTCAGCTGCTCGACGGAGGACGCGCGATGAGCACGCAGACCCGCCCGCGCGACGCTGGGGTGACGCTCATCGAGGTGCTGGTCGCCATGGCACTGTTCGCCGTCGTCGGCAGTGTCCTGCTGGGCTTCGCCGTGTCCACCAGCCGCGTCACGGACCAGACCCGGTCGATGACCCTCGTGAGCGAGGAGACCCGGCTCGCGATGGAGCGCTTCACCCGTGAGCTGCGGCAGGCCTCCGAAGTGCTCCACGTGGCCCTGCCGCCCGCCACCGGGGGAGGGACCGCACTCACCTTCTGGACCGACTTCAACGGCAACGGCCGACAGGACCTCGGTGCCGCCGACCCGGAGGTGCTCACCTACCGGTGGACGCCGACCAGCCGGCAGCTGACTCTCACCGCCAACGACGCCTCGGGCACTGCCACGACCCTGCCGGTGCTCGCCGCAGCGGTGAGCGACTTCGGCATCGACCTGCGCAGCAGCTCCTGGCAGTACGACGCCGATGGGGACGGCATTACCACGTGGCGCGAGGTCGACGCGTCGGCGGGCAACGACAACGGCGTGCCCGACTCCGCGACGGAGCTGCGCCACCTCGACCTCGTGGTGGTGTGGATCACCGCCACGGACGACATCCACGAGCAGAGCTACCACACCCAGGTGGACCTGCGGAACCGGACGGTGGATTGATGCCGGCCTCCCCGAGGACCATCCGACGGCTGCACCCGACGGCCAGGGTCCGCGACGAGCACGGCTCGGCGATGCTGATCACGCTGATGGTGATGGCGGTCGTGACCGCACTGGCGACGACCATCGCCGTACTCACCGTCAACAACCTGCAGTCCTCCTGGCGAGCCCAGCAGGCCGGCGCGGCGGTCAACGCCGCCGACGCGGGCATCGCCCAGGCGATGTCCTACCTGCGGGGCTCAGGCGTCCGGGGCCTGAAGTGCTCCCCGCACTGCCCCTCCAATCCGTGGGGCAACGAGCAGGCGCCCACCCGGGTCGAGGTGCCGGGCCGGGCGGGCCAGGCATATGCCGTCTGGATCGAGCCCGTGGCGCCGTTCCCGGCCAACGACCCCGGGGTCTACCGGATCCACGCCACCGGCACCGCCGAGGGGGCCGCGAGCCGCAGCGTCGTCGCCGACGTGCAGGTCGCGAGCACCGAGACACCGCAGGGCATCGTGGCCAGGAGCATCAGCGGCGGTGGCGCGGCGTCGGTCTCGCGGGCGAGCATCTTCTCCACGGGGTGCGTCTACAACCGGGCGCAGATCAGCACCCAGGGGATCGACGCGGCCTACGGCATTCCGGCTGCGGTCCACTCCTCGCAGATCATCACCGAGTCCAGCGGCACCGGGCAGTACTGCCCGAGCACCAACAAGCCGGTGCACCGGCAGCCGCCGAAGTACGTCACGGCCCAGCCGTGCAACCCGGCCTACCGCTACGACCAGGACGGGTTCGGCGGCAGCCTCGGAGGCACCGACTGCTGGGACGCCCGGATGGGTGCGGACTGGGCGGAGTACTACGCACCCCGTGACCTGGACGGCGATGGCGCACACGACGTGGACGGCTCGTTCATCCGCGACGACGAGACGCTCTTCGAGCTGTTCGGGATCCGCACGCCCGCGCTGACCCCGGCGCAGCTCGACCAGCTCCGCACGATCGCCCACTCGCAGGGCAACTACTGGACGGAGTCGACGGGCTGGACCAGTCCGGACGAGGGCCAGGCCGTGATGTTCTTCGACCTGGCCGCCTCCGACCCGGGCGGGACCGTCGACCTCAACGACGTGTCGGGGTTCTCCCGGTCGCCCAATCTGGGCGCGGCGGACCCGCAGTGCGCCTCACGGTCACTGGTCATCGTCATCGAGGGCGGCAACGTGAAGCTGAACTCCAACCACCGACTGGCCGCTGCCCTCTTCCTGACCTCCGAGGCGCCGCACGGACAGGTGTTCAAGGCCAACGGCACCTCGGAGTTCGTCGGCACCATCTATGCCGACACCGTCAACCTGGTCGGCACGACCAACGCATCCCTCGATGAGTGCTTCATGGACAACCCGAGCCCGTCCCTCCTCGCCTTCTCCCTCGGGTCCTACCGGGAGCTCGACCGATGACCACACGAGTGGCGACCGCGCGCTGCTGGCCGACTCCAGAACGCCCCAGGGCCTCAAGCCGGGCGTCTCACGTGCCGATGTAGTCCTTGACCGATTCTTTACGGGGAGCTGATGCCTTCCCCTTTCTCGAGGACTGAATCATGAAGCTCCCACGACGTCCCGCCCTTCGCCAGGCATGGGCATCGGTGGCTGCGACCGGCCTCGCGCTGGCGCTGGCTCCCGCAGCGATGTCCACCGGGTCCGCCGTTGTCCTGGCGGATGGCGTCGTGCCGCCCGCAGTCCGGACGGCCGAGTACGCAGACACCGTGCACGGGGGCGACGCGGCAGAGCTCAACCGCGCTGCGCGGATCGCGGCGACGACGCCGAAGAGCGCCGAGACCGGTGCGCGCATCGTCGTCTCCGGGGTGGCCCAGGTCCAGGCGGCCCGCCACGCCCGCCCGCGGCCCGTGGAGCTGCTCGAGTCCACGTCGGCGGGCTGGCGGGTCCTGGCCCGGAAGCAGACGGCCCGCACCGGTGTCTTCCGGTTCGAGGTGGGTGCCGGGTCGCAGGACCGGACGCGCGCGTTCCAGATCAGGAGCCCCCGCTTCGACGGCCTCGCCGCAGCCCACACGGGGCGGCTTCGGGTGGCCGTGGTCCGACCGCCCACCACGCCGGCCCCGACACCGACCCCGGCACCGACGCCTGTCGACGTGCTCACGCCTCTGGGCCTGGCGGGCGACTGGTCCTACCTGTTCGCCGCCGGCGGATCCCGCTGGAACCCGTGCACGCCCATCCGCTGGGCCTACAACCCGCAGGGCGGGTACGCCGGGTCGCTGGCCCACGTCCAGGAGGCCTTCGCGAGGATCGCCAGCCGGACGGGGTTGACCTTCGAGTACGTCGGGGAGACCACCCACGTCCACCGGACCGCGTCGATCTTCCCGGCCCACGCGGACATCGCGGTCGCCTGGTCCGACGAGGCCCAGGTCCCGGACCTGCTGGGCGGCGTCGTCGGCATCGGCGGCGGGTCGGCCCAGGCGGCTGCCGGGACGGACGTGGCCTGGAAGATGGTGCGTGGCTTCGTCCTGCTCGACCGCGGCCACGCGCTCCGTCCGGGCTTCGACAGCTCGGGGTCGACCACGTGGGGCCAGGTGATGATGCACGAGACGCTCCACGCCCTCGGCCTCGGGCACGCGAACGGCGCCGAGCAGGTCATGCACGGCAGCGCCTCCTCCCTCAACCACAACCTGGGCGCCGGCGACCTCACGGGGATGAGCCGCATCGGTGCCGGGCCGGGCTGTCTCTGAGCCCCCACCCCGCGGCGTACCGTGTCCGTCATGGGCAGCGAGTTCTCAACCGACGACGTTGTCTACGAGTCGGCCCTGCAGCTCTGGGCAGCCGCGCAGACGGACTTCGACCCCTACCAGGTGCCGCCGAGCGAGTGGGCTCCTGCCGTGCCGATCTCTGATGCGGACATCGCCACCGACACGCAGCTGGACCTCGACGTCGTGCAGGACTCCCTCCGACGGCTCGACGGCAAGCGCCTGGTGATCGGGGAGGCTGCCGGCACCATGTCGGTCGAGGCGCCGATCAGCGAGGGTGGCCCTCCGTAGGTGATGGCGGTCAGGCCTGAGCGGTGACGAGCAGGTGGGCGCTGGCCGCGAGCATGGCCGGGTCGTTCTCCAGGGCGCGGGCGCAGATCAGGGCGCTCTCGACCAAGGCGTCCTGGTGAGTGGGGTCGGTGCAGGTCTTGACCGCAGTCCACATCGGGCCCTCGATCGCGCGCACGTGAACGTCGTGGAAGCCGGCCACGCGGAACTCGCTGAGCGCCTCGTCGGGGGTGTGGAAGAAGGCTGTGGTGAATCCGAGCTGCGGGTCGTGTTGCCCGTGGCCGAGGGTGGCGAGCGCTAGGTCCCGGCGACCGGGGTCGAGCTCGCCACGGCTCGCGTAGGCGAGGAGCGCGGCATGCCGGCTGATCACCGCGGCGGCGAGGGTGCCGCCGGGACGGAGCACTCGGCGCGCTTCACGCAGTGCCTGGACACGATCATTGCGGTCGAGCAGGTGGTAGAGGGGGCCCAGCATCATCACCGCCTCGGCCGAGTCGTCGGGCTCGTCGAGGTGCCGCGCGTCACCGAGGGCTGCGGTGAACGCAGCACCGTCGTTGAGCGCCGCCGAGACATGCTCCGGGATGACGTCGATCAGGTGCACGTCGTAGCCTGCCTCGGCCAACCAGGCCGCGTACACGCCGGTCCCGCCGCCGACGTCGAGTATCCGCGCGGGTGCCGCGGGTAGCGTCCGGGTGAGCAGCTCCTGGGTGCGTACCCGTTCCAGACGACCGTGGCCGGTGGCGTCGAGACGTTCGCGTTCGACCAGGGTCGCGTAGTAGGTCCGCACGGTGGGTTCGACGGACGGAAGGAGCTGCGGCTGCTCGGGGCTCGGGGTGATCGGACTGGCCCGGGTCTGGCCCTCGGCATCGAGTACGCGCGCTCGCCCTTCTCGCTTGGCGCGATACAGCGCCGAATCGGCAGCGCGGATCAGGGTGCGCAGGTCCTCGCCGTGGAGACCCAGCTCGGCCACCCCGGCGCTGCAACTGATGCTGAGCGATGTGCGAAGCCGTTCGCCGGGCACGAGCGGCGTGTTGCGGATGGATTCGAGGATGCCGGTGAGGCGCCGGTTGGCGTCCGGCCCTGACATCCCGAAGGTGAGGATCGCGATCTCTTCACCACCCCAGCGGGCCACGACGTCCTGGCCCCGGAACTCTGCGGTGAGCCGGTCCGAGAGGTGGCGCAGCACCAGGTCACCGACGTCGTGGCCATGGGCGTCGTTGACGCGCTTGAAGTGGTCGATGTCCAGGAGTGCCAGGGCCAGCGGCTGATGGTGCCGGCGGGCGAGGGCGCACAGCCGGTCGAAGTCGGCCTCGAGCCGGCGACGGTTGACCAGGCCGGTGAGGGAGTCGGTGTCGGCAAGCTTCCGAAACCACGCGATGCGGTCGAGGCGATTGCGGATCCGGGCCCGGACTTCCGAGGCGACCAGGGGTTTGCTGACGTAGTCGTCGGCTCCGGCGGCGAAGACGGAATCGACGGCGGCCGCGTCAGTTCGCACGCTCAGGAACAGGACGGGCAGGGTCGACCAGCGGGGGTCGGTGCGGACCATTCGGCACAGCGCGATCCCATCCAGGTGTGGCATGTCCAGGTCCAGCACGACGAGATCCGGGGCGGTGTGCTCGAGCATCGCCCAGAACTTGCGCGAGTCCTCCAGCGTGATGACCTCGATGTGCTCGGCGGCGAGCACGGCCGGCAGCGCCGCCAGCATCACAGGATCATCGTCCACCGCAAGGATCCGGAACTTGTCATGCCGATGGTGCCTGGCGAGGGACTCCACCGCGGCGACCACGTCCACGGGCGGCGCAGTCCGGGACAGCACCAACGACGCCCCCGCCCTGGAGGCCACGTGACGATCGGTGGGAGACGCTGTGGAAGCGAGGGCGACAATCGGAACAGGTGGCTGCCGTGCGGCGTAGCTGCGAATGAGCCCCTCACCCTCCGGCTCGGCAAGGTCGACGACGGCCGCCGCGATGTCGGCCGCCCACTGGTCATGGGTGACGCCAACGCCCCATGACGTTGCGGCCTCGCGAATCTGCGCGTCGAGACCACCAGCCGCATGCACGGCGAGCATCCAGGTGGTCGGCCGTGGCTCCTGTGCTTCCTGTGCTGCCGGTGTTTCGGTCTCGGGGAGGTCGTTGCCGAACAGGATCCTGCGCAGCGCAGCGGCGTAGGTCTCGAGGAGATCGACCTTGTCCGGAACGACCTCGTCGTCGGCGAACGCATCCTCGAGCCGCCGGGCCGGTGTGGTGGCCTCGGGAAAGCCCACCGTTCCGGCCGCTCCTGCGAGGCGGTGGGCTGCGCGTTCCGCGGCCCTCCGGCTCGATTCGTCCAGTGCACCGGCCTCGAGATCGCTGACGGCCGCTTCGATCGTCGAGAGATTGTCGGCAAAGGAGGCGCGGGCCCGCTCGAAAATGGCCTGCAGCCGTGCCTGTGTCGCCGGGGTGGCGTCGGAACGCGGTGGTGAGGATGTCAACGGTCCCACCCAAGCAGGTCGGCGACCTGCCCGGGCAGCCCGCGTGGGTCGAACGGTGTGGCGACGACTCCCGCGAACGCGGAGAACACCATCGCCGTCACCCGGAACAGTTCCCACTCAGACGCTGCTACCCGAGACATGCAAACCCCTGATCCGTTCAGCCCGGCGTAGCCGCCGCGCCCACAACGTGCCCATAGTCGCACGTCGTCAGCGGGTTTGGTCAGGGCGATTTGTCCGGCTCCTGACGCCCGAGCAGCGTTCTCCGGTCATCGTCCGGCGGGTCCCGGGCAGGTCAGGAACACCTGCCCGCGCTTCAGGCTCGTCTCGGAGCAAGCGACCGTGCGCTCAGGATGTGGCCTGTCTCTTGGCGGCAACGAGCTGGGAGCCGAGACCCAGCTGGTCGAAGAGGAAGGTGTAGATATCGGTGGTCTCCTCGATTGACTGGTCGAGCGATCCGGTCAGGTGGCCGGTGGCCTCCAACCGCACCAGCACGGGTTGACCCGATGACGTGGCCGCCTGGAGTCGAGCCGTCATCTTCTTGGCATGCCAGGCATCGACCCGGGTGTCGTTCTCTCCTGCAGTCATCAGCACTGCTGGGTATCTCGTCCCGTCCACGACGTTGTGGTAGGGCGAGTAGGCCAGAAGCGCAGTGAACGTCTCCGGATCCTCCACTGTGCCGAACTCGGTCGTGTTGAACTTCCCGTTGGTGGTGGTCTCGGATCGCAACGAGTCCATCACCGGCACAGCCGCCACCACCGCGCGGGCGATGTCCGGTCGCTGCGTGAGCACCGCGCCCATCAAGAGGCCTCCGTTGGAGCCGCCGATGATCGCCAGCCGGCCACGACTGGTGATGCCGGTGTCGTTCAGGTGGTCCGCGCACGCGATGAAGTCGTCGAAGCAGTTCTGCTTGGTGGCGAGTCGACCCGCGTGGTGCCACTCCTGGCCGTACTCGCCACCGCCGCGGATGTTGGCGATCGCGAGAACTCCACCCTGCTCGAGCCACAGCAGCCGCTCGGGGTCGAACGTCGGCACGAGCGAGATCCCGTAGCCGCCGTACGCCGTCAGCAGCGCCGGCGCCGTCCCGTCTCGTGGGGAGCCGGGCGCGGCGATGATGTTGAGGGGTACGTGGGTGCCGTCTCGCGACACCGCGAACTCGCGGGTCACCTCGTAGCCGGACAGGTCGACGGGACTGGTCGTCGCCAGTGCTGTGGGTCGAGGCGCCTCTCCATCAGCCGCTACCCACCAGGTCGGCGGCTCGGTGAAGGACTCACACCTCCAGGCAATCCGATCCGGGCCCAGCCGGGAGAGGCGAGCGAAGTACGACGATACCGAGCTCACCGGTGGAATCTCAGGAGTGGACAACAGCCCACCGTCGAGGTCGAACGCCCGCAGCTGTTGTGGGCCGCCGTCCATGTCCGCGACCCAGAGCGTGCCGTGCGTCACCGCGAAGTCCTCGATGACCAGGTGGCTCGGCGGCACGATCTCCCTGGAGTCTGCGACCGTGGCACCCTCGGTCAGCGGAAGTCGCAGCACCTTGCCGTGCGGAGCGTCCCGCCGGGACAGCACGTACACCGCGTCGCTGCCGAGCACGGCGTACGCGCACTTGTCGGGGATGTCCGCCAGCTGCCACCACGCGCCGTCGGGATCTTGGCTGCGGATGAAGACCTGCCAGTCACCCCCGTCACCCTTCTGCACCCGGTCCATCAGCCAACGGCCGTCGAGAGACGCGGACAGGACGTTCTCCGCGATGACCTCGTCAGCGAATCCTTCTGCGACGTCCAGGCGGTGCTGTGCTCCGCCGATCTCGCGCAACCAGACCTGTTGGCGGAATCCAGCGGGGTCTGCGCAGCGGGTGTACCAGAACCCTGACCCGTCGTGGCGCCAGGCCATCGAGCCGCCCAGCAGGTTCACGTGGGGGATCGGCTCGTCGAGGACCTCCCCGGTCTCGACATCGAAGACGTGCAGCGACCCGTCCTCGGTGCCGTGTTCCGACAGGGAGACCGCCACCCGGCCGCCGTCCGGGGACGGGACGAACCAGTCGATCGCGGTCTCGCCCGACGGGTCGATGGCATTCGGATCCACGACGATGCGCTCAGCCGCGGTGTCGCCCAGATCAGTGAGCGCCACCACAAACGGCTGCTGCCGCGGCGTCTGTTCCTTCAGCGCGAAATAGGTGCTTCCGCCCGACATCAGACTTCTGTAGGTCGTCCTCTCGGCCTTCAACAGTTGCTCGACACGAGCCCGCAGCGTGTCCCGCCACGGCACAGCGTCGTAGTAGGTGCGTGTCAGATGGTGCTGCGCCTTAGTCCAGGCGATGGTGTCGTCGGAGGTCCCGTCCTCCAGCCATCGGTACTCCTCGGTGACGTCCACCCCGTGGTAGCTGGTGACGACCGGGATCCGCGGCGTCTCCACAAGGGGCAGCGTGGTCATGGGGTCAGTCAAACAACCGCGGTCCGGGGCGCACAACGAGCACATTGGGTAAAGCCGGGCGACCCTCAGCCGATGAGCTCGAACACCTTGAAGATCGGCATGTAGAGGGCGATGATCATCGATCCCACGATGCCGCCGAGGAAGGCGATCATCAGGGGCTCGATGAGTGCGGTCAGCGCCTCCGTGGTGGCCTCGACCTCGCCGTCGTAGAACTCGGCGATCTTCTGCAGCATCTGGTCGATGGCGCCGGTCTCCTCGCCCGAGGCGACCATCTGCACGACCATGGGCGGGAAGACCTCGTGGCCGGCCAGCGGGCCTGCGATCGACTCGCCGCGGCGTACTGACTCGCGCACGTCCTCGAGCGCACGGGCGATCACGGTTGTGCCGGTGGTTTCCGCGACGATGTCGAGGGACTGCAGGATCGGCACGCCGGAGCTGAGCAGCGTGCCCAGGTTGCGCGCGAAGCGGGCCAGCGCGATCTTGCTGAAGAGCTTGCCGAAGACGGGCATCCGCAGCTTCAGGGGATCGACGACCTTCCGCACGCGTGCCGTCTTGCCGTAGCGCCGCCACGCGACCATGCCGGCCACCGTCAGGACGATCAGGCCGGGCAGTAGAAACCGCATCGCCTGGGACAGCACCACCAGCATCTGGGTGGGGAGCGGCAGCTCGCCACCGAGGTCGGCGAACATGCCCTCGAAGACGGGTACGACGAAGACGAGCATGCCGACGCACATCAGGATCGCCAGCACGAAGACGACGACGGGGTAGGTCATCGCCGCCTTGATCTTGGAGCGCAGCTTGACCTCCGCCTCGAAGTTGTCGGCGATCTGGCGCATCGCGACGTCCAGGAAGCCGCCGGCCTCGCCGGCGCGGGTCATGCTGACCATCAGCTTCGGGAAGGCGTCGGGGTGGCGGGCGAAGGCGGAGGACAGGCTCTGGCCGGCCTCGACGTCCTGTCGGACGAGCTTGAGCACGCGCCCGAGCTCGGGGTTCTCCGCCTGTTCGGAGAGGATCGTCAGGCCGCGGAGCATGGTGAGCCCGGCGTCGATCATCGTCGCGAACTGGCGAGAGAACACGGCGAGGTCCTTGAGCTTCACCCGCTTGCGGAAGCCGATGTTGACCTCGCGCTGCATGCCGGTGTTGGTGGCCTTCACCTCGAGCGGGTGGTAGCCCATCGTCCGGAGCTTGTCGGCGACGGCCGCTTCGGATGCGGCGTCCACCTTCCCCTCGACGAACTTGCCGGTGCTGTCCCGGACCTTGTAGGCGTACGTGGTCGACATGGTGTGTCGCGTTCCTTCCGGGCTCAGGCCAGCGGGCCGGACGTGCCGGCGCCGACCAGGGTGAGGAAGTCCTCGCGGTTGGAGCAGTGCTCCAGCCCGGACTCGTGGGCGATCCGACCGGCCCGCACCAGCTGGGCGAGGTGGGCGTTGAGCGTCTGGTTGCCTTCGCGGGCACCGGCCTGGAGGGCGCCCTGGATCTGCTGCAGCTTGCCGTCGCGGATCAGCGCGCGGATGCCGGAGTTGCACACCATCACCTCGACGGCGGCGACCCGGCCCTTTCCCTCCCGCGTGGGCACCAGCGTCTGGCAGACGACCCCCTGGAGGGTGGCGGCGAGCTGGGTGCGCACCTGCGCCTGCTGGTCGGCCGGGAAGACGTCGACGACACGGGTGATCGTGTCCTGCGCCGACTGGGTGTGCAGGGTGGCGAACACCAGGTGGCCGGTCTCGGCGGCAGTGAGTGCGACCGAGATCGTCTCGAGATCGCGCAGCTCGCCGACCAGGATCACGTCGGGGTCCTGCCGGAGCACGTGCTTGAGTGCGGTCCGGAAGCCGTGCGTGTCCTGGCCGACCTCGCGCTGGTTCACGAGGCAGCCGCGGTGCTCGTGGAGGAACTCGACCGGGTCCTCGATGGTCATGATGTGCCCGCTGCGGGTGCGATTCACCTGGTCGATGACGGCGGCGAGCGTGGTCGACTTGCCCGAGCCGGTGGGGCCGGTGACCAGGACCAGTCCCCGCTTGAGGTCGGCGAAGCTGCCGATGACCGGCGGCATGCCGAGACCGTCCAGCGGCTTGATATCCCATGGGATGACGCGCATGACCGCGCCCATGGCCTCGCGCTGCTGGAAGACGTTCACGCGGAACCGCGCCGCGCCTGGCAGCGCGTAGGCGAAGTCGAGCTCGAGCTCCTCCTCGAACACCTTGCGCTGGCGCCCCGTCATCACGCCGTACAGCATCTGCTGCAGCTGCTCGGCGGTCAGCGGCTGGTAGCCGGGCACCGGGGCCATCCGGCCGCCCTCGCGCACAGTCGGAGGTGCGGCGACCGTCAGGTGGAGGTCGGAGGCGCCCACGTCGAGCACGTGCCGCAGGAGGTCGTCGAGCACGATGCGCTCGTCGGCCGGGTCGACCGCTGCGGCCAGCGGCTGGGCCGCCGGCATTGCTGCGGGTGCCGGGGCCGCCGCAGTCGTCGGCGCCAGGCCGAACGCCGCGAGGGTGAGGCCTTCACCGGGGGAGTCGGTGGTCAGGTGCTGGGTCACGCGTTCCTACTCTCGTCGTACCTCGGGATCACGAGGCGTCTGGTCTGGATATCGGCAGCCGGAGGAGCCTCCTTGAGCGCGGAAGCGAGGGCATCACGCGACGACGCGGAGGATCTCCTCGATCGAGGTCAGTCCGGAGCTCACCTTCGCCCAGCCGTCCAGCCGGAGGGTCTCCATGCCTTGGGCCCTGGCGACGCGGCCGATCTCCTCGGTGGACGCGCGCGCCACGGCCAGCCGCTCGATGTCCTCACTCATGGACATCACCTCGTGCAGCGCCATCCGCCCGCGGTAGCCGGTCTCCGCGCACACGGTGCAGCCGGTCGGCCGGTAGAGGGTGGGCAGCGGGTCGGTCTCCTCCCAGGGAAAGCCAACCATGCGGAGCTCCTCCGCCTCGGGCACGTAGGCCTCCTTGCAGCGCTCGCACAGGGCACGGCACAGGCGCTGGGCCACGACGACGTCCACCGCCGAGGCCACCAGGAACGGCTCGATCCCCATCTCCACCAGCCGGGTGACCGCCGAGGGGGCGTTGTTGGTGTGCAGGGTCGAGAGCACCAGGTGCCCGGTGAGCGCGGCCTCGATCGCGATCTGCGCGGTCTCGTGGTCGCGGATCTCTCCGATCAGCACGATGTCCGGGTCGGCGCGCAGGATCGAGCGCAGTGCCGAGGCGAAGGTCAGTCCGGCCTTGGCGTTGGTCTGCACCTGGTTGATGCCGGGCAGGCGATACTCCACCGGGTCCTCGACGGTGATCACGTTGACGTCGGTCCTGTTGAGCTGGTTGAGCGTGGCGTAGAGCGTGGTCGACTTGCCCGAGCCCGTCGGACCGGTGGCCAGGATCATCCCGTAGGGCTTGGTGTACGACGCCTTGAAGCGCGCCGCGTTCGCCTCGCCGAAGCCGAGGTCGTCGAGACCAAGCTGGGTCGTGCCGTTGTCCAGGATGCGTGCCACCACCTTCTCGCCCCAGACCGTCGGCAGGGTCGCGATGCGCAGGTCGACCTTGCGGCCCTGGTGGCTCACCGACATCCGGCCGTCCTGGGGGACGCGCCGCTCGGCGATGTTCATGTCCGCCATGATCTTGAGCCGGGAGACGACACCGTGCTGGATGTTCTTGGGGGAGCGGTGGGCGTCGTGCAGGACCCCGTCGATCCGGTAGCGCACCCGCAGGTCGTGCTCGGTCGGCTCGATGTGGATGTCCGACGCGCGGTCGGTGATGGCCTGGGTGATGAGCAGGTTGACGAACCGGACGACCGGCGCGTCCTCGGAGACCTCGGTGAAGCCGGAGAGGTCCGCCTCCGCCTGCTCGTCGGTGACGAGGTCGGAGGTGAGGTCGGCGAGCTCGCCCTCGGCCCGGTAGACCTGGTCGATCTTCGCCTCGATCTCGGTGCGGTCCGCAACCACGAAGCGGACCCGCGCCCGCGTCAGGCGCGTGAGGTCGTCCTTGAGCTGGAGGTCGCCGGCCTTGCGGATGCCGACCGCTACCTGCAGTTCGTCGCCCAGCAGCGAGATCGGCAGGATGCAGGAGCGCCGGGCGAAGTCCGCCGGCACCAGCGCGACCGCCGCAGGGCTGATGGACAGCTCGGCGAGCTCCACGAACGCGAGCCCGGCGGCTTGTGCCGCCACCCGGAGAAGGTCACGGCGCGAGATGGTGCCGGACTCCACCAGCGTCTCGAGCAGCCCATGCTCCCGCTCCTCTGAGAGCCGGGTCGCCACGTCCAGCCCGGAGGCGTCGAGAAGTCCCTGGTCGAGCAGGGCGGTGACTGTGGCGCTTCGATCGGCAACGCGCATCGGGGCGGCTCTTTCGGTGGACGACGGGACATCCACGTCATCGGCCGATCGAGGGGCCGACTTGAGCCCGGGGAAGGGTCAGTCCCGCAACAGGTCCAGCGCCAGGGACGGCTGCGCGCGATAGCGGCTGATCAGCTCACCGGTCGCCTCGTCGATGCGCTCGTGCAGGGCGCGGCGATAGTCGGTGAGCTGCTTCTCGGCCTCCCGGATCCGGCGCAGTGCGTCCGCGACCTGCTCCTCGTCGTCCGGGTCGATCTCGGTCACCCACATCTCCTCGAGGACCGGAAGCTCGGGCAGCGGCTCGGCGGCCGAGATGCTCACCAGGGCGGTGCGGGTGTTGCCGGCACCGGTGTCGCCGAGCACGCGGACCAGCTGCTCCATCCTCAGGGTGCCGTGCGTGTCCGCCTCGGCCTCCAGGACATCGATGCGCGCGTGCGCGAGGCGCCGCCAGTAGGAGACCCTGTCCTCCTCCTCGGTGAGGCGTCGGCGGTAGGCGCGCAGCTCGTCGAGCGACAGCTCGGCGAGATGGGGGGAGGGGACGGCGTCCGTGATGGACCGTCGGCGCTCGGCGCTGCCTGCGCCCTTGCGGCTTCTGCTCACGAGAATCACCCTGTCGTCGCACCGTCCACCAGGCTCGGGTCGATCCCGGCCCTCTTCAGCATGACGGAGAAGTCGTGCGGATTCGAGGAGGCGAGCCTGCCGTCCTGGATCGACACAGATCCTTCGAGCACGAGCTGGAGCAGGTGCTGGTCGAAGGTCTGCATTCCCGAGTACCCCCCTGTACCCACGACATCCTGCAGCGTGTCGGTCTTCTCGGGGTCGGCCACCGCCTCGGCCAGGCGCGGGGTGTTGACGGCGATCTCCATGGCGCAGACCCGGCCCTCGCCCGTCGCGCGTGGCACCAGCCGCTGGCAGACGATGCCGCGGAGCGAGGCGGCGAGGCCGAGCCGCACCTGCTTCTGCTCGTGCGGCGGGAAGAAGTCGATGATCCGGTTGACCGTCTCGGTGGCGTCGGTGGTGTGCAGCGTCGACATCACGAAGTGCCCTGTCTCGGCAGCGGCCAGCGCGGCCTTCACCGTCTCCGCGTCCCGCATCTCGCCGATGAGGATGACGTCAGGGTCCTGGCGCATGGCCGCTCGGAGCGCGGTGCTCCACGCCTTCGTGTCCGTGCCGACCTCACGCTGGCTGACGCTCGCCAGCTTGTCGCGGTGCACGACCTCGATCGGGTCCTCGAGCGTCAGCACGTGGACGGCGCGCGACTCGTTGACGGCGTCGACCATGCCGGCGAGGGTGGTGGTCTTCCCAGAGCCGGTCGGCCCGGTCACCAGGACCAGTCCGCGAGGCTCGAGCGCGAGGCGTCGTACGACGTCGGGCACGCCGAGCTGCGCCAGGGGCACGGGCTCGTCGCCCACGAGCCGGAGCACCGAGCTCACGGTGCCGCGCGTGCGGAACGCGTTGACACGGAAGCGGCCGATCTCGGGCACGTGCAGGGCGTAGTCGGCCTCGTTCGTGGCGGTGAACTCCTCCGCCACCTCGGCCGGCATCGTCTCGCGGATGATCTCCCACGACTGGTCGGCCGTCAGGGGGTCGACCTGGAGTGGCACCAGCGAGCCCGAGATCCGGATCCTCGGCGGGCCGCCGGCCTTGATGTGGAGGTCGGAGCCGCGGTTGACGACGACGGCGTTGAGGTAGGGCGCGATCTGCAGTGTCACGGGGGCTCCGGTCGGACGGGGAGGGATACGCCAGAAGCATCGGCACGACGGACCCGGCGCTGAACCCCTCGGGCCGACCTTCGCTGGGCCGTGACATTTCCCGACCCGGGCCTCAAGTCGCTCCGACCCGCCACCGATGACATCAGTGCTGCCGCCGGCAGCGTTCGTCGTCTCCACGTGAGGAAGCACATGCCGCCCACCGTCATCGGCCTGGACATCGGGACATCCGGGATCAGGGCCGCCGAGGTCGCCCACGGGCGCCGTGGCCCGCAGCTCCGCCGCTTCGCCGCGGCCACCCTGCCCGACGGCACCGTCCGTGCCGGCGAGGTCGTGGACCCCGAGGCGCTCGGTGTCGCCCTCAAGCAGCTGTGGTCCCGCGGCAAGTTCTCGAGCAAGCAGGTCGCCCTGGGCCTCGCCGACGACAGCGTCGTGGTCCGGCAGGCCGACCTCGACTGGATGCCCGAGGCAGACTTCCGCAAGGCCTTGCGCTACCAGGTGGCCGACGTGGTGCCGCTGCCCATGGACCAGACCAACCTCGACCACGTCCTCCTCGACGACTTCGAGGCTCCCCGCGAGCAGGGCGAGGGCGTACGCCGAGTCGCGCGCATCCTGCTCGTCGCCGCGCCGCAGCAGCTCGTCGACGGCCTGGTGCGCGCCACGGAGTCGGCCGGTCTGCGCGTGGTCCGGGCGGACCTTGCGCCCCTCGCCCTGGCCCGCGCGACCGGCGCCGGCACCGGCACCGAGGCGGTCGTCGACATCGGCGCCGAGACGGTCACCGTGGCCGTCCACAGCTCGGGTCGGCCGCAGTTCGTCCGGTTCCTCCAGGGCCTTGGCGGCGCCCACCTCACCCGTGCGCTTCAGGAGAAGTTCGGGTGGGAGCGCGCGGATGCCGAGCGCACCAAGGTGGCCGCCGGTCTGCTCTCCTCGGCCCGGCACCCCGACCAGCCCGCTTCCATTGACCACCCGGCGCAGTACCTGCTGACCGACCTCGCCGCCGAGCTCGTCGAGGAGATCCGTGCCACGCTGGCGTTCTCGCTGGACGCTCACGAGGACCCCGCCGGTCAGCTCGACCGCGTCGTGCTGACCGGCGGCGGTGCCCGCCTGGGCGGCCTGCCACACCTGGCCGAGATGGTGCTCAGCGTGCCGGTCGTGCACCTCGAGGAGCCGGGCGACCTGCGTGCCCGCCGCGGCTCCCGCGTCGACGACCTGGCCGAGCTCCGCTCCGTCCTCGCCGTCGGCCTCGCCCTCGGCGGTGCCGCATGAGCCGGGCGAGGGCCCGCCGCCGAGAGGCCCCCACCCCGACCGTCAACCTGCTCTCGCAGTGGAGCTTCGAGGCGCTCGCGACCCGTCGGCTCCGCCTCCGGTTCGTCGTCGGCGCGGTGGTGCTCGCAGCGCTGCTCACAGCAGGCTGGGGGCTGCAGCACCTGCGCGCAGGCCAGGCGGGGCAGCTCCTGTCCATCGCGGAGGCGGAGCGGGCGACGCTGGCGTCGAAGACCGCGCAGCTCGCCCCCGTCCGCACCTTCGTCACGGCCGTCGAGAAGCGCAAGCAGACCGTCACCGAGGCGATGGGGGACGAGGTGCGGTTCTCCCGGGTGCTCTCCGAGCTGTCGATGGCGACGCCTGCCGACGCCGCGCTCACCAACATCGCGGTGACGCTCACGCCACCAACGCCGGCCGCGCCGGCCGGCGAGACAGGCGCAGCGGCCGCCGAGGCGCCCTCCACCGGTGCCGTGGCTTCGGCGTGCCCGGGCCCCGACCCGTTCGGCACCCGCCCTGTGGTCGGCTGCCTGACCCTGTCCGGCACCGCGGCCAGCCGCGACGCCGTCGGCCAGCTCGTGGTCGACCTCGGCCGCAGCGGGATCTTCGTGGAGCCGTTCATCTCGACCACGACCACGGCTGACGGCCCACGTGTCTCCTTCACCGGCACGGTCGGCCTGTCCCCGAGCGCCTTCACCGGCCGCTACCACGACCTGGACACCCTCCTGCACGAGAGGAACGAGCGATGAACCTCAGCTCACCCGCCGGGACCAAGGTGCTCGGCGCACTCGCCCTCCTCGGCATCGTGGTCGCCAGCTGGTTCCTCGTGCTGGGGCCACAGGCAGAGGCGATCTCCGAGACCCGCGCGGCGATCGCCGACATGAGCGACCAGAACGACCTGCTCCGGCTCCAGCTCGCGGCCCTGAAGAAGCAGGAGCAGGAGCTGCCCGCCATCGCCGACCAGGATCGGGCGCTGGAGGAGCTGTTCCCCCGCACGGCGGACCAGCCGGGACTGTTCCGGCAGGTCAGCGGGGCTGCTGCCCGGGCGGGCATCGCCCCCGGGAACGTGACCACCGTTGCGCCGACCGCCCCGATGCTCGGTGCCGCCGAGGCGGAGGGGGTCGGCCTGCCCGCCGCCTCCACCTCCGCGGACCTGGCTCGCCAGACGGTCACCATCACCGTGGAGGCGGGCTACTCCGCCACCCAGCTGCTGCTGGACAACCTGGAGGAGATGCCGCGCGCCTACCTGGTGACCTCGCTGTCGGTCAGCACCGGCAGCGGGCCGGGCCTCTTGCTCACCACCGTCACCGGGGACATGTTCGTCATGCCGCCGGCTCCCCGGCCCTGACCGGCTCTCGAGCAATCGCCGGCCGGGCCTCAAGGCACCGTCCCGGCATGCCGATGAACCAGGTGCCCCCCGAACAACACACCAGGAGCGGAGTGAGATGGCCCAGCTCGTCGTCCCCTACGGCGCCAAGGCACCGTTCGGTGCCCGCCTGCTGTCGCGGCGTCGTACCGCCGACGTCGTATCCCCGGCAGCGCCGGGCACGGACGCGGCCGATCCCCGCACGACCCGCGCTCACATCCGGGTCCTCGAGGCCGCACTCGAGGAGCAGGTACGCCGCGTGGCCGAGCTCACCGACGAGCTCGTGGCCGCCCGCGCCCGGCCGCACGAGGACGTACGCCGCATTGCGGCGACCGTGGAGGGCCTGCGGCTGGCGTTCGGCAAGGACCCGATGGCCCAGCGGCTCCTGGCCCGGGTCGACGCCGCCCTGGACCGGCTCGTCGAGCCGGGCGAGCTGGCGCGTGTCCCCCTGCCCCGGGCACGCGCGGAGCGGCCGCCGGTCGCCTCGCCCCCTGTGACGACCCCCGAACGCGCCGAGCCCGCAGACGACGCGGGCGAGCCGATGGTGCTGCCCGTTCCTGCAGCTCCCGAGCCGACTGTCGAGCCGCGACGCCGCAGGGGACAGCGTCGATGACCGCCACGACCCCCGAGACACCTCCCGCCGCCGCGGCGCCGACGCCTGCCGGCCCGGCGTCCGCGAAGCGCGCCGCGGACGTCTGGCAGGCCCGCTCGCGCGCCTTGGCCGCGGAAGGCGATGTCCGGCTTGCAGTTCAGACCCAGTGGGCGGCCGATCTCGCCACGCTGCACTGCCTCCTCTGGGAGAGCGGACTGGCGAGCGTCCCCGACCCGGGGGCGCAGCTCGACACCGTCGCCCACGTCGTGCGCGACGCCTTCCTGCGGGTCGACCAGCCAGTTGCGGACGGCAGGAGCCTGATCGCCCGGTCCCGGGCCGCGCTCGGCGACGCCTTCGGGCCTTCCGTCGCGGCCCTGCTCGCGGAGCGCTTCAGCGCTCTGGACCACCTTGTTTCCGTCGGCGGACCGGGTGCTGAGGTCTCCGCGCGGGCAGCCCGGGCCGCCCGAGGCGCGGAGGCGCTGCTACGCGAGTTGCGCGACGTCGCCGCGGACTGCGCCGCGGTCGCGCAGGCGATGGCGGCCGCCGACCTCGCGCACGACGCCGCCGACCAGCTGCGCCGTGCCCAGCTCGCCACCTTCGAGGCCTTTCTCGTGTCTCAGGCGGTGTCCGCCGGCGACACCGGCCTCACCGCAGCGGACCTCCGGTGGGAGCTGGCCCGCGGACAGCTAAGCCGCCGCGCCTGGACCGAGCTGGCTCCGGACGCTCTGGCCGACGAGCTGGTGGCGAGCGTCGAGCCGGCCCAGCGGGCGGCGCTCCGCACGCGTCTCGAGGCCCTCCGATGACGGGGCTGCTCGTGGCCGCATGTGGACTGCTCGGCCTGCTGGTGGGCTCGTTCCTCAACGTCGTCGTGCACCGGGTGCCGGCTGGCCTCTCCGTGGTCCGTCCCCGCTCCAGCTGCCCGCCGTGCGGTCGGCCCGTCGCCGCACGCGACAACGTGCCAGTCGTCTCGTGGCTGCTGTTGCGCGGGCGCTGCCGCCACTGCGCGGCGCCGGTGTCCGTGCGCTACCCGCTCGTCGAGCTGGCCACCGGGCTCGCGTTCGCCGCGCTGGCCGCGGTGACCGGCCCGGCGGCGTACCTCCCGGCCCTGCTCCTGCTCGCCGGCGCCGGCGTCGCATTGTTCGTCATCGACCTGGAGCACCAGCGGCTGCCGTTCGCCATCACGGCGACTGCAGGCATGGGCTGCTCGCTGCTGCTCCTGCTGGATGTGTGGGTCAGGGGCCCGCAGCCGCTGCCGGGTGCGCTGCTCGCCGCCGTGCTCTGGCTGGCCGTCTATGGCGGGATCTGGCTCGCCACGGCCGGACGCGGCATGGGGCTCGGTGACGTCGCCCTGGCGCCGGTCCTCGGGCTGGTGCTGGGCTGGCTCGGCTGGGGCTCGACCGTGACCGGGCTGCTCGCCGGCTTCGTCATCGGTGCTGTCGTCGGGCTCGGCCTGGTCGCCTTCGCGGGCGCCGGCCGTCGCGCGAGCGTCCCCCACGGCCCGTTCATGCTCGCCGGCGCAGGGCTGGGCCTGGCCGTCGGAGGCGACCTCTGGAGGGCGTACCTCGGCGTAACCGGCCTCGCCTGACTGGATGAGTGCCTAGACTGGCGGGACAAGGACTCACCACCACTCTCGGCGGACCAGTCGTCATCGGGGCCGCTCTCTCGGGCAGGGGGGCCATGAGGGTCAGAGCGCGTACGACAGGCTGGATGCGGGGATCCCTCCGGCGGCGGATGTTGCTGGCCGTGTCCGTGCCCTTCGTCGCGGTCGTCGTGCTCACGGCCGTGACGTTCCTCGTGCGCCAGTACGCCCTGGACACCCGCGAGATCTCGATCCGGGCGCTGCAGAACGAGCTGGCCCTCGAGCAGCTCGGGTCCGTCTCCCAGGCCGCCCAGCTCGCTGCCCTGTCCTACCGGCAGACCGGCGACCAGCGGTGGCTCGACGAATTCGCCGAGGCCGTCGCGGAGAGGTCCAGCGCCGAGGCCCGCCTCGACAACCGCCTCGCCGACAGACCGATGGCCCAGGTCAGGAAGGCCGTCGACGAGCACGACGCCAGGTTGCGGTCCCTCGTGGATGGAGACCCCGCGGAGGGTGAGGGCGCCCGGCTCGCGGCTGCCGCCAGGACGGAGCAGCAGCAGCTGGCCGTCGTGCTCGACCGGGTCACCCGGGAGGAGGGCAAGCGCTTCAGGTCGGCACGGGAGGCTGCCGACCGTCTCAATGCGGTGATCACCGCCGCAGTCGTGCTCATCGGGGCGGTCGGCCTCGTCGGGGGCCTCGTCGCGGTGTGGTTCCTCTCCCGCGGCGTGGTCGGACGTCTTGCCCGCCTCCAGGCGAACGCGCAGCGGCTGGGTGCCGACCAGGTGCTCCTCCCCGAGCCGGGCGGCGACGACGAGATCGGCGCACTGGCCCGCACCATCGAGACCGCGCATGTCTCCATCCGGGAGAAGGACGACCTGCTCGACCTGGCACTCGAGGCCGGCGGCATGGTGATCTTCCAGGTCCGCCCGGACAACCAGATCACGCTCCGGGGCGAGCCTGCGCTGCTCGGTGCGGTGGGCCTGGAGGGCCCGGCGGTGACGACGTCGCTGGACCTCCTTCGGGAGTACCTCTCGCCCGGCGAGGACAACACCGTGTCCCGGCTCCCGAACGGCGACTTCCGCGTGGTCACACGCGAAGGCGACACGCGCTGGCTCGAGGTGCGGTCGCGACAGGAGCCGGCGGAGGAGGGCCACGAGGCCGGCACGGTCGTGGGTGTCGTCGCCGACGTGACGGCCCGGGTCGAGGCACAGTCAGCCCTCGAGTCGGCGAAGGAGCTGGCCGAGCAGGCCAACCGGTCCAAGGACGACTTCCTCTCCCGGATGAGCCACGAGCTGAGGACCCCGCTCAATGCGGTCCTGGGTTTCGCCCAGCTCCTGGACATGGGCGATCTCGACCACGAGCAGCGCGAGAGCGTCGACCACATCCTCAAGGGCGGGCGCCACCTGCTCGCGCTGGTCAACGACGTGCTCGACCTCGCCCGGATCGAGTCGGGTCGGCTGTCGCTGTCGGTCGAGCCCACCCGCCTCGTCGACGTGGTGGACGAGGCCATCCAGCTGACGCGTCCACTCGCTCGCCAGCACCGGGTCGACCTGATCACGTCGGGCGCGGGCGGCGCCGTGCACGCCATGGTGGATCGCCGCCGGATGAAGCAGGTGCTGATCAACCTGGTGTCCAACGGCATCAAGTACAACCGCCCCGGTGGCCGGGTCGAGGTGGACTGGAAGGTTGCCGACGGCCGGGTCCTCCTGACGGTCCGCGACACCGGGATCGGGATCGCCGCGACGCAGCGTGACGACCTGTTCCTGCCCTTCGCGCGCAGCGACGAGCGCACCGCGGAGATCGAGGGGAGCGGGCTCGGGCTGGCGGTCTCGCGCAGCCTGGTCGAGGCGATGGGCGGTCGGCTGACGCTGGGGGAGACCGGCGAGTCCGGCAGCACGTTCGTGGTGGAGATGCCCGATGCCGGCGATGGCGTCGCGCTGCTCGCCGCCGAGGGCGCGGGAGGCTCAGCGGTTGAGCAGCTGCGGGCGCTGGGCCCCTTGTCGGTGCTCCACGTGGAGGACAACGAGGCGAACCGCCGGTTGGTCGAGGAGCTGCTGCGAGTGGCAGGCACCCCCAGGCCGGTGGTCGCGACCCACGGTCACCAGGCCATGGACCTCGCCCGTCGGCACCGGCCGGACCTGGTCCTGCTCGACCGGCACCTGCCCGACATGCTCGGCGAGGACGTGCTGCGCGAGCTGAGCGCGGACACGCAGACGGCCGGCATCCCGGTCATCGTGGTCTCGGCCGACGCGATGGAGAAGTCGGCCTCGATCTTCCGGAGCATGGGCGCCGACGCCTTCGTGGCCAAGCCCATCGACGCCGAGGAGTTCTGGCGCACCATCAGCACCGTGCTCACCGACCGGGGAGGCATGTCGTGACCGACAACCCACCGATCCTGCTCGCCGAGGACGACCCCTCGCACGTGCTGCTGGTCCGGCGGTTCCTGGCCAAGGGCGGCCTGGTCAACCCGGTGCACGCCGTCAGCGACGGTGCCGAGGCGCTCGCCTACCTCTTCGGGGAGGGAGAGTACGCGGACCGGCGACGCCATCCGCTGCCAGCCGCGGTGATCACCGACCTGCACCTCGCCGGGCTGGGAGGCATGGAGCTGCTCGAGGGGGTGCGAGGCCACGAGGACTTTGCGGACATCCCGATCGTCGTGATGAGCGGCTCTACCGAGGGTCGCGACATCGAGCAGGTGCACGAGCTCGGCGCCGCGGCGTACCTGGTCAAGCCGATCGCATTCGAGGCGCTGCTCGACGTGTTGCACGACCTCGGCCTTCCGTGGGCGCTGCAGCGCCCCGCCCAGAGCACCACGTCGACCCGGGAGAGCCGAACGTGACGACGACGCCGGTGTCGGGCGCTGACTGGGACGGTGCCCCCGCCATCGCAGCCGCGCTGGCGCACGCCGCGGAGCGTCCGCAGCCCACAGCGCTGCTCGTCGTCGGCCTGCTGGGGCTGGATGCGGTCCGGGGCATCGACGGCCGGGCCGCCGCCGCGGCGGCTGTCGCTGAGGTCCGGGCCCGGCTCGCCGGTCTGGACGCGGAGGGCGTGACCGTGGTCCCGCTGGATGCGGACAGCATCGCCCTGGTCTGCCCTGGGCACGACCAGCACGAGGCGATCCGGCTCGCCGAGCGGGTGGTGGAGGTGGTCGGGGCGCCGATCGACGGCACCAGATCCGCGCGGCTGTCGGCCAACGTGGGCGTGGCGATGGCCATCGCCGCGCCGGTCGGGGCCGAGGCACTGGTCCGTGACGCCGACACCGCGCTCGTCGCCGCGGCCTCGCGCGGACCTGGATCTGTCGAGGCGTTCGGGCCGGGACTTCGCGACGGCCTGGCCGCCCGGATGGGCACTGCCGTGGACCTCGCCGAGGCGCTGGCCAAGGAGGGGGAGCTGTTCCTCAGCTACCAGCCGGTCTTCGACCTCGAACACGACACGATCGTGGGGGCGGAGGCCCTCGTGCGTTGGCGGCACCCACAACGAGGGGTGGTGTCGCCGGCCGACTTCATCCCCGTGGCCGAGCAGACCGGCCTCATCGCCGACCTCGGCTGCTGGGTCCTCGATGCGGCCGTTTCGCAGCTCTCCCAGTGGCAGCGGCTGGTGGGCACGGGCTTCCGGCTGCACGTGAACCTATCCCCGCTCGAGATGCGGCAACCACGGCTCGTGGCGCAGGTCGTCGACGCCCTGGACCGGCACGGCGTACCGGCCGAGCAGTTGCTGCTGGAGATCACCGAGACAGGACTGATGACCGCGGACGACGGGTCGGTGCCGCGTCTCGAGGAGCTCCGGGAGATCGGCGTCGCCCTGGGCATCGACGACTTCGGGACCGGCTACTCCTCGATCAGCTACCTCCGGGAGCTCCCCGTCGACATGGTGAAGCTGGACAGGTCGCTGACCTCGCTCGTGGCCGCCTCCCCCGACGAGTACGCCCTGACCCGCGCCATCTTCGGCCTGATGCGGTCCAGCGGACTGGAGATCGTCGCGGAGGGGATCGAGGAGCACGTGCAGGTGGCCCACCTCAGGGCGATCCGCTGCCGCTATGGCCAGGGCTATCTCCTGGCCCGGCCCGCCGGCCCGGAAGTGGTCGCCGCGCTGCTGGCCCGACGCGGTCAGGGAAGCCGGCCGTCCGGGATGTGAGACCTTCCGCGTGGACCCTCAAGGGGAGGGGGCTGGAAGCCGACACCCCTGTTGTAACGACGCGACCTCAGAGATGAGGTGAGTGCGCCGTCCTGTCTTCTCGGGGGTCTGCTCAGCGACCAGGTCGGTCTCGACTCTGGCAACGCGGTCCACAACCGGAAGCTGGACAGCACTCCTATGAACCCATTCCGTCTGCTTGGCGCCCTGGCGCTCAGCGCATCCGCCGTGGCACTCCTTCCTACCGCGGCCATGGCCGCGGACACCGGAACCACCTTCAGCCTCACGGGCGGGAGCCTGACCCTCTCCGTGCCGGCCACCGCCACCCTGACCAACGCCGCCTCCGGCACCACGACGATCACGGGAAACCTGGGCCCGGCCTCGGTCACCGATGCACGTGGCGGCGTCGCAAACTGGACCGCAAGCGGCGCGTCGACCGCCTTCACGGGCGCGGGTGGCTCGTCGTCCACCGCGGTCAGCTACGTCGGGGGCACCGTCACCGAGACCGGGACGATCACCGTCGCCGATGGCACGGCGACCACCCTCACCGGCATCGCGACGTCCGTGGTCGCGCCGACGAGCCTGAGCGGCAACAACACCGCGTCGTGGGCGCCCACGCTGAACGTGACGATGCCTGCCGGGGCTCTCGCCGGCAGCTACTCCGGCACCGTGACGACCTCGGTCGTCTGAGGTCCGAAACCACATGCGACGACTGCTCACCCTGATCGCGCTGGTGGCCGGGACACTCCTCCCGGCCACCGGCGCCTTCGGCACGCCCGATGCTGCCCCCGACGACGAGCACACCGGTGTCGGAATCCGGCTTGTCGACGCACCCGTCGCCGCCCGCGACAACCCCCGCGCACGCGTCTACATCATCGACCACGTCGCACCCGGCACCGTGATCGGACGCCGCATCGAGGTCTCCAATGACACCGGGGGCAACGCTCGGGTGGCGGTCTACGCCGCCGCGGCTGACCTGGTCGACGGCTCGTTCGTGGGCCTCGAAGCCGACACACCCAACGAGCTGTCTACCTGGATGGGCGTGAGTCGCCCCGAGCTCACCCTCGCCGCCGGCGAGAAGGCAAACGTTGCCGTCGAGATCGACGTACCAGCCGATGCCGCGCCCGGTGAGCAGTACGCCGTCATCTGGGCGCAGACGACCTCGGGTGCGGCCGACGGCAACGGCGTCACCCAGGTGAGCCGGGTCGGCATCCGTGTCTACCTCTCCGTGGGCCCTGGCGGCGAACCGGCCTCGAACTTCACGATCGAGTCGTTCGTCGCCGCCCGCAGCGCAGCTGGAGGCCCGATGGTCCAGGCGATCGTCCACAACACCGGCGGCCGAGCCCTCGACCTCAGCGGCACCCTGGACCTCACCGACGGACCCGGCGGACTCTCCGCCGGACCGTTCCCCGTCGACCTGGGCACCACCTTGGGCATCGGCCAGACCGCCCCGGTGAACGTCGAGCTCGACGAGCAGCTGCCCAACGGTCCCTGGCAGGCCGAGATCGAGATCACGAGCGGGCTCCTGACGGAGTCAGCCCACGCGACGATCACCTTCCCCGACGCCGCTCAGACCGGCGAGGCCGTGCGGGCCGACCCCGATGGGCACCAGCTGTGGTACTGGGCCGGAGCTCTCGTCCTCGCGCTCGCCCTGCTGGCTCTGGTCTGGACACGGGTGGCCCGACCTCGCCGCATCAGGCGAGCCCGGATGGCCAACACCGAGCCGGAGCTGCCCGTCACCGGCCCACTCACCCCAGCCGCGAGCGCTGTGCCGCGCAGGCATGCGCGATAACCGCACCATCCACTCTCTGAGAGAAAGACAAACACCATGCGTATTCGTCATCTCCTCGTTCCCCTCGCCGCCGTCGCCCTCGCCCTGGCTGTCACGCACCCTGCCGCGGCGGAGCCGACCACTGCGACGATCACCGTGACCGGAGGCTCACTGTCGATCACCGTGCCCGCCGATGCCGGCAGCCTCGGCACCCGGGCGAACACCGTGGCAGGGGGAGCCATCAGCGGTCCCCTCGGCCAGGTGAACGTCAACGACGCCCGGAGCGCAGCGGCAGGCTCGGGTTGGGTGGCCAGCGTCATCTCGACGGCGTTCACACCTCCCTCTGGCCCCGCCATTGCGGCCAGCGCAGTCGGCTACACCGCGGGAGCGATCACCAAGGTGGGCACCGCCACCTACACGGCCAACAACCCGGCCAACCTCACCGGCGTTTCCCCCGCGGTCACCGCGACCGGGATCACCGGAGACAACTCCGCCACCTGGAACCCGACCATCAACGTGACCGTCCCCGGCGGGATGGCCGCGGGAACCTACTCCGCGACCATCACCCACTCCGTCCTCTGAGAGCAACGAACTGCCCGCGGGGTCTCCGGAGGGAGCGCCCCGTTCTGTCTCCTGGGTGAAGCATCCATGGATCAGCGAGGAAGGGCCGCGAAAAGCTGCCACCTTGGATAGCCTCACAAGGGTCTCCTTCGATCGTGGCGGGGGAGGCGGAGGAGGGGGGTTCGACCTTGTCAGACGAAGTCCCCGGCGACGAGACCCATGCGATCGTGGCCACAGCAGATGCCGCCGCGACGGCCGCGCATGACACGGCGGCGGCGGCGAGGTTGACGGAGGACCTCACGGCCGCGGCAGAAGCCGCCGCGCGTGCCGCCGAGGGGGTCGCGTCGCGAGCCCGTTATGCGACAGCGGCGACGGTGGCTGCTGCAGCGTCGGCTGCCGCCGAAGTAGCCGCTGAGACGGCGGCAGCTCTCCAGACCGAGACCCAGGTCCAGGCATCGAAGGTCGCAGCTGCTGCCGTGGCGGCCCTGGAGAGCATCGTCGCGGAGCTGCCTGAGGCCGTGGACCCGGAGTGGGCACGTCGGGTAGCGGCGGCGGTGGCGTCCACCGTGGCGGCGGAGGTGATGAGGCAGGCGCGGCTTGCCGATGCCGCTGCGACCAAGGTCGCTGACGCCGTGACGCTCGCTGCCGAGGGCGCGGCCCTCGCAGCTTTCGCTGCCGATTCGATCGTGGGCGTGGCCGCGCGGAGTGCAGGGGAAGTCGCGCGCGAGATGGCGAACTCGGGCGTGGGGGCAAAGGCCGCCTCAAACGCGGCCGTGGAGTCGACCGCGCGCGTCGCGGACCTCGCCATGAGGCGGGCCACCCTCCTGCGCCGGGCGCCGCTGGCCATCGAGCTGGGCGAAGCGCTCGAGCATGGGCAGCTGCGGCTGGACTACCAGCCTCTCTACAGCATGGGCAGCGGGGAGGTGGTCGCCGTTGAGGCGCTGCTGCGGTGGCAGCACCCGACACGCGGGACGCTTCCACCGGCAGAGTTCCTCGATGTTGCCGAGGGCCCCCACCTGATCGCCCCCATCGGCGACTGGGTCATGAGGACGGCGGTGGAGCAGGCCGCCCAGTGGCAACGAGTCCTCGGGGAGGGGGCGCCACGGATGTGGGTGAACGTCTCCTGCAACCAGTTCGGTGGACACCGACTGGTTCGCGTCCTCGAGCGCCTGCTCGAGGAGCATCGGCTCCAGCCGGGGAGCCTCGGAGTCGAGGTGACCGAACGCCAGCTGGCGCGCCACATCGACGACGTGGGATCCGACCTGAACGGTCTCCGCGACCTTCACGTTCCGATGGCTGTGGACGACTTCGGCACGGGCTACGCATCCCTGGACTATCTACGCCGCTTCCCCTTCGACGAGATCAAGATCGACCGGTCCTTCGTCGCGGGTCTTCCGGTCCCGATCAACACCGCCATCATCTCCTCGATCATCACCCTGGGCACCTCGCTGGGGATGACTGTCGTGGCAGAAGGCGTGGAGACCGCCGAGCAGCGTGACATCCTCACGGCACTCGGCTGCGGCTTCAGCCAGGGATACCTGTTCCACCGTCCTGCGCCCGCAGAAGCGCTCACCGCACTGCTCGGCGCATAGCTGCTTCCACAGGTCGGGGCCGACCCCTTCCCGACGGCACCCCCCGCGGTCAGAATGAGCCCGAACCACCTTCTCGGGACGGGGGAACGGTCATGACGCTCACGCGTCCGGACACGCACGACGACCTCATCGAGCAGCTCGATGCGCGCGTGCGCGAGCAGGTGCGCACCCAAGGCGTCGACCCCCAGCGCGAGGCCGCCGTCGTACGCCGCATCGCCGAGGACGTCGTACGGATCCACGACGAGCGCAGCCTCACCGGAGCGGTCGTGCCCGTCGCCGACCCGGGCGCAGTGGTCGGCGAGCTGGTGGCCCGGGTCTCCGGCTTCGGCCCCCTGCAGCCCTTCCTCGACGACCCCGAGGTCGAGGAGATCTGGATCAACGATCCCAGCCGGGTCTTCATCGCCCGCCGCGGTCGTCACGAGCTCACCAACCTGATGCTCTCGCCCGCGCTCGTCCACGAGCTCGTCGAGCGGATGCTCAAGTCGAGCGGCCGGCGCATCGACATCAGCCAGCCCTTCGTCGACGCCATGCTCCCCGAGGGCCATCGCCTCCACGTGGTGCTCGAGGGCATCAGCCGCGGCTTCTCGGCCGTCAACATCCGCAAGTTCGTCCTCCGCGCCCACCGGCTCTCCGACCTCGTCGAGCTCGGCAGCCTCACGCCCCAGGCCGCGGCGTTCCTCGAGGCGTCGATCCGCGCGGGGCTCAACGTGCTGGTGGCGGGCGGCACGCAGGCCGGCAAGACGACGTTCCTCAACTGTCTCGCGTCCGCGATCCCCGGCGGCGAAAGGGTGATCTCCGCGGAGGAGGTCTTCGAGCTCCGCTTCGACCACCCCGACTGGGTGCCCATGCAGACCCGCCAGTCGGGTCTCGAGGGCACGGGCGAGATCCGGCTCCGCGACCTGGTCAAGGAGGCGCTGCGCATGCGCCCCTCGCGCGTGATCGTGGGAGAGGTCCGCGCCGAGGAGTGCCTCGACCTGCTCCTCGCGCTCAACGCCGGACTTCCCGGCATGTGCACTCTCCACGCCAACAGCGCGCGCGAGGCGCTGGTCAAGATGTGCACGCTGCCTCTCCTGGCAGGTGAGAACATCTCGGCCCGCTTCGTCGTCCCCACCGTCGCCAGCTCCGTCGACCTGGTCGTGCACCTGGGCATCGACGCAACGGGCGTCCGCCGGGTCAACGAGATCGCCTCCGTGCCCGGCCGGGTGGAGAACGACGTGATCGAGGTCGAGCCGATCTTCGAGCGCTCGGGAGGTGAGCTGCGCAGGGCTGCTGGCACGCCCGCGCGCACCGAGCGTTACGAGCGCGTCGGCATCGACGTGCACCGCATCCTCGCGGGTGAGCGCTGATGGGCGCGCTCATCGGCCTCGGCTTCGGGCTCGGACTGCTGCTCATCTGGTCGGCGTTCTTCCTGCCGCGGCCGGAGCGTCGTACGCCGCGGGGCCAGGGCCGGCTCCAGCAGCTGCTTGCCCGGGCCGGACTCGCCGGGGTGTCACCGACGAGCGTCTTCCTGCTCTGCCTGGCGCTGGGCGTGGTCGCGTTCGTCACCGTGCAGGCGGTGTCGCGGACCGCCCCGATCGCGATCGCCTTCGCCTCCATGGCGGCCTACGCGCCGGTGGTGGCGATCCGCCACCGCGCCGCCCAGCGGCAGCGAGAGTTCGCCGAGGTCTGGCCCGACGCGGTCGACAACCTGGCGAGCGCCGTACGAGCCGGGCTCTCGCTGCCAGACGCCCTCGCCGCCCTGGGCACGTCCGGGCCCGAGGCCCTGCGAGACGCGTTCGACCAGTTCGCCCTCGACTACCAGGTGACCGGCCGCTTCGGCGACTCCCTCGACCGGCTCAAGGCGACGCTCGCCGACCCAGTGGGGGACCGGGTGGTCGAGGGGTTGCGCATCGCCCGTGAGGTCGGCGGCGGCGAGCTGGGCAGGCTGCTGCGCAACCTCTCCGGCTACCTGCGTGACGAGGCACGCACCCGCTCCGAGCTGGAGTCGCACCAGGCGTGGTCGATCAACGGAGCTCGGCTCGCGGTGGCCGCGCCCTGGGTCGTGCTGCTGCTCATGACGTTCCAGTCCGGCTCCGTGCAGGCCTACTCCTCGCCCGCCGGCGTGGTGGTGCTCGCGGTCGGCGGCGGGCTGTGCGTGGTCGCCTACCGGCTGATGATGCGCATCGGCCGCCTGCCCGTGGAGCGGAGGATCCTCTCGTGAGCCCGGCGATGTGGGGTGGTGTCCTGGGTGCGAGTGCGGCGCTCGGTCTTCTCCTCGTCGTCGCCCGCGTGCAGGTCATCCGCCGGCCCCATCTCGCCCTGCGGGTGCTGCCCTACGTCCGCGACCTGCCGCAGGTCGGCCGCACCCCCAGCCTCGAGGTGGCGTCGGCCTCGATGTCACCCGCCTCCGCCGCGGTTCGGATCTTCGGGCCGTTCCTTTGGGCGGCCGCCGACGGCGTCGAGCGCGTCCTCGGCGGTGCCACCTCCGTACGTCGCCGGCTCGAGCGCGCCGGGATCGACAAGTCCGTCCACGACTTCCGGATCGAGCAGGTCACCTGGGGGCTTGCGGGCTTCTCGCTGTGCGCCGCGTGGTCGCTCTTCCGGGCACTCACCGCGTCCATCGGTCCGGTCGTCGCGGTCCTGCTGTGCCTGGCCGGGTTCGCCGTCGGCGTGGTGCTGCGGGAGAACTGGCTGAGCTCCCAGGCCGCCGCGCGCGAGCGGCAGATCGTCGTGGAGTTCCCGACCGTTGCCGAGCTGCTGGCCCTGGCGGTGGCAGCGGGGGAGAGCCCCGTGTCCGCCCTCGACCGCGTCGTGCGCCGCAGCGGCGGCGAGCTGTCCGTCGAGCTGGGCCGGGTGCTCGCCGACATCCGCACCGGTCAGCCGGTCGCGCTGGCCTTCGACGGGATGGCGGCGTCCACCGGGCTGCCCCTCGTCGCTCGCTTCGCCCGCGGCATCAGTGTCGCGATCGAGCGGGGCACCCCGCTGGCTGACGTCCTGCACGCCCAGGCGGCAGACGTGCGCGAGGCCGGCCGGCGTGCCCTGATCGAGTCGGCCGCGAGGCGCGAGGTGCTGATGATGGTGCCCGTCGTCTTCCTGGTCCTGCCGATCACGGTGCTCTTCGCGTTCTTCCCCGGTGTCGTCGGCCTCTCGCTGGTCGTGCCCTGACCTGCCCATCCACCACCAACAACCCTCGGGGGCCCTTGAGATGAACAACCTGATGGAGCGCCTGCTCGTCCTCAACTGCCTGCTCACCGCGCCGCGGCGGCGCGACGAGCGCGGAGATGTCCCCGGCTGGGTGATGATCACCGTGATGACGGTGGCATTGGCCGTCGGCATCTGGACGTTCGCCAAGCAGCCGCTCAACGACCTGCTCAGCGCCGCCTTCGGTCGGGCCGGCCAGGTCCAGTAGTCGCGAGCACCGTGTCCACCCGACGGGCCGAGGCGGGCTCCGCCGTCGTGGACTTCGTGCTGGTCCTCGCCGTGCTGCTCCCGCTCTTCCTCGGCATCCTCCAGCTCGCGCTGGTGCTGCACATCCGCAACACCTTCGCGTCGGCTGCTGCCGAGGGCGCTCGCGCCGCCGCGGTCGCCGGGGCGACGCCGCAGGACGGGATCGACACGGCCGCGAGCCACCTGGGATCGGAGTTCTTCGCCGAGTTCGCCAAGCCGCCCGTGATCCGCCCCACGGACCTCGGCGGCGCCCCGGCGTACGAGGTGACGATCGAGGTCGAGGTGCCTGCCCTGGGTCTCGGAGGTCCGGCTGTCGGCTTCACGGTGTCGGGCAACGCGGTCCGGGAGCTGCCATGACGAGAAGACGTCGCGACGAGCGGGGCACGGCGATCGTGGAGTTCAGCTGGATGGCGATCCTGCTGATGGTGCCGCTCGTCTGGGTCATCCTCAGCGTCTTCGAGGTCCAGCGGGGTGCGTTCGCGGTGCACGCGGCGGCGCGCGCGGCCGGCCGGGCGTTCGTCCTCGCCCCCGACGACGCCGTGGGGATCGCTCGGGCACAGGCCGCCGCAGCGCAGACGCTGGCCTCCCAGGGCAGTCCCGGCATGACGGCCCACGTCGAGCACCACTGCACGACGCGGCCCAACTGCCACCTCGGCACGTCCGTGGTGACCGTGACGGTGACCTCCAGCGTGGAGCTGCCGCTCCTGCCCAGGATCCTCGACCTGAAGCACCGCAGCTTCCAGCTCTCCGCGAGGCACTCGGTCCCGTTCGGTCAGTACGTCGAGGCGGGCGACCCGTCGGAGGACGAGGAGCAGGGTCAGGAGAATGACAAGGAGTCCGGAGGGCCGGAGCGGTGAGCACGTCGTTGCGCAGGGACGAGCGCGGCTCGACCGTGCCGCTCATCGCCGGCATGGTCGGGGTGCTGGTCCTTGCGATCGGCGTGCTCGTCAACGCGTCGTCGGCCTACCTCCAGCGCCAGGCCCTTGACACCCTGGCCGACGGCGCCGCGCTCCGCGGGGCGGACCTCGGGGCCGGGGGCGTCTATGGCGAGGGGCTGCCCGCGGAGCGGCTGCTGCAGACGCCGAGCGAGGTGGCGGCGGCCGTGACCACCTACCTCACCTCGATCGGCGCCTACGACCGCTATCCGGGGCTGCGCCTCGCCGGCGTCCGCGTGGATCAGGAGGCGCGGTCGGTCACCGTCGTCCTGTCCGCGCCGATCGACCTGCCCCTCCAGGTGCCGGGCGCCGCCGTGCGGCCGCTGGCATCGGCCAGCGGCACGGCAGCGGTCGAGCTGGTCCGCTGACGCGTCGCAGCCGCCTCGGGAAGGGACGGTCCTGACGCTGCCGCGTCCGGACACGCACGACGACCTCATCGAGCAGCTAGATGCGCGCGTTTCGCGAGCACGCAATGGGGCGCACCCAGACGCGGCGCTATGACGCGACGCATGCTTGCGAGTGATTGCAACGCCCTCGAAGGTCGGCGTGGCTTCGACGCTCACAGGTGAGCATGCGTCGGCAATGTGAGAATCTCGGCTCCGTCATCGGTGATTGCGATCGTGTGCTCGCTGTGTGCCGTCCGGCAACCCGTTGCGCTCCTGAGCGTCCACCCGTCGGCGTCAGTGACGAGCTCAGGGGTGTCCGCCATAACCCACGGTTCCAGGGCCAGCAACAGGCCAGGGCGAAGCTTGTATCCACGGCCTGGCCGACCGGTGTTCGCGACGTGCGGGTCCTGGTGCATCGTTGATCCGATGCCATGACCTCCGAACTCGGTGTTGATCTGGTATCCCGCCTCGCTGAGAACCGACCCAATGGCATGGGAGATGTCGCCGATACGAGCCCCGGGTCCGGCGGCGGCTATCCCTGCGGCCAGCGCGCGTTCGGTTGCGCTGATCATCGCGACGCTCTCCGGGGGCTTTGAGTCGCCCACGATGAAGCTGATGGCAGAGTCTGCAGCGACTCCGCCTGTGGAGACGGCGAGGTCGAGTGACAGCAGATCCCCGTCGGCAAGCGTGTAGTCGTATGGCAGCCCGTGCAGCACGGCGTCGTTGACGGACGTGCAGATGTAGTGGCCGAATGGGCCGCGTCCGAAGGACGGCTCGTAGTCGACGTAACAGGACTGCGCTCCAGCCCCGACGATCATGGTCTTGGCCCACCGATCGATGTCCAGAAGGCTGGTGCCGACCCCGCTGCGGGTTTTCAGGTTCTGCAGGATGTCTGCTACCAGGGCGCCGGCGTCCCTTGCTCTGGCCAATTTGTCGGGGCCCAGGATCTCGATCATGCGGAGCCTCCTCAATAACTATCCCGGTCATACTATCCCGGTAATACAATCGGCTCATGGTCAGGTTGCCGCTCACTGCCGAGGAGGTCGCGCGCGGACAGCGCCTTGGCGCCTTCCTCCGCCTCGCCAGGGGTGAGCGGTCCATGCTCCAGACCGCGCTCGATGCGGGCGTCTCCCCGGAGACCCTTCGCAAGATCGAGTCAGGCCGCGTAGCGACTCCTGCCTTTCCGACCATTGCGGCGATCGCCGATGTCCTCGGCGTCTCCCTCGATGCGGTGTGGGCCGAGATCAGCCAACCGCAGCGCCGTCGCGGGTCGACCGGTGCTGGACACAGCGCAGCCAAGCGGTCGGCCTAGCAACTTCCATCCCACGGCGGCGTCGGAGCCGTCCGCTAGGTGTGCACGCAGCTTGAACGATGTCCCGGTCGTCAGCACGAGAAACTGCCGGACAGTTCAGTCGCGTCGCCCACCGAAATGTTGCACCCCGCCCCGAGTCAGTGCGCGTGGCGGGCGGTGACGCCCGATCGCGGCGGAATGACCTGGGTGGCGCAGCACAGGCTGATGCCGTAAGCGGGGCGCGCCTCGCGGAAATCCTGAACACGCAACCGATGCCCTATGGTGGATCCCGTTGAAGGGATGGCTCTGCCGGCCGTCCTGGCCGCACACGATGTCGCGGCTTGTATCTCGTACTCCTGGTTTTCGGTTCGCTGGACATCAGTACAGGTGGATGTCTTCAGCGGCTTGAGGGCACATTGCTCTCGGTACCGAACAAAGGAACAGATCATGGCTCAGGGCACCGTCAAGTGGTTCAACGCCGACAAGGGCTTCGGCTTCATCGCGCAGGATGGTGGCGGCGAGGACGTGTTCGTCCACTTCTCCGCCATCCAGTCCGGCGGCTACAAGTCGCTCGACGAGAACCAGAAGGTCGAGTTCGACCTCGCTCAGGGCCCCAAGGGTCCGCAGGCGGAGAACGTCCGCGTCTCCTGATTTCACCGCGAAGAGCCCCGACCGCACCCGCGGTCGGGGCTCTTCGTGCGTTGGGTGGGACCGAGGCGTTTGGCGGCGGAAAGACGCGCATCCCCAACGCGCGATCGCGGCGTTGACGGACGTTTTCGAAGAGCCAGCCACCCTGGCGTGGGTTTCGCTCCCGGCTAGGTTGGGCCGCATGCGCATCGCCATCGTGGGTGGTCACGGACAGGTGGCCCGCCATCTGCATCCCATCCTGGTTCGCGCCGGGCACACGCCAGTTGCGCTGGTCCGGAAGGAAACGTACCGAGCTGAACTGGAGGGCCTGGGCGCAGAGGTCCGGCTCCTCGACATCGAGCGCCAGGACGAGAACGCGTTCGCGGCAGGGTTCGAGCGTTGTGACGCGGTCGTGTTCTCCGCCGGCGGGGGTCCTGACGGCCGCGTGGAGCGCAAGCGCACGGTCGACCTCGAGGGCGCCCTGAAGTCCATTGCCGGAGCCAAGGCAGCCGGCATCCGTCGTTTCGTGCAGGTGTCTGCGATCAACGTGGACAACCCGCTGCCGCCTGGCACCAGCGAGGTGTGGACGGCGTATGTGCACGCCAAGCGCGACGCCGACGCCGCCTTACGCGACAGCGACTTGGACTGGACGATCATCCGTCCGGGCCGCCTCACCGACGACCCGGCTACCGGTGCCGTCTCGCTCGGCCCTGACGTCCCGCGTGGAGACGTTCCCCGCGCCGACGTTGCAGCAGTGCTCGCCGCCGTGCTGGCCGATGACGACACCGTCGGCCACCAGTGGAACCTGGTCGCGGGCGAGACGCCAATTGCCGAGGCAGTCGGGCAAGCCGCACACAGTTCATAACCGCCGCGTACGCATGCCGCGGCGCCGCTGCGACGCAGTCGATGCCAGTGGCTCTGACGCGACGGCGAGCTCTCCTCGCAGGGACGCTTCGGGGGTTGCGATCGCAGCCCTCGACCTGGGCGTGCTCGGACGACGAATCCCGGCCGCACGACGTCTGCCGCTGGCTACAGTTGGCCGACCACATGGTCCATGGGGCGGCGGTGGGCGCGGTCCCCGGCAGGCATCCGGCGCGCGTGCGGGGCAGGCATCTCGGAGCGCAGTGAGTCAGGCGGAATCTGCTTGCCCTTCGGTCACCTCGCGATGGCGTGCAGGGTCACGTCGCGCAGATGTCCCGCGTCAGCGGTGGCTGTCAGGTAGGTTCAGTGCGGCTGACGGCGTCGGTCGGTGGGGGAGCCCGGGTTGAGCAGCTTCAGGCCGGTATGGCTCGTGGTGTCCCACGGGATGTGGCTGTGTCCGAATACGAGAACGTCGACGTCGGGGAACCATGCGCTGCACCGTTCCTCCCGTCCCTTCGCGACACCGGTCTCGTGCACTACAGCAATGCGGAGGCCCTCGATCTCGACGCGAGCCACCTCCGGGAGACGCTCTCTTAGAGCGCCGTGGTCATTGTTGCCCCAGACGCCGACGAGCCGGCGGGCCCTCGCAGCGAGCTCGTCGAGGAGTCGCTCATCGACCCAGTCTCCTGCGTGGATCACGAGATCAGCGCTTTGCACCTCTCGCCACACCTCGGCCGGTAGGTCCCGGGCCCGCTTCGGTACGTGCGTGTCCGCCACCATCAACAACCGCGTCACCATGGGCCTAGTGAACAGACAGGCAGCACCCGGCACAATCGAGTCCCGGCCCCGTCCCCTCCAGCCACCGTCAAGCCTCGAACTCCGACTCTGGGCGTGAGCGGGCGCTCGCAGGGAGCGCACAGGCGGCGGTATGCCGCGGTCTAGGGATGGGCGCATTCGTGCACCCGTCTTGTTCCTGAACGTGCTCGGCGCAGGATGTGACGAGTCCGGGACGCTCTTGCTTCGGAGCGGCGTGGTCGCGGATCTGCAAGCGGTCTGGCCCAGCGCTCGCACCGTGAAGGTCTTGTTACATCTCCTCGTGGCTGTCCGGGTCTCCTCCGAAGAGCCGCCCGTCGGGTCGGCTGAGCCCAGTGATGGCGTCCATGTCTTGCTCGTCCAGCTCGAACCCGAAGACATCGAGGTTCAGCCGCTGCCGTTCCGGCGTGGCGGACTTGGGGAGGGGAAGGGCGCCGAGTTGTACCTGCCAGCGCAGGATCACCTGCGCCGGGACCACGCCGTGGGCCTCCGCCGCCCGGACCACCGGTGGCTGGTCGAAGGGTGCGCTGCGTTTGCTCAGCGGGCTCCACGACTCGGTCAGGATCCCCAGGTCGTGGTGCACAGCGCGCATCTCGTTCTGGACGAAGTAGGGGTGCATCTCGATCTGGTTCACCGCGGGCGTGACGCCGGTGTCGTCGATGATGTCTCGGAGGTGTTTCTCGGTGAAGTTGCTGACGCCGATCGACCTGACCAGGCCGCGCTCCCGCAGATTCACCAGGGCACGCCACGCCTCGCCGTACCTGCCGACACTGGGGTTGGGCCAGTGGATCAAGCACAGGTCCAGGTAGTCCATGCGGAGTCGGCGCAGGGAGTCCTCCACAGATTTGGTGGCCAGGGCCGCGGCATGGTGCCGACCGGGGATCTTCGTGGTGACCTGGACGTCTTCACGGGAGATCCCTGCGCTGCGGATGGCTCTGCCGACCTCTTCCTCGTTGCCGTAGTTCACGGCCGTGTCCAGCAGTCGGTAGCCGACCTCCAGAGCGGAGATCATCGCCGCGACGCCGTCCTTACCCTTGAGTGGATAGGTGCCGAAACCAATCTTGGGCAGCGAGTTCCCGTCGTTGAGTCGGTACCGCGGAACGTCTGGGGTCATGTCGGAAAACTACGGCGAGCCTGGTGATCCCAGCCACGCCGATTCCATTTCGGCCGGATCCGCGTCGAGCGAGGAGCCATCGAGAACACGGCCGCGCCCAGCGGGACCAAGACCCAGGGAACCGACCCGCCAGACCGCGCGCAGCGGCTTCACTGGACCCTCATCAACCGGCTACGTCGGGCAGTGCTGGTCGCGGTGAGCGGGGCGGCGCAGGGTCTGCAGGCGTCCGCCATCCAGGGGTACGCCGCGCCAGGCGGCCTCGGCTGTCCGGGAGGGCAGCGAGCAGGCGATGTCGAGGCGGTGTGGTGACTCGAGGAAGATCAGCTCGATCCGGAGGGTGTGGTCGTCCAGCCATCCGCCCGAGGCAGCCACGGGTACGACGTCCCCGTGCCGATCGCGCGGCTCGGAGACCAGCCAGTCGGTGGCGCCGGCAGCGAACGTGAGCTCGTTGTCCGGCTCGGTGATGGTGACCTCCCACCCGGGCCCCGCTCGGGCCAGCCGCACGGAGGTGAGAGTCGATGCGGGCAGGCCGGCTGCTTCGGCGACTGGGAACGGCTCGTTGGTCCCGGCCGCCCAGCTGGGCGGGGACGGCAGGGCGGCGCAGGGCGGAAGGTGGAGTCTGTGCAGACGCCGGGCGAGCTGATCCTCGGTGGCGTTGTCGGGTGTACCTGTTTCGAGACCGGGAAGCAGGCGCTGCCAGAAGTGGTTCAGCACCGTCTGCATCGCCTCGGTTCCTCCGGTCATCGCCACCACGGTGTCCTGGTCGGGGAGCACCAGGCAGAACTGGCCGAACGCACCGTCGCCGCGGTAGCCGTGGCGGGACATCCAGAATTGGTACCCGTAGCCCTGTTGCCAGTCGATGTTGTCTTGCCCGGGCGAGCTGTCGACGTGCCGCGACGTCGCCATTGCGACGTAATCCTCGGGGAGCAACTGCCGGCCCTGCCAGCGACCGTGCTGGAGGTAGAGCTGGCCGAGCTTCGCGACGTCCTCGGTCCGCGCGAAGAGGCCGCTGAAGCCGAGCTCACGCTCCGGCGGCCAGCTCTGCCAGCTCACCTCCTCGATCCCGAGCGGGTCGAAGAGCCGGGGTCGCAGATACGCCGTGAGCGGCATGCCGGCGACGCGTTGGATGACCGCGGCGATCGTGTACGTGCAGGGCTGGCTGTAGGAGAACAGGGTGCCCGGCTCCGCGTCTGGAGGGATCAGCAGAAAGCCGCGCACCGGGTCCTGAGGGTCGCGGGTGACCGCATCGTGGAGCATGTCGCGGTTGTGCCCGCTGGCCATCGCCGCGAGGTGCCGCAACGTCATCGCCCTGCTCCGGGGATCGGTGATCTCGGCGTCGAGCTCCGGAAAGTACGAGACCACCTCGTCATCGAGCCTGCAGAGCCCTTCCGCCAACGCGAGGCCGAGCGCGGTCGTGGTGAAGCTCTTGCTCAGCGAGTAGAGCAGCCGGGGCCGCTCCGGTGTGTGCGGGGACCACCAGCCCTCGGCCACCACGTGCCCGTGCCGGAGCACCATCACGCTGTGCAGCTCGATGGTCGGGTCGGTGTCGACCGCGTCGATGAAGTCCAGGACGGCGGCAGGGTCGACCTGCTGCTCGACCGGCGTGCTGCGCGGGAGGGCGGCGGCCATGGCGCCAGCCTAGATTCAAAGCAATAGGCGTTCCGGCGCTGCGAACCTCGAGAAGGCCCCTGTCGACCTCGAGGGCGAGGTGCTTCTATGCAGTCAGGATCTCGAGGATCCCGGAGTGCTGCGGCCGGATGCCACCGCATGGATCCGTTCGTCCTGACCTCCTGTCTCGGGCTCCGACCTCGACACTGATCGTCCAGCAGGAGCCTTTCGCGAAAGGAACGCCCACCATGGCAACCGTCAGCAAATCCCCAGAGCAGGCGGACGTTGCGTCCTTGTCGGCGGGGCAGACCCACCTGGCCGATGAGGCACGCACCCGGCTCGGGGTGCTCGAAGGAGAGGCCTTCCTCGCGCGCCTCGCCGGGGTGCAGTCCGACCTCGTCGAGGCGCTCCACGTGCTCTACGGCGATGCAGCCGACGTCGAGGCCCTCGCCGCGACCCTGGTCCGCGCGGCCCTCGAGGCCACCGCGTCGCGCGGCGAGGCGCTCGCCGTACTGGACCGTCGCCGCGAAGTGGACCCGACCTGGTTCCTGGCGGAGGACCGGATCGGCTACGTCTGCTACGTCGACCGGTTCGCCGGCGACCTGCAAGGTCTCCTACGGCATCTCGACCACCTCGAGGCGCTGGGAGTCCGCTACCTGCACCTGATGCCGCTGCTGCGTCCCCGCGAGGGTGAGAACGACGGCGGCTATGCCGTCGCCGACTACGAGCAGGTCGATCCCCGGCTGGGCACGATGACCGACCTTGCAGCGGTGACAGCGGCGGCGCACGAGCGGGACATCGCGATCTGCACCGACCTGGTCCTCAACCACACGGCCCGGGAGCATCGGTGGGCCCAGGCAGCCCTGTCCGGCGACCCGACGTACCGACGCTTCTACCGGTTCTTCCCCGACCGGGGCGGCCCGGAGGGGCCTGACGCCTACGAGCGCACCCTGAGCGAGGTCTTTCCCGACTTCGCCCCCGGCAGCTTCAGCCACCTCCCGGAGACCGACGAGTGGGTCTGGACCACGTTCCACGACTACCAGTGGGACCTCGACTGGTCGAACCCCGAGGTGTTCCAGGCGATGTTCGGTGTGATGTGCCAACTGGCCAACCAAGGCGTGGACGTGCTGCGGCTCGACGCCGTGCCGTTCCTGTGGAAGCGACTGGGCACCGACGGTCAGAACCAGCCAGAGGCGCACCGCATCCTGCAAGCCCTCAAGGCGCTGGTCCGACTCGCACGGCCCGGAGTCGTGCTCAAGGCGGAGGCCATCGTCGGCCCCGACCAGCTCGTGCCCTACCTGGGCGCCCACGACGTCTACCGGCCCGAGTGCGACCTGGCCTACGACAACCAGCTGATGGTGATGCTCTGGTCCTCGCTCGCCACCAGGGACGCCCGGTTGGCGACCCAGGCGCTGCAGCGCCGTACGCCTGCGCCGGATGGCACGGGGTGGGTGACCTACGCGCGGTGCCACGACGACATCGGCTGGGCTGTGGCCGACGAGGACGCCCGAGCGGTCGGCCTGGACCCGCACGCGCACCGCGCGTTCCTCGCCGCGTTCTACGCCGGGCGCCACTCCGGCTCGTTCGCCCGCGGGATCGACTTCCAGGTCAACGAGGTCACGGGTGATGCGCGGACCTCAGGATCATGCGCGTCGCTGGCAGGCCTCGAGACCGCCCTCGACGAAGGCGACGAGCAGCAGATCACCGCTGCCCTGCGGCGGATCGAGACGCTCTACTCCGTCGTCTACTCCTTCGGCGGCCTCCCGCTCGTCTACATGGGTGACGAGCTCGGGCTGCTCAACGACCAAGGCTGGGCCAAGGAGGAGAGCCACGCGGCCGACAACCGCTGGCTGCACCGGCCACGGATGGACTGGGAGGCGGTGGGCCGGCGACACGTGCAGCGGACGGTCGAGCAACGCTGCTTCGACGCATTCCGCGCGCTCGGCGCCGCGCGCCGATCGCTCCCCGCGCTCCGCTCGGACGCCGCGACGACCGTGGTACCGGTCAGCAACCCCCACCTGCTCGTCTACGTGCGGCGACACCGGCGGTCCCTGCCCCTGGTCGCGCTGGTCAACTTCAGCGACCACGCCCAGGTCGTCGACCTGCACGACCTGCCCGTCGACGGGCCGCTGCGGCACGTGCACTCGACCAGCGGTGACCTCGGGCAGGCGCACGGTCAGGTCCACCTGCCGCCGTGGGGCTTCGCTTGGGCGGAGGCACCACTCCGGTGACGTCCCGCTTGCTTCCCGGGTACCTCGCCGGCAACAGCGAAGGGACGCTGAGTGCATGTGGAATGTGTGGCCGGTGGAGCCCTCCGAACTGGCCGAGGTTCCGGGCCTACGACGTCCCATAAGCGGGGCTGGAGGCCCGCTGAGCGCCACCGCGTCACGGCCGCGATCCGGGAGGGCAACCTCATCCGACGCGGTCGCGTAAACCGTTGTGGTGACCAGGCTGGGGTAGCCACAGCAAGTTCTGGAGAAGGTTGCGGCCACCAGGAGAGCGCCGCTCGCGAGGTATCGATGAAGCGAGCCCAGCGAGCAGAGCCCTCCATCGGCAACCACCCGCTACCGCAAAATCTCGCTGAAAGGGTGGCCGAATCGTTCTCGACCCGGCGGCGTGGATTTCGCTCACAGGGTCGGAACGGTTCGCCGTAAACGCAGTGGGGCCCTTGCGGGGTGTCCTACATGGCCGGGGTGTTGGCTTCGCTTCCGCCGCTGGCCGGGCGTCATGGCGGCCCACAGCCAGCAGGATCTCTTCCACAGGAACGTAGGATCCGGTCATGGAGCTGATCCTGCTGGTGCTGGTTCTTGCGGCGCTGGGAGCCGTCGCCCTCGTGGCGGTGCGCCGCAACAAGGAGCGCGAGCTGAGCCGGCGCGAGGACGAGGTCGCTCCGGTGAGGAAACTGGCCTTCGAGGACATCACTGCGTTCGGCGAGGACTTGCAACAACTCGACCTGGAGATGAGCGGTCACGAGCTCGACGCCGGCGCGAACGCCGACTACCAGCGCGCGCTCGACGCCTACGAATCGGCCAAGCTTGCCGGCGACTCCATCACCCAGCCCGAGGACATCCGGCATATCACCGAGATCATCGAGGACGGTCGCTATGCCATCGCGTGCGTGCGTGCGCGAGTCGCGGGCGAGTCGCTGCCTACCAGGCGGCCGCCGTGCTTCTTCGACCCGCGTCACGGGCTCTCGGTCGCCGACGTGCCGTACGTGCCGCCGGACGGGGTCGAGCGGGAGGTGCCGGCCTGCGCTCTGGATGCCGAGCGCGTCGGCGCAGGCGCCGATCCCGATGTCCGCAAGGTGATGGTGGGCGCGCAGCGGGTCCCCTACTGGCAGGGTGGCCGTGCCTACGAGCCGTACGCCATGGGCTACTTCGGTGCCTTCGGCCCGATGACGTGGATGTTCATGGGAGGCATGATGTTCGGCGGCTTCGGAGGCGGCGAAGACGCGGGCGGCGACGACGCGGGCGGTGGCGACTGGGGAGACGACGGGGGCGGTGGCGAGGGTGGCTTCGACGGCGGCGGTTTCGACATGGGGTTCTGACCGTCAACACCATCACAAGCATTTGCGTAGGTTTGCGTTGACCGCTTCGCCCGCACGTCCTCGCGCGCAGTGGGCGCATCGAGTCGATGAGTCCGGAAGCAGGGTCGCTCGCGGCGGTAAGTCGCACTCTGCGGGGATCTCGATTCTGCAGGCACTACTGAAAGTTGGGGATGGTTGGGCGGATGCCCGAGGGCCCATTCGGGACTACGGCACGAAGTCCTCGCCAAGCTCCGCAACACCAACGGCTGTGTCTCCTTCGATGACAGGGAAGGACGGGGCCAAGAACTCGATGGACATGGAGACAGCACCCGTTGATCTGCTGGTTCCGCCGCGGCAGAACCAGCGGCGGACGTCGTCGCCGCTCCTGGCGAGCCAGCACGCACCGGCGACAATCGACACATGATGGTCCGGGTGTGGGAGTACGACGTCCCAGAGGACTCCGTTGCAGACTTCGAGCGGGTCTACGGCGCGGACGGTGCGTGGGCGAAGTTGTTCTCATCCTCGGAAGGGTTCGAGGGCACCGAGCTCTTCGTCTCTCTGAGCAGGCCAGGGCACTATCTGACCGTCGACCGGTTCCAGGACGAGGCCTCCTGGCGCCGGTTCCAGACCGACCACCGCGATGCCTATCTGGAGCTCGACGCCGCGAGCGAGGGATTCACCGTCAGCGAGCGGGAGCTCGCCGGCCCAGATGTCGGTTGACCTCGGCTTCATTTGGTCAGAGCAGGGGGCTGAGCCCTGCGCAGCACCGCGTGGGGAGTATCTCCCGCGGCAGCTGGCCCTGCCGGGTGCGGGCGAGCGCTCGACTCAAGCCTGCGCGCTGATGCGGCGATAAGACGAACCTGGTCACGGCGCGGATCACCGCTTTGAGCGCACAATCGCGGCTGTGACGCACACGGTGGGGCGCCCTGAGGGCCGGCCTCATGATGCGCCGACGCCGCGATCCCGGCTGGTGGCGGCCACGCCTGAGCAGTGAGGGACCTCGCGAGCCTTGCTGGCGGTCAGAAGGCCGGAAGACGTGCGGTGGATGAGGGCTCAGCTACCGAGCCGAAGCTCTATCACCGGCCCGAGGCGGGCTGAGGTCACGGTGCCGGGCAGCTGATCTCACCGGATGCGTCTGACGCCCTCGAGTCGAGCGATCGCTTCTCGCACAGAGTCGATGCACCCAGGGTCGATCTCGACAACGATCCTGTCTGCCGGTCTCACGTGTGCGGCCGGGGGTACAAGGACTGGCGGCGGAGCCACGATGTAGCCGGTCTCCGGGTCCCCATAGACCTGGAGCGACCCGGGGCTCGTCTGCCAGAGCCAAGCGAGATGGGCGCACAGGATCGCGTCGAGCTCATCCTCGACGCGGTTGAGCGCGGCACGAGTCATCGCCCCCTCGACCGCGCGGCGGAGCCCCTCCCATCGGCGATTGCCCGAGAGCGCAAGCACACTGATCCCCTCGAGGGAGTCGAGGAGGTGGGCGAATCCGTCTTGCCGGGTCTCCAGAGTGAAGGCTCTCTTGTCCTTGTACCTCAGTCGCTCCGCCAGGCCGAACAGCGCCACCATCGCTGGATGTGGGTAGACCTCGATACACGCGGGCGACTCAACGGTCCCTTGGCGGGCAACCTTGGTCCAGCCGAATCGCTCGGCGAGCCGCGCCGCCCTCGGCGGGTCCATGCCTGGCTTCGCCAGATTCGTGGGGTGAGTCCCTGCCTTGAAGCGCCCGAACGCCGTAGTGATCTCGCGCTCTGCCACCCGCTGCCCGGTCGGATTAGTGACGATCAGCGGAGCGTCGACCGCCGCCACGACCACTGCTGCCGGCAGCCCTTCTACCCAGGCAGCGATCTCCTCGTCGGTCTTCACCGTCGTCGAATCGACGAACGCCCCGTCGAGATCCACAAGCGCCAGGCCTGTGGAGCCGGTCGTCCAGCCGAGATCGATCCCAAGGAACACGTGCATGACGCTAGTCCCACGGGCGGCGGCCGATGACGACTGGCGCCCTCGTTCGCCACCGGTCGGGTGTCAATGCGCGGCGAAATACCCCACTTCGATTCAGAAGAGCAGTCGGGACGAACCAGTGGGGCCAAGCGGCGACGCACGCGGTTGCCGGACCGTGTTCGGGGTTGCCCGAGTTGGACCCGTGTCAGAGGGTGTCGTCATGGAGAAGCGCAGGCTTGGACGGCTCGAGCACCAGAGTTCAGTGCTCATCTACGGTGCGGCGGCGCTCGGCGGTGTTTCACAGGACGTGGCGGATCGTTCGATACAGCAAGCCCTCGATGGGGGCATCAACCACTTCGACGTGGCAGCCGATTACGGAGACGCTGAGTTGCGGCTGGGTCCATGGATGGCCGAGATCCGTGATCGGATCTTCCTGGCCACCAAGACCGGGCGTAGAGAGCACGAGTCAGCGTGGGGCGAGATCAACCGCTCGCTGGAGCGGTTGCAGGCAGACCGCATCGACCTGCTGCAACTGCACGCCATCGGCGACCCCGATGAGCTGGACCTGGCTACCCGGCCCGGCGGTGCTCTGGAAGCGGCGGTCCGCGCGCAGGAGGCTGGTCTGGTGGGTGCCGTCGGGATTACTGGCCATGGCCATGAGGCGCCGGCGACCCACCTCGAGGCGTTACGTCGGTATCCCTTCGCGACGGTCCTGACTCCGTTGAACCCGGTGCTGTGGCGAGATGAGTCCTATAGAGCCGACTACGAGGCGCTTGTGGCAGAGGTCCGCCGGCAGGACGTAGGCCTGATGACCATCAAGACGGTGTCCCGCCGCAACTGGCCGGACGGTGCGGACCATTCCTATTCGACCTGGTACGAGCCTTACGACGCCCAGGACCGCATCACCGCAGCGGTGTCATGGGTGCTGTCGCATGACGAGGTGACGGGCATCCCCACCGCTGGAGACGTGAGACTGCTAGGCATGCTGCTGAAGGCCGAGCAAGATCGGATCCCACCGGCTGAGGCTGAGCAGCGGCTCAGCAGCGACGATCTGTACGCGTCGCCGTTCCTCGCCATGCCGTTCTGAGTCGAGAGCGCAGAGCGGAGTGGAGCGGCCGGCAGGTGACAGCGTCTTGCTGGACGGTTCGACGCGCCATCCAACCCGTGATCCATAAGGCTGCGTACGCTGCTGGGCAATGCGCGCCAGCGCAGGCAACTAGGGGCCGCATCCGGCAGTACGACTCACTCTCGTCATTGCGGGAGGCTCGCAGCCCCTTCGCCGTCGGACCGCGAACAGATCCTGCCGCCTCCACTGGATCGCCGCGTGTCCGCGCCGCAAGGACCTAGTCAGTCGCGGCGGAGTGACGCACCGTCGGATCGGTGCGGTCGGATCACTACCAGTCGCCTCCAGAAGGTCCCGAAAGAGAATTCGGGAGACGGTGTCGTATAGGGGCAGCGGTGTTCCTAGCAGGGGCGAGAGGTTCGTCTACGAGGAGCGGCCCAACCGCACGCGAGGAGAGCACCATGACCGCTACCTATACCTTCGACGTCTTCTCCACCCTCGACGGCTACGGCGCCCACATCGGCGGCTGGGGCGGCTACTGGGGCAAGCAAGGTCCCGAGGTTTCTCGAGCGCCGCCTCGCGTTATACAGCGAGACGCAGCGGATGGTGTTCGGGGCCAACACGTATCGAGCGCACGCGCAGATGCTGGCGTCGGGTATCGAGGAGTCTGAGCTGAGTGATCCATGGGTCACCCGGATGAGAAGCATGCCGACAACGGTGGTGTCGACCACGCTGCAAGGACCGCTCGACTGGTGATGTGCCAGGTCATGCCGCGCCGCCGATCAGCTGGACGAGGCGCCCTGTCATCACCTTGCCGCGAAGCGGGTGGTCGCCGCGGCTGCGGGCGACGGTGAACCATCCGTCCCAGTACGCCGAGTCCGGTCCGCGGCGGGTGCCGTACTCGAGGCGGACGTAGCCGACCTCGCGGTCGGCGTCGAGGACGCAGGCGCCGTCGCGGAGGGCGGAGCCGAAGGCGTCGCGCAGGTACTTCTCGTTCTGGGGGAGCACGATGGACATGGCAGGTCTCCTCAGCTGGTGGCGAGGAACTGGTCGGCTGCGTTCCGCAGGAGCGCGGCAGCGGTGCGGTGGCCGAGGACGGTGGGCGGAGCGGGAGACCAGTACGGAGTGGCCGCGGCCTCGTTGGCAGCGCTGTCGTCCTCGCGGCGGGCCAGCTCGAGCAGGATCGCGCGCAGCCTACGGGCCGTCTTGGTGTCGGACGCATCGATGTTCATGACGGCCTCGCTTCCTGGGTCTGGGGTCTTTCGGACTACTCCCAGTGAACGTCCGATGGACTCCGGTCACGACCGGGGGATTACGCATCTAGGTACGTAGCCGCGCACGCCTCGGTAGGCGTGCGTAGCGCGGGTCCTCGCCGTGTCCCTGTCCGACCGACGATCCGCCGCCGGCAGGGACCCCCGGGGAGTCAACACGCCAGATCTTGCGGCCCGTCACTTCCCGCCAGAGGAGGCAGACACGGTCTTGTCACGTCTTGAGGTGAATAGGTAGTGGTCTTCAGCGCGCCCCTGCAATCCGCCCAAGGCGCCGTGAGCCGCCGGAGACAGTCGACGATGCGACTGTCGACGCCTCCGCCTGACGACGGAGCATCGCGAACAGGGGCCGAGCGAAGCAGGCACTGCGTCAGAGATGGCCGGCGAACATGGACCCGCGGGGTGATCTCCTGACTGGCGTTGTCCCGCACCGCATGGGAACGAGTTCCCGGCCTGGCGGCGAACAGGCCTGCTGCGCCGTTGCTTCTATGATCCGTGAGTGTCGACTCCGGTCCTCGCGACCAAGCTGTTCGCGCCCACCCGGCGCCAGCAACCGGTGGCGCGCCCGAGACTGATCGGGCAGCTGGACACCACCCTTGATGTCGGCCACCGACTCACTCTCGTGTCTGCCCCGGCCGGGTTCGGGAAGACCACGGCGGTCAGCGACTGGCTCGCACACCTCGCTCAACGCCAGCCACACCCTGGACTAGACCACCGAGTGCTCGGTCGGTTGGATCGTTCTGGCGTCGGGTCGCCAGAACGTGGGCGTCAGCGGGTGGCAGTCACGGACAGGCCGGGCGGCATGATCGGCTGCCAGGACGACGCCACGTTCAACTGACATCGCCCTCGACGTGAGCGGGTGAGGGGTCGGCGGTGACCTGGACGGTGATTAGCGTGGCCAGCAGCGCGACCGACACAGGCAGCCAGATCGCGCGTTCGATCGCGCTGGGGGTCAGGGCGTTGACCACGCACGCGACGACCATGAGGCCGACCAGCACCCACGTCACCACCGGCAGCCACGCCACGGGCAACGGTGTCCAGACCTGGTAGCCCCCGCGGCGCAGGACGATGAGAATGACCAGGCTCCAGAAGACGACCGCGCCGAGGCTGGTGGCGCGCAAGTGTGTAGGCAGAGTGGCCTCAGCTCCGCCGTACGACGCATCGCCCCAGGGGACCCCGATCGCGAGGGCGAGCTGGAACAGGACGAGCCCGCCCAGCACGACGGCCGCGACAAGGGCGGCAGTGGAGGCGAGGGACCTGGTTTGCATCATGACTTTCCCGTCTTGGTGGCAGCGATGCGAGCCCGGTAGTCCCTGAACCAGCTCTGGGCGAACTCGTGTGAGGCGATTCCGTAGTCGAGAGTGGCGAGCTGGTGGTCGAAGACGTCCTGGAACTGCGCCGGGACGGCCGCGGAATCGAGACTGGCGGCCAGGCGCCGGAGGCCGCCGAGTCCGTCCTCGATCCCGGCGAGGATCTGGTCGACCACCTCCAGCCGCGCCGAGGGTTCCAGCAGCCCGAGCAGGTAGGTGCGCGGGAGCGCGCCGGTCTCCAGGTCGCTGCCGGCGACGGGGCTCCGCATCCACTGCTGGAACTCCGCGCGCCCGGAGGCCGTGATCCGATAGGTCTTCCGGCCTCGCGGACCCTCCTCCTGGTGAGCCACCTCGATGTGCCCGAGGGCGAGCAGCTGGTCCAGCGCGCGCTTCAGGCTCCCCACACTGGAGCTGTAGAACAAGGCGATGCCGGATTCGAACTGCTTCTTGAAGCCGTAGAGCGTCTGGTCCCCCAGGAGGAGCAGGCCGAGGATGACGTGCGCCATGACATCAGGATAGCAGCATCCTATCTCAGAGATATACCTACTAGGCATGCGATCCCTCGTGCACGGTCTCCGGCGCCGCCTGAGCCCCATTCCGAACCCACGGACGTGAATTCGCGGGACTCACCAGGAGTTGCGCAGGTCCTCGGTCGATCCGGGCGCCACGACGTCCTTTCCTCGAGCGGCCGCCGCACCTCGCTGCGGACGTCCGTGCATGCCGGCATCTTCAGATGTCATCCGGCGTCCGCGTCGCCGGTGCGGAGTCGCAGCGTGATGCCGGCCCTAGCCAGTGCCAGGTCCGCGGTATCGAAGTACGTTGCGTCGAGACCGATCTCCTCCGGTGTGCGATCCGGCCCACGCCAGGTAGGCAGGTCAGCTCGGGACCCTGGTCTCGGGCCCCACATCGTCCTTGCGCTCGATCTCGGTGTGCTGGTCAGAGACCACGAGGAGACGGTCCTCCTCGCCTTCGAGGGGTCGCAAACCTCCCGCCCGGGCGACTCTTTCGTGGCGGAAGCGTGCCCGGATTGCCAAATTGTGCTATTGCCGGGCATGCCGGGTCGCTCCATCCTTTGTGGATGCACACAGCGGACCAGGTTCCTGTCGTCCCCGCGCAGCGTCCGGCCGAGCGCACGGTTCTGCACGGCGAGACCCGGGCGCTCTCGCACATGATCGACCGGCTCTCGCGCCGCTTCCCTCGGCACTCGAGAGCCACCGTCGCCGAGGTCGTCAGTCAGGCACACCAACGGTACGACGACAGTCACCTGCGCGACTACGTTCCGGTGCTCGTCGAACGCGAGGCCCGCCTGAAGCTGGAACACACGACGACGCAGGCCGCGCCGACCCAGGAAGCGCCCTGGGGGCCGCCACGGGCCGGCGTACGGGTGGCCGGTGGTCCACGGGCGTGAAGTTGACGCTCACCGAATCCCTCGGGTCCGGTTCGGGTCAAGCTTAAGCAACCCGTGAGACAGGCGAGCCCCCTCGAGCTGCCTGCGCACGTCCTCGAGTTCCGGCTGCGCGTTCGACACCGGTCCCCAGGCCGGGTGGCAACGGGGATGTCCTCGCGGTGCACCCGGGGACGCCGCGTGCCGTCCGCCTGATGTCGACGGCCGTCAGAGTCGGTTCTCGCGATGCTGGGCGTCTTGTCCGTCATCGGTCACGCGGTGTTTCAGGTGCCTTCAGGTCGGCGTGAGGGGTTGGAGTCACTCAACCCTTCAGGTCTGTTCTCGGAGGTCCTCATGGCTGTGCAGCCGTCCCCGCCCCCGTCGCTCTCCCGGCCCCTTTCTCGTCGCGGTTTCCTCGCCTTCGCCGGCGCCGGGGGCGCCGCCGCGGCCGCTGCCCTCTACGGCTACTCGGCCGCGCCGGCCTGGGCCAGCCCGCGCTTCCCGAGCGACCCGTTCACCCTCGGGGTCGCCTCGGGTGACCCCACCCCGGACGGCTTCGTGCTCTGGACCCGGCTGGCTCCCGAGCCGCTGGCGCGGGACGGCCTGGGCGGCATGCCCGGCGTCCAGGTCCCTGTCACCTGGCAGGTCGCCACCGACCCCGAGATCCGCACCGTGGTGAAGGCTGGCACCGCGAAGGCGACGCCCGAGTTGGGGCACTCGGTGCACCCGGAGGTGTCCGGGCTGCAGCCGAGCCGGGACTACTGGTACCGGTTCCGGGTGGGCGACGTCCTCAGCCCCATCGGGCACACCCGCACGGCGCCGGCGACAGGCAGCACGCCGGCCCATCTGGCGTTCGCGCTGGCCTCATGCCAGTCCCTGCCGGCAAGCCGGCGGTACGCCGCCTACCGGGCGATGCTGTCCGACGACCTTGACCTGGTCGTGCACGTCGGCGACTACACCTACGAACGGCGGACGGACGAGACCCTGGCCGACTTCCGCACCAACCACGCGCGGCACAAGCTCTCCCCAGACCTCCAAGCCGCGCACGCCGCCTTCCCGTTCGTGGTCACCTTCGACGACCACGAGATCGAGAACAACTGGGCAGACGACATCTCACAGCCCGACAACGAGCCGTCGAACGAACCCAGCCGGTTCCTCCAGCTCCGGGCGAACGCCTTCCAGGCCTACTACGAGCACCTTCCCCTCCGCCTGGCACAGCGGCCCCAAGGCCCAGACATGCTGCTCCACCGCCGGCTCGACTACGGCACGCTCGCGAGCTTCCACGTGCTCGACACAAGGCAGTACCGCTCCGACCAGCTCACCGAGGCCTTTCCCGGCGGCCCGCAGCATCCAGGCGTGAACGACCCCACCCGGAGCCTGATGGGGGATGAGCAGGAGCGCTGGCTCTTCGGGAACCTGGAGCGGTCCACAGCGCGCTGGAACCTGATCGCCCAGCAGACCATCATGGCGCAGATCGACTACGACGGCGGCCCGGGCGTCAGCGTCAACCACGACCAGTGGGACGGGTACGCCGTCTCGCGCAACCGGTTCCTGTCCTTTATCGACCAGGCCCGGCCCGCCAACCCCGTAGTGCTGACGGGAGATTGGCACTCTGCGTGGGTCAACGACCTGCGCCTGGACTTCAGCCGCCCGGAGACCCCGGTGCTCGCCACCGAGTTCGTCGGCACCTCGATCAGCTCCGGGTGTGGCTGGGCGGCGGCGGTCAAGGCGGCGCAGCCGAACAACGCCCACGTGAAGTACCTCAACCCCGACCTGCGCGGCTACACCCGGATCACCGCGACCCCCGACACGCTGCGGGCCGACTACCGCGTGGTCCCCTCCGCAGCCGACTTGTCCGGAACCGCCACTATCGACAGCAGCTGGGCCGTGGAGGCCGGCCGCCCCGGCGCCGTACCCGTGTAGCCGCCTGGGAAACCCGCTGCGCTGGTCGTGCTGGTTCCATTCATCGAGCTGCTCCGGCTGGGGCTATGGCGCTCTCGAGCAACCCTGCAGCGAGCGGCGTCGTTGGTCGCGTCACTGCTGTGTGCTGTCCGGGCGGCATCGCAATCGTCAATGCGCTCAGCGTCCCGACGTTTGGGTCGGACAATGGGCGATAGGAGCGGGCAGGCCGCGAGGAACGGCCAGCAGTGCGGCTGCCGGACCAGGATCATCCATTCGGTGGCATCGGAGAAGTAGGCCTGGCAGGAGTAGTCGCGCGGGTTGTCGAGGGCGGCTGGCCACCTCGACGCCTCCTCCCTCGACCTGTCGCCATGATGGTCGCCGGCAAGTCGACGAAGCGGAGCGCATGCTCAGCGATGAAGTCCGCACCGATGTGAGGGTCCCGGTCGGGCGACCTCCTGCACTGCCGCAGGACTCATCGGCGCCGTCCCGGTCACGACCACGTCGGCGAGGTGAGCGCTGGATCTCGTCGGAGCGCGCCGTGCCTGGGCCGTGTCGTCTGGAGGACGGTGCGGAACATCACCAGCCGCTTGACGATGACGCCACTGGCTCAACTGGGTACGCCTCATCCGGGCACTGAAGCGCCAGAAGTGAGCCAGCGGCCGTGAGCCCGGCCGTTCCTGCCTCTCCTGCGATTTCGCGCGTGCGCGCCGATGTGCACGCCAATGGGCACGGCCGCGGCGCAGCCGACACCTTGGGGTCTACTCGGTCTGACCCTGGGTCACCGGAGTGCGGGCGGCAGCAGCCTGCTGTTGGTGCAAAGGAAGTCGTGGTCGGTGTACATCGCCGGCACACCTCGGCCCGCGCTCGAGGAGCTCCGCCGGCCCTGCCCTTCGGTCGACGGGTGCGCTCGGCTGTGGCGCAATCGCTGGCCGGGGTTTGTTGGCGGCCAGGGCTTGCCGGCGGTGATTAGAATCCCTTCGTGAACGAGGTTTCCGTGATCGCCTACTTCGCGGGCGACCCCAGCAGGACCTACCAACTGGTCCAGTGGCTCGACGTCTTCGAGATTCTGAACGACGTGCATCCGGTTTGCGTCGTCCTGCGCGACCCCGAGTCCGCTGCGGTGATCGAGTCACGAACGGACCTGCCCCTGTTCACCGCCGCGACACTCAACGAGCTGACCGACCTCTACGCCGGCCTGGACGCGAAGCTTGTGCTGTATTGCAACAACTCGGTGCTCAACTTCGAGTCCCTCCTCGACAGCCGCCGGCTGCACGTCCACATCAACCACGGTGAGAGCGACAAGCACTCGATGGCGAGCAACAACGCCAAGGCCTACGACCGGGTCTTTGTGGCCGGCGAGGCCGCCGTCCAGCGGTACCTCGCCGGGCTGCTGGAGTTCGACGGCGGCCGACTGGTACGCATCGGTCGGCCACAGCTAGACCTGCGCCGGACACCGCTCCTGGCACCGAGCTCGCGGCGTACGGTCCTGTACGCCCCTACCTGGGAGGGTGACGCGGAGTACAACGACTAC
>NZ_QDGZ01000006.1 GCF_003076135.1 Nocardioides gansuensis | reverse complement strand
AGCCAGCGGCGTGACGGACCTTCCAGCCTCGAGCCCGCTCTTCGCTCAAGCGTTCGCCCGCACCCACCTGCCACACAGGCTAACTCCAATAGGCCGGCACAGACCCCTTGCAACATAGGGGCCCACTCTCGGACCCGGCTGACTGTGTGGCGTCCGATTTCGGCCGTGCGGGGTGGCTGTTCCGGGGTGTGATGGGGCTGCACAAGCTGACCGCGGGCGACGGGTACACCTACCTGACTCGCCAGGTCGCCGTGCACGACGCGACCGACCGCGGTCACCGCGGGTTGGCCGACTACTACACCGAGAAGGGCGAGTCGCCGGGCCGCTGGTTCGGCGCCGGACTCGCCGCGCTCGGCCTCGAGGTCGGGACCGAGGTCACCGAGCAGCAGATGCGGAACCTGTTCGGCGAGGGCCGGCACCCCGACGCCGAGCGGCTCGAGAACGCCGCGCTGGACGCGGGCAAGAGCGTGTTCGCCGCCAAGAGGGCCTCCCAGCTGGGACGGGTGTTCGCGGTCTACCGGGGCAATGCCCCGGAGTTCGTACAGGAGTCCGCGCGCCGCTACACCACCTACAACTACGCGCAGGGCAAGCACTGGAAGACCCCTGTCCCGGCCGAGGTGCGGGCCCAGATCCGCACCCAGCTGGGCGACGAGCTGTTCGCCCAGGAGCACGGCCGCGCGCCGCTGGATGACCGCGAGCGGGGCGGGTTCATGGCCAAGGCGATCCGGCAGCAGACGACCGCGGTCGCCGGGTATGACCTCACTTTCACGCCGGTGAAGTCGGCCTCGACGCTGTGGGCGCTGGCCGATCGCGACGTCGCCAAGCAGGTCGAGGACGCCCACCACGCCGCCGTGCAGAAGACGCTGGAGTGGCTGGAGCAGGAAGTCCTGTACACCCGCCGCGGGCGCGGCGGCATCCAGCAGGTCAAGGCCCACGGCCTGATCGCGGGCATGTTCACGCACCGCGACGCGCGCTCTTCCGACCCTCATCTGCATACGCACGTGGCGGTCAGCAACAAGGTTCAGGACGCCGAGGGACGGTGGCTGGCGGTCGATGGCCGGGTGCTCTACAAGGCCAACGTCACCCTGTCGGAGACGTACAACACCCTGCTCGAGCGCGAGCTCGTCGCCCGGCTCGGGGTGCGGTTCGCCGCCCGCGACGCCGGCTTGAAGACCGGCGCCGGCAAGCGTCCGGTGCGGGAGATCGTCGGCATCGACGAGCGGCTGGCCATCGCCTGGTCCCGGCGCCACCAGGCGATCGACGCCCGCCGCCGGGAGCTAGCGGCCGCGTTCCAGGCCGAGCACGGTCGTCCCCCACCGAGGGCGAGGCCGTCACCTTGGGCCAGCAGGCGTGGGAGCAGACCCGGCAGGCCAAGCACGCCCCCCGCTCCGAGGCCGAGCAGCGCACCGCCTGGCGGCGCGAGGCCGTCACCATCCTGGGCTCGGAGTCGGCGGTCGCCCGGATGGTCGACGCCGTGCTCGGGCACCGCCCCGACGTGCAACAGGTCACCGAACAGTGGGTCGCGCAGACCGCGGAGGCGGTCGTCGAGCGGGTCGCCGAGGACCGCGCCACCTGGCAGGTCTGGCACCTGCGCGCCGAAGCCGCCCGGCAGGCCCGCACGTGCGGGATCGGGCTCGGTGCCCTCGAAACCGCCGTCGACCGGGTGGTCGCGGCCGCGATCGACGAGCACTCGATCGCCTTCCAGAACACGGATCCGCTCACCGACCCCCAGCAGGCCGCCCGGCTCGGTGTCGCCATCCCCGCAGCCCTGACCCGGGAGGACGGCGCCAGCGTCTACAGCCTGGCCGGTGCCCGGCTCTACACCTCCCGCGCGGTCCTCGAGGCCGAGCAACGGATCCTCGCCGCCGCACGGCGGGGCGGCGGCCGCCGGATCAACCCGGTCCGGGTCGGCATCGCGATCGCCGAAACCGCCGCCAACGGGATCATCCTGAATGCGGCCCAGCAGGCCCTGGTGCGGGAGATGGCCACCAGCGGACGCCAGCTCCAGCTCGCGCTGGCACCGGCCGGGACCGGCAAGACCACCGCCTTGCGGGTCCTCACCCGCGCCTGGCAGGACGCCGGCGGCACCGTCATCGGGCTGGCTCCCTCGGCCGTCGCCGCCGAGCAGCTGGGCACCGCCATCAACCACGCGGCGCGCGAACCGGTTCCGAGCGACACCCTGGCCAAGCTGGTCTGGCACCTCCGCCACGGCGCCGCGCCCGGCTGGGTGGAGGAGATCGACCACACCACGCTCGTGCTGATCGATGAGGCCGGGATGGCTGCCACCACCGACCTGGCCGCCGTGATCGACTACATCACCGCCCGCGGTGGTCAGGTGCGGCTCATCGGGGACGACCGACAGCTCGGCTCCGTCGCGGCCGGCGGGGTGCTGCGCGACCTCGCCCACCAGGTCGGCGCCGTCACCCTCAGCGAAGTCCGCCGCTTCCTGCACCCCGACGGCAGCCTCAACGTCGCCGAAGCCGCCGCCACCCTGGCCGTCCGCGACGGGGACCCCGCCGCGCTGGGGTTCTACGCCGACCGCGGCCGGATCCACGTCGGCGACCTGGGCTCGTGCACCGACCAGGCCTACGCCGCCTGGGCCGCCGACCACGCCGCAGGGACCGACACCCTGCTTATCGCCCCGACCCGCGAGCTGGTCGCCGAGCTCAACACCCGGGCCCGCCACGACAGAATCGCCGGGCAGACCGAAGACCAGATCGGCCGCTTCCTCACCTTCGCCGACGGCACCCGGGTCTCGGCTGGCGACCCGGTGATCACCCGGGAGAACAACCGGCTGCTGGCCCTGAGCAGCACCGACTGGGTCAAGAACGGCGACCGGTGGACCGTCGACCGGGTGCACCTCGACGGCTCCCTGACCGTGGTCCACGACCGGCTCGGCAAGACCATCACCCTCCCGGCCGACTACGCCGCCACGAAGGTCCAGCTGGGCTATGCCACCACCGTGCATGGCGCCCAGGGCATCACCACCGGCACCTGCCACGTCTTGCTGACCGGCGAGGAGGACCGCAACCTGCTCTACGTCGCGCTCTCCCGCGGCCAGCTCGCCAACCACCTCTACCTACCCGTCATAGGCGACGGCGACCCCCACACCCTGATCCGCCCCGAGGCACTCATCCCACCCACCGCGCTGGACAAGCTCACCGAGATCCTGCGCCGCGACGGCTCCCGGGTCTCGGCCACCACCGCCGCCCGGGACCAGACCGACCCGAGCCGGCTGCTCCAGGAGGCCGCCGCCCGCTACCACGACGCCCTGACCTACGGCGCCGAACAGCTCATCGGACCCGCCGGCATGGCACGCATCGACGCCCACGCCGACGCCCTCTCCACCGGCCTGGAGACCAGCCTGGTCGACGCACCCGCCTGGCCCACCCTCCGCTCCCACCTCGCCCTCCTCGCCCTCGACGACCACAACCCGCTGACCCTGCTCACCCACGCCGTCCGGGCAGGATCGCTCGCCGATGCCCACGACCCCGCCGCTGTCCTCGACGCCCGCATCGACCACCACCTCTACGAGTCCGAGTCCGGCGCCGATGGCACGCCCCTTGGTTCCAGTTCCAGCTCGGTGGGTCCGCTGCCGTGGCTGCCCGGCATCCCGGCCCGGCTCGCCGACGACCTGGACTGGGGCCCCTACCTGGGCGCGCGACACCAGCAGGTCCTCGACCGCGCCGGCGCCGTCACCGACTTCGCCCACAGTTGGACCGGCGGCACGGCACCCGCCTGGGCCCAGCCCTTCCTCGAAGACTCCGACGCAGATCTGCGCGCCCAACTCGCCGTGTGGCGAGCCGTCACCGACACCCCCGGCACCGACCTGCGGCCCACCGGGCAACGCACCATCGGTGCCCCCGGGGACTACCAGGCCGCCCTGAACCGGGCCGTCCGCCAAGCCCGGCCGAGCTACCCCTTCGCCCAGCGCAGCTGGTACCAGGCCTTGCCCGAACCGGTCCGCACCGACCCCTGGATCACCCCACTCTGCCTCCGGCTGGCCCGCCTTGAACGCGCCGGACTCCCCGTGGCCGACTACATCACCCAAGCCCTGGCCACCGACCCCACCACCCACTCTCCCCTCACAGGCCAGCCCGCGGCCGCCGCGCCCGACCCCAACAGAAATGGGGGGGCCCGGCCGCTGCCAGACGAACACCCGGCCGCCGCGCTCTGGTGGCGGCTGGTCCCCCACCTCGGCCCGGCCGCCCTGGACGCCGACCAGCACTCCGCCGACCTGCTCAAGCCCACCTGGCGTCAGGATCTGACCGACCTCCTCGGCCCGGCCAGGGCCGACTACCTCCTGCACTCCCACGCCTGGCCGGCGCTGGTCGCCGCCGTCGACGAAGCCTGCCTCCACCACGGCTGGACCCCCGCCGAGATTCTCACCGCCGGACTGGCCGGGATCCCCCAGGACGGCACCCTGACCGGCGTCGAGGTTGCCGACGCCCTCGTCCTACGCATCGCCCTCCTCACCGACCCGCCCCACGACCACGACTCCCACTACGGAACCACTGCGTTCGACGGCGAGATGGGCCCGGCGGCCGCGGCCGAGTACGAGCCAGACCTGGCCCCGCCCGAGGACCTCGACGAGCTCTTGACCGCCCTCTACCGCGACACCGACACGGGCATCATCACCCACCAGCCCACCGCGGCGGAGTACCACCAGATCCACCGGAACGCCGAGCCACCCAACGACGCCGGGAACGACCCGGAGAACCAGCCGGCGTTCGACGCACTCGACGCGATCGCGAACAACCCCTTCCACCACACGCCGCCCTGGGAAACAGAATCCGAGGTCGACGCCGAGTTCGCCTTCCCCGACCCCGGTCAGGTCCCGACCGCCCGCCTCCTCGAGCTCAACCAGCAGGCACTCGCCTACTACCAATCCCGCTACCCGCGCTCCTGGGCACCCGGCTACCTACGCGCACGCCTGGGCACCGACCTGCTCGACCACCCGCGCTTCACCGCCGGATACGCACCCCCCGGGCCACGCAGCCTGCTCACCCACCTCACCAGCCTGGGCGCCACCCTCGACGAACTCGAGCAGGCCGGACTCATCCGCCTCCGCGACCTACGCGACGGCACCACCGAATGCATCGACGCCTTCCGCGACCGCCTCATCCTGCCCATCCGCGACCCCGACGACCCCGACGGCCGCGCCGTCATCGGGTTCCTCGGCCGCCGCAACCCCACTAAAGGCGAACGCGACTACGCCGGACCCAAGTACCTCAACACCAAGAACACCCTGATCTTCACCAAAGGCGAAGCCCTCTTCGGCTACCCCGAAGCCCGCGAGGCGCTCGCCGCCGGTGCGCTCCCCGTCCTGGTCGAAGGCCCCCTCGACGCCTACGCGATCACCCTCGGCAGCCGCGGCACCGCCATCGGGCTGGCCCCGATGGGCACCGCCCTGACCACCCACCAGATCAAGATCCTGCTCCGCCACCTCAGCCCCGGCTCCGGCCGCGACCGTGTCGCCGTGGCCACCGACGCCGACGTGGCTGGCTGGAAGGCCGCCCAGACCGCCTTCTGGAACCTCACCACCGCCGACCTCGACCCCACTGTTCTCGCCCTACCTGCCGGACTCGACCCCGCTAGCTTGTACGAGACCCACGGCGCCGCCGCCATCGAAGCTGCCCTCACCCACCGCGTTCCGCTCGGCGACGCCATGATCGAAGAGCTGCTCCGCACCGCCGGCCACTGGTCCGACCCCCACACACGCCAAAGCATCGTCCAGCAGTCCGCTCGCATCCTCGCGGCCCGCGGCCCCGACACCTGGCCCGACGCCTTCACCCGACCCAACCGACGACTCCACCTCTCCCCCGGCCTCCTCGAACACCACACCCTCACCGAAAGCATCGACCGCGACCGCAACCGCGCCGCCTACACCCACGCCCGACTCGACGAACTGCAAGAACGAGTCCACACGCCGCGTCTTGACACCATGCGAGGCACCCCCGCGACCGTACCCAGAAAGCAGCCGGCCCCCATCCCGCCCGCACCAGCCACCAGGCATGAAAACGCAATGCCGCGGCCGGATGCCGAAGGACCAACCCGCTAGGCCCCGCCTCGCTCCAGATCGTTCTGAGGTAACAACGCCCCGCGACCGGCAAGCACAGGCGCACGGCGGACGTTAAGAAGCGTGCGGGCCGGAGCCGGGCTGTGGCAAGTCAAAGGCGGCGACTTGACGCATCCGGATCACGGCAGGTCTGGTGGCTAGTTCCACTTCCGGGGATTCACGTACTTGGTGGAAGCCATAAGGCGTAGCAGCGGCCCGGACTTTGGTGATCTGGTCAAGTTCAAGGCCAACGTCGACAGCAAACTCGAGAGCACCCGCGGCCTCTTCGTTTCGATGGCCGGCTACAACGACGGCGTTCCTTGACCACCTGCGCAACGTCGCGCGAGGGTCTCGCAACAACCTTGTACTCATCGACGGCTACGACCTGACTGCCATCTTGGAAGGGCCCATCAGCGTCGCGGATGCACTCATCGAGAGGATCGACGACGCCGAACAGCACGGCATCTTCTGGCACCCGCTATTCCGATGAATGCCGGTTCGCGGCCGTGCTGATGACTATGGTGCTGAGGCGGCAGTAGCTCTGTCGCACACAAGTATCCGGCGCTCAAGGAGTGTCGAACTGAGGGCGGCAGCGCGTGCGAGTGCGACGGCTATGGATCAGCACGTAGTCGCCGGGCTGAGGCTGGTGCACGCCCCGGCCCCGCGCTCCTGGGTGATGCGTGACAACGCCAAGACGCGGCGGGTCGTGCGTTCACGCCCGCGAGAGCGGCCGTGACGCCCAGATCAGGCCGGTGCACGACAGGCGGTAGCTTCCCGCGTCTCTGGCGCGCCACCTGACCCCCGCTATTTCTCGGCGCGGTGGCTGTCCCGGCGCCCCATCCCCCATGCGCGTGCCTGGACAGCCCGCCTGACTCACGGGGTGAAGGCCACACGCCAGAGGCCGCGCCGATCACCAGGTGCGGATGACCTCCACCACGACGTCCCAGGCCTCTTGATTCGGGAGGTAGACACGCGCCCCTTTCGGCGTAGCCTCACAGACATGCGCTGGATTGTCGCCAGCCTCACCTTGGCGCTCACTCTCGCCTTCACCCCCGCAGCACCCGCTGCGGCCGCCGGAGAAGTCGTGGTGACCATGCCCGGAGGCGTTCTGTACGACCCCTGTGGCGACTACCCCTTCACCATCACCGTGGCGCCGCCGCCGGGGCATGCAGACTGGTGGGTCAATCTGGTCCTCACCGGCCCCGACGGGAACGAGGCTGACACCGCCTATGTCGATGCCGGAGACGCTGGCAGCACGTTCTTCCTCTGCGAGGACCCCAACCTGCCCGGGACCTACACCATCACCGGCTCCGGTACGGCCTGCAATGCGGACTACGACTGCGTGCCCATCACCGCGACACCGAGCTCGGCCACCTTCCGACTCCCGATGACCATTACCCGCATCAAGGCCCGCCCCCGCGACCCAGATAAGGGCCAGCCAGTCCGCTTCATTGTCACCTCGCGCGACGAACGCCCCGCCGGCTACTTCGGTACTCCCTATGCCTCGGTGAAGCTGCAATCCAAGCGCAGCGGCGCGTGGCGTACCGTCCCAGGCACGAAGACGTACACGAACGACCGGGGGCGCGCTGTGATCAGAGCCCGCTATCTCGGGGGCCGGGTTAAGGTCCGCGCCGTCACCGCATCCAACAGCGAACGGACCGGATCGACCTCACGCACGATCACCTTTCGCTGACAAGCTGCTGTTCCGGACGAGAGCCGCTCGAGGTGTCGGATCCCGGTGGCACGCTGGACCCCATGGCCGGCGGCATGAGCTCTCGACGAGGCGAGCCCCTCGCCCAGCGCGTCGCGAACACCCGCGCCCGCCAGGACCCGCCGGCCGCACCCGAGGTCCGGCACTGCTGGTACGTCGGTCCCTGCGGCCGTCAGGCAGCGCTGCTGCTCTCCTGGAGGCGTACGACACCTGACGCCCCATGGGAGGGCTACATCGCGGTCGTCGCACCCGACGAGGCGGGCGGCTGGTCCCTGGTCACCATGTGGGTGTCCGCCGCCATGCTCGAGCCACGAGATTGACGTGCGGGTTGACGGAGATCAGCCCACCAGTTCCGTCAGCCATTCGGGAACCGCCCGGTCCCAGTTGCGCAGGCTGCGAATCGCCCAGCGTGCAACCTCGACGACTCGGCTTTGGGCTCTTCGTAGCGTGGCTCATCCACGCGCTGCCCCTCGTAGCGCACGCCCGACTCATGCCGTAAAGGTCCCTGTAGTCCGTCTCGACCACACGGTAGTGGCGCTTGATCTGGCCTCGTCCTGGCCAGAAGTTGTACCGGGGTGGGGGTTCTCGATCAGCCTGAGCTGGCGGCCTTCGCAGCTGCTGTCGGGTGTGGGCGTGGTCTTCGTCATGGCTACCACGTCTCGTGAAGATCGGCCATTGCTGCCGCAGCCGCTGCCCGGTCGACGTCGTCGGTGTACCGCTGTCGCCGGCCCTGCCGCTGGGGCGTGGCCGCATGGGTTTCGTCGCGGTCGTGGCGCGGACGCGGTTGATGCTTGCCGGGCTGGCAGCCGTCGCCGAGCCGGTCGTGGAGCCGCTCGAGGAAGCCCGGCAGGGCGTAGCGGTGCCAGTCCTCCAGCGCTGCCGGCGTCAGCGCGAACCTTGTGTAGTGGCGCCCGCAAGCCAGCACGGCAAGGTCGTGCACCAGATGCGGGTGCGCCGGCCAACACTCGGGGATTCCCGGCCGGGCCAGGTTCCACAGGTGCTGCTCGTTGACCCACATCGCCACTAGGTCCAGCCATTCCCACAGCTCGGAGCGGATCTTGCCCGTGCAGGAGCCGGGGTCCCACGGCCGAGGAATCTGTGCCAACTCGCGCACCGCGTCCTCGTCGACGGGCGGCGCGAAGCTCGCGTGCTGCAGCTGCTGTATCGCGGTCCGGACGGCCGGGCCGGGCTCGGGGAAGGGCCGCACCATCAGCCCGGCCGGCGACATCATTCCGCCACCGGTCTTGGATGAGGCGTAGTCGCCCAAGGGGCCGGGGCGAGCTGGCAGTCCCGCGGTCGGGCCCGGGCGATCGTCGTCACGGAAGGTTCACCTCACTTGGGTAGCCCGCGGCGCGGCCTGGTCTGTGCTGGGCTCTCGGTCTGGGACTCGGTCGCGGTCCCTGGCGTGGTGGAGCGGGCGGTGAAGCGGGCGCGCCTCTGGGCGGCGAGGAGCTCCTTGCCGTGGCGGCCGTCGATGCAGCGGTGCAGGTTCGCGATGATCGGGTCGTACATCTCCGAGAGCACCAGGGCCTTTCGCTGTTCGATGCGCCGCAGCTCGGCGGGTTCAACGATGGGTACCCGCCGCTGCTCCCAGGAGGGGTCGGGGACGCCAAACCAGCCGTTGCCGCGCGAGGAGTAGCGGGTCTCGGTTGTGGTGACCGACCCGATCAGGTCGGAGAGCTCCTGGTAGAAGCGAATGTCCTTGCCGCCACCGAAGACGACCAGGTTGTTGGAAAGGCCATAGATGGTGCGGGCCTCGTCCTCGCCGTAGCAGAGCACCAGCTGCCGCCACGTCTGCGCGGCCAGGATGAAGCTGAGCCCGAGGGCGCGCTCGTTGGCCATTCGCGTTGACAGCGTCGGGATCGGCGCGGTGGAAGGCAGTTCGTCCAGGCACGCGAGGAACGGTGGGCACAGCCGTCCGTGTGGGGAGGTTTCCCCCAGCCGCTTGGCGATGTCGAGAATCTGCTCGGTGACCGCGGTCATCAACGGGGACGCGCTGGCGTAGGGGTCGTCACGGCCGAGCAGGTAGATGGTGCCGCCGGCCCCGATCAGCGCCGCAAGGTCAGTGGCCGGCCGCCGCGCCGAAGGCACGCATCGCTCCCGGATGGATCGCTGGAAGAACAGCGCCATTGCCTGCTGCACCGTGGTGATCGTGTTGCCCGCGGTCCGCTCGTCCCCGTACAGGGCGCCGCGCAGCAGGCCGTCCCACAGCGGCTCAGCCGCGGGATGGGTGCGCAGGATCTCCTCCGCCTGCGGGTACTGGCGCGGGCTGGAGACCCACGTGAGCACGTCCTCGAGCCCGATGCCGGCGATTGCCGCTGCGTGGAGGTACGCCTGCAGCACCTTCGCGCACTCCCCCGCATAGAAGCGGGCGGCCTGGTCGGTGGACTGCGCAGTTGCGCCCTTGACCGTGCCCGCCGCGAAGGCCTTCGCCCGCCGCTCTGCGAGCATCGCGTCCTCGCAGCCGAGGATCGGATCCCACACCAGCTCCGGAGTGCCCGGGGCGAGATTGAACGGGTCGAGGACGGCCACCGGCCGGCCATCATGCTGCCGTACCTCGAGGGTCAGAAACAGGTCCTCGGGTTTGGTCAGCGTGACCAACGCCCCGCCCGGAGCCCCCAGCAGAGCCGGCACGAGAAGGTCGAGCGTCTTGCCGGACCCCTGCGGGCCGATCACGCAGGTGGTGCGGTCGAACGGCACCCACAGCTCCGGGCCGCTCCGGCCGGCCTTGCCCAGCCGCCACCCGACCTGACGGGGGTCTATCAGCGGTCGCTTCACCGGAAAGGCCCTCCTCTTCTCACGCATCGCGGCCCCGACCAGGGGCGGCGTCGGGCGTACAGGTCGGGGCGGATCACCGCGGCGCTCCTCCGCAACCGTGGGAGCCCGAGGGCGTCAGCGGACAGGGCGCTGGTAGCCAGGCCGTGGCGAACCCGGGTGCCACCCATGACATCGCGCATCCACAGGCCCACCACGAGAGCCGCGCCGAGCACGATCCCCTCTCCCACAATGGCCAGGACCCACATGACCCCATCGGCGGGCATGCGCCCAGCCACGTGGACCGGCAAACCCACAGCGAACTGACCGTGCAGCAGCCCCAGCACAGCACCGCCGAGGCGGCCGGCCGGCCAGGCGAACTCGCCGGCCACCACCCAGCCCACGACGGCTTGCACACCTAGTGGGATGAGCATGACCATCAGCACCGTGAACACGGCTACGGCGACCGGGATCTCCCACGTCAACGGCACCCGCTGCGACGCGAACCGTTCGCCCCGCGACCGTTCCATGCTCACCGGTCCACCATCCCCGTGGCCGCCTCCGACAGGTGCCAGCGGTGGCAGGGCAAGTCGTTTGCTCCGCGGTGGTCAGGGATGACCGGGACCGTCTCGGCCGGCCAGTCAAGCCGACCCTGTCCTTCGAAGACCCGCAGGTCGGGGCCGTCGACGGCGGGGCTGAGGAGGCCGAGGCAATCGAACCCGGACGGCAGCTGCGCCAGCTCCTCGAGGTTGCCGCCGTGGGAGGTGATGACCACCGCTCCTCGGCCCACTGGCAGGAAACGGGCCACGCCCCCGGGGGCCCGTTCGATGTCGTCGACGATGACCAGACAGGTGCACGGAGCGCAACCTTCGCCGACTATCGAGCCGGCCGGCCCCAGGTCTGTTACGCCAGTCAGGTCGCAGCGCAGGTCGGCCCATTCCGCGGGCCTGGCAGCGAACACGTGGACGTGACGGGTGGTCCCCGCCAGCCACCACCGCGCGAGGAACCGCGCCCACGTCGTCTTGCCGCGCCCAGGGTCTCCGACCAGGACGAACGGCCTCCTGCTGGCCGTGTCGAACCCCACCGGGCGGTTGTCCAGCGTGGTGCCGATGCGAAGCTCCATGCCGTGAAGAGCAACACCAGTTCACCCAGGCCGGACACGGCGAGTGCGACTGTCCACGCGTCCCAGACCGCGATCGCGCGCTCTGTCCACGGTCCCAAGGTCCTGGACGACAAGTCAAGGACCTCGCGCCGTCCCGAGACGGGTTTGGCGCCTAGATGCGACGTCGAGTGAGCCGACCTAGCCCATAACGCCCAGGACGCAGTCCGCCGAGGATCTGCCTCGAAAATGACCGCGACCTCCACCGGCTAACGCCAAGGCATTCGGCTCGCTTACCCGCGACACCGACGCAACCCCTGCCCCACGACGACCCAACGAGTCGAACGCCCAGCTCGGACAGGTCGGCGGGGTCATCGCCTCGTGTCCTTGACAGCCACTCGCGTTGCTCGTGTCGCGCGGCGGCCGAGCCAGAGCAAGAAGAGCAAAGCCCAGTCGCGTGGTGCCCTATGCACATATGGTTCCGTTCGCGGTGTCCGGGGAGACACGCGGAGAGGTAGCAAGCGGTGGCGAGCGTTCAGATCATCAGGAAGGCCCAGGTTCAGGCTGGGGGCCAAGGCACGGTCTGGGAGGGCGAGGTCGCGGGTACCGGGGTTAAGGTCGCCATGAAGTATCTGACTCCGAACCCGCAAAGCCTCGATCCCGATGGAGACCGCAAGAGGTTCCTGCGCGAGGTTCGTTGCCAGGCAACGCTCTCGCATCCCAATATCGTTCGGGTTCTCGGACACAACAGTGCCGACGACCCGCCTTGGTACTACATGCCGTGGGCCGACTCATCGCTGCGCACCAAGATCCAGGCGAACTCGTCTGGGTTGCCCGAATCGGAGGCACTCGCCGTCTTCAGCCAGATCCTCGAAGCGATGGAGTATGCGCATTCCGAAGGAGTCTTGCATCGGGATCTCAAGCCGGAGAACGTCCTCTTCATCGACGGCGCAGCGCAGGTCTCTGACTTCGGGTTGAGCCGTCAATTGGGGTCGGACAGCACAACGCTCACCATGACGAATGTCGGCATGGGAACTCTCGCCTACGGTGCTCCCGAGCAATTCACCGACGCGCATCAAGTTGATGCGCGCGCTGACGTCTACGCGCTTGGCAAGATTCTGTACGAGCTACTTACAGGCAAACTGCCCTTCCCGGCATTGGATATGGCCAGTGTGCCACCGCGGCATCGATACATCATCCAGAAGGCCACGCAGAACGATCCTGACCGTCGATATTCGACGGTGATGGAGATGGCAAGGGAGTTGAAGCTCCTGAGTGATGACGCTGACGTGCTCCAGCCGCCTACAGAGCGAGCCAAGCGTCTTCTCGAAGAGGTCGGGGCCGGCGATGTGGCGAAATTGGACGAATTGAATCGCCTGCTGCAGGAGAACAGTGACGACCTGAATCTCTACACGCAGTTTGTCCCCTACATTCCTGCTGCTGTACTTGAGGCCTTTGCAGCACGCGACGTTGACGGACTCCGCGGCGTAGTCCGGATCTTCGACCAGTACGCGGAGGGGAGCCATCCCTGGTCCTACACCGACACGATTGCCGCCTTCTTTGAGCGCGTGTACTACCTGGTCGATGACTATGACATTCAGCGCTCAATCCTGAGCCGCGTCCTTGTGCTCGGCGCTGATCACAACCGGTGGTTCGTCCGAGACGTATTCATTCGGCTGGTTAAGAGCGCATGCGAGAGCGGACCCGGGGCCCTTATGGTGGCCGAGGTCATCCGAGCGAATAGGGGCAGTATTCCGTTCGTGGAAGATGAGTTGCGCGCCATCAGCTTGCCCGCGACTGTGAGCGAGGCCTTGAACGAGACCCCTCCCGCACCAGAGTGGGCACCATTCTGATCCATCAGCTGTTCCCGGGTGGCCGATCGCGGCCCACCGATGGCGTGGAGCCCAGTTCCGTCAGGTGATGGTCTCGTCCTGCTGCGACGCTTTGCCGACGTCAGCGACTGGCTCGAGGTGCCATCTCACTCCTGGCTGCCAATCGTTCGGGAGGACCGAGCCATGGCTGTCCGTTGATACGAGCCGTGACTCCATCCTCGGCCACAAAGGATGTCGCCGAAGATCTCGTCATCGTCCAAAAGGCCATCTCGCAGTATTTCGGATACCCGAACGAAGTAGACCCCTCCCAAGGGTGTTCCTTCAGTGCGTGCGACTCCTCCTCGAAGGCGTTGCATCGTAATGCCGGACTTGCGAGAGCTGAGCCAGGTGCCGAACGGGCAGGATGGCGAGCCCTTGCGCGAACTGCTCACGAGGGGACGCACAGCATTCGCGGCGACATCGATTACGACCAATCGGCAGACACCAGATGACCGGCGCGGGCAAGGCGTCACCGGTCCTACTCTGGGTCTCGTCTTCGTCGGGTGTCCCGGAGTGTTGCGTCATACGGCCGCATGTCACGAAGGGTGAGCAAGCATCAGTTCCTGCGAACCGCCTCGTAGTGGTCGAAAACTCCGCGGGACACGACGACCTCGGTCGAGAACCTTGATGCCGACGCTCTTGGCCCTTCCCGCACGACGGCGAGGCTCTGGTTAGTGGATGGGGGCGTTGCTGACCGCCCAACGGCCTAGCGGCACCCTGCACTCGAGCGTTTCGTCGGGCCAGGCTTCCCTACGCGCCAGGACCGCGAGGCGTCTTCGGCTGCTCACTTCCTCCCCGCGGGTTCGCAGATCGCTCCGCACGAGGTGTCACACCCGCGGCTCGGCCGGTGTCTTCATGGCATGACCACCTACACAGGAGGAGCAATGGAGCACACCACCCGCATCGCCCCGGCCGAGATCACCGGCATCAAGGGAGCCCTGATCAAGCGGATGATCGAGAAGAGGCTCGGCATGGTGCCGACGTCCGTAGGCGTGTTCTGGCACAACCAGAAGGTGCTGTTCGCCAGCTTCGGCTTCGGCGGCAAGCTCGAGAAGTGGGACGCCTGCGACGAGGGCCTGAAGTCGTTCGCCCACATGGCCGTCGCCTCGCTAGTCGGCTGCACCTGGTGCCTGGACTTCAACTACTTCGAGGCGCGCAACCGGGGCCTTGACGTCAACAAGGCGCGGGAGATCCCGCGGTGGCGTGAGTCGGACATGTTCACGCCGTTGGAGCGTGACGTCCTGGAGTACGCCGAGGCGATGAGCCAGACGCCACCCACCGTGACCGACGAGCTGGTCGACCGCCTGCACGCGCAGCTGGGGCCGGCCGCGGTCATCGAGCTCACCTCTGTCATCGGGTTCGCCAACCTGACCACGCGCGGCAACGTCGCCCTGGGCATCGAGTCCGACGGCTTCGCGGCGGCCTGTGGCATGAAGCCGCTCGCCGAGCGACCCGGAGTAGCGTCCGCGTCATGAGCGAGGACCCCTTCGTCGCCCACCGCAGCCTGCTCTTCACCGTCGCCTACGAGATGCTGGGCTCGGCAGCCGACGCCGAGGACGTGGTGCAGGAGGCCTGGCTGCGGTGGGCCGCGCTGACCGACACCGAGCGCGCGGAGGTGCGTGAGCCTCGCGCCTACCTGGTCAGGATCGTCGCCCGGCTGTCGCTGAACCGGCTGCGCACGCTGGCGAGGCAGCGCGAGGACTACGTCGGAGAGTGGCTGCCCGAGCCGCTGCTCACCAGCCCCGACGTGGCCGAGGATGTCGAGCTCGCCGAGAACGTGTCCATCGCCATGCTCGCGGTCCTTGAGACCCTCCTCCCGACCGAGCGTGCGGTCTTTGTGCTGCGCGAGGTCTTCGACGTGCCCTACGACGAGATCGCCGAGGCGCTGGGCAAGTCGCCCGCTGCGGTGCGGCAGATCGCCGTCCGCGCCCGCAAGCACGTGGCCGCTCGCCGCCCGCGCATGTCGGTAAGCCGCACCGAGCAGGAGCAGGTCGTCGAACGGTTCCTTGCCGCCCTGACCACCGGCGACGTGCCGGGCCTGCTGGAGGTGCTCGCACCCGACGTGCTCGTCGTCGGCGACGGCGGCGGCCTCGCCCCGACGATCCCCAAGCCCGTGCGCGGCGCAGCCAAGCTCGCGCCGGTGATGGCCCGCTTCGCGGAGCTCGCGCCCGGGGCGAAGGCGTTCGTCGTCGAGCTCAACGGCGGGATCGCGGCGCGCATTGACCCGGGCGGCGCGAACGACACGGCCGTGTCGTTCGTCATCGAGGACGGCCAGATCAGGCAGATCTTCGCGATCCGCAACCCGCACAAGCTCGAGCGGCTGGCCGAGGTGGCCCAGCTTCGACGGTGAGACCGGGTACGCCGCCACGTGGAGCCGATCCCATAGACATGGTCCGGCCCCCGGTTTGCTCCCCTTGCGCAACCGGCCGCCCAGCGGTCGTCCCCCGAGGTCGAGGCTGCGACGGCGTCGATCGGGGGGCCACTGTTACTCGTGGATCCAGGCTCTGAGGATGTCGTGGAGCCGCCTTAGGTCCCGGGGATAGATCAGGATCAGTCTGATGGACATCAGGTCTGCAAGCTGCACTTTCCGCGTGACTTTCACATCGTAGTCCGGGCGGCCAGAGAGGCCGAGAGCCTCGACCAGGGTGCCGTCACCTAGTCGCCAGTCTGCGCGCAAACCGGTGGCATTGAGTTCGGAGTGGACGGGATAGTACGGCTCTATCTCGTGAGGGATGCCATGGTGGTGAAGGAAGTCGTCGATGTGTCGCTCAAATAGGGATCGACATCGGTGACCGTCACTGGCAGTAACCGTTGTGCCGCGTGCCTGGCGTGTGCCCTCCCCCAGCACACCCGCTAGGTCCAGCCATTCTGACCACGCATAGGTCTTCCGCGCGGCTTGGAATATTGCTTGACCCTGCACAGGAAGCAGCATGCGAGAGATGACCTGGAGCATTCCGTCAGTGCTGGGGAGGAGCCGGGCTTGCAGCTGGTCGCGAGACGGGGGACCGCCGAACTCCGAGGACACCGCTTGAATCGCCCATATTGCGGTTTCCAGCCACGGCGGATCGGTTCCTTGGTCGATGAGCAGGCCGTTCAAGGCGTCCTCAAGACAGAGCGGGCAGAACTGATCCTGCCCGAAGTGGTACACGGCATCAGCCCCCAGGGACCGACAGCGGAATGGGGTTCCGCAAATGCGACAGTCGCGGACCTCGTCGCTGACGGCGGCTTGGGCCGTCGGACCAAGCAGGCTGATCAACGACGCGGCCGCGTAGGTGAGCAGCGTTTCCTTGATCCCGCACGGACCCGGGGCGTACATGGTCTCGTCCCGTGGCAACCCTTCTAGAAGCCCTGCAATGGTGTGGGTCCAGGTTGTGGCCGTCGCCATGAGAGCGGCGTCGTCTAGCTGCGACTGCCACCAGTCGGGGTTCAGGTCGCGAAGTTCTAGGGCGGCCGCCAACGGTGCGTGCAGTGGGAATCGTGTGGCCCAGGCTTCCAGCACCTGGCCAGCGTGATCAGGGAGCGTCATGGTTGCAGAAGTCCCCGCGATGACCCTCTGGACGTCGAGGCTCAATGCGCCGTGTGCATACCGCTCGCCGGCGAAGTGACACTCCCATCCGCCCTCGTAGCCTAGATCCCACCACCATCCAGTGGCCTTCCACCGAGCCGACAGGGTCGAGGAAACGAATCGGGGGACGCCTGCTTGGACAGCCACTGAAAGCTGCCTTGCGGGTGGTTCATCAAACTCGGGTTCGGGTTCGTACGGCCAATCGTCCACGGGCGGTGATTGCCGCAGGAGCGCCTGCAGCATGGAGATGTCGATATCTAGGTCGGCTCTTTGTCTCATATGACCTGAGATCATGGTCAGCACGGGATCTAGATGCTCCGGGGGTGTGGAGGTGTCAACCGACTCAACCATTCGCCCGTGACGCACGATGAGTGCAAGGAGCAAGTCGGCGAACTCCGGGAATCTGGTGCGTAACGCCTTCTCTTGAGGGATGTAAGAGCCGAGCTCGATTTCGGTGAGCAGCTGTTCCCTCATGATGGGATGGATCGTCCATCGGCCGTCGGCCCGGATCCGGCAGCCGGCGTTGGCATAGGGACGCTCCGAGTCCGGCACGGCCAGGTGCACTCCGTGTCGTGCAAGTGCTGAGGCGGCTTGCGAGCGGAGACCCTCGACCCGCATGAGCAGGGGGCCGTCGGGGAGTCGGAACTCGCCCACCCGTTGATCGCGACGCCCCAATAGCTTGAACCGCATGCCGTCATCGAGGTTGAACGGCACGGCCATCACCGTCTCGTCGATCGGCTCGCGGGCTTCGGTGGACCAGCGCCCCGCCAATTCAGTCGCCAACCGGCCCCGCCTCTGCCGAAGGTACTTGAGGCTCCGGGTGGCCATCCAGGCGGCGGCCTTCTGCTCCAGAATTGGGTCCGGTCCAGTAAGGACGGCCTTAATCATGCGTCGATCAGTGATTACATCGCGACTCCCGTCATCGCGGGTCGCCTCCATGTTGAGGAAGGCGCCCCCAGACTGCCACGCACGCGGGTGCTCAGCGGGCCAAGATGTCAGAGAGATGACACCTTCGTAGAGATGAGTGATCCAATTGTCATCGAAGCACTCGTAGCGGATCCTCTGACCTGGGCGCAGCGCAAGAAACTGCCGCTGGGTTAGAGCCTGTGATCCCACGCTTCACGGTAACGCCGCATGAACGGATCCATGACACGGTTGCCAATGTTCACCCCGTCTGCGTGACAAGAGGCCTTGCTTCGGGAGCGATCGCGCAAGCCGTTGCCGCCCCGTCGGTGAGGTCCGGCAGGGACGTCGCGTACGTGTGCCACTCTGGCCTTTCAAGTAGCGTCATTCCGCCGCGTGGCGGCGCTCCTCATGGCCCATGAACGGTAGGACCGAAGGCTGGATTCGAGTTGACGGCCCGGTGGCGCTCGCGGAGTCGTCCATGCACGCGTCGCGGCTACGCGCTGCGCCCGTTGCCTGACGCTGCGGTGTTCTCCGGATCCATGGTCATGGAGAAGCTGGACACCTTGCGGGGCAGCACACCCTCGATCTGAACCTCGGCGACGGCCTGGTCCTGCTCGGCCTTCTCGCGTCGGCTTGTGACGATCCACAGCACGACATTGCCTGCAAGGCCGAGCGCACCACCAAGCAGCAGGTTCACCCACAGGCCGGTCACGTCGAAGACGTTGATGATCACCACCGCGATGGCAGCGAGCAGAACGAATCCCCCGGCGAGCTCCCTTCGTGCTCGGCTTCGTGCCTTCGCGTCTGGACTTGGCTCGTACTGCTCGAGCTTCTTCGTGACTCGGGCCCGCAGCCTCGCGCGTACGCGCGCGTGCTCGTTGCCGTCCAGCAACTTGAGCAGTTCGAGGTCCTCGCGGATCGCCTTGCGCTGGATGCCGCGCCGACCGCCCAGCTGCGCAACGGCTACGCCTACCGCCACCACTGCTGCGATCGCCCCCAGCGCCGCCCAGATCTCCTTCATGGCTGCGGACGGTAGCCGCTCCCACCGACAGGCGTGCCCGAACCAGCAGATCTGCCTCGACACCCCGGAGAATCATGGACCGACCAGCCCTCGGCCGCCACTCCCTGGCTTCGACCCGGTTCATGTCGGCCCTCTGGCCGGCAGCTGCGAACTCGAACCCGGCTCAGCTATCTTCGGCCAAGCCACCGCACCAGCATCAGATTCACATTGCACGGGCATCGGGCGCGCCGCGTAGCGAGCACCGAGGGGTTTCGCAGAGCCCCAATTGCTGGCCCGTTTCGTCTTCGGCACGCCCGGATCTACGCAATCCATGTGTTAGCAGACGTGCGTCTTTCCGCCGCCTGTGGGTCGGTGCCAACGCCTGAACCCGCACCGATGACAGCGCGCGCTGCACCGCTGGGGTTTCCGCGGGGAACTTGCCCAAACTCGCCCGGCATGGCGGCTCGGTTTGGATTATTGACGGGTGACTGGTTCGTCAGACCGAGCGCTCGCCATGGGTGCGGCCCTCCGCGAGCTGCGGCGAGTGCTCGCCGTGCTCGGTGCATCCGAGCTGCGAACCCAGGAGAACCCCGCAGCCGTAGGCGAGGTCGCAGCCGCAATCTCGCCCTGGCGGCTGCCGGCAGAGGTCGAGCAGTTCTGGCGCCTGACTGACGGCTACAGCTCAAGCCTTTCTCTGTTCCCGCATCCGCACGCGGCCGATCCACAGTTCGCCCTCGAGTGCTGGCACGAGCACCAGCAGCAGCCCGGCATGACACCCGATCTCCTATTCCCGGTCTGCTACGAAAGCCACGCATTCCTCCTCGTGGAGCTCGACGGCCCTCCCGGAACAGGCGGCGCGTGCTTCACTTGGGCGTACGGCCTCGAGCCATTCGTCCTGGTGGCCAGCGACCTCACTTCGTACCTCGAGGTCGCCGCCCAGACCCTGGAGGTTGGCCGCGTCGAACGTCATGAGCGCGACGGACAGACGTTCCTGCGCTTCGACGACACAGCGTTCCAAGCCGCCTTGCGAGACCGCCTCGTGCGCGACCCTCACCCGCGGTACGGCGACCGGATGGAGGTGGACTGGCACCCTTCCGCATGGCCGGAGCACTGGCTCGCCTCGGCCGGTCCCGCGGCGGCAGAGCAGCATGCCCGTGGCGCGACCACAACGATCGCGGCACTGCGGAGGAACCTCGTGGCGGGAGTGTCCGGGCGAGTGCACGCGCAGGTTCTGGAGCTCTGGGGGCTGAGCGAAGGCGTTCGGGTCTCCGTCGACGACGGCACCGGCGTCTTGCACATCTGGTGTCCCTCAGCAGTCACGATGTTCGGCCCCGCCAGTCCGGGCCGATTCGAGTTCGATGTGGTCATCACCCCGGATGCTCCGCACGCTACTCATGCGGAAGCCGTAGCCGTGCGGCTTCTCGACCCAGAGGCCTGACCGGGCTCGCGAGCGCGTGCATTACCCCTGGCCGACCGACCATGCCGCTGTCGGGGCGAAGCGCCCGACCATGCCGCGAATCGCGCGTGGTGATCTGCCTCGTTCGACCCAGCGCGGTCCTCGTCGCAGCTAAGCGGCTCAGTCTTCGTCGGCGCCTTCTGCAGGATCCATGGAATGTGCCCGGATCTCGGTTTCGTCGAACTCGGGATCGCCCTCGGCGGGTGCTTCGCTGTGGACGCGGTCTTCCTGGACGTGGTCTTTGTCGCCGTGGTTGCCTGAGATCGCTGACATGTGTGAATCGCCTCGATTCTGGCTGGATCTCTCATGTCCCTGAGTCCAGGGTAGGACGGCGCCGAGCAGCCGACCACGGGCGAAGGCGCCGTTCGCGCGATGACCGTTTAGGAGTCACGTCCTGCCCTCCCCAGTGGGTCAACGATCCCCAACTCCTCGGTCCTCTCGCCCACGCACTCACATGCCGCTGAGCGGTCGTGTCGATGAGCGTGCTCTCTCGGGTCGGCGCGTCGAACTGCGCTCGGGCTCATGCAACCGCTGGCTGAGATAACGCTGACGCGACCATGGCATTGGGGAATCGCAGTGCTAGGCGACCCTCTGGCGGAGGTGCCCACAGAGTTCAATGGGCGCGCCGTGGCAACGGGCCGCGACGTGGTCACGCTGTGCGTTCGGCACGCTCAGGACATCCAGGCCGACAGGTTCGGAGGCGACTGGGACTGGGCTACCGCAACGATCCACGTGCGTTCGTTGGTTCATGAGGAAGGGACGGAGAGGCACGTCTTGTGCGACACCGTCATCGCCACTCCTCAAGAGACAGTGTCGCTCGGAGACGCGGACGGGATGCTGGTCATTCCTGCCCCAAGTGGGCGAACCCGCCTGATCGTGTCTACCGACGAAGCCGACCCCGCCGGGTTGGAGACAGTCTGGGTTGACCTCGTCGCGGTCGACGGCTGAATCCAGCCCGGCTCTTCGGATACACGCTCATGCCGCGTTGCGGGCACGTTGACGACCGCTGACTGAGGAGGCTCGATATGTCAAAGTAGCCGGCCGCGAGCACACCAATGCTCCTCGCATTTCGACAGCGACACCTGCGGGTGGTCCGCTGAGCCCACGCAGGCCAGCCGGCACGGGGCCTAGTGCCGCAGCACCCCCGAGGCTCCCCTAGATGAAGTCTCCCAGGCCGACTGCGTCGACCTTGGCGTGGAACGCCGTGACGGCCGAGGCCTGCTCAACATCTGCCCGACGCACCCACAGCGGGCCGCCACGGCGGCTGGCTGGGAACCGCCCGTGGCGGATGCGTTGGCGGACCGCGTGGGCTGTCACGCCGAGGAGGAGTGCCGCGGTGGTCACGTCGATCCACACCTCGCCGTTCTCCGGCGGAGCGGTGCGTTCGAGGAGGGCCTGCTCCTTGGCCAGCTGCCGGGCCGCCCGCGCCTGGGCGGCCGCTGCCTGCTGCTCGGCATAGACGCGGGCCGCGGCCTCCACCGAGGCTCGGGACAGCGAGGCCGTCCGGTTCACCTGGCGCTGGTGGAGGTGCCCTGCCTCGAGCAGCTTCGCGACCACGTGCCGGCTGCAACCGATCAGGTCGGCGGCCTCCTGCCAGGACATCCACTGCCCGCGTTCCTCACGCAGGCGCAGGACCGAAACCTCGGTGACCCACATCTGCGCGCCGTGGTACGTCTGGAGGCTGCCGGCGTGGCGGTGCACGGTGGCCGGCGTCACTCCAAGGACCTCGGCGGCCTGTCTGGTCGTGAGCCAACCCTGAGGCTCGGGCGGCTCACGGCCGACAACCGGCGCCGCCGCCGCGGCCCCCCAGCCGCTCGCGCTCGTTGCGCCGCTGCTCGCGCGCGACGCGCCGGCGCTCAAGCTCGAGGCGCCGTTCCTCACGCTTGTGCTCGAGCTGGGTCTTGGACCTCGCGGTACCACTCAGCCCACTCGAGCATCCCGCTGCGGTCCAGGGTGGGATGGGGTGCCGTGCCGAGCCCGTCGGGCGATGCGGCCGACCCGCACCGCGTGCTCGATGGTCGGCACCGGAATCCCAGTCAGCTGGGACGCGGCCTCCCAGGAGATCCAGACGGGGGCGCTGCTCCCAAGCTTGGCGTTCCCCGCGACCGACATGGGGCAATCGTGCACCGACTCCCCCGGTTCTCGCCTGCTCTCGACAGGGCGAGGGCTCATGTCGGCGACTTCTCTTTGCTAGGGCGCAATGCAGCGCGCAGAATCCCCGCGCGATTCTGATCGCCCAAGGCGTAGCTCGACTTAGGTGAATCGGGACCGTCGCCCGTTCTGATGCTTTCACCGGGGCGAGCATCGAATGGGTACGTGCAAGGCCACCGGGCCGAGCTGGAAGGCGTAGCCCTAGGGATGGGATCGCGGCACCTCACGCATCTGAGTCATCGACGCATTCGTTTCAGCGCTCGATGATGACGATGGTGACGTTCTCGCAGCCGCCAGCGGTGTAGGCCAGGGCGTCCTTCTCGGTCTGGTCGGCGGTCAGGTCCCAGCGGTGCTTCACCGCCACCCATTCGCCGATGTAGCGGCATCGCTCCAGCCGCGGCAGCCACTCGGCCGGGTCCTGGTCGCCCTTGCCGCGGTTCGCGGACGCAGAGACCGCGACTAGCGAGCGAGCGTCGCCTTGGTCGTTGGCGAACGCCTCACGGGTCGCGGCGTCCCAACCGTAGGCGCCGGAGTCCCAGGCTTCGGCGAGCGGGACCATGTGGTCGATGTCGAACGACGACGGGTCGGCGCTGGTTAGGCCGTCGTAGTAGGAGTACCAGGAGCCGCCGCCGCTTCGGGCGCTATAGATCGGGCAGGCGGTGTCGGCGGCCACCGGGATGACCGCCTCGGCCTTGAGGACCTCGCTGCGGGTGTCGCAGCCGTCGCCGTAGATCGCACCGCCGTTCCAGTGCTTGAACAGGTCACGGTCGTAGCCGGTGCGCTGTTCCGCGGCCACCGGCAACGAGGCGATCAGTGCGGTCAGGGTGCCCGACTGCGAGTGCGGCTCCGGCTCAGGTGTAGGTGTGGCGCTGGGCACGGTTACGCGCAGGACCGCCCTGTCGCTGTGGCGACCTGCGGTCACGTTGTAGCGGATCTTGTAGACCCCGGCGGTGGTTCCGGCGGGAACCGCTATGCGTACCTTGCGTGTTCGCTTGACCTGGGCGCTTACGCCGGCCGACCAGAGCACCTTGACCCGGGCAGTGCGCGGGGCGCGGTCGTTGGCGAGCACGTTGACGGTCTTGGTGGCACCGGCGGCGACGCTGGCCCGGTCATTGCGCGCGTCGACGCGCGATCCGGCGTGGACGGGCGAGGCGGTGAGAACCGAGCCGACGAAGGCTGCGGTGAGGGCGGCGGAGGCAGGGATGCGGAGCTTCATGGTCCGCCCAGTTTGCGGGCGGGCACCGACAATGCCCCCAGGGACGCGGCGCCTCGCGAGGCCGGAGCGCTCACAGGCGCCCCCGTTGAGCGCTTCTACTCCTGGGATCCACGTGAGGATGGCATCGAACCGCTGCCCGATGTTGCGACCGCCGGCCGGCCCCTCACTGGTGTCGCCACCGACCGAGCCCCGAGTCGGCCGCGGCCGGGCATCATGAGCGGGATGGACGCCCTGATCGAGTTCTTGCAGGCCCGTCTCGCCGAGGACCACGCCTGGGCGAAGCGACAGGAGCGGGTCGCGATCCGGACCCACCACGTGGGCCGCCGAAGCCCGCACCCGCCGGATCACTACTCCCGTGTGCTGGCCGACGTCGAGGCCAAGCGGCGCATCGTGGCTCGGTGCGCGGAGACGTTCGCGGGGGACGGCTGGAAGTCCGACGACGCTCCCGACATGGCCCGCGAAACCCTCCGCGACCTCGCCGGCGCATACGCCGACCACCCCGACTGCCGGCCTGAGTGGCGGCCCTGAGCGACCCGGTCGCTATGCCGAAGCCACCGCGCGTCGTGGTTCCCCATTCTGTGCGGCCTGGTGAGGGATGACCGATCTGGAAGCTGGTTCCTGCAACGTTGGAACGGCCCTGCTAGCCCCATGCCGCTTCCTCGTCTTGCCCGAGGTCAGGCCCGGACATCCACGTCGTCAGGCGGGGACCAACCCGTCCAACAGCTCGCCGTACAACACGATCACGCAGGATGGCTGCCCGTGGCGTTCCTCGCGAAGCTGAACGACCTCACCCAGCGCGGGGCTCCATGATCGGGAGAGCACCCTGGCCTCGGTGGGATGGCCCAGCGCAGTCAAGGAGACGACCTCGCCCACGTGTAAGGAAAAGCCCGTGGATGCCATGTCACGCTCCCTACTCCTTCGCTTGCTGAACAGGCCCTATCGACCCGCTACATACAGCATCGGCACCTGCGCTCCTCCCCTTTAGGCCGCACATGGAGTGACCCACCGGGGGACTCGCCCTCGATCTGCGGCCACGAGAAACTGCCCGGAGACGGCCACGAAAATGCCCGCTGGCGGACATGAGGACTGCCCGCTAACGGTCATGGGATCTGCCCGACACGATGTCGTCGACTTCGCCGCGGTCCGCGGTTGAGGCCCCTTCCCCGAGAAGGGGGTCCAGGGGCGCATCTGCTTGCGCAGCGCCTGACGGGGGTGCTTGCGGTGTTGACCGCAGTGACAACAACCACCGCATGCTGACTTGGGCAGATGTCGCTCGGGCCGGTTGAGCCTGATCAACCTCGCGGTGCATGCTGCACATTCGGCAACCGGCTGCGGCGCCACCAACATGCCCCGGTCGGCGAGCGTAGACGTAGCCCTTTGCGCCCAGAATGGGCGCATAGTTCCCATATCAACCCTTGGGCTGACGGTGGAAGGTCGATCCGGGTCGCTGTCAGTTTGAGCGGTACGCCCTGGCAGCCAGTTCCGTAGGATTCCTACGGCGCGGGATGAATGCCCAGGCCGGCAATCAATGCTTGGTGCATGGCTTTGAGCACCCTTCCGCCATCCCTCGTGAGCAACTTCGTGTCTTCTGCGAGCTCGAGGAGTGCTACGGCAACGGCAGGCTTGCTCGGCTCGGGCGATCCAGCATTGCGACACCAGGAGCGTGTTGCCGCCCCGCGGGTCTGGCCGACATTGAGGTCCGCCTTCTTCAACAGCTGAGGACTCCCAAGCTGTGTGAGCACCTCGTTGATTGCGCGCAGGTAGAGATCTTCCTTCAGGAGGTCTTCCACAGTTAGCCCCGAACCCGGTCCGCCCAATTGCACGATGCGGTCTGGCGGCACTCCAGCAGCTCTCAGACGAGTCACGTGGGCGTCGCCCCCGGCATCCCCATCGACTGCATAGACCACGCGAGGTGCCTCGAGCTCGAGATCACGAAGGTCCGAGTTGGCGACTTCGGCGAGACCTGCTGCGACTTGATAGTCAAGTTGCTCGTCGACGTTCAAGGCCTCTCGTATGAGAGTCGGAAGGAGCAGCATCTCAGTAGCTCCCTCCCCCAGCACGGCGTAGCGAGATGGGGCGAAGGCCGCGGCGCCGGCCCCCAGCGCCATCAACAGCGGGGTGAAACCTGGGCCTATCTGCCACAGCGAGTTGGTGACCTTGCTCCGACCTTGACCCTCCATGGGCGCAACGCCTCGGATCCCAGTGCCTAGATCGGAAGGCAAACATCCTGCCGAGTGCGTCGAGAAGACAACTTGGTCTGCAACCTGCTGCCGCTCAAGCATCCTCACCAAGTCGGCTTGTGCGTCATAGTGAAGGTGTTGCTCCGCTTCATCGATTAGCAGGACCAGCGGGACGCCAGCATTTTGCAAGCCGTAGGCGAAGGCTGTAAGCGCGACGAACGTCTTCAAGCCATCACTGTGCTCGGCCACGCGGTTGTATCGAGGGGCGTCAGTCTTGACCAAGAGATGGAGAGTGCCCCCATCCAATGGCATGCGGACAACTACGTCAGATTGCTTCCAAGCCTCATTGACTCTCTCCTTCAGAGCCTGATCGGCCGACTCCGTAGCGGTCGCGACTGCGCCGGGGTCATTCCCGAGGTACGCGTCCCGTAGAGACCGAAGGTCCAATCCAGCAAGTTGAGCCATGTTGTGGAGGGCGGCAGGGGGGTCATCAGCGACATCCCCAATGTCGTAACTGGACCGGAGATTGCGCTCGCTGTCCCCAAACATGGCGAACAAGGGCTCTCTTGCGTCCAACATTTTGAGGGCAACGTCGCTCGGGCTCTCCTCACGCATCTGCTTCCACCAGTCGGCGAGCGCCTCGCTTGCCTGTCGTCCCCGAGCCGAGATCTCGGGGCGGGCAAGCTCGGCCGCTAGTTCGTCGACTAATTGCCATTCCTCGTTGCTCACTGTTGAATCAAGCGCGCGGTTCTCAAGCAAGTTCTGCACCTGGTCGAGAGCGTCCCCGGTCCCATCGCCGTCATCCGTCCGATCGAGACTTCGTGCACTGGAAGTAGTCGCGTACCTAGCGACTGCTGCTATCGCTGCCTGACGGGGCTGCGTGCGTCGCTGAATATGAGGGTGGGTTCGGTGCGAGCGACGACCCTCGTAGGTCTTAGTTACCACGTAGAACGCAGGAACTATGTCGGAGTCCAACTCTCCCAGGGCCCGCACGTCTTCGTCAGTCAGCCGGTACCAGACTTCTAGCGCTGCCGATTCCTTGGCAACAGTCTGCCCGTATGGGTACGCGGATGGAGGAATCTCGTCGTCGTTCTGCACCGAGAGGAGGGCCTCTAGCAACGTGCTTTTCCCGGCCTCGTTAGGACCAACTATCGCAGTCAACTTGCCCGAGAACCGACACTCGGTGTCCACCAACTTGCGATAGCCGTGGATCACTAGCTTGGACAGGCGCATCGCCTTCCCCCTTCGTCCCGAGCAGCATAGTTATCGAGCGGCCCAGGAGGTCGACACCCGTCGACGGCGCGAACAACGGGTTGTCGAGGTCGCCGTTGACGTCATCGGCGCCCATGTTGATCGAGCCAGCAATGCTCCGCGCACCTGACGCGTGGAGTGTCGGCGTCCAGAACCTCCGTGCCCGGACGGCCGGACACAGATGCGCATCCTATCGCCGCCTATGGGTGAGAACCGAAGTCGCAGCCGGGCGCAGCCGGCGGCCACGTGTCAGCTACTACGCTGGGCCGCCTCGTACTGCGCGAGAACGGATTTGGGGATACGGCCGCGGTCCGAGACTTCGAGGCCGGCGCTCTTGGCCCAAGCCCGCACGGCCGCGAGATTCTGATTCGCGGTTCTCGGCTTTGCCGAGCGGCCTGATCTAGCGGCACGCTTCGATACCTTGGTAGCAGCCGAGATGTACGGCTTCAACGCCTTCTCGAAGGCCGCCATGTTCTTCTTTCCCAGATCGATGGTGTAGTCGGTGCCCTGGTAGGAGAACGAGACTTCCTGCGCGTCCTTGGAGCCGTCCAAGTCGTCGGTGATTTGAGTAATAGTGGTCTTGGCCATACGCCGATGATGACGCGCGCGGTGACTCCACGTCCATTCGAGTGGGCAGCCAAGAACCACCCTCTTCCGCGTGAGGGGATCCCAGCGGCAACCCACCAACAAAGGCCATGCCGGTCAGCCCGCAGCAGCGCCGGCCCGTGGAGGAACCACTGGGACTAACCGCCCCACGTTCCACACCCGCGACCGGCGTCGCATCGCGTCGACCTACCTGTGGGCTCCCTCTTAGCGTGCGCGGCCGCGCTCTCGTCTTGCCTTGACCTTCTGTACGGCCTGCTTGATTCGCGCCTGATTTTGTGGCTTGCGCACTTCGTCGAGCACCATCTTCGCGACACCAAGCGCCAGCCTTCTGCATGATTCCCATCACCGAAAAATTGCGGAGCGATCAACCCGCCGCGAGCGAGGGATGCAGAGTAGAGAACGAGAGCCCGGCCGCCTGGATAAGCGCCTCGCCAGCCATCGGTCCTGGATCAACAGAACAAGCAGGCGAGATCCCTACCGGGCGGCGGCACTAGGCGAATCCGCCTCCGTCGCAACAAAAGCGTGGCCAGGGGCACGACACAGCACTGGTGCGCATCCCCGCCAGTCTCGCAGCACAGTTGCCATCCCAGCTGGCGGCGAGGATTCTCGTGCTGGGGACTCCGGAACATTCGACCAGAAGGATAAGAAGGGCTTCGCCGCACCGTGTGCCGACTCCTCGGCTATGTCGCCCGTCAGCCGCTCTCCGTCATCGACGTGTTGGGGGAGGACGATTTCGAGGCGTTCACCGCACTCACCGCGGTGCACGGCGATGGATGGGGCATGGCGTGGCGGGACCCTACCGACCACACCCTCCGGTCCGTGACCTCCGCAGTCTCGGCACTCCGGGACCCGGCATACGCGCGGTTGACCCAGGAGCGGCTCGGCCGGGCGGGCATGGTCCATCTTCGATGGGCATCACCCGGGCTCCGCGTGGCCCCGGAGAACACCCATCCGTTCGTGGAGGACGGGTATGCGTTCGCACACAACGGAAACATCTCTCCCATCGATCGGCTCGAGCGCCTGCTCAAGCCAGCAACACGCGCCGCGCTGCGTGGCAGCACCGACAGCGAGCGGTACTTCCGTTTCGCGCTGCAATGCATCGCCGAACGCGGTGACGACGAGGATGGGTTGCGCTGGGCCCTCGACGTGCTCACCCGCGAGTTTCCCGAGGCGAGCCTCAACGCATTCCTGCTCACGCCCACGCACATGTACGGCGTGCATATCAACAGCCGGGCCTCCACTCCAATCCAGGGCCTCCGCAAGCTGTTCACCTCCGACGACGAGCTTCCCTACCGGCACACCGATGACTACTTCGCAATGGACTTCCGACTCACCCGCAATGCCGTGCACGTCATCTCCAGCGGCATCGACCCCCAAGGCTGGACACCGGTTCCCGACAACACCGCGGCTTCGGTGAACCTCTCCACTCTTGAACTCAGACGGCTCAGCATCTGACGACAGCGGAGACCGTCGAGTCGCGCATGGGGGCGTCCTTCCGCCGCGTCAAGGAATTCAACGTCGCGACGATTTCGAGCGTGCCATCCCTTGGCCGGGCCCCGTGCCGTCTCGTCGTCGACGCCGGTTCCCACTTCACCCATGGTTGCGATCGCGGAGCCCCTGGATTTGAAACCTGGATGTCTTCCCGAGGCGCCTCTCTCAACTTGCGTAGCCGGCTTCTACGAGGCGCCTCGCGGCGTTATTGCAGGCCGATGATCGCGATCCCAGGACCATTGATCGCTAGGGCCGGCCCCGACGCTCCTGATGACCCCGTCGATCTGGTTGCCGTTGTCTGCACCTCTGAATGTGTGATCGTGCGCATTGAAAATGGCCGGCCGACGTGAGTCACCGCTCGGTTCCGGTGGGCTTGCCGAGGTTGACGGCCAGCCACGTGGTCGGATCGACATTGTCCGGCCCGTAGATCGGCCCGTTCTTCAGGTGGACCTCGAAATGCAGGTGGCAGCCGCTGACGTTTCCGAGGGCGCCTACCTCACCGATCTGCTGACCGGGTTGGACGATCTGTCCCGGCGTGACGCGCAATGTCTGCATGTGCACATACCACGTGGTCAGGTGACGAGGCCCCGTGGTGACCTTGACCAGCCACTCCCCTGCCCAGCTCTGGCTGGTGTCGATCTCGATCGTGCCCGCGTGCGCCGCCAGGACCGGGGTGCCACAGGCGACGGAGAAGTCGGTGCCGGTGTGCCAGGCGCTCCAGTGGGCGCCGTGGCTCCCCCAGTTGTTCTGGTTGCTCGAGGCGAGGTGTGCTGGCACCGGATACACGACGGCTCCGCCGGAGGCGGCCAGCATGGTCGGATCGCAGGCGTGGGTGTTGCCGGAGATGCTGCCCAGGGGGGTCGCGGCACCGGCCGGGTCCCCGCCCAGCTGAATCTCGGCGGAGAGCATCCGGTGGTCGGAGTGGCGCAGACCGGTGGTCGCGTGCCTGACCGGGAGGGCACCTGCGGTGATGATGTAGTCGATGGTGGCGTTGAAGTGCGCGCCGCCGGTTGCCCATCCCCCGGCTGGCTCTCCGAGGACTCCGTAGGTCGTGCGGGCACCCGCGGCGGCGTACGAGTCCTCGAAGGCCTTCGCCTGGGCGGGCTGCCGGTGGGGGTACTGGATGTTGAGGTCGCCGCCGAACAGGACGGGGCCTTGTGTGCCGAGCTCGGCTGTCAGTGAGACGAGCCGGGTGCGGAACTCCGCATACAGACCCTCCCGCCCTGGCCCGCCCGGGGAAGCGTGCCCGGAGATCACTGAGACGATTGATCCGCTAGCGGCGGTCAGGGTCACCCAGTTGACGTAACGGGTGCCCCACTTCACATTCCGGTTGTGCATCAGCACGGTGCCCTTGCCGGCCAGGGTCCAGGTGTCGGTGCGCCACAGCACCGCGGTGTCGCGGGCGTCGCGGGGTCCGGCCGGGTGCCAGGCCTGGTAGCCATCGGGCTGCAGGTCGCCGGGCGAGCGGTGGTAGACCTCGTTGAGGGTCACGAAGTCGGGCCGGTCGGCCACCACCGCGCCGAGGTCCTCGCGGAACTGTGCCTGGTTCTTCCCGACGAACAGGTTGGCGTGATGCAGCCGCACCAACCCCGGAACGGCGCTTGTTGTGCCGTCGGTGGGGGGCGTGTTCACGGTGGCGGCGGATCCGCTGGTGCTCCACAGCTGCTCGGCGAGGTCGGTTGCCAGGGGCACCCACTGCTCGTACAGGCCGCGGTACTCCTCCGCGGGTCGCTGGACGTCGGCGGCCACTTCGGTGACCCTCCGGGTCTCCCAGCCGGGGACCTCGATCAAATGGTGCAGGAAGGTGGTGGTGGCGTAGGTGACGTCCCGGACCTGGTCGGGGGTGCCCCAGCCTTGGGACGGTCGCTGCTGGAGGAAGCCGAGGGAGTCGCGGTCGCCGTAGTCGAGGTTACGCAGCTGCGACTCCTGGAACCCGGTGGCGAGCACGATCACCGCCGCGTGCGGTTTGTCCGCGGTCGCCTCGAACGCGCGCACCGCGCGGACCGCCTCGGTGGCGACCTGCATCTGCTCGGCGTCGAGCTGGGTGTCGCCGACCTGTTCCCCGCCTGGCACCGAGATGGTGGTGCACGGATCTGTCGGGCGCTCGGCGCCGCTTCCGCCGACGAACGTGAGCAGCAGGAGGATCGGGACGGCTGTTACCAGCAGCAGCGGCGCCAGCTTGGTCGCGCGGCTCATCGGAGGGCTCCCGCTCGCAGGACCGGCTCAGGCGACGTCGATGGCGTCATTGGTCCAGGTGAGGCGCTTCTCCAGCGGGGTGAGCAGGGTCTGGACCTTGTATCGCTGGTCGCCGACCATCCACAGGGCGCGGCCCTTCTCCTGCATCGCCCACCCCGTGACGACGCCTTGCTGCAGGTCGCTCAGGCCCAGGAGGGCGCCGAGCTCGGCGGCGACGGCCTCGTCCTGGCCCATCAGGATGCGGACGTCGGAGAGGTTGAGGAGGTCCTTGGCGATCTGGGCCGCCTGACTGCCCTGGTCGCCGGCCGAGAGCGGGTCGGAGGGCTTGTGGTACGTGACCACCTGGATGTCGCCCTCCGTCCGCGACAGCCGCAGGTTGGCATCCAGGGCCATCACCGCCTCCAAGGACAGGCGGGTCTGCAGCCAGGCCTCGTCCCGCAGCACGATGCGGCGGTCGCCGGCGGCGGCGACCTCGCGCATCCCTTGACCCCAGGAGTTGAGACACATCAGGGCGATCCCGACGGCCACGTTGTTGCCGGTGTCGTGCAGGGAGCGCAGCGAGAGCGTCTGGATCGGCTCGCGCCAATCGGGGTGGAAGGTCGACTCGGTGTCGAACATGCCCTGCAGCGAGCCCTCGCATAGTGCACCGAGCGCGTCGCGCAGCTGGCGGGTGCCGTCGAAGAAGTCCTGTCTCGAGGAGTACCGGCAGTCGGCCACCAGCTCGCCGGACGGTGCATCCAGGGCGGCCCACACCTTGGGGATCGTCACCGGTGCGAGCCGGGAAGAACCGGCTGTCCAGCCGGTGAGGTGTCGCAGGACCTTGTTGATCACCCGTTCCTCGGTCGGGGTGAACGCGACCCCTTGGGAGCCGACCAGGCCGCGGATGAGGAACAGCCAGCGGTTGAACGTCACGGTTGCGCGCCGGTGTTGCTCTTCGCGGGTTTGGGTCTGCCAGTCGAGGCCGAGTGGGCCGAAGTCGAGGGGGTTGATCCTGCCGGGCAGACCGGGGCCGATGCGGAACGGCTCGACTCGAAGGAAGCGGGCGATGTCCTCGTACTCGTCCTTGACGTCCCCGAGGACCAGGGAGCGGTAGCCGTACCGGATCATCCGGAGCATGAACGCCTTGACCATCGCGGACTTGCCGCGGCCGGGCTTGCCGAAGATGAAGATGTTGGGATTGGTGACTGGAATGGTGTCATCGAGCACCCACCCCATGGGGTCGCAATAGAACTTGCCACCGGAGAGCACGTCGTAGCCCATTTCCGCTCCCCACGGCGGCAGCCCGTCCCCGGAGATCAGGGGCCACAGGACCGGGGTCTGCTCGGAGGTCATCTGGTAACCGGCCAACGGCGGAAGCGTCGCGGCCCAGCCGAGGCCCACCTTTCGGGTCCCGCGTGCCTTGACCGCCTTCGGGAAGAGCCGGTCGGCCGGGGGCTCGGCTGCCGGTGCAGCCCTGCGCGGCATCGTGGTGCCGAAGTCGGCCAGCAGGTCGTCGATCGTCCGTGCCGCCTTCGTCCCCGACGACCGGACGGCGCGGCGGCCCGACGTGGCGGTGGTCCTGGTCCCGGCCACGGTCACCACCTCGTCAACTCGGCGGGAGTGGTCGGCCCTGCGTCGGAGCCGGGCGCAGGGCTCGCGGGCGAGAACTCGTCCAGCTCGCGCGGCCGCCTTCCCCGGCCATCCGGCACGGATGTGTGCGTGGACATCGGCTCGCTCCTCCACCTGGTGGGCTCGATGAGGGGGACAGCAACAGCCAGCGCGGCGGATCGGACAACACCGTGACCGGGTCGGCGGTGACACGCTCACCCACAGCTCCCCTGCTGGATGGGGTCAGCGGCGCTTGGTCGGCAGCCCGGCACCTAGGGGGATGGTCGCCGCGGCGAACGCGGCGTCGTGGGCTCCGTCCAGCGGGAGCGGAACGAACCCGCACATGCGGATCGAGGCGTCCAGGCGGCGGCCGAAGTCCTGGGCGTTCCACGTCGAGGGCACCGTGATCGAGACCGCCGAGGAGACCCTGACCAGGGACCGTCCCCGCTCGAGTCGTTCGTCGCGTTGGCGCAGCTGGTCGACAGCGTGGCGGTCCTTGGCGCGTTCGACCCGGCCGACCTTGCGGCGCATCTCGGCCCCCATGGCCGCCGACATCTCCGCCCGGCTGGTGGACCTGTCGGCGGCCAGTTGGGAGACCGGTCGGTAGAACACCGTCAGCGAGCGCCGCTCGCCCGGCTGGGAGGGCACCAGGACCCGCGCCAGGGCGCCCATGCGGGAGCCCTTGCGGGGCAGCAGGATCGTGGAGGAGATCGACTCCCACTCGCCGTGCCGGTAGGAGCGCATCGCCGTGTGCGCGTACGTCGGGCCGGCAGCGGCGACCGGGACGCCGGTGGCGATCGACTCGTCGGTGAGGTGCTGGATGGCGGCATCGGCCAGCGCCGGGGCGTCGCCGGGCTCGAAGCCGGTGCGGATCGCCACCGCGAGGTCGGCGGTGTCCAGCCAGGTCACGCGCGTGCAGCCGATCGACCCGGTCAGGCGGGCCTCCACCTCGGCTAGGAGGGAGTAGAGGATGCGGGCGCGGCCGGCGACCCCGCGGCCGGCACGCTTGGCGTCCTTGCTGATCACGTCCTCGCGCACCACCACAGTGACGAGTGCCTCCCGTCGGACCGCGGCTCCGGCGGTCATGGTGTCGAGTTGGGCGTGGACGTGGCCGGAGACGTCCGGCTCCTCGCGTCGCGCGTTGAGGCGCACCCACTCGGCGCGTTCGGTGCCATCGTCGGGGACGGTGCGCACCTGCAGGGCGATCAGGTCGATCTGGTTCCCGGCGGTGGCGGCCTCGAACATCTCGGCCAGCCCGGCGCCCATCCGGAACCGGTCGTCCTCGTCGCTCATCCCGATGCCGGGATGCACGATCCGGGCCGTGGCTGCCCAGGTGCGGGTGCTGTGGTTCTGGATGATCGCTGGGCGCGCCGGGTGTCCCGTCATGGGCGGTCCGTCGTGAATCTCGATGCCGGACAGGATGCCGGGCAGGTCGGCCTCCCCCGCGTCGCCGTGGTCGTTGTGCCCGTCGCCGAGGTCGAGGTCGCCGGCGGCCGCCCTGGACTGGAACCGGGACCAGCCGAACGCGGCGCCGGCCAGGTGGCGGACCAAGACCCCGATCCACTGGCAGGCCGACCAGCCTCGGATGGGCAGGCAGATGAGGACCGTGACCAGCGCCCACAGCGGGACCAGCCCGAGCAGGTAGAGCCACTGGCCGACTGCCATCGCCATCCAGCAGGGAAAGGCGGCAGCCAGCACCATGAACACCTGGGGGCCGGTGAGGCCGAAGAACCAGCCTTGCCGGTCACGGGTGGCCGATGCTCCGTAGACGCTCATCCGAGGACCGCGCCATCTTCCACAGCCGCTTGGGCTTCGGGTGGGATGTCGTTGGCGACGCCGTCGTGGTCGGCATCCTTGACCGGGCGCCGCCGGCGCTGCTGCCGCTTCGTCCCGGTGGGGTGGTGGCTGGTGTCGTAGTAGCCCTGGCCCCCGATCCCGGACTGGCCGAGCACGTCGACGCCCATCGAGGCGCCGTACTGGGCGACCTTGCCGGTCGCGGTGATCGCGCCGCCGATCACGGTGCCGGCCACCGGCAGAGCATGCGCGGCCTTGGACTGGAACCGGTTGGCTGTCTCGGCGTCGGCAGAGCTCTCCGAGGCGGTGCGGCCGTCGGAGCCGGTCTGGGTGGCCGCACCGGAGCCTTCGCCTTGGGTTTGGCCCTGCTTACCCGAGAGCAGGCCGGCGACGCCGCCGTTGGCGTTCATCGTCGAGCGGAAGGAGGCGCCGGACGCGGTGCCGGGATCGACGAAGGCCAGGAGCCGGAACAGCGCCATCGGGGTGAAGCAGGCCACCAGCATGATCACCGCACCGACGACCGACAAGCCGATGTTGGAGGCCGTCGAGGAGACCTCGAAGGCCTGGCCGAGGAGCTCGTCCTGCTCCTTCTCGGCGCCGTCGGGGAAGCCGGCGTGAGCGATCTGCACCCCCAGCCCGAGGACCAGCGCCAGCAGCGGGGAGATCAGGCAGGCGGCGAGGAACCAGCGGATCGACTTCCACATCCACGACCTGATGCCTTCGCTCAACGCGCCGGCGGCCGCGATCGGCATGGTCGCGGTCAGAATCAGCAGGGCGGCGGCCCGCACCAGCATGATGACCAGGTAGCCGAACGAGGCGGGGATCAGCACGAAGATCGCCGTCACCCCCAAGGTGGCGGCCTCGACGGTGCCCGAGACGGTGTCGACCCAGCTGTCGGAGGCGGTGTAGCCGTTGAAGTCGTTGACGTCCAGCAGGGCATGCAGCAGGCCATGGGTCAGACCCGCGGTCGCGGCGATCAGCCCGCCGCAGACCACGACCCAGCACGACAGCACCGCCCCGTACTGGATGATGCCGACGACCAGGGTGCCGAAGCCGCGGCCGTCCTGACGCAGCACCGCCAACCCGATCTGGCCCAGACCCACGATCAGTGCCACGGCCAGGGAGACCCACAGCGTGATCCCGTAGAGGTGCTTGAGGTCGGGGTCCTGAACGTTGGGGGTGACGAACCTGTCGAGGATCTGGAACGACGTCTCCAGCAGCCACATGGCGGCCGACCACAACCCCATCATCATCGAGGTGAACCCCTCGGCGCCCACCTCCTTGGCCTTGTCGCCGAGCCAGTCCAGCGGGTTGAGGTCGATCATCGGCACGATCACCGCGGTGCTCGGGAGGCTCATGGCGCAGCCTCCAGCCACCGGTAGCCCGCATCGAAGGACGCCTGGGTGCCGGGCCACAGCGACGGAGCCGGGGCGGGCTCGTCGCCGGGACCGATGACCCAGCGGTCGCCGTCCCAGACCATCCGCTGGCAGTCGGCGGCAGCGATCCGTTCGGTGGTGCCTGCCTGGTGGGTGCTGATCACAAGGTCGACGCAGGGGACGACGAAGTCTGCTCCGACGGTGCCCTTGATGAACCCCATTGCGGGCTCGACGGTGACCGCCAGGTCGCCGGCGGCGTCGGCGGGCAGTCCCGCTGCCGAGAGCAGGGTGGCCACCGCCCGGACCCCGGACCAGGTGTGCGCAGTCGGGCCGCCGGGCTCGGACCAGCTGGTGATGACCGCCTGCGCGTTCTGCACCGAGGCCGAGCTGAGTGCGGTCTGGTCGATCGCGATCAGCTGCGCCAGGGCGCCTTCGGGGGTGTGGGGAAACCCGGTGGACACGTTCGCAGGCCCGATGGCGGAGGGCGTTGGGATGCGCAGGGTGCCGGTGGTCCCGGTGGAGAGGGGGCCGGGCTGGGCGTTCTCCAGCGGGGCCTGGGGCAGGGGCTGGTTGGCCAACCGGTCCTCGGCGGTCCCGGCCTGGGCCGGTGTGCCGGCAGCCGTCGTGGCGGTGGTGGCCGGGTCGGCTGGGTCGGGGCGCAGCAGACTGAGGACGGACCAGGCGCCGCCGCCGATCAGTAGCAGGACCACGACCACGGTGCCGAGGAGCAGAACCTGCAGCCTGGTGCGGGTCCACTCGGTGTGGGGGTCGACCGCCCAGGTCGCGAAACCGGTCAGGCGGGACACGTCAGCATCCGTTCCCGACGATGGCGTTGAGAACGCCGTAGATCGTCACGAACGCGATCGCGCCGAGGACGGTCCAGAACAGGCCCGAGGCCCCAATCTGTGCGGCCCGGCCCATGGAGCCGAGCTTGCCCACGACCAAGGCCCCGGTGGAGGCGAAGCCGGCGCCGATGATGATGGCGATGACGCCGTACTTGACCCAGCCGAGGACGTCGTTGACGTACCCGTCGACGCCCTGGGGTGCCTTCGCACAGACGTTGCTGATCGCGCCGACCTGCAAGGAGCCCGGGAGCTGGGTGAGGATCTCGGTGAGGACGTGGATGATCATCTGAACTTCCCTTTCCGTCTAGGCAGGGTCCGCACCGAGCGGCCCGGTGAGGGAGATCCGGTCCAGCAGCTGCCGGCCGGCGTGCATGAGCTGCTTGGGCAGCGGGTCGGGACCGAGACCGGGCCAGGTCCTGGCCGAGAGCCAGGGCACGAACACCACGGCGTTGTCCTCATGTAGCTGACGAAGCCGCCGCCCGGCGGCGGTGAACTCGGGGCCCGCCCAGCGGCTGGCGCCGACGACAACGAGGGCCACCTGGGCGTGGTCGAGTCCAGCCAGGACGGTCTCGGTCTGACTCAGCGCGAGTGTGTTGGCCCGGGTCACCAGGACCTCGAGGGCCGCCGGGATGGTGGTGACCCAGGATCGGGTGCCGCCCGTGGTGGCGGTGTCGAGCTCGCGGGCCGTCCAGCCGGTGTCGAGCACGGTCAGGTCGATGTCGGCAAGCTCGCGTGGGGCGGGGATCAGGCCCGGTGCCTGGACGGGGTCCTCGAGCCGGTCGAGCAGCACGGCCCTGCCTCGCCGTCCGCGCCGCCAACCATCGCCGGCGCCCAGCTCGATGGCCGAGGCCCCGAGGAGCCCGGACCAGGTTGGTGCGGCGGCGTCGAGGATCCGGGTCCGGTTCCCGGCTGCGTCGGCGGCATCGGCGAGCGCCAGGGTGATGGTCGAGGCGCCGGCACCGGCGTTGGCGGCCCAGACCCGCGCGATCGGGCCCAGCCCCGGCACCTTGGTCGGCGAACCGGTGACCTGGGCCTCGGACGAGGCTTGCGTGGCGCAGGATTTTGCGTCGGGCGCTCCGGCCGCGGTGGCGCTCGTCGCCGTGGGGGTGGGTTCTGCATCACCCGGTGCCGAGGTCGGAGGCCGACAGGCGAACTTCCCGGCGGCCAGGGCCGAGGCGGCCGCCCGGAGCTCCAGGGTGGAGTAGGCACGTACGCGCCGGGCGTCGGTGGTGGTGGCGAGGGCCGGGGCGGTGGGGGTGCTCATCGGGTCGGCTCGCTTCGTGTTGCCCTGAGCCGGACACCTTGACGCAGGACCTCGGCCGGGGTGTTGCGGAGCACGCCGCGCGCGACTTGCGCCTCCTTGGCGCCGGCGCGCAGCTGCGCCAGCAGGCACTCGAGGTCGCTGAGGGCATGGTGGAGGTCGTGCGCGGCGACCACCCCAAGTAGGTCGGCCACGACCTCGGGGGTGGGCCTAGGGTCGGGGGGCGCGCTGGGGGCTGGCTGGCTCATGCCTAGGACAGCAACGCTCCTGTGTCCGGATCGGACAGGGGGCGCAGGTGTGCTGCAGGAGCGTGCCACTACGCCTGCTCAGGCGGTCGCGGCCAGGTAGGCCGGGGCGGCGGCGCGTAGTCGCGCCACGGCGGCGTCGCGGCGGCGGCGGATCGTCCGCAGCCCCACCCCGCGCCGCTCGCCGAGGAGTCGCTGTGCGTCCTCGGTGGCGACTCCGTGGTTGGCCGCCGCGATCAGCTCCACCAGCAGCTCGACCTCGTCGGCTTCGATGACGCCGCCCTCCCGCGCCCAGGTCAGCACGTCCACCAGGTCGCGCACGGGGTCGTCTGCGGCCGACGCGGCGACGGCCCGGCCGTGGTCATGAACGTGGCCGGCGCCGAACCGCGAGGACGGCAGCGGTCCGCCCCAACCGAGCTGCTGATCAAGGGAGACTTCCGAGCGTCGCGCCGCGACCGTGGGCCGGGTCAGCCTCTGGCGGGCACGCTGCAACAGGTAGCGGGCGGCGAGGTTGCCCATCTGTGGCTCTGCCAGCTTGACCTCCTCCCAGACCGCCGTGCGCACGTCGTCGACTTCGCAGACGTCGCGCAGGGTGACGCCAAGTCGGACGATCCCCGGCCCGAGCAGGAGCACCACCGCCAGCGCCGCGTCGTCGTCGTCGCCGCCGCGTCGGGACCCGATCGAGGTCAAGGCGGCCACCACCGCGTAGGTGCGGGGATCACGCCGACGCTGCCAGGCGTCGACGGCGTCCTCGAGGCTGACCATCCCCTCGAGCCGGGGATCGGCCTCACACCAGCTCGACCACTTGCCGGTCCGGGCCAGGTCGCTGAACAGCACCTCGGCCAGCTGGCTCTGGCCGGACGTGCTCACCGGGGCAGGAGCCCGTGAGCCCGGGAGGGGCGGATAGGTGGCGGGAGCGCTGGCGGCGTTGATGGTGGACATGGCGGTCCTCCGGTGGAGAGGCGAGCAGGACGCGCCAACTGCAGGACCTGTCCCCCACCACGGCGCCCACCACGACGCCCACCACGTCGCCGTCGGGGGAACCAGGGCGCCCACCAGCCGGCCCACCACCGCAAAACCCGCAGGTCAAAGCCGTTTTTCCGGGCTCCCGCGAGGGCCAGGTCAGTTCAAGAAGTTCCTAGCGCCCGTTCCCGGGACACGGTTCGGCCCCGTCTCACACGGGTGAGACGGGGCCGAACGGTGGGGGCCGTGCAGGGTTCGGCGGCGGGCTCAGCCGGTCAGCCATCCGCGACGGTCGATGACCGCCTCGGTGCGCGGGGGCAGGTCCTCGTCGACCCGGTCGAGGATCCGGGAACGGACCAGTTCGTCGGCTGCCGCGCGGCCGCTGTCGGCCTCGGCGGCGGCCGCCAGATCGAGCCAGGCCACGTCGCTGTGCGGGTTGGCCCGGCGCGCGGCCTCGCAAGCCTGCCGGACGAGGTCGGTCCGGCCCTCTGCCACGGCCCGGGTGGCGAGCACGTGCGCGGTGTCGTGGATCGCGGCGACCAGGATCTGGTCGTGCCGCTGGCCCTCGAACAGCCAGCCATAGCCGCCTCGGCGAAGGTCGTCGAACGGTTCGCCCTGGACCAGCGAGAGTGCGGTCACCAGGTCCTCGAGGCTGTCGTCACCGCGCTTGTGGGCGCGGAACTTCAACCGCACCAGCAGGTCCGCGTCGACGAGTACGCCGCCCGGGCCCTTGTCGAGCTCATAAGTCGGTACACCTCGCCGGGCGCTCTCGGTCTTGCCCGCGTCCGGCAACCAGTCGCTGCCGTCGGGCCGGGTTCCCAGCAGCCTGCGGGCATCGATCGCCCGGTTCTGCACGGTCTTGACCGTCTTCCAGCCGCACGCCTCGGCGGCCCGCTCGCCGGTCACGCCGCGCTCACAGCAGGCCAGGTAGACGATGAGCTCGATCGTGCCGGCCAGGTTCGAGATGCCCTCCCGGGTCCCGGCGACGGCCGTCACGTCGACCGGCCCCAGCAGGTGCACCTTGGGTCGGATGGACGTCGAGTCGAACCAGTCGGCTAGGTCCTGGTCGAGCGTGGGGTCGATCGCCGCCAGCTCGGCCCGGGTCGACTCGGGAACACTGGGCCCAAGAGCCGCCAGGTTCTCAGGCGTCGTCGCGGCCGTGGCCAGATACACCACGTCCGGTGCGGGGAGAACCGAGGACGCGTCGTGCTCGTCGGTACGGCGAGGCTCGGTGAGCTCGTCGCGGAGCGACCCGTCCGCCTTGGCGTACCCGCCCAGCGGTCCGGTCTCCTCGGCGGTGACCGGCATCGGCTCGTCGGCCGTGTTGCGGGTCGAGGCGACCAGGGCGGCCATCGCGTCTGCTTCGGCCTGGGGCAGCGTAAGCGCCTGGACGCTGATCCCCCAGCGCGGCAGGAACGCCCTCCCGTCGTCCCTCAGCTCGAGCGCCGGTGAGGAGTCATCGCCGTGGATGACGACGACGCGGGACCGGTCGCGCCGCTGGAGCACCTCCACGAGGTCGGCGTCGGCTCGGCCGGGCACCACGACCACCACCGGTCCGGTGCTGTCGAGCAGGTGGTCGTTCCTGCGCCGGGTGAGCAGGTCGGCGCCCAGGTTGTGTTCGCTGGCAGTCGCGTCGCTGGTCAGCGCCGCGGCGCGGGTCATGGCCGTCTCCCGGTCGACCTGCCGCAGGCGGGCTGGGTTCAGGGGCACCAGCTCGGCACCAAACCCGCCGGCCAACAGGACCTCGGTCCCCTCCGCCCAGCCGTTCACGGCCAGCTCCGCCACCAGGAACCTGGTCAGGTCCGCCACCTGCTCGGCAGGTCCGGCCATCCCAACGACGCCCAGAAGTTCCAGGTCGAGCAGCCACGTGCGGTCGCCCTCGTCCTGGCCAATCGTCACCAGCGCCGGGTAGGGCGCGGGCTGGGTCAGCAGCTCGTCCTCGAGGAACGTCAACCGAGACAGCGTCCAGGCCCGGGCATCCTCGGTCGCGTTCCACCCCACCGGCACTCCGGCGGCGGGCTCGGCGAACAGCAGCGTCAACTCCTGCTGCCCGAGCACGGCGGCGCCCAACTGTGGCAAGGCTGCGCGGTTGGCCCGACACCAGGCGGCGGCATGCCGAAGCGCCCGGTCCAGGAACTCGACATCGTCTTGCGCCTGCCGCCCGTGTTCCACGACCGCCTGCTCGACGCCGACGAGCTCTGCTGGGGTGGACGCGATGGTGCACCCAGGTCGTCGCTGCCGGAACTGCCGCCGCCGGTTGCCCGCCACCAGGGCCAGCGCCCCTGCCGAGAGGCACAGCCCACTGGCGAGCAGGGCACGCAACAGCGAGAACCCGTCGTCGTCCTGCTCCTCCCCCGCGGCCTGGGCTGCGGTCGTGCCCGTGCTGGGCGGTTCGTCGACCGTACGTGGATCCGGCAGGCTCTCCGCCGGCGAGAACGGTGTGGGCTCCGTCGTGCCATGCGCCGGCTCGCGTCGCGCGCGGCTCCTTTGTTGGGTTTCGGGGGCACGCTCGTGGTCATCGACGGCGGGCCTTTGCCCGGGGATGGGAATGGTCCAGCCGGGAAGGATCAGGTCCGGGTCGGTCAGCCGTGCGCCGCCCGGCTGCACGACGTCGGCGGTGGACTCCACCAGGCGCGGGTAGGCGTTGGCGTCTCCGAGCTCCTCGAGCGCGATCTGCGAGAGGGTGTCGCCCTTCTCCACCACAACCTCGGGCAGCACCTCGGCGGCCGCCCGGCCGGCTGGCGCACCGGGGACGAGCAGCTCCCAGCCGGGCCTGATGTGGTCAGCGGCCGCGAATCGCGTCCCGTCGTTCATGACGCGGCCCTCGTTCAAGTCTGCGATCTCCGGCCATCGGTCGCCCTCCCCCAGGACTCGCTCGGCGATGGACCACAACGAGTCCAGTCGCATCACTGTCACCCGGCCTGCCGGCGCGTCAGGCCGCCGGTCGCCGCCGAGCCGCTCCGCACGGGCGGTCTGACTCCCTGCCGAGGTGTGCGTGCCGGCGGCAGCCCAAGGGTTGCTGCGCGCGTCGGTGGACGCGGCTCCAGTGGCTCTCCGGGCTGGCTCGTCGGGCCCGGTGTCACCGTGTGCGGCGACGTCCGCTGCGACCAGGGCCACCGGCGTCGAGACGGTGGCGACCACGATCGCCGTCAGCAAGCGCCGTGCGAGCTGCTGCTGCACCCCGAGTGTGAAGGGGGCTGGCAGCTGAACCCGATCGGCGGTCACCACGGCGGTCGCCTCGACCAGGACGCACACCATCAGCTGGGCCCACAGCACCCAAACCACGACCGCGAGCAGCCCGATGATGGCCCCGTCAGTCAGGGGTGCCGACCACGACAGGCCTTCGGCCGGCCACGGGTTCCCGATGAACCGCATCAGCGCCCACGGGGGCACCACGACCAACCCCACCAGGATGATCGCCGCAGCCGCGGCCTTGAGCAGTCGCATCCTCATCTTCTCCTCTGTGCTGCCGGGGTCTGTGCCGCACCCCGGCGGGGCGGGCTAGTTCGCGTCCTGGTTGATCGAGAGCCCTGTCGCGGTCGCCGCGAAGGGGATCGCTCCGATCCCGACGGCCGACAGGATCTTGGTGTTCTGCTTCCCGGTCACGGTCACGGTGACCTCGCCGCCGTTGACCGCCACGGTGCCGGTGGCCCCTACGAGGCTCAGGTAGGCCTCGGCCTTGTTCTTCGCCCGGGTGGGGTCGACCTGGGTGACGCCGTCGCGCAGCGCGCCCCGGTTGAGCGCGTCGGCGCCCATCCGCGCGGCCTGCTCGGCGTGGTGGATCGCCTGCCGCTTCGCGGCCATCGCATACCCGGTGTCGATCACCACGCCGGCCACGGTCAGGAGGGCGATGGTGAATAGCACCAGGATCAGGGAAGCAGCGCCCCGCTCCTCGTCCTGCACCGTCGCTGTCCTTGTCGTCATCAGCTGGCCCGGTGGCTCTCGATCGGCACCACGGCGTCGGAGGTGAACCTCCTGGTACCGGGAAACCCGGCCAGGGCGACGTCGCCGAGTTCCGCGACACATGACACGGTCACCCGTACCAGGCCACCGGGCTGGTACCTGTCGAGGTTGACGTGCACGTCCAGCCGTGTGCAGCTCACTCCCGCCTCGCCCAGGGATGCTGCCGCGGCGGTCCTCGCTGCCTCGGCCGACTTCGCAGTGTTCCGCTCCAGGGAGGCGGCGCGGGCAGAATCTGCCGCCACCGCGTCGATCTGCTGCCGGGCATGGGCCATCCGCCCCAGCCCGACCACGAACAGCATCACCACGATCAGCACGGGGGCGATCAGCACCAGCTCGACCGACGCGGTGCCCCGCTCGCCGCGCTGCCAGCTGGTCATGGCTGCACCACCGGTATCCCCCATGCCGTGGATTCCGTCCGGCTCCACCTGCGCTGGGCCATGCCCGCCCTCTCCGTCTGGGCCGAGCAAGGACATTCCTCGCTGCGCGACATCACTCCCGCCGACGTCCGCACAGTGCTTCCCGATGCCGGGTATCCCCGCTCCGCCATGGGCGCCGTGCTCTGCTCGATCCTCACGCTCGTCAAGGCCCGCGAGGTTCCTTTCGTGAACCCGATCGCCCGCATCCGCGCCGGCAGCCACGAACGCCGCGACCCTCTGCCCGCGCACGCCGGCCAGATCCACGAGTCCCTGCTCTCGCTCGACCCCGACTCCTAATGTGGAGCAATGCGGATCCAGGACGTGACACGGCTCGAACTGGGGACATTCGTTCGCCCTGCCGAGGAGACGGACACCGGAAGCCCTCGCGTCGAGACCGTGCTCGGCTACCTCGCACGTACCCCCGCCGGCCTGCTCCTTCTCGATACCGGCCTCGGCGACGCCGACGCTGAGACCGAGGCTTGGTACCGGCCCCAGCGCGTCAGGATCGAGGACGCCCTCAGAGCGCTGAGCCTCACGACCGAGGACATCGATATCGTCGTGAACTGCCACCTGCACTTCGACCACATCGGTGGCAACCCGTCCTTCAGCGACCGACCGATCTTTTGCCAGCGGGTCGAACTGCACACCGCCCAAACAACGGACTACACGGTCCCAGAACTCGTCGACTTCGCCGGAGCAAGCTATGAGCTGATCGACGGCGAGACCCAGATCGCGCCCGGCGTCCACATCATTCCTACGCCCGGACACGTTGATGGGCATCAATCTGTCGTCCTCGAGTGCGATGACGGCTCGATCGTCCTCGCGGGCCAGGCGCACGACACCGCCTCCCAGTGGTCCGCCGACGCGCTTGCCGCGCGAGCGCTCGATCTTGGGCACGAACAACCCCTGCCACGCGCCAGCTCCTGGATGGCCCGCCTGCTTGAGTTCGATCCCAAGCAAGTCGTCTTCGCTCACGACGCCGCGGTCTGGATCCCCTGAGCGCAGTCCTCCACCTTCACAAGCCCGACCGCAGGCCTGGGTGCGCGGACCCACGCCCACAACGGCGCTCCCCGAGAGGCTAGGCGCGTTAGTTCCCACCGCCAGCCCCTTCAGAATTCGCGGACTCGCCGGATGGGGCGACGTAGCGCTCCACCGGCCCGGCGGCAGCTTCCTCGACGTGGAGCTTGATCCCGGGGAGCAAGCTGAGCACGTCCCCGGTCACGGTGACCGAGGCGCTCTCAGGGCCCCGGTGTGCGACCGCGGTGCGGTTCTTCAGGGTGTGGGAGCCGAGCAGGGTGAGGTACTTCAACGCGTCGGCCTCGGCTGCGGCCGTGGTGCCGTCGAACCTGCGCGCCGTGGCGGCGCCCTCCTGGGCGGCCTGCTCGGCGACGTTGCGGGCGTGCGCGACCAGCCCGAACTGAACGATCGCCATGATCATCGCGAGCAGCGCGGGGGCGACCAGGACCAGCTGGATGACGCTGGTCGCACCTTGCTGGTCCCGCGCGCTGGCCATGGCTCTGCCCGTCCGAGTCACTCGGTGGGGATGGTGTCGGCCTTGGTCTTGAACTTGCCCATGATGGCGGCCGCGATCAGGATCGCGGCCGCGGCGACGATGGCGGTGATGATCACGACCGCCGCCACTTCGGAGGCCCCCCGCTCGTCGCGGCTGGTCTTGACCCGAGCGATGGCGAGGGTGGCCCACGCCTGGATGAACTGGATCTCCTGCATCTGCTGTTCTCCTCCGTGAGTGCTGGCGATGCGTCCTAGACGGCCATCACCGCGATGAACGCGGGATAGCCGATGAACAGGAAGAACCCGACGGCCAGGACGACCTGAGCCATCTGGATGGTCTGATCCGCCTTCTCCGCGGCGCCCTCGGCCTCGGCGAGCTGCCGGCGGCGCTGGGAGACCGCCCGGGCGGTCAGAGACGACCGGACCTTGGCGCCGTCATCGGCGACCAGCAGCAGCGACCCGCCGAGGTCCTGCAGCTCGGGCATCCGGGTCCGCTCGCCCAGGTCCGCCAGTGCCGCCCATGGGGTGATGCCGGTGTAGCGGGCGTGCTCGATGGTGTCGCGGATCAGCTCGAAGGCCCAGCCGCGGCCGATGCGGGCCGCGGTCGGGAGCGCCTCGGGCATGCCGCGGCCGCCGGCCAGGCTCATCGAGACCAGGTCCAGGTAGCACGACAGCGCCCGGCGGAGCTCGTGGCGGCGCTGCTGGGCCTGCCGGGTCACCTCGAGGTCAGGCACCCAGAAGAACAAGCTCGCCAACGCCAGGCCGCCCAGCGCGGGCAACGTCATCGGCGGGTGCATCCCGAGGATCATCACCGCGCCTGCTAGGAACGCCGGCAGCAGCAACCCGAACAATCCCAGCCCTGCCTTGCGGACCAGGTGTGCCTCGAGGGTGTTGCCGGTCAGTGCGAGGTCTGCCCTCAGCTGGTCAAGGGTGACGCCGCGGCGAGCCAGCCGCGCGAGGATCCACCGACCCATCCGCTCCCGAGGGTCGTCGCTCTCCCCAGCCGTCAGGCCCGCATGCCGGGCCCGGCCCTGCTCCCACTTTGCGACCGCGCTGGCCAGCCGCGGCCGCGGCGGAACGAGGGCGAAGAGGAACAGGCACGCCGACCCACCTAGCAGGCAGCCGAGCAGAAGCCCGGTCGTCATCGCACCCTTCCCAGGGTCGGGTGGCCGTGGAGGGCGTGGTCGACCTGGTCGACGCCCACAAGGAAGCGCTCGGGCGGGTGGACGTTCGCGGCGGCTCGGATCCACATGAGTCCGGCAGCGAACACGCTCAGCACGAGTGCGAGCATGAGCTGCCCGGCCGGGCTCGAGTACGGCGCGACGTAGTCACGGGAGAACACCGCCACGCCTGCTGCGAACAGGCCGGTGACGGTCACGATGATCAGCGCGGCCCTGCGCAGCGCCTTGCGGCCCTCCTCGATCCGGCGGCGCATGTCGATCTCCTCGCGCGCCGCGGACGCCAGCGAGCTCAGCGTTGCGACCAGCCCAGGTCCGCGCAGGCGCGAGTTGAGGATCAAGGCGGCGACGACCAAGTCGGCGGAGGCGTCCTTGAACTCCTCGGCGAATCCGGCGAGGGCCTGCGGGAGCGGGATCTGCACCCGGACCCGGCCATCGAGCCTCTCCAGTGCAGGCACCAAGACCGGCGGTGCCGCGTGCAGGGAGTGTCTGATCGCCTCTTCGAGGCCAACCGATCCGGCGATCGAGTCACGCAGCGACTCGGTCCAGGTGGCCAGCGCCTCGAGTCGCTCGATCTGGCCTGCGGCCGCGCGGCCGCCGCCGAACATCGTCGGCCACAGGTAGATCACGCCGGCGGCGGCGCCGGCGGCCACCGGCCACCTGGTCAGCACCGCCACGACCAGAGCGGCGGCGACGGCGAGCGCGGCACGGCGTCGTGCCTCGCTGCCCCACAGGACCTCACCCCGGCGCCGCTGGGGACGGGCGGCCCTGGGCTTCCACCCCATCAGTGCGGTGACCAACAGCAGCACCGATCCGCCCAGCGCGAGTCCGAGCGCAAGCCCCGTGAACATCGTCGGCGACATGGCCTCACCAGCTCCCGCTCGGGATGACCCACCCGGCCGACTCGAGCTCCGCGGTCCTCGCGGGCATCACACCGGTCCACTCGGCCGTCGCGGCGCCCTGGGCGGCGAAGATCTCCGAGGCCTGGACGGTCCCGTCGTAGCCGTTGACCTCGAGGATGGTGTCGACCCGCCTCGCCCCGGTGCTGGGATGCCGGCTGACGAACACCACGAAGTCCAGGCCGCCGGCGATCAGCTGGTACGACGCCTCGTGCGGGAGCCGCTCCTCGGACTGGATGGCGTAGGTGGCGATCCGGTTGAACACGTCGCGCGCGGTCCTGGCGTGGATCGTGGACATGGAGCCGTTGTTGCCCTGGCCCATGGCGTTGAGCATGTCGATCACCTCGGGCCCCAGGACCTCGCCGACGATCGCACGGTCGGGGTTCTGACGCAGGGTGCGGCGCACCAGCCGGGCCATCGAGACCGCGCCCTGGCCCTCGCTGTTGGCGACCCGCTCCTCGAACTCCACACAGTTCGGGTGCCGCTCGACGTTCTTCCGCAGGCCGAGCTCGAGGGCCCGCTCCACGGTGATGATCCGGTCCTCCGGACCTATCTCCGCGGCCATCGCCCGCAGGAGGGTCGTCTTGCCGGCGCGAGTTGCCCCAGCGACCATCACGTTGGCCCTCGACTTCACCAGCGCTCTGAGGAAGTCGGCCGCGTCTTCACTCAAGGTGCCGTTGCCGACCAGGTCGCCCAGCTCGACCTTGTCGAACCGGTGCCGCCGGATCGACACCGACGGCCGGGCGGACACCGACATCACCGCGGAGAGACGCGACCCGTCCGGCAACTGCAGGTCCAGCTCTGGGTTGGCCGCATCCCACGGCCTCGAGCTCAGCCCCGAGTACGCCGCCAGGCCCTGGACCAGCTCGATGAGCTCCTCGTCGCTGGTGGCCACCGCCTCGACCCGATCGTGCCGTGCGCTCCCGGCCCGGGTCACCCACACCTCGTCGCAGCCGTTGATGTCGATGTTCTCAATCGACTCGTCGTTGAGCAGCCCCTGGAGGCGGCCAGCTCCGAACATCCGCGCATGAACTCCCTCGGCCAGCTCCCGCTCGGCGCCAGGGTCGAGCGGCGACTGGCCGCGCGCCAGCAGCTGCTCGGCGTGCTCGCGGATCACGTCGGCGATGAGCTTGCGGGCGTACTGCTGCTCCCCCAGCCCCACCAAGGGGTCCCGGCCGCCGCGACGTCGCTCGACCTGCTCCCGCTGCAGCCGGTCACCGACCTCACGGTGCACCGACCTCAGCAGGTCCGGATCAACCCTCATCGAGTGCTCACCGCCCCCTCCTCGAGCAGCGCTCCGGCGACCAGCCGGGTCGCGCGCAGCAGCAATGTCCGCCCCAGCCGGCCGTTGCCCCTCTCCCCCGCCTCCAGTCGCTGGACCGTGCGCGCGTCTACCGGTACCGGGCGGCTCGGCTCCGCGCCTACACCGGTCTGGTCCAGGAGCTCGTCGAGGTCCCGGCAGTCCCGGGCCGCGTGGCCGTCCGGGCCGACCAGGAGCGGGACCAGTCGCCCAACCTCGTGCTGGCGCAGCGCGACCGAAAGCTCAGGCAGCTGGCCGCGCAGGTGCATCACCGACTCCAAGGTGGCGGCCGCGACCGGCAGCACGTAGTCCGAGGCCTGCGCGATCGGCAGCGTGACGCTGGCCCGGTCGAGCCGACCAAGGTCGGCGATCACATCGACCCCACTGGTCTGGCAGGCCTCGGCGATCGTCGACCACAGGCTTCCCATACCCCGTGCTTGCATCGGTGAGACGACACCCTGGACCACCCGCACACCACAGGCCAGCAGCTGCGCATGGTCGACCACGACGTCTCCGCTAGGCATCCCGCCCCGGATAGCGGCGGCGAGGGTGAAGATGCCCTTGGTGGCCGGGAGCGGCCCGCCGGTGGCCGCTGTGCACCGGTACGCCAGGCCGCCACCAGAGGCGTCCGCCTCGAGCAGCACCACCGGCCGCGGCCACACCGCAGCCATGGCCAGGGCCGTAGATGTCACCCCGGGCGAGCCCTTCACCGACGCCAGACTGATCAACATGGCCTCACTCCCCCGCCGGAGTCATGCCCGTTGGCGCGGTCTCCACCACGGCAACCCGGTTCTGGGTCGAGTAGGCAGCGACCTTGGATGCAGTGCTCTCGTCGACGATCAACGTCACCAAGAGCTGGCCACCGGCCGCGGCCTCTCCACCCACGTCATAGACCTGCGCCCCGCTCGCCAGCAGCACCGGGTCATCCAGGGCACTGTCGGGGGCGGAGCTGTTGTTGCTGCCATTGCCGGGAACGGCGATCACGTCGACCTGGTCACCGGCCTCGAGGCCGGCACCCGGGACCCTGGTCGGGTCCAGCGCCAGGCCGATCATCGACTCACCCGGACCGGGCACGGGTTCGGCCGTGAGCATCGCAGCGGTCAGGATTTGGCCCTGCACCAGATCCACGACCGCCGTCTGACCAATCACGGTGTCCACCGCCTCCGCCGCGATCGCGTCGGAGACGCCGGCGACAGCGCGCGACGCGAGGTCCTCGCGCTCGACGACCTGGCCCTTCGCGACGCCGGTGGCCATCACCAGCACCGAGACCTTTTCCCCGGCGTGCAGGCCCCAGGCTGCGACTGTGAGACCGGACCCGATGACCAGGAGTGCGGCGAGCGTCACCAGTCCCCAGGACCGGGTCCGCGGCTGCTGCGGCCCGCCGACGGCCTTGCGGCCCCCGGCGAGCAGGCCATCGTCGTTGTTGCGCCGGGCAGGCATCCGGCCCTTCGCCCCGGCGGGTGGGCGCTGTGTCGTCTCGGTGCTCATCTTCATCCCCTCTGCGTGTCATCTAATGACGACGGACTGCCGCTCACCCACGCGGAGATTGGTCCTGTCGGAGACCGGCCCCGGGAGGATCCCCAGGGAGCCCTCCGTTCCCAGGCATGGCCCGGTGCACGTCCAGGCGACCTTGTAGGCCAGTTGCGCGCTGACCTTGTACGCACCGTCCGGCTGACCATCCGAGACGGTTTGGTAGACGTAGTCACAGTCGGTCACCTCATCCGAGGACATGCCCCGGACCCACGGCCGCCCGGGCGAGAAGCACCGCACCGACGCCTCGGTCATGTTCCAGCTGACCCGGACCGGCGTGGCGGTCACCGTCACCGTCGCCCCGCTCAGGCTCGTCGAGGCCGAGAGCGGCTTCCACTGGGACTCGGGAATCCACAACCAGGTCTCCAGCCCCACATACGTCATGAGCGGCGGCTTGGGCGCCATATGCGTCTCCGGCTTCGCGAGCGGCATTGTGCCGGCCACCTGGGCCGCCAGCGGCCCAGGATCCACCCATGTGATTGCCGGACCCTCGATCCAGACCGGCGGGCGGGACCCGATATACGGCGGCGGGGGCGTGCACCAGTACCAGTCACCGTCCTCATCCTTCGTGCCCGCCGGCGGGGGCTGCTGAGGAGTCGTCAGCGTCAGCCAGCACGAGTGGGCCGCAGACCAAGTCCCAGCCGGGCCAACGCACGGGACCTCTCGCCCTGCGAACATGCACTTCGTGTAGGCCTCGCCCCCGGTGCCGGTCCCAGAGCCGTCGTCGCCGCCACCGTGGTCGTCACCTCCAGTGCACACCTGCTTCCAGCAGACGTCCTTCCCGCTGTTCGGCGGACAAGGGATCTGCACCGGATAACACTCAGGCTCACCGGCGGCCGCGATGGTGGACACGCAAGGGGCGACGGACATCAGCACCGCCAAGCCGATAGCCAAGATGAGCCTCAGGCGTTGCATGGCTTGTTCCGTCCGAAGCGCGCTGAGTTGACCTTCCAGCGGCCGTCGATCAGCTTGACCTGGTAGGTGACGGTGATCGGGTTCGCCATCGCCTCGCCGTTCGGGTGCCCTTGGGTGACGGGCTCGCCGCCGCGCTTGATCTCCTTCGCGGCCTTCCAGTCTTCGCAGTCGGTGATCTGGTAGCTCGTCGCGCCGATCTTTTTCGGCTCACGAAGCGAGTGGCCGTAGTGAGCAGTCGCACGGATCTTGGTCTCCAGGCGGAACCGCATCGACTCCTGCAGGGCGAGGTGGATGTTGGTGTCGGCCACCTTGGGGAGCGTCTTGGGAATCACCCCGGTCTGGTATGCCTTGTCGCGCACGGCCAGGTATGCCTCGAGACCCGCGGCGGCCTTCTCCGCATCGGTCTCGGGGGTCGGGGTCTCGGTCGGCGTCGAGCTGGGCGTCTCGCTCGGGATCGTCGTCGACGGCCCCTCTGCCTCGTTGCAGGCGCTCGTGGCCGCGAGGAACGCAACCGCGGTGGCGAGCGAGGCGAGGGTCGTGCGGGTACGGCTCAGCATCGTCAGATACCTCCCGAGTCGGTGACTGTGTCCGAGTTCCAGCGAGAGCGGCAGGATTGAGGAGCCGGACCCGCGAACCGCCGGGTGACCAGGTCGCGCGCGAGCTTCGAGCGCCTGTGGGCGCACCGGATGGCTTCCTCGTTCGGTGCCTCGGCTGCGGAAGGCGGCCTCGCGACGGTCGAACAAGACACCCCCGTCGCAGTCGGTCCAGCGATGCCTGTCCCGTTCGCCGAGAGACGTGTTCCTGACCAGTTCGGCCGGCCGACCTGGCTCCTGCTCGGTGTCACGTCGGGCGGCTCGGAATGCCTCAGCCGAAAGGGATGGCGTGGGCCGCGAGCTGTGTCGGGGAGGGGTGAGCCAGGTCGGGCCGTGGTGCTGTTCCGAACGGCGGGCCGCACAGTGACTGTGGCCGCACTCCACTGCCCGAAGGGCTCTGCGTTCCCCCGGTGCCGCAGATGATGACGCGCCACGCTGTGCGTCCTTCCGAGATACCGCCCCGAAGCGGAGCCTTCATTGTTGATCAGGTCGTGCAATCTGCCTAGGCCCTTGTCAGGCCAGGCCCGAACTGCGGGCATCAGCCTTCTGCTGGGCTGATCCCACCTCACGCCTGCTGGTGTGAGGTTCACCGTCCCGGGCCATTCATGCCCGGAACCTTGCGCGGGAACGTGGCTGGGACTCGCTCCGCGGGTGGTGTCTCGGCCAGCATCGACGACAGCGCCGCGCGCTGGGCTGTACCGATGAACCGCGACGCCGGCAGCGTCGGAGCGTCCGACTTCGCCAGCTGCTCCGCCGCGACGTCGATGCCTGACCTGCGCCCTGGCCCTGACCGGTCTTCGACCGGGCGCTCCACCCAGCGGAAGTTCGTGTTCGGACGCCGGATCTCGCGCCGCATTGCGATCCCCAGCCCCACGTTGGTCTGGTGCAGAGCCTGGGACCACCTCACGAGCTCGTCCTGGCTGATCGGCGGTGTGCCCTCCAGGCGGGCCTGGAGCTGCAGTTTCCCGACGGCGTCTGAGATCTCTTTGGCCTGCAGTTGCGTGTGCCGGGGTGGCAGCTGTGGCACGGCCTCTTGGACCCGCGGCAGCTGGGCCTCGAGTTGTATGACGAGTTCATGGGCCTGCTCCAGCTCGGCCGGCAACTTCCCCAGCTCAGGGAATGCCTCCGCCCACTCGATCGCAGCCCGGAACGCCTTCGACTGGACCGTCACCATCGCCCTGACCGTGTGCAGGCCTATGACGGGGTCCCGCGCGTCGACCACGGCATTGCCTCGGTTCGACACCCGCAGGTAGCCGGCCAACAGCCGCTGTGCCGCAGGCAGGTCCGCTGCCTGAGAGACCGGCCGAGGCTGGTCCAGATCCCAGCCTCGCTCACGCCGCCCAGCCATCTCGGCGGCATCACTGGTGGCCGACCAGTTCGCCACCCGACCGCAATGGGCAGCCAACATCCGCTGCACCTGACGAGGCTCCCCACCCGGGGATTGGTCCAGCGTCTTGAGCAGCCCGAGCTCGTCGAGGTCAGCGTCAGCCACCAATACCGCCTCGGTCAGCGCCGCAACGTCACGGACCAGCCACCACGCCGTACCGTCATCGGTCTCCCACGGGCGTTCCGCAGACTCGGTGAGGGTCGCGGTTGCAGAGGTGACGTACCTGGCCGCATCGCGCCACAGGTTCACCGTGGCATCAGCAGACGCCCCGTCCAGCACGTCCGAGGGTGCCCGCCGCCGGTCTTCAGGAACCCGCGGCAAAGTCTTGAGCACGCGGGTGAGGCGGCGCACGCTCTCCGCCGGAGCCACCGCTAATCCGACCAGCTCGGGCGGGGTCGGGCTCACGCGCACGCCCCGCCGGCGAAGCTCGCGGTGCGGGTTCGACCAGGTGCCTGCGGTGCTCACACCCACCGCCTCAAGACGTTCGAGCAGCGAGGACACGATGATGTCTCGGCACTCGAGAAGCCGATCCACGTCCGCCTGGGCGGCCGGTGCCGATCGGGCCCCGACGAGCCGCTGAAAGAGGGTCGCCGACAACTCCGCGTGGTCGCGGTACGTCGGGTGCGCGATCACGCCGTCTCACCCATCGTCTCGAGCTCGGCCCACGCCGTGTCGATCCAGTCCCCCGCCCGGGTGATCCGCAGGCTCTCCTCGAGGCTGGGACTGTCGGTCAGCAGCTGCGCCACCACGACCCCCAGCCGAGCCCGCGCGTCCTCAAGCGACTCGAACCCCACCGGGTAGATCTCCGCCGCAGGCGCATGGTCGACCAGGTCCCAGAAACCGGTCAGCTCGTGCAGCGCATCACGCAGGTAGCAGCGAGCCATCTCGTTGGGCATCGGCCCGTACGGACGACTCAGCTCCGACAGCAGCGCGTGCGCCTCCAGCCACGCCCGCTCTTCATGCCACACGACGGTCTTCTCCATCTCTGGCGCCCTCCCTTGGGTCGATGACCAGTTCCGAAACAGAGTCCAGCGAGCCGGCGCTCACGCCGACCCGACAGCCGACAAGCTGTGGAAAACTGTGCAGAACACCTGGTGCGAGGCGCCCTGTGCACAACTTCTGGCCCTGTCGTTTCTGGGTCCTGCCACGCGCTGGACAAGCAACAGGGAGCCGGCCAGATCGGTCACAGGCCCTACGAATCTCCTCCGCTCTCGACACCGCCCAGGGCGCCCCTCGAGGGCGCCCGGACATGACACGGCACGTCGGTGGCCCCGGCACGGTTGTCCGATCCAGCCCCGGAGCGGCTGCCTTTCGACGGCATGCGGACATCGACGACCGAGACGGGCGCGACGCCCACTGAGCGCCAGACCTTCGAGCTCTACGGCTGCCAGATCACCCGCACCACCAACGGCGAGATCCAGTCACTGCTCGCCCGGGCCCACAGCGACCGCGTCCGCCCCCTGTGCCTCTGCCGACCGCGGGGCGTTGCGATGTACGTCGCCAAGATCGGCGCCGACCATTACGTGGTCAAGCGGATGCCTGACACCGGCCTGGCCCACGCCCCCCGCTGGCCCCTCCTACCTGCCACCCGAAGCCCTCTCCGGGCTCGGGCAAGTCCTCGGGGCCGCGATCACCGAGGAACCCGACAGCGGCCTGACCGCCATCCGACTCGGATTCCGCATGTCCACGACCGAACGCGCCGCTCCCGCCGGCACCGGGAGTCAAGGGGCGGGAGCGGCCGACTCGGCCACCACCGACCCCAAGCGTCTCTCCCTGCGCGCCGTCCTGCACTACCTATGGCACGAGGCCGAGCTCGCCACCTGGTCACCCGGCATGGCCGGCAAACGAAACTGGCGCGTCGTCTCTTGGCACCTGCGCGCGGCGGCACACGGGAAGATGACCCGGGGCAAACCGCTCCTGGCCCGCCTCTTCATCCCCGAGCCGTTCACCGCCGAGAAGAAGACCGAGATCGCCGCCCGCCGACTCTCCTGCTGGGCACGCCTCCAGCAACCCGGGCACGGCCAGCAGTTCATGATGCTCATCGGCGAGCTCAAGGCCATCGAGCCCGCCCGGTTCGGCCACAAGCTCCTCGTCAAGCACCTGCCCGACGCGCCGCTCATGCTCGACGACGTGCTGCTCGGCCGGCTCAACAGGCACTTCCGCGACGAGCTCGAGCTCTGGCAGATCGACGAGAACGGCCACCTCATGGTCATCGCAACCTTCTCTCTCAGCCGCTGCGGCCTGGCCACCGCCGAAGAGGTCTCCCTCGTCATGACCGACCACAACTGGCTCCCGTACGAGTCCCAGCCCGACAAGCTGCTCCTCCACGTCGCGATCGGCCAGCACCGCCGCTTCAGCAAGTCCCTGCGCTACAACCTCGCCGGCGACAAGCCCATGGCCTCCCTGGTGTTCACCGACACCCCAACTCCGACCGCGGCCTTCCTCGTCAACGACGAGGCCGACCGCGAAGCCGCCAGGGAGCGCGCCACCGAGACCGACACCGAGATCTGGACCTGGGCCATCGGCGAAGACATGCCACCACTCCCGCCGCCTGCCGCCTCGAGTCCCGGGCCGTTGCGACAGCGCCCAAACAGTATGAGTAGAAACGCATAGAAGGGGTCGCTTGTTAGGCCCCTGCCGCCCCGGCTCTATGAGCATGAGCGAGCTACGAGTGCTCCACCCACGGTCACAGCGCGCGGGCTCCAGAGCACCTCAGTTCAATCAGTACTACGACATTTAGTCACGCGTGGGTGACGCCCACCGACTGAGTGCCTGACAACGGCCCCTGACCTGCGAAGACACCTTCCAACGTCTTCCAGCGCCAGGGGTCGTTTTCGTTCTTCTGCGGCCCCAGTGCGGCCCACTGGCCCGGCCTCCCAGGCACAGACGGGGCTGCCGCCCTCCAACGCGCTCGCCCAAAGGCGCGGTTCCAACCTCCTGCGGCCGGGCGCCGTTGGCAACTAGGGTCACGGGATGCCTGTGGTCCTGGTTGAAGTCGGCGGAGTCGCGCGTTCTGGACACCTGTATGGGGACCGCACGGGCATTGAGTATGAGTATCCCGATGGGCGCTACGAAGCCTGGATCCAGCCAGGCGAGCGTTTCGTCTATCAGACTCCGCGCATCGGCTACATCGGCTACGGCATCGTCGGCGATGTCAGGCCAAGCCCCGCAGCAGGCAGGCGCATCTGCCGCGTGGACGACGTCAGGTACTTCGAGAAGCCAGTCCCTCTGAAGAACCCTGCCGGGTCCTACTACGAAGCCGACACCACCTACTGGCGCGACAAGGTCTACTGGGGGCAGGGAGTGCGGCCGCTCTCCGACGAGCGCTTCGATCAGATCCTCAGTGTGGGCTCCGTTCCTGCCAATCTGACGAGCAATCAAGCTGAACAGGTATCCCCGGTATACACGGACGCGGAGACGTCCCGAAGGGTTGAGCGCATCTCGGTCAACGCGGCGATCGCCGCCATGTGCGAGCGGTTCAAAGTGCACGTGAAGGAGATGCCGCGTAACAACCCGGGCTTTGATCTGCTGGTCGGTCAGGCCAAGAGCCCCCTTAGGTACGTCGAGGTGAAGGGCACCCAGTCCGCCGCGCCTGTCTTCTTCATGAGCGACGGCGAACGCGAGTTCTCTCGCCGCTATCAAGATCGCTACACGCTGGTTGTTGTGAGCGGAATAGATGTCACCGCCGGTAGTCACACGACCCTCACCGTGCGAGACGGTGCACTTGATGGTGACGATGTTGAGATGAAGGTCAGTCAGTGGCGTGGCCGGGTCGTCTGACGTCGGCCCGCTCTTGGCGTCCGAGCGGATGAGTTGAATGCAATCCAACCCAGATCCTCTGAGGCTAGGGCCTTAGGATTCCTCGGTTTCGTCCCGGTCCGGCAATTCGCCGTCGCCGAGTCCGTCCAGACCGGCCAACGGGTCCCCTGGCGTGTGCCCGGCGACGTAAGTCGCAAGGACCTCCGCGCGCCGCGCGATCGCTCGCCCATCGTTGGTCGACTGCACGAGGCCGTTGTACTCGCGGAGCCTCGCGTTGGCGGCTCGCGTGTACGCCGGATCGTCCTCGACCATCTGCGCTGCCTGGCGTCTGAGGTCCTCGAACTCGGCCAGCATCCCGCGGTTGACCTCGTCGGCGAAGGCCTGGTTCCGGAACGCGATGTAGTAGACAACGACGGTGCCGATCGATGCGAGTAGTCGATCGTCCCCCTCGAAGATGTTGACCATCCGGTCAAGAGTCTGCACAGCGTGCGCCTTGTAGCCGTCCATATCTGCGGCGGCTATACGAGGGGACGCACCCCGCGTCGCCACGAAGAGGTCGTAAAGAGTGTCCGCCTTCGTATCGACGATCTTCCCGCGCGTAGCCAACTGGTGCTCGATCGCCAGGAACTTCGCCCCCAGTTCGCGGTACTTGTAGCGGGCGCTGCGGATCGGCGAGCGCGCGACCAGCAGTTGGTGCTCAGCGAGCGCGTTCGCGGCATCCCTGGTTGGGCCGGTCAGCGCGTTCCGGCGTTCTGCGGCGTTGAGGGCTGTTGACGCGTTGAGGCGCTGGAACATCTCCTCGATCAGGTCGCCGCTATCGCTGGTGACCCTGACGATCGGCAACTCGTAATCGAGAAACCGCCGAGCGAGAAGTGGGTAATGCTCTTCCAGGGCGGGGAGCGTCATTCCTGCGGCTTTGACAGTTTCGTCTTCGAAATACAGGAAGTCCTCCGCCAACGCGAGCTGGCCCGAGAGAAACGCGAGGATGGCACCCAGGCGCTGCTTTCCGTCGATGACGGCGTACTGATAGGCGAGGCCCTCAGGCCCGACCCTCCGCGCGGTCGCGGCCTCAAAGTACAGCTTCGGCACGTCGAGGCCGTTGATGATCGAATCAATCAGAACGCTGCGGGCGGCGGGTTTCCAGACGTCGGCCTCACGCTGATAGGGCGGGTCGAGATCTACGACGTTCTTCATACGCATGAACCGCGAGACGCTGATCTCCGGCAGGAGTTCCGTCCTGATCTTCATGCCGCACCCCGCCCGTGGCCGTTCTTGATGCGGGCCGCTATGCGGTCGAGGTCTCGATAGATGGAGACCTCGTTGAAGCCGAGAGCGTCGAGCTGCTCGCGGAGGTTCGCCTTGGCGTCCCCAGGGACGGTGAACGATTGCAACGCCTGCGCTTTCCTCATCGGCTCTGTATCAGTGGTAGCGGTAGGAAGCTGGGCCACGGTGAACGTGCCGGTCTGGAAGCGAATCCGGTCGAATACCAATGGGGCGATGACCGCGCGGGGCTTCGAGGGGTTCTCAGCATCCTTTCCAGGGAGGTAGTCCCGGAGCTTGCCGTCGCCGTCCGCGAGGAGCCGTGGATGTCCGCCGTCGTTGTCCCCCGCTTCGACGTTCAAATCGTTCGGATAGAGGACGAAGAACTCCCCGTCCGTCTCAACGCCTGTCGCGTCGGAATCATGTCCCAGCTCGCAGGCGAAGAACAGCGCCACGAGCGGTCCCTGCGACCAGTCAAGCAGTCGAGTCGGCAGCGCGTGGTGTTGGGCGAAGGTGATCCACCCCCATTCGTCGAACGCGTATTGCAACCCGGCTGCGGCAGCTTCCTGGCGGAATCTGGCCAGCATGGCTCGCTCGCCCGTCCTGTGGCGCTCCAATCGGTAGGCGGATGCTTCAAGCCGCCAACTCAGGTCGCGGTGACCTCGGTACCAGACTTCGCGGCCGTCCGCCGTGATAGGTGCCAGCACCCGCATGAGGGCCTCCACCGACCCGATCGTCGGAATGGCAGGCTTTGCATCGGCGGCCCCGTCAGTCACGGCCGTCAAGTTGGCAGCCGACTCTCGGTCGCGACGGTCGATCACGCGCACTGAGAGAGGAGCGCTCGAGGTCCGCGAGTGCCGACACTTTCGCCGAGTGAAGACTGGCGGGCTTCGTGTCACCTGGACAAACGCCGGGGCGGGGCCGCCCGACCCCGCACGAGCTCAGCCTTTCAGAGTCGACACGGGCCGTTCCGGTCAGCTGTGTCGGACGCTGAGGTTAGGGTCGGAAAGTCGCATCAAGACGGAGCGGACGAGGGTCGAGGGAAGGGTCAGTTGTGGTCGATGAGGAAGTCTCCATCGGCGGGGAGAGCATTGATGTCACGCCGCATCCGCGGCTGCTGGCGGTGCTCGGTGACATCGAATTCGCGCCGTGGCAGTGCCTGGCCGAGTTGATCGACAACGCCTTCGATGACTTCCTCTCGGATCCTCCGGAGGACGACACGCCGACGGTCACCATCAGCCTGCCCAGCCGGGACTCTGACCACCGCGACGCGCAAGTCTGGATCAGCGACAACGGGAGGGGCATGAGCCTCGACCACCTCAACATGGCACTGTCCGCCGGATGGTCGAGCAACGCCCGCTACGGCAAGCTCGGACTTTTCGGCATGGGCTTCAACATCGCGACCGCTCGACTCGGCAACACGACCCAGGTCCGCACGACCCGTGCCGGGGACTCCGAGTGGGTGAGTGTCACTCTGGACCTCCGAAAGATGGCCACCCAGGACAACTTCGTCGTGCCCGTCATCCGCGAGCCCAAGGATGACCCGGCTGAGCACGGCACCCAGGTCATCGTCAGCGACCTGAAGCAGGAGCAGCACGACCTCCTGTCGCGCCAGCAGACCAAGATCCGGGACCTGCTCGGCGACGTCTACTCGTTTCTCCTTCGCGAGCGTGACTTCTCCCTCCGGGTCGACGGCAAGTCCGTGCAGCCGTTGCTGCCCTGCATCTGGAACAAGGACCGCTCGGTGGTGCAGCGGGGCGTCAAGTACCCCGCGTACATCGAGATCGACAAGGAGTTGCCGTCGCTGAACGCCTGCCACGACTGTGGCCGTTGGCAGGATCTGACTGTCCGCGAGTGCGAGGAGTGCGGCAGTACCGAGCTGGAGGAGCGCGAGCGCCGGATTACGGGTTGGCTGGGCATCCAGCGTTACTCCCACAAGTCCGATTTCGGCATCGACTTCCTCCGCAACGGTCGCAAGATCCTTGTTCGGGACGTGCGGATCTTCGCGTGGGAGGATCCAAACGAACTAGGAGCTCGCCCAGAGAGCGAATACCCGATCGAGGTCCCGAACGAGGGCCGGATCGTGGGCGAGATCCACATCGATCACGTGCGGGTCAACTACCAGAAGAACGCATTCGAGTACAACACGATCGAATGGAAGCAGGTTGTTCGCACGTTGCGTGGGGACGGTCCTCTCCGTCCGAATATCGCGCGCGAAGCGGGTTACCCGACCAACGAATCCCCGATCGGTCGTCTCTTCACCGGCTACCGACGGCTGGATCCCGGCCTCAAGTACCTGGTCCCCGGAGATGGCGACCACGCGATCCATGAGAAGGCCCGTGAGTGGGCGAAGTTGTTCCGCAAAGGTGACCCTGCGTACCAGCACGACCACATCTGGTACGAGCAGGCGAAGCAGCACGATGAGCCAAAGGTCATCGTGCCTCCTGAATCGACCGACCCCGGAGACGCCGGCGACGACGACGCTCGATCCCGGCTGGACATCCCCGAGCCCACTGACTCCCAGCCGCAGCCCGGGGACCCGACTCCGCCCCGTGAGACCGAGGACCAGAAGCAGGAGCGGTACCGCGAGCAGGGAGAGGTCCTCCACGATATCTCTGGTGAGTACGCGCTGCCTGGCTTCGGCAATGCACTGAAGGTGACCGTCTACGGCCTGAACGGCACCGAGGTCGCGGACACGAGCGGCCAGCGGGTGCCCGTCTACGTTCAGCAGCAGCGCGGAACCGATGTTCACGTGTTCGTGGACTTCGGCCACAGTCTCTTCACTGACTTTGGCGCGGACCCGCGGGAGTACGCCGTCCTCGGGGTCGCCGAGCACATCCGAGATCGTCGAGGCAGTAATCAGGCGCTCAGCTCGATCATCGCTGACCTGATGGATCGTTGCCTGCCCGACCAGAAGGTGACCCCGACGGCGCTCGGCGGTGCCGCTCACTCGTTGCTTGACCGCGTGCGACGCACGATGCGGCCGGTGATCTCGGGGAACTCGGAGGGGTTCTGGGGCTACGTGATGGAGCCTGAGCATGCAGCCGCCGAGCAGCGGTTCGCTCAGGAGGGGATGGATGCCGATTGGCAGGAGGCTCGAGAGAGCGGCGCCTGGATTCTGTACGCGTCCTCTGCTGCCATCTCCCGGCTCATCCAGCAACGTCCTGGTGAGTTCCTCGATGGCCGAGTGTTCCGGGCGCCGTACCAGACGTTCACGGACAGCCACGCCCGTGCGCTCACGGTCAACCGTCTGATCGGGTACCTGAACGATGCCGGCCAGTTGGCGGAGCACCAGACACGGCGGCGGCCCGATGAACTCAACCGCGGTCGGTTGAGCTGCCGCCTGTTGGAAGCGGAGCTGGTCGACGCGCCCGAGGACTCGTCGTGAACGACTCTTTCGTTGATCCCAGGCACCTCATCCTTGGGGGTGAGCGTCGGTTCACCACGCAGGTCGAGCGGCTCCTTGCCCTGCTGCGGTACAGCGACATCTCGAACATCGACGGCTCGGGCGACGAAGGTGGCGATCTGCTCGCCACGATCGCCGGGCAGAAATGGGTGTTCCAGGCCAAGTGGCAGAAGCAGGGCAGCGTTCCGAAGAGTGCGGTCGATGAGGTCTCCAACGCAATGGACCACTACCGCGCGGATCGCGGCGTTGTCGTTACCAACGTTCGTCCCAGCCGAGACGCTGTGGCGCGCGCTCAGGTCCTGGCTCGCACCGGCCAGCGCATCGACTTCTGGACCGGCGCCGACCTGCTGCAGCTGTGGGAGCAGGCTGCGGACCAGCCGGTGCGAATCCGGCTGCGGGACTACCAGAGCGAAGCCGTTGCCTCGTTGATCGAGGACCTCGACACCGAGGGCCGCGCGCTCCTTGTGCTCGCCACCGGCTTGGGGAAGACCGTCGTCGGCGGAGAGGTGATCGCTCACCACCTCTCACTGGACCCGAAAGCCGACATCCTGGTGGCTGCTCACACCAAGGACCTCGTCGCGCAACTTGAGCGCGCCCTCTGGAGACACCTGCCGAAGACCGTGAAGACCCAGGTGCTTACCGGCGACGAGAAGCCCAAAGACCTGCGCGGCGTTACCTTCGCGACCGTTGCGAGTGCCCTCAACGTGGCGCTAGCGGGTTACCGGCCCTCCCTGGTCATGGTGGATGAGACCCACCATGTGGGAGAGGACGGTCAGTACGGACAACTGCTGGCCGAGTTGAGCGACTCCAGCCAGTTCGGGGTCACCGCGACGCCGTGGCGCGGTGACAAGTACGACATCGAGAGCCATTTCGGGCCTGCCTCCTACAAGTTGGGCATCGGCGAGGGAATGCGCCTCGGCTACCTCGCCCAGGTCGACTACCGGCTGTTCCTCGACAACATCGACTGGGATGTCGTCAAGGACGTGTCACGGCGCTCCTACTCGATGAAGGAGCTCAACTCCAAGTTGTTCCTGCCGCAGCGCGACGAGGCGATCCTTGACGAGCTGAGCACAGCCTGGCGGTCGACGCTCGACCCGCGGGCCATCGTGTTCTGCCAGACGAAGGAGCACGCTGAACGCATGGCGGAGTTGATCCGCCGCACGCCAGAGTGGTCCAACACTCAGGCAATCCACGAGGGCTTGAAGGTTCGCGATCGACAGCTTCGCCTTCTCGACTTCCGATCCGGCCGGGTCCCGATCTTGACTGCCGTCGACATCCTGAACGAGGGCGTCGACGTGCCCGATGTGAACATCATCTGCTTCGCCCGCGTAACCCACAGTCGTCGGATCTTTGTCCAGCAGTTGGGGCGGGGCCTGAGGCTCCGCGAGGGCAAGCACAAGGTGATCGCGCTCGACTTCGTCAGTGACCTGCGTCGTGTCGCTGCCCTGCTCAACCTGCGCAGGCAGACCAATGCGGACGAGATCGAGGTCGTTCCCGACGTGCCTCAGCCGGAGATCAGCTTCAGCGACGCTCGGGCCGAGTCTCTCCTCGAGCAGTGGATTCTTGACGCCGCTGACCTTGAGACGGCGAACGATGACGCACGTCTCCAGTTCCTCGACCCGGACCTCCCCGCATCATGAGTGCCGCAGAGTCCCGCCGCGTGCCGAAGGATCAGATCGACGGTGTGGTCAAGGCTCTATATGCCGCCGCGGATCGGCTCGACTGGGAGCACCTGCCGGCCAACAACCGAACCGCGCAGTACGACGATTGGGTGACCGATCCCGAGATCGGCGGCGTCCTCACCAGGTACATGAGCATTGAGAACGCCCGCTCATGGATCAAAGACGGCCCGATGAAGGAGTACGGACGGGCTCGGCTCGGAGCCGGGAGGTACGCGAGGTTCGGCACCTCCGTCGGGCCCACCGCTGAGCAACTCGTCCAGCACGCTCTCGGCTCCGACGCCGCTGTGGTCGACAACAGCCAGGGGGTCAAGCCCTTTCACTGTCTCGCCAAGATCGACGGCGCGACGACCTACGTCGTGTGGGATGCGGCGAAGAACCTCCGCCACCTGGTGTGGGCGACGATCAACCACCTCGCGAGCAACCCGAGCCACGAGGGATGCATCGTGATCTTGGAGACGTTGGATCACCCGGTCACGCGTGGGGAGAGGGCGCACCACAAGCGGATCGCTGAGCGCTGTTCTATCGCCATCAAGTACTACCGCGTGGCCGCTCGTCAGTCGAAGGGCGGCGACCAGACGTGACGCGCGACCCCCAGGTGACCTCCCGAATCATGTCGGCTGTCAGGCATACCGGGACCCGACCCGAAATGGCCCTGCGCCGTGAGCTGCACAAGAGAGGACTCCGCTTCCGAGTGTCTACGAATCTGGTTGGTAAGCCCGACATCGTGTTCGGGCCAGCCCGGGTCGCTTGCTTCGTGGATGGCGACCGTTGGCACGGCAACGGATGGCGGACACGTGGCTACAAGTCCTTCGAGGACGAGTTCCGCCACGCAAACTCAGACTTTTGGATGAAGAAGATCAGCCGCAACATGCAGCGAGACGCGCAGGTCACTCAGGCGCTGACTGACGCCGGCTGGCAGGTGATACGCGTCTGGGCGTCCGACGTCGAGCGTGATGTCGTCTCAGCGGCGGATCGGGTCGAATTTGCCGTTCGCAGTCGGCGGGAGGGCACCGACCGATGAGCAACTCGTTGACCTCCGTGGAGCTGTTCGCGGGCGGCGGCGGCATGGCCCTCGGGACTCGCAATGCCGAGTTCGAACACCTTGCGCTGGTCGAGTGGCACAAGCCCGCCGCGACGATCCTTCGACACAACGCGGAGCTGCACCCGAACCTCTGGAACAAGGACGATGTGCACGAGAAGGACGTCCGCATCTGGCTCAAACAGACCGACCTCAAGGAAGGACAGGTCGACCTAGTAGCGGGCGGGCCCCCGTGCCAGCCGTTCTCGCTGGCAGGTGTGCACGCAGGCGATGATGACGATCGGAACATGTTTCCGGCGGCATTGGACGTCGTGCGGAAGCTGCGTCCGAAGTTCGTGATCTTTGAGAACGTCCCGGGGCTCACGAGGCCGTCCTTCTCGCCGTACTTCTCCTACATCCGGCATCAGCTCGAGAAGCCGACTGTGACCCCCACCGAGGATGAACTCTGGGCAGAGCACGATGCTCGGATCAAGAAGGCTCGGCCACGTTCCTTGCGGTACCACGTCACCCAGCATCTGATCGACGCCGCTGACTTCGGCCTGCCGCAGAACCGGCGCCGCGTTTTTCTGATCGGGATCCGAACGGACCTTCCGAACGCCGATACCTGGCCAGACAAGATCGATGGCGAGTTCAGCCGCGACGCGCTGCTCTACGACCAGTGGGTCACGGGCGACTACTGGACCTCACACGGCATGGCGATGCCCGTACTGCCTGACGGCATGGAGGAGCGCAAGCGAGAACTTAAGGAGCTAGGTCGTCCGGAGAAGGCACGCTGGCAGACCATCCGCGACGCTGTCGTGGGCCTACCCGAGCCCGTTAATGGTGTCGATGCCGAAGGCGTCACGAACCATCGAGGGATTCCAGGTGCTCGTGCCTACCCCAAGCACTCGGGAAGCCCCTTCGACTGGCCGGCCAAGACCATCAAGGCCGGAGTCCACGGAGTCAGTGGTGGCGAGGCGATGATTCGGTTCGATGACAACTCGCTGCGCTACTTGACCGTGCGCGAGTCGGCTCGCATCCAGGGGTTCCCTGATGACTACGAGTTTCCGGTTGCCCGTTCCCGCAGCATGGGGGCGATCGGAAACGCTGTTGCCGTGCCGATCGCCGAGTTGCTTGCGCGACGTCTCCGGAACCACGTGGGGCTCTGAGAGCGGGCACGCCGCTACACCTCAGCACCCTCCACCCAGGTCCACCCGGTGAAGTCGTAGACGGCGCGTCCGTCAGGGAGCGTGTCCACCTTCGGGAACTCCTCCGCCGGTTCGTCGTCGTCGGACCGGCTGCACACGAGGGTGTCGCCCACCTCGGTAGCCCAGCCCCAGATCCCGTTCGGATCATTGCGTCTCCACGCATCGAGGAAGTTGCCGAAGGCGTCTGCGGTCGCCAGGGGCCGGAGCCATCCGTTCCAACGCTCAGGGAGGATCGAGACGACCCTCAACCCGAGCTCCGGGACGACGTTCTCAGGGGCGCTGTCGAGGTAGACGATGACCACCTGACGATTGTCGACTGCGTCAAGCACACGCGCCACCGTTCTGACAACGTCGCCTGCTTGACGCGGCAGCGACTGCAAGCTTTCGCACGCAGCCGAAGGCCACTAGGCAGGATGCGATCCCGAACTTGATCGTGTCCCACGCAAGGACCAGGACCACGAGATTCAGCCAGCTCGGCCCTCCTGAGCCGACCCACACTTCGATCACTCGCATCGCGAGTAGGAGGATCATCGCGATGACCACGAGGAGCAGCACAGTGCGCCATCTTTGCGGTGCCAGCCGCGCTCGAGAGGCCAGCAGATTGTTCGTAGGCGCGTACGCGTGCAGCCATCGGTGACCAGCTGCTACGAGGACTAGAACGGGCAATGCAATCAAGAACAACATGGGCGGCCTCCCTTGGACTCGGACGGGACACCTCCGTCGTACGGCGCGACGGGACATTCGGCACGACTGCGTCACCAACCTGTGGACGGCCACGACTTGTGACGTCTATGGACTCGATACGGCACGAACTTGAGCGGCCGGCGCATGCGGCTCCGGCGCGCGGAGGGACGAGACCCATACCGCCTCGCGGCCGGCGGCGAGGGCGCGCTGGCGGTCGGCCCGTTGAGCGTCGCTAGTGCCCCCTCCGCCAGTCGGCAGATCAGACTCGATCTTGTAGCGATCGCGATACGCGGCGACTGTCGCTGCCGCGCGTAACCAGGATTCGTAGGCCATCGGCTCGGTCGGCGCTGTCCCCAATCGGCGCGCCCAAGGCGCACCGGCCTCGACAGCTGCGGCAGCCAGCGCATAGGCCCGTGTCTCGATGAGCTCCGCGCGCTCGTCGATCGACCGCCGGTCCTCAGCGGACATCTCCCCTAACGGCTCCGGGATGAGACCCGGCGATCAGGCGCGGGCGGAGGCGGCAGCCCCGCGGTGGAGGAGGAGCTCGCGCCGGTCATCGACGCGATCGTGCGTACTCGGCCTCAATCGTCTGGTGCGCGGACATGCTTGCGCCGCTGTGTTGGAGCACCCCGAAGAGCACGGGGCGAGCCGTGACGTCATCAGGCTCGGACGTCGAGTGGCTGTCGTCCGGCTGGTCGAGAGCCACGTAGGCGATGTTCGACTCCCGGCCGCAGCTCATGGAGACATAGAGCTGCTGTTCACGCTGCTTGGAGACGGGATCTCCATGGACACGTAGTGGACACGCGAGCCAAAAGCGGACAGCCCCCAATCTGCTGTTTTCGCAGGTCAGAGGCTGTTTCCGGTCCAGTGGGCGATACTGGGTTTGAAATCTTCTGCCGAGGTATCGGCGATACTGGACATAAGTGACCTTTAGGCCCCTGACCTGCGGAAATACAATCTTGTATCGCCTCTTGGCGTGGACGCAAACGGACAGTCTCTGCCATCCTTGTTGCACGTTGTTGCACGCGAGGGGGATCCAGGCATGGCACGCAGACGCGGTTTCGGAGCGATCCGGAAGCTCCCATCTGGACGGTGGCAAGCCTCCTACCTCGGCCCCGACACCCTCCGACACAAGGCAGCGGTCACCTTTGAGACGGCTGAGGATGCCGAGGGGTGGCTCACTGACCGACGTCGCGAGATCAAGAGCGAGGACTGGACCCCGCCCACGACCAAGCCTCCGATCACGTTCGGGGAGCACGCCGAACGCTGGCTGACGAACCGCACCCTGAAGCCGCGCAGCCGCTATCACTACCGAAAGATGCTCGACGCGAAGCTGCTGCCCACCTTCGGCGATATAGCGCTCAAGCACATCACCGCCGACCTCGTCGACGACTGGTACTACCGGCTGGGGGACTCGGCCCCTACGTCTCGAGCGCACGCCTACGGGCTGCTCAGGACCATCCTCGGAGACGCCGTGCAGCGTCGCCTCATCACTCACAACCCGTGCCACATCCGCGGCGCCGGGAACGTGAAGCGTGCCAAGCAGATCGAGCCGGCGACTCTGCCGGAAATAGGAGCGCTCGCTCAGGCCATGCCGGAGCGCTACCGGCTGATGGTGCTGCTCGCCGCCTGGTGTGGCCTCCGGTTCGGTGAGATCACCGAGCTACGTCGACACGACGTCGACCTCACCCGCGGCGTGGTGAAGATACGCCGCGCAGTTGTGCGGGTCGACGGCACGTTTGTCATCGGGACCCCGAAGTCAGACGCAGGCACTCGAGATGTAGCCATCCCGCCGCACCTGCTCCCCGCTGTCAAGACCCACTTGGCCAGCAACATCACCGGAGGCCGCGACGGACTCCTCTTCCCCGCAGCCGGAGACCCGACCAAGCACCTGGCGCCCGCCACGCTCTACAAGGTCTTCTACAAGGCACGCGAGGAAGCCGGAAGGCCCGACCTCCGGTTCCACGACCTTCGCCACACCGGAGCGGTCCTGGCCGCCAGCACCGGCGCCACACTGGCTGAGCTGATGGCCCGCCTCGGACACTCCACCGCGGGCGCAGCATTGCGATACCAACACGCGGCCGAGAATCGCGACAAGGTCATAGCCGAAGCCCTGTCGGCCCTGGCGACGAAAGACCTCTAACCAGGCACTTGGGAGGCCAATTCACCGCTGGGACGCCGCCGCGCCCCGTCCACCGCTCTCAGGGCGGCTGGGCCGCAGGCCGCGTCGTGGCGCGCCGGCAAAGCCGGGCCTACCCGGGTTCAACCCTTTGGCGACTCTCCGCTACGGAAATGGTCATAACGCTGATCCTGCGCGAAAGCGTCGTCCTCAAACTCGGGTACAAGTCATCCGCGCGTTCCTCCTCCTTTCGCTTTGGGTCGTCCGATCCGTCGGCGGACCCACCGATGTGGTCTGCGTGCTGGTGCCCCATGAAGATGGTCGTGGCGCGGCACGGTTCGAGAGCTACGTCACTGACACCGCCTGCTCGTACCTTGCTGTGACAGGCAGCACACGTCTTGCTCGTGCGGCCGACAACTCGAAACCGGGGAGTCCGGCGCGATCCACGAGGCGCGTGCACGCCGCCGAGCGTTTCGCGCATGTGCTGGCGGCGTGCCGTTCTGCGCTCGAGAAGGCCTCGATCGGCTTCGGCAGCCTGTTCGCCGGCAACATCACCCTCAACGGTGCCTCGCGTCGAGCCGCGCCTACATGGCCGAGCTACTGCCCGCCGTGCTCGCCGGCACCGGGGAGACGGAAGAATCTTCGATCGCACCATCGGTTCTCGACGAGGTCCCCGACGGCTACAAGTCGATGGACGCGACATGGCCTGAAGGTGCTCGTCACCCCCTGACGTGGCTGACAGCAGACGTATCGTCGACACCGGGCCGCGTGACGGCGAGCGACCTTGACAGCCCGCGAGCCGGCGAAGCTGGCGAGCGCGTGGGCAGCCGCCCTCGGTACGGAACCGACGGCGACCGGATCGCACTCGACCGAGGCGAGCTGCACTTCGTCGTGGGCGAGCGCGACGGCATCGCCGCCTTCCACGTGGAGGCGCTCTGGGCCGACGCCGCAATCGGCGGCATTCGCTTCGTGCGCGCCCGAAACCGCGCGCCAATATTCGACGGGCCCGCGCAGCCCAGCGACCCGCGTGTCTTGGTCCTCGGGTTGGTTCGTGTCCACTCTCTACCAGTGGTGGGCGAATTCGGCCTAAATAGCTGAGGCCGGGTGCTCGTACTTTTGATGTGGTCGGCACCACACCTTGTTCGCGCGACTTGCCAAGGTCGAACCTCAGAGGTCCGGCGCGATCGGTGAGGCGCGTGCCACGGCGCGGCACGCACCCAGAGGATCTGGCCAAACATCCCCAGGCTGTTTTACTGAAATGGAGAAGCCAATGCGCGAAGATATCGAGTTCGATGCTGAGGGAGTGACTCTGCGCGGCTGGTTCTACCCGGCCGAGGGTGTGTCCGGCCCGGCGCCGTGCATCATCTTGACCCACGGAGTCTCGTGCACCAAGGAGATGGGTCTGGAGCCCTTCGCTGACGTGTTCAGTGCCGCGGGGTTCGCCTGTGTGGTGTACGACCATCGCGGGTTCGGTGCCTCGGACACCGCTGTGGGCAAGCCGCGGCAGGAGCTGGACCCGTGGGATCAGATTCACGACACCCAGCACGCGATCACCTACGCGCAGGGCCGGCCCGAGGTCGACGCCTCACGGATCGGGGTGTGGGGTTCGAGCTACTCAGGCGGCAACGCCTTCGTGGTCGCGGCGATCGACCGGCGCGTGAAGGCCGTGTGCGGTCAGATTCCTGGGATCTCGATGCGGCGCACCTTCGAGGCGAGCGTGCCCGAGGAGTTCTGGCAGGACGTATGGGACGGGCAGACAACCGATCGCCTGGCGCGAGCCCGAGGAGAGGCACCGGCGACGATCCCGGTGGTCACCGCGGACCCCACGCAGCCGGCAGCCTTCCCGATGCCCGATGCCTACGAGTTCTTCTCCCCCTACGAGGGGACCGCGTGGCGCAACGAACTGACGATGCGCTCGTTGGAGCTGAACTACGAGCCAGGCCAGTTCCTCAAGTTCGTCGCTCCTACCCCGCTGCTGATGGTGGTCGCCGAGGACGACACCGTCGTGACGCCCGCCGAGTGGGCCAAGGAGGCGTTCGAGACCGCGGCCGAGCCCAAGCGTCTCGTCACGATCCCCGGCGGACACTTCGACGCATACACCGGTCACCCCTTCGAGCTCTCCTCGAGCGCGGCACGCGACTTCTTCCTCGAACACCTGGCGCCGAAGGTCGCTTCCGCACCCGTCTGAGATCAAAGTGTGATCACTCGTTTCACAACCCACTCGTTTTACAACAAAAGGAGAAGCAATCATGCCGTTCTGGAGAATCCACCACCCTGTTGGGGCCTACACCGACCAAGACAAAGACGACCTCGCAAAGGCGATCACAGCTCTTTATGCGGCCGAGATGCCCGCCTTCTACTGCGACGTGTTCTTCTATGAGGTGGAGAAGAGGAACGCGTTCAGGGGTGGCGAGCCCGACGACAACTTTGTTCGCATCCAGGTGGAGCACATTGCACGATCGATGAACACCCGGGTGATGCGCGAGTTCGTCATGAACCTGCTGACCGAGACCATCCGGCCCTGGCTCGACGGGCGGGGATACGTATGGGAGATGAGCATCGAGGAGATGCCGCGAGATCTGTGGACGGTCGACGGGTTCACCCCGCCGCCGTGGCGCTCGCCCGCGGAGATGCGGTGGCGGCAGGAGGGCAAAGCGTCCCCGTACGACTGGAGCGAAACGGCCGGTTTCAACCCGGATGGTTCGCTCGTGGGCCTGGACGGGGGCGTGTAAGTCAGGAGGAATTCACAGTCTGACCGACGCTGTGTAGTCCCGGCACGGGTCTCTGGGGCCAGAGATCCGTGCCGTCGGTCCGTTCAGCGAGTTCAGAAGGTCGGAATGCTCACGCCTGCCCCACGTGACCTTCAACAGCAAACACCCTTGACATCGAGATGGTCAGGATCGCTCCCTACTGCGGCGGCGATCACACGAAAGGCAAAGATCACACATGCACGTAGTCGAAGGCGCCATCGATCCCGACGAGGCGTTCACCCAGGCGCTACAGGCCGCGACCCTGTGCGAGGCGTTCCAGATCACCGCCGCCGCGCGGGCCGACCAAGTCGCTCTGCGCACGGTCGACGGAGGCGTCTCCCTGACATTCGGCGCACTCTCGGAGCGAGTCCGACGCCTGACGGCCGGCCTGGCAGCGCTGGGTGTGCGGCCCGGCGACACCGTCGCCATCATGCTCACGAATCGGCCCGAATTTCACATCGTCGACCTGGCCGCCATGCACCTGGGCGCCCTACCGTTCTCCATCTACAACACCTCGGCACCCAACCAGATCGAATACCTCTTCAGCGACGCTGCGAACAGAATCGTGATCACCGAGCGCGCGTTCGTCGAACGCCTCGTGGCCGTGCGCGATGGCGGCATCCCCCTCGACACGATCGTCGTGGTCGACGGCGCGCAGGAGGGGGCACTCAGCCTCGAGGACGTGGAAGCTGCCGGCGACCCGGACTTCGATTTCGAAGCAACGTGGTCGGCGGTCAGTCCTGACGACGTCCTCACGCTCATCTACACCTCTGGCACCACGGGCCCACCCAAGGGTGTGGAACTGACTCACCACAACTTGATGGCTCAGATTCGTGCGCTGCAAGAAGCAATGCCCACCACACCGGGCGGTCGCTTCATCTCCTTCCTTCCCTCGGCGCACATCGGTGATCGGTGGGGTGCGCACTATTGCGCTCTGATGACCTGGGGATTCACCGTCACGACATGTGCTGTCGGCGGCGAGGTGCTGGATGCCGTCGCGCAGGTGCGTCCGACGGTGTTCCATCCGGTGCCCCGTATCTGGGAGAAGGCCAAGGCCAAATTGGAGGCTCAGCTCGAGGCCGACACCAACCTGGCACGGCGCGCGTTGCTGCGCTGGGCCATCGACACCGGGATCAAGAAGGCACAGGCCGGACGCGACAACCGTTCGCCCGGCAAGATCTTCGACATTCAGGCATCGGTCGCGGCCGCGCTCGTCGGTGACCGGTTCCGTCGAATGCTGGGCCTGGAGGACATAGATTGGGTCCTCTCTGGATCTGCCCCGACTCCCCGCGACGTGTTCGACTTCTTCTCGGCAATCGGTGTTCCCATCTGCGAAGCGTGGGGCATGAGCGAAACGTCCCTTGCCATCACCATCAATCCGCGCGACGCCATCAGGGAGGGCACGGTGGGGCTACCCCTGCCCGGAATCGAGGTGGCAGTCGCCGAGGACGGGGAGCTGCTCGTCCGTGGAGCGACAGTCATGCGTGGCTACCGCAACAAGCCGGAACAGACCGCGAAGGCGATTGATACGGACGGGTGGCTCCATACCGGTGACATCGGGACGGTCGACGAGGACGGTTACGTGCGGATCGTCGATCGCAAGAAGGAGATCATCATCAATGCGGCCGGCAAGAACATGTCCCCGGCGAATATCGAGTCACGGCTGCGGTCGAGCAGCCCGCTGATCGGGCCGGTCGCCTGCATCGGTGACGGGCGGCTCTACAACGTCGCGTTGATCTCCCTCGACCCCGACGCAGCTGCCGGGAGGTCGGCAAGCGATCCGGCCGTCATCGCCGAGGTTGCAGCCGGGGTCGATCTTGCGAACTCGCAACTTTCCAGAGTGGAGCAGATCAAGAAGTTCAGGGTGGTCGAAGATTACTGGCTGCCCGGAGGCGACGAGCTCACGCCCACGATGAAGCTCAAACGCAGGAATGTCACGACAAAGTACGCCACTCAGATCGACGACCTCTACTCGACATAGACGTCTTGCACGCGAGGCAACGCTGAACGCACGAACGCCCTCGACGAACAGTCGTGCCGGTGGTGACTTCCAAACTGAGAAGGGCAGTTTCGTGCTGCAGCTCCACCTTCGGTGACTCTTCCCCGTTTCTGTCCGACGGGCACTGTGACTGGTTTCGGAACCGTCGACCCCGTGAAGACCAAAGACGCGTATGACCGTCGCCGCATACCGTCGACCCGACGGCGACGGTGTCGCGGTTTGACACGAGATTCAGCAATTCCGTTCCTCATCGAGGAATTCGCGGCCGCGTATGACCGCGCGAAGAGCTCAAGACCTCATCGGCATCGTGTCGGCGAAGTTCCCCCGGCAACATATGGATCCTGTGGTTCCGGGCCTTTTGCGCGATAGAGGTGCGAACCACGGCTTGCGCGCCCTCCGGCCAATGGTCGCCCAATAACCCCTCGTCGAAGCTCGAAGGATCGAAACTCCCTTCGAGGCGCACCGCGAGATCGGCAGCGTGAAGCCTGTTTGCGCGCTTGTCGTGGACGGCTGTCACGACCCTGACGGCGCGGGCGCACAGCGCGCCGTCCGGGGCCCCGACGCAGACGACCAGCAACTCCGCGCTGATGAGGAGTTCGTACTTCGTGCGCCAAGAGATGCGTCTGGAGCCCTTCGCTGAGGTGTTCAGCGCCGCCCGGCTTGGTGTAGGTCCCCGAGCTAATCGGCAGGAACGCCTTCGTGCTCGCGGCGATCGACCGGCGCGTGATGGCCGTGCGTAGTTCGTGGGTCCTTTCAGGACCTGCGGATGGCCGTAGCCAGCTCAGCGACCGGCGTGCCGAGTGCGTGCGCAATTTCGTGTCTTTTCTCTACCGCGGTTGGGCGAATTCGGCCTACGTCATTGAGATCCCCTGCTCGTACGTTGGGAATAGAGCGCTGCCCACCCCGCAACCTGGAGGAATATCGTGGATCTTGACGCTAAATCGCCGGACGCAAGCTCGGAATCGACACCCGCCGTGCCGCAGACCCGCGCAACGGTGTTCAACGGTCGGTGGCCTGAGATCCGGACTCCGTATCCTGGAATAGAGACCGGGACTTTTCCGCCCTCATCCTCCACCATCGTGAGCGGCCCGACCGAGGCCGTTCTCATCGACGCCCAGTACCTCAAGGACGACGTTCGAGACCTCGGTGACCTGATCGAGCGCACAGGAAAGACCCTCACCACGATCTACATCACGCATGCGCACCCTGATCACTACCTGGGCATTGGTCCGTTGCAGGAGCGGTTCCCCGAGGCGAAGTGCATCGCGCTGCCACATGTCGTCGAGGCGATCCCGGGGGCCATGGCCGAATATGCCGAGCTGTGGGAGATGATGTTCGGCGACACCAGCGTTCCCTACGGCGCGCTTCCCGACCCGTTCGAGGGCGACACGCTCTACGTCGACGGCTCCCCGCTGAAGATCATCGAGGTCAAGCAGGCCGACGTCCATCCCACCACGATCGTGCACGTTCCCGAGATCGACGTCGTAATCGCCGGTGACGCCATCTACAACGAGATCCACCCGATGCTCGGCCTCTCCACACCGGAGGAATGGTCGGACTGGCTCGAGACCGTGGACGTCGTGGAAAACTTGAACCCCCGCATGGTCGTGGCCGGACACCGCAGGCCCGACGGCGACGACTACGCGGTCAAGACGATGATCGCCGAGATGCGTGCCTACATCCAGCAGTTCGCAGCCGCGTTCGAGGTTGCGAAGGACGCCAAGGAGCTGACTGCCATCATGACGGAGAAGTTCCCGTACCACGGCCAGGTTTGGTCGCTGGAGTTCTCCGCCTTCGCTGCGTTCGCGGCGCGCGACGCGGAGTAGCTCAGAGGCAGACCCCGTTCGACGCGCACTGGTCGAGCAAGCCGGGACCAACGCCACGCGCATCGACCCGGCCGGCGCCATATCCAAGTGTCCCACCCAACGTGGCCGGTCGCGGAGCCTTGCGCGACACCTGGCTCGCTGCGCCACCGGCCGCGGGCAACGATCACCCTGTCCAGATGCGTCCACCTCCTGCAGGACGAACGGGCGGTCGTCCGCAGTGTCTGAGGTAGGGGTCAGTCACCCCAAATATTGCGTCCCGCCCGGCACAGCGGCAGGTGCTCCAGCGCAAGCGGAGCAATGAGCACTGGGCCGGCCGGGCATCCACTTGCGGCCGAAGGAGAGTTTTACATGAGCACACTCGCAGGAGACCTGGCGCGCGCGTTGGGCGATGTCGCCGCGATGCAGGAGTTGTACGCCGATGACATCAGCTGGACGCTGCCCACTTCGCTGGGTCGTATCGGCGGCACCCACGAGGGCAAGGAGGCTGTGGTCGCGTTCAACAAGATCTCCCTGGCGGCCTACGACAAGTCGGCCGGCACCCACGTTGACATCCACGAGGAGTTCGACGCCGAGGGTGGCAGGAGCATTGCCCGCATCCGGGTGCGTTCGACCGTGGGAGCGACCGGCGAGGGCTACGACAACGAGTACGTGCTCATCGTGCGGGGCAGTGAAGGCAAGATCGTCGCGGTCAACGAGTACCTCGACACCCTCAATGTCATGCAGTACGACGGTCTGCGACGCTTCCTCCCGGCCATCCCGGGGGTGACCGTCTCGTGAGCGAGCACACCAGGCGGTGGCGCGTTTCGGCGATGCCCACCGAACACTTGGAGACGTCGCACTTCGAGCTGGAGACCGCGCCTCTGCCTGACCTGGCCGACGGCCAGGTCCGGTGCCGCGTCCTGTGGATCTCCATCGACGCCGCTCAGCGTGCCTGGTTCCAGGGCGCCACCTACCGCAGCGCGATCCAGGTGGGCGACACGATGCCCGCCTTCGCCATCGGTCAGGTGGCGGAGAGCCGCAGCGAGGACTTCGCGGTCGGTGACATCGTCACCGGCCACCTCGGCTGGCAGGAGTCGGCGGTCGTCGAGTCCGGCGAGCTGAACCCGCTCCGTCCCACCAGGAAGCTCTCCTATTACCTGAGCGTTCTGGGCATCACGGGCCTGACCGCCTACTTCGGCCTGCTCGAGGTCGGACGAGCCAAGGCCGGGGACACCGTCGTCGTCTCAGGGGCCGCCGGTGCCACCGGGGCCCTCGTCGGTCAGATCGCCAAGCTGCACGGATGTCGCGTCGTCGGCATCTGTGGCAGCGCGGAGAAGCAGAAGTGGCTCACCTCCGAGCTCGGCTTCGATGCAGCGGTCAGCTACCGCGACGACGACTTTCGCAAGGCCCTCAAGGCGGCCTGCCCTGATGGCATCGACGTCTTCTTCGACAACGTGGGCGGTACGACGCTGGACACGGCCCTCAGTGTCATGGCCCACCGCGGTCGCATCGTCTGCTGCGGCGTCGTGTCCCAGTACGACACGACCAACCCTTCACGCGGAGCACGCGGAGTCCCCGGAGTCCTGGTCGTCAAGAGCCTCACGATGCAGGGCTTCCTCTACACCGACTTCGCGGACCGCAATGACGAAGCACTCCAGGCGCTCGAGGGCTGGCTGGACGACGGCTCCCTGGCGGTGACCGAGGACATCCTCGAAGGCCTCGAGAAGACGCCCGAGGGCCTCATCGGCGTCCTCAACGGGACCAACGTCGGCAAGCGCATGATCCACGTGGCCGATCCGTCCTGATGCGAGCTGGCCAGTGCAGGACGCAAGGAGGGGTGCTCCAGTGAAGATCCGAGGTGCTGTTCTCGAGAACAGCGGGGCGTCGCGTCCTTTCGCCGACTCACGCCCTATCCGCGTGAGCTCCCTGGACGAGCCTCTCGGTGACGAACTGCTGGTCCGGATCGAGGCGGCCGGACTGTGCCACTCGGACCTCTCAGGGGTTGACGGGAACCCATCTTCCTGCTCGAGTGGCTGGTGCCTCGACGGCATCGCTGGAGGTGTTGACGCGGCTCCGAGCGAGTGCCACAGTTCAGAGTCAATAAGCATGCGCTTAGTAAGCCAAGTTTGTGCGGAATCCGCAGTCCTGGAGGTACCTCGTGAACATCGAAGTTCACTCGCCCATCGGAGGCTCGTGGAGGCGGCCCCTATGACCGTCGCCGTGTCGCACGCGATCGACCAAGCCGTGGACCCGCTGCATCAGGTCGGCGATCGTGAAGGGCTGTGGGAACAGACCATGCGTGAACGGTTTTGCGCGGTAGGGATCCGGCTCCCCCGCGACGACCGTGGGGCCGGCAAGGTGGCTTCGGCCGACCTGGCGGACCTGTTGTTGACGAACTGGGACTGCCCTCCCATGGAGGGATACCTGACTACTAACACGCTGCGAGAAGAACCCGAGCGGGACGTCGTCGTGGTGATCGCGGGACACGGCGGTGAGGAAATTCTGTCGTACGGCGGCACCAAAAGCGCGTTCGGCCCGGGAGCTCTCGTCATCACGAGCAGTGAGAGCGCGGGGCGTGGCAGCTTCGCCACGCAGCAAGGGGTGCGGAAGCGCACGCTACTGCTTCCTCGTGCCGCCCTGATGGCCGCGGAAAGCGGCCTCAAGGTCCACAGATCCCTCGCATTGGGACCAGATCGTCCCTTGGTCAGCATTTTCAACGCTTTCCTGGACCAAGTGTGGAAGGAACTTCCGGAGATGACCGCCACTGAGGCAGAGGCCGCACGGACGGCACTGGTCGCACTGGTCGCGGGCATCGTCCGATCGGAGGGGGTCTGCGTGAGCGACCAGTCCGCTCTTCCGGCATTGCGTGCGCAGTTGGAACGGTCGATCGAAGAGCGACTGAAGCACGGCCCCGTCCGTCTCGAAGACCTGGCGGCCGCTCACCGGGTCTCGACCCGCACCATCCACCGCGCTTTCGCGCTCACCGGCGACAACATGAAGTCAGCGGTCCGCGCGCAACGGCTTGCCGCGGTGCGTCAGGACCTCTTGAACACCAACCTGACGATCGGGAGGATCGCGCACCGATGGAACTACTACGACGCCAGTCATCTCGGCAAAGAGTTTCGTGAGGTCTTCGGAATTTCTGCTCGCGAGTACCGCCAGATGTACGCCCGCGACGCCGGCGTCGATCCGATCGATGATCGACCACACCGGGCCGGGATCGTCCGACGCGATGGAGGCGTGGAAGCGTCGTGATGGTGTCGAGCATCTGGCGCGTTTCTAGCCTTTGCGTGAGGTGCGCGGTGTGATGTCTCCCGAGCCTCTGGACGGCCGTCCACTGATGCCATCAGGGCGCATGCGTCGACCTGGACTCTGAGCTGCATCCGAGGCTTACTCTGATCGACATGAGCCAACTGGCCTTGGCGCACGACGCTTCGTGGAGTCTGCCGGCAGAACTGACTGCGTTTGTCGGTCGGCGGCTCGATCGCGCCGAGCTGCGGCGGCTGCTGTCCGAGTCGCGGCTGGTCACGTTGACGGGGCTGGGCGGCGTGGGGAAGACCCGGCTCGCGCTGCAGGTTGCCGCCGAGTTGCGGCGCGCGACGCCGGATGGCGTCTGGTTCGTCCCGCTCGCAGAGTTGTCCGATCCCGGGCTGATCGCCGACGTGACCGCAGCGGTGCTGGGCATCCACGACCGGTCCGGCGAGTTCGGGGCGATCCGGCTGGCCGAGTACTTAAGGCCACGTGAGCTGTTGCTGGTCCTGGACAACTGCGAGCACCTCGTCGACGACTGCGCGGTACTGGCTGACACTTTGCTGAGGAGCTGCCCACGGCTACGCATTCTGGCCACGAGCAGGGAAGCCATGCGTATCGCTGGAGAGACAGTTCTGCCGGTCACTCCGCTGTCAGTGCCGCCGGCAGCGCATCAGGGCGCCCTCAACGAGTATGAGTCAGTACGCCTGTTCGTCGAACGAGCAACCCAGGTGATTTCCGGTTTCAGCGTGGATGAGGAGAACCGAGCAGCGGTGCTCGGTATCTGTGAGCACCTGGAGGGCATTCCGCTGGCGTTGGAGCTGGCCGCGGTGAGGCTTCGTGCCATGTCACCGTCCGAGTTGCTCGAAGGGCTTCGCGAGCACTGGTTGCTGCTCGACATCGGCAGCCGCAGCGCACCGGGGCGGCATCGCACGATGTCTGCGTGCATCGAGTGGAGCTCCACCTTGTGCTCACCCGCGGAGCGTGACCTGTGGGAACGGTTATCGGTCTTCGCCGGGGGCTTCGAGATGGACGCCATCCAGTATGTCGGCGCCGACATTGATGCCTCGGCCACCAGGGACTCGATTTCCCGCCTCGTGCAGTCCCTGGTCGACAAGTCAATCCTCACGATCGCACTGCGCGATGGTCGTGCCCGATACACGATGCATGAGGTGCTCCGACAGTTCGGTCTGGAGCGCCTGGAGTCGGCCGGTTCACTCAAGAGCGCACGGCGCGCGCACCGCGACTTCTATGCCGATCTCCTAGCCCGCGTCGACGCGGACTGGATAAGCGCGCGGCAGGTGGACTGGATGCGACGGCTGCGGCGCGAGGAGGCTAACCTCCGGCTCGCCCTAGAGTTCTGCTGCACCGAACCCGGTGAGGCCACCGCCGGGCTCGAGCTCGCCTCGCGCCTTCGCAAGTACGCCTTGGCGTATGGGGCCCTCAGCGAAGTCAGGGGGTGGCTGCACCGCCTGCTCCCCTTGGTGCCGGAACACGGCCTCACCCGATTTCGGGGTCTGCGTGCAGCGTGTGGGCTCGCTGCGCTGCAAGGCGACCGGCAGGACGCGGAGTCCCTCCTAGCCGAAGCCCAGGAGCTTGCCCGCGACATCGGCTCACCGGCCATTGCCTTGGTGGACCAGGTGGCGGGATGGCATCAGATGCTGCTCGGCGACTTTGCAGAGTCCCTCGACAACTTCGAGCGCGCGCTCGATGGCCTCCAGTCGGGTGGGAACCTGCGCGATATCGCCGAGACCCGCGCGGTCCAGGCGATGACCTACTGGTCGGCTGGGGACCTCGAACGCGCAACGGCCGCTCATCAGGCCTGCATCGACATCTGTCAAGCGGCCGGGGAGTCCTGGTACCGGTCCTTCTCGCTGCTGGGCCTCGGCCTGGCCGGGTGGTCCGATGGCGGCGACCGCACGCGGTCGGTCGAACTTGTAAGGCTGAGTCTCGAGCTGAAACGGCGCATGGACGACCGGCTGGGCGTTGCGTTATGTCTCGAAGCGCTCGCCTGGATGCATGCCGGTGAGCATCCCTCCAGGTCCGCCCGGTTGCTAGGGGCGGCTGACGCACTGTGGACGCTGATGGCGACCTCGCTGGAGGCAAACTCGGGGCTGTTCCCGATACGTCAGGACAGTGAGAAGAGCGCTCGGGAAGCCCTGGGGTCGGAACTCTTCACCGTGTCGTACGCCGAAGGAGCCCAAATGGACCTGCCTTCCGCGATCGCCTATGCGCTCGAGGAGAAGCCAGCGCCTGGTCGGGATACCAATCCCGAGCCCCACAGCGGGCCTGCTGTGCTCACCAAGCGCGAGCACCAGATCGCCGAACTTCTCGCAACCGGACTCACGAACGAGGACATCGCGCGAAAACTGGTGATCTCCAGACGCACGGTCGAGACCCATGTCGAGCACATCCTCGTCAAGCTGGGCTTCACCTCACGCACCCAGGTCGCAGTCTGGGTCTCCGAGCGCTCAAAGCCGTGACGCCCGCTTCCCGCCCGTCAATGCCGACGGATCACGGTCTTCCGCTTGCGGTCGCCAGGGATGCCACCTATGCCTCGAGATATGCACGGAGCACGAGGCGAGTTCTGTTGAAGGGGACGAGCGGAGCGCGCCGGCTTTCATCGAGCGCGTGGTGATCCAGGCCGCTGTCCTAACGGTCGTGGCTAAACGACCATCTCGCCACAGCCGGCTGTCTGCAACGGCACGTCAGCAGGTTCCACCATCCGGGTCAGGCGCGAACCCTCTGGGCTGAGGCCGTGCGTGCGGGCGTCTGTCCAGCCGGCTGCCCGCCTGGTTCGAGCCCACTGTCAGCGCATGCCCCAGCACGGTTGCTGCGGGCGGACCGGCTCATCTACGGCCGGTTCTCCCCGCATATGTCCCAGAACTTCACGTTCGCGCGCTCCCTCAACGGACCGCATCACAACCCTTGACGAACATTCACGACCTCAAAGACGCGTGCCCTCCACGGTCCACGGAAGCCTCCAAACCGAGCGGCACGCATGCTACGAAGGTCCGTAGATCGGTCCGCCCCTCGGGGCGGGCCGAGCGTCATTTCAAGGCTAGGTGACGAGTACTGACGGGCGGTGACGAGGGCGATGCGTGGTGGGGTGAAGTTCTACCGGGGGTCTGCGGCGGCTGCGCGCTCCTACGTGGAGGCGGACCACTCGCGTGCAGACGACTACCTGGCCGAGGGAAGCGGTCTGGCCGCGCACTACATCGCGCGCCCCGGTGCGGTGCGGCGGGTCGGTGATCTTAACGGCCCGAGCTACGAGCGCTGGGTCGCGGGCTACGACGTGCTGACCGGGGCGGCGAAGGGACGGTTGCGTGACGACGCCCGTGCGTTGCGGTTCGTTGAGGTCGTGGTGAACGGGCCGAAGTCGTGGTCGCTGGCCGCGGCGCTGCACCCGGACATCGCGAGGGCGTACGACGCGGCGATGGATCGGGCGGCTGGTGAGGTGATCGGGTGGGTGGCCGAGCACGCCACCACGCGGGTCGGGCCACGGGGCAGGCAGGTGCAGGTCCCGGTGGAGCTGGTGGAGGCGGCCGTCGTGCGTCACTACACCTCGCGGGCCGGCGACCCGCACCGCCACCTGCACGTGCAGATCAATGCCCGTGTCTTCGGCCGTGGGGCGTGGCGTGGACTGCACTCGGTCGGTGTGGTCGACAGCATCGAGGCGCTCAACGGGATCGGGCACGCGGCCGTGATGTGCGACCTGGAGTTCCGGGCGGCCCTCGCCGGACATGGCTACACGCTCGGCGACGACGGCGAGATCCGTCAGCTCGCGCCGTACGCCGGCGGGTTCAGCCAGCGCGCCGCACAGATCGGCCGCAACGTCGACCGGTACGAGGCCGCCTGGCGAGCCGAGCACCCCGGCCAGGAGCCCGGGCCGCGCCTGCGCCGTACCTGGGACCGACGCGCGTGGGCGGACGCGCGACCGGACAAGGTTGTGCCCCGCAGCGGCGCCGACCTCGTCGCCGCGTGGACCAGCGAACTGCGCGACCTCGGGTTCACGCCACCGACCAGCCCGGCGACAGGGCCGGGTCTCCAGATTGGTCGGCTCAGCCGCGACGTCGCCGCCGACCTCGTGCTCACCCGGCTCGGCGCAAAGCGGTCCGCGTGGAACGCACCCGACATCCGCGGCGAGGCCGAACGACTGATCGCCTCCGTCGGGGTCGTCGCCGAACCAGCGGTCCGGAACGAGCTGGTCGAAGACATCGCCGACCGTGCGCTCACACGGTGCGTGCCGCTGATCAAACGCGATGACGTCCCCGAGCACGTCCGCAGCCTGACCTCCGAGCGGGTCCTGGCGGTCGAGGCCGACCTGGTCGACACCTTCGCTGCCCGCGCTTCGCAACCGGTGACCGGAGCCGTGCGGCTCCGCGGCATCGACAACCTCGACCCCGCGCAACGACGCGTCGTCGCGGCGCTCGCCGGCGACGCCGGTCTGCTCGTGGTCGAAGGTGCCGCCGGCACCGGGAAGACCACGACACTCGCTGCTGCACGCGAGGTACTTGACGACGCCGATCGTCGACTGGTGGTCGTCACCCCGACCCTCAAGGCTGCCCAGGCGGCGAAGCAGCAGGTCGGCGCCGACGCCTTCTCCGCCGCCTGGCTTATCCACCAACACGGCTACCGCTGGGACCAGGACGGCCACTGGTCGCAGACTGACGCCGCACCCGGGGCCCGCGCACGGCTTCTCCCCGGCGACGTCCTCCTCGTCGACGAGGCCGGCATGCTCGACCAGGACACCGCCCGCGCGCTGTTCGCCATCGCCGACCGGGCGCACGCGACCGTCGCGCTCCTCGGCGACCGCCACCAGCTGCCGGCAGTCGGCCGCGGTGGCGTCCTCGACCTCGCCGCACGCTGGGTGTCACCCGCGGGACACCTCGAGCTCGAGTCGGTACACCGGTTCAGCGATCCGGCGTACGCCGACCTCAGCCTGCTCATGCGCACTGGTGAGCGCCCTGGTGAGGTCTTCGACATGCTTTATGAGCGCGGCCAGATCGTTCTCCATGCCAGCGAGGTCGAACGCACCGCAGCCTTGGCCGCCATCGGCGCCGACGGCGCTGACACGGGTGACCGGCTCGTCATCGCCGACACCCGTGACCAGGTCGCTGCGCTCAACGCAGCCATCCGCGACCGCCGCCACGGCGCTGACGTACCGCTCGGTGAGCAGTCTGGTGAGCGCCCTGGTGAGGGCGCTGGTGAGCGGGCTGGTGAGCACATCACGCGCCGTGGTGAGCGGATCGGTCTCGGCGACCGAGTCGCCACCCGACGAAACGACCGCGCCCTCGCCGTCGCCAACCGTGACACCTGGACCGTCGCCGGAATCGGCGAAGACGGCAGCCTGCTCGTCACAGGCCGCGCCGGCCAACGCACGATCCCCACCGAGTACGTCAGCAAGCACGTCGAGCTCGCCTTCACCACCACCGCCTACGGCGCCCAAGGCGAGACCGTCGACTCCGCCCACATCGCGCTCGGCGAGACCACCGGCGCCGCGTCCGCGTACGTCGCCATGACCCGCGGCCGCCACCACAACACCGCCCACCTCGTCGCCGAGTCGTTCGACGACGCCCGCAGCCAATGGGTCGAGGTCTTCAGCCGGGACCGCGCCGACCTCGGACCCGAGCACGCCGCCCAGAAGGCCGCCGACGACATCGACCGGTACGGGCCGAACGTGCCGTCGCGTCCCATCGGACTGCAGGCCGCGGCGCTGCGGGACGGTGCCCGGCGCCCGCCTCAGCCGATCCCGACCTCCCCACCCACTTCCCTTCCGGGTTCCCGCGGGATGGGTCGCTGACCAACTTCCTCGTCGCCGACTGATCGCCCGGAGGGTCTGGACGACATAGGAGACCAGGAGAGGCTCCGGTCTCGACAGCAGCGGTCACAAATGTCCGATCCGCCGAGCGCGAGGTTGCTTCTCCAGATGGGTCGCCGAATCCGTCGGCGGCCACGACGAAAGGCAACCTGATGGTGACACCCATCGGCATCCCGGACGACTGGGACGACAACAACCTGATCCTGTTCGAGGAGTTCTGCGACCTCATCCGCACACCGCAACGCACCGTCCGCGACTGGCGCCGGCGCGGCGTCGGCCCACGATGGACCCGCTTCCAAGGCATCGGCCGGCTCTACATCACCGTCGCCGAAGCCCGACGCTTCCTCGCCTCCGCCACCGACCCACGCGCGGAGGGGCGTTCCGATGACTGAACGACGCGCCATCCCGGTCTACCTCAGCCTCGACGAGGCCGCCGAGGCCATGTCGGTCTCGGTCAAGACGATCCGACGCTGGATCGCAGCCGGCACACTCCCGGCGTACCGCTGCGGCAAGCGCGCCATCCGGATCAAGCTCGAGGACCTCGAGGCCGCGCCTCGGCAGATCCCCTCAGCGCGATGCTGAGGGCGGGCAGGCGGTTTGATCGTGACGGGCGGTGACCGAACCAACCGGCCGAACGACCAGCACCCGTGGCAGTTGGTGGCCGGAACAAGCAGTGAGCTTGTTGCACGTATGTTGCACGCGACATGGAAAGAGGCCCTCGAAAGGGCCTCTGACCTGCGTGTTCTCTGGTGGGCGATACTGGGTTTGAACCAGTGACCTCTTCCGTGTCAAGGAAGCGCGCTACCGCTGCGCCAATCGCCCGTGCTCTTGATTTGTCTTTGGAGCGTGGAGGTGGGTACGGGATTTGAACCCGTGTACACGGATTTGCAGTCCGTTGCCTCGCCTCTCGGCCAACCCACCGCGGAGGTCCTACGGCTGGGAGAGACCTCTCCGAGCGGACGACGAGGCTCGAACTCGCGACCTCAACCTTGGCAAGGTTGCGCTCTACCAACTGAGCTACGTCCGCTTGCGCTTTCCTGCCGGTTCCCCGGCCGGAAGTGCGAGCAGAACAGTAGCCCATCGCCCGACGGGCACCAAAATCGGGTCCGTCCCCCGCGCGGGTCGCCCCCTGTTCGGGTCCCAACCGGCTCCTAGAGTGTCCCCATGCGCGCGTGGATCAACGGCCGGCTCACCCAGGACCCCGAGGGCCCTGCGCTCTCCGTGACGGACCACGGCTTCACCGTGGGCGACGGTGTCTTCGAGACGATCAAGGTGGTCGAGGGCACGCCGTTCGCCCTGACCCGCCACCTCCAGCGGCTGGCCCGCTCCGCGGAGGGGCTCGGCCTGCCGGTGCCGGACGAGGCGGAGGTACGCCGGGGGGTCGCGGAGGTCCTCGAGGGTCCCAGCGAGCCCTTCGGCCGGCTGCGGATCACCTACAGCGGCGGCCCCGCCCCGATGGGCTCCGGCCGGGGGGACGGTCCGGCCACCCTGGTCGTGGCCTACGCCGCCGCCACTCCCCCGGCGGCCACGACGAGCGTCGTCACCGTCCCGTGGCCACGCAACGAGCGTGGCGCTACCACGGGCCTCAAGACCACGTCGTACGCCGAGAACGTCATCGCCCTCGCCCGCGCGGCCGAGCACGGCGCGACCGAGGCGATCTTCGCCAACACGGTCGGCCACCTCTGCGAGGGCACGGGCTCCAACGTGTTCTACGTCGTCGATGGCGAACTGCGCACCCCGACCCTGGCCAGCGGCTGCCTGGCCGGCGTGACGCGTGCGCTGGTGCTCGAGTGGTGCGGGGGTCGCGAGGTCGACGAGCCCCTGGAGGTGGCCCAGGCGGCCGACGAGGCCTTCCTCGTCTCCACCACCCGCGACGTGCAGGCGATCACCCGCTGGGACGACCGCGAGCTGCCCGGGCCCGGGCCGGTCACCGCCGAGTGCGCGCGGACCTGGGCCGAGCGGGAGGCCGAGACCGCCGACCCGTGAGGGGTCCCGACTGCGCTCGACCAGCCGACGGGATACTGGAGGGGTGAGCGATCTCGATCCCGCCCTGGCTGCCCGGCTCAAGCGCACCCCCGACGGACTGGTGCCCGCCGTGGTGCAGCAGCACGACACCGGCGAGGTGCTGATGCTGGGCTGGATGGACGACGAGGCGCTCGCCCGGACGATCGAGACCGGCCGCGCGACCTACTGGAGCCGCTCGCGCGGGGAATACTGGGTCAAGGGCGAGACGTCCGGCCACCGCCAGTGGGTGCGGGAGGTGCGCCTCGACTGCGACGGCGACACGCTGCTGGTGAAGGTCGACCAGGAGGGCGCCGCGTGCCACACCGGCGACCGCACCTGCTTCGACGCCGACCTGGTCCACGCGGCCGATGCCTGACCGACGCCGCACGTTCGGCCCGGTCGTCCTCGGCGGGCTCGCCGCGGCCGTGCTGGCCACCGTCGCCGCCACCCGCCCGTGGGTCGAGGGGTCGTCGGGGCGCGTCGACACCGGGAGCTCGGCCTACGCGGCCGCGATCGACATCACCGCGGCCCAGGAGTCGCCGCTCGCGGCCGCGCTGGGCCTGGTGCTCCTCGCCTGCTGGGGCGTCGTCCTGGTCACCCGGGGCGCCGTACGCCGCGTCGTCGCCGCCCTGGGGGCCCTCGCCGCCCTCGGGCTGGTCGTCACCGCCGCGGTGGCCTTCCGCGACCTGCAGGACAGCCTGGCCCGGGCGCTGATGTCCGCATCCGGCGAGGACACCGCCGTCGTGCACGTCACCGCCTGGTGGGCGGCCGCCCTGGTCGCCGGCCTCCTGTCGCTGGTCGCCACGGCGGCAGCGGTGCTGCTGGCGCCGTCGTGGCCCGAGATGGGCAGCAGGTACGACGCACCGTCGGGGACGGCGGCCGACCAGCAGCAGCCGGAGGGCAACCTCGACATCTGGCGTGCGATCGACGAGGGCCGCGACCCCACCGAGTGATCGTCAGCGGGGCGCCGGCAGGGTGAGCTCGAAGACGCTCCCGCCACCTTCGCGCGAGGTCACGGCGATCTGTCCCCCGTGCCGCTCGACGATGCGGGCGCAGATCGCCAGCCCGAGGCCGGTGCCGGTGTAGCCGTCCTGGTGTGCACGGTGGAACGACTGGAACACGAGCTGCTGGTGGCCCTCAGGGATCCCGATGCCGTTGTCCGCGACGCGCACCAAGACCTGGACCCCCCGCTGCTCCCCCGTCACCAGGATCCGCGGGGTGACGCCCTGTGCGACGTACTTGGCCGCGTTGCCCAGCAGGTTGTCGATCAGCTGCCGGGTCATGCCGCGATCGGCGTACACCTCTGGGAGGTCCCCCACCCGAACGACCTCATCGATCCCACGCGCGGCCGCCACCTCGCCGACGAGGCCCTCCAGGTCGACGCGGCTGGCCGCGAGGGCGCGGCTCTGCGAGGTGGCCTGAGTGAGCAGGTCCTCGATGAGCGTGCGCATCCGGCCGCTGGCACCGCGGATGCGACCGAGCATGCCGAGGGCAGAGCTGGCGTCGATCGCCTGTCCCTCCGACGCCGCCTCGAACTGCTCCTGCAGGACCTCCGCCCACGACTCGACCACGTGGAGCGGGTTGCGCAGGTCGTGGGCCACCACACCCGCGAAGGCGCCCAGCTCCTCGCGCTGTCGCCGGTCGTCGGTCACGTCCCGGAGGACCAGCACGCCGCGGCGGGTGCCGTCCTGCTGCGGCGGCAGCGGGGTCGCGGACACAGCCAGGATCCGGTTGACCTCGTCGGCCCCGCGGAACAGCAGGTCCATGTCACGCACCTTCTCGCCCCCAAGGGCAAGGCGGGACGGCTGATCCTCGGGGGCGATCTCCGAGCCGTCGGGCCAGCGCCGGCCGTCCTGGCGCATCAGTGCCCCGGCGTCCCCCGGCGCGAGACCCAACGCCTGGTACGCCGCGTCGTTGGCGCTGGCCACCTCGCCGCGATCGTTGAACACGACGATGCCCTCGGACATCGAGTCGATCAGGGTGGCGAGCAGGGCAGCCTGGCTCGCGGTCTGCTCCTGGGCGGCCATCAGGGATGAGCCCAGGCGGTCGCGCTCGTCGGCGGAGGTCGCCAGCGCGAGCGCCATCACCAGCTCGAGGAGCAGGAACAGCTGGGCGAGCAATGCCGCCGTGTGGGCGTCTGCCACCCTGGCGAACGGCCCCATGCCCGCGAGGGTGAAGGCGATCGCCACGGCGCCGCAGAGGACGGAGTGCGTCGCCGCGACCAGGGTGGAGAACCGGAGCCCCGCCCAGACCGTCACGGCGAGCAGCGGGAACGCCAGCGGGAGCTCGGCGGTGAAGGCCAGCAGGTAGACACCGGCGGTGACAGCGGCCAGCGTCAGGAGCTCGCGGGGACCGCCCATGCCCTGCAGGGCCCCCGCACGCTCAGGGGGACCGAACCGTCGCCGGTGCAGCACCAGGTGGCCCAGGATCCCGACACCGAGGATGCCCGCGGTGTTGCGGCCCCACCAGACCACGCCAGAAAGCAGGTCCTGCGGGTTGCCCAGGAAGGTGAGCCCCAGGGTGCCGATGCCGACGCCGGCCAGGCAGGCGACCGACGCGGAGAACACGAACGCGGCCAGTGTCGACACGGCGTCGACCGTGCGCCGCCCGCCGCAGCCCCACAGGCGTGGCATGAGGCGGGACACGAGCCCCACCATCAGCACCGTCTGCACGACGTTGGCCACGCCGATCAGGCAGGCCTGGAGCCAGGGCGCCCCGGTGGCCAGGTTGACCGCGAAGGCGACGCCGCCCAGCAGCGTGATGTCGAAGACCCGGCTGGAACGGTCCTGGAGCAGCAGCCACAGGAACCCGACCCCCGCTGCCGGCCACACCAGGCCCAGGGTGCCGCCCTCCCCGACGGTGGCACGGCCCAGGAAACCGGCCGCGAGGTAGGCGAGCGCCCACGCGAGAGAGCGAGCCAATGCCCGAGAGCTCATGTGGTCACACTAGTAAAGCGCGCCGTCGGGCGCCGGTCACTGCATCTCGGCGAACGCCTCCACCTTCGTGCGCCGCCTCACGCGTCGTCCGCGAGGTCCTCGCCGTGGGTGCCCGGCCGGGGTGCCCACGGCAGCTCCTTGGCGGGCCGTACGACGATCAGGCGGTCGCCGCGGGCCAGCAGCGACACGACCGGGTCGAAGTAGCGGTAGACCTTCTCGTCCCGGACCACGGCGATCACCTGGTCGGGCAGCGACTGCGGTTGCTTGCCGACCTCGTTGACGAGCAGCTCCCGCTCGGCGACCTCGAGCCCCTCGCCGTAGGCCAGCAGGTCCTCCATGACCGTGCCGAGCATCGGGGACATCGCCGAGAGCCCGAGCAGGCGGCCGACGGCGTCGGAGGAGGTGATGACCGAGTTGGCGCCCGACTGGCGCATCAGCGGCACGTTCTCCTGCTCGCGCACGGCAGCGACGATCCAGACGTCGGGGTTGAGCTGGCGGACCGTGAGGGTCGAGAGCACGTTGGAGGCGTCGCTGTCGGTGGTGATGATGACCTGGGTCGCGCTGTCGACGCCCGCGCGTCGCAGCACCTCCCGCCGCGTCGCGTCGCCCGTGACCACGGCGAGGCCGTCCTCGTGCGCCTCCTCCAGCGCCAGCGGGCTGGGGTCGACGACGACGATCGCCTCCCGGGGGTGACCGTTGTTGACCAGGGTGTCGACGGCGCTGCGGCCCTTGGTGCCGTAGCCGACGACGACGACGTGCTCTCCCATGTTCTTCCTCCACCGGGCGACCCGGAACATCTCGCGGCCCTGGGAGGCGAGGACCTCCAGGGTGGTGCCGATCAGCAGCACCAGGAAGGCGATGCGCGCCGGGGTGATGATGAACGCGTTGACCAACCGGGCTCCCTCGGTGACCGGGGCGATGTCGCCGTAGCCGGTCGTGCTCAGGGTGACGGTCGTGTAGTAGATCGCGTCGATGAGCGACAGTGTCCGCTCGGGGTCGTTGTTGTCGGTATAGCCGCCACGATCGAGGTAGACCAGCAGCACCGTGCCCACCAGGATCGAGAGGGCGGCCAACAACCGCCGCCCGAGCTCCCACCACGGTGAGCGCACCACAGCCGGGAGTGCGACCGAACCGGTGGTGGATCCGGCGGGTGGGGTGAGGGCCTCCGACACGCTCAGGAGTCTTTCATGGCGATGCGCTGCCGCAGCCGCTGCACGAGCTCGAGCCGCGCGCGGGTCGTCGTCTTCTGCGGGAAGACGGTGTCGAAGGCCGCGTTGACGGCTGCCCCGATGAGCACGGCGATGGCCAGCAGGTAGAGCCAGAGCAGCACCGCGATCGGCGCGGCGAGCGGGCCGTAGATCGACTTGGACTCGGCGGCCGTCACCGTGAGCACCCACCGCAGCACCCAGGAGCCGGCCACCCAGCAGAACAGGCTGAAGACCGCACCGGGAAGGTTGAAGCTCCAGTTGGTCCGCACCGGCACGGACACGTGGTAGAGGGTCGCCAGGAAGCAGATGCACAGCACCACGACGGTGGGCCAGTAGAAGCCCATCAGGAACTCGAGCCGGCGCGGCAGCCAGTGGCCGACCAGGTCGGGCCCGGCCACGATGAGCGGGATGCTCACCATGCCGGTGAGCATCGCCAGGATGTAGAGCACGAAGGAGAGCGCCCGCGTCCGGAGGATCCCGCGGTGCCCGCCCAGCCCGTGCATGATCGTGATGGTGTCGACGAAGACGTTGAGGGCCCGCGAGCCCGACCAGAGGGCGAGCACGAAGCCGACGGAGATGACGTCGTAGCGACCGCCCTCGAGGACCTGGTCGATGGTGCGGGTGATGATCTTGTTGACGGCCTCGTCGGTGAGCGCCCGGCTCGAGAGGTCGATCACCGCCTGGCGCACGTCCTCCACCTGGGCCGCGGTGAAGCGCTCCGAGACGAAGCCGATCGCACCCGCCATGGCGAAGACCAGCGGCGGCACGGACAGCACCGCGAAGAACGCCGCCTCGGCCGCCAGCCCGGAGACGCGGTAGCGCAGGCAGGAGCCGGCCGTGGTGACGATGATCCGCCACAGGTGCTCGCGCGCGCCGAGGGCTCCGGAGCGGATCGAGCGCAGGGCAGGATGCTGCTGGCTCGCCTCGACCATGGGCCTACCGTAAGGCCATGGACAGCGACATCCGGGCATCCGCCAACCAGGCGCCGCCCCTGGTCGGCCACAACGTCGTCACGTCCGACCGCGCGCTGGTCGACGCGGTCACCCGCCACGGCGGCGCCGAGGTGGTGGAATCGCTGGTCGGGCTGGGAGCCGCGGCCGGCACCGCCGAGGCACGCGAGCACGGGATGCTCGCCAACCGGCACCACCCCGAGCTCACGCCGTACGACCGCTGGGGCAACCGCGTCGACGAGGTCTCCTTCCACCCCTCGTGGCACTGGCTGATGGAGCGCGCGATCGGCCACGGCCTCGCGGCCACGCCGTGGACGCGCGCCGAGGAGGGCGACGCGCATGCCCACCTGCGCCGGGCGGCGGGGTTCTTCGCCTGGTCCCAGACCGAGCCGGGTCACGGCTGCCCCGTCTCCATGACGTACGCCGCGGTGCCGGCGCTGCGGGCCGATGACGCCCTGGCCAAGGAGTGGACTCCCCTGCTGGCGTCCACCACCTACGACCCGGGCCTCCGCCCGCACGCCGAGAAGCGCGGAGCTCTCGCCGGCATGGGGATGACCGAGAAGCAGGGCGGTTCCGACGTACGGGCCAACGTCACCACCGCGACCCCGGCCGGCGACGACGGCTGGTATGCGCTCCGCGGGCACAAGTGGTTCACCTCCGCGCCCATGAACGACATGTTCCTGGTGCTGGCCCAGGCCGAAGGCGGCGTCACCTGCTTCGTCGTGCCGCGCGTCCTCCCCGACGGCACCCGCAATCGAATCGACCTGGTGCGGCTCAAGGACAAGCTCGGCAACCGGTCCAACGCGTCGAGCGAGCTCGAGCTCGACGGCACGCTGGGCCAGCGGCTCGGCGACGAGGGACGTGGGGTCCGCACGATCATCGAGATGGTGGCCGCCACCCGGCTCGACTGCGTCCTGGGGTCCGCCTCGCTGATGCGGCGCGCCCTCGCCGAGGCGTCGTGGCACGTCAGCCACCGCTCGGCGTTCGGCTCGCTGCTCGCCGACAAGCCGCTGATGCAGAACGTCGTGGCCGACCTCGCCGTCGAGTCCGAGGCCGCGACCGCGCTGGCCATGCGGCTGGCGGCGGCCGTGGACGCGCCGCACGACGCGCACGAGGCGGCGCTGCGCCGGATCGCCCTGCCCCTGGCCAAGTTCTGGGTGTGCAAGCGCACGCCGGCGATGGTGGCCGAGGCGCTGGAGTGCCTCGGCGGCAACGGCTACGTCGAGGAGTCGGGGCTGCCGCTGCTCTTCCGCGAGTCGCCGCTCAACTCGATCTGGGAGGGCTCGGGCAACGTCAACGCACTGGACGTGCTGCGGGCGCTGTCCCGCGAGCCGGAGGCGCTGGCCGCGTGGATCACCGAGGTCGGCGCCGCCCGCGGCGAAGACCCGCGGCTCGACCGGGCCATCGACGACGCCCTGGCGCTGCTCGGCGAGGTCACCGGCCTCGAGGTCGGCGCCCGCCGCCTGGCCGGCCAGATGGCCGCCTGCCTGCAGGGCTCGCTCCTGGTGCGCTTCGGCCCGCCCGAGGTGGCGGACGCGTTCTGCGCCTCACGCCTGGGCACGTCGTACGGCGGCACGTTCGGCGCGCTCACCGGCGGCGACCTGCGGGCGATCGTGGACAGGGCGACGCCCAGCCTGTCCTGAGACAGGCTGGGCGCCGACAGATCCGGGTCAGACGAGAGCAGGCTGCCCCGTGTTGGAGTCCTCGCGAGCGGCCTCGACGGGGTCGCCGTAGGCCTCGTCCTCGTCGAGCATCGTGGTCTCGTCGAACGGGTCGTCCCCGGCGATCACGCGGTCGAACTGCGCGCGGTCGAGGCCGCCGGTCCAGGTGCCGATGAGCACCGTCGCCACGGCGTTGCCGGCGAAGTTGGTGAGCGCACGGGCCTCCGACATGAACCGGTCGATGCCGACGATCAGGCCGACGCCGTCCACCAGGTCCGGGCGGTGCGAGCTGAGCCCGCCGGCCAGCGTGGCCATGCCCGCGCCGGTGACGCCGGCGGCGCCCTTGGAGGCGACCATCATGAAGAGCAGCAGGGAGATCTGCTCGCCGATCGACAGCGGGTCGCCCATCGCCGAGGCGATGAAGAGCGAGGCCATCGTCAGGTAGATCGCGGTGCCGTCCAGGTTGAACGAGTAGCCGGTCGGGACGACCACGCCCACGGTGGGCTTGTCGACGCCGGCGTGCTCCATCTTCGCGATCAGGCGCGGCAGCGCCGACTCGGAGGACGAGGTGGAGACGATCAGCAGGAACTCGCGGGCCAGGTACTTCAGCAGCGAGAAGAGGTTGATGCCGGTGGTGAGCTTGAGCAGCGCCCCGAGGATCACGAAGACGAACAGCGCGCAGGTGACGTAGAAGCCGAACATCAGGACCGCGAGGCTCTTCAGCGCGTCCACGCCGGTCTCGCCGACCACCGCGGCCATGGCGCCGAAGGCGCCGACCGGAGCGACCCACATGATCATCGAGAGGACGCGGAAGACGAGGCGCTGGGCGTGGCCGACACCGCGGAGGATCGGCTCACCCGTGCGGCCCATCGCCTGCAGGGCGAAGCCGACCAGAAGGGCGACGAGCAGGGTCTGCAGGACCTCGCCGGAGGTGAGGGCCGACAGCAGCGAGTCCGGGATGATGCCGAGGAGGAAGTCGGCAGTCGTGGCGTGCGCGCCCGACGCCTGCTCGGCGCCCGCCGAGGCGGCCTCCTCGGTCAGCTGCAGGCCCGAGCCCGGGTGCAGGATGTTGCCGACGACCAGACCGATGGCCAGCGCCGCGGTCGACATCGTCAGGAAGTAGGCGAGCGCCAGGCCGCCGACCTTGCCGACCTTCGCGGCGCTGCGGACCGACCCGACGCCGAGCACGATGGTGCAGAAGATCACCGGCTGGATCATCATCTTGATCAGCCCGACGAAGGCCTGGCCGATGGGCTTCAGCTCGACGGCGAACGCCGGTGCGACGAGGCCGACGAGGATGCCGAGGGCGACCGCGGCGATCACCGCGATGTACAGGTAATGGGTCCGGTCCTTGCGCCGTACGGCGCCGCCGGGCGTCTCCGTGGTGGGGGTCATCGTTCCTCCAGAGCCGGCCCGGGCCGGGTGCCCGGTGCCACGCACTCATGCTGGTTGCCGCTGTGACAGCGGTCACTGTTCTGTTCGTTGAGTTCGTGACGGACGCCACTCCCGCCGGGTGCGGCACAATGCGCCCATGGGCCGGTCGCGCGAGGGATCAGTGGCCCGCCAGGTGCTCCTCCTCCAGGTGCTGGTGGTGCTCCTCGTGGTGGGCGCTGCGCTCGGCCTCGCGGCGTACGACGCGCGCCAGGACGCACGGGACAGCGCCGTCGACACCGCGGTCTCGGTCGCGCAGGCGGTGGCCGACTCCCCCGCCGTCCACGCCGCGCTGAAGTCCCCCGACCCGTCCGCCGAGCTGCAGCCGTACGCCGAGCGGGTGCGGAAGGACACGGACGTCGACTTCGTCGTCGTGATGGGCCTCGACCGCACGCGCTACACGCACACCAATCCGGCGCAGATCGGGAAGCCGTTCATCGGCGACCTCGGCGGCGCACCCGAGGGGAAGGTGTTCACCCAGGAGTACACCGGCACCCTCGGTCCCTCGATGCGGGCCGTCGTCCCCGTCATCGACGACGGCGCCGTCGTCGCGCTGGTCTCCGTCGGGATCACCGTCGACCGGATCGACGCCGAGCTGCGCCGGGCGCTGCTGCCGCTCGCGCTGGCCGGGGCCGTCGTGCTCGGGGTGGGGCTGCTCGGCGCCCTGCTGATCAGCCGCCGGCTGCGGCGGCAGACCCACGGCCTCGGCGAGGCGGAGCTGGGCCGGATGTTCGAATACCACCAGGCGGTGCTGCACGCCGTACGCGAAGGACTGCTCCTCCTCGACGACCAGGACCGGGTGCAGCTGGTCAACGACGAGGCCCGCCGGCTGCTGGACCTGCCCGACGACGTCGTCGGCCGGCCCGTGGCCGAGCTGGGACTCCCCCCGGCGCTGGTGCGCACTGCTGTCGGCGAGACCGCGGAGGCCGACGACGTCTACGTCACCGGCAACCACGTGCTCGTCGTCAGCTCGTCCCCGGCCCGCTGGAAGGGACGGGAGGTCGGCGCCGTGGTGACCCTGCGCGACCGCACCGAGCTGCAGGCCGTGACCGGAGAGCTCGACGTGGTGCGCGGCCTGACCGAGGCGCTGCGCGCGCAGAACCACGAGTCGGCCAACCGGCTGCACACCGTGGTCTCCCTCATCGAGATGGGCCGGCCGGATGAGGCAGTCGACTTCGCCACCGAGGAGCTGCAGGTCGCCCAGCTGCTCACCGACCGCGTCGTCGGCGCGGTGGACGACCCCGTGCTGGCCGCGCTGCTCCTGGGCAAGTCCGCCGAGGCAGCCGAGCGGGGCATCGTCCTCTCCGTCGACGGCGCGGTCGCTCCCGACCCGCTGCCCGTCGAGCCCCGCGACCTCGTGACGATCGCCGGCAACCTCGTCGACAACGCCCTCGACGCCGTCGCGGGCGGAGAGGGTGCCCGGGTCGAGGTCGCGGTTGAATGGGACGCCGACCACCTCTCCCTCCGCGTGGGCGACAACGGACCGGGCATCGACCCCGCCGACCGCGAGCACGTGCTCGAGCGCGGATGGTCGACCAAGGCGGGCGGCGGTGCCGGCCGCGGCGTGGGCCTCGCCCTCGTGGCGCAGGTCGCCCGACGCCACGGCGGCACCGTCCGCATCGGCAGCTCCGCCCTCGGTGGCGCCGAGGTCGAGGTCTGCCTCACCGGCGACCGGGGAGGCCGGCCATGACCGTGCGCGTGCTGGTGGTGGAGGACGAGGCCGTGGCAGCAGAGGCGCACAGCGCGTACGTCGGCCGGGTGCCCGGCTTCGAGGTCGCGGGCGTGGCCAGGTCGGCCGGCGAGGCGATGCGGCACCTCGCTGGGGACCGGCACGTCGACCTCCTGCTCCTCGACATGCACCTGCCGGACGGCCACGGGCTGGGCCTGCTGCAGCGGCTGCGCGCCGCCGGCCACCTCTGCGACGTGATCGCCGTGACGTCGGCCCGCGACGCCGACGTGGTGCGGCACGCGGTCGCCCAGGGCGTGGTGCTCTACCTCCTCAAGCCGTTCACGTTCGCCACGTTCCGGGCCAAGCTCGAGCAGTACGCCGCCTACCGCGCGGAGCTGGCCGGCGCCTCCGACGACGTCGCCCAGGACGAGGTCGACCGCCTGCTCGGCACCCTGCGCCCCTCCTCGGCCACGGCTCCGCTGCCCAAGGGCATGAGCGCCGAGTCGATGCGCCAGGTGACCGAGGTCCTCCGAGGCTCCGACACGCCGCTGTCGGCGACGGAGATGGCCGCCGCGATCGGCTCGTCGCGGGTCACCGCACGGCGCTACCTCGAGCACCTCGCCGGCGCGGACCTCGTCACGCGCAGCCCGCGCTACGGCGGCTCCGGCCGCCCCGAGGTCGAATACCGCTGGCGGACCGCCTGAGCCTCAGCCCAGCGCCGCGGCGACCACCTCGCGCGCCTCGGCCTGCACCTGGGCGAGGTGATCGGGCCCGCGGAACGACTCGGCGTAGATCTTGTAGACGTCCTCCGTGCCCGAGGGCCGGGCAGCGAACCACGCGGACTCGGTGGTGACCTTGAGCCCGCCGATCTTCGCGCCGTTGCCGGGCGCCTCGGTCAGCCGCTCGGTGATCGGCTCGCCGGCCAGCTCGGTCGCCTTCACGTCGTCGGGCGAGAGCACCGCGAGCTTGGCCTTCTGCTCACGGTCGGCGGGCGCGTCGACGCGGGCGTACGCCGGCTCGCCGTGCTGCTTCACCAAGTCGGCGTAGTGCTCGCTCGGTGTCCTCCCGGTGGTCGCCAGGATCTCGCTGGCCAGCAGCGCGAGCAGGAGGCCGTCCTTGTCGGTCGTCCAGGTCGTGCCGTCCTTGCGCAGGAACGACGCGCCGGCCGACTCCTCGCCGCCGAAGCCGAAGGAGCCGTCGACCAGCCCGGGCACGAACCACTTGAAGCCCACCGGCACCTCGACGAGCGGCTTGCCGAGGCCGGCCGCGACCTTGTCGATCATCGAGCTGGACACCAGCGTCTTCCCGATCCGCGCGGTCTCCGGCCAGTCGGGCCGGGCTCCGCCGAAGAGGTGGCCGATCGCGACGGCGAGGAAGTGATTGGGGTTCATCAGGCCGGCGTCCGGGGTGACGATGCCGTGCCGGTCGGCGTCCGCGTCGTTGCCCGTCGCCACGTCGTAGTCGTCCTTGCGGCGGATCAGGCTGGCCATCGCGCTCGGCGACGAGCAGTCCATCCGGATCTTCTCGTCCCAGTCGAGGGTCATGAACCGCCACGTCGGGTCGACCAGCGGGTTGACCACCGTCAGCTCGAGGCCGTGCCGCTCGGCGATCTCGCCCCAGTAGGCGACGCTGGCGCCGCCCAGCGGGTCGGCGCCGATCCGCACGCCCGCCTCCCGGACCTTGTCGAGGTCGAGCACCGAGGGCAGGTCGTCGACATAGCTGCCCAGGAAGTCGTACGCCGACACGGCCGCGCGCGCCCGTGCGAACGGCACCCGGCGTACGCCGTCGAGGCCGGCCGCGATCAGCTCGTTGGCCCGCTGCGCGATCACGCCCGTGGCATCGGAGTCTGCGGGCCCGCCGTGGGGCGGGTTGTACTTGAAGCCCCCGTCGGCGGGCGGGTTGTGCGAGGGGGTGACGACGATGCCGTCGGCGAGGCCGCTGGTCCTTCCCCTGTTGGCCTTGATGATCGCGTGCGACAGCGCCGGGGTGGGCGTGTAGCCGTCGCGGTCGTCGACCAGGACCGTCACGTCGTTGGCGACGAGCACCTCGAGGGCGGTCGCCCACGCGGGCTCGGAGAGGGCATGGGTGTCGCGGCCGATGAAGAGCGGCCCGTCGAAGCCCTGCTCGGCGCGGTAGTCGCAGATCGCCTGGGTGATCGCGGCGATGTGCTGCTCGTTGAAGGACGTCTTCAGGCTCGAGCCGCGGTGGCCGCTGGTGCCGAAGGCGACCTGCTGATCGACGTCGTCGGGATCGGGCTGCTGCGTGTAGTAGGCCGTCACCAGGTGCGCGACGTCGACGAGGTCCTGCGGCTGGGCGGGCGTGCCCGCGCGACTCATGACGGGACCTCCTGGCCCTTGGCGAGCACCGTGAGGCCGTCCTCGACGGCGAAACCGCGGGCGAGGTCGGCCTCGGGGTCCACGCCGATCTCCACCCCGGGCGGCACGACGACGTTCTTGTCGATGATGGCGTTGCGGATGACGGCGCCGGGACCGATGCGGACGCAGGGGAGGATGACCGAGTCGGACACCGAGGCCCCCTCGTCGACGTACACCCCAGGCGACAGCACGGACCTGCTCACCGTGCCGCCGGTGATCACGACCCCGTTCGACAGGATCGAGTTGAAGGTGGGGATGGCCTCGCCGGCGTGGCCCTCGACGAGCTTGGCCGGGGGCAGCGGGTCGTAGCTGGTGTAGATCGGCCACTGGCCGTTGTAGAGGTTGAAGACCGGCAGCGGAGCGACCAGGTCCATGTGCGCCGCGTAGTAGGAGCGCATCGTCCCCACGTCGCGCCAGTAGCCACGGTCGCGCTCGTTGGAGCCGGGCACGTCGTTGTCCTTGTAGTCGTAGACCGCCGCCTCCGACTTGTCGACGAACCAGGGCACGATGTCGCCGCCCATGTCGTGCTTGGACCGCTCGAGGTCGGCGTCGCGGGTGACCGCGTCGCGCAGCGCCTCGGCGTCGAAGACGTAGTTGCCCATGCTCGCCAGCACCTCCCCCGGCGAGTCGGGCAGGCCCACGGGGTCGGTCGGCTTCTCCAGGAAGGCACGGATGCGCTTGGGCGACTCCGGGTCGACGTCGATGACCCCGAACTGGTCGGCCAGCTCGATCGGCTGGCGGATCGCCGCGACCGTGCAGCCGGCCCCGGACTCGATGTGCTCGTCGACCATCTGGGAGAAGTCCATGCGGTAGACGTGGTCGGCGCCGACCACGACCACGATGTCGGGGCGCTCGTCGGTGAGCAGGTTGAGCGACTGGAAGATCGCGTCGGCGCTGCCGAGGTACCACCGCTTCCCCACCCGCTGCTGGGCCGGCACCGGGGTGACGTAGTTGCCGAGCATCGTCGACATCCGCCACGTCGTGGAGATGTGCCGGTCGAGGCTGTGCGACTTGTACTGGGTCAGCACGACCACCTTGAGGTAGCCCGAGTTGACGACGTTGGAGAGAGCGAAGTCGATCAACCGGTAGATGCCACCGAAGGGCACCGCCGGTTTGGCCCGGTCGGCCGTCAGCGGCAGCAGCCGCTTCCCTTCCCCTCCCGCGAGGACGATGGCGAGCACCTTCTTGCGGCCGTGTGCACTCATGGGTGTGAACCTAGCCACAGGAAGGGGAGGCGGTCGAGGGCGGCTCGCGAGTAGTTTCTCCTCCATGCGAATCGACGTGCTGAGCAAGGAGTACCCGCCCGAGGTCTATGGCGGAGCCGGAGTCCATGTCGCCGAGCTGGTCCGCGCGCTGCGCGGGCTGGCCGACGTGGAGGCCCGCGTGAGGTGCTTCGGTGCGCCCCGCGACGAGCCCGGCACCACGGCGTACGCCGAGCCGGCAGACCTCGCGAAGGCGAACGCCGCCGTGCGCACCCTCGGCGTCGACCTCGCGATGGTCGACGACTGCGCCGGCGCGGACCTGGTGCACTCGCACACCTGGTACGCCAACATGGCCGGCCACCTCGCCTCGCTGCTCCACGGCATCCCGCACGTCGTCACCGCCCACAGCCTCGAGCCGATGCGGCCCTGGAAGGCCGAGCAGCTGGGTGGCGGCTACGCCCTGTCCAGCTGGGCCGAGCGCACGTCGTACGAGGGGGCGGCCGGGGTGGTCGCGGTGAGCGCCGCCATGCGCGACGACGTGCTGCGGTCCTACCCGTCCGTCGACCCCGCCCGGGTGCACGTGGTGCACAACGGCATCGACACCACCGACTGGTCCCCCGCCGTCGACCCCGACCGGGTGCGCGAGCTCGGCGTCGACCCGGACCGCCCGAGCGTGATCTTCGTCGGCCGGATCACCCGGCAGAAGGGCCTGCCGCTCTTCCTGCGGGCCGCCGCGACGCTGCCGCCCGAGGTGCAGCTGGTGCTGTGCGCCGGCGCCCCGGACACCCCGGAGATCCTGGCCGAGGTCGAGGGCCTGGTCGACGACCTGCGCGCCACGCGCGACGGCGTGGTCTGGATCGCCGAGATGCTGCCCCGGCCCGACGTCGTACGCCTCCTCACCGCCGCGACCGTCTTCGCCTGCCCGTCGATCTACGAGCCGCTGGGCATCGTCAACCTCGAGGCGATGGCCTGCGAGACCGCGGTGGTGGCCACCGCGACCGGCGGCATCCCCGAGGTCGTGGTGGACGGCGAGACCGGGTGGCTGGTGCCGATCGAGCAGGCCACGGACGGCACGGGCACGCCGCTCGACCCCGAGCGCTACGTCGCCGACTTCGGTGCGGCGCTGGTCGACGCGGTGAGCGACCCGGAGCGGGCCCGGGCCCGCGGCAAGGCCGGCCGCGAGCGGGCCATCGAGCACTTCAGCTGGCCGGCGATCGCCGAGCAGACGCTGGGGATCTACCGCTCGCTGCTCTGAGGTCGGCTGGGCGGTGGCCTAGCAACCGTTGTCCACGCTGATTCGGTTGCTATCCCACCGCTCACCGCCGCCGAGGGTCAGGAGAGCTCGAGGCCGGGGTAGAGCGGGTGCTTGTCGAGCAGCTCGCCCGCCTGGGCCTTGACCCGGACGGCCACACCGTCGCCGAGCCGGTAGGACGCCTTCGACGGGTCGCCCGCCTTGGTGGCGCCGGGCTCGGTGTTGCTGAGCACGTCGACGATCAGCTCGGCGACCTTGTCGAACTCGTCGTGGCCGAAGCCGCGGGTCGTCAGGGCGGGGGTGCCGAGGCGGACGCCGGAGGTGTACCAGGCGCCGTTGGGGTCGGCCGGGATCGAGTTGCGGTTGGTGACCACGCCCGCGTCGAGCAGCGCCGACTCGGCCTGGCGGCCGGTGAGGCCGAAGGAGGTCACGTCGAGCAGGACCAGGTGGTTGTCGGTGCCGCCGGTGACCAGCCGCGCGCCGCGGGTCAGGAAGCCCTCGGCGAGCGACTTGGCGTTGTCGGCGACGCGCTGCGCGTAGGCCTGGAACTCCGTCGTGCGCGCCTCGGCGAAGGCCACTGCCTTCGCGGCCATCACGTGCGAGAGCGGGCCGCCGAGCACCATCGGGCAGCCGCGGTCGACGCTCGAGGCGTACTCCTCCTGCGCCAGCACCATGCCGCCGCGCGGCCCACGCAGCGACTTGTGCGTCGTCGTGGTGGTGATGTGCGCGTGCGGCACCGGGTCCTCGTCGCCGGTGAAGACCTTGCCGGCGACCAGGCCCGCGAAGTGGGCCATGTCGACCATCAGGGTGGCGTCGACCTCGTCGGCGATCTCGCGCATCTTCGCGAAGTCCACGCGGCGGGGGTACGCCGAGTAGCCGGCGACGATGACGAGCGGCTGGAACTCCCGGGCCTTCGCGCGGACGGCGTCGTAGTCGAGCAGCCCGGTCTCGGGGTCGGTGCCGTACTGCTGCTGGTGGAACATCTTGCCGCTGATGTTGGGGCGGAAGCCGTGGGTGAGGTGGCCACCGGCGTCGAGCGACATGCCCAGCAGGCGCTGGTTGCCCATCTCGTGGCGCAGCGACTCCCAGTCCTCCTCGGTCAGCTCGTTGACGTTCTTCGCGCCGAACTTCTGCAGCCAGGGGCCCTCGATGCGGTGGGCGATGATCGACCAGAAGGCGACGAGGTTGGCGTCGATGCCGGAGTGCGGCTGGACGTAGGCGTAGGGGGCGCCGAACAGCTCGCGCGCGTGCTCGGCGGCGATCGCCTCCACGGTGTCGACGTTCTGGCAGCCCGCGTAGAAGCGGTGGCCGACGGTGCCCTCGGCGTACTTGTCGCTGAACCAGGTGCCCATCGTCATCAGCACGGCGGGCGAGGCGTAGTTCTCCGACGCGATCAGCTTGAGCGACGCCCGCTGGTCGGCGAGCTCCTGGCGCGTGGCCTCGGCGATCCGGGGCTCCACCGAGCCGATGACCTCGAGGGCCTGGGAGTATGCGCTGCTGATCAGGGAGTCGCTCATGGCGACAGCCTAGAGCCGTTCCCGACCGCGGATCGAACCCGGACACGATGTGACCTGAGCCGCAGAGACTGCGGCGCTCGCGCGTGCCGCCGCGTCGGCCGTCTCATATCGTGGCGGAGCGTCTCAGGACATGAGATTGCGAGTTGTGGAAAGGGTGTCCGCCCCCTGAGACTCCTTGACATGGTCTCCGCTGCAACCCATGCGCACCTCGTGGTACGTCGCCACGTGGACCTGATGCGCACGCGCAGCATGATCTGTTGGCCTCGCTGATTTCCACGCCGCCCCCGTTCACCCCCACCGCGCCCAACGACGCGCGCGGCCCCTCAGCGAAGAGGACCATCCTCCCCCATGCCTGACCTGCGCCACCGGCCCGAGCCCGCCCAGCACACCGAGATCCCGCGTCCCAAACGCGCCGAGGGTCAGTGGGGCCTGGGCTACACCGAGCCGCTCAACAAGAACGAGCAGTCCAAGAAGGACGACGACCCGCTCAACGTCCGCTCGCGCATCCTGGGCATCTACTCCCGGCGCGGCTTCGACTCGATCGACCCGGCCGACCTGCGCGGCCGCTTCCGCTGGATGGGCCTCTACACCCAGCGCGCTCCCGGCTTCGACGGCGGCAAGACCGCGATGCTCGAGGAGGAGGAGCTCGACGACCGCTACTTCATGATGCGGGTCCGCACCGACGGGCAGATCCTCTCGGCCGACGCGCTGCGCGCCCTCGGCGGCGCGTCCACCGAGCACGCCCGCAACACCGCGGACATCACCGACCGCAACAACATCCAGTTCCACTGGATCGAGATCGAGAGCGTCCCCGCGATCTGGGAGCGGCTCGAGGCGGCCGGCCTGACAACCGTCGAGGCGTGCGGCGACAGCCCGCGCCCCTTCCTCGGCTCGCCTGTCGCGGGCATCGCCAAGGACGAGATCATCGACGGGTCGTCCGCGCTTGCGGAGATCAAGCGACGCGCGCTGAACAACCCGGCGTTCTCCAACCTGCCGCGCAAGTTCAAGACCGCGCTGACCGGCCACCCCAGCCACGACGTGGCGCCCGAGGTCAACGACGTCTCCTTCGTCGGCACGGTGCACCCCGAGCACGGCCCCGGCTTCGACCTCTGGGTCGGCGGCGGCCTCTCCACCAACCCGATGCTCGCCGCCCGGCTCGGCGTGTGGATCCCGCTCGAGGAGGTGCCCGATGCCTGGGAGGGCGTGGCGGGCATCTTCCGCGACTACGGCTACCGCCGGCTGCGCTCCAAGGCACGCCTGAAGTTCCTGGTCGCCGACTGGGGCAAGGAGAAGTTCCGCGAGGTGCTCGAGAACGAGTACCTCGAGCGCAAGCTCGTCGACTGCCCGTCCCCCGAGACCCCCGAGCGCCAGGGCGACCACATCGGCGTGCACGAGCAGAAGGACGGCAAGTTCTTCGTCGGCGCCGCCCCGGTCGTGGGCCGCATCGACGGCACCACGCTGAGCTCGCTCGGTGACCTCGTGGAGAAGTACGACGCCGCGGGCGTCCGCCTCACGGCGTACCAGAAGCTCGTGGTGATCGGCGTCGACGGCGCCCACACCGACGCGCTCCTCGACGACCTCGAGAAGATCGGCCTCACCGCCCGGCCGAGCAACTGGCGGCGCAACACGATGGCCTGCACCGGCATCGAGTTCTGCAAGCTCGCGATCGTCGACACCAAGGAGCGCTCCCGCAAGCTCGTCACCGAGCTGGAGAAGCGCTTCCCCGAGCTCGACACCCCGATCACGATCAACGTCAACGGCTGCCCCAACGCCTGCGCCCGCACGCAGGTCGCCGACATCGGCCTCAAGGGCCAGCTGGTCATGGACGCCGACGGCAACCAGGTCGAGGGCTTCCAGGTGCACCTCGGTGGCGCCCTCGGGCTGGGCGCCAACTTCGGCCGCAAGCTGCGCGCCCACAAGGTGACCAGCGCCGAACTCGACGACTACGTCACCCGGGTCGTGACCGCCTACCTCGCCGACCGCGAGGAGGGCGAGAGCTTCGCGACCTGGGCTGCCCGCGCCGACGAAGTCCACCTCCGCGGCGAGGCGCCCGCCGGCGAGCCGGCCGAGCCCGTGCTGGAAGGCGTCTGAGCATGAGCGAGCGCGCGGTCCCCTTCCACTGCCCCTACTGCGGAGACGAGAACCTCTTCCCGCGCGAGGGACACGGTGCGTGGGAATGCCGCTCGTGCCTCCGGGCGTTCCGGCTCGAGTTCGATGGACTCGTCCGACCGGCAGGAGCCTCGTCATGAGCGCACTCACCCAGGCAGCCCGCGACTTCCGCGGGACCCACACCGAGGGGCGCTCGCCCGAGGAGCTGCGCGAGCTGGTCTCCCACGTCGGCGCCGAGCTCGAGCTCGCGCCCGCGGAGCACATCATCGAGTGGGCGGTCGCCACCTTCGGCGAGCGGTTCTGCATCACGTCGTCCATGAGCGACGCGGTGCTGGCGCACCTCGCCTCGACGGTCGCGCCCGGCATCGACGTGGTGTTCCTGGACACCGGCTACCACTTCCCCGAGACCGTCGGCACGGCCGACGCGGTGGAGCACACGATGCCGGTCAACCTGATCACGATCACGCCGGTGCAGTCGGTCGCGGAGCAGGACGCCACCTACGGCAAGGACCTCTACAAGACCGACCCCGACCTGTGCTGCGCGCTGCGCAAGGTGGCGCCGCTCAAGGACTCGCTGGACGGGTACGACGCGTGGGCCACCGGCCTGCGCCGCGCCGAGACGCACAACCGGGTGATCGCCCCGGTCGTCGGCTGGGACGCGAAGAAGGGGAAGGTCAAGGTCTCCCCCATCGCCCGCTGGACCGACGAGCAGGTCGAGCAGTACATCGCCGAGAACGGCGTCCTGGTCAACCCGCTCGTCTACGACGGCTACCCGAGCATCGGCTGCTGGCCGTGCACCCGCCGCGTCGCCCCCGGCGACGACCCGCGCAGCGGGCGCTGGGCCGGCACCTCCAAGACCGAGTGCGGGATCCACGCATGATCTCGACTTCGCTCGATCCAGGGATCTGCACTCCGCTCGATCACCCGACCTGCATCACCCCTCTCGACAACGGCGTCGACGTCCACCCCAACGAAACCGATGGGAGGCACAGCTGATGGCTGCTCCTGCACTGGTGGCACTGGCCCACGGAAGCCGCGACCCCCGCTCGTCCGAGACCATCAAGGCGCTCGTCGCCGAGGTCAAGGCCATGCGGCCGGACCTGCGGATCGAGACGGCGTTCCTCGACCTGTCCAAGCCCGACTTCCAGTCGGTCGTGGACAGGCTGGTCAAGGCCGGCTTCGACGAGATCGTCGTGGTGCCGCTCCTGCTGACCGAGGCGTTCCACGCCCGCGTGGACGTGCCCTCGGCCATCGCGGACGCGACGTCGCGACACAAGGGCCTGAAGATCCGCGCCACGAAGATCCTCGGCATGGAGACGGCATTCCTCGAGGTGCTCGACCTGCGCCTGCGCGAGGCCCTCAAGGCCGCCCGGGTGCGTGAGCTCGACGCGCTCGTGCTCGCCGCCGCCGGCTCGTCAGACCCGCTGGCCAACCAGGCCGTCGCCCGGATCGCCCGCACCTGGGGCACCCGCCACCGGCTGCCCGTCAGCGCGGCGTTCGCGTCGGCCGCTCCCCCGGCCGCCGGTGAGGCCGTGCGCGCCTTCCGCGCCGAGGGCCGTCGACACATCGCGGTCGCGTCGTTCTTCCTCGCCCCGGGCTTCCTGCCGGACCGGGCCGCCGAGCTGGCCCTCGAGGCCGGTGCCGTCGCCGTGTCGGAGCCGATGGGCGCCCACCCCGAGGTCGCCCGCGCGGTGCTGGCCCGCTACGCCGTCGGTGCCGTCGAGCTGGTGCCGGTCTAGACAGCCGCCGTCCGCGCCGTAGGTAGGACTACGTAAAGCGGGGTCGGAAACCACCGATCCCGGGCACTCCGTGTATTCCAGGCGTGTGTGGGGCCACCTCGTGTGCGACGGGTCGACGTGACCCGCGCCCACCAAGGAGGTCCCACACATGTTCCACGTTTCCCAGCCGCTCCGCCGGATCCGCCCGGTGCACGTCGTCGCCGCAGGCGCCCTGGTGCTCGCGACCACGGGCGGCGCCACGGCCGCCGCCGTCATCACCGGAAGCCAGATCCAGGACAACAGCGTCACCACCAAGGACATCAAGAACGGCTCGCTGCTGGTGAAGGACTTCAAGCGCTCCGAGCAGTCGAAGCTCACGGGCGCGACCGGCGCCACGGGGGCCACAGGGGCCACGGGCGCCACCGGCGCGACCGGCGCCACCGGTCCGCAGGGACCCGCCGGCACGACCGGTCCCCAGGGACCCGCAGGCGCCAGCGCATTCACCCCGCCGCCGGCAGGCACGGTGATCAAGGGCGGTGGCGTGCTCAACGCCAACACCAGCGCCGCCGGCGTCGCCATCCGTGACTACGCCCCGCTCCCGTTCACGACCAGCACGCCGCTGAGGATCACCGCGCCTCGCAACCTGTGGCTGGGCGCCCACACCTTCGCAGCAGACGTGCGCGCGGGCGAGACCAACACCACCGCCTGCGCCGGCACCGCCAGCGCTCCGAACCCCGCGCCCGGCACCATGTGCGTCTACCTCACGGAGGTGGGCAACATCAGCGACGTCGCGCTCTTCGACGGGGTCGACGTCGGAGCGGACGGCGGCGACCGCAACGGCTTCTACGTCTGGGGCACCTCCGACGCTGCCGGTGCGATGCTGGTGCGCTACGTCTGGGCCTACGAGGCCTCCTGACCGCGGTCAGCCCACTAGGCGCTCGAGCAGGTGCTCCAACTGCCGGGCCGGGTCCGCGGTGACCCCACCGTGGACCGGCCCGGGCTGGAGCACCGTGCTCTTCGGGGCCTTGAGGAAGCCGAACCGCTGGCCGATCGGCCGCTCGGCAGCCGCTCCCCCGCGCTCGTCTCCGGCGCAGACCCCCTCGACGAACTCGAGCGCGGCGCACACCTGCTCCACGTCGAGCAGCGGGTCGAGCGCCCGGAGCCGGTCGGCGTCGCACTGCCATGCCACCTGCAGGAAGTCGGCCGCCTGGCAGTAGAGGACCACGCCGACGTTGAGGAACTCCTCGCGGTCGGGTCGCGGCACGCAGCGCAGCGGAACGTACTGGTAGGCGAGCTTCATGCGGCACCGCCCTCCACACGCGGCAGCCAGTCGCGGGTGGCGAGGCGCGCGGTGAGGAAGTCGACGTACGCCGCGCGCAGGGCGTCGGGGGTCTCCGCACCCGGCACCGGTTCGAGCCACTCGTCGGGCACCTCCGCCAGGACCTCGGTGAACGCCTGGCGGTCGAGGAGGCGGGAGATCTCGCCGTCGGCGGCGTCCAGCCGATCGGCGTACGCGCCCAGCACGTGGTCGCTGGGGTCCCAGGGCTGGCGGGCGAAGCGCTGCGGGTCGGCGACCCCGCCGGGCCAGGCGTGGTGGAAGTAGAGCGACGCGCCGTGGTCGATCACCCACAGGTCGCCGTGCCAGACGAGCAGGTTGGGGTTGCGCCACGAGCGGTCGACGTTGGCGGTGAAGGCGTCGAGCCAGAGCACCTTCGCGGCCTCGGCGTCCCCCGTGTGACCGTGCTGGTCGGGCAGGGCTCCGTCGAAGCCGAACGCGCCCGGCAGGAAGTCGATGCCGAGGTTGAGGCCCGCGCTGGCGTTGAGCAGGTCCTGGACCTCCTCGTCGGCCTCGTAGCGGGCGATCTCGGGGTCGAGGTCGAGCGCCACCAGGCGCGGCGTGCGCAGTCCGAGGCGGGTCGCCAGGCCGCTCACGACCACCTCGGCGACCAGCACCCGCACGCCCTGCCCGGCGCCGCGGAACTTGCAGACGTAGGTGCCCAGGTCGTCGCCCTCGACGATGCCGGGCAGGCTGCCGCCCTCCCGCAGGGGCGTGACGTAGCGGGTGACCTCGACGGTGGGGATCACCGCACCGGGGGCCCGTCCGCGAGCCGGCGCTTCTGCTCCTCGACGTCGAAGTCGGCCTCCGGCCACCGCAGGTCCATCCCGCGCAGGGTGTCGAGCAGCAGCTGCCCGACGGCAAGGTTGCGGTACCACTTCTTGTCGCTCGGGATCACGTGCCAGGGCGCGGCCTCGGAGTTGGTGCGCTCGAGGGCGATCTCGTATGCCTCTTGGTAGGCGTGCCAGCGCGCGCGCTCGTCGAGGTCGCCGGGGTTGAACTTCCAGTGCTTCTCGGGGTTGTCGAGCCGCTCCTGGAGGCGCTCCTTCTGCTCGTGGGCGCTGATGTGCAGCATGCACTTGACGAGGGCGACGCCTCCGGCGACCAGCTCGGCCTCGAAGTCGTTGATGGCGCCGTAGCGCCGCTCGATCTCCTCGGGCGGCGCGAGGTCGCGGACCCGGGCGATCAGGACGTCCTCGTAGTGCGAGCGGTCGAAGACGCCGACGTAGCCCGGCTCCGGGACGGCCTTGCGGATCCGCCAGAGGAAGTCCTGGGCGCGCTCCTCCTCGGTCGGCGCCTTGAACGAGGTGATCCGCACGCCCTGCGGGTCGATCAGTCCCACGGCGTGCCGCATCGTGCCGCCCTTGCCGGAGGTGTCCATGCCCTGCAGCACCAGCAGGATGCGCCGCGGAGACCCGGTCGTGCGCTCGGCCCACAGCCGCTCCTGGAGGTCCGAGAGCTCCTCGCCCATCGCGAAGAGGGCAGCCTCCCCGTCGGACTTGCCGCCGTCGAAGCCCGGCGCCGCGTCGGTCTCGATCGCCGAGAGCTCGACCGGTCCGGGGGGCAGGCGCAGCACATCGGTCAGGGCGTCCGTCATGGGAGCACCCTAGTTGGCCGCCGGCGGCTCGGAGCTGAGCACGCGGCGTACGTCGAGGGTGCACCCGACCACCGTGACGACCGAGCCGTCCGACTGGGGCTCGTCGAACCAGGTGCCCTGGACGAAGCCGGCCTTCTCCAGCATCCGCAGGGAGGTCGAGTTGCGGTGGTCTGGCGCGGCGAAGAGCGCCTTCACGTCCGGGAAGCGGTGCAGCGTGCGCAGCGCCCATGCCCAGATCATCCGGACCCCCAGGCCGCGGCCGACCCACTCGGGCTCGCCGATGGCGTAGTCGCAGCACATCGCGTCGGGGTCAGGGGTGAGCAGGGCGTAGTCGGGGTAGTCGCGGATGCGGTAGTCCTGCAGGAAGCCGACCGAGCGGCCGTTGGCCTCGACCACCCACATCCGGGTCGGGGTCGTCCCGTCGATGTCCGCGCCGTAGGCGTCGGTGACCCGCTCGAGGGTGGCCGGCCCGTCGGCGTGCCACCACCGGTCGACGTGCGCCTGGGCCCGCCACCGAGCCACGCTCGGCAGGTCGCCACGGGTCATCGGCCGCAGGACCACCAGCAGGTCGTGGTCGACCGTCCAGAGCAGCGGGTCGGCCGACAGGTCGACCGGCACCGGCTCCCCGGTCAGGGGGGCGGCCGTGCGGCGCGCCGCGGCGTACCAGGACTCGCCGTCGCGCACGACGCCCGCCAGCTCGTGGCCACCGTTGCGGACCACGAGGTGGCGGCTCACGAGGACCTACCGGGGAGGTCGGGCATGGTGGCGAGCCTAGGCGCTCGGCCGTGACGCGGTCACCGATCCAGCCAGGCCAGCACGGCGCTCACGCGGCGGTCCTGGGTCGGCGACTCACCCACCCCCAGCTTGGTGAAGATGGCGCCGACGTGCTTCTCGACCGAGGAGAGGGATAGGTGCATCCGGGAGGCGATCACCGGGTTGGTCAGACCCGACGCCATCAGGGCCAGCACCTCCCGCTCGCGCGGGGTGAGCGTGTCCAGGCGGGAGCGACCGCTGCCGACGAGCGTGTCCACGACCCGGCGGTCGAGGACCGACTCACCCCGTGCGGTGCGTCGGAGCGCGTCCGCCAGCTCGGCCCGCTCCCCGATCCGCTCCTTGAGCAGGTAGCCGAGGCCAGCGGACCCGTCGGTGAAGAGTGCCCGGACGTAGTCCTCCTCGAGGTGCTGGGACAGCACGACCACACCCGTGCCCGGGTGTCGCCGACGGATCTCCAGCGCAGCCGTGATCCCGTCCATCGCCTGGAGCGGTGGCATCCGGATGTCGGTGAGCACGGCGTCCGGTTGGTGGGAGTCGACAGCGCGGCGCAGCGCGTCCGCGTCACCGACGGCCGCGACGACGTCCAGGTCCTCGCCCGCCGAGAGCAGCGCCACCACGCCTTCGCGGACCAGCAGGTGGTCCTCTGCCACCACCACCCGCAGCCTCGTCACGGCAGCTCCCCGGGCAGCTCGGCCTCGAGGACCGTGCGGCCGGGGACCGAGCTGATCGTGACCGATCCGCCTGCGGCCTCGACGCGGTCACACAGCCCACGCAGCCCCCGACCCTGCGGGTCTGCACCGCCCGCACCGTCGTCCTCCACCCGCACCCGAAGCCGCTCGCCCGCGTCGATGAGCAGGAGCGCGTGCTGGGCGCCGGAGTGCTTGAGGAGGTTGGCCAGCGCCTCGCTCGCGAACGAGAGGGCCGCACCCTCCACCTCCGGGCTGTAGCGACGGGACTCCTCGCCGCGGACGTCCACGTGCATGGGCAGGGGGAAGCCACGCACGAGGGTCCGCAGGGCCGCCACCGGTCCGAAGTCGTCGAGGCCGGCCGGGCGCACTCCGTGCGACACCGACCGGACCGTCGCGTACGCGCCGCGCGCCAGCTCGGCCACTGTCTCCAGCGCCTCGCCCCTGGCAGTCGTGTCCGACAGCCCGCGAGCGCGCTCGACGTGCGCCATCAGCGCGAGCAGCTCCTGCTGCGCACCGTCGTGGAGGTCGCGCTCGATCCGGCGGCGCTCCTCCTCGGCGGCCACGGAGAGACGATGCCTCGACTCCTCGAGCTCGGCGACCCGCGCGGCCAGGTCCTCCTCGAGGCGGGTGGTGCGCTCGGTCAGGACGAGCAGTCGGCGCCGGACGGGCCCGAAGGCCACCGTGAGCGGCACGATCGGCGCACCGATGAGGAAGGCGGCGTCGCTCACGCCGGGTAGCCGCGGTCCGAGGAGGATGCCGGACGCCGCGAGCAGGCCGACGATGCCGATCCCGACGATCGGCCACGCCATCAGCCGTCGGGTGGCCCGGTCGGCACGGGTGAAGCGCACCGCGAAGACCACCACGGCCAGCACCGGCAGCAGTGCCAGGGGCACGGCGGCGGCCACCGCCAATGGCTCCGGGAGGATGGCCAGCACAGGACCCCGCAGGTCCCCGCCACCTCCGAGCACCGTCGGGCTCGGCCCGGCGAAGCCGCCGACGACGGGGGCGGCGACGGCGAGGCCGAAGCAGCCGGTCACCAGGCGATTCGGTGGGCCACCCCTGGGGAATCGGGCGGCGATCCAGACCAGGCAGGCGAAGCCGGCACCGAAGAGCACCTGCGACAGCAGGTGCCACCCGACGGTGCCCGGGACCCGGTCGACGGCGAGGCCGGACAGGGAGAGTGCCGCGAGGTGGCACGCCCCCGTCAGCACCAGCGCCGCCGCGAGGGATCGCGGGGTGCCTACGCGCAGGCCGAGCAGGCCGGCGAGGACGAAGCACACCGGGACCAGCATCACCTGCAGGAGCTCGCCGCTCATGTCAGCCAGTGTGTCCTGTCCGCCGCGTCCGCACTCTGCGGTGTGCCGTAAAGATCGCGACGGCCAGCGCGGTGGGGAGCAGGCGCCTTTCGCTCCTAACGTCGAGGCACCAGAAGCCCACAGCCACAGGAGTTGCCCATGTCCACCTCTGCCCGCCTCGGCCAGGCCGTTCTCGTCACGCACGGTCTGGTGTTCGCCATCATCTCGGTCAGCGTCTGGTTCGCACCCGACCCGTTCGAGCGCGACGCCACGTTCCTGATCTCGAGCTTCGGCGTGACGTCAGCCTTCCTGCTCATCATCCTGGCGGTGTGGGGCATCGCTTCTCGGGCGCGCTGGGCCTGGATGACCCTGTGGGTGCTCCCTGTCTTCTACCTCTGGCTGGTCGTCGCCAACGGCACTCCGGCGCATCTGGCGTTCGCTGCCACTGCTGCGGGTGCCTTGTGGGTGACCCGGCCGCAGCGGGTGCGCTACCAGTCGCCCGCAAGGTCCTCGTCGGTCGGCGCTTCAACCTGACGCAGCTCGTCGCGCACGACGGCGAAGGCCACGCCCGACGAGTAGCCCTTGCGGGCGAGCATCCCGGCGAGCCTGCGGGTGGCAGTGGCCTGGTCGACGCCGCGCATGGAGCGGAGCTTCTTGCGCACGAGGGCCCGGGCCGCCTCCTCCTCGTCGTCCGGGTCGACCTCGTCGAGCGCCTCGCGGGCGACCTCGTCGGCGATGCCCTTGCGGCGCAGCTCCTGGGCGAGGGCGCGGCGGGCCAGGCCCTTGCCCGACTGCCGCGAGGCGATCCAGGCCCGCGCGAAGGCCTCGTCGTCGACCAGCCCCACCTCGGTGAACCGGTCGAGCAGCCTCACGGCCAGCTCGTCGGGCACGCCCTTCTTCGCGAGCCGGTCGGCCAGCTCCTTGCGGGAGCGGGCCTGACCGGTCAGCGCATCGAGCAGGATCTTGCGGGCGACGGCCTCGTGGTCGGCCTCGGGGCCGTCCTGGACGGGATCCGGGGGCGGCGGCGAGGTGCGCGATGCCGCAGCACCCCGGGTCCAGGCCTCGACGCCGTCGTGGACGTCACCGAGCCACGAAGGAGGAGGCCGGGACTCCACGGACCGCGCCCGCTCAGAAGTCATTGACCCCGATGGGCTCGTCGGACAGGTCGTCCGCCGGAGCATCCACGGTCGGGGTGACGCCGAGCTTCTCGAGGATCTTCTTCTCCAGCTCGTTGGCCAGGTCGGGGTTGTCCTTGAGGAACTGGCGAGCGTTCTCCTTGCCTTGGCCGAGCTGGTCGCCCTCGTAGGTGTACCAGGCGCCGGCCTTGCGGACGAGGCCAGCCTCGACGCCCACGTCGATCAGGCCACCCTCGCGGCTGATGCCCTTGCCGTACATGATGTCGAACTCGGCCTGCTTGAACGGCGGGGCCACCTTGTTCTTCACGACCTTGACGCGGGTGCGGTTGCCGACCATGTCGGTGCCGTCCTTGAGCGTCTCGATGCGGCGCACGTCGAGACGGACCGACGAGTAGAACTTCAGCGCCCGGCCGCCGGTCGTGGTCTCGGGCGAGCCGAACATCACCCCGATCTTCTCGCGCAGCTGGTTGATGAAGATGGCCGTGGTGCCGGCGTTGTTGAGCGCACCCGTCATCTTGCGCAGCGCCTGGCTCATCAGGCGGGCCTGGAGGCCGACGTGGCTGTCGCCCATCTCGCCCTCGATCTCGGCACGGGGCACGAGCGCCGCGACCGAGTCGATGACGATGAGGTCGAGCGCGCCGGAGCGGATCAGCATGTCGGCGATCTCGAGGGCCTGCTCGCCCGAGTCGGGCTGGGAGACCAGCAGGGCGTCGGTGTCGACGCCGAGCGCCTTGGCGTAGTCGGGGTCGAGCGCATGCTCGGCGTCGATGAAGGCGACGATGCCGCCGGCCGCCTGGGCGCTGGCCACCGCGTGCAGCGCGACCGTCGTCTTGCCGGACGACTCCGGGCCGTAGATCTCCACCACGCGACCGCGCGGCAGGCCACCGAGGCCCAGCGCGACGTCGAGGGCGATCGACCCGGTGGGGATCACCTCGAGGGGGGCGCGGGTCTCGTCGCCCAGTCGCATGACCGAGCCCTTGCCGAACGACTTCTCGATGTTGGCGAGGGCGGCGTCGAGCGCCTTCTCGCGGTCTCCTGCAGCAGCCATGGGAGGTGTCCTCTTTCGCTTCGTTGATGGGCCAGGCACGTAGACGACGCTAGGACGAGCCACCGACATCCCCTGGTCAGGGACGTCGAACGCTGTGGACAACCTCGGCCCGCGTCATGCCTGTGGACACAATCTAGCCCGAACAACTGTTCGAGCGCGCACCTCAGCGGGCGTGTCGCGCCACCACCACGCCGGCACCCGCCACCGCGAGGGCGAGGAGCGCGGAGAACCCGGCCAGGACGGGGTAGCCGAAGCCGTCGACGATCACGCCGGCCACGGCGCCGCCGCCCGCGGCGGTCAGCGCCATCGCCATGTCGGCGGTGCCCTGCACGTCCGTGCGGGCCGTGATGGGCGTGCGGTCGCTGATCACGGTCGACGCCGCGACGGTCGCGAAGGACCAGCCCAGGCCGAGCAGGAACAGCCCGGCGAAGATCTGCCACGAGCTGCCCTCCGGCGCCAGGGCACAGAGCAGCAGGGAGACCAGCAGCACCACTCCCCCGGCCACCAGCACGGCCGGCCGGCCGAAGCGGTCGGTGGCGGCGCCGACCAGCGGCGAGAAGGCGAACATCCCGAGGACATGGATCGAGATGACGAACCCGATCACGGTGAGGTGAGCACCTCCGTGCTCCATGTGCAACGGGGTCATGATCATCACCGCGACCATGGCGGCGTGCGCCCCGGCCATGCCGACGATCGCGGCGCCCAGCGCCGGCTCCGCCCGCACCGCTTCCACGAACCGGCCCCACGAGCGCCCCCGCCCCGTCTCGTGCACCACTCCTGCTTCCGACTGGGCCAGCAGGAGCGGGTCGGGCCGCAGCCGCAGCCAGACCCACGCCGCCGCCACCACCAGGGCGACCGCCCCGAGGGCGAAGCCGCCGGTGAGCTCCGGGATGTCGAGCCTGTGCGCCACCGCCGCGCCGACCCCGGTCAGGTTCGGGCCCGCCACCGCGCCGATCGTGGTCGCCCACACCACCATCGAGAGCGCGCGCGCACGGGTCTCCTCCGGCGCGAGGTCCGTCGCGGCGTACCGCGAGCCCTGGTTGGCCGCGGTCGTCGCGCCGAGCAGCACCGCTCCGGCGAGCAGCAGGAGCATCGAGTCGGCCACCCCCGCCGCCACGGCGAGCAGCGCTCCACCCGCGCCGAGCACGTAGCCCGTGACCAGGCCGGCCCGTCGACCACGCCGAGCCATCAGCCCGGCAAGGAGGTACGCCGCGGCGGCGGTGCCGAGGACCTGGAACGTCTGGGCCAGGCCCGCCATGCTGTCGGAGCCGGAGATGTCGCGCGCCAGCAGCGACGCGGTCGCGACGCCGATGGTCATCCCGACGGCGCCGACCGCCTGCGAGACGACGAGGGTGCCGAGGGTGCGCGACTGCACGCGGGCGACGTCGACGCTCGCTGCCGCGGTCATCTCTGCGCCTCGGGGAGCTCGAGCTTGCGCCATACAGCCGCCCAGACCTGCTTGGGAGCCATCCCGGCCGCGAGCGCCTCGGACGGGGTGCGCCCACCGAGCTCGGAGAGCACCGTCATCTCTGCCCAGGTCTTCGCGTAGGAGCTGCCGAGTGCGTGCTCCATGCGAGCCCAGAACTCGGTGTGCCTCATGCCCGCACCGCCGTGATCTCCAGCCATGGCTGCAGCTCCGTCCGGCCCGCCATGACATGGTCGACGGCGACGTCGACCCACCCGCTCGCGTCGGCCAGCCGGCGCAGGTCCTCCTCGCGCCAGTAGGTGAACAGCCGCGGCGCCGAGATCGCCCCGTGCGTCGACCAGGCCTCGCCGTCGCCTTCCTTGAGCGAGATGCGCAGCAGTCCGCCCGGCCGGGTGGCCTCGGCGAGCCGTGCCAGGACAGTGCCGAGGTCGGTCCGCGCCACGTGCAGCAGCGAGGCGCTCGCCCACACCGCGTCGTACGGACCCTCCGGCGACGCCAGGTCGTCGGTCAGCGGGTCCAGGACGTCGGCCTGGTGTCCCTGCTCCCGCAACAAGGCGACGAAGCCCGGCGTGATGTCGGTGCGCCGCACCCGCAGGCCGTGCTCCTCAAGGTACGCCGCGTCGCGGCCGCCGCCGCTGCCGATCTCCAGCACCCTCGCGCCCGACGGCAGCCGGCCGACGATCTCATCGAGGGCTCGCCGCACGGACTCGGGCAGCTCCCGCGTCTCGGCCGCGTAGCGGGCCGCGTCCGCGTCGTACGCCTGGACCGTGGCCGCCTGGGCGTCGGTCATGGACGGGCCCCCACGTCGTGCACGTGGTGCACGAGGTCGTGCACGTAGTAGCGGCCCAGGGTCTCGACCGTGAACTCGCTGCCGTTGCTGCGCACGCCCCGGCGTGCGTGCTGGTCTGGCGTGACCCCGGCGAACAGGCCCGCCGTCGCACCGGCCTCCTCGACCAGCTCGGCGGCGACGACGGCGGGGTCCTGCTCGGCGTAGCGCTCCGCGACGGCCGTCTCGTCCTGGTCCCAGTTGGCGAAGCGCGGCTCGTCCTCCGCGAGCATCAGGGCGAGCCGCTCACCGAAGATGCGATGCACGTCGCGCACGTGGCAGGCATACTCCACCGCCGACCACGTGGTGGCGTCCGGCCGGGTCGTGGCGTCGGCGCGCAGCAGCGCGTCGGCGAGGGCCATCGAGGTGTCGTGGACGAGGCCCGGCACGTCGGCCACTCCGACCGCTGCGGCGTCGAAGCCGCACTCGGGGCAGGGCCGCTCGAGCACCCAGGTCCAGTCCTTGGTGTCGGGCGGGATCGGGTCGCCGGTCGTCTCGAGGCTGGGCATGTGCCCATCCAACCAGCCGCACGGGCAGCCCTCACGCCGGTTTCCGGTCACCGTTCGCGACAATGCCGCCATGCTGATCCGTCCCGCGCAGCCAGCGGACCTCCCTGCCGTCGCTGCCCTCTACGACCGCGAGATCGACGAGGGCTACGCCACGTTCGACACCGAGCACCGCCCCCTCGAGGAGTGGCAGGAGCGGCTGGCGTCCACCGTGCCCGGCGACCGGTTCTTCGTCGCCGTCGAGGGCGGTGACGTGCTCGGCTACGCCAACGCGGCGCCCTACCGCCCCAAGCTCGGCTACCGGCACACCCGCGAGGTGTCCGTCTACCTCGCGCCCGGTGCCCAGGGCCGCGGGCTGGGCCGCGGCCTGTACGACGCCCTGCTGGGGTCGCTGCGGGACGACGGCATGCACGTGGCGCTCGCCGGCGTCGCCCTGCCCAACGACGCGAGCCTCGCGCTGCACCGGGCGTGCGGCTTCCAGGAGGTCGGCACCATGCGCGAGGTCGGCAGGAAGTTCGACCGCTGGCTCGACGTGATGTGGCTGCAGAAGCTGCTCGACTGACTCAGGTCAGCAGCAGCGTGTCGAGCCGCCGCCTGACGACCACCAGCCCGATCAGGCCCATCACGACCAGGTAGACGACCGACACCGCGGACGCGGCGGTGAGCGACCCGGTCGTGAGCTCCCGGCAGAGCACGACGCCGCGATAGAGCGGGGTGGCCTCGACCACCCAGCGCAGCCACCCGTCGTACGCCGTGATGGGGAAGAACGTCGCCGAGAACAGGAACAGCGGCAGCTGGGCGAGCGTGATCTTGTCGAAGTCCTGGAAGCTCTTCATGTAGGTCGTGAGCGCCATGCACACCGACGAGAACGCGAACCCGATCAGCAGCGCCGCGGGCAGCGCCAGCAGCGCCCACCAGGAGTGGATCATCCCCAGGGCCAGCATCACGAGCAGGAAGGCGCCGGAGTAGGTGGCGCCGCGCAGCTGTCCCCACAGGATCTCGCCGCGGGCGACGTCGGCCGTGGTGAGCGGCGTGGCGAGCATCTGGTCGTAGAGCTTGTCGTACTTCAGCTTGAAGAAGACGTTGTAGGTCGAGTCGAGCAGCGCGCCGTTGAAGGCGCTGGCCGCGAGCATGCCCGGAGCCACGAACTCGGCGTAGGGGATCTGCTGGCCGTTGAACTCGAACGTGTCGATCAGCTGGCCGACGCCGATGCCGATCGAGAAGAGGTAGAACACCGGCTCGAGGAAGCCGGTGAGGAAGAGCTTCCAGTAGCGCCGGTAGGTCGTGAAGTTGCGCAGCGTGATCACCGCGAGCGCGCCGCCCGGGGTGAGGTGCGGGTAGGCCGCGGCGCGAGGCGCCTGGTCGGTGGCCATCAGCTGCTCAGCCTCCTCTCGAGGCCGCGGATCGCCCAGAGCCACCCCGCGGCCGTGATCGTGCCGAGCACCACGACGTGCAGCACCGCGAGCGGCCAGTCGACGGTGTCGAGGCACAGCATCCGGGACAGGTTGACCCCGTGCCACAGCGGCGTGAACCGCGCGACCCATTCCAGCAGCGGCCCGAGGTTCGACACGGGGAAGAACGACCCCGAGAAGAGCACGAGCGGGACGACGCCCAGCCGGAAGAGCACGCCGAAGCCCTCCTCCGAGCGCAGCCGGGCACTGAAGCCGAACACGACGGTGGCGAAGGCCATCCCGACGAGCACCTGCGCGCCCCAGGCCAGGAACGGCCCCCACCAGGACGCGAAGACGCCGAACGGCGCGAGCACGAGCATGAAGATGGCGCAGGCGGAGGCGACCCGGGCCAGCACGAAGACGAGGTGGGCATTGACCAGGTCGCGCACCTCCAGCGGCGTCGCCATCTGGGCGTGGTAGCTCTTGTGCCACTTGATGCCGCCCATCACGGGGTAGGTCGTCTCCCCCACCGCCATCTGCATGGCGTGGGCGGCAACCAGGCCGGGGACGATGAACGCGAGGTAGGACGGCGCGCCCTCGAGCCGCGCCGGATCGACCTGGATGAAGCCGCCCAGCAGGACGCCCATGCCGACGACGTAGAAGAGCGGCGAGACGAAGCTGGAGATGATGCCACCGCGCCACGTGCGCTTGTAGACGGTCCACCAGTAGTCGAGCTGGCGGCCGATGCCGTCGCGGACGGACAGCCGGGACGGCGCGGTGGAGGCGATCGGGGTCGCGCTCATCAGTCCGCCAGGCTCCGGCCGGTGAGGCGCAGGAAGACGTCCTCGAGCGTGGAGCGGCGCACCAGCGCCGCGATCGGCTCGAGCCCACGCTCGTGGACCTTGGCGAGCACCTCCTCGCCGTCGTCGGTGTAGACCAGCAGCCGGTCGGGCAGCACCTCGACCCGGGCGCCGAGGTCCTCGACCTTGGCGGCCAGCGACTCGTGCTCGCCGACCCCGAAGCGCAGCTCCGCGACCTCGCGCGTGGAGAACTGGCGGATCAGGTCGAGCGGCGACCCCTCGGCCGCGATCACGCCGCGGTCCATCACGACGAGGCGGTCGCACAGCTGCTCGGCCTCGTCCATGTAGTGGGTGGTGATCACCAGGGTCACGCCCGCCTGCTTGAGCCGGAACAGCTGGTCCCACAGCAGGTGACGCGCCTGCGGGTCGAGCCCGGTGGTCGGCTCGTCGAGCAGCAGCAGGTCGGGCTTGTTGATCAGGCTGCGGGCGATCGTGAGCCGACGCTTCATGCCGCCCGAGAGCTCCTCCACCTTGGCCTTCGCCTTGTCGGTGAGCATCGCGAACTCGAGCAGCTCGTCGGTGCGCTCTCGCACGACAGCCTTGGGGATCCCGAAGTAGCGGCCGTAGATGTAGAGGTTGTCGCGGACGTTGAGCTCGTTGTCGAGCGTGTCCTCCTGCGGACACACCCCGAGCCGCGCGCGGATCGCCGGTCCGTCGGTGGCCGGGTCGAGGCCCAGGATGCGCAGCTCCCCGCCGCTCACCGGGCTGACGGCGGCGATCATCCGCATGGTGCTGGACTTGCCCGCGCCGTTGGGGCCCAGGAAGCCGAACGCCTCGCCTCGGCGTACGTCGACGTCGATGCCGCGCACGGCGTCGAACTCCCCGAACGACTTCCGCAGCCCCCGCGCCAGGATCATCGACTCGCTCACCCCAGCGACCCTAGACGAGCGCACCGACAGGCCACTAACGCCTTTTCCGGTGGGCCTCGACGGCGTCACTCGACCGGCCGCGGCCCCCAACGCTCCTCGAGGGCTGCCCACTCGTCTCCCTCGGGGTCGACGTCCAGCAGCGTCGACACGATGTCGTCGTCGGTGACCACGCCGACCGAGATCCAGTCCAGCGGCGTGACGTGGGACCGCCATGCGAGCTCGGCGATCTCGTCGGTGACCGTCTCCGCGTCGACGGCGTCGGCCCGCACTGTCACGTCCAGGGAGTTGCCGTTGGTCGGCGAGTCGGGGACGAAGTCCGACTCCAGCACGGCCTCCACTCCCGGGATGTCGATCGCTGCGACAGCGACCGCCCTCGCCTCCTCCTCGCAGTCCCCACAGCCCTCGACCTCCCCCTCCGGGGCCACGGACGGGACGGGAACGCCATCGGGGCGCGGCCCGAACATCGCCGCATACCTCTCCGGCTCGACACCGAACTCGTAGACGGCCTCGTCGCGGTAGCCGGAACGCAGGCTCACCGACACGTCCAGCGCGTCGAGGGGGTCGATGCGGGACCTCCAGGCGACGCGCGCGATGCGGTCCGTCTCGGCACGGATGTCGGTGCCGGCGAGGTCCTCCGCCTGGAGATCGAGGCCGAGGCTCAGCTCGCCGCGGTCGTTGAAGTCCTGGGAGAAGCTGACCTCCCGCACCTCTGCCACGCCACGCACCGACGCGAGGCGACGCTCGAGCTGCCGGACCTGCTCGACGCACTCGCCGCAGCCCCGCGTCGGCGCGGGCTCACGGCCGCTCCACGGGCCTCCCTCGGGCGAGAAGGGGACGCAGGACGCCAGGCTCGGCACCACGGGAGCCAGCGCCAGAGCCACCAGGCGATGCGTGCGCGTCACGAGTGCCTCCCTGTCACGTGCGGGAGATGGTGTAGGTGTCGACGCTCACGACCGTGCCGCCCCCGAGGAAGCCATCCTTGCCCATCTGGTCGACGTGGTCGCGGATCGAACCGATGCTGGAGGCATCCGCTGCCTGAGCACCGCCGATGTAGTGCACGATGTCGTGGTTGCCGCACACGTCGTTGTTGCCGTCGTCGAACGTCACGGTCGTGCGGTTGGGCTGGTTGGGGTTGTCCTCGCCGTCGAGGAGCGGGACCGCATCGCCCCTGTTCTCGAAGTGGATCGCCCGGGTGCCGCCCGGGATCTCGGGCACCTGGGCCGTGGGCGAGCCCGCGGTGACCACGTGCCTGACGTGGAACTCCCTCGCGAACTCCGGATCCGCCGCGAGCGACGTCGAGACCATCCCGCCCTGCGAGTGACCCACCAGCATCACGTCCTTGCCGGACAGCCCTGCGTCGCGCATGGCGTCAGCGATCCCCTGGCCGTAGGCGGTGTCCATGCCGCCGATCAGCTGGTAGTTGGTCAGCATGTCGCGGGTCGTCTCGTCGCGCTCCGGGACCGGACCCATGTCGTCCGTGCCGGGGATGTAGACGATGTGGCGCTCGTCCCCTTGAGCGTCGACGATCTTCTGGATCTGGATGGCTCCGTTGAGGTGGTTCTCGCCGTCCTCGTTCTTCACCGCGTCGAGCTCGTTGGTGTCGTTCAGCGAGCGCAGGAGATCGGTGAGCGACGTCGGAGTGCTGGTCAGGTGCTGCGATTGGTCGATGTCATGGGCAGTCACCGAGTAGGCCGAGTCGTTGCCGAAGAGCAGCGCGAGCAGCCTGGCGGCATCGTTGGTCGTGGCGCCGTCGACTGGGCCGTCCCCGGTGTTCAGGCCGCCGAGCGGCATCAGGGTGAGGCCCTCGAGGAGGCCACCACCCGAGTTGATGAGGTGCTCGGCGACCTCGGGGTGGTCGTGGAGGAGCTGGCCCATCGACCTCGTCACGGCGGCCCTCTGGTCGTCGCTCATCAGCGTGTACGCCGCGTAGCTGACGCCGGCGACGGCGAGCAGCGGCACCAGGTTGGTGCGGATGAACAGGCCCAGCCCGAACCCCAAGGCGTGGTCGACGGCCTCGGAGAGCTGCCTGCTGAAGGTGTCGCTCGCCCTGAAGGCGGAGACGCAGGCCGTCACGGCGAGCGCGTCTGCCTCGATGCCGACCGCGCGGACGGTCAGTCCGTCCGGACCGGCGGTCGCGTCGAGCACCTGGAGCTCGGCGTCCCCGAACGTGATCGGCGACAGGACGGCCGACTCGAGCAGATCGCCGTCGGCCATCACCTGGGCGCCGAGCCCGGCCATCTCGAGGAAGTCGCCGGCCTTCTGCTGGTAGCGCGCCGCCAGGGCGAGCATCTCGTCGTAGCCGGCCTCGACGCCGTGCGAGCCGCCCGAGACGGACTGGATCGGGGGCAGTGGGGTGTTGCTGCTCATGACGTCACCGCCGCCGCGCGGAGCGCGAGCTGACGGGACAGCTCGGTGGCCTCCCGCCGCTCGATGCGGACGATGTTCCAGCCCTCCCGCCGGACCGGCGTGAGGGAGCGCCACCCGTCGTGGAAGAGCACCCACTCGACGACGCCGACCCCGGGTCGCCCTCGCTCGCTGCGACCGATGATCGCTGCGTGTAGCCGGCCGCGCGAGGCGCGCTCGAGGGTCTCGTGCCACGCCCGGACGTCGGCGTCGGACGCCGGCTCGAGGTCGTCGGTGGTGCTGCCCGTGGTGGTGAGCCCGGAGTAGTCCTGCACCAGCTGGTCGAGCAGGTCGTGACGGCCGGCGTCGATCGCCTCACCCGTGGCCAGGAGCAGCTCCCACGGCGTCTCGATCACCTCGGGCAGGGACACCTGGTCCCTCTCCGCGGGCGCCAGGCGCGCGGGCTCGACCACGCCTACCCGGGTCAGCTCCCGCCACCAGTCCTCGGCGGGCAGCCACAGCAGCTCGAAGTGCTGACGGTCAGCCGTCGAGAGGGCCACCACCCAGTCCTCGAGGTTGCGGTGCCAGGCACGCACCCGAACCTGGCCGATCCGCAGCGACAACAGCAGGTCCACCTCGGTCGCGAGCGCCGCAGAGTGCCAGACCTGGAGGGCGGCGCGTATCTCGGACACCGGGCCGTCGTCGTCGACCAGCCCGAGCTCTCGCAGCGAGCCGTCCAGGTCGTCGTCGCCCGGCTCTGCAGGCTCGACATCCGGCAGCTCACCTCCGAGGCGGGTGGCCAGGCTGCTCGGCTCCGAGCCGGACTCCAGCATCTGCCGGGCCGGAGAGGGCAGCGCGGCCAGCGCGGCGAGGTGGTCCACCTGGGCCAGGGTCAGCGTCACCCGGCGCGGTCGCACCGCGTCGTACGAAATCTCGTTGCCCTCGGCGTCGAGGGTGACCTGGCTCATCGGAACACCCCGGGCAGCTGGTCGGGCACGTCGAGCCAGTCCTTGTGGCCGATCGGCGGCGGCGAGAACGAGGCGAGCAGCCGGTCGATCGGGTCCGGCGTGACCCACGTGGCCAGGTCGATCGCCTTGTCCGCCAGCGCGGCGAGCCGCGACCTGGCGCCCTCCACGAGCGAGCTGACCTTCTCCGCGATGTCGGCGATCAGCTCCTTGAGCTGGTCGACCCGGTCGGCGTGGTCGCGCAACGCCTGGGCGGCGTCGTCGTGCTGGTCGGCCGTGCCGCGCAGGGCGACCGCCCGGCCGGCCATCCGCTCGCGCATCGCCTGGGCCGCCGTGCCCTCCCACGTGACCGTGTCGGCTGCCCGCACCAGCTCCTCGGCGTCCAGGCGGATCTCCGTCGCCTGGTCGGCCATCTGCTGGGCGAGGTGCCTGATCACCCCGGTGTCCCCGTACATGTGTGCCCCCGTCGTCTCGGCCCGGTCGCCCCTCGGCGCCCGTGGGTATGAGGGCACGATGCCCCGCGCCGGGTGCGGTCGAAACCGCGGCCTCGAGGGCTGTGGACAACGTCCGGGCGCCGGTGTCGGTGGGCGGTGGAAGACTGAGCGGCATGTCCGCCCTCGACCTGTTCAGCGCGCCCACCCGCGCCTGGTTCGAGGCCGCCTTCGCCGCGCCCACGTCGGCCCAGGAGGGCGCCTGGACGGCCATCGCGCAGGGCCGGCACGCGCTGGTCGTCGCCCCGACCGGCTCGGGCAAGACCCTGAGCGCCTTCCTGTGGTCGCTCGACCGGCTGGCGTCCAGCCCGGTCCCGCCGAAGCGGGAGCGCTGCCGCGTGCTCTACGTCTCGCCCCTCAAGGCGCTCGCCGTCGACGTCGAGCGCAACCTCCGGGCACCGCTGGCCGGGATCCGCCACACCGCCGCGCGGCTCGGCGAGGCGGTCCCCGAGATCACCGTCGGCGTGCGGTCGGGCGACACGCCCGCGGCCGACCGCCGGCGCCTCCAGACCACGCCGCCCGACATCATGATCACGACGCCGGAGTCGCTGTTCCTGATGCTCACCTCCCAGGCCCGCGAGGTGCTGCGCAGCGTCGAGACCGTGATTCTCGACGAGGTCCACGCCGTGGCGGGCAGCAAGCGCGGCGCCCACCTGGCGCTCAGCCTCGAGCGGCTCGACGCCCTCCTCGACCGGCCGGCCCAGCGCATCGGCCTCAGTGCGACCGTGCGGCCCCTCGACGAGGTGGCCCGCTTCCTCGGCGGCTCCGCACCCGTCGACATCGTCGCCCCGCCCAGCGAGAAGCAGTGGGACCTGCGCGTCGTCGTCCCCGTCGAGGACATGACGGCGCCGGCGGAGTACGACGAGGAGTCGGGCGATCCCGCCCGCGCCAGCAGCATCTGGCCACACGTCGAGGAGCACGTCGTCGACCTGATCGAGCAGCACCGCTCGACCATCGTCTTCGCCAACTCGCGCCGCCTCGCCGAGCGACTCACCGCCCGGCTCAACGAGATCGCGGGCGAGCGAGCCGGCGCTGCCGTGGTCAGCGCGGTCGCATCACCCGCCGAGATCATGGCGCAGTCCGGGGCCTCCTACGGCGCGCCCGCGGTGATCGCCAAGGCCCACCACGGGTCGGTCTCCAAGGAGCAGCGGGCGCTGATCGAGGACGACCTCAAGCGCGGACGCCTGCCCTGCGTCGTCGCCACCAGCAGCCTCGAGCTGGGCATCGACATGGGCGCGGTCGACCTGGTCGTCCAGATCGAGTCCCCGCCCAGCGTCGCCAGTGCCCTGCAGCGGGTCGGCCGGGCGGGACACCAGGTGGGCGAGGTGAGCCGCGGGGTGCTCTTCCCCAAGCACCGGGGCGACCTGGCGCAGACGGCCGTGGCGGTCGAGCGGATGCGCAGCGGCGCGATCGAGTCCCTGAGCATCCCCGCCAACCCGCTCGACGTGCTGGCCCAGCAGATCGTCGCGGCCACCGCCCTCGACGAGTGGGCGGTCGACGACCTGTTCGAGCTGGTCCGGCGGGCCGCGCCGTTCCAGGGCCTTCCCCGCTCGGCGTACGACGCGACGCTCGACCTGCTGAGCGGCCGCTACCCCAGCGAAGAGTTCGCCGAGCTGCGGCCACGCGTCGTCTGGGACCGCGTCAGCGGCACCCTCACCGGGCGGCCGGGCGCGCAGCGGCTGGCCGTGACGAGCGGCGGCACGATCCCCGACCGCGGCCTCTTCGGGGTCTACCTCGTGGGTGAGGGCGTCGGCCGCCGGGTGGGCGAGCTCGACGAGGAGATGGTCTACGAGTCCCGGGTCGGCGACGTCTTCGCGCTGGGCGCGACGAGCTGGCGGATCGAGGACATCACCCACGACCGGGTGCTCGTCACGCCGGCGCCGGGCATCCCGGGACGCCTGCCGTTCTGGAAGGGCGACACGCTCGGGCGGCCCGCCGAGCTGGGCGAGGCGATCGGCGAGTTCACCCGGGGGCTGGCGTCAGTCCCGCGGCGCGCGGCGGAGGAGCGGGCGGTGGAGCGTGGCCTCGACGCGTTCGCCGCGGCCAACCTCGTCGCCCACGTGACCGAGCAGCAGGAGGCCACCCGGGTCCTCCCGAGCGACGTGCAGCTCGTCGTCGAGCGCTTCCGCGACGAGCTCGGTGACTGGCGGCTGGTCGTCCACTCCCCCTACGGCACGCCGGTGCACGCGCCGTGGGCGCTGGCGATCAACGCCCGGCTCCGGGAGCGCTACGGCGTCGACGGCCAGGCGATGGCCTCCGACGACGGCATCGTGATCCGGATCCCCGACACCGACGCGGAGCCACCCGGCGGCGAGCTGGTGGTCTTCGAGCCCGACGAGATCGAGCAGCTGGTGACCCAGGAGGTGGGCGGCTCGGCCCTGTTCGCCAGCCGCTTCCGCGAGTGCGCGGCCCGCGCCCTGCTGCTCCCCCGCCGCGATCCCGGCCGCCGCAGCCCGCTGTGGCAGCAGCGGCAGCGCAGCGCCCAGCTGCTCGAGGTGGCGGCGCAGTATCCCTCGTTCCCGATCGTGCTCGAGGCCGTGCGCGAGTGCCTCCAGGACGTCTACGACCTGCCCGCGCTCGTCGCCCTGCTCGGCCGGGTGCAGCGCCGGGAGGTGTCGGTCGTCGACGTGGCGACCCAGTCGCCCTCGCCCTACGCCCGCGACCTGCTCTTCGGCTACGTCGCCCAGTTCGTCTACGAGGGTGACTCCCCCATCGCGGAGCGCCGCGCGGCGGCCCTCTCGCTCGACCAGGGCCTGCTGGCCGAGCTGCTCGGCCGGGCCGAGCTGCGCGAGCTGCTCGACCCCGAGGTGCTCGCCGAGGTCGAGGCCGAGCTGCAGTGGCTCGCACCCGAGCGCCGGGCGAAGGACGCGGAGGCCGTCGCCGACATGCTGCGGCTGCTGGGACCGCTGGGTGCGGACGAGATCGCCTCTCGTGCGACCGCCGACCCGGTCGACTGGCTCACGGCCCTGGCCGACGCGCGGCGCGTGGTCGCCGTGCGCATCGCCGGCGAGGAACGCTGGACGACGATCGAGGACGTCGGCCGCCTCCGGGACGCCCTCGGTGTGCCGGTGCCGCCGGGCACTCCCGAGGCGTTCCTCGACCCGTCCGAGGACCCGCTCGGCGACCTCGTCGCCCGCTACGCGCGCACCCACGGGCCCTTCACGACGGCCGAGATCGCGGCCCGGCTCGGGATCGGCGAGGCCGTGGCCCGCCACACGCTGCAGCGCCTCGTGTCGCGCGGCAGGCTGCTGGATGGCGAGTTCCGTCCCGCGGGCTCCGGCTCCGAGTGGTGCGACGCCGAGGTGCTGCGCAAGCTGCGCCGCAGGTCGCTGGCCCGCCTCCGGAAGGAGGTCGAGCCGGTCACCCAGGAGACCCTCGCCCGCTACCTCCCCGTCTGGCAGCACGTCGGCGGCCGGCTTCGCGGACTGGACGGCGTGGTCACGGTCGTCGACCAGCTCGCCGGCTGTCCCGTGCCCGCGAGTGCGCTCGAGCCCCTCGTCCTCGCCAGCCGGGTCCGCGACTACGAGCCCGCGCTGCTCGACGAGCTGGCCGCCAGCGGCGAGGTGGTCTGGGCAGGTCACGGCGCGTTGCCCGGCAGCGACGGCTGGGTCAGCCTCCACCTCGCCGACCAGGCCCCGCTCACCCTTCCCGACCCCGTCCCCCTCGACCTCGGCGACCTGCACCGGGCGGTCCTCGCTGCGCTCGAGCCCGGTGGGGCCTGGTTCTTCCGCCAGCTCGCGGAGCGGGTCGCAGCGACCACCGACGAGCCGCTCACCGACGCCGCGCTGGCCGACACGCTCTGGGACCTGGCCTGGGGCGGCCACGTCGCCGGAGACACCCTCACCCCCTTGCGGGCCCGGACGGGCTCGGGCCGGACCACCCACCGCACGCGCCGTACGCCGCCGCGCGCGGGCCGGATGCCGGTGCGCACCGGCCCGCCGGGCACGGCCGGCCGCTGGGCCCTGCTGCCCGAGCGCGACCCCGACCCCACCCGCAGGGCGCACGCCGCCGCGGAGCACCTGCTCGAGCGCCACGGCGTGGTCACCCGCGGTGCCGTCGCCAGCGAGCGCGTGCCGGGCGGCTTCGCCGGGGTCTACAAGGTGCTCACCGCCTTCGAGGACTCCGGCCGCTGTCGCCGCGGCTACTTCGTCGAGGGCCTGGGCGCCGCCCAGTTCGGCACACCGGGCGCCGTCGACCGGCTGCGCACCTTCACCGAGCCCGACGACTCCAAGCCGGCCGCCGTCGCGCTCGCCGCGACCGACCCCGCCAACCCCTACGGCGCTGCGCTGGCCTGGCCCGAGCCCGGCGACGGCGGTGGCCACCGCCCGGGCCGCAAGGCCGGGGCGCTCGTGGTGCTGGTCGACGGCGCGCTGACGATGTACGTCGAGCGGGGCGGCCGCACGCTGCTGACCTGGGGCGACGACGCCGACCGCCTCACGCCGGCGGCGGCCGCGCTCGCCGAGGTCACCCGGCGCGGTGGCCTGGGCCGGCTCACGGTCGAGCGGGCCGACGGGGCGGCGCTGCTCGGCTCGGGCGACACCCCTCTCCGCGCGGCGCTGGACGCGGCCGGCTTCGTGGCGACGCCCAAGGGGCTGAGGATGCGTGCCTGAGGGCGACACCGTCCACCGCACGGCCCGGATGCTCGACCGGGCCCTGTCCGGTGACCTGCTCACCCGCACCGACTTCCGGGTGCCCCAGCTCGCGACGGTCGACCTGTCCGGGGCGCGGGTCGAGGACACCGTGGCCCGGGGCAAGCACCTGCTGACCCGCATCGCCGGCGACGAGCGGTGGACGCTGCACACCCACCTCAAGATGGAGGGCGCGTGGCGGGTGCACCGGCCCGGCGAGCGGTGGCAGCGCCCCTCGGACCAGGCCCGGGTGGTGCTCGAGACGCCCCGCTGCACGGCGGTCGGCTTCTCCCTGGGCGTCGAGCTGCTGCCGACCGCGCGCGAGGACGACGCGGTCGGACACCTCGGGCCCGACCTGCTCGGGCCGGGCTGGGACGCCGACGAGGCCGTGCGCAGGCTGCTGGCCGAGCCGGGTCGACCGGTGCACGAGGCGCTGCTCGACCAGCGACTGCTCGCCGGCATCGGCAACCTCTACGCCGCCGAGCTGTGCTTCCTGGCGGGCGTCCGCCCGGACCGACCCGTGGGCGAGGTGCCCGACCTCGCGCGGCTGGTCCGCCGGGCACACCAGGTGCTGACGACCAACGTCGGCCGCTCCACCCAGTCGACGACGGGCGACCTGCGGCGGGGACGCACCACGTGGGTCTACCGCCAGCGCGCCTGCCGGCGCTGCGGCACGGCGGTCGAGGTGGAGATGCAGGGACCGGACGGCCGCGAGCGCGCGGCGTACTGGTGTCCCTCCTGCCAGCCGGCCTGAGGCCTCAGGCGGCGGAGGCGACGACGTCGGCGGCCTGGGCCCGGGCGACGGTGATGGGGGTGGCGCGCAGTGCGGCCTCCTCGACGGCGACCGCGTCGGAGACCTCGCGCAGCACCTCGGAGAGCGGCAGGTCGAGGGCGGAGCACAGCGAGGCGAGCAGCTCGGACGACGCCTCCTTCTGGCCGCGCTCGATCTCGGAGATGTAGCCCAGGCTCACCCGGGCCTCCGCAGACACCTCGCGGAGGGTCATCCCACGCTGGACCCGCTCGCTGCGGAGCACGTCGCCGAGCAACTTGCGAAAGAGCACCATGCGCCTCTCCCTTCTCTCGAGCCGGCTCACCGGGGACGCCCCTGTCGAGGCGCATCATGGAGGCCAACGCTACCCGAGCACGGATCCTTCCATGCGGAGGATGCCACCGAGCAGGGACAACGCCTCGTCGCAGGTCGCGGACTGGACATCGGTCCGGTCCCCCTCGAGCTCCAGCAGCCGCGTCTCGACCCCCTCCGGCCCGGCGACCGCGATCCACACGGTGCCGGGCGGCTGGCCCTCCTGCGGCTCGGGCCCCGCCACCCCGGTCGTGCTGAGGCCGTACGTCGCGGACAGCAGGTCGCGGACTCCGCTGGCCATCGCCACGGCGCACTCCCCCGAGATGACGCCGTGCTCGCGCACCACCTGCTCCGGCACGCCGAGGACCGACTCCTTGACCTCGGTGGCGTAGGCGACCACGCCGCCGAGGAACACGTCGGACGAGCCGGGCAGCTGGGTGAGGCGGACGGCGAGAGCCCCTCCGGTGAGGGACTCCGCCGTGGCCACCGTGCTGCCCAGCTCGACGAGACGGTCCTGCAGCGCCTGGCTCATGGGCCCGATGCTAGCCCCGCGGGTGCAGGGGCTTCGTCTCCCGGCCGCGCAGGTTGATGCCGATCACCTCCGGGTTGTGGTCGGACGCCGCGTAGACGGTCGGACGGTAGAGGTCGGTGCCCACGTAGTTGTAGCGGCTGTACTGGTAGAAGACCGACTCGTTGGCGTTGGTCTCCCAGACGTCGACGCCGGTCACCATCGCCCTGGCGGCGGGGTTGGCGAAGATGTGGTCAAGCGAGCCGGAGGTGCCCGCGAAGCTGTAGCTCTCCTCGTCCGGGTCGTCCGTGGACGTGAGGGCCACATAGCCGGCGCCCTCGATCTCCTGGACCGGGTCCTCCTCCGAGTAGGCGTTGAAGTCGCCGGTCAGGAACACCTTGTCCGTGTCGCGCTCGGCGGCGAAGCTGTTCGCGAACGCCACCAGCGCCCTGGCCTGCGCCACCCGGTCGGGGTTGGCGTTGCCCTGGCCGGTGCCGTCGTCGAAGCCCGAGGCCTTGGACTTGAAGTGGTTGGCGATCACCGCGAACCTCTGCCCCGCCGGCCCGCCCGTGCCCTTGAAGACCTGCGCGAGCGGCTCGCGGGCGTTGTCGAAGGCCGGGACGTCGAGGATCTTGCTCTCCCCGACCACCTCGATCGTCGACGGGTCGTAGATGAACCCGGTGCGGATCACGTCCTCGCTGGCGGGCAGCGCCGACGGTGACGGGACGTAGGCCCACCGGACGTTCCCGGCGTCGGCGTTGAGGGCGCCCACGAGGGAGGCGATGGCCTCGTCGCGGTCGCCGCCGTCGACGACGCGCGAGTTCTCCAGCTCCTCGAGGGAGACCACGTCGGCGTCCATCGTGTTGATCGCGCGGACGATCTTGGCCTGCTGACGTTCGAAGTTGACCTGGTTCCAGGCGCCCCGGGGGCCGTTGGCACCCGAGCAGCTCCGGGTCGCGATCGGGTTGCCGTCCCGGTCGACGAAGGCCGAGCAGCCGGGGACGTCGCCGCCGAGGGTGGTGAAGTAGTTGAGCACGTTGAACGTGGCCAGCTTGAGGTCGCCACCCACCGGCGCGGGCGCGGCGGGACGGTCCTGCTCGAAGGTCACCAGGCCGGTCGGGACACCGATGACCTGCCGCTGTGGCTGGAGCTTCCAGCCGAACCGGTAGTCGAGGATGACCGGCTTGTCGAAGGTGACCTGCGCGCCGACGCGGACCGTGTGGTCGGCGGTCAGCCACGGCAGCGGCTCGTCCTGGGCATCGGCGGTGTTGCTGGTGTTCCAGTAGGTCGCCGACGACCCGTCGTCGAGCACCACCCGGTGCGCGTCGTTGTAGGCAGTGCGGGCGGCGATGCCCGAGGCGTCCTGGGCGTCCACGACCTCCGTCGGGGTGACCAGGGGGATGGTCGAGCCGGCGGCGATGCCGATCTCGCCGAAGAATCTGCTCGACGTGACCCCGAAGTCGTAGGCGTCGGTCACCGTCATCGGGGCAGTGGGCGAGAACGCCTCGCCCTCCAGCTCCTCACGCTGCGCATCGAGGGAGGCCGTGTCCGGGCAGGCCGTGCCGGGCAGGGCACACGTGCTGCCGGGCAGCTCGGTGTTCGGTACGACGGCCGGGAGCGCCGCGATCTCGGTCACCGTGGTGGCGTCGACCTCGGTGAGCCCGCCGAACTCCTTGACCAGGCCGACGACCTCGACCGAGTCGCCGACCGCGATGGAGGAGGCGAACCCGGGCTCGAAGACGAACAGGCCGTCGGAGGCGCCCGGCGTGGTGTCGGGGCCGGGCGTCTGGATATAGAAGCCGTTGAAGCCGCCCGTCGGGTAGGCCGCCGTCACCACGCCTCGGGTCGACACCTGCTGCCCAGACAGCGGACTGCTGGCGCCGGTGCCCTGGATCTCGGCGATGGTCTTCGAGACGGGGCCGGGCGGCGGCTCGGTGACCACGCCGGAGCTGTGCGGCGCCGGGCTGGCGGCCGTGAAGTCGGCCGCGTTGTCGTCGGTGTCCCTGCGCGCCGCGTCCCGGGTGGCCGCCGTGGTGTTGGACAGGGCCGGAGCCGGCGAGCCCTCGCGTACCACGGCGGCGCCGTAGCCCACGACGTCGATGACGCCGGCCGCGCCGCTCAGCCGTACGCTGCCGGCGGATCCGCCCATCGAGATCGAGCCCGTGGCGTCCGGAGTCGGCAGTGCGGTCGTGCCGCCATTGCCCTTCGCCTCCCGGATCAGGTAGTGCCCCTTCGCCGGGACGCTGCCGCTGAGGGGGTGGCTGTCACCGGGGTTGCCGCTGGCAGCGAAGTACTCCACCGTCAGGCCCTCGACGCTGATCGCGGCATCGGTGGGGTTGTAGAGCTCGATGAAGTCGTGGGTCAGGGTGGCGCCGGAGTTGCCCCCGCCGCCGTAGACCTCGCTGATGACGAGGCCGGTGCCGGCCGGGTTGGCCTGGGCGGGCAAGGCTGCGAGCCCGGTCGCGAGCAGGCCGAAGGCGGCCGCGGCGACGATCAGTCGTGCGTTCGCGCTGGTGCGCATGGGTTCTCCCGAGGTCGGACGTGGTGTGCTGGCGGGGCGAGCAGGAGTCGAGCAGGGATGGTGAGGGAGCCCGGCGGACCGGGCTCCCTCACCTCACTCAGCCGCGGCGGACGCGGAGCTTGAAGGCCTTGCTGGCCTTCAGGTACTCGCCGCTGCCCTTGTACGTCGCCTTGAGCTTGTAGCGGTCGGCCTTCTTCAGGCGCCGCAGCTTGAACTTCGCCCTGCCGTCCTTGAGCATGGCGGTCCACTTCTTGTCGATCTTGTCGAAGATCCGCAGGACGACCTTGCCGTGGGGCGTGCCGGCCTCGGCCAGGACCTTGACGACGATGCGCGCGCGGGTCTTGCCTGCGACGACCTTCTTGGGGCGCTTGACGACCTTGATCTTCACGGCCTTCTTCGGGCCGACCGTGATCGGGACGTCCACGGTGGTCCCCGTGGTCGTGCCGGTGACACGGAGCGTCGCAGGCCCCTGGGCGGTGCCGCCCGGCACCTTGGCGGCAACGGCGGCCTTGCCGTACTCGTCGAAGACGTCCGCGCCCAGCGTGTTGTCGACGGGTAAGGTGCCGAGCTTCTTGTCACCCAGGGTGACCGCCACGGCGGTGTCCTTCTTGTCGGGCGCCGTGGAGAAGGCCAGCGAGGACAGCGAGAGCTTCACCGTGTCGCCCGGGCTGTACGCCGCGGGGGCACCGGCCGGGAACGAGACCCCCACCGAGTGCTGGGTGTAGTCGGGCGCGACGGGCGACTTGGCCGCGGCGTAGTCCACCATGGCCTGCAGGTCGATCTTGCCGGTGTCGCGCTTGGCGGTGCCGTCCTTGAAGACGTGGAAGTTGTCGCCCCCGGCGGCGAGGAACGAGTTGACCGTCACGGAGTAGGCCGTGGCGGGCTCGATCCTCTTGCCGCCCAGCCACATGCCGGTGATGCGTGAGCCCTCGGGCCTGGCCGGGTCGTAGGTGTAGGAGAAGCCGGCCGACGTGCCGAGGCGGAGGAACGGCCGGGTGGGCACCTCGCCCTTGCTGTCGCGCTGCCACTGCTGCTCGAGCACGGTCTTGATCTGGGCACCCGTGAGCCTCATGTTGACCAGCGTGTTGGCGAACGGCTGCACGACCGCGGCCTGCTTGTAGGTCAGCGTGGCCGGGTAGCCCGCGGCTGCGTTGCCGACCATGTCGGCCCGCAGGCCGCCGGGGTTCATGAACGCGATCTGCGCCGCGCCGGCCTCGGGGGTCGACGTGGCCCAGCGCTGCACCTCGGCGACGAGGTTGCCCAGCGTGGACTCGCCACCGCGGTTCTCGGTGCCGCTGGCGAGCTGGGCACGGTTGAACGGAGCGGTGATCTTGCCGAGCTCCCGGGCGCCGAGCTCGTCGGCCTTCGCCTTCGCGGCGTCCACGATCGCCTTGGTCTCGGCGTCGACCGGGTAGAGCGCCGGCGGGACGCCGGGACCGCTGCCGTCCGGGTCGGGACCCATCAGCGGCAGGATGCTCTGGTTGACGGCGGTGACCTGGCCGGTCGCGTCGTCGACCGAGAAGACGAGCTTGTTGAGGTTCATGCCGTACTGGCCGGCCGAGACGACCGGTCGGGTGGTGACGGCGCGTCCCTCGGTCTGCCACGCGGGCACCGGCACGGAGTGGTTGTAGGCCAGGTGGGTGTGGCCGGAGATGATCGCGTCGATGTTGGTGTCGACGCCGTTGACGATCCGGCCGAACGCGTTGGTGGTGCTGGTCGCCGAGGCGAACGTCGTGTCGGGGGCGCCCTCGTGCACCAGCAGCACGATCACGTCCGCGCCCTCGGCCTCGAGGGCGTCGGCGCTGGCGTTGACCTCGTTGACGATGTTGGTGACGGCGATCGAGGAGATGCCGTCCGGGCTCACGAGCGACGGCAGGTCCTCGGTGACCGCGCCGACGAAGCCGACCTCCACCGACCCGAAGTCCTTGATCCAGCGGTCCGGAACGGCGTGGGTGTTGTCGCTCTTCTTGCGGAGGTTGGCCGCGATGTACTGCCAGGCCGCTCCGCCGAGCGGGTTCGTGGTGGCGTCGTAGGCAGCCATCACGCGGTTGACCAGGTCGGCGTAGCCGGCGTCCAGCTCGTGGTTGCCGACGGCCGACACGTCGAGCCCGGCCTCGTTGAGGGCATCGATGGTCGGCTTGTCCTTCTGGATGAAGGACTCGAAGGTGGAGGCGCCGATCAGGTCACCGGCGGCTGCGAAGACGGTGTTGGGGTTCTCCGCCTCGAGCTGCTTGACGGCGCCGGAGAGCACGGCAGCGCCCGCCTCCGAGCCGTTGGCCAGCAGGCGGCCGTGGAAGTCGTTGGTGCCGAGGATCTGGATGTTGACCGTGGCCGCGTGGGCCGGCGACGCCGTCCCCAGGACAGCCATCGGGGCCGCAAGAACCCCCGCTGCGGTCGCCCCCGCGATGAAGCGTCGACCGAATGATGATGTTGACACAGGAAGCCTTTCGGGACGGGCTGGTGAACCGCGTCACGATAACCCGACGTGGGGGCCCTCCCGTGGCACTTCAGACGAGTCCCGGTGAACCTTCTGTGACGGCTTGGTCAGGACCGGGCGGACCGTCGCGCGCGCCGCACGTCGCGGAAGAACTCGTAGCCCGACCACATGGTCATCGCCACGGCCGCGGCCAGGAGGACCTGGCTGGTGTAGAAGAGCACCTCGCCGAAGACCCCCCAGGCGTCGAAGGCCCCGCCGTGCGCGTCTCCGTGCGGGAGCGGCCAGATCAGGCCGGAGAGCGCGACGGCCTGCAGGGTCGTCTTGATCTTGCCGCTCTGGGCGGCCGCGATGACGACGTGCTTGAGGATCGAGAGGCGCAGCAGCGTCACGCTCCACTCGCGGACCAGCACGAGGATCGTGACCCACCACCAGATGTCGCCCACCAGCGAGAGCCCGATGAAGGCCATGCCGGTGATCGCCTTGTCGGCGATCGGGTCCGCGATCTTGCCGAAGTCGGTGATCAGGTTGTGCTTGCGCGCGAGGTCGCCGTCGACCTTGTCGGTGATCATCGCGACGGCGAAGATGGCGAAGGCGACCCAGCGCCACAGCACCGAGTCGCCGCCGTCCTGCAGCAGCGCCCAGGCGAAGAACGGGACCAGGACGATGCGCAGCGTCGTGAGGACGTTGGCGATGTTGAAGTTGGAGACCTTCTGCTGTGTCTCGCTCATGCGCGTGCTCCCTCCTGCTGGGGCACGTCTGCCCGGGCAACGAGGTCGACGCCGTCCGTGGCGACGACCGTGGCGGTCACGAGGTGGCCGACGGTCACGGCGCCCGCGTCCTCGAGCCGCGTCGTACCGTCGACCTCGGGGCCCTGGTGCGCGGCCCTGCCTTCGGCGACACCGTCCTCGGCCGACTCGACGAGCACGGTGACCGTCTCGCCGACGCGCTCCTCGGCGCGCTGGGCGTTGAGCTCCTCGACCAGGGCGGTGACGTGCTCGGTGCGGGCCCGCACCTCGTCGTCGTCGAGCTTGCCGTCGTAGGTGGCGGCCTCGGTGCCGTCCTCGTCGGAGTAGCCGAAGACGCCCGTGACGTCCATCCGGGCGGCCTCCAGGAAGTCGCACAGCACCTGCAGGTCGTCCTCGGTCTCGCCGGGGAAGCCGACGATGACGTTGGACCGGACGCCTGCCTCCGGCGCGAGGCCCCGGATCTGCTCGAGCAGCCCAAGGAAGCTCTCGGGGTCGCCGAAGCGGCGCATCCGCCGCAGCACCGTGGCGCTGGCGTGCTGGAACGACAGGTCGAAGTAGGGCACGACGCCGGGCGTCGAGGCGATCGCCTCGACCAGGCCGGGGCGGGTCTCGGCGGGCTGCAGGTAGGAGACCCGCACCCGCGCGATGCCGTCGATTCCGGCCAGCTCGGGCAGCAGTGTCTCGAGCAGCCGCAGGTCGCCGAGGTCCTTGCCGTAGGACGTGGAGTTCTCGCTGACGAGGAAGAGCTCCCTGACGCCCTGCGTCGCCAGCCACTGCGCCTCCTGGAGCACGTCGCTGGGACGCCGGCTGACGAACGAGCCGCGGAAGCTGGGGATCGCGCAGAACGAGCAGCGGCGGTCGCAGCCGCTCGCGAGCTTGAGGGGGGCCATCGGGCCGGCGTCGAGGCGACGGCGTACGGCGCGCGGCCCGGTCGCAGGCGCACCGACCCCGATCTCGGCGAGGTCGCCGTGCCCGGGCACCGAGATGGCGGAGGCGTCGCGGTCCACCGGGGAGATGGGCAGCAGGCGCCGGCGGTCGGACGGCGTGTGGGCCTGGTGGGCCTCCCCCGCGACGATCGAGCGCAGCCGGGCCGCGATGTCCGGATAGTCGTCGAAGCCGAGCACCGCGTCGGCCTCCGGCAGCGACTCGGCGAGGTCCTTGCCGTAGCGCTCCGCGAGGCAGCCCACCGCCACGACCGCCTGGGTCCGGCCCTGCTCCTTGAGGTCGGCAGCCTCGAGCAGGGTGTCGACGGAGTCCTTCTTGGCCGCCTCGACGAAGCCGCAGGTGTTGACGACGACCGTGTCGGCGTCCCCGGGGTCGGCGACCAGCACGAAGCCGTCGGCCTCGAGCCGACCGGCCAGCTCCTCGGAGTCGACCTCGTTGCGGGCGCAGCCCAGGGTCACCACCGCGACGCTCATCGGGGTGGACGGTTCAGTGCGGGTGCTCGTCATGTCACCCGTGAGTATGCCGTCTCGGCATGTCGGGGCCCGCAACGCCGACGCATCGGCGGCGTCTCGCCCGCCGGGGCGGGTGAGACGAAACACGTCCGGGGACGTGGTCCGGTCAGCGTGGGACGAACGTGCCCTGGCCGGTGACACCGGGCTCGCCGACGGGACGGGCGGCCTCCCCGTCGAGGGCGACGGTGACGGCACCGTCGGTGGACTGGACGCGCACGGGCGGCGAGGCCGTGAGCTCCTGCGTGGCGCCGACCGACAGGTTGCCCTTGAAGACGATCTCGCCCCTGCCGTCACGGACCACGACGTGCGCGCCCCCGGCAGGGGCGGACACCACCACGGGCACGGGGTCGGCCACGGGCGCCGTGCCCATGCCGTCCGGGCCACCGGACCCGTTGAGCACCGGGGTGGCGCCGCGCAGCGGCTGGGGCGAGTCCATGACCAGGCGGGCGATCGACCAGCAGAGCACCAGGGCCATGACGACGGCGACCAGCGCCGACCAGTTCGGGCCGCCGCGCGTGCCGCGGATGGAGCCGTGGGCGCCCGTGGCGAGCTCGGCCTCGAAGACCCGGCGCGGGTTGATCGGGGCGTGCGCGTAGCGCTCGTCGTAGGACGCCAGCAGCGGGGTGACGTCGACGCCGAGCACCCGGGCGAGGGTGCGCAGGTGGCCGCGGGCGTAGAAGTCGCCGCCGCAGGGCACGAAGTCGTCGACCTCGATCGCCTCGATGACGTGCGGCCGGATGCGAGTGCGCTCGGCGAGCTGGTCGACCGTGAGGCCGATCCTGGTGCGCGCCGCCGCCAGCTCCGGTCCGATCACGGGGTCGTCGGCGGGCTCGACGGCGAAGTCGTCGATGACGAGCGCCTCGACGGCGTCGCCCTCGCGGGCGATCGGGCGCACCCGGTCGCCCCAGACCTGGGTCTCCTCGACCAGGCTGACGCTGCCGGGGCGGCGCAGCTCGCGACCGGTCGGCTCCTCGGCGGCCTCTGCCTCTCGGCGTACCTCCGCACGGCTGGCCGGCCGGGTCTCCCGGAAGGGTGCCGGGGTGGCGCTCGCCGCGACGTCGTGGCCGTCCCCACCGCCGGTCCCGGCCTCGTCCGCCACCTCGTCCTGGGCTGCGGCATGGTCGTCGACGCCGTCGCGCCGCTCCGGCAGCAGCGCGGCGAGGCGGGCGATGCCCGTGGCGAGCAGCGGGCGGGGGTCACGCAGGTGGACGTGGTGGCCGGTGTCGACGTGGTCGGCCCCGGTGTCGTCGGAGACGTCCTCGGCGACCTCGGTGGTCTCGGGTGCCGGGGTGGTCGCGGCCCGCTCGACCACGACGACCTCGGTGGCGCTCATCGCTACCCGCTCGAGCGCCGCGGAGATGTCGTCGCCCGCGCCGGTCACCTTGGTCGACAGCCCCAGCGGCACGGCCAGCGGCGCTCCGTGCAGCCGCTCGGCCCAGGCCGCCTGTCGGCGGCCGCGCCGGTCGAGCTCGTCGAGCAGCCTCTCGGGGTTGTGCGGCACCACGACGAGTCGGCCGTCGATTAGCAGGCCGCGGCGCGGCGTGTGCTCCACCCGTCGTACGGCGCCCCAGGGCAGGCCGCGCCAGGTGCGGCCCAGCCGCATCCGCACGCCCTGGGCGTCGGCGACCATCAGCGGCGTGCGGGCGTCGACCAGCGCGGCGAGCCAGGCGATGCCGAGCAGGCCCATGGCAGCGGACAGCACCCAGTCGAGCACGGCTCCGGTCTGGACGGCGCGCCCGAGGTAGGCGATGGCGACGGCGGACGAGACGGCTCCCACGCCGGCGGCGAGGCCGGCGCTGCGGTGCACCTCGACCACGTCGGGCGCGAGGGTGAGCGCCTCGCGTGGCGTCTCCTGCTCCTCGTGCGGCTGGTCGTGCAGCGGTGCGCTCTCCATCAGGACTCCCCCTCCAGCGTGGCGATCACGGAGTCGAGCTCGTCGGGCTTCACCAGGACGTCACGGGCCTTGGAGCCCTCGCTCGGGCCGACGACGCCGCGGCTCTCGAGGATGTCCATCAGGCGGCCTGCCTTGGCGAAGCCGACCCGCAGCTTGCGCTGCAGCATCGACGTGGAACCGAACTGCGTGGACACGACGAGCTCGATGGCCTGGATCACCAGGTCCATGTCGTCGCCGATGTCGTCGTCGAGCTCGCGCTTGGACGCCTGCGGCGCGGTGACGTCCTCGACGTAGGTGGGCTCGAGCTGCTGCTTGCAGTGCTTGACGACCTGGTGGATCTCGGCCTCGGTGACCCACGAGCCCTGGACCCGGATCGCCTTCGACGCCCCCATCGGCAGGAACAGCCCGTCGCCCTGGCCGACCAACTTCTCCGCGCCGGGCTGGTCGAGGATGACCCGGCTGTCGGCGAGCGACGACGTCGCGAACGCCAGCCGCGAGGGAACGTTGGCCTTGATGAGGCCGGTGACCACGTCGACGGACGGACGCTGGGTGGCGAGCACCAGGTGGATGCCGGCGGCACGCGCGAGCTGGGTGATCCGGACCACCGAGTCCTCGACGTCGCGCGGGGCGACCATCATCAGGTCCGCGAGCTCGTCGACGATCACGAGCAGGTAGGGGTACGGCGAGAGCTGGCGCTCGCTGCCGGGCGGCACCTCGACCTTGCCGGCCCGCACGGCCTTGTTGAAGTCGTCGATGTGGCGGAAGCCGAAGTTGGCCAGGTCGTCGTAGCGCATGTCCATCTCGCGACAGACCCACGCCAGCGCCTCGGCGGCCTTCTTCGGGTTGGTGATGATCGGCGTGATCAGGTGCGGGACGCCCTCGTAGTTGTTCAGCTCGACGCGCTTGGGGTCGACCATGATCATCCGCACCTCGTCCGGCGTGGAGCGCATCAGGATCGAGGTGATGAGGGAGTTGATGAACGACGACTTGCCCGAGCCGGTGGCACCGGCGACGAGCAGGTGCGGCATCTTCGCCATGTTGGCGACGACGAAGCCGCCCTCGACGTCCTTGCCGAGCCCGGCGACCATCGGGTGGTGGTCGTTGCGGGCGGCGTTGGAGCGGAGCACGTCGCCGAGGGAGACGATCTCCTTGTCGACGTTGGGGATCTCGACGCCGACCGCGGACTTGCCCGGGATGGGGCTGAGGATGCGGACGTCGTCGGAGCCGACGGCGTAGGAGATGTTGCGCTGGACGCCGAGGATCTTCTCGACCTTGACGCCGACACCGAGCTCGATCTCGTAGCGGGTGACGGTCGGGCCACGGGTGTAGCCGGTGATCTGGGCGTCGATGCCGAACTCGTCGAGCACGCCGGAGAGGCGCTCGACGACGGCGTCGCTGGCCTTCGAGCGCGCCTTGTGGGGCGAGCCCGGCTTGAGCACGGCTCCGTCGGGGAGGGTGTAGGCGAAGTCGCCGGACAGCTGGAGCTGCTCCACCCGCTGCGGGAGCGGCGTGTGTGGAGGCGGCTCGACGTCGCCGGTCGGGGCGTCGTCGACGACGGGCGTGACCGCCGTGGGCGCGTCGGCGAACAGGTCGATGCCCACGTCGGCGCCCTCGTCGGAGGTCGACGCGGCCAGCGCCTTGCGGCGCTTCTTCAGCTCGCGGTCGGGCAGCACAGGACTGTCGTAGGCCGGGTCCCCCATCTCGGGGTCGACCTCGTCGAGCCCCTTGCGGCGGCGGGTGCGCACCGGCTGCGTCTTCTCGTCGGCCTGGGCGTCCGGGACGGCGACGGGGTGGCGGCCGAGCAGTTGGTCGCGGACCGAGGCGAGCCGGTCGGGCACGCGGTAGAGCGGGGTCGCGGTGATGATGAGGAGCCCGAAGAAGGCCAGCAACCCCAGCAGCGGCACCACGACGTACGACGTGCGCACGAGGTCGAGGAGCAGGCTGGACATCACGAAGCCGATCGCGCCACCCGCCTCCTGCAGCGCGCTGGCGTCGCCGACCTCGGGCTGGGGGTTGCCGTTGGCGATGTGCACGATCCCCAGGGAGCCGAGCGCGAAGGCGGACCAGCCGATCACCTGGCGGCCGGCGGGGCCGTTGTGCTCAGGGTCGCGGAGGGTGCGGAAGCCGACGTAGAGGAACACGAAGGGGACCAGCCAGCCGACCTTGCCGACCGAGCCGGACACCACCTCGCGGACGAAGTCCATGAAACCGCCCGGGGGCTGCCACCAGACCGCGGCAGCGACGACCAGGGCCAGGCCGATCAGGAACAGCCCCACCCCGTCGCGGCGGTGCTCGGGGTCCAGGTCACGGGCCGAGCGCCCGACACTGCGGGCCACCGCCCCCAGCGCGTGGGCGACCGCCAGCCACACCGAGGCCACCGCGTGGCCGAACGCACCGAAGGTGCGGGCCACCGGTCCCGGGCCGTTGCGCACGGCGCGGGGGGCGGGCCGGCGCGCGGCCGTCCTCGTCCGGGCCTTCGCGGGGGCCTTGGACGAGGGGCGCTTGCTGGTACTCCGTGATCGGGTGCTCGAGCCTGCCTTGGTGCGTGACGTGCTCGAGCTCCGCGACCCCGGCGGGGAAGACGTACGGGTCGCCATGCTCCGACCCTAGTTGGTCGTCACACCAGCCCCATGGATCACAGGATGCGTGTCGCCGGGCACCGCTCGGCGATCCCTTGTCACAGCCAGCGGCCGTGAAGGTGTTTACCTGTCACGATCCGCAGCCTACTGTGACTCGGACCACTCCCCCATCCTCGCGGGAGTCTCGGGAAAGAGAGGATTACCCGACGTGAAGCTCCTCAAGCAGGGCGTCGCGCTGGCGGTCATCGGGGCGGGCCTCGCAGCCTCACCGATGATGCAGGCGCAAGCCGGGTCCGCGCCCCGATCGGGCGACGGCAACGGCGTGCAGGCCATGAAGAACGAGGCCCAGGGCCTCGTCACACTCTCCGGAGAGAGCGCGACCCGTCGGGTCGGCTTCATCCGGGTCAAGGGCACCGACGGCGACCTGATGCCGTCGCGCTCCGGCGCCTCGCGCGCCGCTGCGGCGGCCAAGGCCGACGCCTATCTCGACAAGTACGCCGCGAACTTCGCTGCCCGCCCGTCCGAGCTCCGGCGGGACAGCGTCACCGCGAACGGCGTCGGCTGGACGGTCACCTACAGCCAGGCCTACCGGGGCGTCGACGTCTTCGGCGCCATGCTGCGCGCGCACGTCGACGAGCAGGGCGACCTGACCTCGGTCAACGGCTACGCCGCGCCCGACCTCTCGCTGTCCACGACGCCGCGCGTGAGCGCCGAGCGCGCCGGCGAGGCAGCGGTCGGCACGGTGCGGGCCCAGCCGCCCGGTCACGAGGGTGACGCCGACACCACCGGCATCCACGCTGCCTCCACCGAGCTGGTCGTCTACCGGCTCGGCGCCACCAAGGGCGAGGCCGGCAAGGCGATCCTCGCCTGGGTCGTGGAGGTCACCAACGGGGCGAACGTCCGCGACATGGTGTTCCTCGACGCGCAGACGGGCAAGCTCGTCAACCGCTACTCCCTGGTCCACGACGCGCTCTCCCGCGAGCTCTACGAGGGGGTCTACCACCGCAAGGGCCTCAAGTGGGTGGAGGGCGACGCCTTCCCGGGCCGGCTCGACGTCGACCAGCAGAACGAGGTCCTCGGCACGGGTGAGTCCTACTGGTTCTTCATGAACGGCTTCGGTCGCGACTCCTACGACGGCGCGGGCCACAAGATGATCACGGTCAACAACGACCCGCGCATCTCGTGCCCCAACGCCAACTGGAACGGCGTCACCACCAACTACTGCAGCGGCGTCTCCTCCGACGACGTCGTCGCGCACGAGTGGGGCCACGCCTACACCGAGTACACCCACGGCCTGATCTACCAGTGGCAGTCCGGTGCGCTCAACGAGTCCTACTCCGACATCTGGGGTGAGACCGTCGACCTGATCAACGGCCGGATGGACGCCGACGAGGGCGACATCGCGGCCAAGCGTCCGGTGGGCGTCTGCTCGAGCCACTCCCCCGCGCGCCCGGTTGCGGTGATCAACTCGCCCGCCAGCATCGCCAAGGTCTGCCAGGCCGGTGCGGCCTCGTTCGGCCCGCAGCTCAGCGCCACCGGGGTCACCGGTGACGTGGTCCTGGGCGTGGACAACGGCCAGCCGGCACCGGACGGTACGCCGAGCCCCAGCACCTCCGACGCGTGCACCGCGCTGACCAACGGTGCGGCGGTGGCCGGCAAGATCGCGCTCGTCGACCGCGGTGCCTGCGCCTTCACCATCAAGGTGAAGAATGCCCAGAACGCCGGGGCGATCGCGGTCCTGGTGGCCGACAACGTGGAGTCGACCCCGGCAGGCATGTCCGGCGTCGACTCGACGATCACGATCCCCTCGGTGCGGATCCGCCTCTCCGACGGCAACCTGATCAAGTCGGAGCTGCCCAACGGTCCGGTCAACGTCACCCTCAAGGACGCGACCGGCGTCCGCCACGACTCCTACCGCTGGCTGATGGGTGAGGACTCCACCGCCTTCGGTGGAGCGATCCGCGACATGTGGAGCCCGACCTGCCACGGCGACCCGGGCAAGGTCTCGGACGCCGAGTACTACTGCGCCACCGACGACGGCGGCGGCGTCCACAGCAACTCCGGCGTGCCCAACCACGGCTACGCCCTGCTCGTGGACGGCGGTTCCTACAACGGCGTCGACATCAAGGGGCTCGGCATGGACAAGGCGGCGGCGATCTACTTCCGCGCGATGACGGAGTACCAGACGCCGACGACCGACTTCGCCGACCACGCGGACGCGCTCGAGGCCTCGTGCACCGACCTCGTCGGCCAGCCGATCCGCAAGCTCAGCACGGCGGCCAACGCCTCGCCTACCGCCGCGGCCTCGATCCGGCGTGGCGACTGCGGCCAGGTCGCCAACATGGCGGCGGCCGTGGAGCTGCGCACCGACCCCGTGCAGTGCGACTTCAAGCCGCTGCTCGACCCGAACACCCCGGCGCTCTGCGGCGAGGGTGGCACCGAGACCCAGGTCTGGGTCGAGGACTTCGAGGACGGCCTCGCTGGCTGGACCCCCAGCCAGCAGGTGGTCTTCCGAGGTGGCTTCGCGATGCCGTGGGAGGCCTCGACCAGCGCTCCGGGCAACCACGCCGGTGGCGTGGCCTACGGCCCGGCGCCCGACCGGGGCGAGTGCTCCAACGGCGCCGGCGACTTCTCCAGCCGTGACTCGATCACCAGCCCCTCGGTGACCGTCCCGGCCGGCGACGCGACGCCGCGGCTCTCCTTCGACCACTACGTGTCGACGGAGACCGGCTATGACGGCGGCAACGTGAAGGTCAGCGTCAACGGGGGCCCGTTCGCGGTCATCCCGGCGGCGGCCTACACCTTCAACGCGCCGACCAAGCTCACCGACGCCTCGACCAACACCAACCCGATGGCGGGCGAGGACGGGTTCACCGGCACCGACGGTGGCGAGATCGGCGGCTCGTGGGGCACCTCGCAGGTCGACCTCACGAAGGCCGGCGTCAAGGCGGGCGACACCGTGACGCTGCGCTTCGACATCGGCCGTGACGGGTGCGGTGGCCTCGAGGGCTGGTACGTCGACAACGTCGAGGTCTCCACCTGCCTCGGCGGCCCGGCGCCGGTGGCCGGCAGCACGGAGGGCCGTCGTCGCTGACGTCGGCCCCTGACGACCCTGGGACGACCGGGGCCTGACACACGGGGAGGGCCCCGGCGGATCCCGCCGGGGCCCTTGTCGTGCGGCTCAGTCGCTCGTGTCCAGGGGCAGCGTCAGCGTGAACGTGCTGCCCCGTCCCAGCTCGCTCTCGACGGACACCTGCCCGCCGTGCTGCTCGGCGATGCGGCGGCAGATGGCGAGGCCCAGACCCGAGCCTGGGATGGAGAGCGCATCGAGGTTGGTGGACCGGTGGAAGGGCGAGAACACATGGGGCTGGTCGATGCGGGAGATGCCCAGACCGGTGTCGACCACCTCCACCCGGGCCTCGGCGCCCGCGGACCCCACACGCACGCGCACCGACCCGCCGCGGGGGGTGTACTTGAGCGCGTTGCCCACCAGGTTGTCCACGATGAGGGAGACCTCGTGGGGGTCCCCGGTCACGGGCAGGGGCTCGTCGAGGACCTCCAGGTCGAGCGAGAGCCCGGACGTCGCGGCCTGGAACCCGGAGTGCTCGACGGTCGAGCGGCACAGCTCCACCAGGTCGAACCGGCGACGCACCTCTCGGATCTCGCCGTGCAGCCGGGAGTAGGAGAGCAGCCTGTCGACCAGCTTGTGCAGGCGATGGGCGCTCCGCTCGATCGCACGCACCGACGGCACCCCGGTGTCCAGCTCGTCGAGCAGCTCGACGTGGCCGATGATCGACGTGAGGGGCGTCTTGAGCTCGTGCGAGATCGTCGCGATGAGGTCGGCGCGGTAGCGGTCGAGCTCGCGCAGCTCGGTGACGAGCCGCTGCTCGGTCTCGTGGACCCGAGCGGCGTGCACGATGCGCCCGAGCTCCCGGGCGATCTCGTGCAGTGCGGTGAGCTCGCTCGTCGTCGGCTCGGGGTGCTCCAGGGGCAAGGCGATGACCAGGTAGCCCATCAGCTCGGCTCCCAGGGACAGCGGTGAGACGAGCAGCCGCCCGGCACCCATCTGACGCATCAGCTCGCGCAGGGGCGCGGCGCTCCGGATGAACGGCCCCTCGTCGCCCTCCAGGAGCAGGCTGACGACCCGGCCACGGCTCGGCCAGGCGTCGTCCGTCAGGTCCTCGCGCAGCAGCAGCGACGGCGAGATCGGCGGCTCGGGATGGCCGAACGCGTGGGCGTCCCTGCCGAGGTCCGGGTCGGCGAAGCACCGCACCCAGACCTGGGACGCCTCGAAGCCGGCGTGCACGGCCCGGACGGCCGTGGCGAGGATGGCGTCCAGGTCGACCTGGCTGCCGGCCAGCGCGACCTCCTTCATGGCGGACTCGAGGCGCATCCCCTCGGCCAGCCGGTCCCTCTGTTGGGCGTTGGAGAGCGCTAGGCCGGCCTGCACGGCGAAGAGCTCGAGCAGCTCCCGCAGCTCGGAGCCGGGCACCTTGTTGCCCGGCGGCAGGTCGACGGCGAGGTTGCCGACCAGCTCGCCGGTAGCGGAGAGCAGGGGCGCGTACAGCGCGTCGAGGGGATGCCAGTCATCGGGCTCGCCACCCGGCGCGATGCCTGGTGTCCAGCCCGGCGCGCGGTCGAGCGGCTGGCGGCCGAGCGTGTCGTGGCTACGGAAACGCAGGATGCCCCAGTGCTCGGCCTTGGCGTACTCGTCGAGGACCAGCTCGATCCCGAACCGGCGGCCGAGGAGGGCGCGGCGCGCGTCGGCGTCGCCCGCGACGTTGGTGGTCAGCACGCTGTCCCCGTCGATGCGGCTGATCGCGCAGACCCCGAAGCCCAGGCCCTCGACCACACCGCGGGCGACCTCGTCGAGCAGCTCGGCCGTGTCGGTCGAGGAGTTGACCCGGCGCACCAGGTCGAGGACCCGGGCGATACCACCCGCGCGGTCGAGCGCGTGCCCAGTCATCTGCCCCCATGCCCCCTCACGCCTCGACGACCACCGGGATGATCATCGGCCGCCGGCGGTGGGTCTTGTTGACCCAGCGCCCGACCACGCGGCGTACGGTCTGCTGCAGCTGGTAGGAGTCGTCGACCCCGTCGGCGATCGCCTGGTCGATCGCGTCGATGATCGGCTGGCGGATCGCGTCGAAGGTGGAGTCGTCCTCCGCGAAGCCCCGGGCGTGGATCTCGGGCCCGCCGCTCACCTTCCCGGTCACCGAGTCGACCACGAGGATGACCGAGATGAAGCCCTCCTCGCCGAGGATCCGGCGGTCCTTCATCGAGGCCTCGGAGATGTCGCCGATGGAGGAGCCGTCGACGAAGACGTAGCCGCACTCGACCTTGCCGGCGATCTTCGCGACGCCGTCGACCAGGTCGACAACGACGCCGTCCTCGGCGATCACGACCCGGTCGGCCGGGACGCCCGTGGCCTTCGCCAGCTCGGCGTTGGCGCGCATGTGGCGGATCTCGCCGTGCACCGGCAGCACGTTGCGTGGCTTGACGATGTTGTAGCAGTAGAGCAGCTCGCCGGCGCTCGCGTGGCCGCTGACGTGCACCAGGGCGTTGCCCTTGTGCACGACATTCGCGCCCCAGCGGGCGAGGCCGTTGATCACGCGGTAGACGGCGTTCTCGTTGCCCGGGATGAGCGAGCTCGCGAGGATGACGGTGTCGCCCTCCTCGATGTGCACGAAGTGGTGGTTGCGCTGCGCGATGCGGCTCAGGGCGCTGAGCGGCTCCCCCTGCGACCCGGTCGAGACCAGCACCTGCCGCTCCGGCGGCAGCTCGGCCAGGTCCTTGGCGTCGACCAGCACGCCGGGCGGCACCGTGAGGTAGCCGAGGTCGTGCGCGATCTGCATGTTGCGGACCATCGACCGGCCCACGTAGGCGACCTTGCGGCCGTGTGCCACGGCCGCGTCCAGCACCTGCTGCACGCGGTGGACGTGGGACGCGAAGCAGGCCACGATCAGCCGCTGCTTGCTCTGGTGGAAGACCCGGTCGAGCACGGGGCCGATGTTCTGCTCCGACGTGGTGAAGCCCGGGACCTCGGCGTTGGTGGAGTCGGTCAGGAAGAGGTCGACGCCCTCCTCCCCCAGCCGCGCGAAGGCGCGCAGGTCGGTGATCCGGCCGTCCAGGGGCAGCTGGTCCATCTTGAAGTCGCCCGTGTGCAGCACCAGGCCGGCGCCGGTGCGGATGACGACCGCGAGCGCGTCGGGGATGGAGTGGTTGACCGCGACGAACTCGAGCTCGAACGGGCCGAACGAGATCCGGTCGCCCTCGCGTACGACGTGGTGGACGGTCTCCTTGAGCCGGTGCTCTCGCAGTTTGGAGCCGAGCAGGGCCAGGGTGAGCTCGGAGCCCACCAGCGGGATGTCGCCGCGCTCGCGCAGGAGGTAGGGCGTCGCGCCGATGTGATCCTCGTGGCCGTGGGTGAGGACCAGGGCCTCCACCTTGTCCAGCCGGTCCCGGATCGCTGCGAAGTCGGGCAGGATCAGGTCGACGCCGGGGTGGTGGTCCTCCGGGAAGAGCACCCCGCAGTCCACGATCAGCAACCGGTCGTCGTACTCGAAGACCGTCATGTTGCGGCCCACCTCCCCGAGGCCCCCCAGCGGGATGACCCGCAGGGCTCCCTTCTCGAGAGGTGCGGGCGCGGACAGCTCGGGGTGGGGATGGCTCAAGGTGCTTCTTCCTGTTGCTCTGGGTCTCAGAGGAGGCCGGCAGCGTTGAGTGCGGCGCGGAGTGCGGCGTACTCCTGCTCGTCCAGGGGGACGAGCGGGCTGCGGACGTGGCGGTTGTCGAGGACACCCAGCAGCTGCAGGGTGGCCTTCGCGGTGGTGGCGCCGTAGTTGGGGACGCCCATGATGGCGTCGACGACGGGAAGCGTGCGGATGTACGTCGCCAGGGCGGCGTCGTGGTCGCCGGCGAGGAAGGCCTCGGTCATCGCCTTGAGGTCGTCGCCGATCGCGTGACCCGCGACCGAGACCATGCCGACGGCACCGTGCGCCAGCCAGCCGAGGTTGTGGGCGTCGTCGCCGGAGTAGATGGCGATGCCGGTCTCGGTGGCGATGCGCACTCCGCGGACGAAGTCGCCGACGGCGTCCTTGACGGCGACGACGGTGTCCCACTCAGCGGCGCGGGCGTAGGTCTCCGGGGCGATGGTCGTGCCGGTGCGACCCGGCACGTCGTAGAGCATCACCGGGACGTCGGTGGCCTCGACGACCTGGCGGAAGTGGTGGAGCACGCCTGCCTGCGAGGGCTTGTTGTAGTAGGGCGTGACGAGCAGCAGCCCGTCGGCGCCGATCTTGGCCGCCTGCTGGGCCAGCTCGACCGAGTGGGTGGTGGTGTTGGTGCCGACACCCGCGACGATCGTCGCCCGGTCGCCCACGGCGTCCCTGACCGCCTGGAGGATGCGGCCGTCCTCCTCGATGGAGGTCGTGGGGGCCTCGCCCGTGGTGCCGCTGACGACGAGGCCGTCGTGGCCGTGGTCGACCAGGTGGGCGGCGATTCGGGCAGTGCCGTCGAGGTCGAGCGACCCGTCCTCGTGGAAGGCGGTCGCCATGGCGGTCAGGATCCGCCCGAAGGGTGCTGCAGACGTCATGGGGTCAGGCTATCCCGCCGGCGCCCCACGCCCCGCCTCGCGGCGCGCGGGTGGGTTGCTGCGCCACCGTCCGGGGAGCACTCTGGAGGCAAGGAGGTGATCTTGATGGCATCCGACACCTGCCCCGACTGCAAGGCGCTGGTCAGCGACCTCGCCGCCCACGAGCGCTGGCACTCCCGGCTGGTCTCCGACCTCGCGAAGGCGGTGGAGAAGGAGATCCACCGGTCGGCGCGCACCTAGCTCAGACCCGCTCCCACCAGACCCACTCGAGCCCGGGCCCGGGCTCGCGCCTGACCTCCCGCCACTCCCCCGGCGGGAAGGTCGGGAAGTGCGCGTCCCCGGCCGGCTCGAGGTGCACCTCCGTGAGCACCATGTGGGTGGCCCACGGCATCGCCTGCTCGTAGATCTGCGTGCCGCCGGCGACCACGGTGTCGCCTGGCAGGCCGGCGGCCAGCTCCAGGGCCGACTCCAGCGAGAGGGCGACGTGCACCCGGTCGGCGTGCTCCCCCGCCGTCCACCCGGGATCGCGGGTGACGACGACGGTCGTGCGGCCGGGCAGCGGCCTGCCGATCGAGTCCCAGGTCGCCCGCCCCATCACCAGCGTGTGCCCGAGGGTGACCGCCTTGAAGTGCGCGAAGTCCTCGGGGATGTGCCAGGGGATCCGGCCGTGGTCGCCGATGACCCGGTTCTCGGCGTACGCCGCGACGACCACGACGCGCTCCCGCGGCTGGTCGAGCGGAGTCGAGACCGGCTCAGACCGCAATGGGAGCCTTGATGGCGGGGTGCGGGTCGTAGCCCTCGACCCGGATGTCGTCGAGGTCGAACGCGTCGAGGTCGGTGATCTCGGGGTTGAGCCAGAGCGTCGGCAGGGCGCGCGGCTCGCGGGTCAGCTGGAGGCGCGCCTGCTCGACGTGGTTGGTGTAGAGGTGCGCGTCGCCGAGGGTGTGCACGAAGTCGCCCACCTCGAGCCCGACCACCTGGGCCACCATGTGGGTCAGCAGCGCGTAGGAGGCGATGTTGAACGGCACGCCCAGGAAGACGTCGGCGCTGCGCTGGTAGAGCTGGCACGAGAGCCGGCCGGGTCCGCCGTCCGGCGCGGGCGCGACGTAGAACTGGAACAGCGTGTGGCACGGCGCGAGCGCCATGTCGGGGATGTCGGCGACGTTCCAGGCGCTCACGATGTGGCGCCGGCTGTCGGGGTCGCGGCGCAGGTTGTCGACCAGCTGCGCCAGCTGGTCGATGTGCCGGCCGTCGGGGGCCGGCCACGACCGCCACTGGTAGCCGTAGATCGGACCCAGGTCTCCGTCTGCGTCGGCCCACTCGTCCCAGATCGTGATGCCGCGGTCCTGCAGCCACTTGACGTTGGTGTCGCCCCGGAGGAACCAGAGCAGCTCCCCGAAGACCGACCGCGTGTGCACCTTCTTGGTCGTCACCAGCGGGAAGCCGGCGCGCAGGTCGAAGCGCGTCTGGTGGCCGAAGACGCTGAGCGTGCCGGTGCCGGTGCGGTCGGACTTCTCCACGCCCTCGTCGAGGATGCGCCGGAGGAGGTCGAGATAGGACTGCATGGCGGTCAGGCTACTCGCGCAGGTCCACCGTTCCGGCGATCGTGGTCGTCGCGTCGCCGCCGACCCACACCGTGTCGCCGTCCCGCTCGACGTGCACCCGGCCGGCTCGGCCCAGGGCCGTGCCCTGCGCCGCGACGTACGACGTGGGCAGCAGGCTGCCTGCCAGCCACTGTCCCAGGCCGGCGTTGAGCGAGCCGGTGACCGGGTCCTCGGTGATGCCCAGGCCCGGGCAGAACGCCCGGACCTCACAGGCCGTGTCGCCGCCCTCGCGGGGGCCCACCACGCCCACCTTGAGATCGCCGAAGGCGGCCCAGTCGGGCTGCAGGGCCAGGACCGCGTCGGCGTCGCGCAGCACGACGCCGATCCAGCCGGGACCGTTGTCGATCCAGGCGGAGTCGAGGATCTCCTCCTCGCGCACCCGCAGGACCCGGGCGATGCGCGTGAGGTCGGAGCTGTCGACGGGACCGGACCGGATGAGCGGAGGGGCGGCGAACGCGAGCCGCTCCCCCAGCCGCACCGTCACCAGGCCGACGCCGCACTCCTGCACGACCGTGCCCGGTGAACGCGGCGCACCACCCGCCTCGAGCCAGGCGTGTGCCGACCCGATCGTCGGGTGCCCCGCGAACGGCAGCTCCTCGTCGGGAGTGAAGATGCGGAGCCGGTAGTCGGCCTGGTCGGTGGTCGGCGGCAGCAGGAACGTCGTCTCGCTCAGGTTGGTCCACCGGGCGAACGCGGCCATCTGCTCGTCGCTGATCCCCCCCTGCTCCTCGTGCACCACCGCAACGGGGTTGCCGCAGAGCGGATCTTCTGAGAACACGTCGACCTGTCGGAAAGGGCGCAGCATGCCCGTATCAGATCACCCCGTGGACCGGCGGGCGCTGACCGGTGAGCACGTGTCGCCCGAGGTGCTGCAGCTTCCACCGCGAGGGGTCGTGGAGGGTGTGCGTGCGGGCATTGCGCCAGAATCGGTCGAGGCGCGTGCGCCCCGCTGCCGCCCGGGTGCCGCCGACCTCGAAGAGACCCGTGCTGACCGCCAGCGACGCGCGCTCGGAGACTACCTTGGCTGCGGCCACCTCGAGGGATGCAGCCACTGCGTGCGCCTCCGTCGGCGCGTCGAAGACGCGGTCCACGGCGCGGCCGGCCCGCTCCAGCACGGCCTCCGCGACGGTCACCTCGACACTGAGCTCCCCCATCCGCTGCACGGTGAGCGGGTCGTCGACGGCCCGCTCCACCTCGGCCTCGAACCACGGCCGCGCGCTCGTCCGGACGAACTCCGCCGCCGCCTCGAGGGCGCCGCGGGCGATGCCGACGTCGATCGCCGCATGCATCAGCTGGGCGAAGGCGCCGTAGCCGTTGGGCGAGTCGAACGCCCTGTGCCGCGGCACGACCCAGTCCCGGCTGACCTGCACGGCCTCCAGCACGACGGTGCCGCTGGCCGTGCACCGCTGGCCGACCGCGTCCCAGTCGTCCCGGATCGCGATGCCGTCGACGACCGCCGGCAGCAGCACGATCACGTCGCCCTCGGGGATGTCGGTGGCCTGGTGCGGGTCGTCGAGACGGGCCAGCACGGGGACGACGTCGGCGAAGAGCGTGCCGGTGCAGTAGTACTTCGTGCCGTCGAGGCGCAGTCGGCCGTCCTGGTCGGCGGTGAGCGTCGTGGCGATGTCGGTGACGTCCTTGCCGCCGCGCTCCGACTGGGCGTTGGCCATCACCTTGCCGGCGAGGAGCGCGCTGAAGAGGCGCTCGCGCTGGGCCTCCGAGCCCGCGACGCGCAGCAGGTTGGCGTAGACGAAGTGGCTGTGCGGGATCTGGGCGATGTTGGCGTCGGTCGCCGCGAGCCGCGCGAGCACCTCGGCCACCGTGCTCGGCGGCAGCTCGATCCCGCCGTACTCCGCAGGGACGGTGATCGCGAGCAGGCCCGAGTCAGCGAGCTGGCCGATCTCGACGTGCGGGAGCCTGCGATCGCGGTCGCGCTCCGAGGCGCGCTCGGCGAACCTGGCGGCGAGGGTGGTGGCGACGGCCAGCGCGTGCCCGGCGTCGCGGATGCGGGCTGCGTGGCCCTCTGTGGTCGGCTCGTCGACGATGCTCAGGTTGCTCATGGCAGAAAGTCTACTGATTTACTAGACTATTGCCAGCGCAGGGCCGTACGGCGTGTCGGCGAGGAGGTGTGCCTGCAGCCCGCCCTCAGGCGTGCAGCGACATCGGCCCGTAGACCTTGCGGTCGTGTTCGAACAGCGTGACCGCGTCGACACCGTGCTCGGCGAGCTCGGCCCAGATCTCCCCCACCCAGGACTCCGCGTCCGCCTGGCTCGCGAACCGCTGGCCACTGTGGCCCTCGACCCGCACCTCCTGGCCGGAGGCGTCCTCGAGGCGCCACCGCCAGGGCCGCTCCTGCGGGGCAGGCGGGCGGAAGGTGGGCGGCGGGTCGGGCAGCATCAGGACTCCTTCACCGAGGGGTGGACGAACGGCGGGTCGACGAGCTGGAAGATCTCGCGGCGGCCCCGGATGTCGACGCCCACCTGCGCGTCGTCGGCCACCATCGTCGGCACGAGCGCCAGGCCGATGCCCTTCTTCAGGGTCGGGGAGAAGGTGCCGGAGGTGATGTCGCACAGCGGGATGTCCTGGGTCAGCGTGACCCCCATGCCGGGTCGCGGGATGCCACGCTCGACGGCCACGAGGCCGCGGAGCCGGCGCTTGGGCCCGGCCTCCTTCTCCGCGACCAGCGCGTCCTTGCCCCAGAACGTGTCCTTCTGCCAGCCGACCGCCCAGGAGAGGCCGGCCTGCACGGGCGTGACGTCGAGGCTGATGTCCTGGCCGTGGAGCGGGTAGCCCATCTCCGTGCGCAGCGTGTCGCGCGAGCCCAGGCCGCACGGCAGGATCCCGTGCTCCTCGCCGGCCGCGAGGATGGCGTCCCACAGGGCGACGGCGCCGTCGTTGCGCACGACCAGCTCGTAGCCGCGCTCGCCGGTATAGCCGGTGCGGCACACCACGACGGCGGTCTCCCCCAGCAGGTCGGGCAGCCCGGCCTCGACGAAGGACATGTACTCGTGGCCGACCGGGAGGCCGACCTTCGCCAGCACCTCGTCGGACTTCGTGCCCTGCACCGCGAGCACGGCGTAGTCGTCGTGGTGGTCGGTGACCTGCACCCCGTCGGGGGCCTGCTCCCGGAGCCGGCGCACGACCTCCGCGGTGTTGGCGGCGTTCGGGACGAGCAGCACGTGCTCGTCGTCCTGGTAGTAGGCGATCAGGTCGTCGACGATGCCGCCGGTCTGCTCGTCGCAGCACAGCGTGTACTGCGCCTTGCCCGGGTGGATCTTGCGCAGGTCGTTGGTCAGCGTGTCGTTGACGTACGCCGCGGCACCGGTCCCGGTGACCATCGCCTTGCCGAGGTGGCTGACGTCGAAGACGCCGACGGCCTCGCGGACCGCGGTGTGCTCCTTGACCACGCCGGCGGAGAACTCCAGCGGCATCAGCCACCCGCCGAACTCCGCGAACCTGGCGCCCAGCGCCTCGTGGCGGTCGTGCAGGGGGGATCGCTTGAGGGACTCGTCGACCATGCGCCGCAACCTACCGCAGCGGCCGGGGGCGGCTGACTCGCCTAACATGCGCCGAATGACGACGTACACGCTCCGCAGCGCCAGTCCCGCCAAGACCCGCGCCGATGCCGTGGTCGTGGGCGTGCTGGCCGGCGACGGCGGTCCCGAGCTCTGCGCCGCGGGTGCCGACGTGGCGGCCGTCTACGGGCGCAAGCTGCGCCCGCTGCTCGCGACGATGGGCGTGACCGGCAAGGCCGGCGACGTAGCCCGCATCCCGACGAACGGCGTCCTCGGCTCGCCGCTGCTGGTGCTGGTCGGGCTCGGGCCGGCCCGGGACGGCGGGCCCGACGCGACCGCCGTACGACGCGCCGCCGGCGTCGCCGCCCGCAGCGTGCCGAACGCGGCCTCCGTGGCGCTGGCCCTGCCGTCAGAGACGCCCTCGCTCGTCGCGGCTGTCACGGAGGGCCACCTGCTGGGCGGCTACACGTTCACCCGCTACAAGTCGAGCAGCGAAGCGGCTCCGGCAGCCGGTGAGGTCGTCGTCCTCTCGCCCGTCGCGCGGCAGAAGGAGGCCACGGCCGCCTTCGAGGCCGCGCAGGTGGTCGCGGCTGCGGTCGCCACCACGCGGGACTGGGTCAACATGCCGCCGGCTGACTTCACCCCGCCGGCCTTCGCGGACGCCGTCGCCGCTGCGCACAAGGAGCTCACGAAGGGCCGTGGCGCACCCAAGGTGGGCCTCGAGGTGCTCGACGAGGACCAGCTCGCCGAGCTGGGCTGTGGCGGCATCCTCAGCGTCAGCCGCAGCTCCGCCGCCCCCGCCCGGCTGGTCAAGCTGACGTGGTCACCGAAGGCCGCCACCCGCCACCTCGCCCTGGTCGGCAAGGGCATCACCTTCGACTCCGGCGGCCTCACCATCAAGCCCTCCTCCAGCATGCTTGAGATGAAGGCCGACATGGGCGGCGGCGCCGCCGTGGTGCAGGCCGTCTTCGCGGCCGCCCGCCTCGACCTGCCGCTGCGGATCACGGCGTTCGTGCCGATGGCCGAGAACATGATCTCGGGCAGCGGCCCACGCCCGGGCGACGTCGTGACGATGTACGGGGGCACCACCGTCGAGCTGGCCAACCTCGACGCCGAGGGCCGGATGCTGCTCGCCGACGCGATGGTGATGGCCACCGAGGGGGAGCCCGACGTGCTCGTCGACGTCGCCACCCTGACCGGGCACATGCAGGTCGCGCTGGGCGACCGGGTGAGCGCGGTCATGGGCACCGACGAGATGGTTGCCGAGGTGCTGGCCGCCGGCGAGCGAGCCGGCGAGGCGCACTGGCGGATGCCCATCCCGGAGGAGATGTCCGAGCGCATCCGCGCCTCGAAGGTCGCCGACCTGCTCCAGCACGACTGGGTGCGCTGGGGCGGTGGTCTCTACGCCACGGCGTTCCTGCGCGAGTTCACCGGCGGCCTGCCCTGGGCGCACCTGGACATCGCCGGCAAGGAGATGAACTCCGGCGCCGCCTACGGCCACGTCCCGCCGGGCGGCACCGGCTTCGGCGTCCCGACACTCGTCGAGCTGATCCGCGCACTATCGCTGGTCGAGTAGCGAGCGCCAGCGAGCGTATCGAGACCCGTATCGAGACCTAGATCTCGCCGTTCAGCTTCCGTCGCCTGTTGTAGTCCCGCATCCGCTGCGGCACGCCGACGAGGGCCGCGTCGTAGGACGGCACGCGGTGCTTGTTGCAGAAGTCGTGCGCCCACTTCACGCTCGGCACGCGGCGACGGGTCCACTCGCCGTCGTGGGCGACCAGCAGCAGGGTCACGTCGCTCACTGCGGTGCGAGGTTCGACGAACCCCTCGACGCCCCTGCGGGACGCGACCCACTCGGCCAGGTGCCGCAGATCGGCGGGGTCGGAGGCGCGCACACTCGTCGATCCGGTCCGCATCGCGTCCCGGGCCGGCTTGCGCATGCGTCCGGAGCGACGGAAGCGGTCGAGCAGTCCCATGGCGACATTGTGCCGGGCCACTCCAGATGACCCGGTGTGGACAGGCCCACAAAGAGTGCAAGGATGGGCCGCGGCTCGATCGGTGACCAGCGGAAGGACAGGCGTGGCGGACGGCAGCTTCGACGTACTCATCCTCGGGGCGGGTTCGGGGGGCTACGCCTGTGCACTCCGGGCGGCCCAGCTGGGCCTCAGCGTCGGGCTCGTCGAGAAGGGCAACCTCGGCGGCACCTGCCTCCACGTGGGCTGCATCCCGACCAAGGCGCTCCTGCACGCGGCCGAGGTCGCCGACTCCACTCGCGACGCGACGCAGTTCGGCATCAACGCCACCCTCGAGGGTGTCGACATGGCCGGCGTCAACGCCTACAAGGACGGCGTCGTCTCCCGGCTCTTCAAGGGCCTGAGCGGCCTGATCAAGTCCCGCGGCATCACGGTCATCGAGGGTGAGGGCCGGCTCACCGGCCCCCGCGAGGTCACGGTCGACGGCACGGCGTACACCGGTCGCCACGTCGTCCTCGCCTCGGGCTCCTACAGCAAGAGCCTCCCCGGCCTCGACGTCGACGGCGAGCGCGTCATCACCTCCGAGCACGCGCTCACGCTCGACCGCGTGCCCGCCTCGGTGATCGTCCTCGGTGGCGGAGTCATCGGCTGCGAGTTCGCCAGCGTGTGGAAGTCCTTCGGTGCCGACGTCACGATCGTCGAGGCGCTCCCCCGGCTCGTCGCCGCGGAGGACGAGGCCTCCTCGAAGGTCCTCGAGCGCGCGTTCCGCAAGCGCGGCATCGCCTTCCGCACCGGCACGCCGTTCCAGAGCGTCAAGGCCACCGACACCGGCGTCGCGGTGACCGTCGAGGGCGGCGACGTCCTCGAGGCCGAGCTGCTGCTCGTCGCGGTCGGCCGCGGCCCCTCCACCGCAGGCCTGGGCTACGAGGAGCAGGGCATCACCCTCGACCGTGGCTTCGTGGTCACCGACGTGCGGTGCCGCACCAGCGTCGAGGGCGTGTACGCCGTGGGCGACATCGTGCCGGGCCTGCAGCTGGCCCACCGCGGATTCCAGCAGGGCATCTTCGTCGCGGAGGAGATCGCGGGCCTCGACCCGCGCCCCATCGACGAGGCCGGCATCCCGCGCGTCACCTACAGCCACCCCGAGATCGCCTCCGTCGGCCTCGACGAGGCGACCGCCCGCGAGCAGTACGGTGACGAGGTCGAGACCCTGACCTATGACCTCGGCGGCAACGGCAAGAGCCAGATCCTCAACACCCAGGGCTTCGTCAAGCTCGTCAGCCGCAAGGACGGCCCCGTGCTCGGCGTCCACATGGTCGGCGACCGGGTCGGCGAGCTGATCGGCGAGGCCCAGCTGATCTACGGCTGGGAGGCACACGCCGACGACGTGGCCCCACTCGTCCACGCCCATCCCACCCAGAACGAGGCGCTCGGCGAGGCACACCTCGCGCTCGCCGGCAAGCCCCTGCACGCCCACGCCTGACCCCAAGCCCGACACACGACATCTCCACACGACACGACACCGAAGGAATGCCCATGGCCTCCGAAGTCACCCTCCCCGCACTCGGCGAATCCGTCACCGAGGGCACAGTCACCCGCTGGCTCAAGCAGATCGGTGACACCGTCGCGGTCGACGAGCCGCTGCTGGAGGTCTCCACCGACAAGGTCGACACCGAGATCCCCTCGCCCGTCGCCGGCACGCTGCTGGAGATCAAGGCGAACGAGGACGACACCGTGGAGGTGGGCGCCGTGCTGGCGCTCGTGGGTGACGCCGGTGAGGGCGGCGCGGCTCCCGCGGCCGAGGCCCCCGCCGAGTCCGCCCCCCAGGAAGCACCTGCTGCCGAGGCACCCGCCGCACCTTCGCAGGAGGCTGCTCCCGAGGCGCCCGCCGCACCCGAGCAGCCGGCTGCCGAGCAGGCCGCTCCCGCTCCCGCTCCCGCGGCTGCCGGCGGTGGCTCCGGCGGTGGCTCAGGCACTCCCGTGACGCTGCCCGCGCTCGGCGAGTCCGTCACCGAGGGCACCGTCACCCGCTGGCTCAAGCAGGTCGGTGACACCGTCGCGGTCGACGAGCCGCTGCTGGAGGTCTCCACCGACAAGGTCGACACCGAGATCCCCTCGCCCGTGGCCGGCACGCTCCTGGAGATCAAGGTCTCCGAGGACGAGACCGTCGAGGTCGGCGCCGAGCTGGCCGTCATCGGCTCGGGCGACGCCGCTCCGGCCGCAGCCGAGGCTCCGGCTGCCCCGGCTCCTGAGGCTCCGGCTCCTGAGGCCCCGGCCCCTGCGGCTCCGGCCGCTGAGGCTCCGGCCGGGCCTGCTCCGGCGCAGGAGGCCGCGCCCGCGGCGCAGGCGCCCGCCCCTGCCGCTGCGGCTCCCGCCGCCGCCCCCGCTCCCGCCGCCCCGGCTCCCGCCGCGCCCGCCGCGCCGGCTGCCGCTCCTGCTGCACCTGCCGGCGAGGCCGACGACCAGCGCAACTACGTCACCCCGCTGGTCCGCAAGATGGCCGCTCAGCACGGGGTCGACCTGGCGTCGATCTCGGGCACGGGCGTCGGCGGTCGGATCCGCAAGCAGGACGTCCTCGACGCCGCGGCGAAGGCCCAGCAGCCCGCCGCTGCGGCGCCGGCTGCCGCGGCACCCGCTGCGGCCCCGGCTCCTGCCGCCTCCACCGGAGTCACCCCGTCGCCGCTGCGCGGCACGACGGAGCCCATCAGCCGCCTGCGCAAGGTGATCGCCACGCGCATGGTCGAGTCGCTCCAGACCTCCGCGCAGCTGACCCAGGTGATGGAGGTCGACGTCACCAACATCGCCCGCCTGCGAGACGCCGTGAAGGCCGACTTCCAGGCCCGCGAGGGCGTCAAGCTGACCTACCTGCCGTTCTTCGCGAAGGCCGCGATCGACGCGCTCAAGCAGCACCCCAAGCTCAACGCCAACCTCAACACCGAGGCCGGCGAGGTCACCTACTTCGACCGCGAGAACATCGCGTTCGCGGTCGACACCGAGAAGGGCCTGCTCACCCCGGTCGTGAAGGACGCCGGTGACCTGTCCATCGCCGGCCTGGCCAAGAAGATCGCGGACGTCGCCGACCGCACCCGCAACAACAAGATCACGCCGGACGACCTGTCGGGCGGCACCTTCACGATCACCAACCTCGGCAGCTTCGGCGCGCTCTTCGACACGCCGATCATCAACCAGCCGCAGGTGGCGATCCTCGGTCCCGGTGCCGTGGTCAAGCGCCCGGTCGTCATCGACGACCCGAACCTCGGCGAGACCATCGCCGTGCGCTACATGGTCTACCTGGCGCTCACCTACGACCACCGCCTGGTCGACGGCGCCGACGCCGGCCGCTTCCTGCGCGAGGTCAAGCAGCGCCTCGAGACCGCCTCCTTCGAGGTCTGATCGAGTCGGCTCATCTGCACACGCTGACCCCGTCGAGTCGGCGCATCTGCACGCACACCTGCGGCAGATGCGCCGACTCGGCGCAATTTCCGTGAGCAGATGGGCCGACTCGGCCCTAGTACGTTGGCAGCATGCGCGTCGTCATCGCCGGAGCGTCCGGGTTCCTCGGGAGCCACCTGTCCGACCACCTCCGGGTGCACGGCCACGAGGTGACGGCGCTGGTGCGCGGCCCGGCGCGCGACGCCCACGAGTCGCAGTGGGACCCGTACGCCGGTCAGCTGGACGCCGAGGTGATCGAGGCTGCGGACGTCGTGGTCAACCTGGCCGGCGCGCCGCTGGTCGGCAACGTCCACTCCCGGAAGTGGGCCGAGCAGGTGCTGCAGAGCCGGGTCGTCACGACCCGGGTGCTGGCCGGCACGATCGCCGCGGGCGAGCGGAAGCCGGCGTTGCTGGCCGGCAACGGGATCTCCTACTACGGCGACCACGGCAGCGAGCAGGTCACCGAAGCCTCCGACAGCCGCGGTGACGCGTTCCTCACCCGCGTCACCCATGCCTGGCAGGCGGCCACGGAGCCCGCCGCCGAGACCGGCGCCCGGGTCTGTGTGCTGCGCAGCGCACCCGTGATGGACCGCATGTCACCCCCGCTGCGCCAGCTCCGCCCACTCTTCTGGCTGGGCCTGGGCGCACGCCTGGGCGACGGCTCCCAGCACATGCCGATGGTGTCGCTGCGCGACTGGGTCGGCGCGGTCGCCTTCCTGGCGGAGTCGCACGACGTGTCGGGCCCGTTCAACATCTGCTGCCCGGAGCCGCCGACCAACGCAGAGTTCACCCGGGCGCTCGCCCAGGCGCTGGGGCGGCCGTCGTTCCTGGCCGCTCCCCGGCTGGTGCTCGAGAAGGCCACTGGCCCGATGGCGTCCGCGCTGCTCAGCTCGGTCAACGCCCGTCCGGCCGCCCTGGAGCGCGCCGGCTACGACTTCCAGGACCAGGACGTGCGGGACGTGCTCGCCACCGCGCTCGCCTGACCGCGCGATGCGCTAGACAAGGACCATGCGGATCGCAGTCGCGGGAGGGACCGGCGTCGTCGGCAGGCACGTCGTCTCGGAGCTGGAGCAGCGCGCACACGAGCCGGTCGTCCTCGCCCGGTCGACCGGGCAGGACCTGACCACCGGCACCGGCATCGCCCAGGCGCTCGCCGGCGTCGAGGCGGTCATCGACGTGAGCAACCTGCAGACCCTGTCGGCGAAGGCGTCGCGGGAGTTCTTCGAGAAGGCCGCCCACCACCTCCTTCCCGCCGAGGAGGCCGCCGGGGTGAGGCACCACGTCGCCCTGTCGATCGTCGGCATCGACCGGGTCGACTTCGGCTACTACCTCGGCAAGCGCCGGCAGGAGGAGCTCGTGCTCGCGGGTCCGATCCCGGCCACGGTGCTGCGGGCGACGCAGTTCCACGAGTTCCCCGGCCAGCTGCTCGACCGGATCAAGGGACCTGTCGCCCTCGTCCCCCGGATGCGCAGCCAGACCGTCGCGGCGAGCGAGGTCGCCGCCCACCTCGTCGACCTCGCCGAGGGGCCCGCCCGGGGCATGACCGACGAGATGGCCGGCCCCGAGGTGCACGAGATGCCCGAGCTCGCCCGCCGCATCGTGAAGGCGCGGGGGCAGCGGCGGCCGGTCGTGCCCATGCCCCTGCCCGGCGAGGTGGGCCGCCAGATGGCCGGCGACGGCCTGCTGCCGCGCCACGCAGGACCGCGGGGACGCATCACCTTCAGCGAGTGGCTCGCGCAGGCATGACTCCGGCGTCCCGGGCCTCCGCCACCACCCACTCACCCTCGACCAGCCGCAGCTCGACCTCCCGGGTCGTCGCCCGGTCGACCGGGAGGGGCGTCGACCCGGCGGCCCCCACTGCCTCTCCCCCGGCCACCCGGTCCGTGACGACGAGCGAGAGCCGCGTGTCCGTGCGCGACGCGACCCTCAGCGAGAGCACCTGCGTCGTCAGTCCCTCGACTCGCAGCCCGCGCGCGGCGTACGACCGCAGCATCCGCGCGTCGGCCCGCCCGGCCTCCGACCCCGGGGCGTAGAGCCGCCGCAGCGCGGCGATGTCGCCGGCGGCCCAGGCCGCTGACCGTCGTGCGTCCCAGCGGGCCAGTACGACGCGGGGCGAGGGCCCTGGCGGCGAGGCGGCCGTGGCGGCAGGCCGGTCCCGGGAGACGAGGACGGCCGTCAGGCACGCCACCACGGAGATGACGGCGACGAAGGCGAGCACGGGCAGGAGTCGGCGCGGGTCCACGGACACCACGATGTCCGAGTTCGGCCGCGACCGTCGGCCGCCATCCACAGGCTCCATCAGGAGGCCGGGGGCGCCGGCGTAGGCTCGCGGGCATGCTGCACTTCGAGGTCGCCGGGCTCGGCGACGACGCCGTCGACTACCTCGCCGCCTGGGAGCTCCAGCGCGAGCTGCACGCCGAGGTGGTGGCCGGGACCCGCGAGGACACCGTGCTGCTGCTCGAGCACCCGCCGGTCTTCACCGCGGGCAAGCGCACCGACCCGCACGAGCGGCCCGTCGACCCCGGTGGTGCCCAGGTCATCGACGTCGACCGTGGCGGCAAGATCACCTTCCACGGCCCCGGCCAGCTGGTGGGCTACCCGATCGTCGCGCTTCCCGAGCACGTCTACGTCGTCGACTACGTCCGTCGCCTCGAGGAGGCGCTGATCCAGACCTGCGCCGAGCTCGGCGTGGAGGCGGCGCGGGTCCCCGGCCGCAGCGGCGTGTGGCTGCGCGAGGGCGCCACCAGGCCGGAGCGGAAGGTCGCGGCCATCGGCATCCGGGTCAGCCAGAAGGTCGCCATGCACGGCTTCGCGCTCAACTGCGACGTCGACATGGGGTGGTACGACCGGTTCGTCCCCTGCGGCATCGCCGACGCGGGAGTCACCAACCTGAGCCTCGAGCTCGGCCGCCGCGTGACCGTCTCCGAGGTGCTCCCGATCGTCGAGAAGCACCTGCGCACCTACCTCGCATGGGCGCCGTACGAGCGGACTCCCGACTACGACCCCAAGCCCGAGCCCACCCACGCGCCGCGTATCGAGCTGATCCGGCCCGGCGGCGAGCCGAGCCGAGTTGGGGCCCCCACCGCCCGCGCGTAGAGTGACCCAGGTGAGTTCCGCCCCCTCTGCCGATGGTCGCAAGCTGCTCCGCCTCGAGGTCCGCAACGCGGAGACCCCGATCGAACGGAAGCCGGAGTGGATCAAGACCCGCGCGAAGATGGGTCCGGAATACACCGCGCTCCAGGGCCTGGTGAAGTCCGAGGGCCTGCACACCGTCTGCCAGGAGGCGGGCTGCCCCAACATCTTCGAGTGCTGGGAGGACCGCGAGGCCACCTTCCTCATCGGCGGCGACCAATGCACCCGCCGCTGCGACTTCTGCCAGATCGACACCGGCAAGCCGCAGCCCCTCGACCGTGACGAGCCGCGGCGCGTGGCCGAGTCGGTGCAGAAGATGCAGCTCAAGTACGCCACGATCACCGGCGTCGCCCGCGACGACCTCCCCGACGGCGGCGCCTGGCTGTACGCCGAGACGGTGCGTGCCATCCACGAGCTCAACCCCGACACGGGCGTGGAGAACCTCATCCCCGACTTCAACGGCAAGCCGGAGCTCCTCCAGGAGGTCTTCGAGAGCCGTCCGGAGGTGCTCGCGCACAACGTCGAGACCGTGCCGCGGATCTTCAAGCGCATCCGCCCGGCGTTCCGCTACGAGCGCTCGCTCGACGTGATCACCCAGGCCCGCGACTTCGGCCTGGTGACCAAGTCCAACCTGATCCTCGGCATGGGCGAGACCCGCGAGGAGGTCAGCCAGGCGCTGCGCGACCTCCACGGGGCCGGCTGCGAGCTGGTCACGATCACGCAGTACCTCCGCCCCAGCCTGCGCCACCACCCGGTCGAGCGGTGGGTGAAGCCGGAGGAGTTCGTCGAGCTCAAGGCCGAGGCCGACGAGATCGGGTTCTCCGGCGTGATGTCCGGTCCGCTGGTCCGGTCGTCCTACCGCGCCGGGCGGCTGTACCGTCAGGCCATGGACGCCCGCGCGGGCGTCGTCGCCACGGCCTGAACCGCTCCCTTCCCGTCGGACCCGCTAGAAGAGGCACCATGTCGACCCCCGTCACCCCGCCCAGCAGCCGTCGCGCCCAGTTCGTCCAGACCTATCGGATGGCGAAGAAGACCGACCGACGGCTCGGCCTCTGGACGCTCGGCGCGTTCGTCCTCGGCGCCCTCCTGGGCTTCTTCGGCATGTGGCTGCTCCCCGGGCAGGGCCTGCTGCAGTGGGTCTTCTCGTGCCTCGGCGGCTTCCTCCTCGGTGTCCTGTTCGCCCTGATCGTCTTCGGCCGCCGCGCCCAGCGCGCCGCCTTCGGCCAGATGGAGGGCCAGACCGGTGCCGCCGCCTCTGCGCTGACGCTGCTCAAGCGCGGCTGGAAGACCTACCCCGCCGTCGGCTTCAACAAGCAGCAGGACGTCGTGCACCGTGTCGTCGGCCCGCCCGGCATCGTCCTGGTGGGCGAGGGCAATCCGGGCCGGGTCAAGCAGCTGCTCGCAACCGAGCGCCGCCGCCACGAGCGCGTCGTCTCCGACGTGCCGGTGCACGAGGTCATCGTCGGCAACGACGAGGGCCAGGTCCCGCTGCCCAAGCTGGTCCGCCATGTCACCAAGCTCGGCCGCAGCGTCAAGCCCGCCGAGATCACCGACGTGGTCAACCGCCTCAAGGCCATCGACTCGGTCCGGCCCAACGTGCCGCTCCCCAAGGGTCCGGTGCCGACGAGCATGAAGGGTATGCGCGGCAACCTGCGCGGTCGCTGACCCACCTCCCCCTCACCCGGCGTACGCCGAGAACGCAGCGACGCCCGGCCAGACTCCCCCGATCTCGGGGGCTGGCCGGGCGTCGTGCTCGGTGAAGGCGGCCGTCAGCTGCTCGGCATCTCCATGACCTGCGACTTCGGCGGTGCCTGGATGTCGACCTCGGTGCCGAGGTCGTAGATCTTCATCGTCATCGTGCCGAGGCCCTGCGGCATCTCCATGACCATCTGGCGCATCACGTGGTCGTCGTCGAACCACGCGTCGTAGGTCATCTGCTCGGCGGCCGAGGGCGGCAGCTGCTTGAGCGAGTCCACCTTCGAGGGGTCGAACTCGATCTCGTAGTGCTCGAGGGACTCGCCCTCGACGTCCTCCTCGCCGAGGTAGGTCACGCCGGTGAGGCCGGCGGAGTAGGACTCCATCGCCTTGCGCATGTCCAGCTGTTCTGAGAGGCCACCGAGGCCCATCTGGGCGAGCGGGCTGTTGGGGTCGTTGAGGTCGAGGCGCATGTACTTGCCGCCCTGGCCGGGCGCGCTCATGTACATGATCCCGTCGAGCAGGATCATCTCCATGCCGCCCTCGGGCATGCCGGCGGCCTCCATGGTCGCCTCCATCGCCGGGCTGTCGCCGGTGTAGTCGACGACGCCCTCCATGCTCATCCCGGTCTGGCCCTCGACGGTCATCGAGGTGCGGGCGGTGGTGAGGGACTCCATCCCCTCCGACATGTCCGCGGTGAACTCGGCGGGCTCGACGGACTCGCCCTCGGCGGCCTCCGGCTCCTCGGACTCGGTCTCGGTCTCGGTCTCCTCCGAGGAGGAGGTGCTGTCGGTGGTCGACTCGGAGGAGGACTCGGGCTCCTCGCTCCCGCCCCCGCAGGCGCCGGTGGCGAGCAGGACCGGGAGGACGACGGCCGCGGCGAGGCGGCGCTTCAGGTGAGTACGCATGCGCCCAGCCTGCCCTGCCGGGCAAGCCCGAAACACCAGAAACGCCCAGTCGCCGGTCAGTTCAGCGAGACTTCAGGTCCGCCAGCGTCACGGTCATCGTGCCGGCGACCATGTCGTGTAGCCCACGGCCGTCCGGCCGGGCCACCAGCGGCGGGATGACCACCGCGACCATCGCGCTGCGCAGCAGTGCGCGGAGCAGGTCGACGGGGCGTGACGGGTCGTCGACGCGTACGACGCGGAGCCGGGTCGCCAGCTTGCCGAACGAGCCCCCGGCGACCGCGGTGCCGACCGCGGACTCCACGACGAGCAGCAGCAGCGTGTAGAGCCCGGAGCGCGGATCGTCGCGCCAGCCCTCGAAGCCGAGGAGGAGCATCACGACGAGGATGCAGGCGAACCAGTCGACCGCGAGGGCGAGGATCCGCCGGCCCCAGCTGGCGGTCTCGAGAGGCGTGCCCGGGGAGCGGCTCTCACTCAACGGGCTGCGCCCTTCCCGGCACCTTCACCTCGACCGGGTCGCCCCAGCCCGTGAAGTAGAGGCGGGCGGTGTCGTCCTTCCCGCCCTCTGTTGATCCTTGTCCCTCGTAGTCCCAGCGGACGGGCAGGTCCTGCTCGTCGACCCACAGGTCCATGGTGACGGTCTCGGGGAGGTCCATCTGCGCGTGCATGGACTCCTCCGGCAGCTCGGCCTGCCAGGCTTTCGAGTCGACCGTGAGCTCGAGGTGCTTCGCCGTCACGCCCTCGACCTGCTCCTCCCCCAGATCCCTGGTCTCCTGCACGGCCGCGGCGAGCGCCTCGAGCTCTCCCGGGACGTCGACGGCGAGCAGCACCGGCACCGGGCCCGCGTCGAAGCCGCCCTCGCCCTGCAGCCGCGGGTCGTCGACCTCCAGGTAGGTCCACTGCAGCCCGACGGCCTCGCCGCCGACGTAGACCTTGTCGTCCACCCGCCGCACGTCGAGCCGGCTCGCCGTACCCGTGCCGGCGACGGCCCGGAAGGCGTCCTCGTCCTCCCAAGTGACGTCCATCTCGACCTCTCCCCTGCGGGTCTGCGTGCCGAGCGAGAGGTGGACGCTGCCCGCACCCTCGACCGCCGCGACGACGGACGCGAGCGGCGACCCCTCGTCGTACGACGTGGGGTCCTCGCCGCCGTCGCTGCACCCGGCGAGCACGGTGACCCCGCTCGCGAGCAGGACGGTGAGGCGCCGCCACGAGAGCTGGCCCGTCTTCCTGTGCTGAGACATGGCGGCGACCATAACGGGGTGGCCCATACTGGGCGCGGACCGGCCTCTCGGTGCTCGGGCATCTGTTACACGCACGAAACAATCGGGATACGGTCAAGAAACTGCGCGTGACTACGTTCGCGCAGACCCGGTGCAACGAGGCGCCACCCCACCGCCACCAGCTTGGGCACGCGAGCACCTGCCGCTGCCAAGGAGGACGAATGTTCAACAACAGCGATGAGCTGCTCAAGTTCATCAAGGACGAGGGCGTCGAGATGGTCGACGTCCGCTTCTGCGACCTGCCCGGCATCATGCAGCACTTCACCGTGCCGGTTTCGTCCTTCGACCAGTCGGTCTTCGAGGACGGCCTCGGCTTCGACGGCTCCTCGATCCGCGGCTTCCAGGCCATCAACGAGTCCGACATGTCGCTGTTCCCGGACCCGACCACCGCCTTCATCGACCCCTTCCGCAGCGCGAAGACGCTGGTCGTGAACTTCTTCATCCACGACCCGATCACCGGTGAGCCCTACTCGCGCGACCCGCGCAACATCGCCAAGAAGGCGCTCGCCTACCTCGAGTCGACCGGCATCGCGGACACCGCGTTCTTCGCGCCCGAGGCCGAGTTCTACATCTTCGACAACGTGCGCTACTCCACGGGCCCGAACGAGGGCTTCTACCACATCGACTCGATCGAGGGCTGGTGGAACTCGGGCAAGGAAGACCCGAACACCCCCAACCTGGGCTACAAGACCCGCTTCAAGGGTGGCTACTTCCCCGTCGCGCCCTACGACCACTACAGCGACCTGCGCGACGACATGGTGAAGAACCTCGAGGCCAGCGGCCTCCAGGTCGAGCGCGGCCACCACGAGGTCGGCACCGCCGGCCAGGCCGAGATCAACTACCGGTTCGACACCCTGCTCAAGGCCGCCGACGATGTCATGAAGTTCAAGTACATCATCAAGAACACGGCCTGGCACCAGGGCAAGTCGGTCACCTTCATGCCCAAGCCGATCTTCGGTGACAACGGCTCCGGCATGCACGTCCACCAGTCGCTGTGGAAGGACGGCTCGCCGCTGTTCTACGACGAGACCGGCTACGGCGGCCTCTCCGACCTGGCCCGCTGGTACATCGGCGGCATCCTCAAGCACGCCCCCGCGCTGCTGGCCTTCACCAACCCGACGGTGAACTCCTACCACCGCCTGGTCCCCGGCTACGAGGCCCCGATCTCGCTGGTCTACTCCTCGCGCAACCGCTCCGCGTCGGTCCGCATCCCGATCACGGGCGCGAACCCGAAGGCCAAGCGCATCGAGACCCGCTTCCCCGACCCGTCGGCGAACCCCTACCTCGCCTTCTCGGCGCTGATGCTCGCGGGCCTCGACGGCGTCCAGAACAAGATCGAGCCGGCCGCGCCGATCGACAAGGACATCTACGAGCTGCCGCCGGACGAGATGGCCGAGATCGACCAGGTCCCCACCTCGCTGGGCGCCGTCCTCGACGCCCTCGAGGCCGACCACGACTTCCTCACCGCGGGGAACGTGTTCACGCCCGACCTGATCGAGACCTGGGTCCACTACAAGCGCGAGAACGAGATCGCCCCCGTGCAGCTGCGCCCGCACCCGCACGAGTTCGAGCTCTACTACGACATCTGATTCCGGGGTCCTCGTGACCTGCGGATAGGTGCCTGAAACGGCCCCTGACCTGCGAAAACGTCTATCGAAGGCTTTCGCGGTCAGGGGTCGTTCGTCGTTGGCCTGTGTACCCAGCGTGTAACCACCGACGGCGGTCAGGCCCGCCAACCGGTTGTCGAGAGCCGTCTGTAGGCCCCGCCAGGCGGTGTAGATCGATGCCTGATGATCAGCGTCATCCGCGGCGGGAGCTGTGCGTATCTTGCAGGCTCCGACGTTCGGCCTCGGAATCGTCCACTCCGTCCTCGAGCAGCTCGCGGTAGTCGCTGCGAATGTCGCAAGCGGTGTCATCGGAGAAGTTCCTCCCCAGGCGCTCATGCCGGGCATTCTCTCGCAGGAACCAGGCCCCGCGTCGAACGTGGCCGCGGGGTGCGCGAAGGGACCGGCCGCCAGGCCGCACGCCGGGAGCGCGGGACCCGGCGGCGCCGGCGCAGCCGGCGCCCTTGATCTCTTCTTAGAGCCGTGCCCAGCAAATCGTATGGCTGAACTCGGCCGAATCCCTTGCTCATTGCGGCGAAGGCTGGCCGCGAGGAGTGCTCGGTCATGCAGATGAGCGGACACATCGGTGTCCAGCCTTCCGGGGTGCCTGGCGCGCAGTTCGCGGGAGCGAGGCCGACGGCGTGCACGTAGTCCACGACGTCGGCGGCGGGCGGGATTTACGCACCAACGCGACGACTTCGTGTCCAGAGGATCGCAGCCCGCGGGCCGTTCTCCGCCGAGGAAGACGGTGGCTCTAGGCATGGCGGGACGCCTGGGCAAGGCATTGCAAGAACGAAACTCCCGTGCGGACGAACCGGATCGATCACCATTCGCGTTACAGGAGTGTGACCACGAAGCGGGGTGAACGATGACCACGGAGCAGGACTTCGTCGACTTCGTGGCCGCGCGGTGGCAGTCGCTCTACCGCCTGGCATATCTGCTGACGGCGTCGCCCACGGCGGCCGAGGACATGCTCCAGACCACGCTCGAGAAGGCGTACGTCAGCTGGGCACGGATCAGCCGCATGGAGCACCCAGAGGCGTACGTGCGCCGCATGCTGGCCAACGCGGTGGTGTCGAGCAGCCGGAGGGCCTGGCTGCGCGAGGTGCTGTCGGATCCGATGCCAGAGGCCGCGGGGGAGTCGGTGGAGGTCGGCGTCGTCGACCGGTCGTTGCTCTGGCCGTTGGTGTGTGCGCTGCCGGTGCGGCAGCGGGCCGTGATCGTCCTGCGCTACTACGAGGACCTCACGGAAGTACAGATCGCGGAAGTTCTCGGGTGCGCGCCCGGCACTGTGAAGTCACAGGCGTCGGCGGCCATGAAGGCTCTCCGGCGGGCTCTGGCCGCGTCGGGTGTCGGGGAGGCGATGGAGTCATGAATCTCGAAGACGAGCTCCGAGCGGTGCTCAGCCAGGAGGCGGAAATGCGTGCGACACCCACACCCGACATCGAAGGCATGGTCAGTGGCGGCGAGGACCGCCTGCGCCGGCGGAACGGCACGAGGATCGGCCTTGCCGCCGCGGCAGTGCTGCTGATCGGCGGCGGCATCTACGGGGCCACGCAGCTCGGCGACGACCAGGTCGACTCGAGCCCGGACGTTGTCGGCCAGCCGAGCGAGCCTGCCGAGGCAGCGGCCCCGCCAAGCTGGACCGACTTCGACCAGGGGAGCGCCGATCCCGGCACCTACCGGATCCACGTGGGCACCACCGATGCGGGCGAGGTGATCGAGGCCGACCTCACGATCGATGGCTCGAACTGGCAGGCCTCGAACCACCCGGTGGCCAGGGTCGACGAGGACTTCGCCGGAATCGGCGTGTACCGGCCCGGAGCGGTCGCGGGCGGGTGCCGGATGCAGGCCGGTCACAAGCCGGCAGCTGCGGGTCAGCAGCAGCTGGCTGCGCAACTCGCCGCAATGCCCGGTTCCACCGTCGTCGAGCGGCCCACTCCCACCGAGGCGTTCGGGCACAGCGCGATCCACGGGGCGGTGAAGGTCGACGCCTTCTGCGACGGCACCACCGAAGGCAACGCCTACCTGGTGGCAGAGGACCGCGGCATCAGCTACTTCGACTCGCCTCCTGGGCGGGCTCTGAGGACCGTCAGGGTGGACTTCTGGGTGGTGGACGTGGACGGCACCAATGTGGTCGTGGACATGTTCCACACCGGGAGCGCCCCCGAGGATCTGATCGCCCAAGCCGACCGGGCCCGAGAGTCGATCACCTTCGTGACCGAGTAGGCCAGATGAGACGCTCCACCGCAGTGGCGGTCATGGCGGGTCTCGCCCTCCTGAGCGCCTCCGCATGTCGCGGATCCGACGACCGGCCCGCCCCCGACCTGGTGCTGCACGGCGGGCAGATTCTCACGATGGACGACGACGCGACCACGGTCCAGGCCGTGGCCGTCGCCGATGGGAAGGTCACCGCCGTCGGCTCCGAGGTCGACGTCCTGGCGCTCGCCGACGACGGCACCCGCGTGGTGGATCTCGACGGGCGCACGGTCATACCGGGCGTCGTGGAGACGCACACCCACCTGATGCAGGAGATCGCCCCAGACCGGGCCGCGATGCTGGAGGGCCAGACCGAGCTGCTCGCGGCGGGCATCACCACCGCTGGCATGCCGACCGTCCTGCCGAACCAGCTCGGTGCCTTCGAGTCGCTCGCAGCCGATGACGAGCTGCGCGTGCGCACCGTGCTCTACCTGTCGTGGAACGATAACTGCGGCGAGGTCGTCGGCGAGGCCTGGACCTTCGCCCAGGAGTTCGGCGTCGATCTCGACCGGCCGCTGTCGATCGGCGGCGTCAAGGTCTTCGCCGACGGCGGTTCGTGCGGAGCGCCTGCGGTGTCGTTCGAGTACCGCGACGACGCTCCCCGGGAGATGAAGGACAACGGCTGGGTGGGCCACGGCGACCTGTTCGCCTCCGCCGACCAGATCGCGGACGTCGTACGGCGCACCGACGCCGCCGGGGGTGCGGTCGTGGTGCACGCCATCGGCGATGTAGCCATCGACACGGCGCTCGACGGCTACGAGAATGCCGGCGAGCTGACCCAGGCACACCGCATCGACCACAACAGCCTCGCGGCGCTGCTGCCCCGCCGGTCACTCGCCAGGTACGCCGAGCTCGGGCTGGCTGCAGCGGTGCAGCTGATGCCGTGGTCCAACGGCTGCGACCCCACCGTCGCGACCGAGGGCTGGATCTCGACCATGCCGCCTGTGGCGATCGCCCGGGTCGAGGACTGGCCGGCGCTGCTCGCGGCCAACCCCGGCCTGACGTGGGCCTGGCACGGCGACGGACCGTGGATCCCGGGCAACCCGTTGCAGCAGGCGTACGCGATCGTCACCGGCGGCTACGCAAACCCCGACGGCTCGGTATGCCACCCCGAGCTCTGGGCCAGCCGGAAGACGCTCCCGGTCCTCGACGCGCTCCGGCTCCTCACGTCCGATGCCGCGGCCGCAATGGGCCTCTCCGAAGACGTCGGCTCCCTCACGCCGAGCCGCCACGCCGACCTCCTCGTGCTCACGGCCGATCCGCTCGACCCCGACCCGGAGGTCGGCCTCGCCACCAACCGCCCGCTGGCCACGATCATCGGCGGCGAGGTCGCACACTGCGTCGCCGAGGGATGCACCCTCTTCGAGGAGTAGTGCACGGATGCCGGGATCAGTCCCGAGACGTCCACACGCGTGGCCTGTGGCCTCCGGCGGCATGCGCGGGCCTGCCTGCGTTCTCCAGGCGGTCCTCGAAGCGGATCGACGCCCAACGCAGTCACTACGCCACAGGCAGCGCGACGGGCTCTGCGGATCGCCTCGACAGACGCACGGACATGCCGCCGATAGTGCGCACTCGTGCCGATGACAGCGCTTGCGTGTCTGCGCGACCATGCTCGAAGGGGCCGTGGTGGCGAAGCGGGCTGTGGGCCTTTCGGCGGCGTGTGCAACCAGACCCCGAGCCCGGAGGTCGTATTTGGTGAGGGTGCGGATGGGCCGCACGGATGGGCAGGGCCGCGATGACGAACGAAGGGTTCGTACGCGAGGTCTACCAGGCGTCCTACCGGCGGCTGGTCGTCCAGCTCGTCGGGCCGTGCGGTGGCGACGTTTCGGTGGCCGAGGAGGTCGTCCAGGAAGCTTTCGTCCGGGCGATCGCACAGGGAGCCAAGTTCCGCCGTGTTGACAACCCGGAGGCGTGGCTACGCCGCGTCGCGGTCAACATCGCGCGAAGCCGCTGGAAGCGGCTGAAGAGGTACGCCGGCCTGGCACCGCGGCTGGCCGGGCCGTCCACCATCCCCGACCTCTCCCCCGACCACGTGGCCCTGATGGCTGCACTCAAGCAGCTGCCACCGGCGCAGCGGGAGGCGATCGCGATGCACCATCTCGCCGATCTGCCGGTGCACGAGATCGCCGCTGCCCTCGACGTCCCGCCCGGGACCGTCAAGGCACGGCTTTCGCGGGGGCGCGCCGCCCTCGCCCAAGTCCTTTCGGACCGATCGGAGGTGCACCATGTCTGACCAGAAGCTACGTGAGCTGGGCGCCCACATCGAAGACTCCACCCCGATGCCTGCCTTCGACGACCTGGAACGCCGCGCCCGCCGACGTGTCGCGGTCCGCCGGACCGGAATCCTCGCTGCGGTAGTTGCTGTCGCGGTCGTGGCTGGTGTCGGCGTTACCCAGGTCGCCGATCGGGACCGACAGACAAGCCCGTCCCCGGTCGACCCCATCGAGCAGGAGATCGAGCAGGCGGACGACGTGTCCTGCCTGACCCCTAGGCCGAACTGCTTTGCCTCTATCCACGGATGGATTGTCTACAGCGATCCGGGGCGCTCCGGGATCTGGGCCGTGAACCCGGCAGCGCCCGACAGCCCCGAGCCATCCATCCAGGTGACTGATGGAGATGACGAAGAGCCCCTGGAGTGGTCGCGCGACGGCAAGAAGCTGCTGATCCGTCGGATCGTGCCGCGCTCCCCGGCCGAGCCCCTGGGCATGCCTCACGTCGAACTCGTGGTGCTGAACGCCGACGGAACCGAAAGGCGCATCGCGCAGGCGGACAGATTCCTAGACGGGTCCTTCTCTCCCGACGGCTCCCAGGTCATCTACTCCGGCTATGGCGAGGGTGGGATCCTCTCCGTCGATTCCGACGGAGGAACGCCCGAGATACTGCTACCCGCCGGGAACGAGGTGTACAACGCGGTGATCTCCCCCGACGGGACACGGATCGCGTACTTCACCGGCGCGGGTGACCACAGTCACATCCTGCGGGTGATGAAGTCAGATGGGACCGACATTCGGGTCGTGTCCGACGAGTGGAACGAGGCTGGGCACATCCGTGATCTGGCCTGGTCACCGGACGGCAGGCGGTTGATGGTCGCCGGCGATGTGGGGCAAGCGGGGATCTCGATCATTGGGGTCGACGGCTCGGGACTCACCCGGATCACCGGTGGAGGAGGCGCCGATGGATCAGACACCGGTGGAGGACTCCCCGCGTGGTCGCCGGACGGCGCCCGCATTTCCTTCACGCGGGGTGGCAGCCTTGTGATCGCCGACGCAGACGGCACGAACGCCACCGAGTTCAACCACGGCGTCTCCGGGCCCTGGAACCCACTCCCGCTCGATCACTGACCAGCCAGGCAGGCAGCGCAATCCGACACGAGGCATGCGCACACTCATGCCGCGATCCGCGCGGTCGCTGTGCCGCAAGCGGATCCCCTAACGGCCACCGTTCGTGGGGCGCCGGGACGAGCCACAGCGTCGGGCTCGCGACGCTCGCCTTGACAGTCACTCGCGGCGAAGTGATGCGCCAGGTTCGGTGCACCATGCTGCCCTGAGGGCTCGGTGAGAGCGACCGCGACCGCCCGCGCGATCTCGGGTCCCCGGTACCCGGCGACCTCGCCGCCGTGCCTAGCCGACCGCTCACCGTGACAGGATGTTCGCATGGCCTTCTCGGAGCTGCCGCCGTGGGCCGCTTGGCGCCACCACCCCGAACGTGTGGGCTTCGAGGTCGTGTTCGTGCAGCGCAGCAGCGACGGGTACCGCGTCCACGGCACCACGGCCGCCGTCGAGGACGGCGTCCCCCTCGTGGTCGAGTACCACATCGAGGTGGACGGCGGGTGGCGAACCCGTCGCGCCGAGGTGCGTAACATCTCCCGCGCAGGTCACGGCCGCGTTGTGCTGGAATCCGACGGTGCGGGTCACTGGACTGTCGATGGCATCCCCTCTCCCTGGCTCGACGGCTGCCCCGACGTCGACATCGAAACCTCGTGCTTGACCAACACCTTCCCGGTACACCGGCTCGTGCTGCCGGTCGGTGCGACCGCGACTGCCCCGGCGGCATATGTCCGCGGTGAGGACCTCAATGTCCAACGCATCGAGCAGGAGTACACCCGGCTGGAGGACGACGGCGGGCGGGAGCTCTTCGACTATGACTGCCCCACGTTCGACTTCGCCTGCCGGCTGACTTACGACCAACACGGACTCGTGCTGGACTACCCCCGCGTCGGTTCCCGCGTGGACTGACCCACCGGCCGCCCACCCCGGCACCGGCGATTAGACGCAGGGCTGTAGCGGCGGTGCGACACGCCGCGGTCGAACTCACAGCGGTTCAGGTCCCAGACATCGCTAGCTTGCAGACCTGCCCGCCCGAGCCGTGCGCCACAAGGCTGGGGACCGTCCGTGCGCGCGTTTGAACGCTCGGCTGAACGCCTCTTCCGCGTCGTATCCCACTCTGCGGGCGATCGCCGCGACCGTGGTGTCGGTGGTGGCCAGCAGGTCCTGCGCCACGTGCATGCGCCATTCGTTGAGATAGCGCATCGGCGAACGTCCGAGAACCTCGCGGAAGCGAGCGTCGAGCCGCGAGCGTGACACCCCGGCCTCGGCAGCAAGCTCGTCAACCGTCCATCGTCGTTCCGGAGCTACATGGATCGCGGCCATCGCGGGTCCGAGCAGGGGATCGCGTAGCCCGACGATCCAGCCGCGCTCCGCTGCGGGGGCCGTCGCGAGATGCATCCGGAGTGCCTCGGTGATGAGCAACTCGGGGAGCTTTGTCGATCGGCGGGACGGCGCCTTGCCTGACGACTCCTCCAGGGCATATGCGATGCTCGCGTCGAACCAGCTCCTTGCGGGCCCGTCCGCCGGCCGAACCACGAACACCGGGGGGAAAGCGGCCCTGCCCGGATCGAACAGCGGATCCTCTGAATAGAGGCATCCGCACACCACGTCCGTACGATCCCCGCCACCGCCATAGCGGAGGACCGGCATCCCGGTCCACGGCGGCGGTGGGACGATGCTGGCGATGTGCACAGGTGTCGTCGCCTCGACGCCGCCCATCGTGAACTCGTCGCCGTACGGCAGGACGATCACCTCGCCGGCGCTCGCCCAGTGGCGCTCGCCGCCCGGGAGCGCCCCCCAGCACCGCCCCGAAGCGATGACGTGGAACAGCACGAGACGCTCCGCCCCGGGGTGCATCATCGCGGCGAACTGCGGCCCGCCCCCTCCCTCGAACGTCCAGCTCTCCGAGAACTCGCATCGCATGAAGAGGGCGCCTTCGAGACGGAGCCGCTCAAGGGCCTGATCCAGCGCCTCCGGGTGCCCGGCGACTTCGGTCACGGGTGGACCCCCTGCCATTTCGGTCATCCATCTGGGTTTCGCGGTCATTCCTGATCGTGCGTGTGCCTTTACAGAATGGCGCTATCTCGCAACGCACGGAAGGAGCGAACGATGACTACCGACTCGACGCCAGCGGTTGGCTTCATGAACTACGCCGGGGAGCCTCCGAAGAACTACGAACGGTATTTCGTCCCGACCATTGGTGCGGCCTGGGCTACCGCTCTTCTCGAGGTGGCCGGGCTGAGCAGCGGTGAGCGGGTGCTGGACGTCGCGTGCGGCACGGGAGTGGTGACGCGGCGTGCGTCGGAGCTCGTCGGCCCGGAAGGCAACGTGGCGGGGTTGGACGTCAACCCGGCCATGCTCGCGGTGGCCCGGTCCGTGTCCCCGATCTCGATCGAGTGGCACGAGTCCAGCGCGGAGTCCATCCCGTGTCCGGACGCTTCGTTCGATGTCGTGACGTGCTCGCTGGGCCTACAGTTCGTGCCGGACCGATCTGCGGCCATGCGCGAGATCCACCGCGTGCTCGCCGCCGGCGGACGTGTCGCGATCGCGACTGTCGGTCCGACCCCCCCGGTCTTCGAGATCTTGGCGCAGGCCCTCGCCCGTCACGTGAGTCCGGAAGTGGCCGGATTCATGCGCCACACCTTCTCGCTGCACGAGCATCAGGAACTGCGCGACCTGGCGGAAGGTGCCGGTCTGCGATCGGTCTCGGTGGAGTCCAAGCCGCTGCGCGTCTTGCTTCCGCCGCCGAGCGACTTCCTGTGGCAGTACGTGCACAGCACACCGCTGGCCGGGCCGGTCGGGGAGATCGGCGACGACGAGCGTGCGGCGCTCGAGCGGGACGTCACGACCGCCTGGCACACCTTCCTCGATGGCGGTGCGCTCCGACTCGACGTCAATGCTGTATTGACCACTGCGCGGAAATGAACCAGCAGAGCCCGGCCGCACAGAACGGACCCGAGCAGTTCCATGCCAGCTTCCCGAGGCGTTCAGCTCAGTACGATCGATGTTCCTCTCGGGTGTCGGATGCCGGACAGCCGGCGCGTGAGGTTATGTCAGCGGTTTGAGGTCACCTCCACGAGACTGGCTCTCGCTTCGAGGCGTTGCCGTTGGATGGCGCGGTAGACCGTCGAGCGGCCGACGCCGAAGAGCTCGGCGACCTCGGCGGTGCTGTACTCGCCACTGTGCACCAGCGAGACCAAGCATGCTTCCTGGCGGCGGTGCAGTTTGGGGTGCTTGCCACGCAGCCTGCCTCTTCGCCTTGGCGACCTTCATACCCTCGCGGGTGCGGAGCCGGATCAGGTCGGACTCGAACTCGGCAACCATGGCGAGGACATTGAACAGCCGCTCGTCGACGATCGCTCGGGCGTCGGGCAGGGACCGGGCCAGTCGGTCGAGCTTGGTCACCACGAGGAGGTCGCCGGCGCGGCAGGCGGCGAGTGCCTCGCGTAGCCCGGGACGCTCTCGGTTGGTGCCGGTCAGGCCGTGATCGACGTAGATCCGCTCAGCCTCGACGCCCAGGCCGAGCAGGGCGTCGCGTTGACCGGTGAGGTCTTGTTGATCGGTGGAGCATCGGGCGTATCCGACAGGCAGCGCGCTCATGGCGCACCTCCAGAGCTGGGCCCGGCGTGCCGCAGGAAGCGGTCGGCTCGGGCATCGGGCAGTGCCCGACTCCGCCAGCACGCGCCTCCAATTGTGCGCCCTGCAAGAGGAGCAGCGGGCCGCAACGGGATGCCTCTACGGGCTGAGGGAACCCAAGGTTAGTCTGGGCGCTAGCCTCGAGGCTCATGGACCGAACCGTTGACACAGGGGCCTGAAACCATGGCCGACCTGAGCTCGCTGGCAGCGGCGGAGCGTCGCGACCTGTCCGACTACCTCGACAGCCTCACCGAGCAAGAATGGGAGCAGTCCTCGCTGTGCCCCGGATGGTCTGTGCGCGACGTGGCCGGACACTTGCCGAGCTACGACGAGCTGAGCTGGCCCGCAGTGCTGCTTCTGTTCGCCAGGTCGGGATTCTCGCTGGACCGCTGCAACCAGATCGGCGTCGAGCAAAGTCGCCGTCTCAGCACCGAACAACTCGTGGCGAGGATTCGCAACCACGCCGTCCCCCGCGGCATCACCGCGATGTTCGGCAGCGCCATCGCGCTAACCGACGGGATCGTCCATCATCAGGACATCCGCCGAGCCCTCGGCCATCCGCGGGCAGTGCCCGAGGAGCGACTCGTCGCAGCGCTGCAGTTCACTCCCCGCGCCAGGGCTTTACCGGCTCCGGCGAACGCCCGCGGCCTCCGGCTGGTTGCCACCGACGTCGCCTGGACCCACGGAGCCGGCCCCGTGGTGAGTGGTCCCGGGGAGGCCCTCTTGGTCGCCCTCGCGGGTCGATCACAAGGACTGGCAGACCTCAGCGGACCCGGTCTGGGCACCTTGGCGCAGAGGGTAGTAGGCAACAGCCGCGCACCGCAGTAGGAACGGCGTTCCGCTCGCATCGCGCCGGGTGAGAACAGCGCGCTGGCCAACCTCAACTGCGTCACAAGGGATCCTCTGCGGGACACCTGGAGAATCAGCGTTGCCCGCCGCTTTCGCCCTTCACTCCCCCGTTTGGGGTTGTGTGAGTGGTGGCTCGTCGGGCTCGACACCCAGTAGAGGTCTCGGTATCGGTGTGGGACGAAGTACACCGGCGAGGTGCGGGTGTACCCGTCCTCGTCGATCGTGCCGAGCACCAAGTAGCGGATCCGGTCCATCACGTTGCGGGCGGTCGCGGCCAGGGCGGGGCTGCGCTGTCGGAGGTCATGGGGCTGGGGCCCTCGGGCGGAGTCCTGCTGGGTCGGCGGGCGGTGTGCTGTGGCGTCATGGGGCCAGCGTCGTTGGTGGGTGTGGTGGGCGCCCCGGCCGGGAGGCGGTTCCGCGCAGAAGATCAGGCCGGGACGGAGAGCCCCTGCAGCCAGGCCCGCCAGGCGGGCTCCTCGCGCCGCACGTAGTCCGCCGCGTCGGCGGAGAACAGGTACGCCCGTACGCCCGCCGTCGCCTTGCCGTCGCCCTCGCCCCACGCGAAGACGCTGAGCATCCCGGGCACCGGCGCGGTGAGCCGGACCAGCGTCTGCCGCTCGCCGACACGCTCGACCGTGCCGGTGGCTCCGCGCACCTCGACCGTCGCGCCCTCGTCGCCCAGCCCGAGCGCGTCGTGCAGGGTCGACCAGAGCGCCTCCGCGTCGCCGGGGTGGGAGGCGGTGGCCTCCAGCAGCGTGGCCTCCTGGCCGGGGAAGTGCGACAGGTACAGGCGCAGGTTGTCGAAGAACGGCATCCAGTTGGCGCCCATGTCGTCCCAGAACTCCGACTCCCAGGCGGCGCCGGTCCCGAAGCCGCTGCTCGTGACCCGCACGACGCAGGTGCCGCCGGACTGCGCCTCGACGAGGAACTCCGACGTCAGCGGGCTGAGCGCATCCGGGTCCTTGCCCATGAGGGCGGCCCAGTCCTCCTCGTAGACGAGGCGGCGCGGCGGGTCCCAGCCGGTGACCTGGCCGTCCGAGCCCATCTCGGGGCCCATGGTGAAGTGCAGGGAGCCGCCCTCGCGCTCCTCCATCTCGGTCGGCAGGAACCAGGCGCTCATGCCCTTGGCGGTGGCGATGGCTTGCCAGACCTGCTCCGGGGTGCCCGGGACCTCGACGCTGAACTCCAGGCGGTAAGGGACGTTCGGGGTCGTGCTCATGCGCTCTCCTCAGGTAGTGGGTGGGCGGCAACGACGAGCCGGTGCGGGCGCCCGTCGTCGTGGTGGTAGCGAGCGGCCAGGTCGAGCACCGCGGCGGTCAGCTCGTCGGCGAAGGCAGCCCGGTCGGCGGCCGACCGGAAGCCGATCTGCGTGTCGATGGTCAGTGTCGGCAGGCGCTTGCCGGACGCGCCGGCCCGGCGCGCCAGGGCGCCGACCTCGCGCACCAGCCGGCCGGCCAGCGCGACGAGGTAGCCCGCCGACAGGTGGTCGGCGTTGGCGTCCGGGTCGGCCGCGGACGCGCTGACGGCCGCCGGCGACACGACGTACGACGCCGCCGACGCCTGCAGCACCCGCTCGGTGATGCCCCCGTGCCGGCGCTCCTCGGACAGCTCCACCAGGCCGTGCGCCTCGAGCGCCTTGAGGTGGTAGTTGACCTTCTGGCGCGGGATGCCGACCCGGGCGGCGAGCCCCGCGGCGGAGGCCGGGACGGCCAGCTCGCCGAGCAGCCGGGCCCGGACCGGATCCAGCGCGGCGGCGGCTGCCTCCGCGCTCTCGATGACCTCGACGTCCTGCATGACGCCACCGTGCCATTGACAAGAAATCTTGTCAATGGTGACGAGGACGTTGGAGGTGCGCACCTACGGCTGCCAGATGAACGTGCACGACTCCGGGCGCATCGCCGGCCTGCTCGCGCGGCGGGCTACGCCCGGGGCGCGGACGGCGCGCAGCCGGACGTCGCCGTGTTCAGCACCTGCGCCGTGCGCGAGAACGCCGACAACAAGCTCGACGGCAACCTCGGCCACTCAAGCCGGTCAAGGACCGCACGCCCAGGATGCCACCCCTCGACCGCTTCGTCGTCGTTTGCCGATCCTCTGCTGCGCCAAGTGCTGACCTTGCGCAACATCCGTGGCAGCCGGTTCGACACCGCGCTTGGCGGGCTCAACTACCAGATCGAGCACCACCTGTTCCCGAGCATGCCGCGGCCGAACCTGCGCCACGCCCAAGCCGTCGTGCGTGACTTCTGTGCTAGCCGAGGCGTCGTCTATACCGAGGTGTCTGCGTTCGAGTCCTACGCAGCGGGGTTGCGGCACCTTCACATGGTGGGGGCCGGTCTCCGAGCGCGTTCGAGGAGCTGATCGGCCAGGCCGCCATTGAACTATGTTGGCGTCAACCCGAAGATCAGGTGCGAAACCCCTGTGCCGTCGACGTAGGCAGCAGGTTTGGCCCGCTTCTTCAACCGGCGAAGCCGACGAATCGCAAGCACAGCTCATCGGCCTCGTGTACAGCACCACGGTGAACGCGTTGAGGTCGGCGTTTGCCGGGTGATTCGGCAGAACCGCGTCTTCGGAAGTTACGGAGCGTGATGAGCGGGACCAGACACGAAAAGATCGAACGCCCGCCAGTTGCTGCACAGGATCGTGTGCTTCCAGGCCCGGCCGGGAGGTGGGACAATCTGTTCCGCGGCGCCACGCTCGGTGTCGCGGACCAGAGGGCCCCTGCGATGGCAACCAGTGCCGGCGACAAGGCCGAACAGGCCGGCGACAGCGCGTCGCTGGAGGTGTTCGCCCGCGGCGGGTTGATCGCTTACGGCGTTGTACACCTCTTGATCGGCTGGCTGGCACTGCAGATCGCGTGGGGCACGTCGGCCAGCAAGAGTGCCGACCCCTCCGGGGCCCTGAGAACAGTGGCTGATCACCCCTTCGGCCAGGTCCTGCTGTGGCTGGTTGCGGTCGGCCTGGTGGCGCTCGCGCTGTGGCAGGCCAGTGAAGCCATCTGGGGCTATCACAACCGTGACGGTGCTAAGCGGGTCCGCAAGCAGGTCACCAGCACGGCCAAGGCCGTGATCTACGCTGCGCTGGGGTTCAGCGCAGCGTCGGTCGCCCTGAGTTCGGGATCGTCAAGCTCACAGTCCCAACAGGAAACCACCTCGGGTGTGCTGGCGTGGCCCGCGGGCCATGTGATCGTCGTCGTCACGGGGCTGATCATCATCGGCGTCGGCGTGGCCGGCGTAAGTAAGGGCGTGAAGAAGTCCTTCAGCGAGGAGATTGACACTTCGTCGATGCCCCGAGCTGCCCGTAAGGGCGTGGCGCGATTGGGCCAAGTCGGATACATCGCCAAGGGGGTGGCCCTGGTCCTGGTGGGGGGCCTGCTCAGCTATGCGACGCTGACCTTCGACCCGCAGGAGGCGCCAGGCCTGGACGGGGCGCTGCAGACGATCCTGGCGCAGCCGTTCGGGAGGTTTCTGCTCACGGCGGTGGCGCTTGGATTCTTGGCCTTCGGCCTGTTCGCGATGCTCCAGTCGCGATACCGCCGGATGTAACCCGGCTGCACCCCAGTGCACGGACGCCCAGGCTCCGCACGTCGGGAGCGGGTGCGCGGCCGACGACGCACGTCGCAGGTATCGAACAGGCGCGCACTCACGCTGCACCTCAAATCGTGGTCGGAAGCCGCGCAGTATGGGTCTGTGCCCATCACGGCTGTCACGAAACTGGCACAGGAACCGGGACGCGCCGTCCTCGCATCGGCCGGGTTTCTCACTCGCAACCGCCGATGCCCCCTTTACCGGATCTCGGTAGTTCCGGGCGCTTGCCGTTAGGCGAACCTGCTGCGGCAACGCTTCAGGTCAGGGAGCCCATCACGCTCCAGGCGTTCCGCAAGACCCGTCCGGTGCTTTATCCCGCAAAGGAACCTCATGTAGGGAGCCGAGGCAATCTCGCCCCCACCCAGCACCTGCGCGCGGCGGAACCCGGACGTTCAATCGCACCTACTGACGTCTGATATCGACGCAGGCGAGAGAAGCCGGGGCTGCCGGAGAGTGCGTACCGCCTGCACCCCACGAGCTCGTTGAGACGTCGTTTTCGCAGGTCAGCGGACTGAGGTCATCACTTCTACGACATCTGAGCCCGATACCCGCCTGACCTGCGGTTGGAGGTAACACCGTCCTCCGCAGTCCGCAGACAGTCCGCACGAGCCGCCATCACGTATCGATGGCGGCTCGTGTGCTTTCGCCACCGTCCGGCCACAGGCAAGCGCCGAGCAACGGACAGGGCGGAACCCCGGCCGGGTCTCCGCCTCCGCCGTAGACTGCGAATTGCCGACGGGCGTGGACGCAAGGCGGTGCCTCGCGGCCACTGTGACAAGCCGCTGTCGGAGGCCCAGCATGACGACGAACATCACCACCACAGCTCCGGGAGCCCTTCCGACCGAGCTCACGAGCTTCGTCGGTCGACGCCACGAGGTCGCTCTCGCACGTCGCGCGCTCGGCGAGAGCCGCCTGGTCACGCTCACCGGAGTGGGTGGCGTGGGCAAGACCCGCCTCGCTCTGCGCACGGCCATGGAGGTGCGGCGGCAGTTCGGTGACGGCGCGTGGTTCGTCGAGCTGGCCTCGTTGCAGGACCCGCTCCTGTTGCCGCATACGGTGTCGAAGGGGCTGCACATCAACGATGGCTCCGCCGATCCGACCGCTGATCTCGTCGATTGGTTGGAGCGCCGCCACCTCCTGCTGGTGCTCGACAACTGTGAGCACCTCGTCGAGGCGTGCGCGGACCTGGTCGGCAAGCTGCTCGCCGTATGCCCCGGCTTGCGGGTCATGGCCACCAGCCGGCAGGTGCTCGGTGTCAACGGAGAGCAGATCCTGCCGGTGCCACCGTTGTCCACACCGGGTTCCTCTGAGCCGCCGCTCGACGACGCCTCGCACTACGACTCGGTCGCGCTGCTCGTGGACCGCGCGAGAGCGGTCGTGCCGGACTTCGAGGTGACCCCACAGAACCGCGACATCCTCATCGATCTGTGCCGCCGGCTGGACGGGTTGCCGCTTGCCATCGAGCTGGCCGCGGTGTGGCTGCGGGTCCTCTCCCCGCCCCAGATCCTGGATCGGCTGGAGGACCGGTTCCACCTCCTCACCACAGGTGCGCGCGGCGGCATCCTGCGACAGCAGGCGCTGGACACGGCGGTCGCCTGGAGCTTCGACCTGTGCTCCCCCGCTGAGCAACTGCTGTGGGAACGCCTGTCTGTGTTCTTCGGGGGATTCAACCTCGGTGCGGCCGAAGCGGTCTGTCCAGGGGACGGGATCCCCCGCGACGACGTGCTCACGCTGCTCGCAGGGCTGGTGGACAAGTCGATCGTCGTCCGCGAGCAGAGCGACAGCCGCACAGCATCGTGGTACCGGATGCTCGAGACCATCAGGCAGTACGGCGCAGCGCGGCTGGCCGCGGCTGATCAGCTCCGCGAGTATCGAATGCGTCACCGTGACTACTACCGGAGCCTGGCGGCGCAGTTCGCAGACGAGTTCTTCACCTCCAAGGTGGCGGACTGGCTCGTCGACCTGCGACGGGAGCACGACAACATCCGCGCTGCGCTTGACTTCTGCCTCAACGAGCCGGGTGAGGCGGCGTCCGCGCTTGAGATCGCGGCCCCGCTCTGGAACTGGTGGCACACGCACTTCCTCCAGGAGGGATACCGCTACCTGCTCCGTGGGCTGGCGCTCGCGACCGAGCCCACGTCCACTCGCGCGTACGCCCTGTTCGCCACCGCCAACGTGGCTATCCACCTGAGTGAGTTCGACCGCGCACTCGCCATGCTGACCGAGGCCGGCACGCTCGCGGAACGGCTCGGCGACGAGGTGATGGCGGCCCGGGTCAGGCAGTGTCAGGGCCACGCCCTGGTGCACAGCGGCCATCCCGCCGAGGCGATTCCCCTGCTCGAAGAGGCGCTCAACGATGCCCAGCGACTCGGTCAGCCACGGGAGGAATGCCGGAGCCTCCTCCTGCTGTCCCTGGCGGCGGGCCTCCTCGGTGACGAGCGGGACCAGCAGCTGGCCCGACGCACCGTGGAGCTCGCCGAGCAGCACGGGGCAAAGGCGTCGCAGGCGTGGGGGCTGTGGGGGCTCGGCCTGGCGCAGTGGCGAGTCGGTGAGTACGCCGGCGCGCGCGCGTCGCTCCGGGCTGGACTTCGCATGTTCCAGGCGATGGAGAACTTCAACGGCGGCAGCTTCTGCGTCCAGGGCCTGTCGTGGTGCGCCGCCTTCTCCTCTCCGGACGAGGACGCGGCACGTCTCCTCGGCGCTGCCCAAGCCGTCTGGCGCAGCATCGGGGGCAACGTTTCGCAGGAAATGTACCGGCAGTGGGACGAGCGCTCCGAAGAGCTGCTTCGAGACTCGATCGGCGACGCCCGGTTCGAGTCGGCGTTCGCCGAGGGCGCCTCGTACGACCTGGACCAGGCGATGGCCACGGCGTTCGCCGAGTCCCGCGGCACTCGTGGCCCCTCCCCTCAAGGACAGAGAGCGAGGCCGTCCGTGCCCGGCGGGCTGACCCGCCGCGAATGGGAGATCGCCCAGATGCTTGCCGAGGGATTGAGCAACAAGGAGATAGCCGAACGGCTGGTCATCTCGCGTCGCACCGCGGAGACCCACGTCGAGCACATCCTCACCAAGCTTGGCTTCAGATCCAGGACACAGGTGAGCGCGTGGGTCACCGATCAGCGCACCGGTGACGCGTCGTGAAGCGCAGCAGCGTGTTCAAAAGGCGGTGTAGCCGCCGTCGACGGGGAGGACTGCTCCGGTGATGTAGGACGACTCCGACGACGCAAGGAACAGGACGGCGTTGGCGACCTCTTCAGGGGTGGCAAGTCGCTGGAGCGGGATCTGGGACTCGCGCTGGCGGCGGTAGGCCTCGGGGTCGGACCGGCGCTGGAAGGACGCGTCAATGACCGGGGTCGCGGTCAGACCGGGCGCGACCACGTTGACCCGGATGTTGCGCGGGGCCCACTCGATCGCCGCGCCCTTGGCGAGCATGATCAGGCCGCCCTTGGCCGCGGAGTACAGCACCTCCCCCGGCATGCCGACCATGCCGAGCCGGGAGCCGATGAGGACGAAGGAGCCCCCCGCCTCGGGCATCAGCGGCGCGAAGTGCTTCATCACCAGGAACGAGCTGAGCAGATTGCTGTGCAGCACGTTCTTCGCGTCCTCGTACGCCATCTCGGACAGCGGGCTGCTGGCCTGCAGACCGTGGTTGAGGACGACCACGTCGACGGACCCGAAGGACTCGGCGGCCTGCTCGGCCAGGCGGGCAACGAACCCCTCGTCGTTGAGGTCCCCCGGGACGTACAGGTCGTCGGGCTGCGCGGTGTCGAGCTGCTCCCGCCGACCGGTCAGCAGCAGCCGGGCGCCCTCGCGGCGGAAGTGCGAGCTCACCGCCTCGCCGATCCCGCTGCTAGCGCCGGTGACCAGCGCGGTGACCTTCTCGAGTCTCATCTGTAGGTTCTCCATTGGGTGGGGGTGGATTCATGGGGGAGTCGTCGTACGACGGTCAGCTGAGGAGCCCGCGGGCGGCGACCGGCCAGCGCTCCAGCATCGTGCCCTCGGTGTCGGTCACGAGCAGCTCCTCGAAGCTGGCCACAACTGGGCATACGTGGTTGGGCACCACCGGGACCACCGTGCCGACGCTCGGACGCGGTTCGCCGCCGGGCACGGCCAGGAACCCGTGGTACTCGTTGAGCTTGGCCAGCACCGCCTTCTTACCGGCGATCCCGCCGTACCCGATCTCCAGGTTGCCCTCGCGGCCCATGGCCTTGGTGCCGACGTCGAGGATGACCTGGTCGGGGACCCAGTCGCTGACCACGGTCGCGGCCACGAACAGCGCGATCTGGTCCTCCTCGCACGCACCCAGCCGGGTGTTGTTCAGGTCGCAGAAGACGTACTCCCCGGGACGGATCTCGGTGATCACGCCGCCGGTCGCGAACGCCACCGTCGGCGTCGAGCCCGCGCTGACCACCTCGGCGGTGATGCCGACGCCGTCGAAACTGCGCACTGCGGCACCCAGCGCGGCCTCCTGGTCCCGCGCCGCCTGCTCACGGACGCCCGGACCCGCGCTGCCGTGCCCGGGATAGGTGTAGACCCCCACCGGCACCAGACCGCGGTTGCGCGCCGCCCGGGCCAGGTCCCCCGCAGCCTCCGGCGGGGCCCCGGACCGGCGGGCGCCACAGTCGACCTCGACCACCACCTGGAGCCGGTCCGGCTCCTCCCCCATCGCCTCGGCCAGTGCGTCGATCGCGGCGGCGTTGTCCACCCCCACCCGCATCCGGGCGGTCTGCGCGAGCCGGCGGATCCGCTCACTCTTGGTCCCCGAGGGCCAGACCGGATAGGCCAGGAAGATGTCGTCGAACCCCGCGCCGGCGAACACCTCGGCCTCACCGACGTTGCCGGCGGTAATCCCCACCGCCCCCGCCTCCAGCTGGCGCCGGCCGACCTCGATGCACTTGTGCGTCTTCACGTGCGGGCGCACGTCCAGACCGTGCTCAGCGGCGAAGGCCTGCATCCGGTCGATGTTGCGCTGCATGACGTCGGCCAGCACGATCGGCATGGGCGTGTCCACCCGGTCGACCAGGCGGTTGAGTACTCGTTGAAGCCGGTGCACGGTGCACTCCTCGAACTCTGAAGCGGGGGTGATTTGAACGGCCTACGCGGCCGTGCAGACCATCTGGATCTCGACCGGGGTGTTCAGCGGCAGGCCGGCCACACCGATGGCGGTGCGAGCGTGCCGCCCGTTCTCCCCGAGCACGTCGACAAGCAGGTCACTGGCCGCGTCCGCGACCTTCGACTGCAGACCGAAGTCGGGTGGGCTGGCCACGAAGACCAGCATCTGCACAATCCTGACGCGGTCCAGGCCGCCCACCGCATCGGCGGCGACAGCGAGGCAGTTGAGCGCAGCATGACGCGCCAGCTCACGACCGGTCTCGAGGTCGACGTCCCGGCCCACGATGCCCTGGCCCAGGAGCACGCCGTCCTTGAAGGGCAGCTGACCCGCCACGTAGACACTCGAGTCAACGCTCCGGTGGTGCAAGAAATGCGGGTTCTCACCGACGACCGGCAGCTCCAGGCCGAGAGCCTGGAGCCGCTCCGTCGCCGAACCGCTCCTAGTGGAAATCTCAGTCATCTGTTTCCGGTCTCCTTGTCAGCTGCCGAGAGCGAGCTCGGCGGTGAGGACGTAGTAGTCCAGCGGATGCGGCTGGAAGCTCGCGACGTCGGCCTGGATGCCCAGACGGCGCTCTCGTGGATGTGAAGACGCTGGCGGCCTCGCTCTGGAGCTTGGCGGCGAGCTCCTGGCAGGCCGCGTAAGCACTCGATGCCGCCCGCTTCCAGAATCACCTGGTCGGCGACAACCTCGTTTGTCGATTGTCGACCATACACCACCACAGTCTCTTGTCAACATGCTGGTTGGCGCCGTCCCCCTGGGCTCAAGCGTTCCCGGCAGGCGCGTTACCGAGGTCCTCGGTGCCGGCTCTCAGCGCGGACTGGAAATGGCGTGCCAGCTCCCGTCGGAACGCCTCCACGTCCCCCTCCAGCGCGACCGCAGCCAACCTTTCGTGCTCGTCGGCGATGTCGTGCAGGTCGCTGTAGGAGCGATGGTCGACCGAGAGGTACAGGCGCAGCTTGGTCTCCCAACCCGCCCAGAGGCCGCGCAGGACGCCGTGTCCCGAGAGGTCGTAGAAGAGCCTGTGGAACTGGAGGTGGGCATCGATGCTGGCCGGGATGTCGTTCTGCTCCGTCGCCCGATGAAAATCGCTGATCGTCTGGGTCAACCTGGACCGCTCGGGACCGCGCAGCGCCTCGAGGGCCAGTTCCCCGGCGTACGGCTCAACGAGCAGGCGGATCGAGGCGATCTCCGCGACGTCCTGAGCGCTCACCTCCACCACGAACGCCCCGCGGAACGGGATCTTCACGATCAGGCCCTCCTCCTCGAGCCTGCTCAGTGCCTCGCGCAGGGGCGAGCGGCTGACCCCGAGGTCCTCCGCGATGTCCCTCTCGCGCAGTTGTCCACCAGGAGGGACGGTGCCATCGAGGATGGCTGCCCGCAGCACGCGGTACACACCCTCCGGGGTCGTAGTCCGTTCCAGCCCTCCGAGCTTGGGGTTCATCGCGCCGCCGCCTTTCCTGGTCGTTTGTCGACCATACCGCGGGCCCCGGGCTCCCCCGGGGCATCCCCGCCGCGAACACCCGCGAAATTCCCGGCCGAGTCAGTGGCGCACCCTCCCCTCAGGGACGCGGCAGGCCGAAGAGGACGGGGAGGTCGGCGATGTCGGTGATCCGCTCGTAGCCGAGCCAGTGCTCATCGTGCTCGAAGCCCCGGTCGACGTACACCTTGTTCTCGATGCCCATGAGCGCCGCCGGGCGGTGGTCGTACATCGGGCTGGCCGAGACGTGCACGAGCTCGTCGGGCGTCACACCGAGCTTTTTGAACATGTACTCGAACGCACCGAGCCGCGGCTTGTAGGCGCCCATCTCCTCGGCGCTGATCACGACCTCGAACGGGGCCTCCAGGTTCTTCGAGAGGCGCTCGGCGTGCGCGGTGTCGCTGTTGGTGATGATCACCAGCGGGACCGCCTCGGCCAGCCGGTTCAGCGCCTCGGTCACGCCCGGGTAGGGGCCCCAGGTGGGGACGATCTCGTAGACCGCCCGCGCGTCCTCCTCGCGGTACTCCAGGCCGACCCAGCGCGAGGCGCGCTCCATGGAGCGGGCGACGATCTGGTGGAACGGCTTGTAGTCGCCCATGCACTCGTCGATCCGGTACGCCTTGCAGATCCGCAGGTACTCCTCGGCGAGCTCGGCCGGCAGCCGGTCGCCCAGGACCTCACGCATCGCGTCGTTGATGCTGAACTTGATCAGCGTCCCGTTCATGTCGAACGTCACGAACTTCGGCTTCACATCGAATCCCACGGGTCCTCCTGGTTGCTCAGGCGAGCGGCTTCGAACCGCTCTGGTCGATTGTCGACCATACGTGTATCGTGGTCGACTGTCAACAAGTTCCCCGGGTCCGGCCGCGACTCCCCCGTAGCGCTGTTTGCCCCGTCCCTCGGTGGCCATCGCTGGCCTCCCGAGCCCATGTGAGGAGTACGCATGAAGTTCACGTCCTACTGGCTCGACACCGCGCCCAAGGGTTCCCCGGAGCGGGCGAAGACCACTGTGGCGGGGCACACCGACGTGGCCGTCATCGGCGGTGGCCTGACCGGTGTCGTGGCGGCGCTGCATCTCGCTCGACGTGGAGCACGGGTGCACCTGTTCGAGCAGCACACGGTCGGTTTCGGCGCCTCCGGTCGCAACGGCGGCATGGCGACCACCGGTATGTCGATCGGCATCCGGGGCGCAGTGGCCAAGATGGGCTTCGACAAGGCGGCGTCGTTGTACCGCACGTACGGCCAAGCGGTTGACCTGATCGAGGAGCTCGTCACGGAGGAGGGCATCGACTGTGACTTCGCGCGCCCCGGCAAGCTGATCCTTGCTTCCAAGCCGGCGCACCTCCAGGGATTCGAGAAGACCGCCGAGCTGTTGAACACGCGCCTGGGGTCGGACACGCAGCTGGTCCCGAAGGCGGAGCTGCGTCGCGAGATCGGATCGGACGTCTTCCACGGGGGGATGGTCGACTCGAAGAGCGCCAGCCTCCACGTGGGCAAGTACCTCCGGGGACTCGGCGAAGTAGCAGAGCGCGCCGGCGTGACGATCCACGAGGAGGCCCCGGTGTTGAAACTGACCAAGCTCGGCTCCGGTCACCAGCTCGAGACCCCTCGAGGCCGGATTACGGCGAATCAGGTGCTCTTGGCAACGGGCGCGTACACGCGCCGGCCGTTCCGCTGGCACCAGGTCCGCATCGCCCCTGTCGGCAGCTTCATCATCGCAACCGAACCGCTCGACGCGAGCGTGTGCGACGACCTGCTGCCCACCCGACGGGTGGCCTCGGACTCCAAGAACCTGCTGAACTACTTCCGCATCACCCCCGACAACCGCCTGCTGTTCGGCGGCCGAGCACGGTTCGCGATGTCCAATCCGCAGTCCGACGAAAAGAGCGGCAAGCTCCTCCGCGACGCCATGGTGCACGTCTTCCCCCAGCTGTCCGACGCCAGGATCGACTACTGCTGGGGAGGTCTGGTCGACATGACCCTCGACCGCATGGTCAAGGCCGGTCAGCACGACGGCGTCTACTACTCCATGGGTTACGCCGGGCACGGAGTCCAGATGGCCACGTACATGGGCCGCCAGATGGCCGAGTACATGTCCGGCGCTCCCGAGGCGAACATCTGGCGCGACTTCGAGTTCCGTCGCATCCCCGGACACTTCGGTCCGCCCTGGTTCCTGCCCGCCGCCGGCGCCTACTACAAGTTCAAGGACCGCGTGAGCTGAGTCCCTGTCGCGACAGACACATCCCCCACCACGAAGGACCACCATGAACAGCTTCGACGAATTCGAGCGTGCCCTCGGTCGCATGACCACCACGAACATCTTCGACGAGATCCAGCGGGCCCTCGGGCCGATCCCACTCGGCCCGGTCGTAGGCGGCAAGCCGCTCGACGGGGACGGGGTGATCCCGGTCGTGGACCCGGCCACCGAGGAGGTCATCACCGAGATCGCCAACGGCACCGTGGCCGAGGCCATGACAGCCGTCGGGGTGGCACACCAGGCGCAGGACGCCTGGGCCGAGCTCAGCCCCCGGTCGCGCAGCGAGATCCTGCGTCGCGCGTTCGACCTCATGACCCAGCGAGCAGAGGCCCTGGCCCGGCTCATCGTGCTGGAGAACGGGAAGGCCCTCCCGGACGCGCGGAGCGAGGTCGCGTACGCCGCGGAGTTCTTCCGCTGGTACGCCGAGGAGGCCGTGCGCCTGGGCGGCGTGGTCGAGCACGCTCCGGCTGGGACGAACAAGATCATGGTCCTGCGCCAGCCGATCGGCGTCTCCCTCCTCATCACACCGTGGAACTTCCCGGCTGCCATGGCTACCCGCAAGATCGGGCCGGCGCTCGCGGCCGGGTGCTCGGTCATCCTCAAGCCGGCATCCGAGACGCCTCTGACCGCACTCGCGATCGTGGCGATCCTTGCCGAAGCCGGCGTACCGGACGGCGTCGTCAACGTCGTTCCGTCGACCCGGTCCAACGACCTCAGCTCGGCACTGCTCGACCACCCCCTGGTGCGCAAGGTGTCCTTCACCGGATCGACCGAGGTCGGACGCGTCCTTCTCGAGCACGCCTCCCGTACCGTCGTCAGCGCGGCCATGGAGCTCGGCGGCAACGCGCCCTTCGTCGTGCTCCCCGACGCCGACCTGGACGAGGCCGTCGCCGGCGCCTTGGTGGCGAAGCTCCGCAACGGCGGCTCCGCTTGCACTGCGGCCAACCGGTTCATCGTGCACGCCTCGGTTGCCGACGAGTTCACCCAAAGGTTCGCGGAGGCCGTGCGCTGTCTCCCCGTGGGCCCCGGCCTCGACCAGGCGACCAAGGTCGGGCCGCTGGTGAACGCGAAGACCCGCGACAAGGTCGCCGAGCTGGTCCAGTCGGCGCTCGATGCGGGCGCCAACCCGGTCACCGGCGGGTCGGCCCCCGACCGGGTCGGGTACTACTACACCCCGACGGTGCTGGGCGGCGTCCCTCAGGACGCCCACATCCTGTCCCAGGAGATCTTCGGACCCGTCGCCCCGGTGGTCGCGTACGACGACATCGACGACGCCGTTGCCCTGGCCAACAACACCGAGTACGGCCTCGTCTCGTATGTGTACACGCGCGACCTTCGCACCGGCCTGCGGGTCGCCGAGCGCCTCGACAGCGGCATGGTCGGCCTGAACCGACCGGTTGTCTCGGATCCCGCGGCCCCCTTCGGCGGCACCAAGCAGTCGGGCCTCGGCCGCGAGGGCGGGCACGAGGGCATGCTGGAGTTCACCGAGAGCAAGTACGTCGCCGTGGAGTGGTGACCTCCGTTGCTCGGGGACCACTACCCGTCCGGCTGACCCAGCTCCTGGAACAGCGTCAAGTGGATGCCGGCCGGCGCGTGCAGCCGTGAGTTCAGGGAGTCCCAGGGCGTGCGGGTGGGCGGCGCGATCTGCGCCGCCCCACCCTCGACCGCGTCGTGGGTGCTCGCCTCGCAGTCGTCGACCTCCAGCGCGACCCGAAGGTGCGGCGCCACCCGTCGTCCGACCTCGACCCGGTCGATCAGCTCGACCTGGGCGTCGTTGGCGAGCTCGAGCGTGGCACGGCCGACGTCGAGGATGGTGACATGGGCGCCGCCGTCGCTCGCGTACTCCTCCGCGACCGGCGCCCCGAGCACATCCCTGAAGAAGTGCACCGCCTGCTCGTAGTCGCTCGCATGGACGACCAGCCGCAGCTGTCGGATCCTGCTCACGACGCCACGTCCCGCTCGGCGCACTGCCGGTGCAGCTCGCGCAGCTCGTCGGCAAGCTCGAGGGCCGGTCCGGCGACGGGCAGGCCGGGGGCCACGTCGTTGATCGGCAGCGGCGCCACCGGTCCGGCCGGCAAGCCCCAGCCGTGCCGCCACTCGGTGAGCTGGGCGGTCGAACCCGCGTACACGATCCGGCCGAGCCCTACCCAGGCGTGGCCGGCCGCGCACATCGGGCAGTGTTCCCCCGAGGTGTAGACGGTGCAGGCCGGCCGCACCTCCGGCGCCACGTGCGCCGCCGCCCAGCGGGCCAGCTCGAGCTCGGGGTGGCGGGTCTGGTCGCCGCCGGCAGTGCGGTTGCGGTCCTCGCGCAACACTGCGCCCTGGGGGTCTACCAGCACCGACCCGAAGGGCTCGTCGCCGTCGGCGAGCGCCTCGCGGGCGAGGTCGACACAGCGACGGAGGTGGGTCAGGTCCTGAGAGGTCAGTTCCGGCAGCTCGTCCATCCGCCGACACTAGGACGTCAGGGTCGGGCTGTCAGCGGGAGACGCGGGGATCGGCCTGCAGCCGGGCCACGATGTCCTCGCGCAGAGCCCTCTTGTCGATCTTCCCGACCTTCGTCTGGGGCAGCGCGTCGACCACCACCAGGTGCTCGGGGAGCTTGTACGCCGCGATCTGGCGGGCCTGGAGCGCCTCACGGACGCCGGCGAGGTCCAGCCCGGACGCCTCGCGGCACACGACGTACACACAGACCCGCTCACCGAGGTCGCTGTCCGGCATCGCCACCGCGGCGACCTGCTCCACGTCGGGGATCAGGTAGACCAGGTTCTCCACCTCTTCGGCCGAGATCTTCTCCCCGCCGCGATTGATGAGGTCCTTGTCGCGTCCCGCGACGACGAGGTTGCCGGTGGCGTCCCAGACACAGATGTCGCCGGAGCGGTACCACCCGTCCGCGGTGAAGGCACGCGCGTTGTGCTCGGCCGCCCGGTAGTAGCCACGCGGCGTGTAGGGCCCGCGGGTCAGCAACGCTCCGGGTGTGCCGTCGGGCACCGCACGGTCGAGCTCGTCGACGAGCAGCACCTCGTCTCCCGGGGACATCGGTCGGCCCTGGCTGCAGCAGATGACGTCGTCGGGATCGTCGAGCCGGGTGTAGTTGAGCAGTCCTTCGGCCATGCCGAAGACCTGCTGCAGCGTGCACCCGAGGACCGGGCGGACCCGCCTGGCGACCTCGTCGACGAGCCGCGAGCCGCCCACCTGGAGCACCCGCAGCGTCGCCAGCTCGTCGGCCCCCACCGCGGCCGCGTGGTCGATCCACTTCTGCGCGACGGCAGGCACCGCGGCGGTGTGGGTGACGCCTTCGCGGGCGATGGTGGCGAAGGCCTGCACGGGCTCGGGGCTGTCCAGCATCACCACGGTGCCGCCGACCAGCAGCGCGCCCAGGAGGCCGGGGCAGGCCAGCGGGAAGTTGTGTCCCGCCGGCAGCGCCACGAGGTAGACGGTGCCCCTGTCGAAGCCCGAGACCGACGCCGCGCACTTCGCGTTGTAGACGTAGTCGTTGTGGGTCCGGGCGATCAGCTTGGGCAGGCCCGTGGTCCCACCCGACAGCAGGAACACCGCCACCTCGTCCGGTGCCGGCTGCTCGGCGTCCCACCGGGCGCGGTCCTCTCCGCTGCCGTCGGACTGGGCGAGCAGCGAGCGCAGGTCGACCGCACCTTCGGCCGTGTCACCGGCAACGAGGACCCTCTCGAGGGACGGCACCGCGGCGACCAGCTCCGTCGCCAGTGCCTGGTGGTCGAAGCCGCGGAACGAGTCGGGTACGGCGATCGCGGTGGCCTCGGCGTGGTTCGCGAGATACTCCAGCTCGTGGCGGCGGTGGCCCGGCAGCGCCATCACGGGCACCACGCCGGCCCGCAGGCACGCGAGCGTCAGGACCACGAACTCCCAGCCGTTGACCAGCTGCACCAGCACGCGGTGCCCGGGCTCCAGGCCGAGCGCCGCCAGCCGGGTCGCAGCGGCGTCCGCGCGGTCGACCAGCTCGGCGTAGCTGAGCCGCAGGTCACCGTCGACGAGCGCGGCGGCGTCGGGCGTGCGATCGGCCTGCTCCCACAGGTGCGAGCCCAGGGCGCGGTTCTCCCAGTAGCCGGCGTCGACGTACTGCGCGGCGACATCGGCGGGCCACGGAACGACACCCTCAATGATGGGGCTGACCATCGGTACTCCTCGTGGTGATGACGGCATCGAGGGCGACGAGCCCGTGCCGGGTGATGCGAAGTGGGTTGATCTCGATCTCGTCGAGGTGCGCGTGGTCGACCAGCAGCTGCCCGAGCGCGGCCAGGACTGCGGTGAGCTCGTCGACGTCGACGGCCGGGCCTCCCCGCCAGCCGCGGAGCACCGCGGCACCGGCGAGCTGGTCGACGAGCGCGGACCCGTCAGCCGCCGAGAGCGGTACGCCAGCGATGGCGACGTCTGCCAGCGCTTCCGCGATGGTGCCGCCGAGCCCGAGCAGGACGACCGGCCCGAAGACAGGGTCACGGCGAGCGCCCACGATCAGGTCGACACCTGCCGGGGCCATCTCCTCGACGAGCACCCGGGTGGCGCCGATCCCGGCCAGCGCGGTAAGTGCGGCGTCGAGGTCGGCCCGGTTGCGCACCCCGAGGTGCACGCCCCCGATGTCGGTCTTGTGCAGGACGGCTGCGTCGAGGATCTTCACCGCCACGGGACCGGCGAGCTCGTCGAGGGCACGTCCGGCGGACTCCATCGAGTCGAAGGCACGGCGACGGGGCGTGGTGACCCCGATCGCGTCGAGCAGCTGTTTGGCGTCGTCCTCGTCCCAGCTGGTGCGCCCTGCGACGTGGAAGGCCGCGCCGACGGCGGGAACGTCCGGCGTCGCCGGCGCGGCAGCTCGGTGGCGGGCCCGGGCGTCGGTGACGAGCGCCCGCACGCCCACGGCGAGTCCGGTGGGTCCGTCGTGGACCGCGATGCCGTCGGCGATCAGCTTGTCCCGCTGGGGCTGGGTCTCGGTCTCGACACCGCCGGTGGCGAGCGCGAAGGTCCGCCCTGGTCCGGTGAGGGCGCGGAGCGTCACCGCGAGGTCGACCGCGTCCGGTTCGGAGAGGGCGTAGACCGCGACAAGGTCCGCACCCGGGTCGTCGGCCGCCGCGGCGAGCACCTCGTCGAAGGTGTCGCCCGGACGGCCGGTGTCGACCGGGTTGGCCTGATAGGTCATAGGCGGCAGGAGATCGCCGAGCCGCTCCTGGGTGGCCTGGGTGAGCGCCGGCATGGCGACGCCGGCGGACCGCAGGTCGTCCATGACGAGCAGCCCCGGACCGGCCTGCGCGGTCACCAGCACGACCCCCGGCTCGGCCGACGGCGCGAGGCGGCTCTGCGAGAGCTGTCCGACCGCGGAGACCAGCTGGCGTTCGTCGTCGACGAGCACGGCTCCGGCCTGGGCGAGCAGGGCCCGGGTGGTCCGCCAGGCGGTGGCCAGGGCCCCGGTGTGGGACCTGGCGAAGTCGCCGACGTCGGCCCGACCCACGACCAGGGCGACCACGGGCTTGACGCCGGCCGCGCGGCGTACGGAGGCCAGCAGGCGTGGGCCGTCGGCGACCGCCTCGATGTGCAGGGCGATGGCCGTGGTGTCGGGATCATCGGCGAGGTGGTCGAGCACGTCCGCGGTGCTGACGTCAACGGCGTTCCCGAGGCCGACCGCGATAGAGACGCCGTACCCGGCGGAGGCGAGCAGGAACGCGAGCGCGTGGTTGACGCCACCGCTGGCCGCCACAACGCCCACCCCACCCGCGGGAACGGTGCCGGCGCCGGGGACGAAGGTGGCGTGGATCTGGCGGTGCGGCGCGAGGAATCCCGACGTGTTCGGACCGAGCAGCCGGACGCCGTGCCGCGCGGCCACCGCGGCCAGCTCGGCCTGGAACCCGGCACCGGTGTCGTCCACCTCGGCGAAGCCGCCGGCACAGACGAGGGCGGCCGAGACGCCGACCGCGGCGGCCCGCTCCAGGGCGCCGGGGCACAGGGGCGCGGGGATGCAGAGGACGGCGAGGTCGATCGGCCCCTGGCCGGCCTCGAGCGCGGCGGCGACCGAGGGGTACAGACCGTCAGCCGGAGAGCTGAGTCGCTCGTTGACGCCGACCACGGGGCCGTCGAAGCTCGACAGCGACCGCATCATGACCGAGCCCATCTTGGCCGGGTCAGCGGAGGCACCGACGACCGCGACGCCGCGGGGCGCGAACAGCCTGGTGAGATCATTCATCGCACGCCCTCCCCTGCCACCAGGTCGGCCCGCCCGGCGAGGACGAGGGTCTCCACCACGTCGTCGGTGGCGTCGGGCAGGACCAGCAGCGTCGGAACGCCGCGACCGAGCCGCGACTCCTCGGAGAGCTGGATCCGGCAGAGCGGGGAGCCGCCGCGGACCACCACCAGGTCCGGCTTGTCGGCGAGACCGTCGTGCAGTGCCACTCGCGCCTCGGCCAGGCCGGACTCCTCCGGAGGGGCGCTCACCTGCAGCAGGCGCAGCCCGGACTCCGCGACCTGGTCGAGGGCGACCCGGCGGCCGGCGAAGGTGCAGATGCCGATGGTCAGCGGGCTGGCGAGCACCCCGGCACCATGGGCAGCGGTCCAGGCCCGCCGTGCGCCGGCGACGAAGCCGGGGTCCCGACGTGCGAGCTTCTCGGCCCCGATGCTGCGGCTGAGGAAGTGGAAGGCGAACTGCCACGGCTCCAGTGTGTCGTGGTAGCGGCCGAAGTGCTCCCACCAGGAGAGGCTGGGGCGGGCCGAGCACTGGATCCGCTCCACGGGCGGCCGGGCGGCGGACTCGTAGGCCGCGAGCGCACCGGGGACGTCGTCCGGGTGGTCACCCAGAGCTGTGGCGAGCGCGATCGCGTCCTCCATCGCCATCTTGGTGCCCGATCCGACCGAGAAGTGCGCGGTGTGCGCGGCGTCGCCGAGCAGGGCGACGTTGCCATGGGTCCAGCGGGCCGCGCGGCGAGTGCGGAAGTTGGCCCAGCGGGAGTTGTTGACCACCAGCGGATGACCGTCGATCTGCTCGGCGAAGAGCTTCTCGAGGTACTCCTTCGACCTCATGTCGCTCGCGCCCGGCGGCTGGGTGACGTCGAAGTCGTCCAGGCCGGCCCGGCGCCACGTCTCCTCGTCGGTCTCGACGATGAACGTGCTCAGCCCCGGTGCGATCGGGTAGCCGTGCACCGCGAACACGCCGTGCTCACCGCGCACGTGCACGAAGGTGAGACCGTCGAAGGAGTACGTCGTCCCGAACCAGATGAACTTCGCCGTGGCGGTCTCGTACGACGGCTCCAGCCGGTCGGCGAGCCGTTCGCGGATCCTCGAGTTCGCGCCGTCGCAGGCGACGACGAGGTCGTAGTCGTCGAGGTCCTCGAGGTCGACCTCGGTGGAGAACCGGAGGTCCACGCCGGCCGCGGTCGCCCGCTCCTGGAGGAGCTGGAGCAGGGTCTTGCGGACGATCGCGGTCATGCCGTTGCCACCGCACGAGAAGGTCTCTCCCTTGAGACGGACCTCGATGTCGTCCCAGTGCATCCCGAACTCGTCGAGTGCGGTGCGGAGCACGGGGTCGGCGGCGTTGATTCCGGCGAGGGTGGCGTCGGAGAAGACGACCCCGAAGCCGAAGGTGTCCTCGGCCCGGTTGCGCTCGAAGACGGTGATGTCGGCCTCGGGGTGGGCCTGCTTCGCCAGCGCGGCGAAGAAGAGCCCGCCGGGGCCGCCGCCGACACAGGCGATGCGGAGGTTCATGTCATGTCCTTGGGTTCGGCTCAGAGCCAGGGGCCGAGTGCGGGAGGGGTGACGGAGCGGCCGGTGAGCCATGCGGCCAGGGCCGGGCCCTCGCCGGCTGCGGCCCGCTTGCGGACCACGTCGGCGAGCAGCTCGGCGGTGAAGTCGGCGGGCAGGTCGGCGAAGGTCAGGCCAGCGCCGAGATCGACAGCGTGGACCATCACCTCGCGCGCCCGCAGCCACGGGATCTGGCTGGCCGGGATGGTGCGGCCCTGGGCGGTGACGACCTCGGCGTCCCAGGCCCGATCGCTCAGGGCGGTGAGGTCCTCGGCCAGCGCCGAGGCGGAGCCGGCCACGACGTCGCGCAGCTGGGCGGGCGCCCACGATGCCCCTTCCTCGATCTCGGCGGTCCGCTGCTCGGCCGAGGCGTACATCCTGTTCTCGATCCCCGTGACCGCCCAGGAGACCAGCCGTCGCAGCGCCTGGGCGTTGAAGTGGACGTGGGCGACGAGGTGAGCGGTGGTCCAGCCGGGAAGGCTCGTCGGAGCGGCGAAGCGCTCGTCGCCGATCCGGCTCAGCGCGTCGAGGAAGAGCCGCGTGCCGCCCTCGGTCCAGGCCAGCGCGCTCACCCGGCCACCACCGTGTTCTCAAGCCGCCCGATGCCGCTGACCTCGGTCACGACCTTGTCGCCGGGAGCCAGGAAGACCTGCGGGTCGCGGGCGTGGCCGACGCCGGCCGGCGTACCGGTCGCGATGACGTCGCCGGGGCGCAGCGTGGTCATGGTCGAGACGTACTCCACCAGGGCAACCGGCGCGAAGAGAAGGTCGGAGGTCTGGGCGGACTGCATCAGCTCACCGTTGACGGAGGTGGAGATGCCGAGCGCCGGTGCGTCACCGCCGGGGAGCTCGTCCGGCGTGACGAGGACCGGGCCCAGCGGTGTGGTGGAGTCGAAGGTCTTTCCCTGCAGCCACTCGCGGGTGCGGAACTGCCAGTCGCGCATGGTCACGTCGTTCATCACCGTGAAGCCGGCGATCGCCGCCGTGGCCTGCGCCCGGTCGGCGCGCCGCACGGTCTCGCCTACGACCACGACGAGCTCGGCCTCCCAGTCGACGCACTCCGACTCGGGCGCGGCGACGATGTCGTCGTTCGGGCCGATGATCGCGTCGGCGAACTTGGCGAACAGGGTGGGGAACTCGGGCAGGGGGCGGCCCATCTCGAGGATGTGGCTGCGGTAGTTCAGGCCGACGCAGACCACCTTGCCGGGGGCGGGTACGACGGGGGCGAGCCCGGTCTCCAGGGGCAGCGCCGCGCCGTCGGCCGCGGCGAGGGTGCGCCAGTCGGGCTGCTCGAGCAGCTCGCGTACGTCGCCGTACCCCAGGTCGACGTACCGGTCGTCCTCGACCCGGACGGCACGGGTCTCGTGTGCGGTGCGGACGGTGGCGAGCTTCATCGGGTTGCCTCCTGGCGGCGGTTGAGGTTGAGGGCCTCGAAGACGGGCGTGTCGCTGAACCGGAAGAGGTCGAGCCCGCCCTCCGAGCGGACGGTGAGCGGCTGCCACGACGGCACGACGAAGAGATCGCCGCGTTCGACGGACCAGCTGTGCTCGCCGACGGTCACCGACCCCATGCCGTCGAAGACCTGGACCACGGTGGATCCGACCTCGCTGACGGTGGCGGTCTCGGTGCCGGGGGCGAGCCGATGGAACTCGGTCCGCAACGTGGGCATCACGTCCCCGCCGGTGGTGGGGTTGGTGAAGCGGACCGCGGCGTGGCCCGGGCCGAGCGTGGCTGTCACGCCCTCCTTCTCGAGCGCGAGCTGGTCGTCGAGCGCCCGGTCGGTGTGCTCCCACCGGTAGGCCAGCAGCGGTGTCGCCGGTGTGGGCTGGAGGTGGGTGAGCGGACGGAGGCCGGGGTGTCCCCAGAGTCGCTCGGACCGAGAGCGTGCGGGGGTCTCCGTGTTGTCGACCGCGTCCGGGCCGAACTCGAAGAAGCTGGCGTCGACGGCGTACTGGAAGGGGATGTCGAGGCCGTCGATCCATGCCATCGGCTCGGACGTGGCGTTCTGGTGGCCGTGCCAGGCCCAGCCGGCCTGGGGCAGGAAGTCTCCGCGCCGCATCGCGACCGGGTCGCCGTTGACGACGGTCCAGACGCCTTCGCCCTCGACCACGAAGCGGAAGGCGTTCTGGGTGTGCCGGTGGACCGGGGCGTCCTCGCCGGGGTTGAGGTACTGGATCGCGGCCCACAGGGTCGGGGTGGCGAAGGGGCGGCCACCCAGACCCGGGTTGGCCAGGGCGATCGCGCGGCGCTCGCCGCCTCGCCCCACCGGGACGAGGCGCCCGGACTCGGCGGCCAACGGGAGGAGGTCGGCCCATCGCCACAGGTGGGGCAGCGCCTTCGACCGCGGGTGTGCCGGCATCAGGTCGCCGATCTCGGTCCACAGCGGGACGAGGAGCTCGGCCTCGAACCCGCGGTAGAGGGCCTCGAGTTCGGGAGAGCTGTCGGGCTGGTCGGGAGCCTCCGACGCGGCGATCTTCACGGGGCTGGACGTCATGGTCATCTGATGGGTTCCTTGTCAGTCGAAGGTCCGGTCGCCGCACCCGGTCAGGTGCACGGTGAGCGGGCCGTCGCTCGTCACGTCGAGGTCGGCGGAGCAGGTCACCTGGGCGCGGCGAGGGTCGATGGTGATCTCGGAGATGTTGGCTGCGTTGATCACCAGGGTGTTGGAGGCCGCGATGGCCAGTGGTGCCAACGGCTGCCGGGTCTCGGTGGTGTACGGGTTGAGCGGCACGGTGGTCCCCTCCTCGGTGCCCGATCCCAGGACCACGGGCTCGACCGGCGCCTCGGTGAGCCCGAAGGCCCTGGAGACCACGTCGACGGTGCCGAGCTGGAGCGGGTCGTTGCTGCGGGTCTCGATGCCGCTCACCCAGTAGGCGCGGTTGCCGACGAGACCCGACGCCGGGTCGTCCATGGCGGGGTTGCGGACATAGGTGACGTGGAACGGGTCCTGTACGCCGCGCATGTCGCCCAGGTGCTTCGTGGCGACGTCCCACGTGCCGTTCGCGCAGAGCACGACGTGCTCCGAGGAGGCGCCGATCCAGGTGGTGAACTGGTAGTCGTAGTCACCGGCCAGGTAGGCGTCTGCGCGCTCTCGCGGGATGTTGTAGGGGATGTAGCTGTTCGGCAGGCCCGCCCACTCCACGACCGGTTGGTTGCGGCGGGAGGGGAGCAGCGGGGTCAGCGTGGAGCCCGGCTCGTGCTGGGTTCCGGTATCGATGGGCGTGACGTCGAAGACGCCGTTGAGACCGGCCATCGACGGGGCCTTGTTGAGGCCGTCACAGATGAATGCCTTGCTGAACAGGTCGGGGAACTGCAGGGAGAGCTTGTTGGCACCGAAGGCACCGGAGGAGAAGCCGCCCATCACGGTCCGCTGCGGGTCGAGGTCGAAGGCCCGGCGGGCGTCGCCGAGCGCCTCGATCACGCTGGCACCGGACTGCCCGTAGAACCACTCGTCGTTGCCGCGTCCGTCGACGGAGATGACCACGGTGGGGGCGTTGGGGCGCTCTCCGAACTTGTGGAAGAGGTCCTTGTCCTGGGTCGGGAGGGCCTGGAACATTCCCGGGTCGTGGACCTGGTCGTTGGCCGTCTGCGCGAAGCCCGGCGTCCACAGCAGGCTGGCGTAGCCGCCGGCGGGCGCCTCGATCCGCGGGACGTAGGCGACGTAGCGCTGCAGCTGGCCGGGAAGGTCGGGGACGCACGCGTCACGGCAGACCCAGCCGAACTGTGAGCTGACCTTCTCACCGTCAGCGCCGTCGATGATGCCGTTCTGCTGGGTGAGGGCGAGGGCAGGAGGACCGGCGGGGTCGGACGGGAGCCGTCGGCCCTGGCGGGACTCGAAGTGCGTCGGGTAGATGCGCTCGATGTAGCCCGCGCTCGGGATGCCCATCCTGGTGTCGGTCAGGTCGTCGTTGGCTCCCGCGGCAAGCTTGCCGAAGTCCACGTTCGCGTGGAACCGGGAGATGTCGCCCGCGGCGAGCGCCACCTTCTGGTCGTCGTTGCGCCACGGGGAGTCGAACGGCTCGCCGTACCGGAAGGCGACGTCGAAGTAGGCGCTGGGCGTCGGGTCGGTCGCGACCGCACCCCCGGGGTGCTGGGCGTCGGCGACCGCCCGGGGCACGAGGAACTCGTTGGCGGTGACGTCCCAGAGCCCGGCAGCCGCGGCGACGCGCACTGTGCGGGTGCCCGGGTCGAACGCGGTCTTCGGGACCCGGATGGTGACCTGGCGCCGGTAGATGTCGACCGCGACCTCCGGGGTGACGGGCAGGGTCTTCCCCGTGGCCGCGTCGACGATGTCGCCGCGGCTGCCGTGCACGGTCACGAAGACCTGGGCCGGCATCGAGGTGTTGGCGCCGTGCGGGGCCGGCCGGGACAACAGCGAGCTGCCCAGCGCGATCGTGGTGCCGACCAGCTCCGGGTCGAGCATCGTGTTGAAGGTGACCCGGAACGCGGTGGCGTCGCGCAGCGGCTTGACCCGGACCTCGACGATGTCGGCCGCGTTGGCGCGGTACGCCGGGTTCTCCGGGTAGGTGTACGCCGGGGTCATCGCGTGTTCGGGCCAGTTGGTCGGGACTGCCTGCGCACCCTGGTCGTCGTACACGCACCCCTGGTTGAGGAACTCTCCCTTCCGGTATGCCGACGTGTGGCACACCATCGTCGGCGCGGCCTTCCAGAAGCCGGCGTTCTGCAGCTGGGGAGCCACCGCCGGGGCAGCAAGCAGGTCCTCGAGGTCGAGCGACGGCGCGCTCTGCTCGACGGCGGAGACGGCCGCGTCGGCCGCGTCGGCCGCGTCGGGGGCGCCGGCAGCGGCCGTGCTCGCAGCAACTGCGAGGAGAGACAGCACGGCCGAGGCTGCCGCCAGGGCGAGGCGAAGGGGCCGCATGGGGACCTCCAGAGGGAGTCGAATCGTTCCTGTGACGGGCAGCACTGCCCGACAGGAAGGGATTCAACTCACTTTGACACCGACCGTCAACCTTTTGTCACGATTTTCTGAGACGGTGCACCGGCGACCGAGCGGAAGTACTCCTCTGCCGGCTCGCGGAGCAGGTCGTGGGCCGCCAGGAAGAGCTCGTGCGCCTCGGCACCCTTCCACCCGGCCGGCACCAGCTCGTCCGGGAGGCCGGGATCGCGGAACGGGAAGAGTCGGTAGTCGTGCGTCAGGCGCATCCGCTCGACCAGCGCGTCACGCGGCTCGAGGCGACCGCTGCGGTAGTCCGACATCCGCGGCCGATAGCTGCGCAGCAGCTCCTCGTAGTCGGCATTGAGTGATTCGAGGTCCCAGCACCGGCCGACCATCTCGCGATCCTTGGCCAGCCCGGTCGACTCGCACCGGAGCAGGTCCAGGCGGATCCCCGGCTTGTCCGCGAATCGCTCCTCGACCATGCCGAGGCGATCCCAGGGACTCACCCAGGTGGAGGCCGCCAGGGAGCCGAAGCCCAGCCACGCGAGGTCCTTGCGAAGCTCCTCGCGAAGAGCCCGATCCGACTCCGGGACCGTGTAGATCACCATCGACCAGCGACGATCCCAGTCCCCGGAGGGGCGTTCGAAGATGCGCTCGCGACCCTCGTCCAGGAGGCGCCAGCTGCGGTCCGTGAGCAGGTAGACGGTCTCGCGCCCGTCGCGGCGGGCATCGAACCAACCCTCCTTGCGCAGGCGGTTCATCACGACGCGGACCGTGCTCTCGCCTACGTCGAAGGCGTCGAGGAGCTGGGTCAGGGCACGCAGCCGGATCTCTCCGCCGTCATACCGGACGTAGTCGCCGAACAGGTCGAAGACGATGGACCGCGGCTTCATGACAGCTCCTCCCTTGAACCCCCGATCGGAGTTCACCACGTGAATACCACACGATCCACCATCACCGTCGGGCCGCGGAGGCGCACCCACGTGGAAACTCATTCGTGTCACATCGTTGACGTCCGTCTGAATATAGTCATACATTCGTGTCGCACGTCACACTTCCCGAAACGAGGACCCCCATGCTCGACACTGCGCACGACCGCACCCGCGGGCGTTCCGCCGGCCTCTGGGTCGTGGCCATCTGCCTGGTCACGATCATCTTCGACGGCTACGACCTCATCGTGTACGGCACCGTCGTCCCGGCGCTGACGGCGCCCACCTCCGAGTGGCACCTGTCGCTCTCCCAGGCCGGCGCCCTCGGCAGCTATGCGCTCGTGGGCATGGTCATCGGCACCCTCATCGCCGGAGCGCTCACCGACATCCTGGGCCGTCGCAAGATCATGCTCGCAAGCATCACCTGGTTCTCCGTCGCGATGGGCCTCACCGCCATGGCGCCGAACCCCGAGATCTTCGGCCTGATGCGCTTCGTCACCGGCGTGGGTCTGGGCGGCGTAGTGCCGACCGCGATCGCCCTCACCGTGGAGTGCGCCCCCGCCCACCGTCGAAACTTCAACAACGCACTGATGTTCTCGGGCTTCTCCATCGGCGGCGTCCTGGCAGCCGTCCTGGCGATCAACCTGCTGCCGACCGAGGGCTTCCGGGTCCTGTTCTGGATCGGCATCGCCCCACTCTTCGTGGTGGTCCCCCTGGCATGGAAGTTCCTTCCGGAGTCGGCGGCGTACCTCCTCGCCCGCGGCCGCCGCTCGGAGGCCGAAGCCCTCGCGGCGAAGTACGGCCTCACCCTGGCGGCGCCCGGCACGGCCGAGTCCGACGAGAAGCAGACCGCCCTCGCGACTCTCTTCTCCGCGAACCGGTTCGTGGCCACCGTGCTGTTCGGCGCCGCGAGCTTCGTTGGCCTGCTGCTGGTCTACGGCCTCAACCAGTGGCTGCCGAAGATCATGACGACCGCCGGCTACCCGCTCGGCTCCGCACTCAAGTTCCTCCTGGTGCTCAACATCGGCGCCGTGGTGGGCTCGCTGGTGGTCTCGATGCTGGCCGACAGGTGGGGCTCCAAGGTAGTCACCGTGGCGGCGTTCGGCTCGGCCGCGGTCTCCCTCTGGCTGCTCGCCGCGAAGCCCGGCGCCGGCCTGCTCATGCTGCTGGTCGCGATTGCGGGGTTCGGCACCGTCGGCACCCAGATCCTGGTCAACGGGTACGTCGCCACGCACTACCCGGCGAGCGCACGCGCCACCGCGCTGGGCTGGTCGCTCGGTGTCGGCCGGATCGGCGCGATCGTCGGCCCGACGTACGGTGCCTGGCTGCTGGCCTCCGGCAAGGGACTGGAGTGGAACTTCTACGGTTTCGCCATCCCCGCCGTGATCGGCGCAGTCCTGATCGCGCTGGTGCCCGCCGTCCGACTCGCGGGCGCTCGATCCAGGCCGGCGGAGCTCAGCCTCCAGCACTGACACACGCACCGCGCCCAGAGCCCCCCGCCGCTCCCCCCGTGTGGCCCGGTCTGCTCAGCAGGCCGGGCCACCGACTCATCCACGGGTCGTCGCAGACCGAGCCGTTTCCCGGCCGAGGGTGATCAGGCTCGACCGCGGAGTGTGAGAAATTGAGGCATGGCCAACGACCGACCGGGCGGTTCCGAGGACGAGGACTTCAAGCTCCGCCTCTTCGACGCAGTCCCCGACGGCTTGTGGCTCATCGACGACGAGGGGGTCACCCGGTGGGCGAACGAGCGAATGGCGCAGATGCTGGGCCGTCGGCTCGAGGAGATGGTCGGCCTGCGGGTCGTGGAGACACTGGACCAGCAGGGGCGTCACGACTTCGAACGAGCCCTCGCGCGGATGCGCGCCACCGGCGAGGGCGGCACCAACATCGACTCCTATCTCGTGCGCCCTGACGGCACGACCGTGTGGGGGCTGGTGAGCTTCGCGCCGGTCCACCACGAGGGGCGGCGCATCGGCTGGCTGCACCGGGTGACGCCGTACACCGAGCGCAAGAAGCTCCTCGAACAGCTGGAGAATGCGCAGCGGATCGCCCATGTCGGCAGCTGGGAGTGGGACGTCGGAAGCAATGTGATCCGGTGGTCGGACGAGCTGTACCGAATCTTCGGTGTCTCCCAAGGGGCGCCGGCATCCTATGAGTCCTACCTCGAGCTGATCCATCCAGATGACCGGGAGCTCGCGTCGAGCGCGGTGGCACGTGCGGTCGAGACCGGCGAGGCCTACTCCTTCGACCATCGCGTCGTGCGGGCCGACGACACACTTCGGTGGGTCCGCGGCCGGGGCGTCGCGGAGTACGGCGCCGACGGGGCGGTCGTGCGTCTGAGCGGCACCGCGCAGGACATCACCGAGATGCGCAGGGCCGATGAGCAGGCACGGGAAGCGACCCGCCGGCTCTATGTCCAGCAGCAGATGCTCGCCGCTGCGAACAGCGCAGCAACCCTTCGCGAGGCGCTGGAGATGGCTGCCGACGGGCTGCCAGAGCTCACGAACTGGACGGCGGTGTGTGCCCATCTCTTCAGCGGTCCGGCTGGCTCGCGCGACGTCGTGGTCTTCGACGTCGACCAGGGTGTGGCACCCGATCACCTGCTGGCGGAAGCCGCCCGCGCATCCGGGGAGATCGAGGTCGGCACTCCCTCGACGATCGATGAGGCGCAGAGCCTGGTGGCCATGCCGGTGGTGCTCGATGGTGAGGTGATCTGCGTCGTAGAACTGCTCACCGACAAGCAGCCACCTGATGAGAACTCCCAGCAGATCATGGAGCAGATGGCGGCCCACCTGGCGCTGGTGGCCGGGCGCGAGCGCTCCGCGATCGAGCTCCGGGAGGCACGGGACGCCGCGCTCGAGGCCTCTCGCCTGAAGTCGGAGTTCCTGGCCACGATGAGCCACGAGATCCGCACTCCCTTGAACGGCGTCATCGGGCTCACCGAGCTGCTGCTGAGCACCGGCCTCGACGAGCAGCAGCGCCGACTGGTGGAGAACCTCCAGGGTGCGGGCCTGACGCTCCTGGACCTCATCAACGACATCCTCGACCTGTCGAAGATCGAGTCCGGCAAGCTCGAGCTCGAGACGGCCGAGTTCGACGTCCGTGCCGTGTTCGACCGGGCCGCCTCCGTGCTGAGCCGACACGCGCACGAGAAGGGCCTCGAGCTGGTCGTCGCCTGCGATCCTGACGTCCCGCTCCGGCTTCGTGGTGACCCGGTGCGCCTCGGGCAGGTCGTCATCAATCTCGGGTCGAACGCGGTGAAGTTCACCGACAAGGGCGAGGTCGTCATCGACGCCCGCATCGAGCGCGAAACGCCCACCGACGTGGCGTTGCGTGTCGACGTCATCGACACCGGCGTCGGCATCGAGCCGGACGAGAGCGAACGACTCTTCGACGCCTTCATCCAGGGCGACGCCTCCACCACCCGCAGGCACGGCGGCACCGGGCTCGGGCTGGCGATCTGCAAGCGCCTCGTCGCGGCGCTCGGCGGCGAGATCTGGGTGACCAGCGAGCCCGGGGCCGGCAGCACCTTCTCCTTTACCGCCACGCTCGAGCGGGCCGATCCCGCCACGGCACGCACGTCCCCGGTCCCGAAGCTCCGCGGTCGACGCGTGCTTGTCATCGACGACAACGACACCAGCCGCCTGCGACTCGAGAGGCAGCTCTCCGCCTGGCACATGACGACCATGTCAGCCGGGTCAGCCGACGCCGCGATCAAGATCCTCGCGGACGCGGTCGGGTCGGGCGAGCCGTTCGACATCGCCCTGGTCGATCACCAGATGCCCGGGCGTGACGGCCTCGCGCTCGCCCGTCACATGCGCGACGATCCCGCGCTGCGAGAGACGTCGATCCTGCTGCTCTCCCCCGACCCCGCGCTGGCGCTCCCGGAAGCCGGAGACCTCCGGCCGGAGCACACCCTCGCCAAACCGGTGCGGCACGCCGACCTGCACAACCGGCTCCACGCGCTCCTCGGGTCACCCTTCGACCTCGTCGAGCCCGGCAGGGACGAAGCGCCGGGACTCGGCGTCCGCGTGCTCCTCGTCGAGGACATCCCCGTCAACCAGCTGGTCGCCATCGGCCTGCTCGAGCAGATGGGATGTGCCGTCGACGTCGTCGGTGACGGGATCGAGGCGGTCGAGAGGCTCACCCGCCCGCACGACTACGGTGCCGTCCTCATGGACTGCCGGATGCCCCGCATGGACGGCTTCGATGCCACCCGGATCGTGCGACAGCATGAGCCCGCCGGCCAGCGAGTGCCGATCATCGCGATGACTGCGTCCGCCCTGGAGGGAGAACGCGAGCGCTGCCTCGCGGCCGGCATGGACGACTTCCTCACCAAGCCCGTGAACGCGGACGAGCTGGCCCGCGCCATCGGAGAGTGGACCAGGACCCGGCCGTCCACGGGTCAGGCGGCCACGGATCCACCCGCGCAACCAGACTGGTCCGCCGCGCCCGCCAGAGCTGACGCGCCCGACCCGGGCGTCCTCGACCCCGACCGGATCGAGATGCTCGACGAGCTCGTCAAGGACGGCATCAGCTTCTTCGAACGCACCGCAGCCTCCTTCATGGCCAACGCCGCCGACCACCTTGCAGCGATCCGCGCCGCCCTCGACCAGGGCGACGCCACCTCGCTGGTCGCCTCCGCCCACCGGCTCAAGGGCAGCGCGCTCAATCTCGGCCTCCCCCGGGTGGCCGACTCCGCCGCCGAGCTGGAGGCACTCGGCGACGCCGGCCAGATCCAGGGATCAGGGCAGATCCTCGCCAGGCTCACCCACGAGGTGGAGGCCGCGGTCGCTGCACTTCGGGACCGCACCAACGGGTCTCGCTGACGCCCGCTCGGGCGGGCATTCCGCATCGGACACCCGGAGCGGCACGCGATCAGCGTCGCTCGAACCCGCGGGCGCGCTCCCACTCGCTGACGACCGAGCAGTACGCCGCCCACTCGGCGCGGGCAGCGGCGACCAGCGCGTCGACCACGGCATCGCCGAGGCCCTTGCGCGCGACCTGGCTCTGCTCGAGCAGGCGCGCGGCCGCCGGCAGGCTGTCCGGCAGCGCGACCGCGTCGGCGGCCGGGGCGCCGACCGTCGCCGGCGGCAGGTCGGGCTGCTCCTCGATGCCGTGGCGGAAGGCGAGCAGGATGCCCGCGAGCGCGAGGTAAGGGTCGGCGTCGGATCCGGGCACCCGGTGCTCGATGCGCAGGGAGCCACCGCGGCCGGCCAGCCGCAGCGCGGTGAGCCGGTTGTCGGGCCCCCACGCGGCGTGGACGGGCGCGAAGGCTCCCGGCCGTAGCCGCTTGAACGCGTTGACCGTCGGCGCGAAGAGCAGGGTGAGTTCCGGCAGCAGCGCGACCTGGCCCGCCAGTGCGTGCTGCAGCAGCTCCGACATGCCGTGCGGGCCCTCGCCCGGGAAGACCGGCCGCCCGTCGGCGTCGCGGAGGCTGACGTGGAAGTGGCACGAGCTGCCCTCCCCCGCGTCGTACTTCGGGAGGAAGGTGGCGGCCAAGCCCTCCTGGGCGGCCACCTGCTTCACGCCGGTCTTGAAGAACGCCGCCTGGTCCGCGGCGGCGAGCGCCTCGTCGTACCGGAAGACGATCTCGTACTGTCCCGGGGCGCACTCGCCGCGCGCTGACTCGAGCAGCAGCCCGGCGGCGCCCATCTCGCGGCGCAGCCGGCGGGTCAGCCGGTCCAGGCCCTCGAGGCCGTTGAGCGCGTAGTCGACGCCGTGGCGGGTGGCGGGGGTCAGCTCGCGCCAGCCGGCGGCCGCGGCCTGCGCATAGCTCTCGGTGAAGACCCGGAACTCCAGCTCGAAGCCTGCGTACGCCGTCAGCCCGCGCTCGGCGAGCGCGGCGACCTGGTCGCGGAGCACCTGGCGCGGCGCCACCGAGACCGGGAGCCCGTCGGCGTGGTGGGCGTCGGCGACGACCAGGACGGTGCCCTCGTCCCACGGCAGCGGCCGCAGCGAGGACGGGTCCGGGCGGAGCACCATGTCGCCGTAGCCGGTGCCATCGGGGTCGAGCTGGGCGACCTGGGCCACGACGTTCATCTCGACGTCGGTGGTGAGCAGGTAGGTGCAGGCGCCGAACCCGTCGTCGAGGACGTGGTCGAGGAAGTACCGCGCCCCGAGGCGAGTGCCCTGGAGGCGGCCGGCGAGGTCGGGCAGCGCGAGGACGACCTCGTCGACCTGTCCGGCCGCGACCGCCTCGCGCAGGGCGTCGATCGTCATCGGCCCGGTCACGCCTCCTCCCCCACGTGGAGCGGGTTCGGGATGTGGCCGTGCATCTGGTCCGGCTCGGCGTCGCGCTCGGCGCGGTCGTGGAAGCCCCCGCCGGTGAGCTGCTCGCGGTTCAGGGCGATGCGCTCGTAGTGGGGCGCCAGCAGGCCGAGCTCGTCGAACGCCTCGGCGAGCTCCGGGTGGGCGGCACGCCAGGCCAGCAGCGAGGCACGGACCTCGGCCCAGAAGGCGTCCTCCGCCAGGCCGGCGTGCTGGCGCATGAGCGGCGCGAGGTAGCGGAAGTGGCCGGTGAAGACGGCACTGATGATGCTGTGCGCCATCTCGGCCAGCGGCCAGCGCACCAGGACCTTCTCGGCGACCGGGTCGAGGCCCGGGTAGTCGCGACCGGGCAGCAGGGTGATGTCCTCCGCGAAGTCCTTGAGCAGGATCCGCGTGGGCAGCGCGCCCTCGAAGACCAGGATCGTGTTCTCGCCGTGCGGGCAGAACGCCACACCGTGGCGAGTCAGGCACAGCAGCAGGCCCGGCAGCATCGCGTCGCACAGGTGCCGCAGCCAGGCGCGGGCGTCGAGGCCCGAGCGCCGGACCAGCTCCGCGACGAGCGCGTGGCCGCCGGGGTCGACGTAGAGGAGGGTGGCGAGCGAGCGGGCCCGCTCCCCCGGCGCCAGCTGGCGCTCGACCGGCTCGCGCCAGACGGCGCCGAGCAGCTCGGCGTACCGGTAGGGGGCGTCGGGGACGTCGCGGAAGTGCGGGTGCCGGACGACGACGGTGGCGACCTCGCGGAGGAACGCGATGCCGGTCGCCTGCAGCTCCGGGTCCTCGGCGTGCAGGCGGCCGAGCCACTCGCTGGCGAGCGGGGCCGCCTCGGTGGCGTCCGCGCCCAGGCCGCGCCAGACCAGCGTGTTGCGCATGAGCAGCGACGTCTTCACGTCGCGGTGTGCCTCCCCGACGAGGCTGCGCACGGACTGGACGGGTCGGTAGTCGGTGACGCCCTCGCCGAGGCGGACCAGCCGGCCCGCGGCGAGCTCGGGGGCGAACAGGGTCCGGACGACGGTCTTGTCCTGGAAGGGGTGCACCGGGAACCAGACCCAGTCGCAGCTGCCTGCTCCGGCGGCGGCGAGCGCGGCCTCGAAGGTCGTGCGCTCCTCGTCGGTGAGCTCCTCGGCGAGGAGGCGACCGAGGTCGAGCCCGTGCTCCGCGGCGTACGTCGCGAGGTCGGGGTGGGCGGCGTACCAGACCAGGGTGACGGTGCGGCGGGCCTCGGGGCCGAAGCGGTCGAGGTCGTCGGCGTCGAGACCGATGCGGCCCTTGTTGAGCACCAGCACGGGGTGGCCCGGGAGATGCTGCTCGAGCTCGGCGTAGGACAGCTCGAGCAGCTCGGTGACCGGGCGACTGGCCGCGAGGCAGCGCGCCTCGGCGGCCCAGGTGCGGGTCGCCTCAGTCACGATCTCCGACAGCGTGACCGCGTCGAAGCCGGCGACGTGGCGGGCGTCGAGGAAGAACCGCACGGGGTCGGTGGCGGGCACGCCGTCGCGGCGGACGCTGGCCGCGTCGACGTGCCACGCGGTGAACGCGTCACGCTCGGCGGCGAAGGTGTAGGTGACCTCGCCGAGCCGGAGCTGGTGGCCGTCGGCGTCGGACTCGGGACGGACCAGCTCCTCGTGGGCGAGCTCGGAGAGGGCGCGCGCGACGAGGTGCGCGCCGGCGCGCGCGAACTGCTCGGCCGACGGAGCGAGCGCGACCTGGGTCTCAGGCGACAGGGTCGACGACATGGAGGGGCTCCTGGGGGGTCGGAGGGACGGAAGGGACACGGGTGCGGCGGCCGTGCAGCGCGAGCAGCACACCGGACACCACGACGAGCAGGGCACTACCGAGGAGGGGCCCGCCGAGCGAGGGGCCGGCGAGGACGGTGGCGAGCAGTGGGGCGGCCAGCAGAGCGGCGGAGCGCCCGGTCTCGACCGCCGTGAACGCCGGCCCGGCGGTGCCCACCTGCGCGAAGACCGCGAGGTCGAGCGCGACGAGCAGCACGCCGGTGGCGGCACCGAGCAGCAGCCGCCCGGCCGCGAGGGCCAGGAGGTGGTCGCTGGTGGCTGCCTGCACCAGGTAGGCCGCCGCGGCGATCAGGGCGCACGCCGGGACCAGTGCGACACCCGGGCGGTCGAGCAGGCGGCTTGCGACCGGGAGCACCGCCAGGGACCCGACGGCCGGGAGCAGGAACATCCAGCCCGCGACCTCGACCGACGTGCCGCCGGCGACCAGCAGCTCGACGAAGAACGGGCGCGCCACGGCGATCGCCGCATCGGCCGCGACGACGGCCACGACGAGGAGGAGCAACGAGCGCCGCGAGGGCGCCGTGGTCGCGGCAACCGCTGGCTGCTCGGCCGGCGCCGCGGTCTCGACCGCAGGCCGGCGCTCGACCCTCGCCCACACGAGCGCAGCCAGGAGCAGGTCCACCACGGCGAAGGCGCCGAGGCCCCAGCGCGGCTGCTCCATCCCGACGACCGCGGCTCCGACCAGCGTCGATCCCACCGCGGCCACGTGGAAGACCGCCCAGAAGAGCACGACCGCGCTCCGGCGGTCCCGCCGGCCGTCCTGCTCGACGACGGAGACGAGCGCCGGGTAGGCCAGCACCAGCGAGGAGCCGCAGGCGACGACCCCCGCAGAGCACGCCGTGAACGTCCACCAGGTCGGCGCCAGGGCGAGCGCAAGGTCGAAGACCGCACTGCCCAGCAGGCCCGCCACGATCAGGCTCCGCGCGGGGAGCCGCAGCGCCAGCAGCCCCCACAGCGGCATCGCCAGCAGGCCGGCGAAGCGGCACACCGAGAGGTAGCTGCCGGTCGCCGCGAGCTCGTGCATGCCGAACAGCTCGCGGAACAGCAGCGGCCAGTACGGCGTCAGCGCGGTCTCGGCGACCAGCTGCAGGGCCACCACGCCGGCGAGCACGGCGCGGGCGTGGCCGCCCCCGGCCGGGGGGCTGCTCACGGCGCCCCGAAGGTGGTGAACGCGCCCTGGTGCGCCGGCAGCAGCTGCCGGCCGGTGACCGCGGACAGGATCGTCCCGGCACGCCAGGCGCCGAGGCCCAAGTCGGGCGCACCGACGCCGTGGGTGTGCGCCTCGGCGTTCTGCACGTAGAGGCCGCCCGTGACCGACGGGGCGGTGGCGACCCGGTAGTCCGCGGCCACCTGGTAGCGGCCGCGGTCGTCGAGGTCCAGGACGTCGAGCAGCGGCTCGAGGAAGGCGGGCCGGCGGGCAGCGTACCCGGTGGCGAGCACGACGGCCTCGGTCCCGACCTCGAACTCGCGCTGCTGCGTCAGGTGCCGGCAGGTCAGCCGCAGGCGGTCGCCGTCCGTGGCACAGGCGGTGACGCCGACCCCCGGGCGGAGCTCCGCGTCGACGGTGCGGCCGTCGACGGTGCGCTCGTAGAGCAGGTCGTAGATCTCGGCGATCGTGTCGGCGCTGATGCCCTTGTAGAGCTGCCACTGCGACGGCACGAGCGCGTCACGCGTCTCCTCCGGCAGGCCGTGGAAGTACGCCGTGTAGTCCGGCGTGAAGTGCTCCAGCCCGAGCTTGGAGTATTCCATCGGTGCGAACGCCTGGGTGCGGCTGAGCCAGCGCAAGCTGCTGCCCGTCTCGGCCTGGGCCTGGAGCAGGTCGAGGAAGACCTCGGCACCCGACTGGCCCGAGCCGACGACCGTGACGCTGCCCGCATCGAGCAGGAGCGGGCGGCTGTCGAGGTAGTCCGCGACATGCACGACCTGCTTGCCCAGCGCGCCGGCGAACGCCTCGGGCACGACCGGCTCCGTGCCGACGCCGAGGACGACGGCCCGCGCCTCGAGCGTCTCGCTGCGGCCGCTGGCGACCTCGGTCGTGGTCACGCGGAAGACCTCGCCCACCTCGTCCCAGACGACCGCGTCGACGCGGGTGCCGAAGCGACACGACGGCAGCGCATGGGCGACCCAGCGCAGGTACGCGTCGTACTCACGGCGGGGCACGAGGAACCGCTCGGCGAAGTAGAACCGGAAGAGCCGGCCCTGCTCGCGCAGGTAGCTGAGGTAGGACCAGCGGCTCGTCGGGTCGACCAGGGTGACCAGGTCCGCGAGGAACGGCACCTGGAGGGTCGCGCCCTCGATCAGCAGCCCCGGGTGCCAGGAGAAGGAGTCACGCTGGTCGACGAAGACCGCGTCCAGCTCCGGTACGCCGTCGGCGAGCGCGGCCAGCGAGAGGCCGAACGGGCCCAGGCCGACTCCGACCAGGTCGTGCGTCATCGGGTCACCTCACGCAGGGGGTTGGGGATCTCGACGTAGACCGACTGGGTCTCCACGGGGGCGGCGACCTCGTCGCGACCATCCACGCCGGTGAGCAGGTTGGCCTTGGTCGGCAGCGTCGGGGCGTGGAGCAGCAGCTCCGCGACGGCCGACGGGGCCGGACCGGCCAGGTGGGCCTCGAGGTGCTCCGCGAGGACGGCGAGCAGCCGCTGCTCCGGCACCGCGGTGGCCGCTGCCACCGCCGCTGCCACGCCGAGCACGTGGTTGACGCCGACGTAGTAGGCGACGCGGTCGACGACGAGCCGGTCGGCGAAGACCAGCGGGGCGTCCCGGCCCACGGTCGGCAGGATCGTCGCAAGGCGCGGCACGGCCGACTCGGCGGCGTACCAGCCCTGGTTGTCGCGATACCAGCCCTGGCACGGGAGGCCGTCCGCGTCGAGCTCCACGAGCACGTTCTGGAGATGCGCCTCCAGGCCGATGCCCCAGGTGCCGTGCAGCCACAGGATCGGCTCGACGACCACCTCGAGCCAGCGGCGGAGCCACAGCTCCGCAGCCTCGACGACACCGAGGCCGTGGGCCGACGCAGTGCGCGAGACCGCCTCGGCGACCGGCGGGCGCGAGCAGTCGGGGCGCGGGTCGAGCAGGGCACCGGCACAGGTCACGTCGGCGGCCGGATCGAACGGCACTTGGCGCAGCACGGTCTCGAGCCCCACCGGGCCGTTGCCGTCGACGCCGAGCCAGCCGCGGTCGAGGACCAGGCCGAAGTGCGGGTGCGCGGCGGCCAGCGCGTCGCCGAGGCCGGCGTCGACGAGCTCCGCGGTGTGAACGGCCAGCCGGCCCTCGTCCCGGGTGTTCTCGCGGCGGCTGTTGGTGACCCGGAGCCCCATGCTGAGCTTGAGCATGACGTCCTCGCCGGGACGACCGACGGTGCGCAGGGACGAGGTCGCCCACCAGGGGGCGCCACCGGGGCCCAGGTCGCGCAGCAGGCCTGCGTCGAGCAGGGCCGCGGCTGCGGGGCGGCTCCTGAGGTCGTCGGCCTGCCACGGGTGGGCGGGCACCGGCAGCCAGCCCTCGGGCAGGTCCTCGGCGAGCGGACCGGCGAGCCGGTGCATCAAGGCAGGTACGTCGAGCCCGGTGCCGCCGAAGGCGGCCACCTCGGGCGCGGCGGCGAGCCAGTGGACCGCGAAGCGACCGCGGGCCTCGGGCGCGTAGCGGGCGTCGAGCTCGTCGGCGAGGCCGTCGCGGCTCTTGGTCATCGGGTGCCACGGGTGGCCGGAGACCAGGTCCTGCTCGCCGAGCAGCCATCGCGGCAGGTCCGGCGCCCCGACCTCCTCGGCGCGCGCCACGGCGTACCCCTCCAGGCGCCGGGCGGACTCGACGATGCGGGCCAGGGCGTCGGCGGCGTCGCCGCCCCCACGGGCCGCGGCCTCGCGGGTGAGCATCCCGGCCAGCGCCGGGAGGGAGAGCACCCGGCGCTCGCGGTCGAGAACGACACCGAGGCCGTGGGCGCCGATCGGCGAGACCGCGAGCACCTCCACCTCGACCCGCTCCCCCGTCGCCGGCAGCTCGACCTCGAGGGGGCCGGTGCGGGTCACCTCCTGCCCGGTCTCGCGCAGCCAGCAGCGCAGCAGCACGTCGCGCGCCAGCAGGCCGGCGCGCGCCCGCACGACCTCCGCCGACCGTGCCGACGAGGCGGCCTGCGTGGTGCTCATCGGGCCTGCTCCGCCCGGCCGGCGGCGACCACCAGGTCGAGGACGGAGTCCACGTCCGCCCGCGTCGCCACCGGGTTGAGGACGGTGAGCTTGAGCTGCACGCGGCCCTCGTGCTCGGTGCGGCCGACGACGGCCTTGCCCGACGCCAGCAGCGCCCGGCGCAGGCGGCCGTTGACCTCGTCGTCCGCGGTGCCGGCCGGACCGACGTAGCGGAAGACGACGGTGGACAGCACCGGGTCGCAGAGCAGCTGCAGGTCAGGGCGCCGGCGGACCGCCTCGGCGGCGTAGCCGGCCAGCTCGAGGCACGTGTCCACCCGCTCCCCGAGGCCCGTGATGCCGAGGGCACGCAGCGTGACCGCGATCTTCAGCACGTCGGCACGGCGCGTCGTGCGCAGCGAGCGGCCGAGCAGGGAGGTGTAGCCGGACTCCTCGTCGTCGAGCGGGTTCAGGTACGCCGCCCGGCGGGCCAGCGGGCCGAACAGCTCCGGGCCTCGGGCCAGCAGCACGCCGGCCGCCGCGGGCTGCCAGCCGAGCTTGTGCAGGTCGAGCGAGACGGTGTCGGCCAGCTCGAGGCCGTCGAGCAGGTGGCGGTGCTGCTGCGAGAAGAGCAGGCCGCCGCCGTACGCCGCGTCGACGTGCACCCAGCCGCCGCGGGCGTGGACCAGGCCGGCGATCTCGCGCAGGGGGTCGATGCTGCCGAAGTCGGTCGTGCCGGCGGTGGCCACGACGATCGGGCGGGTGCCGGCGGGGCACCCGGCGAGCAGGCGGGCGAGCGCGGTGACGTCCATGCGCTGGTCCGCGTCGCACGGGACCTTGACGACCTCGCCCAGGCCGAGCAGGTGCGTGCCGCGGTCGGCGGAGAAGTGCGCGAGCTCCGAGCTGAAGACGGTGACCGGGTCGGGAGCGGCGTCGCGGGCCAGCATCAGCGCCGTGTAGGTGCTCGCGGTGCCACCGGTGGTGATCACCCCGGCGGCGCCCGAAAGGCCGGCCAGGTCGCCGAGGGCCTCGACCACGCGCTCTTCCAGCACGGTGGCCGCGGGCGCCTGGTCCCACGAGTCCATCGACTGGTTGAGGGCACTCGCGACGAGGTCGGCGGCGACCGCGACCTCGAGCGGCGGGCAGTGCAGGTGGCCGGTGCAGGCGGGGTCGGCCGGGTCGGCAGCGCCGGCGGCCACGGTGGCGGCCAGCGTCGCCAGCGCCTCCTCCTCCCCCACGCCGTCGAGCGGGAGCGCCTCCCCCGCCAGGGCAGCATCGACTGCCGCCTCGACCTCGGCCGGGGTGGCCGCGGGCAGCGGGCCGCCGCGCTCCTTGCGGCCGGCAGCGAGCGCGGTGAGCGCGGTCGCCACGAGTGACTCCAGGGGCAGGGAGGCGCTCACGTGGTCGCCTCCCGCTCCGCGACGGCGATCGCCTCGGAGAGTCGCTCGAGGACGGTCTCGCACTCCTCGTCGGTCATCACGAGCGGCGGCAGCAGGCGGACGACGGCGTCGTGGCGGCCACCGAGCTCGACGATCAGGCCCCGCGACAGGCACCCCTGGCGGATCCGCAGCGCGAGGGCCGGAGCGGCCGGGCGGCTGCCCGCGGCGTCCGGGGCGGAGCCAGGCTCGACGATCTCGACGCCGAGCATCAGGCCCCGGCCGCGGACGTCGCCCATGCAGGACTGCTGCGCCTGGAGGGCGCGGAGGCGGCCGACGATGCGCTCGCCGAGCTCGGCGGCGCGGTCGGCGAGGCCCTCCACGCGGACGTGGCGCAGGGTCGCGGCACCGGCAGCCATGGCCAGGGTCGTGCCCCTGAAGGTGCCGGCATGCGCACCCGGGGCCCACGCGTCGAGGTGGTCGGCGTAGACGATGACCGCGAGCGGCAGGGTGCCGCCGATCGCCTTCGACATGACCATGACGTCGGGCTCGATGCCCGCGCCCTGGCTCGCCCAGAACGTCCCGGTGCGGCCGACGCCGGTCTGCACCTCGTCGACGATCAACGGGATGTCCCGGTCGGCGGTGATCTGGCGCATCGCCAGCATCCAGGCGTGCGGAGCCGGGATGACTCCACCCTCGCCCTGGACGACCTCCATGATCATGGCGGCGGGCTCGACGAGGCCACCGTTCGGGTCGTCGAGGAAGCGCTCGACGTACGCCGCGGAGAGGGCATCCGTGCGTCCCTCGCCGACGCCGAACGGGCAGCGGTACTCGTAGGGGAACGGCAGGCGGACGCCCTCGGCCGCGACGCCGGCCATGGGGGTCTTGGCGGAGACGCCGCCGCTGATCGCCAGCGCCCCGGCGGTCATGCCGTGGTAGGCGCCGGTGAAGGCGAGGACCGGCTGGCGGCCGGTGGCGGTGCGGGCCAGCTTGAGCGCGGCCTCGACCGCATCGGTGCCGGCAGGTCCACAGAACTGGATCCGGCCCTTCTCCTGCAGCGAGCGGGGCAGGGTGGCGAAGAGCTCGTCGGTGAACTCGTCCTTCTGCGGCGTCGCGATGTCCAGGCTGTGCCACGGGGCGCCGTCGTCGATGACGCGGCGTACGGCCTCGACCACCACCGGGTGGTTGTGGCCGAGCGCGAGGGTGCCGGCGCCGGAGAGGCAGTCGAGGTAGGTGCGGCCGTCGGCACCGGTGATGGTCATGCCACGGGCCTTGACCGGGACCATGGTGAGCGTGCGGGCGTAGGTGCGCGCCGACGACTCACGGGTGTCCTGGCGGCTGATCACCTGCTCGCGGTCGTGGTGCCGGGATCGGGACTGGACGTCGACGGACATGGGGTCTCCGGTTCTTGGGAGGGATCAGGCGGGACTGGACAGGGCGCCGGGCACGGGCGTGCCGGCGAGGACGTGGCGGGTCGCCACGGGGTGGCCGAGGAAGGCGTTGAGGGCGAACTCGTGCCCGTAGGCGCCCGCCTGCGGGAAGACGAGGAGGTCGCCCACGCGGACGCGCTCCATGACGACGTCGCGGACGAGGACGTCCTCCGGCGTGCAGAGCTCGCCGCTGACGGTCACCGCCGTCGTACGACGCTCCGGGCGCGGGCCGGGGCCCGCCCACTCCTCGCGCGGGAGCACCGCGACGGGGAACGGGAAGTCTTCGGTGCCCGGCAGCGCATAGCCGCCGATGCCGCCGCGGACGATGACGAACGTCTGGCCGTAGGAGTCCTTGATGTCGACGACCTCGGCGGCGTACCAGCCACACGAGTTGACGAGCCAGCGTCCGGGCTCGAGGACCACCTCGACGCCTGCGGGCGGCTGCAGGCGGTCCAGCTCCTCGGCGAGCACGGCCAGGTCGAGCTCCGGCGAGCCGTCGTAGGACACGCCGAGGCCGCCGCCGGCGTCGACCCAGCGCAGGTCCACGCCGCGGGTGCGCGCGGTCTCGAGCGACCAGTCCAGCACCCAGCCGACGTACGCCGCGTGGGCTCGGGCGTCCCTGTTGCCGGAGACGGCGTGCATGTGGAAGCCGACCAGGTCGATGCCCGGCAGGCCTAAGGCGTGCTCGATCGCGGCGGGCACGTCCGGCTCGGGAATGCCGAACGCGGAGCTGCGGCCACCCATGGCGAGCGTGCCGGTGACCGCGACCTCCGCCGGGTTCACCCGCAGCGCGACGGCAGCGCGGACGCCCCGCTCCTGCGCCGCCACGGAGATCCGGCGCAGCTCGAGCTCGCTCTCGGCGTGGAGGACGGTGACGCCGGCGTCGAGCAGCTCACCCAGCAGCTGCGGGTGCTTGGCGGGACCCGCGGCGGCCAGCGGGGCACCCGCAGGCAGGAGCGTCGCGGCCAGGCGCGCCTCGTGGGCGGAGGCGACCTCGAGGCCGTCGACGCCGCCCTCGGCGAGCAGTGCCCGGAGCACCGGAGCGTGCCCGTTGGACTTCACCGCGAAAAGCAGCGTCGCCCACGGCGGCAGCGCAGCGCGCAACATGCGCGCACGCGAGGCTGCGACGCTCGCGTCGTAGACATAGCCGCTGATCGGCTCCCGGCCGGCGCGTTCGAGCAGGTGGTCGCGCACGACGGCAGGCAGCGACTCCGCGTCCAGCGCGCGGGCACACCGGGTGCCGGCAGCGGTGACAGGGGAAAGCACCGAGATTCTCCTTAGGTAAGCCTTACCTAAGTGGCAGCCAACCCAGTGTCGGCCCTGCAAGTCAAGTCACGCGTCACGGAGGGACGCTGTGACCATCGACTCACTCCTCGTTGCGGCACATCCCGACGCAGCGCAGCCACCTCGGCGACGGGGGCAGCGCCGAGTGCGCCCGAGGTTGCGGCTTGACCTTGACGCAGCGTCAACCCTGCACGCTGCTGTCATGACCAACCACACCACTGCGATCGAGGTCGCCGGGCTGACGAAGTCGTACGCCGACAACGCCGTCCTGCGTGGCATCGACCTCACCGTGCACACGGGCACGGTCTACGCCCTGCTGGGCCCCAACGGCGCCGGCAAGACCACCATGGTCCGCATCCTCTCGACCCTCATCACCGCCGACGCGGGCGAGGCGAGGGTCGCCGGCTTCGACGTACGCCGCGAGTCCGACGCCGTACGCCGCTCGATCGGCGTCACCGGGCAGTTCTCCGCGCTCGACGAGCTCCTCACGGGGCGGGAGAACCTCCGGCTGATGGCGGACCTCGGCCACCTGCGAGCCGCCGAGGCGACGAGCCGGGTCGCGTAGCTGCTCGCCAGGTTCGACCTCACCGACGCGGGCGAGGCGAGGGTCGCCGGCTTCGACGTACGCCGCGAGTCCGACGCCGTACGCCGCTCGATCGGCGTCACCGGGCAGTTCTCCGCGCTCGACGAGCTCCTCACGGGGCGGGAGAACCTCCGGCTGATGGCGGACCTCGGCCACCTGCGAGCCGCCGAGGCGACGAGCCGGGTCGCGGAGCTGCTCGCCAGGTTCGACCTCACCGACGCGGCCGACCGTCGCGCCGCGACGTACTCCGGGGGCATGAAGCGCCGCCTCGACCTCGCCATGACCCTGGTGAGCTCACCGCGGCTGATCTTCCTCGACGAGCCGACGACCGGCCTCGACCCGCGCAGCCGCCGGGAGCTGTGGCAGATCGTGCGGGAGCTGGTCGCCGACGGCGTCACCATCCTCCTCACCACGCAGTACCTCGAGGAGGCCGACCAGCTCGCCGACCGCATCGGCGTGCTGGACGGCGGCACCCTGGTCGCCGAGGGCACGCCGGCCGAGCTGAAGCGGCTGGTGCCCGGCGGCCGGGTGGAGATCACCTTCACCTCGTGGGAAGGCCTGTCCGCCGCAATGGCCACCTTCCCCGGTGCCACCGCCGACGAGGAGAGCCTCACCCTCAGCGTGCCCCACGACGGCGAGCTCAGCTCGCTGCAGTCCCTGGTCGGCCGGCTCGACGACGACGCCGTGACCGGGTTCGAGGTGCACACGCCCGACCTGGACGACGTCTTCCTGGCCCTGACCGGCCACCCCACCCACGCATCCGAGCACCACGAGACCGAGGAGGCCGCCCGATGAGCGCGCCAAGCATCGCCACCAACGCCGGCCCCCAGCCCCTGCGCGACAGCTGGACAATGCTGCGCCGCAACCTGCTGCAGATGGTGCGCTACAAGTCGCTGACGCTGATGCTGATCGCTCAGCCGCTCCTCTTCCTGCTGCTCTTCGTCTACGTCTTCGGGGGGACCATGGGCGCCGGCCTCCCCGGTGGTGACGACCGCGCGGACTACCTGGCGTTCATCTTGCCGGCGATCGTCATGATCACGATCGCGTCGGTGTCGCTCAGCACCACCTACTCGATCGCCCTGGACATGGAGAAGGGGATCATCGACCGTTTCCGCGCCATGGCCATCGCGAAGTCGGCGGTCCTCACCGGCCGGGTGCTCGGCGCGATCATCCAGACCGTGGTCGCCCTCGTCGTCGTGCTCGGGGTCGCCCTCCTGCTCGGCTACCGCAGCGGCGGCACGGCCCTCGGCTGGCTCGGCGTGGCCCTGCTGGTGCTGTCGATGACGCTCGCGCTCACCTGGCTCACCGTCGGCCTCGGCCTTGCCGCGCCCAACGCCGAGACGGCGAGCAACACCCCGATGCCCCTGATGTTCCTGCCCTTCCTCTCCAGTGGCTTCGTGCCCACCGACTCGATGCCGGCCGGACTGCGCTGGTTCGCGGAATACCAGCCGTTCACGCCGATGATCGACACCCTGCGGGCGTGGATGAGCGGCGGCTCGGCCGGCTCGGACGCGGCGTGGGCGGTCGGCTGGTGCGTGCTCATCGGCGTGCTGAGCAACCTGTGGGCACGCCGCCTCTTCACCCGGGTCCAGGCGAGCTGAGGGCATGATCAGGTCATGCTGACGATCGGCCAGCTGGCGGCCTATGCCGGCGTCACGGTGCGGGCGGTGCGGCACTACCACCAGGTGGGGCTGCTGCCGGAGCCGGAGCGGGACGCCTCCGGCTACCGCAGCTACGGCGCCCTGGCCGTCGTGCAGCTGATCAAGATCCGCACCCTCGCCGACGCCGGCGTCCCGCTGGCGAAGGTGGGCGAGCTGCTCGACGCCGACGAGGAGACCTTCGGCCACGCCGTCCGTGAGATCGACCAGCGGCTGCGCAGCGAGATCAGGCGCCTGCAGACCAACCGGAAGCAGATCGCGCAGCTGGCGGCGGGAGACAGCCTGGCCCTCCCCGCGGAGGTGGTCGCCTACCTGGACCGGCTCCGGGAGCTCGGGGTGTCGGACCGGATGGTCGAGGGCGAGCGGGACGGCTGGATCCTGATCGCGGCTCGCTGGCCCGACCGGATCGCGGCATGGATGCCGGAGAAGTTCGCCCAGCTCGAGGACCCGCTGACCGTCCGGCTCTACCGCCTCCTCGGCGACGTCCTCGAGCCGGGCGCGGACGACTCACGGCTGGCGGAGGCCGCCGACATCCTGGTCGAGATAGTCGAACAGGCGTCCGCACGCGGTGAGCTGGACCACAAGGACGAGGCCTTCGAGGACGTGCCGTTCGTCGATCTGCTCGATGCGCTCGTGGTCGAGTCCGATCCCCGGGGCGAGCGGCTGATGGAGCTGATGCGCGAGCGCGGGTGGACCGGCTGGACCCGGCTGGAGCGGCTCCCCTGAGGTCGGTGACGCGGACATCCAGTCGACCGTCCTCGCCTGCTCGGCGTGGGCCTTGGAGTGATCAGCCTCAGCTCCACTCCCGCCGGATCACGGTCGTCACGTCGAAGGGGTCGCTGCCACGCTGGGCGGCCAGGACGCCGGCGCCCTCGGGCGACCCGGTGTAGACGGGCGTGCCGCCGCCGACCCAGCGGTCCCACGCCTTCGCGTAGTCCTCGACCCGACGGCGCGTGGTCAGGCAGGACGGAACCGCGTGCCAGACGACGCCGTCGGCGGCGAAGGATCGGCCGCGGCCGATGGAGGCCAGCTCCTTCGTGGTCCGCTCGCCCTCCACCACGACGTAGCGCGGCAGCACGTATCGCGGCGACGCGATCGGGGCGAAGACCTCCTCCAGGGCGGCGGCGAAGGCGCCTGACTGCTGCTCCGGGACGGACCCGAGGCGGATGCGGTACTCCCCCGTCGCGGTGAGCGAGACGGTCAGCGCCTCCGCGCCCTGCGAGACGAGCCCTGCCTCGTGCAGGCCGTCCGCGACCGCGGAGGCGACCTGCAGCGGGCTCGGGGAGACCGCGGCGGCCTCGACCAGCGCGCGCCCGCGCTCGGCGTACGACCAGCGGCGCACCAGCGGCGCGAGGGCGGGCAGGGCGAGGGGCAGCGCGCCGAGCCAGTGCGGCTCGAGGGCGAGCCAGCCTGCGCTGGCGACGATCCCGCTCCACGTCATCGCGGGCGGCACCGGGCGCAGGGGGCACGGCAGGTCGGCGCGCACGTCCAGGCCCTGTTCGCGTACGACGACGGCCGGCACCGTCGTGACGCTGCCGAGCCGATCGGGGGCGCCAGGGCGCAGCCGGACGGTGCGCACCGCCTGGTCGTCGTACGGCTCCCCGATGCGCCAGCGCTCGCGCATCATCGCGCGGGCTTCCGCGCGGGCCAGCATCCTCGCGTTGATGGCGTCGAAGTCGGAGGCGGGCGGGGGTGCGTACGGCGAGAGCGCGGCGTCGATGTGCGCGACCCCGTCGACGACGGAGCCGTCGGGGTCGACGCCGAAGTAGCCGGTGTGCTTGCGCACCAGCCGTCCCCAGTCGCCGTCGCCGCGCGGGTGGCCGGCGGCGACGCAGACGACGGTCCAGTTGATGGCGACCTTGTCGGGGTGGGCTGGGTCGGTGCGCAGCGCCCGGCCGCGGGTCTGGGTGACTGCGGTGGTGGTCGTGACGGCCGTGAGGTCGACGATGCCGGTGACCCGGCGCGCGTCCCAGCCCTCGCCCAGCAGGCCGCGGGTGCCGACGAGCACCTGGACGCCGCCGGCCTCGAAGAAGCGGGTCACGTGCGGCACCCACGCGCGGCTGCTCCACGAGCCGACGAGGCGGGGCAGGCCGTCGGAGGTGTCTATGACCAAGCCGGCGGCGAGCTGGGGGTCGGTCGCGGCGACGTGGTCGACGAGTGCGGCGAGGGTGTCCTTGGCGCCGGCGACGTTGGCCCCGGTGACGAGCAGGGCGGCGGGGGTGGCTGGGTCGTCGAGCAGCGCGTGGAGCACGGCGCGGGCCGAGCCGGATTGGGCGGTGATGACCCCGTGGAGGTCGGCCGGCAGGGTCGCCGAGGCCTGCTCGTGGTCGCAGAGCACGAGCAGCCGCTGCCGCTCCCCCAGCGCCAGCCACTCGCGCGCGGCGATCGCGGTGGTCGCCGTGGTCTTGGACTCCGAGCGCGCGAGCACCCGGTCGACGGGCGAACGGCCGGCGCGGATGCCGCGCCGGGTCCAGACATAGCCGACCGAAGGCAGCGCCCGCTTGAGCGACTGGACGACCCGCTCGTCCTCCTCCTTGTCACTGCTCAGCAGGTGGCCGCGGGCCCAGTCGTCGACGAGGCGGACCCAGTCGTCGGCTGTCGGCGGCCGGCGATGCTCCTCGTGGAGGGTCGCGCCCTGCGGGAGGGCGAGCACATCGGCGTAGTGGAGCCTGAGTGCCGCGCGGGCGAGCTCCGGCTCGGCCTTGCTGAGCGCCGCCCACGACGGCCCGCTCGGGCCGAACCGTTGGTCGAGCCAATGCAGCAGCGGCACCGAGCCGAAGGCCGGGTCGAGGAGGTCCGTGGTCAGCTCGGCGAAGCGCACGGCGCTCTCGGCGAGCCAGTCCCGCTCCCCCGAAGTCGGCTCGGTCAGCCACACCAGCTCGGCGAACGGCGCCAGGTCGCCCTGCCGCACCACACCGGGGATCGACGCCTCGAAGACCGTCGGCCCGAAGAGGCTTGCCACCAGCTCGGACTCTTCCCGCGTCATCGCGTCGGGCGGCGTCGCCGTCAGCCCGAGGACTGTCGCCTTGGGCAGCTCGCGCAGGATCTCGGCCAGCAGCCGGCCCCACACCTGGAGCAGGTGGTGGCACTCGTCAAGGACGAGGATCAGCTCGCCGGCGTCCTTCAGCGACTGTACGAGCGCCTCGCCGTTGGGGTGGAGCCTGGTGATGAGCGAGCCTTCGCCCTCCCTGTCGACGTCGTCCTCGTCGTCCGGGTCGAACGTCGCGACGGACTGGTAGGTCAGCGATGTCAGCTCGTGGTCGAGCGCCCTTCCCGTGCCGGCCGTGAGCCGACGGCTCTGCGCGGCCGCCACCCACTGCCCCTGGATGGCCGTGTTCGGGCTGAGTACGACGCCCCGCCGGGCCTTGCCTTCGCCCACCAGTCTCCTGACCGTCTCCACGCCGACGAGCGTCTTCCCCGCGCCGGGCGGGAGGACGATCCACGCGCGCGTGCACCCCTCCGCCCAGGCCGCGTCGAGGGAGTCGAGTGCCAGGCGCTGGTGGTGGCGGAGCTGCGGCGGCGCTGCCTCGACGCTCGGGGTCACGCGGCCAGCGTAGGGCGGCGTGCGCGTGCCGCGGCCCAACTCTGCCGCACCCCCAAGCCAACGAGCGAGGAGGTGGCTGGCGCCCCGCGCGCATGACCATGCGCTCAGCCGCCCGGTTGCGCCGTGGTGTGGTCGGGTGCCACATTTCTGGTAGCACCCGGCCACTTCATGTCGGCGACTTCAGGCTGCGCCGTAGACCTTCTCGACGAACTCCGCGAGCTGGTCCTCACTGAGGTGCCGGGCCAGGTCGGCCTCGCTGATCATCCCTACGAGACGGTGGTCCTCGATGACCGGGAGCCGCTTGACCTGGTGGGTCTCCATCTCACGGAGCACCTCGTTGATCCCAGAAGCGGCGTCCACCCAGAAGACCTCACCCTGGGCCAGGTCGACCGCCCGCATCGTGGCCGGGTCACGGCCCTCAGCCACGCAACGGATGGTGATGTCCCGATCGGTGATGATCCCGTGCAGGCGGTCGTCGGCGCCGCAGACCGGTATCGAACCCACGCCGAGGTCACGCATCTTCTGCGCTGCGGTCAGCAGGCTGTCGCTCTCGCCGACGCACTCGGCACCGGCGTGCATGATGTCTCGCGCGGCGCGGGTCGGGGCCACGCCCGTTGTCACCTCTGGGTGCGACCGTGTGTGAGCGTCCACCTTTTCGAGCACCGCAGCCACCTTCTCGTGCGTCCCGGTGCCCTTCTGCTCGGCGTAGTACGCCTCACCGAGCCTCTCCAGGAGCCGGAGGTACTTCCGGTGGACCTGCACCCCTTCCAACCGGGTCCGGCCCAGCTCGACGCCGTGTGTGGCCTGCTCCCGCGCCCGTTCGGCTGTCGCCTTCGCCTTGTCGAGGAATGTCATCTGCTCCTCCTTCCAGCGTTGACAGATGCGCTGTTGCATCATCTCTGACGCTATGCCGTGGCAGGGTCGCCGTACAGTGCCCAGGCCGGCTGATGTGACGCGGCGTCCCGGGTGGAAGCGCGGTCAGGGGCCGTCTCGGCCCCACACTCGCACAACGAAAAATCCCGGGCCCAGACGCCGTCGCCCATGTGACCGCCGCGTACCGTCCAGGCTTGGAAGTCCTCCCCACCGTGACGACTCTGCCGAAGGCGACCCGGGGCGGTCGCGCATCTCAGGGACCACCAACCTGAACCTGCGGCGTTCTAGGAAGGGGCGCCGTGGCAGGTGTTCGTGCCGCTGTCGTTGAGGGCGTCTCCGGGGATCGGCAGGAAGTTCCAGTCGTAGCTGGCGCTGTGGAGTGTCAGCTTCAGCACTCCGTGGGAGGTCACGCTGCGGACCAGGCTGTTCGCTGCGATCGTGTTGAACCAGCGGAGGTCCTTGCCGCCGGTCCCGACGATGATTTGCTGGATCCCGTATGCCGGGTCGGCGACGCCGGCGGGGTTCTGGGGCGCGAACCGTTCGTAATGGTGCTCGTGGCCGGTGAGGATCAGCTCGGCGCCGTCTTGGTAGAGGGCCTGCCAGAACGCGTTGGTCGAGGAGTCGTCGCCGTAGATGCCCGAGCTGAAGCGCGGGTTGTGCCACATGGCGACGGTGCAGGCGCGGGTGCTGGCGGCGAGGTCGGCGCGGAGCCATTGCTCCTGTGGCGAGCCTGCTCCGCACCCGCCGACGAAGGAGCAGTTGCTGTTCAGCACGACGACGTGCCAGTCGGTGCCGATGTCGTAGCTGTACCAGCCCTTGGTCGGGTCGCCGGCGGCGGCACCGAAGTAGGCGTAGTAGGGGGCGGCGTTGGTGGTGTGGTACTCGTGGTTCCCCGCCACCGGTCGGGTGCGGTCCTTCACGATCCCCCAGGTGGGGTGGTAGCAGTCGGCGAAGTCCGCCGTAGTGCCGTCGGGATAGGCGTTGTCTCCCAGGGTGAAGACCGTGCCGGGCGTCGAGCTGAGCAGCGCCGCGGTGGCGCTGTCCTCCGACAGGCTGCAGTCGGCAATGTCGCCGGCACCGACCAGCACGGGGACATCGCCGGGGGGTGGTGCTTGCACGGTGACCGCTTCGGTCCGGGTGGCGGTGTCGGAGCCTGCGGCGTTGGTGGCCGTCAAGGACACGGTGTAGGTGCCGGTGGTCGTGTAGGTGTGGGTGGGGTGCTGGGTGGCGGAGGTGGTGCCGTCGCCGAAGTCCCACAGCCAGCTGGTCGGGCTGCCGGTGGAGGTGTCGGTGAAGGTCACCGCCAACGGCGCCGTGCCGCTGGCTGGGGTCACGGTGAAGGAGGCTGTGGGTGCCGGGGATGTCGGTGCCGAAGTTGTCGGTGCCGGAGTTGTCGGTGCCGGAGTTGTCGGTGCCGGAGTTGTCGGTGCCGGAGTTGTCGGTGCCGGAGTTGTCGGTGCCGGAGTTGTCGGTGCCGGAGTTGTCGGTGCCGTAGGTGCAGGCCGTAGCGCGGTCATCCAGCCAGCCAGCGTGCGCGCCGACCTCACGGTCCAGGTCTGCCCACGGGTGGCTCCAGCCTTCTGCTGTGGACGGTAGGCGTGCGCCGAGGCCTCGCCGCGGGCTCTTTCCCAGGCCTGCGTCCACCCCGCGGGCTGGGTCGTGGTGAACCTGCCGGCGTTGGCGCCGATGCCGCCGATGAGCATCGTCCCGCTCGTCGTCGTCGTCACGCTCGGCACCCTGATCGTGGTCCTGCTCGAGCTCCTCGCCACCGACACCGAGGTGTCGATGGGACGGTCCGGGTCCACACCCACGTAGCGCGCCATACCGCCGCTCCAGCCCTGGCGTGAGGAGAGGGTCCAGGTCCAGCTGGTGCGCTGGGCGTCCGTGGCGGTGACCACGCGGTAGAAGGCGAACAAGCTGCTGCTGCTTCCTGCCCTCAACCTGCCCGGGAGCAGGGAGGTCCATCCCGCCGGCCTCGAGCCGATCTTCGGCGTGTTGTTGGTGGTGAAGCTCGCGACCAGCACGTCTCCGACCGCCGCACGGGCCGGCTTCGTGAGGGTCACCGAACGCGTCTTCGTGGTCTGCGCGACCGAGGTGGCGCCCCCGTAGCTCACGACTCCTGCCGCCGTGGCCGGCTGGGTCGGCGCCACCCCGACCCAGGCCATGGTGAGCATCACCGCGATCGCCAACCCCCAGGGCCAACCGACTCCCGGTCGCGGGTGTCGAGACGGGACAGCTGTCGCAGCCATGGAGATCCTCCCGGGGGCGCAGCTGGTCCTTCAGGTCAGCCAGGGGACGTGCGCCTGGCTCCGGGGGCAAAGAAAATCCGCGCAGACTCGTCCGTCTTGCCGTCGCGCCAGATTAGAACGGCACGATCGGTCGTCGCATCACCCATAAACGGCAAGCCCCTGCGACCTCCAGGGTTGTGTCCGGTGGTCGATTGGTCCGCTCGCGATAGACACGCGGACATTGGTCGCCCGGCGGTTCCCGGCACACGTTCAGCGGAGGCGGACCTCGGGGACGGGGCTGCTCGACGCCCCCACCTTCGCCGCCGGGCAGGTCCGGCTCGCGGAGGCGTTGAGCCAATGGGCCCACCGAATGGGCGCTGCCGGAGTCCCGCGCCCGCATCCCGCGCTACATCGAGCCTCACCAGTTCGCCCTCCGGCTCACCGAGCTCCAGCCCACCCGCTCCCCGGTCGTGGTCGCTTCGCATGCCGTGCGAAGTCCTGGATGCCTATGCGGCTGCGCTCCCTTCAAGCCGGGGACTTCGACGCACTGCTTGCTCGGGGTTGCGGCGCGCGAACCGTCACGAAATCCAGCGTGAGCGCGATGCGCCTCCGTGAGTTGCACCCGATCAGGTCTTGCGGCGGACGTGGTGGGCCGCCAGCCAGACCTCGAACCGCCCATGCGCACGGTCCAGGTAATCCCGCAGCCGCTTCTCGAAGCCCGCGATCTCGTGCCGCATCCCGAACATCTGGTACTCGGCCAGCCGTTCGGGGTCACACTCATGGGACGCCGCGGCGGTCCGGTCCAGCGACGCGCCACAGCGCTCACAGGGCATGTACCGGGACCAGAACACTAGCCGACACCTCCTCTTCAAGCCGGGTTCCGGGAGCGAGTCTCTCCCCCGCGCGAGAACCGCCCGATGGCGCTATTGTCGCCCACTGGCCCGGGAAACTAGATTGCCAAGGTCAGGGTGGGCAGGTGCCAGAGCGGAGGCTCTCATGGCAGACAACACCAACCTCGCACGCAGCCTGTACGAGGCCTGGAACAACCGCGATTTCGACTATCTCTCCGATTGCATGGCCGCCGACGGCTCCATCACCGACGTCGGCAGTGGTCAGACCTTCCGCGGCCCCGACGGCGCCCGCCAGTACAACACCGCCTGGGCGGACGCCTTCCCAGACGGCCGGATCACAGTCGACAAGGTCATCGCACAAGACGACTTCGTCACCGTGGAGTACACCGGCCAAGGAACCCACACCGGGACTCTGTCCTCCCCCGCCGGCTCTCTCCCGGCGACTGGACGGTCGGTCACCTTGCACTTGTGCGACGTCATCGAGTTCGCCGACGGCAAGATCAAGGCGCAACGCAGCTACCTCGACACCGGCGCGCTGATGGCGCAGCTCGGAGTCAGCGCCGGACAGGCAGCCACAACTCAGTAGCCCAACACACGACACGACCACGGCACCTGCCACCGCCGCATGCCCGGGTTCGAAGTCGGCGTCGCCAGTGGTCATGCCTGGAAGTCCCGCTGGGATATCCGTGGTCAGCGTGCGTGCAGCGCCAGGCCAAGGAGCGTTGGCGTCGGATGTCGGACCAATTGAACGCTGTTTGAGCGCAAACTTGTCGCTGCAGAGTGGCCCCATGCCGCCGCCAAACGCTGCTTTACCGGATCCGCCGAGATGACGTCCGTCGCTTACGTCAGGGGCTGGCGCGAAGACGTCACTTCGGTACGGCGCCGATCAGTTGCGGCAGGAGCCATGGGGCTATCCAGCCCTGGACGCCGGACGGGGTCAGGTGCAGCCCGTCCGACCGGACCTGATAGCCGCCGGCGGTCCATGTGAAGCGGCCCGCCGGGGAGACTCGTTCGCCAAAGCCGATGACGGTCACATTCGGATGGCGGCTCGCGACACTGCGCAGCAGCTGGTTCCAGTCGGTCACGCGCTGCGGCTCGTCCTCCGGATACAGGCTCCCGTCCAGCTGTTCGCCGCGCCGGTTGTAGGGTTCGGTCGCGAGCAGCACGTGCGCCCCCCGGGCGCCGGCCACGCGGATGGCCAGGTCGAGCTCGGACTGTAGGTGCGCGTCGAACTCGGGGTCGCCGATGTGCGTCCACCGCCCATCGAGGACCCGGTCCATGGTTTCCCACCGCCCGACCAGGATGAACGCGACGTCCGGATTGTCCCTGGCAATCGCAGCCCGCCAGATCCGGGGCCAGTCCCGGCACGTCGGCATCAGCCCGGGGTAGAGGCGGCCGAAGTAGCGGAAGGGGGCAGTCCTGCTCACCCCGCAGCCCATGAGCGTGCGGTCGCGAACGTCGAGGTCGGGATGGCTGGGCAGATAGTTCACCAGCGTCCAGGCAATCGAGTCGCCGAACACGTCGACCACAACCGGCTGTCCGGGCCGCCGGTGATGCAGTGGCGGCTTCGGCCGGGACCGGGGCGGCTTGGTCGTCATTCTGAACGGATTGTTCCGGCGGTCATTGGTGGCCCCGTCCTCGGCGTCCCCATCGCCCTCCAGGAAACGGTCCACCGCAGCGACGACCGACGCGTCCGCCGGCCGCGCCGGCAGCGGAGGCACTGTTGTCGTGACCACCAACACCGCAGCTCCGGCCGCAAGCGCGACGCCTGCCCCGGTCGCGGCGAACACCGGGCGCCTCGACCGCACTCGTAGCTGGATCGGGCGTTCAACGAGCACATAGGAGAGGTAAGCGATGCCCACGGCCAGGAGGCAACGCACCGTGAACAGGGTCAGGCCGGTCAGTCCGGTCCGATCCGCGTTGGCAGCGATGAACACTGGCCAGTGCCACAGGTAGACGCCGTAGGAAATCCGACCCAGCGCCGGGAGCGGCGGCACCGAGAGCAGCCGGGCGGACAACCCCGACGGGACCAAGACCACGTGCGCGATCACCACCGCCACGGCGAGCGCGAAGCTGGCCATCCCTCCGTGGTAGAGCACCTCGTCCGTGCCCGACACATGGGTCGACGTCCACAACGCGGCCACGGCCGCCGCCGCTGCCAACCCACCCAGACCCACTCGACGCCACCCCGGGGTGACCGACCGTGGACTGACCGGCGCCGCCGACTCGCCGCGCAGCTCGGTGTGCCCTTGGCTCCGGAGCGCCAACAAGGCCGCAAGCGCAGCCCCGATCAGGATGGCTGCACCGCGGGTGTCGGTCCCGTAGTAGGCCCGGCCCGGGTCCTCCGCGGAGTACGTCACCGCGAGTGCCGCCGTCGAAGCAACAGCTCCCACGCCGCACACGACGACGAGCCAGCACAGATGAGCCCGCACCCGACCCCTCGCAAGAGCGCGCATCGACGTGCGGCCTGGCCGCCCGGGATACAGCACCGCCCACAGCACCAGTGGCCACACCAGGTAGAACTGCTCCTCGATGCCCAGCGACCAAGTGTGCTCCAGCGGCGACGGCGCAGCCGTCTGAGCGAAGTAGTCACCGCCCCGGAAGGTCATCCGCCAGTTGGCGACGTAGAACAGGGCTGCCATCCCGTCACCGCGCAGCAGCCGAACCTCCTCGGGCGGCAGCAGCGCCCGCGCACCGATCGCGACGGCCGTGACCATCAGGAGCAGCGCCGGGAGCAGCCGCCGTACCCGCCGTCCCCAGAAAGCAGCTAGGTCGATCCGTCCTCCGCTGCGAGTCCACTCGGCCAACAAGAGCGCCGTGATCAGGTAGCCGGAGAGCACGAAGAACGCGTCCACACCGAGAAAGCCGCCGGTCGCCCACGGCAGCCCGCCGTGAAATGCAAGCACCGATGCGACGGCCACGCCCCGGATTCCGTCCAGGGCCGGCACGTGGGCCGGAGCCTCGCTGGGAGCATCGGCTTGGGGATGGCGGGGTTCTGGCGCGGTTCTGGCGCGGCCCTGGGCGGTGGTCGCGGCGGTCATGCGCGCTCACCACCAGGACCGGTACGTCGCATCCGCGGCTCTTGAAGGTCGGGGGGACTGGCCGACCAAGCGCTCGATGAGCTCGTGTCCACCACGATGGTGGTGGTGCAGGCCATGACTCGCATGTTCCGCCTCCAGGTAGCACCCGACGATCCGCGCCCGTTTGACCATCGTCGATGGCTGAGGTGCGCGTGTCATGGGCCTGCGGACCCGGGCGCCCGGGAGGAAACGCCCCTGTGGCGGGACGCGGAAGGAGGCGGGCGCGGCCCGCGTAGGACGCCTGACTTCGAGGTCGACACCGCAATCGACCGGCGACGTTGCCGGGACCGAACGGCTGGCATGCACTACTGCGACGCCTCCGAACCGCGCCAGCTGGACCGTCGACAAGAGCCGACAAGAATTAAATGGGGAGGGTCCCGGCGCCGATGGGCCAACTGTCGCGTCATTCTCTAGTCCGTGGTGGCCAGACGCTGTGGTCGTCAAGTGGCGGGAAGCGTCATTTCCGGCGCGGTCGCGAAGGTCTGTCCGGGTCTGCCGATGCCAAAACGGCTCACGCGCGCGTCAACCGCCCCGCCTCACGCGCGTCGAACAACTGCGCACGCGCCTCACTCCCCCAACCCCGCCGCCCGGGCCTTCGCGATCGCCTCTGCCCGCCCGGAGGCATGCAGCTTCGCGTAGATCGACGAGACGGCGTTGCGGACGGTCTTGCCGGAGACGTAGAGCTCGGAGGCGATGGCGTCGTTGGTGCGGCCTGCGGCGAGGAGGCGGATGACGTCGCGCTCGCGCTCGGTGAGGTCCGGGAAGGGGTGCTCGACCTGCCGCGGAGCAGCCCCGGCGCGGGCGAAGAACTCCCCCACCCGGGCGGCCAGGGAGGCACCGAAGACCACGCCGCCGGCGGCCGCGGACCGGATTGCCCGCTCGACCTCCTCGGCGCCGGAGCCCTTGAGGAGATAGCCGGCGGCGCCCGCGCGCATCGCCGCGAGGATGGTGTCGTCGTCCTCGTTCATCGTGAGCATCACGACGCGCACGCCCTCGAAGCGGCCGGTGACGAAGCGAGTGGCCTCGATGCCGTCCAGGCGCGGCATCTGGATGTCCATCACCACCACGTCGGGCCGGGTCTCCCCCGCGACATGAATCGCCTCCTGCCCGTCTGCGGCCGCCCCGACGACCTCGATGCCGGGCAGCGCGCCGAGCAGGGCGACCAGGCCGTCGCGGACGATCTGGTGGTCGTCGACGACGACCACCCTGATGGGATTCATGGGCGCTCCAGGGGCAGTACGGCGGTCACGAGGGTGCCGCCGGAGGAGGGACAGGTGACCTCGGCGTGCCCGCCGAGCTCGGCCGCGCGCTCGCGCAGCGAGACCAGGCCGATCCCGGCCTCGGCGTCGTCGGCGATGCCGCGACCGTCGTCGCGGACGGTGACGACGAGGGCGCCGCGGTCCACGGCCAGGTGGATGTCGCAGCGCCGCGCGTCGGCGTGCCGCGCGACGTTGGCCAGCGCTTCGCTGGCGATCCGGTAGGCAGCCACCTCGACCGCGGCCGGCAGGGTGCCGAGGTCGCCGGCACATACCGCCGTCGCGGGCCCGGACGCGCTGACCCGCTCCGCCTGCTGGGCGAGCGCCCCGGCGAGCCCACGGTCGTCCAGGGCTGGCGGCCGCAGGTCGTGGACGAGGCGGCGTACGTCGGCGACCACGTCATGCACGAGCGTGGTCGTGGCCGCGAGCTGCTCCTGCGCCCGGGCGGGGTCGCGCTCGACGAGCAGGCGCGCGGACTCGAGCTGGAAGACGACGCCGCCCAGGGCGGGGCCGAGGCCGTCGTGGAGGTCGCGCCGGATCCGGCGCCGCTCCTCCTCCCGCGCGACCACGAGGCGCTCCCGGCTGGCCTGCAGCTCCTCGGCGAGCCGGCTGGTCCGGGCGGCGGTCGCGGCCTGCCGCACGAGGTCGCCGAGCAGCCGCTCGTCGCGCGGCGAGAGCCGGCTGCGCAGGCCGCGTGCGGGCAGCACCAGCCGCCCGACCCGCTCGCCCCGGTAGGTGATCGGCAGGCTGCGCGCCTCCGCAGGGTGCTCGCCGTAGGTCGCCGCCAGCGTCCCGCCACTGCCGCGGTCGACCTCCACGCTGACGAACCCGACCCGGAACGCGTCGGCCACGGCCCGCGCGACCGCCGCCAGCTGCTCACCGCCCTCGTCGGTGGTCTCCAGGGTGGAGGCGAGGCCCGCGACGGCGTCGTACCGGTCCGCCCGCTCCCCCAGCATCAGCCGCCGCACCCAGCGGGCGACGCGCCGCCGGAGCGGCGCATACACGAGAGCGGAGAGGAGTACGACGGTGAGCACGACCTGGCGGTCGTCGAGCCGGTCCCCCAGCAGCTCGGTCAGCAGCGCGAGCCCAGCGAGGTCGACGCCGACGACGAGCACCGAGAGGCCGCCGTAGACGAGCGTGCGCAGCAGCAGGTCCTCGATGGAGACCAGGGTGGGGTCGACGATCGCGATCGTCATCGCCACCGCGGGCAGGGCCATGATGAGGAAGACCGCGAGGTCCTGCAGGGTCCGCAGCTCGGCCCCGAAGGAGGCGGCGATCAGCACCGCCATCGCGAGCACCGACCAGAGCAGCCAGCGCATCCGGTCGCGCTCGAGGCCGCGCGAGCGGCGATGCCGGACGAGCACCGTCGTCATCGCGAGGAGCAGCCCCGCCACCGAGGCCGCGATCATGAGCGGCAATGCGGCGTCGGCGACCGCGTCCGACAGCGGGAGCGCGCCGGCGTCGAGGTCGACGCCGGGCGGGAGGGCGACCTCGGGCAGGTTGCGCGCCGGGGCGAGGACGACCAGCAGGCCGCCGAGCGCCATGGAGACGGTCGCGACCCAGGACGCGATCCGCCACCCGCCCGGCAGGAAGCGGCCGGTCGGGAAAAGCAGAAGGAGCAGCGCGACGGTCGCCGGCAGGAACGCCCCGACCCGGTTGAGGAACCACAGCGCGAGGTTCACCCCGGCGAGTGCCTCGTCGGCGCGCACGGCGTAGCGGACCCACGACTGCGCGACGCCGTCCAGCGACCAGAAGCAGCCGAGCCAGGCCAGCCCCCAGCCGAACCCCTGGCGCGGGTCGCGCACCAGGATGACGGTCGCGAGTACGCCGAGGATCGGGCCGAGCAGCGCATAGCTCCAGCCCCAGCCCGGGGCGAGCCGGGCGCCGGTGCCTGCCGGGTCCGTGGCGACGTCGAGCAGCACGGTGGCGACGAAGAGCGCCCCGGTGACGACCACGAAGCCGGCCCCCGCCCAGCGGGCGGCGGCCGGCCTCGTGAACTGATCGCGGAGCACGGCGTCATTGTGGTGCCGGTCCGGCCCGCGCGTGGCCGGACCGGCGGATTGCTCCTGCATGGTTGGGTTCGACTTCGCTCGACCAGGGAGAGTCAGGCGCGGTCGCCGAAGGCGAAGCCGGCGGCGGTTGCCAGCAGCCAGAGCGCGCCGGGTGCGGCGGCCATGTACTCCAGCGGCGAGATGCCCAAGGCCAGGGTCAGGCCGCCCAGGACCAGGCCGACCCGGCCGATCCAGCGCGGTACGACGCCACGGCGCGCGGCGGCGTACAGGCCCGTGCCCGTCAGCCCGGAGAGCACCCAGACCCACGGAATGGTGCCGATCCAGTGGTTGTACATCGCGGCGTTGTCCGCCGCGACGACCCCGTCGCCGAAGGCGAACGACATCATGAACTCGGTGTCCAGGCCCGAGCCCAGCACCGAGACGACCGCCGTGCCGAAGAGGCCGGCGAACGCGACGAGCGGGACGGAGCTGTCGGGCATGGCGCCGGCGAGCCGTCGGTAGAGGCCCGCGGCGAAGATCACCGTGAGCAGGGCGCCGACGACGGTGATCGAGTGGAAGGCGAACATCCAGCCCGCCTGGGTCTCCAGCTTGGCCGCGATCCCGGCGGCGTCGCCGAGGAGGTCCTCGTCGTAGACGGCGCTCACGGCGCTGCTGGTGACGATCGTGCCGATGCCGGCGAGGCCCGCACCGACGCCGGCGAGCGCCCAGCCGCGTCCCTGCCCCGCGCGGGGTGTCGGAGCCGGGGCGGCCGGGACGTCGGAGCGGACGGGGTTGTGGGTGGTGATGGTGGTCATCGTGGAATCCTTCGTTGGTGGGTGGTGCGATGACCCGAATCTGCCGGGCGCGGTGTCCCGCGCGGCAGGGACAAGGGGGCAGGTGTTGTCCCGGGCGTGTCCCGCGTGTTCTCGACCTCGCTCGACCAGGCGGAGCCGGCGCCCGTGGTCCATGGACTCGTCCTCCAGCAGCCGCTCCATGAGCTGACGTCAGCAGAGACGCGGCGGATCCGGCAGGTGTTCGGCCACGCGCCACTGGAGGCGAACCTGGGCGCGGTCCGGACCTGACGACGGATCATCGGCGCGAGATCATCCGCTTCAAGCCGTCTCGCCGCGTTTCGCCGTGGGCGAACATATTGGCGAATAGTGCGCGCAGATGACAGGATCGAGCCAAGGCTCGAGTGAACCCGCCCAGCGGCGCTCCGGCCGAGTCGCGAGGGTCAGTAATTGCCCGATGAGGGCCTCCAGGAGCGGCGATCACCCCTACTGCCACATGCCTATGTGTGTGCGGGTGTCGTCGAGAGGAGGCCACCCCGATGTCGCATCCCGTGCTGGCGGCCGCCGCGGCGATGAGCGAGGCGTTGAAGTCTGTCGCCGACGCCAACCCGACCTTCATGACCACCGGCGACAAGGCAGCCGCGCTGCTGGAGCTCGCGACTCTCGAGGCGCGGGTGGCCGAGCTGCGGCTGCGGATCCTCGCCGACGCCACCGATGTCGCTGCGCAGGACGGGAGCCGGGATGCCGCGGCATGGCTGGCCCGCTACGCCCGGCTGCGGCCCGATGCCATGCGCGGCGAGCTTGCGTTGGCGACTGCGTTGGACCGCCGCTGGGACGAGGTCGCGTCCGGGCTGGCCGAGGGGCGGGTCAACCTGCCCCAGGCGCGGGTCATCGTCCGGGCCCTCGATGACCTCCCCGACACCACTCCCGCCGAGATCCTGGCCAAGGCGGAGGCGGCCCTCGTGGGCTATGCCGCCGACTTCGACCCCCGCCAGCTGGCCCGGCTCGGCCGGCACATCCTCGAAGTCGTCGCCCCCGACGTGGTCGACGAGGCCGAGGCCCGCCGACTAGCCGAGCTCGAGTCCGCCGCCCGCCGCCACACCCGACTCACCCTGCGCCGCCTCGGTGACGGCACCACCCGGCTGTCGGGCCGGCTTCCCGACGCCGCCGCGACCCGGCTGGCCACCTACCTCCAGGCCTTCACCAACCCCCGTCACCACGCCACGGGCCAGGAGAGCCCTGATGGGGTCGACCCGGTCGCCCGGCTGTCCCTATCCCCGACGGCTCGGCGAGGCCTTCTGCCAGTTCCTCGAGGCGGCCGACCCCAAGCGTCTGCCCATCCACGGCGGCGACGCCACCACTCTCATCGTCACCATCACCCTCGAGGCACTCCGCAAGGAGCTCGCCACCGCCGGACTCCTCGACAACACCCTCGTGCCGGGCGACCTCAACTCGGGCCAGGCGATCACCGCTGCCGAAGCCCGCCGCCTGGCCTGCACCGCCAACCTCATCCCCGCCGTCCTCGGCAGCGATGCCGAGGTCCTCGACCTCGGCCGCGCGCGACGCCTCTACACCGCCGCCCAGCGCAAGGCGATGCTCATCCGGGACAAGACCTGCCGCGCCGAAGGCTGCGACATCCCCGGCACCTGGGCCGAAGCCCACCACTGGATCGCCTGGACACTCGCCGGCAAGACCGACCTCGACAACGCCGTACTCCTGTGCAGCCACCACCACCACCGCGCCCACGACCAGGCTTACAACCCCGAACGCCTTCCCAACGGCGATGTCAGGTTCAGCCGTCGGACCTAGGGGCAGAGGCAGGAAGAACGTCGCACCAGCGTCGTTCCCGCCTCCCCCGACAAGGGGCGGTCCTGATCGCTGTGGATAACCGGTCGACCCCCGGGCCGCCTCTTCGCCAAGGCCTACCTCGAGCGGGTCCTGGGGCATGAGCGAAGAAGAATTGGCGCGGTAGGTGTCGTATCGGGTTGAGCCCGTCCGTGGTCTAGGTGGAGGGTGGCCAGAGGGGCCGCCACGGATCCACGACCAGGGAGCAGTGATGACCAAGTACATGATGTCCGTCTACGGACCGGCCGAGTACGACGAGAACTTCGGCTACGCCTCGCGCGAGGAGATGCAGCAGTCGATGGCCGAGACGGAGGCCTTCAACGAGCGGCTGCGGAACGCCGGCTACTGGGTGTTCGCCGACGGCCTCGAGCAGGCGACTACCGCGGCCGTCGTCGACGCGCAGGGTGAGCAGCCGCTCGTCGCCGATGGCCCCTACCTCGAGAGCAAGGAGCACCTCGGCGGCTTCTGGGTGATCGACGTTCCGAGCCGCGACGTCGCCATGGACCTCGCGGCCCAGGCCTCGAAGGCGTGCAGGGGCAAGGTCGAGGTGCGTGCCTTCCAGACCGGGCTGCCGGAGTGATCCTCGACTAAGCCGCCCGCGCCGGCGACGTCGAGAGCGGTCCAGGCGAGGGCCGTCGCCGCCTCCAGCAGCGCCTTCTCCGCGTCTCCCCGACGCAGTGGGCGGCGAACTCAGGCTGGTGGTTGAGGGCGGGCAGCGAGCCGATGCCGACGTAGGGGTGGATGGCCGGCACCATCCGGGGGACGTTGCCCATGTCCGTGGACGCGCGGCATCGCCGGCTGGAAGGTGCGGAAGCGGTTGAGACGTGCCGCAGCCAGCAAAGAACTGCGGGTTCGCGGCGACCCGGCCCTCACTGGCGGTCGGGGCCTCTACGATGACGTCGATCCTCATGCCCCGATCCGAAGCGCAGGCCCCCAGCCGCAAGCTGCTGCTCGTCGTCGACGCCCCGTCGCTCCTGCACCGCAACCACCACGCCCGGGCCCACACCAGGATCTCGGACCGCTCGGGCCGGCCCGCCTGGGCGCTGCACGGCATGGTGCGCCAGATCATCGAGGCCATCGACACCTTCGCACCGGACGCCGTGATCTTCGGGCTGGACGACCGCACCGCATCGGTGCGCAGGGACTACTACCCCGCCTACAAGGCCGGGAGGGCCGAGAAGGACCCGCAGCTGGTCGAGCAGCTCGAGCGTGCGGGCCCGCTGCTCGACGCCCTCGGCCTGGCCACGCTCACTCCCCCGGGCCTCGAGGCGGACGACGTGAACGCGTCCGGGGCCACCTGGGCGCGCAGCAACGACTGGAACTGCATCATCATCACCTCGGACCGCGACGCGTTCGCGCACATCAGCGACCACACGCGGGTGCTGCGCCTGATCGATGGTGGCATCCAGGGGTCTCCACTCCTCGACCCCGCACGGCTGCGCACCATGTACGGCGTCCCCGCGGAGCGCTACCTCGAGTACGCCGCGCTCCGCGGTGACGCGAGCGACAACCTGCCCGGCGTACACGGCATCGGGGAGAAGACCGCTGCCATCCTGCTCGAGCAGGCCGGGTCGATGCAGGCGGTCTGGGCCGACATCGACCACAACGAGGGGCGCGCACTCGCCGCGGCCCTGGACTCGTGGGCGGAGGAGACCGGCGCGCGGCGACTGGGTGCCGGCGTCGTACGCCGGCTCAGCGCCCCGGGCGCCCGGCAGCGCTACGACTTCAACGTGCGGATCATGTCGGGTCACGACGACCTCGACCTCGGCCTCACTCCGCACGTGCCCGGGAGCCCGGGGCTGCTCCCCCTCGACCCGCACCACGTCGGCCATGTGGTCGGCTTCCTCAACGTCGAGGCGACCACCGCACTCGCCATCCGCGTGCTCAGCGGGGACCCGGCATCCGCCTCGCGCTAGCCCTCGATGACGACCGGCCGGCCGGCCACGTAGCCGACGACGACCTGAACCACGGCCAGCGCGGCGAGCAGGCCGCAGGGCCAGGCCCAGGAGCCCGTCGCCTCGCTGACCAGCCCCACGACGAACGGACCGGCCGCGGCGAACAGGTAGCCGACGCTCTGCGCCATCGCGGACATCGCCGCGGTGTCGGCGGCGGTCCTGGTCCGCAGCGCGAAGAGCGTGAGGGTCACGGGGAACACGGCTCCACCGACTCCCAGCAGCGCCGCCCACAGCAGGGCTCCGCCGACGGGGGCCCACCACAGGCCCAGGAACGCGAGCGCCATCATCGAGGAGAGCGCCGCGATCAGGTGTCCCTGCGCCCGCAGCCGGGCGGCCAGCGGTGGCGCCACGAAGAAGACCGGCACCCCGACCAGGATGGAGACGGCGAGGAGCAGCCCTGCGTGGGCATCGGAGAAGCCGGCATCGGCGTAGATGCTCGGCACCCAGCTCATCACGACGTACGCGAACACGGACTGGATGCCGAACACGGCCGTCACCGACCAGGCGATCGGGTTGCGCCACAGGCGCGTGCGGCTGCCGCTCCGCTGGGCGCGGTCGCGCGCCCGGCACCAGGGCAGCCAGAGCACGAGAGCGACCACGGGCAGGAGCGCCCAGACGGCCAGCCCGGCACGCCACCCCCCTGCGAGGTCCGCAACCGGGACGGTCGCGGCGGCTCCGAGGGCGGCCCCGATCGACAGCACCGCACTGTAGGCGCCAGTCACCTGCCCGACCCGCGTCGGGTAGTGCTCCTTGACCACGGCGGGCAGCAGGATGTTCGCCAGCGCGATGCCGGAGCACGCGACGAGAGTGCCCACGACGAGCACCATCGGCCCGCCGAGGACCCGCGCGACCAGGCCGACCGTGAGGAGCACCAGTGCCACGGCCACGCCGCGGTGTATGCCGACGCGACGGGCGAGCGTCATGCCCGCGGCGCCGAACACGGCGAAGCACAGCACCGGCAGCGAGGTGAGGAACGCCGAGACGCCGGCCGACACGCCCGTGTCCTCGAGCCGTTCGAGCAGGGCGCCCAGGCTGGTGATCCCGATCCGCAGGTTGACCGCGATCAGCAGCACCGCGACCAGCAGCACACCGGTCCGGACCCGCACGCCGACGTGCTCCGGGGAGCCGACGGGAGGGACCGGACAGTGCTGGAGTTCCGTTGCCATGACCCTATGATGACAAACATCGGATGATTGGACGAAAAGGACGGGCGATGCCTCTCTCCCCCACTACGGCCCTCTCCCTCGTCGACCAGGCGATCGAGGGCATGCGCGGCCTGCTCGCCAGCGGCGAGTGGCAGGTCGGCATGCGGATCCCGCCGGAGCCGGCGCTCGCCGAGGCCCTGGGCGTCAGCCGCAACACCGTCCGCGAGGCAGTGCGGGCCCTGGCGCACACAGGTGTGCTCGAGGTCCGCCGCGGTGACGGCACCTACGTCGCGGCGCCGAACGAGGTGACCGCGCTGGTGCGGCAACAGCTCGCACGCACCGACCTGCGCCACGTGCTGGAGGTGCGGCACGCCATCGAGTCGCAAGCAGCGGCGCTCGCAGCGGAGCGCCGCTCCGCCAAGGACCTCCGCGTCCTGGAGCGCGCGCTGGGCCGTCGCGACCGCGCGGTCGCGACGCAGGACGAAGAGGGTTTCGTCGACGCGGACGCCGACTTCCACCTCGGCGTGGTCGCCGCGGCCCACAACCCGCTGCTCGTCGAGCTCTACGGCGGCTTCGCCGACAACCTCCGCAGCAGCATCCTGCTCCCGCTCGCGCACGACGACGCGCTTCGCGGCGAGCACGTCGCCCTCCTCGAGGCGATCCGGTCACGCGACCCGGAGGCAGCCGCAGCCGCGACCGGCCGGCTGCTTGCTGGTGTGGGCCACTGACGACGTGGGCCGTGGTTTGCTGGGGGAATCGCAGCCGATCCCCACGTGCCCGGCACACCGCCGAGTCGAAGCCTGAGGTGACCTCGTGACCACTGCGGTCGTCGTCGGCAGCGGGCCCAACGGGCTCGCCGCGGCGGTCACCCTTGCGCGGGCGGGGGTCCGGGTGACCGTGCTCGAGGCAGCCGACGTGGCCGGCGGCGGCACCCGGAGCAGCGAGCTGACCCTGCCGGGCGTGGTCCATGACGAGTGCTCCGGCTTCCACCCGCTCGCGGTCGACACGGCGTTCTCCCGCGACGTCGACCTCGCGGCGTACGGCCTCCGCTGGCGGTGGCCCGAGGTGCAGTACTCGCACCCGCTCGACGGCCGGCGGGGGGCGGCGAGCCTCCGCTCGGTGGAGGACACCGCGGCGGGGCTGGGCGCTGACGGACGCCGCTGGTCGGCGGTCTTCGGGCCGCTCACCAGGCGGTTCGACCAGATCACCGCTGACTTCCTCCGGCCGATGATCCACGTGCCCGCCCACCCGCTGGCCCTGGCCCGCTTCGGTGTCCTCTCGAGCCTTCCGGCCTCGCTCCTGGCCGCCGGGTGGCGGACCCCCGAGGGGAAGGCGCTGTTCGCCGGCGTGGCTGCGCACGCGATGCGTCCGCTGTCCTCGCCGATGTCATCGGCCATCGGGGTCGCCCTCGGGACAGCTGCGCACGCGTACGGCTGGCCCGTCGCCGAGGGCGGCTCGGCGGCCATCAGCCGCGCCATGGTCGCAGCGCTCGAGGGCGCCGGCGGCAAGGTGGTCACGGGCAGCCGGGTGCGCTCCCTGGCCGAGCTCGACGACCCCGACATCGTCATGCTCGACACCACTCCCGCCGCGGCGGTGTCCCTCGTCGGCGACCGGATGCCGGATCGGGTACGCCGTCCGCTGAGCAGGTATCGGCACGGACCCGGGGTCTTCAAGGTCGACTTCGCGATCGACGGCGACGTGCCCTGGCTCCACGAGGACTCCCGGCGTGCCGGGACGGTCCACGTCGGCGGCACCTTGGCCCAGATCGCGGAGGCAGAGCACGCCGTGTCCCGCGGCACCATGCCGGAGCGTCCGTTCGTGCTGGTGGGCCAGCAGTACCTCGCGGACCCGAGCCGGTCCCAGGACGGCCGGCACCCGCTCTACGCCTACGCGCACGTGCCGGCCGGATACACCGGTGATGCGACCGCGTCGATCGAGAGCCAGATCGAGCGGTTCGCCCCCGGCTTCAAGGAGCGGATCCTGGCGCGGCACGTCCGCTCCGTCGCGCAGATGGAGGAGCACAACCCCAACTACGTCGGCGGCGACGTCGTGACCGGGGCCAACTCCCCGCGCCAGCTCGTCTTCCGGCCGAGGGCCGCGCTCAACCCGTACGCCCTCGGCGTGCCCGGCGTCTACCTGTGCTCGGCCGCCACCCCGCCGGGGGCGGGTGCGCACGGGATGTGCGGCTACAACGCAGCGAAGGCGGCGCTCGCCTTGCTGCGCTGACCAGCTAGGACCGGGTCGGGCAGACGTGAGGCGGAGAGCCCCCGCACGCCGCGGCCTCGGATCAGCAGTGCGCGTACTCGTGGCGACGGCGCCAGAGCACCGCGGCCATGGCGACGAACATCAGCACGTGGGTGGCTGTCATGAACGCCGACGCGCCCATCGCGCCGCTCCAGACGAGGACCACCAGAACCGCGGGCACGTACATCGCCGCGCACATCTCCCGGGTGCTCCCCCAGCCGTGTCCGCGGTAGCGCATCCATGCCGCCATGCCGACCGACATGTCGGTGGCCATCAGCACGTACCAGGTGCCGGGGTGGTCGCCGAGCTCGACGTCGAGGCCGAGGACGCTGCGCAGAGAGCCCAGGACGAGCATCCCGGCGAACATCGCGACCACCATCTCGAGGTAGTGCCGCGCCAGGGCGCGCCCCATCGACGTGGTCGTGGTGGTGTGGGTCGTGGTCGTCATGGCCCCACCCTCGGCCGAACCGCGGTCGCAGGCCAGCGCCTCGACCCACTGTGTCCGAAAACTTGGTGAGACGGTCTTCTGGACACGGTCCGACAGCGCGTCGCACGCCGTACCGTGGCACCCATGAGCGCTCCACGCCGCATCGTGATCGTCGGCTTCCCCGCAGCCGAGCTGCTCGACATCGCCAGCGTGACCACCCCGCTGCAGGTCGCGAACTACCTGGCCGGGCATGCGGTGTACGACGTCACGCTGGCCTCGCCCGGCGGGAAGCCGATCGTCACCGGCACCGGCCTGACGCTCGCTGCCCAGGCGGCGCTCGAGCGGGTGCGCGGGCCGCTGGACACCGTCCTTGTCTCCGGCGGGATCGGCTACGTCGACGCGATGGCCGACACCCGGCTGGTCAGGCACGTGGCCCGGCTGGCGCGGGAGAGCCGTCGGGTGGCGTCGGTGTGCACCGGCGCCGGGATCCTCGCCGCGGCCGGTGTCCTCGACGGCCGCCGGGCCGCGACCCACTGGGCCCATGCGGACTACCTGGCGAGGCGGTTCCCGGCGGTCAGCTTCGACCGCAACCCGATCTTCGTGGCCGACGGGGAGGTGTGCACGTCAGCGGGCGTGACAGCGGCGATCGACCTGACGCTGTCCTTCATCGAGGCCGACGCCGGCGCCGACCTGGCCCGGCGAGTGTCGCGGCAGCTGGTGACCTACCTGCAGCGACCCGGCAACCAGGCGCAGATGAGCATGTTCACCGCCCCGCCGGCGCCCGGCAGCTCCCTGGTGCGCGACGTCGTGGCACACATGGCGGCCCACCTCGCCGACGACCTCTCCACGGCCACCCTGGCCGCCCGTGCCGGTGTCAGCGAGAGGCACCTGTCCCGGCTCTTCCTGCGGGAGATCGGCGCCACCCCGGGCCGCTACGTGCGGCAGGCCCGCGCCGAGGCCGCCGCCCAGCTGCTCACCGGCTCCGACCTCACCGTCGAGGCCATCGCGACGCGCTGCGGCTTCGGCACGGTGGAGACGCTGCGCCAGGCGTTCCAGGGGCTGTACGGCGTGTCGCCGTCGCACTACCGGGCGACCCAGGCGTCCGCCGTCGTTGTGTAGCGAGGCCGCCTCGGCTCGCCTCAGGAGGCAGGCGCGCTGCCGAACCACTTCTCGTAGATCGCGTCGTAGCCACCGTCGGACCGGAGGTCGGCCAGGATCGCGTTGATGCTGCGCACCAGCTCGACGCTCCCGTCCTTCTTCAGGACCATGCCGTACTGCTCGCCGGTGTCGAACTCCGCCGCGACCGCGATCTCGGGGTTCCGCTCGACGACGCCGCCCACGACGGTGTTGTCGTAGACGCCGGCGGCCACCTGGCCGTCCCGGAGCGCGGCCACGATCTCGAACGGCTTCTCGACCGTCACGATCTCGGCGTCGGCGGGGGCGTTGTCGGTGACGTAGAGCTCGGCCGTCGTGCCCTCCTGGACCGCGATCTTCCGCCCGCTGAGCTCGTCGAGGGACGTCACGCCGGACGAGGCGCCCACGACCAGGGACTGGGCCGCGTTGAAGTAGGGGCTGGTGAAGTCGAGCACCCGGGCCCGGTCACCGGTGATCGTCATGCCGGCGACGCCGACGTCGCAGGTCCCGTCGTTGAGCGGCGTGCCCGCGGCCAGGCCGTCGAAGTCGGTGTTGACGAACTTCGCCTCGAGGTCGAGCCGGGAGGCGACCTCTCGGGCCAGGTCGATGTCGAAGCCGACGACCTCGCCCTCCTGCCGGAACTCGAACGGCCGGTAGGGCAGGCTCGTGCACACGGTCAGGACGCCGTCGGCGACGACCTCGGGTGCCGGTGCGGCCTTCGGCGACGTCTTGTCCTCGGCGTCGGCGGCACCGCAGGCAGAGGCGGCCAGGGCCACCACCAGGACGGCGGCAGCACGGAACGCACGGGGCTTGGGCATGTCAGTTCACCTTCAGGGAGAGGGACCGGGTGAGTCGTTCGAGTGCGTACTCGGTGACGCGCACCAGGGCCTGCTTGGCCGACTCGCGGTCGCGCGCGTCGATGCTGATGACGGGTACGTCGGGGGGCAGGGCGAGCGCCTGGGCGACGTCGCCCACGGAGTAGCGCCGGGCGCCGTCGAACTGGTTGACGGCCACGATGAAGGGCAGTCCCTTCGCCTCGAAGTAGTCCAGCGGGGAGAACGCCTCCTCGAGGCGCTCGGTGTCGACGAGCACGATCGCGCCGATGGCGCCGAGGCACAGGTCGTCCCACATGAACCAGAAGCGACGCTGCCCGGGAGTGCCGAAGAGGTAGAGCACGAGGTCCTCGGCGAGCGTCAGCCGGCCGAAGTCCATGGCCACCGTGGTGGTCGACTTCGTGGGCACGGCAGCCAGGTCGTCGACCCCCTCCGACTCGTTGGTGACGAGCGCCTCGGTGCGCAGCGGGACGATCTCCGAGACGGCGCCGACGAGGGTCGTCTTGCCGACCCCGAAGCCGCCTGCGACCACGATCTTCGTGGAGGCAGCCCGCCGGCTGGCCCTAGTAGGTGCGAAGTCCACGCAGCGTCCTCTCGATGAGCTCGATCCGCTCGTCGCGCGACGAGCTCTCGGTGATGGTGGTCTGGACGGTGACGAAGCCCTGCTCGACGAGGTCGCTGAGCAGCACGCGGACGACACCGATCGGCATCGACACCAAGGCGGAGACCTCGGCGACGGACTTGGTGTCGCACATCTCCAGGAGCGGCACGGCCGCCGCGTTCACCGGCTGGCCGTCGGCGCGTGGATCGACGCGCAGCGTGGCCTCCAGCGGGAGGTCGACCGTGGCCTTCGTGCGGCCCGCCGTGATGGTGTACGGGCGCACGAGGCGCGGCGAGGGGATCGCCTCGTCTCCGTTGGCAGACGTCTCATCGGGGGCCATGGCGACTCACCGTCATCAGCCCCGGGTCCCGACACGGGCCTGGGCCTGCACGGCGCGCCCGACCCGCTCCACGAGGAGCGCCATCTCGTAGCCGACCTGCCCCAGGTCGGCGGCCTCCCTGGTCAGCACGGCGAGGTTGGAGCCGTCGCCGACGCTCATCAGCATCAGGTAGCCGCGCTCCATCTCCACGAGGGTCTGTAGGACGGCTCCCCCGTCGAAGAGCCGCGACGCACCGACGGCCAGGCTCGCCAGTCCCGACGACACGGCGGCGACCTGCTCCGCGTGGTCACCGGGGATGCTGGCACTCTCGGCCATCAGGAGGCCGTCCGCGGACACGAGTACGGCGTGTGCGGCGTCGGGGACCTCGTCGACGAACCTGCTGACGAGCCAGTCGAGGTTCCGCTCCCCCACCTGCGTCTCGCTCATGCGGGGTCTCCTTCCATCTGTTCGTCGTCGGTGCTGGTGCCGGCGGACTCGCGTCCTCGGGAGACACCGGCAGCGTGGGCAGCAAGGCGGGCCCGGATCGCGTCGGCGTTGCGAGTGGCGACGACGGCAGGGATGGACACGCCGCCGGGGATCAGCCGGGCGCCGGGCTCGCGCACGGGCAGGCCCGCCGGGCTGACCGCCACCGGCTCCGAGGCCTGGACGGAGTCGGCCCTGCTCCACCCGGCCTCGATCTCGGACGGGCGCCACGACTCCTCGCCGCCGTCGGATCCCAGCCAGGAGGACTTCATCGACGTGAAGATGGAGCCCGGTTCCTCGGAGGCGCCCTCCTCATCGATCGGGCCGTTGAGCGGGTCCGGCGCCGCATCGGCGGGCGGCTCGGCGACCCGCAGGACGGCGACCTCGGCCAGGTGTTCGGTCGCCTCGGCCGTTGCCTCGTCGTACGCCGCCTCGTCGTGCTCCGCCTCCGCCACAGGGGTGCGGACGGGGAGCGGGGGGTTCTCCAACGCTGCTCCTGGCTGTCGCATCGGCAGGCCGACGGCGGCGTCGATCCTGGACTGGACCGAGGCGTCGGACCTCTGGGGCTCCTCAGCCTTGCGGCGCCGCCCGCCACCACCCTCCGGCTCGACGATCTCGGTGGGGTAGGTGGTCGCGACGGCCGGCTCGGGCGGGAGCGGGGCCGCCTCGCCCGGCGCCAGCCCGGGGAGGACCGACAGCGGCAGGAACACCGACGCGGTGGTGCCGGCCTGCTCGTTGGGCAGCAGCTGCACGGAGATGCCGTGCCGGTGGGCGAGCCGGCTGACCACCAGCAGGCCCATCCGGCGGGCGGTGTCGGGGGTGACCTCGCCGCCGGAGCGGAGCGTCTCGTTGAGCGCCCTGAGTGCCTCGTCCTCGATGCCGAGACCGGCGTCGCTGACCTGGACCGTGATGCCGGCCGCGCCCGTGGTGGCGTCGACCGAGACCATGCTCGTCGGTGAGGAGTAGGACAGCGCGTTGTCGACCAGCTCGGTGAGCAGGTGGATGACGTCGGCGGCGGCGGCGTCACTGAGGCGCACGCCGGGGTACGAGCTGATCCGCACGCGCTGGTAGTCCTTCACGCCCGCCGTGGCTGCCTGCATGGACTCACCGACGGTGACGTCGGTCTGGCCGATGGACCTGGTGGGCGCGTCGGCGAGGATCATCAGGCTGTCCGCCGTACGACGCATGCGCGCCGCGAGGTGGTCGAGCCGGAAGAGGCTCTCCAGCCGGCGCGGGTCCTCCTCGTCCTTCTCCAGCGTCTCGATCAGGCTCAGCTGCTGGTTGATGAGGGAGGTGTTGCGCCGCGAGAGGGTCACGAACATCTCGCTGACCTGCGAGCGGAGCTTCGCCTCTCCCGAGGCGAGGACGACCGCCTGCTGGTGGAGGTCGTCGACGGCCCGGGCCAGCTGGCCGACCTCTTCGTGCGTCTGGACCGCGATGGGCGTGATCGGGCCGGGGTCCTGGCCGGCGCGGATCCTGGCGACGGCCTCGGGGAGCTGCTCGTGGGCCACCTCGAGGGCGCCCTCGCGCACCCGGCGGATCGGGGTGAGCAGCAGCCGGGAGACCAGGAAGGCCAGCAGCAGGGCCGCGACGAGCGCGCCGATGGTGACAGCCGCATTGACCAGCGCCCGCTGCCGCGCGTCGGCCGCCGCCGCGGCCAGCTCGGAGTCGATGCCGTCCATCAGCTCGGCGATGAGCGCGTCGTAGTCCGCGTAGGCCTCGGCGCCACCGAGGTCCGTCCCGCCGGTGCGGATCGCGCGGGAGCGCTCGCCGTTGTCCTCCCGCAGGGAGAGGATCTCGGCCTGGGAGTCGCCGAGCGCGGTGGCGAGGCGGTCGATGGCCGCACCCTCCACACCGAGCTCGGCGAACAGCTCGAGCGAGCCGGTCTCGCCCGACCTGTCGGTGGCCACCAGGGCCTGCTGCATGGCGAGGGAGAAGCGGCCAGCGAGCGTCTGGGCGAGCAGCTCGAGCCGGGGCTCGGGCTGGAGCTGGGCGTTGACGATGGTGGTGATCAGCTGGGTCACTCCGGACTGGAGCTGCCTCAGCTGTGCGATCCAGGTGTCAGGGCTGAGCGAGTCGGTGTTGTCGTCGCGCAGGGCGCGGCTGAGGTCGAGCACGACGTCGAGCTGGTTGGCCTGCTCGCCGGTCAGGTCGGCCGACTGCCGGACCTCGGCCAGCTCGCTCGCGGCCGACTTGATGTCGGCGACCGCGGCGTCCAGCTCCGTCTGGCTCGAGTCCAGCGCGGTCTGCGCCGCGACCATGGCCCGCTCGGCGGCGGTCAGGAACGTGACAGCCGGCCGGAGCACGGTGACCTGCCTCGCGCTCGTGGAGGAGTTCGCAGCCTCCACCAGGTCGCTCTGCACGCGCAGCCCGCCGAGGGTCGCGGCCAGGAGCAGCGGGATCGCCAGGGCAAGCGCGAGCTTGCGGCGCAGCGGCCACGCGGAGACGGCCAGTGCCGACCGTCCGTGGTGGCGGGAGCGGGGGGGCTTCATGGTTCTCCCGAGGCACTTGAATCGAGCGCCACCGGTGCAGCGGCGCGCGCCCTGGGGGTGGGGGCGTCGCCAACGTAGGGATTTCCCCCACCTGGGGGATGACTTCCCCGCTAAATGGCCCGTTGGGGGCATCCGGGTGGTCCGAAAGCACCCTCACCTACGTCCGACCGGCTGATGCGCGCCGGCGCCCAGTCCTGGGACTCCGCACGCTGCAAGAGCAGTCCGTGGCACCCACTTTGGGAGGTGCCGGTGGCGATGTGACCGCCCGCACACTCCTGTCGCATGAGCACTCACCAGAGCAACACGTCCATGGGACGGGTGGCGTTCGCCAGCTGTGCGGGCACCACCATCGAGTTCTACGACTTCTTCATCTACGGCACCGCCGCGGCGCTGGTCTTCCCGACCGTCTTCTTCCCGGCCCTGGGAGACGCCGCCGCGAGCGTCGCGTCGTTCGCCACGTTCGGAGTGGCGTTCGGGGCCCGCCCCCTCGGGGCCATCCTCTTCGGTCACTTCGGCGACCGGATCGGCCGCAAGAAGACACTGATCACCACGCTGCTTCTGATGGGTGGGGCCACGGTGGCCATCGGTCTCCTGCCCAGCGCGGCGACCATCGGGGTGGCCGCCCCCATCCTGCTGGTCCTCTGCCGCTTCCTCCAGGGCTTCGCGGTCGGCGGCGAGTGGGCGGGGGCGACGCTCCTGGCCACCGAGTACGCCCCACCGCACCAGCGCGGGATGTACGCCGTGTTCCCGCAGCTCGGCCCGGCCATCGCCCTCGCGCTCTCCAGCGCCACGTTCCTGGTGGTCAACAGGCTCGCCGGGGAGACCTCCCCGGCCTTCGTCGAGTGGGGCTGGCGGATCCCGTTCCTGCTCAGCGGCCTGCTCGTGCTGCTCGGCCTCTACGTCCGCACGTCGGTGGACGAGACGCCGATGTTCCGCGACACCGAGCGGCTGCGCGTGAAGGCCCAGGGCCCGCTCCTCGCCGCCGTGAGGCACCAGTGGCGCGAGATCCTGCTCGCCGGCGGTGCGCTGACGATGCTGTTCGCGTTCTTCTACATCGGCGCCGCGTTCCTCACGTCGTACGGCACCGCGGCGATGGGGCTGAGCCGGGCGACCGTGCTCTCGCTCGGGATCGTGGCCGCGTTGGTGTTCGCGACCGCGACCTGGATCTCCGGCGTCTACAGCGACCGGATCGGGCGCAGGAAGGTGGTGCTCGCCTCGTGCCTGGCGGCCGTGCCGTGGGGCTTGCTGCTCTTCCCGCTGCTCGACCGCGGCGGCGCCGTGGCCTTCGCCGTCGGCCTGTCCGGGAGCCTGGCGATCATGGGCGTCTCGTACGGCCCCGCCGGTGCCCTGCTGCCGGAGATGTTCGCCACCGAATACCGCTACACCGGTGCAGGCATGGCCTACAACCTCGCCGGCGTGATCGGGGGCGGCACCGCCCCGATCTTCGCCGCCGACCTCGCCGCCTCCGGCAACGTCCCCGCGATCGGGTGGATGCTTGCGGGCTTCGCGGGGCTCAGCGTGCTCTGCATCCTGATGCTGCCCGAGACGAGCGGCCGGGCCATGGCCACCAGGGACGAGAGGCGGGGTCTGGCGGACGACCCGGTGGTCGCGTGACGACGGCAGGAGGACCCAGGATGGAGAAGGGACAGGTCATGGAGTCGTACGACGCGGGCGACACCGGCACTCCGCTCCTCGAGGAGACCATCGGCGCGAGCTTCGAGCGCACCGTCCAGCGGTACGGCGACCGGGAGGCGCTCGTCGAGGTGACCACCGGGCGCAGGTGGACCTACGCCGAGCTGGACCGCGACGTCGACGCGCTCGCCGTCGGCCTCCGCAAGCTCGGCATCCGCAAGGGCGACCGGGTCGGCATCTGGTCCCCCAACTGTGCCGAGTGGACGATGATCCAGCTCGCCACCGCGAAGGTCGGCGCGATCCTGGTCAACGTCAACCCGTCCTACCGGACCCACGAGCTGCAGTACGCGCTCACCCAGTCGGGCGTGCGCGTGCTGCTCTCGGCGACGGACTTCAAGACCAGCGACTACCGGTCGATGATCGCCGAGGTCGGCCCTCGACTGAGCTCGATGAACGGGGGTCCGCTGGAGCACGTCGTCTTCCTGGGCCAGCCGGAGTGGGACGAGCTGCTCGAGTCCGGCCGCGGCGAGCGGCTCGCGGACCACGTCGACTACGAGCTGTCGCCGCACGACCCGATCAACATCCAGTACACCAGCGGGACGACCGGCTTCCCCAAGGGCGCGACGCTGAGCCACCGCAACATCCTCAACAACGGCTTCTTCGTCACCGAGACCATCAACTTCACCGAGCAGGACCGGCTGTGCATCCCGGTGCCCTTCTACCACTGCTTCGGGATGGTGATGGGCAACCTCGGCTGCATCACCCACGGCGCCACGATGGTGATCCCCGGTCCGGGCTTCGAGCCGGGCGCGACCCTGCAGGCTGTGCAGGACGAGCGGTGCACCGGCCTCTTCGGCGTCCCGACGATGTTCATCGCGATGCAGAACGCCCTGCTCGATACGAAGGGCGACTCCCCGGCGTACGACCTGTCGAGCCTGCGGACCGGGATCATGGCGGGGGCGGTCTGCCCGGTCGAGGTGATGAAGCACTGTGTCAACGAGATGCACATGTCGGAGGTCTCCATCGCCTACGGCATGACCGAGACCTCGCCGGTGTCGTGCCAGACCCGCTCCGACGACGACCTCGACCGACGCACGACCACGATCGGCCGGGTGCACCCGCACGTGGAGATCAAGATCGTGGACACCGCCACGGGCCAGACCGTCCCGCGCGGCGTGCCGGGAGAGTTCTGCACCCGCGGCTACTCGGTGATGCTGGGCTACTGGCCCCTGTCTGATGCGGAGGCCCAGGAGAAGACCGCGGAGGCGATCGACTCCGACGGCTGGATGCACACCGGCGACCTGGCCGTGATGCGCGAGGACGGCTACTGCACCATCGTCGGCCGGATCAAGGACATGGTGATCCGCGGCGGGGAGAACATCTACCCCCGCGAGATCGAGGAGTTCCTCTACACCCATCCCGACGTCGAGGACGTCCAGGTCATCGGCGTGCCCGACGAGAAGTACGGCGAGGAGCTGTGCGCCTGGGTCAAGCTGCGCGAGGGGGCCGAGCCGCTCGACGCCGCGGCGGTCCGCGAGTTCGCCACCGGCAGGCTCGCGCACTACAAGATCCCGCGCTACGTGCTCGTCGTGGACGACTTCCCGATGACGGTGACCGGCAAGGTGCGGAAGGTCGAGATGCGCGAGCGGAGCGTCTCTGTGCTCGGACTCTGAGGATGGACGCCGGGCAGTCAGGAGCGGCACGCGTGCAGCGCGGCATGCGCCATCCGCTGCAGCTGCCCGGCCATGTCGTCGCGGCCGAGCAGCGCGCTGTGCGGCGTCGAGTTGATCATGCCGAAGACCGCGTGGGCGGCGGACCGGGCGTGCGCCTCGTCCGCCCCCACGGCCGCGCTGACCGCGTCGACCCAGAGCTCGACGTAGCGGCGCTGGAGCCGGCGCACGGTCTTCCTGTCCTCCTCCGAGAGGCTGGCCAGGTCCCGCAGCTGCACCGTGATCAGCGCCGGGTGGGTCAGGGCGAACTCCACGTGCCAGGCGATCAGCGCCGCAAGCACCACGTCCGGGCCCTCCTCGGCGGCGGCGTCCGCGCGCTGCTGGCCCTCCGAGAGGAGCCGCTCACTGATGTCCACCAGCATCGCGCCGAGCAGGGCGTCCTTGCTGGCGAAGTGCTTGTAGAGCGCAGCGCCGGACGTCCCCATCGCCGCGCCCAGGTCGTAGATGGACACCCCGTGGAAGCCGCGCTCGGCGAACAGCCCGGCAGCGACCTCGATGATCTGCTGCCGCCGGGAGGTGGGGAGGGACGCGCCTTCAGGACCGGACATGGGGAGCAGCCTAGACGTCGAGGTTATCGTTTGTTAACCTCGTCTCAGTTATCGATTGATAACCACCTCGTCTGACGGCCGCGACCCGGCCGTGGTGACACAAGGAGCGAGATGTTCGAGCTGTCCAGGGAGCACGAGGACTTCCGCAAGGTCGTCCGGGACTTCGCCGAGAAGGAGATCGGCCCGCACGTGGCCGAGTGGGACAAGGCGCACCACTTCCCCGTCGACGTGGTGCAGAAGATGGGCGAGCTCGGGCTGATGGGCCTCACCGCCCCCGAGGAGTACGGCGGCTCCGGCAGCGACTTCACCTCGCTGTGCGTGGCGATCGAGGAGATCGGCCGCGTCGACCAGGCGCTCGGCATCACCCTCGAGGCGGCCGTCGGGCTGGGCATCAACCCGATCCTCACCTTCGGATCCGACGAGCAGAAGCAGCAGTGGCTGCCGGACCTGGTCACCGGACAACGGCTCGCCGCGTTCGGCCTGACGGAGCCCGGCGCCGGCTCGGACGCCGGTGCCACGAAGACCAGGGCGGTGCTCGACGGTGGCGAGTGGGTCGTGAACGGCTCCAAGCAGTTCATCACCAACTCCGGCTCGGAGATCACCTCGGTGGTCACGGTCACCGCCCGCACCGGGACGCGCGAGGACGGCTCCGCCGAGATCTCCACGATCATCATCCCCTCGGGGACGCCCGGGTTCGTGGTCGAGCCGGCCTACGACAAGCTCGGCTGGAAGATCTCCGACACCCACCCGCTCTCCTTCGCGGACTGCCGGGTGCCGGAGGGCAACCTGCTCGGCGAGCGAGGCCGCGGCTTCGCCCAGTTCCTCGCCATCCTCGACGACGGCCGGGTGGCCATCGCCGCCCTGGCGGTCGGCCTGGTCCAGGCGTGCCTCGACGAGTGCGTCCGCTACGCCAACCAGCGGCAGACTATGGGCGGCCCGATCGGCCGCAAGCAGGGCGTGGCGTTCCAGATCGCCGACCTCGAGGTGATGCTGCAGGCCTCCCGGCTGCTGGTCTACAAGGCCGCCGCGATGAAGGACGCCGGCGCCCCCATGAAGGACTTCAAGCAGGCCGCCGCGGTGGCGAAGCTCTACGCGTCTGAGTCCGCGGTCACCGCGACCCGGATCGCCACCCAGGTCTTCGGGGGCTACGGATTCATGGAGGAATACCCGGTGGCCCGGTTCTACCGGGACGCGAGGATCCTCACCGTCGGCGAGGGCACCAGCGAGGTCCAGCGGATGCTGATCGCGCGCGGGCTCGGGCTCCCGGTGGAGTGACCGCGATGACCGACGAGAGCAAGCGGATCACCCAGCGCGGACTCTGGTTCGAGGAGTTCGAGGTCGGTACGGTCTACGAGCACCGCCCCGGACGCACCGTCACCGAGGCCGACAACGTCTTCTTCACGACGCTGACCATGAACACCCAGCCGCTGCACCTGGACCAGGCCGCCAGCGAGCAGCTGCCGCCCTTCCACGACCGGCTGGTGAACTCGATGTTCACCCTGTCGCTGGTGGTCGGGCAGTCGGTGTCCCAGCTGACCCTGGGCACCATCGTGGCGAACCTCGGCTTCTCCGAGATCTCGTTCCCGGCACCGGTGCGGCACGGCGACACCCTCTACGGCGAGACGCTGGTCGTCGACAAGCGTCCCTCTTCCAGCCGCCCCGGGGAGGGCATCGTGACGCTGCAGCACACCGCGCGGAACCAGAAGGGCGAGGTCGTCGCGACGGCCACGCGCCAGACGCTGGTGAGGATGGCCCCGAGTGACTGAGCCCGTGAGCGACTGGTCTCCCGGCCCGGCCTGGCTCTTCTGCCCCGCCGACCGCCCGGAGCGCTACCCGAAGGCCCTCGCCGCCGCCGACGTGGTGATCCTCGACCTCGAGGACGCGGTCGCCCCGGGCAACAAGCCGGCGGCCCGCGAGGCGCTGCGCGGCCTGGTCGCCGACGGCACGCTCGAGCGGGACCGCACCGTGGTGCGGATCAACGCCGCGGACAGCCACGAGCACGCTGCCGACGCGGCGCTCACCGGGGAGCTCGGCATCGCCCGCGTGATGCTGTCCAAGTCCGAGGATCCCGCCACCATCACCGCGCTCCCCCATCAGGTGGTCGTGCTCGTCGAGACCCCGTTGGGCATCGAGCGGGCCGCCGAGCTGGCCTCGGCCGACAACGTGGTCGGGCTGATGTGGGGCGCCGACGACCTCGTGGCGGGCCTGGGCGGCACCGCCAGCCGGAAGGCCGACGGGACGTTCCGCGACGTCGCCCGCTACGCCCGCTCCCGTGCGCTGGTCGCAGCCAAGGCCAGCGGCCGCCTCGCACTCGACGCCGTGCACATGGACATCGACGACCTCGACGGCCTGGCTTCGGCGTGTGAGGACGCGGTGGCGGTCGGGTTCGACGCGACCGTCGCCATCCACCCCAAGCAGGTCGACGTCATCAGGGCGTCCTACGCCCCTTCCGCCGAGCGCATCGACTGGGCTCGACGGCTGCTCGCGCACGTCGGCGACGACCGCGGCGTGACGACGTTCGAGGGCAGGATGGTCGACGGGCCGATCTTCAAGCAGGCCGAGCGGATCCTCCGCCTCGCCCACACGACGGGAGTCCGGTGATGGAGCACCTCAGCGACCTCGTGGCGGACCTTCGCGCACGGCTGGCGGAGGTCCGGATGGGCGGCAGCGAGGCCGCCCGCCAGAAGCACCACGAGCGCGGCAAGCTGCTCGCCCGCGAGCGCGTGGACCGGCTGCTCGACCCGGGCAGTCCGTTCCTCGAGCTCAGCGCCCTCGCGGCGTACGGCATGTATGACGACGCGGCGCCGAGCGCCGGCATCGTCACCGGCATCGGGCGGGTGCACGGGCGCGAGGTGATGGTGATCGCCAACGACGCCACCGTGAAGGGCGGCACCTACTACCCGATGACCGTCAAGAAGCACCTGCGGGCTCAGGCGATCGCGGCGCAGAACCGGCTCCCCTGTGTCGCCCTCGTCGACAGCGGCGGCGCGTTCCTGCCGATGCAGGACGAGATCTTCCCCGACCGCGAGCACTTCGGCCGGATCTTCTTCAACCAGGCGAACATGTCCGCCCAGGGCGTCCCCCAGATCGCCGCCGTCATGGGCTCCTGCACCGCCGGCGGCGCTTACGTGCCGGCGATGTCGGACGAGACGGTGATCGTCAAGGAGCAGGGCACGATCTTCCTCGGCGGCCCGCCGCTCGTGAAGGCCGCCACCGGCGAGGTCGTCTCGGCCGAGGACCTCGGGGGCGGCGACGTGCACGCGCGGAAGTCCGGCGTCGTCGACCACCTCGCCGACGACGACGCGCACGCGCTGGAGATCCTGCGCTCGATCGTGTCGACGTTCCCACCGTCGGGCTCCGGTCTCGCTGGCGCTCCCTACTCGACCACCGAGGCCGGCCCGGTCGAGGAGCCGCACGAGGACCCGAGGACGATCTACGACGTGGTGCCGACCGACACCCGCACGCCGTACGACGTGCGCGAGGTCATCCGCCGGGTCGTCGACGGCTCGCGGCTCCAGGAGTTCAAGCAGCTCTACGGCGAGACCCTGGTGTGCGGCTTCGCCCGGATCCACGGCTACCCCGTGGGCATCCTCGCCAACAACGGCATCCTGTTCAGCGAGTCGGCCCTCAAGGGCGCGCACTTCATCGAGCTGTGCAACCAGCGCGGCATCCCGCTGGTGTTCCTGCAGAACATCACCGGCTTCATGGTCGGCCGCGAGTACGAGAACCGCGGCATCGCCAAGGACGGCGCCAAGCTCGTCACGGCGGTCGCCTGCTCGGTCGTCCCGAAGTTCACCGTCGTCATCGGCGGCTCCTTCGGCGCCGGCAACTACGGCATGTGCGGCCGCGCCTACGACCCGCGCTTCCTCTGGATGTGGCCGAACGCGCGCATCTCCGTGATGGGCGGCGAGCAGGCCGCGTCCGTGCTCGCGACCGTGCGCAGCGACCTGCACACCGAGGAGGAGGTCGAGGCCTTCAAGGCCCCGATCCGCGCGCAGTACGAGACCCAGGGTTCGCCCTACTACTCCACGGCCCGGCTGTGGGACGACGGCATCATCGACCCGGCGGAGACGCGACGGGTGCTGGGCATGGGCCTGGCCGTCGCAGCGAACGCACCGATCCCGACGCCGTCCTACGGCGTCTTCAGGATGTGAGCGACATGCGATCCGTGCTCGTGGCCAACCGTGGGGAGATCGCCCTGCGGGTGTTCCGCACCGCCAAGCAGATGGGCCTGCGCACCATCGCGCTCTACACCGACCTCGACGCCGGCGCGCCGCACGTGCGGGCCGCCGACGTGGTGGTCCGGGTGCCGAGCTACCTCGACGTGGAGGCCGTCGTCGACGCGGCGGTGAGCTCCGGCGCCGACGTCGTCCACCCCGGCTACGGCTTCCTCTCCGAGCGGTCCGCCTTCGCGACCGCGCTGGAGGACAAGGGCGTCGCCCTCGCCGGGCCGAGCGCCGCCGTGATGGAGCGGATGGGCCGCAAGGACGCCGCCCGCGAGGTCGCGGTCGCAGCGGGCGTGCCCGTCGTGCCGTCGTACTCGCTCGACGAGGACCCCGCGACCTTCCGCTACCCCGTGCTGGTCAAGGCGGCCGCCGGTGGCGGCGGCAAGGGGATGCGGGTGTGCCGCTCGGCGGCGGAGCTCCCCGACGCCCTCGCCGCGGCGCGCCGGGAGGCCGCCGGCGCGTTCGGCGACGACACGATGCTGGTCGAGACGTACGTCGAGTCGGGCCGGCACCTCGAGGTGCAGGTGATCGGCGACAGCCACGGCACCGTGCTGCACCTGTGGGAGCGCGACTGCTCCACCCAGCGGCGGCACCAGAAGGTGCTCGAGGAGGCGCCGGCTCCGACCATCGACGCCGAGACCCGGGCCCGGCTGACGTCGTCCGCGGTGGCGCTCGCCCAGGAGGTCGGCTACGTCGGCGCGGGCACCGTCGAGTACCTGCTCGACGCCGCCACCGGCGAGTTCTACTTCCTGGAGATGAACACCCGGCTCCAGGTGGAGCACCCGGTGACCGAGGCGATCACCGGGCTGGACCTGGTCGAGCTGCAGCTGCGGGTCGCCGCCGGCGAGCCGCTGCCGCTGGCGCAGGAGGACGTGCCCAGCAACGGTCACGCCATCGAGGCGCGGGTCTATGCCGAGGACGCGTTCGGCGGCTTCCTCCCCCAGGCCGGCACCGCCACCCTGGTGCAGTGGCCCTCCGCGCCCGGAGTGCGCGTCGACCACGCGCTGGAGAGCGGCCAGGTCGTCAGCACGTCGTACGACCCGATGCTCGGCAAGGTGATCGTGCACGGGACGGACCGGGAGGCCGCCCGGCTCGGGCTCGTCGCGGCGCTGGACCACACCGCAGTGCTCGGCCTGACCACCAACACCGGCTTCCTGCGGGCACTGACCGCGAGCGACGAGTTTCGCGACGCCACGATCGACACCGCCTGGCTCGACCACCACGAGGTGCCCGCCCCCGATCCGGCGCCGGCCAGGCTGGCGGCGGCCTGGGCCTGGTTCGACGCCCACCGGACCAGCCACGGGCCCTTCGCCTCCGACGGCTTCCGGCTGGGAGCCGAGCCGAGCCCGCTGCTGGTCACGCTCGACGAGGACGTCGTGCTGGACGCGCCTGCACCCCCCGGCGCCACCACCCTGGTGCGGGGCGACCGCGTCGAGGTCGTCCACCAGGGCCAGCGGTTCGTGTTCATCCGCCCGGACCTGGCCGCCGACCAGGGCACCGGCGCGGGCGACCGCAGCATCGTGGCCCCGATGCCCGGCACCGTGCTGGAGGTGCGCGTCACCGAGGGCCAGCAGGTCGCCGAGGGAGACGTCCTCGGCGTGCTGGAGGCGATGAAGATGGAGGTCGCCCTCCGCTCTCCGCACGCGGGCACCGTCGTGTCCGTCGGCGCGGCCGCCGGCGACCAGGTCGTCCTGGGTGCTCGCCTCTTCGAGGTCGAGCCCGAGGCCGACGGAGAGGACTGACATGGACAAGGTCATGGGCTCTGCCGCCGAAGCGGTCGCAGACATCGGCAGCGGCAGCACGATCGCGGTAGGAGGCTTCGGCCTGTGCGGCATCCCGTCCGCGCTCATCGAGGCGCTGCTCGAGGCCGGCGTGACGGACCTCGAGGCGTTCTCCAACAACGCCGGCGTCGACGACTGGGGCCTGGGGCGGCTGCTCGCAGCCGGCAGGCTGCGCCGGATGGTCGCCTCCTACGTCGGGGAGAACAAGGAGTTCGCCCGGCAGTACCTCGCCGGCGAGCTCGAGGTCGAGCTCACCCCCCAGGGCACGCTCGCCGAGCGCATGCGCGCCGGCGGCTCCGGGATCGCGGCGTTCTACACCCGCACCGGAGTGGGCACGCAGGTCGCCAGCGGCGGCCTGCCCTGGAGGTACGACGCGGATGGCGGCGTCGTCGTGGCGAGCCCGCCGAAGCAGACCGAGACGTTCGACGGCCTCGAGTACGTGCTGGAGCGGGCCATCACCGCAGACTTCGGGCTGGTGCGGGCCTGGAAGGGCGACCGGCACGGCAACCTCGTCTACCGCGACTCCGCGCGCAACTTCAACCCGCTGGCCGCGATGTGCGGCCGGGTCACCCTCGCCGAGGTCGAGGAGCTCGTCGAGCCCGGCGAGATCGCCCCCAACGAGGTGCACACCCCGGGCGTCTACGTGCAGCGGGTCGTCGCGCTCACTGCCGAGCAGGCGGCGGACAAGCGGATCGAGAAGAGGACCGTGAGATGAGCTGGACCAGGGAGCAGATGGCGGCCCGCGCAGCGAGCGAGCTGTCGGACGGCGACTACGTGAACCTGGGCATCGGGCTGCCGACCCTGGTGCCCAACTACGTGCCCGACGACGTGGAGCTGGTGCTGCAGAGCGAGAACGGGATCCTCGGCGTGGGCGCCTACCCGCTGGCCGGTGAGGAGCACGCCGACCTCATCAACGCCGGCAAGGAGACCGTCACGGTGCGGCCCGGGGCGAGCTTCTTCGACTCGGCCACCAGCTTCGGGATGATCCGCGGCGGCAAGATCGACGCGGCGATCCTCGGGGCGATGCAGGTCTCCAGGCACGGCGACATCGCCAACTGGATGATCCCCGGGAAGATGGTCAAGGGGATGGGCGGTGCGATGGACCTCGTGCACGGTGCCCGCAAGGTGGTCGTGCTGATGGAGCACGTCGCGCGCGACGGCGGCTTCAAGGTCGTCGAGGAGTGCTCCCTGCCCCTGACCGGCCTGCGGGTGGTGCAGCGGATCATCACCGACCTGTGCGTGCTCGACCTCGTGGACGGCGACGTGGTGCTGGTCGAGCTGGCGCCGGACGTCACGGTCGAGGAGGTCCGGGCGAAGTCGGAGCCTGCGCTGAAGGTGGCGCCGGAGCTGGTGGCGCCGGTCAGCGAATGAGGCCCGCGGCGCGGGCCGCCACGATCGCCTGCACGCGGTTGCTGGCTCCGAGCTTGCGCATGGCGGACTTGAGGTAGGACTTCACGGTGTTCGGCAGCAGGCCGAGCTGCTCGGCGGCGGCCGCGTTGCTGCAGCCGGCAGCGACCTGCTCGAGCACAGCGATCTCCCGCGGCGTCAGGGTGCCGTGCGGCTGCTGCGCGAGTGGGAGCCTCTCGTCGGGGGCGACGCGGATGTGCAGTGCCTGCAGCCGCGCCCTGAGGGCCTCGTCGTGCACCTCTCCGGCGAGGGCGGCCAGCTCGCCGGCGATCTCGCGGAGCTCGCCGGCGCTGAGCGCCGGCCGCTCGCGCGTGGGCGCCGGCATCAGGCGCAGCCGGCGGTTCAGCTCCTCCTGAACGGCGAGCTCACGCTCGAGGTCGCGCAGCAGAGGAGCGAGACCGTCGAGCCAGCGATCGCCGAGCTCGACCGGGGTCCGGCTGGCGAGGTAGACGACGTAGCGCGGCACGTTGGCCACCCGCAGCGGCAGCGCCGCCACGGTGCGCAGGCGCTCGGGCTCGACGGCGTGGTCGTAGTTGTGGGTGATGCCCCGCGCGACGAGGTAGTCGCGCACCCGGGTGGGCTGGCCGAGCGCCAGGGCCTTGCCGCCGAGGCCGGCGCCGCTGGCGATGGTGAGCCCGGGCAGCGACTGGGTGAGCCCGCCGCTGATCTGCAGGATCCGCATCGCCCGGCCGTCGGCGTTGACCTTCGCACCGAAGGCGACGTCCATGCCCGCACGGGCGCGCAGTGCCGACAGTGCCCGGGAGATCGCGGCCTCCGTGCCGGCCTCGGCCCGCGCTGCTTCCATGCCCTCACCTGCCTCGTGTGATGGCCGTCACGATACGCGGAACCTCGGGCGCACCGGCTACCTCCTTTCGGGGGTATCACCGCATGGGGCCCCTTCAGTCCACGATCACCACGTGCAGGGTCCGCGGGCCGTGCACGCCCTCGACGCGGTCGAGCTCGATGTCGCTGGTCGCGCTGGGGCCGCTGATCCACGTCTGCGGCCGCCGCGGGTCGAGTACGCCGATCGCGGCCGGCACGTCCGCCACCACCTGGGAGGCCCGGACGACACAGACGTGGACGTCCGGGACCAGCGAGAGCAGCCGCCGGCCCTCCCCCGGGCCGTGGGTGAGCACGAGGGTGCCGGTCTCGGCGATGCCGACCGTCGCGCCGGTGACCACCGCGCCGACCGAGTCGAGCTGGACCGCGGTCAGCCCGGAGTCGACTGCGGCGCCCGGCACGGACCACTCGAAGCCGGGCGCGAGGACCACGGACGTGCCCTCGGGCAGCAGGCGGGAGACCGTCCCGGCGACCTCGGAGTCGGCACACCTGGTCACTGTCGCGCGGTAGTCCTCGACGCGCTCGACGAACAGCTCCACGAGGTCGCCCTCGTGCACCCGGCCGCGGTGGGTCGTCGGGACCGCGACCGGCGAGCGGTCGGCCTGCGTGAGCGCCGACCGCACCCGGCCGAGGATCTCGTCGCGCGCGCTCATCGGTGTCCTCCCTCGGTGCGCTTCCACCAGGCCCGGAAGGACTCGGCGGGCGGCGCCGGGAGGTCGCGGGCGTCGCTCCAGCCGGCGCCCGGGCCGGGCAGGCGCGACATCAACGGTCTGCCAGACGAAGAAGATCGGCGCGCCAGCCGCCCCGCCACTCGGCCGACCAGGCCGGAGGCACGCTCGGCGGCACCCAGGCGCCGCGCCGTACCCAGCACCCACGACGCCGACCGCATCACCGCCGCCTCGGGCCTGGGGACCCCGCCGCGGTGCGCGTCGACGACCTGGGCGCGCAGGTCGACGAGCACCGCGGGGATGTCGATGCGCACCGGGCAGGCCTCGAAGCACGCGCCGCACAGCGACGAGGCGTAGGGCAGCGAGTCGACCTGGTCGTCGGTGCCGACCCCACGGAGCAGGGGGTTGAGGATCGCCCCGATCGGCCCGGGATAGACCGATCCGTAGGCGTGCCCGCCGGTGCGCTCGTAGACCGGGCACACGTTGAGGCAGGCCGAGCAGCGGATGCAGCGCAGCGCCTGCCGGCCGACCTCGTCGGCGAGCGCGCGGGTGCGGCCGTGGTCGAGCAGCACGACGTGCACCTCCTGCGGCCCGTCGCCGGGTGTGACCCCGCTCCAGATCGAGGTGTAGGGGTTCATCCGCTCCCCCGTCGACGAGCGCGGCAGCAGCTGGAGGAAGACGTCGAGGTCGGCCCAGGTGGGCACGACCTTCTCGATGCCGACGACGGAGACGAGCACGTCGGGCAGCGTGAGGCACATCCGGCCGTTGCCCTCGGACTCGACGACCACGAGGCTGCCGGTCTCGGCGACGGCGAAGTTGGCGCCGCTGACTGCCACCCGGGCGCGCAGGAACTTCTCCCGCAGGTGCAGCCGCGCGGCCTCGGCCAGGCGGGCCGGCTCGTCGGTCAGGTCCGCCGGAGCCGGGCGGCCGACCGCCGCCATCTTGTCGAGGAAGATCTGCCGGATCTCCGCGCGGTTGCGGTGGATCGCCGGCACCAGGATGTGGGAGGGCAGGTCGTCGCCGAGCTGGACGATCAGCTCGGCCAGGTCGGTCTCCCAGGCCGCGATGCCCTCGGCGGCGAGCGCCTCGTTGAGCCCGATCTCCTGGGTGGCCATCGACTTGACCTTCACCACCTCGTCGGCGCCGTGGTCCTTGGCGATGCCCGCGACGATGCGGCAGGCCTCGTCGGCGTCGCGCGCCCAGTGCACGACGGCACCACGCGCGGTGAGGGAGGCCTCCAGGGCGAGGAGGTGCTCGTCGAGGTGGAGAAGGGTGTTGTCCTTGATCGCGGCGCCGGCGAGCCGCAGCTCCTCCCAGCCGTCCAGCTCGCCGACGACGGCGAGCCGCCTGGCCCGGATCGTCGACGTGGCGTGGGCGAGGTTGCTGCGCAGCTGGCTGTCGGCCAGCGCGGCGCGGGCGGCGGTCGGGAAGGCCGGCATGCCGACGAAGGTGCCGGTCACGACGCCAGCACCTCGGCGAGGTGCATGACCCGCACCCCGGCGCGCTGCCGGGTGAGCAGGCCGCCGATGTGCATCAGGCACGACGAGTCGCCGGCGACGAGCACCTCGGCGCCCGAGTCGACGACGTGGCGCGCCTTGTCGGCACCCATCGCGACGGAGGTGTCGGCGTTCTTCACCGCGAAGGTGCCGCCGAAGCCGCAGCAGGATTCGGCGTCCGGCAGGTCGACCAGCTCGAGGCCGTGCACCGCCTGCAGCAGCCGTGTCGGACGGTCCCCGACGCCGAGCATCCGCAGGCTGTGGCAGGTCGGGTGGTAGGCGACCCGGTGGGGGAAGGTGGCGCCGACGTCGGTGACGCCCAGGGTGTCGACGAGGAACTCAGTCAGCTCGACGACCTTCGGCGAGACGCGTCGTACGCCGTCAGCCAGGGCCGCGTCGCCCGACCGTCGCGCCACGATCCCGTGCTGGTGGCGCGCCGAGCCTGCGCACGAGCCGGACGGGGTGACGATCGCGTCGTAGCCCTCGAAGGCCTCCACGAACGTGCGCACCACCGGCACCGCCTCATCGAGATAGCCGGTGTTGACGAACGGCTGTCCGCAGCAGGTCTGCTGCTCAGGGAACTCCACGTCCACTCCGAGGCGACGCAGCAGCGTGACGGTCGCCTGGCCGGCCGACGGGAACATCGCGTCGTTGAGGCAGGTGACCATCAGCGCGACCTTCACGTCGCCATCCTTGCGGCCGCCCGGGCGGGTGTGAAGCGGCGCAGGTCGTGGGTGCGCCGCACCAGGGCGCGGAGCTCGCCGAGGCCGCCGGGCACGGCGCCGGCGGCGCGGCCCTGCACGAGGACGTTGCCCAGCGCCGTCGCCTCCACCGGTCCCGCGACGACCGGGCGCCCGCTGTGGTCGGCGATCGCCTGGCAGAGCAGGGCGTTCTGGCTGCCACCGCCGACGACGTGCACGACCTCGACCCGCTGGCCGGACAGGTCGGCGGCCCGGTCGAGCGCCCGGGCGTAGGCGGCGGCGAGGCTCTGCACGATGCTGCCCACCGTCGTCGCCGGGTCGCCTGGCGGCCTGACCTCGTGCTCCTCGCACCAGGCGGCGATCCGGGCCGGCATGTCGCCGGGCGGCACGAACCTCGGGTCCCGCACGTCGAAGACCGGCACGTCGCCCCTGACGTCGACGGCCGCGGCGAGCAGCTCGGGCAGGTCCGTGCGTCCCCAGGCGCGCATCGCCTCGCTCAGCACCCACGTGCCCATCACGTTGGTGAGGAACCGGATCGTGCCGTCGACCCCCCGCTCGTTGGTGAAGTTGGCCCGCCGGGCGTCCTCCGTCAGCACGGGGGCGTCCAGCTCGAGGCCGACGAGCCCCCAGGTGCCGAGGGAGATGTACGCCGCGTCGGCACGCTCGAAGGGCACGCCCACCACGGCGGAGGCGGTGTCGTGGGAGCCGACGGCGACGAGCGGGAGCCCGTCGGCGCCGACAGCCGAGGCCACGTCGGGGCTGAGAGCGCCGATCGTGTCGCCCGGGTCGACCAGGTCGGAGAGGACGCCGCGTGGCAGGCCGAGACGAGCGACGAGCTCGTCGTCCCACTCCCCCGTGCGGACGTCGAGCAGCCCGGTCGTCGAGGCGTTGGTCCGCTCGGTGACCTCGGCCCCGGTCAGCCAGTGGCCGAGCAGGTCGGGCACCAGCAGCAGCCGGTCGGCCTCGTGCGCCCGGGGGTCAGCCGCCAGCTGGAAGACCGTGTTGAAGGGCAGGTGCTGCAGGCCGTTGCGGGCGAAGAGCTCCTCGGGCGGCACGACCGCATGCACGGCGGCCGGGCCAGCCTCGCCGCGCCGCTCGTCGCGGTAGTGGAAGGGGATGCCGCGCAGCCGGCCGTCCCGCAGCAGCCCGTAGTCGACCGCCCAGCTGTCGATCCCGACGCTGGCCAGCCGCCCGGTGCGCGTGCCCGCGGCCAGGCGCACCGCCGTACCGAGGCCGAGGACGGCCTGGCGATAGAGCTCGAGCAGGTTCCAGTGCAGGCCGTCGGGCGTGCGGACCGGCTCGTTGGCGAAGCGGGCGGCAGCCTCGAGCCGCAGGTGGTCGGGGCCGACCTCGCCGAGCATCACCCGGCCGCTGGACGCGCCCAGGTCGACAGCGGCGACGGCGACGGTCATCGGAGGAAGGCGGCGGCGACGCCCGCGTCGACAGGGACGTGGAGCCCGGTCGTGTGGGTCATCTCCGGACCGACGAGCGCGAAGACCGCGTTGGCGCAGTGCTCCGGCAGCACCTCACGCTTGAGCAGCGTGCGCTGGGCGTAGAACTCCCCGAGCTTCTCCTCCTCGACGCCGTAGACGGCCGCGCGCTTGGCGCCCCAGCCACCGGCGAAGATGCCCGAGCCGCGGACCACGCCGTCGGGGTTGACGCCGTTGACCTTGATCCCGTGCTCACCCAGCTCGGCTGCCAGGAGCCGCACCTGGTGGGCCTGGTCGGCCTTGGTCGCGGAGTAGGCGATGTTGTTGGGGCCGGCGAAGACGGAGTTCTTCGAGGAGATGTAGACGATGTCGCCGCCGATCCCCTGGTCGATCATCACCCGGGCCGCGGCCCGGGAGACGAGGAAGGAGCCGCGGGCCATCACATCATGCTGGAGGTCCCAGTCGGCCACCGTGGTGTCGAGCAGCGACTTCGACAGCGAGAGCCCGGCGTTGTTGACGACCAGGTCGAGGCCGCCGAAGGCGAGCACCGCGGCATCGACGGCGCGCTGCACGGCCGCCTCGTCGGAGACGTCGACCTGTACGCCGACGGCGACATCCGCGCCACCGATCTCGGCGGCAGCCTCCTGGGCCCGCTCGATCGAGAGGTCGGCGATGACGACGCACGCGCCCTCGGCCGCGAGCCGGGTGGCGATCGCCTTGCCGATGCCGCTGGCGGCCCCGGTGACGAGGGCGATCCGGGTGGCGAGCGGCCTGGGCTTCGGCATCCGCTGGAGCTTGGCCTCCTCGAGCGCCCAGTACTCGATGCGGAACTTCTCCGACTCGTCGATCGGCGCGTAGGTCGACAGGCCCTCGGCGCCGCGCATCACGTTGATGGCGTTGACGTAGAACTCCCCCGCCACACGGGCGGTCTGCTTGTCCTTGCCATAGCTGAACATGCCCACGCCGGGCACCAGGATCACCAGCGGGTCGGCGCCGCGCATCGCCGGCCACTCGCCGCCGAACGCCTTGGCGTTGCGCTCGTAGTAGGCCGCGTAGTCGGCGCGGTAGGCCTCGTGCAGCTCGGCGACTCGTGCCCGCACCTTCTCGAGCGGAGCGTCGGCGGGCAGGTCGAGCACCATCGGCTTGACCTTGGTCCGCAGGAAGTGGTCGGGGCAGGACGTGCCGAGCTCGGCGAGCCGGGGGTGGTTGCGGCTGGCGAGGAAGTCGAGGACCACCTTGTCGTCGGTGAAGTGGCCGACCATCCCCCTTCCACCATCGGACAGGGCGTCCTTCGACGCGACGCCGCGCAGCAGCGGCGCCAGCTCGGCGGCACGGGCGCGGCGCTTCGCGGGCGCGAGGGGCTCCCACTTCTTCACGCGGGCGCCGAACGGGGCCTTCTTCGCGTGCTTGCGGATGTAGGTCTCCGCGGTGCGGATGATCCAGCGTGAGTTCTTCTCGCACTCCTCCGACGTCCGGCCCCAGGCCGTGATGCCGTGCCCGCCGAGGATGCAGCCGACCGCCTGGGGGTTGGCCTCCTTGATCGCCGCGATGTCGAGGCCGAGCTGGAAGCCGGGGCGGCGCCACGGGACCCAGACGACCTGCTCGCCGTAGATCTCCTTCGTCAGCTGCTCGCCGTCCGCCGCCGTGGCGATGGCGATGCCGGAGTCGGGGTGCAGGTGGTCGACGTGGGCGGCGTCGACGAGGCCGTGCATCGCGGTGTCGATCGAGGGTGCAGCGCCGCCCTTGCCGTGCAGGCAGTAGTCGAACGCGGCGACCATCTCGTCCTCCCGCTCGACGCCCGGGTAGACGTCGACGAGGGCACGCATCCGGTCGAGCCGCAGCACGGCCAGGCCCCCGGGCTCCAGCGTGCCGAGGTCGCCGCCCGAGCCCTTCACCCAGAGCAGCTCGACGTCCTCGCCGGTGACCGGGTCGGTCTCGCTGCCCTTGGCGGAGGTGTTGCCGCCGGCGTAGTTGGTGTTGCGCGGGTCCGCGCCGAGGCGGTTGGAGCGCGCGACGAGCGCGGCGAAGGCGGGGTTGAGGTCACTCACGTCTGTGGTCCTTCGGGTCTCGGGTGTGTACGTCGGGGGGCAAGGAGGCCGGTTCCAGCCGGTCAGCTCCAGCCGGTCAGCTCCAGCCGGCCTGGGCGCCGCCGACGCGCTCGGCCTCGATCTGGGCCTGGTAGCCGGACTCGAGGTAGGCACGCATGGGATCGGCAGGCAGGCCGCGCTCCTCGCGCCAGGCCGCGAGGTCGCGGCGTACGTCGGTGTAGAAGGCGTCCATGTAGATCTCGTTCGCGAGCAGGACGTCCCCGGCGACGCGCGCCTTCTCCAGGGCGGCGGTGTCGAGGAGGAGGGCGCGGGCGGTCATCTCCTGCACGTTGAGCACGGACCGGATCTGGCCCGGCACCTTGCCCTCGACGTTGTGGCACTGGTCGAGCATCAGCGCGACGTCGCTGCCCTGGCCGAAGCCTCCCCCGCGGATCACCTCCACGAGGATGCGGAAGAGCTGGAACGGGTCGGCAGCGCCGACGATCAGGTCGTCGTCGGCGTAGAAGCGGCTGTTGAAGTCGAAGGAGCCCAGCCGGCCCAGGCGCAGCAGCTGGGCGACGATGAACTCGATGTTGGTGCCGGGCGCGTGGTGGCCGGTGTCCAGGCAGACCTTCGCGCGGTCGCCGAGGCCGAGGCAGTGGACCAGCGACGTGCCCCAGTCGGGGACGTCGGTGTGGTAGAACGCCGGCTCGAAGAACTTGTACTCCAGCACCAGGCGCTGGTCGTCGGAGAGCTGCACGTAGATCTCGGCGAGGCCCTCGGCCAGCCAGTCCTGCCGGGCGCGGATGTCGCCCTGGCCGGGGTAGTTGGTGCCGTCGGCCAGCCAGATCTTGAGGTCGCGCGAGCCCGTCGCGTGCATCACCTCGATGCAGTCGAGGTTGTGCTGCACCGCCTTGCGGCGCACCGCGGGGTCGGCGTGGGTGAGGCTGCCCAGCTTGTAGTCGTCGTCCTGGAACGTGTTGGAGTTGATCGTGCCCAGCGCGACGCCCAGCCCCTCGGCGTACTCCCGCAGCCGCGCGAAGTCGTCGACCAGGTCCCAGGGGATGTGCAGCGCGACGCTCGGGGCGAGCCCGGTGAAGCGGTGCACGGTCGCAGCGTCGGCGATCTTCTCCTCCACCGTGCGCGGCGTGCCGGGGCTGCCGAACACCTTGAAGCGGGTGCCCGAGTTGCCGTAGGCCCACGACGGGACCTCGATCGCGAGGGCCTCCAGCCTGGTGGCGATCTCGTCGAACGTCGTCATCTCACTCATCTCTCTCGGTGTCCGGCGGTGGCCAGCTGGTCCTCCAGGTGGAAGACCTCGTCCAGCAGCACGAAGCCGGTGTCGGGCCTGGCGTCTCCCAGGTCCTCGAAGAACTCGGCCATCTCGGCCTGCCAACGGGCGTTCACGTCGGTTGCCGCCATCCCGGCGAGGGCGGCCTCCAGCGAGGGGGTCTCGAAGTAGCCGACGAGCAGCCCGTCACGCCGCAGGAACAGCGAGTAGTTGTGCCACCCCGTGGCGTGGAGGGCCTCGAGCATCTCGGGCCAGACCGCCCGGTGGCGCTCGACGTACTCGTCGACGCGCTCCGGTTTCACCTGGAGCTGGAAGCAGACGCGCTGCATGGGGTCTCCCTCGTGGGTGGTAGCCGGCCGGCGGAGGTCGTCCGCCGGCCGGCGGCTCGGGCGACTCGGCTCAGAAGTCGAAGTCGGCGATGTTGTCGGCGTTGAAGACGAAGGGGTCGCCCAGCAGGACGGACCCGTCGTCCTCGACGGTGTACTCACCGAGGCGGCCTGCCTCGAAGGTGTCGCCCGGCTCCCCCTCGATCTCGCCGGCGGCCAGTGCGTTGGCGGCCATCGCGGCGAGGTAGCCGAGGTCCTCGGGGTTCCAGAGCGCGAACGCCTCGACCGTGCCGTTCTCGACGTACTCGCGCATCTGGTTGGGCGTGCCCAGGCCCGTCAGTGCGACCTTGCCCTTCTTGTCGGACTCGGAGAGGTAGCGCGCCGCGGCGGCGATGCCGACGGTGGTCGGCGAGATGATGCCCTTGAGGTCGGGGTGGGACTGGAGCAGCGCGGCCGTCTTGTCGAAGGAGGTCTGGTCGTCGTCGTCGCCGTAGACGACGTCGACGAGCTCGATGTCCGGGTGGTTGGCTTCGAGCTCCGCCTCCATCATCTCGATCCACGCGTTCTGGTTGGTCGCGTTGGCACTCGCGGAGAGGATCGCGATCTCTCCGGCGTCACCGATCTGGTCGGCGATCAGGTCGATCTGCACCTTGGCGATGCCCTCGGCAGTGGCCTGGTTGACGAACAGGTCCCGGCAGTCGGCCTCGGTGTCGGAGTCGAAGGTCACGACCTGGGTGCCGGCGTCACGGGCCTCGTTGAGCGCGTCGCAGATCGCCGTCGGGTCGTTGGCCGAGACCACGAGCGCGCTCGCGCCCTGCTGGGCGGCGGTGTTGATGTACTGCACCTGCGCGTCGGGACTGGCCTCCTGCGGGCCGACCTCCTGCAGTGAGGCTCCGACCTCCTCGGCCGCCTCCTCGGCTCCAGCCGTGCTGGTGTCGAAGTAGGGGTTGCCGAGGTTCTTCGGCAGCATCGTGATGGTGACGTCGCCGTCGCCACCCTCGCCGCCGGCGCCTTCGGCGTCGTTGCCACAGGCCGTCAGGACCAGTGTTGCGCTGAGACCGGCCGCGGTGAGCGCCCAAGCCCGCCTGGTGAGGAGTTTCATGAATTCCTGCCTTCCTTCTGTCCGACGCCGAGCGGCGCGTCCGTGGGCCTGCTGGCCCGTGGGTTTCGTCTGGCTGTCCGGTCCGAGATCCATGCCAGGACGCTGGGGGACATCACCGAGGCCACCAGCAGCAGCCCGATGATGATGTTGATGACGTTGACCGTGATGCCTTCGAGGCGCAGGGCGCTCCCGACGACTCCGATCAGGAGGACTCCGGCGACCACGCCGTGCAGCCGGCCGCGGCCGCCGAAGATCGAGACCCCGCCGAGGAGCACGGCGGCGATGACCTGCAGCTCCAGGCCGGTGGCGTTGTCGCCACGGGCGCTGCCGAAGCGCAGGACGTAGTAGATGCCGGCAAGGGCCGACACCACACCGGAGAGGGTGAACAGGATCAGCTTGGTGCGGGCCACGTCGACGCCGGTGAAGCGGGCGGCCTCGCTGTTGAGGCCGATGTCGAAGACGCCGCGCCCGAACGAGGTGAAGTGGAGCAGCAGACCGAAGGCGATCGCCAGGATGGCGACGAGGACCATCACGAGCGGGATCCCGGTGTCGCCGATCTTGGCCGTGGCCAGGTCTGTCCACCGGTCGGGGAACTCGGTGATCGCCTTGGTGCCGAGCAGGCCCACGGCCAGACCGCGGTAGAGGGCGAGCGTGCCGATGGTGACGGCGAGTGACGGCAGCCCTACGTACGCGACGAGGAAACCGTTGAGGGCACCGCACGCCGCGCCCGCGAGGAGCGCCAGCACGGCGGCGACCGGGATCGAGAGCCCGCCTGCGTGCAGGATCCCGACCAGGACCGTGCTGAGGCCGACGACACTCGCGACCGAGAGGTCGATCTCGCCGGTGACGATCACCATGGTCATCGGCAGGGCGATCAGCAGGATCGGCGTGATGTCCAGCAGCAGGTAGGTCAGGGTCAGCGGCCCGTCGAAGTTGCGGACGTTCACCATCGCGTAGAGCACCACCGCCACCAGGAGGGCGATGATCGCCGTCTCCCGGGTGAGGACCAGCCGCTGCCACAGGGGTGCGGCGTGCTCGGCGTACGTGCGCGCCGGGTCCGTCGGGCGCTGCGTCGTCGTGGTCATGACTGTTCCCTCGCCTCGATGAGCTTGCGGGTGCGTCTGGCCGAGAGGACCCGGTCGAGCACGATCGCGCTGATGATCAGGACGCCGACCACGGCCCGCTGCCAGAAGTCGGGGATCCCGAGGATGGGCAAGGCCCGGTCGATCGTGACGAGCAGCATCGCGCCGATCGCAGCGCCCCAGACCGTGCCCGAGCCCCCGAAGATCGCGACGCCGCCGATGACCACCGCAGCCACGGCCTCGAGCTCGATGCCGGTGCCGGCGCCCGAGCTGACCGTCCCGTAGCGCGCGGCGTGGACGACGCCGGCGAGGCCCGCGAGGGCTCCGCTCAGCACGAAGGCGGCCAGCACGCGGCGGCGTACGGGCAGGCCATAGAGCACTGCCGCGTCGGGGTCCGACCCGATGGCGTAGAGCTCGCGGCCTCCGCGGTGGGCGTGCAGGTAGTAGCCGACGGCGGCGACCACGACGACCGCAACCACGAAGAGCACGGGGATGCCGAGGACCGACTGGGTGCCGAGCCGGAGGAAGCCCCGCGGCAGGTCGCTGGCGTTGATCCGGTCGCTGCCCGCCCAGGTCAGGACGAGCCCGCGGTAGATGTACATCGTGCCCAGCGTGATGACCAGTGCCGGGACCCGGCCGAGCGAGACCAGCAGCCCGTTCACGAGCCCCAGCACCCCTCCCACTGCGAGGCCGGCGAGAGCCACCACGACGATCGGGATCCCCGGGAAGTCGATGAAGAGGCGGCCGGTGAGGTAGGCGGTGACCGCGAGGACGGACCCGACCGAGAGGTCGACGTTGCGGGTGATGATCACGACCGCCTGCCCGGCCGCGAGGAGCAGCAGGATCGACGGCGTGAGCAGCAGGTCACGCCAGCCGTTGCCGCTGAAGAGGAAGCTCGGGTTCTTCGCCGTGGCAGCAGCGACCAGCAGCACGAGCACGAGCAGGATCGACATCTCGCGCGACCGCACCACGGTGTTGAACGCGCGGACGGCTGGCGACTGCCGGCTCGGGGCGACGAGGCGGATCTCCTCGTGCGCGTGCTCCGGCGGACTCGAAGCCGGTCGCGTCGACGTCTCGCTCATCGCACTCCCTCCGTCGTCCGGGTCGCGGCGCGCATGACGTTCTCCGGAGTGGCCTCCGCGCGCGGGATGTCGGCGGTCAGACGGCCCTCGCAGACGACGAGGACGCGGTCGGCCATGCCCAGCACCTCGGGCAGCTCGGACGAGATCATCAGGATCGCCATGCCCTCACCGGCCAGCTGCGACAGCAGCCGGTGGACCTCCGCCTTGGTCCCCACGTCGATACCCCGAGTCGGTTCGTCGATGATCAGCAGCCTGGGATCGGTGGCGAGCCACTTGGCGATGACGACCTTCTGCTGGTTGCCGCCACTCATGGTGGCCGCGTCCATGTCCAGCGCGCCGGTCTTGACCTCGAGGCGCCCGGCCCACGGTCCGGCGGCCCGGCTCTCGGCGCCGGAGGTCAGGAACCCCCAGCGGGAGAGCCGCGAGCGCACAGCCGCGCTGACGTTGTGTGCCACGGACGCCTGGGTGACGAGGCCCTGCTTGCGCCGGTCCTCCGGGATGAAGGCCATCCCGGAGCGGATCGCCGACCTCGGGTCGTGACCGGGGATCGCGATGCCGTCCATGGTGACGACACCGGACTCGTAGCGGTCCACTCCGAAGATCGCACGAGCGATCTCGCTGCGCCCGGCGCCCACGAGGCCCGCCAGGCCGACGATCTCGCCCGCGCGCACCTCGAAGCTGATGTCGTGGAAGACGCCCGTCATCGTCAGGTCCCGCACCTGGAGCACCGGCTCGCCCAGCTCGGCGGCGGTCTTGGGGAAGAGGTCGCCCACCTCCCGACCGACCATCAGGGAGACGATCTGGTCGACGTCGGTGTCCGCGGTGGTCAGCGTGTCGATGTACTGCCCGTCCCGCATCACGGTGATCTGGTCGCACAAGGCGAAGACCTCGTCGAAGCGGTGGGAGATGAAGACCAGGCCGCGTCCCTCGTCGCGGAGGCTGCGGGCGACGGTGAAGAGTCGCTCGACCTCGACGCCGCTGAGCGCCGCGGTCGGCTCGTCCATGATGAGGACCTTGGCGTCGAGGGAGATGGCCTTGGCGATCTCGATGATCTGCTGGTCCGCGATCGAGAGGCCCTCAGCCGGCCGCCGCGGGTCGATGTGGACACCGAGCCGGTCGAAGAGGGCCTGCGCCTCGTCGTACATCGCGGAGCGGTCGATGCGCCGGCCGGTGGTGAGCGGCTGGCGGCCCATGAAGATGTTCTCGGTGACCGAGAGGTCGGGGAACAGCGTCGGCTCCTGGTAGATCACCGCGATCCCGCGCGCCTTCGACTCCGCGGTCGAGTGGAAGTCGACGCTCTCGCCCTCGAGCAGCATCTCGCCGCCGTCGCGGCGGTGGACGCCGGCCACGATCTTGACCAGCGTCGACTTGCCGGCGCCGTTCTCTCCGACGAGGGCGTGGATCGAGCGGGGCGTGACCCGGATCGAGCCGGAGCGCAGGGCCGCCACCTGGCCGAACGACTTGGACACGTCGCGCAGCTCGAGCACCGCGTCCGCGTGTGCAGTAGCCATCGGATTTCCCTCGGTAATTGAAAGGTTTCAACTAATGCGACGACGTTAAGTGACGGCCGCCACAGTCGTCAAGGCATCGCGCCCAAATCGTGATGACAGCAACTCCGCCACCGGCCCTCCCGCGCCTCGGGCCGAGTCATGGCGCCTGCCGCGTCCAGCCGCTAGGGTGCTGGCACGTTGTGCATACGTTTCAAGGAGAGGTGGACGATGGCGACAGGCACCGACCCGTCGACCGCCCGCTCCGTGCGCTCCCCCAGCGTCAAGGACGTGGCGACCAGGGCAGGGGTCTCCCTCGGCACGGTCTCCAACGTGCTCAACCGGCCCGACCGCGTCAGCGAGGCCACCCGTTCGCGAGTCGAGAAGGCGATGGCCGACCTGGGCTTCGTCCGCAACGAGTCGGCCCGGCAGTTGCGGGCGGGTCGCTCGTCGACGATCGCCTACGTGATGCTCGACGCCAGCAACCCGTTCTTCACAGACGTCGCCCAGGGCATCGAGGACGCCGCGGAACAGGCGGACATGTCGCTGTTCATCTGCAACAGCGACAACCGGGCCTCGCGTGAGGCGAGATATCTCCAGCGCCTGCAGCAGCAGCGGGTCACCGGCATCCTGATCACTCCGGTCGACCCCTCGCACCCGTCCCTGGACGAGCTCTCGCGCCACGGCACGCCGGTCGTGATCGTCGACCGGGTGGGCAACACCGAAGACCACTGCTCGGTCGCCGTCGACGACGTCCTCGGCGGCCGGCTGGCGATCGAGCACCTCCTCGACCTGGGCCACGAGCGGATCGCGTTCGTCGGCGGCCCGGAGTCGATCGGCCAGGTGCGGGACCGTCTCGACGGTGCACGCGGGGCGCTGGCCGGCACCGGCGCCTCGCTCACCGTCGTCCACACCTCGGCCCTCAGCGTCGCGGAGGGCCGCAGCGCCGGGGAGCGGATCGCGGGCCTGCCGCGCTCCTCTCGTCCGACCGCCGCCTTCTGCGCCAACGACCTGCTCGCGCTCGGGCTGCTGCAGCAGTGCGTGGGTCTCGGCATCGGTGTCCCCGACCAGCTCGCCATCGTCGGCTACGACGACATCGACTTCGCCGCTGCGGCAGCCGTGCCCCTCACCTCCGTGCGCCAGCCGAGGCGCGACCTCGGCCGCACCGCCGCCGAGCTCCTCCTCGACGAGGCGACGAACGCTGACCACGAGCACCAGCAGGTGCTGTTCACGCCGGTGCTCGTCGCCCGCGCCTCGACCCGGCGGACCTGAGACTGACCGAGCCGCCGGGCAGGAGCCCCGGGTCGGGGTCGCTCAGAGGTTCACCCCGAGCACGTCGATGACGAACACCAGCGTCGAGTTGGCCGGGATGTTGCCGTTCGCGCGGTCGCCGTAGCCCTTCTCCGCGGGGACGACGAGCATGACCCGGCTGCCGGCCTTGACGCCGGCCAGGCCCTCGACCCAGCCGTCGATCAGGCCGCCCGGCGTGAGGCCGAACGTGACCGGCTCCGCGGAGTAGGACTCGTCGAACGGCTGCTTGCCCCCGTAGACGACGCCGAAGTAGTCGACCGTCACGTCGTCGCCCTCGGCGACGGGCTCGCCGGAGCCCTCGACGAGGGTAATCACCTCGAGCTCCCCGGACGGCTTCTCCGGAGCGTTGCCGAAGTCGATCCCGGTGACCGCGCCGTCGTCCTCGACCACCGTCGGAGCGTCGTCCGGCGGCTCGACGGCCTCGCCCTCGGGACCGTCGAGGGGCGGCTCGACCTCGGAGACCAGGTCCATCACCATCACCAGGTCGTCCTTGGTGTCCAGCCCGTACTGCGCGGCACCCTCCTTCCCGAAAAGGTCCGTCACCGGGAGCGCGAGGACGACGCGGCTGCCGACGTGTGTGCCGACCAATGCGTCGATGATCGGCTCCGGCTGCTCCGCCAGGTCGAGCGCGACGGCGCGGGGCTCTGCGTAGTTGTCGGCGACCTGCTCGCCATTGCTGCCGTAGACGATGTGGAACCGGTAGTTGACGTTGCTCTCCTCGGTGACCTCGGCGCCGTCACCGGCGATCACCTCGCCGTGCACGGGCTTCGTGACGTCGAGGTCCTTGACCTCGACCTCGGGCTCCTTGCCGAAGTCGCCCGTCACGGTCACGCCTTCGACCGCGGTGGGGTCCGCCGAAGGCGCCTCTGGGTCGTCGGAGCTGCTGCCGCACGCCACCAATCCGGTGAGGAGCAGTGCGCCGAGGGGCAGGGTGGCAAGAGAACGCCGCATGGTGGAGACCTCAGGAGTGTCGCGGGAATGGAGTGGACCACCGTAGGCGCCGATCCTGAGAGTCGCCGATTCCGGGCTTCAGGCTCCGGGGACGGGCCGGCCGAGCGAGCGGCTCCGGCCGCGGAACTCCGCCACCACCGTGTCGCCGCGCCGAACGGTGACGTCGTAGAGCCCCGAGCGGCCGCGGCGTACGACCTCGCGCGCCTGCGCCGTCAGGGTGTCGCCGAGCCGGGCGGGCTCGAGCAGGTCGATCTCGAAGCCGGAGGCGACCGTGACCTCCCCGTAGGTGTTGCACGCCACGGCGAACGCGCTGTCCGCGAGCGTGGCGACGAGGCCGCCGTGGCAGAGGTCGTGGCCGTTGACCATGTCGGGCCGCACCCGCATCGACACCCGCGCCTCGCCCGGGGCGACCTGCTCGAGCACCATGCCCAGGCCGGTGCTGGCGGTGTCGGCGGACCACATCGCCTCGGCGCTGCGCCGCGCCACCTCGTGGGCGTCGCTCACCACGAGTAGAACCCCCTGCCCGTCTTGCGGCCGAGGTCGCCGGCGGCGACCTTGTCACGGAGCACCTGGGGCGGTGAGAAGCGCGGGCCGAGCTCGCGCTCGAGGTGCTCCGCGATGGCCAGGCGCACGTCGAGGCCGACGAGGTCGGTGGTCCTGAGGGGCCCGACCGGGTGCCGGTAGCCCAGCGTCATGGCGGTGTCGATGTCCTCGACGCTCGCGACCCCCTCCTCGAGCATCCGCATCGCCTCCAGGGCGATCGCGACGCCGAGGCGGCTGCTGGCGAAGCCCGGCGAGTCCGTCACGGTGATGGCGGTCTTGCCCAGGGCCGCGACCCAGGACTGCGCCCGGGTCACCAGCTCGGGATCGGTGCGCGCGCCGACGACGACCTCCACGAGGTCGCTGACCGGGACAGGGTTGAAGAAGTGCAGGCCGACCAGCCGGGAGGGCTCGGGCAGGGCGTCGGCCAGCAGGTCGATCGAGAGGGAGCTGGTGTTGGTGCCGATCGCGGCGTCCGGGACGACCTCGGCGATCCGCGAGAGGACGGCGAGCTTGACCTCCACCAGCTCCGGCACCGCTTCGACGATCAGGCCACTGCCCGCCAGCGCGGCCGGGTCGGTGACCACGGTCGCGGTGCCGTGGACGGTGGCGCCCTTCGCGACCGCCTTGGCGAGGCTCGCCCCGATGCGTTCCCGCGCGGCGGTGGCAGCCTGCTCGTCGCTCTCGACCACCGTGACGTCGGCCCCGGCGACTGCGAAGGCGTGCGCGATCCCCGACCCCATCCGGCCGCCGCCGTAGACCCCGACGGCGTCCGGCACTGATGCGGTCACGGCTTGTCCTTGCGTCGCTCGAGGAACGCGGTCATCCGGTCGTGCTTCTCCTCGGTCTCGAAGAGGACGGCCTGCGCGACGTCGTCGATGAGCGGATGTGCGTCCCGCGGCGCGTGGAGGACGGACTTGGTGAGGCGTACGGCGAGGGGTGCGGACGCGGCGATCCGGTCCGCCAGGCGGTGGCCTGCCGCCTCGAGGTCGTCCGCGGGGACCACCTCGTTCAGCAGCCGGGCGGCGAGGGCCTCGTCGGCGTCGAGCACCCGGCCGGCGAGCAGGATCTCCTTGGCGAGCGGCTCCCCCACCAGCTCCCGCAGCCGCCAGGTGGCACCCGCGGCCGCCAGGATCCCCAGACTCGGCTCGGGGTTGCCGATCCTCGTGGTCGGCGTGCCGATCCGGAAGTCGCAGGCATAGGCGAGCTCCGCGCCGCCGCCGAGGGCGTAGCCGTCGACCAGGGCGATGACCGGCATCGGCAGCCGGTGCACGCGGTCGAAGATCCCCGAGTTGATCCCGCGGAGCCCGTCGTCACGGCGCCGCTCCCGGAGCTGGCCGATGTCGGCGCCGGCGGCGAAGGTGCCTCCCGTCCCGACCACCAGGGCGATCCGGGGTTCCTCCTCCAGGCAGCGACAGGCCTCGTGGAGCGCCTCGACGAGGGCACGGTCGATCGCGTTGCGGACCTCCGGACGGTTGAGCCGCAGCACCACCCGGTCGTCGTGTTCCTCCACCAGCAGCGGCTCGCTCATGGCCGCTCCAGCAGCAGTGCCGACCCCTGGCCGACACCGACGCACATGGTGGCGAGGCCGCGACGCGTGCCGGCCCGCTCCAGCCTGTTGAGGAGCGTGACCACGATCCGGGTCCCCGAGCAGCCGAGCGGGTGACCGAGGGCGATCGCGCCACCGTCTGCGTTCACGATCTCCTCCGCCAGGCCGAGATCCCGGATGCAGGCCAGCGACTGAGAGGCGAACGCCTCGTTGAGCTCGACGGCCTCGAGGTCGTCGACCGACCAGCCGACCCGCGCGAGCACCTTCTGCGTCGCCGGGACCGGCCCGATGCCCATCACGTCCGGCGCGACGCCGGCGCTCGCCGCGCCCGCGATCCGGGCCCGCGGCGCCAGGCGCTTCGCCTCGGCGTACCGCTGGCTCACCACGACCACCGCTGCGGCCCCGTCGTTGAGGGAGCTGGAGTTGCCGGCGGTGATCACGCCGCCGGGCCCGTGGATCGGCCTCAGCTGTGCCAGCCGCTCGAGCGTCGTGTCGGGGCGGGGCCCCTCGTCCTGCCGCACGTCGCCGACCGGCACGACCTCGGCGTCGAAGTGCCCGTTCTTCCACGCGTCCAGCGCCCGCTGGTGCGACCGCAGCGCGAAGACGTCCAGCTCCTCTCGGCCGAGCTGCCAGCGCTGGGCCACCCGCTCGGCGGTCTCGGGCATCGACAGCGTCGTGTCGGCGTCGAAGGCGGGGTTGGTGAAGCGCCAGCCGATCGAGGTGTCCCAGGTCTGGCCGGGCCTCGACCACGGCCGCGACGGCTTCTCGGTCACCCAGGGCGCGCGAGTCATCGACTCCACGCCGCCCGCGACCACGACATCGGCGTCGCCGGCGGCGATCAGCTGGCGGGCGGTCGCGATCGCGGTCAGGCCGGAGGCGCACAGCCGGTTGACCGTGAAGCCGGGGACGCTGTGTGGCAGCCCGGCCAGCAGGGTCGCCATCCGGGCGACGTTGCGGTTGTCCTCGCCGGCCTGGTTGGCCGCACCGAGGACGACCTCGTCGATGTCGGCCGGGTCGATCCCGGACCGCTCGACGACGGTGCGTACGACGAGCGCGGCGAGGTCGTCGGGCCGCACAGCCGACAGCGCGCCACCGTGGCGGCCGATGGGGGTGCGGACGCCGTCGAGGATGAATGCCTCGGACATGGCCCTCCTTGCTCTGGGTGGACGGTCAGGCATCGAAGTCGACGGTGACCTCGGCGCTGACGGGGAAGGTCTGGCAGGTGAGGACGAAGTCGCGCGCGACCTCGTCGGGCTCGAGCGCGTAGTTGCGGACCATGTCCACCTCACCGTCGCAGACCTTGGCCCGGCAGGTGCCGCACACGCCGCCCTTGCAGGCGAAAGGCAGGTCGCTGCGGACCTCCTGGGCGGAGTCGAGGATGGTCCTGTCCCGCGGCATCGGCGTGGTGGTCGTGCGCCCGTCGAGGTGCACGGTGACCTCGCTGGTGACGCCCTCGATGACCCGGTCGGCGTGACGGAGCTGCGGCGGGGGCTCGTCGACGTAGAAGAGCTCGACGTGGATCCGCGCGGGCTCGACGCCGAGCTCGCCGAGCACCTCGCGGGCGTCCTCGAGCATCCCGAGTGGACCGCACAGCCAGACGTGGTCCATCTCCGCAGCAGGGACCAGCACGGTGAGCAGCCGGCGCAGCCGGTCGGCGTCGAGGCGTCCGGAGAAGAGGTCGACGTCGCGCGGCTCCCGGGAGAGCACGTGCATGAGGTCGAACTGCCCGTGGTGGGCGTCCTTGAGGTCGGCGAGCTCCTCGGCGAACATCACCGACGTCGTGGTGCGGTTGCCGTAGACCAGGGTCACCTGGACGTCGGGGTTGCCGAGGAGGGTCGCCGCGATCGAGAGCATCGGCGTGATGCCCGACCCGGCGGCGATGCACAGGTGGCGCCCGCCCTCGGCGGGGTCGGCGCGGAAGCTGCCCGAGGGCGGCTGCGCCTCGATGCGGTCCCCCGGCCTCACGTCGTGGACCAGCCATCGGGAGAACAGCCCGTCGGGGATCTCGCGCACCCCGATGCGCGGCCGGCTGCCGACGGGCGAGCAGATCGAGTAGGTGCGGCGGTGCTCCACGCCGTCGATCGTCCGGCGCAGGGTGAGCGACTGGCCCGCCGCGAAGTCGAAGACGTCGCGCAGGTCGTCCGGCACGTCGAAGGTGATCGCGGCCGAGTCGTCGGTGAGGCGCTCGACGTCGGCGACGACGAGTGAGTGGAAGGCCGTGCGGCTCGCCGGCTCCCTGGTGAGCGCCTCCGTCACGTCAGATCTCCTTCACGTGGTCGAAGGGCTCGAGGCAGGCCCGGCACTGGTACATCGCCTTGCAGGCCGTGGAGCCGAACTCAGAGGTCAGGTCGACGTCGGCCGAGCCGCACCGCGGGCAGTGCACGGCGCGCGGGATGGGAGCGAGCTGCAGGGCGACCGGGCCCTCTCGGCGAGGCGCCGGCCCGGGTGGCGAGATGCCGGCCTCGGCCAGCGCGGCCTTGCCTGCGGGGGTGATCCAGTCGGTCGTCCAGGCGGGGTGGAGCGCCACCCGGACGCGCACGTGCGCGAAGCCCTCTTCCTGGAGGCGGCGGACGAGGTCGTCGCGCATGGTCGCCATGGCCGGGCACCCGGAGTAGGTCGGGGTGATCGAGACGACCACGCCCCCGTCGTCCGAGACCTCGACGTCGCGCAGCACACCGAGGTCGGCGAGGGTGAGCATCGGCAGCTCGGGGTCGACGACGGTGGCGGCGACCTGCCAGGCCAGCTCGCGGACGCGCTCGCTGGTCCGTTCCACGATGGAGACCATCACCACTGCCCCCTCGGGTGGGCCCGGGCCACGCTCTGCATCTCGGCGAGCATCCCGCCCAGAGCCTCGGTGTGCACCCCGTCGCGACCCTTCCACCCGTGGGCACCGGCGAGCGGACGTGCCTCGGGGCGCTCGACGGCGCTCGCGGCGAGCACCTGCTCGAGGACCACGTCGACCTCGGCGGCGACCGAGGCCGGGTCGACGCCGACGCCGGCCTCCGCGGCGGCGCGTTCGACCCCGTGGGTCTCGAAGAGCTCCGGCCACAGCGGCCACAAGGCGCCCAGGGCGTCGAGCGCACGGCGCCGGGACTCGTCGGTCCCCTGAGCGAGCGTGACGAACCACCGCGCCGCGAAGTCGCGGTGATAGGCCAGCTCCTTGGCCCCCTTGGCCGCGACGGCGGCGACGACGGCGTCCCTGCTGCCGGCCAGCCGCTCGAAGAGCGCCAGCCGCCACGTCGAGAACAGCAGGAGCCGGGTGATGGTCTCGGCGAAGTCGCCGTTCGGCACCTCGGCGAGACGCACGTTGCGGAAGGCGGTGTCGTCGCGGAAGAACGCCAGCCGGTCCTCGTCGGGAACGGGCGAGCCCTCCGGCAGGGCCGGTACGGCGGCGGGGTCGGCCGCCGCGGCGCGCGCGAGCAGCAGCCGGGCCTGCCCGAGGAGGTCGAGGGCGATGTTGGCCAGCGCGATGTCCTCCTCCAGGTCGGGCGCGCGGCTGCACCACTCCGAGATCCGCTGTGACAGGACGAGGGCGTCGTCGCCGAGCATCAGGCAGTAGGCCGCCAGCACCGCCGGGTCGACGCCGTCGGGGACGGTCGTGTCGACGCCCGCCAGCGGGTCCTCGAAGTCGGTGCCGAAGGCCCAGTGGTGGGCGTCGTTGACCAGCAGCCCGGCGTACGCCGAGTCGTGGGGGTCCTCTTCGTGGGTGTGCACGTCAGGCATGTCAGTCCTTCGGGTGATCGAGCTCAGTCGAGATCACATGTGGGGGACGTGGTCGGGGATCTCGTAGAACGTCGGGTGCCGGTAGACCTTGTCGCCGCTGGGGGCGAAGAGCGGGTCCTTCTCGTCCGGGCTCGACGCGGTGATCGCGTCCGAGCGCACGACCCAGATGCTCACGCCCTCGTTGCGGCGCGTGTAGACGTCGCGCGCGTGCCGGAGCGCCATCTCGTCATCGGGGGCGTGGAGGGAGCCCACGTGGACGTGGTTGAGGCCGCGCTTGCCGCGGACGAACACCTCGTAGAGCGGCCACTCGGCCCTGGGCGTGGTCATGCCGTCGCCTCCTCGGACTGGCTGGACTGCTTGTCAGCGAACGCCATGGCGGCCTCACGGACCCACGCGCCGTCGTCCCAGGCCTTCTTCCGGTGGGCGATCCGCTGTGCGTTGCACGGACCGTCGCCCTTGACCACGGACCAGAACTCGTCCCAGTCGGGCTGGCCGAAGTCGTGCGCCCCGCGCTCCTCGTTCCAGCGCAGCTCGGGGTCGGGCAGCGTCACCCAGAGCGCCACGGCCTGCGGGACGGTCATGTCGACGAAGCGCTGCCGCAGCTCGTCGTTGGTGTGGGTCTTGATGCCCCACGCCATCGACTGCGCGGTGTTGGGCGAGGCGTCGTCGGGCGGACCGAACATCATCAGCGACGGCCACCAGAACCGGTCGACCGACTCCTGCACCATCGCCCGCTGCTCGTCGGTGCCCCGCATCATCGTCATGAGCAGCTCATAGCCCTGGCGCTGGTGGAACGACTCCTCCTTGCAGATCCGGATCATCGCCCGGCCGTACGGGCCGTACGACGTGCGGCAGAGCGGGACCTGGTTGCAGATCGCGGCACCGTCGACCAGCCAGCCGATGGTGCCGACGTCGGCGTAGGACAGCGTCGGGTAGTTGAAGATCGAGGAGTACTTCTGCGCGCCCGTGATGAGCCTCTCGGTCAGCTCGTCGCGGGAGACGCCCAGCGTCTCCGTCGCCGAGTAGAGGTAGAGGCCGTGACCCGCCTCGTCCTGCACCTTGGCCAGCAGGATCGCCTTGCGGCGCAGCGACGGGGCGCGCCCGATCCAGTCCCCCTCGGGCTGCATGCCGATGATCTCGGAGTGCGCGTGCTGGGCGACCTGGCGCACCACGGTCTTGCGGTAGGCCTCGGGCATCCAGTCCCTCGGCTCGATGCGGTCCTTGTGCGCGACGGTGGCCTCGAACTGGGCCTGCAGCCGTGCCTCGTCGACAGCCGACGTCATGGGTCCTCCTGGGCGAATGAGGATATTTACTGACCGAACGTTCTGTACTACTGTGGCACAGGCACTGCGGGTCGCGCAACGCACCCGTGCACCCCGATCCGGAAGGAAACGCACCGTGAGCGCACTGGTGGAGAGCTATGTGGCGGGCGGCTGGTTCCGCGCCGTGGACGAGGGCGAGGCGGTCCTCGACGCCGCGACCGGGGAGGTCGTGGCCTGGGTGTCGAGCCGGGGCCTGGACTACGGCGCCATGGTCACCCACGCCCACGAGGTCGGCGGCCCCGCGATCCGCTCCCTCACGTTCCACGAGCGGGCCGGCCTGCTCAAGGCGCTGGCCAAGCACCTCGGCGGCGCCAAGGACGAGCTCTACGCCCTCTCCCTGCGCACCGGTGCGACCCAGCGCGACTCGATGGTCGACATCGACGGTGGGATCGGCACGCTGTTCTCCTACGCCAGCAAGGGCACCCGCGAGCTCCCCAACGACACGGTCTTCCTGGACGGTGCCACCGAGCGGCTCGGCCGCGAGGGCAGGTTCCTCGGCCAGCACGTCTACACCTCGCGGCCCGGCGTCGCCGTGCAGATCAACGCCTTCAACTTCCCCGTCTGGGGCATGCTGGAGAAGCTCGCGCCGGCGTTCCTCGCCGGCCTGCCCAGCATCGTGAAGCCGGCCAGCCAGACCGGCTACCTCACCGAGGCCGTCGTGCGCCTCGTCGTGGACTCGGGCATCCTCCCCGAGGGCAGCCTGCAGCTCGTGAGCGGCAGCGCCGGGACCCTGCTGGACGAGCTCGGTGAGCAGGACTCCGTGGCCTTCACCGGCTCGGCGCACACCGCCGGGATCCTGCGCAGCCACCCCTCGGTGCTGCACCGCGGCGTACGCCTCGGCGTCGAGGCCGACTCCCTCAACTGCTCGATCCTCGGCCCCGACGTGACCACCGACGACCCGGAGTTCGAGCTGTTCGTCAAGGGCGTCGTCACCGAGATGACCGTCAAGGCCGGCCAGAAGTGCACCGCGATCCGCAGGACCCTGGTGCCCGAGGCGATGGCCGACGCCGTCGTCGAGGCGATCACCGGGCGGCTCGCCAAGGTCACGGTCGGCAACCCGGCCGCCGAGGGCGTCCGGATGGGCCCGCTGGCGAGCCTGGCCCAGCGCCAGGAGGTGCGCAAGGCGATCGAGGCGCTGCGCAACAGCGCCGACGTGGTCTTCGGAGACCCCGACAGCGTCGAGGTCGTCGACGCCGACCCCGAGCGCGGCGCCTTCATCTCCCCCGTGCTGCTGCGCGCCCGCCCGGGCGCCGTCGAGCCGCACGACGTGGAGGCCTTCGGCCCGGTCAGCACGGTCCTCACCTACGGCTCCGTCGACGAGGCCATCGCCCTCGCCGCCCGCGGCCGGGGCAGCCTGGTCGGCTCGCTCGTCACCCACGACCCCGACGTCGCGCGGCAGGTCACCCTGGGCCTGGCGCCCTGGCACGGCCGGATCCTGGTGCTCGACCGCGACGACGCCCCGGAGTCCACCGGACATGGCAGCCCGCTGCCGATGCTCGTGCATGGCGGTCCGGGCCGCGCCGGCGGCGGCGAGGAGCTCGGCGGCGTCCGCGGCGTGCTGCACCACATGCAGCGCACGGCGATCCAGGCCTCCCCCGACATGCTCACCGCGATCACCGGCCGCTGGACCACCGGCTCGCAGCGCACCGTCGAGGACGTCCACCCCTTCCGCAAGAGCCTCGCCGAGCTGCGCATCGGCGACAGCATCGAGTCGGCTCCGCGTCAGGTGACGCTGGCCGACATCGACCACTTCGCCGAGTTCACCGGCGACACCTTCTACGCCCACACCGACCCCGAGGCTGCCGCCGCCAACCCGCTCTTCGGCGGGATCGTCGCGCACGGCTACCTCGTGGTCTCCCTGGCGGCGGGCCTCTTCGTGCAGCCGGACCCGGGCCCGGTGCTGGCGAACTTCGGCGTCGACAACCTGCGCTTCCTCACCCCGGTGAAGGCCGACGACACCATCCGGGTGACGCTGACCGTCAAGCAGATCACCCCGCGGTCCAGCGCCGACTACGGCGAGGTCCGGTGGGACGCCGTGGTCACCAACCAGGACGACCAGCCCGTCGCGACCTACGACGTACTCACCCTCGTCGCCAAGACCTGGCCCCAGGAAGCCTGAGCCCAGAAGGAGGGTCTGGTGCACCAGGGAAGCGGAGGCAACCGCGGATTGACCAGGCCCGGGGCTGCGTGCGTGCGACCATGAGGGCCATGAGCGAGCGCGTTCCCGCCGAGAGACGGCGGCTGCCGTCGGGCGAGCCGCGCCCGACGTACACCCTGGACAGCCTCCTCGACGTGGCGGCGCGGGTCTTCACCGAGCGCGGCTACGACGGCACCAGCTTCCAGCACCTCTCGCACGCGTCTGGCCTGTCCAAGTCCTCGATCTACCACCACATCGAGGGCAAGGAGCAGCTGCTCCGGCTCGGCCTGGAGAAGGCGCTCGAGCCGCTGATGGCGAGCACGGTCGAGGAGGGCGCGACCACCGGCCGGGCGGTCGACCGGCTCACCTACCTGATCCGGCGCAACATCGAGATCATGGCCGAGCGCCTCCCCTACGTGACCCTGCTGCTCAACGTGCACGGCAACACCGAGACCGAGCGCTGGGCCCTCGAACAGCGCCGCGCCTACGACAAGATCGTCGCCGGCGTCGTGCAGGAGGCGATCGACGAGGGCGACGTGCGCGCCGACATCGACGCCCGCACGACGGCCCGGCTCATCTTCGGCATGACCAACTCGGTCCGCGAGTGGTATCGCCCGCAGCACAACCTCACGCCGGCGGAGCTCGCCGAGCTGGTGTGCTCGATGCTCCTGGACGGCATCCGGATCCGCTGACCTCAGCGCGCGGGCCGGTTGTCGACGAGACGTCAGTGCCCGCAGCTCCCGTCATCCGTCGGGGGCTGCGCGGCGGTCGTGAGAGTCAGGCGACTGCTGCTGCAGGAGCCAGGCGGCGATCTGCGTGCGGGACCGGAAGCCCAGTTTCGTGAGGATGTGCTCGACGTGGGCTTCGGCTGTGCGATCAGAGATGACCAGCTGGCTGGCGATCTCTCGGTTCGTGAGTCCCCTGGCCACGAGCTGGGCGATCTCCTGCTCGCGGCGGGTCAACGGCGACGGGCTCTCGACGGGACGCGGCCGACGCCGCGACGTTGCATCGCGGGATTCCGGGTCGACGGCGTACTCGGCCGCCTGCTGAGGGGTGAGCTGGGCTCCCGACTGGAAGGCGGCCTCGTAGGCCTGCTCCCCCAAGGCACGCCGGACGGCTTCCTCACACTGGTCGTGGTCGTCGGCCAACTGGACGAACCCGGCCAACGGCGCTTCGAAGATCCGCCAGATCGCGTCGGCGGCGCCGAGCAGAACCGCTGCCTGCTCTTCCTGTTTCGTGTCGGCAGCGACCCAGGCCAACCCTTCGATGCCCAGGGCTACAGCGCGGCGATCATCGAAGGACGAGTTGATCCTGATGCTCTGCCGCAGCAGCTCGGTAGCCCGCGTGTGGTCGGCCTGCCGCCACGCTACGAGGCCCAGGCCCCACAGCGCGTATGCCTTCTCCCAGTCCTCCCCGTGCTCCTCGCACAGGCGCAGGCACTCTGCGTAGTGAGCAGCCGCGCGCTCGTGCTCACCCGCGGCCGACTCAGTCATGGCCAGCCGGCGCGCGCTGAAGGCAATCCCGGGCACGTCCGTCGTCAGCCGGAGATCATCGAGCGCCTTCTGGAACAAGGCCATGGCATCCGCGTTCCGGCCCTCCGCCGTGGCGACGCTGCCGGAGAACATCGCGACGTAGCCGAGCAGAGTGCGGTCGTGCAGCTGGGTCGCCTCGGCCCGACTCCTCTCCAGCAGCGCTGCTGCTGCCGCGAGGTCGTTTTGAAGGCTGGCGAACCAGCCGGCCATGCAGAGCGCCCACGCGTGGTTCTCGGTGACCTCCTGAGGGGCGACCTCGAGCAGGCGCGCGAGCCAGGTGCGGGCCTCGGCAAACGTTCCATTCGCAGTCCAGAAGTGCCACAGCGCACTGGCGAGAGCCAGCCCATGGACCGCCTGCCCCGGCTCGGAGGCGCAGAACTCGAGCGCCGCGCGCAGGTTTCCATGCTCCGCTCTCAGGCGGTCGAGAACCTCGCGGGCATGTCGCCCGAACACTCGCTCACGAGCCACGCTCTCGAAGTACTGACGATGTCGGCGATGCATTGATCGCCCTTCGCCCGAGGCGACCAGTCGTGTGTGGCCGTACTCCCGCAACGTGTCCAGCATCACGTACCGAGCTGATGCCCCGCGGTCCTCCCGGCTGAGGATCGACTTGTCCACCAGACTGGCGACGAGGTCGAGGACCGCGCCGTGCGGGAGCTCGTCGTCCGTGCAGATCGCCTCGGCGGCCGGCAGGTCGAAACCACCGGCGAAGACCGAAGCCCGAAGCCACAGACGTTGTTCCTCCGCGGAACAGAGATGGAAGCTCCAGTCGACCACGGACTGGAGTGTCTGCTGGCGGGGCTCGGCCCTCCGGGCACCGGCGCTCAGCAGCCGAAAACGGTCATCAAGCCGTTCCAGGATCTCCGCGAGAGAAAGTGCCCGCAGTCGCGCCGAGGCGAGCTCGATGGCGAGGGGAATGCCCTCGAGGCGCGCACAAAGGGTCGCGACTGCCTGGCGGTTGTCCGCAGTGATCTCGAACCCGGGAACCACGGCTCGGGCGCGCTCCGTGAAGAGTCCGACCGCGTCGTACCCGGGAACCTCCAGATCCGGCAGCGCGAGGTCCTCGGCCCTGGGGACCGAGAACGGCGCGAGGTTGAAGATGAACTCGCCTGCCACGCCCAGAGCCTGTCGGCTCGTCGCCAGCACTCGCACCTCGGGGCACATCTGCAGCACGGCGCTTGCCAGGGCCGATGCCTCGTCCAGGACGTGCTCGCAGTTGTCCAGGAGCAGCAACAGCCGGCGATCCTCGAGCTGCGCCGCGAGGGAAGCGACCGGATCGCCCGACGGCTGCTCCTGAACACCCAGGCTGTCCGCCACCGCGTGGGCGACCATCCCGGAGGCGTTCAGCGCATCCAGCTCCACCATCCACACGCCGTCCGGGAACAGCCGGCGAAGATCTCTGGCAAGACGAAGCACCAGCCGGGTCTTCCCCACGCCGCCCGGGCCGGTCACCGTCACCAGCCTGGCCGTGGTGAGCAGCCGCCGCAGATCGGCCAACTCCCGGCGACGGCCCACGAAGCTCGTCACCTCGAACGGCAGGTTGTCCCTCCGCCGGGTCAGTGTCGCCGAAGCCATGGCGCCCATCGAGAAGCCGTCACATCCGAGCGGGCCGCGAAGACCGCAGCTTCACCGAGGTGTCCTCTGGATCGGCAGGACCGGAAGGCTGGAGAACGGACGGGCTCACGCACTCATCGTTGCACCGGACAGGCGGATACCACCATGCGCAAGACTACGGGAGATGATCCGGCGATCCTCGGTGCCGAGGATCTGGCCGGCTGGGCAGGCTGACGCTCCCTTCCAGGGCCTGTTACACGCACGTCGGCTCGCCGCGGTCTGGGACGATGAGCCCATGTCCGACGCCACCACCGCACCAGCCCGCCGTCCGCGCGGCCGGCCCGGTCACGACCGGGACTCGGTGCTGCGTGTCGCCATCGACCTCTTCAACCGCCGCGGCTACGACGCGACCTCGATCGGCGACCTCGCGAAGGAGCTCGGCGTCACGAAGTCCGCGATCTACCACCACTTCGACAGCAAGGAATCGATCCTCGAGGCCGCCCTCGACGAGGCCCTCGAGGAGATCAGCCGCGTGGTCGAGACCGCGAGCGCCGGCGACGGAGACGCATACGCCCGCCTGCGGGCGACCGTCGAGGCGTCGGTGGGCATCCTGGCCGCACACCTCCCGGCGGTGACGCTGCTGCTGCGGGTCCGGGGCAACAGCGAGCTGGAGCAGCGCGCCCTGGCCCAGCGGCGCCACATCGACGCCCAGCTCGCGACCCTGGTGCGTGACGCCGCAGCCGAGGGCAGCCTGCGGGACGACGTCGACCCCGACATGATCAGCCGCCTCGTCTTCGGCATGGTCAACTCGCTCGTCGAGTGGTTCCGCCCGGAAGGGCCGATCGATGCCTCGTCGCTCGCCCGCACGGTCGCGGACGTGGTCTTCGACGGCCTGCGCTCCTGAGCACGCATCACCCGTCAGGGAGGCGGCATCGACCCCACGACGGCGCGTGACTGCAGCGCCACCCACGCGTCGACCCGCACCTGCGGGTCGGCGAGCGAGCGGCCGAGCAGCTGCTCGATGCGGGACACCCGGTGGCGGACGGTGTTGCGGTGCACCTGGAGGTCGTCGGCGACCCTGAGCAGCGAGCCGTGGTGGCGCAGGAAAGCCTGCAGCGTGTCGAGCAGGGCGGGGTCGTCGGCCAGGGGCGCGAGGTAGGCCGCCCCGAAGGCCGCGGCGCGGCGGTCGTCGAGCAGCGACAGCACGCCGCGTCGTACGCCGTCCTCCCAGGCCACGATGCGCGCGTCGGGGGTCGTGAGCGCGAGGGCGTCGCCGGCGGTCCGGTGGCTCTCCGCCAGCCCCGCCGCGGCGCTCGCCTCGCCGATGCCGACGCGCAGGCTCTCGCCTGCGAAGGAGGATGCGAGCTCGACAGCCTCGGCGGCCCGGACCACCACGACCAGCTCGGGAGCCGCACCCTCTGACACGGCGGCGAGGGCTCCGGCGGCCTCCAGCCGCTCCAGGGCGTCATCGAGCTGCGCGGCCGCACCAGCGACGCGTACGACGGTCGCTCGCCGCGGCAGCCGGCCTTGCCGCCCACTCGCCGAGCCCAGCAGCAGCGTCGCGGTGCGCAGGTCGCCGGCCACGAGCAGCTCGACCGCCCGGCTGCGCAGCCGGCGGTCCGACTCGCGCCCCGCCCTGCGGCGCTCCTCGGCGAGGCTGAGCAGGATGACCGCCGTCGCGACCGACGCGCGCTGCTGCTCCGTCACCCGCCCGGCGAACCCCACCGCGAGGTAGCGACCAGGCCGACCCCGGACTCCCAGGGGGTGCACCGCGACGCTGCCGGCGGGCGTGGTCAGCCCCTGCGCCGCGCGCAGGCCCTGGGGCCGCATCCGCACGACCGCCGCGGCCAGTGCCTCCTGGTCGAGCAGGTCGGCCCGCTCCCCCACAGGTCCCAGCACCGGCCTGCCCTCGGCGTCGACCACGACGGCCACCTGGCCGATCCGCGCCACCTCGGCCAGCAGCGCTCCGGGCTCGTCCTCGCGCAGCGCGGCCTGGGTCAACGCCCGCTGGGCCGCGAGCGCGGCGCGGGTGGCGGCGTCCTCCTGGCGCTGCAGGAGCGCCGCGGCGGCCCGGCTGATCCGCACGAACGCCGTCTCCCGCGGCACCTCGAAGAGGTCGACCCCGTGCCGCCGGCAGGCCCGGACCAGCTCCGCCGGGCTGTGCGCGTGCGTCAGCCCGACGCCCAGGCCGATCGCGACGACGCCGGCCGCCGCCAGCCGGCGTACGTAGCCGTCCCACTCGCGCCGCCACCCGGCCGTCTCCAGACCGGTGGACAGCAGCACCTCGCCACCCTCGAGGAAGGGCGCGGGGTCGGGCAGCTCGCTGGTCGCGACCCAGCGGAGCGGGTCGTCGCGACGCTCGTCGATGACCGGGACGAGACCCAGGCCACGAACGGCGAGCAGGTCGCCGAGCGCCACGGGACCGCCGGATCCGGAAGGCTCCATGGTGTCATCTTCGCACAACAGTGGGCCGCGGATTGTGCATGACGGGCAGGGCCCTGAGCCGGGCGGGTGCCTACCGTGAGGACCTCCCACCCCGTCGAGAGGACGCCCCCATGACCACCACCCCGGCCAGCACGACCGGCGGTCCCGCGCTCCCCCAGGAGCGCCGCCTCGTCACCGAGATCCCCGGCCCGCGCTCCCGCGAGCTGCAGGCCCGGAAGCAGGCCGCCGTGGCGAGCGGCGTCGGCACCACCCTCCCGGTCTACGTGGTGGCGGCCGGCGGCGGCGTGCTCGTCGACGTCGACGGCAACAGCCTGATCGACCTCGGCTCCGGCATCGCCGTGACCACCGTCGGCAACAGCGCCCCTCGCGTCGTCGAGGCGGTCGCCGGCCAGGCCGCCGCCTTCACGCACACCTGCTTCATGGTCACGCCGTACGCCGGCTACGTCGAGGTCGCCGAGGCGCTGAACCGCCTCACCCCCGGTGACCACGAGAAGCGCACCGCGCTGTTCAACTCCGGCGCCGAGGCCGTCGAGAACGCCGTCAAGGTCGCCCGCGCGCACACCCGGAAGACCGGCGTCGTCGTCTTCGACCACGCCTACCACGGGCGCACCAACCTCACGATGGCGATGACCGCCAAGAGCATGCCCTACAAGAGCGGCTTCGGCCCGTTCGCCTCCGACGTCTACCGCGCCCCGCTGTCCTACCCCTACCGCGACGCCGGCGTGACCGGCGCCGAGGCGGCCGCGCGGGCGATCGACGTGGTCGAGAAGCAGGTCGGCGCCGACAACCTGGCTGCGCTGGTCATCGAGCCCATCCAGGGCGAGGGCGGATTCCTCGTGCCGGCCGAGGGCTTCCTGCCCGCGCTGGTCGACTGGTGCCGGGCCAACGACGTGGTCTTCGTCGCCGACGAGGTGCAGACCGGCTTCGCCCGCACCGGGGCGCTCTTCGCCTGCGAGCACGACTCCGTCGTGCCCGACCTCATCGTCACCGCCAAGGGCATCGCCGGAGGCATGCCGCTGTCGGCGGTCACTGGCCGCGCCGAGATCATGGACGCTGCGCACGTCGGCGGCCTGGGCGGCACCTACGGCGGCAACCCGCTCGCCTGTGCCGCCGCGCTCGCGGTCATCGAGACCATCGAGAGCGACGGCCTGGTCGAGCGGGCCGCCAAGATCGGCGCCCAGATGACCGGGCGGCTGCGCGCGCTCCAGGAGCGCGACCCCCGCCTGGGCGACGTCCGCGGCCGAGGCGCGATGCTCGCCGTCGAGCTGGTCAGGGCCGGCACCAGCGAGCCGGACGCCGACCTGGCCAAGCGGGTCGCGGCGGCGGCCCACCAGCGCGGCGTCGTCGTGCTCACCTGCGGCACCTATGGCAACGTGCTGCGCTTCCTGCCTCCGCTGGCCATCACCGACGCCCTGCTCGACGAGGCCTGCGACGTCCTCGACGAGGCCTTCGAGGTGACGGCGTGACCGCCGTCCTCGAGCCGGGCACCGTCGCCGACGCCCCGGCCAGCAACCCGCTCGACGACGCGCGCGCCCAGCTCGCCGCGGCGATCGACGTGCTCGGCTACGACCAGTCCATGCACCAGCTGCTCGGCACCCCGCGCCGCGAGGTGACCGTGTCGATCCCGCTGCGGCGCGACAACGGCGACATCGAGGTGTTCACCGGCCACCGCGTGCAGCACAACTTCTCCCGCGGCCCCGCCAAGGGCGGCCTGCGCTACAGCCCCGACGTCACCCTCGACGAGGTGCGCGCGCTGGCGATGTGGATGACCTGGAAGTGCGCGCTGCTCGACGTGCCGTACGGCGGCGCGAAGGGGGGCGTCCGGATCGACCCGCGCCACTACAGCCCGGCCGAGCTGGAGCGGGTCACCCGCCGCTACACCTCCGAGATCAGCCCCCTGATCGGCCCCGAGCGGGACATCCCCGCCCCCGACATCGGCACGGACGAGCGCACCATGGCGTGGCTGATGGACACCTACTCCGTCCAGCAGGGCCACACCGTGCTCGGCGTGACCACCGGCAAGCCGCTCTCCCTGGGCGGCTCCCTGGGCCGCGCCACGGCCACCTCGCGCGGCGTCGCCCACGTCGCGTTCGCGGCACTGGGCGACCGGGGCATCGCGCTCCACGGCGCGACTGCCGCGGTGCAGGGCTTCGGCAAGGTGGGCCGCTATGCCGCCCGCTTCCTCGCCGAGGCCGGGCTCGAGGTCGTCGCGGTGAGCGACCAGTACGGCGCCGTCGCCGCCGAGGCCGGCCTCGACATCCCGGCCCTCGAGCAGCATGTGGACGCCACGGGCTCGGTCCTCGACTTCGCCGGCGGCGACGTGCTCGACGGCGCCGCGCTCCTCGAGCTCGAGGTCGACCTGCTCGTCCCAGCGGCGGTCGAGGGCGTCCTGCACGGCGGCAACACCGGCCGGGTCCGGGCCAAGGTCATCGTGGAGGGCGCCAACGGCCCGACCACCCCGGAGGCAGACGAGGTGCTCCGGCAGGCCGACGTGCTCGTCGCCCCCGACATCCTCGCCAACGCCGGCGGTGTCGTCGTGTCCTACTTCGAGTGGGTGCAGGCCAACCAGGCGTTCTGGTGGAGCTCCGACGAGGTCGAGGCCCGCCTCGCCACCCGGATGGACCTGGCGTGGCAGTCGGTGACCGCACACGCCCGGCGCCTCGGCGTACCCCTGCGGGCGGCGGCCACGGCGCTCGCCGTGGAGCGCGTCGCCCAGGCGCACCAGCAGCGCGGTCTCTACCCGTAGCCCCGGTCTCGACTCCGCCCGACCAACCGGGCCGGGCTCGACTCCACTCCACCGATCGACACGAATCAGCGAGGAACCATGACCATCACGACCGACCCGACGACCGTGCCCGCCGAGGTGGTCGAGACCATCGCCGCCCTCGACCCCGAGCGCGGGCTCCACATCGGCGGCCGCGGCGTCGCCGCCGCCTCGGGCCGCACCTTCGAGGTGCACGACCCGGCCTCCGGATCGGTGCTCGCGACGGTGGCCGACGGTGCCGCCGCGGACGCCACGGCGGCCGTGGACGCGGCCGACGCGACGTTCGCGGCCTGGGCGGCGACCCCGCCGCGCCAGCGCGGCGAGGCGCTCCGCCGCGCCTTCGAGCTGATGGTCGCGCGCGCCGAGCCGCTCGCCGCGCTGATCTCCGCCGAGAACGGCAAGTCCCTCGCGGACGCCCGCGCCGAGGTGGCCTACGCGGCCGAGTTCTTCCGCTGGTTCAGCGAGGAGGCGGTGCGGCCCGACGGCGGATACGCCGAGTCGCCGGCCGGCGGCACCCGCACCATCGTCACCGCCCGACCAGTCGGCGTCGCCGCCCTGGTCACGCCGTGGAACTTCCCGGCCGCGATGGCCACCCGCAAGATCGCGCCGGCCCTGGCCGCCGGCTGCACCGTCGTCCTCAAGCCGGCCGCCGAGACGCCGCTGACCGCCAACGCGGTGGTGCGGATCCTCGAGGAGGCCGGTGTGCCGGCCGGCGTCGTCAACGTCGTGCACAGCACCGACCCCGGTGACGTCGTCGGCACCTGGCTCGCCGACCCGCGGGTCCGCAAGCTCTCCTTCACCGGCTCGACCGGCGTGGGTCGGCACCTGCTCGGCCAGGCGGCGGACCGGGTCGTCAGTTCCTCGATGGAGCTCGGCGGCAATGCGCCGTTCGTCGTCGCAGCGGACGCCGACGTCGACGCCGCAGTCACGGGCGCGATGATCGCGAAGTTCCGCAACGGCGGCCAGGCCTGCACCGCGGCCAACCGCTTCTACGTGCACGCCGACGTGGCCGCGGAGTTCGTCGACCGCTTCGGCGCCGCCATCGAGGCGCTCGTCGTGGGCAGCGCGTTCGAGCCCGGCACCGCGATCGGCCCACTGATCAGCGCCAAGGCCCTCGACGGCCTCCGCGCGAAGGTCGAGGACGCGCTCAGCCGCGGCGCCCGGGTCAGCCACCAGGCGTCGTACGACGGCACGGTCGGCCACTTCTTCCCGCCCACCCTGCTGGTGGACGTGCCGGCCGACGCCGAGCTCGTGTGCACTGAGGCCTTCGGCCCGGTCGCCCCGGTGGTCACCTGGACCGACGAGGCCGACCTGCTCCGCCAGGTCAACGGCTCGGAGCTCGGCCTCGCCGCCTACGTCTACTCCGGCGACCTGCGCTGGGCGCTCCGGCTCGCCGAGCGGATGGACGCCGGGATGGTCGGCGTCAACCGTGGCGTGGTGTCCGACCCGGCCGCGCCCTTCGGCGGCGTGAAGCAGAGCGGCGTGGGCCGCGAGGGCGCCCGCGAGGGCGTGCGGGCCTTCACCGAGACGCAGTACTTCTCCGTCGACTGGAGCTAGGACCTGCTGCTCACGATCCCAGCGCCCGCGCGCCCGCGCGCTGGGTCAGTGAGCACCCTGCAGGTTCAGCACGACGACACCCACGATGATCATGCCCAGCGCGGCGATCTTCAACGGGTCGAGCGACTCCCCGAGCCACACCGCACCGATCACGGCGACGGCGGCCGTGCCCAGCCCGGCCCAGATCGCATACGCCGTGGAGACAGGCATGTGCCGGACGACCAGGGCGAGCAGCCAGATCGAGACGGCGTAGCCACCCACGACGAAGACCGTCCAGAACGGGTCCCTGAAGCCGTGGGTGCGCGGAAGGGCAGCGCTGGCTGCGACCTCGGCGGCGATGGCGGCCAGCAGCAGGCCGAAGGCGGCGAACATGGGACCCTCCCGGTCTTTGTAGCAGGTGCTACACACGACTGTAGCACTTGCTACACTGCCGAACCACCCGACCGAGGAGCAGCCATGGCCAAGGATCCGCAGCGCCGCACCGAGTGGACCGAGGCCGCCACCGACTACGTGCTCGACCACGGCCTGATCGGGCTGAGCCTGCGGCCGCTCGCCGCCGAGCTCGGCACCAGCGACCGCATGCTGCTCTACCACTTCGGCTCCAAGGACGAGCTGGTCGCCGCCGTGCTGCGCGCCTCCAACGACCGTGCGGTCGCCCAGCTGGCGGCGCTGCCGCCCTCCCCCGACCTGCGCAGCGCGGTCGGCGACCTCTGGGCCGCCGTCCAGGCCGAGCCGGGCGATCGCTGCACGCGGATCTACGTCGAGGCGGCCGCCCTGGGCCTCTTCGGCCGCGAGCCCTACGCCTCCGTCGTACGCGAGGCCAACGCGGTCTGGACGACGGCCCTGGTGACCCACCTGGTCCGCTCCGGCGTCGACCGGGCCCTCGCCGCGCGCGCCGCCGACGTCGTCGACGCGGCGTTCATGGGCTTCCAGCTCGACCTGCCCCTGGACGTCGACCCGGCCGCCCGGGCGCGCGCGGTCGCCGACCTGGCCGACGCCGTGGCGGCGCTGGCCTGAGCGGCCAGGGCTTGTGGGGGCTGTCCTCAGCCGTGCGCGTGCATCACGTGCTTGATCCGGGTGTAGTCCTCCAGGCCGTAGTGGGAGAGGTCCTTGCCGTAGCCACTCTGCTTGAAGCCACCGTGCGGCATCTCGGCGACGAGCGGGATGTGGGTGTTGACCCACACACAGCCGAAGTCCAGCTCCATCGAGCAGCGGTGCGCGGTGCCGTGGTCCCGGGTCCAGACGCTCGCCGCGAGGCCGAAGTCGACGCCGTTGGCCAGCTCGAGGGCCTCGGATTCGGAGCCGAAGGTCTGCACGGTGACGACGGGGCCGAAGGTCTCCTGCTGCACGACCGCGTCGTCCTGCCGTACGCCGGTCACGACGGTGGGCGCGTAGAAGAACCCGTCCTCGCCGACCCGGTGGCCGCCGACGAGCACCTGGGCATGCTCGGGAAGCGCCTCGACGATGCCACTGACGCGCGCGAGCTGGTCGGCGTTGTTGAGCGGGCCGTAGAACGCGGACTCGTCCGCCGGCGGGCCGGTGCGCACCTCGCGAACGGCGGCGACGAGCCGCTCGGTCAGCTCGGCGGCGATCGGCTCGGCGACGAGCACCCGGGTGACCGCGGTGCAGTCCTGGCCGGCGTTGAAGAACGCGCCGGTGACGATGCCCTCGACGACTGAGTCGAGGTCGGCATCGGCGAACACCACGGCCGGCGCCTTGCCGCCGAGCTCGAGGTGGACGCGCTTGACGTCCTTCGCGGCCGCGGCGGCGACCTGCTTGCCCGCGCCGGTGGAGCCGGTGATGGAGACCATGGCGACGCCCGGGTGGCCGACCACGAGGCGACCGGTGTCGCGGTCGCCGCAGACGACGTTGAGCACGCCGGCCGGCAGGACCGACGCGGCGATCTCGCCCACGAGCGACGCCGAGGCCGGGGTGGTGTCCGACGGCTTGAGCACCACGGTGTTGCCGGCCGCGAGGGCGGGGGCGATCTTCCAGATCGCCATCATGAACGGGTAGTTCCACGGCGCGACCTGGCCGACGACGCCGACCGGCTCGCGGCGCACGTAGGACGTGTGGCCGGCGAGGTACTCCCCCGCCGCCGCGCCCTCGAGCGACCGGGCGAGGCCCGCGAAGTAGCGCAGCTGGTCGATGCCGACCCCGATCTCCTCGGTGCGGGTCAGCGCGACCGGCTTGCCGGTGTTGGCGACCTCCGCGTCGACCAGGTCGTCGGTGCGGGCGGCCAGCGCGTCGGCGAGCGCGAGCAGGGCCTGCTGGCGCTCGGCCGGCGTGGTGCGACGCCAGGTGGCGAAGGCGCGGGTGGCGGCGTCGTACGCCGCGTCGACGTCGGCGGCGCCGGACAGCGCGGCCGTGTCGTAGGACTTGCCGGTGGCCGGGTCGACCACGTCGCTGGTGCGGCCGTCCGCCGCCTCGACCGGCTGGCCGTCGATGACGTTCCTGATCATGGGGTTCTCCTGGGGTGGGTGGGGTCAGCGGCCGAGGATGCGGTCGGCCAGGCGCTGGCCGATCCGGACGGCGCCGTCGACGTGCTGGAATCCGTGGCCGGCGATGTCGCTGCTGCCGAACTCGATCGGGCCGACCGGCTCGTGCAGCTTCGCGCCGTAGCGGGTGAGGCTGCCAACGTCGAAGCTGGTGGCGTAGGCGCCGCCGGTGAGCTCCTGGTGCTGCCAGTCGCTCTCGACGTAGGTGACCGGGCTGAGTGCCTGCTCGCCGAAGTAGGAGGCGACCGAGGCGAGGATCCGCGCCCGGCGCTCGTCCTCGTCGAGGCGGCCCATCGCGTCGGCGTTGACGTCGGAGACGAAGCCGACGAGCGTGCCCTTCTCCGCCCGGTGCAGGGTGTTGTCGTAGACCTCGTGGACGAGCTGGTAGGGGCCGAAGCCGGTGCCGGAGAGGCCGAGGTCGCGCCAGAACGGCATCGCATACTCCACCTGCACCTTGATGACCAGCCCGAACGACTGGTGCTCGCGGGCGTGGCGGTGCTCCGCGGGCAGCTCGGGGACGATCCGGATGCGCTGGACGAGGGTCGGGGGCACGGCGAGCACGACCCGCCGGGCGCGCACCTGCTCACCGGCGACGGTGACGGTGGCACCGGCGTCGGGATCGGCGGGGTCCCACTCGATCCGCTGCACGTCGGCGCGCAGGCGGACGCGGTCGCCGAGCCGGCGGGCGAGCTCCTCGGGCACCGAGGCGAGGCCGCCGACGACCCGCTTGTCGAGGATGAAGTCGGCGTCGACCAGGTGGGTGAAGGAGCCGGCGCTCGCCGCCATCAGCACGGCCTGCAGGGCGGAGAACGACCAGACCGGCTTGGTGAGCATCGCCGGCCCGACGTAGAGCGCGATGTTGTCGCGGGCCTCCTCGTCGTCGCACTGCTGCTCCAGCCACTGGCCGAAGGTGACCCGGTCGAGCTCGGCGGCCTGCGGGTGCTCCCACGGCCGGTCGGGGTCCATCTGTGCGGCGAGGTCGTCGAGCAGCCCGACCAGGCGGTCGATCTCCTTGCCGGTCCGCTCGGCCACGGGCAGCTCCTCGCCGACGAACCGGTGGGCGACGCCCTCGCGGTCGACGTACAGCGACTCGCCCTCGCGGTAGCGCGGGTAGGTCTCCAGGCCGAGCTCGTCGAGCAGGCCGATCAGCGCGCTCTGGTCGGGCGAGACCCACTGGCCGCCGATCTCGAAGTCGGAGTCGTGGTGGGTCTCGGTGCGGAGCCGTCCGCCGACGCGGTCGCGCGCCTCCAGGACCAGGACGTCCTGGCCTCCCTCGACGAGGCGGTGGGCCGCGGTCAGGCCGGTCACGCCGGCCCCCACGACGACGGTGTCGAAGCTGGTCATCTGATGTTCTGCCTTCCCGTCGCGCCGTCGATTTGAACGACGCTCAAACTGGTCTCAACCTAGGCGGCCCGGAGCCAAAAGGCAAGACCCTCGGCCGGCCGCCCGGCCCGACGCGTCGACCAGGCCGGTGTAGGTGTCCGGTCGGCGCGTCTCGAGGAACGGGAACAGGGCCAGCCAGTCGGCGCGCTGGTCGAGGTCGAGCTCGGCCACCAGCACGTGGTCGCCCTCGCGGGGGGCCTGGCCGAGCACCCGGCCGTAGGGGTCGGAGACGAACGACGAGCCGTAGAAGCTGATCCGGCCCTCGTCGCCCCAGCGGTTGGGCACGGCCATGAAGAGCCCGTTGGCGATGCCGTTGCCGACGATCACCGACTGCCACAGGGGCTGGGTGTCGAAGTCCGGGTGGTCGGGCTCGGAGCCGATCGCGGTCGGGTAGGCGAGCACCTCGGCGTCGGCCAGCGAGTAGGCCCGCGCGAGCTCGGGGAACCACTGGTCCCAGCAGGTCGGCAGGCCGAGGCGCGGGGACCCGGGCAGGTCGACCTGGTGCACCGGGTAGGGCTCGTCGGCCGGACCGTGCCGGAAGTAGAGGTCCTCGAAGTAGCCCTCGGTCACCGGGATGTGCAGCTTGCGGGTGCGTGCGACGATCCGGCCGGCCGGGTCGACCAGGATGGCCGTGTTGTAGCCGAGGCCGTCCTCACCGGCGGGCCCGGGCGCCTGTTCGTAGAGCGAGGCGTGCACGAGCACCCCGTGCTCGGCCGCGGCCGCAGCGGCGAAGGTGTGGGTCGGCCCACCCTCGAGCGGCTCGGCGAGGTCGGCCGGCCGGCCCTCCGGCCGCGTGTCGGCGGGATAGCGGGACAGCGTGAGCTCGGGCAGGAAGACCACCTGCGCGCCCGCACCGGCGGCGAGCCCGATCCCCTTGGCGAGGGTGGCGGCGTGCCGCGCGGCGTCGGCCTCCCAGTGCATCTGGACGACGCCGACGGTGAGCCGGCGGCCGGGGCCGTCCTCCACACGGGCGGGCGAGGGCTGGGCGGGGGCGGTGACGAGCTTCATCGGGATCCTTCCGGGACGTCTGCGCTGAGGCAGGGCTGCTGCTGGGTGATGCAGTGGATGCCGCCGCCGCGCGCGAAGAGCGGGCGGGCGTCGATCTGGACGACGTGGCGACCGGGGTAGGCGTCGGCCAGCACGTCGCGGGCCTCGGCGTCGTGCGGGTCGGCGAAGGAGCAGGCGATCACCGCGCCGTTGCACACGTAGTGGTTGACGTAGCTGTAGTCGACCCAGCCCTCCTCGTCGCGCAGCACCGCCGGGGCGGGCAGCGCCAGCACGTCGAGCGGCTTGCCGTCGGCGTCGCGCGCCTCGGCCAGGGTGGCCGCGACGTCGCGGGTGATCGCGTGGTCGGGGTGGGCCGGGTCGCGCTGGTCGTGGACCAGCAGGACGCCGCGGTCGGCGAACGTCGCCACGATGTCGACGTGGCCGCGGGTGCCGTAGCGCTCGTGGTCGCGGGTGAGACCGCGCTCGAGCCAGACCAGCTCGCGGGCCCCGACCGTGTGGGCCAGCTCGGCCTGCACCTGCGCCCGGGTCCACCCCGGGTTGCGGCCCGGGTCCAGCTGGACGCTCTCGGTGACCAGGAAGGTGCCGGCCCCGTCGGTGTGGATGCCGCCGCCCTCGTTGACCATCGCGGAGTCGATCCGGACCGCCCCGGACGCCTCGGTGGCGACCAGGCTGGCGACGGCGTCGTGCTCCCAGGTGGCCCAGGACTGCTGGCCCCAGCCGTTGAAGGTCCAGTTGACCGCACCGAGCCGGCGCTCCCCCGCGTCGTCGGTGTCGACCACGAAGGTCGGGCCGATGTCGCGGTACCACGCGTCGTCGAGCGGTACCTCGTGGCAGGTGACCCCGGCGCCCAGCAGGCGGCGGGCCTCGGCGCGCTCCGACGGCGGCACCAGCAGGTGCACCGGCTCCCACTCGGCCACCGCGTTGGCGACGTCGGCCCAGGTACGCCGCGCGGCCTCCGCCTCGGCCGCGGTCTCTCCGAGGGTGTAGGAGCCGGACGGCCACGCCATCCACGTCGCGTCGTGGGGGGTGGTCTCGGCGGGCATCGCCCAGGTGCTGCTCACTGTTCGCCTTCCGGGTCGTGGGGCTCCCGCCACGGCAGCAGCGGGGAGGTGAACTGGCCGACCAGCCGCATGGCGGCGGCATGGTCGAGGGAGCGGTAGCCGACGATCACGCGGATCGTGAGGCCGTCCAGCAGGGCGGAGACGCCCTCGGCGGTCGAGTCGACGTCCATGCTGTCGGGCAGCTCACCGCGCGCCACGGCGTACCGCAGGGTGTCGACGAGCAGCGCCTGCCACTGCTGCTCGAGCTCGGAGATCAGCGCCCGCATGCCGGGGTCGTGGACCGCCTCGGACCAGGCCTCGAGCCACATCAGCAGGCCGCTGTCGTTGAGGCCGGCGGGGGCGCCGGTCTCGATCAGGTGGTCCCAGCGGTCCCGGGCGCTCGGGAGCGCCTCGAAGGCCTCCAGGGCCTGGTCGCGGAGGTCGCGCTCGACCATCCGGAGCGCGGCCATGAACAGGTCGGTCTTGCTCTCGAAGTAGTAGAGCAGGTGGGCGCCCGACATCCCGAGCTCCGCGCCCAGGTCGGTGAGGGTGACGTTGCGCAGGCCGCGCTTGCTCAGCGGCTCGATCGCGGCGCGCGCGATCGCGTCGCGCTTGAGGTGCCTGCGGGTCGTCCTGATGGCCGTCACAGGACCTGCAGCGGGATGGGGTGGTGCCGCCATGACCGCCTCCTCGATGTTTGAACGTCGCTCAAAGTGTCGTTCAAAAGTACTGGCGCAGGCCACCAGGGCGCAAGGGGTCCGGCGAGAATGCCTCGAGCAGCAGGGTGACCACCGCCGGCTCGTGTGTGCTCGAACCCGTGGCCGCAGGGCGATGGCGCCGGGCTATCGGCTGCTGCCGAGCAGGGCGGTGAGGTCGCCGACCCGGCCGAGGTGGCCGAGCTTGTCGGGGTTGAGGACGTTGTGCAGGCGGACGATCCGGCCTTCGTCGACGTCGATCGCCATGACGCCGAGCAGGGAACCGTCGGGGGCGCGGGTGCGCAGGGCGGGCTGGCCGTTGGCGTCGACGAGGTCCAGGAGTACGCCGAACGCCTCGCCCCGGCGCTTGAGGCCGAGGAGGAACCGGGTGACCGCGACGGCCCCGACCATCGGCTTCTGGATCGCCGGGGCCCGGCCACCGCCGTCGCCCACGAACACGACGTCCTCGGCCAGCAGCCGCTCCAGACCGGCCATGTCGCCCTCGGTGAGGGCGGTGAGGAACTGGGCCGCCATCCGGTCGCGCTGCTCGCGGGACGGCTCGAACCGGGGCTTCCCCTCGTTGATCCGCTTCTTCGCCCGCGCGAAGACCTGCCGGCAGTTGGCCTCGCTCTTGTCGACGACGGCCGCGATCTCGTCGTACTCGTAGCCGACGACCTCCCGCAACACGAACACCGCCCGCTCGACCGGGGTGAGGGACTCCAGCAGGACGAGGAAGGCGGTCGAGACGGTCTCGTCCAGCTCGATCCGGCGCGCGGGATCCGCGGTGTCGGAGTCGACCAGCGGCTCGGGCAGCCAGGGACCGACGTACCGCTCGCGCCGGATGCGCGCCGAGCGCAGGGTGTCAATGGCGAGGCGTGTCGTGACGGTCGTCGCGTACGCCTCCAGGTTGCCGACGTCGACACCGTCCTGCTCGCGGCGGTGCAGGCGCAGGAACGCCTCCTGCACGACGTCCTCCGCCTCCGCGACACTGCCGAGCATGCGGTAGGCGATCGAGAACATGAGCGGTCGGAGGTCGTCGTGCGCCATGGCCAGGTCCATCACGCCCCAGATCCCATCACGAGACCCGTCACAGCCACGGAGGCTGCTTCGTCGGAGGGGATGACGAAGGGAGAAGGACAATGCGAATCTTCATCGCCGGCGCGACCGGAGCGCTGGGTAGCCGCCTGGTTCCCCTCCTGGTGGAGGCCGGGCACGAAGTGTTCGGGACCAGCCGCCACCAGACCGCCGTGGCGGGCCTCGAGGCGCAGGGGGCGACGGGCATCGTTATGGACCCGCTCGACCCGGACAGTGTCCGGGCCGCCGTGGCCGAGGCCAAGCCGGACGTCATCGTCCACCAGCTCACCGCCCTCTCGGGGATCACGGGCAACCCGAAGAAGTTCGGCAAGGAGTTCGCGATGACGAACCGCCTGCGGACCGAGGGCACCGACCACCTGCTGACGGCTGCCCAGGAGCACGGCGTACGGCGCTTCGTCGCGCAGAGCTACACCTCGTGGACCAACGAGCGTCGCGGCGCCTGGGTCAAGTCGGAGGACGACCCGATGATCGACGACCCCGGCAAGGAGGCGCGGGAGACGCTGCGGGCCATCCGTCACACCGAGGACGCAGTCACCGCGACGGACGGCATCGACGGCATCGTGCTGCGGTACGGCACGTTCTACGGCCCGGGCAACGCCATGGCGCGCGACGGCCTGATGGCCGACATGCTCCGGCGCGGGAAGCTCCCCGTGGTCGGTGGCGGCACCGGGATGTGGTCGTTCATCCACATCGACGACGCGGCCGCGGCGACGGCCGCCGCGGTCGAGAGAGGCGCACCCGGCGTCTACATCGTCGTGGACGACGAGCCAGCACCGGTGGCCGAGTGGCTGCCCTACCTCGCCGAGCAGCTCGGCGCCCGCAAGCCGATGCGGCTCCCCGCCTGGCTCGCGCGGCCGATGGTCGGCCAGTTCGGCATCGCCCTGATGACCACCGTTCGCGGGTCGTCGAACACGAAGGCGAAGCGCGAGCTCGGCTGGTCCCCCCGGTACGCCACGTGGCGCGAGGGGTTCCGCACGGGGCTCGGCTGACCGGCCGCCCGGGCCGGCGGAGTAGTCCGGAGCGGCTAGGAGACGCTGACGTCGGTGAGGTGCGCCGGCAGGAGGGCGAGCGCGTGGTCACAGACCTCCGCCACCGTCAGTCCCTCCTCGTCCAGGGCCAGCGCGACGCTGAAGCCGTCGAGCAGCGCACAGATCCGCCGGGCCAGATGGTCCGGCTCGGGGACGTCGGCCTCGGCAAGCAGCTCGGCAAGCGCGTCGTGCCAGCGCGCGTCGAGCGCCAGGTAGGGCTCGCGCAGCGGCTCCACCCGGAGCACCCGGGGCCAGGCCTCGATCCAGAGCAGCCAGCGCGGATCGCCCGGCGCCACCGGCAGGAACAGCTCGCAGAAGGCGCGCACCCGCTCGCCGACCGGCGTCGGCTCGGCGCGCATGACCGTCCAGCGCTGCCACAGCTGCTCCTCGCTCCACCGGAGCGTCTCGAGCAGCAGCTCGTCCTTGCTGCCGAAGTAGTAGAGGAGGTGCCCGGGGCTGGTGTCGACGCGTCGGCCGAGCTCGGCCAGGGTGAGGTCGGCCAGCCCGCGTTCGATCAGCAGGTCCCAGGCCACCTCGAGCACCCGCTCACGGGGACGGTCCATCCGGCGGTGACGCCGGGGAGCCTTTCCCCGCGTCCTGCCTTGCGTCTTCTCAGGCGTCTTCTCAGGCGTCTTTTCCTCGGCCACCCCTTGACCCTAGGGCCCTGGGGGGTTCATAGTTCAGGTCACATCGTTTGTATGTCGTTCAAATTACACCCGTGAGGTAACCATGGCCACACTCCCCGGCGAGTCCGCCCCGCCCCTGCTCACCGACGAGCCCACCGCTCGCCGCCCCGAGGGGCTCAAGCCGGTCCTCGGCGTGGTCGCGGCGATCATGCTCACGGTCTCCTGCATCACTCCGGCGTCCAGCCTGTTCATCATCGTCCCCGAGCTGCTGGCCAGCCAGGGATCCGGCGTCGTGCTCACCCTGCTCGCCGGCGTGCTCATCTCGGTCGGCGTCGGCGCCTGCTACGCCGAGCTCGGGACGCGTACGCCGAGCAGCGGTGGCGAGTACGTGATGGTCACCCACACGCTCGGGCGCAGCCTGGGCTGGGTCACCTTCGTGATGACCGCCGCGACGCTCATCGTCATCCCCCCGGTCATCGCGCTCGGCACCGCCGACTACCTGGCCCCCATCGTCGACCTCGACCGGGCGACGACCGGCGCGATCGTGATGCTGCTGGCCACCGCCACCGGCCTCCTCGACATCAAGGCCAACGCCTACGTCACCAGCGCCTTCCTCGTGATCGAGACGCTGGCCGCCGCGGTCGTCGCCTATCTGGGCTTCTCGCACGCCGAGCGCGGCGTCGACACCCTGTGGCACCCGCAGGCCCTGGACGGCACCACGCTGACCCCGCTCACCGCCGCGATCGTGCTCTCCGGCCTCGCCGTGTCGACCTTCGTGGTCAACGGCTTCGGCACCGCGTCGTACCTGGCCGAGGAGATCATCGAGCCTCGCAAGAACGTGGCCCGCGCGGTGTTCGGCTCCCTGTTCATCGGCGCAGCCATCATCGTGATCCCCACCATCGCCACCGTCATGGGCGTGGGCAGCCTGAGCGACCTCGCGGAGGGCACCTTCCCCGACTTCGTCACCACCTGGGCCGGTCCGCGCGTCTCCGCCGCCGTGAGCGTCGGCATCGCGATCGCGATCCTCAACGCGGTCATCGTGATGGTCATCCAGAACGGCCGGGTCATCTACTCCTCCGCCCGCGACAAGTCCTGGCCCGAGCCGGTCAACCGGGCGCTCAGCTCGCTGCACCCCCGCTTCGGCTCGCCGGTGCTGGCCACCCTCACCGTCGCGCTCCCGGGCGCGCTGATGGCCTACCTCGTCGACATCGAGTCGCTGCTCGGCATCACCTCGGTGATCGTCTCGTCGGTCTACCTGACGCTGGCGGTCGCGGCCCTCGCCGTACGCCGGAGCCCGCACGCCGGCTGGAAGATGCCGCTGTGGCCGCTGGCACCCGTCCTGGTCATCGTGGGCGTGGGCTACGCCCTGTCGGAGTCGGCCACGGGCGACCTGCTGATCGTGGCCGCGATGGTGGGCGGTGCGCTGGCCTACTACTACGGCTACCTCCGGCCGCGGGGCAGCTCGCGCTTCCTGGTGGACCCGCAGCAGGACCGGTGACGGTCGACGTCCTGCTGACCGGCGGGGTCGTGCACACGCTCGACCCCGCCGTGCCGGCGGCCGACAGCCTGGCGATCCGGGACGGCCGGGTGGCGTGGGCCGGACTGCTCGCCGACGCGCCGCACGCCGTACGGGACGCCGCCCAGGTGGTCGACCTCGCCGGCCGGACCGTGGTGCCGGGCTTCATCGACGCGCACAACCACGTGCGGCTCGGCTCGGACGCCGCATGCGCCCAGCTGGCCGGCGCCTCGACGATGGCCGAGGTGGGTGAGCGGCTGGCCCGCTGGCAGGCCGAGCACCCCGAGGCCGCGTGGGTCGAGGCGGAGGGCTACGCCTACGCCGGCCTCGCCGACGGTGCCCACCCGACCGCCGCCCAGCTCGACGCGCTGGTCCCCGACCGGCCGGCAGTGGTCTTCAGCTATGACGTGCACACCCTCTGGCTGAACACACCGGCCCTGCAGGCGCTGGGCGTCGCCCGGGTCTCGACTCCGCTCGCCCAGCCGGACCGGGCCGACCTGCCCTTCGGCACCGCGGAGCTCGACGCCGACGGCCGTCCCACCGGCTTCGTCGCCGACTTCGCGGTCAAGGGCCTGGCCCGGGCCGGCATGCGTGCGCTCGCGGACCTCGGCCTGCCGTGGGCCCACCCGGAGCGCCAGTACGACCGGCTGCTGAGCAGCCTCGACCACGCCGTGGCGTGCGGCATCACCACCGTGGTGGAGCCGCAGAACTCCCCCGACGACGTGCCGCTGTTCCTGCGCGCCCGGGCAGAGGGCCGGCTGCGCTCGCGGGTCGTGCTCGCGATGTTCCATCCGCGCGGCACCACCGAGGCCGACCGCGCCGAGTTCGCGGGGCTGGCCCGCACCCACGCGGACGACCGGCTGCGGGTCGGCCCGCTCAAGCTCTACATCGACGACGTCGTCGAGCCGCACACGGCGGCCCTCCACGCGCCGTACGCCAACGAGCCCGGACACCGGGGCGACACCTACTACCCGCCGGAGGAGTTCGCCGAGCTGGTCACCCGGCTCGACGCCGACGGCTTCCAGCTCTTCGTGCACGCCACCGGCGACCGGGGCATCACCACCGTCCTCGACGCCGTGCAGCGGGCGCGCGAGGTCAACGGGCCGCGCGACGTCAGGCACCAGGTCGTCCACGTCGAGTGCGTGCGCCCCGCCGATCTGCCCCGCTTCGCCGAGCTCGGCGTGGTGGCGTGCATGCAGCCCCGGCACGCCAGCCCGGAGATCGCCGGGCCCGGGCACGCCTGGGCCGAGGCGATCGGGCCGGACCGGTGGCACCAGGCCTGGCCGCTGCGGTCGCTGGCCGAGCACGGCGCGGTGCTGGCCCTCTCCAGCGACTGGAACGTCGCGGAGATGGAGCCGATGATCGGGCTGCAGTGCGCGGTGACCCGCGCCCCTCTCAGCGGCGGGGCGCCGTGGCTGCCCGAGGAGGCTCTCGACGTCGAGACCGCGCTGCGCGGCTACACCCTGGGCAGTGCCTACGCCGTCCACTCCGAGCACGACCGCGGCTCTCTGGCTCCGGGCAAGCTCGCCGACCTGGCCGTGCTGTCCGACGACCCGCTCTCCTGCCCCGCGGGCGCGCTCGCGAAGATCGACGTCCTCGAGACCTGGGTCGGCGGCGAGCCGGTCCACCGCGCCCCGCAGGTCGGGCCCGCTCAGCCCTTGCTCGTGTCCTCCCCCACCTGCACGAGCACCTTCCCGAGGTAGTCGCCGCGGAGCAGCCCGCGGAACGCCTCGGGCGCGTTCTCGAGGTCCTTGACCACGTCCTCGTGTAGCGCACGGAGCCGTCGCGGACCCAGCCCGACATGTCGGCCAGGAAGGCGTCGTGGTGGGAACGGATGAACTCGTCCTGGATGAACCCGCGCAGTGTCAGGCTCAGCGTGAGCACCCGGCGCATGAAGCCGGGCAGCTGGTCGGGACCCTCAGGCACCCCGGTGGCGTTGTAGAGCGAGACGAGGCCGCAGACCGGGATCCGGGCAAACCTGTTGAGGCGGCGTACGACGGCCTCGGTGACCGGCCCGCCGACGTTCTCGAAGTAGACGTCGATGCCGTCGGGGGTGGCAGCCGCGAGGTCCTCGACGAAGGTCGGCGAGCGGTGGTCGACCGCCGCGTCGAAGCCGAGCTCCTCGCGGAGGACACGGCACTTCTCCGGGCCGCCGGCGATCCCCACGGCGCGGGCACCGCGGATCCGGGCGATCTGGCCGACGGCCGAGCCGACCGGCCCGGTCGCCGCCGCCACTACGACGGTCTCCCCCGGCTGCGGGCGGCCGATCTCCAGCAGCCCGGCGTAGGCGGTGAACCCGGGCATCCCGAGCACCCCGAGCGCCGTGGAGATCGGCGCCGCGGCCGGGTCCAGCCGCCGCGTGTGCCGGGCCTCGACCACGGCGTGCGTCTGCCAGCCGGTGAAGGCGAGGACCAGGTCACCGGCGGCGCGCTCCGGGGAGCGTGAGTCCACGACCTCGCAGACGGTGCCGCCGACCATCACGTCGCCCAGCGGCACCGACGCGGCGTACGACTTGGCCGTGCTCATCCGGCCGCGCATGTAGGGATCCAGCGAGAGGTAGATGGTGCGCAGCAGCACCTGCCCGTCCTGCAGGTCCGGCAGCGGCTCGGTGACCCTCTGGTAGGTGTCGTCGCCCGGCTCTCCCACGGGGTAGGACGCGAGTCGGATCTGGGTGGTGGTCGTGCTCATGCCTGGCTCCTGAGTTCGCGTTTGAGGATCTTGCCGGTCGCTCCCTTGGGCAGCTCGGGCAGTACGTGGAGCTCCCTCGGGTACTTGTAGGCCGTCAACCGCTGCTTGCAGTGTGCGGTGATGTCGTCCGCCGTCGCGGTGCTGCCCTGCCGCAGGGCGACGAAGGCGACGACCTCCTCCCCGAGCCGCTCGTCGGGCTTCCCCACGACCGCGGCCTCGACGACGTCGGGGTGCTCGTAGAGCGCCTCCTCGACCTCGCGCGGGTAGACGTTGTAGCCGCCACGGATGACGAGGTCCTTGAGGCGATCGACGACGTAGTAGTAGTAGCCGTCCGCGTCGCGGTGCGAGCCCGGAGGAACTCCAGGTGCTCGGTGCTCGCCGGGTCGTGGCCGGCGAGGAAATCGGCGACCCGCTCCCGCACCTCCGCGACCGTCCTCATCGCGCCGCCCGCGCAGCGGCCTGGCGCCGGATCTCGTTGCGGGCCAGCGCGTTCTTGTGCACCTCGTCCGGGCCGTCGGCGAAGCGCAGCGTGCGGATGCCCGCGAGCATGTTCGCGAGCGGAAAGTCCTGCGAGAGTCCGCCGGCACCGTGCACCTGGATGGCCTTGTCGAGGATCCACTCGACCGTCGCCGGGGTGGCGATCTTGATCGCCTGGATCTCGGTATGCGCGGCCTTGTTGCCGACGGTGTCCATCAGCCAGGCGGCCTTGAGCACCAGCAGCCGCAGCTGTTCCAGCCGCACCCGGGACTCGGCGATCCAGTCGCGGATCACGCCCTGCTCGGAGAGCGGCTTGCCGAAGGCCACGCGGGCCTCGGCGCGCTCGCACATGAGCTCGATCGCCCGCTCGGCGATGCCGATGCTGCGCATGCAGTGGTGGATGCGGCCGGGGCCGAGCCGGGCCTGGGCGATGCCGAAGCCGTCGCCTTCGTTGCCGATCAGGTTCGTCGCCGGCACGCGCACGTCGGTGAAGGACAGCTCGGCGTGGCCGCCGTGCTCGTGGTCGTCGTAGCCGAGCACGGTCATGCCGCGGTGGATCTCGAGGCCCGGGGTGTCGCGCTCGACGAGGATCATCGACTGCTGGCGGTGCCGGTCGGCCCCCGGGTCGCTCTTGCCCATCACGATGAAGATCCTGGCGTTCGGGTTCATCGCGCCGGTGATCCACCACTTGCGGCCGTTGAGGACGTACTCGTCGCCGTCGCGCTCGATCCGGGTGGCGATGTTGGTGGCGTCGGAGGAGGCGACCGCGGGCTCGGTCATCGCGAACGCGGAGCGGATCTCGGCGGCCAGCAGCGGCTCGAGCCACCGCTCCTTCTGCTCGGGGGTGCCGAACTGCGAGAGCAGCTCCATGTTGCCGGTGTCGGGCGCGGCGCAGTTCATCGCGGCGGGTGCGAGGTGGCCGCTGCGCCCGGAGATCTCGGCGAGCGGGGCGTACTGCACGTTGGTCAGGCCCGCGCCCTCCTCCCCTGGGGCGAAGAGGTTCCACAGGCCTCGCGAGCGGGCCTCGTCCCGCAGCTCCTTGAGCACCGGCGCGGAGTCCCAGGCCCAGCGGTTGTCGAGCTGCTCGAGCTGCTCGTGGAAGACCGGCTCGGCCGGGTGGACGTGGCTGTCCATGAAGTCCTGGAGGGTGGCGCGCAGCTCCTCGGTCCGGGCGTCGAATGCGAACTCCATCAGTCCTTCTCCTTCAGTGCGGTGAGACCGGCGTCGAGAAGCGGGTGGATCGCGTCGCCGAGGTCGTCGAAGCCCTCCCCGACCGTCTGGCCGTGGAGGTGGCGATAGTGGATGCCCTCGAGGATGGCGGCGAGCTTGTACGCCGCGAGGCCGAGGTGGAAGCCGAAGCGGGCGAGGTCGCGGCCGGTGACCTCGGCGTAGCGCGCGATCACCTCGTCCTCGCTCAGGAAGCCCGGCGCCTGGGAGGCGTTGGTGACCGCACTGCCACCGCTCGCCTCGCCGAGGCGGTGGTAGACGAGCATCAGGGCGAGGTCGCTGAGCGGGTCGCCGAGGGTGGCCATCTCCCAGTCGAGCACGGCCGTGGGCCGGTCCTGCTCGTCGACGAGCACGTTGTCGAGGCGGTAGTCACCGTGGACGATGCCGACGGCCGACTCGGCCGGGATGTCGGCGGCCAGCCTGCTGTAGAGCTCGTCGGCGGCAGGCAGGTCACGGCTGTACGACGCGTCGAGCTGCTTCTTCCAGCGGCTGACCTGGCGGGCGAGGTAGCCCTCCGGCCGGCCGAAGTCGGCGAGCCCCACGGAGGCCGGGTCGACCAGGTGCAGCGCAGCCATGGTGTCGACGAGCCGGGTGGCGATCGTGCGCGTGCGGTCGGCTCCGAGCCGCTCGAGCTCGCGGGCCATCCGGTAGGGCGTGCCCGCGACCCGCTCCATCACGTAGAACGGCGCCCCGATGACCGAGTCGTCGGCGCAGGACCCGTAGGTCTGGGGCACCGGCACCGCGGTGTCCCGCAGGGCCGTCATCACGCGGTGCTCGCGGCCCATGTCGTGCGCGGTGGCTAGCACGTGGCCGAGCGGCGGGCGTCGCACGATCCACTCGTGCTCCCCGTCGGTGACCACGAAGGTGAGGTTGGACTTGCCGCCGGCGATCAGGGAGGCCGTCAGCTCCTTGCCCGCCCCGGGGATCTCGGAGGCGAACCACTCCCCCAGCCGGACCAGGTCGAGTCCGGGGGCCTGGACGCCCGCTTCGGCCATCAGGGCACCACGACGGCGAGCATCTCGACGACGCAGGCCGGCTTCTCCGCGCCCTCCATCTCGATCGTCACGCGGCTCGCCAGCTGGTAGCCCAGCGAGCTGGGCGTCACCTTGAGCAGCTCGACACCGGCGCGCACGCGCGAGCCGACCGGCAGCGGGGACGGGAACCGCAGCTTGTCGGCGCCGTAGTTGACGCCCATCTTCACGCCCTCGATCCGGTAGACCTCGGCGACGAGCATCGGCACCAGCGCGAGCGTCAGGAACCCGTGCGCGATGGTGCCGCCGAACGGCCCGGCCTTCGCCTTCTCGAGGTCGAGGTGGATCCACTGGTGGTCGCCGGTCGCCTCGGCGAACTGGTTGACCTGCTCCTGGGTGACGGTGTGCCACCCGGAGTAGCCCAGGTGGGTGCCGACGGCCGCCTCGACCTCGGGAATGCCGTGGAAGACCTTCACCTCGGTCGACGTGGTCATGCGTGGACTCCTCTCGCCGCGTCGTACACGACCCGGCCGACCGTGACGCCGTCCGCGAGCCGCTGGACGCCTGCGGCGACGTCCGGGAGGGCGAGCCGCTCGCTGACCAGGGGCGAGACCAGGCCCTGGTCGGCCAGCTCGGTGAGCGCGCGGTGGCACTGCTGGACGGCCGGCGGGTCGTAGCGGTTGTAGAGGCCCCAGTGCAGCCCGACGATGGAGTAGTTCTTCACCAGGGCGTGGTTGAGCGCGGCCGACTGGATGTCGCCGCCGGCGAAGCCGACGACGAGGATCCGGCCCTCGAACGCGATGCACTTGGTCGACCGCTGGTAGGTCTCCCCGCCCACGGGGTCGTAGACGACGTCGGCTCCGCGCCCGCCGGTCTCGGCCTTGACGACCTCGACGAAGTCCTGCCGGTGCCGGTCGATCACCACGTCGGCGCCGAGCCGCCGGGCGACCTCGGCCTTGTCGGGACCGCCGACGACGCCGATCACGCGGGCGCCGGCGGCCTTGCCGAGCTGGATCGCCGCGCTGCCCACGCCGCCGGCGGCGGCGTGCACGAGCAGCGTCTCCCCGGCGCGCAGCGCGGCCCGGCGGTGCAGCCCGAACCATCCGGTCTGGTAGCCGATGTAGAGGCTCGCGGCCTGCGCGTCGTCGAGCGACTCGGGCGCGGGGAACGTCGTCGCGACGTCCATCAGCGCCAGCTCCCCGAAGCCGCCGAGCGGCAGCACGCCGGCACCGACGACCCGGTCCCCCACGGCGAAGCCCTGCGTCTCCGGGCCGAGCGCGACGACCTCGCCGCAGAGCTCGACCCCGGGGGTGAACGGAAGGTCCGGCTTCACCTGGTAGAGCCCGCGGCACATCAGCGCGTCGGGGAAGTTGGCCGGCGACGCGAGCACCCGGACGACCAGCTGGCGCGGACGCGGAGTCGGCTCCGGCACGTCCACCAGCTGCATCACCTTCTCCGGCTCGCCGAGCTCGGCCACCTGCCATGCCTTCATCGGTCTGACTCCTCTGCCTCCAGGTAGCGCTGCAGCTTGTTCATGCCCGCGAGCCAGCGGTCCGGGTCGGCGGCGCGGTTGCGGTAGTAGTCGCCCGCCTCGGGGTGCGGCAGCACCAGGAACCGGCCATCCTGGATGGCCTCCAGGGTCGCGTCCGCGACCTCCTCGGGCGTGCGCGCACCGTCTGCGGTGAGGAGCTTCTCCATCGGCCCAGTTGTGGCGAGCATGTCGGTCCGGACCCCCTGCGGGCAGATCGCGTGCACCACGATCCCGCGGTGCCGGTAGGTCGCGGACAGCCACTCGGCGAAGGCGACGGCGCCGTGCTTGGTCACGGAGTACGTCGGCGTGCCGAGCGCGGTCAGCAGCCCGGCCGCGGACGCGGTGACCACGAAGGTGCCCCCGCCCCGCTCCAGCCACTCCGGCACCAGCAGCCGCGCGGCCCGCACGTGGGCCATCGTGTTGACCTCCCAGCTCGCCGCCCACTCGGCCTCGCTGGCCTCGAGGCCGAGGCCGCGCACGATGCCGGCGTTGGCGAACCACGCGTCGACCTGGCCGAGGTGGTCGCGGGCGGCGGCCACCAGGGCCGCGACGCCCGCCTCCGAGGCGGCGTCGCCGGGGACGGCGCGCGCACCGATCTCCTCGGCGGTGGCCTCGGTCGCGGCCGGGTCGAGGTCGTTGACGACCACGCGTGCGCCCTCGGCGACCAGACGCGCCGCGAGGGCCTTGCCGATGCCGCCGGCGGCACCGGTGACGACGACGCCCTGGTCCTTGACGACGGTCACTCGGTGACTCCGCCCAGGGTGACGCCGCCGTCGATGACGACGAGCTGGCCGGTGATCCAGGAGGCGTCCTCGGAGAGCAGGAACGCGACCACTCCGGCGATGTCCTCGGGCTCGCCGAGGCGCTTGAGCGGGTAGGCCGAGGCCACCTGCTCCTCGCGGCCCTCGAAGAGCGCGGTGGCGAACTTCGTCTTCACGACCGCCGGGGCGACCGCGTTGACGCGGATGTCCGGCGCGAGCTCGAGCGCCATCAGCTCGGTCAGGGAGATGAGCATCGCCTTGCTGGCGCCGTAGAACCCGATCCCGGGCGCCGGCCTGATGCCGGAGACGGAAGAGACGTTCACGACGGCGCCGCCGTGCTCCTTCATCCAGGCGCGGTGGGCCTGCTGCACCCACGAGAGCGCGGCGATGCAGTTGACCTCGACGACCTTGCGGGCGGCACCCAGGTCGAGGTCGACGATCGGCCCGTACGCCGGGTTGATGCCGGTGTTGTTCACCAGCATGTCGAGGCTGCCGAACGTCTCGATCGCCTGCCGGATCGTGTCGGCCTGGTGGTCGAGGTCGTCGGCCTTGCCGGCCACGGCCAGCGCCACCTTCGGGCCGCCGAGGTGGGCGACGGCCTCGTCCAGGGCCTCCTTCTTGCGGGCAGTGATGACGACCCGGGCGCCGTCGGCGACCAGCCGCTCGGCGATCGCCAGCCCGATGCCGCGGCTGGCGCCGGTGACGATCGCGGTCTTGCCCTCGAAACGCATCAGGTGGTCTCCTCTTCCAAACTAAGCGTTTGCTTAGTACGCTCGCACCACTGTGCCCGAGCCACCCGGGCACGTCAACGGGGCAGGCGAATGGGAGATCCGACATGGCCGGCAGCGAACGCAGCCGCGGCGAGGACACCCGGATACGCCTTCTGGAGGCCGCTGTGACCGCCTTCGCGGAGCGCGGCTTCCACGGCACCACGACCCGGGACATCGCCGCGGCGGCGGGGATGAGCCCGGCCGCGCTCTACGTCCACTACAGCTCCAAGGAGCAGCTGCTGGAGGAGATCTCCCGGACCGGTCACGAGCTCACCCTCCAGCTCGTCCGCGACGCGGTCGCCACGAGCACCTCCCCCGCCGAGCAGCTGGCGGCAGCCGTCCGCTCGTTCGCCGCGCACCACGCCCGGGCGCACATCAGCGCCCGGGTCGTGAACTACGAGCTCGCCGCGCTGAGCCCCGAGCACGGCGAGGAGATCCGCGCCCTGCGCCGCGAGATCAGCGTCGAGATCAGGTCGCTGGTCGAGCGCGGCGTGGCCGACGGCAGCTTCGACTGCCCCGGGCCGCGGATCGCGGCGACGGCGCTGCTGTCGATGGGCGTCGACATCGCCCGCTGGTACCGGGAGGACCGCAGCTGGTCGCCCGAGGTCCTCGGGGAGGCGTACGCCGCGCTGGCCCTGCGCATCGTCGGGGCACGTCAGCCGGCGTGACCCTGGACGGGGCGTCGGAGGCCGTCGAGGAGGAGGGACGCGAAGGTGCGCCCCACCTCGGGGGCGTCGAGACCGCGATCGGCCCTCCACCACATCGGCAGGTGGTGCACGGACCCGAAGAAGTAGTCCACGATCAGGTTGGCGTCGACGTCCTCGCGGAGGATGCCCGACCGCTGCCCCTCGAGCACCATGCCGCGGAAGGCCTCGTGGTAGCGCCGGCGCTCGCGGCGTACCTCCTCCTGCTTGTCGAGGCTGAGCTGGTGCAGCGAGCGGAAGAAGACCGTGGTGCTGTCGAGGTGCTCGATGGTGGTGACCACCACGTCCGCGGCGGCCCCCATGATCCGCTCGTCGACCGGGGCGTCCAGGTGGACGAAGGTCTCGAGGCGCTCCATCTGCAGGCGCAGCACCCGGGAGTAGATCTCTGCGAGCAGCTCGTCCTTGGAGCCGAAGTAGTGGTACATCGCGCCCTTGGTCACCCCTGCTGCGGAGACCACGTCCTGCACCGAGGTGCTCTCGAAGCCCTTCTCCGCGAACAGCCTCAGCGCGACCTCGACCAGGCGCTCGGGCACGGTCTGGCCGTTGAGCGTGGCGGGCGGACGCCCGACCCGGCGGCTGGGCTGCGTGGTCACGGTCGGCCTCCTCGGTGCGTGGCCACCAGCGTAGGAGACACCGACGGCCTCGAGCCCTGCGGACTTGTTGGAATGATGCCTCGACACCCCGGGGTGTCTCACCCGGGCAACGAAGGAGACCCATGCGCCGCACCGTGTACGACGAGGACCACGAGAGCTTCCGCCAGACCCTGAGGGCCTTCATCCAGGCCGAGGTCGTCCCCTACTACGACGAGTGGTTCACCGAGGGCATCGTCCCCAGGGCGCTCTACGCCAAGCTCGCCGATCTGGGGCTGTTCGGCATCTCGGTGCCGGAGGCGTACGGCGGGGCCGGCCTCGACTCGCACAAGTTCTATGCCATCCAGTTCGAGGAGACCTCGCGCGCGGGCGTCAGCTTCGGCGCCTCCGGCGCGCACGTGCTGCTCGCCCTGCCCTACATCAAGATGCTCGGCACCGAGGACCAGAAGAAGCGCTACCTGCCGAAGTTCGTCACCGGCGAGGAGATGTGGGCGCTGGCGATGACCGAGCCGGGCACCGGCTCGGACCTGGCCGGCATGCGCAGCAGCGCGAAGCTCTCCGAGGACGGCAGCCACTACGTCCTCAACGGCGCGAAGACGTTCATCACCGGCGGCGTGCACGCCGACCGGGTCATCGTCGCGGCACGCACCAGCCCGCCGAAGGAGGACGACCGGCGCTTCGGCATCTCCCTCTTCGCGGTCGGCACCCACTCCGAGGGCTACTCCGTCGGGCGCAAGCTCGACAAGCTCGGCCTGCGCACGTCCGACACCGCGGAGCTGTCCTTCGAGGACGTGAAGGTGCCCGTCGACGACCTGCTCGGCGAGGAGGACCTGGGCTTCACCTACCTCGGCAAGAACCTCCCCTCCGAGCGCTGGGGCATCGCCCACGGCGCCTACGCACAGGCCAGGGCGGCGGTGCGGTTCGCCCAGGAGTACGTCGAGCAGCGGATCATCTTCGGCAAGCCGGTCGCGTCTTTCCAGAACACCAAGTTCGAGCTCGCCGCCTGCAAGGCGGAGGTCGACGCCGCCGAGGCGGTCACCGACAGGGCGCTCGAGGCGCTCGACGCGGGCGAGCTGACGGCCGCGGAGGCCGCGTCGGCCAAGCTGTTCTGCACCGAGGTGGCGCACCGGGTGATCGACCGATGCCTGCAGCTGCACGGCGGCTACGGCTTCATCAACGAATACCCCATCGCCCGGCTCTACGCCGACAACCGGGTCAACCGCATCTACGGGGGCACCTCCGAGGTGATGAAGACGATCATCGCCAAGGACATGGGCCTGTGAGACGAGCCCAGGACGTCGCTCGCAGCCACCCAACGCCGCTCACGGCGCGCAGCCACCGGCTGGGACACTGACCCCCGTGACCAGGAAGCCCCGCCCCCGGAGCCTCGTCCTCGCACTGGTCGTCCTCGCGGCCCTCGCCGGCTGCGACGCCGACCCGAGCGGCCAGGCCGGCTCGCCGAGCGGCCAGTCCCCCGCGGACGGCGAGGCGACTCCGCACACCCACGGCTCGGGCCAGGAGCACGTCTCGCTCCTGGTCGGCGACGGCACCCGCGCCTACGAGGTGGGCTACACCCTGCGCGACGTCTCGCTGCCGCGGAAGGCCGGCGCGCCCGGGGAGGTCCGGTTCCGGGTCACCGGGCCCGACGACCGCCCGGTCACGGCGTACATCCCCGAGCAGACCAAGGACCTCCACCTGTACGTCGTGCGGTCGGACCTCGCCGTCTTCCGCCACCTCCATCCCACGCAGGACGGGCGCGGGACGTGGTCGGCGCCGCTGACCCTGCCGGAGGGCGGCCACTACCGGGTGGTCGCGGAGTTCGTGGCCCGGGACGACGGCGGCAACGGCGACGCCGTGATGCTCGGCTCGGCGGCGCACGTGGCCGGCCGCTGGCAGCCGGAGCCGGTGCCGATCCCCGAGGTCGGTGACGACGGCACGCTGACCGTGGCCGTCGAGGGCGCGGTGACCGTGGGCGACCTCGGCCGGCTTGTCCTGGTCGTGCGCGACGCGGAGGGCCGCGCGGTCCGGCTCGGCCCCTACCTCGGCACCTTCGCCCACGTGACGGCGTTCCACACCAGGTCGGGGTCGGTGGTGCACATGCACCCGCTGGGGCAGCCGGAGGTCGGGGCCGACGGCACGCGGCTGGAGTTCCACACCCAGTTCGAGAAGCCGGGCCGCTACCTCGCGTTCGTGCAGGCGCGGGTCGACGGGTTCGTCCACACCCTGCCCGTCGGCGTCCAGGTCAGCTAGTCCACCTCGACGGTCAGCACGCCGACCGGGTTGTCGAACTCCCCCAGCCGCTGGCTCACCTGGATCTCCCAGCGGCCGGGCTCGGGCAGCACCACCTCGGCGCGGAAGGTGCCGGCGGCGTCGCTGGTCAGGTCGAGCTCGCCCAGGTCGACCTCGCTGGAGCGCACCCGGACGACCGGCAGCCGCGACGGCTCGACGGGCTCGCCCGCGAGGTCCTGCAGCTGGATCCGCACGGTGTTCTGACCCACGCGGCCAGGGCTCAACGTGGCGAGCACCTGGTGCTCCTCGCCGAGCATCGTCGCGACCACGCCCGTGCGCCCCTCCGGCACCTCCTCGGCGCTCGCGCGCGGAGGCCGGTCGACGAGGAACCCCGTCAGCCCCAGCACCAGCACGACCACCGCGACTTCAGCCGACACCACGCGCCAAAGCCGCACGGCGCTCGCCCGCTGCTCCCGGTGGCCGTCATCGCTCCTGGCCCGTGGCAGGAGCACGAAGCGGTTCCACGTCGCGAGGGCGACGGCGACGGCGACGAGGCCGATCTTGACGAGCAGCATCCGGCCGTACGTCGTGTGCAGCAGGCCGTCCCACGAGCCGACGATCCGCCAGGCGAGCAGGCTGCCGCTGGCGACGAGGGCCGCGAGCACGCCCGCCGCGACGGTGGACCAGCGGGCCAGGGTGACGGCCGCATCGCTCCCCCTGCCGGCGATCGTGGGCAGGGTGAGGGCCAGGCCGGCGAGGCCGCCGAGCCAGACGCCGCCGGCAAGCACGTGGAGCACGTCGGTCGCGATCACCACGGCCTGCGGCCCGAAGGTGCGCGTGTGCCCGGTGACGGCGGGCGCAGACACGGCGAGGGCCACGCCGGCGAGGAGTACGCCGCGGGCGCGGGGCCCGTCGAGGCGCGACCCGAGCGAGAGCCGGACGGCGAGGAGGCCGGCGAGGAGCAGCACGAGCGCGACGAGGGTGCCGGCCGTGACGCTCGTCCAGCTGTCCGCGTCGGCGAGGTTCGCGACGGGGATGCCCTGCTGGTCGAGGATCCCGAGTGGGACGGACAGCACGGCGGCCAGGGCGCAGCACGCGGAGGCGACCGACACGACGCGGCGAGCTCGCTCCCGAGGCCGGTCGGCCCGCACGCCGGCGGGCAGCAGGAAGGCGAGGAACACGGCGAGCCCGACGGTCAGGAAGAGCCCGAGGTAGACGATCGCCTGGGTGATCGAGAGGGCCGTGGTGACGGCCGGGTCGTCGAGCTCGGCCACGGGGGGCGGCTCCACTCGGGGACTGGGCTCGCCGACCGCGAACGTGAGCGACCCGGCGACCGGGTGTCCGTCGGCCGAGACCACCCGCCAGGCGACGACATAGCTGCCGTCGGCGAGCTCGTCGGGCAGGTCGACGGTCATCACCCTGTCGCGCGTCGTGGCCGTGGACTCGACCGGCTCACCCGCGGCGTCGAAGACCCGCACCGCGTCGGCGGCCACCGTCACCGGCTCGTCGAAGGAGAACGTCGCCGCACCGGGTGACTCCGCCAGCACCGCCCCGTCGACCGGGTCGGTGCTGAGCAGGGTCGCGTGCGCGGCGGCGGGCGGCGCCGTACTGACGACGGCCAGCAGGCAGGCGGCCGCCGCGGTGACGAGCCGGATGGCCCGCCACCGCGACGACCGCCGGGGCACGTCGGTCACCTCGTCAGCCGCGACGGCGCACCTGGACGAGCGCGGCACCACCGGCGAGCAGGCCGAGCACGCCGGCACCGAGGCCGACGGCACCCAGGGTGCCGCTCCCCTCGGACCCCGTGCTCGGCTCGGTCTCGCCCTCGGCGGCCTCCTCGTGGCCCTCGCCCTCGGCGGCGGTGATCGTCACCGTCGGCGCGGGATGCTCGAGGGCGTGCGGGTCCTGTCCCTCCGCGGCGACCTCGGTCCAGGCGGTCTCGCCCCGGGTGCAGGTCTGGATCGCCGGGAACGCCAGCGTCTCGCCCTCCGCGTCGGGCAGCTGGACGGAGAGCTCGAAGGCGTCGCGGTAGCCGTCGGGCAGCGGCTTCCTCGTCGTGTAGACGACGACCGCGTCCCGCTCGGTGATCTCGTTGCCGTGCGCGTCGGTGACCGGCTCGGCGAGCTGCTCCTTCTCCTTGGCCGCCTGCCACAGCGCGTTGCGGGTGGGCGTGACGGCGAGGATCTCCTCGGGGATCTGGATCGCGACCTTCCTGGTCGGCGAGCCCTCGCAGCCGTGGGGCACGCTCACGGTGAGTACGGCGTAGGCGCCCGCGGCGGTGGTGTCCGGGGTGATGGTGACGTGCGCGCCGGCGGGGGCGGCGAGCGCGAGGACGACCACGCCGGCAGCGGCCGGGGGCGCCAGGAGACGTCGGATGTGCATGGTGCTTGTGTCCTGTCTGGAGTTCGGTTCCGGGTAGGCCTCAGCCACGCCCGAGCTCCCAGACGTGCCAGGTGGTCAGGCGCAGCGCAGCTGCGCCGGCGGACCGCGGCGAGGGGCACCCGCCAGCCACAGCCGGGGGGCGTGCGCCTGCGGCGAGCGTCGTACGCCGGGGGGCCGGGCGCAGTCCGGCAGCGACAGCGTGGCCCCCGGCACTGCCAGGACGAGTTCGGCGAGCCGCCGGCGCAGCCGCCAGACGGCCGCGGTGATCAGGGCGCTGGCCGCGTGGGCGGCGGCCATCTGCCAGCTCAGCTCGAGGGGTGCCCCCGCCGCGTTCGCGTGGTGCACGTGGCCCGCGTGGTCCTGGGCCGGGTCCATCAGCGTGAGCAGGACGTGGATGCCGAGCTGGGCGGTCCCCACGCCGGCGAGCATCCAGGGCAGCGACGCGCGGCCGGTCACCACGGGCACGGAAGCCGCGAACACCACTCCCGCCAGCGCGACGAGCCACGGCAGGTCGGGCAAGGCCCCACCCGCCGAGGTGTGGGCCAGTGTCACCCCGGTCATGATCTCGGCCGTCGCCAGCGCCGCACGCGGCATCGCCCGGGGGCGGGGGCGCGGCACGGTGATCACCGGATCATCCTCCCTGACCGCCCGGCGCGACGAGGCGGAAGTCCCCCAGAACCCCGACGGCCGCCCAGGGTGACCCGTCAGGGCAGCGGCGCCGCCGGCGTACGCGCCACGACCGCGGCCGCGGCGAAGAGGTCCCGGCCGGGGGTGAACTGGTTGCGTCGCGGAAGGCCTTCGTGGTGCTCCTCGTAGAGGTCGAGGAGCCGCCGCACCGAGGCGACGACCGGTGCATCGGGGTCGTCGTCGGGCACCCGGCAGGCGTGCCGGGCGACGTCGAGCGGGACGCCCGGCTCGAGGCCTCGCTGCATCGCCTCCTGGGCAGTGAGGAGCGTCGAGGACAGGATCTCCAGGACGGGGCCCGGCACGCGGCGCTCGCCCGAGGGCGGTGGGCCCAGGTCGAGGGCATCGGCACCGTCGACCAGTCGGGCGAACTGCCCGCCGAGGACCGACACGAGCTGGGTCCGGTCGAGTCCGGCCTGGTAGGCACAGCGTGCCGTGGCCATGGTGCGGGACACCGGGGTGCCGTAGGGCAGGTCGCTGGCGTTGAGGATCCGGCCCGGCGGGACGAGCCGGAAGAGCGCCAGCAGGTGCGCCGGAGCCCACCACGCCGTGTCGAAGAACAGGTTGGGCGCCTCGGCGACTCGGCGCCACAGGGTGCCGAGGTCCGACAGGGCGCAGTGCGCGAGCACCAGCCGGAGCCCCGGCCAGCGCGAGCAGATCTCCAGGGCGGTCCCGCCGATCGACTCCCCCTCCGGACCGGCGTGCACGACCACCGGGAGCCTCCGCTGGTCGGCGACCTCGTAGACGGCCTCGAGCCGGGAGTCGTCCAGGTCGAACTCGTCGCTCGTCAGGTGCAGCTTGATCCCCCGAGCCCCCGCGGCGAGCCCCTCCTCCAGGAGCCCCTGCCCGACCTCGGCCGGCGTCAGGCGGACGAACGCCACGAGCCTGCCGTCGCTGCGAGCCGCCGCCTCGGCGCAGGCGAGGTTCGCCGCGCGGTAGCCGTCCGGCTCGGCCAGGGGGAAGACGGCCGCCTTCGCCGGTACGGCGTCCAGCGACTCCAGGAGCTCGTCCACCCGGGCGGTGAAGCTGCTCGGGTCGTGCTCACCGACGTGGGTGTGCGCGTCGTAGACCCGGACGTCCGGCAGCTCGCCGAGCAGGCAGTGGAGCCACGGCAGCAGCAGGTGGTCGGCGTACATGGCCGGGCGGTACCCACCCGGCGCCGCGGTCGCCTGGCTACTCGTCCTCGCACAGAGCATGGACGTGCCGGGCCAGCGCGCGACCCGTGGCCGGGTCGAAGTCGCCCGCCCGGTCGAGGTGGACCCGGCCGTGCTCGTCCCGCCAGGTGATCGTGAAGGACCGGTCCCCCGGGGTCCATCCGGTGGCCGCCTCGCAGTCGTCGATGACGAGCTCGAGCTCGATCGACTGGTACCGGGCCCTGGGCGACACGGTGACGGGCAGGGCCGGAGCGCGGACCTCCAACCCGCCGCGCGGCGGGTCGATCCCCACGACGGTGGACGTCACCACACCGGACAGGAGCAGCCCTGCCTCGATCTCCAGCGTGCTTGCGGACGCCGAGCCCTCCGGCGTGCGACCCGGCGCCACGTCGAGGAGCATCAGCTCGACGGCGTGCTCATCCCCGCGGAACGGCGCCCGCTCCGGTTGGTCCTGCGACCACAGCACAGCGCCTGCGCCGGCGGCGGCGCCGAGCACGAGAGCACCCAACGCCACGAGCGGCATCCGCCACCGGGAGGGCAGCCTGTCGGACAACGGCGGCCGGGACGGTCCAACCTGCAGGGTCTCTGCCGGCTGCTGCGGTGGGGCGCCCTCGGGATCGCGCACCTTCACACCATGGCACGACCTGGAGCGATGCTGCCGGTGCTCACGCCGGCTTCGCCCCCCCGAACGCATCGGCGACCGCGCGACCCTCGAAAACGCGGTACTCCAGCGGCGAGGGACTCCCGAACGGCGCCTCCGGCAGCTCGCCGGACACCACGATCAGGTTGCCGGCCCGACGGCCCTTGAGGGTCGCGGGCTCGGCACCGACGGCCATGGCCCCGATCTCGCGCGCGGCCGCCACGAACGAGCGGATCCTGGGAAAGGGCGGCTTGTCGACCAGGTTGGCGACGAACACGCCACCCGGACCGAGCACCCGGTGCACCTCCGCGACGAAGTCGCCCGAGGTGAGCTCCTCGGGGACGACCCCGCCGGCGAACGCGTCGAGGATCACGAGGTCCTGCGAGCCGTCGCGGACGTCCCCGATCCCGTTCCGCCCGTCCACTGGCCGCACCCTGATGCCGCTCCGGGCCGGAAGCGGCGCCTCCGCGCGGACCTGCTCGATGATCTCCACAGACGGCTCGAGCACGATCTGCGACGAGCGCGGCCGCGTCGCCCACACGTAGCGCGGCAGCGTCATCGCGGCCCCACCGACGTGCAGCACGCGCAGCGGCCCGGGCGGCAGCGCGTCGACCACGTCACCGATGCGCCGGACGTAGTCGAACACCAGCCGACGCGGATCCTCGAGGTCGACCGCGGACTGCTGCATGTCGTCCCGGGTAAGGATGTAGAGGTCGCCGCTCATGGCGGCTCGACTCTAGTGGCGGGAATCGGCCGGACTCACTCTTGCCTCCTCTGAGCGGGGGCAAGAGTGAGTGAGCCGAGACACCGTGACATGCAGGACCAGATGAGGTTAGGCTTGCCTCACCTAACCACCTCGGCTCCGGAGTCCCCCGTGATCGTCTGCCACTGCGCGGTCGTCAGCGACCGCGACGTACACACTGCCGTCGCGCAGGGTGCCCGCACGGTGGGGGCCGTCTGCCGTTCGACCGGAGCCGCCCAGGATTGCGGGTCCTGCATCTTCACGGTGAAGGCACTTGTGTGCCAGCATCAGGCGCAGGATCGCGAACTCCTGGAGGTGGACGGTGCAGCCAGTTAATCCCCGGATCGTCGAGCTGCTCAACGACGCGCTCACCTTCGAGCTCACCGTCACCAACACCTACTTCCTGCATGCGCGCATGCTCGACAACTGGGGCTTCGCGCGCCTCGGCAAGGTGTTCTACGACCTGTCGATCGACGAGATGAAGGACGCCGACGACCTGATCAACCGGATCCTCATGTTCGACGGCCATCCCAACCTGCAGAAGCTCAACGCCATCACCGTCGGCGAGACCGCCGAGGAGATGCTCGCCCTGGCTCTGGCCAGCGAGAAGGCCGCGGTGGAGCAGTTCAATGCCGCCGCCCAGGAGTGCCACGACCTCGGCGACCACGGCACGGCAGCCGTCTTCGAGGAGATGGTCCGCGACGAGGAGCGCCACGCCGACTGGTTCGAGAGCCAGCTCGACGCGATCGAGCGGGTGGGCGCCCCGCAGTACCTCGCGCAGCACATCGCCGCGGGCGAGGGCCCCGAGGGCTGACGCCGCGGCCCGCGCGGTGGACGCGGGGATCCCAGCCCTCACGGCTCTGCGAGGATGTGCGACGTGAGCGAGCGGGTCTGGTTCCCCAGCACGAGCGGCCCGCGTCTTGCCGGTCTCATCGACCACCCCGCTGGTCCCATCCGGGGTTGGGGCGTGTTCTCCCACGGCTTCACCCTGGGCAAGGACTGCCCTGCCGCCAGCCGGATCTGCAAGCAGCTGGCCAGCGAGGGCGTCGGGATGCTGCGGTTCGACAACCTCGGGCTCGGCGACTCCGAGGGCGACTGGGGCGACGGGTCCTTCTCGCACAAGGTCGCCGACACCGTGCAGGCGGCGCGCTTCATGAACGAAGCCGGCCGTGAGGTCCGCCTCCTGGTCGGCCACTCCTTCGGCGGGGCCGCCGTCATCGCCGCAGCCCACGAGGTCGACACGGTGCGCGCCGTGGTGAGCATCGGCGCGCCGTACGAACCGGAGCACGTCGAGCACAACTACGACGCCCTCGTCGAGCGGATCCTCTCCGACGGCGAGGCGCCCTTCCTCATCGGCGGGAAGGCGCTCACCCTGCGTCGGCACTTCATCGAGGACGTGCGCGCAGCGGACCTCCATGAGGAGATCCGTACGCTGCGCCGAGCCCTGCTGGTCATGCACTCGCCGACCGACAACACGGTGGGCATCGCGAACGCGAGCGAGATCTTCCGGGCGGCGCGGCACCCGCGCAGCTTCGTGTCCCTCGAGGGCGCCGACCACCTGCTCACCGGCCGCAACCAGGCCAAGCGGGCGGCCCGCATCATCAGCGCGTGGGCCGACCCCTACCTGGCGGGAGTTTGACCCCCGCGGCGCGCGGCCGCGTACACTGAAGCAGCCGAGGAACCCGCAGACGCCGAGCACACGTCGTCATTTCGCGGCGATCGACACTCACGCCCGGCTGTCCGACGGCCGGCAGGACCGGCTCCCTTGGCTTCTCCGCCGCACCGCCCGAGTCTGGCGGCCGTGATCCATCGGGTCTCGCTCAGCCTGCTGATCGCCGTGGTGATCCCCGCGGTGGTCTTCTACGCCTTCTTCGTGCTCGCCGGCGTGTGGACCGCGATCGTCGCGGCCCTCGTGTGGTCGTACGGCGCGATCGCGTGGCGCGCGGTGACCAGGCGGCGCGCCTCGGGCCTGCTCATCCTCGCCGCGATCCTCTTGACCGGCCGGACCGCACTCTCTGCCGTGGCGGACAGCACGTGGCTCTACTTCCTCCAGCCGGTCATCAGCGACGGCGTCGTCGCCGCGTTGTTCCTGCTCTCGCTCGCCAGCACCCGCCCGTTGGTGGCGCGGCTCGCGGGTGACTTCTACCCGATGGACCAGGAGCTGGCGTCACGGCCGCGGGTCCGGCGTCTCTTCTGGCACCTGACGGCCCTCTGGGCAGTGCTCGGGCTCGCGAAGGCGACGCTGACCCTGTGGCTGCTGCAGTCGCAGTCGCTCGAGACGTTCGTGCTGGTGAAGAGCATCGCCATGCTGGCGATCAACGTGGTCGCCGCCTTCGCGACCATCGGGCTGGCCGCCCGGGTCGCCCGCAAGGAGGGGCTACTGGGTTCGCCCCACCCGGTGGTCGTGGCTGCAACGCGCGCCTGACGAGCGAAGTCGAGACCTCCCCTCAGCCGCGCACCCTCCGACTGACAGTGCTGCGGACCGTCAGCGGCGCATACCCCGCCTTCGTGGCCGTCACGACGGCGCGGAGTCGCTTGCCCCGGTCCTTGGCGCGCAGACGGTAGGTCGACTTCCTCGCACCCTTGATGGTCCGGCCGTTGCGCTCCCAGGAGTAGCGCAGCCGCACGCTACCGGGGTCGAAGCGGGCGCCCTTGGCGCGCAGCCGGCCGCCCACGACGGGCCTGCCGACGACCTTGACCCCCCGGCGTACGAGCACCGCATCGCGCGGGCTCTGCTCCGTCTCACTCGCCGGCGGCTGGGCCAGCGTCTCGGGCGCTGCGGTGCCACTCGTCGACACGCTGGTCGTCACGTGTCGCGGCCGCGACGCGGTCACGAGGACATCGAGGTCGCCCCCGACGTCTTCGGCCGTGAACTCGTAGGTGCTCAGCACCTCGCCGGGGATGGCGACCCCGTTGCGGCGCCACTGGTAGGCCAGCGACGGCGACGCCGGGGCCCAGGACCCTGGCGTGACCGAGAGGGTCTGCCCGACCGCGTGCTGTCCCTGGACCTGGGGCAGCGCGAGGTTCCGGACCTCCATGGCAGCGAGCGTGACCGTGTAGGAGAACGGCGCGAGGCGCTTCCGGTCGCGCTTCGCCCCTGAGATCGTCACGGTGTAGTGCTGGTCGGACGAGGAATGAGCGGGAGCCGTGGCGAGGTCCCACACGACCCAGGCGCGCTCCGTCGCCGTGTTCGCGATCGGGACCGGCCCGCCCGGTCCGGTCACGGAGACGACCGCCCCGCGCAGGTCGGTGTCGGACCTGGAGGCCTGGAGGGACCAGCGTCCGTCCGGCTCCAGCGGAGCCGGGAAGTAGCCGGCGGTCGGCCAGGTGATCCACTCGGGAGCGGTGGGCGCCTTGTCCACGGTGACACCGGAGCCGAACACCGTCAGCGCGTTGATCGAGGTGGTCGACCCGCTCCCCATGACGCGGGTCGGCGGGTGGAGGATCCAGCGGCGGTGCGATGCGATGGTGTTGAGGGCCCCCGGATCCACCATGTAGGCGAGGACGGCCCGCGCCGCGGTGACGCCCGAGGCGAGGTTGGACTGGCCGGCCGCCGAAGCGCCGTCCTTCGTGTAGCAGGCCATGCTCGACGTCGGGTCGTGCGTGAGGGTCTTGCTCGCCTGCATGATCAGGGCGGCCTTGAGGGCGCGGGCCGACAGCTCCGGCGAGAAGGTGACGGGAGCCAGCCCAGCGAGGTTGCGCATGTAGTTGACTGCCGCGAGTGTCGGTCCCTGCTCAGCGGCTGTCGGAGCGCCCGGGTCGCACGACGCCACCGAGCCGTTCCACGAGAACGGCGCCTCGGTGGCCGGGACCAGCACGCCGTAGTAGTCGTCGACGACCTGCTGACGGTCGGTGTTCCGCGACAGCGTGGACGGAGCATTCCGAGGGTCGACATCAGGTGCGGCGACTGCGCCTGTGGCAAGGAGAGACCACGTCAACGCCGTTGCCGCCATGCCGGCCGTCACCCTCAAGAGGACCATGACCGTGGACCGTAGAGCGCCGCCACGGACGTTCGCAGGCGCTCGACGGAAGCCCAACCGATCGTTCCCCGGTCAATGGCCCGAAGTGATCAGGCGTCACTCCTTCCCCAGAACCTGACGTCGGTGGGGCATTCGACCCTGGCCTCGGCCTCGGTGGTCGAGCAGGGCGAAGCGAAGCGAGCCCGTATCGAGACCCCTCCCCCAGTGGCGCGAACGGATACTCTCTGCCAGGGTTGAGAACGATTCTCATTACAACTACGGGAGGCCGCATGACGCACGCACCACTGCCTGAGCACCGCAGGACCGACGGGAGGCTCGGCCGATGAGGGTGCCGGTGGTCCTGCTGGCGGGCGTGGACCCCCACGCGATGGCGGCGACGACGGTGGGGCTGCAGTTCGACCTGCCAGGCACGGTCGCGGTGCGCCACCACATCGACGTCGAGCGCCAGCTGCTCACCCGCACCGTCAGCGACGTGACCGGCGTGCTGGAGCAGCACGAGGTCGAGCTCGAGCACGCCTGTGTCTCCTGCGCGATCCGCGAGGACATCGTGCCGACCCTGGAGCGCCTGGCCCGCGAGGGCCGGTGGCAGAGCATCGTCGCCCACCTCCCGGTCGGCGCGGCGCCCGCGCACCTGTGCGCGGTGATCTCGCTGGACACCCGGCTGGCGCGCTTCCTGCGCATCTCGGCGGTGGTGACCGCGATGGGCGCCGCCCACCCGGTCCGCGACCTGCTCGGCGACGACCTCCTGGCCGAGCGCGGCCTGCACAGCTCCCACGAGGACCGGCGCGGTGTCGGCGAGGTGCTCGGCTCGATGGTCGAGCACGCCGACGTCGTGGTGCTCGACGGGCCGGCCGACCCGGTCGCGCGCGGACTCGTCGAGGCCCTGGCCCGGCCCGGAGTCCTCGTCGTCGAGGGCCCCAGCTCCCTCGAGTCCGCCCTCCTCACCGACCGCCTCCACCAGCACGCCGCCACCGCGGCCTGGACCGAGCCTGCCCGCACCGGACGGCTCCCCCGCGTCATGGCCGAGGGGGTCTGGCAGGTCGACCTGCGCTCGGAGCGGCCCTTCCACCCCGAGCGGCTGCTGGAGTCGCTCGACGTGCTCGGCACCGGCGCCCACCGTTCCCGCGGCTGCTTCTGGCTGCCGAGCCGCCCCGACCGGGTGCTCCACTGGGACGGCGCCGGCGGCCAGCTGAGCGTCGGCGCCTGCGGCACCTGGGGCTCCCGCGCCCCGTTCACCCGGATCGTCGTCACCGGCGTCGGTGTCGCCCCGCCTCAGCTGCGACCCGGCTTCGGCGACCTCCTGCTCCGCTCCGACGAGACGACCGGCTGGCAGGTGGCCGAGGACGGCTTCGAGCCGTGGCTCGGGCCGATCCGCCGGGTCGCCTAGGCCGGACAGGCTTGAGCGAGGTACGCCGAGAACGCGGCGCCCGAGTCGGGCAGCTGCTCACCCGGCAGGGCGCCGGGCACGGCGGCGGGGTCGAGCGCCTTGCCCAGCGAGGAGTAGATCCCGTTGAGCAACGTGTAGTAGCCGCCCCCGGCCGCAGGGGGCATCGACTCGGGGACGCCGAGGCCCACCATCCGGTCCGCTGCTTCCTCGAGTGCGGCGCCCTGCGCGGCCGGGTCGTCGGCGTACCGGGCCTGGGCATCGGCGAGGGACACGAAACCGGCGCAGAAGGCCCGCTCCCCCGGCGGCCTCCTCGCGGTCGGCGGCGACACGGTCTCGGTGGGCGTCGGCGAGGACGACGAGGGCGAGGGCTCCGACGACGGCGACCCGGTGCCGTCGGGGCGCAGGAGCAGCACGACCGCGATCCCGACCACCATCAGCAGGAGCAGCGACACCCGCACCACCCGAGCGCGCCCGACGGGCTCACTCATAGGTGAACGTGGGCGCCTTGCTCGGCGTGACCTCCGAGGCGGTGACGGCCGGTGTCGCTCCGGCCTCGGGGTCGATGCCGGTGCCGTCGACCCAGGTGCCGGTGACGCGGACCCAGGTGTCCTTGGCCGGCGCCTCGGCGCCGTCGACGCGCACCTTGAAGGCGGAGACGTCGGCGGCACAGCAGAACATGGTGAGCCGGGTGACGTACCAGCCGCCCTGCTTGTCGTGGGTGACGAACCCGGTCAGCCGCACGGGGCGGCCCTCGAGCCCGCCGCCCTCCATGGTGGCGCGGGCGACGAAGCCGGAGACCGGCAGGTCGATGACGTCGCCCTCGGGCAGCGGCGCGACGGCGGCTTCCTCGTACGCCGCGGGCGCGACCTCGTTGGAGCGCCGCTCCGCGACGTACGACCCGAGCGCCGGCGGCTGGACCACGAACGCGATGGCGACGGGCAGGAGCAGCAGCCAGGCGACGTGGGTGGTCGGGTGGTCGTCGTTCTCCTTCGACGACAGCAGCGACGTGAGCGCGAGCCCGACGAGCAGCAGGCCGCTGACGAAGAGCGGCCAACGCATCCACGCGTTGACGTAGCGGGCGTATTCGTCGGTCCACGCGATCCGCAGCGCGACGGCGCCGAGCACGGTGAGCACCATGGACTGGCCGGCGCGGTTCACAGGATCACCCATGCGACGAGGCAGGCGGTCGTCGCGGCGACGACCAGCACGAGCGGCACGAACTGGACGGCGAAGGCCCGGCCGAACTGGCCGGCCTCCATCGCCGCGAGCTTGATGTCCATCGCCGGGCCGACCACGAGGAAGACCAGCTTGGCGGTGTCGGAAAAGGCGGTCAGGCTGACCGCGACGAAGGCGTCGGCCTCGCTGCACAGGGCGATGACGAAGGCGAAGACGGTGAGCGCGAGCACCGCCAGGAACGGGTGGCCGGCAACGGCCTCGACCCATTGCACCGGCACGAGCACGTTGATGGCGGCGGCGATCATCGCGCCGAGCACCAGGAAGGCCGCCGCGGGCAGGAAGTCGTGCCACGCCGCGGCGAGGAACCGCTCCCACCGGGACTCGCCGTCGTGGTGGTGCAGCCGGTCGCGCAGGGTCGGCAGCTTCAGCGCCGGGAAGCGGGCGGCGGCCCACACGTAGATCCAGCCGATCACCATCGCGGTGAGCAGCGACGCGACGAACCGGGCGGCAACCATGTCGACCCGTCCACCGAAGGCGACCGCGGTCGAGACGATGACGGCCGGGTTGACCGCCGGCGCCGCCAGCATGAAGGTCAGCGCGACGGCCGGGGGCAGCCCACGGCGGGTCAGCCCGTTGGCCACCGGCACCACCGCGCACTCGCACGTGGGCAGGGCGACGCCGGCGAGGCCCGCGAACGGCACGGCCAGCGCGGTGCGCTTCGGCATCACCCGCGCGACCAGCCGCTCCGACAGCAGCACGGAGATGAGCCCGGACAGCACGATGCCGAGCACGAGGAACGGGATCGACTGCACCACCACGGCCAGGAAGACCGTCGCCCAGGTCTGGAACGCCGACGCCGCGAGCAGGTCGCCCAGCAGCCTCTCGGCTGGTACGGCGAGCAGCAGCAGGCCGACGACCAGCCAGCCCTGCCAGTCGCCGCGGCCCGTCGAGCGCGTCTCAGCGGTCGTGGTCGTCATCGTCGGTCAGTCCCCCTGGGCCAGCGGTGAGCGGTTGCCGGGCCACGAGATGACCCGGGGCACAGGATGGCATCGGACACCGACACGATCCACTCGCCGTCCCGCGGTACCTTGGGATTCCCCCGAGGTGAGCGAGGTCCAGTGGCGGCAGCCTCCGACGCGGGCGCGTCCGCGCGTCCCGCCGCCCGCGAGCGTACGACGCGACAGTTCCAGGCAGTCCGCGACGAGCTCGCGCGGCGTGACGACTTCCGCAGCGCCCAGGACATCCACGCTGCGATGCGCCAGGGCGGCGCCTCTGTGGGGCTGGCGACCGTCTACCGGGCTCTCCAGTCGCTGGTGGAGTCGGGGTCGGCCGACGTGCTGAGGACCGACGCCGGCGAGGCGGTCTACCGGCAGTGCGGCGAGACGCATCACCACCACCTGGTCTGTCGCTCGTGCGGCAAGGCCGTCGAGGTGGAGGGACCGGCGGTCGAGCGCTGGACCGCTGAGGTCGCCGACAAGCACGGGTTCAGCGAGGTCAGCCACACGGTGGAGCTGTTCGGCACCTGCGCGGACTGCCGGCGCCGTTCGCGCTAGCTCTCCGCAGGCGGCGGCCCTGCCGACCGCCGCCCTCCCCGGTCGTCTCAGCGGTCCGCGACCGCCTGCTTGAAGGCCGCGGCCGGCTTGAAGGCCGGCGCATCGCTCGCCGCGATCTCCATGGCCTCCCCGGTCTGCGGGTTGCGGCCCGAGCGAGCCGCCCGGTGGCGCAGCTCGAACGTGCCGAAGCCCGGCAGGTTCACCTTCTCGCCCCGCGCGACCGAGGTGACCACGCCATCCAGCACGGCGGCGACGGCCGCGGTGGCCTGGGCCGCGGTCAGGCCGGCCTCCCGGGCCACGGTCTCGACGAGTTCCTTGCGGTTCATGCACGTCTCCTAGGTGTTGATGCGTCTGTGATGCGGTCCCCCCACGTGGGCGGGCGCCGTCGACTATGCCATAGTGAGAATCATTCTCCTTACAGGCCCGGCCCGTCGTCGACACAACCCGATCACACGCTGCCGAGCACCCAGCTCCGTTACCGCTATGCAGGGACCGACGCCGAGCCAGGGACCCCACCCCAACTTGTTGACGCAGAACGCCTCACGCTGATGAGAGGGCGGGTGCAGCCCGCTACCAGTCCGGTCGTCGGCTCGTAGACTCAGCGCATGCCCGGCCTGCGGCACACCGTCACCATCGCGGCCCCGCCCGAGCGGGTCTGGGCCGTGGTCGTCGACGTCGAGCGCTGGCCCGAGCGGATCCCGACGGTCGATGCCGTGGAGCGTCTCGACCCCGGACCGCTGGCCGTCGGCTCCCGCACCTGGTTGCGGCAGCCCCGGCTGCCCCCAGCGGTATGGACGGTCACCGAGCTGGCCGACGGGTCGTCGTACACCTGGGAGTCGAGCTCACCCGGCGTCACCGTCACCGCCGCGCACTTCGTCGAGCCGCACCCCGACGGGAGCCGGCTCACCCTGGCCGTGACCGTGTCCGGTCCGCTGTCCGGGATCGGCTGGCTGATGACGCGGTCGCTGACCAAGCGGTACGTCGAGACGGAGGCCGCCTCGATCAAGAGGGCCGCGGAGACCCCGGCCACCTAGACGAACCCTGCGATCCACGTGGCCCTGGAGCGGGCGATGCGGCTTCTGACGTCCACGACCTCTCATCGGCACGACCGCTCGCCTTGCCGTCGTGTCTATTCGATGTGCTCTGCCAGGACGATGCGCATGGGCGCTGCGAGCAAGTCCGTCAACTGATCCCGCGGGCCGGGATGGAGCGACTGTGACCAGGCCACACGCCCCTCGTTCGACTTCCAGTCGTAGATGCCGATGACGGTGTCTTCATCCTCGATGCTGCGGCAGTGCTCGGCGGCGATGAAGCCCGGCACATCGCCGGGTGACATCTGCTGCAGCGTGCCCAACAGTTCGTCCCGTCTTCCGGGCTTCGCCTTCATCTCGACGATTGACTTGATCGCCATGCGTCTCCACTCCTCGTTCGCTGCGCCGAGCGCGGTCCGTCAGGGTTGAGGTCACGGCGATTCGTGTCCACGTCCCAAGGTATCGAGGACCCGCTGAGCGACTATGTGCGTGTGCGGCCAGGTCGTGACTTCGCATGTGCGAAACCGTTGACGAAGCCGACGTGCCTTGTCATCGGCAGTCCGGTCGGTCAGCCGTTGCCGGCCACCCGCGGTGGAACGACGCACAGACAGCGGTCGACTCTGCGTCAGGCGATCCGCTCGGTCAGCGAGACGACGATTCCCTCCGGCCCGCGCACATGGGCCATCCGCCAGGTGTTCTCGTGCTGACCGATCCCGCCGACCAGTCCGTATCCGTTCGCAGCCAGGCCGTCGACGGCCCCCTGGAGGTCGTCGACCTCGAAGCAGATGCTACGCAGACCCAGCTCGTTGGCCATCGCGGTGGGCGATCCGGGCTCGTGGTCGGGCCTGACGAAGCTCGCGAGCTCGACCCCGGCTCCTCCGTCGGGCGGCCGTAGCATGACGATCTCGGTCCGCGAGTCCGGAATGCCGATGACCGTGTCGATGAACTCGCCCTCCACGAACGTGCGGCCCTCGACCTCGAGACCGAGGTCGGCGAAGAACGCCGTCACCGAGTCGAGGTCGGCGACGGTGATTCCGACGTGGTCGAAGTGCCTGATGTGAGACATGTCTTCCATCCTCCAGTGCTTGTCTGGTCTTTGGTCCAAGGACGAAGCTGCCGAAGCATTCTCGACATGCCTGCAGCCGCAGTCTTGGAATCATGTAAACCCGACCGGTCACCCAAGCGGTGGAGTCACCATCGCGGCGGAATGACGCACTGGGCGAGGGCTGGCTTGTCAGCAACCTCCGACTCAGTTTCGACGCCGCGCAGGCCCGGATCGGTGATCTTTTGGCGGCGGAGTCCCACACTCCGCAGGGACGCGCCACGTTCCGCTGCGGGTTGGTGCTCGTCTGGCTCCGCGAGGCATCGGGTGGCCGCGTCGGCGCTCGACGAGAGGATTCGACCGACCACCGTCTCGCAACGCTTAGGCTTGCCCGGCCGAGCCCGGTTCGTCGAAGAGGGATGGAGACTCGATTGAGCGGTCGTCAAAAAGTGCTGCTCGTCGGTCTTGGGACCATTGCGCGCACGCACCGGGAGGTCCTGGCCTCAGACGCGGGCATCGAGATTGTCGGCGGCGTGGATCCGAGTCCCGCTCAGAAGGACGTCGTCCCGCTCTTTCGTGACCTGGATGAGGCGTTCGCGGCGGGAATCGAACCGGACCTGGTGGTCGTGGCGACTCCTACCAACACGCACCTCGAAATCGTCTCCGACCTGCTCGAACGTTGCGATGCGATGATCCTCAGCGAGAAGCCTCTGGTAACCACCGCCTCGGGGATCAGACAGCTTGAGCAGTCGCATGGTCGCGACCGCATCGCCTCACGCGTTCGAGTTGCTCACCACTTCGCCTTCTCCCCCGAGGTCGAGTGGGCGAGGACGGTGGTGCAGCAGAATCCCGGCTGGGGCAAGCCGTCCCAGATCCTCTGTGTTTTCAATGATGCGTACTCGGGGCTGTCGGAGCAGCAGCGAGCCAGCTACGTCAGCACTTGGGTGGATTCTGGACCCAACCAGCTCAGCGTCGCGGCGGCATTCGCCACCGGATGGCACGTCGTCGCACACAGTGACGAGGTCGATCGCGCCATGACAACGCTCGACCACGACGGCGGCGTTACCGTCCTGTCATCGAACTGGCTGGCCGCAGACACCAGCAAGCAGACCGCGATCCGGTTCGACGACGCCGGCGTCGAGGTACGAATCGACCACACGTCCATGACGGCCCTGGTTCTCAGTTCAGGGGGCGCCGTGGACCACCTCGGCTATACCGGATCCGCGGGCCGGAAGGCCGCGCACTACCTGGGCCTCTATCGCGCTCTTCGGGACAACCCGGCGGACCACCGGTTGAGCGTGGATCTCGCCACGACGATCGCCAGACTTCTAGAAGCCGCCGCACGCAAGCCGGCGGAGGCGCTCGTGTCCTGGTCCTCCACTTCCCAGGCCCCATGACGTCCCGACGTCCGACTGCTTGACGCAGCCAGGACATGCCGGCCGACTCGGCCACGAACACCCCAGAGTCGTGCGCCGAAAGGGCGGCGGGATGAGGCGCGAGGACAACGCGTCCCTCGCGAAGTCCACTGCCTACCTGGTGATGAGTCAGATACCGTGTCCGTGAATTTTGCGGACTCTGGTTGGCGAGGACGGTTTCCACCTTCAAGTGTCACTGCAACCGCTCGCGTGAAAGTGACCGGGTTGGCATCCTCGCCGAGAGAGGCCCTACTGATGAAGCTGCACGATTTTCCCCGGCACTCGTTGACGTTTGGGCCGAGTCCGGTCCACCGATTGGCCCGCCTGACTGCTCACCTCGGTGGCGCCGATGTGTGGGCCAAGCGTGAGGACGTCAGCAGTGGTCTGGCGTACGGGGGCAACAAGATTCGCAAGTTGGAATACATCGTCCCCGACGTGCTAGCGAGCGGCGCCGACACGCTCGTGTCGATCGGCGGCGTTCAGTCGAATCACACGCGGCAGGTGGCGGCTGTGGCGGCCCATCTCGGGCTCAAGGCGTGTCTCGTACAGGAGAAGTGGGTCCCGTGGGACGACCCAGTGAACGACAGAGTGGGCAACATCCTCCTTTCGCGCATGATGGGGGCCGACATCAGGCTCGACCCGTCCGGGTTCGACATCGGCATTCGCACGTCGTGGAAGGACGCGCTGCGTGAAGTCGAAGAGAGGGGGGCAAGCCGTATCCCATTCCTGCGGGGGCGAGTGAACACCGCCTCGGTGGTTTGGGCTTCGCCAACTGGGCATTCGAGCTAGCCGAGCAGGAGACTGCGCTCGGCGTGCATTTCGACACCATTGTGGTCTGCACGGTCACGGGTTCGACGCACGCCGGGATGATCGCGGGGTTTGCTGCCCTGGAGGAACTCACTGGCGTGCGACGCCGTGTGCTCGGCATTGATGCCTCGGCGACACTCGCACGGACCACCGACCAGGTTGCCCGGATCGCCCGGCACACTGCCGAGTTGATCGAACTGCGGCGCGACCTGCGAGACGACGAGATCCAGGTGCTCGAGGGCTGGGCGGGTGACCGTTACGGAATCCCGGTCGACTCCACCATGGAGGCGATGCGGCTCGGCGCCGAGCTCGAGGCGATGATCACAGACCCGGTCTACGAGGGGAAGTCGCTTGCCGGGCTCATCGACCTCGTCTCCAGCGGCGAAATCTCAAACGCCTCAACGGTGCTGTATGCGCACCTCGGTGGCCAACAGGCCCTGAACGCCTACCACTCGCTCTGGCCCTAACCCGGTCGCAGTTGCCTTACGTCGAGGTGGCCAAACCGGCAGCCCGCGGCTGTCGAGGACCGGAGAATGGGAGGGTCGCGCGCCCATCGGCAGCCCTGCGAGGCTATGGCGGCGGTAAGACGCAAGTGCGACGGCAGGCGCGGCACACGACTTCGGCCACAGATTCGCCGCGAACAAGCGTCGCTTTCGCTCCCGTCGCCTGGACGGCCGACCTGGCCGGCAAGCGGCGAGCCTTGCGATGCGATAGACGGGGGACACTCATGGCCGAGGAGACCTGGCACGAGGCACGCCTCATCCCGACTTCGGGGATCAATGGCGCCGAAGAGCAGGAGCGCCGCGCAACGTCCGCACTTCTCGCCGTACTCTCGGCGGTCAAGGAGTTCGGCCGTGGGATTGTCCAGCCCTTCGGGGCCCCCGCCGGCACTTTGGAGTGCTTCATCGAGGTGCCGTTCACCCCTGGCGAGAGGCGGCTGTACCCCGACGGACTCATCCGGGTGTCCCGCGGTTCGAAATCCTGGACCGCACTGGTGGAGGTGAAGACCGGCCCGAACCAGCTAGTGGCCGAACAGTTGGAGAACTACCTCGACATCGCCCGGGAGAACGGCTACGACGCCGTCATCACCATCTCGAACGAGATCCCCGCAGTAGCCGGTCAGCATCCCACCAAGGTCGACAAACGGAAGCTCAAGAAGGTCGCCCTCCACCACCTGTCGTGGTCCCAGGTGCTCGCCGAGGCAGTCATGCAGAAGGAGTTCCGCGGCGTCGCGGACCCTGAGCAAGCCTGGATTCTCTGCGAACTCATCCGCTACCTCGAGCATCGCAAGTCCGGGGCGCTGGAGTTCGATGACATGGGGGAAGCCTGGGTCGGCGTACGCGATCAGGTCGCCGCGGACGCCCTGCGCACCTCGGACAGGGGCATCGCAGAGGTCGTGGCGCGGTTCGACGCACTGCTGCGGTTTGCCAGCCTGCAACTCGGCCGCCAGCTCAGCACCGAGGTCATTCCCCTCCTGTCCCGGAAGGAGGCTGCCGACCCGGTGGTGCGGGCCCAGGCTCTGGCGCAGTCGCTGTGTACGACCGGCCAGCTCTCAGGGGCCATCCGCATCCCTGACACCGTCGGGCATCTGGTAGTGACAGCGGACCTGCGCGCCGGGAAGGTCACTTGCCACGTCGACGTGGAAGCGCCCCGCGAAGGACGCGCCACGACCCGGGTGAACTGGCTGGTGCGTCAGCTGAAGAACGCGCCAGACGGAACCAGAGTGGAGGCTTTCGTCGCGCATGCCCGCGGCTCGCAGGCTGCCGAGCTGCTATCCAACGTCCGCGAGAACCCGGCCAGCCTGATTCTTGACCCGACCAAGGAGTTGCGCTCGTTTAGGCTCGCGGTGAGCAGCCCCCTCGGCACAAAGCGCGGCCGGGGTCGAGGGTCGTTCATCGACTCCGTGCTAACCGCAGTCGACGGCTTCTACGGCGAGGTGCTGGGGACGCTGAGAGCGTGGTCTGCTGCACCGCCGAGGCTCCGTCCCGCACATGTCGCACCGCCTGAACTCGACGCCACCGTGCCTGCAGCCTTGGCGTCGACCGACTACTCCTCTCAGGACGGAGCCGAGCAGGTCGGCGCAGCGGCGGAGCAGCAGATGAGCGCACCGGAGCACCACACCGCAAGCGCGCGGGAAGCCCGCTCTGGCACCGTAGCTGGGGACGCATACCGCTCGACGAACGAGGACCTCGTTCAGTCGAACGGACACCGGACGCCGGCCCTGCAGAGCGATCAGCGCTTGTGACTGGAATAGACGGGCCGCTGCCGGCCGAGACGATCGTGGAGGTTGGGCGGGATCTGATCGCCGTGGTGGTGGGGCACCCGGGTCCCAGCGGCATCTCATGAGGATTCCTCGCGCATCTGCCGCATCTGGGACGGGTACACCGTTGTCGAGGCGAGGAGATGACTGATGAGCGCACCTTCGAACGGTCCCGGCGTAGGCAAGCCCGAGGACGAGATAGGTCAGGAGCAGGAAGCCGCCGGCGTGGAGATCGGTAGCACCGACGGCGAAGGCAGCACCTTCGAGCCCGAGGAGGATCCCGAGGGTCACGCCGGCTGAGAACCGCGTCACCGGTGACCTGACAAAGCTCGTCACCGTGCTCAGGCGCGCGCCTGAGCTGAACTGGCCTGCCCGGCGCTTTCACGCGGCGGAATGCCGCACGCGGAGGCCGCCGCGCGGCCCGGTCATGCCTCTGCCTTGTAGGTTGCCCCCATGGCCACGGGTACCCCCGTATGGGGCCGGACGTGAAGGCGGTCGTGCGCGACCGGTATGGGTGGCCTGATGTGCTGCGTCTCGAGGACGTGCCGGTGCCCTCTCCCCGCGCAGGCCAGGTGCGGGTGAAGGTCGCCGCGACCTCGGTGAATCTCAGCGACTGGGAGTCCCTCCGGGGATGGCCCGCCTATGCCCGGATCGGCGGACTGCGTTCCCCGGCCCTGCGCACACTCGGATCGGACATCGCCGGCGTGGTCGACGAGGTCGGGGAAGGGGTGAGCCGGTTCCGAGCCGGAGACGAGGTGTATGGCGACAACCTGGCGCTGATGGGTGGCTTCGCGGAGTACGCGCTGGCGCCGGAGTCGGCACTCGCCCTCAAGCCGTCCCAGCTCACGTTCGCCGAGGCGTCAACCATTCCGCAGGCGGGGGCGATCGCGGTGCGAGGTACGGAAAAGGCCATGGCGGGTAGCCGGGTGCTCATCAACGGCGCCGGCGGGGGGTCAGGTGCCTTCGCCATACAGCTCGCCAAGAGGCTGGGTGCGCAGGTGACCGGTGTCGACAACGCCATGAAGCAGGACTTCATGCGCTCCATGGGCGCGGACGAGGTCGTGGACTACGCGAAAGTGGACTTCACTCGGACGACCAGGCGGTACGACCTGATCCTCGATCTGGTCGCGTCCCGCTCCGTCTTCGCCTACCGGCGCGCGCTGACGTCCGGCGGCACATATCGCTGCGTGGGCGGATCGGTTCGCGCGCTGCTGCGCGTGCTGACCGTCGGCTCGGTCGTCGGGCGGGTCACCGGTCGCTCGATCGGCGTACTGGTCGTGAAGCAAGGCCCGCCCCACTTCGAGCCCGTTGCCGACCTCTGCGTTGCCGGTGATGTGAGGATCCACATCGATCGCACCTTCGCACTCGACGAGGTCTCCGCCGCACTAGCTCGTGTCGGCGAGGGACGCGCGCTCGGGAAGGTGATTGTCGTTCCCACCTGATGCGAGCGAGCCAGCCCGCGACCCCCGGCGTTGCCTGAGGCCACATGGAGCAGGATGACTTAGGCACCAGGGCAGGCTGCGGATCGGCTGAGCGGCCCTTGCTTCAGAAAGACATGAGCGTTGCGTCACGCATAACACGTGGAAAGCGCTGCGCGGTGGGTACGAGGATGGGCCGGTGATCAGCGACGAGGCACTGCAGGAACTCGCCGGCCAACTCATCAAGATCGCGGGTATCCAGGCGGTGACGCTGCGCGGCAGCCGGGCTCGAGGGGCACACACACCCGAGTCCGATGTGGACCTCGGTCTGTACTACCGCCCTCCTCTCGACGTCGATGCGCTCGGCCAGCTGGCACGCCGTCGGGCCGGTGACGAGGCCCGCGTGACGGTCCCGGGTGAGTGGGGGCCCTGGGTTGACGGCGGGGCGTGGCTGGACCTCGACGGGACCGCCGTGGACTGGATCTACCGCGATATCGACCGGGTACGCATGAGTTGGCGGGACGCCGAGCACGGCCGCTTTCGCTTTCACTGCCAGGCGGGGCACCCCCTCGGCGTACCCGACTTCGCCTACGCCGGCGAGGTCGCCCTCGCCCGCATACTCGCCGACGCCTCCGGGGAGTTGACGGCGTTGCAGCAGGAGACGCGCACCTATCCGCCCCAGCTCCGGGAGACACTGGTCGCACAGCTGTGGGAGGCGTCCTTCGCGCTGGAGAACGCCCGCAAGGCCGTAACCCGAGCGGATAGTGCCTATGTGGCCGGATGTCTGTTTCGAATCGTCTTGTTGTGCGCGCATGCCTTGCACGCCGATGCAGGGCGTTGGCTGATCAACGAGAAGGGGGCAGTCGCGTCCGTCGGAGACCTGCCCCACGCGCCAGCCGGCTTCAGCCAGCGCGCCCACCGACTTTGCGGGCACATCGGCAAGACAGCAGCCGAACTCCGCGCGACCCTGTCTGCTGCTCAAGATCTCCTTGACGACACCAGAGCCGCGTGCAGATCTGGCTGATTCGCAGCGAGACTGCGCGCGGGCATCCTGGGTGCGCCGTCGACCTCGTTTGCTGGATGGGCCCACGAGCAGCCATCTGCTGTTCGAGCCTCCACGTACCCGCACGCGGCTCGCCCTCGACGTCGAACCACGCCCGGCCGGCCATTGCGTACGATGTGGAGCGTGGTGACCTCGCTGGTCTACGGCGCCATCGCGTCCAGCGCGTTGGTGCTGGGAGCACTGGCTGGTGGCCGACTGCAGATCCCGAAGCGTGTGCTGGCAGCGATGCTCGCGTTCGCTGCAGGGGCGTTGATCTGTGCACTGACGTTCGAGCTGTTCGAGGACTCGTACGAGAAGGGCGGCATCTGGCGCGCCGCCCTGGGCCTCCTGGTGGGCGCCATCGTCTTCACGCTCGTCAGCCAACGCCTTGACCGGTGGGCCGAAGGAGACGTCGAGGAGGACCACGGCAGCGAAAAGCTCGACGTCGACGCCGCCAGCGCCGACGAAGCGCCCAGCCCTGCATCGACTACCGGGGTGGCCGGATTGGCGCTGCTTGCTGCGGTCACCCTCGACGGTGTCCCAGAGAACGTGGCGCTGGGGGTCTCCCTCGGCGACGATGCGGCGGGCGTGGCCCTGCTTGTGGCGATCTTCGTGTCCAACTTCCCTGAGGCGCTCGTCGGCAGCGCGTCGATGCGCACCCAGGGTCGCTCGCAACGGTTCATCCTGGGTACATGGACCGCCTGCGCGGTGCTGCTGACCTTCGCCGTCGTAGTGGGCGCCGGTCCACTCGCGAACGCCTCCGACGAGACCGTCTCCCTGCCGTTGGCATTCGCAGCGGGGGCGGTCCTCGCGTCGTTGGCCGACACCCTGATGCCCGAGGCCTACGAACAGGGCGGCCCCGCCGTCGCCCTCAGCACCGCCGCCGGTTTCGTGTTGTCCTACTTCCTGGCAACCCTCTGACAGAGCCGAGGTGAGCAGCTGCAGCCGCCCGGGCTAACCGGCAACCGCCATGGTTCGCTCGATGTTCTCGGGGGCGAAGAACTCGGCAAAGGACACCGATCCCGCGATGAGACTGACGAAACGATTGCTTGTCTGGGGGTCTTGCGCCACCGCTGCCAGCAGCGCGGCCTTCTCGGGCGGCGGTGGCTGCAGTGCGGCGAGCTCGCAGGTGAACTGATAGATCGGCATGGCGTGCTCGTTGCGCGCTCTCTCGTACCGGCCCAGTGCCTCGTGTATGGGCTGACGGCCGGACAGACCGGTGTCGATGGCCTCCGCGAGGAGCTGCGCATCGCGGAACCCGTCGCCGATGCCTTGGGCGGTGCACGGGTCCTTGTGGTAACCCGCGTCGCCGACCAGCGCCCACCCGTCGCCGAAGGGCTTGCGGAAGAAGTTCGGAACGTCCGCTGTCCCTCTGAACCGCTCGACGCGAGTCCCTGCACGCGCCCGCTCGGCGACGTCCGGGACCAGCTCGAGCGTCTTCAGGAAGTTGCCCTCGACGTCGTGCCGGTTCGCCTCGAACTCGGAGACAGGCCAGCTCAGGGCAATGCAGGTCAAGCCCTCGTTCGTCGGGAACATGCCCCAGGAACGGTCCGGGCGAACGTAGATCTCGAGCCCGTCGGTAGGGACGTCGCTCCAGTACGAGTAGTAGGTCACCGCCTGCGGGGGCACCGCGTCGTACATGGGCGCACCGACCTCTCGCGCGACCATCGAGTTTCGGCCGTCCGCGCCGACGACGACCGCGGCCGATTCCGTCATCTCGCGATCGTTCAGTCGACCTCGGACTCCGGCTACGACGCCGTTCTCGAACGTCAGGCCCTCGACCGTGAACCCTTCACGGACCTCGGCCCCTGACTCGGCTGCCGCGTCGAGCAACATCTCGTCGAGCAGCGTTCGCCTCGTCGCATAGGCCTCCACGACTCCATCCATCGGCAGGGCACTGCCGCGGATGACGAACGGCCCGAAGTTCAGCGACGTCGAGCGCACCGGCGGGGCGCCCAGGCCCACCAATCTCTCGAGGAGTCCCCACTGCTTGATGAGCGCGACCCCTTGCTGCTGCATGAAGTGGCTCGACACGGTGTCGCTCGGGAAGTGCCTCTTGTCGAGCAGCAGAACGCGATATCCCCGGCGCGCCAGCAACATGGCCGTCGGGGATCCGGCGCACCGCGCCCCGACCACGATCACGTCGTACTTGCTCCCACCCATGTCCGCCTCCTTGATCCGCTTGCTTGATCAGGCTGGACCAGGCGCTTCACGCGTGCATCGGGGAGCTCCCCTATTTGCGGGCTGACTTCTCGCGGACGGCGTGGGCGGCGGCTTCGGAGCGGCTACGCAGCTGGAGCTTGGTGAGGATGCTGCCCACGTGGTGCTCGACCGTCTTTCGGCTGATGTAGAGGCGGTCAGCGATCTCCGGATTCGACAGGCCGCGGCCGAGGAGCTCGAGCACCTCGGCCTCGCGCTTCGTGAGAGCGCCAAGCCCTCTCGGGCCCGTCGAGACGGAAACACCGAGCGACCGCAAGAACGCAGAGGCTTCATCCGCGTCGCGCGCGGCCGACATCGACTGGAACTTCTCGAGGGCGGAGCGCGCTTCCGCCTCGGCCACCTGTGGTTTCGACGAAGCCACGGCGCGCGCCAGCGCCAGCCGCGCTCGCGCATGCTCCAGCGGCATCTGGCTTGCGGAGAAGGCCGACACAGCTTGCGCGAGACAGTCGTGCGCATCATCGCTCGTGGCCAGACATACCTTGCCCTTCGCGAAGGCGGCCAGGCCGCGAAGATGGCCGGTAGGGGTGGTGCGGGCACAGTTCTCGAGGTCTTCGAGAGCCTCCCGCGCGGCCGCGACGTCGGCGGCTGCGAGGGCGACGTCAACCTGTAACGCAAGGAGCGCTCCGCGAGAAGCCGCGTCAGCCGACTCCCCAAGGGCGCGTTCGATGATCTCGGCGGCGAGACCATGCTTCCCGCGGGCGATGTAAAGGGGCACGAGCGCGTGGGCGGCGTCGAGCTCCTCGTATCCGTCGAGCAACTCGGCCGCCTCCTCGAGTCGTCCTTGCCGAACCCGCAGCACGGCGAGACGGACAAGTGGCATGAACCGCATCCCGCCGTATCCCTCGTCGAAGATCCTGAGCGACGAGATCAACTGGTCCTCCGCCTCCTCCCAACGGCCCGCGGACGTCAGAACCCCACCGAAGTGAGCGCGACAGACGGCGGCTCCGGGCTTGGTGTTCAGCCTTCCTGCGGTCTTCTCGAGCACAGCCAGCCACTGCTCCGCTCGAGGGACGTCAGAGGTTCGTTCGCAGGCCGCGAGCATCCGGCAGAACACATCCTCGAGCACGATGTAATCGCGCACCTCGCCGCCCGTCGCCGCGGCAAGCGCATCGTCGAGGGCGCGCATACCTTCAGTGGTCCGTCCTTCGAGCACAAGATGCTCGCCGACGAAGCTCATCGTGTCGGCCCGAAGATCCCAGTCGTCGAACTTCACGGCGGCTTCGAGGGCCTGCACCGCCCATCGTGAGCGCTCGGTGCCATCGGTTGAGAACCAGGCACGCAGGTTGGCAGCCCATCCCAGCGCCGATCCCTCGCCGGACTCCTCGAACAACGCCGCCGCCCGTGAGTACCAACCTTGCATGACCGACCAGTTCCCGTAGATCCCGGCTTGTAGCCAGGCGATCCCGCGCGCCGTCATCGCGGCGCTTCGCTTGTCGCCGCGAGCGAGGAACTGCCGGTACGCGCGTTCGTGCGCAGCAAGACTCGCAGGATATTCACCCATCCAGTACGACGCGTGAGCGAGCGCATCGAACACCTCGGCGGTGGGTTCCGACACAGACTCGAGGATCTCGCGAGCCCTCCGCCAGTCGCGGGCCTGCATGGCCGCGAAACCTTGCCGGACCGTGTCGTCGTCGTGCGGCTTCACCTGTAGATCATGCCGCGCCATCTCGAACGGTCGCCATCCCCGTTGCCGCATGTGCCAGCCCTGCCGGCGTCTCTGCCAAGGCCGGCGAGCGCGCGAGCTGTGCGATCAGCTGATCCCGCCGAGGCGCTTGAGATCGGCAAGGATCCGGTCGAGCCGAGTGAGCAGGGACAGGTGGCCTTCGCCCTCGAACAGGTGGCCCTCGGCGTTCGGCACGTGCTCCGCGAGCCAGACGCCGTGCTCGTACGGCACCATCGCGTCCTGACGACCCTGCCAGACGGCGACCGGCACCCGGATGTCGGCCAGGGCGAAGCCCCACGGCGCAACCGCCGCGAGCCCGTCGTCGCGCATGCCGACCACGCCCTGAGCGGCAGCGTGGTTGAAGGTGCGGCTCATCCAGTCGCAGAAGGGCGCGTCCAGGGCGGCCTTGTCGACCGGTGTCACCAGCCCTCCCAGCGCAGCGGCGACCTCCTCCGGGGATGCCAGCAGGACGGGCAGGACGTGCTCCTGCAAGTAAGCGCCGTAGACGTCGCGGCCCTGCTCGGCGGCGTGGTTCTCATCGGCCATGCCCGCGAACCAGTCCAGGCCCGCTCGTCCGCGAGCACCGTTGGACGCACGCTGAGTACGCCGACTGGATAGAGCGCGCGGCCGTGGCCGAGCTTCTCGAGGGAGACATTTCCGAAGGCACCAGGGAACCGCACAGGCGTGGGGCCTATGACGTAGGTGACAGGTGGAATGTGCTGGTCGAGGAGCTGAACATGCGCATGCGAACTACCCCGCGCGGGTGCGACGTCGACCTGCTTTCACCCGCCTGTGGGCTGCGGTTTTCTTCCGCCGCCGGACGGCTCGGTCCTGTCGCGGCGCGGGTTCTCAAGACCGGGGTCACCCTGCGGCCAGGCTGCCCTGGACGGCACCCGCCGGGGCCTGAGCGGTGTGCACGTTGAGGTAGAACTCTTCGGGGTCGGCGAGCACCGCATCAATGGTGTCGCTGTCGGCGCTGACGCAGTCCGTGGCGATGTGGGTGCTGGTTCCGGTTGCCCTGAAGACGGTGTCGAGGTCGATCGCGATGCCACCAGAGTCCAGTGTGTGGATGTGCGCCGAACCCAGCCCTGGCATTGGCTCCGTGGGGGCACCGATGTTGCGAACGACGATGGAGTAGCAGACAAGCCCCTCGTCGGGCTGCAATCGCAAAGTCGCGACGCCCGAACCGTCCGGATCACCCGACGGGGCCAGGTGGACTGTGAACACCTGGACCTCAGCGAAGGCGGCCGAACTGCCTCCCGCCAACGCCGCGAGAACCAGAGCCATTACCCCAATGACGCGCTGTGCCATGACGACCATCCCTAATGTGTGAGTGCGTGCGGCGGACGTAGGCGAGCGGCGTGCCACCACACTTCGTGGCGCGACCATACGAGGCCTTGGATCACCGGCCGACGTGACACGGGCAATGTCACCAATATGGCGCATGGTGCTTCCCGCGCCGCGTCAACCGCATCGCGAGCCAGGCATGCGTGGGACCAGCAGTCCACGGCAGCGTCCTCCGCCATTCGGTGCGGACTCACGGCGGAGTGACGCCACCGCCGGTGGTTGGCCCATGGCGTTCCAGATGGCGTTGAGAGGCTTTCGCCGCGGCTTGTGGCGGCACCTAGTCGCTGTGCCAGCCGCGGACGGAATGGATGGTCGCGGTCTTGGGATACTCGCCACGAGGGCTACCGACCTCGAAGAGGTCAAGCATGAGAAACAGTGGATAGTCAGGTGCCTGACGAAGGTGTCGCAAGACCACTCCCTCGCAGCCGATGATGGTCTCACCCTGGCCCCAGATCGCGGTCCAGGTGTGCGGGTGCGTGGCGTCGAACGGCAGCTCGACCTGAGCCATGTCAGTGGTGAGCCGTGCGTCTCCATGCGCCTTCACGCCCGACCTGGCGACGGTGGTCTCGTCGACAGCAGCGGCGTCGATCTCACACATGCAGATCTCACCGGACGCGCGGTCGTCTGCGTGCTCAGTTCCGACGAGCCATGCGGCCAGCATGCAATCCTGGTCACGGGTCGCGCTCACCCTGACGTCCACCCGCCCCGCGGAGGGGGCCCAGAGCAGCCGCGTCGGACCTGGGGTGCGCACCACGAGCCCGTCTTCTCGGTGGCGGTGGGTTCCGCGGCGTGATCCGAGGTCGCCGGAGTAGTTGCCGGTCTGGATATTCGAGACCCGGAGCAACCTGTCCTCGGGACGCCAGTCGGGCTGCTCCGCATCGATACGCAACCGGAGACCCTCCGCCGAGGTGTCATATCGAGCGGCTGAACGATCCGGAGTCGTCCAGTGCGGCAGGTAGTGAGCTATCCACAGATCGGGGCGGGGGCCGTCGGTGAAGTCGTCCTCCACATCCGGGGCACGGCGAGGTGGGTCCGGCAGCTCGCCGCAGGTTTCGGTCACCGCGTCATTGTCCATCGCAACGGCCGCACTCTCGGGATTGAGCGCGCGGAGTTGGCTAGGTCGAGGTGCTAGCGGCGACCGAGTACCTGTGCCGTCCACCAGCGGCCGCCCTCGTCCATGACGGAGCCAACGGCGACGATGCGGTGTGCGCCGGTCAGGATGTTGGCACGGTGGCCGGGCGACTCCATCCACCCGTCGGTGACCACGGATCTGCCAGTGGAGTAGCCGTAGGCGACATTCTCAGCCACCGAGCGCAGTCCGCAGGCACGAAGGATCGGGTGCAGGTCCTGGTGGAACATGACTTGCTGGTCGGCCATGCGACGCGCTTGCCGGTTCGCGAAGCGCGAGAGGCAGTTGTCGGTGCGCAAGGCTGGGAGGTCATGTGCGTCGCGGGCGGCGTTGGTGGCTTGCACCGCTTGCCGTTCGTAGGTCTCCGCGGCCGCGGCGTGCGCCGGGGTGCCGGAGGTCGAGAGGAGAATGGAGATGAGCAGAGTCGAGAGAAGCGATACCCGAGAAAGCATGTCGAGTCCTTATAGGAGACAGGGACCTGCAGCAGGCTGTCACCTGATGTCATCGGCAGTCCAAACGCCGGACTTGACCCTGTGGGCGCGCGGGTTACCGGCTGGCCCTGGCCTGAGGCGGGCCAGCACGGACACGGAACGCGAGGGGGCACCTCGAGGAACGTGTCCCGCGGTTAGGAGATGTGTTCCCCTTCGGCGACCGCGGCCAGCCGTTCCAATGTCTCGGTCATCCCGCAGCGCAGATCACCGGCCCGGTCCTTCAACCGGGACACCGTGTCGATGAAGAACCAGCCGATGGGCGTGACTGGTTTGGTGACGGTGTAGGACTCGACGACCCTCGTGCCCGTGCCCTCCGGGATGAACCGGTAGCGCCACTCCAGGGTGCCGGCGAACGGCTCCGTGCGGCTGAACGCGAACTCGCGGCCGCGGTCAGCGGTGATCACGATGGGCCAGTTCGGCCAGGTCCGTCCACGGCCCACGGAGTTGATGGCGCGGAACCGCGCGCCGACCGCCGGGCCGGTCGCACCCTTCACCCACGTGCACTTGACGATCTCCGGTGAGAGTTCCGGCGTTCGAGTCACGTCCGAGACGATGTCGTAAAGCAGCTCCGGGGACGCCTCGATGTAGCGCTCGACGGCGTCGGTGGTGAGGTTCTGCCTCATCGCCAGTCTTCCTCCGAGTCCTTCGCCCGAGCGCGCTTCGAGTGTTCTACTCCGAACGGTAACCCCGCCCGACAGGACTACGGGCGAGGGCCGACCGGTGCGCTGGTTTCGCGATGGCCTTGACGGCCCTCCTCAACCATCGGCGGGCCCATTGACGGCCTTCTTCAACACCGACGCTCACCCAGCGCCCGGGCGCACCAATCCCGACTCATAAGCCAGCACAGCCAGCTGCACCCGATCCCGCAGCCCCAGTTTCGCGAGCAGCCGGGAGACATACGTCTTCACCGTCGCCCGTCTTCACCGTCGCCTCGCTGAGGAACAGCGTCTCCGCGATCTCGGTGTTCGACAGCCCACGGGCGACCAGCCGCAACACCTCGTTCTCCCGCTCGGTCACCTGAGGCAGGCCAGCAGCAGGCACCGGAGTCGTGGCAAACCGCGCCAGCAGGCGCCGCGTCAGCTGCGGCGCCAGCATCGCTTCTCCCCCGGCGACGACGTCGACGGCGCGGACCAGGTCGGCGGGAGGAAGGTCCTTGAGCAGGAAGCCCGAGGCGCCCGCGCGCACCGCGTCGTAGACGTACTCGTCCAGGTCGAACGTCGTCAGCACCACCACCCGTGTCGCCGGCAGGCGGGCGGTGATCCGCCGGGTCGCCTCGATGCCGTCCAGCCGCGGCATCCGCACGTCCATCAGCACCACCTCGGGCAGCAGCACGAGCGCCCGTTCCACCGCCTCGATTCCGTCGCCCGCCTCCCCCACGACCTCGTGGCCGCCCTGCTCGAGGATCATCCGGAAGCCCGCGCGCAGCAGCTCCTGGTCGTCCACGATCAGCACGCGGGTCATGCCCGCTCCAGCGGCAGCGCCGCCTCGACCGCGAAGCCGCGGTCCGGCAGCGCACCGGCGCGCAACCACCCGTCGTACATCGTGACCCGCTCCCGCATCCCGATCAGACCGTGCCCTGACCCGGCCGTGTCCCGGCAGCCGATGCCGTCGTCGCGCACGCCGAGGCGCAGCTCGTCGCCGCTGAAGTCGACCGTCACCACCACCGCTGTCGCCGACGCCGCGTGGCGGCGCGCGTTCGTGAGCGCCTCCTGGACGATGCGGTACGCCGCGAGGTCGAGGCCGGCGGGCAGCTCGCGCGGCTCCCCCACGATCTCGAGCGTGACCGGCAGCCCCGTCTCCCGGACCTCGGCCACCAGCGTCTCGAGCGCGGCGAGGCCGGGCTGCGGCGCGCGCGACGCGGCCTCGTCGGGGTCGCGCAGCATCGTCACCAGCCGCCGCATCTCGGCCAGCGCCCCGGCCCCCGTGCCCCGGATCGAGCCGAGGAGCCGGCGCACCTCCTCCGGCGTACCCTCCACCCCCTCCGCCGCCCCGGCCTGCACCACCATCACGCTCATCGCGTGCGCGACCACGTCGTGCAGCTCGCGGGCGATCCGGGTGCGCTCCGCGAGCACCGCCGCGGCCGCCTTCTCTGCGGCCTCGACCTCCGCGGCGATCGCCCGGCGCTGCGCCTCCTCGGCGCGGGCGGCCATCAGCCGCTGCCAGCTGCCGAGGACGTACGACGTCGTCAGCACGCTCCAGTGGAAGATCAGCTCGGAGACGTCGCCGAAGTCCGGGATCGTCAGGTCGGCGTAGAGCATCGTCCCGACGACGACGGCGCCCCCGACGTACGGCACCCGCCCGCGCCCGTGGCGAGCGACCGCGAACGTCATCACGACCAGCGGCACGAACTGGCCGTTGAAGAGCAGGTAGGCCACCCCGGCCGCGTGGAACCCGAACATCGCGGCGCACACCACGGCGAGGGCGGGCAACGGCTGCGTACGCCGCCACCACAGCGCCGCGGCGATCAGCCCGACCTGCAGGCTGGTCAGCAGCGGGTCGCCGTCGCCCGTGCGCGACTCGAACGGAACCCACACCTCGGCGAGCCCGGCCGCGAGGACGACCGCGACCAGGAGCGCGTCGACCGCGTGCGCTCGCCACCGTGCCATGACGTCAACGGTAGGCATCGCCGGCGCCCGGCGACGTCATTCCAGGGATGACAGTGCAGACCTCCCAGGGCCGACGACGACGACCCCGCGCCGGGCGTGCACTGGTGGCATGAACCGACACCTTCGCCTCACCACTGCGGTCTGCCTCGTCGCCACCGCGGTCCTGTCCGTCGTCTGGACCCTGCTGGAGCCGGGGTTCCTCGACGACCCCGCCGACCGGCTCGCGTCCCTGGCCGACGCCGGCCCCGCCGTGGCCATCAGCGCCCTGGCCTTCATCGTCAGCCAGCTGCCCTTCGCCGTCGCGATGGCCGGCGTCGCCGCCTGGCTCCGCCCGGCCAGCCCCCGCCTCGCCACCGCCGGCGGCGTGCTCGCCGTGCTCGGCGCCTTCGGGCACACCGTCATCGGCGGCGTGATGATGCTCCAGCTGCTGATGGCCGAGTCGCCCGAGCACCGTGGGGCGTACGCCGCGCTGGTCGGCGACCTCGAGTCGTGGCCGTGGCTGCTGCCGTTCTTCGCCGCCGGGCTGCTCGGCACAGTGCTCGGGCTCCTGCTGCTCTCGATCGCTCACTTCCGCAGCCGGCGCGGCCCCCGGTGGGTCGGGCCGGTGGTATGGGTGTTCCTGCTCGTGGAGTTCGTCGGGTCGGGCTTCAGTGTGTGGGCGTCCGACCTCGCTGGGGTGCTCTACCTCGCGGCGTGCGTCGGGCTGGCGGCCGGGGTCAGCAGCTTCTCGGGCGTGAACGGCAGGCCGGCCAGCCGCACCCCCGTCGCGTGACGGATCGCGTTCCGGAACGCAGGCGGCACACCCACGACTCCGACCTCGCTTCCGTCCCGAAACCGTCCACAGCCGCGTGATGGCAGTGGCCGGCCGAGTAGGCAGCCGAGGCCCTGCGCCACGACCTGGAGAGCGCGTGTCCGACACGCAGGTCGCCGTGCGTCTGGCTCGGCCGGAGCATCGCCTCGTGGGCCAGCCACTTCGCGACATCCCGGGCGCCCGTCTCCTCGGCGACCTCCGGCGACGCGGCCATGCCCTTCGCCAGGATGGCCGTCATCAGGTCGCGGACCCGGGTGGCCAGCTGACCACTCCCCAGGTGCAGGTCATCGTCGATGCGCTCGACGAGCTCGAGCGGGCGTTCAAGGGCGACCCACAGATCGTCAACGCCGCCGAGCTGCTCGCGAAGGCCGAGCAGGCCCTGGTCGACGAAGCGCCCCGGCTCAGTCTCTCGGAGCTCAAGGTCGTCGGCGAGCGGATCATGGCCTACGTCGCCCCTGATCGTGTGGACGAGGCCGAGCGCAAGCGCCTCGAGGAGGCCGAGCGTCGCGCGGCCGCAGCGACCCAGCTGCGGATGCGCGACCGCGGGGACGGGACGGTCCACCTCTTCGTCCGGATGCCCAAGGCCGAGGCCACTCGGCTCAGGACCTACCTCGACGCCTTCACGTCGCCGCGCACCGACGCGCTCGAGAACGGTTTCATCGACCCCGCCACAGGCACGCGGCTCCCCGCCGACCGGCTCCGCGGCGAGGCCTTCATCGCACTGCTCCACACCATGGACCCCGCGCGGATGCCGATCCACGGCGGCGATGCCACCACCATGATCGTCACCCTGGGCCTCGAGGTCCTGACCAAGGGCCTCGGCACCGCGATGCTCGGTGACGGGACCAGGATCTCCGCCTCCCAGGCCCGCCTCCTCGCCTGCAAGGCCGGCATCATCCCGGCCGTCATGGGCGGCAGGTCGGAGGTCCTCGACCTCGGCCGCAGCAAGCGCCTGTTCACCCGGGCCCAGCGCGTCGCCAAGGTGCTCGCGCACAAGACCTGCCAGGTCGAAGGCTGCGACCATCCCGCCGCCTGGTGCGAGGTCCACCACCGGGACCCCTGGGCCAAGGGTGGCCGGACTGACCTCGAGAAGGCCGTTCTCGCTCGTCCCTGGCACCACCATCGCATCCACGACCCCGCCTACACGACCACCTATCTCTCCGACGGCGCGGTGAGATTCCACCGGCGCACGTAGGCCGAGCGCCACCGCCCGGTCTTCTTCAGCACAGCGCCAGCGCGTGCCACAGCAGCGGCCGTCCGCGAGCTGGGTGGAGACGCTCCGACGGGTCGGCCGTGCGAGGCACCGAGGCCAACCAGCTCGCCGCGATGAGCGCGCGGCGCGGGGGTCGACGAGATCGTGCGGCTGCTGGAACGTTGACCGGCGCAACCGGGCCGGCGCGGGCAGGATGAGGCCGTGACCAAGGCCCTCGCCCTCTCGCTGGTCCTGCTCGCCGCGGTTGCGTGCGGAGGCGACGGACTCGAGGGCCGCAGCGTGCTCGTCGACGACACCGGTCTCGGTGACGCCTCCGACGGCGGCGGCTGGATGCTCGTCCTGCCGGCAGAGCGCGCCCCTGACCTGTGGGCCGAGGTTGGCGAGCCCGACGACCTGAGACGGGCGTCGTTCACGCTCGACCAGGCGGCTGCGGAGGGCCTCGGCGGCACGCTCGCGGAGGTCGACGGCGACGGCGACTACGCCCTCGACGCCACCGGGCCGACGCTGCTGTGCCGCCTGCCCGAAGAGGCCAACAGCCGGGGTTGCGCCGAGATCGACCTGCCCACGTCCGGGACCGTGGTCACGAGCTTCGGCGAAGGCGGCTTCAACGCCCGCGTGGAGGACTGACTCGCTGACCGGGGCCGGCACCTCCGTGGACCTTGAACGTGCACGGACTTGCACGGTCTGGCCCGGCAACGCCGCGGTGCCGGCCGTTCCGCAGACGACCGGCCCCGCGGGCCTCGACTTCGCTCGACCTATGTGTGGCTGCTCGCGCCACCCGGTCCTACAGCAGCGAGCCGCTCTTCTTCTTGCCCGGGTAGGAGGCCGCGTCGAAGGGGTCGGTGCCACGCGCCCGCTCCTTGGTGTTGGAGTGGCCGTCGCCGTCGACGTCGGAGTCGCACGCGTCGCCCTTGCCGTCGCCGTCCAGGTCGGCCTGGCCCGCGTTGGGCTGCTCGAGGCAGTTGTCGCGCGCGTCGGCGACGCCGTCGCCGTCACGGTCGACACCAGGCGCAGCGTGCACGACCGTCCGGACGTCGGTGGCGAGGACCTCGTCGTCCTGCGTCCACACCGTCTTCACCTCGTGCGAGCCGGTCGGCACCGTCACGTCGAGCGCGAAGCTGTCGGGGCCGTTGCTGGACTCGACGCCCTCGCTGGCAGCGGCGGCGCCGTCGACGTAGACCGTCACCTTCTCGTCCGACGGCACCGGGCACCCGGAGCTGCCGACGCCGGGCCGTGCCGGGCAGGCGTCCTCGTCGTCGGTCACGCCGTCACCGTCGGTGTCGGTGATGGTGCCACCTCCGGTCGGGTTGGGCACGATCGTGGCCTGCAGGGTGTAGGTCGTGTCAGGGATGCCGACGACCAGGTATGGCGCGACCTCGATGTCGAGGGTGCCCTGCACGTCCTCCAGGCGGAGCGCCTCGGGCTGGCCCGCGGAGGCCGCGTTGCCGGTGGCCGCGCCCGTCACGTACATGTCCAGGTCGCTGAGGTCGGGCCAGCCGAGCAGCAGCTCGACCGTGCTCTTCTGGGGCACCTGGAGCGTGAAGTGGTGGCTGGGGCCACCCGTCTCGCCGAGGGTGCTGTCGGTGACCCGGAACTTGTTGCCGCCCTCGCGCTCGAGGACGACCGTGTCGAGCACGGCGCCGGCGGTCGAGCCGCCGGTCAACGAGGACGTCGTCGAGGTCCCGGAGCTGGTGTCCGGGCCGGCCGGCGCCGCCACGCCGATCGCACCCGCGTCGGGTGCCCGGTCGTCGGCCACGAGGGTCCACAGCCTGGTGGGCGCGCGGAAGCTGGTCAGCGCGAAGATGTCGTACGGCGCGACGACCCTGCCCTGCGCGAGATAGCTGCGCGGGATCGTGAACGTCACGGTGTTGGCGGTCGCGTCCCATGACGACCACTCGCTCGGCAGTTGGGCCTCCATCGAGTGGTCGTAGGTGACCACGTCGGCCGGGTTGTCGGGCTCCGGGATGAAGGACTCGATCTCACGACCGCCGATGCTCACGCCGTACTTGGGCAGGCTGGTCTGGTCCTTCGGCCACAGCTGGGCGACCTTGATCGTGGCGATGACGTCGAGGTCGGTGACCTCCACCTGGATGTTCGAGATGTCGGTGAAGGTGCTGTAGGCGTCGCCCTCTGCGTCGTCGTGCGAGCTCGTCGGCGAGGTCGGAGGGGCGGTCTTCGGCCGGCGCTCGACCGTGCCGATCACGTGCACGTGACCGTCGGAGGTCTCCGCGCCGTGCGCCGGCGTGCTCACGGAGAGCACCGGGTCGCTGGTCTCCGCCGGCTCCGGCGTCCAGTCGACCCGCTCGCCGGGCACCGCGCCGAGGTCGGGCTGCGGGCAGTCCCACACCGAGCCGGTGGACGAGGCGTAGAGGTGGTCGTCCGGGTGCTGTACCTGGAACGAGTTGGCGCCGTCGCCGGCCACGTCGTTGGGGTCGAGGTGGTCCGACTCGTCGACGGCGTTGTCGCCGTTGACGTCGAGGTAGCGGCTCATCCGGGTGGCGAAGGCCTCGACGTTGAGCGTGGAGACGCACTTGTTCTGGCCGGGCGGGTCAGAGCTGTAGGCCATGATGTCGTTGGTCGGCACCTGGCCCCACGCGCCCTCCGCGCCGTCGCCGACGTGGCCGAGGGTGAGGCAGTGACCGGTCTCGTGCAGCACCAGGTCGAAGAGCGAGAAGGTGTCGGTCACGCCAGGGACCGGGTCGATGGCGCCGTTGACCGAGAAGCACACGTTGCCGCCTGCGCCGCCGCAGTCCTCGACGTAGTAGCCGCCGCCGTCACCGTGGTGCCCGTCGTACCCCGGCATGCCCTCCCAGGCGTCCAGGGAGAACGGGTTGGGGATGTTGTGGCAGGGCACGCCGTTCTCGTCGAAGATGCCGAGCTCGTCAGTGAGGTACGTCGGGTCGACGCCGATGCCGAGGCCGCCGACCGGGTTCGTCGCGAGGATCACGATCTCGGGGTCGTAGAGCGGGAAGGTGCTCGGCGTCTCGCCGTCCGCGAGGCTGACGATGCTCGGGGAGATGTTGAACTCCACCCCGTCGCGGAGCCAGTCCAGCCCCATCTCGTCGGCGAGGTAGTGGATGCCGCCCTCCCAGGCCTCGGCGGCCTGGCGCATGATCCGCAGGTCACGCTCGGCAGTCGGGGAGGCCGGCACGAGCACGGCGACGTCGATTTTGGGCGAGTCGAGGGTGTTGAGCCCGGTCTTCGCGTGGAAGCAGATGTTGTCGGGGTTGTCCCGGCTCATGTCCTTGATGCAGCCCGGAGGCAGGTTGCCGTCTCCGAAGTAGGGACCGACGTAGTCGTCGGCCGGGCTGGCGTTGGCGAGGTTGGCCCAGCCCGCGATAGAGACGACGATCAGGGCCACGAGTACAGCGAGGCGCTGGTGCATGCAGTGTTCCTTCTGTGGTGGCGCGCCGGATCGCGGCGTGCGGCTTCAGCTGGTGTGCTGCTCCCCCGAGTGCTGCATAGGTGCAACTGGGGCGGCTCCGATTCGTTACGGAGGAACTTCCCCCGGACCGGTTCCTGTCATGCGGCCAGGGTCAGGAACCGGTAGATCGGGCCATTCCCTCCGGGGGCGGCCTTCGCCCTACCGTGCCGTGATGAGCACGGCTGCGACCGAGCCCTACGAACGCCTCCTCGAGGCCTACGCACGGCTGGTCATCCGGATCGGCGCCAACGTCCAGGTGGGCCAGCGCGTCGAGATCAGGGGGCTGCCCGAGCAGGCTGCGGTGGCCCGCGCACTCGCCGCGGAGGCCTATCGCGTGGGCGCCTCGCACGTCACGATCGACTACGCAGATCCCCACCTCCAGCGTGCCCAGGTCGAGCACGCGCCCGAGGACATGCTCGGGTTCGTCAGGCCATCACAGATCGACGCCGTCCGGGCCTGGAACGAGGACCGGCCGGCGATCATCACCCTGACCGGCAACCCGCTGCCGGAGCTGATGGACGGCCTCGACCCCGCTCGGCTTGCCGCGTCGCAGCCGGTCGCCCTGCTCCGTGAGGTCTTCCCCCTGATGATGTCGGGCACCGTGGCCTGGACGATGGTCGCCGCCCCGACCCCCGGCTGGGCCGCGAGCATCGGGGTCGAGGACGTGGCCCGGCTCTGGGACGCCGTTGCCCACGCCATGCGCCTCGACGAGGACGACCCGGTGCAGGCCTGGCGCGACCACATCGCCAAGCTCAAGGCCCGCCGCGACATCCTCAACGCGCGCGGCTTCGACGCCGTCCGCTACCGCGGCCCGGGCACCGATGTGACGCTCGGGCTCAGCCCCTCGAGCCGATGGGCAGCCGCGACGCTGGAGAGCGCTGACGGGGTGGAGTTCGCCCCCAACATGCCGACCGAGGAGGTCTACTTCTCCCCCGACTGGCGCCGCGCCGAGGGCCACGTCCGCACCACCGCACCGTTCTTCCTGCCCGGGATGGGCACCGTCGTGGAGGACCTCGCGATCGGGCTGCACGACGGCACCATCGTCGGCGCGACCGCAGCCCGCGGCGAGGAGGCCGTCCGCGCCCAGCTCGACAGCGTGGCACGCGCCAAGCACCTCGGCGAGGTCTCGATCGTCGACGGCGACTCCCGGGTGCGCGAGACCGGCCTGCTCTTCAAGGATGTCCTCTACGACGAGAACGTCGGCTCCCACATCGCCTGGGGCAACGGCTTCGCCTTCGCCTGGGAGAACGGCATCGAGATGACGCCCGAGCAGCGCATCGAGTCCGGCCTCAACCAGTCGGGCACGCACGTCGACATCGTGGTCGGCAGCCCAGAGGTGCAGATCGAGGGCATCGGCGCCGACGGGAGCGTCGTACCGATCGTCGAGGGCAACGAGTTCGTGCTCAGGGACGCATAGCGCCGAGCCCTCATGGCGAAGGGCTGGTCAGCGGCTGGAGAGGTCGGGCTCAGGCAGTGGCAATCTCCGCGCGCACCGTCTCCGTCATGCCCTCGCGCAGGGGCCGGCACGTCCAGCCGAGCTCCCGGCGCGCCTTGCTGCCGTCGCCGAAGTAGGTCGCCAGGCCGGCGCGTGCCGCGTCGGCCGTCATCGCCTGCGGCAGCCTGACCACCTTCTCGACCGGAGCAGTCAGCCTCGCGACGGCGCGGATCAGCGACCTCGGCAGCAGGAGGATCGGCCCGCGCTTCCCGGCCACCTCGCGGACCAGCCTGAAGACCTCGGCGTACGACGCGGTCTCACCGGCCAGCATGTAGGACTCGCCCGGCCTCCCCCGCTCCATCGCCAGGATGTGCCCGGCCGCGCAGTCCTCGACGTGCACCCAGGAGCTGCCGCCGCCGCGCGGTCCGAGGACCGGCTTGCCGGCGAGGATGTCGCGGGTGATCTGGCCGATCGTCGACCCGGTGTCGCCGGCGCCGTAGATGACGCTGGGCTGCACGGTGATGACGTCGAGCCCTTCCGCGACATACTCCCGGGCGACCTGGTGGGCCTCCCACTTGGTGCGGTCGTACGCCGACGCCCAGGGGCCGTCGTGGTGGTAGGACTCGTCGCGTCGCTCGCCGGCGGTGTCGGAGTTGATCGCGCAGGTCGAGGTGTAGACGGTGCGCACGCCGGCGCGCCTGGCCGCAGCGAGCGCGTTGCGGGTGCCGTCGACGTTGACGTGCTCGAGTGTCCGGTGCTCCCGGACGCCGTGCTTGTACCAGCCGGCCACGTGGAAGAACCCGTCCGCGCCGCGCACGAGCCGGTCGAGCGCCTCCCAGTCGTCGAGGTCGCCCTTCTCGAGCTGGACGCCCATCACCTCGAGGTGCCCCGCCTTGGCGGGGTCGCGGACGAGGGCGACCACGTCGTGCCCCTGGTCGCGGAGCTGGCGGGCGAGGACCCCGCCGAGGAAGCCGGTCGCGCCGGTCATCGCGTAGCGCATCGGCCCATCATGGCGGGGCTGGCCGGCTGCGTGCCATGGCTCGGTGGCCGGGCGCTCAGCCGCGCCCCATCCGGGAGCACGTCGGACGGCCGCGCCGATCACCTCATGCTGTTCACCGATGACCAGGGCCTGTTTGCGGAGCCGGAAGAGGGCGGCGCGGCTGGTGCTCTCGATCAGCTCCCGCCGAGTCGGCGCCCTCTCGGCATCCTCTTTCTGCAGCAGCCGCCGGTGGCGGCGGAAGAGCTGTCCGTGGGACGTGGCCAGGGCGGTGAGGGCGACCTCGGCGGCCTCGAGCAACTCGTGCTCGGTGACGTCGTCGAGTCGGCGGCCGTCATGCTGGGGCATCCTCGGTCGGAGGTCGTCCAGGTCGCCGATCACTGGGTAGCCCCGGGCCCTCAGCTCCGCGATCGTGGCCTCGCTCCGCGCGCGTACCCACTCCGCGTCCTCCGCCGGGAGCCGGAGCGGACGGGAGCCCGGCACCCGCCAGCCGGGGCGCAGCCCCGACTCCACCACGTAGCGGTGCTGGGCCTGGGTGATGCTGGTCGTCAGCTCGGAGTTGATGCGCCGCAGCAGCTCGACCTCGGCAGCGCCGAGCGAGTCGTTGCGGGTCGGAAGGTCGGTCGGCCACAGCTCGGCGGGGATGCAGGCTGCCTCGGCGAAGCGCCGCAGCAGCTCCTCAGGCGGTGAGCCGGGGGGCGGCACCGTCACGATCCGGATCCGCTCCGGCGGCACGCAGGCGCCCCACACGTCGAGTACGTGCAGCGCATCCTGCCGCCGGGTGAACGAGATGCCCGCTCGCAGCGACCCCTCGTCGGGCGACCTCACCCCGGCCACCCACTCCCGCCACGGTGTCGTCCCACCCATCACGACGGACTGCTGCCAGGCCGAGGGCAGGGTGCGGGCCAGGTCGCGGAGCGCGAGGATGACGTGGACGTCGCACCCCGAAAGGGCCCGTACGACGCGTCGTACCTGGCGCGGCCAGGCGGAGCCGAGGTCCTCGTCGGAGACGATCGCGCGGTCGCCCTCGAAGGCCCCGATCTCTGCCATCAGCGCCTGGAAGCTGCCGGGCGTGCTGCGGGAGTCGCCGCCGACGATGCGCTGGCCGAGGAGGTCGTAGGCTGCCGTCCGCTGCACGCGGTGGCTGCCGCCGGGGACCAGGATCCCGTGCTTCGCGAGTGTGTCAGCGCTGGCGTCGATCGCCGACTGGATGCTCGTGGTGCCGGTCTTGGGCAGGCCGATGTGCAGGAATACCTCTGGCATCTCGCCCCCCTCTCGCCGGTGCCTCGAAGATAGGGCTCGACGCGTCCCGGGGGCCATGGGCGCGAGTCCCTGGTTGGTCGGGATTCCTGGCCACCAGGACGCCCGACGGACTAGTCCGCCTCCACCGACGCAGCTGGCCGCCCCCTCAGGCGGCCGGGACGGTCTTGCGCATCACGCAGTGGTTCTTGCCCTTCGGCCGCTCGTAGGTGAAGCCCGCCTGCTCGAAGAGGCTCCTCGTCCCGTTGTAGAGCAGCGAGCCGGACTTCCGCTTGCCGTGGGTGTCCTCGGGGTAGGCCTCCACGACTCCCCCACCGGCCTGGGCGATGAGGTCCAAGGCCCCGGCGACCGCGACTGCGGCGACTCCCTTGCGGCGGTGGTCACGGTCGACGAACAGGCAGGTGATGCGGTAGTCGGGGAAGTTGTTGAGGCCTGCGCTGTACTCCTTGAGGTGGTAGATGCCCGGCAGTTCGTCGGGCGAGCCGTACTGGGCCCACGCGACCGCCGCGTCACCGTCGAAGACCAGCGCGGCGTGCGCCTGTCCCCCGCGGACCAGGCGCTCCTTGAGGGCGCGGTTGCCCTCGGAGCTCACGTGCTTCTCGGGGCACTCCGGGTGGAACCACGTGCACCAGCAGCCGCCCCACACGCCGTTGTGCTTCTCCGCCAGCGCGGCGAAGGCGTCCCACGTGTCGGCGTCGAGCGCCCTGATCTCAAAGGCCGCCATCGTCCCGGGACAGGATGAAGAAGTAGGGCAGCGGCTCCCCTCGCTGGTCCATCGCCCCGAGCATGGTCTCCTCGTCGACGCGGCGGAAGGAGTCGATGATCGGCAGGTGGTCATAGACCATCGACGCCGTCACGACGCCGCGGTGCTCGAGGTCCCGGAGCCGGGCCCTCGGCCTGGAGGTCCGGAGCGCGTGCTTGGCGACGCCCAGGGCAGCCCGGCCCCGGGCCACGACCGACACGGGCAGCTTGCCGGTCAAGCCGATCGGGACGCGGAGGGGGTCGACGGCGAAGAGCTCGCCGGACGGGTCGGCGAACAGCAGCGGGTGCACGTCGTCGACGCCGTCGAACTGCTTGCCCCACCACCCCGACGCCTCGAGAAGTCCGTCCAGCGGATGGCCGGTGCGCAGCTCGCGCCCGCGCCAGCGCCCGGTCAGCTCGGTGGACTTCACGGCGGGCAGGCTGTCGAAGAGCTCGAGCGCCGCGGCCAGGGTGCATGTCGGCTCGAGCGCCGCGAGGCGCTCCGTGGCGGTCATGCCGTCGACCCTAGCCGCGCGAGCCGACGACGTCACCGCCCTCGGTTAGGTAAGAGGTCGCATCGTCGCCGGCACTCCCCCGCCGCGGTGGACCTCCTCGACCAGCTCCTGCAGGGCGGTCAGCGCGACGCGCTGCGGCATCGGGCCGTAGGACACCCGGGCGACGCCGAGCTCCTCCTGGCGGGAGAGCGACGGGCTGCCGGGGATGCCGATCGTGGTGAGCCGCTGCGGGCCGAAGGCGTCGACCAGCGCGGCGACGTCCTCCTCGGACAGGATCGCCGGGACGAAGACGACCGGCGCCCCCGCGTCGAGGAACGCGCGACCGCGCTCGATCGCGTCCGCGAGCAGCTCGTCGCGCTTCCGGCCGCGTCCCTTGGCGTAGACGTCGGTGCGGGCGTTGAGCACGAAGTCGGGCACGCCCTCGGCAGCAGCCGCGGCCATGATCGCCTCGACCTGGGCGGCCGCCTCGGCGACCGGCTTCATCTGGTCCTCGACGTTGGCGCCGACCACGCCGACGGCGATCGCGCGGCGGACGGCCTCGGGCGCGTCGCCGTACCCTCCCTCGAGGTCGGCCGAGACCGGCAGGTCGACCGCGGCGGCGATCCGCCCGCACATGTCAAGCATCAGGTCGAGCGGGATGTTCTCCCCGTCGGGATAGCCGAAGGACGACGCGATCGCGTGGCTCGCGGTGGCGAGCGCCTTCGTGCCCTCCACGCCGGCGACGGCGCGGGCGCTGGCGACGTCCCAGACGTTGACGAGGGTCAGGAGCCTGGGATCGCGGTGGAGGTCGAGCAGCTCGGTGGCGAGGTCGGCTGCGGCCGGGGCGGCGGTGTCGGTCATGGCCCCATCGTGGCAGCATGCGAGGCCGGTCACCACCGGGAGGCACCCGCCCGCCGGTGCGTCAGCGCGCGAGCAGCACCAGCGAGACGAGCGCGACCATCCAGCTGACGAAGCTGCCGACGAGGAAGTATTCGGTGAGCTGGTGGATCCGCTCCTGGTCGCGCCGGGAGGAGAGCTCGGGGAACCGCAGCAGCCCCTTCGCCGCGACCACGATGCTCGCCGCGGTCACGTGGCCGGCGAGCCCGAGCGACAGGAGGAAGACCCGCTCCATCGGCCCGAGCAGGCGGCCGCCCTTGAGCTGCATCTCCGGGTCGTCGGGTCGGCCGTGGCGGGCAGGGTTGACTGTGCCGGTCGCCGCCAGCACCAGCCGGACCAGCACGTTGCCGGTGGACATCTGCACCAGGAAGGCGCCGAGCAGGAGCAGCGCCCGGTCGGCGGTCAGCGAGGACACCACCGGGAGCGCGGCACCGTCGAGCCAGCGGCCGACCCAGCCTCCGGCCGGGCTTGCCTCGCCCGAGACGCCGATCGCGACAGCGAGCGCCACGCCCAGCAGGAGCAGTGGCACCCACACCGGGCCGCGGCCCCCGAAGCCCCGGGTGACGGTCTGGCCCCACGCGACCACGACGGCCGCGATCACGACCAGCGCCGCCACGTCGACGCCCGACGTGAGCCCCGCGAGCAGACCGACCAGCACGGCGGCGATGGCGCCGACACACTCGGGGACGACCCGCACCGGCCACACCGAGTGGGCGAGGTCGGCGACGGCGACGCCGATGAGCAGCAGCGCGATCCAGCTCACCCCACCACTCCCATCAGCCCAGCTCCTCAAGCCGTCGCTCCGCCGCCACCAGGGCACCCAGGTGGTCGGCCCGCACCCGCTGGGAGACTGCCGACGCGCTGATGCCGAGCTCGTCCGCGATCTCCCGCTGGGTGCTCCCGGCCAGCAGACCACGCAGCACCGACAGCGACCGCTCCGACAGGCCGTCGAGCAGCGCATCGCGCAGCATCAGCGCCGCGTCCACGGCCGCCTCGTCCGGCCCGCCGGCTCCCTCGACGGCGCGGTACGCGGTGCGCCGGCTCCTCGTCGCCGGCCTCCGCTCGGCCTCCTCGACCGCCTCGACCGCCTTGCGCGCGATCCACCAGCCCGGCCCGTCCTCGACCCGGGGCTCGTCGACGAGCACGGTCACCTCCCCCCAGCCGACCCCGTGCCGCACGTCGTACGCCGGGGCGAGGGCGAGCCGGATCCGCAGTGCCGCGGCCACGGCCTGGCCGACGCTCGCGAAGGCGCCCTGGAACTCGTCGCCCACCGTGATCCGCAGCGGTGAGCGCGGACGGGCCCGGGCGTTGACCTCGTCGAGGATCCCCTGCAGGCTGCCGTGCAGGCGCTGTCGATCGACCACGGAACGGGAGCCCACGAGGTCGCCGATGAGCGTGGCTGAAGCCATGCTCTTCAGATTCGCCATATAAAGACTATAACTTCATTCTGGCCATTCTGAAGGAATCTACTTCAGTCCCAGAACACCCGCTCCACCACCGAGTGCGCCCGGCGGGTGGTGCGCAGGTAGTCGTTGACCATCCGGTCCGACTCCCCCTGCGGGTAGCCCAGCACCTGCGCCACGGCCGCCCGCTCGCGCAGGTCGCGGGGCAGCTGGTCGGCGACCTTGCCGCTGACCAGCGTCACCGCGTTGCGCACCCGACTGACTAGGCGCCACGCCTCGGTCAGCGTCGCGGCGTCCCCGGCCGAGACCAGCCCGGCCTCGCACGCGGCCTCGAGCGCGGCGAGCGTCTGCGCGGTCCGCAACCCGGGCACCGTCCCGGCGTGCTGCATCTGCAGCAGCTGCACGGTCCACTCGACGTCGGCGAGCCCGCCACGGCCCAGCTTGAGGTGGGTGTGCCGGTCGGCGCCGCGCGGCAGCCGCTCCTCGTCGACCCGGGCCTTGACCCGGCGCACCTCCGCGACCGTGCCGGCGTCGATCCCGCCCGGCGGGAAGCGCAGCGGGTCGATCAGCTCGGTGAAGCGGCGCCGCAGGCCCTCGTCGCCCACCACCGCGTCGGCGCGCAGCAGCGCCTGGAACTCCCACACGTGCGACCACTTGGCGTAGTAGGCGGCGTAGGCGTCGAGGGTGCGGACCATCGGGCCCTGCTTGCCCTCGGGGCGCAGGTCGGCGTCGATCTCGAGGGGCGGGTCGGTCGCCGGCATCGCCAGCAGCCGGCGCAGCTCCCCCACCACCGCCTGCGCGAAGGACGCCGCCCGCTGCGGCTCCACGCCCGGCTCGGGCTCGTGGACGAACATCACATCCGCGTCGCTGGCGTAGGACAGCTCGAAGCCGCCGTAGCGGCCCATCGCGACGACTGCCATCCGCGTCGGCGCGGCGTCGAGGCCGCGCCGCTGGCGCACCGCCTCGATCGCGACGCCGAGCGTCGCCTCCAGCGTGGCATCGGTGAGGCGCGACAGTCCGCGGCCCACGTCCTCGACGTCGGTCAGCCCGAGCAGCTCGCCGGACGCGATCCGCAGCAGCTCGCGGCGGCGGACGGCACGGACCGCACGCACCGCGTCCTCGGCGCCGGCCTGCCGCCCGGCCACCGACCGCATCTCCGTGGTGAGCGCCTCCGCCGAGAGCGGGGCGAGGTCCTCGCCGAGCATCTTCACCCCCTGCGGCTCGCGCTCGAGCAGGTCGGTGGCGTAGCGCGACGTGCCGAGCAGGAAGGCCAGCCGCTGGGCGACCTCGCCCTCGTCGCGGAGCATCGTGAGGTACCACGGCGTGCGGCCCAGGCTGTCGCTGAGCCGGCGGAAGCCGAAGAGGCCCGCGTCGGGGTCGGGCGTGTCCGCGAACCACTCGAGCATCACCGGCAGCAGGGTGCGCTGGATGTCGGACGAGCGCGTGACGCCGCGGGTCAGGGCCTCGAGGTGGCGCAGCGCGCCCTTGGGGTCGACGTAGCCCAGCGCCGACAGCCGCTGCTCCGCCGCCTCGAGCGAGAGCCGCGCGTCGGTGCCCGGGATCTTCGCGACCGCCGCCAGCAGCGGCCGGTAGAAGAGCTTCTCGTGCAGCCGCCGCACCTCGAGCCGGTGGTGGTGCCACTCCCGCTCGAGCGCCTCGACCGGGTCGGAGGTCAGCCCCAGCGACCGGCCGAGGCGCCGCAGCGACTCCTCGTCGTCCGGTACGACGTGGGTGCGACGCAGGCGGTGCAGCTGGATGCGGTGCTCGAGGGTCCGCAGGAAGGCGTAGGCCCGGTGCAGCTGCTCGCCGTCCTGCCGGTTGACGTAGCCGCCGCGGGTCAGCTCGGTCAGCGCACTCAGGGTGGCGCCCACCCGCAGCGACTCGTCGGCGCGGCCGTGCACCAGCTGCAGCAGCTGGACGGCGAACTCCACGTCGCGCAGCCCGCCCGAGCCGAGCTTGAGCTGGCGCTCGGCCTCCGCCTCCCCCATGGATGACTGGGTGTGGTCGAGCACCCGCCGCCGCATCGCCTGCACGTCCTCGACGAACCCGGCCCGCTCCGCCGCAGACCAGATCAGCGGCTGCACCATCGCGACGTAGGCGGCGCCGAGCGCCCGGTCGCCGGCCACCGGCCGGGCCTTGAGCAGCGCCTGGAACTCCCACGTCTTGGCCCACCGCTCGTAGTAGCCCAGATGGCTGGCGAGCGTGCGCACGAGCGGACCCTGCGAGCCCTCGGGGCGCAGGTTCGCGTCCACCGGCCAGATCGTGCCCTCGGCGGTGTGCTCGGAGCAGATCCGCATCAGGTGGCTGGCCAGCTGCGTGGCGGAGCGCAGCGCCAGCGACTCCGAGGCCCCCGCCGCGGGCTCGAAGACGAAGATCACGTCGACGTCGGAGACGTAGTTGAGCTCGTGGCCTCCGCACTTGCCCATCGCGACCACGGTCAGCCGCGCGCTGGCTGCCGGCTCGCCGATCCGGGCGCGGGCGATCGCCAGCGCCGCCTCCAGGGTCCCGGCCGCGAGGTCGGACAGCTCCGCCGCGGCGTCGTCGACGCCGAGGTGGTGGGCCAGGTCGCGGGCCGCCAGCCGCAGCAGGATCCGCCGATACTCCACGCGCAGCGTGTCGACGGCCTCCGCGTCGGGACGCGTGGCGACCGGCTCCGGGTCCGCCGGGTCGGCGCCGACCGCCTCCAGCAGCGCCGCGCGCACGGCGTACGCCGCTGGGCGGGTGCTGCCGAGCGTCGGGTCCGTGAGCTCGCGCCACTGCTCGGGATGCCGCGCCAGGTGGTCGGCGAGCGCGACGCTGGCGCCGAGCACGGCGGCCAGGCGCATCGCCGTGCCCTCGTCGTCGGCGATCTCGGCCAGCATGGCGCGGCGGCCCTCGACGCCCTCGTGCGCCTCGACGGCGGCAGCCAGCCGCAGCATCCCGGCCAGCGCCTGGTCGGGATCGGCGGCCGTGCCGATCGCGGTCAGCAACGGCGGCCCGGGGTCACCGAGCGCGGCCAGCCGGTCGGCGGCCCGCGCAGAGTCGGCGAAGCCGAGCCGGACCAGCTGACCTGCGGTGGGGGGCATCGGGCGGGTCGTCGTCGGTCAGAGGACCGGCAGCATGGTGTCGCGCTCGTAGGCCGAGACCTGGCCGCGGTAGGCCTCCCACTCGGCGCGCTTGTTGCGCAGGAAGAAGTCGTAGACGTGCTCGCCCAGCGTCTCCGCCAGCAGCTCGGAGTCCTCGGCGATGGAGATCGCCTCGGAGAGGTTCTTGGGCAGCGGCTCGATGCCGAGGCTCTTGCGCTCCTTCTCGGTGAGCGACCAGACGTCGTCCTCGGCCTCGCGGGGCAGCTCGTAGCCCTCCTCGATCCCCTTCATGCCCGCGGCGAGGGTGGCCGCGAAGGCGAGGTAGGGGTTGCACGCGGCGTCGATCGTGCGCAGCTCGATGCGGGTCGACTGGCCCTTGTTGGGCTTGTACATCGGGACGCGGATCATCGCACTGCGGTTGTTGTGGCCCCAGCAGATGTACGACGGGGCCTCGCCGCCGCCGATCAGGCGCTTGTAGGAGTTGACCCACTGGTTGGTGACGCAGGTGATCTCGCGCGCGTGGCGCAGCACGCCGGCGATGAACTGGCGGCCGGTCTTGGACAGCTGATACTCCGAGCCGGCCTCGAAGAAGGCGTTGCGGTCGCCCTCGAAGAGGCTCACGTGGGTGTGCATGCCGGAGCCCGGGTGGGTGGTGAACGGCTTAGGCATGAAGCTCGCCCAGATGCCCTGGCTCAGCGCGACCTCACGGACGACCGTGCGGAACGTCATGACGTTGTCCGCCGTGCTCAGCGCGTCGGCGTACCGCAGGTCGATCTCCTGCTGCCCGGGACCGCCCTCGTGGTGGCTGAACTCGACGGAGATGCCCATCGCCTCGAGCATGGTGATCGCCTCGCGGCGGAAGTCGGCGCCCCTCGACTGTGCGGTGTGGTCGAAGTAGCCGCTGCGGTCCACCGGGCGCGGCTCGATGCCGGGCTCGGGGCTGTCCTGGAAGAGGTAGAACTCGATCTCGGGGTGGGTGTAGAAGGTGAACCCCTGTTCGGCGGCCTTGCCGAGGGTGCGCTTGAGGACGTGGCGCGGGTCGGCGTAGGAGGGGCTGCCGTCCGGCATCCTGATGTCGCAGAACATCCGGGCGGTCGACGGGCCGTCGCCCGAGCGCCACGGCAGGATCTGGAACGTCGACGGGTCGGGCATCGCGAGCATGTCGGCCTCATAGACCCGGGCGAAGCCCTCGATCGCCGAGCCGTCGAACCCGATGCCCTCGCTGAAGGCACCCTCGAGCTCCGCCGGGGCCACCGCGACAGACTTGAGGAAGCCCAGCACATCGGTGAACCACAGCCGCACGAAGCGGACGTCGCGCTCCTCGAGCGCCCGGAGCACGAAGTCTTCCTGCTTGCCCATGGGCACAGCCTAGGGGCAGGTCACACCGGCGGAGCGCGTGGGCGCGGCCCCGGCTCCGCCCGCGCGACGCACGCGCGCACAGCAGGACTCGCGCGCCGGCGTACGCGGCTCCACCTCGAGCTCGCCGTCGCCCGTCACCCCGACCACCCGGCCGAGGAACTCGCGGTTGAGCCCGCACATGACGTCGGGGTGGTCGCGGGCGAGGCGGTCGAAGGGACAGTTGGCGAGCTCGATGACCTCGCTCTCGACGCTGGGCTCATAGCCGTACGGCGCGAGCGCGGCCGCCGTGCGCTCGACCGGCGTCTCCCCCGCACGAGCCTCCTCGGCGGTGGCCAGGTCGGCGACCGCCTCCGCCGCGGCGTGCGCGGCTGCCTCCTCGAGCGCGCCCCGCATCGGCGTGCCGCCGAGCGTCCGGTGCACGGCGTCGGCCAGCACCGAGCCGGCCAGGTCGTAGCGACGCGCGGGGATGCTCACGCCGATCTCGCGGCGTGCACGGCGGTAGAGCTTCGCGGGCCGTCCGGCGCCGGGCCCGGTGCGCCCGGTGAGCCGCCTGAACTCGGTGACCAGCAGCCCCTCGTCGACCAGCTTGTCGAGGTGGTGCTTGGCGGTGTGGCGGGGCACGTCGATCCCGTCGGCCGCCTGGTCGCGGCTGACCGCCCCCGGCTGGGCCGCGACGAACCGGTAGAGCGCGCGCCGGACGGGGTCGGCCAGGGCGCCGACCCGGTGCACGCGGCGGGCGAGGGCCTCCTCGGACATGGTCACCATCTCTAGCAGAGACACTCCTTGCTCTTACAGTCTGGCAGGTCTATCGTCAAAGCAACAGTCCCTTACAAAACTGCCCGTCCCGGGCACCGAGACGGGCCTTCGGAAAGGATCCGTCATGGCTGCACTCACGCATGCCTGGCACGACATGGGCCACGACTTCCGGGACGAGTTGCACGACCTCGGCAGCATCGCCCGCGTGGATGCCGCCCGCCAGGCCTTTCTCGGACTCTGGGTCGCCTTCTTCGCCGGGACCCTGCTGTTCGGCCTCGACAAGCTGATCGCGTTCACCGACACCGCCTGGACGCAGTTCCTGGCCACGTGGGTCGACGACGTGCTCCCCGGCACCATGGCCGACGCCGTGATGTGGATCGGCGCTGCGGAGATCGTCATCGCGGCCCTGATCCTCTTCGTCCCGAGGATCGGCGGCGACGTGCTCGCGCTGTGGATGCTGCTGACCGCCATCTCCCTGTTCATGGTCGACGGGATGATGATGCTCGGCATCGGCGCCCTCGCCGTCGGCGTCTGCGCCGTCGCGATGGCGCGGCTCGCCACGAAGTGGCACCACACGGAGGGCTGAGCTGGTAGCCCGAGTCGGCCGGGAGACCACGGCTGATCATGGCCTCCCGGCCGCTGCGCTCTCCCGGGTGCATCGCCCGGAGCAGCTTGAGCAGTCGTGCCGGGTCATCCACGAGCCCCAGGCGCACCGCGATCCCGGGTGGCTGCGGCATGCGGTCCGTCGGCAGGATCAGCCGGCTGAGCTCGGCGCGGTACGACGGTGCGCCCCGCCGGGCGGACACGTGCACCGCCGACCAGCGGGTGCCCAGGTCACGCAGCTCGACGGTGCCGACGTCCTCCCACGCGAGCTCGGAGTGAATTCCCGGGCCGTGGAAGTCGATCTTGTCGGCGCTGATCCGCAGCTCGGGACGACGCAGCAGGATGCGCCATCCCTCGAGGCCCAGGACGAGCATGCACAGGGCGACTACGCCAAGGATCACTGCGAGCGGAACGGACTCGACCAAGAGTGCGGCGAGTGTCAGGCCCAGCCCCCAGACCGTTCCGATCAGGCCCATGGCCACGGAAGCCCCGGCTGACGGACCCATGCCTCGCGCTCCGCGGGCGTGGCGTCGGCGGCGAGCATGCCCGCCGACGCCGGGCCGGCCTCCGGGTTGCGCACCCAGAACCCGTCGACCGTCAGCTTTCCGCTCCTCGCCTCTGCCGCACCTGAGCCATGGAGTCCTGGGCGGCCTTCAGGTCCTCGGCCAGGTCACCGACCAGCGTCGCGACCTGGCTGGTCGTCTGCGCGCTCTCCAGCTCCAGGGGGTTCGGTCATGCCCCATTGCCACCCGGTCCGGGCGGTCCTACACCACCGGGCCGGTCCGCCGACTCAGTCGGGGATGTCCGCCAGATCGGCAAGCCACGCCGCGGCGCTCGCGTCGCTCGGCATCCGCCAGTCGCCGCGCGGGCTCATCGTGCCGCCGGCGCTGACCTTCGGGCCGTTGGGCAGGGCCGACCGCTTGAACTGGTTGGCGAAGAAGCGGCGCACGAAGACCTCGAGCCACTTCTTCACCGCCGGCAGGTCGTATTCGACGTGCGAGGCGTCCGGGTAGCCGGGCGGCCACTCACCGGAGGCGGCGTCGCGCCACGCGTGCCAGGCGAGGAAGGCGATCTTCCTCGGCCGGAAGCCGTGGCGCATCACCCAGAAGAGCGTGAAGTCCTGCAGGTTGTAGGGCCCGACCGAGTCCTCGGTCGCCTGCGGCTTGACGCCCTCCTCGGTCGGGATCAGCTCGGGGGTGATCTCCTGGGTGAGGATCTCGGTGAGCACGGCGTTGACGTCGTCGGCGAACTCCCCGTGCGAGATGACCCACCGGATCAGGTGCTGCACGAGGGTCTTCGGCACGCCGGCGTTGACGCTGTAGTGCGACATCTGGTCGCCGACGCCGTAGGTGCACCAGCCCAGCGCGAGCTCGGAGAGGTCGCCGGTGCCGACGACGATGCCGCGCCGGTGGTTGGCGAGGCGGAAGAGATAGTCGTAGCGCAGGCCGGCCTGGACGTTCTCGAACGTGACGTCGTAGGTCTTCTCGCCCTCCGCGTAGGGGTGACCGAGGTCGGCGAGCATCTGCTCGGCAGCGGGGCGGATGTCGATCTCCTCGAACGTCACGCCGAGCGCGGTGGCGAGCCGGGTCGCGTAGGACTTCGTCGCCGCCCCCGTCGCGAAGCCCGGCATCGTGAAGGCCTGGATGTCGCTGCGCGGCCGGCCGAGCCGGTCCATCGCCTTGGCCGCCACGATCAGCGCGTGGGTCGAGTCGAGACCGCCACTCACGCCGATGACCGGCTTGGAGTTGTGCCCACTCCCCTCGGCGATGGCCTGCAGCCGCCGCTCCAGGCCCGAGACCTGGATGTTGTAGGCCTCGTAGCAGTCCAGCGCCAGCCGCTCGGGGTCGTCCGGCACGAACGGGAACCGGTCGACCTTGCGCCTCAGCCCGATGTCGCCGGTCGGCGCCTCGAGCGTGAAGTCGACGACGCGGAACTCCGCCCCGATCGCCTCCAGGCCCACCCCGCGGCGGTTGTCGTCGAAGCTGCCCTGCCGCAGCCGCTCCTGCCGGATCCGGTCGAGGTCGACGTCGACGACCGTGCGCACCGGCCCCTCGGGGAAGCGCACGCCCTCCCCCAGCAGGTCGCCCACCTCGTAGACCATCGTCTGGCCGTCCCAGCTGAGGTCCGTGGTCGACTCACCCTGGCCTCCGGCGGCATACAGGTACGCCGCGAGGCAGCGCGCGCTCGCACTGCGCACGAGCAGCCGGCGCTCCTCCGCCCGCCCGATGGTGATCGGGCTGCCGCTCAGGTTGGCCAGCACGGTCGCGCCGGCCAGCGCCGCCTGCGCGCTCGGCGGGATCGGCACCCACATGTCCTCGCAGACCTCGACGTGCAGGGTGAGCCCCGGCAGGTCGGTCGCCGCGAAGAGCAGGTCGGGGCCACAGGGCGCCTCACGACCCGCGACGGCGATCGCCGTACCGGACCGGTCGTCGCCCGGCGCGAACCAGCGCCGCTCGTAGAACTCGCGGTAGGTCGGGAGGTAGGACTTCGGGGCGACGCCGAGCACCTCGCCGCGGTGGATGACGATCGCGCAGTTGAGCACCCGGGTGCCCTGGGCGAGCGGGGCGCCCACGACGAGCACCGGCAGCAGGTCCTCGCTCGCCGCGATGATCTCGGCCAGTCCGGATTGGACCGCCTCGAGGAGCGAGTCCTGCAGGAAGAGGTCGTCGATCGCGTAGCCGCTCAGGCACAGCTCGGGGAAGATCGCGACCGCCACGTGCTCGTCGTGGCAGGCCCGCGCCTGCTCGATCACGGTGGCGGCGTTGACAGCCGGGTCGGCCACGCCGATCGGCATGGTCACCGCCGCGACGCGGGCGAAGCCCTGGGCGTAGGCCGAGTAGAAGTCCACGTCGGCGAGTCTAGAGGCGCCGGGGAGGAGCATCTGTCCACGCCGTCCTCGACCGGGTGGCGATGGCGTCACCCGGAGACACCGGGTCCACCCTGTCGAACCGACGGTGGTCGCGCTCCGTCTTGCCCCGCTCAGGCGGGGGCAAGATGGAGCGTCGTGGGACTCGCTCGTTATCGATCAGGCTGAGCGGGATCAGAAGCTCGTCGATGCGTAGGCTCAGGCGTCGGCCATGGCCACATAGCGCCCGTCGGGAGTGACGGGGTTGTCCTCGTTGATGGCCTCCACCGCCTCGGTGAGGACCGGCGCCTGCTGGGGACGCCGGTCGAGGTGGATGCCCGCGATCATGCAGCGCACGGAGCCGCCGGCCAGCTCTATGGTGGGGATGTCGATCGCGACGATGTCGCAGGACTCCTCGATCACGGCGATCTGGTCGGGGCGGAGGCTGCGCCGGGCCCGGCCGGACATGGCCATGATGTAGCGGCGCTTGCCCTCCGGCGTACGCCCGCACAGCTCCACCGCGTTGCCGGCGAACTCGCGGACCTGCTCCTCGGTCAGCTCCACGATCGTGCGGCCGTTGACCGAGAGGCGCTCGCGCACCTGCTCCCGGCGGTCGACGTCGGGGATCATCCCCAGCGCGATCAGCGCGACGTCCGTGCCGACGCAGGCGATCACGTTGGTGTGGTAGACGGGCACCCCGTGGGAGTCGACCGCCTCGAAGGCCATTGGCTCGTAGTTGAAGTCCGCGCAGAACCGCTCGAGGACGTGGGTGTCGGCCCGGTAGCTGACCGCGGTGTAGGCAACCCGCGACACATGGTCGAGGACCATCGCGCCGGTGCCCTCGAGGAAGATGCCGTCGGGCTCGAGGCCGGAGTAGTCGACGATCGTCTGGACGCGGTAGTGCGACTTGAGCATCTCCAGGATGTCGGCGCGACGCTCGTGCCGGCGGTTGGAGGCATACATCGGGTAGACCGCCACGTAGCCGCCCGAGTGGGTGGACAGCCAGTTGTTGGGGAACACGCTGTCCGGCCTGGTGTGGTCGTCGTCGTCGAAGACGTGCACGGTGACGCCGGCGTCGCGCAGCGCCTGGGCGACCGCGTCCATCTCCGCCAGCGCCTTCGCCGCGGTGGTGGCGTCGCTCTGCCCCTCGGGCACGTCGCGCTGGAACGCGTTGTCCGCCGCCGTGGCGGGGTTGGGCATGAAGTTGCTCGCGCGGATCAGGATGACGGCGGACGGGGCCTGGGCACTCACACATCGAATCTAGAACATCGGGTGACGCTCCGCGCGTCCCGGGTTTGCGGCGGCCTCCTCGGCGGTAGAACCCGTCCATGAGTGAGGCGCCGATGGATCCGGCCCTGCAGGACCCCTTCTTCAGGCGGCTGCGTGAGCAGCACCCCGACGTGGAGATCGTGATGCTGCCGCCGGAGCACACCGGTGACCCCGGCCTGCCGCCCGCGACGGTGGGCCAGTGCCTCGCCGCCCAGCGGCACGCGGACGCCGTCCTCGACGCGGTCGCCGGCCGCCTCGGGCTGGAGACCAGCTCACGGATCGGCTTCTGGTGGCAGCAGCGGCACCCGCTCGTACGCCGCTGGGTCGTCCGCACCCGCTTCGAGGACCTGGGCGACGAGCAGCGCGGTGACGGCAGCGTCGACGTGTTGCGCAGCCTCGGCAACCTCCTCCTGGAGCTGCGCTGGGACGCGCGCCCGACCGGCAACCAGCCTCCCGAGCTCACCGCGCTCGCGGGTCCGGTGCGGCTGGTCGCGCGGGCCGCGCCGTACGCCGTGGGGCTGCAGGTCGTCGGCCAGCCCTTCTACCTGACCGAGCCGGTCATCGCGCAGGTCGCAGAGCAGGGGGCTCCGGCATGACCCTGATCGCCTACCTCGCGGCCCTGGAGAAGGCCGCCACCCAGTGGGAGGACCAGGGCGAGCAGCTCGTGGGCGCCCGCACCACCCTCGCCGAGGCCGACTCCGGCGTGCTCGGTCCCCGCGTCTCGCCCGTCGCCGACGACTTCCTCGAGGCGTGGCGCAAGGAGCTCGACCGGCTGGTCGAGACCGCCGGCAAGCACGGCAAGGCGCTCGACGACACGGCGGCCGACCTCGACTACGCCGACCAGGAGACGGTCGACCGCATGCAGTCGCTCATGCAGTGGAGCGACCGCCACGTCGATCCGGCGGGGGGCTACTGATGACGACCATCCACGTGCCCGCCAGGGTCGGGCCCATCGACCCGCTCCAGGCGAGCAAGACCGCATCCTCGTTCGCCTCGGCCCTTCGGGGATGTGCCACCGCGGTCAGCGACGTGACGTCGTGGACGCGAGCCCATGGCGTGCCCGCGAACTGGTCGGGCAACGCCGCCGATGCGGCCGACCACGCGATGACGATCTTCGCCAGGGACTGCGACGCGATGACTGCGGCCCTGGAGAAGGCGACCACCGCCTGCGACGTCTACGCCGACCAGGTCGTGCAGCTCCACGAGGATCGCGACCAGCTCGTCACCGACCGGGTCGACCTCAACAAGGCCATCGACGACCTCATTGCCGACATCGAAGGGGCCGACGCCTCGCAGACCGAGCCGCTCCAGGCCCGCGCCGACCGCCTCAAGGAGCGGGTGGACCACCTCGTCGAGCGGATCGACACGTTCTGGAAGCGTGTGGAGCGGGCCGAGGACCGGGTGATCGCCGCGCTCACGTCCGTGGACACCGTCGGCGAGGGCGCGAAGGCCGCGACCGGGAAGGGTCGCGTCGACACCGCGGCGCTCAAGGACGAGCTCGCCGGCCTCGGCGACGACGCCGACGCCGTCAACGACTGGTGGAAGGACCTCTCCCCCGCGGAGAGGGAGGCGCTCAAGATCTCCGACCCGGACCTGGTCGGCAACACCAACGGCATCCCCACCGGCGACCGGGACGAGTCCAACCGCACGTCGCTCGCACGCGACCTCGACCGGCTGCGGAACGTGCCCGAGGACGAGCTGTCCACCGAGGAGAAGGAGCTGCTCAAGAGGGCCGAGGCCGCCGAGGACGCGCTCGCCCTACCCGGGAGCGACAAGGACCGCAACACAGGAGAGCCGGTCGACGTCAACCTGCTCGTCTACCAGCCCGCCGCTTTCGACGGCGACGGCGCCGTAGCCGTCAGCTACGGCGACCCCGACACCGCCGACAACACTGCAGTCATCGTGCCCGGCATCACCAACGACGGCAGCACCATCGTCGGGAACGCCGAGGACGCCTATCGACTCTTCGACGAGGCCAACCAGAAGGGCGATTCGATGGCCACCATCGCCTGGATGGGCTACGACGCGCCCAGCGTCAATCCCGCGGACGCCTGGGACACGCCCGAGGAGATCTGGGACATGGGCAGCGTCATCACGGAGGACAAGGCAGAGGCGGGCGGACTCCTGCTCAGCCAGTTCGTCGACGGCCTGCGGGCCACGGACGAGGGCGAGAGGTCGCACCTCTCGGTGATCGGCCACAGCTACGGATCGACCACGGCCGCCAACGCGGCCCACGACCACGGGCTCCATGCCGACTCCCTCACCCTGATCGGCAGCCCCGGCGCGAGTGGCGGAGTCCACGACGTCTCCGACCTCGGCATGCCCGAGGGCAAGGTCTACGTCGGCTCTGCTGACAACGACTTCGTCACCTGGCTGGGCAGGGAGGGTGACGTCGGGATGGGTGAGGACCCTGCCCAGAAGGACTTCGGCGCCAAGGTCTTCCCCGTGGATCCGGGTCCGGAGTTCCACGCCGACGACATCGGCCAGGGCATCGAGAACCACACGTCCTACTTCAACCCCGACAGCACCTCCCTCGCCAATCTGACCGAGATCGTCCAGGGCGACGAGCCTCAGGTCGTGGAAGGCCGCGAGAAGGACGCCAACGACTACGCGTTCGACTGGGTCAAGGACGAGGTCACCTACCAGGTCGAGAAGGAGATCGAGACGACCAAGGAGGAGATCAAGGACTCCTGGGACAAGGGGACCGACTGGGTCGGCGACCGCTACGACGACTTCAGCGGCCTGTGGCGGTGAACCGGGTGTCTAGCATGCTGCCCATGGCCCGCACCCTTCTCGGAGTCGCCCTGGCGCTGGCTGTTCTCGCAGCGCTGACCTCCTGCTCGCTGGATGCCTCCGGCGACGACGAGTCGGGTGGAGGGGAGTCCGCCGGCGGCGAGGCGAAGGAGTTCAAGGCGGAGATGGACTCCCTGGCCAGAGAACTGCTGCCCGACCTCGTCGAGGCCATCGGCAGCCGGCCCGAGGAGCTCGAGGCCCGCTTCATCGAGCGGGGCGGCTTCGGCGTGTGGGACTACCAGGCCGGGTCCACGTGGGAGGTCAAGGGAGAGCCACGCCTTGACAAGGTCGAGCAGGTCCTCACCGACCACGGCATGCCGGTCGAACGTCCCGGCACCACGTCCGACATCACGGCCACCCAGGGCAACGTGCGCGTGTCGGTGTCATGGGACGAAGGCGCCGCCATCTCCACGGCCACTCTGGAGTTCAACACCCTCGATGCAGCGGGCGGCGACGACGAGTACGCCGAGCAGGCCCCACCCACGGACTATCTGGGCTTCCTCCGCTGACGCCCCCGGGCGCACCCGCACGTGAGCGCCGCCACAGCGCCGTATGCCTCCCCCGGGACTAGCCTGATCGTGGTTCTGCGTTGAACCCAGCGTCCGGGGACTCCACCAGGGAGCCTCGAGATCACGAGGAGTCACACCATGGCCGAAGAGACCGCGCCCTACGGCACCGGAGCACCGGCGCCCGCGGCGCCCGTCAAGCGGATCCGCACCCATCACCTCCGGGAGATGAAGGAGCGGGGCGAGAAGTTCACGATGCTGACGGCCTACGACATGTACACCGCCGCCACCTTCGACGAGGCCGGCATCGAGGTGCTGCTCGTCGGCGACAGCGCCTCCAACAACGTCTACGGCAACGAGACGTCGCTGCCCGTCACCGTCGACGAGCTGCTCCCCCTCACCCGTGCGGTCGCCCGATCGGCGAAGCGCGCCATGGTGGTCGGCGACCTGCCCTTCGGCAGCTACCAGGCCTCGCCGGAGCAGGGCTACCTCACGGCCGTGCGCTTCATGAAGGAGGCCGGCGCCCACGCCATCAAGCTCGAGGGCGGGGCCGAGATGGCCCCCGTGATCGAGAAGTGCGCCCGCGGCGGCGTCCCGGTCATGGCACACATCGGCTTCACGCCGCAGTCCGAGCACGCGCTGGGCGGCTACCGCGTCCAGGGCCGCGGCGAGGCCGCCGACCGGTTGCTGGCCGACGCACGCGCCGTCCAGGACGCCGGCGCCTTCGCGGTCGTCATGGAGATGGTGCCCGGCGACGTCGCCACCCGGGTCACCAAGGAGCTGGAGATCCCGACCATCGGCATCGGCGCCGGCAACGGCTGCGACGGCCAGGTCCTCGTCTGGCAGGACGCCTTCGGCCTCCGCACCGGCCGGATGGCGAAGTTCGTCAAGCAGTACGCCGACGTCCACGGCGTCCTGCTCGAGGCAGCCAGGGCGTACGCCGACGACGTCCGGGCCGGCACCTTCCCCGGACCCGAGCACACCTTCTGACCTTCACGGGCGGCAGCCGCCCCACTACGGTCGGGCCATGCGCTGCTGCCGTACGACGCTCCTCACTCTCGTCCTCGCCCTCCCGCTGATGACGTCAGTCCCGGCGTCGGCGGAGGAGTCCCGGCTGCCGCGACTCCGGGTGCAGCAGGTCGTCGGCGGGCTGGAGGTCCCGTGGGACGTCCAGCAGCTCGACCGTGGCCGGCTGCTCGTCACGGAGCGGGACCGGGCGCGGCTCAGCCTCGTCGTGCACGGCCGGCGGCACACCGTCTCCTTCCCCCGCGACGACGTCTGGGTGTCGGGCGAGACCGGGCTGATGTCGCTCGCCGTCGACGCGGGCTTCGCCCAGAACCGGCGGATCCACCTGTGCCACGGCGGCAGGCGCGCGGACGGGCACGACGTGCGAGTCGTGTCCTGGCGCCTCGAGGGGCACCGGCTCGCGGACCGGCGCGTGCTGGTGAAGGGCCTGCCCTCGACCAGCGGACGGCACGGCGGCTGCCGGCTGCTCGTCGACAGCGAGGGTTCGCTGCTCGTGGGCACCGGTGACTCGGCGAGGAGTGGGGTGTCGCGTGACCTCGACCGCCTCGGCGGCAAGGTGCTCCGGCTCGACCCCGCGACCGGCGACCCCTGGCCCACCAACCCCTGGGCGGGCGACGAGCGGCGGCGCCGCTACGTGCTGACCTACGGACACCGCAACGTCCAGGGCCTGGCCCAGCGCGCCGACGGCACGCTGTGGTCGGTCGAGCACGGCTCGTCCCGCGATGACGAGGTCAACCTGCTCCAGTCCGGCGGCGACTACGGGTGGGACCCCGGGCCGGGCTATGACGAACGCGTCCCGATGACCGACCACCGGCTGCCCGGGCGGCAGGTCGAGGCCCGGTGGAGCTCGGGCCGCCCGACCCTCGCCACGTCGGGGGCGGCGTGGGTCCGCGGCCGCGAGTGGGGGCGGCTGCAGGGCACCCTGGCCGTCGCCGCCCTCAAGGCCTCGCGGTTGGTGTTCATGAAGTTCGACGACCGTGGCCGGCTCCAGTGGACCCGCGCGCCACGGGCGATGCGGCAGTTCGGCCGGCTGCGCTCGGTGACCAGCACCGCCTCGGGCGACCTGCTCGTCACCACGAGCAACGGCGCGCGCGACCGGGTGCTCCGGGTCTCCCCGCGCTGAGGCGGACTCAGGCCCAGTCGAGGAAGCGCGCCCCGAGCAGCACGACGGCGAACCAGCACACCGCGAGCACGAGCGGCAGCACGACGACCGCACGCGGGCGGCGTACGAACCACGAGCAGGCGAAGTAGAGCGCCACCGCCCAGGCGGCCAACAGCAGCGCGGTGACCCACCACGGGGCGTCGAGGATCGTGGGCGTCGCGGCGAGCAGGAAGAAGGCCCCCGCCATGCCGACCATCCCGGCGAAGGCCCACGGCGAGGCCTCCGGACGAGGCGTGGGCGCTGCGGTCACTGGGCCCCGTCGGCCGGCGGCTCGACGTCGTCGTTCCAGACGGGATCGTTCTCCCAGGCCTCGTTGCGCTCCTGCACCTTCTCCAGAGCGCGAGAGGCCTCCTCGGCGGAGGAGTAGGGACCGAGGCGGTCCGCGTTGCGGCAGCCCTCCCGGCCCTCGACGGTGTTGTGCACGAGGCAGTACCAGTACTCCGGCTCCGAGTCCCTCATGCCACTGAAACTACACTCGACCGTCGTGACAGCCGTAGCCCCTGGTGTGATCTCGCCGCGTCGTCCCGTGCCCGCCCACATCGAGCGGCCGGAGTACGTCGACAAGCCCGCGCCCGCGAAGTTCGAGGGCCGCGAGGTCAAGGACGACGAGACGATCGAGAAGATGCGCATCGCCGGCCGGCTGGCCGCGCAGGCGCGCGAGCTCGTCGGGTCGCACGTCGTCCCGGGCGTCACCACCGACGAGCTCGACCGGATCGGCCACGAGTTCCTGTGCGACCACGGCGCCTACCCGTCGACGCTCGGCTACAAGGGCTTCCCGAAGTCGCTGTGTGCCAGCGTCAACGAGGTCATCTGCCACGGCATCCCCGACAGTCGTGTCGTCGAGGACGGCGACATCGTCAACATCGACATCACGGCGTACCTCGACGGAGTGCACGGCGACACCAATGCCACCTTCCTCGCCGGCGACGTCGACGAGGAGACCCGGCTGCTGGTCGAGCGCACCCGCGAGGCGCTCGAGCGCGGCATCAAGGCGGTCAAGCCGGGCCGCACGATCAACGTGGTCGGCCGGGTCATCGAGGCCTACGCCAACCGGTTCGGCTACGGCGTGGTGCGCGACTTCACCGGCCACGGGATCGGCACGCACTTCCACTCCGGGCTGGTGGTCCCCCACTACGACTCGCCCCACTTCGCCGACCTGATCGAGGTCGGCATGACCTTCACCATCGAGCCGATGCTCAACCTCGGCACCCACGAGTGGGAGATGTGGAACGACGGCTGGACCGTCGTCACGAAGGACGGCCGGCGCAGCGCCCAGTTCGAGCACACGCTGCTCGTCACCAGGGACGGCGCCGAGGTGCTGACCAACCCCTGACGTGGCCGTCAGGCCGTCGCGCGCGCCAGCAGCGTACGGCGGCTGCGCAGCCCCGTCTTGGCCGTGATCGCCTTCAGGTGGCCGCCGACGGTGTGCTCGCTCATCGACAGCCGGGCCGCCACCCCGCGCGTGTCGTCGCCGTCGGCGAGGCAGGCGAGCACCTGACGCTCACGCGGCGTCAGGCCGTGGGCCACCCCGAACAACGCCAGCCGGTCGGCGGGCGGTGCCGGCTCGATGGTCACCGCGATGTCGCCCTCGGGCCCACCGAGGCGCGCCGCGCGGAAGCGCGCCAGCCGACCGTCGGGCAGCAGGGACCGCGCCACCGCCGGGTGGCTGTCGACGCCCGTCTCGACCGCCTCGAGCTGGGCTGCCACGTTGTAGGCGCCGGCGGGCACTGGCGCCCGGTCGGCCTCGGTCGGGAGCAGCTGGCGCAGCAGGAGCTCGCCCTGCTCGGTCTGCTCGCGGACGTCGAGCGCGGGTGAGAGCAGCAGGACAGCCGGTCCCGCTTCCGCCCAGGGTGCCGGCGCCACCCGCAGGCCGTGCGCCATGCAGTCGCGCAGGGCCCGGGTGAGCGCCGGGCGGACGGCCGCGAGCAGCGCGACCTCCTCCGCGGAGAACTCCCGCTCCCGCCACAGGTCGAGGAAGGCCCAGCACCCGAAGCGGTCGGTGAACGCGAGGGAGGCAACGTCGCGGATCCCGTGGCCGGCGAGGAGCTCGCGCCACGGTGACGGCCCCGCGCCGGCGAGCGTCTGCACGCCGTTCAGGGAGGTCCACCTGTGCGGCGCCTGGTACTTCAGGCGGATCAGGGTGGGCAGCTCGCTCAGGCTGGGGACGTCTGCCAGCGGGTCCGTGCCGACCGAGGTCTCCGGGTCCGTCAGCGGCCACGCGAACGCGTCGTACGGCACGACGGAGCGCACCACACCCAACGCGCGGACGCGCAGCGACCGGCTGTCGTGCTGGTCGCGGACCGCAGCCTCCACGCGCGCGGAGAGCTCCGATGCCGACGGGGACATCCCCGCACGCTACCCCCGTGTTCCGGGGATGGTGCCGACTCCGGAACGGCGCGACCGTGAGGCATGACCACTCTCCGCATCGAGCACCCGATCAGCGACTACCCCACCTGGCGATCGGCCTTCGACCGCTTCGAGTCTGCCCGCCAGCAGGCCGGGGTCCTCGCCTACCACGTACGCCGTCCGGTCGACGACGACGCCTACGTCCTCGTCGACCTGGAGTTCACCGGGACGGACCAGGCCGAGCGCTTCCTCGCCTTCCTCCGGGAGACCGTCTGGGCGACACCGGCGAACTCCCCCGCCCTCGCGGGCGGCCCGATCACGCGCATCCTGGAGGACGCGTCCTGAGCACCCGTCCGGTGGGGCGGTGCAGGGCACCTCCCTGCACTAGACTGTGTGTGCGAATGGGCTGGCCGGGCGACCGCGTCGCTCCCTGCTTCACGGCAGGTGGCGCCGAGGAAGGTCCGGGCTCCACAGGGCAGGGTGATGGCCAACGGCCATCCGGGGCAACCCGCGGGAAAGTGCCACAGAGAACAGACCGCCACTGCGTGCAGTGGTAAGGGTGAAACGGTGGTGCAAGAGACCACCAGTGCGGCGGGCGACCGTCGCAGCTCGGCAAACCCCACCCGGAGCAAGGTCAGACAGTGTGCGTGCGAGGGCGGCCCGTCCGAGCACACGGGTAGACCGCACGAGGCGGCCGGCAACGGTCGCCCGAGATGGATGGTCGCCACGCTTCGGCGGACAGAACCCGGCCTACAGGCCAGCCCATTCGCCACATTCTCCCCGCCGCCCCGGCAACAGAGCCGGTACGCCGGGAGGCGAGGTCAGCCGAGCCGAAACTCCACCTCGCGCGTCGCCGGGTCGGCCTTCGCGAGCGTGACCCTGACCTCCTCGCCCACCGGGAGAGGGGCGGAGCCGACGACGAGGGCCTCGATGGCGGGGTCCTGGATCGTCACCGCGCCCCGCCGCTCGTCCTTCTCCTCGGCCTCGACGACGACCCCGGTGAAGACCTCGCCCACCCGGTCGGCGAGCAGGTGGGCCTCGGCGAGGTTGAGCACCGCGTTCTCGTACTGGTTGGCCCGGCGGCCGCTCTCCCGCATGGTCTCGGGCAGTTCGGGCAGCTTGGCGAGCACCCAGTCGGGCACCTCGGTGCCGGCGCAGAGCGCGACGCAGACCTCGAGCGCGTAGCGGTCGACGAGGCGGCGCAGGGGCGCGGTGACGTGGGCATACTCCGAGGCCAGCGCCGAGTGCTGGGCCAGCTCGGGCAGCTCGCCGTTGAACCCGACGTACCCACTCCCGCGGAGCAGCCGCGTGCACGCGACCACCATCGCGGCGTGGTGGGGCTTCGTCGGGTCGAGCGTGCGGATGAAGTCGGGGTAGAGCAGCTCGGCGGGCCACTCGATGCCGAGCGCCCGGGCGGTGCGGTGCAGGCGCTGGACGTCGTGCGGATCGGCCGGCGGGAGCGTGCGGAGCAGCCCGACGCGGGCGTAGACCATCAGGGAGGCGGCGGCCATGCCGGTGAGCAGCGAGATCTGTGCGTTCCACTGCTCGACGGGGAGCAGGCTGCGGAACTCCAGGTGCCACCTGCCGGCCTCGTCGATGATCTCCTGCTCGGGCAGCGGCAGGGAGACGCCGCCGCGGGCCGCCTCCCGCTCGAGGCGGAGCTCGCCCACCTCGCGCAGCAGGGTGAACACCCCGTCGGCCGTGCCGTCGTCGATCTGCTTCTGCACGTCGTCGTAGGAGAGCTTGGCCCGCGACTTCACGAGCGCCCGCTCGACGTTGGCCTCGATGCCCTCGCCCGTCGAGTCGACCTTGATCGTCCAGAGCAAGGCGGGGCGCACCTGGTCGGGCAGCAGCGAGCCGGCGTCCTCCGAGATGGCCTTCGGGTGCAGCGGGATCTTGGAGTCGGCGCCGTAGAGCGTCTCCCCGCGGCGGTGCGACTCGACGTCGATCGGGTCGCCGGCGGTGATGAACGCCGCCAGGTCGGCGATGGCGTAGTGCACGACGTAGCCGTCCCCGTCCCGCTCGAGGTGGAGTGCCTGGTCGAGGTCCCTCGCCGTCTCCGGGTCGATGGTCACGAACGGGATGTCCGTCCGGTCCAGCGAGGGCAGGCGCGGGTTGGCCGCCGCCTCGGCGGCCGCCTTCTCGACGGCTTCCGGGAAGTCGGACGACAGCTTCATCTCGGCCTGGATCGCCGCGATCCCCTCGCGCAGGGCCTCGGCCCTGACGGTGTCGTCGACGGTGCGGACTGTAACCACGCGGTTGCTCGGCATGACCAGCACCCTAGCCAGACCCCCTTGACGTTTGGCTGCTCGCGCCCACGGTTACCGGACGGTGGTCCGACGACACGTTGGCAGACAAAAGGAGGCCCGCGATGGGCGACAAGGACAAGCTCGAGAACATGGCCGAGGGGACGAAGGGCAAGGCCAAGGAGGCCGCCGGCAAGGCGACCGACGACGAGAGCCTCGAGGCCGAGGGCAAGACCGACCAGACCAAGGCCGACCTCAAGCAGGCAGGCGAGAAGGTCAAGGACGCCTTCAAGTAACCCGGCAGATGTGAACCCACGCCGGCGGAGGCAGGTGACCCCCGCGCAGGGCGGCGGGCTGCAAGGGTCCCTACCCTTGGCGCGTGCTGATCCTGCTTCCGCCGAGCGAGGGCAAGGCGCAGCCGCGTCGCGGCCGCCCCCTCGATCTCGCCACGCTGTCATTCTCCGGGCAGACCTCCCCCGGCCTCACCCATGCGCGGGCGCGCGTGCTCGAGGCCCTGGTCGCGCTCTGCGGCGGTGACCGTGACCGGGCCGCGCAGGTCCTCGGCCTCGGCGGCACGCAGGCGGACCTCGTAGACCTCAACGCGCGGCTGCACTCCTCACCCACCGCCCGCGCCGACGCCGTCTACACCGGCGTGCTCTTCGACGCCCTGGGCTTCGGCTCCCTCTCACCCGCCGCGCGCCGCGGTGCCGCGACCCGCGTCGCGATCACCTCGTCGGCGTTCGGGCTCGTCCGCCCGGGCGACCGCATCCCCGCCTACCGCCTGTCCGGCGACGTGTCCCTCCCCGGCCTCGGCCCGGTCGCCGGCGTCTGGCGTGAGGCGCTCGGCCCTGTGGTCGAGGCCGCCGTCGGCCGCGGGCTGCTGGTCGACCTGCGGTCCACGACGTACGCCGCGTTCTGGCGGCCGTCCGGCGCCCTCGCGCCGCGCGTGGCCACGGTCCGCGTGCTCCACGAGGTGGGCGGCGTGCGGAAGGTGGTCAGCCACTTCAACAAGGCGACCAAGGGCCGGCTGGTGCGCGACCTGCTCGAGGACGGCGCCGACCCGCGCACGCCCGGAGCCCTGGCGGACGAGCTGACCCGGCTCGGCTGGAAGGTCGAGCTCGGCGAGCCGACCCCGAAGGGGACCCGGCTCGACGTCGTCGTCACCGAGGTCTGACGCAGCGAGCCCTCACCGCAGCGGGATGGCGTCGGTCGCCTCGAAGGGGTCCATCCCGCAGATCGCCAGCAGGTCGGCGATCAGCGAGCGCACCTGCGCCAGGATGACCGCCGCCGACAGGTCGTCCGTGGGGTCGACGGTGGCGGTGGCGCGGCCGAGCGCGATGAGCGGGTCGATGGCTCGGGTCGCCATGCGGCCCTGCTCCAGCTCGCGGGCCACGAGGTCGGCCAGGTCGGCGAGGTCACGGGTGATGGCGGCGTACGACGCGGGGACGGGCTCGCGGCGATAGCAGGCGACCGCGACCCGGCGGACCAGGACGCGGGTGTTGCGCAGCGCGAAGTCGAGGGGCTCGGTGAGCTCGGCCAGCACCCGCATCCGCTCGATGTGGCGGCGCCGGAAGGGTGACGAGCGCACCACCGACAGCCCCTCCGACGACGCGGCCCGCAGCTCCTCCATCAGCGCGTCCGTCCCCCGGGCGTCGCGGAGCACCTCGAGCGACCTGTCGACGTCGCCGTCGACGAGGCTCTCGGCCGCAGCCCTCAGCAGCTCGGCGATCCGGTGCACGACGGCGCCCGCCTGCTCCCGCGGCCGGCGCAGCGGGGCCCGGGGCACGACGGTCGCCGCGACCAGGGCGACGCCGCCGCCGATGAGCGCGTCGGTCCAGCGGAGGAAGGCGTCGCCGGGTGCGGGGGCGAGCACGGCCACGATGATGCCCTGGATGGCGACCTGGGTGACGAGGAGGACGCCGGCGTCGAGGAGCAGCGCCGCGGTCATCCCCACGCCCACGATCAGCGCGATCTGCCAGGCGCCCGTGCCGAGGACGTGGGTCGCCAGGTCGCCGAGGAAGACGCCGACGGCCACCCCCACCGTGATCTCGGCGACCCGGCGCAGGCGCTGTCCGTAGGACGTGCCGAGCGAGACGACCGCGGCGATCGGCGCGAAGAAGGGCGACTGGTGGTCCAGCACGTCGGCCGCCAGCCACCAGGCGATCCCGGCAGCCACGGCGCACTGCCCGACAGCCCAGGCCTTGCCCCGCAGCCGGTCGACGCGGGCCCGCAGCGAGGTCCGGCCGCGTTCCCAGTAGGCGTCGACCTGCGTCATCGCACCGGTGGTGTCAGAGACCGGACTCGGGCGTCCGCACCAGGATGCGCTGGCACTCCTCGCAGCGGATCACCTCGTCGCCGGGCGAGGCCTTGATGGTCGCGAGCTCGGCGGCGTCGAGCGTGAGCTGGCAGCCGCTGCACCGGCGGGCGCGCAGGGCAGCGGCGCCCACTCCGCCCTTCTGCTCCCGGAGCCGGTCGTAGAGTGCGCGCAGGTCGGCGGGCAGTCCCTCGGCCGCCGGGCCGCGCTCGGACTCGACGTCGGCGAGCTTGGTGTCGAGATGCGCGAGCTTGCGGTCGCGCTCCTCTGCGAGGGTGGCGAGCCGCTCCTCCAGGTGGGCGCTCTCGGCCTGGAGCTGGTCGAGGGTGCGTTGTGCGTCCTCGAGCCGCTCCATCACCTCGAGCTCCTCGTCCTCGAGCGTGGTGATCCGCCGCTCGAGGGACTCGAGCTCGTGCTGCATCCGCTCGAGGTCCTTGGGGTTGCTGATCAGCCCGGCGTCCATCCGCTCCCGGTCCCGGGTGCGGCGGGCCTTGACCTGCTCGACGTCGGCGTCGGCCTTCCGCTGCTCGACGGCGAGGTCGTCCACCAGGATCTTGGCGTCGCGCAGCTGGTCGGCGAGCGTGCGGCGCTGCGCCTCGAGGCCGGCGATCTCGGCGATCTCGGGGAGTGAGCGGCGCTGGTGGCGCAGCTGGTCGGCGCGGGCGTCGAGCTCCTGCACGTCGAGGAGCTTGAGCTGGTCGGACGGGTCGGCCTTCAAGGGAACGTCGATCTCCTCAGATACGGAACTGCCAGGGGTCGGTGCACAGCGTGCTGACGCGAGTGCTCACCGTATCGCCCAGGGCCTCGGACAGCCGCGCCGCGACCACCGGCAGCCAGGTCCACTCGGCCGCCCAGTGCGCCACGTCGACGAGCGCCGGTCCGCCGTGCTCGAGGAACTCCCCCGCACGGTGGTGCCGCAGGTCGCTGGTGACGTAGGCGTCGACGTCGCTGCCCACCAGGTCGTCGAGGAGGAAGTCGCCCGCGCCGCCGCAGACCGCCACGCGGCGTACCTCCCGGTCGGGATCGCCCCCCACCCGCACGCCGTGCGCGGTGGCGGGCAGCGCGGCGGCCACCGACTCGGCGAAGTGCTGCAAGGTGGTCGGCTCCACCGACCCGACCCGGCCCGTGCCGGTCGAGGACGTGCCGGGGTCGGCCAGCTCGATGACGTCGAAGGCGGGCTCCTCGTAGGGGTGCGCCGCGAGCATCGCGCGGACGACGGCAGTACGCCGCGAGCGCGGGGCCACGGTCTCCACGCGCGTCTCCGGGACCACCTCGAGGCTGCCGACGCTGCCGAGGGCGGGACCTGCACCCTCCAGCGGCCGGAACCGGCCCTCGCCGCTCGTGGAGAACGAGCACGAGTCGTAGTCGCCGATCGCCCCGGCGCCGGCGGCGGCCATCGCTGAGCGCACCGCCTCGGCGTGCTCGTGCGGGACGAAGGTGACGACCTTGTCGAGCCGCGGCCCGGGAGCCGGGTGGATCGGCGCCAGGTCGGTGAGACCGAGCGCGAGCGCCAGCGACTCCGAGACCCCGCCGGCCGCCTGGTCGGCGTTGGTGTGCGCGGCCAGCAGCGCGCAGCCCCCGGCCAGCAGGGTGTGCAGCGTGCGGCCCTTCGGGGTCGTCGCCGGCACCCCGTGCACGGCCTTGAGGAACAGCGGGTGATGCACCAGCAGCAGGTCGGCGCCCCAGTCGACCGCCTCCCGGGCGACGTCGGCCGTCGGGTCCACCGCGAGCATCACCTTGCGGACCTCGGAGGCGGGGTCGCCGGCGACGAGGCCGACGGCGTCCCACGAGTCGGCCGTGGCGGGTGGGTACCAGCCGTGGAGGAGGTCGACGACGTCGGCGAGTGCGGGCATGGACCAGAGCGTAGAGGGGCGCACGGCACCGGCCGCAGGGGCTAGGACGCCTCCAGGGCGCTCAGGCGGGCTGCCTCCGCGCGGCCGGCCAGGTCGGCGACCATCGCGGTCGCACCGGCGTCTGCCAGCCCGCCTGCGGCGTCGACGTGGGCGAGCGCCACGAGGCAGTCGCGATGCACGCCCAGCAGCTGCTGCACCTGCTGGTGGCGGCGCCGCTTCTTCTTCCAGCCGACCACCTCCGCGGCATACCTCGCGCGCTTGGCGGCCTTGCGCGCCCGGTGCAGCCGCTCGACCTCCGTGCCGGCCTTGCGGAGGCGGCGGCGGGCCTGCTTGCAGGCCTTGGTGACGTGGCGGGAGACGTCCCGGTCGTCGGCGGGCACGCCACCGGCGTACGCCGCGGCCTCGGACACCAGCCGGATGCATTCCGGCGACCGGAGCCCGGCCTGCACCAGCACGCGTCGGACCGCCAGGTCTCCCCCGACCTCCTCGAGGAGGGTGTCGCGCACCTGTCCGGCGGGCGCGCCCGCGAGCACCTCGAGCAGCACCTCGCGGTCACGCACCACGCCGAGCGCGGCTCCCCAGGCGCGGAGCCGCGCGTCGAGCTCGTCGGCCGGGGGCAGCTCGGCCCCGAACGTGCGCAGCGTGCTGCGGAAGCGGCGTACGGCCACCCGCAGGTCGTGCACCGAGGACTCCGCACCCGTGAGCAGGGCGGCGTGCTGCGCCGCGATCTCCTGGGCCTGTGCGCCCAGGTAGGCCGCGACGGCCGCCCTGTCAGCCGACCTGCCGCTCACGACCCTCCCAGTAGGGCTGGCGGAGCATGAACTTCTGCAGCTTGCCGGTCGCCGTGCGGGCCAGCTCGTCGCGGAACTCCACCGACGTGGGCGCCTTGTAGCCCGCGGCCCGCTCCTTGCACCAGGCGATCAGCTCGGCCTCGGTGGCGGAGGCCCCGTCGGCCAGCACCACCAGCGCCTTGATCGTCTCGCCCCACTTCTCGTCCGGCACGCCGATCACCGCGACCTCCGCGACCGCGGGGTGGGAGAACAGCACGTCCTCGACCTCGATGGACGAGACGTTCTCACCGCCGGTGATGATCACGTCCTTCTTGCGGTCGCTGATCGTGAGGTAGCCGTCGTCGCCGAGCACTCCACCGTCGCCGGTGTGGAACCAGCCGCCCTCGAGCGCCCTCGCCGACTCCTCGGGCTGCTCCCAGTAGCCCTCGAGCACCACATTGGACCGGGCGAGCACCTCGCCCTCCTTGTCCACGTCGAGGCGTACGCCGAGGGCCGGGGCGCCCGCGCGGACGAGCCGCGACGCCCGCTCCTCGGCCGGCAGGTCGTCCCACTCCGAGCGCGTCCGGTTGATGGTGAGCAGGGGCGAGGTCTCGGTGAGGCCGTAGATCTGGATGAACTCCCAGCCGAGCTCCTCCTGCACCCGCACGATGGTGCGGGTCGGCGGCGGCGCGCCGGCGCAGATGATCCGCACGCGGTCGCGCCCCGGGATCTCCCCCTCCCAGGTGGCTGCCGCGTCGAGCACGGACGCGACGACGGCCGGCGCCGCGCACAGGAACGTGACGCCGTGCTGCTCGACCCGGCGCAGGATCTCGGCGCCGTCGACCTTGCGGAGCACGACCTGCGGGACGCCCAGCCCGGTGGTGGCGAACGGCATGCCCCACCCGTTGGCGTGGAACATCGGCAGCGTGTGGAGGTAGACATCGCGGTCGCTGACCCCGGCGTGCATGGCGAAGGTGACGGCGTTGACCCAGATGTTGCGGTGGGTGATCTGCACGCCCTTGGGGCGCGCGGTCGTGCCGGAGGTGTAATTGATGCAGGCGGTCGCGGCCTCGTCCGGCTCCCACGGCCGCGGCTCCACGCCCTCGGGGGCGAACAGGTCGTCGTCGTCGCCCAATACGAACCGGTGCTCGGCGGTGACCGAGGCCAGTGCCTCGTCGAGCTCGGGGTCGACGTAGACCACCCGCGCCCCGGAGTGCTGGACGATGTAGGAGACCTCGTCCGGCCGGAGCCGGAAGTTCACGGGCACCAGGACCCTCCCCGAGCCGCAGACCCCGAAGAACGACGTGAGCAGCCGGGCGCTGTTCTGGGAGACCACGGCGACCCGGTCGCCCACCTCGAGGCCGAGCTCGTCGAGCTTCGCGGCCTGCCGGCGGGCGAGCGTCGCCAGCTCGGCGTACGTCACGTCGCCCAGGGACGGCGCCGGCTGGACCGGTTCGTCGACCACGCCGACACGCTCGCCGTAGACGGTGCGCGCCCGGTCCAGGAAGTCGTTGACGGAGAAGGGGACGAACATGGGGCTCCCTTGCGCTCGGGTGTGGTCACGATCACTGTGGCACGCGGGACGGCCCGCTGCCGAGAGGTTCGTCGCCCGGCGGCCGGACTCGTGCGACGAGTGGGCGCACCCCGTCCCGCTGATGAGAGCCTTCTCATCGTCGTCTCACCACGGCCCCACCTGCGCCGTCCAGACTCGCGCCATGAGCTCGCTGGTGAAGGTGCTGGTGGTTCTCGCCCTGGTGCTGCCGATGATGGCGTACGTCGTGGGCTCGCTCGTCGCGTCCGGCGCCGGCGAGCCCTCCGACCGCGACCCCGTGATCATCCGCGACGCCCCGGCCAGCGAGCCGGCGCCGCGAGGGGCCCGCCCCCGCGCGCCGGATGACGACGGGCGGGAGACGGACGACAATGAGGTCCGTGTGGTGACACCCAGGCCGAGCCAGGTCGGGAGCGACGAGGGCGAGCGCCAGCCGGAGGAGGACGATGACGACTCCACGACGGGCGACGGCTCCGCGGACGACGACGGACGGGACGACGGCTCCCACACCGACGAAGGCTCCGACGACGGCGCCGACGACGGGGGCGGGGAGGACGACGAAGGGGAAGACTGAGCGCCGTCGCGGCAGGCTGGCCCAGGTGTCGGTCCGCACCCGCATCGCGGTCGTCATCGCGCTGCTGACCGCGCTCTCCATGACCGGCGCCGGCCTGCTGGTCTACACCCTGGAGTCCGCCCGCATCGAGCGCGCCGTCAACGACCAGATCGACCAGGAGATCGCCGAGTTCCGCGCGCTCCGCGTCGACCCCCGCACGGGTGATCCCTTCGACAACGTGGGCCGGGTGCTGCGGGTCTTCCTGACCCGCAACGTCCCGGACGACGACGAGATGCTCGTCGGCTACGTGAGCGGCACGCAGCCGATCATCACCCGCAACAGGTACGGCGAGGAGGTCCTCGACGACCCGGCGTACGTCCGGGCCGTGGAGGAGACCGCGGCGGACGGCGGCACGACGAGGATCCACTCGGACCAGTTCGGCGAGGTGTGGGTGACGGCGGTGCCCATCTCCAACAACCAGGGGCGCGGAGCCCTGGTGATCGTCAACTTCCTCGAGGACGAGCACGCCGAGCTCAACCGCACGCTGCGCACCTACACGCTCGTCGCCCTGCTCTCGCTCGGCTTGATCACCACGATCGCGGCGTTCCAGTCCGGCCGGCTGCTGGCGCCGCTGCGCACGCTCGAGGAGACGGCGCGCGACATCACCGCCACCGACCTCTCGCGCCGCATCCCCGAGCGCGGCAACGACGACATCACGGCGCTGACCCGCACGATCAACGGGATGCTCGAGCGGCTCGACTCCGGCTTCGCCGCGCAGCGCCAGTTCCTCGACGACGCGGGCCACGAGCTGCGCACGCCGCTGACCGTGCTGCGGGGCCACCTGGAGCTCCTGGACGCCGACGACCCGGCCGAGCTCGACCGCACCCGCGAGCTGCTGCTCGACGAGGTGGACCGGATGGCGCGCCTGGTGGGCGACCTGATCCTGCTGGCCAAGAGCCGGCGTCCCGACTTCCTCAACGTCGCCCCCGTAGAGCTCGAGGACCTGACCCACATGCTGCTCGCGAAGGCGCGGGGGCTGGGCGAGCGTGACTGGCGGCTCGACGCCGCGGCCGCCGGCCAGGTGCCGATGGACGAGCAGCGGATCACCCAGGCGGTGCTCCAGCTCGCCGACAACGCCGTCAAGCACACCCGCGACGGCGACACGATCGCGCTCGGCTCCGAGCTGCGCGGCGGACGCGTGCACCTCTGGGTGCGCGACACCGGCCCGGGCGTGCCGGCGGCCGACCACCAGCTCATCTTCGAGCGGTTCGGCCGCAGCGTCGTGGCTCCGGACGACGAGGGCTTCGGGCTGGGCCTGTCGATCGTGCAGGCGATCGTGACGGCCCACGGCGGCGCCGTACACGTCGAGGACGCCACCCCGCGCGGAGCGTGCTTCGTGATCACCCTGGACCCCGAGGAGGCAGCATGGCCCAGATCCTGATCGTGGAGGACGAGCAGCGGATCGCCTCGTTCGTCGCCAAGGGCCTGCGCGCCGAGGGCCACCACCCCACCGTGGTCGGCTCTGGGCTGGCGGGCCTGGACGAGGCGCTGTCCGGCCGCTTCGACCTGATGGTCCTCGACATCGGGCTCCCCGACATCGACGGCTTCGAGGTGCTCGACCAGCTGCGCTCCCAGGGCAGCCGGATGCCGGTGATCGTGCTGACGGCCCGCGACTCGGTCACCGACACGGTCACCGCGCTCGACGGCGGCGCCGACGACTACATGCCCAAGCCGTTCCGCTTCGCCGAGCTGGTCGCCCGGGTGCGGGTGCGGCTGCGGCAGGCCGACGGCGCCGACGCCGGGTCCCACGAGGACCTGCTCGTGGCCGGCGCCGTGACCCTCGACCGGCGCACCCGGCGGGTCACGGTCAGTGGGCGCGAACTGGACCTGTCGGCGCGGGAGTTCACGCTCGCCGAGATCTTCATGCTCAACGCGGGGCAGGTGCTCACCCGCGAGCAGCTGCTCGACCACGTCTGGGGCTACGACTTCGACCCGGGATCCAACGTCGTCGACGTCTACGTCGGCTACCTGCGCCGGAAGGTCGGCACCGACGCCATCGAGACGGTCCGCGGCGTCGGCTACCGCTTCCGGGCCTGACTCAGCCGCGCACCTTGAAGCCCGCCAGCGACCCGCGGGGCTGGCTCGCCAGCACCGGCGCGAGCGTGTCGGCGACCTCGTGCGGCAGCGGCCGGGCATCGGGGTCGGGGTCGAGGCAGGCCTCGACCACCTTCGCGACCTCGGGCGCCACGCCCGCGGGCAGCCGCCGCGGCCGGCCGGCCACCTGCGGGAAGCGGTCCGCCAGGTCCGCGGCGTCGGGGTCGCCGTCGGCGAACGGCCGGCTGCCCGACACCGCGTGGTGCAGCGTGGCCCCCAGCCCCCAGACGTCACTGGCGTACGACGGGACGCGGGCGCCCGGGTCGCACTGCTCCGGCGCCATGTAGGCGTCCGTGCCGATCAGGTGCGTGAGCGTCCGCGCCTCCTCCTCCGGCCGGGCGACCGAGAGGTCGATCAGCCGTGCGGGGGCGCCCATGATCACGTTGCTGGGCTTGATGTCGAGGTGCACCCACCCGACCCGCCGCAGGTAGTGCAGCGCCGCAGCGACGTCGATCGCCAGGGGCAGGTACTGCTGCGGCTGCAGGGGGCCGTACCTCCGGATCAGCGTGGAGAGCCGCGGGCCGTCGACCTGCTCGAGCACCACGTGCGGGCGGTCACCGTCGAGGTCGTGGCGCAGGGCCCGCACCACGACCGGGTGGTTCACCTCGGCCAGGGCCGCCACCTCCCGGCGCAGTCCGCGCCGGGAGGAGGCGTCGTCGACCTGCGACGGCCGGAGGACCTTGACGACCACCGGCGACCAGGTGACCTCGTCGAAGGCGAGCCACGCCTCGTAGGCGTGGCCGCCCCCGAGCAGACGCACCGCGGTCAGCTCGGGTGCCAGCGCGTCCCCCTCGCGCAGGCCCCAGCTGTCCTCGTGCCGCGCCATCGTCAGCCGCGGGTGTCGTTGCGGCTGCGGTCGTTGGTCCTGTTGGCCGACCAGTCCCGCTTCTTGCCGTTGCCCTCGCGGGTCCAGTCGCGCGTCTTGTCCGAGCGGCTGATGTCGCGGTCGCGGCTCACCCCGGTGAAGTTGCTCCGGGTGCCGTCGTGGGTGCTGGCGCTGGCACCGGTGTCGGTGTCGTCGCCGCCACCGTCGTCGGTGTTGGTGTCGTCATCGTCGTCGTCGGCCACGAGCACCAGCTCGACCACGTCCTCGTCGCGCTTGGCCAGCTCGTCGGCCTGCACGCTGGGGGCCTGCAGGCCGAGGAGCCCGACGGTGGTGAGGCCCGCGACTCCCAGCAGGGCGGTGGGGATCAGCTTCTTCATGGTGTTCCTCTCGTCAGAGCCCGGCACCGGGGCTGGGCCAGCTGCCCAGCCACGCCGGCCCGGTTTCTTTCGGCTGTGGACGAGCACCACCGTGCCGGGGTGCGGTGAGGTGGCCATGAGCCACCGATGAGAGCCCTCTCATCGGTGCCGGAGACCGACGAGGACCCGGACCGACGAGGACCCGGGGAAGGCATGGTGCGTCGGGACGGTTTCGAACCGCCGACCGCTCGGGTGTAAACCGAGTGCTCTACCGCTGAGCTACCGACGCGCGTGCCCGCGCTGCGCGTGGCGAGCGGGCCGGCCCAGCCTACGCGAGCGGCTCCGCACCGGCGGAACCGCCGCCCCGGGGCAAAATTAATGTCGAGCCGCTGGCGTCTCGGGTCACCAGCGGCTCGACACGTTGAACTTTACGTGTCCGGTTCAAGTCCTGTCATTGAAATCTTGAAAAAATCGCAGGAACTTTTTCTGCTGGCCCGCCCCGGGCCGCCTCCCGACGCTCTCAGACGGCCGCGCGGAGCTGGGCCAGGAGCTCGTCCAGGTCCCGGCCCTCCGGGCTGGGGTTGTGCACCGACCAGCGCACCAGCCCCTGCCGGTCGACGACATACGTCGAACGGCGCGGCTTGCCCTTGGTCTCGTCGAAGACGCCGTACGCCGACGTCACCGCGCCGTGCGGCCAGAAGTCCGAGAGCAGCGGGAAGTTGAGTCCCTCTGCATCGGCGAAGGCGCGCAGCGAGTAGGTCGGGTCGCACGAGATGGCCAGCACCTCGGTGTCGAACGTCATGAACTCGTCGAGGCGAGCGCGGATGGTGGCCATCTCCCCCGTGCAGACGCCCGAGAAGGCCGCGGGGTAGAAGACCAGCGCGACGGCCTTGCTGCCCCGGTAGGACGACAGCGTGATGTCCTGGCCGAACTGGTCGCGCAGGGTGAAGTCAGGCGCCGGGCCGCCGATCTCGAGCTCGGTCATGCCGTGCCCACGTCCTGGCTGCCGGCCCACTCGGTGAGCTCGCGCTTGAGGATCTTTCCGGTGGCGTTGCGCGGCAGCTCGTCGACGAAGACGATCTCACGCGGCACCTTGTAGCGGGCCAGTTTGGCCTTCACGTGCTCCTTGAGCTCGTCCTCGGTGACCTGGGCCGAGGTGGCGACGAACGCCCGGAGCCGCTTGCCGAAGTCGGGGTCGTCGACGCCCACCGCGGCCGCCTCGAGCACCGCGTCGTGGCCGACGAGGCAATCCTCGACCTCCTTGGGGAAGACGTTCTCCCCTCCGGAGACGATCATCTCGTCGTCGCGGCCCTCGATGTGCAGGCGGCCGTGCTCGTCGAAGCGCCCGACGTCGCCGCTGGACATCAGGCCGTCGATCATCTCCTTGCCGCCGCCACCGGTGTAGCCCTCGAAGAGCAGGCTGTTGCCGACGAAGATCCTCCCGCTCTGCCCGTCCGGCACCGGCCGGCCGGCCTCGTCATAGATGCGTACGACGGTGCCGTGGGGCGGCTTGCCCGCCGCGCCCGGCGCCGCGCGCAGGTCCGACGGCATGGCGATCGAGGCGTAGGCGACCTCCGTCGAGCCGTAGATGTTGTAGAGGTTGTCGCCGAAGCGGTCCATCCAGGTCAGCGCGAGCTCACCCGGCAGGGCGGAGCCCGACGCCGCGACGACCTCGAGCGAGGACAGGGTGTAGCGGTCGAGCACCTCGGGGTCGAGCGCCAGGATCCGCTGGAGCATCACCGGGATCACGACCATCGACTGGCAGCCGTGGCTCTCGACGACCTGGAGGGCGCCCTCGGGCTCGAACTTGCGGCGCAGCACCACGGTGGAGCCGAGGAGCATCGAGAGCGCGAGGTGAGCGAAGCCCCAGGTGTGGAAGAGCGGCGCAGCGATGTGCGTGCGCCAGCCGTACTTCAGCGGCATCCGCGAGAGCAGCGCGACGGCGGCGTCGATGCCGGCCTCGTTGCGCGGGGCGCCCTTCGGTGTGCCGGTCGTCCCCGAGGTGAGGATCACGAGGCGCGAGTGCCGCGACGGCGGCGTGACGTCGCGGTCGTCGTGCGAGGCGATGAGCGACTCGAGGGTGGTGCCCTCCCCCGACTCCGACCAGCCGATCACGCGGCGCTCCACGTGGGCGCCGGCGAGCAGGCCGGTGAACTCCTCGTCGTGGATGACGACGGTCGGGTCCTCGCGCGCCAGCACGTCGACCAGCTGCGGGCCGGCGAACGCGGTGTTGAGGTAGAGGATGTCGGCGCCCAGCTTGGCGACCGCGACGGTGGCGTCCACGAACCCGCGGTGGTTGCGGCACATCACCGCGACCGAGTCGCCCTCCCGGACGCCCAGGCCCGCCAGCCCGCGCGCGAGCGCGTTACTGCGCTGGTGCAGCTGCCCGAACGTGAGCTCGCCGAGCTCGTCGATCAGGCCGACCCGACCGGGCTCGCGGAGGGCCAGCGAGATGAAGCCACCGGCCGGGCCCGTGCCCCAGTTGCGAAGCACCCCGACGAGGCCGGCGAGCGTGCCCGGGCCGTAGGGCCGGATGACGCCGGAGGAGGCGAGGACGCGCAGCGAGGTGGCAGCGTCGGCCGCACGGCCACGGAGCTTGTTCAAGTCGTCAGTCCTGAGTCTGGATCCGCCGTGCGGAGGTCAGGCGGGAGTCTTGGGCGCGACCAGCCGGGTCGCCATCCAGTCCTTTGACACCGAGGCGGTGGTGGTCTGGGACAGGCCCGCGATCGGCGCAGCCTCGGCGATGTCGGCGGGGTCCACGCTGTTGGCTCGTCCCACCTTGGGGGTCAGCAACCAGATCGACCCGCCCCCCACGAGGTCGGTGAGCGCGTCCACGAGGCCGTCGACGAGGTCACCGTCCTCGCTGCGCCACCAGAGCAGGACGGCGTCCACGACGTTGCCGTAGTCACCGTCGACCATGTCCGCGTCGATGGCGTCCTCGATCGCGACCCGTAGCTCGTCGTCGGTGTCGGAGTCCCAGCCGAGCTCCTGGATCACCATCCCGGGCTTCAAGCCAAGCCGCTCTGCCGGTCCTGCTGTCGGGGCGGCTCCGCCACCCACCGTCGAGCTCAACGCCACGCCTCCGTCGTTCGAAGATCTCCGCAATCTGCGGACTTGCCGGCCCGCGCGTCACGCGGGAAGTGAACGTAGTCCACCGGAGTTGACGCGGGGGCGCAACCCTGTCCCGGTCCGCGGGCCCCGTGTCGCGCACTGTCCGCGCAGGGATCACGTACTCATCGGTAGATTTCGTCCGCTGTCGGAAGGTGACACGATGCCCCTGTGAGTGACGTGTCCCACCCTGACCAGTCCCGCCCCGCGATGCACTCCGGCGCCACCCCGTCGGTCATCCACGAGGGCCTCCCCACCCAGCTTCCCGACATCGACCCCGACGAGACCCTCGAGTGGCTCGACTCGTTCGACGCGCTGCTGGACGACCGCGGGCGCGAGCGGGCCCGCTACGTGATGCTGCGCCTGCTCGAGCGCGCTCGCGAGAAGCAAGTGGGGGTGCCGGCGTTGCGCAGCACCGACTACATCAACACCATCCCGTCCGAGCGGGAGCCGTGGTTCCCCGGCGACGAGGAGGTCGAGCGCCGCATCCGCGCCTTCATCCGCTGGAACGCCGCGGTGATGGTGTCGAGCGCCAACCGCAAGGGCCTCGAGGTCGGTGGCCACATCGCCACCTACCAGTCGAGCGCCAGCCTCTACGAGGTCGGCTTCAACCACTTCTTCCGCGGCAAGGAGGCCCCCGGCGGCGGTGACCAGGTCTTCATCCAGGGCCACGCCTCCCCCGGCATCTACGCCCGTGCGTTCCTCGAGGGCCGTCTGAACGAGGAGCTGCTCTACCGGTTCCGCCAGGAGGTCCAGCACGGCAAGGGCGCCGGCCTCTCGTCCTATCCGCACCCCCGCCTGATGCCCGACTTCTGGGAGTTCCCCACCGTCTCGATGGGCCTCACCGGCATCAACTCGATCTACCAGGCCCGCTTCAACCGCTACCTGGCCAACCGCGGCATCAAGGACACCTCCGACCAGCGCGTGTGGGCGTTCCTCGGCGACGGCGAAATGGCCGAGCCCGAGTCGCTCGGCGCCATCCGCGTCGCCGCGCGCGAGGAGCTGGACAACCTCACCTGGGTGATCAACTGCAACCTGCAGCAGCTCGACGGCCCGGTCACGGGCAACGGCAAGATCATCCAGGAGCTCGAGGCCAACTTCCGCGGCGCCGGCTGGAACGTCATCAAGGTCGTCTGGGGCCGCGAGTGGGACGCCCTGCTCGCCCGCGACGTCGACGGCGTCCTGGTCAACCGGATGAACAGCACCCCGGACGGCCAGTTCCAGACCTACTCCACCGAGACCGGTGGCTACATCCGCGACCACTTCTTCGGCGACGATCCCCGTCTGCGCGCGATGGTCGAGCACATGTCCGATGACCAGATCGAGAAGCTGCCGCGCGGTGGCCACGACTACCGCAAGGTCTACGCCGCGTTCGACGCCGCCACCAAGCACGTCGGCCAGCCGACGGTGATCCTGGCCAAGACCATCAAGGGCTGGACGATCGACGCCCTCGAGGGCAAGAACGCCACCCACCAGATGAAGAAGCTGACGATGGCGGACCTCAAGCGGTTCCGCGACCGGCTCTACCTCCCGATCAGCGACCGCGATCTCGAGGAGTCCTACGAGAAGACCGGCGGCGCGCCGTTCTTCCACCCCGGCGCCGAGGCCCCGGAGACGCAGTACATGCTCGAGCGCCGCAACGCGCTCGGCGGCTCGCTCCCCCGCCGCGTCGTCCGGGCCCAGCCGCTGAAGCTGCCCGGCGACGAGGTCTACGCCGACCTGCGCAAGGGCGGCGGCAAGAACAAGATCGCCACCACGATGGCCGTCGTCCGGCTGCTCCGGGACTGGATGAAGGACCCGGAGATCGGCGACCGGATCGTGCCGATCGCGCCCGACGAGTACCGGACGTTCGGCATGGACTCGATGTTCCCGAGCGCCAAGGTCTACAACCCGGGCGGCCAGCAGTACGAGTCGGTCGACCGCAAACTGCTGCTCGCCTACAAGGAGTCCGCGCAGGGCCAGATGCTGCACGAGGGCATCTCCGAGGCCGGGGCCATGGCCTCCGCGACGGCCGCGGGATCGGCGTACTCCACCCACGGCGAGCACATGATCCCGTTCTACATCTTCTACTCGATGTTCGGCTTCCAGCGGACCGCCGACTCGATCTGGGCGATGGCCGACCAGCTCGCACGCGGCTTCCTGATCGGTGCCACCGCCGGCCGCACGACGCTGACCGGTGAGGGTCTCCAGCACGCCGACGGACACTCGCCGCTCATCGCCTCGACCAACCCGGCGATCGTCCACTACGACCCCGCCTTCGCCTACGAGGTCAGCCACATCATGAAGGCCGGCCTGGAGCGGATGTACGGCCCGGAGGCGGAGGACGTCATCTACTACGTCACCGTCTACAACGAGCCGGTCGACCAGCCCGCGCAGCCCGAGAACGCCGACGTCGAGGGCATCCTGCGCGGCATCCATCGGGTGGGCGTGGCGCAGGGCGAGGGCCCGCGCGTCCAGCTGATGGCCTCGGGCGTCGGCATGCCGTGGGCGGCGGAGGCCGCGCGCCTGCTCGCCGAGGAGTGGGGCGTGCAGGCCGACACCTGGTCGGTCACCTCGTGGAACGAGCTCGCCCGCGACGCCGTCGCGGCGGAGGAGTGGAACCTGCTCCATCCGACCGAGGCCAAGCGCACCGCCTACGTCGCCGACAAGCTCGCGGGCGTCGAGGGCCCGGTGGTCGCCGTCTCCGACTACATGTGCGCCGTACCTCTCCAGATCGCCCGCTGGGTGCCCGCCGACTACCGCGTGCTCGGCACCGACGGGTTCGGCTTCGCCGACACCCGCCCCGCCGCCCGACGCTACTTCCACGTCGACGCCCAGTGCGTGGTCGTCCAGGCGCTGCAGGCGCTGGCCGACGCGGGCCAGGTGCCGGTGGCGAAGGTGGCCGAGGCCGCGGCGAGGTACCGGATCGACGACCCGACCGCAGTCCGTGGCGTGATGCAGGAGGGCGGCGACGCCTGACGCCGACCCGGCGTCAGGCCAGGGCGCGCACCGGCTCCACCGGAGCCTCGCCGCCCTCGGCCTGGCGCACGGGCGTCAGGCTCCCGCGCTGGAGCAGCTGGCGCATCCGCGCGCGGCTGTACTTCGACGGCTGGGTGGTGCGCACGAAGTCGTGCACCACCTCGACGAACCGCTCGGGGTGGTCCTTGTGCGGGAAGTGGCCGGCAAGCTCGAAGACGTACGTCGCCGCCCGGGGCGCGAGGACAGCGACGCTCTCGAGCTGGTGGACCGGGAGCACCTGGTCGTCGCGGCCCCACACCACGGCCACCGGCACCGTCTCGGTGAGGTAGGCGCGGTCGGACATCGTGACGATCTGGCCCTTCCAGTCGATGGCAGCGCGGACGAGGTGGCGGATGGCGAAGCGGGTGCGCGGGTCCTTCCACGACTCGAGGATGTCGGCGATCTCGTCGAGGTCGCGCGTGTGGGCGGTCTCGACCGTGGAGAGCACGCGCAGCGCAGTCGTGCTCGCGTGGCGCAGCCCGGGCTGCGTGAGCAGCCGCATGACGGGCTCCCAGCCCGGCGCCTGGATCAGCTTGATCAGCATCGTGACCTCGGGCCCGAGGCCCCCTGGGGCGACCAGCAGCATCCGCTCGGTGCGCTCGGGGAACTGGTACGCGAACTGCATCGCGATGCCGCCCCCGAAGCTGTGGCCGACCACCGTCACCCGGTCGATGCCCAGCAGCGTGAGGAGGTCGCGCATCCCGTTGGCGTAGCCGCCGAGGGTGTAGTCCGCGCGCGGCTTGTCCGACAGCCCGTGGCCGAGGAGGTCGGGTGCGATCACGGTGTAGTGCTTCGCCAGCCGGTCGATGACCGGGGACCACGTGGTGTGGTCGCACGCGAGGCCGTGGAGCAGCAGGAGCACCGGCCCGCTGCCCTTCCTGACGAAGGCTCGCCGATGCCCGTGGATGGTGACGAACTCGACCTCGGACATGACGCCTCCTCAGATCTGATGTTTCGCGATTCAACCAGATATCGATACCCAGGTCACGAGCGGCCGACCCCTCACGGAGGCGGATGCAGCCAATTCGTTATGGGACCTCCACCCCCGAGTGACCGCCGAGGCACATGTGACTAGCCTCACCGATATGTCCCCCTCCCGTCGTCGCGCGGCGAGCGTCCTCCAGCGCTCGACGGGAGCGCTCAGCACCGCGGCCACGGCGCGGATGGCCAGCGACATGCCCTGGTTCAACGAGCTCAGCGCCCAGCACCGCTCCTGGGTGGGCATGATCGTGCAGGCCGGCATCCGCGGCTTCGTGGAGTGGTACGACCCCGAGGTCGACACGCCTGAGCTCGCGACCATGGTCTTCGGTGCCGCCCCGCGCGAGCTGACCGGCGTGATCACCCTCAAGCAGACCGTGGACCTGATCCGCGTCAGCATCGAGGTCGTGGAGTCCAACATCGACCACCTCCTCGATCCCGCCGACGCTCCCGACGTGCACCAGTCGATCCTGCGCTACGCCCGGGAGGTCGCGTTCGCGACCGCCGAGGTCTACGCCCGCGCGGCCGAGGTCCGCGGCGCGTGGGACGCCCGGCTCGAGGCGCTCGTCGTGGACGCGGTGGTGCGCTCCGAGGCCGACGAGACGGTGCTCTCCCGCGCCAGCGCACTGGGCTGGGGGGCGCGTGGCGACGTCGCGGTGGTGCTGGGCGCGGTCCCCGGGCAGCGCGCCGAGACCGACGTGTTCGAGGAGGTACGCCGCGTGGCGCGGGCCGCCGGCATGGACGCCCTGTGCGCCACGCAGGGCGAGCGGCTGGTGGTCGTGCTGGGCGGCGTGCAGGACGCCCGGAAGGCGGCGCACGTGGTGGCGGGCCTGTTCGGCGAGGGGCCGGTCGTGGTCGGCCCGGTGACCGACGACCTGAGCCGGGCGCACGCCTCGGCCCGGGCGGCCCTGTCGGCCCACCGGGCCGCGGATGGCTGGCCTGAGGCGCCGCGACCGGTGTGCAGCGACGAGCTGCTGCCCGAGCGGGCGCTGGCGGGCGACGGTCACGCACGGCGGCACCTCGTCGATGAGGTCTACCTGCCCCTCCTCGGCGCCCGGGGCACCCTCGTCGAGACCCTGTCGGCCTACATGCAGCACGGCTGCTCGATCGAGGCGACCGCCCGCACGCTCTTCGTGCACCCCAACACCGTGCGCTACCGGCTCCGGCAAGTGGCCGACGTGACCGGGCTGGCCCCGGCGACTCCCCGCGACGGCTTCACGCTCCAGATCGCCCTGGTGCTCGGCCGACAGTCCGGGCGGTCGTAACCTGCTGCACGTCTACCCGTAACCTCGGGCGCGCGCAATTGTAGGATCCCTACAAACTTGGCGGTGCACTTTCGTCGGCGCCGACCCCGTCTGCCAGCGCCGGTCCCGGCAGTCTTGACGTGTGCTCGTCATCGTCGCTCCCGGTCAAGGGGCCCAGTCCCCCGGATTCCTCAGCCCCTGGCTGGAGGACCCCACGTTCGCCAGCCGGTTCGACTGGCTCTCGACCGTCGCGGGCCTCGATCTGGCCCACTACGGCACCGAGGCCGACGCCGAGACGATCCGCGACACGCGGATCGCGCAGCCCCTCCTGGTCGCCACGGGCCTGGTCGCCGCCCTCGAGCTGTTCCCCCACCCGGGCGACGCGTTCCGCCACGTGGGTGCCGTCGCCGGCCACAGCGTGGGCGAGCTGACCGCGGCCGCGGGTGCCCGGGCGATCAGCGCCGAGCAGGCGATGGTGCTGGTCCGCGAGCGCGGCGCCGCGATGGCCGCCGCCGCAGAGGCCACCCCGACCGGCATGACGGCCGTCCTCGGCGGCGACCGCGACGACGTACTCTCCGCGCTCGAGCGCCACGGCCTCACCGCCGCCAACGACAACGGCCCCGGCCAGGTGGTCGCCGCCGGCACGGCCGAGCAGCTCGCAGCCCTTGCGGCAGACCCGCCCGCCAAGGCCCGCCTGGTGCCGCTGAGCGTCGCGGGCGCCTTCCACACCGTCCACATGGAGCCTGCCGTGAGCCATCTGGCCGGCCTGGCGCGCTCGGTGTCGACGCACGACCCGCGCACCCCGGTCATCTCCAACCGCGACGGCCAGGTCGTGCACGACGGCCGCGAGGTCCTGGCCCGGATCGTCGGCCAGATCGCGAGCCCGGTCCGCTGGGACCTGTGCATGGAGACGATGCTCGACCTCGGCGTCACCGGCATCCTCGAGATGCCGCCCGCAGGCACCCTCACCGGCATCGCCAAGCGCGCGATGAAGGGCGTCGAGACGTTCGCCCTCAAGACGCCCGACCAGCTCGAGGCGGCGCGCGAGTTCTGCGCCAAGCACGGTGAGGCCTCGATGATCGAGACCACGCCGACGTGGCGGATGGTCGTCGCCCCCGCCAAGGGCACCTTCCACCTCGACGCGCAGGCTGCGGAGTCCGACGTCCTCGCGGCGGGGGCTACGATCGGCGACGTCGCGAGCCTCCGCGACCGCACCCCGGTCCTGGCGCCCCACGGCGGACAGGTGGTCGAGTGGCTGGTCCACGACGGCGACCTGGTCTCCCCCGGCCAGCCGCTGGTGCGCCTTCACCCCGAGGGGAGCAGCTCATGACCCGCATCGGAGCAGTCACCGGCGGGCCGCACGCCGCCATCCTCGGCCTCGGCGCCTACCGCCCGTCGCGGATCGTGCCCAACGCCGACGTCATCGAGGCCATCAACTCCAGCGACGAGTGGATCCAGCAGCGCTCTGGCATCAAGCAGCGCCGCTGGGCGACGCCCGAGGAGACGGTGCAGATGATGTCCGTCGCCGCCTCCCGGCAGGCGCTCGAGCGGGCCGGGCTGGAGGCCGCCCAGGTCGACTGCGTCCTGGTCGCGACCGTCAGCCACCTGCTCCAGACCCCCGCCGTCGCCACCGCGATCGCCCACGAGCTCGGCACCGACCAGGCCGCGGCGTTCGACATCTCGGCCGCCTGCGCCGGCTTCTGCCACGGCGTCGCGCTGGCCGCGGACATGGTGCGGGCCGGCAGCGCCCGCCATGTTCTGGTGATCGGCGTCGAGCGACTCACCGACATCACCGACCTGGCCGACCGCGGCACGGCCTTCATCTTCGCCGACGGCGCGGGCGCCATGGTGGTCGGACCCAGCGACGAGCCGGGCATCGGTCCGGTCGTGTGGGGCTCGGACGGCGAGCAGTTCGACCTGATCCGCCAGCGCGAGGACTGGCGCGACGTCGTCGGCACCGAGGACTCCCCCGGATCCGGCGTGATGCCGCACCTGGTCATGCAGGGCAACCCGGTCTTCCGGTGGGCCTCCTTCCAGATGGCCAAGGTCGCCCAGCAGGCGCTCGACCGCGCCGGCGTCTCGATCGACGACCTCGACCTCTTCGTCCCCCACCAGGCCAACATGCGCATCATCGACGCGATGGCGCGCTCGATGAAGCTCCCCCCGCACGTCCGCATCGCCCGCGACATCGCCGAGCAGGGCAACACGTCGGCGGCGTCGATCCCGCTCGCGCTGGACCGGATGTACGCCGAGGGCGACGCGCGCAGCGGAGACACCGCCCTGCTCGTCGCGTTCGGAGCCGGGCTCGCCTACGCCGCGCAGGTCGTCACCGTCCCCTGAGCTTCCCTCCCAGCCCAACGCATCACCCACCCCGAAAGGAAGGCCCAGATGGCCACCACCGAAGAGATCCGCGCCGACCTCGCCGAGATCGTCAACGAGGTCGCCGGCGTCGACGCCGATGACGTCGAGATGGACAAGTCGTTCGTCGACGACCTCGACGTCGACTCGCTGTCCATGGTCGAGGTCGTTGTCGCCGCCGAGGAGAAGTTCGGCGTCACCATCCCCGACGACGAGGTGAAGAACCTCAAGACCGTGGGCGACGCCGTCGCCTACATCGAGCGCGCGCAGGGCTGAGCCTCCCGCCCGGTCCGCCCCTCGCTCTCGCAGCCGGCGGACCGGGCGAGTCTCCCCCTCGCCTCCCATCGAACAGCCCTCCAGCGAAACGGATCGAGCATGACAACCCGCGTCCTGATCACCGGCCTCGGCACCACCAACCCCGTCGGCGGCGACGTGCCCACGACGTGGCGAGCCCTTCTCGACGGTCGCTCCGGCGTCCGCCACCTCGACGACGAGTGGGCAGAGCAGATCCCCGTGAAGATCGCCGGCCGCATCGCCGTCGAGCCCGCCGACGTGCTCGACCGCGTGAAGGCCCGCCGCTGGGACCGCTCCACCCAGTTTGCGATGGTCGCCGCCCAGGAGGCCTGGGCCGACGCCGGCCTCGACTCCGCCGAGCTCGACAAGGAGCGCCTCGCCGTCGCCGTCGCCTCCGGCATCGGCGGCGTGACCACCCTGCTCTCCAACTACGACGCCCTCCGCGACAAGGGCTCGCGCCGCGTCTCGCCGCTGGCCGTGCCGATGCTGATGCCCAACGCACCCGCCGCCAACATCAGCCTCGCCTACGGCGCCCGCGCGGCCGTGCACGCCCCCACGTCTGCCTGCGCGTCCGGCAACGAGGCGATCGCCATGGCGATCGACCTGATCCGCCTCGGCCGCGCCGACGTCGTGATCGCCGGCGGCACGGAGGCGGCGATCCACCCGCTGCCGATGGCCGCGTTCGCGCAGATGATGGCACTGTCGAAGAACGAGGCCGACCCCACCACCGTGTCCCGTCCCTGGGACGTCGCCCGCGACGGCTTCGTCCTCGGCGAAGGCGCCGGCATCCTCGTCCTCGAGTCCGAGGAGCACGCCCGCGCGCGCGGCGCCCGGGTCTACGCCGAGGCGCTCGGGGCCGGCATCTCCAACGACGCCCACGACATCGCCCAGCCCGACCCCGAGGGCCGCGGCGGCACCCGCGCCATCAAGGCGGCGCTCGAGGCGGGCAACATCGACCCCCGCGACGTGGTGCACGTCAACGCGCACGCCACCTCCACCCCCCAGGGCGACATCGCCGAGGGCCTGATGCTGCACGCCGTGCTCGGTGACGCCGTCGACCAGTGCGTGGTCACGAGCACCAAGTCGATGACCGGCCACCTGCTCGGCGGCGCGGGCGCCCTCGAGGCGGTGGCCACGGTGCTGGCGATCCGCGAGCACGTGAGCCCCCCGACGATCAACCTCGACGAGAAGGACGCCAAGGTCGACCTCGACATCCCGACCGAGGCCAGGCCGCTGCGCGAGGGCGACATCGTGGCGCTCAACAACTCCTTCGGCTTCGGCGGCGCCAATGTCGCAGTCGCCTTCGGTAGCGCCTCGTGACCCCTGCGGCCACGACGGCGCAGGAAGCGCCGGCCGCAAGCCCCGCCCGCCCGGGCAGGCTCCCGCGCGAGCAGGATCCGCGCAACCCGCTCCACCGGCTCGCCGCCCTCTTCGACGAGGGCACTGTCGAGCTGCTCAGCCCCGACGACGACTCCGGCATGCTCGCGGCCATCGGCCGCGTGCACGGCACCACAGCGGTCGCGTTCTGCAGCGACGCCACGGTGATGGGTGGCGCGATGGGCGATCTCGGCTGCCGCGTGGTCGTCGACGCCTACCACCGGGCGATCACCGACGGCGTGCCGATCATCGGCCTGTGGCACTCCGGTGGTGCCCGGCTCGCCGAGGGCGTGCTCTCCCTGCACGCCGTCGGCCGGATCTTCCAGGTGATGACCCAGGCCTCCGGCGTCATCCCGCAGGTCTCCGTCGTGCTCGGCCCGGCTGCAGGCGGCGCCGCCTACGGCCCAGCCCTCACCGACGTGGTGATCCTCGGGCCCGACGGCCGGATCTTCGTCACCGGCCCCGACGTGGTGCGCTCGGTGACCGGCGAGGACGTCGACATGCTGCGCCTGGGCGGGCCCGAGCCACACGGCCGCCGCTCAGGCGTCGTACACATCCTCACGGAGTCCGAGCGCGAGGCGCTCGACAAGGCGCGCGACGTCGCGTCCCTGCTCGGCGCCCAGGGCAGCCTCGACGAGGACGCGGTCGACGACCGCGACCTGGCGGCGATGCTGCCGGAGTCCAGGAAGCGCGCCTACGACGTGCACCCGCTCGTCGACGCGGTCCTCGACGAGGGCACGATGCGGGAGCTGCACGAGCGCTGGGCCCCCAACATCGTGACGGCGCTGGGTCGCTTCGGCGGCCGCACCGTCGGCGTCGTCGCCAACAACCCGCTCCGCCTGGGCGGCTGCCTCGACTCGCTGTCGGCGGAGAAGGCTTCGCGGTTCGTGCGGATGTGCGACGCGTTCGGCGTGCCACTGATCGTGCTGGTCGACGTCCCGGGCTACCTCCCGGGCGTGGGCCAGGAGTGGGACGGAGTCGTACGCCGTGGCGCCAAGCTGCTGCACGCGTTCGGCGAGTGCGTGGTGCCGCGGGTGACGCTGGTGACCCGCAAGACCTACGGCGGCGCCTACATCGCGATGAACGCGCGCTCCCTCGGCGCGACCCGGGTGCTTGCCTGGCCGGGTGCCGAGGTGGCCGTCATGGGCGCCGTGGCGGCCATCCGGATCCTCCACCGCCGCAAGCTGGCGGAGGTCTCCCCCGAAATCCGGTCCCAGGTCGAGGCCGAGCTGGCTGCCGAGCACGAGCGCATCGCCGGCGGCGTGGACAAGGCCGTCGAGATCGGCGTGGTCGACGAGGTCGTCGAGCCTGCCCGCACCCGCAGCGCGATCGCCGCCGCCTTCCGCCGCGAGATCGACACCTCGGGCGTGCACCGCGGGCGGCACGGCAACATCCCTCTGTGACGCGCCTCGGGGATGTTGGGCCGGCGTAACCCCGCCCAGTGCGTGACGTTGGTCCTCGGAGCAACCGCCCGGGAGGAACCCACATGAAGCGCGCCGCCATCGCCGCCCTGCTCGCCCTCGCGAGCGTGGGAGTGACTTCTCCGGCTCCGGCCCAGGAAGACCTGCCGGAGACCCTGACGTCCGCTCTCCTCGGCAGCTCGCCGTCGTCCGAGGCGCAGGCGGAGCAGCAGGCCGACGCGACCGGGACGACCCACGCGCCCGACCGTCGCCTGCGGCGAGGCTGCCACACCTACTGGCTCAGCTACGCCCTGCAGCTGCCCACCGACGACTGGACCCTCGAGACCTCGGTGATCGATCCGCGCGGCAGGGCGGTGCACGCCCACATGTTCGTGAGCGACGACGACGAGACCACGGGCCGGGGCACCTACAGCCTGTGCAGGTGGGCCACCCGCCCCGGCAGGTTCACGATCACGGGCAAGCTGTCCTGGTACGACGACCCGCTCGAGCCCCACGAGGTCATGCTGCCGATCTCGACGTTCCGGCTCCGCCGCCCCTGAGCCGGACTCAGACCACCTGGTGCAGCCAGCGGACCGGCGCGCCCTCGCCGGCGTGGCGGAAGGTCTCCAGCTCGTCGTCCCACGGCTTGCCGAGCAGCTTGTCGATCTCGTTGAGCAACGTGGTGTCGCCGAGGGCCGCCTTGACGACAGCCGCCTTGAGCCGGTCCTCGGGGATCATGATGTCTCCGTGCAGCCCGGTGACCGCGTGGAAGACGCCGAGCTCGGGCGTGAAGGAGAACCGGGCACCCTCGCTGGACGGGGTGGGCTCCTCGGTGATCTCGAAGCGCAGGTGGTTCCAGCCTCGCAGCGCCGAGGCGACGGCCGCGGCGGAGCCGGCAGCCCCCGTCCACGAGAGCTCGGCGCGGTAGCAGCCGGGCTGGGCGGGCTGCGGGGTCCACTCGAGGCTGACGGCAACGCCCAGCACTCCGGCGACCGCCCACTCGATGTGCGGGCAGAGCGCGGAGGGAGCAGAGTGCACGAAGAGGATCCCGCGTGTCCCGGGTCCGTCCGGGCGGGTTGCAGTGCGTGTGGTCACCGTGACCTCCTTGAAGTACCGGCGCTCCAGCGGCGCCTTCCCCAGCGACCTGGCGACCGGACTTTCAAGGAACAGGGTCGGATGACACGTATGTGGTTTGGTCTCATTGTGACTGATGTGGCGCAGGAATGCCAGTGAGCACTGTGACGGGTGACCGTGTCCTGTCGATCCTCACCCGGCGCACCCGGGGTTGCGCCCGGGTCAGGCCTGTCGGCGCTCGAGAGCGTCGGCTCGCGCCGCCGCGTCGGTGATCTCGTCGCTGTCGATCGCGTGGGTGCGGTGGAACCAGGCCAGCGCGTCGCTCTCCCGGCCGGCAGCCTCGAGGGTGTCGGCGTAGGCGTAGCGCAACCGCACGACCCACGAGGCGCGGCTCTTGGACGTGAGCGGCGCGAGCTCCAGCGTGCGCAGCGCGGCGTCGAGCTGGCCCATGTCCCGGCGCGCACCGGCCTCGACGATGGTCATCTCCGCCTTCGCCTCCGGAGCGAAGTTCACGACGGACGGGCTCTTGGCCAGCTTGATCGCCTGCTCCGGCTGGCCGAGCGCCCGGTGGCAGTCGGCCATGATCGGCAGGTAGTCGGTGGCGCCGTTCATCCGCTTGGCGGCACGCAGCTCCGCAAGCGCCTCGGCATAGTGGCCGGCGGCGTAGGCCGCTTCGCCGGCGGCCTCGCGGACGACGGCCAGCCTGGACGCGCGCGACCGAGCGGCGAGGGCGTGCTGGTAGGCCGCCTCCGGGTCCTCGTCGATGAGCATGCCGGCGGCGGCGAGGTGACGGGCGACCCGGGCCGCGAGCTTCTCGGGCAGCCCCTTGAGATGGGCGGCGATCCCCCGGTCGAGCTCCTTGCCGGTGATCTCCTCGGGGATCGGCGGGCCGTCGTAGCGAGACTGCTCGTCGCTGCGCGGGCCCTGCTTCTCCGCGGGACGCTTCCAGTCGCGCTGGCGCGAAGGTCCACCGCCCTGGCTGCTGCGGCTCCCGGATGCCCCGCGGCCACCCTGCCCGCCACGGCTGGGCTGGCCGCCGCGGCCGCCCTCGGCGCTGCGACCGCGACCAGCTGACGAGGCTCCCCGCGCAGCGGGCCGGCCGGCCCCTCGTGCGGGCCCCTTGCTACGACGCTCCTCGGGCACGGTGGCCGTCCTTCCTTGTCCTGATCACTGTGCAGATGTGCACGCAGATGGCGTGCGTGTCGGGGACCAACCTAGTCCCCGGACGGGGAAATGCAGCAGGGGCCACCTATTCAGATGGCCCCTGCTTGAATGTTTGTCCGGCGGCGTCCTACTCTCCCACAGCCTCGCGGTTGCAGTACCATCGGCGCTGAAAGGCTTAACTTCCGGGTTCGGTATGGGACCGGGTGTTTCCCTTTCGCTATGGCCGCCGTAACTCTGTCAACTTTTCAAACCCCTGGGGTTTGTTGGTTGGGAACTGCCTAGTGGACGCGTCACATGCTCCATGTGGTGATGTGTTTTGTACGGTGTTGGGACAAGCCCTCGGCCTATTAGTACCGGTCGGCTGGGCATTGCTGCTGTACACC
>NZ_QDGZ01000005.1 GCF_003076135.1 Nocardioides gansuensis | reverse complement strand
AGCCAGCGGCGTGACGGACCTTCCAGCCTCGAGCCCGCTCTTCGCTCAAGCGTTCGCCCGCACCCACCTGCCACACAGGCTAACTCCAATAGGCCGGCACAGACCCCTTGCAACATAGGGGCCCACTGTCGGGGTTTTCGTAACGCTACGTAACGCTCCCCGCGTAGATTGACCCCCATGGAGAGCCCGAACCGGCGCCTGGAGCGAGCGAGACAGGCGCGCGACGAGCGGCTCATGCTGGATTGGCTCAAGGCCACACCGGCGGCCATATGCCGGCGCTGCGGGAAGCCCCTACCAACCGTGCTCCCGGACTCGGGCAACACCGGCCGGGAGCGGATCTGGTGCTCCAACGCGTGCCGGCAGCGGGCCTATCGTGCTAGGAAAACAGCGCCGACACCCCCGGCCACAGCGCAGCCCACGCGGCCTCCAGTCCAACCGGCCGCAGCGAATGCCCACTCCCTGCACGAGTGCATCATGGCGGTACTCGACTCGCCCAGCGCCGTGGCGTCGGTTCTCGAGATCGTCCGTAGGGCGTTGGACGATGGCGTGCTCGACCAGCCCGAATACTCCGACGTGCAGGTCGCCTTGGTCGCCCTGGCCGAGGCAATGTCCCCGCGGCCCGAGTAGGCGGCTCGACGCGGACACAGGTTCCCGTCCGGCTGTGTCCGGTTCGTTCCCTTGCCAGTTGCCTTTTCGGGCATGACTACTTCCCTACCGTCCCGGGCCGCCCAGCGCGGCAGCGAGCGCCTCCTCACGATGACAGAGGTCTGCGACCACCTCGGCATCTCCCGCTCCACGTTCTACGACTGGCGCCAGGCACACAAGGCGCCGCCGTGCGTCGTCCTGCCCAACGGCCAGATCCGCGTCCGCGAGGGCGAGCTCGACGCCTGGGTCGCCGCACATCTGGAGTCGTCGTGAACGAGCGACGATCGAGCTTCGACGTCAGGGTGTGGAGCATCCAGACGCTCAGAGGCACGCGCGGGACGACGTACGGAGTCCGCTGGGCGGTGGCCGGCAAGCGCTTCCGCAGAACCTTCGCGACGTCCAAGCTTGCGGACGGCTTCCGCGCCGAGCTGCTCACCTCCGTCCGCCATGGGAGACCTTTCGACGTCGACAACGGATTGCCCGAGGTGCTCGCACATGAGCACCAGCCGATCAGCTGGTTCGAGCATGCCGTCTCCTACGCCCGCAACAAGTGGCCCCAGGTCTCTCCGAACCATCGGCGCGGGATCGCGGAGACGCTCACGGACGCCACACTGGAGCTCACGGCCGCGGCCGGTGCTCCGGAGGCGGATTGGCAGATGTTGCGCTCGGTTCTGCTTCGAGTCGCCTTCAATCCCACCCGAGACGCGGCCCCCGCTGACGAGCCAGTGATTGCCTGGCTCACCCGCAACAGCGTCCCCATCACCGATCTCGGCCAGGCCACCACCGTCCGCCGCGTCGTCGAACGGCTGGGACGACGCCTCGATGGCAAGCCCGCCGCCGCGGCGACATTGGCGCGCAAGCGAGCCGTCCTCCACAACGCCCTCGATGCAGCCGTCGAGGAAGGCCACCTGACCGTCAACCCGCTCCGAAACCTCCATCTCCGGCGCACTCCAGCCAGCGCTGCCGTCGACCGGCGGTCGGTCGTGAGCCCGGAACAGGCCACGGCTCTGCTCACAGCCGTACGACAGAGCAACCCCGCACTCGAGGCCTTCTTCGCATGCCTCTACTACGCAGGCCTCCGGCCCGCCGAGGCCCTCGGCCTGACCGTGGACGACCTGCGACTCCCGGCAAGCGGATGGGGTGAGCTCATCATCACAGGGTCCCAACAATCAACTGCTCCCGCGTGGACCGACGACGACAGCAAACGCCAAGACCGCCCGCTCAAGCACCGCGCACCCGGCACGGTCAGATACGTGCCCGCTCCGCCCGAGCTCGTCGACACCCTGCGCCGCCACCTCGACACCTTCGCCAGCGGCATCCACGGCCACCTGTTCGTCGCCCGCACCGGCAAGGCCGGACATCCCATCGCCCCGCCGTACGAGGTGACGGTCAGCATGAACACCGTCTACCGCGCGTGGGATCGCGCCCGCAGGGCTGTCCTCACGCCCGCCGAGTACGACGGCCCGCTCGCCCGTCGCCCATACGACCTACGGCACGCCTACGTCTCCACATGGCTCGCCGCCGGCGTCTCTCCGGCCGAGATCGCTGAGCAGGCAGGCCACAGCACGAACGTGCTCCTCAAGGTCTACAGCAAGCCAGTCACCGGGCAACAGGACCGCAGCCGGCGCGCCGTCGACGAGATGCTGCGACCGGCGACCACTCCTCCCAACGTCCCCGATCCGCTACAAGAGCGTTCGAAGTCGGGCCCCGACGGCGGCCAGCTGCCCCTGTGGTGACGTACACCCGGGGCGAAACGCTGACACGTATATGACACGGACACCCGTAGACAGCCGGTTTGGGCCGGACGCAGCCGGACGACGCGAAACGGCCCCTGACCAACGTTTCCGCTGGTCAGGGGCCGATTTTCCCTGATGTGGCAGGTGAAGGATTCGAACCTTCGAAGGCAAAGCCGACGGATTTACAGTCCGCTCCCATTGGCCGCTCGGGCAACCTGCCGGGTGCTGTCCGACCCGGTTGAGCGAGTCGGCAACGAGACGAAACAATAGCGCAGGCCCCACCCGTGAAAAAAATGCCGCCACCGGCACGGAAGGATGCAGCATGGCTGACTCCAGCTTCGACATCGTGAGCAAGATCGACCGCCAGGAGGTCGACAACGCGCTGGGGCAGACGGCGCGCGAGATCGCCACCCGCTTCGACTTCAAGGGCACCGGCGCCACCATCGAGTGGCAGGGCGAGCACGCCATCGAGATCTCCGCCTCGGCCGACGACCGCGCCAACGCCGTGCTGGACGTCTTCAAGGACAAGCTCATCAAGCGCCAGCAGAGCCTCAAGATCCTCGACGCCTCGGAGCCCCGCCAGTCGGGCCAGCAGTCCAAGATCTCGATCGCCCTCAAGGAGGGCATCAGCTCGGAGAACGCCAAGAAGATCACCAAGCTGATCCGCGACGAGGGCCCCAAGGGCGTCAAGGCACAGATCCAGGGCGACGAGCTGCGTGTCTCCAGCAAGAAGCGCGACGACCTGCAGGCCGTGCAGCGGCTGGTCAAGGAGCAGGACTACGACTTCGCGGTGCAGTTCACCAACTACCGCTGACCGCGCCGGCCGCTCCCCTCGGGCGGTGAGGAAGAGTCTCCCTCGAGCAGAAGGTTGCTCCGTCACCGCCCGTACGGCGTGTCCCCGCGGCACGCCGTACGGGCGGTGCGAGAGCAACCGTCGCAGCGCGGAGAACGGTTGCAGGCCCACCGCCCTCCCGTCAGACGGCGAGCGGCCGCATGGCTGGTACGACGGTCGCGCCGGGCGCGGGGGTGAGCCAGACGGTCGCCCCTTCCTCGAGCCCGAGGCCACGCGCGTGCGTGCGCGTGAGCACCACGGAGACCTCCTCACCGGCGACGGTCAGCACGGTGAGCCGCACCTCGAAGCCGATGCGCAGCATCCGCGCGATGGTGCCCTCGATCGCGCCGGCGGCCCGGGGCGCGGTAGCCACGTCGACGTCGTGCGGGCGCACCTGGGTACCGCCGAGCGTGGTCACCTCGCCGAGGAACGACATCACGAAGTCGTTGGCCGGCAGGTCGTAGAGCTCGTCGGGCGAGCCGACCTGCTCCACGCGGCCCTCGTTGATCACCACGATCTCGTCCGCCACCTCCATGGCCTCCTCCTGGTCATGGGTCACGAACACCGTCGTCACGGGCACCTCGTCGTGGAGGTGGCGCAGCCATTCGCGCAGCTCCTTGCGGACCTTCGCGTCGAGCGCCCCGAACGGCTCGTCGAGGAGCAGCACGGTGGGCTCCACCGCCAGCGCCCGAGCGAGGGCCATCCGCTGGCGCTGGCCGCCGGAGAGCTGGGACGGCAGCCGGTGGGCGAACTGGGAGAGGTGCACCAGCCGGAGCAGCTCGTCGACCCGCTCGGCGACCTCGACCTTCGGCCGCTTCCTGATCTCGAGTCCGAAGGCGACGTTCTTCGCGACGGTCATGTGCTTGAAGACGGCGTAGTGCTGGAAGACGAAGCCGACGTTGCGCTTGCGGGGTGGCAGCCGGGTCGCGTCGACGCCCTCGATGGCCACGGTGCCGGTGTCGGGTGTCTCCAGGCCGGCGATGATCCTCAGCAGCGTCGACTTGCCGCCGCCAGACGGGCCGAGCAGGGCGGTCAGCTGGCCGGTGGGCAGGGACACGTTGACGTCTTCGAGGGCGACGAAGTCGCCGAATCGCTTGGTGACGCCGGAGATCTCGATGCTCATGCGGAGGCTTCCTTGGGTCGGAGGAGGGAGACGACGACGATGCAGAGGACGGAGACGGCGGCCAGCACGAACGACGTCGCATAGGCGGTCGACTGCTCGAAGTTCTGGTACTTCTGCTCGACGACGAGGGTCGCGGTCTGGGTGCGATCGGTGAGGTTGCCGGAGACGATCTTGACCGCGCCGAACTCGCCCAGCGAGCGCGCCAGGCTCAGCACCACGCCGTACACGACCGCCCACTTGATGCTGGGCAGGGTGATGCGCAGGAAGGTCTGGCGGCCCGAGGCCCCGAGGCTGCGGGCGGCCTGCTCCTGGTCGTCGCCGATCTCGGTGAGCACGGGCACGACCTCGCGGATCACCAGCGGCAGCGCGACGAACGCCGTCGCCATCACCATGCCGGGGACGTCGAAGATCACCTGCCAGCCGGCGGCCTCCAGGGACGGGCCGAACCAGCCGGTGCGGCCGTTGTAGACCAGCAGCAGGGCCAAGCCGACGACGACCGGGGAGACCGACAGCGGGACGTCGATCAGCGCCGACAGCACCCTCTTGCCCGGGAACTCGTGGCGCACCAGCAGCAGCGAGATCGTCACCCCGAAGACGAGGTTGATCAGCACCGCCCAGAACGCGACCTGCAGCGTCAGGGTCAGGGCGTACTGGACGGACGGGTCGGTCAGCGTCTCGGTCAGCGTGGTGAGCCCGTCGGCGAACGTGTGTTGCACCACGAGCGCCACCGGCCAGGCGACGAGGAAGAAGACGTAGCCGAGGGCCAGCAGGCGCAGTCCCCAGCGCACGAGGGAGGACGGCTCAACCACGGCGGGCCACCCTTCGCTGGACGAGGTCGAGCGCGACGATCACCAGCAGCGCGACCGCGAGCATGAGCGAGGCCAGCGCCGCGGCAGCCGCGGTGTTGCCGCCCTCGATGAAGCTCAGCACGCGCACGGAGACCACCTCGGTGCGGAAAGGCAGGTTGCCCGACAGCAGCACCAGGGAGCCGTACTCCGAGATGGCCCGCGCGAAGGACAGCGCCGCACCGGCGGCGATCGCCGGCACCAGGCTGGGGAGGATGACCCGCCGGAACGTCGTCAGCCTAGACGCCCCCAGCGAGGCGGCCGCCTCCTCGACGTCGTGGTCGAGCTCCTCGAGCACGGGCTGCACAGTGCGTACGACGAAGGGCAGGGTCACGAAGGCGAAGGCGAGCAGCACGGCGCGCTCGGTGTTCGCCCAGTGGAGCCCGATCGGGCTGTTCACGCCGTAGAGGCTCAGCAGGACCAGGCCCGCGACGATCGTCGGGAGCGCGAACGGGATGTCGATGACCACGTCGAGCACGCGCTTGCCGAAGAACTGGTCCCGGACGAGAACCCAGGCGATGACGGTGCCGATCACCACGTTGACGCCGGTGACGAGCAACGCCTGGCCGACCGTCAGCTGGATCGCGGCCCACGTCTGCCCGTTGGTCAGGGCGCGCGCGTAGGCGTCCCAGCCGCCTCCCGCCGCGGTGACCACGAGCGCGGAGAGCGGGATCAGCACGAGCAGGCTGAACCAGGTGACCGCGATGCCCAGGCTGAGCGAGGACGTCGGCGTCAGGCTGGTGGGCCGGACGCCGGAGCCCGGCCGGCGCAGACGCGCCGGCCGGGCCACGGCTGTGGCGGATGCCGAGCTCATCCGTCCGTCCCCGTCTCCACCTGGAGCCTGGTGATGATGCCCTCCTCCTCGTCGAAGAAGCGGGAGTTGGCCTCCGCCCAGCCGCCGAAGTCCTCGTCGACGGTGAGCAGGGTCCCGGGCGTCGGGAACGGGTCGGCGGGATCGTTGGCCCCCGGGATCTCCGGGAGCTCGACCCCGTCCACCACGGGACGGAAGCCGGACTGCGCGTAGGCAGCCTGGGCCTCCGGGGTCAGCAGGTAGTCGAAGAGGGCCTGCGCCTCCACCGGCGCGTCCGTGGTGACGGCGGCCGGGTTCTCGATGAGCAGCGTGTCGTCGGGCACGATGTAGTCGAACGGCTCGCCGTTCTCGATCGCGAGGATGGCCTCGTTCTCGTAGGAGATCAGCACGTCGCCGTTGCCCTCGGAGAAGGCCGTGGTGGCCTCGCGGGCCGAGCCCGGGAGGGCGATGGTGTTCTCGAGGAACTTCTTCACGAACGCCTCGGCGTCCGCGTCGGTGCCGCCGGCCTGGAGTGCGTGACCCCAGGCGGCCAGGACGTTCCACTTCGCCGAGCCCGACGAGGCCGGGTTGGGCGTGACGATCTCGACACCCGGCTTCACCAGGTCGTCCCAGCCCTTGATGCCGAGCGGGTTGCCGTCGCGGACGACGAAGGAGACGACCGACGAGGTGACGATGCCCTTGGTCTCGTTGTCCTTCCACGTGTCCTCGACCAGGCCGGCGTCGACGAGGCGCTGGATGTCGGGCTCGAGCGAGAAGTGGACGAGGTCCGCGTCGAGGCCGCCCTCGACCGCGCGCGACTGGTCGCCGGATGCGCCGTACGACGTGGTGATGGCGACGTCCTTGCCTTCCTCGGTCGCGGCGAAGCCCTCGAAGACGGGCTCGTTGGCTGCCTCGAGCACCGAGAAGCCGGCCACGCTGAGCGTCGTGCCGCCGGCCCCGTCACCGCTTGCAGCGGTCGCGTCGACGCCCTGCGCGGAGCAGGCGGTCAGGGCCACCAGTCCGGTCATTGCGAGGCCGGCGAGGAGCCCGCGGCTCCTTTTCTGGTTGGTCATGTGGTCCTCCTGGACGGTCCCCAATGGGGAGTTTTTAACGAATGTCGAGCAGGTTACTGCACTATTGGAGGAAGGCTGCAACTCCCCGGCGTGTCGTCCCTCACGCGTCCACTCCCCGGGTGACCCGTCGTCGCCGCGCTCCGCGGGCTACGATCGAACGTCCGAGGCAACGCGCCCAGCCGAAGTGGTGGCGGGCAGGAGCACGCGTGAGGTGACACCCCAGTGACCAAGCAGGTCAAGCAGCTCGACCGCGTCATCATCCGGTTCGCGGGGGACTCCGGCGACGGCATGCAGCTCACGGGTGACCGGTTCACCCAGGAGTCGGCCGTCTTCGGCAACGACCTGGTGACGCTGCCCAACTTCCCCGCCGAGATCCGCGCCCCCCAGGGAACGCTGCCGGGCGTCTCGTCGTTCCAGGTGCACTTCGCCGACCACGACATCCTCACCGCCGGCGACGCTCCCGACGTGCTGGTGGCGATGAACCCCGCCGCCCTGCGGGCCAACCTCGGCGACCTGCCCAAGGGTGCGACCATCATCGTGGACACGCACGACTTCACCGCGCGCAACCTCACCAAGGCGGGCTACCAGGCCAACCCGCTGGAGGACGACTCGCTGTCGGAGTTCGCGCTGCACAAGGTCGACCTCACCGGCATGACGGTCGAGGCGGTCAAGGAGTTCGGCCTGTCCCGCAAGGACGCCGCCCGGGCCAAGAACATGTTCGCCCTCGGCCTCCTGTCGTGGATGTACGGCCGGCCCACGGACCCGACCGTCTCCTTCCTGGAGAAGCGCTTCGCCAAGGTCCCCGACATCCGCGACGCCAACATCACGGCGTTCAAGTCGGGCTGGAACTTCGGCGAGACCACCGAGACCTTCGTGGTCCGCTACGAGGTCAAGCCCGCGCCGATGGCGCCCGGCACCTACCGCAACATCACCGGCAACCTCGCGCTCGCCTACGGCCTCGTCGCCAGCGGGGTGCAGTCGGGCCTGCCGGTCTTCCTCGGGTCCTACCCGATCACTCCGGCCTCCGACATCCTGCACGAGCTGAGCAAGCACAAGGCCTTCGGCGTCACGACCTTCCAGGCCGAGGACGAGATCGCGGGCATCGGCGCGGCGATCGGCGCGGCGTTCGCGGGCCACCTGGGCGTCACGACCACGTCAGGCCCGGGCATCGCGCTCAAGTCCGAGGCGATCGGCCTGGCGGTGATGACCGAGCTGCCCCTGCTCGTCATCGACGTCCAGCGCGGCGGGCCGTCCACCGGCCTGCCAACCAAGACCGAGCAGGCCGACCTGCTCCAGGCGATGTTCGGCCGCAACGGCGAGGCTCCGGTGCCGATCGTGGCGCCCCAGTCCCCCGGCGACTGCTTCGGGGCGGCCCTCGAGGCGGCCCGGATCGCCATCACCTACCGCACGCCCGTGATGCTGCTCTCCGACGGCTACCTCGCCAACGGCTCCGAGCCCTGGCGCATCCCCGGCGTCGACGAGCTGCCGACGATCGACCCCGACTTCGCCGAGCCGCTGCCCGAGGGCGAGGAGTTCCTCCCCTACCAGCGGGAGGAAGCGACCCTCGCCCGTCCGTGGGCCATCCCCGGCACGCCGGGTCTCGAGCACCGCATCGGCGGCCTCGAGAAGGGCGACGGCCACGGCAACATCTCCTACGACCCGGCCAACCACGACTTCATGGTCCGCACCCGCCAGGCCAAGGTTGACCGGATCGCCGAGGCGCTCCCGCCGCTCGAGGTCGACGACCCGTCCGGCCAGGCGAAGGTCCTCGTGCTCGGCTGGGGCTCGACCTACGGCCCCATCGGAGCCGGCGTACGACGCGTGCGCAAGGCCGGCTACCACGTGGCCCAGACCCACCTGCGCCACCTCAACCCGTTCCCCCGCGACCTCGGCGACATCCTGAGCCGCTATGACAAGGTCCTGGTCCCCGAGATGAACCTCGGCCAGCTCTCCCTGCTGCTGCGCGCGAAGTACCTCGTCGACGTCGTCGGCTACAACGAGGTCCGCGGCCTGCCGCTGAAGGCCGCCGTCCTCGCGGACGTCATCGGCGGGCTCGTGGCCGAGGCCGAAGGCATCGAGGTCGACCTGACCCCCGCAACGAAGGAGGAGATCGCGTGACTGCCGACCTTGGCCTGCCCGGCCTTCACTCCGGGGTCGAGCTGGTCCCCACCACCGACGCTCCGCAGACCGGCAAGGACTACACCTCCGACCAGGAGGTGCGCTGGTGCCCGGGCTGCGGCGACTACGCGGTCCTCAAGGCCGTCCAGGGCTTCCTGCCCGAGCTGGGCCTGCGCCGGGAGAACATCGTCTTCGTCTCCGGCATCGGCTGCTCGTCGCGGTTCCCCTACTACCTCGACACCTACGGCATGCACTCGATCCACGGCCGCGCACCGTCGATCGCCACCGGCATCGCCACGGCCCGCGAGGACCTCTCGGTGTGGGTCGTCACCGGCGACGGCGACGCGCTGTCGATCGGCGGCAACCACCTGATCCACGCCCTGCGCCGCAACGTCAACATGACGATCCTGCTGTTCAACAACCGGATCTACGGCCTGACCAAGGGCCAGTACTCCCCCACCTCCGAGGCCGGCAAGGTCACCAAGTCCACCCCGATGGGCTCGGTCGACCACCCGTTCAACCCGGTCTCGCTGGCGCTGGGCGCCGAGGGCAGCTTCGTGGCCCGCACCATCGACTCCGATCGCAAGCACCTCACGTCGGTGCTGTCCGCGGCCGCCGCCCACCGGGGCACCTCGTTCGTCGAGATCTACCAGAACTGCCCGATCTTCAACGACGGCGCGTTCGACGCGCTCAAGGGCGCGGACACCAAGGCCGACGCGATCATCCCGCTCGTCCACGGCGAGCAGATCCGGTTCGGCGCTCCCCTCGAGGACGGGCGTGGCTCGAAGGTCCTCGTCCGCGACGCCGGCACGGGCGGGGTGAAGGTCGTCGCCGCCAGCGGGGTCGACGAGGCCGACATCCTGGTCCACGATGCGCACAGCCCCGACCCGTCGACGGCGTTCGCCCTGTCCCGCCTCACCGACGCCGGCTACCTCAACACCTCGCCGATCGGCATCTTCCGGCAGGTCGAGCGGCCGACGTACGACGACGCGGCACGCGCGCAGATCACGACCGCCCAGGGCGAGGGTGCCGACCCGCAGGCGCGGCTCGCCTCCCTGATCGGCGGCGGCGATACCTGGACGGTCGTCTGAGCCGGAGAAGATCGAGGTCGCCCGCTGCCACGCACTGGCAGCAGGCGACCTCGATGATCTCCGGGAAGGCTCAGCGGAAGTAGAGCGTCCAGGCGGTGCCCTTGGTGGTGGCGTAGCCGTCGCTGCCCTTGACCTTCACGCGCCACTTCCAGCGGCCGGACTTGGGGGCGTAGATGCGGGTCTTGTAGATCCCGGACTCGTCCGTCCTGAACTTCTTCACCGTGCGCCAGTTGCACTTCTTGCAGGCCTTCTTCTGCAGTTGGATCTTGCTGTCCGCGTACGGCGTGTAGGTGACCGTGCCGGCGGCGTCGACGACCGGGTTCTCGACCTTGCCCTTGAGCTTGAAGGCGTTGTAGGTCACCTGGTGGTCACCGGGAGGCTCCTCGGTGATGACGCGCTTGGGCAGGCTGCTGTCGGCGTGGGCCGGTGCGATGGTCGTGACGCCGAGCCCGAGAACAGCGGCCAGCAGGGCGACGACGAGCGTGCGGATCGTCCGCATATGTGAGTTCCCCCTCGGAACGTGGATCTGGACTGGGGCATCGTAGTTCATGGCCCGCCGGGGAGGCCCACTATGCTCGGCCGGTGCAGGACTCTCGCCGCGGTCTCCTCCTCGGCGCTGGCGCCTACTCGCTGTGGGGCCTGTTCCCGCTCTACTGGACGCTCCTCAAGCCGGCCGGTGCCATCGAGATCCTCGCCCACCGCGTCGTGTGGTCCGCGCTGACGATGGTCGCGCTGGTCGCCCTCTTCCGGCGTACGACGGCGCTGCGGGCCGCGGTGCGCGACCGCCGTTCCCTGGTGCTGCTGTGCGTGGCGGCGGTGACGATCTCGTTCAACTGGGCGACCTACATCTGGGGCGTCAACAACGGGCGGGTGGTCGAGTCGTCGCTGGGCTACTTCATCAACCCGATCGTCACCGTGCTGATGGGCGTGCTGATCCTGCGCGAGCGGCTGCGGCCGCTGCAGTGGGTGGCCATGGGGATCGCGGGGTTCGCGGCCGTGGTGCTCACCGTCGACTACGGCCGGCCGCCGTGGGTGGCGCTGATCCTGGCGTTCTCGTTCGGCACCTACGGGCTGGCGAAGAAGCAGGCCGGCGTGGGGGCCGTCGAGAGCCTCGCGATCGAGACGGCGCTCCTGACGCCTGTCGCCGCGGCGTACGTCGGCTGGCTGGTCGTCACCGGCGCGTCGCACTTCGGCACCGAGGGTGCCGGCCACACGGCGCTGCTCGTCAGCACCGGCATCGTGACCGCCGTGCCGCTGATCCTCTTCGGCGGCGCCGCGATCCGCGTCTCGATGGTGTCGCTCGGGCTGCTGCAGTACCTCGCGCCGATCATCCAGTTCGCGCTCGGGGTGCTCTGGTTCCACGAGGACATGCCGCCCGGGCGCTGGGTCGGCTTCGGCCTGGTCTGGCTGGCGCTGGCCGTGCTCACCGCCGAGGCGATCCGCCACCGGCGCCGCACCTTGCGCGCAGCCCTCTCCCCGCCCGCTGTGACGCCGGGCTAGCTGCTGTACCACCCAAATTTCATGGGTAGAACAAGCAGCAACCCGGCGTTTCAGCTATGCGGACCGGGTCGCCACGATGTCCGCGAAGGCCTCGAGCGCGGTGCGCACCGGGCCGGGCTCGAGGGCCCCGAGCAGCGCCTTGGCCTCCTCCGCGCGGGCGACGACGTAGGCGCGGGCCTCGTCCATCGCGGGGTGCTTGCGCAGCAGGCCGAGCGCCTCGGCGTGCAGCTCGTCGTCGGTGAGGTCGGCGGCGAGCAGCTCCAGCAGCCGGGCGTCCTCCGGGTCCGTCGAGGCCTGCGCCATCAGCACCGGCAGCGTCGGCACGCCCTCCCGCAGGTCGGTGCCGGGGGTCTTGCCGGACTCCACGGAGTCGGAGGCGATGTCGAGGATGTCGTCGGAGAGCTGGAAGGCCGAGCCGACGATCTCGCCGTACCGTGTGAGGGCCTCGACGACCGCGGCCGGCGCCCCGGCGAACATGGCGCCGTAGCGCGCCGACGTGGCGATCAGCGAGCCGGTCTTGCCGGCCACCACCTCGAGGTAGTGGGCCAGGGCGTCCTCCCCCGGCTCGGGCGCCACGGTCTCGAGGATCTGGCCCTCGACGAGCCGGGTGAACGTCCGGGCCTGGATGCGCACCGCCTCGGGGCCGAGGTCGGCGGTCAGCTCGGAGGAGCGGCCGAAGAGGAAGTCCCCCGTGAGGATCGCGGTGTTGTTGTCCCACCGGGCGTTGGCCGTGTCGGCGCCCCGCCTCAGGTCCGCCTCGTCCATCACGTCGTCGTGGTAGAGCGACGCCACGTGGGTCAGCTCGACGACGCACGCCGCGGTGAGCACCTCGTCGCGCTCGGGGTGCGGGCCGGTCTCCGCCGCCAGCAGCACCAGCAGCGGACGGAACCTCTTGCCCCCCGCCGCCATCAGGTGCGAGGCGGCCTGGGAGACGTACGCCGTGCGGGCACGGCAGTGTCCGGCCAGCAGCTCCTCGACGACGGCGAGTCGCTCGGAGAGACGGCGGGCGAGTGCCTCGTCGAGGACGGGGAGGGCGAGCGCCGGCGCGAAAGGTGCGGTCACCTGATGAATTCTCCTGCAACGGCCGCGAGATCGAGCAGGGGGCCCGGAAGCACGCCCAGCATGAGCGTCGCGGCGGCACCGATCGCGATCGTGGTGGCGGTCAGCACCGACGGGTAGGCGACCGTCGGACCGTCGCCGACGGGCTCGTCGAAGTACATCGCCTTGATCACCCGGATGTAGAGGAAGGCCGCCACGATGCTGGCCAGCACCGCGAAGACGACGACCGGCCACGCCCCCGCGGCGAGCGCGACGGAGAAGACGGCGAGCTTGCCGACGAAGCCCGACGTGAGCGGGATGCCGGCCATCGCGAGCAGGAAGAAGGCGAACACGCCGGCCACGACCGGCGACTCCTTGCCCAGCCCGGCCCAGCGGGTCAGGGCCGTGGCCTCGCCACCGGAGTCGCGCACCAGGCTGACGACCGCGAAGGCACCGAGGGTGGAGAAGCCGTAGGTCGCGAGGTAGAACAGCACCGCCTGCAGCGAGCTGATCTCCCCCACCGCGAGGTCGGCGGTCGCCTGGACCCCGAGCAGGCCGGTGAGGATGAAGCCGGTGTGGGCCACCGAGGAGTAGGCCAGCAGACGCTTCACGTCGGTCTGGGTGATGGCCAGGACCGCGCCGACCAGCATCGTGAGCACCGCGATCACCCACATCATCGGCTGCCACGACCACCGGTCGGCGCCGAACGCGACGTAGAAGAGCCGCAGCATGGCGCCGAAGGCCGCCACCTTGGTGCCGGCGGCCATGAACGCGGTGACGGGCGTCGGTGCGCCCTGGTAGACGTCGGGGGTCCACGCCTGGAACGGGGCGGCACCGACCTTGAAGAGCAGGCCGACGGACAGCAGGCCGATGCCGACCAGGAGCATCCCGGAGTTGGCGGCGTCGTTGCGGACGGCCTCGTTGATGGCGCCGAACTCCATCGAGCCCGCGAACCCGTAGACCAGCGCCGCGCCGTACAGGAAGAAGCCGCTGGAGAAGGCGCCCAGCAGGAAGTACTTGAGCGCGGCCTCCTGGCTCAGCAGGCGCCGGCGGCGGGCCAGCCCGCAGAGGAGGTAGAGCGGGAGCGAGAGGATCTCGAGGGCCACGAACATGGTGAGCAGGTCGTTGGCCGCCGGGAACAGCATCATCCCGAAGAGCGCGAACATCAGCAGCGGGTAGACCTCGGTGTGGTCCAGCCCGCGGGTGGAGGCCTCGCGCTCGGCGTCGGTGCCGGGGAGCGCCGCGGCCTGGCCCGCGAACGCGGAGACACCGCCGTCGAGGTGGCGCTCGGCGAAGAGCAGGGCGCCGAGGAACCCGAAGACCAGCAGGAGGCCCCAGAGGAACAGGGTGGGTCCGTCGACGACGATCGTGCCGCCGATCGAGAGCAGGCCGTACGCCGCTCCGTCACCGTGGACGAGTCCGTCCTCGGCCGCCCCGTCGCCGGCGAAGCGGAGGCCGATCATGACGACTCCGGCCATGGCGGCCACCAGGCCGGCGAGGGTGAGCAGCGCCTGGGTGATGTAGCGGGCGGAGCGCGGGGCGAAGGCCTCGACGACCACGCCCAGGCAGGCGACGCCGAAGACGACGAGGAGCGGCCAGAGCTCGAAGTAGGCGACGTCGGGCTTGACGAACTCGGTCACTGGTGGCCTCCCTCGACTGCGGCGGGCTCGGTGGTCACGACCGGCGGCTCGTCGGTGACGCCGACGTGGCTGAGCGTGTCGGTCACGTGCGGGTTGATCACGTCGAGCAGCGGCATCGGGAAGAACCCGAAGAGCACCAGTCCGAGGACGAGCGGCGCGAGCGTGCCGACCTCACGCGCGTCGAGGTCGGCGATTGCCTCCACCTCGGGTCGCGGCGGGCCCGTCATGGTGCGCTGGTAGGCCCACAGGGCGTAGACCGCGGCGAGCACGATCGCGGTGACGGCGATGACGCCCACCCACCAGGCGTGGTTGAAGGCCGCGATCAGCACCAGCATCTCGGAGACGAACGGCGAGAGGCCGGGCAGGCCGCAGGCCGCGAGCGCGGCGACGAGCAGGATGCCAGCCAGCACCGGCGCGGCCTTCTCGACCCCGCCCATCGCGGAGATCGAGGCGGTGCCCGTGCGCCGCACCAGGAAGCCGGCAACCAGGAAGAGCGCAGCGGTGCCGATGCCGTGGTTGACCATGTAGAGGATCGAACCGGCGGCACCCTGGCTGCTGAACACGAAGATGCCGAGCACGATGAAGCCGAAGTGCGACAGCGAGGTCAGACCGATGAGACGCAGCAGGTCGTCCTGCCCGATCGCGACCAGCGCGCCGTAGACGATCGAGACCAGCGCCAGCGCGACCACCACCGGAGTGGCCCACTGCGAGGCGTCGGGCAGCAGGCCGAGGCAGAAGCGCAGCATGCCGAACGTGCCGATCTTGTCGAGCACGCAGACGAGCAGGACCGAGGTGCCGGTCGTCGCCTTCTCGGTGGTGTCGGCGAGCCAGGTGTGGACCGGGAACATCGGGGCCTTGATCGCGAAGGCGATGAAGAAGCCGAGGAACAGCCAGCGCTGGGTCACCGGGTCGATCTCGAGGGCGGCGAGCTCGGAGAGCAGGAACGTCGGTGCGCCCTGGTCGGCCGAGACGACGTAGAGGCCGATCACCGAGGCCAGCATCACCAGGCCGCCGGCGAGCTGGTAGATCAGGAACTTGGTGGCCGCCCGGCCGCGACCCTCGCGGCCGAATCCGCCGATCAGGAAGTAGGCCGGGATCAGGGTCGCCTCGAAGACGACGTAGAAGAGGAAGACGTCGGTCGCGGTGAAGACGGCCAGCGACATCGCCTCGAGCGCGAGCGCCCAGGCGACGAAGCCCTTCACCCCGCCGTTGCCGGGCTCGTCGGCCTCGCGCCAGGACGCGAGGATCACGAGCGGCACCAGCACGACGGTGAGCAGCACCATCAGCAGGCCAAGCCCGTCGACGCCGAGGGCCCAGTGCACGCCCAGCGCCTCGATCCACGCGTGCGTCTCGGTCAGCTGCATGCCGCCGTCGAGCTGGTACTGCGTCGCGACGAGGACGCCGACCAGCAGCGCCAGGCCCGACGTGGCGAGACCCAGGTTCCGCGACAGCGACGACGGCGCGAGGGCCGTGGCGACGGCGCCCACGAGGGGCACCAGCACCAGGATCGTCAGCCAGGGGAGGTCAGTCATCCGAGATTCACCGCCAGGAGGGCCAGGACGACGAGCAGGGCGCCGCCGAGGAGGGAGAGGGCGTAGGAGCGGACGAAGCCGTTCTGGACCCGTCGCAGGGTGCCGGAGATGCCTCCGACGGCGGCCGAGCCGCCCTCGACGACGCCGTCGACGCCCGCCCGGTCGAACGTGGTCAGCCCACGGGCCAGGCCCATGCCGGGCTGCACGACCAGGACGTCGTTGATGGCGTCGCCGTAGAGGTCGGAGCGAGCCGCACGGGTGGCGAAGGAGACCTCGGCCGGCGCCTCCCGCGGGATGTCGCGCCTGCCGATGAGGAACCAGGCCGCCGCGACCCCCACCGCGACGACCGCGACGACCAGCAGGGTGACCAGGATCGGGGCGATCGGCGGCTCGGGGTGGACCGCGTGGCCGGTGACCGGCTCGAGCCACCCGACGATCCAGCTGCCGATGATCATCACACCGCCGAGCACCGACAGCGCGGCGAGCACGATCAGCGGGATGGTCATCACCTGCGGCGACTCGTGCGGGTGCACGCCGGGCTCCCAGCGCTTGTCGCCGAAGAAGGTCATCAGCATCAGGCGGGTCATGTAGAAGCCGGTGATGCCGGCGCCGAGGAGGGCGCAGAGGCCGACCACGGTGTTCTCCGCGAGCGCGGTCTCGATGATCTTGTCCTTGGACCAGAAGCCCGAGAAGAGCGGGAAGCCGATGATCGCGAGGTAGCCCATGGCGAACGTGAGGAAGGTGACCGGCATGTAGGTGCGCAGCGCGCCGTAGTGGCGCATGTCGACGTCGTCGTCCATCCCGTGCATCACCGAGCCGGCGCCCAGGAACATGTTGGCCTTGAAGAACCCGTGGGTCAGCAGGTGGAAGATCGCGAACGGGTAGCCCGCCGGGCCGAGGCCGGCCGCGAGCATCATGTAGCCGATCTGGCTCATCGTCGAGCCGGCGAGCGCCTTCTTGATGTCGTCCTTGGCGCAGCCCAGGATCGCGCCCCAGAGCAGCGTGACGGTGGCGACGACGACCACGGCGGTCTGCGCGAGCGGGGTGTGCTCGTAGATGAAGTTGGAGCGGGTGATGAGGTAGACGCCCGCGGTCACCATGGTCGCCGCGTGGATCAGCGCCGACACCGGGGTCGGGCCCTCCATGGCGTCGAGCAGCCAGGCCTGCAGCGGCACCTGGGCGGACTTGCCGCACGCGGCGAGCAGGAGCAGCAGGCCGAGGGCGTTGAGCGTGCCCTGGCTCGCCTCGCCGGCGACCGCGCTGATCGTGGTGAAGTCGGTGGTGCCGAAGGTCGCGAACATCACCGCGACCGCGAGCGAGAGCCCGATGTCACCGACGCGGTTGATGACGAACGCCTTCTTCGCCGCGGCGGCCGCGGAGTGCTTGTGCTGCCAGAAGCCGATGAGCAGGTACGACGCGAGGCCGACGCCCTCCCAGCCCAGGAACAGGCCCAGGAAGTTGGCCGACAGGACCAGGACGAGCATCGCCGCGACGAACAGGTTGAGGTAGCCGAAGAAGCGGAGCCGACGGGCGTCGTGCGCCATGTAGCCCACGGAGTAGACGTGGATCAGGAAGCCGACGCCGGTGATCAGCAGCAGGAAGAGCGCGGAGAGCTGGTCGTAGAGGAGGTCCATCCCGACGTGCAGCGAGCCGGCCTCGAACCAGGTGAACAGGTGCTGCCCGACCTGGCGCTCCTCGGCGTCGTGGCCGAGCAGGGCGAAGAACATCGCCAGGCTCAGGAGGAAGGACCAGCCCACTGCTGTGCAGGCGAGCCAGGGGCCCCAGCGGTCCATCGCGCCCTTGGCCCGCGCCCCGGCCAGCGGGCCACCGACGAGCAGGACGGCCGCGCCCGCGAGGGGCAGCGCGATGACGAGCCAGAGGAGGGACAGCACGCCTTCGGCACTGCCCGGGTCGACGACGGGGATGGTGACGTGGTCCATGGCAGTCCCCTCAGTACTTCAGCAGGCTCGCGTCGTCGACCGAGGCCGAGCGACGGGTGCGGAAGATGGTCATGATGATGGCGAGCCCGACCACGACCTCGGCGGCGGCGACCACCATCACGAAGAAGGCGGCGACCTGGCCGTCGAGGTTGCCGTGCTGCTTCGCGAAGGCGACGAAGGCGAGGTTGCAGGCATTGAGCATCAGCTCGACGCACATGAAGACGACGATGGCGTTGCGCCGGGTCAGCACGCCCACGCAGCCGATCGTGAAGAGGATCGCGGACAGGACGACGTACTGGGTCACTTGACGTCCTCCGTGGTGGTGGCGGGTGCCGAGGACTTGCCGGACCGCTCGGGCATCTCGGTCGGGTCGACGCCGAGCTGCTTGCGCACCTCGTCGATGTCGTCGGCCAGGGCCGGGGCCGAGCGGACGGTGCCGCGGGCGGCGAGCACCCGGTTGACCGACAGCTCCGAGGCGGTGCCGTCGGGGAGCAGGGCCGGGGTGTCGACGGCGTTGTGGCGCGCGTAGACGCCGGGCGCGGGCAGCGGGCCGGGGTGCTTGCCGGTCTCGGCGTAGTCGCGCATCCGCCGGGCGGCGAGGGCGGCCTGGCCCTCCTTGGGCGTGAGGCGCTCGCGGTGTGCCAGCACCATCGCGCCGATCGCCGCGGTGATGAGCAACGCGCTGGTGGCCTCGAAGGCGAAGACGTAGCGCGAGAACAGGATGTTGGCGAGCTGCTGGATGTTGCCGCCCTCGTTGGCGGACTCCAGGCCGACCGCAGTGCCGAGGGAGACCTGGCTCAGGGCGACGACCAGGAGCGCGCCGAGCAGCAGGCCACCGAGCGCCGCCAGCACCCGCTGGCCACGGATCGTCTCCACCACCGAGTCGGAGGCGTCGACGCCCACGAGCATCAGCACGAAGAGGAAGAGCATCAGGATGGCGCCGGTGTAGACGATGATCTGGACGGCAAAGAGGAACGGCGCCTCGAGCACGGCGTAGAGCACCGCGAGGCTCGTCATCACGACGGCGAGCAGCAGGGCCGCGTGCACGGCCTTGCGGACGAACAGGATGCCGAGGGCGGCGGCCACCATCACGGGCGCGAGGATCCAGAAGGTCACGATGCGCTCCCCTCACCCGTGCCGACGGCGCCGCGGTAGTAGTCGCGCTCGGTGGCGCCGGCCCGCATCGGGTGTGGCGGCTGCTCCATGCCGGGGAGCAGCGGGGCCAGCAGGTCGGACTTCTCGTAGATCAGGTCGGCCCGGTTGTCGTCGGCGAGCTCGTACTCGTTGGTCATCGTCAGCGCGCGGGTCGGGCACGCCTCGATGCACAGGCCGCACAGGATGCAGCGCAGGTAGTTGATCTGGTAGACGCGGCCGTAGCGCTCCCCGGGGGAGAACCGCTCCTCCTCGGTGTTGGAGGCGCCCTCGACGTAGATGGCGTCCGCCGGGCACGCCCAGGCGCACAGCTCGCAGCCGATGCACTTCTCCAGCCCGTCGGGCCAGCGGTTGAGCTGGTGCCGCCCGTGGAACCGCGGGGCGGTGGGCAGCTTCTCGAAGGGGTACTGCTCCGTGACCACCTTCTTGAACATCGTCCGGAAGGTCACGCCGAACCCGGCGACCGGGTCCCAGAACTGTTCCTTGAGGGTCTTGGGCTCGCTCACTCGTTGTCTCCCTCGCTGGTGGTGCCGACGGTGGTACGCCGATCGGCGAAGGTCAGCGGGCGCGCGGCACCGCGCACGGGGCCACCCGGGGGCAGGGGCGGCACGGGGAAGCCGCCGGCGAACGCGTCGACCGGGGCCTGGGGCTCCTCGCGCTCGGGCGTCTTCTCCTCGGCCGTCCGGTCGCCGACGAAGAACAGCACGACGAAGAGCGCCAGGAGCACGCCGATCGCGCCGAGCACGTAGGAGCGGTCGATCGCCTCGCCGGTGGACACCACCCGGATCGTCGCCACGGCCACGATCCAGGCCAGCGAGATCGGGATCAGGCGCTTCCAGCCGAACGCCATGAACTGGTCGTAGCGCAGGCGGGGCAGCGAGCCGCGGAGCCAGATGAAGAAGAAGATGAAGAGCAGGACCTTGCCGAAGAACCACAGCAGCGGCCAGTAGCCCTCGTTGGCGCCGTCCCAGATCGAGATCGGCCAGGGAGCCCGCCAGCCGCCGAGGAACAGCGTCGTGGCCAGCGCGGACACGGTCGCCATGTTGATGTATTCGGCCAGGAAGAACAGCGCGAACTTGAGGCTGGAGTATTCGGTGTGGAAGCCGCCGACCAGCTCCCCCTCGGCCTCGGGGAGGTCGAAGGGCGCACGATTGGTCTCGCCGACCATCGAGATGACGTAGATGACGAACGAGGGCAGCAGCAGGAACGCGAACCAGCCGGGGATCGGCACGTCGAGGCCGAGCAGGTCGAACGAGCGGGTGCTGGCCTGGGCGGCCACGATCTCCGAGGTCGACATCGAGCCGGCGTAGAGGAAGACGGCGACGAGCGCGAGGCCCATCGCGACCTCGTACGAGATCATCTGGGCGCTCGAGCGCAGGCCGCCGAGCAGGGAGTAGGTCGAGCCGGAGGACCAGCCGCCGAGCACGATGCCGTAGATGCCGATCGAGGCGATCGCCATCACGAAGAGCACCGCGACCGGCATGTCGGTCAGCTGCAGCGGTGTGGTGCGGTCGGTGAAGGGCAGGTCGACCACGGGCCCGAAGGGGATCACCGAGAACGTGACGAACGCCGGGATGGTGGCGATCACGGGCGCGAGGACGAAGACCACCTTGTCGGCGGCCTTCGGGATGATGTCCTCCTTCAGCGCCAGCTTGACGCCGTCGGCCAGCGACTGCAGGAGGCCGAAGGGGCCGTGCACGTTGGGACCGATGCGGTGCTGCATCCGGGCCACGACGCGGCGCTCCAGCCAGATGTTGAACAGCGTCAGCAGCACCAGGACCAGGAAGATCAGCAGGGTCTTGACCAGGATCAGCCACCAGGGGTCCTTGCCGAATGCCGACAGGTCGTCGACCAGGGGCAGCACCCCGAGCGCGAGCGGCGTCATCGCGTGCCCTCCTTCTTGGCAGCCTTCAGGGTGACCGGGGAGCCGGGCGACGCGAGGTCGGCCAGCACGCCGAGCCCGAACGAGTTGGCGGGCACCCAGACCACGCCCTCGGGCAGGTCGGCGACCTCGAGCGGCAGGGTGACCGCACCGCGGTCGCCGGTGAGCGTCGCGTTCGGCTCGCCGGCGGTCGCGCCGGCCAGCTCGTCGTACGTCGCCTGCGCGACGCGGGCGACCGGCTTGCGGGCGGTCTCCCGCAGGTAGGGGTCGCCGTCCTGCATCGAGCCGAGGTCGATCAGCTGCTTCCAGGTGGCCAGCGCCAGCGAGCCCGGCTTCGCCCTGGGCGTGCGCGGCGGCTTGCCGGCGTCCATGGCGGGTCGGGGGCCGTCCCACGGGCCGAGCTGCTCCATCTCGGCACGGACCTCCGGGACGGTGCGGAAGCCGAGCGACCGGCCGGTGCCGAGCAGCTCGAGCTCCTCGGCGATGCCCGCGAGGATCCGCAGGTCCGGCAGCGAGCCGGGGTTGGAGAAGGCAGCCTCGAACGGGCGCGGCCGGCCCTCCCAGGTCACGAAGGTGCCGGCCTTGTCGGTGACCGGGGCGACCGGGAACACCACGTCGGCCGCCCGGGTCACGTCGGTGTGGCGCAGCTCGAGGCTGACCACGAAGGGCGCGGCGTCGAGGGCGGCACGGAAGGCGGCCGGGTCACGGGTGTCGTCGGGGTGGACTCCGCCCACGACGAGTCCGCCGAGCTGGCCCTTGGCCAGCGCGGCGATGATCGCGTCGCCGTCGCGTCCGGGAGCCTCGGGCAGCGAGTCGGTGCCCCAGGCAGCGGCCACGTCGACCCGCGCCGACGGGTCCGAGACGGGGCGGCCTCCGGGCAGCAGCACCGGCAGGCAGCCGGCCTCGACCGCACCTCGGTCCCCCGCGCGACGCGGCACCCAGGCGAGCCTGGCCCCAGTGGTGCGGGCCAGCTCGACGGCGGTCGTCAGCGCGCCGTGCGTCGCGGCGAGCCGCTCGCCCACCAGGATCACGCCGCCTGTGTCCAGCGCCGTCTCCCCGTCCGAGGCGAGGGCGGCCAGCGCGTCGGCCTCGCCGCCGGGGGCGGTGCGGATGAGCCGGCCGTGCATCTTGGCGAGGCCACGGGAGGTGTAGGGGGCGATCGAGACGACCTTGGTCCTGCCGGCGCGTGCCGCCTTGCGCAGGCGCAGGAAGATCGTGGCGGCTTCGTCCTCGGGCTCGAGCCCGGCGAGCACGACGACCGAGGCGCTCTCGAGGTCGGCGTACGACACCTCACCCGACAGGGCGACGTGCGCGGCCAGGAAGGACGCCTCCTCCGCGGTGTGCGGGCGCGACCGGAAGTCGATGTCGTGGGTGCCGAGCGACACGCGGGCGAACTTCGCGTAGGCGTAGGCGTCCTCGGCGGTGAGCCGCCCGCCGGTCAGGACGCCGACTCCGCCCGCGGCCTGGAGCCCGCGGGCGGCGACCGCGAAGGCCTCCGGCCAGGAGGCCGGCCGCAGCTGGCCGTCGTCGTCGCGGACCATCGGGTAGGTGATCCGGTCGGACTGCTGCGCGTAGTGGAAGGCGAACCGGTCCTTGTCGCTGATCCACTCCTCGTTGACCTCCGGGTCGTCGCCGGCGAGGCGACGCATCACCTTGCCACGACGGTGGTCGACGCGGATGGCGGCGCCGCAGGCGTCGTGCTCGGCCACGCCCGGCGTGGAGACGAGGTCGAAGGGGCGCGAGCGGAAGCGGTATTCGGCCGAGGTCAGCGCACCGACCGGGCAGATCTGGATCGTGTTGCCGGAGAAGTAGGACTCGAACGGCTCGCGCTCGTAGATCGCGACCTGCTGGAGGGCGCCGCGCTCGGCGAGGGCGATGAAGGGGTCACCGGCGATCTGCTCGGAGAAGCGGGTGCACCGGGCGCAGAGCACGCACCGCTCACGGTCGAGAAGCACCTGCGCGGAGATGTTGATCGGCTTGGGGAACGTGCGCTTGACGCCCTCGAACCGGGACTCTCCCCGCCCGTTGGACAGCGCCTGGTTCTGCAGGGGGCACTCGCCGCCCTTGTCGCACACCGGGCAGTCGAGCGGGTGGTTGATGAGCAGGAACTCCATCACGCCCTGCTGCGCCTTGTCGGCGGCCGGGCTGGTGGCCTGCGTGTTGACCACCATGCCCTCGGCGACCGGGAGGGTGCAGGAGGCCTGGGGCTTGGGGATGGGCCGGCCGTTGCCCGCGTCCGGTACGTCGACCAGGCACTGCCGGCACGCACCGACGGGCGCCAGCAGCGGGTGGTCGCAGAAGCGCGGGATCTGCACGCCGATCTGCTCGGCGGCGCGGATCACCAGGGTGTCCTTGGGGACGCTGACCTGGATCCCGTCGATGGTCAGTGAGACCAGGTCGGTCTGCGCCATCTCGGTCCTGGTCTTCTCGGGCGTGGTCGTCATGCCGTGGCTCCCGTCGTGGCGAAGACCGTCGACGCGGCGGGGTCGAACGGGCAGCCACCGTGCTCGAGGTGAGCGAGGTATTCGTCGCGGAAGTACTTGATGGAGCTGGAGATCGGGCTCGTCGCGCCGTCGCCGAGCGCGCAGAATGAGCGGCCCAGGATGTTGTCGCACTGGTCGAGCAGCATGTCGAGGTCGGCCTCGCTGCCCTCGCCGTCCTCCAGGCGGGCGAGCGTCTGCACCAGCCACCACGTGCCCTCACGGCACGGGGTGCACTTGCCGCACGACTCGTGCTTGTAGAACTCCGTCCAGCGCAGCACCGCGCGCACCACGCACGTGGTCTCGTCGAAGAGCTGCAGGGCCCGGGTGCCGAGCATGGAGCCGGCCGCGCCGACCCCCTCGAAGTCGAGGGGTACGTCGAGGTGCTCGGGCGTGAGCAGGGGCGTGCTCGAGCCCCCCGGGGTCCAGAACTTCAGCTCGTGGCCCTCGCGCATGCCGCCGGCCAGCTCGATGAGCTGCCGCAGGGTGATGCCCAGCGGCGCCTCGTACTGACCGGGACGGGTGACGTGGCCGGAGAGGCTGAAGATGCCGAAGCCCTTGGACTTCTCGGTCCCCATCGAGGCGAACCAGTCGGCACCGTTGCCGATGATGCTCGGCACGGAGGCGATCGACTCGACGTTGTTGATCACCGTCGGGCTGGCGTAGAGGCCGGCGACCGCGGGGAACGGCGGACGCAGGCGGGGCTGGCCTCGGCGGCCCTCGAGGCCCTCCAGCAGGGCGGTCTCCTCGCCGCAGATGTAGGCGCCGGCGCCGGCGTGGACGACGATGTCGAGGTCGTAGCCGGAGCCGTGGATGTTCTTGCCGAGGTGTCCGGCGAGGTAGGCCTCCTGGACCGCGCGCTGCACGCGGCGGATGACGTGGAGGACCTCGCCACGGATGTAGATGAACGCGTGGTTGGCCCGGATGGCGTAGGAGCTGATGATGACGCCCTCGACCAGGGTGTGCGGGCTGGCCATCATGAGCGGGATGTCCTTGCAGGTGCCCGGCTCGGACTCGTCGGCGTTGACGACGAGGTACTTCGGCTTGGGGTTGTCCTGGGGGATGAAGCCCCACTTCATGCCGGTCGGGAAGCCGGCGCCGCCGCGGCCACGCAGGCCGGAGTCCTTGACCGCGCTGATGATGTCGTCTGGGGCCATCGTGAGCGCGTTGCGCGCCGCCGAGTAGCCGCCGCGGTCCTCGTAGGCGGCCAGCGTCCAGGACCGGTCCTGGTCCCAGTTGTCGGTCAGGACAGGGGTCAGGATGTGGGTCACTTGGTCTCCTCCGTGGGCTGGACGGCCTTGGAGGCACCGGCCTCGGGGGCGGTCCAGCCCCGCTCGCGGGCGATCCCGAGCCCGACCAGGGATGCCGGCCCGGCCGCCGGACCCTCGTCCGCGCGGTCGTCGGGGAACCCGGCGAGCACGCGCTCGGCCTCCCGCCACGTGCACAGGCGCGGACCTCGTGTCGAGTGGACCTCCTTGCCGGCCCGCAGCTCGTCGACGACCTGCACCGCGGACTCCGGCGTCTGGTTGTCCATGAACTCCCAGTTGACCATCATCACCGGCGCGTAGTCGCAGGCCGCGTTGCACTCGATGTGCTCGAGGGTGATCTTCCCGTCCTCGCTCGTCTCGTCGTTGCCGACCCCGAGGTGCTCCTTGAGCCGGGCGAAGATCGCGTCGCCGCCCATCACCGCGCACAGCGTGTTGGTGCAGACGCCGACGTGGTAGTCGCCCACGGGCTTGCGCTTGAACATCGTGTAGAACGTCGCGACGCCGTTGACCTCGGCAGCGCTGAGGCCGAGGATCTCGGCGCAGGCCTCGATGCCCTCGGGCGTGATCCGGCCCTCCGCGGACTGCACGAGGTGGAGCATCGGCAACAGGCCGGAGCGGGCCTGCGGGTATCGGGCCGCGATCTGGCGCAGCTCCCTCCAGGTCTGCTCGGTGAGACCGGTCTCGTCCTCGGTGAAGCGGTCAGGTGGCAGCGGGCTCATCCCTGAATCGCCCCCTCGGTCGCTCGCTCGTGCCTCGCTCGGCTCGGTCGGGTCATCGGTCGACGCCTCCCATCACGGGGTCGATGCTGGCGATCGCCACGATGACGTCGGCGACCATGCCGCCCTCGCTCATCACGCTCGTCGCCTGGAGGTTGGTGAACGACGGGTCACGGAAGTGGGCGCGGAACGGTCGGGTGCCGCCGTCGGAGACGACGTGGGCGCCCAGCTCGCCGCGGGGCGACTCGACCGGCACGTAGGCCTGGCCCGCAGGGACCCGGAAGCCCTCGGTCACCAGCTTGAAGTGGTGGATCAGCGCCTCCATCGACTCGCCCATGATGTGGCGGATGTGGTCGAGGGAGTTGCCCATGCCGTCGGAGCCGATCGAGAGCTGGCTGGGCCAGGCGATCTTCTTGTCGGCCACCATCACGGGCGCGCCCTCCAGCCCGGCGAGCCGGTCGGCGCACTGCTCGACGATGCGGAGCGACTCGTGCATCTCCGCGAGCCGCACCCGGAACCGGCCGTAGGAGTCCGCGGTGTCCCAGGTGATCACGTCGAAGTCGTAGTCCTCGTAGCCGCAGTAGGGCTGCGTCTTGCGCAGGTCCCACGGGTAGCCCGCGGAGCGGAGCGGCGGGCCGGACAGCCCGAGCGCCAGGCACCCGGCCAGGTCGAGGTGGCCGACGCCTTCGAGGCGGGCCTTGAAGATCGGGTTGGCGTTGCAGAGCGCGGCGTACTCCGGCAGCCGCTTCTTCATCAGCGCCACGAAGTCGCGGATCTCGTCGAGCGCGCCCGGCGGCAGGTCCTGGGCGACACCGCCCGGCCGGATGAAGGCGTGGTTCATCCGCAGCCCGGTGATCAGCTCGAACAGGTCGAGGACCAGCTCGCGCTCGCGGAAGCCGATGGTCATCACCGTCAGGGCGCCGATCTCCATGCCACCGGTGGCGATGCAGACCAGGTGGGAGGAGATCCGGTTGAGCTCGGAGAGCAACACCCGCATGACCTGGGCCTTCTCGGGCACCTGCTCCTCGATGTCGAGTAGCCGCTCCACGCCGAGCGCGTAGGTGAGCTCGTTGTGGAAGGGCGCGAGGTAGTCCATCCGCGTGCAGAACGTCGTGCCCTGCACCCAGGAGCGGTACTCCATGTTCTTCTCGATGCCCGTGTGCAGGTAGCCGATGCCGCAGCGGGCCTCGGTCACCGTCTCGCCCTCGAGCTCGAGGATCAGCCGGAGCACGCCGTGCGTCGACGGGTGCTGGGGACCCATGTTGACGACCACGCGCTCCTCGGCCTGGTCGCCGAGGCCCTGGGAGATGGAGTCCCAGTCCTGACCGGTCACCGTGAAGACCCGGCCCTGGCTGGTGTCGCTCGGGTCGGCGTAGAAGTCCTGGGAGCCTTCGCTGGTCGAGGTGGTCGTTGCCATCAGTTGTAGGACCTCCGCTGGTCCGGCGGCGGCACGGAGCCGCCCTTGTACTCCACGGGGACGCCGCCCAAGGGATAGTCCTTGCGCTGCGGATGGCCCGGCCAGTCGTCGGGCATCAGGATGCGGGTGAGCGCGGGGTGGCCGTCGAAGACGATCCCGAACATGTCCCACGTCTCGCGCTCGTGCCAGTCGAGGGTCGGGTAGACGCTCACGAGCGACGGCACGTGCGGGTCGGCGTCGGGAACGCTGACCTCCACGCGGATCCGCCGGTTGTGGGTCATCGAGAGCAGGTGGTAGACGGCGTGCAGCTCGCGGCCGGTGTCCTCGGGGTAGTGGACACCGCTGACGCCGGAGCAGAACTCGAAGCGCAGGGCCTCGTCGTCGCGCAGCATCTGGGCGACGAACGGGAGGTCCTCGCGGCGGACGTGGAAGGTGATCTCTCCGCGGTGGACGACGACCTGCTCGATGGCCGCGGTGAGCTCGGTCTGGGCCAGCCTGGCCTCGAGCGCGTCCGCGACCTCGTCGAACCATCCGCCGTACGGACGCTGCGTCGCGCCGGGGAAGACGACCGGCTTGACGAGCCCGCCGTAGCCGGAGGTGTCGCCGGGGCCGCGGACGCCGAACATGCCGGTGCGTACGCCGACGACGCGCACCTCCGTCCCCTCGCTGGTCAAGGCCGTCGAGACCGGGACGTTCTCCGGCGACTGCGAGGGCGCCGGCTGCTGGACCGTCTCGCGCTTGTCACTGTCGCCCTCGCTCACCGGGCTGGGCCGCCCCTGCGCAAGGTCGTCGAGGGGCTTGTCGCCCATGGGCTTGTCGTCATTCACCGAAGCAGGCCCTTCATCTCCGAGGTGGGGAGGGCGCGCAGGGCGTCGGTCTCCAGCTGCTCGATCTGGGCGTGGCGGTTGCTGCCGAGCTTGCCGTGCTGCACCTGGTCGTGGAGCTTGAGGATCGCGTCGATCAGCATCTCCGGCCGCGGCGGGCAGCCGGGCAGGTACATGTCCACGGGGACGATGTGGTCGACGCCCTGGACGATCGCGTAGTTGTTGAACATGCCGCCGCTGCTGGCGCACACGCCCATGGCGAGCACCCACTTCGGCTCGGCCATCTGGTCGTAGATCTGCCGGAGGACCGGCGCCATCTTCTGGCTCACCCGGCCCGCGACGATCATCAGGTCGGCCTGGCGCGGGCTCGCCCGGAAGACCTCCATGCCGAAGCGGGCGAGGTCGTACTTCGGGCCACCGGACGTCATCATCTCGATGGCGCAGCAGGCCAGGCCGAACGTCGCTGGCCAGAAGGAGGCCTTGCGCATGTAGCCCGCGACCCCCTCGACGGTGGTCAGCAGCACTCCGCTCGGGAGCTTCTCCTCAAGACCCATGTCAGATCAGTCCCAGTCCAGTCCGCCGCGGCGCCACACGTAGGCGTAGGCCACGAACACGGTCGCGATGAACAGCACCATCTCGATCAGCCCGAAGAGCCCCATGGCGTCGAAGTGCACGGCCCACGGGTAGAGGAAGATGATCTCGATGTCGAAGACGATGAACATCATCGCGGTGATGTAGTACTTCACCGGGAAGCGGCCACCGCCGACCGGCTGGGGCGTCGGCTCGATGCCGCACTCGTAGGAGTCGAGCTTGGCCCGGTTGTAGCGCTTCGGTCCGGTGAGCGCACTCACCACGACCGAGAAGATCGCGAAGCCCGCCGCGAGGAGGGCCAGCGCCAGCACTGGCGTGTAGAGCTCCATGCCGATCCTTCCTCGTCACCAACGTCCACGCGGTGCCGCTACACGCCCGCCATGTGACCTTGTGAACCTCTTCACTTGGGGGCGCGGCCCACAGTCTAGGACTCGACGTGTCGCGCGTCACGCGTGGGTCGTACGGCGGCGCGTCAGGCCCTTGCGGGGTGCTGATTGCGCCTCCGGCAGGACCTCGCGAGCTCGGCCTACCTCCGGCTCACTCCTCGGCTACGGCGCGGTGCAGCGCGACGATGCCGGCACTCAGGTTGCGCCACTCGACGCTGCCCCAGCCGGCCTCCGCGACCAGGTCGGCGAGGCCCTGCTGGTCGGGCCAGGCGCGGATCGACTCGGCCAGGTAGACGTAGGCGTCCGGGGCGGAGGACACCGCCCGCGCGATCGGCGGCAGGGCCCGCATCAGGTACTCGACGTAGGCCGTGCGGAAGGGCGCCCACGTCGGGTGGCTGAACTCGCAGACGACCAGCCGGCCGCCCGGGCGGGTGACCCGGCGCATCTCGCGCAGTCCCGCGAGTGGGTCGACGATGTTGCGCAGGCCGAAGGAGATGGTGACCGCGTCGAAGGTGCCGTCGCGGAACGGCAGGCGGGTGCCGTCACCCGCGGTGAAGGGCAGTTGCGGCCGCGCGGCCTTGCCGACCCCGAGCATCCCGAGGGAGAAGTCGCACGGCACGACGAGCGCGCCGCGGTCGGCGAACGGCTCACTGGAGGTGCCGGTGCCGGCGGCCAGGTCGAGGACGCGGTCGCCGGGCCGCGGGTCGACGGCGTCCAGCACGACCTTGCGCCACCGCCGGTCCTGCCCCAGCGACAGCACGTCGTTGGTCACGTCGTAGCGCTTGGCCACGGTGTCGAACATGCGACGCACGTCGCTCGGCTGCTTGTCCAGGTCTGCTCGGGCCACCGCTCGAGCCTAGTGGGAGGCGACCCGTCCGCTCGTCCCGAGTCCCGGAGGCAACCCGGACGGGCGGTCGTGCGTCGTTATGCTCGACGAGGCCGGACATCGTCGTCATATGGGGAGACCACCGTGCCCGACAGCTCAATGCTCGCGCCCAGGCTCCGCGCCGTGGCGATCGCGTTCCTCGTGCTGGCCTGCCTGGCGGCGCCGGCCCTCACGGCCGTCCCTGCCGCCTCGGCGACGGCGTCGGCCGGCGACCGCTTCGAGGTGATGCGCTACGGCGACACCGGCTGGCGGGTCCGGGTGCTGCAGAGCCGCCTCCACCAGCTCGGCCTCCACTCGGAGGTCATCACGAGCCGCTTCGACGCGGCCACCCGCGCCGGCGTACGCACGTTCCAGGCCCGCCGCGCCTGGGAGGTCACCGGACGCGTCGACAAGCGCACCTGGCGCAAGCTCGTCGCGGTGACCGAGAAGCCCACGACGGAGGCGCTGCACAACGTCTACACGCCCGGCCCCGCGATCCTGAAGCCCGGGGACAGCGGGTGGAAGGTGCGCCAGCTGCAGGCCCGCCTCAAGCAGGTGCGGTGGTACGACGGCAAGGTCACCGGCGACTACGGCGACTCGACCGTCGCCGCCGTGAAGGGCTTCCAGAAGAAGCGACGGATCCCGGTCACGGGCGAGGTCGACCGCCGCACCCTGGACCGCCTGCACGCGATGACCCGTGAGCCCACGAAGGCCGAGCTGTTCAACATCGTGCCGTCCGGCCCGCGGCTCGACCCTCGGTGCACGACCGGTCGCGTGCTCTGCATCGACAAGACGTCCAGGTCGCTGCGCTGGGTGGTGGACGGCAAGGTGCTCGAGGGCTTCGACGTCCGCTTCGGCAGCGACGAGCTGCCGACCCGGGAGGGTTCGTTCGCCGTCTACCGCAAGTCCCGTGACCACGTGAGCAGCCTCTACGACACCCCGATGCCCTACGCGATGTTCTTCTCCGGCGGGCAGGCGGTGCACTACTCCCCCGACTTCGCGGCGACCGGTTACAACGGCGCGTCGCACGGCTGCGTCAACGTCCGCGACTACGCGGGCATCCGGTGGCTCTTCGACCGCGTCCGGATCGGTGACCGGGTCATCATCTACTGGTCCTGAACAGGCCCCGGCACCCCCAGCGTAGGCTCCGCCCCGTGACGAGCCCCGTGACCACACCGGCTGCCGGCGAACCGCTGGTCGTGCGCACCCGGTTGGTGGATCCTACGCTCGGGCAGTCCCTGCTCGACCTCCTCCCCGCGGAGTCGCCGCTGACCTGGCTGCGTCGAGGCGAGGGCCTGGTCGGCTGGGGCGTGGCCGCGAGGGTGCGCACCAGTGGGCCGACCCGCTTCCGTGACGCCGACAAGTGGTGGGCCGAGACGACGGCCCGCGCCACGGTGCACGACGAGGCGATGGAGCCGGGCACCGGGCTGGTGGCGTTCGGCTCCTTCGCGTTCGCCGACGACCCCGGCGACTCGGTGCTCGTCGTGCCCCGCGTCGTGGTCGGCCACCGCGGCGGTCGCTCGTGGGTGACCACGGTGGGCGACGACGTACCGCTCCCCACGCCGGTGGCGCCGCCCGCGCCGCCGCGCGACCTGGTCTTCTCCGACGGCGCGCGCAACGGGGAGGAGTGGATGACGGTCGTCGCTGACGCCGTCGGGCGGATCAGCGAAGGCACCCTCGAGAAGGTCGTCCTCGCCCGCGACCTCCTGGCCGTCGCCAGCGCCCCGGTCGACGTCCGGTGGCCCCTGCGACGACTGGCCGAGGACTACTCGATGTGCTGGACCTTCCACGTCGACGGGCTCTTCGGCGCGACGCCGGAGATGCTGGTGCGCCGCGAGCGGGGCCTGGTGACGTCGCGGGTGCTGGCCGGGACGATCCGCCGCACCGGTGACGACGAGCGAGACCTGGCGCTCGCCGCGACGCTCGCCCGCTCGTCGAAGGACCTCGAGGAGCACGAGTACGCCGTGCGCTCGGTCGCCGACGCGCTGGAGCCGCACTGCTCGTCGATGAACGTGCCGGAGGCCCCGTTCGTCCTGCACCTGCCGAACGTGATGCACCTGGCCACCGACGTGAACGGCGTCGTGCACGACGCGGCCACGGTCTCCTCGCTGCAGCTCGCCGAGGCACTGCACCCCAGCGCCGCCGTCGGTGGGACGCCCACGCCCGACGCCGTCGCCCTGATCGGTGAGATCGAGGGCATGCCGCGCGGCAGGTACGCCGGGCCGGTCGGCTGGATGGACGCGAGCGGCGACGGCGAGTGGGGCATCGCGCTGCGCTCCGGCGAGGTCGACGGCGCGACGGTGCGACTGTTCGCCGGATGCGGCATCGTGGCCGACTCGGACCCCGAGGCCGAGCTGGCGGAGTCGCAGGCCAAGTTCGTGCCCGTGCGCGACGCACTCGGCACCGACTGACAACTTGCCCGGCGGTCGAGGAGGCGGGGCGGCGCCGTCTCGAAGCTCACCAGGCGACGTCGGTGCCGTCCGCAAGCCGCTCGTAGCGCTGGCCGGCCGGGGGCAGGAACTTGTCCAGGTGGCCGTCGATGATGCCGAGGCCCGCCTCGGAGTAGATCCGGTCGTGGATGGCGAGGTTGCGGGGGGCGCCGACGTCGCGGGCGAAGTCGATCGCCTCCGAGGCCTTCAGCCACGGGGCGCTGACCGGCAGGCAGAGGAGGTCGACGTCGGTGCCGGGGGGCGTCAGGGCGTCACCGGGGTGGTAGGCCCGCACGTCGCCGAGCTCCAGCAGGTAGCCGCTGTTGTGGAAGCGCGGGAACTCCGGGTGGATGACGGCGTGCAGCTCGCCGACCGCGGTCACCGGCAGCCCGGCCTCGAAGCGCTCGCCCGGCGCCACCACGGTGACCCGCTCCGCCACGTCGGGCGCGTCCTCGCGGAGCCGGTCCGCGACCGCGCCGATCGTCCACACGGGCACGTCGACCGAGCGCAGGTGGTCCGGGTGGTAGTGGTCGGGGTGCTCGTGCGTGATGAGCACGGCGGTCGCTCCGGCAAGGGCCGCGGGGTCGGTGTACACCCCGGGATCGACCACGACGGCGGCGTCGCCGTGCTCGAACCGGACGCACGCGTGTCCGAACTTCGTGATCCGCATGCCCCCAGCGTAGGTCCGCGGCTCCTGCGTCATGACCTGTGTCACACGTCGTCCGCTCATGGCAGGGCCTGGCTCGCCCCCATTGAGGTGTTCCTTGGGAGATGTGCCACACGCGCGGTTAAGGTGTTTGGGCCCTCCGATGGGTTGCACATGCCTGGGGGAAGACAACCGCACCCGAACGAAGAGAGAATCTAGATGTCTGGACGCCGCGTGCTGGCCACAAGCCTGGCCGCACTGCTGATGCCCGCATCGCTGGTGATCGCCACCGAGGCGAGCTCCGCCAGCGACGACACGACCGTGACCACGAGTGCCCGGCAGGCCAAGCAGCGCGTCAAGCTGCAGGCACTGCCTCAGATCGTCCAGCAGGGCAAGGGTGAGGCCAGCGCCAACAGCGCCAAGGCCGGCATCACCGCCACGATCAAGCCCGCCAAGGTCGGCCGCCCCGCCCAGCTGCAGATGAAGTCCGGCAGCAAGTGGAGGACGGTCAGCAAGACCAGGCAGAACAGCAAGGGCCGCTTCGAGTTCGCGGCGAAGGCCTCCAAGAACGGCAAGGCGATCGACTACCGCGTGGTCGGCCTGCCCTACAAGGGCCTCGGCAAGGTGACCAGCAAGTCGGTCAGCACCCAGCGCTGGCTGAGCCCGAGCTGGACCGACGAGTTCTCCGGCAGCACCCTCGGCGCGCAGTGGAGCCACCGCGCGACCGACTACTCCCCCGAGAGCCTGCGAGCCTGCTCCAAGGCCTCCCCGGCCGCCGTCAAGGTGAGCGGCGGCGCGGTGCACCTGAGCGTGATGAAGGACCCCGCCCGCAGCGACAAGTGCGTCGCGAAGAAGGACGGCAGGTCCACCGGTAGGTACGCCTATCGCGTCAACGGCCACATCGGCGCCGAGGGCCACGTCTCGATCAAGTACGGCTTCGCCGCCGCGCGCATCAAGACGCACAAGCGCCGCGGCCAGCACGGCGGCTTCTGGATGCAGCCCGCCGCGTCGGTCGCCGGGGCCACCAACCCCAAGCTGACCGGTGCCGAGATCGACGTGATCGAGTACTTCGGTGACAAGCACCCGCAGGGTGGCCTCACCAGCTTCATCTACTCGAAGAACAGCAAGGGCCAGGACGTCAAGACCGGCTCGTGGATCAAGAACCCGACCTCGTTCCTGAAGAACCGCAGGGACGGCTGGTCGAAGAACTACCACGTGTTCTCCGTCGAGTGGACGCCCCGCATGTACATCTTCCGCATCGACGGCAAGGAGACCTGGCGCACCAAGGTCGGCGTCTCGGGCCAGCCCGAGTTCCCGATCCTGAGCCTCCTCGCCTCGGACTACGAGATCAGCCAGCTCGGTGGCGACAGCAGGCTGCCGCAGACCATGCACGTCGACTGGATCCGCCTCTGGCAGGCCTGATCGGCTTCGGCTGAACAGCCACGATGCGCCGCCACCCATGGGGTGGCGGCGCATCGTCGCATTTCAGGCCGTGCTCAGCCGGTGACGTGGTCGACGTAGCACCACCGCCAGTCCTCGCCGGGCATGGCGGACTGGAAGACCGGGTGGTGGCTCTCCTGGAAGTGGGCAGTCGCGTGGCGGTGGGGCGAGGAGTCGCAGCAGCCGAGGTTGCCGCACTCCAGGCACCGCCGCACGGCAACCCACCGGCTGCCGAGGGCCACGCAGGCCGTGCACTCCGGGACATCGTCGCTCACCGGCAGGGCCGGGGCGTCGGCGAGGTGCTCGCACGAGTCACCGGAGCGACGGCGAGTGCCCGCGGCGGCGCGCGAGTCCTTCCGGCGGGTGGGGACCGCGTCGAGCATCGACTCCTCGACGTCGAGCGTGGCGAGCACGTCGCGCACCACCTCGCTCGGGACGGTGCGGGCGCTGCGTACCTCCAGGACCCGGGCCCGCTCGGCGTCGATCATCGCCTTCCGGATGCGCGCGTAGAGCTCGCTCGGGGTCTCGTCGTCGGCGGAGGTCGACAGCTGCTCCCAGGCCGCGAAGTTGCGCTGCTCCACCCGCTGGTGCACCAGGTCGAAGACGCCGTGCGGATCGTCGTACTCCAGCCGCTCGAGCTCCTCGAAGCCCGCCCGGGACGCCTGCTGCAGCAGCGTCGCCCGGGCCAGCGCGTCCTCGACCGGGTCGGGTGACGGCACGCGCAGCGTGCGCGCCAGCCAGGGCAGGGTGAGCCCCTGCGCGAACAGGGTGCCGGCCACCACCGTGAACGCGATCAGCAGCAGGACCTCTCGGTGCTCGGTCTCCTCGGGGATGACGAACGCCGCGGCCAGCGTGACCACACCGCGCATGCCGGCCCAGCCGAGGAGCAGGGTGTACTGCCACGGTGGGACCTCCCCGGTCGCGGGATCGACCCCGGGGCGCACCAGCGCGTAACGGGCGAAGAACACCCAGACCAGGCGCAGGACGACGACGGCAACCAGCGCGGCGGCACAGACGAGGGCGATCCGGCCGCCGGTGAGCTCGCTGTCGCCGACGTCCTCGACGATCCACCGCGCCTGCAGGCCGATCAGCAGGAAGACGGTGTTCTCCAGGAGGAACGCGATCGTGCTCCAGTTGATCCGCTCGGCGATCCGCGACTGCGCGGTCTGGATCACCGGTGCCTTGTGTCCGAGCAGCAGGCCCGCCACCACGACGGCGACGACCCCGGACGAGTGGAGCTCCTCGGCGAGGAGGTACGCCGCGAAGGGCGTCACCAGGGAGATGGCGGTGTCCAGCACGGGGTCGGACACGAGGTGGCGCAGCTTGGCCACGATCACGAACGCGAGGAAGCCGAGCCCTGCTCCACCGGCCGAGGCCCACAGGAAGTCGAGGCCCACGTCCAGTGCCTCGACGCCGACCGAGCCGGCCGCGATCGCGGTCCGCAGGGACACCAGCGCGGTCGCGTCGTTGAGCAGCGACTCGCCCTCCAGGATGGTCACGACGCGGCGGGGCAGGCCGATGCGCTTGCCGATCGCGGTGGCCGCCACGGCGTCGGGCGGCGCCACGACCGCGCCGATGGCGAACGCCGCGGGCCACGAGAGGCCGGGGACCAGGGCGTGCACCACCACCGCGACGCCTGCCGTCGTGAAGACCACGAGCCCGACGGAGAGGAGGCCGATCGCCCGGCGGTTGGCGTTGAACTCGACGAGCGAGGTCTGCAGCGCGGCGGCGTAGAGGAGGGGTGGGAGCAGGCCGAGCAGCACGATCTCGGGCTCGAGGTGCACCTCCGGCACGTGCGGCACCCAGGTCGCGGCGACACCCGCGGCGATGAGCAGGAGCGGGGCGGGCAGGTCGAGCCGGGCGGCGAGCGCCGTGCCGGCCAGCACCGTGACCACGAGGGCCACCAGGAAGAGTGCGATCTCCACGCGCAGAGTGTGACAGCCGGAGGCCCCCACGACGCCCGGGCGGATCGCGGCTGGGACGTCAGGGATAATCCCCCGAGTGCGCCGGCTGCTGACTTCCCTGGTGGTCCTCGTGGGGCTGCTCGGGCTGCTCGGGGGCGCTGCCGTCGCGGCGTACGTCGGCTCCGACGACACCGTCGTGAGCACGCCCGCGACGCTGGGCGACGAGGGGCAGCCGGTGGTGACGGCTCCGGGGCTGCTCGGGTGGGACGGCCTCAGGATCACCCTGCGCGCGGAGGCGCCGGACGGCGTGTTCATCGGCACTGCCCACCCCGTCGACATCGAGGACTTCGTGGGCGACACCCAGCACGTCGTGCTGGAGTCGGTGACGCCGGGCTCCACCACGACCCGCGAGGTGGACGGCGACGGCGAGCAGGTGCATCCCGAGCAGGCGGGCTTCTGGGAGCTGCGGCAGCGCGGCCGCGACCGGCAGGAGCTCGCCCTCGACCGTCACGACGCCGGGCTGCAGTGGGTGATCGCGCCGCTGGGCGGGGTCGGGCCCACCACCATCTCCTTCGCCGTGACCGTGGCCGGCGTCTGGCGGGCGGCCCTGGCCGTCGCCGCCGTCGGTGCCCTGCTGCTGGTGCTCGGCGTCGAGCTGCTCCTCCGGCTCGGCCGGCGGCGCGTGGCCGGACGACGGCACGCCCCGTCCCCGCCCGGGGCCGCCTCCGCCCCGAAGCGGCGAGCCGAGGGGCGCCGCAAGGCTCCACGCGGCCGGCGGCAAGCGGGCACTCGCAGGACCGCCGCGCGTGCCGCCACGGCGGCGGTCGTGGTGGTGGCACTCGCGGGCTGCGAGGCCCTGCCGGTGCGGCACCAGTCGGAGCTCACGGCCAGCACGAAGATCGCGCTCACCCTCGAGCAGGCGACTGACCTCTACGCGTCGTGGGACCGGCGGCACAACGCGGTGCTGCGCGCACTGGCGCGGCACCCGCGTCGTACTCCCGACTGGGAGCAGGTCGAGCGGGGCGCTGCGCTCGCGGCCGACGCCTTCGGTGCCGACTACCTGCGGGCGACCTCGCGACGCCCCCCGCAGCAGGTCACGCACACGCCGGTCGCTGTCTATGCCCCTCGGCTGGACTCCTATCCGATGTGGGCGGTCGTGGCCGCCCGGCCCGACGGCACGGACGGCCGTCAGGTCGTGGTGCAGCAGTTCCGGCGCTACTCCGTGACGGCGCCGTGGCTGCTCGAGGCCAGCACCCTCGTGCCCGCCCGCAGCCTCCCCGATCCCGGCAAGGCCGCTCGGCCGGCCGAGCGCGAGGTGCGCGCGGCCGTCCTGTCGGCCCGGGAGACCTGGGCCGCGTGGCTGGCGGACGGCCGGGGCAGCGGCCTCGACGTCGACGCCGCGAGCACCGAGTGGCGGGGCCACCTGACGGAGCTGTCCGAGAGCCCGGTCCTGTCCTCGGTGGAGGCTGCCGCCGAGGCGTTCGGGCCCGATCCCGAGGTGGTGGCGACCGCCGACGGCCACCTGGCCCTGGTCTCGGTGCGCGTCGAGACGTCGCTGCACGGCAAGAAGGCGTTCCGGGTGGGCTGGTCCCCGCAGTGGCGCGCCCTGCGCGTCGTCGACGGCAGCACGCTGCGCTACGCCCACCTGGCCACCGGGCTGCTGCACCTGCCCGAGCAGGGTCGGCCTCGGCTCCTCGGCGCCACCTTCCGCGAGGTGTCGGCGCAGCGCCCCCCGGCCGGCCGCTAGGGCCGCAGCGCGCGGATCCGCGCGTCGAGGGCGCGCCGCGTGTCGCGGCGTACGACGGCTTCGACCACCTCGATGCCGCCGTTGGGCGAGGCGAGGGCCTGGTCGAGCTCGGGGAGGCTGGTCACGCGCAGGTGGGGCGTGCGGGTCGCGGCACACAGGCTCGCGACGTCGACCCCGTGGGGGGTGCCGAAGAGGGTGTCGTACTGCTCGGCGTGCTCCTCCGCGCCCTGCTCGAGCATCGAGAAGATCGAGCCGCCGTCGTCGTTGACGACCACGATCGTGAGGTCCGGCCGGGCCTCGCGCGGGCCGAGCACCAGGCCCGTCATGTCGTGGAGGAAGGTGACGTCGCCCATCAGCGCCAGCGCCCGCGAGGAGTGCGGGCGGCCCAGCGCGGCGCCGATCGCGCTCGACACCGTGCCGTCGATGCCGGCGAGGCCGCGGTTGGCGACGACCTTGCGCCGGTCGCCGACGCGGTAGCGCGGCACCATCAGGTCGAGGTCGCGGATCGGGCTCGAGGCCCCCACCCACAGCAGGCCGCCCGCGGGCAGCGCACGGGCCACCGCACCGGCCACCTCGTACGGCGTGAGGTCGGGCTCGCCGGCCAGCAGGGCGTCGAGCTGGCGGCCGAGCGAGGCGTCCGCGGCGCGCCACTCGTCGAGCCAGGCGTGGTCGTCTCTGGCCGGCGTCGTCGCCGCGGCCACGGCCCGGTCGACCCGGAACGGGCGCTCGCGCCACAGCCCGTCGCCCTCGACGTCCCAGATCTCCACGTCCTCACGGGCGAGCAGCCGGGCGACCGGTCGGGACAACGTCGGATGACCGGCGACCACGACGCGCTGGATGCGGCGGCCGAGGTCGCCGTCGAGGAGGAGCCGGTAGGTGCGGACGGCAACCGCTCCGGTCCGCGATCCGCTCGTCGGCTCGGCGAGCAGCGGCCAACCGCCGGCCTCGGCGAGCGTGCGTGCAGGGGGGCCTGCGTCGTCGCCGGCGACGACCACGGTGAGCGGCCCGGGCGGCACCTCGACCGGCTCGCCGCGCTGGCGGTGCGGCTCGAGGCGGTCCATCGGCGAGGGCTGCCACCGGTCGTCGGGCACCAGCGGCTCGTCGAGCTGGACGTTGAGGTGCACGGGAGCGTCCCAGGCTGCGAGGAGGCCGCCGATCTCGTCGACGGTGCCGGTCGTGATGTCGAGGAAGTCGATGCCCGGGACGATCCGCACCTGGTCGGTGGTCTGGTTGGCACTGGTCCCCCTGAGCCGCGCAGGGCGGTCGGCGGTCACGAGCACCAGGGGGACGCCGGCATGGCGCGCCTCGAGCGCTGCGGGGTGCAGGTTGGCGACCGCCGTGCCGCTCGTGCACATCACGGCGGCCGGCCGCCCGGTGACCTTGGCCAGGCCCAGCGCGAGGAAGCCGGCCGTCCGCTCGTCGGCCCGGGTGTGCAGCCGCAGCAGGCCGGCCTGCGCCGCGTCGTACACGGCGAAGGAGAGCGGCGCGTTGCGCGACCCCGGCGAGACCACGACGTCGGTGACCCCGGCCTGGAGAAGGGCGGTGACGACGGCGCGCGCGAGCTCGGTGGAGGGGTTCACGAGGGGCGATCCTGCCGTACGGCGGCGAGCCGGCGTTGCCAGTGGTCCACCCGCTCGGGGGCGGCCGCGAGCCGGGCGAGGGCAGCCGGGTCGACGTCCGGGCGGGTGACCGGCAAGGCCCCGTCGACGGGCAGCAGCGGCGCGGTCACGAGGTCGTCGGAGAGCAGCTGGACGGTCGCGAGGCCGCAGGCGTGCGGCAGCTCGGGCAGCGCGGCCGCGAGCGCGACGCCGGCGGCGATGCCGACGCTCGACTCGACGGCGCTGGAGACCACCACCGGCAGGCCGATGTCCTCGGCGATCCGGAGGCAGGCGCGCACGCCGCCGAGGGGCTGCACCTTGAGGACGGCGATGTCGGCCGCCTCGAGGTCGCGCACACGGTAGGGGTCGGCGGCGCGGCGGATCGACTCGTCCGCCGCGACCGGCACGTCGACCCGTCGGCGCACGGCCGCGAGCTCCTCGACCGAGGCGCACGGCTGCTCGGCGTACTCCAGGCCGCCCGCAGCGCGGTCGAGCAGGGCGATCGCCCGGACCGCCTCGTCGACACCCCAGGCGCCGTTGGCGTCGATCCGCACCAGGCCGTCGCGGCCGAGCGCGTCACGGACCGCTTCGAGCCGCGCCTCGTCGTCGGCGAGCGTCTGGCCGGTCTCGGCGACCTTGACCTTCGCCGTCGTGCAGCCGCCGGACCGCACGATGCGGTGGGCGTGCTCGGGGTCGGTGGCCGGCACGGTCACGTTGACCGGCACCCGGTCACGGACGGGCTGGGGCCAGTCCCCAGCGGCGGCCTCCTCGGCGCAGGCCAGCCAGGGTCGCGCGACGTCGGGGTCATACTCCAGGAACGGGCTCCACTCGCCCCACCCGGCCTCCCCGCGCAGCAGCACGCCCTCGCGGACGGTGATCCCACGGAAGCGGGTGCGCAGCGGGATCGAGAACACGTGCAGGGTCACCGCGCCAGCTCCTCGAGCCGGCGGCGGTCGGGCTTGCCGTTGGGGAGGAGCGGCAGCGCGTCGAGTACGACGACCTGCCGGGGCGCCCATGAACGCGGATGTGCGTCGGCCACCCAGGACCGGAGGTGGTCTCGATACGCGCCTCTTTCCTCGGCACTACTCGACCATCGGGTGGACGGCACGACGAACGCGACGACCCGCTGCCCCCACTCCTCGTCGGGCACACCGAGCACCTCGGCGTGCTCGACCGCCGGGTGCTGGCGCAGCCGCGCGGCCACCGCCGGCAGGGGCACGTTGACCCCGCCCGAGATGACGACGTCGTCGACGCGGCCGAGGACGTGCAGCCGGCCGTCCTCGTCGAGACGGCCGGCGTCGGAGGTGACGTACCACCCGTCGACGAGGGTCTGCGCGGTGAGCTCCGGGTCGTCCACGTAGCCCTCGAAGAGGGTGGGCCCGCCGATCCGGATGCGCCCGTCGGTGCCGAGCGCGAGGGCGACGCCGTCGAGCGGGAGGCCGTCGTAGACGCACCCGCCGGCGGTCTCGCTGGCGCCATAGGTCGCCACCACGTGGATCCCGGCGGCCTCGGCGCGACGCCTGAGGCCGGGATCGACCGGGCCGCCGCCGAGCAGCACGGTGTGCAGGCTCGCGAGGGCCGCCGTCTCGGCGGGGTCGTCGAGCAGCCGGTGCAGCTGCGTGGGCACGAGTGAGGTGAACAGCGGGACTGTCGCCTCGGTGGAGTAGCCGCGAGGAACGAGCGGCGTATCGAGACCACGCAGCGCCGTCTCGAAACCAAGGCCGTCCACCACGACCGGGTCGAACCCCGCCACGAGCGAGCGGCAGGCGACCTGGAGCCCCGCGACGTACGAGATGGGCAGCGCGAGCAGCCACCGGCCCTCGGCACCGAGCCGGCGCGCCGACGCGGCGACGGAGGCCAGCACCGCGCGCCGCGACAGCGCGACCCGCTTCGGACGACCCGTCGAGCCGGAAGTCTCGACCACCAGCGGCGCCGGCTCGTCGGCCGCCGAGAGCCACTCCCGCAGCGCCTCGATGACGACAGGGGCGTCGCCGTGCACGGGCCGCAGGTAATTCACCTGACGAACGCTATCCGGCACGGGAAGATGTTCGGCGATGAGCATCCAGACGACGATCAAGCAGCAGGCCACGCCTCCCTCCCCGCTCGCCGGACGGCTCGCTACCCAGTCGCTGCTCTTCGCGCTCGGCGAGGGCGCCTTCATGGCCGGCTCGGCGGTGTTCTTCACCAAGATCGTCGGGCTGACCCCCGCCCAGGTCGGCCTGGGCCTGACGATCGCCGGCATCGCTGCCTTCCTCGCGGCCTACCCCATGGGCCGCCTCGTCGACCGGATCGGCCCGAAGCGCTGCTGGACGATCAGCTCGCTGGGCCAGGCGTCGATGTTCGCGGTATGGCCGTTCATCGACAGCTTCCAGGGCTACCTCGCGATGGCGATCGTGATGGAGGTGATCGGCACCCTCGGCGGCACCGCCCACGGCGCCTACACCGTCGACGTGCTCCCGCCCGGCGAGCGGGTGAAGTCGCGCGCCTACATGTACTCCGCACTCAACGTCGGCTTCACGCTCGGCTCCGGGCTGGGCACGATCCCTCTGGCGTTCGAGTCGCTCACGCTGCTGCAGCTGGTCCCGTTCTTCACCGCCGCGGCCTTCGTCGTCAACGCGTTCGCCGTGACCAGGCTGCCCAACGCGTCGCACGACAACAAGACGGTGGAGGAGCGGAAGGCCAAGGTCCCCGGCCCCGGCCCGATGAGGAACGTCGGCTGGCTGGCCACCGAGTTCTTCACCGGCGTGCTGTGGACCAACCAGGTGATCCTGAACCTGGTCATCCCCCTCTGGCTGGTCGACAAGACGGACGCACCCTGGGCGGTGCTCGGGCTGCTGTTCGGCACCAACACGGTGATGTGCATCTTCCTGCCGATGGCGGCGGCCCGGGGCATCAAGGACATCACCACGGCGCTGCGGGCGATCCGGGTCTCGACGGTGTTCTTCATCGTCTCCTGCGTGGTGACGCTGTCGACCCACGAAACCGTGGGCTGGGCGACGATCGTCCTGTTCTTCCTCGGTCACGTGACCCTCACCGGTGCCGAGCTCTACCTCTCGGCCGCGAGCTGGACCTTCGAGGCCGAGCTGATGGACCCCCGCCGGCGTGGTGAGTACCAGGGGGCCTCGGAGCTGTCCGGCACCCTGGGCCGGGTCTGGGCGCCGGCCGCCTTCACGTTCCTCGCGATGAACTGGGGCGCCTGGGGCTGGCTGACCATCGCCGGCATCATCACGGTCGCCGCAGCGGCGCTGCACCCGGCCACGGGCGTGGCCCGGCGCTTCCTGGAGAAGCACGTGCCGCCCGACGTGCTGGCCGATGCCTCGGCAGGCGACGCGGAGGACGAGGCACCACCCGTCCCGCCGCCTTCGATGCTCGAGGACCCCGCCCTCCCCGCGACCCTCGACTGACGGGCGACACCCGGGCTCGACCCTGAAGGCGGGCCTGATTGGATCTCCTCCATGCCCACCCCCTCCCAGTGGCTCGCCGGCGCGCGCCCCCGCACCCTGCCCGCGGCCGTGGCTCCCGTGCTCGCCGGCACCGCCGTGGCGGCGTACGACGGCCAGCCGGTGTGGTGGAAGGCGCTGCTCGCGCTCGTGGTGAGCCTGGCGCTGCAGGTGGGCGTCAACTACGCCAACGACTACTCCGACGGCATCCGGGGCACCGACGACGACCGGGTCGGGCCGATGCGGCTCGTCGGGTCGGGGGCCGCGAGCCCGAAGGCCGTCAAGGGCGCGGCGTTCGCGAGCTTCGGCGTCGCGGCGGCAGCCGGCCTGGTGCTGGCCGCCACGACCGCGTGGTGGCTGGTGGCCGTGGGCGCGGTGTGCGTGCTGGCTGCCTGGTTCTACACCGGCGGATCGAAGCCCTACGGCTACCTCGGGCTCGGCGAGGTGATGGTCTTCGTCTTCTTCGGCCTGGTCGCGGTGGTCGGCACGACGTACGTCCAGACGCAAGCGTGGGCCTGGCCGGCGCTGCACGCCGGCGTCGGGCTCGGCGCGCTGGCCTGCGCGATCCTGGTGGCCAACAACCTGCGCGACATCCCCACCGACACCGTGGCAGGCAAGCACACTCTCGCGGTGCGGCTGGGCGAGGAGCGCACCCGCGGCCTCTACGCCCTGCTGGTCGGGCTCGCCGCCGTCGCGGTCGTGGCGGTCGCCGCCTCGACGACGTGGTGGGCCCTGGCGGGCCTCGGCTTCCTCGCGGTCGCCCTGCCGACCACGCGCACCGTCCTGCGCGGCGCCCGCGGCCCCGGCCTCGTCCCCGTGCTCCAGGAGACCGGGATGGCCCAGCTGGTCTGGGCGCTCCTCGTCTCCGGCGGCCTCGTCCTCGGCTGACGAGCGGCTCGGCTAGGGGCCGACAGCGAGGTCGGAACCCCGCAGCATGACCGGCGGCAGGAACGAGCCGACCAGCTCGCGCGCCCACCAGTCACCGGTCTCGGCGCGCTCGCGCCACGTGGTGAAGCGGTAGCGGTAGAGCTGCGCCCGGACCAGGCGTGGCGGCTCGTCGGGGAACGGGTCCCGGAGCAGCAGCCGTGACACGTGCCGGTCGCCCTCGAGGAGCCGTTGCACGAACGTCCCGAACCACGGCTCGGCATACCCCGGCGACAGGGCGGCGAACCACATCAGCCAGTCCAGCCGGAGGTGGTAGGGCGCGAACTGTCGGGGCCGTCGCGCGGGGTTGCCCGGCTTGCCCTTGAACTCGTACTCCCGCCATTGCGCCGCCGGCCCGGGCCGGGGGTCGCTGGTGCCCTCGACGACGATCTCGTAGCGGGTCTTCGTGACGCTGCCGAAGGCGCCGTAGGTGTTCACCAGGTGCCAGCGGTTGAACGAGGCGTTCATCTTCTGCTGCCTGGACAGCAGGTTGGCCACCGGCCACCAGCTGAGCACGACGACCACAGCGGTGAGCACCCCCACGAGGACCGCGAACGCCATCGGCGTCCCCACCGAGGGGTGGGCGGCAGGCCCGGGCAGGACCTGCGCGAGCCAGCTGTCAGGCAGCACGGAGAAGGCGAGCACGATGGTCAGCCAGTTGAGCCAGGCGAAGTTGCCGCTGACGACCAGCCAGAGCTGGGTCACGATCATCACGGCGGCCGCCGTCCCGGCCACCGGCTGCGGCAGGAAGAGCCCGATCGGGACCACCAGCTGGGTGACGTGGTTGGCCGCCACCTCGACACGGTGCAGCGGCTTCGGCAGGTGGTGGAAGTACCAGCTGAACGGGCCCGGCATCGGCTGGGTCTCGTGGTGGTAGTAGAGGCACGTCAGGTACCGCCAGCACTGGTCCCCGCGCATCTTGATCAGCCCGGCGCCGAACTCCACCCGGAAGAGCAGCCAGCGCAGCAGCAGCAGCGTGAGCAGGGGCGGGTCGGTGGTGTCGTTGCCCAGGAAGATCGCGAGGAAGCCGGCCTCGAGCAGCAGCGTCTCCCAGCCGAAGGAGTACCAGGTCTGGCCCACGTTGACGATCGAGAGGTAGAGCACCCACAGCACGGCCCACACGGCCATTGCGACGGCCAGGGGTACGACGTCGGTGAGCCCCAGCACGGTCGCCAGCGCCAGCGCCGCGCCGGCCCAGCACACCGCCACGAACGCCCTGTCGGAGTGGTGGAGGTGGAACAGGCTGGGCGACTGCCTGAACGACACCCTGTCGAGATAGCGCGCCACCGGCGTGAGGCCGTGCTGGCCGAGCAGCGCGCGGTACTGGTTCGCGGCGGCGACGAAGGCGACCAGGTAGACCACGGCCAGCGACCGCTGGAACAGCGTCCGGCCCAGCCAGCTCTCCTCGGCGACGAACCAGTCCATCCTTCCTCCAGCGGTGGGCTACCTCCCTCTCCTGGTGCCGGTACCCGCGGAGGGCTCAGAACGACGTCAAGCTGTAGGGCACCGGCCCGCCGTCGGCCATCGCGGCGAGCTCCTCGACGCCCGGACCGGTGACCTGCCCGGCCGCCGCGAGGGTCAGCACGGACACCCCGCCGAGATACAGCGAGCCCAGCGACCGTGCGTCGAGGGAGACGGTCCCCGGCTCGCTGACACGCTCCACCTTCGCCTCGCCGCCGGAGCTCGTGACCCGCCAGGTGCCGGCGGCGTGGCCGAAGGCGTCGGCCACGTCCAGGACCACCGTGCCGTCGGCGTACCACGGGCGCGCCGACAGGGCGGCCGGCACGTCGAGCACCCGCAGCCAGATGTGGTCGAGCTGCTTCACCACCCGGTAGGCGTGCGTGTCGGTGAGCGCCCACGGCAGCGGGTCGTCGAGCGGCCCGGAGTACTTCACCCGCTCGGTGAGGTCGATGCCGGCGAGGAACTGCCACAGCGAGAGGTACGCCGAGGGCGTGAGGGCGACCAGGTCGCGAACCGTGACGGTGGGGGGCCGGTCCCAGCCCTCGTGGCGGTAGAGCACGTAGCCGTCCGGCTCGCCGTCAGCGGAGAGGTGGACGGCACCGCGCAGCCTGGTGTCCTTCGACTGCGCCTCCCAGTCCCACTCGGCGCGCGCCAGCATCTCGTAGAAGGCCGGCCGCGAGAGCGACCCCCGGGTGGCCCGGTGCCACTGGGCGAACAGGTCGCGCGGCACCGGCCACATCTCCTCGGGCTCCTGCACCACCATCCGGCCCTCGTCGACGTGCCCGGCGAGCTTGAAGCGCGCCGTCACGTCGACCTCGACCTCCGTGCGCCAGGTCGCCAGCCCGTAGCCGAAGCGGCCGTAGATCCCGCCCTCCGACACGGTCAGCGCGGCCAGCGGCCGGCCGGCCTCGACGGCGGACTGGAGGTCGTCGGCCATCATCCGCCGGAGCAGCCCCCGGCGACGGTGCGACGGCGCGACGGTCACGTCGGTCACGAAGTGCAGCGGCACCTCCGTGGCCCCGGTGTTGAGGGTGCCGCCGAAGGACCCGAAGGTCGCGACGGGGATGGCGGAGGCGCCGTACTCACCCTCCCGGATCCAGGCGCCCTTCAGCGCCGGCCGGTCCCTGCAGCCGTAGCGCCGCCAGAGCTGCTCCGACTCCTCGCCGGCGCGGCCCTCGTGGAAGCCGCGGGCGACCGCCTGCAGCCAGCCGGCCACGCGCGGGTCGTCGGAGTCCGGCGTCAGGGTCGCGAAGTCCAGCCGGTCATGGTCCGTCGAGGGAGTGTCCACCCCGCCAAACTACGCGCGGTCACTCCTCGTCCTCACGTGCTTTTCTCTCCTCGAAGGCCGCCGTGGCCCGCGCGGCGCGCTCCTCCACCCGGCGCGCGAACGCCTCGCGCTGGCGGCGGAGCAGGAAGTAGGACGCCACCCCGGAGACGGCGAGCGCGACGATGACGGCGATCAGGCCGTTGACCCGGTCCGTGAACAGCGACCACACCCCGACGACGAGCAGCAGGGAGCCGACGAACACGACGATCCGCATCCCGGTGTAGACGAGGAACTCCTTCACGACCGCACCTCCGTGGCAGTGCTCCCGTCCCCGACGACGCCGGCGTAGGAGTGCTGGCTCGAGGACGAGAAGTAGTTGATCCCGATGAAGTTGAACCACAGCGTCGCCAGCCCGACGAGGGCGACGTACGCCGCATTGCGGCCCTTCCAGCCGACGGTGGCGCGGGCGTGCAGGTAGGCCGCGTAGACGACCCAGGTGATGAAGGCCCACACCTCCTTGGGGTCCCAGTTCCAGTACGACGACCACGCCTGGTGCGCCCAGATCGGACCCGTGATCAGCACCGCGAACGTCCAGACGGGGAAGCCGAACGCGTGCATCCGGTAGGAGACGCGGTCGAGAGCCGGGGGCTCGGGCAGCCGCGCGAGGTAGCCGCGCTCCGCCTTCGACCGCTCCTTGAGGAGGTAGAGCACCGAGCAGATGCCACCGATCGTGAACGCGCCGGTCGCGATGACCGCCGACACCACGTGGATCACCAGCCACGGCGAGAGCAGCGCCTCGGTGAGCGGGGCGACCGGGTCGTGCAGCCAGATGGCCGCGACCATCAGGGCCGAGAGCACGAAGGCCACCACGATCGGGCCCATCCAGGCCAGCCTGAAGCGGCGGTAGCAGGCGAGGTAGATCACGGTGACGAAGAACGAGCCGGAGAGCGTGAACTCGTACATGTTGCCCCAGGGCACCCGGTTGGGGTCGGCGGCCATGCCGCGGCCGACGAGCGCGACGACGTGCACCATCGCGGCGATGCCGGTGAGCAGCAGGCCGAGGCGGCCGGCCATCGCCGTACGCCCCGTCGTCACCTGCTCGTCGGCGGGCAGCCGGCGCAGCCCGGCCCACTCGACCAGGTGCGAAAGGAGGGCCAGGAAGTAGACGACCCCGGCGGCCGCGACCGCCTGGTTGCTCAGGGTCTCCCACGATGCGTCGGTCACGACTGCTCCTTGTGTGCCGCAGTGGCGGGCTGTTCGATGTCGGGTCCGTCGCCCACCAGGGCGGCGATCTCCTCGCGCAGTCGCTCGGGGTCGGCTCCCGACGCGCGGTCCAGGCCGGCCACCTCGACGTACGTCGTGCCGTCGTCGCCGCGGCGCGCGCGCACCCAGAGCCGGCGCGGGCGGATGAACAGCGAGCCGAGCAGGCCGGCCAGGGCCAGCACCACTCCGGCGAGCGCGACCAGCTTGCCGGGCGTGCGACTGATCTGGATCTTGTTCCAGCGCTCGAGCCCCTCGAAGGTCACCGAGCCCATGCCGTCGGGCAGCTCCACGGTGTCACCGGGCCGGAGGTCGACGCGGAAGGGCTGGCCGTTGGCCTTCTCGACCGGCTCGGCCTTCGCCTTGTCGAGCACGTAGACGGACTGCGCGGTGCCGTCGTCGAGGCCGATGTCGCCGGTGTAGACGAGCATCGAGACGAGCGGGTTCACCGCGTCGCCGAACGCGGAGTAGGGCAGGCCCTGGCCCTCCGGCGGCAGCACGAACGTCGGGTAGAACGTGCCCTCGAGGCCGATCTGGGCGGGCTTCGCGTCGGGTGCCTTGATGACGCCGAAGGACTGGAAGGTCTGGTCGGTCGGCAGGAAGATCGTCGGCCCGCCGTAGGCGACGTCGCCGTTGCCGTCCCGGACCGTGATGACCGGGGCGTAGCCGTGCCCGATCAGGAACACCTCGGTGCTGCCGATGGTCAGCGGGTGGTTGACCTTGAGGTCATAGTTGCGCTGCTCCGTCTCGTGGCCCTGGCGGCAGTCCTCGCGGTAGTCGAGGTGGGAGACGAACCTGCGCGCCTGCCCGGCCGCCGGCCCCTCCGTGAGCCAGGAGACGTCGAAGTCGGTGACGTCGAAGCAGAACGGCTCGAGGTCGTCGCCGGCGAACAGACTGCCCGGCACGAAGTCGTCGTACTGCGTGAGCGTGTTGGAGAAGCCCTGCCCGACCACGACGATGACGCCGCCCTTGTAGCCGAACAGGCCGCCGACCGCGAAGCCGACGAGCACGACGAGCACGGACAGGTGGAAGGCCAGGTTGCCCGCCTCGCGGAGGTAGCCCTTCTCCGCCGAGACCGCGTCCTCCCCCGGCCCCGGCTGGTCGAGCGAGGTCGAGACCACCCGGTAGCGCTTGCGCTTCAGCAGCTCGGCGGCGCGCGTGAGCACCTCCTCAGGCGGCTCGGAGGTCGTGTACGTCGCGTGCTCGGGCAGGCGGGTCAGGTGGCGCGGCGCCGCGGGCGGGCGGGCGCGCAGGGCCCGCCAGTAGACGGCCGTGCGCGGGACGATGCAGCCGACGAGGGAGACCATCAGCAGCAGGTAGATCGCGGAGAACCAGACCGAGTCGTAGACCGAGAACAGGCCGAGCTTCTCGTACACCGGCGTGAGCGTGGGGTGCTGGTCCTGCCAGCGGGAGACGGCCAGGGCGTCGACGTCCTCCTGCGGGACCACCGAGCCCGGGATGGCGGCGAGCGCGAGCAGCAGCAGCAGCACCAATGCGGTCCGCATCGAGGTGAGCTGCCGCCAGGTCCAGCGGCCGAGCTCGCGCGCGGTGAGCTCGGGCGGCAGCGAGGATGCCTGCCGCCCCGTGGGGTCGATGCTCACGGCGCTGATGTCCCCGCTCGGTCGCTCGCTCGTTCCTCGCTCGACTCCGTCGCTCACAGCGCTGATGTCCCCGCTCGGTCGCTCGCTCGTTCCTCGCTCGACTCCGTCGCTCACAGCGCTGATGTCCCCGCTCGGTCGCTCGCTCGTTCCTCGCTCGACTCCGTCGCTCACACACTCACCTCGAAGTCGGACACCAGCGCCAGCTGGACCCACTGCACCATCTGGTCCCACAGACCGGTCAGGAGCAGCACGCCGACGGCGATCATCATCAGGCCGCCCAGCCGGGTGATCCACACCTGGTGACGGCGCACCCACGCGACGGCGCCGAGCGCCCGCTCGTACGCCAGGCCCGCCAGGATGAAGGGGACGCCCAGCCCGAGGGCGTAGAAGCCCGAGAGCAGGGCCCCGCGGGCGGCGGTGCCCTCGTGGGCCGAGAGCGTCCAGATCACGCCGAGGGTCGGACCGACGCAGGGAGTCCAGCCGAGGCCGAAGAGGAAGCCGAGCAGGGGTGCAGCGGCGAGGCCGACAGCCGGGACCTTGTGGATCCGCACGTCGCGCTGCAGCAGCGGCACCAGGCCGAGGAACGCAAGCCCCAGCAGGATCACGATGATCCCCAGCACGATGTTGAGCTGGCGCACGTGGGTGGCCAGCCAGAGGCCCGCCTGGCCGGTGATCGCGCCCAGCGCCACGAAGACCACGGCGAAGCCCAGGACGAAGAGCGTGGAGCCGATGACCATCCGGCCGCGGCGCAGCCGGCCCTCGGCCAGGTCGGCGCCGGAGATGCCGGTGGCGTAGGAGAGGTAGCCGGGCAGCATCGGGATGACGCACGGCGAGAAGAAGGAGACCAGGCCGGCGACCACCGCGACCGGCACGGCGAGGAGCAGCGAACCGGAGGCGGCCGCATCGGTGAAGAAGTCACGCATCGGCCGCGGCGTCCTCGATCAGGTCGGCGAGCGTGCCCTTCGACGGCACCCTGCCCCGCACCGTGGCCGTGATCCGGCCCTCGGCGTCGAGCACGAGGGTCGCGGGGATGGTCCGCGCGGTCAGCCCGAGGGCCAGCAGGTGGCGGCTGTCCGGGTCGTAGATCGAGGGGTAGGGGACCTCGAACGAGCGGGCGTAGGCCTGGGGAGCGTCCGGCGAGAGGTCGCGGATGTTGAGGCCGACGAACTCGGCGGAACCGGCCACCTCCTCCGCCACCTCGTTGAGCTCGGGCTGCTCGGCCCGGCAGGGCGGGCACGCCGACCACCAGACGTTGACGACGACGACCTTGCCCCGCAGCTCGTCGAGCGAGAGCTGCTCGCCGTCGAGCGTCTCGCCCGAGATCGAGACCGGCTCGCCCCGCTCCTCCACGGGGACGAGGGAGACCTGGCCGTCTCCGGTGATGTAGCCCTTGTCGCCGGTGCCGGACAGCGACGTGCAGCCCGAGACCAGGGCGACGAGCAGGACCAGGCAGGCGAGGAACGAGGTGGGGCGGGAGGTGGTCAGGGCCGCTGCTCCTCGGGTGCTCCCCCGGCCGAGAACGGCGCCTTCCGGTCGCCGACGGGGATCAGGTCGCCGGCCGGCTCGGAGTAGCTCACGCGCACGAGGAGGTCGTCCTCGAAGTGCAGCGACGTGAGCGAGCACAGCGTGCACTGGCGGCTCCTCGGGTGGTGGAGGTAGGACCGCTGCTCGCAGTGCAGCCGCGTCGTCCAGATCGGCAGCTGGTGGGAGACGACGACGGCCTCGTGGCCCCGCGCCGCGTCCCGCGCGTCGTGGACCGACGCCATCATCCTCGTCGCGATCTCGTCGTAGGGCTCGCCCCAGGACGGCTTGAAGGGGTTGTAGAGGTGGCGCCACAGGTGGGGCCGCTTCAGCAGGGTCATCGCACCCTCGCCGAAGCCGATCCCCTCGAACTTGTTGCTCGACTCGATCACCCGCGGGTCCAGCACCGGCTCGAGCCCGCGGACGGCGGCGAGCGGGGCGGCCGTCTCCTGCGCACGCTCGAGCGGAGAGGTGCGGATGTGGATGATGTCCCGGTCCCCCACCTGGTCGGCCACGCGCTGCGCCATCTTCTGGCCGAGGGCCGAGAGGTGGAAGCCGGAGCGGCGGCCGTAGAGCAGGCCCTCGGGGTTGTGCACCTCGCCGTGGCGGAGCAGGTGCACGATCGTCGAGACGGTCATCGGTCTCCCTCTGGGGTGGAGTCGGACGCGGAGTCGCTGGCGGAGGCCGCGGCGCGCGCGGCGCCCGGGAGCGCGTCGAGCACCGTCTGCACCGCGCGGTCGTCGTGGGCGGCGGAGACGAACCAGGCCTCGTACGCCGAGGGCGGGAGGTAGACGCCCGACTCCAGCATCGCGTGGAAGAACGCCGCGAAGGCTCCTGTGTCCTGCCTGGATGCCCCGGCGAAGTCGCGCACGGGCTCGGCGCCGAAGAAGACGGAGAACATGGTGCCGGCCGACTGCACGACGTGCGGCACGCCGGCCTCGGTGAGGGCGGCGGACGCCGCGTCGCGGATCGTCGTGGCGACCCGGTCGAGGTGGGCGTAGACCTCATCGGTGGCGAGCCGGAGCGTGGCCAGGCCGGCGGTGGTCGCGATCGGGTTACCGGACAGGGTGCCGGCCTGGTAGACCGGGCCCTCGGGCGCCAGGTGGGTCATCACGTCGCGTCGTCCGCCGAACGCCGCGGCCGGGAAGCCGCCGCCCATCACCTTGCCGAAGGTCATCAGGTCGGGCACCCAGCCCTCGCGGGCACCGTCGAGGCCCCAGCCGCCCTGGCGGGTGGCCCGGAAGCCGGTCATCACCTCGTCGCTGAGGAAGAGCGCGCCGTGGTCGCGGCAGGTCTGTGCCAGGAACCCGTTGAAGCCGGGCTCCGGCGGCACGACGCCCATGTTGCCGGGCGCCGCCTCGGTGATCAGGCAGGCGATGTCGGCGCCGTGCTCGGCGAAGGCCTTGTCGACGGCCGCGCGGTCGTTGTAGGGCAGCACGATCGTCTCGCCGGCCGCGGAAGCCGGGACGCCAGGGGTGCCGGGCACCGCCAGCGTGGCGAGCCCACTGCCCGCGGAGGCGAGGAGGGAGTCGACGTGGCCGTGGTAGCAGCCGGCGAACTTCACGACCTTGTCGCGGCCGGTGAAGCCGCGGGCCAGGCGGATCGCGGACATGGTCGCCTCGGTGCCCGAGGAGACGAACCGGACGGCGTCGACCGGCGTGCGCCCGACGATCTCCTCCGCCAGGAGGACCTCCGGCTCGGTCGGCGTCCCGAAGGACGTGCCCCGGGCGACGGCGGCGGACACCTCGGCCTGCACCTCGGGGTGGGCGTGCCCCAGGAGCATCGGGCCCCACGAGCAGACGAGGTCGACGTACTCGAAGCCGTCGACGTCGGTGAGCCAGGCGCCGGAAGCCGACCGGATGAAGCGCGGCGTGCCGCCCACGGCGGCGAACGCGCGCACCGGGGAGTTGACCCCGCCGGGGGTCACCGCGCGGGCGCGGTCGAAGAGGGCGGCGCTGGCGGGAGCAGGCGTCGAGGTCACCGCCTCATTGTCGCCCACCGGCCAACCCGGGCCTCCGGGAGGTCCACTCGGTCAGAAATCCCGCAGAAGACGGTGTGTCATCCTTGCGTCATTGGCTGCCGAGAGGGTCGTCACACTTGCGTCAGGACGGTGTCGTGACGTAACTCTCTGTGACACGATTCGTTGAAGCGAGTGCCGCTCACGAGGGCTGGCGCAGGGCGAGCACGCAGCACCAGGTTGGGAGACGGAACCACATGCCGAAGTTCGGCCGCATGCACAAGGCGACGGCGCTCGTGCCGCTCGCCGTGCTCTCGACCGCCTGGACCGCGACGTTCGTCGGCGCCGGCGGCAGCACGGCAGCCTCCGAGGCCGACCCGTCCTCCCTGCCGGACGGCACGTCGGTGCCCACCCAGGCGATCGAGGCCCCGGCGAGCGTGTCGCTCCCCGACGCCGTCGCCCCGAGCGTCCCCCGGGGCCAGAGCGCCCAGGTGATCGCGACCGCCTCGACCTCCGGCATCCCCTCGGGCGCCCTGGCGGCCTACCAGCGCGCCGAGGCGATCATCAACTCGGCAGACAAGACCTGCAACATCTCCTGGCAGCTCATCGCCGCCATCGGCCGCGTCGAGTCCGACCACGGCCGGTTCGGCGGCAACGTGCTCGACGGCGACGGCGTGGCCTCCCCAGGGATCTACGGCATCGCCCTCAACGGGAAGAACAAGACCCAGGTCATCACCGACACCGACGCGGGCCAGTACGACAACGACATCAAGTACGACCGTGCCGTAGGCCCGATGCAGTTCATCCCCTCGACCTGGTCGGTTGTCGGGGTGGACGGCGACAACGACGGCACGCGCAACCCGCAGGACATCGACGACTCGGCGCTCGCGACCGCGGTCTACCTGTGCTCCGGCGATGACGACCTGTCCACCGAGGCCGGCCAGCGCGCCAGCGTCTACCGCTACAACCACTCCCACAGCTACGTCGACCTCGTGCTGTCGGTGATGCAGGCCTACCTGGACGGCGACTTCGTCTCCGTCTCGTCGCGCACCACCTCGGCCGGCGTGTTCCTGCCCGACCCGACCCGGCCCACGTCCAGCTCCGCCCGGGGCGGCAGCGGCGGCAAGGAGACGGGCGGCAAGAAGAAGTCCACCGCCACCGCCGTCGGCACCAAGGACGAGGACCCGTCGACGCAGGTCACCACCACGGTGAAGCCGACGCCGACGACCACCGCGACGCCGAAGCCCACCCCCACGCCGACGCAGACCCAGGACCCGCTCAAGCAGGCGACCGACGACGTCAAGGAGACGGTCAAGAGCCCGCTGCCCGACCCGATCAAGACCCCGGTCGACCAGGTCCTCACCTACGCCGAGGCCCAGGCCTTCTGCCTGGCCAGCGGCATCTCGGCGCTCGACCTGAACGCGCTCAACACCTGCATCAACGACCAGATGACGCCGTGAGCTGAGCAGCGGCGCGCGAGGGACGAGCGCGGCAGCAGGCGGGCGGCCTCCGTCGCCGCCGCGCCACTAGCGTCGGAGCAGGCGCGCGGCCTCGGTCGCCGCCGCGCCACTAGCGTCGGAGCAGGCGCGCGGCCTCGGTCGCCCAGTACGTCAGCACCACGTCGGCACCGGCCCGGCGGATCGAGGTGAGGGTCTCCAGGATCGCGGCCTCGCGGTCGATCCAGCCGTGGGCGGCGGCGGCCTCGACCATGGCGTACTCGCCGGAGACGTTGTAGGCCGCGACCGGCACGTCCACGGCGTCGCGCACGCGTCGAATGACGTCGAGGTAGGCCAGCGCGGGCTTGACCATCACGACGTCGGCCCCTTGCTGGATGTCGAGGATCGCCTCGCGCACGCCCTCCAGGGCGTTGGGCGGGTCCTGCTGGTAGGTGCGCCGGTCGCCCTCGAGCGAGGACTCGACGGCCTCGCGGAACGGGCCGAAGAACGCGGAGGCGTACTTCGCGGAGTAGGCGAGGATCGAGACGCCCGTGTGCTCGGCGGCGTCGAGGGCACCGCGGATGGCCGCGACCTGGCCGTCCATCATCCCGCTGGGCCCGACCATGTCGACGCCGGCCTCGGCGTGGGCGAGCGCCATCTGGGCGTACGCCGTGAGCGTCTTGTCGTTGTCGACCTCACCGTCGGGGGTGAGCAGTCCGCAGTGGCCGTGGTCGGTGAACTCGTCCAGGCACAGGTCGCTCATCACCGTGAGCCCGTCGCCGACCTCCGCGACGACGTCGTTGATCGCGAGGTTGAGGATGCCGGCGGGGTCGACCGCCCCGGAGCCGGTGGCGTCCTTGGTCTCCGGCACGCCGAAGAGCATGATCCCGCCGAGGCCCAGCTCGGCCGCCTCTGCGGCGGCCTTGCGCAGCGAGTCGCGGGTGTGCTGGAGGACGCCGGGCATCGAGGAGATCGGCTGCGGCTCCCTGATCCCCTCCCGCACGAACGCGGGGAGCACGAGCTGGCGCGGCTCGACGCTGGTCTCCGCGACGAGGCGGCGGAGGGCGGGCGTGCGACGCAGCCGCCGCGGGCGCACCACGGGGCCGGCGACGGGCGCGACGCCCTCCTCGCTCACTTCGCCCTGCTCTTCCGGCGTGCGGACGGCTTGCGGTCGCTCGGCTTGGTGACCGGCTCGCCCGCCTCGATCATCGAGTGCCGGCGCGCGGCACCGAAGTCGGCGAGGGCGTCGGCGAGCAGCTCGACGTCGGGCTTGGACGCGAGCACGTCGACCCGCAGGCCGTGCTCCTCCGCCGTCTTGGCGGTGGCCGGCCCGATGACCGCGATCACCGTGGACGGGTGCGGCTTGCCCGCGATGCCGACCAGGTTGCGCACGGTGGAGCTCGACGTGAAGACGACGGCGTCGAACTTGCCGGACTTGATCGCGTCGCGCACCGGCGCCGGCGGCGGCGTGGCGCGCACCGTGCGGTAGGCGGTCACGTCGTCGCACTCCCAGCCGAGGTCGATCAGCCCGGCCACGAGGTTCTCGGTCGCGATGTCGGCCCGCGGCAGGAAGACGCGGTTGATCGGGTCGAGGACCTCGTCGTAGGGCGGCCAGTCCTCCAGCAGGCCCACGGCCGACTGCTCGCCCGAGGGCACCAGGTCGGGGCGCAGGCCCCAGGCGGCGATCGCCTCGGCGGTCTTGTCGCCGACGGCCGCGATCTTCAGCCCGGAGAACGCGCGGGCGTCGAGGCCGTACTCCTCGAACTTCTCGCGCACCGCCTTCACGGCGTTGACCGAGGTGAACGCGATCCACTCGTAGCGGCCCTCGACGAGGCCGCGGACCGCCTTGTCCATCTGCTGCGGGTTGCGAGGCGGCTCGACCGAGATGGTCGGCACCTCCTCGGGCACCGCGCCGTACTCGCGCAGGCGCCGCGAGAGCGAGCCGGCCTGGTCCTTCGTGCGCGGCACGAGCACCCGCCAGCCGAAGAGCGGCTTGGTCTCGAACCACGACAGCGTCTCGCGCAGGTCGACGACGTCACCGATCACGGTGATCGCCGGCGGGGCGATCCGCGCGGCGCGGGCGTCGGCGGCGATGTCGGCCAGCGTCGAGGTGACGGTGGCCTGCTCGGTGGTGGTGCCGACGCGGGTCATCGCGACCGGGGTGCGGGGCGACCGGCCGGCGGCGACCAGCGCGGCGGCCGTCTCGCCGATCGTGCCCACGGCCGAGAGCAGCACCAGGGTGCGGTCGTCGGCGTACAGGCTCCAGTCGACGTGCCCGCCACAGGTGACCACGGCGACCTCGCGGCGATCCTTGGTCGTCAGCGGGATGCCCGCGTACGCCGGGACGGCAGAGACCGCGGAGACCCCCGGGACGATCTCGAAGCCGACGCCGGCCTTCACGCACGCCTGCGCCTCCTCGGGGCCCGAGGCGTAGAGGAACGGGTCGCCGGTCATCAGGCGTACGACGCGGTGCTTCTTGCCGTGCTTGACGACCACCTTGGCCCGGGCGGCGTGGGTGAGCGGCTGGCCGTCCTCACCGAAGCCGCCGTCGACCAGGATCGGGCCCTCGTCCTCGCCGCACCCGAGTACGGCGCGCACGAGGTCGGCGTGCTCGGGGGCCTCGGTCACGACGACCTCGGCCGAGCGGATCAGCTCGGCCGCCCGCAAGGTGAGCAGACCGGGGTCACCGGGCCCGCTGCCGACGAACGACACCCACCCGTTGGCGGCCCGGGTCGGGGCGGTGGTGCTCTGTGCTCGAGTCATGCCTGCTGCTTCCTCACTGGTGCTGACATCAGTTCTGCTGCCCCGTCGTCGAGCATCGCGCTCGCGAGGCGGATTCCGAGGGCCACGGCGTCGGCCACGGGCCCGCTGGCGCTGCGACGCACCGAGAGCGCTCCGTCGGTGGACAGGGCCACGGCCCGGATCCACAGCTCCTCGCCGTCCTCGGCCTCCACGACCTCGGCCAGCGCCCCGAGCGGCGCGGAGCAGCCGGCCTCGAGGGTGGCGAGCACCGCGCGCTCGGCCGTGACGGCGGCGCGGGTGTGGGCGTCGTCGAGCGCGCCCAGCGCGGTGACGAGGTCGGGGTCGCTTTCACGGCACTCGACGGCCAGCGCACCCTGCCCGGGGGCGGGGAGCACCTGAAGGGGGTCGAGCACCTCGGTGGCCTCGTCGACTCGGCCGAGCCGGGCCAGTCCGGCGCGGGCGAGCACCACGGCGTCGTAGTCGCCGCTGGCGACCTTGCCGATCCGGGTGTCCACGTTGCCACGGATGCCGGCGATCTCCAGCCCGAGGCCGAGCGCCTCCAGCTGGGCCACGCGCCGGGGCGAGCCGGTGCCGACGCGGCTGCCTGCCGGCAGCTCACCGAGCGTGAGCCCGTCGCGCGCCACGACCACGTCACGCGGGTCCTCGCGCGGCGGCACGGCCGCCAGCGCGATCCCGGCCGCGGGGCCGGTGGGAAGGTCCTTGAGGGAGTGGACGACGACGTCCACCTCGTCGACGAGCAGGGCCTCGCGCAGCGCGTTGACGAACACGCCGGTGCCGCCCATGGTGGCGAGCGGGGCGCGGGACACGTCGCCCTCGGTGGTGATCTCCACGATCTCCACCTCACGCCCGAGGCGCTCGCGGATCAAGTCGGCGACGAGCCCGGTCTGGGTCGTGGCGAGCAGCGAGGCCCGGGTGCCGATGCGCAGGGCGGTCACGAGGCACCGCCCTTCTTCGGCTCGTCCGGGACGGCGGGACGGGTGACCGCGTCCACGGCCTCGGGGTCGAGCGCGAACAGCTCGGCGAGGGCGGTGGCGTAGGAGACGCCGCCCGCCTCGTCGGCCAGCTCCTTGACCCGGACGGTGGGCTCGTGGAGGAGCTTGTCGGCCACCCGCCGGACGGTGCGGAGCACCTCCTGGCGGACCGACTCCTCGAGGTCGGGAAGCCGGGTCATCAGCTTCTCCATCTCGGCGTCCACCACCGCGGTGGCCATCGTGCGCAGCGCGATCACGGTCGGCGCGACGCTCGCCTGCCGGCGGGCGGAGAGGAAGGCTGCGATCTCCTGGGCGACGATCTGGCGCACGTCCTCGAGGTCGCGCACTCCCTCGCTGTCGCGCAGCTCCTCGGCCAGGCTGGCCAGCCCGGTCAGGGACACGCCCGGCAGCGTCGCGACCAGCGGGTCGACGTCGTGCGGGAGGGCGAGGTCGATGACGCTCAGGTGCCGGTCGTTGCCGACGCGGGCCGCGGCCAGCGCGTCGCGGGTGATGACGAGGCCGGTGGCTCCCGTGCAGGAGACGAGGACGTCGGCCAGCGCGAGCTCGGCGGCCAGGTCGGGCAGCGGCACCGCGCGAGCGCCGTACTCCTCGGCCAAACGGTCGGCGTTGCCCTGCGTGCGGTTGACCACCGCCACGTCGGCAGCACCACCGCGGGTGGCGGTCGCCGTGGCCAGGGCGGCCATCGCTCCGGCGCCGAGCACGACGACGCGGGAGCCGGCCAGGTCGGTGTGGGACCGCTCGAGCGCGGCCGTGACCAGCGACGGCGCCGCGCGGTCGATGCCGGTCTCGGCGCGCGAGCGCTTCCCGACGCGCAGGGCCTGCTGGAAGAGGACGTTGAGGGAGGTGCCGACCGTGCCGAGCTCCTGGCCCAGCCGCAGCGCCTCCCGGGTCTGGCCGAGGATCTGGCCCTCGCCGACGACCATCGACTCGAGGCCGGAGGCGACGTTGAAGAGGTGAGAGACCGCACCGTCGTCGTAGTGGACGTAGAGGTGCGGGAGCAGCTCCTCGGGCGCCTGGCCGGCGCGCTCCACGAGCAGCCGGGAGACCTCCTCGACGCTGCCGTGGAACCGGTCGACGTCGGCGTAGACCTCCAGCCGGTTGCACGTCGAGATCGCGGTCGCCTCGGTGACGTGCTCGATGGCGGCCACCTCGGTGATCAGCTTGATCACGCCGGGCGCGTCGAGCGCGAGCTGCTCGAGCAGCGCGACGGGTGCGGACTTGTGGGAGATACCCACGACCAGGACGCTCATGCGGGCTCCTCCTCTGCCTCGACGATGCCGTTCTTGCGCTGCACGTGGTAGGCGAGGATCTGCAGCTCGATCGAGAGGTCGACCTTGCGCACGTCGACGCCCTCGGGCACCGACAGCACGGTCGGCGCGAAGTTGAGGATGCTGGAGACTCCTGCCGCCACCATCCGGTCGGCGACGTCCTGGGCCGCGACGGCGGGCGTCGCGATCACCCCGATGGCCACACCGTGCTCGGCCACGATCTCCTCGAGGTCGTCGAAGGGCTGCACGTCGATCCCGGCGACCACCTCGCCGTGGCGGGACGGGTCGGCGTCGAGCAGGGCGACGACGCGGAACCCACGGCTGCGGAACCCGGAGTAGTTGGCGAGCGCGTGGCCGAGGTTGCCGATGCCGACGATGACGACGGGCCAGTCCTGCGTCACGCCGATCTCGCGGGCGATCTGGTAGCGCAGGTACTCGACGTCATAGCCGACCCCGCGGGTGCCGTAGCTGCCGAGGTAGGAGAGGTCCTTGCGCAGCATCGCGCTGTTGACGCCGGCTGCGGCGGCGAGCTCCTCGCTGGAGCAGGTGGCGGTGCGCGCCTCGGCCAGGCCGGTGAGGGCACGCAAGTAGACAGGCAGCCGGGCGACCGTGGCTTCGGGGATGTCCCGGCCGGCGTCGGTGGAAGTCCGTGCGGTCACTGCTCTTCTCTCCAGCCGCTCGAGCCCGGGCGTGAGGCACCCGGTCGAGGTCGAGCAGCGCGTTCACTGTAGGAGTTTGTGAACGGGAGAACAAACCGAGTCCAATGCTCGGCTAGCACAGGTGAGAAGACTCACCTCCACCGGGGGTGGCGCAGATGTGGTACGACGCGCGCTCAGCGGGTCAGGGCGGCGCGGAGCCGGGCCTCGTCGACCCGCCAGAAGTCGTGCTGCGCGCCATCGACGAGGGTCACCGGGATCTCCTCGCCGTAGCGGTCCTGGAGGACGGGGTCGGTGTCGATGTCGATCTCCTCCCACGTCTCGCCGAGGTCGGCACAGACCCGGGCGACGACCTCCCGCGCGGTGTCGCACAGGTGGCACCCGGCCCGGCCGTAGAGCGTGACCCGGGGGGTGGGGGCGGTGGGCCCGGTCACTCCAGGAGACCCAGCGTCCGACGGCGCTCGAGGCCGCGCAGCCGGCCCTTCTGCACCTTCCCCGTGACCGTCAGCGGCAGCTCGTCGACGACCTCGATGCGCGTCGGCTGCTTGAAGCGGGCGAGCCGCGACGCCGCGTGGGCGCGCACCGAGTCCTCGAGCTCCTGCACGCCGGCGCCCGGCGCCACGACGTACGCCACCACGGCCTCGCCGGTCTGCTCGTCCGGCACGCCGATGACCGCGACGTCCACCACGCCGGGCACCTCGCGAAGGACGTCCTCCACCTCCGTGGGGTAGACGTTGAAGCCGCTGACGATCACCAGCTCCTTGACCCGGTCGACCAGGAAGAGGTCGCCGCTCTCGTCGAGGAAGCCCACGTCGCCGGTGGACCACCAGCCCTGGGCGTCGGGCCCGCCCCCGCCGTCGGGCCAGTAGCCGCTGAACAGGTTGTCGCCCCTCACCTGGATCTGGCCGGGGTCCTCGCCGTCGACCTGCCGGCCGGACTCGTCGACCAGGCGCAGCTCGATGCCCGGCAGCGCCGAGCCGACGGAGCCCGGCTGCAGCTCGCGGCTGCACAGGGTGCTGGTGACGACCGGGGCTGCCTCGGTGAGGCCGTAGCCCTGGTGGACCGGGAGGCCGGTGAGCTCGGTGAACCGCTCCACCACGCCCGGGTCGAGCGGCGCGGAGCCGGACAGCACGAGCCGGACGGGGCCGAGGCGCTCCTGCAGCTGCTCGAGCGGCAGCCAATGGGCGAAGACCGGGGGCGCGAGCGGCAGCACGCTGACGGCCTCGTCCTCGATCAGGTCGAGCACCTCCTGCGGGTCCCACTGCTCGACGATCAGCAGCTTGGCGCGGTGGCGGAGCACGCCGCCGAGGACGGCGTTGAGGCCGTAGACGTGGAACAGCGGCAGCGCCCCGAGCACCACGTCGTCGCCGTGGATCATCGGGGGCTCGACCCGGGCCACCTGGTCGATGTTGGCGAGCAGGGCCCGGTGCGTGAGCATCGCAGCGCGCGGCCGGCCGGACGTGCCGGAGGTGTAGAGCAGCGCTGCCAGCTTGTCGGGGTCCTGGAGCGGCGGCACCGGGCGCGCCTCGGCGGCCCGCAGCTCGTCCCAGCGGAGCTCGCCGGCCTCCGGGTGGGCCTCGACGACGACCACGCGCGGGCGGCTCGCGGTCCCGGCCAGCGCCTCGCGGACCAGCGGGGCCGTCGCCGCGTCGGCGACGACCAGCCGCGGCGTGCAGTCGTCCACGATGCGGGTCAGCTCGCCCACGGCGGAGCGCGGGTTGACCGGCACGGCCACGGCCTGGGCCCGCAGGGTTGCGAGGTACGCCGTGACGAACTCGAGACGGTTGCCCAGCACGAGCACCACCCGGTGCCCGGCCAGCAGCCCGGCTCGTCCCAGGCCCGTCGCCAGCCGGCCCACCTCGTCGTCGAGCTCGCCCCAGGTGAGCCCGCGTCCGGTGGTCTCCACCAGGGCGAGCCGGTCGGGGGACTCCGATCCCGCAGCGGCCACGAGCTCGGCCAGGTCGGTCTGCGCCATGGGTCGATCCTTCCACAGCGCGTGGAGCCGGCCGTGCGGGTCTAGTCTGAGCAGCGTGAGCCCGCAGGAGATGCCCCGCCGCCTCGACCTCCGGCAGCGTTCGACCCTGGCCGGCGAGGCAGCTGCCGCGGCCGCTGAGGTGGAGAGCGCGCTCGACGTGCCGAGTGACCCGACCTCGGCTGCGTTCTTCGACGTGGACAACACCGTGATGCAGGGCGCCAGCATCTTCCACCTCGCCAGGGGCCTGCACCGGCGCAAGTTCTTCACGACCCGCGAGATCCTCGGGGCCGCCTGGAAGCAGACCTACTTCCGCGTCATCGGCGTCGAGGACCCCGAGCACATCGCCGACGCCCGCAACTCGGCGCTCAGCTTCATCGCCGGCCACACGGTCACCGAGCTCGAGGAGATCGGCGAGGAGATCTTCGACGAGGGCATGGCACACCGCATCTGGCCCGGCACCCGCGCCCTCGCCCAGCTGCACCTCGACCAGGGACAGCGCGTGTGGCTGGTGACGGCGGCGCCCATCGAGATCGCCAACATCATCGCCCGGCGGCTCGGCCTCACCGGCGCGATGGGGACGGTGGCCGAGCACGTGGACGGCGTCTACACCGGCCGGCTTGTCGGCGACCTGCTGCACGGGTCTGCCAAGGCGGAAGCGATCAAGGCGCTGGCCGCCCGCGAGGGGCTCGACCTCGCCCGCTGCTCGGCGTACTCCGACTCGGCCAACGACCTCCCCATGCTCTCGCTCGTGGGCGACCCCTGCGCCATCAATCCGGACGCGCGCCTGCGCGCGCACGCGCGGGCGCAGGGCTGGCGGATCAGGGACTACCGCACCGGGCGGAAGGCCGCCCGCGTCGGGCTGGTCGTCGGGGCCGTCGCCGGGGCGGCCAGCGGCGCGGTGGCCGCGGGGGTGGCCCTCCGAGGACGCCGGCCCGGCGCCTGAGTCCCGGCTCCGCACTCCCCGCAACCGCCGGAGTGTGACGTGAACAGGAGTCAAGATTCGTCTCTACCGGTTCACAAGGGCTGCGATCCCACTTACTCTGGAGTAGGTCCTGCGGGATGGGATCGCTCTGGGGAGGGTGGATGAGGGAAGAGGACTGCGCGCGCGGTCTGGACGCGCTGCGGCACGCCGTCGCGCTGGCGCTCCGGCCCGAGCCTCTGCTCTCCGCCGCTGGACCCTCGGGCGTCGTCTTCACCGAGGCCACTGCCCCCGCGCCGGGCGCCTCGCCGGGCAGCGGGTTCGACGACTCCGAATGGGCCGTCTCCTCCGAGGAGGACGAGGGCGAGCGCTCCCGGATGATCGCCCTGGTCGAGCTTGCCCGCACGGGTGACAAGGAGGCCTTCGGCCTCCTCTACGACCACTACCACGGCTCGGTCTACCGCTTCCTGTTCTACCGCACCCGCTCCGTCACCCTGGCCGAGGACCTCACCTCGGAGACGTTCTTCCGCGCCCTGCGCAGCATGAACGGGTTCCGCTGGCAGGGGCGCGACTTCGGGGCCTGGCTGATGACCATCGCGCGCAACCTCACCACCGACCACTTCAAGGCCGGACGCACCCGGCTCGAGCTGGCGACCGAGGACATGGGCGCCCACGACGACGCCACCGAGGGACCCGAGAGCGCGGTGCTGGCCGGCCTCACCAACGAGATCCTGCTACACGCCCTCAAGGCCCTTCCGACCGAGCAGCGCGAGTGCCTGATCATGCGCTTCCTCCAGGGCCTCAGCATTGCGGAGACCGCGTTGGCACTGGACCGGAGCGAGGGCGCCGTGAAGCAGCTCCAGCTGCGCGGCGTACGCAACCTGGCGAAGCTGATGCCCGAGGGGTTGCGCGACTGATGGACATCGCAGCGAAGACCCGCTCGTGGGCCGTAACCCCGCGCCGTCAGACCTCGTTTGTCGGGGTGCAGGAGCACCGCGCCACCGCGTCGTGCACGGCCGCCACCACACCCACAGGACGGAAGCGATGACAGCGCCCTTCTCGACACGGCGACGTGCCGACGAGTTCGAGGCCCTGGTCTCCGGGAGCGTCTCTCGCACCCCCGCGGCACCGCTCACCGAGCGTGACGCCGAGCGGTTCGCGCGGCTCCTCGAGGTGGTCGAGGACCTGCGGGCGCTTCCCCAGGTCGCCCCGCGGCCGGAGTTCTCCGCCGACCTCCGCAGCCGCCTGATGGCGGAGGCCGACACGGTGCTGCTGCCCGTCGACCGCGCCATCGAGACGCGCCTGACGCCCGTGCCCTCCACCGGCACCCGCCCGCAGCGCCGGCTCGCGGCCGTGCTCGGCGGCGCCGCGATGGTCGGTGCGACCGCGTCGGTGGCCGTCGCCGCCCAGTCCGCCCTCCCCGGCGACTCCCTCTACCCGATCAAGCGCGCCCTCGAAGGCGCAGAGACCAGCATCGCCGCGAGCGACGCCTCTCGCGGCAGCAGGCTGCTCGACAACGCCTCCGGCCGCCTCGCCGAGGTCGACGAGCTGGCCCGGCGCGGCACCCCCGAGGTCGCCGCACAGGTGCCGACCACGCTCACTGACTTCAACGAGCAGGCCCGTGACGCCGCTGACGTGCTGATCAGCGTCTACCTGGAGACCGGCGACAAGGTGGTCATCACCGACCTGCGCGCGTTCACCTCCCGGAGCATGGCCCGGCTGCTCGACCTCGAGGCCGAGGTGCCCCACGGCGCCCGCGACGAGCTGGTCGAGGCCGGCCGCACCCTGGCCAGCATCGACGAGCGTGCGGAGGAGCTGTGCCCGTCCTGCGAGGGCGGCCTGTCCTCGCTGCCCGCCTTCCTCCTCGCGGGCAGGCAGGCGGCCGCCGGCGTGGTGCCCTCGGTCGCCTCCGAGGCCTCGCTCGACGACGTGCCGACTCGCGTCGACGGATCCGGCAAGGTCGCAGAGAAGGGCAAGGGGACGCGCACGGAGCCGGTCTCCACACAGTCGACCGACGGACTCCAGGTGCCCCCGATCGAGATCCCCGAGCAGACCACCAGCACGGGCGAGGAGTCCACGAAGACGGGCACCGGCTCGACGCCCTCGGCCAAGGACCCGGTCGAGGACGTCACCGAGTCACTGCAGGGCAAGGACTCGGTCACCACCACGCTCACCGACCCGGTGACGGGTGAGGACGGGCTGCTGGACGGGGGCGGTGACGTCGTCGACGACGTCACCGGCGGCGCCACCTCCGGCCTGCTGCCGTGACCCTCTCCCGCGGCTCAGCGGACGAGGTCAGCGGAAGACGCTCTCCCGCTGCCGCAGCAGGGTGTAGAGGGTCTGCTGGATCGTCTCGCGGACCTGGTCGGTCACGTTGAAGACCAGCATCGGGTCGTCCGCCTCTACCGCGTCGTAGGCATCGGTGCGGATCGGCTCGCCGAACTCGAGCAGCCACTTCGAAGGCAGCGGCACCAGCCCGAGCGGGCCCAGCAGCGGGAAGAACGGCGTGATCGGGATGTAGGGCACGCCGAGCAGGCGCGCCAGGGCCGGGATGTTGCCGACGAGGGGGTAGATCTCCTCGGCACCGACGACCGAGAGCGGCACGATGGGTACGCCGGTGCGCAGGGCCGCGGAGACGAAGCCCCCGCGCCCGAAGCGCTGCAGCTTGTAGCGCTCGGTGAAGGGCTTCCCGATGCCCTTGAAGCCCTCGGGCCAGACGCCGACGAGCTCGCCACCGGCGAGCATCCGCTCGGCGTCCTCGTTGCAGGCCAGGGTCGTGCCTGCCTTGCGGGCCAGGCCGCTCACGACGGGCAGCTTGAAGACCAGGTCGGCCCCCAGGGCGCGCAGGAATCGGCCGGAGTTGTCGTGCACGGCGACCATGGTCATCAGCGCGTCGAGCGGGATCGTGCCGGAGTGGTTGGACACGACCAGCGCGCCGCCCGTGGCGGGGATGTTCTCGATGCCCCGCACCTCGACCCGGAACCACTTGGTCGCGATCGGCCGCAGCGCCGCCATGAAGAAGCGCTCGGTGATCTCGGCGTCGAAGCCGTACTCGTCGACGACGTAGTCGCCCTCCAGGCGACGCCGCCAGAAGGCCATCAGCTCGGCCAGGCGGCGCTCCCACTGGTCGCCGAAGACCTCCATCGCCGCCGACTGGAGGGCGGCGAGCCAGTCACCGACCGGGATGCCCGCGAGCGGGTGGCGCTCGCTGGTAGTCGTTGCCGGGCGCGCCGGGGGCGTCGACGGGGCGTCGACCCGCTCGGCGGCCGCAGCGGGGGGCGCTGCTGTGGGGGCCTGCGTCCTCGTGGCGGCTTCGGGCTTGCGGGCGGGCCGGGAGGCTGGCTTGGGGGCCAGCCTGCGCGCGGCGGAGGACGGCCGGGTCTTGCCGCTGCCGCGGCCGGGCCGGCCGCTGGTGCCGATCGGGATGATCTCGGCGTCAGACACGGACGGTTCCCTTCTGCTCGCCGGTGGGATGCTGGCCGAGGCGCGGGGGCGCCGGCCGGGCGGGCAGCGGGACCCCCATCGACACGCCGAAGTCCGCGAACGCCTCCGCGGTGGTGAAGCGGGGCTCGAAGCCGAGCATCGTGCGCATCCGGGTCGTGTCGACACCGCGGCCATGGGTCAGGAACCCGAGCTGCTCGGGTGAGAACTCGGCCACGCGCGCCGAGCGCAGGGCCGAACCCAGTCGGCCGACCGCGAAACGGGGCAGTGTCACCGACGGCTTGCTGAGGCGGCGGATGGCCTGGGAGAGCATCAGGATGCCGTCGCCGGCGACGTTGAAGGTGCCGGCCCGCTCGGTCAGGACCGAGTGCTTGAGCACACCGAGGAGGTCGTCCTCGTGGAGGAACTGCAGGCGTGGGTCGAAGCCCAGGACGCGCGGGATGACCGGGAGGCGGAAGTAGCTGGTGATCGGGCTGACGACGTGGGGACCGATCACGTTGGCGGCGCGGACGGTGGTGACGGTGACGTCGGGGCGGCGCCGGGCGAAGCCGCGGACGTAGCCCTCGACCTCGTTGACGTCCTTGGCGTAGCCGGAGGACGGCAGCTGCTTGGGGCCCATCTCCTCGGTGAACATCGCCGGGTCACGCGGGCTGGCGCCGTAGACGGTGGTGGTGGACTTGACCACCAGCTGGCGCACCGACTCCGCCTTCTGGCACGCAGCGAGCAGCTGCATCGTGCCGAGGACGTTGAGCTCCTTCATCGTGTTGCGGCCGCCGGCGGTGCCGGGGGTCGCGATCACGCTCATGTGGACGACGGTGTCGACGTCCTCCTTGGCGATGACCTTCGCGATGACGGGGTTGCGGATGTCGGCGCGGACGAAGGAGACCTCACCGATGTCGCCGCGTGGGGGCACGACGTCGACACCGATGACGCGGTCGATGGACGGGTCGGCAGCGGCCACCCGCGCGAAGCGGCGGCCCAGGTCCCGGGAGATCCCGGTGACGAGCACGACCCGTCCCATGCCGCGGGTTACTTCCCGAGCTTGCGGCGCTGGACGCGCGTCTTCTTGAGCAGCTTGCGGTGCTTCTTCTTCGCCATGCGCTTGCGCCGCTTCTTGATGACAGAACCCACAGGGAAACCTTTCGCCTTGCGTCACGCGCACGCCGGTGCGCGCGCGGCGCACGGACAGACGTCCGCGCGACGGGCACAGCCTACTTGTCGCGCGGCGGCGCCGGGGAATCGAGTGGTCCGGTGGACGAGAAGCGCTGGGGCGCCGGGGGGTTGTCGGCCTGGCTCAGCCCGCCGAGTAGAAGCTCTTGCGCAGGTATTCGTTGACGTCGTCCTCGGTGACCCGGAACGACCGACCGACGCGCACCGCGGGCAGCTCGCCGCTGTGGACGAGGCGATAGACCGTCATCTTGGACACGCGCATCTGCGCAGCGACCTCGGCGATGGTCAGGAATCGGGACTCAGACATGTCACCTGGAGTCTTTGCAGCCATGGGTGCACCGATCTTTCTCGCGGCACGGCACCGGCTTCCCCACCGATGACAACGTCGTGGCGCTACTGGGCTGAGGATAGGGGCACAAGTGACCTGTGGGGAAGTATGTGACCAGTGAAACTTGTGTGACTGTCGGCGTGTCGTGTTGATTTCGGGTGGACCGAACCAACGCTACGCCGATTTCCCAGCGGTCCCAACCGCCTCAGCGCAGGTCAGGGCTGCGGGTCGAGGCCGTGCAGCGGGAAGACCGCGGTGCGCGTGGCCATGATCGCCCGGTCGAGCCAGGTCTCCGGGTCGTAGCCCGCGGACCAGTCACGGTAGGCGGGGCTGCGGCCGTCGGTGAGGCGGAAGGGCGCGGTACGCCCCGTCAGCTCCTCGACGTGCACGCGCCAGCCCAGCGGGGTCTCGGTCGCCGGGTCGACCGGCTGGCCCGCCACGATCGCCAGCAGGTGGGTCCAGGCGCGGGGCACCACTTCGACGAGGGCGTAGCCGCCTCCACCCGTGGCGACCCACTTGCCGTCGCAGACCTCGTGGGCGAGCTCGTGGAGGGCGAGGTAGGCCGCGCGCTGCCCGTCGACCGAGAGCATGAGGTGGGCGAGCGGGTCCTCCATGTGGCTGTCGCAGCCGTGCTGGGTGACGAGCACCTGCGGCCGCCACTCCCGCAGCAGCGGGGGTACGACGGCGTGGAAGGCCCGCAGCCAGCCTGCATCGGCCGTGCCGGGCGGGAGTGCCACGTTGGCGGCGGTGCCCTGGGCCGCCGGCCCGCCGATGTCAGTCGGGAAGCCGGTGCCGGGGAACAGCATCTGCCCGGTCTCGTGCAGGGAGATCGTGAGCACGCGCGGGTCGTCGTAGAAGATCTGCTCCACCCCGTCGCCGTGGTGGACGTCGACGTCGACGTAGGCCACCCGCTCGACTCCGCGATCGAGCAGCCACTGGATGCCGACGGCGACGTCGTTGTAGATGCAGAACCCGGACGCGCGGTCACGCATGGCGTGGTGCAGCCCGCCTGCGATGTTCGCGCTGTGCAGGGACTCCCCCGACCAGACCTGCCGGCAGGCCTCGACCGTGGCACCGACGACGTGGGCTGCCGCCTCGTGCATGCCGGCGAAGACCGGGTCGTCCTCGGTGCCGAGCCCGCGCTCGAGGTCGACGTGCCCCGGCGTCGTACCGCACCGCGTCACCGCCTCGATCAGCCCACGGTCGTGGACCGTCGCGATCAGGTCGTCCTCCGCGACCGGCGCGGGGACCTGGCGGAGCCCGTCGAGGACGCCGAGCTCGTCGGCCAGCAGCATCGTCAGGTCGACGCGGACGGGCGACATCGGGTGGGTGGGCCCGAAGTCGTAGTCGGTGAGTGTCTTGTCGAAGACGACCGACGAGGATCCGGGGCACTCCATGTGGGGGACGTTACTCCCCGGCGCGCCCGGCGCCCGAGATGTCCGGCCTGTCAGGCGTCCCGAGTCGGCGCGTCTGCACACGCAGACCCGGCCGAGTCGGCGCGTCTGCACATGCACGTCGCCGCCGGGTGGCGGCGCTCAGGATCCCTCGGCGAGCGCGCGGGAGCGGTCGCGCGCGGCTTCCATGGCGGCCAGGAAGGCGGCCCGGACGCGGTGGATCTCCAGCTCGCGGAGCGCGGCGGCGGTGGTCCCGGCGGGCGAGGTGACCTGCTCGCGCAGGACCGCGGGGTGGGTGCCGGTCTCCCGGAGCATCCTGGCCGAACCGACGAGGGTCTGGACGACGAGCTCGGTCGCCGTGGCACGGGGCAGCCCGAGGTGGACGCCGGCCTCGATCATGGACTCGACGACGAAGAAGATGTAGGCGGGGCCGGAGCCGCTGATCGCGGTGACGGCGTCCTGCTGCTTCTCCGGGATCCGGAGCACCCGCCCGGTCGAGGCCATCAGCGACTCGGCCTCGGCGAGGTGGGCCTCGTCGCAGTGCGAGCCGGGGGAGATCGCGGCCATGCCCTCGTCGACCAGGGCCGGGGTGTTGGGCATGACGCGCACGACGGCGACGCCCTCCGGCACGTGCGACTCGATGAACGAGGTCGTGATGCCGGCAGCGAGCGAGACGAGCAGCTGGCCGGGCCGCAGCTCGGGGGCGATCTCCTCGAGCACCGCGGCCATGTCCTGCGGCTTGACCACCAGCGCCACGGTGTCGGCCTTGCGAGCCGCCTCGACGTTGGACACGACGCTCACGCCGTACCGCTCCTCGAGCTCCTGCGCGCGCTCGGGGCGCTTCTCGCCGACGAGGAGGTTGTCGACGCGGCGGCCCGCCCGGACGAGGCCGGAAAGCAGGGTCTCCCCCATCACGCCGGCACCGATGATCGCTGTGGTCATGTCGGCCTACTTCTTCGAGATCAGGGAGCGGAGGAAGAACGTGAGGTTCTGCGGGCGTTCGGCGAGGCGGCGCATCAGGTAGCCGTACCACTCCTGGCCGTAGGGGATGTAGACGCGCATCGTCTCGCCGGAAGCGGCGAGGCGCTTCTGCTCCTCGGGGCGGATGCCGTAGAGCATCTGGAACTCGTAGGTGCCGGGGCGGCGGCCGTAGCGGCTGGCCAGCGACGAGGCGATCTGCACCATGCGCGGGTCGTGGGTCGCGATCATCGGATAGCCCTGGCCGGCCAGCAGCACCTTGAGGCAGCGGACGTAGGACTTGTCGACGTCGAGCTTGTCCTGGAAGGCGACCGACTCGGGCTCGTTGTAGGCGCCCTTGCACAGCCGCACCCGCGAGCCCTCGTAGGCGAGCGCGCGGCAGTCGGCCTCGGTCCGGTGGAGGTAGGCCTGCAGCACCGCGCCGGTCTCGGGGAAGTCCTTGCGCAGCTCGCGCAGGATCGACAGCGTCGAGTCGATGGTGGTGTGGTCCTCCATGTCGAGGGTCACCGTGGTGCCGGCGTTGCGGGCAGAGCGGCAGATGTCGCGGGCGTTCTCGAGGGCGATCTTGTGGCCGTCGCCGGGGAGCGCCTGCCCGATGGCGGAGAGCTTGACCGACACCTCGGCGCGGCTCGCGAGGCCTCGCTGGGCCAGCGCCTGCAGCAGCTCCTTGTAGGCCGCCACGGTCGCGTCGGCCTGGGCCTGGTCGAGGGTGTCCTCGCCGAGGAAGTCCAGGGTCACGGCGAGGCCGTCGTCGACGAGCCGGGCGGTCGCGTCGACCGCGGCCTGCGTGGTTTCGCCCGGGACGTAGCCGGTGACGATGCCGGCGGAGACGGGCAGGGTGCTGACGAGCTTCTTGACCTGCTCGCTGCGGGACAGCAGCAGGATCGGCTGACGGAGAAGCGACATGGCGAGAAGGCTACGCCGTGGGGCGGCGCCTCCGGCATGGGTCAGGGAGTACGACGCCGCAGCGTCGCCGCTCCGAGCGCGAGCGCCACGACCGCGAACCCGACCACGACGCCGACGTCGCCCCAGACCGCGGACTCGTCCGCCGCCCCGACGAGCTCCTTCATCGCGTCGACCGCGTAGGAGAGCGGCAGCACGTCGCTGATCGCGCCCAGGAGGTCGGGCATCACGTCGCGGGGCACGAAGAGCCCGCACAGCAGGATCTGCGGCACCACGAAGAGCGGCATGAACTGCACGGCCTGGAATTCGGTGGCGGCGAAGGCGCTGACGAAGAGCCCGAGCGCCGTGCCGAGCACGGCGTCGACGACGGCGACCACGCCGAGCAGCCACACCGGGCCGTTGACGTCGAGGTCGAGCAGACCCACGCTCACGGCGACGGCGAGGGTCGACTGGACCGTCGCGATCAGCCCGAAGGCCAGGGCGTAGCCGAGCAGGAAGTCGAGCTTGCCCATCGGCATCGCGAGCAGCCGCTCGAGGGTGCCGGACGACCGCTCGCGCAGGGTTGTGACGCTCGTGACCAGGAACATCACGATGAACGGGAAGAGCGCCAGCAGGCCGGGACCGAAGCGGTCGAAGGTCTCGCCCGGCAGCTCGTCGAACATCCACCAGAGCAGGCTGATCAGCAGGCAGGGCAGCACCAGCAGCATCGCCAGGGTGCGGTGGTCGCGGCGGATCTGGGTCAGCACCCGGCCGGCGACGGCAAGGGTCTTCATGCCGCCTCCTCCACCAGCCGGAGGAACGCGTCCTCGATGTTGTCCGAGCCCGACTTGGCCCGGATCTCGTCCGGCGTCCCGTCGGCGATGATCCGGCCCTCGCGCATCAGCAGCAGCCGGTCGCAGCGGTCGGCCTCGTCCATCACGTGGCTGCTCACCAGCACGCACGCGCCGGAGTCTGCGATGCGGTGGAAGAGCTGCCAGAGGTCGCGGCGCAGCACCGGGTCGAGCCCCACGGTCGGCTCGTCCAGGACCAGCACGTCCGGGCTGCCGAGGAGGGCGACCGCCAGGCTGGCCCGCGACCGCTGGCCGCCGCTCAGGTTGCCCACCGTCTGGTTGCGGTGGTCGCTCAGGTCGACGGCGTCGACCACGCGATCGACCTCAGCGGCGTCCGCCCCGAGCACCCGGGAGAAGAAGCGGAGGTTCTCGGCGACCGTGAGGTCGTCGTACACGCTCACCGCCTGCGTCTGGTAGCCGATCCGGTGCCGCAGCGCCTTGGCGCCCGCCGGCAGGCCGAGCACGTCGACGCTGCCGGAGCGCACCCTCTGCACTCCCACGATCGCGCGCATCAGGGTGCTCTTGCCGCATCCGCTCGGTCCGAGCAGCCCGGTCACGCCCGGCGCGACGTCGAGACCGATGCCCGGCAGCACGGTCCGGCCACTGCGCACCACCACGAGGTCACGGACCTCGATGACGTTTTTCATCATGCGTTGAATTGTGCTCCGGCGGCAGCGGTCAGTCAAGGAGTCAGTCACCCAACGGGGCGAGCAGCTCCTTCTTGCCCTCGAAGGCGAACAGCAGCAGGTCTGTCATCAGGAATCGCCCCTCCACCTCTCCCAAGGTCGGCCGGAACGCGGGGCTGCGGACGATCGAGTGCCGGCTGCCCTCCATCGCACGATGGAACGTCTCGGCGACCAGGCGCGCCCCCACCCCGGTCATCCGTCCTCCGTTGAGCTCGGCCTCGCGCAGGCAGTAGAACCACAGCGGGGTGTCGGCCAGGAAGGTGTCGAGCTGGGTCGCCGTGAGTCCGGAGAGGTCTGCGCCACCGGCGCCGTCCCGCAGCTGGGCGCGGGTCAGGGTCGCCACGGGGACTCCCGAAGACCGCAGGTGCGCCGCCATCTGCTGACCGCTGGCGAGGTTGACCATCCCGGCGCGCACCAGGTTGCGGAACGCGAGGTTGGCCCTGATCGTGCCGCCGTCCGACGCCGCTCCGCCGAACGAGCCGGTGGGCAGCAGCGACAGGGGGTCGACCAGCCGGGTGTCGAGGCGACGGGCCAGGTTGAACTCACCGGCCGGTGGCTTGAGGTCGTCGCGCCCGGCCTGGCCGAACCGGTAGAGGCGGCGCCAGTCCGCGATCCAGTTGCTCGGCAGCGTCGGGTCGCCACCGAGGTCACCGCTGGTGCCCGAGAAGAAGAACAGGAGGTCGAGGGTCCCGGAGCCGCTGGGGAACCGGGCGTTCCAGTCGTAGGCCTCGCGGACCATGGAGTGGCCGAGGCGGAAGGCGCCGATCGAGAACTCCACGGGCATGGTCGGCATCGAGAACGGGTCGGCCCCGGGCTCGACGACCTTCCGGCCGTTGCGGAACACGTCGGTGACCACGGCGCCGTCGCAGATGCGCCGGAGGTAGTCGGTCTTGAGCATCCACTGGTAGTGCAGCACCGTCTTGCGGCGAGCCCGCTCGAAGCGCTCGGCGGTGGGCACCGACGCCGGCAGGCTGCGGACCACCCGGTTGTGGAACCGGATGAACGCCGCGTGGTGCTGCGCGACCGCGAGGTTCTCGTCGTTGCGGAAGTCGGGGATCAGCGCCTTGCGGGCGGCCGCAGCCCCTCCGGTGCCCACCCGCGGCACGTCGAACCCGACGCGAGCCACGTCGCCCCCGATCCGGGTCGTCCTGCCGACCTTCAACCGGGCCTTGTCCGCCTGGTAGAAGCCGGCCGAGACCGGGTCGAGCGGCCCCGCGCCGTAGAGGGAGTCGAGGTCGAGGGTCGGCGACCTGCCCTGGAGCAGGTCGGCGGGTGAGACGTGGTCGCCGAAGGCGACGGTGGTGGCGTCGAAGGTGAGGTCGTGGTCGACGAACTGGCCGAGGTAGGTGTATCCGGCCGGGACGGACCCGTCACGGCTGCGTCCCCGGGTCATCGCCTCGGCCACCTTGCGGGCGATCGGCTGCGGCAACCTGGTGCCCTTCGGGCCGACGCGGGAGAAGCGGAACGCCGGCGCGGCGAGCGCGGCCCTGCCGTCCGTCGCCGTGAGGTGCGCGCGGGCACTCACGGCAGGATCACCCGCCGACGGTGCGCCGACCGCCCCCTCCCCCTCGATGAAGAAGACGTCGCGGCCGTGCCGCGGGGTGGTGGCGGTTGGTGTGGGTGTCATCGCGTGTGCTCCCAGGTGTCGAGTCAGCTCCCTGGAAGGAGCCTCCTCCGACGCCCGGTGATACGCATCGGCACTTCTACCGACCCTTCGCTCAGATGTCCCCGGTGAGGTAGCGCTGGATCGTCGGCGCATAGACCCTGATGATCTCCTCCTCGGCCATCGAGGCGATGGGCTCCAGCTCGAGGACGTAGCGGGCCATGATCAGCCCGATCAGCTGGCTGGCCACCACGGGCATGCGGCGCTCGGGCTCGTCCACCCCGAGGGCCCTGCCGATGGGCAGCACCACGGCCGGGAGGAAGCCCTCGGTGAGGAGGCGGTGCCCGGCTGGGTCGAACATGCCGCGTACGACGGCGAGCAGGGGCAGCCGGTTGGCCGGGTCGTCCCACACGGACAGGAAGACCCGGAGCAGCCGCTCGGCCGCCCCGTCGGGACCACCGACGAGGGCAGGGGCGAGCCGCTCACGTGGGTCGACCGGCAGCCTCAGGGACGCCACGAAGAGATCGTCCTTGCTGCCGAAGTAATGGTGCACCAGCGCCGGGTCGACGCCGGCTGCGGACGCGACGCCCCGGATCGTCGTACCCCTGAAGCCCGACGCGGCGAACGCCTCGCGCGCGGCGTCGAGGATCGCCGTCCGGGTCTCCGGGTTGCCCGGCCGGCGGCCGCGGCGGCCGGCGGTGCTCAACGTCGCCCGCTCATCCGGCGTGTACGCCGAGGTGCTCGCGGGCGAACTCCAGCGACTCGCGCAGGTCCGCCTCGCGCTCGGGCCGGGACGTGGCGCGGCGGGTGTTGATCTCCAGGACGACGTGCCCGGTGAAGCCGCTGGCCGCGATGTGCCGGAGGAACTCCCCGGCCCCCGTCACCCCGCGCCCCGGCACCAGGTGCTCGTCCTTCGCAGATCCGGTGCCGTCGGTGAGGTGGACGTGGCGCAGCGAGTCGCCGAGGCGCTCGGCCAGCTCGATGACGTCGGTGCGCGCGATGGCCGCGTGGGAGAGGTCGATGGTGGTGTTGGCGTAGTCCTCGGCAGACGGGTCCCAGCCGGGGAGGTACATCTCCATCCCGCGGCGCGAGGACGCGCGCCACGGATACATGTTCTCCACCGCGAAGGCGATGCCGGTCGACTCCTCGAGGGCCGCGATGCCGGTGACGAAGCCGGCGGCGTACTCCCGCTGCCAGCGGAACGGAGGGTGTACGACGACCACGTCGGCGCCGACCTCGTGCGCCATCTCGGCCGACCGCAGGAGCTTGCCCCACGGCTCGATGCCCCAGACCCGCTGGGTGAACAGCAGGCAGGGCGCGTGGACCGCGCAGACCGGCACGCCGTGGTGCTCGACCAGCTGGGTGAGCGCCGACGACTGCTGGCTCAGCGAGTCGATGCCGACCATCACCTCGACCGCGTCGTAGCCGAGCTGCGCCGCCCACCCGAAGGCGTGGGCCGTCGACTCGGGATAGACCGAGGAGGTGGAGAGCCCGATGAGGGACATCGCCCAGGCCCGTCAGCCCAGCCCGCCCGGGCGGACGGCGCCGTCTGTGTCGAGCACCGAGATCTGGTCGATCCGCTCGAGGATCACGCCCTCGCGCAGTGCCCACGGGCAGATCTCCAGGGCCGGCAGGTCGAAGATGTCCATGCACGCCTCGGCGACCAGCGCGCCGGGGACGATCTGGTGGGTGCGGCTCGGCGAGACGCCCGGGAGGACGGCGAGCTCCTCGGGGCTGAGCGCGACCAGCTTGGGGATCCACTCGGTCAGCGTCGCCAGCTCGAGCACCCGCGCCACGAGCGGCCCGTCGCCGCTCGGGGCGGCGCCACAGATGCGGGCCAGCGAGCGGAACGTCTTGGAGGTCGCGGCCGCCCGGTCGGGCGCGCCGTGGCGCAGGAGGTTGCCCGCGTCGCGGGCGATGTCGGCACGGATCTGCCGCCGGAGGCTGCGGATGGCGTCCTCGCCGGGTCGCCCCTGGCCGAACCACGCGCGGGCGAGCCGGGCCGCCCCCAGCGGCAGCGACCACGCAACGTCGGGTGCCTCGTCGGCCCCGCCGGCGATCTCCAGCGACCCGCCCCCGATGTCGAAGACGGCGAGTCGCCCGGCCGACCACCCGAACCAGCGGCGTACGGCCAGGAAGGTCAGCCGCGCCTCGTCCTCGCCGGACAGGACGTCGAGCGTCACGCCGGTGACGGCTCGGACGTGGGCCAGCACCTCGTCGGAGTTGGTGGCGTCGCGCACCGCCGACGTGGCGAAGCCGAGCATGTTCTCGCAGCCCTTGTCCTCGGCGACTTCGAGGGAAGAGGCGCAGAAGCCGGTGAGCGCGTCGATGCCGTCGGCCGTGACGGCGCCGTCGGCGTCGAGGTGTTCGGCGAGGCGCAGCGGCTGCTTGTGCGAGTACGCCGGGAGCGGGGCGGCACCGCCATGGGCGTCGACCACCAGCAAGTGACCGGTGTTGGACCCGATGTCGAGCACACCCAAACGCATGTGCCCACGCTACCGGGGCCCGGGCGCACGGGTCTCGCTGCGCTCGCTGCGCTCGCTACTCGACCTCCAAGATCGCTGCGCTCGCTACTCGACCAGCGAACTACGCTGTGTGAGTGCCCGAAGTGGACCTCGTCTTTCCCCGCGCCTACGTCGAGTTCGTCGACCCGGCCGACGACGACCAGGTGTTCCGCTGCGACCTGACCTGGCTCACGTCGGGCTTCATGTGCATCTTCGGGCAGGGCTGCCAGGGCATCTACAAGGAGTCGCCAGACACCGGGTGCTGCACCCTCGGCGCCCACTTCGCCGACACGGACGACGAGCGGCGGGTCGCCGCCTTCGTCGCCCAGCTGTCACCGGACCAGTGGCAGTTCCACCCCGGCCGACAGGTGCGGCCACGGGACTGGGTTGAGAAGGACGAGGACGGCGAGCGCAAGACCCGCACCCACGAAATCGACGGCCAGGCGGCGTGCGTCTTCCACAACCGCACCGACTTCGCGCGCGGCGCCGGCTGCGCGCTCCACGTGCTCGCGCTCGACCAGGGCCGCAACCCGCTGGAGACCAAGCCGGACGTCTGCTGGCAGCTGCCGATCCGCCGCACATACCGCGCCGTCGAGCGCCAGGACGGCACGACCTACACCGAGGTCGGCATCGGCGAGTACGACCGGCGCGGCTGGGGCCCGGGCGGCCACGACCTCGACTGGTACTGCTCCGGCAACACCGAGGCCCACGTCGCACTCGAGCCGGTCTACGTCACCCACGAGGCCGAGCTCGTCGCCCTGATGGGCGAGGCGGCGTACGCCGAGCTGCGGCGCCACTGTGACGCGCACGTGCGCTCCAGGTCGGCCCTCGCACTGCACCCGGCAGACCCGCACTGACGCTCGCGGGCGGTGGCCGCATGCACGGCAGTTGCAAGCGACCGCGAACTCTCGACGTCAAGAGATCACGACCCCGATGCAGCAGATCTCGGGGAGGGCGCTCAGAATGCTGGCATGCGCCTGGACCATCTCTCCTTTGCAGCCGGACCGGATGGCCTTGTGAGCACTGCCCAGCGGATCGGGGGCCTGCTCGGCAAGGACTTTATGGACGGCGGCGTGCACCCGCGCTTCGGCACCCGCAACATGATCCTGCCGCTCGCCGGCAAGACCTACCTCGAGATCGTCGAGGTCCTCGACCACCCGGCGAGCGACAAGGCTCCCTTCGGCCAGGCTGTCCGGGCGCGCTCCGCCCTCGGCGGCGGCTGGCTTGGCTGGGTCGTCGCGGTCGACGACATCGCCCCGGTGGAGCAGCGCCTCGGCCGCGAGGCCGTCAACGGCAACCGCCACCGTCCCGACGGCGCCGAGCTGCGCTGGAAGCAGATCGGTGTCACCGGCCTGATCTCCGACCCGCAGCTGCCCTTCTTCATCCAGTGGGAGAGCCCGTCCGACATGCACCCCAGCGTCGGCGCCGATGACGGCCTCTCCCTGCACTGCCTGGAGATCGCCGGCGACCCGCACCGGGTGAGCGAGTGGCTCGGGGAGACCGTCGAGGCTCCGCTCGAGGACGTCAAGGTCGAGTGGGTGGCCCCCAACGGCACCCCGGGCATCATCGCAGCGCAGATCCAGACGCCGGCCGGCCTCGTCCGCATCTGATCCGTCCCAGGTGACGGCACACACGGCGACGCCGAGTCCGAACATCTGGCACCACCCGGCCACCTACGAGGTGGAGAACCGGGCCGCCGACCCGCACGGCCGCATCGAGGCCGCGATGGCGTCGGTCGCCACGTGGTCCGGGCGCACCTTGCTCGACCTCGGCTGCGGCACCGGCTTCCACCTCCCGCGCTGGGCCGAGACCGCCGCCTCGGTGATCGGGGTCGAGCCGCACCCCTCCCTCGCGGCCCTGGCCCGGCGGCGTACGCGTCGGCTCCAGCACGTCGAGGTGCTCGAGGGCACCGCCCAGGCCCTGCCCCTGCGCGACGCGAGCGTCGACGTCGTGCACGCGCGGTGGGCCTACTTCTTCGGCCCCGGCTGCGAGCCGGGCCTCGCCGAGCTCGACCGGGTCGTACGCCGCGGGGGCTCGGCGTTCGTGATCGACAACGACGCCACGCGCTCGACCTTCGGGGCGTGGTTCCGCCGCGGTTACCCCAGCGTCGACCCGCAGGAGGTCGAGCTCTTCTGGATCCGCCGGGGCTGGACCCGGATCCCGGTGGACATGGGCTGGCGCTTCGAGTCACGCGCCGACCTCGAGGCCGTGGTGCGCATCGAGTTCGGGCCCGAGGTCGCCGACGAGGTGCTGGCCTCGCACGCGGGCACCGAGGTTGACTACGCCGTCAACGTGTGGTGGCGCTCGTGGTGAGGACGCTGCTGGTGGTCGGCGGATCCGGGTTCCTCGGGAGCCACGTCGTCCGCGCGGCCCGCGAGTCGGGGTGGCGGGTGCACGCGACCTCCACCAGCGGGCGCCCCGCCGGTGACGTGCCCTGGCACCGGCTGGACCTGCGCGACTGCACCGCGGTGACGCGCGTGCTCGACGCGGTCGCCCCGGACGCCGTCGTCAACGCCGGTGCCGCCCTCCGCGGCGGGGCGGAGGCCGACCGCACCGTCAACGCTGACGGCGCCGTCCGGCTGGCGACGGCGCTCACGGCCGGCCCCGCCCGCCTGGTGCACGTCTCCACCGACTGCGTGCACGGCGGCCGCGAGGAGCCCTACCTCGACGACGAGCCGCCGACCCCGGTCGCGTGGTCGTACGCCGAGGCGAAGGCCGCCGCCGAGGAGGCGATCCTGGCCCTCGGGTCGGACGCGGTCGTGGTCCGGCCCGCGCCGGTGCTCGGCGAGCCCGGCGGCGACCGAGGCCCGCACGAGCACTTCGACGCCAGCTACTTCACCGACATGGTCCGCATGCCCGTGGTCGTCACCGACCTCGCCGCGATCCTGGTCGAGCTCGCCGAGACGGCGCACCGCGGCACGATGCACGCCGCCGGCCCACAGGAGGTCGACCGGTGGCGGCTGGCCCGGGCGATCGCGCGTCAGGCGGGCGCCGACCCCGAGGAGGTGCGGGCCACGAGCCTGGCCAGCAGCGGCCTCGCGCGCCCCGGCGTACTGCGGCTGGACACTGCCCGCGCCCGCACGCTCCGGACGAGGCTGCGCGCCGTCGGTGAGATCCTGCCCCTCGAGTGAGCGCTCAGACGACGCTGGAGCCACGCAGCGCGAGCGTGGGCTTGAGCAGCACGCCGGGATTCTCGACGGGCTGGTGCGTGAGCAGCGCCTCGAGGGCCTTCACGACCTCGACGGCGGCCTGCTCGAGAGGCTGCCGCACCGAGGTGAGGCCCCCGGGAAAGACCTGCGCGACCTGGGAGTCGTCGAAGCCGACGACGGCGATGTCGCGGCCGGGCGCGAGCTGGCGGATCCAGAGGGTGTGCAGCACGCCCATGGCCAGGGTGTCGGAGGCGCACACGAAGGCCGTGGGGGCGGACTCGTCGAGGAGTACGGCGGCGGCCTCGGCTCCCGACTGCACGGTGTCCTCCACCCGGGAGGCCAGCCCGGTGGTGGGCAGGCCGTGCGCGTGCATCGTGGTCGACCACCCGGACCGGCGGTCCTCGCCGAGGGGCGAGTCCTTGCGCCAGCCGATCCAGGCAATGCGGGTGTGGCCCTGGTCGAAGAGGTGCTCGGTGGCGAGGCGGATGCCGGCGGCACCGTCGACGTCGACCCAGGGATGGGTCGCTCCGGGGTCGTCCCACGGCCGGCCGAACGCGACGAAGGGTGCGCGTTGGTCGGTGAGCCAGGCAGCCTGGGGGTTGCCGAGCCAGGTGTCGGTCACGACGAACGCGTCGACGGCGGTGGAGCGCAGCAGGTCGTCGTAGCCCCTCACCGGATCGAGGTCGTCACCGGGGAAGAGCAGCACGTGGTAGCCGGCCACCTCCGAGGCCTCGACCAGCGAGTGCACGAAGCGGTCGATGGCCGCGTTGGCCGTGCCCTCCTGGGCGGGGGCGAACCGCATGCCGATGAGCGACGAGGTGCGCGTGCGCAGGTTGCGGGCCGCGCGGTTGGGCGAGTAGCCGAGGTCTTCGATCGCGCGGCGCACGCGCTCGAGCGTGTCGGCACGCAGGAGGTCGGGGTTGTTGACCGCGTTGGAGACCGTCTGGCGGGAGACGCCCGCGAGCTCGGCCACGTCGGCGAGCGTCGGCGGCGACACGGGGATGTGCCCGGTGATCCGGCCGTCGCTTCGCACATGGCTTCGCACATGGACCCCCTTGATCGTTCCAAGTCGCGTGCTCAGCATATCGCCGTGCCCGCCTGGGAGCTCTCGATGCCCGTTTCGTGGCGGGTCCACGTCGCCCTGTCAGGGCGTTGTCCGTGCCGTGGCCTAGCGTGCGCCCCATGAGCAAGGCGAAGATGCGGGCGAGCTACCGGTGCTCGGAGTGTGGCTGGGAGACCGCCAAGTGGGTCGGCCGGTGCGGCGAGTGCCAGGCCTGGGGCTCGGTGGCCGAGGCCGCCGCGGCGACCCTGCGCACGTCCGCCGCCCCCGTCTCGACACCGGCCGTGCCGATCGGGCAGGTCTCGGCCGAGGAGTCGGGATTCCGCACCAGCGGGGTGCCCGAGCTCGACCGCGTGCTCGGCGGCGGCCTCGTGCCCGGCGCGGCCATCCTCCTCGCGGGCGAGCCCGGCGTCGGCAAGAGCACCCTCCTGCTCGAGGTGGCCGCGCAAACGGCCCGCCACCGCCACCGCACGCTCTACGTCACGGGCGAGGAGTCGGCCTCCCAGGTGCGGATGCGCGCCGACCGCACCGGCTCGGTGCAGGACGAGCTGTTCCTGGCTGCCGAGACCGACCTGGGTGCCGTGCTGACCCACATCGAGCAGGTGCGGCCCACCCTCCTGGTGGTCGACTCGATCCAGACGATCGGCGCGTCCGGGCTCGAAGGCGTCCCCGGCGGCGTCACCCAGGTCAAGGAGGTCGCGGCCGCGCTGATCCGGGTCGCCAAAACCCGCAACATCACCACCGTGATCGTCGGCCACGTGACCAAGGACGGCTCCATCGCCGGTCCGCGCGTCCTGGAGCACCTCGTCGACGTCGTCCTCCACTTCGAGGGCGACCGCAACAGCCGGTTCCGGATGGTGCGGGCGATGAAGAACCGCTTCGGCCCGGTCGACGAGGTCGGCTGCTTCGACCTGTCCGCCGACGGCATCGAGGCGGTCGTCGACCCGACGGGGCTGTTCGTCGAGCACCACGAGCGGGCGGTGCCCGGCACGTGCGTCGCCGTCTCGATGGAGGGCCGGCGGCCGCTCCTCGCCGAGGTGCAGGCACTGGTCACCAGCTCGCCGCTCGAGCGGCCGCGGCGCACGACGTCCGGGCTCGACGCCTCCCGGGTGCACCTGGTGCTGGCGGTGCTCCAGCAGCACTGCCGCATCCACTTCCACTCCTCCGACGTCTTCGCCTCGACGGTGGGCGGGGCCCGGCTCACCGAGCCGGCCACCGACCTGGCACTCGCGGTCGCCCTGGCGAGCGCCTCCCGCGGCACCGCGCCGCCGCGCGGAGTGGTCGCGATGGGTGAGATCGGGCTCGCCGGCGAGCTGCGGCGGGTGCGTGACCTGCCCCAGCGACTCGCCGAGGCCGCGCGGCTCGGTTTCCGGGTCGCCGTGGTGCCGAGCAACGGCGCGCCGAAGACCGCTGACGGCCCGATCGACGGGATGGCGGTGCTCGACGTGCCCGACGTGGCGTCGGCGCTGACCCTGCTGCGGCTCAATAGAGCCGAGGCCTGAGCGCGGTTCCCCTAGACTGGCGCGGGTTTGCCGGGTTCAGGAGGAGGGGTGAGGCGTGGCCGAGCGTTCGGGCGACCAGCTGCGTCTCCGCGTGACCCTCGCCTCGATCGCCCCCGGCACCGCGCTGAGGGATGGCCTGGAGCGCATCCTCCGCGGCCGCACCGGCGCACTGATCGTGCTGGGCCAGGACAAGGTCGTCGACTCGATCTCCACCGGCGGCTTCACCCTCGACGTCCCGTTCACGGCGACCGGCCTGCGTGAGCTGGCCAAGATGGACGGCGCGATCATCCTCGACCGCGACGTCACCCGCATCCACCGGGCGGCCGTGCACCTGATGCCCGACCACACCATCCCGTCGGAGGAGACCGGCACCCGCCACCGCACCGCCGACCGGGTCGCCAAGCAGACGGGCTTCCCGGTGATCTCGGTGTCCCAGTCGATGCAGATCATCGCGGCCTACGTCGGCGACATCCGCCACGTGCTCGAGGACTCCGGCCAGATCCTCTCCCGCGCCAACCAGGCCCTCGCGACCCTGGAGCGCTACAAGCTCCGCCTCGACGAAGTCTCGGCCACCCTGTCGGCCCTCGAGATCGAGGACCTGGTCACGGTCCGCGACGTCACCGTGGTCGCGCAGCGGCTCGAGATGGTCACCCGCATCGCCCGCGAGATCGAGGACTACGTCCTCGAGCTCGGCACCGACGGCCGGCTGCTCTCGCTGCAGCTGGAGGAGCTCGTCACCGGCGTCGACGCCGAGCGCGAGCTCGTGGTCCGTGACTACCTCCCGGGCGGGCGCCGTCGCAAGGCGACCCCCGAGCAGGTCCTCGTCGACCTCGAGGGCCTCTCCCCCACCGAGCTCGTCGACCCGGGCGCCGTCGCCCGGGCGATCGGCCTCGGCACCAGCGAGCACCTCGACGGCGCCGTCGCGCCCCGGGGCTACCGGCTCCTCGCCAAGGTGCCCCGGCTCCCGGCCGCGGTGGTGGACCGGCTCGTCGAGCACTTCGGCGGTCTCCAGCAGCTGCTCTCCGCGGGCATCGACGACCTCCAGGTCGTCGAGGGCGTCGGCGAGCTCCGGGCGCGCAGCGTGCGCGAGGGCCTCTCCCGGCTCGCCGAGTCGAGCATCACCGAGCGCTACATCTGACGCGCGCGGCTTACTGCTGCGCGGTGCGTGAGCCCTGCCGGGCGACGACCTGGCAACCGCCCGTGGCGGGCCGGGAGCAGCTGAGAGGCGGGGTCAGCCGTTGGGCTCGGAGACGCCTGCGCCGTCGTCGCCGGCCTGGTGGGCGCGGCCCTTCTCGCCGTCCGGCTGCGGCTTGGGGGTGACCGTCTTGGTGATCACCGCGCTGGAGGGCCGCACCAGCTCGAACTGGACGTTCGTCGGCTCGCCCGCGAGGGCGGCCGCTTCCACGTGGTAGTAGCCGGGGAGCGCCCACTCGGTGAGCCCCGAGCACTCCTCGTCGGATCGCCGGGCGTTCCAGGTCACCACGACGGGGGTGTCGACGGCCTGGCGCACCACGACGTCCTGCACCGGGATGGCGGCCGGGCACTCCTGGCTGGCCCAGATCCGGTCGGTGCCCGAGGTGATCTTCAGGGTCACCGTCTCGGGTGACACCTGCCAGGTGCACGCGGGGCTCGTCACCGTGCGCAGGTTGAGCGTGATCGGCACGTCCGCGCCGCCGGTGGCGGTCGCGACGGCCGGCGTGACGGTGATGTCGCTGGGCGTGCACGGGCCACTGGGCTCCGCGAGCTCCGGGGTCGGAGGCGCGGTGGGCCTGGCCTTCCGCTTCTTCTTGCCCTGCTTCACCGGCTCGCTGGCGGTGGTCGCCACCTCGGTGGTCGTGGCCCCCGCCTGTGCCGCCGTCGCCGCGCCCTCGTCCGAGCCGTCCGAGGCGTCGCTGGCACCGCCGAGCAGCCGCGCCAGCCCGATCACGAGCAGCAGCGGCACGAGCAGGACGACCACGCGCCGCGTCCAGTAGACGCGCGCGGGAAGCGGGCCCCTCGGCTGGATGGTGGCGGGCATGCCGCCACGTTAGCCAGCGGGGGCCGCGATGCCGCGGTGCCACACCGGGCGCCTAGCATCTGGAGCGATGAGCGAGCTCCACGCGCCGATCCTGGACTGGTACGCCGCGCACGCGCGCGACCTCCCCTGGCGGCACCCCGACGCCTCGCCTTGGTCGGTGCTCGTCTCCGAGGTCATGCTCCAACAGACCCCGGTGTCGCGCGTGCTGCCGGCCCACGACGCCTGGCTCCAGCGCTGGCCGACTCCAGCCGCGCTCGCCGCCGACGCCCCGGGCGACGCGGTGCGGATGTGGGGACGGCTCGGCTACCCGCGACGCGCGCTGCGCCTCCACGCCGCCGCCCTCGCGATGACCGAGCGGCACGGCGGCGAGGTGCCGTCGACGTACGACGAGCTCCGGGCGCTGCCCGGGATCGGGGACTACACCGCGTCGGCCGTCCTGTCGTTCGCCTTCGGGCAGGCCCGGCCGGTGCTGGACACCAACGTGCGGCGAGTGCACTGGCGGACGCTGCGGGGTGCGGAGTTCCCACCCGACGCGGTGCGCGCGCATGAGCGCCGCGACGCGGCGTACCTCCTGCCTGACGACGACGCGACCGCCGCCACCTGGTCGGTCGCGGTCATGGAGCTGGGCGCGCTGGTGTGCACCGCCCGCGACCCGCGGTGCGGCGCCTGTCCGGTCGCCGAGCTGTGCGCGTGGCGCGCCGAGGGGCACCCGCCCCACGACGGGCCGCCCCGGCGCGGCCAGGCCTGGGCCGGCACCGACCGCCAGTGCCGCGGCCGGCTGATGGCCGTCGTGCGGGAGGCCGACGGGGCCGTGCACCTCAGCCGGCTGGAGGCGGTGTGGGCCGACGACGCCCAGCGCGACCGCTGCCTGGCCGGCCTGGTGGCCGACGGCCTGCTCGTGCCCGCCGGCCCCACGGCGTACGCCCTCCCCTGACGACTGGGCGCATCTGCACACGCAAGAGCGGTCGAGTCGGCGCAACTGCACACGCAAGAGCGGTCGAGTCGGCGCAACTGCACCTCACGGTGGCGCAGATGCGCCGAGTCGGCGCGCTCGCGGTGTGCGAACGCGCCGACTCGGCGGTGGTGCTCGGCGCAGATGCGCCGACTGGTCAGTCCTCGGACTTGGGGACGTCGACCGGTCCGGCGGCGTCGTCCGGGCCGGGCGGAGCCTCGATTCCCGCCGCCTCGAAGGGCGGCAGGTCGGGGAGGGCAGACACCTTCTGGCCGCGGAAGGTGAACGTCGCGGTCGGACCCTCGCCCTCGACGTCCACGAGCACGATCTGGCCGGGGCCGACCTCGCCGTAGAGCATCTTCTCCGCCAGGACGTCCTCGATCTCGCGCTGGATCGTGCGGCGCAGCGGACGGGCGCCCAGGACCGGGTCGAAGCCCCGCTCGGCGAGCAGGTTCTTCGCGTTCTGGGTGAGCTCGAGCGCCATGTCGCGGTCCTTCAGGCGCAGCTCCACACCGGCGATCATGTTGTCGACCATGTGGATGATCTGCTGCTGCGTCAGCGGCGGGAACACGATGATCTCGTCGACACGGTTGAGGAACTCGGGGCGGAAGTGCTGCTTCAGCTCCTCCGACACCTTGCCCTTCATGCGCTCGTAGGAGCCAGCCGTGTCGCTGCCCTGCTGGAAGCCGAGGTTGACGCCCTTGGAGATGTCGCGGGTGCCGAGGTTGGTGGTCATGATGATGACGGTGTTCTTGAAGTCGACCACGCGGCCCTGCGAATCGGTCAGGCGACCTTCCTCGAGGATCTGCAGCAGGCTGTTGAAAATGTCCGGGTGGGCCTTCTCGACCTCGTCGAAGAGCACGACGGAGAAAGGCTTGCGCCGCACCTTCTCGGTCAGCTGGCCGCCCTCTTCGTAACCGACATATCCGGGAGGCGAGCCGAACAGGCGGGAAACGGTGTGCTTCTCACCGAACTCGCTCATGTCGAGCTGGATCAGCGCGTCCTCGTCGCCGAAGAGGAATTCGGCGAGCGTCTTGGACAGCCACGTCTTTCCGACACCCGAAGGGCCGGCGAAGATGAACGAGCCACCGGGACGCTTGGGGTCCTTCATCCCGGCGCGGGTGCGGCGGATGGCCCGCGAGAGCGCCCGGACGGCCTCCTCCTGGCCGATGACGCGCTTGTGCAGCTCGTCCTCCATCTTGAGCAGCCGGGTGGACTCCTCCTCCGACAGCTTCACGATCGGGATGCCGGTCGCCACGGCGAGCACCTCGGCGATCAGCTCCTCGTCGACCTCGGCGACCTCGTCCATGTCGCCCGAGCGCCACTGGTTCTCGCGCTCGGCCTTGCGGGCGATGAGCTGCTTCTCCTCGTCGCGCAGGCGGGCCGCGGCCTCGAAGTCCTGCCCGTCGATGGCCGCCTCCTTGCGCTGGCGCACGTCGGCGATCTTGTCGTCGTACTCCCGCAGGTCGGCGGGCGCCGTCATCCGGCGGATGCGCAGCCGCGAGCCGGCCTCGTCGATCAGGTCGATGGCCTTGTCGGGCAGGAAGCGGTCGGAGATGTAGCGGTCGGCCAGCGTCGCCGCCGAGACGAGCGCCTCGTCGGTGATGGTCACCCGGTGGTGCGCCTCGTAGCGGTCGCGCAGGCCCTTGAGCATCTCGATCGTGTGCGCGATGGAGGGCTCCTGCACCTGGATCGGCTGGAAGCGGCGCTCGAGCGCGGCATCCTTCTCGAGGTACTTGCGGTATTCGTCGAGCGTCGTCGCGCCGATCGTCTGCAGCTCGCCGCGGGCCAGCATTGGCTTCAGGATGCTGGCGGCGTCGATCGCGCCCTCGGCCGCGCCGGCCCCGACGAGGGTGTGGATCTCGTCGATGAACAGCACGATGTCACCGCGGGTGCGGATCTCCTTGAGCACCTTCTTCAGGCGCTCCTCGAAGTCACCGCGGTAGCGCGAGCCGGCGACGAGCGCACCGAGGTCGAGGGTGTAGATGTGCTTGTCCTTGAGCGTCTCCGGCACGTTGCCCTTGACGATGTCCTGGGCCAGGCCCTCGACGATGGTCGTCTTGCCGACGCCCGGCTCGCCGATCAGCACGGGGTTGTTCTTCGTGCGGCGGGACAGGATCTGCATGACCCGCTCGATCTCCTGCTCGCGCCCGATCACCGGGTCGAGCTTGCCCTCGCGGGCGGCCTGCGTGAGGTTGCGGCCGAACTGGTCGAGGACCAGCGAGCTGGACGGCGCCTCGCTGCCGGACGTGCCGGGGCCGGTGGCCGCCCCGGTCGACTCCTTGCCCTGGAAGCCCGAGAGCAGCTGGATGACCTGCTGGCGCACGCGGTTGAGGTCGGCGCCGAGCTTCTGCAGCACCTGGGCTGCGACGCCCTCGCCCTCACGGATCAGGCCGAGCAGGATGTGCTCGGTCCCGATGTAGGAGTGGCCGAGCTGCAGCGCCTCGCGCAAGGAAAGCTCGAGGACCTTCTTGGCGCGCGGCGTGAACGGGATGTGCCCCGACGGCGCCTGCTGGCCCTGGCCGATGATCTCCTCGACCTGGGCGCGCACGGCCTCCAGGGAGATGTCGAGCGACTCCAGCGCCTTCGCAGCGACGCCTTCGCCCTCGTGGATCAGCCCGAGCAGGATGTGCTCGGTGCCGATGTAGTTGTGCGAGAGCATGCGGGCCTCTTCCTGGGCCAGCACGACGACTCGCCGGGCTCGGTCGGTGAACCGCTCGAACATGTCCGCTCCTCTACGTCTTCTTCGTCCGCGGCCGGCCTGCCTGCGTCCAGGGGTGCAGACAGACGGGCGAACAGTGGGACCAACGCCCACCTCCACCCTACGTGTTCCCGGGTGGACGTTGATCCCGTCCGCTCACAGCGAACGCGCGACTATCGGGGCTGGGATCAGTGAGCGGCGTCGTAGGCCTGCTGCACGTCCGCGGAGATGCGTCCCCGCTCGGAGACGTCGTAGCCGTTGGCCCTGGCCCACTCGCGGACGTCCTTGGTGTTGGAGGAGCTACCGGAGGTACGGCGGGTGGTGCGGCGCGTGCCGCCCGCGACCTTGCGCGCGTGGCCGACGTAGCCGCTGAGCGCCTCGCGAAGGGAGGCGGCATTCGCCTCGTTGAGGTCGATCTCGTAATTCGTGCCGTCGAGTCCGAAGGAAACAGTCTCGGTGGCTTCACTTCCGTCGATGTCGTCGACAAGAACGATGTTGACCTTCTGCGCCATGGAATGACCTCGTCTGTGGAATTGAAATTCTTGCATTCGGTGCAGCAATGAAATCACGAGCGCGATCGGATCACAATATGCACACTGCCGGCCCGGAATTCCACCGCCATTCCTCGCGACCCGAGACCCGAAAAGCGACCGGGCGGAATTACCCCGGCAATCGGCTCAGGTGTTGCGCTCGAAGACCAGCCGCAGGCCCTGGAGCGTCAGCCACGGGTCGTGGTGGGTGAAGCAGTCGACCTCGTCACACACGAGCGGCGCGAGGTGGCCGGTCGAGATCACCCGCACCTCGCCGCGGGCGACGCCGAGCTCCGCGATCATCCGGGCGACCAGGCCCTCCACCTGGGCCGCGACCCCGAAGAGCATGCCCGACTGCAGCGCCTCGACGGTGTTCTTGGCGATCACCGAGCGCGGTCGGGCCAGCTCGACCTTGCGCAGCTGCGCGCCGCGCTTCCCGAGCGCCTCGAGGGAGATCTCGATGCCCGGAGCGATCGCGCCGCCGACGTACTGGCCCTGCGCGGTGACCACGTCGAAGGTGGTGGCCGTGCCGCCGAAGTCGACGACGATCGCGGGGCCGCCGTGGAGGCGGGCGGCGGCGAGGGCGTTGAGGATGCGGTCGGCGCCGACCTCGCGGGGGTTGTCGGTGAGGACGGGTACGCCGGTGCGCACGCCCGGCTCGACGACGACGCTCCGCACCCCGGCGAAGTGCCGGGCGAGCATGTCGCGCCACTCGTGCAGCACGGCCGGCACCGTGGAGCAGACGGCGATGCCGGTGAGCTCCGCCGCGCCCCCGGCGTCTGCCAGCAGGCCGCGGAGCAGCACTGCCCATTCGTCGGAGGTACGCCGGTCGTCGGTCGCGACGCGCCAGTGCGCGACGACCTCGTCCCCGTCCAGCAGGCCGAGGACCGTGTCGCTGTTGCCGATGTCGGCAGCCAGCAGGGTCACGGCGCACCCTCGTCGACGAGGTCGAGGCCGAGGTCGAAGACGTTGACCGAGTGGGTGAGCGCACCGACGGAGATGTAGTCGACGCCGGTCTCCGCGACCTCGCGGGCCCGCTCCAGCGTGAGCCCGCCCGAGGCCTCCAGCTCGGCCTTGTCGCCGGAGGCGTCGCGGATCCGGACGGCCTCCGCCATGGTCGCGGTGTCCATGTTGTCGAGCAGGATGCGCTCGCAGCCCGCCGCGAGCAGCTCGCGGAGCTGGTCGAGGTCGGTGACCTCCACCTCGACGGGCAGGCCGGGGTAGGCCGCGCGGACCGCCTCGAGCGCAGGGACGACTCCGCCGGAGGCGATCACGTGGTTGTCCTTGACCATCGCCATGTCGGCGAGGCTGAAGCGGTGGTTGACGCCGCCGCCGCAGCGCACGGCGTACTTCTGCAGCGCGCGCCAGCCGGGCAGGGTCTTGCGGGTGTCGAGGACCCGCGCCGAGGTGCCCTCCAGGGCCGCGACCCAGTGAGCGGTGGCGGTGGACACGCCGGAGAGGTGGGACGCGAAGTTGAGGGCGGTGCGCTCGGCGGTGAGGAGGCCTCGGGTAGGGCCCGAGACGCGCATGACGACGTCGCCCTCCGCGACGGCGGAGCCCTCGGGCAGCCGGTCGCTGACCTCCACGGAGTCGCCCATCACGTAGTGGAAGACCAGCGCCGCGATGACCAGGCCGCTCACCGTGCCGGGCTCGCGGGCCGCGAAGACGCCGGACCCCCGGGCCTCGGGAGAGATCGTCGCCGCGCTGGTGGTGTCGTCAGCCCCGTCAGGAAGGTCCTCGTCGAGCGCATCGGCGATCATCGCGTGCACGCGTGCGGGGTCGAGGCCGGCGTCGGCGATCTCGGCAACGAGGCCGGTCGGCAGCTGGTCGAGCGGGGTGGCCGAGATCATCGGTTGGCCTCCTGGACGGACGGGTCGGTCGCGGGACTGGCGTGGAAGGTCACCTCGAGCGCCCCGTCGCGCAGCGCGGCGTCGTAGTGGCCCGCCTGCTCGACGTCGTCGCGGTGGGGGAAGTCTTCGCGCCAGTGCGACCCGCGTGTCTCCTCGCGAAGGGCGGCCGCGGCGGTGAGCGCGGCGCTGACCGTCAGCAGGTTGGTGGTCTCCCATGCCTCGGTGCCGCGCTCGTGCGCACGGGCTCCCGCGACCTTGCCTGCCAGGTGGTCGAGGCGCGAGGAAGCGGCAGCCAGCCCCTCGGCGTCACGGAGCACGCCGACCCGGGCGGTCATCACCTCCTGCACCTTGCGCATCACCTTCGCCTTCACCAGTCCGCGCGGACGCTCGTCGGCGACGGGGTCCTGCCAGGGCCGCAGCTCACCGGGGAGGACGGCAGCGATCCGGCGGGAGAAGACCAGGCCCTCGAGCAGCGAGTTGGACGCCAGCCGGTTGGCGCCGTGTACGCCGGAGCACGCGACCTCGCCGGTGGCGTAGAGCCCCGGCACGGTCGACCGGCCCTGGAGGTCGGTGGCGACGCCACCCGACGCGTAGTGCTGCGCCGGCGCGACCGGGATCAGCTCGGTGACCGGATCGACGCCGTGGCTGCGGCAGGTGGCCAGGATCGTGGGGAACCGCTTCTCCCAGAAGGCCGCCCCGAGGTGTCGGGCGTCGAGCCACATGTGCGGCTTGCCGGTCTCGAGCATCCGCCGCGTGATGGCCTTGGCGACGACGTCGCGCGGGGCGAGGTCGGCCAGCTCGTGCTGGCCCTGCATGAACCGGTTGCCCTCGAAGTCGACGAGGAACGCGCCCTCGCCGCGGACCGCCTCCGAGATCAGCGGCTGCTGGCCCCGCGAGTCGGGACCGACGTACATCACCGTCGGGTGGAACTGCACGAACTCCAGGTCACGCAGCACCGCGCCGGCCCGGATCGCCAGGGCCATCCCATCGCCGGTCGAGACGCTCGGGTTGGTGGTCTGGCTGAAGACCTGGCCCAGTCCGCCCGAGGCCAGCACCACGGCTCGGCACAGGACGGCGCCGACGCCGTCGACCTCGCCCTCGCCGATCACGTGGAGCGTCAGCCCCGCGACACCGCCGTCGGCCGCGAGCAGGAGGTCGACCGCCAGGGCGTGCTGGATCACCTCGATCTCGGGGGCGCGCTCGACCGCGGCGATGAGGGCGCGCTGGATCTCGGCGCCGGTGGCATCCCCGCCGGCGTGGGCGATGCGGTCACGGTGGTGCCCGCCCTCGCGGGTGAGCGAGAGCTCGCCCTCGTGGTGGTCGAACTGGGTGCCGAGCGCGATCAGCTCGTGCACCGCGTCCGGGCCCTCGTTCACCAGCGCCCGCACCGCTTCGAGGTCGCACGCGCCGGCGCCCGCGACGAGGGTGTCGCGCTGGTGCTGCTCCGGGGTGTCCTCCGGTCCCAGGGCGGCGGCGATGCCGCCCTGCGCCCACTGCGTCGAGCCCGCGTTGAGCACGTCCTTGGTGACGACCAGCAGCTTGAGGCTGTGGTCCTCCGCGTGGATGCGCAGGGCAGCGGTGAGCCCGGCGATTCCGGAGCCGACCACGACGACGTCGGCACGTGTGGTCCAGCCCGGCTCGGGTGCGGTCAGGCGGGACGGGAGTAGGGCCATCCCGGAAGGCTAGCGACCGATGAAGTCGCCACGGGTGAGCGAGGGGTCGCCGAACGTCTCGGCGGGGTCGTAGCCGGTCGCCATCACCTTGTTGTCCGAGTCCACGAACACCACGTGCGGCTTGTACTCCCTGGCCTCGGCGGTCTCCATCTGGCCATAGCCGATCAGGATGACCACGTCGCCCGGGTGCACCAGCCGGGCGGCGGCACCGTTGATGCCGATGACGCCCGAGCCGCGCTCGCCCGCGATCGTGTAGGTCTCGAGACGCGCACCGTTGGTGACGTCGACGATGTGCACCAGCTCACCGGGCAGCAGGTCGGCCGCCTCGAGCAGGTCCTCGTCGACGGTCACCGACCCGACGTAGTGGAGGTCCGCCTGGGTCACGGTGGCCCGGTGGATCTTGGACTTCATCATCGTGCGCAGCATCAGATACTCGCTTCGTTCGTAGGAATGGCAGTGACCGGCTTCGCCGGGCCGCCTACTGGTTCCGACAGGTCAGCCTCGCGCCGCTCGCGCCCCGTCGGGCTCGCTTCGCGAGCGGATGGCACCTTCTCGAAGGTGATGGGCATGTTGTCGATCAGCCGCGTGGTGCCCACCCTGGCGGCCACGAGGATGCGGCCCTCGCCGGTCTCGGGAGCCTCGCCCAGGTCGGGCGAGGTGAGGGCGAGGTAGTCGAGCTCGAGCCCCGGCTCCGCCTTGAGGACGCTCATCGCGGCCCAGCGGGCCGCCGGCACGCCGTACGACGCGCGGTCCTGCGCCGCGCGCAGCGCACGGCTGAGGGTGGCGGCGACACGGCGCTGCTCGGGGTCGAGGTAGCGGTTGCGCGAGCTCATGGCGAGGCCGTCCGGCTCCCGCACGGTCTCGGCGCCGACGACCTCGACCGGCATGCAGAGGTCCTCGACCATCCGGCGGATGAGGGCGAGCTGCTGGTAGTCCTTCTGCCCGAAGACGGCGACATCGGGCTGGACGAGGCCGAAGAGCTTGGCGACGACGGTCAGCACGCCGGCGAAGTGGCCCGGCCGGGTCTCGCCCTCGAGGACCGTGGCCAGCGCGCCCGGCTCGATCGTGACGCCACGTGAGGGGTCGCTGGTCGAGCCTGTCGAGAGCCCGTGCGGGTAGACCTCCTCGACGCTCGGCGCGAAGACCACGTCGACGCCCTCGCGCCCGCAGACCTCGAGGTCGGCGTCGAGCGTGCGCGGGTAGCGGTCGAGGTCCTCGGTGGGCCCGAACTGCATGGGGTTGACGAAGATGCTCACCACGACCGGCCCGGCGCCGACGCGCTCGCGCGCCACCCGCATCAGGCTGGCGTGGCCCTCGTGCAGGGCGCCCATCGTCGGGACGAAGGCGACACGCGTGTCGCCGGCGCGCGCGTCGGCGAGCAGCTTGGCCAGCTCCTCGCGGGTGGATGCGAGGACCGGCCTCACAGCGGCCTCGGCTCGTCGAGGGGCGCCGGATCCTCGGCGGCGTCGAGCAGTGCGGCGATCCGGGCCGCGCGGATCGGCAGCAGCCGACCGTCGGTGACGACGCGGTCGAGGGTGGCGCGCGCCATGGCGACGTATGACGCCAGCGTGTGCGGCGCGTTGGCCGCCACCTCGATCAGGTGGGCCCGGACGGTCTCGACGTCGCCGCGGACGATCGGGCCGGTCAGCGCCGAGTCGCCCTGGGCGAGGGCGTTGTCAAGGGCCGCGGTGAGCAGCGGGCGCAGGGTCGCGGCCGGGTCGACGACCATGTCGCCGTCCGCGCCGCCTGCCCCTTCGGACACGGCAGAGAGCAGCTCCATCGCCTGGGCGACCAGGGTGACGAGGTGGTTGGCGCCATGCGCGAGGCCGGCGTGGTAGAGCGTGCGACGGTCCTCGGGGACCCACATCGGGCGGCCGCCGAGGTCGGCGACCAGCGACTCGGTGAGGGCGCGCTCGCCCTCGTCGGCGGTGACCCCGAAGACGCAGCCGCCGAGGCGCGGGAGGTCGACCTCGGTGCCGGTGAAGGTCATCGCCGGGTGCAACGCCAGGACCCGCGCACCGACCTCGGCAGCAGGCGCCAGGACGTCCAGGCCGTGGCGACCGCTCGTGTGCGCGACGTACTGGCCCTCGCGGATCGCGCCGCTGGCGCTGAGCATGGCGACGACGTTGGCGAGCATGTCGTCGGGGACGGTGAGCAGGAGCAGGTCACAGGCGCGGGCGACGGCGCTCGGCTTGGCCATCGGCACACCGGGCAGCAGCGCCGCGGCACGCCCTCGGGAGGCGTCGGACTCGCCTGCAACGGTCACGATCTCGTGGCCGGCGGCGCGCAGCCGGGCGGCGAGGACGGAGCCGACGCGTCCTGCGCCGACCACGCCCACCCTCAGTGGGGTGGCGGTCATCTGGTGAACCTCTCGTTTCAGTCCCACCGACCACCTGCCCTGCGGCAAGCCGGTGTGGGTACCGATCTCTTGGTCCTGCGGATGGGTCAACGCCGAGCGTACGCCGCCCCATTCCGGGCTGGGAACGCGCGAGAGGCGTGACGTGCCCCTCACTACCGCCGGGTAAGTCCTCAGGCCCTCAGGTGCAGCTTGGCGTGGTCGGGGTCGTCGACCTGAAACGGCCGCGGCGCCCGGGGCAGCCAGTCGTGGGTGACGTGGTCCACGACGTGCACGCCCTCGGGGGCGGTGATCTCGATGACGCCCTCGGGCACCTCGCCCGCCTGGAGGGCGTTCCAGACCAGCCACTCGCGGCGCTTGCGGCGGTTGCGGAGGCTGGTGGCGAACGACTCGGGGTTGGTCCAGTGGGCGAACTCGTCGCCGTCGAGCCACTTGAGCTCGACGCAGAGCCCCTGCGGCAGGGCGAACTGGCGGATCTCGTCGGGGGTCGTGCGGATCTCCCACTCCGGCGCCTTGGAGTAGACGAAGTCGGGGCTCATCGGGAAGCCCCATTCCTCGATGTTGCGCAGGCCCAGGTCCAGGAACGCACGGCGCTCGGACTCGACGTACAGGCCGTGGCGCGGGAAGCGGATGACCACGTCGGCCATCCCCACCTGCCAGGAGAGGTCGGCCATGGACACCTCGCCCTCGGTGGTCAGGACCATGTCGCCGTCCCACTTCCACGAGTAGCGCGTGGTCACGTGCGAGAAGCACCAGTTGTAGAAGTAGGCCAGCGAGTGCACCGACCGCTCGTTGACGGCGAGGTGCTCGGCGCCCGCGCGGGCGACGGAGAAGGGGTAGTCCTTGAGGGTGAACTTGTCCGCCAGTCCCGCGGCTGCCGCGACCCGCAACGCCTCGTCACCCGTGCCGTCGTCGGAGCCGTTGTCGACGAGGAGCACGTGGTCGCAGGCCCGCAGCAGCGGCGGCAGCACGAAGCGCAGCGACGGCGCCTCGTTCTTCACCCGGAGCACGGCGGTCGCGCCGCGGTCGAGCCCGCCCTCGCGGTGCCAGGGCCAGACGATGTCGAAGTCGGTGTGGCCCTCGACGTTGGTGAGGCCGCGGCCCGACCCGATCGGGACGGTCACCGCTCGCGGCCCAGCGCCTTGCGGGCGGCCCGGCGCACCGACGGCGGGATCTTGGCGCGTACGTCGTGGGGCACGCGGTCGGCCAGGGACGGCTTCTCGGGCGCCGGCTCGGGAGCGCGAGCCGCCTCGTTGAGTGCCTTGACCCGGGCCGCCACGGCCGAGGACCGCGAGATGGCCTCGGCCTCCTCGTAGAGCTCGGTGTAGGCCTCGCGGAGCTGGTCGAGGGCGGTGTGCGCCTCGGGGGTGTCGCCACCCTCGTCCGCGAGCTTGTTGAGCTCGCCCCAGGTCTCGGCGACGAGCTCGTGCAGCCGCGTCGGCAGGGCGAGGTCGTCGAGGCTCTGGTTGACGCGGCGAAGCGTCGGGTCGATGAAACGGTGCACCGCACGGATCTGGTCGCTGCGGGTGTGGATCAGCGACTGGATGTCGAGCGCGTGGCCGACGTGCATGACCGTCTTCACCCAGTCGTCGAGGAGGTCCTCGTAGCGGACGAAGACGCGCCCCCCGTCCGCGACCGACTCCCGAGTGGCGCGCTCGGTGTGGAGCAGCATGTTGACCCAGCTGGCCGCGAGGTGGGCCGAGCCGAGCTTGTTGGCGTAGTACTTCTGCTTCGAGCCGACGACCTCGGCCGGCGGGCGCAGCATCGTCGCGTAGACCGGGGTGGCGCCGGTGCGGATGGCCGCGACCCGCCACAGCCCGAGGAACCAGCTGAGCCTCGGGTCCTTGATCACGAGCTCGGGGTGGACCTCGAAGTGGCCCTCCAGCCAGTCGGAGACCCGGATGCGCAGCGGCTCGCGGGTGGCGATGCGGCCGGTCTCGAACCACGCGCTCGGCCGGCTGTCGCTCACCTGCACGCCGGCCTCGCGCAACAGCCGGTCGTGGAGGTCGACGACCCACTGCGGCTCGGAGAAGCCGCGCGGGTTGGACGCGTCGGCCGGCACCTCGGGCTCGGGCACGTGCATGCCGAGCTTGCTGGTGATGCCGGCGAGGGTGGAGGTGCCGCTGCGGCCGGCGCCCGCCACGAAGAGGGTCTTCCTCGGGACGCCGTCGGGGTTCATCTCGTCGATCGCGCGGGGTGCAGCAGTCACGGCGGGGAGCCTACCTGTGGCCGCCGCGAACCCCACTAGGCTCCGGCCACATGAGGCTGCTGCGCCGCGCCCCCCTCGTCTCGGTGGTGGTGCCCGTCCACTCCGTCGAGGCGTGGCTGCCCGACTGCCTCGCGTCGCTCGTCGCGCAGACCCACACCCGCTGGGAGGCCGTGGTCGTCGACGACGGCAGCCCCGACCGCTCCGGGGAGATCGCCGACGAGTGGGCCGCCCACGAGCCGCGCATCCGCGTCGTACACACCGCCAACGGCGGCCTCGGCGCCGCCCGCAACGAGGGGCTGCGGCACGTCCGCGGCGACTACCTGACCTTCCTCGACTCCGACGACGTCGTCCCGCCGACGGCGTACGCCGAGCTGGTGCGGTCGCTGGAGCTGTCGGGCTCGGACTTCGCGACCGGCTCGATCGTGCGCTGGGAGGCCGACGGTCTCCACGAGCCGCCGTGGATGCGGCGCCTGCACCACCCGACCCGGACCGGGCTGCGGGTCGAGGACCACCCCGAGATCCTCGGAGACGTCTTCGCGTGGAACAAGCTGTTCCGGCGGTCGTTCTGGGAGGGCGCCGGGCTGCGCTGGCCCGAGGGCATCCGCTACGAGGACCAGCCGACGACGACCCGGGCCTTCCTGAGCGGCCGGTTCGACGTGCTCGAGGCGATCGTCTACCACTGGCGGATCCGCACCGACGGCACCTCGATCACGCAGCAGCGCGCATCCGTGCTCGACCTGGCGGACCGGTGGGAGACCAAGCGGATGTCGCTGGCGTCGGTCGTCGCGCACGGGGACGAGTCCGTCACGGACTTCTTCGTGGACCGGGTGCTGGCCGGGGACCTGTGGCGCTACTTCCTGCTGGTCCCGGGCTGCTCCGACGAGTGGTGGGAGCTGCTCCGGTCGGGCGTGGCCGAGCTGTGGGGGCAGCGGTCGCTGGTGCACTCCGGGCTGCCGCCGGTGCACCGGCTGTGCGGCTGGCTCGTCGAGCAGGGACGGCGTGACGACGCGGCCGCGCTGATGGAGTGGGTCGCGACGCTCGACGGGCCGGCGCCCCGGCTCCAGGATCCCGCGACCGGGGCCCTGCGCCTCGACGTACCCCCCGCCGTGCTGGACACGGCGACCGTGGACGCCGAGGCGCTGGCCCTGCGGCCGCACGAGGTGTGACTCTCGACGCGCCGTGGTGAAGCTGCAGGGTCAGAGAAGGCCCTCGTCGGCGAGGAAGTCGGCCGCCACGTCCTCGGGCTTCTCGCGGTCGACGGCGACCCGGCCGTTGAGCTCGGTGAGCTTCTCGGTGGTGAGCGCCGCCATCAGCGGGTTGAGCACGTCGGCGACGTCCGGGTGCTCCTCGAGGAAGGCGGTGCTGACGGCGGGCACCAGGTTTTGGGCGGGCTGGATCGCCTTGTCGTCCTCGAGCACGACGAGGCCCTGCGACTCGAGGGTGCCGTCGGTCGTGCTGGTCTCGCCGAGCTCGGCCTCGCCGTCGAGGACGGCCTGGTAGGTCTGGTCGCTGGCGTAGCCGAGCGGGAGGACCTCGGTGACGTCGATGCTGTATTCCTCGGTCAGGCCGCCCTCGCAGTCCAGCCGGCCCTCACAGTCGGGGGCGGCCGCCAGCGTCACCGACATCCCCTCGAGGTCGGACAGCTTGGTGACGCCCTCGGCCTCGCTGAACTCCTGGGTCACGAAGAAGGCGTTGGTGTCGGTGGCCGGAGAGAGGTCGAGCAGCGTGATGCCTGCCTCCTCCAGCAGGCTGGCGCCGTCGGCGGCGAGCTGGGCACCGTCGCCGGCCTCGAACGGCTTGGCCTTGGCGCCGTTCTCGCGCGTGTTGAGGAAGTTGACGATGCCGCCGACGTATTCGGGGACGACGTCGACGCTGCCGGGGAAGGTCGGCATGTAGGCGTCGCGCGAGTCGACGAGCCTGGTCTCCACGGTGTAGCCGTCCGCCTCGAGGAGCTGCTCGTACATCGACGCGACCAGCGTGGCCTCGGGGAAGTTCTGCCCGGCCAGCGTGAGGTCGCCCTTGTCCGCGGCGGCGGTGGGGGTGGGATCGGTGGCGGTGTCGGAGCCGTCGAGGTCGTCACCGGCACAACCCGACAGGAGCAGGGCGCCGGCGGAGAGAACCGCGGCGAGGTGTCGAGTGAGCATGGCTTCCTTCTGTGTCCCGTGCCCGGCGGGCACGCGTGTCCGGATGTGCGGTCAGGCGTCAGCGCCTGCCGACACGGTAGTCGCAGCCACCGACAACGGGTCCTCACGATGTGATGACGATCGTCCGCCGCGGGCCGGCTGCACCAGCCGCTGGGCCCAGGCCGCGGCCACCTCGAGCCCGAGGGCGACGAGGGCGACGACCACCGCGCCGGCGATGCCCTGGCCGTAGTGCGAACGGTAGAACCCGTCGGTGATGACCCGGCCCAGCCCGGGGCCGGCGACCATCGCGGCGATCGTGGCCGTCGCCCACACCTGCACCAGCGCCAGCCGCACGCCCGACACCACCAGCGGGAGCGCCAGCGGGAGCTCCGCGCGCCAGAACTGCTGCCAGCCCGTCATCCCCATCCCCCGTGCGGACTCGCGCACGTCCGCGGGGACCTCGCGCACCGCGACGTACGCGTGGGTGATGATCGGCGGCAGCGCGAACAGGGTGAGGGCGATCAGCGTGGCGAGCCCGGCCCGGCCGTAGGTGCCGAACGCCTGGGTCCCCGGCCACTCGGCAACCACGAGCAGGGCGAGGAGCGCGAAGGTCGGAACCGCGCGGCCCACGTTGGAGATGTTGATCGCCAGGAAGCCGCCCCGGCCGAGGTGTCCGAGCCACAGCGCGACCGAGAGGCCCAGCGCGGCTGCCAGGCCGAGGGCCGTGAGCGTGAGCAGGAGCTGCTGGAGCAGCAGCTCGGCCATGCCGCCGTCGCCGGTCCAGCTCGCCGGGTCCGTGAGGTAGCGCCACGCGTCGCGGAGAACGATCATGCCCGCACCCTCCGCGTCCACGGCGTCATCAGCCGCTGCCCCAGCACCAGCACGACGTCGAGCACCACCGCCAGCACCACGCACAGCACCGAGGCGGTGAACAGCTCGGCACGGAAGTTGGTGCTCACACCGTCCTTGATCAGGTTGCCCAGGCCGCCGTAGGAGACCAGCGACCCGACCGTGGTGAGGGCCACCGTGCTGACGGTCGCCACCCGCAGGCCGGCCATCACGACAGGTAGCGCGAGCGGCAGCTCGACGCGGAAGAGGAGGCGGCCGCGGCCGAAGCCCATCCCCTCCGCCGCCTCGCGGATCTCGCCGGAGACCGACCGCAGCCCCTCGAGGAAGGCGCGCACCAGGATGGTGAGCGCGTAGAGCGCGAGGCCGATCACCACCGTGGTCGCCGTCAGCCCGGTGAAGGGCACCAGCAGCGGGAACAGCGCCAGCGAGGGGATCGTGTAGATGCCCGTGCTCACCCCCAGCACCGTGGACTCGATTCGCGGCATCCGGCGGGCCAGCAGCGCGAGCGGGAAGGCGATCAGCAGGCCGAGCACCACCGCGGCCACCGTGAGGCCGAGATGCTGCACCGTCGCGTCGACGATCTCCTGCTTGCGGTCGGCGACGTAGTCGCCGCACACCCACTCGTTGACCAGCCTGGAGTAGCAGCTGGGCCCGTCCTGGCCGAGTAGGGTCACGCCATGGACGCTACCGCTTCGGGCGAACGATCCACGCCATCAGATCCCATGATCCGGCTGTCCGAGGTGGGCAAGACCTACCCCGACGGGACGGTCGCGGTGCAGGAGCTCGACCTCGAGGTGGGCCGCGGCGAGATGGTCTGCCTGGTCGGCCCCTCGGGCTGCGGCAAGTCCACGACCCTGAAGATGATCAACCGCCTGATCGAGCCCACGACCGGGCGGATCTTCCTCGACGGCGCCGACGTCACCGATGCCGACCCGGTGCAGCTGCGCCGCGGCATCGGCTACGTCATCCAGCAGATCGGGCTGTTCCCGCACCAGCGGGTCGTCACCAACGTGATGACCGTGCCCCTGCTGTACGGCGAGTCGAAGGCCACCGCTCGCCAGCGGGCCCTGGAGCTCCTCGAGACCGTCGGGCTGGACCCCGCGACGTTCGCGGACCGCTACCCCCACCAGCTCTCCGGTGGCCAGCGGCAGCGGGTCGGTGTCGCACGCGCCCTGGCCGCGAACCCGCCCGTGCTCCTGATGGACGAGCCGTTCGGCGCCGTCGACCCCGTCGTACGCACGAAGCTGCAGGACGAGTTCCTCCGCGTGCAGCGCGAGCTCGGCAAGACCGTCGTGCTCGTCACCCACGACATCGACGAGGCCGTGCGGATGGGCGACCGGGTGGCGGTCTTCGCGGCGGGAGGGCGGCTGGCGCAGTACGCCACGCCCGAGGAGCTGCTGGCCCGGCCGGCCGACGACTTCGTGGCGGACTTCGTCGGCTCGACCCGAGGACTGCGGAGGCTCTCGGTCACGCCGATCCGGCTCGAGCACCTCGAGCCCCTCGACGGGGTCAACGCCGGCCAGCTCGGCGCCGCCATCGACCTCGACTCCACGCTCGAGGAGGCGCTGGCGACCATGCTGCGCGACGACAAGCCGATGATCGGCGTCAAGAAGGGCGCGGCCTTCGTGGGCGTGCTGACGCCCAACGGCGTGCACTCCGCGCTGCGGGCGTCGCTGCGCTGATCAGACGCGCACGTCCTTGTGCCACGACTCGGTGACGTAGCGCGTCTGCCAGCCCATCGACGTGTAGAGCCCGTGCGCGCCGGTCGGAGAGTCGGCATCCACCTCCAGGCCCACGAGGTCCCGGCCGCTGGCGGCCGCGTCGGCGATGATCGTGTGCAGCAGGCCGGTGGCCACGCCGCGGCCGCGCGCGGACCCCAGGACGCCGAGGTACGCGACGTACGACCCGTCGGGGCCGGAGGCCGACTCGCTGACCGTGCCCACCAGCGCGCCGCACGCCTCGGGGACGTCGCCGTCGAGCAGCTCGGCGAGCCACCAGTGGTCCCAGCGGTGGCCGGGGTCCTCCTCGAGGCGGTGGATGAACTCGTCGAAGGTCTCCTCCGCCGAGTTGAAGTGGTCGGTGAAGGCGCCCTCGAGCACGTCGTGCACGGCGCGGAGGTCCTGCTCGTCGGGCATCCCGTCAGGCGCCGTGCCCACGCGGCGGAAGCGGACGCCGCCGCGCTCCCAGTCGACGGGATCGGGCACCAGGCCCGCCTCCCCGGCCGAGACCGGTCGGGTCATCTGCCACCACGTGCGGACCCGCTCGAAGCCGCGGCCCTCGAGCCACCCGTGCTGCCGCTCGTCGTCCTGGAAGGCGCCGGTGTCGATCTGCTGTACGGCGCGCCCGCGGGCAGCGCCCACCTCGCGCGCCTGCGCCTCGGCCCACGTGAAGAGCACGTCGGAGCAGGCGCTCGCGGCCGGGCCGGGGAGGTCCCGGTCCACGACGTGCACGTAGAGCATCCGGCCGGCGGCCCGGTCGTGGACGCTGCCCCAGGCGCGGATCTCGCCGGCCTCGTCGCGGACCACGAGGTTCTCGCGCATCGCCAGGCCCCGCTCGGAGACCTCGACGAGCACATCGTCCTCCGATGCTCCGGCCCAGCCGCGCGCCACGCGCTCGTGGGCACGGAGCAGCTCGGTCAGCCGCGCGACGACCGCCTCGTCGGTGCCGTCGGGCGCCTCGGCGGCCCAGCCGGACGGCAGCCCGGGGTCCTCCGGCAGCACCTCGGCGGGGTCGCTCTCGAACCTGTTGCCGTCGGGATCCACGGCACTCGACTCTGCCACATCCGCGACGGGACGCCAGGTCCCGTCCGGGGCTCAGGCGGAGGCGCGCTTGGCGGCAGCCTGCTGCCAGGTCGCCAGCTCGGCGCGCAGAGTGTCGAGCTCGGCCTCGAGCTCGGCGACCAGCACGATCGCCTCGGCGGCGCGGGTCTCGGACTCGTCCAGCTGGCGCTCGACCTCACCATGTCGGCGCTCGGCGAGGTCGGCGCGGCGGGCCTCGGCGTTGAGCTTGCGGGTCTGCTCGGCGACCTGGCGCTGCGCGGCGCTCAGGGCCTGCTCGAGCTGGCTGATCGCCTCCTGCCGGTCGGCGATCCGGCGCTTCATGTCGGCGGCGAAGGCGGCGTTCTCGGCCGAGCGCTTGGCGGTCAGCGCGGCGTAGTCGGCGGCCTGCTGGGCGCGGTCGCGCGCGGCGTCGCGGCGGGACTGGAGCAGCTCGGAGTGGGTGATCTTGGTCGCGGCAGCACCCAGCACCACCGCCAGAACGCCGGTCACGGCCTGCAGCAGCCCGGAGCCGGCGACGATCCCGCCGGCGACCAGCACAGCGGCCAGCACCAGGAGAGCGACGGCGACGGCTACGCGCGTGCTGCGCTGGCGCCGACGGGCGGCCGAGCGGGGCGACGCCGTGGTGGTCGACTGCTCGTTGACCTGGGACTGCTGTGACTGCTGGGACATACCCCTAACGTTAGGCGGCCTCGTCGTCGGATCGGACGCGACACGCACGCTCGAGGAGCACCGATGCCACGACGACGGCGATCCCGCCGACCGCGGCGACCGCCGAGCGGGTCACCCGCTGCTCCGCGAGCTCGGCCGCATCACCCAGCCAGCTCACGGCGTACCCGGCGTAGCCTCCGGCCACCAGCGCCCCCACCAGCGCGCACGCACGCCCGAGCACCAGCCGGTTGACCGCGCGGTGCGGCTCCATGGGGATGCGGTGGACCTGCAGGGTGCGCCAGGTGTGCCAGGCGACGAAGCCGATGAGCGCGGCGACGAAGACCGGCACCAGGGCCTGCACCCAGGTCACCACCGGTGCCGTGCCGCCCGCGCGCAGGGCGAGCGGGTGGATGAGCCAGCCCAGCGCGAGCCCGACGACGGCGCACACCGCCAGGGCCGCGCCCGAGGTGGGCCGCAGGTGGCCGGGCTCGGGCGGCGGCGGTGACTCCTCCGTCATCGAGCTGCGGGCGTCACTGGGACTCGAGCACCAGGTCTTCGCGACGCTTGAGGATCGAGGTGTCGACCTTCTCGAGCAGCTCGGAGATCGGCCCGTGGCCGGGGAGCACCGCGTCGGGCTCGAGCTCGAACCACGGCTGGAGCACGAAGGCCCGCTCGTGAGCGCGCGGGTGCGGCAGGCGGAGGAAGTCCTCGTCGGAGCGGCGGTCGCCCACCACGATCAGGTCGACGTCGAGGGTGCGCGGGGCGTTGCGGATGTCGCTGCGCTCACGGTCGAAGGCATCCTCTATGGCCAGGGCGCGCTCCATCAGGCGCGCCGCAGGCAGGGTCGTGTCGGCGAGGACGACGGCGTTGAGGAACGGGCCGGAGCCCTCCGGCGCGTCGACGGCCTCGGTCTCGTAGACGCCCGAGACGTCGGTCAGGAACACGTCAGGCGTGTCCGCCAGCGCGTCGAGCCCTCCCTGGAGGCTGGCGAAGCGGTCGCCCAGGTTGGACCCCAGTGCGACGACGATGCGGCGGATCGGGTGCATCTCACCCGTCAACGAGTCAGCATCGACGATGTTGGGGTTGGGGGTCTCGGTCATCGTGGGGCCCTCGCGTTCCTGGTGATCGTCAGCGCAACATCGGCGAATGTCGCCTCAATGGGTGCGTCAGGCTTGTGGATCGTGACGCGCACCCATTCAACCCGAGAGTCCAAGAGGCACTGATCCGCCACCCGTGCGGCCACCGTCTCGAGCAGGTCCACTGGATCAGACTCGACGGCGGCCAGCACCCGGGTCACGAGACTTCCGTAGTCGACGGTGTCCTGCAAGTTGTCGGACGCCGCCGCGGGCCGGGTGTCGAGACCGAGGGTGAGATCGACCACGAAGACCTGGCCCTGCCGGCGCTCGAAGTCGAAGACACCGTGGTGGCCGAAGCACTCGATCCCGGTGATGGTGAGCTCGTCCTGAGCTGAGTCGAAGGGCTCGTCCTGAGCTGAGTCGAAGGGCTCGTCCTGGCTCATCGCGCCTCCTCGGCGTCTCGCAGGGCCGCCCAGGCGGCCAGGGCATCAGTCGTGGCGCGTACGTCGTGCACGCGCAGGCCCCAGACCCCACGCTCGGCCAGCAGGGCCACCAGGGCGGCGTGGGCATGCTCACGGCCGTCCACGCGCCGCGGCGAGCCGGCCTCGTCTGCGAGCAGGGCTCCCAGGAAGCCCTTGCGGCTGGCGCCCACGAGCAGCGGTCGGCCGAGGGAGGCGAGCTGGTCGATGGCGCCCAGCAGCTCCCAGTTGTGGCCGGCGGTCTTGGCGAACCCGAGCCCGGGATCGAGCACGACACGCTCCGCGGGGATGCCGGCGGCCTCGATCGCCGCCAGCCGGTCGGCGAGCTCGGCGCGCACGGCCGCCACGACGCCGCCGGGACCGTCGTACACGGCGAAGGACTGCATGTGGTGGCTGTGCGCGCGCCAGTGCATGGCGACGTACGACGCGTCGCTGCGTGCGACGACGCCGAGGATCGCGGGGTCGGCGAGCCCGCCCGAGACGTCGTTGACAAGGCGGGCTCCGGCCTCGACGGCGGCTGCGGCGACCTCGCCGCGCATCGTGTCCACGCTGACGACCGCACCCTCGGCCACGAGCGCCGAGATGACGGGCAGGACCCGGTCGAGCTCCTCGGCGACGAGCGGGCGCGTGGCACCGGGGCGGGTGGACTCGCCGCCGATGTCGAGGATGTCCGCACCGTGGGCCAGCAGCTCGCGGCCGTGGGCGACGGCGCTGTCGCGGTCTGCCCACCGGCCCCCGTCGGAGAACGAGTCGGGCGTGACGTTGACGATCCCCATCACCCGGGGGCGGACGGCCGGCATCAGGGGTTGCGGTGGATCAGGGCCATCGCCTCGGCGCGCGTGGCGGCGTTGTGCATCTGGCCGCGGACGGCGGAGGTGATCGTGCGGGCGCCGGCCTTGCGGACCCCCCGCATGGTCATGCAGAGGTGCTCGGCCTCGATCACCACGATCACGCCACGGGCCTCGAGGAGCTCCATCAGCGCGTCGGCGACCTGGGTGGTGAGCCGCTCCTGCACCTGGGGCCGCTTGGCGTAGACGTCGACCAGCCGCGCGAGCTTGGACAGGCCGGTGATCTTGCCGGACTCGGCGGGGATGTAACCGACGTGGGCGACCCCGGTGAACGGCACCAGATGGTGCTCGCACATGGACCAGAGCTCGATGTCGCGCACCAGCACCATCTCGTCGTGGCCGATGTCGAACGTCGTGGTGAGCACGTCCTCGGGACGCTGCCGCAGCCCATGGGTGACCTCGGCGTAGGCGCGCGCCACCCGGGCCGGCGTCTCACGCAGCCCCTCGCGCTCGGGGTCCTCCCCGATGGCGATCAGCAGCTCGCGGACGGCCGCCTCCGCCCGGGCGTGGTCGAACGGCGGCACGTCGTCGGGGTCGCGCACGGGCGCGGCGATCGGGCCGATCACGGGGCGGCCGAGCTCAGGCACCGGGCGACGGCGGCTCGGGGGTCGGGGACGTGCCGCCGAGGCCGGGGTCGCCGTGCACGTCGCCACCGCTGCCGGGCGGGGTGAGGATCACGCCGCCCTCGCTGGTGTCGGGTTGGCCGTTGACACGGTCGCGGACGGCCTGGGGGATGTCCACCGGCGGGATCGTGGAGGGGATGCGCGTCTCCGAGCCGGTCCAGGCGGGCCGCTGGGGGCGGCGGCGCAGCGGCTCGAAGACCCGCGCGACCTCCTCCTTGTCGAGGGTCTCCTTGTCGATCAGCTCGAGCACCAGGGCGTCGAGGACGTCGCGGTTCTCCTCGAGGATGTCGAAGGCCTCCTGGTGCGCGTTCGTGAGCAGCTTCTTGGTCTCCTGGTCGACGATCGCGGCGACGTCCTCGGAGTAGTTGCGCGCGTGGCCGAGGTCGCGGCCCAGGAACGGCTCGGAGTTGGACTCGCCGAGCTTGATCGCGCCGAGGCGCTCGGTCATGCCGTACTGGGTGACCATCGCGCGGGCGAGGCTGGTGGCCTTCTCGATGTCGTTGCCGGCGCCGGTGGTCGGGTCGTGGAAGACCATCTCCTCCGCCGCCCGGCCGCCCAGCATGTAGGCGAGCTTGTCGAGCATCTCGCTGCGGGTCTGGCTGTACTTGTCCTCGTCGGGCAGCACCATCGTGTAGCCCAGCGCCCGGCCGCGCGGCAGGATCGTCACCTTGTGCACCGGGTCGGTGCCGGGGAGCGCGGCCGCGACGAGCGCGTGGCCGCCCTCGTGATAGGCCGTGATGAGTTTCTCCTTCTCGCTCATCAGGCGGGTGCGGCGCTGCGGGCCGGCGATGACGCGGTCGATGGCCTCGTCGAGGGTGTCGTTGTCGATCATCTTCGCGCTGTTGCGCGCGGTGAGCAGGGCGGCCTCGTTGAGCACGTTGGCGAGGTCGGCGCCGGTGAAGCCGGGCGTACGGCGCGCCACGGACAGGAGGTCCACGTCGGTGGCCATCGGCTTGCCGCGCGCGTGCACCTTCAGGATCTGGTGGCGGCCGTTGAGGTCGGGGGCGTCGACCTGGATCTGGCGGTCGAAGCGGCCCGGGCGCAGCAGCGCCGGGTCGAGGACGTCCGGCCGGTTGGTGGCTGCGATCAGGATGACGCCGCCGCGCACGTCGAAGCCGTCCATCTCCACGAGCAGCTGGTTGAGGGTCTGCTCGCGCTCGTCGTGGCCGCCGCCCATGCCGGTGCCGCGGTGGCGGCCGACGGCGTCGATCTCGTCGATGAAGACGATCGCCGGGGCGTTCTCCTTGGCCTGTTCGAAGAGGTCGCGGACGCGGCTGGCGCCGACGCCGACGAACATCTCGACGAAGTCCGAGCCAGAGATGGAGTAGAAGGGCACGCCGGCCTCGCCGGCGACCGCGCGGGCCAGCAGGGTCTTGCCGGTGCCGGGCTGGCCGTAGAGCAGCACGCCCTTGGGGATCTTGGCCCCGACGGCCTGGAACTTCGCGGGCTCCTGCAGGAACTCCTTGATCTCGCCGAGCTCCTCGATCGCCTCCTCGCAGCCGGCGACGTCGGAGAACGTCGTCTTCGGCATGTCCTTGGTGATCAGCTTGGCCTTGGACTTGGCGAACTGCATGACGCCGCGGCCGCCGCCACCCTGCACCTGGTTCATCAGGAAGATGAACAGGAGGATGATCAGCGCGAACGGCAGCAGCGTGGCGAGGATCGACCCGAGCAGGCTGGGCTGCGGGTTCTCCGAGTTGGACTTCTCGATCGTGCCCTTGGCGACCTGCTCGTCCACGGCCGCCAGGATGGTCTCCTGCTGGCCGTCGATGTAGTGCGTGAGCACCTTGTCGCTGCCCTCGCGGACTCCCTCGTCGAGGGTCGCGCGGATCTCCTGGTCACCGTCGATGAACGTGATCTCCTTGACATCGCCCTCGGCGATCCAGGAGTTGAGCTGCGAGGTCTCGACCTCGTCATAGCCGCCGTTGGGCGCGAGGTACTGGATGGCCAGCAGGACGCCGAAGGCGGCCAGCACCATCCACAGCCAGGGACCCTTGAATATGCGCTTCACGAGCTACTTTCCGACCGGTTGCCAGGGTGAGTGTTGTGACGGTACACGCCACACCCACACCATTGTTTCAGGCGGGGGGAAGCAGGGCGACCCTGGGAGCCGGCCACCTGGCCGGGCGCGCTCACCCGGGAGGGACGGGCGCGTAGACGTGCGGCGCCAGCGTGCCGATGTCGCGCAGGTTGCGGTAGCGCTCGCGGTAGTCGAGGCCGTAGCCGACCACGAACTCGTTCGGGATGTCCCAGCCGACGTACTTCGGCTCGACCGGCATCGCCAGCGCCTCCGGTTTGCGCAGCAGGGTGGCGATCTCGACGCTCGCGGGGTTGCGGCTGCCGAGGTTGTTGACCAGCCAGCTGAGAGTCAGGCCGGTGTCGATGATCTCGTCCACGATCAGCACGTCGCGGCCGGAGATGTCGGAGTCGAGGTCCTTGAGGATGCGCACGACGCCGCTCGACTTGGTGCCGGAGCCGTAGGAGCTCACCGCCATCCAGTCCATCTCGACGTGGCGGTCCAGGGCCCGCGCGAGGTCGGCCATCACCATGACGGCGCCGCGCAGGACGCCGACCATCAGCAGCTCCTTGCCCTCGTAGTCGGCCCGGATCTGCTCGGCCATCTCGGCCAGCCGCCGCTGGATCTGCTGCTCCGTGAAGAGCACGTTGACGAGGTCCTGCTCCACCTGGGACGCGTCCATGGGCGCACAGCCTAGGCGGCCGGGCGGGCGGGGTCTGCAGGAGGCCGGGGGCAGGCCCGGCACGGCGGCCGAGAGGTCAGCGCGAGAGCTCGAAGGTCAGCAGGCCGTCGCGGCGTACGGCGCGCAGGTGGCCGGGCAGGTCGATCCACTTCTGCCCCCGCCACTCGGTCAGGAGGGCGTCGACCGCGAGCACGTGCTCGTGGAACAGCTCCGAGGGCGGGGACCCCGCCGCCACGGCGGCCGCGCGGATCACCCGCCGGCGCAGGGCCGGGTGCTGCTCGGCGAGCGGTGCGGCGTCGAGGCCATCGGCTCGCTGGACGCGGGCGAGGACCTCGTCGGCGAAGGCGTCGAGCAGCTCCATGTCGTCGCGCAGCTGGTCGGCCGTGCGCGCCAGCGTCTGCGCGATGCCGGGGCCGAGCTCGTCCTCGAGCACGGGGAGCACCCGGGTGCGCACGCGCACCCGGGTGAAGCCCGGATCGGCGTTGTGCGGGTCGACCCACGGCTCGAGGCCCTCGACCTGGCAGGCGGTGAGCGTGTCGTCCCGGCGCACGTCCAGCAGCGGCCTGGCGAACACGCCGTACGCCCGTCGCATGCCGGCCAGCGAGCGCCCGCCGGACCCGCGGGTGAGCCCGAGGAGGACGGTCTCGGCCTGGTCGTCCAGCGTGTGCCCGAGGAGCACGACGCTCGCGGCGAGGCGGTCGGCGACCTCCTCGAGCACGGCGTACCGCGCCTCCCGCGCGGCGGCCTCCGGACCGAGGCCGGAGGAGGAGACCGACACCGTGACGGTCATCGTCTCGTCGGCGCCCATCGCGCCCATCTGCGCCACGACCCGGGCGGCCTGCCCGGCCGAGCCCTCCTGGAGGCCGTGGTCGACCGTGACGCCGATGATCCGCAGGCCGCGCTTGTGGCCCTCGAAGAGGGTCGCGGAGAGCAGGGCCAGCGAGTCGGGCCCGCCCGAGCAGGCGACGACCACGGGACCGGCGCCGAGGTCCGCGAGCGCCTTGCGCACGCCGACCCGGACGGCCGCGACGGACGGGTGCAGGCTCATCCGGGGACCTTCGTCACGGGTGGGTCAGAGCACCCGGCGCATCCACGCGGCGGGGTCGCCGATCTCGGCCTTGGACGGCAGGTGCGCAGGCTCCTCCCAGACGGCGTTGAACTGCTCCATGCCGGCCTGGTCCACGATGTGGCGGACGAAGGCGGCGCCGTCGCGGTATTGCGCCATCTTGGCGTCGAGGCCCAGCAGCCTGCGCAGGACGCGGTCGAGGGTGCCGACGCCCTTGCGGCGCTCATTGAACCTCGCGCGGATCACGTCGACGCTCGGGATCACCGACGGCCCGACGCCGTCCATCACGACGTCGGCGTGGCCCTCGAGCAGCGACATCACGCCGGTGATCCGGTCGATGATCGCCTTCTGCTCCGGCGAGCTGACCAGGTCGAGCAGGCTGCCGCCACCGCCGCGGATCGCCTCGGAGACCCGCCGCAGCACGTCGTCGAGCATCCGGCTCGGCTCCATCGTCTCGGTCAGGGCCTGCATCTGGGAGAACAGGTGGTCGCGCATCCACGGGACGGCGGTGAACTGCACCCGGTGGGTCTCCTCGTGCAGGCACACCCAGAGCCGGAAGTCGGACTCGTCGGCGTCGATCTCGCGCTCGACGTGGACGATGTTGGGTGCCACCAGCAGCAGCCGGCCCGACGGCTCGTAGAAGGGGTCGAACTGGCCGAGGACCTTGGTGCCGAGGAAGCCCAGCAGCAGCCCGACCTCGGCGCCGGTGACCCGCGAGCCGATGGTGAGCGAGAGTCCCTGGGGGACGCCGCGCTTCTCGGCGAGCCGGCTGATCATCGGCTCCAGGATGCGCGAGAACCCGTCGGCGTTCGCCTGCACCCAGCCGCGGCGGTCGACGATCAGCACGGGGGCCGTGCGCTCGGCGGCGACCAGGCCGGTGAAGTCACGCACGAGGGCGGTCGACCTGTCCGCGTCGGCGCGCAGCTCGGCCACCACGGTTGCCGCATCGGCGGACGTGACCTCCGGCCCCTCGCCGGCGACCTTGGCCCCGAGGGTGACCGCGAAGTCCCAGTCGACCATCTTCGTCATGCAGCGACCCTACCGACCGGCACCACCTCCGGCGCCCCCTCCCGCGCCTCAGCCAGTGGTCGAGCAGCGGCAGGTCACCAGGTCGGCGGCGATCTCGTCGAGGGCGTCCTGGGCCTCGTCGCCCCTGCCCTCCCGCACGCGGTCCGCGGCCAGCACGAAGACGAGAGGGGTGCCGAGGCGGTCGACCGCCACGCCGGCGAGGGCGTGGACGCCGGTGAGCGTGCCGGTCTTCGCCCGGACCATGCCCCGGCCCTCCGGCGCTCCCTCGTCGAAGCGGTAGGTCAGCGAGCCGGTGAAGCCGGCGACCGGCAGGCCGCTGACCGCGGGCCGCAGCTCCGGGTGGGCGGGGCTCGCAGCGACGCGGAGCGCGCCCAGCAGTGTGCTGGGCGAGACGCGGTTGCGCCGCGACAGGCCGGAGCCGTCGTACACGACGTCGTCGCCGGTCTCGACGCCGAGCGCCTGCAGCGTGTCGAGCACCCCCCGGGCGCCGCCCTCGAAGGAGCCCTCCCCCGCCACGGCCAGGCCGACGTGGTGGGCGAGCAGCTCGGCGCCCTCGTTGTCGCTGACGTCGAGCACGCGCTCGACGATGTCGGCGAGCGGGGCGGACTCGACCGAGGCCAGGACCGGCGCGGCGGCGGGGGCGACGCCCGGGACGGGGCTGCCCTTCACCCTCACGCCTGCCTCGGCCAGGGCCCTGGCGAAGTCGGCGGCCGCCGTGGCGGCCGGGTCGTCGGAGCGGCCGTAGCCGTCGGGGTCCGCCCCCTCATCCACCCACAGGGCGGTGATCGGGGAGACGATGTCGTCGGGCACGTAGTCGGCGCGCCAGGCCGGGTTGTCGCTCGGCCCGGTGAAGAGGGACGCGTCGTAGACCAGGGTGACCGGGCGACGGGTGCGGCCCAGCGCCTTCGCGGTGCGCCGCGCCAGGGTGACGACGTCGGCGCGCTCGGGGTAGGCCGACGCCTCCTCCTCGGGGGTCAGCGGCTTGCCTGCGAGGTGCGGGTCACCACCGCCGACGAGCACCAGCTCACGGCGGGAGGCGCCGGTCACCACCTGGGTGGCGAACCGCCGCTCCGGGCCCAGCACCTCGAGCGCAGCGACGGCAGTCAGCACCTTGGTGGTCGACGCGGGCGTGAAGGCGTCGCCGCCCCACACCCAGTCGCCTTCCTGGCCGGACAGGCTGCCGACCGCGGCGACGACGTGCTTGCCGAGGTCCTTGTCCTCGAGTGCGGCTGCCAGGGCCGCCTCGACCCGTCGGGGGTCGACGGCGCCGCCCTGCCGGGGCGGTACGGCGGTTGCGACAGGCGGCGGCGCGCTCCATTCGGGCACGGAGAGCCCGGCGGGCGGCGCCACGGCCTCCGGCTCGGTGAGGGGGTCGGCGCTGAGGCCGGCGATCCTCACGTCGAGCTGCCCGACCACGGCGGCCGCGACGAGCAGGAGGAGCACGGCCGCGGTCGGCAGGCGGTGGGTCCACACGCCGGCGCCGCGGGCGTGGCGTGCGTCACGTCCCACTCGATTTCTCCCTGCTGCTTTGGCCCTCGCGGGCCATTGTGCGGGAGACTGCGCCCGACAGCGCGGTCCGGGCCCCCTCCCGAGACCCGCGGAGACCGCACCGGCGCCCGGCCGGGGCACCGATGACGTGGAGGATGCTGTGCTCGAGTTCGACGTGGTGATCGAGATCCCCAAGGGGTCCCGCAACAAGTACGAGATCGACCACGAGTCCGGGAAGATCTTCCTCGACCGGCTGCTCTTCACGTCGACCGCCTACCCCGAGGACTACGGCTTCATCGAGAACACCCTCGGCCAGGACGGCGACCCGCTCGACGCTCTGGTGATCCTGCAGGCGCCGACCTTCCCCGGCTGCCACATCAAGTGCCGCGCCATCGGCATGTTCCGGATGACCGACGAGGCCGGCGGCGACGACAAGGTGCTGTGCGTCCCCACCCACGACCCGCGCCTGGAGCACCTGCGCGACATCAACCACGTCTCCGAGTTCGACCGCCTGGAGATCCAGCACTTCTTCGAGGTCTACAAGGACCTCGAGCCGGGCAAGTCCGTCGAGGGCGCCAACTGGGTCGGCCGCACCGAGGCCGAGGCCGAGGTCCTGGCCTCCTTCGAGCGCTACGAGAAGACGCGCGCCGAGGAGCACTGAGCCTCCCCCGCTCGGCTCCAGCGGCCCCTGTAACGCCGGGTTGGTTGCTGTACCACCTATGAAACTTCATGGGGTGTACAAGCGGTAACCCGGCGTTACAGCTTCTTGAGCCAGGAGTCGCCGGGTCAGCGGGTGACGGCGACCGGCTCGGACATGCGAGCGAGCTTGTCGGGGTTGCGGATCGCGAGGACGCGGGTGACCCGGCCGTCCTCGATCGTGAGGCTGATCGCCGTGTCGAGCCCGTCGCCGCGGTCGGCCCGCAGCGCCAGTGCCCCGTTGAGCCAGAGCATCTCGACCGTGGCGTCGGGGGCGAGGCGCGGCAGGAACGCCAGGAACTTGGCCACGGTCTCCGCGCCGACGAGCGGACGCCGGGCCGCGGACACCTGGCCGCCGCCGTCGGCCACGAGCACGACGTCCGGGGCCAGCACGTCGAGCAGCCGCTGGAGGTCGCCGGCCAGGATCGCGGAGCGGAACCGCTCCACCACCGCCTCCTGCTCGGCGAGGCTCACCTCCATCCGCGGCCGCCGGGCCGCCACGTGGTCGCGCGCCCGGTGGGCGATCTGCCGCACGGCGGCAGGTGACTTGCCCACGGCCTCGGCGATCTCGTCGTACGGCGTGTCGAAGACCTCCCGCAGCACGAACACCGCCCGCTCGGTCGGCGCGAGCGTCTCGAGCACGGTGAGCATCGCCATCGAGATGCTCTCGGCCAGCTCGACGTCCTCGGCCACGTCGGGGCTGGTGAGCAGCGGCTCGGGCAGCCACTCGCCGACGTAGTCCTCGCGACGCCGCGCGAGCGTGCGCAGCCGGTTGAGCGCCAGCCGCGTGGTGATCCGCACGAGGTAGGCGCGCGGGTCGCGCACCTCCCCGCGGTCCTGGTCGGCCCACCGCAGCCAGGTCTCCTGGACGACGTCCTCGGCGTCGGCGGCCGAGCCGAGCATCTCGTAGGCGACCGTGAACAGCAGGCTGCGGTGGGTGACGAACGGGTCGTCGCTCATGCGCGGGAGGGTACGCCGCGTCCCGCCGCCGACGGCTCGGCGAGGGGCTTCAGGCCGCAGGCCGCCGCGAAGCCCTGGGCCTCGATGCCGAACGCGGTGTTGGTGCGGGTGTAGACGTTCGCCAGCCCGATGAAGGCGCTCAGCTCCACCAGCGCCGCCGCCCCGAGCTGCTGCAGCAGCCGGTCCGACAGCTCGTCGGTCACGGTCGGCGGCGTGTGGGTCATCGCCTCGGCGTACTCCATGACGTCGCGCTCGAGCGGCGTGAAGGCGTCCGACTCGCGCCAGCGCGGCACCTCCCGGGCCTTGGCCTCGTCGAGCCCCTCGTTGTGGGCCATGAAGTAGCCGAAGTCCAGGCACCAGGTGCAGCCGACGAGCGAGGCGACCGCCATGTGCGCGAACGACTTCAGGTCCTCCGGGCACTCGTCCCACTTCCGCGACTTCTGGCCGAGCCCGAAGTAGAACTTGAGGACCTTCGGGTTGTGCCAGTAGACGCCCACCGGCTCGGGGAGGTCGCCGAGCATCTTCCTGGCGAGCCTCTTCACGATCGCCCCGTAGAGCCCCGTGACCTCGGCGGCGGGGATCCTGGTCGTGCTGGTCATGTCTCCTCCTGGTGTGGATGGGTCCTTGCCATGGAGACACCGCACGACGCCGCGGTGTGACAGCTCAGGCCCGAACGGCGCGGAAATATCCGATGCCGCCGCTCATCGCGAGCCGTACGTCACGGCAGCCGGCCGCTGAGAGCCAGGCCCTGGCCTGGTCGGCCGTGCACATCGGCCCGAGGACGCCGGCGGCCGTGCCCATCCGGCGGGCCACCTCGAGGCGCCAGCCCGCGCCGAGGAACATCGAGCTGCCGGTGATGGCCCCACCGGCGCGGAGCACCCGCACCATCTCGCGCACCGCCCGCTGCGGGTCGGGGAAGCAGTGCAGCCCGGTGAAGCTGACGACCAGGTCGAAGGAGCCGTCGTCGAAGGGCAGTCGAGCCCCTGGCCGGGGCGCAGGCCACGCAGCGCCACGCCCCCACCCGTCGGCACGTCGAGGACACGCGATCCCGGGGGCAGGGCCGCGATCTCCTCGGCCGCGGCGTAGAGCCACCGCAGGTCGCTGCCGAGCCCGAGCCGCCAGGCGGGCACCCCGATGGCCGGGTGCTCCACGAGCCAGTCGTAGACAGTGGCCCAGAGCGGGTCCTCGTCCCAGCCGCCCAGGCCCGGGACGCGTCGGCGGGCCCGGTCGCTCCGGGCGGGCAGCCTCACGACTCGCGCCCCAGCAGCGCCTCGGAGCGCAGCATCACCTCGGGCACGCCGCAAGCGGCGCGGGCGGATGGCCGGGTCCCAGGAGGTGCGTCCTGCGTCGCCATGGTGGTCACCGTACTGAGGGCGGACGAGCGGGGCGACGCGTCCGCACCTCGGCGGCGAGGCCCTCCGCACCCTGCGCGGCTGCCTGACATGCTTGGGCACGTGAACCGCCCCGAGCCCGAGACCGACCTGGGCCGCATGCCCTACAACTTCTCGATCGTCGGCGTGCAGAAGAGCGGGACGTCCACCCTGTCGGGGACCATCAGCCAGCACCGGTTCGTGTGCCGCCCCCCGCGCAAGGAGGCGCACTTCTTCAACAACGAGGACTACGACTGGGAGCACCCCGACTACGAGCGCGACTACACCGCGCCGCGACGGGCGAAGGTGCACCGCCTCGTCGGCGACTCCACCCCGGTCTACCTGTTCTGGCCGCACGCGCTGGAGCGGATGCACGCCTACAAGCCGGACATGCCGCTGATCGCGGTCTTCCGCGACCCCCTCGAGCGGCTCTTCTCGCACTGGACGATGCTGCGCACGCGCAACCCCGACTGGCCCGACTGGCCGGGCTTCCTCACGGAGTTCCGCCCCATGACGCTGCCGACCGAGCTGCCGGGCGGAGTGCGGGCGATGCGCTACAAGCACATGTCGGGGATTGCGCGTGGCTACTACGGCGCCCAGCTCCAGCGGGGCTTCGAGATCTTCCCGCGCGAGCAGTGGCTCCTGCTGGAGTTCCGCTCGATGCTGGCCGACTGGGACACCTGCGTCGACCGCACCACCGACCACCTCGGGCTGCCGCGCTTCGACCAGCGGCCGCCGCTGCGCAACCGCTATGCCGGCGCCGAGCTGGTCACGGGGACGGCGCCGACGGCCGAGGACCTGGCGTCGCTGGCCGAGCTGTACGCCGCGGACCTGGCCCTCTTCGAGCGGCTCTCCGGGATCGACACGTCCGGGTGGCCGACCCGCCAGGTGCTCGACGGGTCGCTCGAGCCCGGTGGGCTGGCCGCGCGCTTCGCGAAGAAGGTCGCGCCGCTGCCGGCCTGAGGCCTGCCGGATCTCAGGGGCGGGCGAAGAAGTCGGGCGCCTGCCAGGCGTAGATCGACTCCTCGACGACTGGCCGGCCGGTGCGCGGCGCGTGGACCATCATCCCGCCGCCGGTGTAGAGGCCGACGTGGTAGATCGAGCCCGGGCTGCTGCTCGAGCCCCAGAAGACCAGGTCGCCGGGCGCCAACTGGGCTGCCGTGATCGGCGTGGACTGGGTGTACTGCGCCACGGAGTAGTGCGGGAGCGACTTCCCGCCTGCCGACCACGCCCCCATCGTCAGGCCGGAGCAGTCCCACGCGTTCGGGCCGGCGGCGCCCCACTTGTAGGGATCACCGATCTGCTGCCGGGCGTGCGCGATCGCGGCCGCCGGGCTGCCCGTCGGAGCGGGGGCGGTCGTGGGCGGTGGGGGCGGCGTCGGGGTCGGAGTCGGCTTGGGGGTCGGGCTCGGAGCCGGCGTCGGGGTCGCGCTCGGCGTCGGAGTCGGTGTCGGAGTCGGTGTCGGAGTCGGTGTCGGAGTGGCGCTGGGAGTCGGCGTCGCCGTCGGGGTGGGCGTGGCGCTCGGTGTGGGCGTCGCGCTGGCGACTGGAGTCGGCTTGGGCGTCGCACTCGGCATGGGAGTGGCGCTCGGTGTCGTCGGGGCCTTCGGCGTCGGCGCCGGGGTCGGCGTGGCCGACTCCTGGGCCGCCTTGGCGGCCTCCTCCAGCGCCTTCTGCTCCGCCTCGAGGGCGGCCTGCTGGGCGGCGGCCGCGGCCTCCGCAGCCTCCCTCTCGAGCGCCGTCTGCCGCTGCTCGGCCAGCCTGACGCTGATGCCCTGCAGCGTCGCCAGCTCGGAGATCAGCTCGTCCCTGGCCGCGGCGATCTGCTCCGACTCGGCCAGGGCGGACGCCTCCGCGGCTGCGGCGGCGTCGCGCGCGGCTGCCGCCTCCGCCTCCAGCTGCTCTGCCTCCGCACGCCGCTCCTCGGCGCGCAGGCTGGTGGCCTCCGCCAGCGTGGCGGCGGCGTGGAACGCGTCGTACCTCGCATCGAGGGCGTCCTCGGCGTTGATCATCGTGCTCGTGCGGTCGAGGACTTCCTCGATGCCGTCGGCCTCGGCCACGGCCGCCAGGCCGGTGACCGTGGGGGCCAGCTCATAGCTGCGGACCACGGTCTGGGAGTACGCCGCCTGCTGGCGCTGCACGTCGGCGAGCGCTGCCCTGGCCGCCCGGGCGGCGGCGGCGGCAGCCTCTCGCGCCTGCTCGGCCCGGTAGACCGCACCGTTGTAGGCCTCGGCGGCCTGCGCCGCGGCGACCGCTGACTGCTGGAGCCGCTCGTTGGCGCGGATCAGGTCGCCCTGGACCGCCGCGACGTCGCGCTCCTGGTGGCGCGCGGCCCGCTCGGCGTCCGCAACCTCCTCCTCCGAGGGCACGCTCTCGTCGGCCCACGCCGTGGTCATCCCCGCGGCGAGGGTCAGGCTCATGGCAGCGACGCCCACCCAGCCCAGCCGGTGGCGGCTGGGCGTGGCGGAGCCGCGTGGAGGCAGGGCTCGCACGGTCTCTTCCCCTTGCAGTTGTCAGCACCGTCTCCGGTGGCGGTCCGTGACCCGGGCGGCTTCCCAACCACTCAGGGCACTCGTGACACGTTAGTGATCATTCGTCACATGGGGAACAGTTTTTACCAAAACTTCTCAACTGCCCGGCGTGTCGGCTTGACGTACTACAGGGGTGTAATTCATACGGCGCGTCAGTCGGCCTCGACGGGCACCTTGGCCGTCGTCGACGTCGGATGCGAGGCGAGCCCGTGTCTGTCGAACTTCTGCCCGCTTGCGAGCCCGCCGAGCCAGAAGGACACCAGGGCGATGACGACCCCGGCGATGTCGTCGGCGACGTAGTGCCAGCCGAAGTAGAGGGTCGCGACGCAGGTGACGGCGAAGTTGACCCAGAAGACCCACTGGAGGAGCCGGTTGCGCAGGGTGTACTGCACCATCAGGGCCACCAGCAGGGTGATCGCGACGTGCAGGCTCGCGAAGCCCGCCACCGACTGCACGGCTCCGACCGTGCCGTCGCGGAGCACGCCCTTGCGGGCGTAGAAGAGCGACTCCATCAGCACGCCCGACCCGGTCTCCGGCAGGTCGCTGTAGAGCCACGAGTAGGCGAAACCCGGGCCCAGCGTCGGCAGCGCGTAGTAGGACGCCGTGCCGAGGCTCCAGGCCAGGCACTGGGAGGTGGCGAACCAGTAGCCGAAGGTGATGTTGCGCGACCAGATCAGCCACGCGGTCAGGGCGAGCGGCACCAGTGGCAGGAACCACAGGTAGATCGACGAGAGGATGTGGGCGCTGAAGCCGGTGCCGAAGATGGTGTGCAGCACCGTGGCCGGCTCGTGGCCGAAGAACAGCACCCGGTCGATCAGGTGCAGCTCGCGGTCGAACTTCTCGTCGCCCATGATGAACGGCAGGAACGACTTGAGGTTGCGGTAGCAGACGTAGGTCACGTAGAAGCACACGACGCCCAGCACGGTGAGCACCAGCCGGTCGCGCGTCCAGTGCTCACGCAGCCGCTCACGCACGATGCCGGGCATCAGCTTGGGGTTGAAGCGGGAGACCCACAGGGTGCGCGGCAGCAGGTCGAGGAGCAGCGCTCCGAGGATCAGCAGCGGCAGCCTCAGCCAGGACGGCCCGAGGAAGCCCTCGGGGTCGACCATCCTGCGGTCGAGCACGATCGCCGCGGTGACCGCAAGGAGGCCCATGACGGCCGCGGTTCCGACGAGAAGGGCGTAGGCCGGGCGATACACGCAGGCCAGTCTAGGGATCGGTCCCAGCGTCACCCGGTGGGGATCGGCGCCACCCTGCTCGGGTCGACCCGCAGCGACACCCGCTCGCCCGGCGCGTGGTGGCTGCCCAGGGGCGCGACGGCGTCGAGGTCGCCGATCCCGTCCACGTCCACCACGAGGCGCACCTGGTCCGGCGTCGCGCGGGCCGACACCACGGTCCCCGGGAGGCAGCCGGCCTCGTCGGCGACGAGCGCCGAGCGGCGTACGGCGAGGCTCGCCGTCGCCGGCTGGCCGGCTGCGGCGAGCACCCGGGCGGCGTCGGCACCGGTCAGCACCCGCGCATAGCCGAGGAACAGGGCCGTCTCCTCGTCGGCCGGCGCAGCCCAGACGTCGGCGATCGGACCCGACTGCACGAGGCGGCCACGGCGCATCACGGCCAGCCGGTCGGCCACGGTGAACGCCTCGTCGTGGTCGTGGGTCACCATCAGGGCGGTCGTGCCTGCTGCCCTCAGGATGCCGCGGAGGTCGACGGCGAGCCGCTCGCGCAGGGTGGCGTCGAGCGCCGACAGCGGCTCGTCGAGCAGCAGGAGCCGGGGCTCGACCGCGAGCGCGCGGGCCAGGGCCACCCGCTGCCGCTCGCCGCCGGACAGGGTGGCCGGCAGCCGGTCGGCGTACCCCGTCAGACCGACGAGCTCGAGCAACTCGGCGACGCGGGACGCAGTCTCGGCTCGGCCGAGACGCCGCAGGCGCAGGGCGTAGCCGACGTTGCGCGCGACCGAGAGGTGGGCGAAGAGCTGGCCGTCCTGGAACATCAGAGCGAAGCCCCGCTTGTGCGTCGGCAGGTGGTCGACGTCCTCGCCGGCGAAGCGGATGCGGCCCTCCGTGAGCGGCTCGAGCCCGGCCACCGCCCGCAGCAGGGTCGACTTGCCGCAGCCCGAGGGGCCGAGGACGGCGAGCACCTCGCCGTGCGGGAGCTCGAGGCTGACGCGGTCGACGGCGGTGACGCCGTCGTAGGCCACGGTGACGTCCGAGAGGGAGAGGGCCGTGGTCGTCACGTCAGAAGGCTCCCACGCTGGGCACCCGGAGCCGCTCCACCGCGAGCACGACGACGGCGGTGGCGGCGGCGAGCACGACGGAGGCGGCCAGTGCCATGCCGTAGTTCATCTCGCCGGGGTGGCCGATCAGCCGGAAGATCACCACGGGCACGGTCGGCCGCTCGTCGCGGGCGAGGAACGCGGTCGCGCCGAATTCACCCAGCGAGACGGCGAAGGCGAATCCACTGGCCGCCACCAGCGGCTTCCAGAGCGCAGGCAGGTCCACGGTGAGCAGGGCGCGCCACGGCGTGGCGCCGAGCGACGCCGCCGCCTGGCGCTGGCGGTCGTCGATGCCGGCCAGGACGGGCACGATGGTGCGTACGACGAGGGGCAGGGCGACCAGGGCCTGCGCGATCGGGACCAGGAGGGCCGAGTCGCGCAGGTCGACGGGCGGCCGGTCGAGGGTGATCAGGAAGCCGAAGCCCAGCGTCACCGCCGAGACGCCGAGCGGAAGCATGAAGAAGCCGTCGAGCACCGACCGCACCCGCCGCTCGGTGCGCGTGTGGGAGCGCCGGGTCACCACGATGCCGACCACGAGCCCGAACAGCAGCGCCATCCAGGTCGCGTCGACGGCCGTGCGCAGGGACGTGACCAGCGCCTCGGTCACCGGCACCAGCAGCGCCCCGTCGTCGCCGGTCGTCGTGAGCGCCCGGTAGTTGTCGAGCCCCCAGCCCTCCGTGGTCTGCAGCGACCCGGCGACCAGGGTGGCGATCGGGGCGGCGACCGCGAGGAGGAGCACGCCGGTCGCCGCGACGGCCGGCACGTCGGGGACCCGCACCCCGCGGGCCCGCACGACAGCGCGGTGGGCGCTGGGGTCCGGCACCGCCCGGAGCCGGGCCGCGAGCGCGAGGAGCACGGTGACCACCAGCAGCTGCAGGACCGACAGGGCGGCCGCCGCCTGCAGGTCGAACAGGGTCGTGGTCAGCAGGTAGATCTCGGTCTCGACGGTCGCGTAGCGCACACCGCCGAGGGTGAGCACGATGCCGAAGGCGGTCGCGCAGAAGAGGAACACCACGCTCGCCGCCCCCACGACCGCCGGCCGCAGCGCGGGCAGCGTGACCGTGCGGAAAACCTGCCACGGCGTCGCGCCCAGCGCGGCGGCCGCCTCGCCGGGCCGCGGATCGAGCGACTCCCAGGCGGCACCGACCGCCCGGACCACCACGGCCACGTTGAAGAACACCAGGCCGGCGATGATCGCCACCGGGGTGCCGTCGAGGCCGAGGAAGCCGAGCGGCCCGCTCTCACCCAGCAGCTCCCGGAACGCCACGCCGACGACCACGGTCGGCAGCACGAACGGCACGAGCAGGGCCGCGCGCACGAGCCGGCGGCCGGGGATCGCCAGCCGGTGCAGCGCGAAGGCCGCCGGCATCCCCAGCACCACCGACAGCAGCGTCGCGGCGGAGGCCGACCACACCGTGAACCAGGCGACCCGGTGCACCCGGGGCCTGGCCAGCACCTCCAGCACCCCGCCGGGGTCGAAGGCGCCGTCGGGCCAGAAGCCGAGCGCCACCATGCCGCTGACGGGCAGCACGAAGAAGACCCCGAGCACCAGCACCGGCCCCACGGCGAGGCCGGCGAGGGTGAGGAGTCGGCGCGTCAGCGCGTGGTGATGTCCTGCCACTCCGTCAGCCACTCCTCGCGGTGGGCGGCGATGTCCTCCGGGGACACCTCGAGCGGCTCGGTCGGCTGCTCGGCGTGCTTCGCCCAGTCGTCGGGGATGGTCGCGGTGGCGCTCACCGGGAAGACGTACATCGAGGTCGGCAGGGCCGACTGCACCTCGTCGGTGAGCAGCCACTCGATCACCGCCTGGCCCCCGACCGGGTTGTCGGCGCCCGCCAGCACCCCGGCGTACTCCACCTGCCGGAAGCAGGTGTCGAGCAGCGCCTCGGTGGTCGACTCGTCGGCGCCCTCCGGGACGGTGAAGGCGGGCGAGGAGTCGTAGGACAGCACGATCGGGCGGGTGCCCTTGCCGCCGCCCTGGGTGAAGTCGCCGTAGTAGGCGTCCTCCCAGCCGTCGACGATCTTCACGTCGTTGGCGATCAGGTCGGCCCAGTAGTCGTGCCAGCCGTCCTCGCCGTACTCCGCGACGGTGGCGAGCAGGAAGGCCATGCCGGGCGAGCTGGTGGGGGCGCCGGGGGTGACGAAGAGGCCCTTGTACGCCGGGTCCACGAGGTCGTCGAGCGTCCGCGGCGGCTCCAGCCCCTCCTCCTCGAACCAGGTGCGGTCGATGTTGACGCAAACGCTGCCCGTGTCGATCGGGGTGAGCCGGTCGGCGCCCTCCTCGAGCACGTGGTCCTCCGCGCCCTCGGGCAGCGTCGGCGAGAACGCGTCGAAGACGTCCTCGTCGAGGGGCCGCGAGGCGAAGGTGTTGTCGATGCCGAAGGCGACGTCGCCGGTGGGGTTGTCGGCCGTGAGCGACAGCTTGGCCGCCAGCGTGCCTGCGTCCCCGGCGGCGCGGGTCGTCAGGTCGTAGCCCGACTCCGACTCGAACGCCTTCACGAGCTTCTCCGGCAGGTGGAAGGACTCGTGGGTGACGAGGACGACCTCGCCGCCGGCCTCCTCGGCGGCCCCCGGGGTGCTCGGCGAGGGCTCGGGCGCCTCGGCGGTTTCGCCGCCCATCGTGCTGCAGCCCGTCACGAGGAGGGCGGTGGCGGCGAACATGCGTGCGCGCAGGCGCGTGGTCATGTGCGACTCCCTATCGCCGGTGCTAACCGGATCAGGTTCGGAGGGTCTGCGGCTGTCCCGCACTCTCAGCACGTGTGCACGTGCTCCCCTGTCTGTTGACTCGCGACTCTACTCCGAGGCGCACCGGCGTTCCGCCACGGTCCGCGCGCGACTAGGTTGTCGGCCGTGCCGAGCCTCCAGCATGACGCCCTCGCTGCCCTCATCCCGCGGCTGCGCCGCAGCCGCGAGCTCGACACCGAGGCCAACGAGCGGGCCCGCGTCGTCGCCTGGCACGAGCGGCTCGACCGGTCGCTGCCGACGGGTGCCGTGCCCGGCTTCGCCCGGCGCTTCAGCGTGGTCACCGAGGACATCGGCTTCCCCTCGCACGTCGTGACGCCGCGCCACCTGACGCCGATCCGGACGATCTACTACGTGCACGGCGGCGGCTTCATGGCGCCGATCGACGCGCACCACGTCCGCTACGCCACGCGGCTGGCCCGCGCGCTGCGGGCGCGGGTGGTGCTGCCGGACTACCCGCTGGCGCCCGAGCACACCTGGCGCGACTCCCACGAGGCGCTGGTCGCCCACGCCAGCCGGTGGGCGGACGAGCCGGGCGGCCTCGTGCTCGCCGGTGACTCGGCCGGGGGTGGGCTCGCCCTGGCGATCGCGGTCGCGATGCGCGACCGCGGCGCCACGCCGGCCACCCACCTCGTGCTGCACGCGCCGTGGGGCGACCTGACGACGAGCACCCCGGAGACGGCCGAGTTCGACAAGGTCGACCGCTGGCTCTTCCTCGGCAAGCTGCACGCGTACGCCGTGTGGTGGGCGGGGTCGGAGGCGGACCTCGGCCGCCCGGAGGTCTCCCCCGCGCTGGCCGACCTGGACGGGCTGCCGCCCGGGATCATGCTCTACGGCACGCGTGACCTGCTGGCTCCGGGCTGCCGCCTCCTCGCCCGGCGCGCCGCGGAGTCGAGCTGGGACCTCACCGTGGTCGAGGAGCCGGACCTGATCCACGTCTACGGGCTCCTGCCGCTGCTCCCCGAGGCGCGACGGGCGTTCCGCCAGGTCGTGGAGGCAGTCTCATGACGGACGACGACGTCTCCGCCCGCGCCACCGTGCGGACAGTCTCGATCGACGACCTCGACGTGCGCGCGTCGTACGCGCTGTGGCGGCTGCGACAGCAGGTCTTCGTCGTCGAGCAGGGCTCGCCCTACCCCGACCTCGACGGCCGCGACCTGGACCCGTCGACCCGCCATCTGCTGCTCGAGGTGGACGGCGAGCTGGTCGGCTGCCTCCGGCTGCTCGAGGAGGGCGACTACCTGAGGATCGGGCGTGTCGTCGTCTCGCCGGCGCACCGCGAACAGGGGCTCGCGGCCCGGCTGGTCGACGAGGCCATGGCGCTCGCCGGCGACCGCGAGGTGCGGCTGGACGCGCAAGTGGGCCTGGTCCCCTGGTATGCCCGGTGGGGGTTCACGCCGAGCGGGCCGGAGTTCGACGAAGATGGCGTGTGGCACCGGCCGATGGTGCGACCGGCCCGCTGACGCGGTCAGCCGAGCCAGCTGCGGTAGGCGTCGACCTTGCTGACCACGACGCCGTCGACGCCCAGGCGCTGCAGCCGCTGCCACTCGGCGGGCGTCTCGGACAGGCCACCGACGACCGTGATGCCGTGCTTGCGCAGTCGCTTCACCCGCGTGCGGGTGAGCGCGTCGGCGGGCACGTTGTAGCCGCCGACCTTGCCCCGCGTCTCGCGCACCTTGCGCCACCCCGAGGCGATCAGCTGGTTGCCCAGCCCGGGGGCGAGCTGGCGCACCCGCTCGAGCACGGTCACGCGCAGGCTGGACAGCGCGATCCGGTCGACCAGCCGGGCGTCCTTGATCTGGCGCACGACGCGGCGGACCTGCACGACGGACCAGTTGCTGCCCTTGAGCTCCACCATCAGGCTCAGCCCCTGCTTGCGCTGGGCGAAGGCGAGCAGCTCGTCGAAGTGCGGCAGCGGCTTGCCGCTGGTGTCCTCGCGACACCGCCTGTCCAGCTGGGCGAGGGTCCAGTCGCCGATCGGGCCGGTGCAGTTGGTGGTGCGCCCGACCCCGCTGTCGTGGAGCACGACGAGCTCGTCGTCCCTGGTGCGCCGCAGGTCGGTCTCGATCGCCGTCGCGCCGGCCTCGATCGAGTGCCGGAAGGCCGCCATCGTGTTCTCGCCCAGAGTGCGCGTCGGACCACCGCGGTGCGCGGTGACGGAGAAGTCGCGCTGGCCTTGCTGCCCCGCGTCGGCGGCGTGTGCAGGCAGGGCGGTGGCAGCGGTGGCGAGCGCCAGGGTCAGCGCTGCGCCGACGCCGCGGCGGCGTCGTACGACGTGGGGCATGGCGCACAGGGTAGGCAAACCCGACTCTCTTTACCTTGTCGCCACTCCTGCTCCGGAGCACACTGGAGGGAGCAACGAGTGGAGATGGTGCCATGGACACGCTCGTCGGCGGCCTCAAGGCCACCCATGCGGCACTACGGCAGCGCCTCGACCGCGCGACGACTGCGAGGCCGGGCACCGACGGGGCGCACGTCCGTGACCAGTACCCCGCTATCGACACGTTCCTCGCCGCCACCAGCCGCCACCTCGGCGCGGTCATCGACGTCGTCGTCCCGCCCGTCCGCACGCACGTGCCCGACGGGGTGGCGCGGGCGCGGATGTTCATCGAGCAGGTGCGGCGCACCGAGCTCGCGCTCAACCAGGTCAAGGCCAAGCTCTACGGCTCGACCTACGCGATCCGCCGGCCGTGGGAATCGATCTGGTCCGACGTACGCCGCGAGCTCGAGGCCACCTTCCGGCTGGAGCGCCTGCTCGTGCGTGACCTCGCGGCGCACCACCAGGACCAGGACCCCGACTGGGGCGAGGAGCTTTACCACGCCGAGCTGCACGCACCCACCCGGCCGCATCCCTACATCCCGCACGCGCGGCTCGGCCACCTCGCACGCGGCCTCGCCCGCCGCGTCGACGGCTTCTGGGACACCGCCGAGGGGCGGATGGTCCCCGAGCCGGTGCGCCACCACGACCGCTCCGCGGACGGACCCATCACCCAGTGGCTGCTCGCCGACCCGCACCTCCCCGAGGACGACGACGAGGAGCCCTCCCCGTCCTGAGGCCGATGTGACCGCTCCCTGGGCCGTGTCACGTCCTGCCCTGCCGGGTACCGCGTTTCGTGGAAGACACGACGCGCGCTCGGGCGCGGCACACCCCCGAAGGGATACGCGCCATGGCCCCCGCCGCAGGACATCTCGACCCCCGTCGCCGCTCCCACCGGCCGGACGAGCGCTCCGGCCTCGCCCTGATGGTCGCCCTGCTCGCCGTTTTCGGCGTGCTGGTGCTGCTGTTCACCTGATCTGCGCTGGCGGCCGGCCGTCGCGCGGACCGGACGTCACACCGCGGTCTGCCGCCGGGCGCCGTCGAGGGCCAACAGCAGCACGCCGCGCAGGGCGGCGATGTCGCCGAGGCGGCCGGGCACGACCTCGGGCTCGTCCTCGAGGGCACGGGCGCGCAGCACCTCGGCCAGGCTCGCGCGCAGCGGCTCCGGGGCGAGCACCAGCGATCCCGAGAGCACCACGAGCCTGGGCGCGGTGAGGGCGGTGAGCCAGGAGGCAGCGGTCCCCAGCACGCGTCCGGCCTCGGCCGCCGCGGCGAGGACCTCTGGTTCCCGCCTGTCCGCGAGCACGGCGTACGTCGAGACGCCGGGCCGGCGGGGCAGCCGCTTGCCCGTGGACCGCTCGACCACGCGTCGTACGGCGGGGCCGGAGGCGAGCGTCTCCACGCAGCCCCGGCGCCCGCAGCCGCACCGCGCGTCGGCCCCCGGCCAGGCACAGTGGCCGAGCTCACCCGCGGTCCCGTCCGACCCGTCGAGCAGCCTCCCCGCCTCGATGATGGCCGCGCCCACGCCCTCGTCCTCGAACAGCAGAACGACGTCGTCCACGTCCTGCGCAGCCCCTTCCCTGTGCTCGGCGATCAGGGAAGCCTGCGCAGCGCCCCGCACCACCACCGGGACGTCGACCTCGAGTGACGCGAGCCTCTCCCGCAGGAGCGACGCCACCGGCACGTCGCGCCATCCCAGGTTGGGAGCCAGCACGCAGGTGCCGGTGGCCGGCTGCACCAGCCCGGTGACGCTCACGCCCAGGGCGCGCAGGCGCTGGAGGCCGCCGTGGTCGGACGTGGCGTCCACCAGGGTGGCCCACACGGCATCGAGCACCTCCTCCGGGAGCTGCCGCCTGGGCCGACCGCCGAGGGGGACGTCGTGGATGCCGAGCGGCTCGCCGAGCGCGTCCGCCACCATCACCCGGGTGCGGCCAACGCCGAGCTCGATGCTGGCGACCAGCGCGCGGTCCGCCGCGTACTCGATGAGCACTGCGGGGCGACCGCCCCCGGGCTCTGTGCGGCTGAGCCCGACCTCCCGGACGACGCCGTCGGCCTGCAGCCGCGCGACGATCGTCGAGACGGTCTGCTTGGCCAGGCCCGTGCGCCGGGCGAGGGCCGCGCGGGTGGTGGGACCCCCCTGGCGGAGCTCCTCCACGACCACGGCGGTGTTCGCCGCCCGGAGTGCGCTCGCCCCTTGACCGGCCACGCAGCGCAGCGTACTTTACCAGTTAGTCCATGTCTTGGACTAACTCGCCGATCGCAGGAGGAAGACCGTGGCCGACGCCCTCACCCCCACGCCGGAAGACCGCTTCAGCTTCGGGCTCTGGACCGTCGGCTGGACCGCCCGCGACCCTTTCGGCGACGCCACCCGCCCGCCCCTCGACGCGGTCGAGGCCGTGCACCGCCTCTCCGAGCTGGGCGCCTGGGGCATCACCTTCCACGACGACGACCTGATCCCCTTCGGCAGCGACGACCCCGAGCGGGAGCGCCGGATCGACGCCTTCCGCAAGGCCCTCGACGAGACCGGCCTCACGGTCCCGATGGTCACCACCAACCTGTTCAGCCACCCGGTGTTCAAGGAAGGCGCCCTGACCGCGAACGACCGGGACGTACGCCGCTTCGCCATGCGCAAGGTGATGCGCAACCTCGACCTCGCCGCCGAGCTCGGCGCGCAGACCTACGTCTTCTGGGGCGGGCGCGAGGGCTCGGAGACCGAGGCCAGCAAGGACATCGGCGCCGCGCTCGACCGCCTGCGCGAAGGACTCGACACGCTGGCGCAATACTGCATCGACCAGGGCTACGACATCCGGTTCGCGCTCGAGCCCAAGCCCAACGAGCCGCGCGGCGACATCCTGCTGCCCACGGTCGGCCACGCACTGGCCTTCATCGCCAGCCTCGACCACGCCGACCGGGTCGGGGTCAACCCCGAGGTCGGGCACGAGCAGATGGCCGGGCTCAACTTCGTCCATGGGGTCGCGCAGGCACTGTGGGCCGGCAAGCTGTTCCACATCGACCTCAACGGCCAGCGCGGGATCAAGTACGACCAGGACCTCATCTTCGGGCACGGCGACGTGCTCAACGCGTTCTTCCTCGTCGACCTGCTCGAGACCGCCGGCTACGACGGGCCCCGCCACTTCGACTACAAGCCGCTGCGCACCGAGGACACCACTGGCGTCTGGCAGAGCGCCGAGGCCAACATGCGCACCTACCTGATGCTCAAGGAGCGCGCCGCTGCGTTCCGCGCCGACCCGGAGGTGGTCGAGGCGCTGGAAGCCGCCCGCGTGCCCGAGCTGGCGACGTCGACCCTGGCAGCAGGCGAGTCGTGGCAGGACCTGCTCGCCGACCCGTCGGCCTACGAGGACTTCGACCCCGAGCTGGCCGGAGCTCGCGGCGTCGGCGCCGTCCGCCTCGAGCAGCTCGCCGTCGAGCACCTGCTCGGCCGGCGCTGAGCCTGGGCCGCCGGCTCCTGCCGGCAGATGGCAGACCGGCTTGATGAGGTGTTCGGTCAGGGTCTTCTTCCGGTCACGGCGTTGAGCCGCTGCGCGGTGGCGCTCGCGACCCTTCCGGTGGTAGCCAGGCACCGGCCGGACGCGGTGGTGGTCTGGTTCGACGCGCACGCCGACCTCAACACCCCCGACAGCTCCTCCACCGGCTACTTGGGCGGACTTGCCTCAAGTGGTCCGCTCGGCCTGTGGGACTCCGGCCTCGGAGCCGGCCTGGCCACCCGGAACGCCGTCTTGGTCGGCGCACGGGACATCGACGCACCCGAGCAGGAGCTCATCGACGCCGAGACCCTGGCCCTGGTCAAGGTCGGACCATCCATGGCCGACGAGCTGCGTCAGGTGGTGGGCGGGCGACCGGTCTACGTGCACATCGACTGCGACGTCCTCGACGCCGGCACCGTGCCCACGGACTACCTCGTCCCCCACGGCATGACCCTCGACGACCTCCACGCGACCGCCCAGGCGCTTGCGAAGTCCGAGCTTGTCGGACTCGAGGTCGGTGAGCTCGAGTCCGCAGCCGACGACACCAACCCTCCGACCTACGTCAGTCGGCTGCTCGACGCACTCGACCCACTCCTGCCGATCCCCCACGCGCGACAGGGCGATTGACGTGGACTGGCACTGGCGGCAGTTCCGGACGGGCGGGGCACCACGGGGCATGGACCACAGTTTGGTCCCGATCCCTCTAATGCCGGGTGTAGGTCGCAGCGGAACGGGTCAAGGGTCGGTAACCGTTCACGTGTCACGCTAGTGCCCTTGACGCGTGCAGCGGAGGCCGGACAGTGGTGCGCCGAGGGAACGGGACTACCGGACGTTGGTACACAGCCGACGACCACCTCGACCCTCTCACCGCACCCGGCGACCATGACCAATACGAGCGACCTCTTAGCCACTGAGCGTCGCATTGACTGGTCGAGCGGCCAGGATGGGGTCCGCGTGTCTGAGCACGATGCGCCACTGTCCGTCCTCACGGCGGTAGACGGAGGTCACCCGAAGGGCAAACGACTCGGGCTCAGAACGACCGCCAAGGATTCCCTCGCCGCGTTCGATCTCGTGGTAACAGGCGAGATCCTCCGAAATGAATCTGGTGAGTACGTCGAACGCTGACACCCGGCCGTTTCGCCAGCGGGCCGCCGCCGCTTCCAGCGTCCGTGATACGTCGGCCCATCCTGTTACAGCGGGACCCCACGGATTGGCGAGCGTCACGTCGTCGCGGCGTGAAAACAGCAGCATTGCTGGACCAGGGTCGCCGGTCACGAAGACCTGCCATGCCTGCTCACATTGGCTGGCGAACTCATCGAGATCCATACCGGTTTCCGTCCCCGACAGCGTGACGAATCTAATCGGACCTATGCCCCCTCGCCACGGGAGGACCTATACCGAAGTTGCTCAGCCACCTTGAGGCTCGATCCGCACGGATCAGGTTTTTGGGCGAGGTTTCCACTCCCCCATCCCGCTCAGACTGCTCCCTGGATCCGGCGGAGTCCATGGTCGGATGGGGTGGTTCGACCCCAGTCGCGGGTGGGCTGCCACAGATGGCTCACACCGTACGACGTCCCGCCTGCAGTCGCGGTCGGCGCTCCGGTCGGACCAGCGGGATAGGGCACACTCACGAACTCACGAACTCACGAACTCGCGGCTCAGCGTCGCGCCGCGGTCGACGGTGTGGCTGTGGCTTCGGAGGTGCCGGCGGCGGGCAGCACATGGTGGGTGATGACCGCGCAGAACGCCCATGGACCGCTCGCCGTCTCGTCCTCTGCGTCGGGCACGAGAAAGCCCCTGCCAGCGTTGGACTGGTCAGGGGCCGTTTCACTCGGAGCCGCCTGTCGGAATCGAACCGACGACCTAATCATTACGAGTGATTCGCTCTACCGACTGAGCTAAGGCGGCACGCTGCCCGGCGTCAGTCGGATCGCGACCAGCCGGGCAACCAGAGAAGGATAACGCCCGTCCCCGGCGGGGTCGAAATCAGGTCGGCAATGGTGGTGTCGAGGCGCGCTGCGCTCGTACTTCCACCATCGAGAGGGTTTCAGCAGTCGGTGGGGTCGTCGGGCACGGTGCCGGCGATCAGGTATGCCTCGATGGTCTCGTCGACGCAGGCGTTGCCGGAGTTGTAGCCGGTGTGGCCGTCGCCGTCACGGCGCAGCAGCACACCGGACTCGAGCTGCTCGGCCAAGGCCTCGGCCCAGCGCAGCGGGGTCGCCGGGTCGCGGGTGGTGCCGACCACGAGGATGGGGGCGGCGCCCTCGGCGCGGATCTCGAGCTCGTCGCCGGCCGGGCCGCCGAAGCCGCGGCAGCCGGTCAGGGACCAGGCGAAGACCCGGCCGAACGTGGGCGAGGCCTCCTCGAAGTCGGCGTACTGCTGCTCGACCTTCCCGAAGGGCACCGAGCTCGGGTCGTCGAGGCAGTTGATCGCGTAGATCGCCTCCATCGAGTTGTCGTTGTAGCCGCCCGCGCCGCGGGAGGTGTAGAGGTCCGCGAGCTCGAGCAGCGCGTCGCCCTTGCCGCCCAGCGCCTCGCGGAGAGCCGCGGAGAGCAGGAACCAGTAGTCGCGGGCGTAGAGCGGCAACACCAGGCCGTAGAAGGCGTTGCCGATGCGCAGCTCGCGTCCACTCGACGTGGGGAGCGGGTCGGCGTCGATGTCCGCCAGCAGCCCGGTGATCGTGTCGAGCCCCTCCTCCACGCTGTCACCCAGGAAGCAGTCGTCGGTCTCGAGGCAGTTCTCGATGTAGGCACGCAGCGCCGTCTCGAAGCCGGCCGCCTGCTCCAGCCCGAGCTCGCGGTTGTCGAGGGTGACGTCCACGGCGCCGTCGAGCACGAACCGCCCGACCCGCTCGGGGAACAGCTCGGCGTAGGTCGCGCCGAGCTTGGTGCCGTAGGAGGCGCCGAAGTAGGTGAGGGCGGGGTCGCCCAGGGCGGCGCGCAGGACGTCCATGTCGCGCGCGGCCTCCACCGTGGAGACGTGGCTGACCAGCTCGCCCGAGCGCTCGCGGCAGCCGCGACCGAAGGAGAGCACGTCCTGCCTGTACGACGCCGCCTCGGCCGCGTCGTCGGGGTCGGGATCTCCCGCGATGAACTCGTCGAGCTCGCCGTCCGTCAGGCAGTCGACGGGGGCCGACTCGCCGGTGCCGCGGGGGTCGAAGCCCACGATGTCGAAGTGGCGCCGGAGCGGCTCGCGGAAGACGCGGCCGGCCGCCGCGGCGTAGTCGGTGCCGGGGGCACCAGGGCCGCCGGGGTTGACCACCATCGACGAGAGCGCCTGGCCCCTGGCCGGCACCCGTAGCAGCGCCAGCTCGATGGTGTCGCCGGCGGGGTCGGCGTAGTCGAGGGGCACCTCGAGGGTGGCGCACTCGTGGCCGTCCTCGCACGTCTCCCACTCCAGGGTCTGGGAGTAGAAGTCGGCGAGCACGGGATCGCCGGGCTCCTCGGCGTCCCCGGTCTCGGACTCGATCGGAGTCGGGTCGGGGGCAGCCAGCTGCTCCTCGGCCTGGCCGTCGTCACCGGACCGCAGGGCCGACAGCCCCAGCACGCCGGCCCCGACCAGCACGACCGCAAGCACCAGCACCAGTGCGACGAGACGCTTCACCGACCTGCTCCCCCCGGCAGCCTGAGCGCCACCATCATGCCCTCGAGCGCGAGCTGGGGCGGGACGTTGAACTCGAGCATCTGCTCACGCGCCACGAAGATCGCGTCGACCATCCGCAGCAGCTCCTCCGACGACACCCGCCGGGCCAGCTCGGTGACATCGGGCCGGATCTCCTCGTTGACCAGCTGTCCGGGGGCGCCGACGCCGAGCGCGATGGCGTCACGGTAGACCGACACGAGGTCGACCAGGCACCGGTCGACGACGTCGAGCACCCGGCGCTTGGCGCGGGTCTTCTGGTCGCGCTCCATCGCGGCCAGCGCGGGGGCGTACTCCCTCGGCCGCCGGCCCCGCTCCACCACGCCGTAGGCCGAGTCGAGGTCGGCCTTCTCCTTCGCGTCGAGCTCGGACGTGATGGCCTCGGCCTCCTCCTTCGCGAGCTCGTGGATCGAGGTGGCGGCCGTCATGCACGCTCCGAGCGAGGTCAGGCGCGCCGGGAGGCCGATCACCTCGTTGCGCCGGCGTCGGGTCGACTCGTCGCGGGCGAGCGCCCGGGCGCGGCCGATGTGACCCTGGCTGGCGCGCGCGGCGTGCGCGGCGAGCGCCTCCCCCACCCCGAGGGTGCGGACCAGGAACGCCGCCACGTCCTCGGCCGTGGGTGTCGTCAGCGAGACGAGGCGGCAGCGGGACCGGATGGTCGGCAGCACGTCCTCGGTGGTCGGCGCGCAGAGCAGCCACACGGTGCGGGGGGTCGGCTCCTCGATCGCCTTGAGCAGCGCGTTGCAGGCCTGGTCGGTGAGCCGGTCGGAGTCCTCGACGACCAGCACCTGCCAGCGGTCGCCCGCCGGCGCCAGCGCGGCCCGGCGTACGAGCTCGCGCACCTCGTCGACGCCGATGGAGAGCTTCTGCGTGCGGATCACGGACACGTCGGGGTTGCTGCCGGCCAGCACCGTGCGGCAGGCCTTGCACTGCCCGCAGCCGCTGCCGGTCTCGCACTGCAGCGCGGCCGCGAAGGCCACGGCCGCGTTGGAGCGCCCGGAGCCCGGTGGCCCGGTGAAGAGCCAGGCGTGGGACATCCCGTCCCCGCTCGCCGCGCGCTGGAGCGCCGCGACGACGGGCCGCTGGCCGACCAGGTCGTCCCAGACGGTGCGCGTCTGCGTGGCGGAGCTCATGCCAGCCTCCCCAGCAGCGGCTCGACCCGGGCCCGCACGGCCGCCGCGATGTCCTCCACGGCCGCCCGCGCGTCGAGCACGAGGTAGTGCTCCGGGTCTCGCGCGGCGAGGTCGAGGAAGGCCTGCCGGGCCCGGTCGTGGAACTCGGTCGACTCCGCCTCGATGCGGTCGCGCTCCTCGAAGCGACCCAGACCCGCCTCCGGCGCCACATCCAGTACGACGGTCAGGTGCGGCCGCAGGTCTGCGGTGGCCCAGCGCTGCACCCACTCGACCTCGGCGCCGTCGAGCGTGCGGCCCGCCCCCTGGTAGGCCAGGGAGGAGTCGACGTAGCGGTCGGTGATCACGACCTCGCCGCGCTCGAGCGCCGGCCGGACCACCCGGCGGACGTGCTCGGCCTTGTCCGCGGCGTACAGCAGCAGCTCGGTGCGGGGCGAGAGGTCGCCGGTGGCGGGGTCGAGCACGATCCGGCGCAGCTCCTTGCCCACCTCGGTGTCCCCGGGCTCGAAGGTGAGCACGACGGTGTGGCCCCGCGACCCCAGCCAGTCGCGGAGCAGGCGTGCCTGGGTCGACTTGCCGGCGCCCTCCCCGCCCTCGAAGCAGAGGAAGAGGCCGGACTCGGCGAACACCCCGGGGCTCGGCTGTCGGCTCACGCGCCACACCCTACGGCGGGGCTGGGACACCCGCGCGGTCGAGTGGTCTCCATACGCCCGCTCGTTCCTCGCGCGCTACTCGACCAACGAAATCCGTCAGGACTTCTTCGACGCAGCCTTCTTCACCGGCGCCTTCTTGGCAGTCTTCTTGGCGGCGGTCTTCTTGGCGGCGGTCTTCTTGGGCGAGGTCTTCTTCGCCGGGCCCTTGGCGCGCCGCTCCTCGAGCAGCTCGGCCGCTCGCTCGAGGGTGATCGACTCGACGGAGTCGTCCTTGCGCAGGGTGGCGTTGTACTCACCGTCGGTGACGTACTCACCGAAGCGGCCCGCCTTGACCACGATCGGCTGGCCGGAGACCGGGTCGTTGCCGAGCTCCTTGAGCGGAGCCGTCGAGGCGCCGCGGCCACGGGCCTTGGGCTGGGCGTAGATCGCCAGCGCCTCGTCGAGGGTGATGTCGAAGATCTGGTCCTCCGCCGCCAGCGACCGCGAGTCGCTGCCCTTCTTCAGGTAGGGCCCGTAGCGGCCGTTCTGCGCGGTGATCTCCTCGCCGTCGGTGGCGACTCCCACGACCCGCGGCAGCGAGAGCAGCTGGACCGCCTGCTCGAGAGTGACCGTGTCGAGCGACATCGACTTGAACAGTGACCCCGTGCGCGCCTTGGCGGACTTGGGCGCGTCCTCGGGGAGCACCTCGGTGACGTAGGGGCCGAACCGGCCGTTCTTCGCCACGACCTCCAGGCCGGACTCCGGGTGGCGGCCGAGCGACCTCTCCTCGCCGGCGGGGTTGGCGAGCAGCTCCTTCGCCTTCTCCAGCGTCAGCTCGTCAGGAGGCAGGTCATCGGGCACGTTGGCGCGCTTGCCGGCGGGGGCGCCGTCGTCGCCGGGGCCCTCGAGGTAGGGGCCGTACTTGCCGACGCGCAGCGAGATGCCGTCCTCGGGCGAGCCGATCGGGAAGGTCGCGAGCCCCTTGGCGTCGATGTCGCCGAGGCCCTCGACGAGGCTCTTGAGCCCCTCCACGTCGCCCGACCCGAAGTAGAACTCGGCGAGCTCGGTGACCCGGTCGCGGCGGCCGGCCGCGATGTCGTCGAGGACGTCCTCCATCCGCGCGGTGAACTCGTAGGAGATCTGCCGCGGGAAGTGCTCGACCAGCAGCCGCACGACGGAGAACGCCAGCCAGGCCGGCACGAGCGCGGTGCCCTTCTTGTAGACGTAGCCGCGGTTGACGATCGTGCCGATGATCGAGGCGTAGGTCGACGGCCGGCCGATCTCGCGCTCCTCCAGCTCCTTGATCAGCGTGGCCTCGGTGTAGCGCGACGGCGGCTTCGTCTCGTGGCCCGACGGGGTGACCGACGCGGCGGTGACCGCGTCGCCCTCCTGCAGCGCCGGCAGCCGGGTCTCCTGGTCGTCGCGCGCGGCCGCGGCGTCGTCGGTGCCCTCGACGTACGCCTTGAGGAAGCCGTGGAAGGTGATCACGCGGCCGCCGGCGGCGAAGACGACGTCCTCGCCGGTCGCGGCGGTGCCGCCGATGCGGACGCTGACGCTCTGGCCGGTGGCGTCCTTCATCTGGGAGGCGACGGTGCGCATCCAGATCAGCTCGTAGAGCCGGAACTGGTCGCCGGTCAGACCGGTCTGCGCAGGCGTGCGGAACGAGTCGCCGGCGGGGCGGATCGCCTCGTGCGCCTCCTGGGCGTTCTTGACCTTGGACGCGTAGGTGCGCGGGGCGTCCGGGAGGTATTCGCTGCCGTAGAGCTCCCGGACCTGCTCGCGGGCCGCGTTGACCGCGGCGCCGGAGAGGGTCGTGGAGTCCGTACGCATGTACGTGATGAAGCCGTTCTCGTAAAGCCGCTGGGCGACGCTCATCGTCACCTGGGCGCTCATGCCGAGCTTGCGGCCGGCCTCCTGCTGCAGCGTCGTCGTGCGGAAGGGCGCGTACGGCGAGCGGCGGTAGGGCTTGGACTCGACCGACCTGACGTCGTACGTCGTGTCCGACAGCGCCGCGGCGAGCGACTCGGCGCGCGGCCGGTCGAGGTGGACGGGTCTCGACTCCGCTCGACCAGCGGGATCCTTGAGCAGGCCGTCGGTGCCGAAGTCGCGGCCGCTGGCCACGCGGGCGCCGTCGACGGTGTGGAGGCGGGCGGGGAACATCCGCGGACCGGAGTCGCCGCCAGCGGCTCCGGCGTCGAAGGTGGCCTCGAGGTCCCAGTAGGACGCGCTGCGGAAGGCCATCCGCTCCCACTCGCGGTCGACGACGAGGCGGGTGGCGACCGACTGCACGCGGCCCGCGGACAAGCCGGACATCACCTTGCGCCACAGCACCGGCGAGACCTCGTAGCCGTAGAGGCGGTCGAGGATGCGCCGCGCCTCCTGCGCCTCGACGAGGTCCATGTCGATGTCGCGGGGGTTCTCCGCGGCGGCGAGGATCGCCGGCTTGGTGATCTCGTGGAAGACCATCCGCTTGACCGGCACCTTGGGCTTGAGCTCGTCCAGCAGGTGCCAGGCGATGGCCTCTCCCTCACGGTCCTCATCGGTGGCGAGGTAGAGCTCGTCGGCGTCCTTGAGGAGCTGCTTGAGCTTGGTGATGTGGCTCTTCTTGTCCCGCGGCACGACGTAGTAGGGCTCGAAGCCGTTGTCGACGTCGACGGCGAGGCGGCCCCAGGGCTTGTCCTTGATCTTGGCCGGGGTGTCCGCGGCGTTGTTCGGGAGGTCGCGGATGTGACCGATCGACGACTCCACGACGTAGCCCGCGCCGAGGTAGCCACCGATCTTCGTTGCCTTGGTGGGTGACTCGACGATGACGAGCTTGTGTGCCACTTCTACTCCTGCTCCAGGGGGGTGATGCGCGGCAACGGTAGCGCCACATCGCGACAACTCCACGCCGGATCCACACCGCTCCCCCAGGTGGACTACGTCCACGCACCTCGCAGGACCCGGCCAGGTGCGGGCGTGTCGCCTGTGGATGGGGCGCCCCGGGAGCCGCCTGTGGATGAGCGGGCCGGGCCTGTCGGTGCCCGGGGAGAGCGTCGGAGGACCGAGACCCCGGCCTCGAGGAGGCACCGTGAGCTACCACCACGACCACCCGAAGGACTACCTGTACGACGAGCAGCGGCGGCCGCAGGTGGTGCCGCCCGAGCCGCCCGCCGCACCAGCGCACCCTCGAGTGGCTCGACTCGGTCGTCGGGGGGCGAGCGGCGCTGCTGGCGCTGACTGCGCAGCCGGAGCCGGCGCCGCTGCTGCGGGACGTGGTCGACCCGGTGGCCGACGAGCCCTGGCTGGTCGTGGCGGGGGTACTGTGAAATCAGGGGCAGGGGTCCCCCGTGATCCGAGGAGTCGTGAGCCATGGCCGCGATCGATATCGACGACCCGCACGTGCGGGCGGCAGTCCAGGAGCTGGCGCGTCGACGGGGCGTGTCGCTCACCCAGGCGGTGAAGCAGGCGGTGGACGAGGCCCTCGCCGTGGAGTGGGAGAAGGAGAGGCGCGCGCCCCGCCCCGGCCGCGAGTTCCCCCACGAGATCCGCGCCGGTGGCGTGGCGTCGTCCAGCGACCGGGTGGTGCAGCCGCCCAGGGCACCGTGAGGCGTCGAGGAGCTGGCCCGCGGTTCAGCGGGTGATCACGTCGGCCAGCACCTCGTCCCACTCCCGCAGGAAGCGGGCGAGCCCGTAGCGGGTGCGCACGTGCTCGCGGCCGGCCGCGCCGAGGTCCGCCGCCAGCGCCCGGTCGGCGAGCAGCCGGTGCACCGCTGCCCGCATGGCCGCGGGGCCGGGCACCAGACAGCCGCCGCCGGGCGGCACAGCCCGCCAGGCCTCGGTGCTCGCGAGCGCCACGGCAGGCATGCCGAGGTGCATCGCCTCCAGCAGCGACAGGCCCAGCGAGGTCCACCGCGGCGTGTGCACGTAGACCCGGCGCAGGGCTAGGGCGTCGTGCAGCTCGGCCTGGGTGAGGGACTCGTGGGCACTCACACCGCCCCCGAAGCCCGACACCCGCATGCCGAAGAGGTCGACCGGGGTGTCCCGGGCGAGTTCCTCGACCAGGTCGCTGCCGACGGCCCGGCCGCGTCGGACCGGGTCGTTGAGCACCACCGCGGCGCGCGCCAGCTCACCGGTCCAGCGGCGGCCGGGGTCGACGATGCCGTGCTCGACGACGTGCACCGGCGCGTCGCCGCAGTCCCACATCAGCGCGTTGAAGGCGGTCACGTGCACGACCGGGATCTCCGACTGACCAGCCAGCGGATGGCGGGTGAACGGCACGTCGCCCCCGGGCGTGTTGTGCTCGAGATAGACCGCGGCCACGTCCCGGCCCGGGCGCCGGCCGAGCCACCGGGTCGCCAGCTCCAGCTCGTGCGGGCGCTGCACGACCACCACGTCCACGGCCGCGTCGGCGAGCTCCGCGGGCGACATCTCGACGGCACTGGCGGGCCAGTCCCAGGAGGCGGCCCGGCCCAGTCCGTCGGGTCCGCGGCCGGGCAGGGTCGGCAGGAGGTAGTCGTGGCTGCCCTGGAGGAAGGAGGTCAGCCATGAGCCGTGGACGTGCCAGACGAGGACGCGCATCAGGCGCTCCGGCCCAGGGCGCGGACCTCCCACCCCGCGGCCCGCCAGGCGAGGACGTCGACGACGAGCCGGGCATCGAGCAGCCGGGGCGCCGCCACGAGCCCGCGCAGCCACACCGGGTCGAGCGCGGCATAGTCCGGCCAGTCGGTCAGCAGGAGCACGGCCTCCGCGCCACGGCAGGCGTCCTCGACATCCTCGAGATAGTCCGGCCCGGGCACGGCGGCCTTGGCCGCCGTGAGGGCGGCCGGGTCGTGCACCCGGACGTGTGCCCCGGCATCGCGGAGGGCGACGACCTCCGCCAGCGCCGGGGAGTCGCGGATGTCGTCGACCCCGGCCTTGAACGCGGCGCCGAGGACGGCCACCTCCCTGCCCCGCACCGACCCGCCGACCATGTCCTGGACGATCGCGAGCACCCGGTCGCGCTGGTGCCGGTTCACGGCGTCCACCTGGGCGATCAGCTCCAGCGGCACGGTCATGCCGAGCTCCCTGCCCCGTGCCAGGAAGCTCCGCAGGTCCTTGGGCAGACAGCCGCCACCGAAGCCCAGACCGGGCGCGAGGAACTGGCTGCCGATCCTCGGGTCCGCCCCCACGACCTCGACGAGGCCGGCCCCGTCGGCGCCCGACCGCTCGCACATCTCCGCGAGCACGTTGACCAGCGAGATGCGGCGTGGGCGGCCGCCCGGGACAGGTCGGTCGTGAAGGCGAGCCGACCCGCCGCCGTGCCCTCCGCGAGCAGCCTCTCGAGGCCGGGCTCGGCATAGGGCGAGCGGCCCTCGGCCAGGGTGCCGACGAGCGACGCGTCGACGTCGACCCCGAGCACGTCGTGGCCCATGGCGGACAGCGTCGCTGCGTGGGCGCTGCCCAGCCGCCCGACGCCGACCACTGTGAGACGCATACACCGGCAGGTACCCGAGAGCCGGTTCTCCATGCTCGAGGTGCTCCTGCTCCGACCACCGGACACCTCCGTGGTGAGAAGCGGTTCGAACGGGTACCCACCGCTTCTGGGAGAACCATGGGGCCAATGTGAGGAAGTCGGGAGGGAGCCGATGAAGGTCCTCGGGGTCAACGCGCTCTTCCACGACCCGGCGGCCGCCCTGGTGGTCGACGGGCGGATCGTGGCGGCGGCGGAGGAGGAGCGCTTCTCCAGGCGCAAGCACGGCCACCGGCCGGTGCCCTTCGCCGCCTGGGAGCTGCCCGAGCTGGCGATGGCGTGGTGCCTCGAGACGGGCGGGCTCGACCCGGCGGACCTCGACGCGGTCACCTACTCCTACGACCCCTCCCTGGCCCGGCCCGCCGAGGCACTCGGCCTCGACGACCCGTGGGACCGGCTGCGGCAGGCCTATGCCCGGCGGGCACCGGAGTTCCTCGCGACGGCACTGCCCGGGCTCGACCCGGCCCGCGTCCACTTCGTCCCGCACCACATCGCCCATGCGGCCTCCGCGTCCCTCGCGGGTCCCCTGGACGACCCGGACGTGCTGGTCCTGGACGGCCGCGGCGAGTCCGCGAGCCACCTGTCCGCGTCGTCGCACGACGGCCACCTCGACCCGCTGGTCGCGCAGGCGCTCCCCCACTCGCTCGGCCTGCTCTACGAGGACCTGACCCAGCACCTGGGCTGGCTGCGGAGCAGCGACGAGTACAAGGTGATGGCGCTCGCGTCCCATGGAGAGCCGCGGCACGCAGGTGTCATCGGTGAAGCGGTCCGCGTCGACGGCCAGGGCGGCTTCCGCACCGAAGCGCTGGACTGGGAGGCCCTCGCGCCCCGTCGCGCCGCGGGTGATCCCTGGACGGAGCAGCACGCCGACCTCGCCTCGAGCGTGCAGCGGGTCCTGGAGGGCGTCGTGCTGGAGCTGCTGGACTGGTTGCATGGCCAGACGGGCAAGCGCGACCTGGTGCTGGCCGGCGGAGTCGCGCTCAACTGCGTGGCCAACACACGCGTGCACACCGACTCGCCGTACGAGCGGGTGTGGGTGCAGCCCGCGGCCGGGGACGCCGGGACGGCCCTGGGCTCGGCCCTCCACCTGGCCCACGCCAAGGGCGAGCCGGTCAGCCCTATGCCCGGCGCGGACCTCGGCCGGGGCTGGAGCGACGACGAGATCGAGGCGGTGCTGCGTGACGCCGCGATCCGCTACGCGAGGCCGGCCGAGGGCATCGCCGAGGCGGTCGCGGCGACTCTCGCGGACGACGGCCTGGTCGCGTGGTTCCAGGGTCGCAGTGAGTACGGTCCGCGCGCCCTGGGCCACCGGTCACTGCTCGCCCACCCCGGTCGCCACGCGAACCTGGACCGGCTCAACCGGGTGAAGGGCCGCGAGGAGTTCCGGCCGGTCGCGCCGATGGTGCTGCTCGAGCGCGCCGACCGGATCTTCAGCCGCGGCCCCCTCCCCTCGCCGTACATGCTCTTCGTCCACGACGTGGCTCCCGGGTGGCGCGACCGGATCCCGGCGGTCGTCCACGTCGACGGGACGGCGCGGGTGCAGACGGTCGACGCCGCGACCGAGCCGCTGGTGGCGGAGATGCTCGCCGCGTTCGAGCGGCGCACCGGGCTGCCGGTCGTGGTCAACACCAGCCTCAACACCGCCGGCCGCCCGATGGTCGACAGCCCGCGCGACGCCCTGGAGTGCTTCGGCTCGGCACCCATCGACCTGCTCGCGATCGGCCCCTTCACGGTCCGGCGCAGCGAGGTGACGACGTGACGGCCGGGGTCCTCGGACACCCGGAGGTCCTGCCCACCACCGTCGTCGTGCCGACCATCGGCCGGCCCGCGCTGAGGGACCTGCTGGACGCGCTCGCCCGCGCCACTGGTCCCCGGGCCGAGCGCCTGGTGCTCGTCGACGACACCCCCGACGGGGCGGTGGACGAGCGGGCGTGCCGGCGGCCCGGGCTCCCCGAGGTCGTCGTGCTGCGCAGCCACGGCCGCGGTCCGGCAGGGGCGCGCAACCTCGGCTGGCGGATGGCGCAGACCGAGTGGGTCTCCTTCCTCGACGACGACGTGGTCCCCGACGACGACTGGTGGGACCGACTGGCGGCCGACCTGGACAAGGCGAACGCGGACGTGGTCGGCGGCCGCCCGGCGGCGGCCAGTCAGGGCCGCATCGTGGTGCCGCTGCCGGCCGACCGCCCGCTGACCGACGAGGAGCGCAACACCGCGGGCCTCGCGAGCGCGCAGTGGATCACCGCCGACATGTCCTACCGCCGCGACGTGCTCGTCCGCGTGGGCGGCTTCGACGAACGCTTCCGCCGCGCCTACCGCGAGGACGCCGACCTGGGGCTGCGCGTCGTCGAGCGTGGCGGCCGGATCCTGCCGGGCGAGCGCACGACCCGGCATCCGGTGCCGAGGTCGCGCTGGAGCGCGAGCATCGCCCGGCAGCGCGGCAACGCCGACGACCAGCTGATGCGACGCCTGCACGGCGACGACTGGCGCGACCGCGCGGGGGCTCCACCCGGGAGGCTCCGTCGACACCTGGCGACGTCCACGGCCGGTGCCCTTGCTGTGGTGCTGGGGCTCGGGGGCGCGCTGCGGCGCGACCACCGGCTCCGGCTGTTGGCCGCGGCGGCCTCCGCAGGCTGGGTCGCAGGTACGGCGGAGCTCGCCGCCGCCCGCATCGCCCCCGGTCCCCGCACCGTGCGCGAGGTGGCGGCGATGGTGGTCACGAGCGTGGCCATCCCATCGGCCGCGGCGGCCCACGCGGCCCGCGGCCTGGTCACCCACGTGCGCGAGCGGCCCTGGCCGGGAGCGCCGGACCTCGTCCTCTTCGACCGCGACGGCACCCTGATCCGCGACGTGCCCCGCAACACCGACCCGGCACGGGTCGAGCCGGTGGCGCACGCCCGCGAGGCGCTCGACCGGCTGCGCGCGCTCGGCATCCCCGTCGGCGTCGCCACCAACCAGGCGGCCGTCGGCCGCGGCCAGATCTCGCACGAGGACTGTGCCCGGATCAACGCGCGCGTGGAGGAGCTGCTCGGCCCCTTCGACACCTGGCAGGTCTGCGCCCACCGGCCCGAGGACTGCTGCGAGTGCCGCAAGCCCGGCCCCCAGCTGGTGGTCCGGGCGTGCAGCGAGCTCGGCGTCCGGCCGGAGCAGTGCGTGCTCATCGGCGACACGGCCGGTGACCTCGGCGCGGCGGAGGCCGCGGGTGCGACCGGCATCCTGGTGCCCAACGCCGCCACCCGTCCCGAGGAGGTCCTCGAGGCCGCCCACGTCGCGTCCGACCTGGTCACGGCCGTGGAGATCGCACTGAGGGGGTGGCGATGACGCACAGCCTCGTGGTGCGACCGGACGGCATGGGCGACGTGCTCCTCGCCGGCCCCGCGGTGCGTGCCGTCGCGGCCGGCTCCGACCGGCTCACCCTGCTCGCGGGGCCACGGGGCGCCGACGTCGCGAGGCTGCTGCCCGGCGTCGACCAGGTGCTCTGCTGGTCACCGCCCTGGATCGACCCGACCCCGGCAGCGGTCGAGCGAGAGGAGGTGGAGCGGATCGTCGACGACCTCGCCGGGCGGGGGATCGACCGGGCACTGGTGCTCACCTCGTTCCACCAGAGCCCGCTGCCCACCGCCCTGCTGCTGCGGATGGCCGGCGTGCCTTGGATCGGGGCGATCAGCGAGGACTATCCCGGCTCGCTGCTCGACCTGCGCGTCCACCCGCCGGGCGACGTCCCGGAGGCCGAGCGCGCACTCGAGCTCGCCCGTGCCGCCGGGCACGACCTGCCGAGAGGTGACGACGGCCGGCTGCGCGTCGACGTCGAGGTGCCCGACCCGGTCGAGTGGCGTCCCGGACGGCGCCCGCGCGTCGTCATACATCCCGGCACGTCCGTGACCGCCCGCGCCTGGCCGCCCGGCCACCACGCCGAGCTGGTCGCAGCCCTCGCCGAGCAGGGCGCCGACGTGGTCGTCACCGGCGCACCGTCCGAGGCAACGCTGTGCGCCCGGGTCGCCGGCGACGAGGCCGTGGACCTGTCCGGGCGCACCGGCGTCGCCGGCCTCGCGGCCGTGCTGGCGTCCGCGGACGTCGTCGTGGCGGGCAACACCGGCCCTGCCCACCTGGCCGCCGCCGTCGGTACGCCGGTCGTGTCGCTCTTCGCGCCGACCGTGCCCGCCGAACGGTGGGCGCCGTACGGCGTGCCCCACGTGCTGCTGGGCGACCAGGACGCGCCCTGCCGGGCCACCCGGGCCACCACCTGTCCGGTCCCGGGGCATCCCTGCCTGTCCTCGGTGACGGCACAGGACGTCATCCGCGCCATCGAGAAGCTCACCACCTCCGGAGGAGGAACCCCATGAGGATCGCACTCGTCTCCGAGCATGCCAGCCCCCTCGCCACCCTGGGCGGTGCCGATGCCGGCGGGCAGAACGTCCATGTGGCCGCCCTGGCGCGCGAGCTGGCCGGTCACGGCCACGACGTCACCGTCTTCACCCGTCGCGACTCGACCACCCTGCCAGACGAGGTGGCGGTCGAGGAGTCCGGCGTCCGCTACCTCGTGCGCCACGTCAGTGCCGGGCCGCCGGACGAGGTGCCCAAGGACGACCTCTGGCCGCACATGTCGGCGTTCGCCGCGGAGCTGGCCCTGTCGTTGCAGGACGGCCCCTACGACATCGTGCACAGCCACTTCTGGATGAGCGGCTGGGCGACCCTGCGCGCCGTCCGCGGCACCCGTTCGCTCCTGGGGCTCCCGGTCGTGCACACCTTCCACGCCCTGGGCGTGGTGAAGCGACGCCACCAGGGCGACGCCGACACCAGCCCGCCCGGACGGCTCGAGGTCGAGCGGGACATCGGCCTCGGCGTCGACCGGGTCATCGCCACCGCCACCGACGAGGTGCGCGAGCTCGAGGCGCAGGGGATCGGCGCAGACCGCTGCACCGTCGTGCCGTGCGGCGTCGACGTCCGCCACTTCCGGCCCGACGTGGCACCGGCAGCCGAGCCGCCGCGGACCGCCACCCACCGGGTGCTGGTGCTCGGCCGCATGGTGGAGCGCAAGGGGATCGCCGACGCGGTCACCGCGCTGCAGTGGCTTCCCGACACCGAGCTGGTGATCGCCGGCGGGCCGCGCGCGGACGTGCTGCACCTCGACCCCGAGGCATCCCGGCTGCGCGGCGTCGCTGCCGAGGCCGGGGTCGCCGAGCGGGTCCGGTTCCTGGGCAGCGTGAACCACGAGGACGTGCCGGGCGTGATCCGTGCGGCCGACGTCGTGTGCTCAGTGCCCTGGTACGAGCCCTTCGGCATCGTCCCCGTCGAGGCCATGGCCTGCGGCCGCCCCGTGGTCGGCACGGCGGTCGGCGGCCTCCTCGACACCGTCGTCCCCGGCGTCACCGGCGAGCTGGTGCCGCCGCGCGACCCGCGCGTGCTCTCGGGGGCGCTGCGCGACCTGCTCGCCGACCCCGGCCTGCGCGCGGCGTACGGCGCCGACGGCGTGCGGCGGGCACGCGAGCGTTTCTCCTGGCCGCAGGTCGCCGAGCGGACGCTGCAGGTGTACGACGAGGTGATCGGTCTGGCCACCCCGGGCCGGGGCCGGGAACAGGGGGCAGTGCGATGACGTTCTCAACCCCCTCGGACGGCACTCACCTCGACGAGCTCCGGAGGGCACTCGACCAGCTCGACGACGCCGTGGCCGTCACTCAGCGCTGGGGTGCCGAGCTGGCGCAGGTGCTGCCCCGCGGCGGCCGGCTGCTGGCCGCCGGCAACGGAGGCAGCGCGGCCCAGGCCCAGCACCTCACCGGTGAGCTGGTCGGCCGCTACCGGCTGGACCGACCGCCCTACTCCGCCATCTGCCTGAGCGCCGAGACGTCCACCCTGACGGCCATCGGCAACGACTACCCGCCCGACGAGCTCTTCGCCCGCCAGGTCGACGCGCACGGGCGGCCGGGCGACGTGCTCGTGCTCATGTCCACCAGCGGCCAGAGTCCCAACGTGGTCGAGGCGGCCCGACGCGGCCGGCTCGCCGGCCTGCGGGTCTGGGCCTTCACCGGCCAGCTGCCCAACCCCCTCGCCGAGGCTGCCCACGAGGTGCTGGCGGTGCCGGCGCCGCTGACGGCGACCGTGCAGGAGCTGCACCTGGTGGCCCTGCACATGCTCTGCGCCGCGTTCGACGACGCGCTCGGCGTGGGGTACGCCGCTGACGTCCCGCCCGGCGAGCAGGGAGGCCGGATCGCATGACGCGCGGACCGCTGGTCGTCGTGGGCGACGTGCTGCTGGACGTGGACGTCTGCGGCTCGGTGTCCCGCACGGCGCCCGACTCCCCCGCCCCGGTCGTCGATGTCGTACGCCGGGTCGAGCGGCCCGGCGGAGCGGGGCTCGCGGCCTGGCTCGCGACAGGCGACGGCTCCCGCGAGGTCGTCCTGCTGATGGCCCTGGGGTCCGACGACGAGGCACAGGTCCTGCGCCGGCGGCTGGCCGAGCGGGTCCGCCTGGTCGAGATCGGCACCACCGGCCGGACCACCGTCAAGGCCCGGGTGCGGGCCGATGGGCAGACGCTGCTGCGGATGGACCGGGGTGACGCGGGCGACCTCGGCGACGTGCCGCCCGAGGCCGGCGACGTGCTGGCGTCGGCGAGCGGGGTGCTGGTCTCCGACTACGGCCGGGGAGTGTCCTCCCACCCTGGCGTCAGGGCGCTCCTCGCGGCGGTCCCGCGGCGTGCTCCGGTCGTCTGGGACCCGCACCCCCGCGGGGCCGACCCGGTCTCCGGCACCCTGGTCGCGACCCCGAACGAGGGCGAGGTACGCCGGTTCGCCGGCGACCCGGCGCCCGACCTGGCCGGGCTCTCCCGCAGCGCCGCCGCACTCGTCGAGCGCTGGGAGGTCCGCGCGCTCGCGGTGACCCGCGGCGCCGCAGGCGCCCTGCTCTCCTACGGTGCCGGCATCCCCGTGCACCTGCCCGCCCCCGAGGTCCCCGGCCGGCCCGTGGACACCTGTGGCGCCGGAGACCGCTTCGCGGCGAGCGTCGCGCTGGCGCTCGCCGAGGGCGCCCTGATCAGGGAGGCCGTCGGCACCGCCGTCGTCGCGGCAGCCGACTTCGTCCGCGACGGCGCCGCCGCCACGTGCATGGACCCGCGGCCTCGGGTGCCTCGCACATCCGGCGACGCGGTGGCCCTGGCCCGCGAGGTCCGGGCCGGTGGCGGGACCGTGGTGGCCACGGGAGGCTGCTTCGACCTGCTCCACCGCGGCCACGTCGAGACGCTCCAGGCCGCCCGCCGGCTCGGCGACTGCCTCGTCGTGTGCCTCAACTCCGACGACTCGGTGAGGCGGCTCAAGGGGCCCGACCGCCCGATCGTCCCACAGGAGGACCGGGCCCGCGTGCTGACAGCCCTGGACTGCGTCGACGCGGTCGTCGTCTTCGAGGAGGACACCCCGAACGAGGTGCTGCGCACCCTCCGGCCGCACGTGTGGTGCAAGGGCGGGGACTACTCCGACGCCGCCCTTCCCGAGGAGCAGGTGCTCCTCGAGTGGGGTGGCCAGGCCGTCACCCTGCCCTACCTGGCAGGCCGCTCCACGACCCGACTGGCACGAGCAACCCAAGGAGGAGAGCCATGAACCACACCCCCCAGCAGCTCGGCACCGTCCTGGTGACCGGCGGGGCGTCCGGCCTCGGCCGGGCCGTCGCTGCCGCGGTCGCCCAGCAGGGCGGCACCGCCCACATCCTCGACCGGCACGAGCCCAAGCCGCTCGAGGGCCTCGAGATCGGCCACATGGTCGTCGACCTCGCCGACTCGCGTGCCGCCGCGGAGGCGGTCGAGGCGGCAGCCCGAGAGCACGGAGGCCTGGACGCCGTCGTCACCGCCGCGGGGATCGACGCCTGTGGCAGGCTCGAGGACGTGCCCGCCGAGGACTGGGAGCGGGTGATCAGGGTGAACCTCATCGGCACCGCCGCCGTGGTCCGCGCCGCGCTGCCGCACCTGCGGCGCAGCCACGGCCGCGTGGTCACCGTGGGGTCCACGCTCGGGCTCAAGGCCGTCAGCGACGCGACGGCGTACTGCGCCTCGAAGTTCGGCGTGACGGGCTTCAGCCGCGCGCTGGCCACCGAGCTGGGCGGAGAGGTCGGCGTCACCATGCTGGTGCCCGGCGGCATGCAGACGGCGTTCTTCGACGGGCGCGACGAGCAGTACCGGCCGCCGGCGGACGCGATGCTCAACCCGCCGGAGCGCGTCGCCGACGCCGTGCTCTTCGCGCTCCGCCAGCCGCCCGGCTGCGAGGTCCGCGAGCTGGTGGTGACGCCCTCGGTCGAGCCGTCCTGGCCCTGACGTGCCGGTCGCCCTCGTCCTGCGCGCCCTGGGCCTCGGTGACCTGCTGGTCGCGGTGCCCGCCCTGCGGGCGCTGCGGCGGGCGCTGCCCGGCCACGAGATCGTGCTGGCGACCCCCCGCACGCTCGCCGGACTGGCGACAGCCACCGGAGCCGTCGACCGCGTGCACGACATGCGTGGCCTAGGCGACCTCGGCTGGCCCGGTCCCCCACCCGACGTGGCGGTCAACCTGCACGGCAGCGGCCCGGAGAGCCACGACGCGCTCACCGCCACCCGACCGCGCCGGCTCGCGGCCTTCGGGGAGCCGGCCACCGGCTCGCCCGGGCCGCGCTGGGACCCGGACGAGCACGAGGTACGACGGTGGTGTCGCCTGGTCTCCGACTGCTTCGACGTCGAGGCGGACCCGCAGGACGGCCTGCTGGAGCCGCCGGTCCGGGTCGCCGGCGACGGCACCGCCGTCGTGCATCCCGGCGCCGCGTCCCCGGCCCGCCGCTGGCCACCCGGCCGGTTCGCCGAGGTGGCACGACGGCTCGCCGCCGAAGGCCGGCGGGTGCTGCTGACCGGCAGCGCCGACGAGGTGGACCTGTGCCGCGAGGTGGCGAGGACCGCAGGCCTTCCCAGGGAGTCGGTCGCAGCCGGCACGACCTCCACCGACTCGCTGGCAGCGCTGGTCGCGGCGGCCGACGTCGTGCTCAGCGGCGACACCGGCGTGGCGCACCTCGCGGCGGCCTACGACCGCCCAGCGGTGGCGCTCTACGGTCCCACCCCACCGACGACCTGGGCGCCCCTGTGGGGCCGGACCAGGGTGCTGTGGCACGGCACGGGGGCCGGCGACCCGCACGCCGCGGAGACCGATCCGGCCCTGGCATCGATCACGGTCGACGAGGCGTGGGCCGCGGTCGTCAGCCAGCTGGGCGGCCAGGTGCCTCGCGGAACCAGCGCACCGTGCGCGCCAGCCCCTCGGTGAGGTCGACCTCCGGCTTCCAGCCGAGCCGCTCGACCGCCATCGTGATGTCCGGGCAGCGACGATCGGGGTCGTCCACCAGCCGGTCGACGAAGGCGATCTCCAGCCGCTCGATCCCCACCGCGCGGGCGATCGCCTCCGCGATCTCCAGGACGGTGACCTCGTGCGGGTTGCCCACGTTGACCGGCCCCGGCTCGCCCGACTCCGCCATCCGCACCAGCGCCTCGACGGTGTCGTCGACGTAGCACAGCGACCGGCTCTCGAGCGTCCCCGTGGATCGTCATCGGCTCACCGGCCAGGGCCTGGCCGACGAACGTGGGCACCACCCGACCGTCGTTCCACCCCATGCGCGGACCGAAGGTGTTGAAGATGCGCACGATGGCCGTGTCGACACCACGGCTGAGCCGCCACAGTGGTGGTCGCTGCCTCCGCGAAGCGCTTCGCCTCGTCGTACATCGCCCGCTCCCCCACACAGCTGACGTTGCCGCGGTAGGACTCGGGCTGCGGGTGCACCAGCGGGTCGCCGTAGACCTCCGAGGTGGACGCGAGCACGAACCTGGCGCCCGCCCGCCGGGCCAGCTCCAGGGCGTTGAAGGTGCCGATGATGCCCGCCCGCAGCGTCGCGACGGGGTGCTCGCGGTAGGCGACCGGCGAGGCCGGCGACGCGAGGTGGAAGACCAGGTCCACGTCGTCGGGCACCTCGGCGAGCGTGCCGGTGTCGGCGATGTCGCCACGGACCAGGCTGAAGGCCGGCTGCGTCCGGGCCTGCGCCAGGTTGTCGGAGGACCCGCTCAGGAGGTTGTCGACCGCGATGACCCGGACCCCGGCCCCGAGGAGGCGGTCGCAGAGGTGGGATCCAACGAAGCCGGCACCGCCGGTCACCACGGCCGAGGTCATGACTGTGCAGTACCCGAACGAGCCGCTTCTAGCCGAGGGTGAGGAAGCCCTCCTGCACGAGCCCGGAGACGACCGGCAGGTAGGTCTCGCGCAGGCCGGTCGCGTCCCCGTCGAGCAGGTCGGCGAGGGCGGCGAGGATCTGGCCCACGGTGAGCTCTCCGTCGCACGCGCCGACGAGGGCGGCCTCCACCGTGTCGACCTGCCGCGCCCGGCGGAAGCCGCGCTGCTGGCGGAGCACGATGGTGTCGGGGTCCGCGGCGCCGGGGCGCCCCAGCGTCTCCTGCTGCACATCGGGGCGCACGATGAGCCGGTCGCCGTCGGACACCACGATGTCCAGCGCCCGGCCCCACTCGGCGATCGCCGGACCGATCGGCTGCTCCACGTCGTAGGGCCACTCGAGCAGCTCGTGGACGCCCTTCCCGTCGGTCCGGCGGCGCAGGTTGATCCAGCCGAAGCCGACGCCCTCGATGCCCTGCTCGTCGAACCACGCGAGCCAGGTCTCGTAGCGCCGCAGGTAGTCCTCGCCCGCCTGGCTGCCGGCGTCCTTGAGCCACAGCTCGACGTACGTCGCCGGGTCGACGACCTCGCGCTGCACCACGAGCGCGTCGCAGTCGTCGCGCAGCCACGTCGCCAGCCGCTCGTCCCAGGGGCGGTCCCGCTCGATCACCCAGTTGGCCAGCACCTGGCACCAGCCGCCCTCGGTGAGGTGCTCCGGCGCTGTGCGCACGATGTCCTCGACGACCCGGTCGCCGGGGAGGCCGGAGTCGCGGTAGACCAGGCGCTCCCCGGTGGCCGGCGAGATGACGAACGGCGGGTTGGTGGCGATCAGGTCGAAGAGCTCGCCACGCACCGGCTCGAAGAACGAGCCGTCGCGCACGACCACGTCCACCTGGTTCAGCGCGGCGTTGAGGCGGGTCATCCAGAGGGCTCGGGCGTTGACGTCGGTGGCCACGACCTCTCCGCAGTGGGCCGCCAGGTGCAGGGCCTGCACGCCGCAGCCGGTGCCGAGGTCGAGCGCCCGGCCGACGGGCTCGCGGATCGTGAGCTGCGCCAGGGAGGTGCTGGCCGAGGAGATGCCGAGCACGTGCTCCGCGCCGACCCGGTTGGGGGCGCCGTCGAGCCCGGGCGTGAGGTCGGAGACGACCCAGAAGTCCCGGTCCTCCGTGCTGTAGGGACGGCAGTCGAGCCGCGCCGCCACCTCGCCGACGCTCTGCTCGAGGAGCCCGGCGTTGCACAGCCGGTCGACGAGTCCGGGCAGGGCCCGGTCGGCCTGCTCGCGGGTGACCGGCGTCTGGAGCAGGAAGAGCCGGGTCAGGGTCGAGAGCGGCGAGCCGTCCGTCGTACGCCGCAGGCCGGGCGCCGTCTCGTTGCGCGACAGCGCGCGGTGGGCCGTGTCCCCGAGGAGGTCGGCGACCGAGTCGTAGGTGAAGTCGGCCGCGAGCAGCGCCGCGCGCAGCGGTGCCGTGAAGTCCAGGCTCATGCGCCCATGCTCCCAGCCGGCGCCGGAGTGATGCGCGGCGGGAGGCTGCGGCCTGACCACGCACGACGGCCCGCCGGGCGCATGTCCCGGCGGGCCGACGGGGTCAGGTGGAGCGGCTCAGCCTGCGACCACGCGCTCCGGCTGGTCGTCGCTGATCGCGACCTCGCGCTGCTTGGAGACGTAGACCGCGACGGTGATGATCGCGACCGCGAGCACGGCGATGCCGATGCGGAGCCCGTCGTTCTGGTCCTCGCCGACGCTCATCGAGACGATGGCGCTGGCGATCAGCAGGGAGACCAGGTTCATCACCTTGATCAGCGGGTTGATGGCCGGGCCCGCCGTGTCCTTGAACGGGTCACCCACCGTGTCGCCGATGACCGTGGCGGCGTGGGCGTCGGAGCCCTTGCCGCCGTGGTGGCCGTCCTCGACCAGCTTCTTGGCGTTGTCCCACGCGCCGCCCGCGTTGGCGAGGAAGACGGCCATCAGCGTGCCGGCCCCGATCGCACCGGCGAGGAAGCCGGCGAGCGCTGCGACGCCCAGCCCGAAGCCGACTGCCACCGGCGCCATCACGGCCAGGATGCCCGGCGTGATGAGCTCGCGCAGCGAGTCCTTGGTGACGATGTCGACGACCTTGCCGTACTCCGGCCGGCCCGTGCCCTCCATGATCCCGGGGATCTCGCGGAACTGGCGGCGTACCTCGAAGACCACCGCGCCGGCAGCGCGGCCGACGGCGTTGATCGCGAGTCCGGAGAAGAGGAACACGACCGCCGCGCCCAGCAGCACGCCCACGAGGACGCCGGGGTTGTAGACGAGGAAGTTGAGCGCGGTCTCGTCGTCGGCGCTGAGCGCGCCGGCGTCGCGGACCGCCTCGGCCACCGACGTGGAGTAGGAGCCGAAGAGCGCGGTCGCGGCGAGCACCGCGGTCGCGATCGCGATGCCCTTGGTGATCGCCTTGGTGGTGTTGCCGACGGCGTCGAGCTCGGTGAGGATCTGCGCCCCCTCCTCGCTCACGTCGCCCGACATCTCGGCGATGCCCTGGGCGTTGTCGGAGACCGGGCCGAAGGTGTCCATGGCGACGATCACGCCGACCGTGGTGAGCAGGCCGCAGCCGGCCAGGGCCACCGCGAACAGCGAGACGGTGACGGTGACGCCGCCCAGCAGGAAGGCGCCGAAGACCGCGGTGCCGATCACCAGGGTGGTGTAGACGGCCGACTCGAAGCCCACGCTGAGGCCGGAGAGGATCACCGTGGCGGCGCCGGTGAGCGACGTCTTGCCGACGTCCTTGACCGGCCGGTGCTCGGTGCCGGTGAAGTAGCCGGTGAGCGCCAGGATGCCCGCGGCCATCACGATGCCGATGACGACGGCGGTCGAGGCGATCAGCCGCGGGTCGCCCTCGGCGGTCGCCATGTCGAGGCCCGTGACGTTGTCGAAGCCCGCGAACGACGACGGCAGGTAGATGTAGGACAGGATCACCGACGCGACGGCACCCACGCCGGCCGAGATGTAGAACGCCCGGTTGATCGTCTTCAGGCCGTTCTCGCCCGTGCGGGGCCTGGTGATGAAGACGCCCAGCACAGCGGTCAGGGCGCCGATGGCGGGGATCAGGAGCGGGTAGACGAGGCCGTGGTCACCGAACGCCTGCGAGCCCAGGATCAGCGCCGCGACCAGCGTCACGGCGTACGACTCGAACAGGTCGGCCGCCATGCCGGCGCAGTCGCCGACGTTGTCGCCCACGTTGTCGGCGATGGTCGCCGCGTTGCGCGGGTCGTCCTCGGGGATGTTCTGCTCGACCTTGCCGACGAGGTCGGCGCCGACGTCGGCGGCCTTGGTGAAGATGCCGCCGCCGACTCGCATGAACATCGCGAGCAGCGCGGCGCCGAAGCCGAAGCCCTCGAGCACGTGGGGGGCCTCGTCCTTGTAGAGCAGCACGACGACGCTGGCGCCGAGCAGGCCGAGGCCGACGGTGAGCATGCCGACCATGGCGCCGGTCCGGAACCCGATCGTCATGGCGGGGTTGCGGCCCTCGTCGTTGGCGGCGGCCGCGACGCGCAGGTTGGCGCGCACCGCGAGGCTCATGCCGAGATAGCCCACGGCGGCCGAGAAGCCGGCGCCGAGCAGGAAGAAGATCGAGCGGCCCAGCCGGACCGCCATGTCGTCGGCCGGCAGCGCCAGCAGCACGAAGAACGCGAGGGCCGCGAAGATGGCCAGGGTGCGGAACTGCCGCGTCAGGTAGGCGTTGGCGCCCTCCTGGACGGCCTGCGCGATGGTGCGCATGTTTTCGGTGCCTTCGCCTGCCGCCAGCACCTGCGACCTGAACATCGCCGCCATGCCGAGCGCGGCGAGCGCGATCACGGCGACGATGATGACCAGGGTCAGGTTGCCACCAGCGAGCTCCGGCTTGACGACCACGGTTGCGATCCCCGTCATGTGGGTCCTCCTGGGCTCGGGTCGGGAACGCGGGGGAGTCTACGCAGACGTGATGCCGCTCACGGGGAGGGGTGACGCGCGCCACACAGGTTCCTCGGCGCAGCGACTCGGGTCCTGCGCAGGCGCATGCGGAAGGCCGTGAATGGGTACGACGCGGGCGCGTGGTGGCGGGTCGGCCACCCGGGGATCAACCGGCGGCGGGAGCGACGGAGTCGTGGATGACGAAGACCTTCGCCAGGCCGGTGATGCGGAAGATCTTGAGCAGGCGCTCCTGCGTGCAGATCAGCTCGAGGGAGCCGTCGTGGGCCCGCACCTTCTTGAGGCCACCGACGAGGACGCCGAGGCCCGTGGAGTCGAGGAACTCGACCGCCTCGAGGTCGATCACGATGTGATAGGCGCCGTTGCCGACGAGGTCGGTGATGCAGTCGCGGAGCTTGGGTGCGGTGTAGACGTCGATCTCGCCACCGACCGCCACGACGGCGCGGCCGTCCTCCTCGCGAGTCGCAAGGGTCAGATCCACGATTCTCCCCAAGACGTTGTGGAGGGGGGCGCCAGGCCCCCAACCTGTCGGGCTTATCAAACCACGCCCTGCCCAAGTGTGCAGGCGAGTACCCGTCCTGGGCCAGCCCGGCACTGTCAGTGGCGTTTGCCAGACTGCATGAGTGACCCCCACAGCCGCACCCTCGCACCCCAACGTCGAGGCGCTCGTCGAGCGCCTCGCGGCGGTGCCCGGACGGCAGGGCCGGCTGCGTCACCTCGAGGTGCTGCCGCCCCGCGCGGCGGTGCCGGCCGAGTGGCCGGAGTGGGTCGCGCCCGACGTCCGGGAGGCCTTCGTGCGCGCCGGGGTCGCCGCGCCGTGGCGCCACCAGGCGGCGGCAGCCGACGCCGCGCACGCCGGGCAGCACGTCGTGCTCGCGACCGGCACGGCGTCGGGCAAGTCGCTGGCCTACCAGCTGCCCGCCCTGACCGCGATCCGCCAGAGGCGCGGTCCGCGCGGCGAGCGGGGCGCCGGGGTCCTCTACCTCGCGCCCACCAAGGCACTGGCCCACGACCAGCTGGCCTCGCTGGCGGGGCTGGGCCTCGACGTACGCCTCGCCACCCACGACGGCGACTCCTCGTGGGAGGAGCGTGACTGGACCCGGGACTTCGGCGAATACGTGCTGACCAACCCCGACATGCTCCACCGGTCGCTGCTCCCCTCCCACGCCAGGTGGGCGGCGTTCTTCGCCTCCCTGCGCTACGTCGTGATCGACGAGTGCCACCACTACCGCGGCGTCTTCGGCGCCCACGTCGCCCACGTGCTGCGCCGCCTCCGGCGCGTGTGCGCGGCGTACGGCGCCTCCCCGACGTTCGTGCTCGCCTCCGCGACGGTCGCGGAGCCCGAGGTCGCCGCCCGGCGGCTGACCGGGCTCGACGTGATGGCAGTGACGGCCGACCACTCGCCCCGGGGACGGCTGGCGCTGCTGCTGTGGGAGCCGCCGTTCACCTCCCACGCCGGTGAACACGGGGCTCCGGTGCGGCGGGCGGCCTCGTCGGAGACTGCCGACCTGCTGGCCGACCTGGTCGCGGAGGACGTGCGCACCCTGGCGTTCGTGCGCTCGAGACGCGGTGCGGAGCAGGTCGCGCTCACCGCTGCCGAGCTGCTCGCGGAGGTCGATCCCTCGCTGCCGGGCAAGGTGGCGGCCTACCGGGGCGGCTACCTCCCCGAGGAGCGCCGCGCGCTCGAGGCCTCGCTGCGGGCCGGCGAGCTGACCGGGCTGGCTGCCACCAACGCGCTCGAGCTCGGCATCGACATCAGCGGGCTCGACGCCGTGCTGGTCGCGGGCTTTCCCGGCACCCGGGCCGCGCTCTGGCAGCAGCTGGGCCGCGCCGGCCGGGGAGCGCAGGACGCCCTCGGCATCCTGGTCGCCCGCGACGACCCGCTGGACACCTACCTCGTCACCCACCCCGAGGCGCTGCTCGGCCGCCCGGTCGAGGCCACCGTCTTCGACCCCGGCAATCCCTACGTCCTGGGTCCACACCTGTGCGCGGCAGCCCAGGAGCTGCCGCTCACCGAGGCCGGGCTGGAGCTGTTCGGGCCGACGGCGCGCGAGGTCGTCGACGACCTCACCGCGGCCGGCCTGCTGCGCAAGCGGCCGCGTGGCTGGTTCTGGACCGACCGGCGGCGCGCGAGCGACCTGGCCGACATCCGCTCCGCGGGCGGAGGCCAGGTGCAGCTCGTCGAGTCCGGCACCGGTCGGGTCGTCGGCACGGTCGACGGCGGCAGCGCCCACAGCGCCGCCCACCCCGGAGCCGTCTACGTGCACCGCGGCGAGACCTGGCTCGTGGAGTCGCTCGACCTCGAGGAGCACGTGGCCGTGATGTCGCTGGCCGAGCCTTCCTATTCCACGACCGCCCGCGAGGTGACCGACATCCGGGTCGTCGCCGAGCGGGAGCATGTCCACTGGGGCGGCTGCCGCCTGTCGCTGGGGGACGTCGACGTCTCGCACCAGGTGGTGTCGTTCCTCAAGCGGCGGCAGCCGGGCGGCGAGGTGCTCGGCGAGGAGCCGCTCGACCTGCCGGCCCGGTCGCTGCGCACCACCGCCGTGTGGTGGACCGTGCCGCCCGACCTCCTGGACGAGTCGGGGCTGGCGGCGGCCGACCTGCCCGGGGCGGCCCACGCGGCCGAGCACTGCTCGATCGGGCTGCTCCCGCTCTTCGCGACCTGTGACCGCTGGGACATCGGCGGCGTCTCGACGGCGCTGCACGCCGACACCGGCCAGCTGACGGTCTTCGTGCACGACGGCCACCCCGGCGGCGCCGGATTCGCCGCCCGCGGATACGCCGCGGCGGCGGCCTGGCTGCGCGCGACGCGCGAGGCGATCGCGAGCTGCGAGTGCGAGGCGGGGTGCCCGTCGTGCATCCAGTCGCCCAAGTGCGGCAACCAGAACAACCCGCTCGACAAGCCCGGCGCGGTGGCGCTGCTCGACCTGCTGCTCTCCGGCGCACCCGCGCAGTAGCCTGCGGACATGGTGATTCTCGGACTCCTCCTGATCCTCGCTGGTGCGGCGGCGGTGTGTGCTGCGCTCTTCGTCAGCGAGCCGGGAGTGGGTGGCGAGCTGCTCGGATTCGACGTGACCACGCTGCAGTCGTTCTTCATCGGCGTGGGCGCCGGCGGCGCGATCCTGCTCGGAGTCTCGATCCTCAAGTGGGGCACCAAGCGCGGGCTGGTCGCGCGGCGTGAGCGCAAGAAGCTCACCCGCCTCAACCAGAAGCTCTCCGAGGCGCAGGCCGAGCGCCGCCACGACGACGACGCCCCGCCCTCGCGCGATGAGCACCTCTGAGGCCCCGGTCACGCCGGCCCCGCACGGGCCCTGGCCACGGGATCGACAGCCCGGCCGGCGACACGAGGCCCGCGCGCCCTGACTTCGACCGTCGCCTCTCGTCCGTCGAGGGCACAGCTGACCAGGCTGCCGCCGTTGGCACCGGCGACCTCGGCTGCGGTCGCGCAGCCCGGCCCGCCCTGCTTCAGGGCGGTCGCCGCCGCCAGCGCGGCCAGGTCGGCCGCCGCCTGGGCACGGCGATGGGCCACGACCACGCCGGCGACCGCGGAGAGCGCGAGGCCGACGAAGAGCAGCAGTCCGGTCGCGGCCACCACCAGCAGCGTCGCGGCACCTCGCTCGTCCCTCACTGCCCCTCCTCGAGCGCTGTGGCGGTGGACGAGACCCACACGTCCGGCAGCACGGAGAACAGGCCAGCCGGTGCCCTGACCCGGCTGCGCGTCTCGACGACGACCCGGCCGCCCTCGACACCGACGGAGACCTCGGCACCCGCGGGCGCCACTTGACGGGCGAGGTCGGCCGCGGCGCCGGTGTCGTCGCCCCGGGCGGACGCGCGCGCGGCCTCGCGCGACGCGTCGACCACACGCACCTGGGCGGCTCCGACGGAGAGCAGCCAGACCAGCCCGACGATGACCGACAGCAGCAGCGGCAGCCCGAGGGCCAGCTCCGCGGTCACCGCCCCGCGCTCGTCGCGTCGGGTCATCCGATGCCCAGCAGGGAGAGGACATGGTCGAAGAGGGTGTGCAGCAGCCCGTCGCCGAAGGTCCCTGTGAGCATCTTGTAGAGCAGGCCCGCGAAGCCGGCTCCCGCCGCGGTGCCCACGGCGTACTCCGCGGTCGTGATGCCCCGCTCGTCGTCGCGACGCTGGCTGGGCTGGAGGGTGTGTCGCATCGTGTCTCCTCGTCATCCGGACCGCCCGATGCGGCCGCGTGTGGAGACTCTGCGTCCCGCCACCCCCACCGTGCACCGCCCGGGACGCCGGCCTGTGGACAGCTGCCCCGGAGACGGCACGGTGCACGACATCTGGCCTGTGATCAGGGCCTGATCGCGGCCAGCAGGCCGGCCACGGACGGGACGATGCCGACCAGCAGGAAGGCGGGCAGCAGGCACACGCCCAGCGGGAGAGCCGCCTTGACCCCGACCGCGCGGGCCCGGTCCTCGACCCCCGCCCGCGCCTCCGCATCGAGCTCATCGGCGAGCCGCGCCACCGCGTCGGCGACCGAGGCCCCGGTCGCGGTCGCCCGGGCCAGCGTGCGGCCGAGTGGTGCCAGCGCCGGGTCGCCGGTCAGCCCGGCCCACACCTCGGCGGGCGCGACGCCGAGAGAGAGCCGGGCCACGACCCCTGCGAGCCGGTCAGCGGCCGGCCCGGGCAGGGCGGCGGCGACCGTGCGCACGGCGTCGCCCGGCGGCGCTCCGGCTCGGAGTGTGGCGGCCAGCAGCTCGACCAGGTGGGGCAGGTCCCGGCTGACCGCCTCCCGCTCACGGCGCACGCCAGCCGGCTCCGCGCGGTCGAGCACCAGCCAGGCAGCGGCTGCGGCCGCCAGGCCAGCGGCCACACCGAGGGCGCCGCCGAGGAGGATGTATGCACCGACCCCCGCCAGGCCAGCGGCCGCGACCTGGCGCACCGCCCCGCGGGTCGGCGACGAACCGGTCGCCGGTGCGACGCGGAAAGCCGGCAGGCTCGGCCGAGGCGCGGTCGCAAGGAGCACGGACAGCCCGGCCAGCCCGGCCGCCACCAGGATCATGCGCGCTCCACCCCGTCGGCGAGGGCCTCGATCCACCACAGCCCCAGGCAGCCCAGGGCGAGGCCGGCGGCGAGACAGGCCAGTCCCGCCGGCGTGCCGAGGAGGAACTCCCACGGGCTGCCGCCCGCGCCGGAGCCGAGCAACAGCGCGGCCAGGGGGAGGGCGGCGACCAGCCGGGCCGTCGACCTGGCGGAGGCGAGCTCCGACTCGACCACACGACGCGTCGCGCGGACGGAGCGGATGCGCCCGGCGACGCGGTCGACCGCGGCAGCCAGGCCGTGGCCGGAGTGGTGGGCCACCTGCCACGCTGCGGCCACCAGTCGCAGGTCATCGGCTCCGGGATGGCGGGCGGCGAGGTCGCGCAGGGCATCGGGGACGTCCGAGCCGAGGACGAACGCGTCGGCCACCGGGGCGAGGCCCGGCCACTCGCGCGCGGCGGCGGCCAGGGCCGCCCCGGGCGGCTGGCCGGCGCCGAGCTCGGCCGCGATCAGCTCGCACGCCGACAGCACGTGGCGCGCGGCCTGCTCGCGCTGGCGCCGCTGCTCGAGGCGCGTCCACAGCAGCCGGGCGGCCACCACCACCCCACCAGCGACGCAGCCGAGCGCAAGCAGCCGCAGAGGAACGACACCCGCCGCGGCAACGCCCGAGCACGCGGTCAGGGCGACCCACGGCAGCACGACCAGAGGGCGTCGGCGTGAGGCGCGGGACGTGGCCGCCACGCGCGGCCGAGGTGACCCGGGCATGGCCAGCACCACGGCAACCGCCGCCAGGACGGCGGCATGCAGCGCGCTCATGGCCCACGTCCGTCGCCGGGCGAGAGCAGGGCCGCCAGAGCCGGGGCGCCGGGACCCCGGCGTACGGCACCGTCGGCGAAGGACACCGCCGTCACCATCTCCACGAGGCCGTCCGGCCGGCGCTGCGGCACCGCCAGCTGGGCGACGACCCGCCGCCCGTCGCGGCCGCGCCTGAGGTGGACCACGACGTCGAGGGCGGCCGAGAGCTGGCTGTGGGCGGCCTCCCGTCCGAGTCCGGCCGCGAGCGCGAGGGCCTCGACGCGGGCCGGCACGTCGGCAGCGGAGTTGGCGTGGAGGGTCCCGCACCCGCCGGCGTGGCCGGTGTTGAGCGCCGCCAGCATCTCGACGACCTCCGCGCCGCGGACCTCCCCCACGACGAGTCGGTCCGGGCGCATCCGCAGGGCCTGGCGCACGAGGGTGCGCAGGGTGAGCTCGCCGGCACCCTCGAGGTTGGGCGGGCGGGCCTCGAGGCCCACCACGTGTGGGTGCTCGGGCCGCAGCTCGCTGGCGTCTTCGACCATCACAAGCCGCTCGCGCGCGTCGACCAGCGACAGCAGGGCCGCCAGCAGCGTCGTCTTGCCCGTGCCCGTGCCGCCGCTGACCAGGAAGGCCAGCCGCGCCTCCACGACTGCCCGCAGCAGCTCGGCCCCCTCCTCGGGGACGGCACCGCCTGCGACCAGGTCGGCCAGCGTGAAGCCCGCGGCCCGCGGCACGCGCAGCGAGATCACCGTGCCGGGCCGGGCTGTCGGCGCCAGCACGGCGTGGAAACGCGTGCCGTCGGGCAGCCGCACGTCGGCGTGCGGCGTGGCGTCGTCGAGGCGACGGCCCCCGGTCGCCGCCAGCCGCTGCGCCAGCCGGCGCACCGCGGCGTCGTCGGCGAACCGCACGTCGGTCAGCTCCAGGCCGTCGCCGCGGTCGAGCCACACCTCGTCGGCGCCGTTGACGAGTACGTCGGTCACGCCGGGCTGCCGCAGCAGCGGCTCCAGCGGGCCGGCCCCCAGCACGTCGCGCCGCAGCGCCTCGTGCACCGCGAGCACGGTGGCGTCACCGACTGGACGCCCGGTCGCGCGGAGCGCCGACGCGACCCGGTGAGGGGTGAGCTCACCGCCCTCCCGCGCCAGCACCTCGCGGACCTCGTCGAGGACGGCCGAGGAGACGGTCACGCGACCACGTCCAGCAGCTCGGCGGCGGCGCGGGCCAGCCGTGCGCGGCGCGACCGGACCGGCCCGAGCCCCAGGTCGACGGCCTCGGCAAGGCCGCGCTGGTCGGGCACCTCGGCGACCACCGGCGCCCCCGCGGCCGCCGCGAAGTCGGCGGCCCGCACCCCACCACGGCGTAGCGCGATGCGACAGGGCGCCTGCGCGCCCAGGCCGGCGAGGAGCCGCGCAGTGGAGGCTGCCGCGGCCACCGTGGCCGGCGCCACCACCACGACCACCTGACACCGGGCCGCCAGCTCGTCGCGCAGGGGGCCGTGCCGTGGCAGGTCGACGACCACGAGGTCGTGGCCGCGCACACCCGCGGACACGACCGACCGGACCACCCCGGGGTCGAGCGAGCTGTCCCGGCCGAAGGCGAGCACGCCGAGGTCACCGAGACGGGGCACGGCCTCCCGCAGGGCGCGGGCGCCGAGCCGGCCCGACGTGCCGGCCAGGTCGCCCCACCGCACCCCGTCGGCTGCGTCGAGGCCGAGCATCGTGTCCTGGCCCGGGCCCAGCGGGTCGGCGTCCACCAGCATGGTCGGGCCGCTCCGGGCGCCGACCTGGGCCAGCGCGCACGCGAGGGTGGTCGCGCCGGCACCCCCGCAGCCGCCGACCACACCGAGCAGCCTGCCGACCCGCTCGCCCTCCCCCACGTCGGTGAGCAGGCCGACCAGCCACTCGGCCGAGCCGGGCAGCTCGGTGACGGTCTCCGCGCCGACGGCCAGGGCGGACCGGAAGGCGTCGCAGCCGGACCACCCGACGACGTGCACCCCGGCGCGCCGGGGCGGCGCGGCGAGGGCGACCTCGTCGACCACGTCGGCGCCCAGCAGCACGAGCGGCGCGGCCGACCACACCGGCAGCACGGCCGTGGGCTCGTCGAGCACGGACGGTCGCACGCCGGCGGCAGCAGCCAGCCGGCCGAGCTCGTCGAGCAGGGCCTGGTCGCGAGTGAGCAGGAGCGGAGTCATGGACGCGAGGCTGCCCCGGCCCGCCGACGTACCGAACCCACCCGACCGCCAGCCTGTGGACGACGGGTCGGCGGCCGCCCCTGTGCACGACAACTGGCTGGGACACCATGGCCCCGCACCTACGATGACCGCATGCCCCGCCCGACCGCGGCCTTCTTCGACCTCGACAAGACGATCATCGCCAAGTCGAGCGCGCTGGCCTTCTCCCGGCCGTTCCAGGCGGGCGGCCTCATCTCGCGGCGCGCGATGCTGCGGTCGGTCTACGCGCAGTTCGTCTACCTCGTCGGCGGCGCGGACCACGACCAGATGGAGAAGATGAGGGCCTTCATGTCCCAGCTCACCGCCGGCTGGGACGTCGCCACGGTGCGGGAGATCGTCGCCGACACCCTGCACAACATCGTCGACCCCCTCGTCTACGACGAGGCCGTGAGCCTGATCGAGGAGCACCACCTCGCCGGCCGCGACGTCGTCATCGTGTCGACGAGCGGGGCCGAGGTGGTGGGCCCGATCGGCGAGATGCTCGGCGCCGACCGCGTGGTCGCGACGCGGATGGAGATCGTCGACGGCCACTACACCGGCGACATCGAGTACTACGCCTACGCCCAGGAGAAGGCGCGCGCGATCGAGGACCTGGCGCGCACGGTCGGCTACGACCTCGGCCAGTGCTATGCCTACAGCGACTCGATCACCGACGTGCACATGCTCGAGGTCGTCGGCCATCCCCACGCGGTCAACCCCGACAAGGAGTTGCGCCGCGTCGCGCTCGAGCGCGGCTGGCCGGTGCTCGCCTTCGACAGGCCGGTCGCCCTCCGCGGCCGCGTCTCGCTGCCTGCGACCAAGCCGACCCTGGCCGCGCTGGCGGTCGGCGGCTTGCTCGCGGCGGGCGGCGTGATCTGGGCGAGCTCGCGCAGGCGACGCCTCGGAGCCTGACGGCTCAGGACGCTCGAGGCCCGCGACGGGAGCATTCCGACCCCGGTGTACGGAATGCAGGAGGCCCACCACCTGGGCTGGCACGCACCGAACGGTCGAGATGTCAACCCTTGAAGGTGGCGTTGACACGGCGTAGAACGGACACAGAACTCAACAAGGTCCGCACGTGAGCCGGGTACCCACGCGGCGATCGACCCTTCCTACCAGGGCGCATGTCGGCGGGGATCCAGTCCCCCCGGACAGCAAGAGAGAAGCACGCTTGGTAGCCATCGGCATCACGTGTCAGCGACGGCACCCGGTCCACGCGAGCGGGTGCCGTTCGCATGCGCGGACCTACTCCGCCGCCCGCCGCAGGGGGCTCGCCTCCGCGCCCGCGGCGTAGGCCTCGGCGGCGTAGAGCATCCACGCGTGTACGCCGCGCGGGCCGCCGTCGCGGTAGCCGCGCAGGTTCGACTCGTACTCCGGCCGGAGCGCCAGGTGGCCCGCTTCCGGCACGACCAGGGACTTGGCGTCCACACCGCGGGCCACGAGCACGAGCCGCTCCACAGCCCGGGCCACGAGGCCGTTGTGGGACGGGAACGGCGCGGTCGTGGCCAGGTCGGCGTGCACCACCGCGGCGAGCATGAGCGCGGGCACCTCGTGGGAGGTGAGCAGCAGCTCGCCGACCCCCCGCAGGCGGTCGGCGCCGGCGGAGTCGCGGGGCCGGCCCAGCGAGTCCTCGGGCAGCGAGCCGCTTGCGGCCACGGCGTGCAGCCGGGCGATCGCCTGCAGCGGCGCGCTCTTGAGCAGCGGCGCGAGCGCGAGCTGGGAGACCGACATCCGCACCGCGTCCTGGGCGATCTCGTCCCCCTCCCCTGCCCTCACCTCGGCCAGCGACGAGGCCGACCCCTCGAGCACCGCGCTCGCGTGCGCGCCGCGCAGCAGCGACTCGGCGGTCGCCTCCGGGGAGGTGCGGCGCAGGCCGCGGTCGCGGAGCATCACGTCGATGCCGTCGCGGGCCGCGGCGTAGGCGGACGGGACGCCCTCCAGGGTCGTCAGCCAGGCGAGTGGGTCAGCGGTCACGAGGCCCGACGCTAGTAGCCTGCTGTCGATGACCGACGAGCAGCCCACCCCGGCACCTGACCACGCGGCCCTGTCCTTCGGGCGGAACGCGTTGGCCTACGACCGTGGCCGACCGTCGTACCCCGCCGAGGCCGTGGCCTGGCTGGTCGGCGGCGACGCGCAGGTCGTGCTCGAGCTGGGCGCCGGCACCGGCAAGCTCACCGCCGAGCTCGTCGCCCAGGGACACGCGGTGCACGCGGTCGAGCCGGATGCCGAGATGCTGGCGCTGCTCGAGGCGCGGGTGCCCGGCTGCAGCGCCAAGCAGGCGAGCGCGGAGGAGATCCCGGCACACGACAAGTCGGTCGACGTGGTGGTGTGCGCGACGTCGTTCCACTGGTTCGACCACGAGCGCGCGCTGCCCGAGATCGCGCGAGTCCTCAAGCCCGGCGGGCACGTCGCGGTGGTCTGGAACGAGCGCGACGAGCGGATCCCGTGGGTACGCCGCCTCGGCGACGTGCTGGGCCGTCATGACCTGGACAACACCTCCCAGGCGGTGCTGGTGAGGTCCGAGCTCTTCGGGTTCGTCGAGGAGAAGTCGTTCACGCACTGGCAGGACATCAACCGGGAGTCGATCGTCGACCTCGCGGCGTCGCGCTCCAACATCGCCTCGCTCGCCGACGAGGCCCGCGAGGCCAAGCTCGCCGAGGTGCTCGCGTTCTACGACGACTACGGGCGCGGGATGGACGGCATGCAGCTGCCCTACCGGGCCCGCTGCTTCAAGGCCGTCGTGGTCAAGGACGACGACCCACCGGAGCCCGAGGAGCCTGTCGTCTCCGACGGCACCGACACCGACATGCTGCTGATCGACTTCCGCTGACAACCATTCCCCCGCTTCGTGCATCACACTGGCCGACACCGACCACAGGGGGAAACACCAATGAAGCATCTCGGGATAGCACTGCTCGCCACGTCCGCGCTCGTCCTGACCCCGTTCCCGGCCTCGACCGCGCTCGCCGCGGGCGAGACCTGTCAGGGCAAGGCGGCGACCATCGTCGGCACGGGCGACAAGATCGTCGGCACGCCAGGTGATGACGTGATCGTCACGGGCTCCTCGACACAGGTGGATGCCGGTGCAGGCCACGACCTGATCTGTCTGACCAGCCCCGTCACCGAACCCAGAACCCCCTACATCGGTGCCGGCGAGGGCAATGATCTCGTCGACAGCACGGGCACCCTGCGGAGTGCCTACGTCACGCTCGGCGACGGCCGTGACAGATACGTGGGCGGCCGGGCGGACGACCGGGTCTCTGCCAACGACTTCGACGACACGGTCACCCTCGGTGGGGGCGACGACTACTTCACCGCCCAGGACTGGCGGGACGGGACACCCCTCATCGTCGGGTCGTACGACGGCGGCAGCGGCGAGGACTGGCTCACGACCGAGTCCCGCGACGTCGCCCTGCGCCTCGACCTCGCTGAGGGTCGCCTCGACGTCGACGGCGTGCAGGCGGCCCTCGTCACCGGATTCACCCACGCCCAGGTGACCGCGGAGCACGCCGTGCTGAAGGGTGATGGCCGGGCGCAGTTCCTCTGGGTCGGCGGCTGCACCATGGAGGCCTCCGGCCGCGGAGGCAACGACCATGTCGCCTTCCACTACAGCGAGGACTTCGAGTTCAAGACGTGCACCCGGACGGCACGCCTGTCCGGCGGCTCCGGCAAGGACACGCTCCGAGGCTCCAGCGGCGACGACGTGCTCAGGGGCAACAGCGGCCGAGGTGACTCCGCCCACGGCCGCTCCGGCAGCGACACCTGCCGGGCGGAGAAGGAAACCACGTGCGAGCGGTGACACGACCGACTGCGGTCGCGACTCGGACACGTGTCGGGCTCATAGCCCAGGCCCAGCCGTAGCCCGGGCCACTTCCCGGACAGCTGTCCGGGGAGGCTTCAGACAACTTCCCGCCCAAGGCGGCGACGACATCTTTGTCGGCCATGCCGGCACGGATCTCCTGCGCGGCGGCCAGGGCCGCCACAACTCCGGCGGCAAGGGCGTGCGCGACACCTGCAAGGCCGAGGCACGCCTATGACCCCGCCGGTGTGCTCGGCGGGGTGCGGGGCGGGGTCATGGTCGATGGACGCCGTGGCTGGGGAGGTGCAGGGCGGTGGTGCCGGTGCGATCGCGGAGGTAGAGCCGGCCGTGGGGTGAGATCCACAGGTAGATCCCGGCGGCCAGGACCAGGACGCGCCAGCTGCCGTGGGTCTTGAGTCGGTGGTGGCTGCGGCAGGCGGGGGCGAGGTTGGAGGACGTGGTGGGTCCGGGTTGCTCGCGGCGGCCTTCGGCTTCGGCGTCGTGGTCGTAGGGGACGACGTGGTCGAGGTCGCAGCGGGTGGCGGGTCGGGTGCACCAGGGGAAGTAGCAGGTCTTGTCCCGCAGCTGGACTTGTTGTCGTTGCCGGTCGGTGGACTCGTAGGCGGGGGTGTGGATCTCCGCGTCGAGGTCGACGACCGGGAGGATCCGGACCTCGGTGTGGTGTCGGCGCACCAGGCCTTGACCTGGTCGAGCATGATCAGGCGTTGGCCCTCGTCGAGGCGTCCGGTGCGGTGGAAGGTCGCGACTCCGGCTTCGCCGAGCGCGGCGGCGGAGAGGTGGATGCGCAGGTCCAGCCGGCGGGCGGCCGGCAGCTTCGCCTCTGTGGCGGTCGCGGAAGCCGTCGGGTTGTCCGTGTCGAGAATGCCCTCGGCGGTGGCTGTGGTGGCGTTGTCGCCGGCGAGGTCGAGGGCGAGCTGGTGCCGGACGAGGTGGCCGAGGGCTTGGGCGCGGCGGGCGCCGAGGGGCTCGATGGAGCCGAGCGCCTTGAGCTGCTCGGCACCGAGGCGGAGGGCGTGGTCGAGATCGAGGCCGTCGGCGAGGTCGAGCTCGCCCTCGAGGCGGATGGTGCCGGTGTAGCCGACCTGGTCGGCCTCGAGGGTGACGTGCCGGGTGTCGGGGCAGGGCGGCTGGTCGTCGTCGGGGTCCTCGGGCAGCACGCGGGGTCCGAACCGCTCGATGGCCTCGGCAACCAGCCGGTCGAGCTGGGCCTGGCCGATCTTGGCGACGAAGGGGGCGACCTGGGCATCGACCCAGGCGGCGGCCTCCCGGGAGAGGGCCGGGGTGGTGTGGATGGTGGTCTCGGCGACCAGCCGGGCGCGCCAGGCAGGGACGCGGCCGGCGTGCACGGCGGCCCAGAGGCGGGGGAGGCGGTGGCGGAGCTCGAGGGCGTGCCCGAGGAGCTTCTTCGCTGCGGTGGTGGAGATGTGAAGGGTGGTGCCGAGCTCGGCAATGCAGAACTCCGCGACCAGGGGGCAGCCTTCGCCGGCGATGGCTTCTTCGTGCTCGATCCCGGGCAGGGTGAAGGTCGCGGCGTCGTGGATCGACTCCGCGGGGTGCAGGTCGGCCCAGTGTGCGGCGAGCTCGAGCTGGCGGGCGGCCGCCGCGTGCTCTGCTGCCCGCTCGTCGGCCAGCACGGCCAGCAGCTCGGCGGCCGACAGGTCGTCAGTCGCCTTCCTGCTGGGCTCGGGGTGCTGGCTGGTCACGTCACAGACACTAGAGGTGACCACCGACATCGGCGGCCCGGATTCACGCTCAGGCCTCGGGGTGTGAACAACTTCTCGAACACTTTCTCGACCGCGCCTGGGCGGGGTGGGGTGGTGGTTTCGAGGCTCGCTGCGCTCGCACCTCAACCACCGATCGGGTGTTGCGCTCGCACCTCAACGACCGGGGAACAGGATGGTGGTTTCGAGACGGGACGTCATCCCTCGCTCGGCACGGACGTGTGCCGTGCTGAGGTCGTGAAGAAGTGCGAGCGCTGAAGCGGGGGCTAGTCTCCGCTGCATGAGCAGCGGCTGGCGCCGCCCGTGGCGGCGTACCCATCTCGGCACGGAGGCCGACCGCGCCACCTTCCGCACGCTGCACAGCGCCTCGCTCGCGAGCCCCGCACTGCGGGAGGGGCTCACCGTGGACAGCGCCGGGCGCAGCATCCGCCACCTGCGCGACCTGCTCGGCACGCCTGCGCTGGCCCTCACCGACGTCGACTCGCTGCTCGCCTGGGACGGCATCGCAAGCCACCACGAGGGCCAGGCGGCGCCGATCGCGCAGCGTACGGCGGAGGCCGGGGACACCCGGGTCGCGGACCGCGACGAGGTCGACTGCGGCAGGCCGGGCTGCGAGATCCGCGCGGCCGTCGCCAGCCCGCTGGTGGTGGAGGACCGCATCGTCGGGACGCTGCAGGTCTACGCACCGGTGGCGACGGCGGGCCTGGTGCAGGCCGCCGACGAGGTGGCGCAGTGGGTGTCCGGCCAGCTCGACCTCGCCGAGCTCGACGCGTCACGCACCCGGCTGATGGAGGCCGAGGTGCGGGCGCTGCGGGCACAGATCAGCCCGCACTTCATCTACAACTCCCTCGGCGCGATCGCCAGCTTCGTGCGCACCGACCCCGAGCGGGCACGCGAGCTGCTGCTGGAGTTCGCCGACTTCACCCGCTACTCGTTCCGCCGCCATGGCGACTACACCACGCTCGCCGAGGAGCTGCGCAGCGTCGAGCGCTACCTCCTGCTCGAGCAGGCCCGCTTCGGCGACCGGCTCGGCGTGACCCTGCGGATCGCGCCCGAGGTGCTGCCGGTGACGGTGCCCTTCCTCTGCATCCAGCCGCTGGTGGAGAACGCCGTGCGCCACGGCCTCACAGGCGAGTCCGGCCACATCAGCATCGTCGCGCGCGACCTCTCCCAGGAGGCGCTCATCGAGATCGAGGACGACGGCGCGGGCAACGACCCGGAGACCATCCGGCGCGCGCTGGCCGGCGACCCGTCGACCGACTCGGTGGGCCTGGCCAATGTCGACGCGCGGCTGCGCGCGACCTTCGGGGACGACTACGGTCTGGTCGTGGAGACCGCCCCCGGAGCAGGCACGAAGGTGATCGTCCGCGTGCCGAAGTTCGCCGCGGGGGTGCACGCATGACCCCGCCGCTGAAGGTGCTGGTCATCGACGACGAGCGGCCCGCGCTCGACGAGCTCGCCTGGCTGCTCGGCCGCGACCCCCGGATCGGCGAGGTCCTCACCTCCGACTCGGCCACCGAGGCGCTGCGCGTGCTGCAGGACCTCGAGGTGGACGCCGTCTTCCTCGACATCCAGATGCCGGGCCTCACCGGCCTCGAGCTGGCCCAGGTGCTCTCCCGCTTCAAGGTGCCCCCGCCGGTCGTCTTCGTGACGGCCCACGAGGAGCACGCGGTCGACGCCTTCGACCTCCGCGCGGTCGACTACGTCCTCAAGCCGGTGCGCGCCGAGCGCCTCGCCGAGGCAGTACGCCGCCTGGTGGACGCCGGCGGGGCCGCGACCGCCTCCGGGGACGAGCAGATCCCGGTGGAGCGCGGTGGCGTGACCCGCTTCGTCAGCCGCTCCTCGATCACTCACGTGGAGGCGCAGGGGGACTACGCCCGGCTGCACACCCGCGGCGACAGCCACCTCGTCCGGGTGCCGCTGTCGACGCTGGAGGAGCAGTGGGCGGCCGCGGGCTTCGTCCGGATCCACCGGTCGTCGCTGGTCTCGCTCGCGCACATCGACGAGGTGCGCATGCAGGGTGGCAAGTGCACGGTCGTGGTGGCGGGCGAGGAGCTCGACGTCAGCCGCCGCCACACCCGGCAGCTGCGCGAGCTGCTGACCACGCGCCGTGAGCGGAGCGGGCCGTGAACGAGCCGGTCCGGGTCCGGGTCACCGGCCCGCCGCGCCACACGACCCGGCGCCGCGCCCGCACTCGCGAGATCGACGAGGAGACCGCCCTCGGCGCGGTGCTGATCTCCTCGCTGCTGCGCACCCAGCTGCGGCTGGCGATGATGGTGCTGCTTCCCCTGCTCGTCGTGGCTGCCGGGCTGCCGCTCGCCTTCCACCTGTGGCCCGCGCTCGCCGGCATACGCCTCCTCGGTGTGCCCGTGCCGTGGCTGGTCCTCGGCGTCCTGGTCTATCCCTTCCTCCTGCTGCTGGGCTGGCAGTACGTCCGTCGGGCCGAGCGGCACGAGCGGGAGTTCGCCGAGCTCGTGGAGATCGCCGACCGGTGAGGACACAGCGATGACAGGCGCCGAGGTCCCGAGCATCGTCGCGGTCGTCCTCGTCGCGGTGGCGACGCTGGCGATCGGCACCTGGGGGCTGCGGTTCAGCCGCACGACGAGCGACTTCTTCGTCGCCTCGCGCACCGTCCGCCCCGCGCTGAACGCGAGCGCGATCGGTGGGGAGTACCTCTCCGCCGCCTCCTTCCTCGGCGTCGCCGGCCTGGTGATGGCCTTCGGCGCCGACATGCTCTGGTATCCCGTCGGCTGGACCGCCGGCTATCTCCTGCTCCTCGCCCTCGTCGCCGCCCCCCTCCGGCGCAGCGGCGCCTACACGCTGCCCGACTTCGCCGAGGCCCGCCTCGGCTCGGCCCGTGTGCGCGCCGTCTGCTCGGTGCTGGTCGTCGCGATCGGCTGGCTCTACCTCTTCCCCCAGTTCCAGGGAGCCGGGCTCACCCTCGAGGCCGCCCTCGGCGCTCCCCGCTGGGTCGGGCCGGTCGTCGTCGGCCTCGTCGTCCTGGTCAACGTGATGAGCGGCGGAATGCGCTCGATCACCTTCGTGCAGGCGTTCCAGTACTGGCTCAAGCTGACCGCCCTGCTCGTCCCCGCGCTCGCGATGGTGCTGGTGTGGGTCGGAGACGGCGCGCCCAACCCGACCGACGTCGCCGGCGTCGGCGACCCCGGCCCCCTCTGGTCGCTGCCGCTCGGGTCTGGCGGCGGCCAGGGCCTCTACCTCACCTACTCGCTGATCGTCGCGACGTTCCTCGGCACCATGGGCCTCCCCCACGTCGTGGTCCGCTTCTACACCAACCCTGACGGCCGCGCGGCCCGCCGTACGACGCTCGTGGTGCTCGCCCTGCTCGGCTTCTTCTACCTCCTTCCGCCCGTCTACGGCGCGCTCGGCCGCGTGTACGCCGCCTCCGGCACCGCCGACGTCCTCGTGCTCGAGCTGCCGCGGCTCGTCGTGGGCGGCGTCGGCGGCGACCTGCTGACCGCGCTGGTGACCGGGGGCGCGTTCGCCGCGTTCCTCTCCACCTCGTCGGGTCTGTCGATCGCGGTGGCCGGCGTGATCAGCCAGGACGTCATCGGCCGGTCGGAGCACTCCGGGGTCACGTCCTTCCGGCTCGGCGCGGTCGTGGCCGTCGTGGTGCCGTGCGTGCTGGCCGTGGCCGCGCCCGACGTCGGCGTGGCCCGCGCGGTCGGCCTGGCCTTCGCGGTCGCGGCGTCGACCTTCTGCCCCCTGCTGGTGCTCGGGATCTGGTGGCGCGGCCTCACGCCGGCTGGGGCGATCGCCGGGCTGCTCGCCGGGTTCGTCGGGTCGGGCACCGGGGTCGCCTACAGCCTGCGCTCCAGCGAGGCGACGAGCTGGCTCGCGGTGCTGCTCTCCCAGCCGGCTGCCTGGTCGGTGCCACTCGCCTTCGCCACCATGTGGTCGGTCTCGCGCGCCACGCCCTCCCAGGTGCCGCGGCACACCCCGCGCTTCCTGGTGCGGCTGCACACGCCTGAGGACCTCCGGCTCGAGCGTGGCCTCGAGCGCCACGTGTGAGCGCTCCCCGTGAGCACGGGCCCGCCTACAGTGGCGTCCGTGACTGAGGCTGACCTCGCCGTCATCGGCGGCACGGGGTTCTACGCCTTCCTCGACGACCCGGTCGAGCACCCGGTCGACACCCCCTACGGCGCGCCCTCGGCGCCCGTCGCCGTCGGCACCGTGTCGGGCCGCCGGGTCGCCTTCCTCCCCCGGCACGGCAAGCACCACGACTTCCCGCCGCACGCGATCAACTACCGCGCCAACGCCTGGGCGCTCCGCTCCCTCGGCGTCCGCCAGGTGCTCGCGCCCTGCGCGGTCGGCGGGCTCCGCGACACGGTGGCCCCCGGCGACCTCGTCGTCCCCGACCAGCTGGTCGACCGCACGCACCGCCGCGTGGGCTCCTTCGTCGAGCGGGGCGCGGTGCACCTGCCGTTCGCCGACCCCTACTGCCCCGGCGTACGCCACGCCCTGGCCTCCGCGGGGGTGAAGGCGGGCGGCACGATGGTCGTCGTCGAGGGCCCGCGGTTCTCGACGCGCGCGGAGTCGGCGCACTACGCCGCCCAGGGATGGGACCTGATCAACATGACCGGCGCGCCCGAGGCGGCGCTCGCCCGGGAGCTGGGGCAGTGTTACGCCGCGCTCGCCCTGGTCACCGACATGGACGCCGGCGCAGACTCGGGCGGGGGCGTCGGCCAGGCCGAGGTCTTCGCGCTCTTCCGGGCCAACCTGGAACGTCTCACCGGCCTCCTCGGCGAGGCGATCAAGGCACTCCCCGACCCGGCCGGCTGCAGCTGCGCGACCTGGGCCGACGGCATCGAGCTGACCTACGACGTCCCGTGAGGGCCCGCCTGGCTGCCGCCTGACCGTTCGTCCTACCGCACCGACCGCTGGGCGCCTTCCGGCACCCGCCCGCCGACCCGTCGCCTCGTCGTACTCGCCCGGTGCGGCGCACCGGTGCGACCGTGATGGTGGTCACAGCAGCGTGACCGCATCCCGTTGCGAGAGGACGAACCCGTGACTTCCCAGGCACATGAACAGGCCGCGCGCCACGATCCGGTCTACGACCGGCTGCATGAGACACAGGAGTTCACCGAGCTGAGGAAGCGCTATCGCGGGTTCGTCATCCCCGCCACCGCGGCCTTCCTCGCGTGGTACCTGCTCTACGTCGTGCTCTCCAACTGGGCACCTGATCTGATGAACGCCAAGGTCGTCGGCAACATCAACGTGGCCCTGGTCTTCGGGCTGCTGCAGTTCGTCACGACGTTCGGGCTGGCGTGGCTCTACAGCAGCTACTCCAACTCCAAGCTCGACCCGCTGGCCCGCGACCTCGAGCAGAGCTACCGCGACCAGGCAGGCACCAACGCGAGGCGAGGTCAGTCATGAGCGATCAGGTCCTGACCACCGTCCTCTTCCTCGCCGTCGTCGCCCTGACGGTCGGCATCACCTTCTGGGCGAGCCGACAGAACAAGACGGCCGCCGACTTCTACTCCGGCGGCCGCTCCTTCTCCGGCTTCCAGAACGGCCTCGCCATCGGCGGCGACTACATGTCGGCCGCCTCCTTCCTGGGCATCTCGGGTGCCATCGCCCTCTACGGCTACGACGGCTTCCTCTACTCCATCGGCTTCCTCGTCGCCTGGCTCGTCGCGCTGCTGCTCGTTGCCGAGATGCTGCGCAACGCCGGTCGCTACACCATGGCCGACCAGCTCGCGTTCCGGATGCGGCAGCGCCCGGTCCGCACGGCCGCGTCGCTGTCCACGGTCGTCGTGTCGATCTTCTACCTGCTGGCCCAGATGGTCGGTGCAGGAACCCTGGTGGCGCTGCTCCTCGGCGTCGACAGCCAGGCCATCAAGAACATCACCATCATCGGTGTCGGCGCGCTGATGATCTTCTACGTCGTCGTCGGCGGCATGAAGGGCACGACGTACGTCCAGATCATCAAGGCCGTCATGCTGATGCTCGGCTCGGCGCTGATCGTGGTCCTCGTGCTGGCGGAGTTCAACTTCAACCTCTCCTCGCTCCTCGGTGCGGCGGCGGAGAACTCCGGGAAGGGCGATGCGTTCCTCCAGCCCGGCCTCCAGTACGGCTCGACGCTGACCTCGCAGATCGACTTCCTGTCCCTCGGCCTGGCCCTGGTGCTCGGTACGGCCGGCCTTCCGCACATCCTGATCCGCTTCTACACCGTCCCCACCGCCCGGGACGCGCGGAAGTCCGTGCTCTGGGCCATCGGGCTCATCGGCGCGTTCTACCTCATGACCCTGGTGCTGGGCTTCGGCGCGGCGGCGCTTCTGTCGCGGGACGCCGTGGACCCGGCGGCCGGCGGCAACCAGAACCTCGCGTCTCCTCTGCTGGCCGAGGCGGTCGGCGGCGGCGAGGGCTCGACCGGCGGCGCCATCCTGCTCGCGCTCATCGCGGCGGTCGCGTTCGCGACCATCCTCGCGGTGGTCGCCGGGTTGACCCTGGCCAGCTCGTCGTCGGTGGCGCACGACCTCTACAAGGGCGTCATCAAGAAGGACCAGCCGGTCAGCGAGAAAGACGAGGTCCGGGTGGCCCGAATCGCGGCGTTCGCCATCGGCGCCATCGCGATCGCACTGTCGATCCCGGCGCAGCGGCTCAACATCGCCTTCCTCGTGGCGCTGGCCTTCGCCGTCGCGGCGTCGGCCAACCTGCCGGCCATCATCTACAACATGTTCTGGCGGCGCTTCAACACCCGCGGCGCCACGTGGAGCATCTACGGCGGCCTGATCGCCGCCGTGGGCCTGGTGCTGCTGTCACCCGTCATGTCGGGCGCTCCCACGTCGCTGTTCCCCGACTCCGACTGGGCGATCTTCCCGCTCAACAACCCGGGCATCGTGTCGATCCCGCTGGGCTTCCTGCTCGGCTTCATCGGGACGGTGACCGGCCGGGAGCCCGCCGCCGAGGACCGCTTCACCGAGCTCGAGGTCCGTGCCCTCACCGGGGCGGGCGCGGAGAGCGCCGTGCACCACTGAGTCACGACGGCCCCGCCGCTGTAACGCCGGGTCAGGGCTTCCTCTACCTATGAAATTCCATAGGTACTACAGCTCCTGACCCGGCGTTACAGCCGCCGTCGCCCGTTCCACCGACCACCCTGGCGACCACCGTGCAACCCTCGTCCCGGAAGGCTGGCGGGGAGTAGGTTCGCAGGTGGCCCACGCCACCCCCAGATCGAGCAGGAGAGAGCCTTGTCCGAGGAAACCCTGTCCAACCTCATGAACGAGCAGCGGCGCTTCGCACCACCGGCCGAGCTGGCCGCCTCGGCGAACGTCACCGAGGAGGCCTACGAGCGGGCCGCCTCCGATCGCGAAGCCTTCTGGGCCGAGGCCGCCGAGCGGCTCGACTGGGGCCAGAAGTGGGACCAGGTGCTCGACTGGAGCAACCCGCCCTTCGCCAAGTGGTTCGTCGGCGGCACGATCAACGCGGCGGTCAACTGCCTCGACCGCCACGTCGAGGCCGGCCGCGGCGACAAGGTCGCCCTCCACTGGGTCGGCGAGCCGGAGGACGACACCCGCGACCTCACCTACGCCCAGCTCAAGGACGAGGTGTGCCGCGCCGCCAACGCGCTCACCGAGCTCGGCGTGCAGAAGGGCGACCGGGTCGCGATCTACATGCCGATGATCCCCGAGACGGTCGTCGCGATGCTGGCCTGCGCGCGCCTGGGCGCTCCCCACACCGTGGTCTTCGGCGGCTTCTCCGCCGACGCCCTCGCCTCGCGGGTCACCGATTGCGAGGCCAAGGTGATCATCACCGCAGACGGCGGCTACCGGCGCGGCGCCCCGTCCGCGCTCAAGCCGGCCGTCGACGAGGCCATCGCCAAGGTGGGCGACCTCGTGCGCAACGTCCTCGTGGTGCGGCGTACCGGACAGGATGTCGACTGGGCCGAGGGCCGCGACGTGTGGTGGCACGACGTCGTCGACGCCGCGTCGGCCGAGCACGAGGCCGAGCTCCACGACAGCGAGCACCCGCTCTACGTGATGTACACCTCCGGCACCACCGGCAAGCCGAAGGGCATCCTGCACACGACCGGCGGCTACCTGGTCGGCACGTCCTGGACGCACTGGGCGGTCTTCGACCTCAAGCCGGAGACCGACGTCTACTGGTGCACCGCCGACGTCGGCTGGGTGACCGGCCACAGCTACATGGTCTACGGCCCGCTGGCCAACGGCTCGACGCAGGTGATGTACGAGGGCACGCCCGACGCCCCGCACAAGGGCCGCTGGTGGGAGATCGTCGAGAAGTACGGCGTCACGATCTTCTACACCGCACCCACCGCGATCCGGACGTTCATGAAGTGGGGCGACGAGATCCCTGCGAAGTACGACCGCTCCTCGATCCGCCTCCTCGGCTCGGTCGGCGAGCCGATCAACCCCGAGGCATACATCTGGTACCGCAAGAACATCGGCGGCGACAAGGCCCCGATCGTCGACACCTGGTGGCAGACCGAGACCGGCCAGATCCTGATCAGCCCGCTGCCGGGCGTGACGTCGGGCAAGCCCGGCTCGGCGATGACGCCGCTGCCCGGCGTCGCCGCCGACGTGGTCGACGACGAGGCGCGCCCGGTGCCCAACGGCTCCGGCGGCTACCTCGTGCTCACGCAGCCGTGGCCGGCGATGCTGCGCACGCTGTGGGGCGACGACCAGCGCTTCAAGGACACCTACTGGTCGCGCTGGGAGGGCCTCTACTTCGCCGGCGACGGCGCCAAGAAGGACGACGACGGCGACATCTGGCTGCTCGGCCGCGTCGACGACGTCATGAACGTCTCCGGCCACCGCCTCTCCACCACCGAGATCGAGTCGGCGCTCGTCTCCCACCCGATGGTCGCCGAGGCCGCCGTCGTGGGTGCCGCCGACGAGATGACCGGCCAGGCGGTCTGCGCGTTCGTCATCCTCCGGGAGTCGGCGGGCGTGCAGGGCGACGACCTGGTCACCGAGCTGCGCAACCACGTGGCCAAGGAGATCGGCGGGATCGCCAAGCCGCGCCAGATCATGATCGTCCCCGAGCTGCCGAAGACCCGCTCCGGCAAGATCATGCGCCGCCTGCTCAAGGACGTCGCCGAGCACCGGGAGGTCGGCGACGTCACCACGCTGGCCGACTCGACGGTGATGGACCTGATCAAGTCGAAGGAGGCCTCGGCCCCCTCCGAGGACTGACCTGCCCCTGCTTCTCGGGGTAGTCCGTGACGATCGGACCCTTGGCCGAGCCGGTTGAGGGTCCGATCGTCACGGACTACCCCAGGATCAGGGTTCGTACGGCGCTCAGTCGTCCGCGTCGGGCAGCGGCTCGGGCGAGGTGAGCCGCAGCAGCAGCCAGCCGAGCACCGCAGCAGCGGCCGAGGCGAGCAGGATGCCGACCTTGGCGTCCCCCGTGAGCTGCTCGGAGCCGGGGAACGACAGCCCCGCGATGAACAGCGACACCGTGAAGCCGATTCCCGCCACGCAGCCGATGCCGGACACCATCGTCCACGTCGTGCGGTCGGGCAGCCGGCCGAGTCCCAGCCGCACCGCCACGAAGCAGGCGAGCACGATGCCCGCCGGCTTGCCGACGACGAGGCCGAGCACGATGCCCTGGGCGACCGACGACGTCATGGCCTCCCCGACCACCCCGCCGCGCAGGTCGACGCCGGCGTTGGCGAGCGCGAAGACGGGCAGGGCGAGGTACGCCGAGACGGGGTGCAGCTGGGCCTGCAGCCTCTCGACCACGGGCACCGACTCCGCGAGCAGGAAGCGCAGGCGCGCGAGCTCGTCGGCGTCGAGATGGTGGTCGGTGATCGCCTCACGGGCGTAGGAGCGGGCCACATCCTCCCGCAGCAGGGCGGTCGCGGGCGTGATCAGTCCGATGGCGACGCCGGCCAGTGTGGCGTGCACGCCCGATTCGAGGAGCGCGAACCAGACCCCCACGCCGAGCACGACGTACACGGGGAACGACCACACCCGCAGCATCCGCAGCCCCACCATGACGAGCAGCAGGCCGGTCGCCGTGGCGAGCCAGGCCATGTCGAGCTCGGCGGTGTAGAAGATCGCGATCACGATGATCGCGCCGATGTCGTCGACGATCGCCAGGGTCAGCAGGAACAGGCGAGCCGCGCTCGGGATGCGGCGCCCGAGCAGTCCCAGGACCCCGACGGCGAAGGCGATGTCGGTGGCCATCGGGATGCCCCAGCCGCTGCCGGTCTCGGGACCGCCCGCGATCGCGAAATAGACCAGCGCGGGCACCGCCATGCCGCCGACCGCGGCGATGATCGGGAGCGCCGCGGTGCGGGGGTCGCGCAGGTCGCCGTGGACCAGCTCGTACTTGATCTCCAGGCCGACGACGAAGAAGAAGATCACCATCAGCGCGTCGTTGACCCAGTGCTGCAGCGACTCGACGAGGTGCAGCGGCCCGATCTCGAGGCCGACCTCGGTGTGCCAGAACGAGTCGTACGACGCGGCGACGGGCGAGTTGGCCCACACCAGCGCGACAGCGGCGGCCGCCAGCAGCAGCAGCGAGCCCGCCGCCTCGACCCGCAGGAACTCGCGCAGGGGCCGCGCGACCAGCCGCACCAGCGGCTTGTTGCTCGCGAGGTAGGAGGGCCCGGTGCGCCAGACCTCGTCCTCGGAGATGTCGGGCTGGTCACCGTGGGGGTTGGTCATGCGGCGGCCTCTCGTGGGGGTCGTCGATCGTCGTCCGCACCCCGGGGCAGGGCACGAGCCGACCAGACTTCCCGGCACACCTGCGGACCATGCTAGCCGGGCGCCGCCCTTGTGTAGGGTCGGCCACGTCAGCCTCCGCGTCGCCACCGATAGGACACACCGCATGGCTTCCGAACCGGTCAAGGACACCGATCCGACCATCGGCGCTCTGGTCGTCGACGCCAGCCGCGACATCTCCACGCTGATCTCGAAGGAGATCCAGCTGGCCAAGTCGGAGCTGAAGGTCAGCTTCAAGCACGGCGGCACCGGCCTCGGCCTGTTCGCCGCCGCCGGTTTCCTGGCGGTGCTCGCCATCATCATGCTGTCCGTCGCGATCGCCTACCTCATCCACTGGAACGGCTCCGGCCTCGACCTGCACTGGGCGTTCCTGATCGTCTTCGCCTTCTACCTCCTCGTCGCCGGTCTGCTCGCCTACATCGGCTTCAGGCAGGTCAAGCAGGTCAAGGGCCCCGAGCGCGCCATGGCCCAGGGCAGGGAGATCCCCCGCGCCCTGAAGGGGCACGGCTGACGCTGGTCGAGTAGGCGCGCCAGCGCCGTCTCGAAGTTCTTCTCGCTGGTCGAGTAGGCGCGCCAGCGCCGTATCGAGACCCGGCTAGCGCACGCAGGTGCCGGTGTCGACCGTCGCCGACGAGGTCACGCCCCGGGCGGCGCTCTCGGCGACCTGGTCGGCCGTGAGCGCGTAGCCGGTCTCGGCGTCGGTCACCGAGGCCGCGAAGACCACCCCGACCACGTCGCCGCCCGAGGAGATCACGGGGCCACCCGAGTTGCCCGGCCGGACCAGCGCGCGGAGGGAGATGACGTCGCGGATCACCGAGCCCTCGCCGTAGATGTCGGGTGAGCGCAGCCGCTGCTCGGACCGGATGCGGCCAGGCTGCACGTCGTAGGGGCCGTCCTGCGGGTAGCCGAGCACCGCGACGCCATCGGTCGCCTCGGCCGACTTGTCGAAGACGAGGTGGGGCACGTCGGCCTCGAAGGCGAGCACGGCGATGTCGAGGTCCTCGTCGTAGAGGACCACGCGCGCGGGCACCGACGAGCCGCCGATCTCGACCTCGGGCTGGTCGACGCCGGCGACGACGTGTGCGTTGGTCATCAGCCGGTCCGGGGAGTAGACGAAGCCGGTGCCCTCGACGCCGTTGCCGCACTCGTTGGTGCCGCGCACCTTGAGCACGCTCGGGGCGGCGTCGAGCACGTCGGGATCCTGGAGGAGCCGCCTGGGTCCCGGGCCCACCTCGACGATGCGCTCGGGGGCGAAGGGCTCGAGGTAGCGCGGGAAGAACGTGGTGCCGACCACGTTGTTGAAGGTCTGCAGCACCGTCCCGGCCTGCCTGGGCAGCGTCTGGTCGACCCGCGCCAGGACCGTGGACTCGCGCACCAGCGTGGTGACGGGTCCGATCCGCGAGCCGGAGATGGCCACGCCGAGGGCCCAGGCGACGATCAGTACGGCGGCGGCACTGAGCGCCGCGCCCCCGACCGCGTCCACGGCCCGGATCGGCTGCCAGGTGATCCGGTCGCGGATCCGGGCGCCGGTGTACTGCAGGACCGCCTGCCCCACCGACGCGGAGAGGATCACGATGAAGAGCGCCCCCAGCGAGACCCACAGGGACGGGGCGGCGTCACCGAGGGCGATCGGCGCCACCCAGATGCCGAACAGCCCACCGAGCAGCAGGCCGGCGGTGGCGAAGGCCCCGGTGACGAAGCCCTGCCAGTAGCCCGAGAGGGCATAGAGACCCACCAGCACCAGGAGGCACCAGTCGAGGGGGTTCATCGCTCACTCCTGGTCTGTGGTGTCCGCCCGGGGCCGCCGGGTGGATCCACCCTGCAGCATGTGCTGCGGAAGGTCACGCAGCCGCGCCTGGTCCCAGTCGCGCGTCCAGCCGAGGTGATCGAAGAGCCGCGAGAGGATGCCGGCGGTGAAGCCCCACAGGATCACGTCCTTGTCGGGCCCGATCAGGAAGCCGGGGCTGCGGTATCCGCTGGGATGGGTCACGGTGATCCGGTGCTCGGGGTCGAGGAGCTCGGCGATGGGGACGTGGTGGACCGCGTGCACCTCGTCGGGGCTGCTGACCCAGACGGGCGCCGGGGCGTGCCAGTAGCCCAGGACCGGTGTCACCGCGAAGTTGCTCGGCGGCAGCCACAGCTCGGGCAGGCTGCCGAAGACGTGGATGCCCGCCGGATCGAGGCCGACCTCCTCCTCTGCCTCGCGCAGCGCGGCCTCGACGGCCGTCTCGCCGGGGTCGGTGGAGCCGCCTGGGAAGGACACCTGCCCGGGCTGGGTGCGCATGTGGTGGGCCCGCTCGGTGAGCAGCAGCTCGCCGGGGACACCGTCGACCGGGGGCGAGTCGGCGAAGAGGATCAGCACCGCCGCCTTGCGGGTCGATCCGTCGTCCGGCGGCCTGAACGTGGTCAGGTCGTCCACGTCGAGGGTGTCGGCGGCGTGCGCGACGGCCACCAGCCAGTCGGGCAGCGGCACGCCGTCGAACGTGCTCACAGCTGCACCCCCAGGTGCTCGGCGACCATCTCCTTGATATCGGCGACCGAGTCGACGCCCCCGGGCAGCACGCTGGCCACCCGGCCCTCGGCGTCCACCAGCACGAAGGTCGGCATCCCGCGGATCACGCCGATCGAGTCCTGGCCTTGCAGCTCGCCGGCCGGATCGGCGACGGAGGGGTACGTCGCGCCCGTGCGCCGCGCGAGTCCGAGCGCCGCCTCCGGGTTGACGTCCTGGTAGTCGACGCCGAGCACGCCCACGCGATCGCCGTACCGCTCGTGGAAGGCCTGCAGCGCCGGCATCTCCTTCTTGCAGGGACCGCAGAAGGCCTGCCAGAGGTTGACCACCAGCGGGCCGCGCAGCGTCGAGAGGTCGACGTCCTCGCCGCCGCCCAGGCACGGCAGGCTGACCTCCGGGAGGCCGCCGTCGACGGGCTCGGCGTCCCCCGGGCGGCACGGCTCCATGCCGATCTCGCGCTTGAGCTCGCGCAGCGCCGGGGTGTCGACCCGCACGTCGGGGTCTCCGGGCGGCGCGACGTCGGCGTCGCAGGCCGAGAGCACGCCCGCGCAGAGGAGGGCAGCCGCGAGGGCTGCGAGCCGCAGCCTCACGCCGGCCCCTGGGTCTTGACGAGCTTGTCGGCCTCCACCGGGTCGGTCGGGCCCAGGCCGTAGGACGGGCAGAGGCGGGCGAGCGGGCAGGCGCCGCACGCGGGCTTCTTGGCGTGGCAGCGGCGGCGGCCGTGCCAGATCACGTGGTGGGAGAGCATCGTCCAGTCGCGCTTGGGGAACAGCGCGCCGACGGCGTGCTCCACCTTCACGGGGTCGGTCTCCTCGGTCCACCCGAAGCGGCGGACGAGCCTGCCGAAGTGGGTGTCGACGGTGATGCCCGGGACGCCGAACGCGTTGCCCAGCACGACGTTGGCGGTCTTGCGGCCGACTCCCGGGAGGGTGACGAGGTCCTCGAGGCGGCCCGGCACCTCCCCGTCGTAGCGCTCCACGATCGCCTGGCTGAGCTTGAGGAGCGCCTCGGTCTTCTGCCGGAAGAAGCCGAGCGGGCCGACCAGCTGCTCGAGGTGCTCGCGCGGCGCGGCCGCCATCGCGACCGGCGTCGGGTATGCCGCGAAGAGTGCGGGGCTCGCCGCGTTGACCCGCCGGTCGGTGGTCTGGGCGCTCAGGACGGTGACGACGAGGAGCTCGAACGGCGTGCTGAAGTCGAGCTCGCAGCGGGCCTCGGGGTAGGTCTCGGCGAGCACCCGGTCCATCTTGCGTGCGCGTCTGACGAGGGCGGTGTCGGGGCGGACGACAGTCGGCGAGGCGGGCACGGCAGACAGGGTACGACCCGCTAACGACAACCCTGGTTGTGGTCTGATTGCCGTGTGTGACTCATAACACGACTAGGATCACGCCAGAACCACCATGCCCCGGCCGTCGTTCCCCCTAGGCCTGGGACCGCGACTCACTGGAGGATTCCCCGTGGACAACGACGTGCTGCGTCAGGCCCCGCTGTTCAGCGCCCTCGACGACGAGGCGGCCACGGCGCTGCACAATTCCATGGCGGAGACCAAGCTGCGCCGGGGCGACGTGCTCTTCCACGAGGGCGACTCGGGCGACAAGCTCTACATCGTGGTCGAGGGCAAGGTGAAGCTCGGCCGCACCTCGAGTGACGGCCGGGAGAACCTGCTGGCGATCATGGGCCCGGGCCAGATGTTCGGCGAGCTCTCGCTCTTCGACCCGGGGCCGCGCTCGGCGACCGTCACCGCGGTCACCGACGCCACCTTCGCTTCGCTGTCCCACGAGGACCTGCTGCGCTGGCTCGACGGCCGTCCGATGGTGGCCCGCGGCCTGCTCGCCCAGCTCGCCGCCCGCCTGCGCAAGTCCAACGACGTCGTCGCCGACCTGGTGTTCTCCGACGTGCCGGGCCGCGTCGCCAAGGCGCTGCTCGACCTCGCCGACCGCTTCGGCCGCACCGCCGACGACGGCGTGCACGTCCACCACGACCTCACCCAGGAGGAGCTCGCCCAGCTGGTGGGCGCCTCCCGCGAGACGGTCAACAAGGCGCTCGCCGACTTCGCCTCGCGCGGCTGGCTCCGCCTCGAGCCCCGCTCCGTCGTGATCATGGACATCGAGCGCCTCTCCCGCCGAGCCCGCTGACGATGCCGTCGCTGGCCCCGGCGGAGTTCGCTCCCCGGGGCACGTTCCTCAACTCTGCGACCCTCGGGCTCGCCCCGAGACGGGCGACCGAGGCGCTGCGCGCGTTCGAGGACGCCCGCGCGTCTGGCTCGGTGCATGCTCCCGACGTGGACGCCGACGTCGAGCGCTGCCGATCGGCGTTCGCGACGCTGGTCGGCCTGTCGCCGGACGACGTGGCGACCGGCAGCCAGACCTCGCAGTTCGTCGGGCTCGTTGCGGCAGGGTTGCCCGCGGGCACTCGCGTGCTCACCGCCGAGGAGGACTTCACCTCGGTGCTGTTCCCGTTCCTCGCGTCCCCTGCGCTCGACGTACGCCTCGTGCCCCTCGAGGAGCTCGTCGAGTCGATCGATGCCTCGGTGGGGCTCGTGGCGGTCTCGGCCGTCCAGTCTGCCGACGGGCGGCTCGTCGACCTGGCCGCGCTCGCGGACGCGGCCGAGGCAGCCGGTGCACGCACCCTCGTCGACGTCACCCAGGCGGCCGGCTGGCTGCCGCTGGCCGACCCGCGCGCCGACTACGTCGTGTGCGGTGGCTACAAGTGGCTCCTCGGCCCCCGCGGCACGGCCTTCCTCGGCGTGCGGCCGGGGCTGCTCGACGCGCTGCCGCCGCTCGCCGCCGGGTGGTATGCCGGCGAGCAGCGCTGGGAATCGATCTACGGGCCGCCGCTGAGGCTGGCCGGCACTGCCCGACGCCTCGATGTCTCGCCGGCGTGGGCGAGCTGGGTCGGCCACGCACCCGCGCTCGACCTGCTCCTCGACCTCGGCATCGAGCGCATCCACGCGCACGACCTCGGCCTGGCCAACGCCTTCCGCGAGGGCCTCGGGCTGCCACCGGGCGACTCGGCCATCGTGTCGGTGCCCTGCCCCGATGACGTCACCGATCGCCTGGCTGCGGCCGAGCTGCGCGCCGCCGTGCGCGCCGGCCGGCTCCGGCTGTCGTTCCACCTCTACAACGACGAGGACGACGTCGAGGCCGCGCTGCGCGTGCTCGCCTGAGAGGTCCCGGAATCCGGGGCTAGAGCGTCGACGGATCGCGCCCCGCAAACCCCGCGAGCCGATCGTAGACCGGCGCATCAGCAGGCACGTCGACGGGCGGGCGGAACGCGTCGCCGCGGTTGTCCGGCGTGAGCGCCCCCTCCAGCATCGCCAGCGCGCGCTCGGCGACGAGGGGCTCGAGCGGCCGGGACCACCCGATGGCCCGGGCCAGGTCCCACGTGTGCAGGGCCAGCTCGGCGGTCTGGAAGTCGGCCTGCGGGGCGTCGGAGTCCGGCCGCTGGTGCCAGTGGTGGATGAGGTCGTCGGCGCTCGCCCGGTAGTCCGCGACGTACGTGTCGCTCGGCTCGTGCTCGGCGGACCAGTCGACGTCCTCGCCGCGGTTCATCGCGAGGAAGTTGGCGGGAGTGGCGGCAAGGTGCCCGACGAGCTGGCGCACCGTCCAGCCCTCGCACGGCGTGGGCCGGTCGAGATGGTCGGGGCGCACGGCGGCGAGCACGTCGCCGGCCTGGTCGAGCGCCCGCGAGAGCGCCACGACGGCCTGGTGGTCAGTGGTCTGCTGTGGAGTGCCCATGCCCCCACCGTAGGAGTCTCAGCCGCGTGAGGAAAGGAACGACAGCTGGGCCCGCACCGACAGCTCGGCCGCGCCCCACAGCACCGGGTCGACGTCGGCGTAGACGATCTCGACGATCGCCCGGGGCAGCGCCTCGTGGTCGAGCCGCTCACCGGAGCGCGCCCGCGCGTGCAGCACCCGCAGCGCGTCGCGGACCTGGTCGAGCCGCTCCTGACGGTGCGCGAGGTAGTGGTCGATCGCGCCGAGCGCGTCGGTGATCACCGGCCCGTGACCCGGCCAGACGGACGTGATGCTCTGCTCGCCGCACAGCGCACGGAGGCGCTCGAGCGAGGACAGGTAGGCACCGAGCTCGCCGTCGGGGTGCGCGACCACGGTCGTCCCGCGCCCGAGCACCGTGTCGCCGGTCAGCACCGCGCCGTCGGCGGGGACCACGAAGGACAGCGAGTCGGAGGTGTGCCCGGGCGTCGCGACGACGTGCACCTCGAGGTCGTCGACGACGACCACGTCACCCTCGCCCAGGCCCTCCGAGCCGAGGCGGTACGCCGGGTCGAGCGCCCGCACGCCGCAGCCGTGCCGCTCGGCGAACTCGCGGGCGGCCTCGCTGTGGTCGGCGTGGTGGTGGGTGAGGAGTACGGCGCTCACGTCGCCCGCCGCATCCCCGATCGCGGCCAGGTGGGACTCGACGGAGGGCCCCGGGTCGACCACGACCGAGCGGGAGGACCCGGGAGCACGGAGCACCCAGGTGTTGGTGCCGTCGAGGGTCATCGGGCCGGCGTTGGGCGCCAGCACGCAGGTGCCGCTGGACCCGAAGGAGCCCCCGGCCCAGCTCACCGGCGCGCCTCCAGCAGCCCCACGTAGTGCGTGGGAGTGGACAGCACGAATCCCTCGCCCTCCTCCACGATCTCGGGCATGAACATCTCGACCGTGCGGCCCGCTGCCTCGGCGAGCACGTCGGCGGTCGCGGCGTACTCCGCGACGTCGAGGCAGGTCAGGTAGGTCGGCGGAAGCATCAGCATCTCGCCGGCCTCCACGAGCTCGACGGCCTGCTTCGCCGGCAGCCAGGTCACCGAGGCCGACTCGCTGGAGACGTCGCGGGTCACCTGTCCCTCCGGCAGCACGGCGACGAAGAACCAGGTGCGGTAGCGGCGAGGCTCGAAGACCGGCGTCAGCCAGCCGGCCCAGACCCCGAGCAGGTCCGACCTGAGCACAAGCCCGCGGTCGGCGAGGAAGGAGGTGAAGGACAGCTCCCGCGACTCGAGCGCGACCCGGTCGGACTCCCAGTCGGCGCCGGTCGTGTCCGCCACCACCGAGTCCGCCGACGGCCCGGCGAGCAGGACGCCGGACTCCTCGAAGGTCTCCCGGACGGCCGAGCACACGAGCGCCCGCGCCATCGCCTCGTCGCAGCCGAGCCGGGCCGCCCACTCCGCGGGCGACGGACCCGCCCAGGCGACCGAGTGGTCGAAGTCTCGGGGATCGACGCCGCCGCCCGGGAACACGCACATGCCGGCGGCGAACGCCATCGACGCCTGCCGCCGCAGCAGGTAGACCTCGGGCCCGTCGTCGCCGTCGCGCAGCAGCACGACGGTCGCCGCGTCGCGGGGCTCGGCCGGCGTGGCCCGCCCTTCGGCGTACGCCCTGGCCTGCTCGACCAGGCCGTCGGGCAGCGGCAGTCGGCGCATCAGACCTCGACGACGAGCTCGACCTCGACGGGGACGTCGAGGGGCAGCACCGGGACGCCCACGGCGGAGCGCGCGTGGCGGCCGGCGTCGCCGAAGACCTCGCCGAGGAACTCCGAGGCGCCGTTGGCGACCTTCGGCTGCGCGGTGAAGTCGGGCGTCGACGCGACGAAGACGACCGCCTTGACCACGCGCTTGATGTCGTCGAGCGAGCCGATCTCGGCCCGGATCGCGGCCAGCGCGTTGAGCGCGGCCTGGCGGGCGCACTCGTAGGCCTGCTCCTCGGTCACCTCGGCGCCGACCTTGCCGACGGCGAGCATCTCGCCGTCGCGGGCGGGCAGCTGGCCGGCGGTGAAGACGAGGTTGCCGGAACGCACGGCGGGGACGTACGCCGCGAGTGGCGGCACCACCTCGGGGACCGTGATGCCCATCGACCGGAGCGTCGCCTCGGCACCCATCAGGCGTCCTTGGCGCGCTTCAGGAAGGCCACCAGGCCACCCTGCGCGTTGGTGTGGATGGCCACGAGCTCCCACCCGTCCTGGCCGAAGTTGTTGAGCATCAGCGCCTCGTTGTGGAGCGGAATCGGCGCCACCTGGTATTCCCACGTCGTCATGGCGCCGACCCTACTCGCGGCCCTGGGACCCGGCACGCGGCTACCCTCGGATGATGGAGCCCACGCACGAGGAACAGCGCACCCCGGCGGCAGAGAGCCGGCGCCACAGTGAAGGACTCGGGCCGTTCGAGAAGTTCGTCGAGTCGAGCCACCGGGTGGTCAGCTCGGCGCCGTTCTTCCTGGTGATGCTCGTGATCGTGGCGGCGTGGGCGGCGAGCTATCCCCTCTGGCACGACGCCCACGCCTGGCAGATCGCGATCCACACCATCGCGTCCGTCGTGGCCCTTGTGCTGCTGGTCCTGCTCGAGAACTCCGGCCGCCGGTCCCAGGAGGCGACGCAGGAGAAGCTCAACGTGATCGCCGAGGCGCTCTCGGCGCTGATGACCCACCATGCCTCGGACAACGAGGAGCTGCGGGACGCGGTCCGGAAGCTGCGCGAGAGCGTGGGGCTGGAGGAGCGCCACTAGGACGTCAGCCCGCGAGCAGGTGGAGCGTCGCCTCCCGCGCGGGCGCGGCATCGGCCGGCGTGCCGGCGAAGGCACCCACCACCGGGTGGACCATCACCTCGTCCACGCCGAACTGCCCGGCCAGCTCCGCGATCCGCTCGCGGGCCCGGTCGGGGGTGTCCACGACCCACCGCCGGAGCATCGCGGCCGCGAGGCCCTCGTGCTCGGGAGCCACCGGCTGCGCCTCCGCCTCCTCGACGAGCCGCTGGGGGCCCAGCCGGCCGCCGGTCCGCAGGGCGACCATCGCCTGCACCTGGGGAAGCGCGAGCCGCCGGGCCTCCTCGACCGTCTCGGCGACGGCGGCATTGACGGTGAGGAAGGTGCGCGGCTCCGGGTGCGCCTCCGAGGGCCGGTACGCCGAGCGGTAGAGGGCCAGCGCCTCGGCGGTCCCCTGCCCCGCGAAGTGGTGGGCGAAGACGTAGGGCAGGCCACGGTCCGCGGCCAGCCGGGCCGAGTAGTCCGAGGAGCCGAGCAGCCAGACCTCCGGCACACCAGCGGCCCGGGGCGTCGATCGCAGGGCCTGACGGCGCGACCCGAGCTGCACCTCGACCCCGTCCGGCTCCATCAGCGTGCGCACGTCGTCGACGTACTGCGGGAACCGCGCGACGGCGTCGTCGGCCGCCTCGGAGGCGCCGCCGCGCAGGACGTAGCGGGTCAGCGGGTCGGTGCCGGGCGCCCGTCCGATGCCGAGGTCGATGCGGCCGGGATGGGCCGCCTCGAGGAGGGCGAACTGCTCCGCGACGACCAGGGGCTCGTGGTTGGGCAGCATCACGCCACCGGATCCGACCCGGATCCTGCTGGTGGCGGCCGCGAGCATCGCGATCAGGACCGGGGGGTTGGTCGCGGCCACCGCGGGCATGTTGTGGTGCTCGGCGACCCAGTAGCGCCGGAAGCCGAGCTCGTCCGCGAGCCGGGCCAGCAGGCGCGTCGCCGCGAGGGCGTCCGAGGTGGTCTGGTCGGTGCGCACCGGCACCAGGTCGAGGACGGAGAGCGCGGGAGTCGTCACCCCGGCCCAACCCCGGCCCGGCGCCTGGCTATTCCTGCGGGTTGACCTCAAGTCCACTTGAGGTCCTAGCGTCTGCCATCGTGACGACCGTGACCCCGCCAGCCCCGACCCGCGAGCGCATCCTCGGACAGCGGTACGCCGCGACGACGGTGGGCATGTTCGCCCTCATCGCGTTCGTGGCGTTCGAGGCGATGGCCGTGGTCACGGTGATGCCGACCGTGGCCGCCGACCTGGACGGTGTCTCGCTCTTCGCCCTGAGCTTCGCGGCACCGCTCGCCGGCGGAGTCGTGGGCATGGTCGCGGCCGGCATGTGGAGCGACCGCCGCGGCCCGGCCGGGCCGCTGGCTGCCTCGATGGTGCTCTTCTCGCTCGGCCTGCTGGTCTGCGGCACGGCGCCGTCGATGGACGTCCTCGTCGCCGGGCGCGTGCTGCAGGGCCTCGGCGGCGGCGCGCTCACCGTCGGCCTCTACGTCGTCGTGGGCCTCGTCTATCCGGCCGTCCTGCAGCCGGCCGTGTTCGCGTCCTTCGCCGCGGCCTGGGTGCTGCCCTCCCTGTTCGGACCGGCGGTCGCGGCCCTCGTCGCCGACCTCATCGGCTGGCGGTGGGTCTTCCTCGGCACGGTGGCGCTGGTGGCGGTGGCGGGCCTCCTGATCGCGCCGGCCCTGCGAGGACTCGCCGACCAGGTGACCAGGGGTGCACCGGTGCCGGCCTCGCGCCTGCTCTGGGCCACCCTCGCCGCGGGCGGCGCGCTCGCCCTCGAGCTGCTCGGCTCCTCGCAGGGCAGCCGCGCCCTGCTCGCGTTCGCCGCCCTGGCCCTGGTGGTCGTCGCCGTGCGGCCGCTGGTGCCCCGCGGCACCCTGACCGCCACGCGCGGACTCCCCGCCGTCATCGGGACACGTGGGCTGATGAGCGCCGGCTTCTTCACCGCCGAGGCCTACATCGTCTTCGTGCTCCAGGAGGACTGGTCGCTCACTCCCGGCCGCGCCGGCCTCGCGCTCACCGTCGTCGGCATCACCTGGGCGACCGCGAGCCAGGTGCAGTCCCGGCTCGGCGCGCGCGTCTCCGACGAGCGCCTGATGCTGGTGGGCTCGGCGCTCGTGCTCGCCGGCACCGCCTCGCTCGCCGCCTCGGTGTGGCTGCACGTGCCCGCCCTGCTCGCCGGCGCGGCGTACGTCGTGGCGGGCGCGGGCATGGGCCTGGGCTACCCTCGCACCGGCGTTGCCATGCTGGCGGCGTCGACGGACCGCGACCGCGGCTTCAACTCCGCCGCCCTGTCGATCGCCGACTCGCTGGGCGCGGCCGTGGCGCTCGCCGTCACGGGCGTGGTGTTCACCCTCGCCGGTCGCGCCGGCCTCGACCCGTTCCTCGCGGTCTTCGGCGTGGCCGTCGCCCTCGCCGTCGCCGGCCTGCTCACCGCCACCCGCACCAGGCTCAGCTGAGCAGCTCGGGCCCGGTGGCCGCGCGCACCTCGTCCTCGGTTACCCCGGGCGCCAGCTCGACCAGCTTGAGCGCCCGGTCGCCGAGCGTGCCGGAGGGGGCGATCTCGCCGGTCTCCGGATCGACCACGTCGATCACGCAGAGGTCGGTGATGATCCGCTGCACCACCCGCTTGCCGGTGTAGGGCAGCGTGCACTCGTCGACGATCTTGTGGGTGCCGTCCCTGGCGACGTGTTCCATCAGCACGATCACCCGCTTGGCGCCGTGCACGAGGTCCATCGCCCCGCCCATCCCCTTGACCATCTTCCCGGGGATCATCCAGTTGGCGATGTCGCCGTGCCTGGAGACCTGCATCGCGCCGAGGATCGCCGCGTCGATCTTGCCGCCGCGGATCATCCCGAACGACGTGGCGGAGTCGAAGAACGACGCCCCGCGGCGCACCGTGACGGTCTCCTTGCCGGCGTTGATCAGGTCGGGGTCCTCCTCACCGGCGACGGGGTAGGGCCCGACGCCGAGGATGCCGTTCTCCGACTGCAGCACGATCTCGACCTCGTCGGGCACGTAGTTGGGCACCAGCGTCGGCAGCCCGATCCCCAGGTTGACGTAGGACCCGTCGGTCAGCTCCGAGGCCGCCCGGGCGGCCATCTCCTCGCGATTCCAGCTCATCGGACCGTCCTCTTCTCGATCCGCTTGTCCGCCGCCTGCTCGGGCGTCAGCGCGACGACCCGCTGCACGAAGACGCCCGGGGTGTGCACGTCGTTGGGCTCGATCTCGCCGGGCTCGACGAGCTCCTCGACCTCGGCGAGAGTGACCCGGCCGCACATCGCGGCCAGCGGGTTGAAGTTGCGCGCGGAGTCGCGGTAGACGAGGTTGCCGTGCCGGTCGCCCTTCCAGGCCCGCACCAGCCCGAAGTCGGCCACGATCGCGCGCTCGAGGACGAACTCCTTCTCCCCCTCGGCCGTCTCGAAGACCCGCACCTCCTTGGCGGGTGAGGCGACCTCGACGCCGCCGTCGGCGTCGTACTTCCACGGCAGGCCGCCCTCGGCGACCTGGGTGCCGACGCCGGTGGCGGTGAAGAACGCCGGAATACCTGAGCCGCCGGCCCGCATCCGCTCCGCCAGCGTGCCCTGGGGGGTCAGCTCGACCTCCAGCTCCCCGGAGAGGTACTGCCGGGCGAACTCCTTGTTCTCCCCCACATACGACGAGACCATGCGCCGCAGCCGCTTCTCCATCAGCAGCCGGCCCAGCCCCCAGTCGTCCACGCCGCAGTTGTTGGACACCGCCTCGAGGTCGGTGACCCCGGCCTCCAGGAGTGCCTCGATCAGCACCGACGGGATGCCGCACAACCCGAATCCGCCGACCGCCAGGGTGGCTCCGTCCGGAATGTCGGCGACGGCCTCCGCCGCGCTCGCCACGACCTTGTCCATCGGGCTCCTTCCGCTCGTCGGCGCCGGGCGCCGGAGGTACGCCGGGGCGTGTGGCCCCCATCACGTGGATCCTAGGGGAGGCCACCCCGAGGCCGGGCGTCCTATCCTGCGGACGTGCCCCCTGTCGATGTCACTGTCCCTGCGGTCGACCACCGCGTCGACCAGCCGAGCCGCTCTGACTGGCCGGGGGTGCGGCTGCACGTCGTCACCGGCAAGGGTGGCACCGGGAAGTCCACGGTCGCCGCCGCACTGGCCCTGGCCCTCGCGTCGACGGGGAAGAACGTGCTCCTCTGCGAGGTGGAGGGCCGCCAGGGCATCGCCCGGATGTTCGACGTCGAGCCGCTCCCCTACGAGGAGCGCCGGATCGCCAAGGGCCTGCCCGGCCCCGACGGCCGCACCGGGCAGGTCTACGCGCTCCACATCGACGCCGAGTCGGCCCTGCTGGAGTACCTCGCGATGTACTACAAGCTCGGCCGCGCGGGGAAGGCGCTCGACCGCTTCGGCGTGATCGACTTCGCCACCACGATCGCCCCCGGCGTGCGCGACGTGCTCCTGACCGGCAAGGTCTACGAGGCGGCCCAGCGCAACGCCCGCAACAAGGGCGCCACGCAGTACGACGCGATCGTGCTCGACGCCCCGCCGACCGGCCGGATCACCCAGTTCCTCAATGTCAATGGCGAGCTCGCCGGGATCGCCAAGGTCGGCCCGATCAAGTCGCAGGCCGACACGGTGATGACGCTGTTCCGCTCGCCTCGCACCGCGGTCCACCTGGTGACAGTGCTCGAGGAGATGCCGGTGCAGGAGACGGCGGACGGGATCCAGGACCTGCGTAGGGCCCACCTGCCCGTGGGTGGCGTCGTGGTCAACCTGGTCCGGCCCCGCGACCTCGGCGCGGCCGACCTCGAGGCCGTCCGCAAAGACATGCTCGACCGGGAGGCCGTCGCGGCCGACCTGGCGAAGGCCAAGCTCGACGTCGACCACGCCATGGTCGACTCGCTGCTCGCGGAGGCACGCGACCACGCGGAGCGACGGGCGCTGGAGGACTCGCAGCGCGAGGTGGTCGCCGGCCTCGACGTCCCGGCGTACGAGCTGCCGCGCCTCGCCGGCGGCGTCGACATCGGCGGTCTCTACGAACTGGCCGCGGCCCTCAAGGAACAGGGGTTGGCATGAGCAGGGGTGCCCCGCGCACGACCACGCACTCGCCCCGGCCGGGGCGGCCCCGCGTCGGGCCACTGGCGGCGACCGACGAGCGCGCTCCGCGCCTCGATGTCGACGCCCTGCTCGACGACCCCAGCACCGGCATCATCGTGTGCTGCGGATCGGGCGGCGTCGGCAAGACCACGACCTCGGCGGCCCTGGCGCTGCGCGCGGCCGAGAGGGGGCGCAGGGTCGTCGTGCTCACGATCGACCCCGCGCGCCGGCTCGCCCAGTCGATGGGCATCGAGGCGCTCGACAACACCCCCCGCCCGGTCAAGGGAGTGAACGGCTCCTCGGATGGTCCAGTGGAGTCGGACGGTCGAGCGGAGTCGGACGGTCGAGCGGAGTCGGACGGTCGAGCGGAGTCGGACGGTCGAGCGGAGTCGGACGGTCGAGCGGAGTCGGACGGTCGAGCGGAGTCGAGACCCGGCTCCCTCGACGCGATGATGCTCGACATGAAGAGCACCTTCGACGAGGTGGTGCTCAGCCAGGCCAGCCCCGAGAAGGCCGGCCTGATCCTGCAGAACCCCTTCTACGTCGCCCTCTCCACGTCGTTCGCCGGGACGCAGGAGTACATGGCGATGGAGAAGCTGGGCCAGATCCACGCCCACGCGCAGGAGCACGGCACCTACGACCTCATCGTCGTCGACACCCCGCCGTCCCGCTCGGCGCTGGACTTCCTCGACGCCCCGGAGCGGCTGTCGAGCTTCCTCGACGGCCGCTTCATCCGGCTCCTGCTGGCCCCTGCCAAGGGCCCGGCGCGGATCATGACCGCCGGCATGTCCCTGGTCACCCACGCGCTCACCCGGGTCCTGGGCACCCAGGTGCTCACGGACATGCAGACCTTCGTCGCGGCGTTCGACACCCTCTTCGGTGGCTTCCGCCAGCGGGCCCAGAAGACCTTCGCGCTGCTGCAGGCCGACGGTACGGCGTTCGTCGTCGTCGCCGCGCCGGAGCCGGACGCGCTCCGGGAGGCCGCTTACTTCGTGGAGCGCCTGACGGAGGACTCGATGCCCCTGGCCGGTCTGGTCGTCAACCGCGCCAGCCCGAGGCCCCTGAGCGACCTGTCAGCAGAGGAGGCCACGGCCGCGGCCGACCGGCTGCGGCGGGTCGCGCCGGACTCGACGACCGCCGGGCTGCTGAGACTGCACGCCGACCGGGTCCGCATCGTGGAGCGGGAGGTGCACCTGCGTGACCGGTTCGCGACCGCCCATCCGGGCGTCCCGACCGCGGTGGTGCCGGCGCTGTCGACAGACGTGCACGACCTCGACGGCCTGCGCGAGGTCGGCGAGCTGCTGGCGCGCAACGGCTCCTGAGCGCCGGCTGGTCGAGCGGAGTCGGCTGGTCGAGCGGAGTCGAGGCCTCACCGGTTGGTCGAGCGGAGTCGAGACCTCACCGGTTGGTCGAGCGAAGTCGAGACCCTCAGAGCGAGACGGGGGTCTGCTGGTCCCGGGCGGTCTCGAGGACCGTGCGCCACGAGGCGGCGGGCCGGCGGCGCAGCAGTGCCCGGCGCTCGCGCTCGGTCATGCCCCCCCAGACGCCCCACTCGATCTGGTTGTCCAGTGCCTCGGCAAGGCACTCGGTGCGGACGGCACAGCCACTGCACACCTGCTTGGCCTTGTTCTGCTCGGCGCCCCGTACGAAGAGCGCGTCGGGTGTCCCCGCCTGGCACGCTGCCCGAGTGGCCCAGTCTTCAACCCACATGATGTTCAACCCCGGATTCCCGGACCGGTCAGACGCCCCCATAGCGCCCAATTCATGTCCGTACTTGAACGGTAAACACTTGAGCCCCTCTCACACAGAGGCCATCGGGACCGAATCCGATGGCCCGAAGTGACTAGCCGCGGCCGCGCAGGCGTGCGGTCGCGATGCGGCCCAACCTCGGCGCTCCCGTACTCTGGAGGCCATGTCCAAGCCCGATGCCCCCCGGCCCGACGAGAGGCCGCAGTCGCGCAGGGTGCTGCAGCACCTCGGCGTGATGGCCGCAGTGTCCGCCGTGCTCGGCGTCCTGATGGCCGGCCTGGCGATCCCGTTCGCGGGCGTCCTCGGCGTCGCGGCCAAGGAGGTCAGCGAGGGGATGGTCAACCTCCCCGAGGAGCTGGAGGCGCAGGACCTCGCGCAGAAGACCCGGATCTACGACGTCAACGGCAACCTGATCGCCTCGCTCTACGACGAGAACCGGCTCAACGTCCCGCTCGCCCAGATCTCGCGGAAGATGGTCCAGGCGGTCGTCGCGATCGAGGACTACCGCTTCTACGAGCACGGAGCGCTCGACCTGAAGGGCACGCTGCGCGCGTTCATCACCAACCAGGCGGGCAGCGGCGCCGTCCAGGGCGGCTCGTCGATCACCCAGCAGATGGTCAAGCTGACCCTGCTCAGCCAGGCCCGGACGAAGGCGGAGCGCGAGGCCGCGACCGAGCGCACCTTCGCCCGCAAGATCCGCGAGCTGCGCTACGCCATCGCGTTCGAGAAGAACTACTCCAAGGACTGGATCCTCGAGCGCTACCTCAACATCGCCTACTTCGGCGACGGTGCGTACGGCGTGCAGTCGGCCGCGCGGCACTACTTCTCCAAGAACGCCAAGAACCTCAACGTGCTGCAGTCGGCGACGCTCGCCGGCCTGGTGAAGAACCCGGTCGGCTACGACCCGACCGAGTCGCCCGAGCGCGCCCTGGCCCGCCGCAACACGGTGCTGGCCCGGATGGCGCAGCTCGGCGTCATCCCGCAGGAGAAGGCCGACAAGCTCAAGGAGCGCCCGCTGGGCCTGCGGATGGAGAAGTCGCCCAACGGCTGCCAGCAGTCGCAGGCGCCGTTCTTCTGCGACTACGTCGTCAACTACCTGATGGAGGACGAGTCGCTCGGTGAGACCGCGAAGGAGCGCAAGCGCCTCCTGCTCACCGGCGGCCTGACCATCCACACCACGCTCGACCTCGACTTCCAGCAGGCGGCCGACCAGGCCGTTGCGGCCCACGTCAACCCGACCGACCAGGCCATCGGCGGGCTGGCGATGGTGGAGCCGCGCACCGGCAACGTCAAGGCCCTGGCCCAGTCCCGGCCGATGGGCAAGAACAAGCAGGCTGGCGAGACCTACCTGAACTACGTGGTGCCGGAGGAGTACGGCGACGCCAACGGCTTCCAGGCCGGCTCGACGTTCAAGGTGTTCGTCCTCGCGGCCGCGATCAACCAGGGGATCCCGCTCAGCCAGACCTTCGTCTCCCCGCCGTCGATCGAGATCCCGCAGAACGAGTTCGAGACCTGCGACGGCATGTACCCCGTCTACAGCCCCTGGCCGGTGTCCAACTCCACCGACTCGGGCACCTTCGACCTCTACAGCGGCACCCGGCTGTCGGTGAACACGTTCTACGCCCAGCTGGAGCGGGAGACCGGGCTGTGCGAGCCCTACGAGCTCGCCCGCCAGATGGGCATCCGCCTCGACGACCCCAACGACGAGCGGGTCCCGTCCTTCACCCTCGGGGTGGCCAACACCAACCCGCTCGAGATGGCCGAGGCCTACGCCACGTTCGCGGGCCGCGGCTACCACTGCGACGCCCGCCCGGTGACCCGGCTCGCGGACGCCAACGACAACACAGTGAAGGAATACCCCGAGACCTGCGAGCAGGTGATCCCCGGCGCCGTCGCCGACGCGGTCAACTCGGTGCTCCGGGGCGTGATGGAGCCCGGTGGCTTCGGGCAGAACATCGCCATCGACAAGCCGTCCGCCGGCAAGACCGGCACCATCAACCGCAACATGGCGGTGTGGTTCGTCGGCTACACCCCGCAGATCGCCACGGCCGCGATGGTCGCCGGGGCCAACTCGGAGGGCCACTGGGTGACCCTCAACGGGCAGACCGTCGGCGGCACCTACATCTCCGAGGCCTTCGGCTCCACCGTGGCCGGCCCGGTCTGGGGCGACGCGATGGCCGCGATCTCCGGCAGTCTCGACTACGTCGACTTCCAGGTGCCCGCGAGCGACGAGATCGCCGGCGTGCTGACCACCGTGCCGAGCGTGACCGGCATGACCCTCGAGCAGGCCCAGCAGACCCTCGAGGCCGCGGGCTTCGCAGCCTCGGTCGGCGGGAGCGTCAACTCCTCCATCGGCGCGGGCCTGGTCGCCTACACCTCCCCCGCCTCAGGTGAGTCGGTGAGCAGCGGCGACACGGTCACCATCTACCAGTCCACGGGCTACGTGCCCCCGCCGCCGCAGCCCGCGCAGCAGGGCGACGGCGACGGCGGCCCCGGTGGCGGTGGCGACGACGGAGACGGCGACGGGAACAGCGGCCGCGGCAACGGCAACGGCCGGGACAACGACTAGCCAGCCAGCTGCCGGCGCACTTCCGCGGCGACAGCGCCCCCGTCGGCCCGACCCCGGGTCTTGGCCGTGACGACGCCCATCACCTTGCCCATCGCCTTCATGCCCTCGCTCGCGGCACCGGTCTGCTCGATGGCCTCGGCCACGATCTCCGCGATCTCCTCCCCGGTGAGCTGCGCGGGCAGGTAGTCGGCCAGCACGGCGCCCTCGGCAGCCTCCTTGGCCGCCATCTCCGGCCGGCCGCCGTCCTCGAACGCGGTCGCGGCCTCGCGCCGCTTCTTCGCCTCGCTCGAGAGCACGCCGATGACCTCGTCGTCGGAGAGCTCGCGCGCCTCCTTGCCGGCGACCTCGGCGTTGGTGATCGCGGTGAGCACCATCCGCAGTGTCGAGGAGCGGACCTCGTCCCGGGCCTTCATGGCGGCGGTCAGGTCCTGGCGCAGGCGGTCCTTCAGAGCACTCATGCCGGCCATTGTGGCAGCCTTGGGCGGTGTCCCTCCTCCCGATCGCCCGCCGCACAGCCGGTGCCGGCCTCGCAGCCGGCGCCGCGGTCACGGCGTACGCCGCGTGGGAGGCCCGCGCCTACACGCTGCGGGAGGTGACCCTCCCCCTGCTCCCCGAGGACCACGCCCCCCTCAGGGTGCTGCACCTGAGCGACCTCCACATGACCCCGGGGCAGCGACGCAAGCAGGACTGGGTGCGTGACCTCGCAACGTGGGGCCCCGACCTCGTCATCGACACCGGCGACAACCTCGCCCACATGGAGGCGGTCGGACCGGTCCTCGACGCCCTGGGGCCGCTGCTGGACGCGCCCGGCGTCTACGTCCTGGGCTCGAACGACTACTTCGAGCCCGGCTTCCGCAACCCGTTCCTCTACCTCCTCCCCGACGACGGCCGTCGCCGCACCAAGGCCCCGCAGCTGCGCTGGCGGGAGCTGAAGGCGGAGCTCAGCCGCCGAGGTTGGCTCGACCTGACCAACACCCTGGGGTCGCTCGAGGTGGGGGGCACCAGGTTCGCGTTCGCGGGCGTCGACGACCCCCACCTGCGGTACGACGACCTCGGCGCCGTCGCCGGGCCCGCCGACCCCGGTGCCGACGTCCGTCTCGCCGTCACCCACGCGCCGTACCTGCGTGTCCTGGACCAGTTCGCCGCCGACGGCTACGACGCCGTGATCGCCGGCCACACGCACGGCGGCCAGGTCTGCCTGCCGGGTGGGCGGGCCCTGACCACCAACTGCGACATCGACCCCGCACGCGCCCGGGGGTTGCACCGCCACCCCGCCCACTCGCGGCCCGGCGACCCCGGCAGCAGCTGGCTGCACGTGTCCGCCGGCCTGGGCACCAACCCCTACGTGCGCCTGCGCCTCGCGTGCCGCCCCGAGGCGACGCTGCTGACGCTCACGCCGCGAGCCGCCGCTCCGCCGGCTTGAGCAGGAAGGCGGCGAGGTAGAGGACGCCGACGACCAGGAGCAGGTTGCGGTAGCCGGTCAGCAGCGCGGAGTACTCGAGGCAGCCGCCGACGATCGCGCCGAGCAGGTTGATGCCGAACGCCGCCTGGGAGCTGTCGGAGTCGGCGAACCGCTTCGCGAAGGCGATGTTGGCCAGGAAGACGGGCACGAAGCCGAGCAGGACGGCGACGCCGAGCCGCGGCCAGAAGGGGAGCCCGAGCAACGCGCTCGCCGGGACCGCCCACGCGATCGCCAGCGAGACCGCGATCAGCGCGAAGACGACCCGCAGTGGCGGCGTACGGAACCGGCGCGTGGTCTCGACGGCTGCCAGCACCACCAGGAGGACACCGCCGAACACCATCGCGTTGACGATCCAGGTGGTGCCGAACAGGTTGGCGAAGGTGGCGATGTTCTTGGTCTCCAGCAGCAGGAAGGCGGCGCCCATGCAGAAGAGGTCGGCGTAGGGGCGCATCTCGCGGAAGGGCCCGCCGAAGGCCCGCACGAGGAGGAGGGAGACGACGATGATGCCGGCGAGCGCCCAGAGGTAGACCGACGGCAGCAGCCCGCCCTGGTAGTAGAGGAACGGCGCGTTGTCGTCCGCCGGCTCCGGACCGGTCGCGGTGAGCGCCGCCGGCCCACAGTCCTGGTTGGCCTCGTCGCGGGCCACCGTCAGCACGGCGGTCGACTCCCCGAACAGGTCGATGCACGGCGAGTGCCCGAAGGCGGCGGTCGCGGTGCCGGCCAGACGGGCGACGAGCCAGTCCTCGCGGTAGTAGTTGTACATCGCGAAGACGCCCTCGTCGGTCAGCCGGTCCCGGGCCGCATCGAGGGCCTCACGGGTGAAGAGGAACGACTCCAGCCGGATCTGCGAAGCGCCGCTGACGAGCGCCAGCGAGTCGGGCAGCGCGAACAGGATCAGGTCATACCTCTCGTCCGTGCGCTCGAGGAACGCGCGCCCGTCGTCGACGTGCCGCGTCACGCGCGGGTCCTGGTAGGGCTCGTCGGGGTTGCCCTGCACTCCGATCTCGAGGATCCGGGGGTCGATGTCCACAGCGTCGACGTGCTGGGCGCCCTTGGCCAGGGCGATCGCGACGTCGGAGCCCGAGCCGGCGCCCACGACCAGCACGTTGCGGAGCGGGGAGTCGATCCGGCGCTCGTAGGGAGTCCGGTAGATCTCCGAGGCCCGGTCCAGCTTCCATGCTGCCGACGACATCGTCTGGTGCGGGATCCCGTTGACGGCGATGGCCGTGCGGTCGCCGTACTCGGCGTCGTGCTTCTGGGTCGTCGTCACCTTGTAGTACGGCGACCACGAGACCCCGGCCGCCGCGCTCTCGACCACCAGCGTCGCGACGATGACGACGCCCGCAGCGGCCGTCACCGCGCGCCACCGGTCCGCCATCAGCAACACCAGCCCGAGCGCCACGACGGTGCCCCACACCCACGACGGCGCCCAGAACCAGGCCAGCGCCGTGAAGCCGAGGATGCCGATCAGCGAGCCGACGAGGTCCCACCTGTACGACGTGAGCGGCGGCAGCTCGGCGAAGCAGCGGCCCACCACCTCGGCGGGACCGGCGAGCACCGCCGCCACCGCGAGGAAGATGATCGGCAGCATCAGCCACGCCGGCGGGCCTGTGGTCTCCAGGGCGGTGAAGAAGATGACGTCGTCCCCCGCGCGGTCGATGCTGACCGGCCAGGTCCGGACGACCACGACCAGGAGGGCCAGCAGGATCGGGGTCGCCGGGAAGACCGACCAGCTGCGCCGGGAGATCAGGAACCCGATGCCGATACCGAGGAAGGACCCCAGCAGCACGAAGTTGGTGAAGTAGGACAGGTGCACCACGTTCGCCCCGAGCCATCGGATCAGGGCGAGCTCCAGGAAGAGCATCAGGGCACTGCCCAGGACCAGCCGAGTCTCGGTCCGCACATCGTCTCCTCACGCCGTCGTCCCCTGATGATGCCCGATTTCGATCGGCCACGGCCGCTCCGGTATGCTCGCCCCTGCTCGTGACCGGTTCGCCGGCCCGGGTGGAATCGGGCTGTGGCGCAGCTTGGTAGCGCGCCTCGTTCGGGACGAGGAGGCCGCAGGTTCAAATCCTGTCAGCCCGACCAGGTGACCGGGTCGCACTCTTGGGTGCGGCCCGGTCCTCGTCTTCTGGCACACTTCCGCCCATGGCTGAGAAGGACCCCGACAGCGTCGAGCGGTCGCTCGAGCTGCCCTCGTTCGGATTCGGGCGCAAGAAGCGCCACCGCGGCGAGGAGCCGGTCACAGAGCCCGCCACCGACTCGGAGCCTCTCGCCGAGACCGCCCTGGAGCCTGACTCCGGCGGTGGCTCTGCAACCGTTTCTCGGCCCGAAACGGTTGCTGTCCCACCTCCGCTCGAGCCGGAGCCGGTCGCCGAGGAGCCGCCCGTCGAGCCGGAGCCGATTGCCGCGGCCGCCACGCCCGCGACGGCCCCCAAGCCCCCGCGCGAGCCACGGGAGTTCACGCTGCCCTCCCTGCCGCCGCTGCAGGCCACCATCGTCACCGGCGCGGTCGTCGGGGTGGTGGCCGTGGGACTCAACTTCGCCGCCCTCCAGGCGTGCGACCTGATCCGTGGCACCACATCCTGCGGCGGGCCCGGCGTCCTGCTGCTCGTGGCGATCCTGATCCTGATCACCTACGTCGGCGGCTGGCTGCTCCGCGGCTTCCACGTCGAGGACGCCGGCAGCACGGCCTTCCTCGCGGTCGGCCTGCTCACGGTCGTGGTGATGCTGTTCCTGGTCGACGCGCTGTTCTCGTGGTGGATGCTGATCGTCATCCCGGTGCTGGCCGTCGCCGCCTTCGTGGCGTCGTGGACGCTCACGACGTCGTTCGCCGACGTCGACGTGGAGTAGCGCCTCAGCGCGCCGCGACCAGCTCCGCGATCTGCACGGTGTTGAGGGCGGCACCCTTGCGCAGGTTGTCGTTGCTGATGAACAGCGCGAGGCCACGGTCGTCGTCGACGCCCGGGTCGCGGCGCAGCCGCCCGACGTACGACGGGTCCTTGCCGGCCGCCTTGAGCGGCGTCGGGACCTCGTCGAGCTCGACACCGGGCGCCGTGGCGAGCAGCTCGCGGGCGCGCTCGGGCGGCATCGGCCGTTCGAACTCCGCGTTGACCGCCAGCGAGTGGCCGGTGAAGACCGGCACGCGCACGCAGAGCCCGGAGACGCGCAGGTCGGGGAGGCCGAGGATCTTGCGCGATTCGTTGCGCAGCTTCTGCTCCTCGTCGGTCTCGTTGAGGCCGTCGTCGACGACCGAGCCCGCCATCGGGAGCACGTTGTAGGCGATGGGCTCGACATACTTCACCGGCTCGGGGAAGGCCACCGCGGAGCCGTCGTAGGCCAGCTCGCGGGCCTTGTCGCCGGCCGCGGCCACGCCGTTGGCCAGCTCGTCGACACCGGCGATGCCGGAGCCGGAGACCGCCTGGTAGGACGACACGATCAGCCGCACCAGGCCGGCCTCGTCGTGCAGCGGCTTGAGGACGGGCATCGCGGCCATCGTCGTGCAGTTGGGGTTGGCGATGATCCCCTGGCCGGCTGCGAGCACCGGCTCGATGGCCTCGGGGTTGACCTCGCTCACCACGAGCGGGATCTCCGGGTCCCTCCGGAACGCCGAGGAGTTGTCGATGACGATGACGCCCTTCTCGGCCCAGGCGGGCGCGAGGGCACGCGAGGTCGTCGCGCCGGCGGAGAAGATCGCGATGTCCAGGCCCGTGGGGTCGGCGGTCGACGCGTCCTCGACGGTGACCTCGCGGTCGCCGAACGGCAGCACCGTGCCGGCCGAGCGGGCGGAGGCGAAGAAGCGCACCTCGTCGACGGGGAAGTTGCGCTCGAGCAGGATCTCGCGGACGGCGACGCCGACCTGGCCGGTCGCCCCGACCACACCGATGTTGACCATCAGCGTCCCGTCCCGCCGTACACGACCGCCTCGATCTCCTCGGCGTCGAGGTCGAAGGCCGTGTGCGTGGCCTTGACGGCCTCGTCCACGTCCTTCTCGTCGACGACGACGGAGATCCGGATCTCGGAGGTGGAGATCATCTCGATGTTGACCCCGGCGGCGGCGAGCGAGGCGAAGAACTTCGCGGTGATGCCCGGGTGGGAGCGCATGCCGGCGCCGATCAGGCTGATCTTGCCGATCTTGTCGTCGTAGAGGAGCTTCTCGTAGCCGACCTCGCCCTGGATGCGCGCCAGCGCCGTCATCGCGGTCTGACCGTCGGTGCGGGGCAAGGTGAAGGAGATGTCCGTGAGGCTCGTGGCCGCCGCGGAGATGTTCTGCACGATCATGTCGAGGTTGATCTGCGCCTCGGCCAGCGCCTCGAAGATGCGCGCCGCCTCGCCGACCTTGTCGGGGACGCCGACCACCGTGATCTTCGCTTCGCTGCGGTCGTGCGCGACGCCGGCGATGATGGCCTGTTCCATGGTGCCTCCCTCGGTCGGGTCGTCGACGACCCAGGTGCCTGTGAGCTGGCTGAAAGACGAGCGGACGTGGATCGGGATGCCGTAGCGGCGGCCGTACTCCACGCAGCGCAGGTGGAGGATCTTCGCGCCGCACGCGGCGAGCTCGAGCATCTCCTCGTAGGAGACGCGGTCGAGCTTGCGGGCGGCGGGGACGATCCGCGGGTCGGCGGTGAAGACGCCGTCGACGTCGGTGTAGATCTCGCACACGTCGGCCTCGAGGGCCGCCGCGAGCGCGACGGCCGTCGTGTCGGTGCCGCCGCGACCCAACGTGGTGATCTCCTTGGTGTCCGCGCTGACGCCCTGGAAGCCGGCCACGATGACGACGTGGCCCTCCCCGATGGCGTCGCGGATGCGGCCGGGCGTGACGTCGATGATCTTCGCCTTGCCGTGCACGGCGTCGGTGATGACACCGGCCTGCGAGCCGGTGAACGAACGCGCCGTGTAGCCCAGGTCGGAGATCGCCATCGCGACGAGCGCCATCGAGATGCGCTCACCCGCGGTGAGCAGCATGTCCATCTCCCGCGCCGGGGGGAGCGGGCTCACGCCGGCCGCGAGGTCGAGCAGCTCGTCGGTGGTGTCCCCCATGGCGGAGACGGCCACGACGACGTCGTGACCGGCCTTCTTGACCTCGACGATGCGACGGGCGACCCGCTTGATGGCGTCGGCGTCGGCGAGCGAGGAGCCGCCGTACTTCTGCACGACAATGCCCACGATTGGTCCCTCGGAGAGTCGATGCGGTGATGGCGGCGCCGTTGCCGCCCGTCCGAGGTCCTGAGTCTACCGGGGCGGCGGGGCCGGCTCCTCCGGCATCTCAGAGCCGAGCATCTCGTCGACCGCGGCCACCACCTCGGCCTCGGCCTCGAAGTCGGTGTCGAAGCGGTCGTGCGCCACCACCGTGATCAGGGCGTTGAGCGCGGCGCCGGCGAGGTTGCCCCAGTTGTTGACGTAGGAGAACTGCCACCACCACAGCGCCTCGTCGATGTTGCCGAGCTTGTAGTGGCGCAGCCCGTTGTCGAGGTCGGTCGCGATCGAGGCCAGGTCGTCGGAGAGCTGGCTGGTGACGACCTCCGGGACGTAGGGGTCGAAGACGAAGGTGTAGGTGTCGACGCCGCCCAGCATCTGAGCCAGCCGCAGCCGCAGCTCGTCGGTGTCGGCCTCCGGCCCGACGTCGGGCTGGTATTCCTCCCGCGGCTCGAAGTCGAGCTGGGCGCCCAGGCGGGCGCCGGCGAGCAGCACCTGGCTGATCTCGAGCAGGAGCAGCGAGATCGCCTCCGACCCGTTGCCCTCTGCCGCGATCGCCCGCAGGGCGATCAGGAAGCTCTCGACCTGGTCCGCGATCTGTCCGGCGAACTCGTCGATCTCGGGCGCGGTCGGCCCGGGGGTGGGCTCAGTCATCGGCTGACCTCCTTCCTGCGAATGCCCTGCCAAGGGTGACCTCGTCTGCATACTCCAGGTCACCGCCTACCGGCAGTCCACTCGCCAAACGCGTCACGCGCAACCCGAGCGGCTTGAGCATCCGGGTGAGGTACGTCGCGGTGGCCTCGCCCTCGAGGTTGGGATCCGTGGCCAGGATGACCTCGGTGACGGCGCCGTCGGCCAGCCGCACCATCAGCTCGCGGATGTGCAGCTGCTCCGGACCGATGCCGTCGATGGGCGAGATCGCGCCACCGAGCACGTGGTAGCGGCCGCGGAACTCCCGGGTGCGCTCGATCGCGACGACGTCCTTGTACTCCTCGACCACGCACAGCACGCTCGGGTCGCGCCGGGGGTCCTGGCAGATCCGGCACTGCTCGCTCTGCGACACGTTGAAGCAGATCGAGCAGAACTTCACCTTGTCCTTGACCTCCATCAGCACGTCGGCGAGGCGGCGTACGTCGGCGGGGTCGGCCTGCAGCAGGTGGAACGCGATGCGCTGGGCGCTCTTCGGACCGACACCCGGCAGCCTGCCGAGCTCGTCGATCAGGTCCTGGACGATTCCCTCGTACAACGTGGTCCGCTCAGCCCAGTCCGGGCAGGCCGCCGCCGGGCGCGCCGCCGCCCAGCCCGCCCGCCAACGGACCCATCGCTTCGGCGGCGAGCGCGTCGGCCTTGGCCTTGGCGTCGCGGTACGCGGCGACGATCATGTCGGCCAGGTCGGCCAGGTCGTCGGCCTCGTTGCCGTCGAACTCGCCGGCCTTGATCTCGACGCCGACCAGCTCGCCGACGCCGTTGACCGTCACGGTGACGGCACCGCCGGCGACGATGCCGTCGATGCGCTCGTCGTGGAGGCGCGCCTGCGCGTCCTCGAGCTGCTGCTGCATCTGCTGGGCCTGCTGCAGCAACGCGTTCATGTCGAAGCCGCCACCTCCGGAGAGGGCCTCGAACGGGTTCTGGGTCATGGTCACAACCTCTTCACGGGGGGCTTGGGGTCCTGGGGTGCCTCGGTCATCGGTGGTCGATCTCCTCGATCACCTCGGCGCCGAGCGCCTGCTGGAGCAGCGCGGCGCTGTCGAGGCCGGCCGTCTCGGCGTCGGGGTCGTCGGGACTGGCCTCCGCGTCGGCGAGCGCGCGCGGGTCGGGGCCGTCGTCGGCCGGCGACGACTGCTGGGAGGCGGCTGCCATGGCTTCCCGGGCCGCCGCGATGCCCGTCACCGGGGCGTTGCCGCCTGCGCCGGGAGCGGGGGGCGCCTCGCCGGTCGCCCAGCCCGGCGGCTCGGCCGGCGGTGGTGCCGCTGACCCCTGGGGCGGGGCAGGCGTCGACGAGGAGGACGGCTCCGACGCCCAGCCGGGCGGCTCGGCCGGCGCCTGCTGGGACGGGCCTGGACGCTCCCGGAGCTCGGTCTGCGGCGCCGGCGCCTCGGGACCCGGCTGGCTCGGAGTCGAGGGCTTGGTGACGACGGGTCGCTCGGCGTCGGCGGCACCGGGGTCGACGATCGTCTCGATGCGCCAGTCATGGCCGACGACGTCGATCGCGCTCTGCCGGACGATCTCGTCGCAGCCGCTCTGCGTGAACGACCCGCGCGCGCCGGCGTTGGCGAAGCCGATCGTGAGCGTGCGGGCGTCGACCGAGACGACCTGGGCGCCCTGCGACAGGATCATCGACACCAGACGGCGGTGGCGCTTGGTCTGCTCCACGATGTCGGGCCACAGGCGCCGCACGTCCACCAGCGAGAGGGTGGACCCTCCCGACGTCGAGGCCGGGGTGGCCTCGGCCGCAGACCCCGTGGCCGGCGTAGCCGGGGCGGATGCAGCCGGGGTCGGCGCGGCCGCCGGGGCCGGCGAGGTTTGGGGGGCCGGTGCGGTCTCCGGGGCCGGTGCGGGCGCCGTGGACGGAGCGGGCGCCGAAGACGGAGCGGGACCCGGAGTCGGAGCAGCGGCCGCCGGCGCCGTGGGCGCAGGCGTGGGGGGAGCCACCGGCGGAGCAGGCCGGACGGGTGCCGTGGCAGGGGCGCCGCCGGTCACGTCCATCCGTCGCTCGAGCCGCTCCAGCCGGGCCATCACGCCGTCGCTGGTGTGGTCCGCGCCGGGCAGCAGGACGCGCGCGCAGATGAGCTCGAGCAGCAGCCGCGGCGCCGTCGCGCCACGCATCTCGGTCAGCCCCGCCGCCACGATGTCGGCGGCCCGGCTCAGCTCGATCGCGCCGAACCGCGCGGCCTGGGCGACGAGCCGCTCCCCCGCGTCCTCGGCGACATCGATGAGGCCGCTCGCGGGGGCCTCGGGCACGGCGGCGACGATCACCAGGTCGCGGAGCCGGCGCAGCAGGTCCTCGGTGAAGCGGCGGGGGTCCTGACCGGTCTCGACGACCTTGTCGACGACGCCGAAGACCGCGCCGCCGTCGCGGGCGGCGAAGGCGTCGACCACCTCGTCGAGGAGCGTCTCGGGGGTGAAGCCGAGCAGCCCGGTCGCGAGCGCGTGCGTCACCCCGTCGGGCCCGGCCCCGCCGATGAGCTGGTCGAGCACGGAGAGCGTGTCCCGCGCAGAGCCGCCACCCGCTCGTACGACGAGGGGCAGGGCGGCGGGCTCGATGGCCACGCCCTCCTGCTCGCACAGCTGGCCGAGGTAGTCCGACAGCAGTCGCGGCGGGATCAGGCGGAAGGGGTAGTGGTGGGTGCGCGACCGGATCGTCGGCAGCACCTTGTCGGGCTCGGTCGTGGCGAAGATGAAGCGCAGGTGCGGCGGCGGCTCCTCGACCAGCTTGAGCAGGGCGTTGAAGCCCTGCGTGGAGACCATGTGGGCCTCGTCGATGATGTAGATCTTGTACTTGTCGCGCACCGGCGCGAAGAACGCCTTCTCCCGGAGGTCGCGCGCGTCGTCGACGCCGCCGTGGGAGGCGGCGTCGATCTCGATGACGTCGATCGAACCACCACCGCCTCGGGCCAGGTCGCGGCAGCTGTCGCACTCGCCGCAGGGATCGGCGATCGGCCCCCGGGCACAGTTGAGCGAACGGGCCAGGATGCGCGCCGAGGTGGTCTTGCCGCAGCCGCGCGGACCGGAGAAGAGGTAGGCGTGGTTGACCCGGTCGTTCGCGAGCGCGGCTCGCAGCGGCTCCGTGACGTGGTCCTGACCGATGACCTCGGCGAACGTCTCGGGCCGGTAGCGGCGGTACAGCGCGAGGGGTGACTCCACGACTGCACCCTAACGACCCGTTCCGACACCGCACACCGGCGAGCCCGCAGTCCTGTGGTGACTGGCGCCCGGGAGGCGGTCGGGGGCATGAAAAGGCCCCCCGCGCACCCGACAGAGCTCACTTACCCTTGCTGCCTTCCGGCCCTGGGGGAGTTGGGCGAGATGCCGCCACACGGGGGGTTGCCGCAGAGTCTAGGTGAGCCCCGACGACGGGCCAAAGCGGCCCCCGCACCACCCGGCGTACGACCGGATTTCACCGGCCGGGAACGCGACCGGTACCCTCCTCCGCGGAGGTATCGCCTAGTGGCCTATGGCGCTCGCTTGGAAAGCGGGTTGGGTTAACAGCCCTCGGGGGTTCGAATCCCCCTACCTCCGCCATCGGGAACAGGTCGCTGACCTGCGAGAACGCCGCTCCCCCAGTCATCCTGGCCGGAGCGGCGTTCTGCCTTTCCTGGCGTGATGGTCTCAACGGTGGTCTCATCTGGCGCGTCCAAGTTCGGGTCCCTGTTCTGTTGAAACCTTGGGCGCGGCGTCGTTCTGTTAGCGACTCAGAAGGCGGGCGCGGACTGCTCTGTATGTTGGCCCTGGCGACGTGCCTCAAGCACCGCGTCTCGTAGCCGGTCCCGAGCCATCCCCAGGCACGCGTACACCGCACCTCGTGCCACCGACAGACCGAGCACCTGCGTCGGCGCCTTGACCTCTGGAGCGGTCGCAAGGCTCTTGTCGAGCCGTCTTCGTACCTCGGGAAGGACTTCGTCGACGAGCGGCCGCAACCGACCCACGAAAAAGACCGACCCCGGGTCCAGGGTCACGGCTACGGCACTGACAGCAGTCACCATCGCCGTGGTGAACGCATCCAGTACGTCGGCGCGCGACACCTCCTCGTGCGGGTGCAGCCACAGATCGTCGATGCGCTCCAGGTCGAGTCCCCGCCCTCGAGCAAACCGAAGAAGACCGCTCGTGCTCAACAGCCCATCGAGAACCTCGTTGCCCACCCCAGAGAAGAGCACACCAATATCGCCGAAGGCAGGCGTACGCCGCCGGAGGAGCTCTCGATCTATGCAGCTCGCAAAGCTCAGGCTGCTGCTCATGCTGAAGAGCGCGGCATCCTCGAGAGTGGCGTCATCGGTGAGGATCTCGAGCAAGGATGCATTGGCGTCACTGTCGAGGAGCACGGGCGCGTTGACCAGGTCAGCAAGCGCTCGCTGGAGACCGGGGCCCGCGAAGACCTTCATCGACTCCGCTGGACCGAAGATCTCCGTGCCGCCCAGTACACGGCCGGGCACCGCGACAACGACCTGGCGCAATGGCCCCTCTGCGGACTTGCTGGCCTCCGCCATCAAGCCGACCAGCCACTCCGCGGCGTTCCTGACCTCCTGGTGGTCCACGGTGGGCACGATGACGTGTCGGAGCTCGCGGCCCCTCAGGTCGGCTACAAGGACACAGGTGGTGCGCATCCCAAAGCTGATACCCACGACGTGCCCCATCGTGCCGGGCACGTCCAGATAGGTGGACCGGCGGCCGCGACCGGTGACCTCATCGACTCCGCCGTTGACGACGCATCCATCCGCCCGAAGCTCCTCGACCGCTCGAGACACCGTGGACTTGCTAAAGCCCGTCAGCTCGATGAGCTCGATGCGCGTCAAGGGCGCCCGAGAGAGCAGTACATCAAGGACCGACGCCTTGTTGTAGTCGCGTGAAGTGGGGTTGCCGGTCACCTCACGACCATACCGAGCCCACTGCGTCGACCGAGCCGATTACGGCCTGGACGTGACGACCGACGGGCTACAGGGAGTGACATGAATTTGTTCCTCGGACCGGCCATTCTGTCCTCGACTCATCTGTCATTCACTCGGAAGACCGGGGGTCGAAGATCACGGCACTGCGCATGGTGTCACCGAGTTCGAAGACGCCGGTGACGTAGTTGTCGCTCTGCTCATCCACGACCACGTTGTACGGGCTGTAGTCACCGTGGATCACGTGCGTTTCAAGCTCCCCAGCGTCCTCGTCACTACCCATCCGGTCCGTACGGACCGGATGGGTAGTGGAAGTCATGGGTCTACCTCAGGATCTTCGAATCCGTGGACAGCGCGCCCGCGCCCAGACCCCACCGGTCCAGGGTCGCCTGGTACGCCGGGCCGTCGATCAGGCTCTGCATCGCCGCATGGAGCGCAGGGGTGAGCGGCGAGTCCTTTTCCAGACCGAGGGCCACGATGTCATCGCCCTCCTCCTTCTGGTACTGCGGCGAGACCAGCTCGAAGGACTGCGGCTGCTGCTTGGCCGCCCACGCCAGCTGCGAGGTGTCGGAGAAGACGCCGTCCAGCCGCTTGGCCGCCAGCTGGGTCAGCGCGGCCTGCACGTTGCCCAGGACGACGCCCTCGACCGGCTCCTGTCCGGCTGCCTCACAGTCCTCGGAGATCAGGGGGAGGTAGTCCTGCTGCTGCGAGCTGCCGGTGATCACGGCGATCTTCTTGCCGCAGATGGACTCATCGGCCAGGCTCAGCTCCAGCGGGTTGCCCGTCTCGACGATCAGGGACGACCCGGCCTCCCAGTAGGTGATCATGTCCAGGACCTTCAGCCGCTCCTGCGTGGGGGTCATGTTGGTGGCGGTGAAGTCGTAACGACCGGAGGCGATCCCCGGGATCACGTTGTCCCAGGGCACGTTCTTGACCTCGACGTCGAGCCCGAGCTTCTTGCCCAGCAGCGTGGCGATGTCGACGTTGTAGCCGATCGGGGTCTTGTTGTCCTCGGCAAGGAACGACGTGGGGGGAACGTGCAGGTCCGCCGCCATGGTGATCACGCCGGCCTTCTTGATATCCGCGGGCAACAGGTCTACTGCGGCCGGGTCAGGCTTCACGTCCGCCGCGATGTCGGCGAAGTCGCCCCTGGCGCCCGACGCCTCGTCGCTCGCCTCGGAACTGGTGCCGCCACAGGCGCTGGTCGCCAGGAGCAGGGAACCGATCCCTGCCGCGGTGAGAACTTTCCACTTGCTCATGCTCTTTGTCTCCTAGAGTGAAGTGCCGAGACGTGTCAGTGTCGGCTGGAAGTGATGCGTCGATAAGTGATGCGTCGATCGGGGTTCGATCGACGCACCATCGGGAGTCGTTCAGATCAGCTCGTGACGGGGTTCCGGAGTTGCGCGAGGACGTCCGCCAGGGGTACGTCCATGGCCCGGCCCACGTTGGTCCAGTCATCCTTGGCGTGGGCCAGGAGGTAGTCGCGCCGTTCTGGTACTCGCTCCGCGCGCCAGTTGGTGATCAGCGCGCGCAGGGTGAGCCGTGCCATCGCGGCAACCGGCAGCAGCGGTAGTTCCAGATCCTTGATCGGCCGCGCCCTTTCGTAGCCAGCAACGAAGGCAAAGGCATCCCGCCAGGGCTGATCCGGCGTCCGGCCGAGAAGGTTCGCCAGGGCCACTGCGGGGTCGAAGATCACGGCACTGCGCATGGTGTCACCGAAGTCGATAACGCCGGTGACGTAGTTGTCGCTCTGTTGATCGACGACCACGTTGTACGGGCTGTAGTCACCGTGGATCACTTGCGTCTCCAGGTCTTTCAGCCTCGGGACGATGGTTGCCTCGAACAGCCGGAACACCTCTTCAGCCAACTGACGGTGCTCGGCGTTCGGCGTGTGCTCGACGAGCTCGGTCAGCTGGTGGAAGTGCCGTATGTCCCACACCAACCCCCGTCGGTCCGCCGGGTGCGCAAACGCCTCGAGCGCCACGTCGATACGGCCGAGCATCTCGCCCACCTTGGCGAGCTGCTCGCCGTCCGGGCTCGTCTGAGCCCAGACCGCGCCTTCCACGAAGTTGAACACTCGCAGGACTCGAGGCCTGCCGTCGTCAGTCACGATGACCACGTTGTCGCGTCCGTCGACGGTGAGCTTCACCCGTTGGACAGGCAGTTCCGGAGCGTTGGCTTCGAGGAAGCGCATCGCGGCGGTCTGCAACCCGACAACCGCGTGTGCCTCATCAGGTGGCGAAACCTTCACGAGGTAGGCGGTCGACTCGGTTCTGAGTCTGAAGGTGTCGTCCTTCTCCGTCGGCACAGGCTGGAGGCGTCCGGTGAGGTGGTAGTCGTTTTCGAGGAGGCTGCCCACCAGCTCCACGTCGATGGGCACATGAGACGACGCCAGGCCACTTTCCGCGAAGAGCCGCTGAGCCGGACTCAAGGGTGGTGAGGCGTTCACTGTCAGTCCCTTCAGCCAGCCTGCAGGCGGTCCTTCGCGACCTCGGCGAAGGTCTCCAGGAAGCGGGTCACGTCGGCGGAGGTGAAGGCCAGTGGCGGACGGATCTTCAGCACGTTGTTTCCCTTTGCGGTACCGCTGATGAGGACTCGACGATGGCGCATGTCGTTGATGACGTCCTCGGCTCGTGCCCGGTCGGGCTCGAGCGACTCGGGGTCCTGGACGATCTCCACAGCGACGTACAGACCGCTGCCGCGCACTTCCGCGACGTACGGCGAGCCGTGCGTGATCCCCTCTAGGCCGGCGCGCAGAGCCGTGCCGTTCTCGAGGACGCGCTGCTGCACGTTCTCCTCCTCGAAGACGTCCAGCACCGCGGCCCCGGCCGCCACCGGGATCGAGCTGCCGGCGAAGGTGTTGAAGTAGCGCACGTTCCGTCCGAACTCCTCGCAGACCTCGGGACGGAAGACCACACCCGAGATCGGCAGCCCGTTGCCCATCGGCTTGCCCATGGTGACGATGTCCGGCACCACTCCGTGCCGGCTGAAGCCCCACATCGAATCCCCGAGCCGGGCGAATCCCGACTGCACCTCGTCCGCGATGTAGACACCGCCCGCCGCATGGACCTCCTCCACGACGCCCGTCATGTAGCCGACCGGGTCCGTGAAGATCCCGTCACTGCTGTAGGCACAGTCGGTGACCAGCGCCGCGAGCCGGTAGCCGTGGCGCTCGAGGTCATCGATCGCGTCGCGCACCTGCTTGCGCATGTGCTCGGCCAGCGTGGATCCGGGCGCCGCGAGTCGTGGGTCAGGAGGGTCGATGAGTCGGACGTTCGGTCCCAGCGGGGAACCCTTGCCCAGAGTCGGCGAGAAGCTCGCAACTTCGCGGGTGAGGCCGTGGTAGGCCCACCGGGTCACGATGATTCCCTCACCACCGGTGTGGTACCTCGCCACCCGCACCGCGAGGTCGTTGGCCTCCGACCCGCTGCAGGCCAGGCTCAGCTTGGACAATCCCTCGGGGAATGTCGCCAGCAGCCGCTCGGCGTAGTCGACCAGGGACTCCTGGACGTAGCGGGTGTTGGTGTTGACCGCCGCCATCTGCTTGGAGACCGCCTCGACCACCCGGGGATGGGCGTGTCCCACGCACGGAACGTTGTTGTAGGCGTCGAGGTAGTCGTTCCCGTCGCGGTCGATCAAGTGAGCTCCGTGACCGGAGACGAACTCCACCGGCTCCCTGTAGTTCAGCGCGTAGCCAGGACCGAGCACCTCGTTCCGCCGGCGGATGGTCTCCTGGAGGTGCTCGGGCAGCGCGCTCAGCACACTTGGGTCGAACCGGTTGGGGTAGCTCTCGAGCGCTCGACTGAGGCTGGAAGGCATCGTGAGGTTCCTTGTCGTGTTCAGTCGGTGGACGAATCTCCGGCGGCCGCCCCGCCTGGGCTGGTGCGGTCGGTTCAGATGCCGAGCATCGTGTTGAGCTCGTCCAGCGACTTCACCACCGTGAGGCCGTAGCCCGGCGGCACCGGGTCGTAGCCACGGTCCAGCAGCACCAGGTTGCGGAAGCCCATGTCGTGCATCGGCAGCGGGTCATAGCGGGTGTGCGACGACACGTGCACGAAGTCGTCCGGCTTGGCGTCCAGCTGGTCGAGCATGTACTCGAACGCGGCGTACCGAGGCTTGTAGTAGCCCGCCTGCTCAGCGGTGAAGACGGCGTGGAAGTCCGCACCCAGCCGCGGGACGCTCTCCTCGAGGAAGGAGCCGTCGGCGTTGGAGAGAATGACGAGCTTGTAGTGCTCGCCCATCTTCTTCAGCGGCGCCGGGACGTCCGGGTGGGGGCCCCAGCTCCGGACGCCGTCGGCGAACCGCTTCCCCGCGGTGGGATCCGACTCGATCCCCCACTTGCGGCAGACCCGGTCGAAGGCGTCCTGCAGCACCTGCTCGTAGGGGTAGTACTCACCCAACACCTGGTCGTAGCGGTAGCCGCGGAACTCGGCGACGAACTGGTCCCAATCCTCGGCGGGGATCTGGTCGCCGACCAGTTCCTTGGTGATCGGGGTCATCGGCCAGCTGATCAGGGTGCCGTAGCAGTCGAACGAGACGTACTTCGGGCGAAACGTGGGGGTGCTCATGATGGGTGCCTTTCGATCAGTGTGCTCTGGTAACAGACCTTCTCGCTGGCTAGAACGATACTAGATTTCGTCCCAGTTGCAAACTGGGTCTTGAACGCTATGTAGGTGCAAGTGAATGGGATCGAAGTCGGCTGAGCGTGCTCGACGTCACTGGCGAGGCACTGGCAACTACACGCTGGAGAAGAACGACTGTCTTGTGACGAGAAGCGTCGCTGCACGACACAGCCCTCGGGGGTTCGCACCCCCGCACCCCCTACCTCCACCAGCCGGACCGCACGACGCGGCGCCGTCCGACACGTCCGGCCCCTGCGGCGAGTCACCCTGGACGCCCTCGCGTATCGGACATCTTCGCCGTGGGTACCGCATGAGCATGAGCAACCTGATGTCCGGGGCCATGACGGCGACCCCACTCCAGAAGGCCGCGCTCGCGGTCGGAGCCGTCTTCGCGCTTGTCGGCGTCCTCGGCTTCGTGCCGGGCATCACCACCAACTACGGCGACCTCGAGCTCGCCGGCCACGAGTCGGGCGCCCAGCTGCTCGGCGTGTTCGACGTGTCGATCCTGCACAACGTCGTGCACCTGCTGTTCGGAGCCGCGGCGTTCGCGCTCGCCCGCACGTGGGAGGGGGCGCGGGCCTACCTCGTCGGCGGCGGCGGCCTCTACCTGCTGCTCGCCCTGTACGGCGCGCTGATCGACCGCAACACCGCGGCCAACTTCCTGCCCGTCGACATCGCGGACAACTGGCTGCACGTGGTCCTCGGCGTCGGCATGGTGGCCCTCGGCGTCCTGCTGTCGCGCGGGCGTGAAACGGTCGGCCGCCGGGTCTGAGGCGAGGCCGGCTGCGGACAAATCCTGTCCGCCCTGGTCCCTAGGGTGGGGCCATGGACATGAAGCTGGAGCTTGTGGGTGTGCCGGTCACCGACGTCGACCGGGCCAAGGCGTTCTACCTCGCGGTGGGCTTCCACGCGGACCACGACCACACGGTCAGCGACAACGTCAGGTTCGTGCAGATGACACCGCCGGGATCGGCGTGCTCGATCGCCTTCGGCAAGGGCATCACCACCATGACGCCCGGGTCGCTGGACAACCTGCAGATGGTCGTTGCGGACGCGGACGCGGTCCGGGCGGAGCTGGTCGCCCGGGGAGTCGAGGTCAGCGACGTCGACGAGCAGCCGTGGGGACGTTTCGTCTACTTCAGCGACCCGGACGGCAACGGCTGGGCGCTGCAGCAGCTCCCCGAGTGGTCGGCCGGCGCCGGGGGCGATGGCGACCAGCCCACGCCGTGATCGCGGCCGGAGACCTCTCGTGAGCACGGCACGGACCTATCCCGAAGGTGTGACCTCGTGGATCGAGCTCGAGCACCGGGATCTCGCCGGCGCCCAGGCGTTCTACTCCGGCCTGTTCGGCTGGACCTTCGACGACGTCACCTCGCCCGGCCAGCAGTCCCGCCACCTCGTCGCGCGGCTGGACGGTCAGGACGTCGCCGGCCTGGCAGGCCCGACCACCCCGGGCGAGGTCGGGGACCCGGGATGGCAGACCTTCGTCGCCGTCGACGACGTAGGCAGGGCACTCGCCCGGGTCGAAGCCGCCGGTGGGCGGACCGTGCGCGGACCGGATGAGGCAGGGCAGCACGGCTGGACCGCAGCCTGCACCGACTCGTCCGGCGTCCCGTTCCGACTGAGGCAGGCAGGACTCCGCGCCGGCGCCCAGCTCACCAATGCCCCCGGCGCCTGGAACTTCAGCGACCTGCACACGGACGACCCGGAGGGATCAGCCGCCTTCTACGCCGACGTGTTCGGGTGGGCCTTCGCCGACCTGGGGTTCGCCACCATGATCCGGCGCCCGGGCTACGGCGACCACCTCGCCGCCACGTCCGACCCGGACATCCATGCCCGGCAGTCCGGCGTCTCCGTCCCGGCCGGCTTCGCCGACGCCATCGGCTGGCTGGTCCGCGCCGAGCCCGGCGAGCAGCCCCACTGGCACGTCACCTTCACCGTCGCCGACCGCGACGACGCCGTCGACGCCGTCGTGCGCCTCGGGGGCGCCGTGCTCCGGCGTACGGACTCCGACTGGACTCGCGAGGCGCTGGTGCGGGACCCCCAGGGCGCCGTCTTCTCGGTCAGCCAGTTCACGCCGCCCGGCGGGGACGGGTAGGGCGGCGGCTGGCCTCAGGACCGGCGGAAGAGCGGGCGCAGCATGAACGCGAGCGCCAACAGCGTGCCGGCGAGCAGGCCGAACCACAGCAGGAGGGCGCGCGAGGAGCCGAAGAGGTCGAGCTTCTCCGGCGCCGGCGGGGCCTGGGCGTCGGAGCGGATCCGGGTCTCGGAGACCTTCAGCGTGCCGGACTTCTTCGGCGAGAGCTGTCGCACGAGCGCGTCGTGGGCCTGCACCACGCCGTAGCCGGTCCACGGGTTGCGCGCGCCGGGGTCGCTGACGCCGCCCTCGGTCGTGTGCAGCAGCCGGGCCACGATCTGCGCGGCCGTGTCCTTCGGGTAGCGCGAGCGCAGCAGAGCCACGACGCCGCTCACCTCCGCCGTCGCCCATGACGTGGCGACCTGGCCGACCACGCACCGCTGGCCGGTGGCGTTCTGCGAGATGGCCCCCAGGGTCGGTGCCGCGACGTCGGTGTCCCGGTTGGGCACGACGTAGGGACGTGGGTCGTCGTTGTCCGGGGGTACGGCGCTCACGGCGACGACCCCGGGATAATCGGCCGGGTAGATGGGCGCGTCGCTTTCGGGCGTGCCCTCGAACGGCGCTCCGCCCTCGTCGTCGGACTGGACGGCGTTGCCAGCGGAGGCCACCACGACGACGTCCCGCCTGACCAGCGCGGCGATGGCCGCCTTCAGCCTGGGGTCGTCGTTGTCCCGCACGGCGAGCGAGATGTTGACGACCTCGGGCGGGTCGGCACGGGTGGCGGCGAGCAGCCGCTCGATGCCCTCGGCGATGCCGCCGGAGGTGAGGCCCTTCTGGCCCTGGCTGTAGTCCGGCGTCACGGTGTCCATCACGCGGACGTCGATGAGCTGGGCGTCCGGGGCCACTCCGTCGCGGCCGGCGATGATGCCGGCGACGATGGTGCCGTGACCGGTCAGCCGCTCGGGGACGAGGCCCCCGACGCCGAGGCGGCCGACGACGGGCAGCCCGGATCCGTCGATCCCGCCGTCCAGCACGGCGACACGCACGCCCCGGCCACGGCTGATCTCGTGGGCCTCCTCGATGTGCAGGCGCACCTTGACCTCGTCGATCCCGGTCGTCGCGTCGGCGAGCCGGTCGGAGCCGGGGACCGCCGTCTCGTCGCACGGCATGTCGTCAGCGGCCGACGCGGGGCCCGCCGAGGCCAACAGCGGCGCCGGGGCCATCGCGAGCGCCAGCGCGAGGGTGCCTGCGGCGCGCCGGGCACCGCATCGGCCCGCAGGGCGGGTCACTGCGTCGCCTCCTGCGTCTGGCCCTGGTCCGGGGCGTCCTCGGGCACCCGTCGGGCGGCGTTGAGGGACAGCGTCACCCCGTCCTCGAAGAACCGCATCCAGCTGCTCGGCACAACGGTCGGCGTCGCTTCGCCGTAGCCGATGTAGTCGGCGACCAGGGGGCCGACGAGCGGATACTTCGCACCCTTGGCGTCGATGACGTACGCCGTGCCCTCGGTGCTCGCCTCGTCCGCGCCCGCCTCGACATAGGCGCCGCCCGAGGGCTCGACGACGACCTCGTGCTCGTTGCGGGAGATATCGTCAGGACTCGCACGACCCTCAGCGGAGTCGGCCAGCACGACCCGCGAGCCGGCGTCCTCCGAGGGGTAGAGCACCGCGCACAGGTCACCGGTGCCCGCGGGCTCGGGGAGCCGTGACGGCCACTCTGAGGGGAACTCCTCGGGTGCGCGCTCCACGTGCAGGTCGCCCGGGAGCTCCTGCACCGGACGGCCACCCACGGCGTCGTACAGCTGGGCGGCGAACTCGGAGAGCAGCTGCGGGCCGTCGGAGCCCAGGAGGTAGAAGTTGCCGGAGTGCGTGCGCACCAGGTCGCCGGTCTCGAGGCCCTTCAGGTCGCTCTCGGACTCGGGATAGTTCACGGGCTCGCCGACGCTCGTGAGCCCGAACGCGTCGAGCGTCAGCGGCGGCCCTGCGGGGAAGAGGTTGAGCCAGTCCTCGGCCACGACGGGAGCCGCCTCGAGTGCGGAGAACCCGAGCCGGTCGGCGAACGTGTCGGCGTCGGTCGAGTCGGGCGGCATCTCGAACCGGTGGGCGCCTACGTCCACCCCGGGTGAGGCCGCGATCAGCCAGTGCTTCCCGCCGCTCTCCACAAGGAACGACGAGAACCGCAGCTCGGTGACCTCCGGCTCGCGGGTCACCGTGACCTTGATGCCCTGCTCGGGCGCGGTGCAGGCCGTCCACCCGCCCTGGACCAGCTCGTCGGCCGCGGGCAGGCCGGCCGGGGCGCCCTCGATGCCCAGGTCCGGACCGAGGGTGACCTTGCGGATGTACTTGTCCCGCACGGTGAACGGCGTGAGCTCGGCGTCGCCGAGGAGCAGCTGGGCCGAGAGGTAGTTGGGGACGCGCTGGATGACCGGGTCGGGCTCGGTGTTGAGCACGACGTACTGCTCGCCCGTGTCCTTGGAGATGACGAAGCTGCCCTTCTCCAGCCACTGGGAGTTGGGCCTGCCCAGCAGGAAGCCGGCGATCGCCGCGCCGGCCAGCAGGAGCACCGAGATCGCGACGCCTCCGATCAGCACCCGGCCGGGCCGGGTGGGCTCGACCTCGCGTCCACCGGGGGCGCCGCTCACGAAGGCGGTGACCAGCCGGCGGCGCGAGAAGGTGTGCGCCTCGACGAGGTCCTTCTTGGTCGCCACGGCTCAGCCCATGACCGCGTCGACGAAGCCCGCCGCGATCACCATCAGCGGCAGGAGCGAGAGCAGGGTGAGGGACTCGACCATGTCGCCCAGCCGCCCGCGGCGCACCGAAGGGCTCGAGGGGACGAGGGTCGTCAGGAGCAGCAGGGCACCGATCACCGCCAGGACGATGGCGGCCCAGGCGCGCCAGCCGTCGTGCTGGAGCAGCATCGAGAGGGCGACCGAGGCCAGGCCGAGCACCCCGGACACGATGCCGGCGAACACCTCGGAGCCGGCGCGGTACTGGCGGGTGCGCAGGATGACGGCGAGGCAGCACACCGCAGCCAGGGCTGTGCCGGTGGCGCCGCGGCTCACGGCGAACGGGGCGAACAGCACCAGCAGTGTGCCGACGGTGGCGGAGACGGCCAGCAGGATCTCGTGCGCCACCCGCGCGTCCGCGCCCACCTGGGCGGGATCGATCTCGCCGGGGTCGGCCGTGACGTCGTGGAGGGAGTAGAGCTGGTCGACCTTGGTGCTCGTCATGCCGAGCGCCAGCCAGGGAAAGATGCTGCCCGCCAGCACCACCAGCGTCATCACGATCGTGAGCAGCACCGACGGCTCGACGCCGGTGAGCATCACGAGCAGCCCGCAGGCGGTCAGCAGGGCACCCACCACGATCGGCGGGATCATCAGGGCGCGACCGTCGCGCAGCCCGACCACGGCGATGACGCCGACGGCGAGGATGCTGAGGCCAGCCGTCATCACCGGTCCCTCGAAGAACCCCGCCGGCAGGGGCCACGTCCACTCGGGCAGGTCACCACTCGCCAGGACGAGTCCGGCCACGAGGGCATAGAGGGTCGCGAGCAGCGCGACCGCGACCCCGGCCTCGGGCTCGTCCTGGCTGCGCGCCAGCACGACGCCACCGACGACGAGCATGAGGGCCACGAGGGCGGCCGCGACGCCGCCGAGCATGCTCTCGCCCAGCAGGAGCAGCCCGAGCGCGCCCAGGGCGAGCAGCATGCCGGCAGCGCCCAGGGCAGTACGCCGGCCGGTTGCGGGCTCCCACGGCGTGAGCTCGTGCTCCACGACGTCTGCCATGGCCTCGACCACGTCGTCGTAGATGCGCGGGGGCTTCTCGTCGACCCCGGCAGTCACGGTGAGCAGGCCACCGTCCTCGATACCCTGGATCAGCAGGCCGGCGTCACTGGCGAGGACGCGTCCCTCCTGCGTGACGAGCTTGTAGCCGCCATAGACAGTCGTCGCATCGAGGAGCCCGACGCTGCGGGCCAGCTCGGGCACCAGCTCGGCGACCGGAACGGCGCCGGGAAGCACCAGGTCGACCCGTCGCGATCCCGAGGCGACAGTCACTCGCACCAGGCCTGAGGCCATGGACGACGCCTGACTCATGCGTGCTGATCCCCTTGTACGTAGATGACCTGTGTGTCCGTGGCTGTCCGTGGCGTGTGACGTGCGGCGTCAGTAAAGCAGCCAAGGCCGGCCGTCCCCGAGGGGACGGCCGGCCTCACGGGTGGCTCAGAAGCGGTCGGCGCCGCGCTTGTCGGCAGCCTGGTACTCGGCGTTGGAGTCCGAGACACCCTGACCGGCCTGCTGGAGCAGGGTGATCATGTCGGTGATCGCCTGGTCCCACTTGGCCTTGGCGTCGTCGTAGGCAGCCTTGGCGCTACCGACCCAGTCGCTCTTGAGCGGGTTGAGCTCGTTCTCCAGGGTGTCGAGGCGGGCCTCGATGTCCTTGGCCGCCTGGATGGCGTCAGCCGCACCCTGGTCGAGCTTGCCGTGCTGGACGCTGATTCCGTCGAAAGACATGTCGATTCTCCTGATCTGGAAGTCGGTGGGTGGTGGGTCAGCCGAGGCGGCCGCGCAGGGTGCTGTGAGAGTCAGCCTGCGCCTGGTCGGTGTTGACGTTGTCCTTCTCGGTCTCCTGCATGGAGACGGCGAGCTGGTCGAGGGCCTTCAGGATGGTCTCCTGCTTCTCCTGCCACGCCACCATGAGGTTGCCGAAGGCGCTGGCGCCCTGGCCGCCCCAGCCCGCGAGCATCTCGTTCATCCGGTCGGAGAGCGTGTTGCACTTGCTCTTCACGTCACCGCGAGCGGAGTTGACGTACTCCGCCGCCTGGGAGAGCGCCTTCTCTGCCTGGCCGTACTGTGCGGTCATTGTCGTTCCTTCCCCCTCGGCGGACGGTCCGACCGAGTTCAGTGGTTGGTGCCTGGTGGTTCTTTGCCTGGCTCGGGGAGACGTCCCGGCCCCCCGGCCAACGAGGATCTACCCGCCCCCTGAGGGCCTAAACATCAGGACGTCATTTCCCACAGGGCTCGGAAGACTCCCGCGGCTACGACCGCCGAGGCGAGCGTGAACGAGCCGCACAGCGACTCGGCGAGCTCGGCCCGCCGGGACCAGCGCACCGAGCGCCAGCCACGCCCGGTCGCGACGGCAGCCGCGACGACGACGGCGCCCACGGCCACGGCCACGGCGACCACCCAGGCAAGGGTGCGGCTGCCCAGCTCCGGGACCATCGCGAAGGCCAGTGCCACCCAGGCCGACAGCCCAGCTGCTCGCAGCAGGGTGCGGGAGGCGGCATGGCGGTAGGACCGGGCGGCGAGCAGCACGGCGCCGCCGGCGAAGAAGGCGAGGCAGCGCGCCCCGATCCGGTCCAGGTCGATGGTGGCCGACTGCAGCAGGAGCGGCGTCGCCACCGCCATCACGACCAGCACGGCCGCGCTCGCGGCGGTCACGGTGCGGGTGGCCGTCGTGACCAGCCGGACGATCGCCGACTCGGGCACCACGATGCGGCCGCGGCGGGACTTCGAGACGTCGCGTGCGGACCACGCCGTGACGGCGAGGCGCTCGAGGTCGAGCAGGGCCTCGTCGGGTACGTCGACCGCCAGGGACGGCACGAACCTGACCGCGAGCATCGCGAGCACGAGCAGCACGGTCCAGGACACCCGCGGTGACCACTCCAGGAGTGGGCCGGCCCCGCAGACGGCGAAGACCACCACCCCAGAGACGACCCAGACGGTCAGCGCCTCGTGGTCGGCGGGCGCCATGGCCCGGGCGATCGCGGCGACGGCCGCCGCACCGAGGGCCGTCACCCCGACCACGGCGGGCAGCAGGTGGCTGCCCGGCTCGTAGAAGGCCGCGAAGGCGGCTGCGGCGCCGAAGGCCGGAGCGGCCGAGGAGCGCTGCGGGGCGTGGCGACCGACGGGCAGCGCCGCTGCCAGGGCGCAGACCAGGAGAGCACCCACCACGACCGTGCGCTGGATGCTCTCTCCTGCCTGGGCGGCGTACCAGGCCGCGAGGCCCGCGACGACGACGGCCAGCGTGACCATGAAGGCCGCGAACCGCGGCGCGTCCGGGGCAGCCCGTACGACGTCCATGAGAGCCTGCCGCTTCCGCGGACGGTGGACGCCCACCGTCGCCACGAGCAGGTCGCCCGGCTCGACACCCAGGTCGACGAGCGCCCGATCGGCGGTGAGCAGCTCGCCGAGTGGCCGCTGGAGCAGTGGCATCGCCGTGAGGCCTGCCTCCGCGGCGTACACGCGGGCCACGTCGACCGAGGTGGCGCCTTCGGGGACGACCAGGTCCACGACTCCCGCCGGACCATGGATGGTCAGCACGATCGTCGACGTCGACTGTGCGTCGCTCAACCTTCCCCCTCAGGTGCACGGCGCCCCCGGTGGCACACGTCCGCCCAGCAGGGTAGTCCGTGCTGATGGGGGGCACCTATAGTCAACGCGACCTTGACGGCGCACGAGGGGGACTCGGGTGAGCACGACGCTTCGCGGTGGGCATCGCATGGACGCGCCGGAGATGCCCGGCGGGCAGATCGTGTTGCAGCCACCCCCGGAGATCCAGGAGGGCGAGGGCACCAGCGGTGTCCTGATGAACGCGATCCCGATGCTGGGCAGCCTCGGCTCGATCGTGCTGGTAGCGACCACCGGTGGAGCCAACCGCGGCCGCGGCTTCCTGGCGGCCGGCATGTTCCTGTTCGCGACCCTGGGCTTCATCATCGTGCAGATCGACCGGCAGCGTAAGCAGCGGGCCCAGCAGGTGACGGGCTCCCGCACCGAATACCTGCGCTACCTCTCCAACATCCGCCAGGTCGCCCGCAAGGCGGCGGACCAGCAGCGCCGGGCCCTGAACTGGCACCACCCCGAGCCCTCCGCCCTGCCCGCGATCGCGGAGGAGCGCAGCCGGCTCTGGGGCAACACCTCGGGGGACCCCCACTTCCTGCAGGTGCGCTACGGGCTGTGCGCCCAGCCGCTCTCGCTCGAGCTCGTGCCGCCGGAGAGTGCCCCCGTCGACCAGGTCGACCCCGCGGCCGCCTCGGCGCTCCACCGGCTGCTGGTCGTGCACCGCCTCCAGCCCGACCTGCCCGCCTCGATCGACCTGCGTGCCTTCGACCGCGTCGAGGTGTGCGGCGGCGAGGACGAGGCGCGGGCCGCTGCCCGGGCGCTGATCTGCTCGGCGACGGCGTTCCACAACCCCGACCAGCTCGTGGTCGCCGTGCTGACCTCCGAGGACAACCTCCAGCACTGGGACTGGGTCAAGTGGCTGCCCCACGCCCAGAGCCAGCGCGAGGCGGACGCCGTCGGCCCGATGCGGATGGTCTCGACGTCTCTCGACGACCTTGGCAACCTGCTGCCCGAGGACCTGCCCGACCGGCCGCGGTTCGGCGCGGACGAGCGACCACCAACCCCGCACCTGCTGCTCGTCATCGACGGCGGCCACCTGCCGCCGGGCAACCACATCGTGCCGCCGGACGGCCTGCACGGCGTGACGCTGCTCGACCTCCCGGCCCACTGGGACGACCTCGAGGACTCCACCCGCCTGCGCCTGCAGATCACCGGCGAGGCGAAGGGCGACAAGGCGCCGATCGTCGCCCTGCGCCTGCGCGAGGAGCCGGTCAAGGCGCAGATCGACCAGTGCGATCTCGCCACCGCCGAGGCGTTCGCGCGGCGGATGGCGCCGCTGAAGACCGCCAGCGCGGAGGCGTCCTCGGCCAGCGGCACGGTCGACATCACCTCGGTCGCGCCCGACCACATGGAGCTGCTGGGCCTGGGCGACATCCCCACGTTCGACGCGATGATGGCGTGGCGTCCCCGCCCCGCACGTGACCGGCTGCGGGTGCCCATCGGCATCGGCGACTCCGGCGGCCTGATCCACCTCGACATCAAGGAGTCCGCCCAGCAGGGCATGGGCCCGCACGGCCTCGTCATCGGCGCCACCGGCTCCGGGAAGTCGGAGTTCCTCCGCACGCTCGTGCTCGGGCTCGCGCAGACGCACTCCCCCGACGCCCTCAACCTGGTCCTCGTCGACTTCAAGGGCGGTGCGACGTTCGCGGGCATGGCGGACATGCCGCACGTCTCGGCCGTGATCACCAACCTCGCCAACGAGCTCACCCTGGTCGACCGCATGCAGGACGCCCTCTCCGGGGAGATGGTGCGGCGCCAGGAGCTGCTGCGCGACGCGGGCAACTACGCCTCGATCCGCGACTACGAGAAGGCCCGGGTGGCCGGCGAGCCCCTGGCCCCGCTCCCGTCGCTGTTCATCGTGGTCGACGAGTTCTCCGAGATGCTCAGCGCCAAGCCGGAGTTCATCGACCTGTTCGTGGCCATCGGCCGCCTCGGGCGGTCCCTCGGCCTCCACCTGCTGCTCGCGTCCCAGCGGCTCGAGGAGGGGCGACTGCGCGGCCTGGAGTCCCACCTGTCCTACCGCGTCGGCCTGCGCACCTTCTCCGCGGGCGAGTCCCGCGCGGTGCTCGGGGTGCCGGACGCCTATGAGCTGCCCGCGGTCCCCGGCCTCGGCTACCTCAAGCCCGACCAGTCGACGCTGCTGCGGTTCAAGGCGGCGTACGTGTCGGGCCCGCCGTCCAGCCGGGCCCGGGTCGCCCGCGACGAGGGCGGCCACGTCCGCGGCATCCTGCCGTTCACGATCTCCGAGGTGCAGGCCCTCGAGCCGATGGAGCCGGAGGCCGAGGAGGCACCTCGACCCCAGGCCCAGCAGGGCGAGCAGCCCTCGCTCCTCGACATCGCCGTCGAGAAGATGGTCGGTCTCGGCAACCCCGCCCACCAGGTGTGGCTGCCGCCGCTCGACGTGCCGGACACCCTCGACCAGCTCATGCCCGACCTCGCCGAGCACCCCGAGCTCGGACTCGTCTCGGAGGAGTGGCGCCGCGTCAACGGCCTCGTCGTGCCGCTCGGCACCGTCGACCGCCCGCGCGAGCAGCGTCGCGACACGATGACCATCAACCTGACCGGCGCGGCCGGCCACGTCGCCGTCGTGGGTGGCCCCCGGTCCGGCAAGAGCACCATGCTCCGCACGATCGTCACGAGCATGGCGCTCACGACCACACCGCTGGAGTCGCAGTTCTTCGTCCTCGACTTCGGTGGCGGCACCTTCGCGCCGATGGCGAAGCTCCCGCACGTGTCGGGTGTCGCCACGCGGTCCGAGCCCGACGTCGTACGCCGCGTGGTCGCCGAGATCCAGGGCGTGGTCGACCGCCGCGAGGCCTACTTCCGGGAGCAGGGCATCGACTCGATCGAGACCTACCGGTCCCGCCGGGCCCAGGGTCGCGCCGACGACAGCTGGGGCGACGTCTACCTCGTCATCGACGGCTGGAGCACGCTGCGGGCCGACTTCGACGACATCGAGATGGAGCTGCAGCAGCTGGCCGGCCGCGGCCTCACCTTCGGCCTCCACCTCATCGTGGCATCGGGCCGCTGGGCCGACTTCCGGGCGGCCATGCGCGACGTCTTCGGCTCCAAGCTCGAGCTGCGGCTCGGTGACCCGCTGGACTCCGAGATCGACCGCAAGATCGCCGCCCTGGTGCCCACCGGGCGCCCCGGACGCGGCCTCGTGCCCGCCAAGCTCCACTACCTCGCCTCTCTGCCCCGCATCGACGGCGACCCCGACGCGGCCACCCTCGGCGACGGTGTCGACGACCTGGTCAGCAGGGTCGCGGCGGCCTGGCAGGGCCCGGCCGGTCCCAAGCTGCGCCTGCTGCCCGAGCTCATCACGCTCGACAAGGTGCGCGAGGACGCGGAGCGCCGCCAGGTCCCCGTGAAGAGGCTTCTCATCGGCATCAACGAGAAGGAGCTCGCCCCCGTCGCGATCGACCCCGACACCGAGCCGCACATGCTGATCTTCGGTGACGGCCAGTCCGGCAAGAGCGGCCTGCTGCGTGCCTACGTCCAGGAGGTCATGCGAGCGCGCACTCCCAAGGAGGCGCAGATCGTCGTCGTCGACTACCGGCGCTCCCTGCTGGGCGAGGTGCCGGACGAGTACCTGCTCAACTACCTCACGTCGGCCACCCAGGCGACCCCGGCGATCAAGGACCTCGCGGCCTACCTCGAGAGCCGCATCCCGGGCCCGGACGTCACCCCCGAGCAGCTGCGCAACCGGTCCTGGTGGACGGGCGCGGAGGTGTTCGTGGTGGTCGACGACTACGACCTGGTCGCGACGCAGCAGTCGTCGCCGGTGCAGGCGCTGCAGCCGCTGATGGCGCAGGCACGCGACACCGGCCTGCACGTCGCCGTGGCACGCCGCGTGGGCGGTGCGAGCCGGGCGCTCTACGACCCGATCATCCAGTCCCTGCGCGACCTGGCGATGCCGGGCGTGCTGCTCTCCGGCCCGCGCGACGAGGGGGCCCTGATCGGCACCCTCCGCCCGCAGCCGGCGCCGCCCGGCCGCGCCCGGGTCGTCACCCGGGACCGCGGTGTCGAGGTCACCCAGCTGGCCTGGACCGAGCCGCAGCTCTGACACCGGCTGTACGCCGGGAGCGGGACGTCAGCGGCGGCCGGACCTGAACATCCCGCGGGCGATCTCGCGGGCCGCGGTGCGCATGAAGTCCTTGAAGGCGGCGGACCTCACGACGTCCATCACCAGGCCGTCGTCCTGCTTCTTCGCGGTCCCGCGGGTGCGCTCGACCTTGCTCTCGGCGTCCTCGGCGGCCTTGCGCGCGCCCTCCTCGAGCCGGGCGGCGAGCTTCTCGCGCGCGGACTCGCGGTCCACCGTCTCGGCGTACTTGGCGTGCCGGGGGCTGGACTCGACGGTCCTCCGCATGGCGGCGGCGTCGGCGGGTCCCATCCGCGACTCCGGGGCACGCAGGCGCGTCCAGGCGACGGGGGTCGGGGCGCCCCGCTCGTCCATCACGGTCACGACAGCCTCGCCGATGCCCAGGTTGGTGATGACCTCGCCGAGGTCCTCGTAGGCCGAGTCGGGGTAGGTGTTGACGGTCTGCTTGAGCGCCTTGGCGTCGTTGGGGGTGTGGGCGCGCAGCTGGTGCTGGATGCGCGAGCCGAGCTGGGCGAGCACCTCGTCCGGCACGTCGGTCGGGCTCTGGGTCACGAAGAAGACGCCGACGCCCTTGGAACGGATGAGCCGCACGGTCTGGGCGATCTGGTCGAGGAACGCGTCGGAGGCGTCCGAGAACAGCAGGTGGGCCTCGTCGAAGAAGAACACCAGCTTGGGCCGGTCGACGTCGCCGACCTCGGGCAGGTCGTGGAAGAGGTCGGCGAGCAGCCACATCAGGAACGTGGAGAAGACCGCCGGGCGGTCCTGCAGGTTGGGCAGCTCCACCAGGCTGATCAGGCCCTTGCCGTCCGGGGTGGCCTGGAGCAGGTCGGCCGACTCGAACTCCGGCTCGCCGAAGAACGCGTCGGCGCCCTGGTCCTCGAACGCGATGAGCTCGCGCAGGATGACGCCCGCAGTGGCGCTCGAGAGCCCGCCCAGCCCCTTGAGGTCGGCCTTGCCCTCGTCGCTGGTGAGGTGCTGCACGACCGCGCGCAGGTCGGCCAGGTCGAGCAGCGGCAGCCCGTGCTTGTCGGCGTAGTGGAAGACCAGGCCCAGGCTGGACTCCTGGGTGTCGTTGAGCCCGAGCACCTTCGCCAGCAGCATCGGGCCGAACGCGCTCATCGTCACGCGCAGCGGGATGCCGGTGCCCTGGCCGCCGAGCGCGTAGAACTCGACGGGGAAGCCGCGGGCCTGCCACTCCTGGCCGACCGAGGCCGCGCGCGCGGCGATCTTCTCGCCGCCCTCGCCCGGCACGCCCAGGCCGGAGAGGTCGCCCTTGATGTCGGCGGCGAAGACCGGGACGCCGGCGTCGCTCAGCTGCTCGGCGAGCAGCTGCAGGGTCTTGGTCTTGCCCGTGCCGGTCGCGCCGGCCACGAGCCCGTGGCGGTTGAGCATCCCCATGGGGATGCGGATGCGCACGTCGGAGAGGTCCGTGGCGTCGAGCATCAGGCCACCGAGCTCGACGGCCGGGCCGTCGAACCGGTAGCCGGGGGCCACGGCGGCGGCGATGGGGTGCTCGGCGGCGGCAGCCGCGTCCGGCCGCGTGGTCTCCGTCATGGGCCGCAGCCTAGGCCAGCGATCGCACCGCAGGCAGAGGGACCGAGGCCGGCGTCGGCGTCGTTATAGTCACCGCGTGAACATCGAGCGCTGGGGGGTGGCCTGATGGGCCAGGGCGCCAGGACGGCCACCACGCTGGCGGTGCTGTCGGGCCTGGTCGTGCTCGCCTCCCTCTGGGGCTGGCAGGCGACCACCAAGCCCCTCCCGCACGAGGAGGAGATCCCCCTCTGCAGCGACACGACGGTCCCGGCCGGGACCGAGATCTTCCGCGACCAGGTGGTCGTCAGCGTCTTCAACGGCAGCACACGCACCGGGCTGGCGAGCGCGACCATGGAGCAGCTGGTCGAGCGCGGCTTCGTCGAGGCCGAGACGGGCAACGCACCCAAGAAGGTGCGCACCGTCGAGATCTGGTCGGACCAGCCGACCAACCCCGCGGTCCAGCTCGTGCAGCAGCAGTTCCGCGGCGCCAGGGTGGTGTCCGGCGAGCAGCTCGGGCTCGGCGTCGTGGTCGTGGTGGGCGAGCAGTTCAAGGAGCTCGGCCCGAACGTCGAGTCGGTCACGGCCGCGGCCGACGCCACCATCTGCTCGCCGCCCACGGAGTGACCCTGCGCCGCCTCGGCGCTCACTCGCTGACGCGGCGCTGCTCCCCGGGGGTTCCCTCGCCCAGCCACTGGGCCAGCCGGCCACCGGCCGACACCTGGCGCAGCCGCTCCTCGGTGGCCTCACGCACCTTGCGCGGGGCGACCACGAGCAGGTCGTCACCGTGGCGCAGGACCGTACGCCGCTCCGGCACCATTGCCTCTCCCTGCCTGATGACGAGCGAGACCGAGGCGCCGGGCGGCAGGCGGAGCTCGCCCACCTCGACGCCGTGCATCTTCGAGGCCGGACTGATGGTCACCTGCAGCAGGTCGGCAGCCAGCCGGTCGAGCGGCGCCGCCTCGACGTCGAGACCGCGTGGCTCGGACCGCCTGGCCACCTTCAGGAGGCGGGCCACCAGGGGAAGGGTCGGACCCGTCAGCAGGGTGTAGACCACAACCATCACGAAGACGATGTCGAAGAGCTGGTCGGCGCCGTCCACGCCTTCGGCGAGCGCGATCGTGGTGAGCACCACCGGCACGGCGCCGCGCAGGCCCGCCCAGGAGATGAAGACGAGCTCGCGCCACGGCATGGGCTGGGCCAGGGAGCTGACCGCGACGGACAGGGGCCGCGCGACGACGGTGAGCACGAGGCCGGTCAGCAGCGCGAGGGCGACGGTGTCGATGCCGATCCGCCCGGGCGAGAGCAGCAGGCCCAGCATCACGAACAGGCCGATCTGGGCCAGCCAGGCGAGGCCCTCGGCGAACGACCGGGTGGCGAGCCGGTGGGGCAGCTCGCTGTTGCCCAGCACCAGCGCCGCGACGTAGATGGCGGCGAAGCCGGACGCGTGCACGGCCGTGCCCGCGCCGTACGCCGCCAGGGTGAGGGACAGCACGGCGAGGGGGTAGAGCCCGGAGGACGGGAGGGCCACCCGGCGCATCACCCAGGCGCCCGCGAAGCCGACGCCGAGGCCGATGAGCACGCCCGCGGCGAGCTCGAACACGATGATGCCGCTGACGCCGAGCAGCCCGTGCTCGGCCACGGCACCGGTGGAGATCACGGTGACGAGCACCACGGTCGGGGCGTCGTTGAGACCGGACTCCGCCTCCAACGCGCCGGTCAGTCGCTTGGGGAGCGGCACCACGCGCAGGACGGAGAAGACCGCCGCTGCATCCGTGGGCGAGCAGACGGCGCCGAGCAGCACGGCGAGCTCCCACGGCAGCCCGAGCAGGTAGTGCGCCGCCAGGGCGACGACGGCCACCGAGACGGCGACCCCCACGGTCGCGAGCGAGACCCCGAGCCGGATCGACGAGCGCATCTCCCGCCAGCTGGTGGTCAGGCCACCTTCGGCGAGGATCAGGGCGAGTGCGCCGAACCCTAGGGCGTGCGCGAGCTGGGCGTCCTCGAAGGGAATCCCGACGACGGACTCGCCCAGGAGGAAGCCCATGAAGAGGTAGATCAGGAGGCTGGGCAGCCCGGCGCCGGCGGAGAGACGGACCGCCAGGATCGCGACCAGGGTGACGAGCGACCCCACCAGCACGAAGGAGTCGAGCTGGTGGACGTCGAAGGTCATCGCACCTCGCTCCGCGCTGGGGGACCTGTGCCCTGATCCTAGTGGGGTGCGTCGGCCACCCCCGAACCGTGGTAGGACGGGCCGGGACCAACAGGCAGGAGGCACCGATGCACCCCAGGCTCGCCGTCGCACAGCGCGCGGACGTCCCGCCCTTCCACGTGATGGACGTCCTGCGCGCCTCGGCCGAGCGCCAGCGCACGCACGGTGACCTCATCAGCCTGGCCGCCGGACAGCCGGTCACGGGGGCACCGGCGCCCGTGCGGGAGGAGGCCGTCCGGCTCCTCGGCGGCCCCGACCCGCTGGGCTACACCGAGGCGGCCGGGATCCTTCCCCTCCGCGAGGCGATCGCCGGCCACCACCGGCGGATGCACGACCTGGACGTGTCGGCCGGCGACGTGGTCGTCACCACGGGCTCGAGCGGCGGGTTCGTGCTGGCCTTCCTCGCGGCGTTCGACGTCGGCGCCCGCGTCGCCCTCGCCCGCCCCGGCTACCCCTGCTATCGCAACGTGCTCACCGCGCTGGGCTGCGAGGTCGTCGAGGTCGAGACCGGGCCGGAGACCAGGTTCCAGCCCAGCGTCGAGCAGCTCGAGCAGCTGGGCCCGATCGACGGGCTCGTCGTCGCCAGCCCCGCCAACCCGACCGGCACGATGCTGCTGCCCGACGAGCTCGCCGCCCTGGCCGCCTGGTGCGAGGACCACGGTGTGCAGCTCGTCTCCGACGAGATCTATCACGGCATCGAGTACGCCGCGCTCGACGGCGACGCGCCCCTGGCTCGCTGCGCCTGGGAGACGAGCCGCGAGGCGGTGGTCTTCCACTCCTTCAGCAAGTACTTCTCGATGACCGGCTGGCGGATCGGCTGGATGCTGGTCCCCGAGCGGCTGCGGCGGGCCGTCGACGTGCTCACCGGCAACCTCACGATCTGCCCGCCGGCGCTCGCCCAGCACGCGGCCGTCGCGGCGTTCACGGACGCGTCGTACGCCGAGATCGACGGGCACGTCCGCGCCTACGCTGCCAGCCGGAGCCTGATGCTCGAGCGTCTCGCGGCGATGGGGATCGACCGGCTGGCGCCCGCGGACGGCGCGTTCTACGTCTACGCCGACGTCGGGCACCTCACGGACGACACGGTCGCCTGGGCCAGGCGACTGCTCGCCGAGACCGGGGTGGCCGTCGCCGTGGGCCGCGACTTCGACGTCGTGGACGGCGACCGGCACGTGCGGCTCAGCTTCGCCGCCGGCGAGGCAGACGTCGCGGAGGGGCTGGCCCGGCTGGAGGCCTGGCTGCCCTGAGCCCGAGGGTCACGACCGGGCGGGACTGCCAGAATCACGTGATCCGTGGGTTTGGACTCCACGCGACGGGGCATCGTGCGGGGAAGGAAGGGAGTGATCGATGTACGGCGACAGTGCCACCGCGCGCAAGCGCGTGACCCAGCTCCGTGAGCAGGCCGGGGACATCCGCGCCCTGGCCGAGCGACTCGTCGCCCAGGCGGAGGCCGTGCCGTGGCACGGCCGGGCCGCCGACGCGATGCGCGCCCGCATCAAGGAGCGCGCCGCCCACCTGCGCCGGGCCGCCGGGCTGCACGAGACGGCCGCGGAGTCGCTCGCTCGCCACGTCAACGAGGCCGACACCCTCAAGGACGCCATCGAGACCCTCGAGCACAAGGCACGGGCCCTGACGACCGACGCCCGGGCCCGGATCGCCCAGCTCGAGCACGATGCCACGCCGTCCGAGGAGGACCTGCAGCTCGCGGCGTTCGAGGCACCGCCGAGCGGTCACAAGGACTGGCTCACGACCACACTCCCGGGACTCTGACATGGTGACCATCGACCTGACCGCGCCCGCTCCCGAGCCGGCCAGCTTCCTCGACGGGCTGCCGCGGCGCCTGGCGCTGACCCTGCCCGAGCTGCGGCTGGCTGCGGCACATGCCGGCGAGGCTCCGCTGCCCTTCGACCTCGAGGAGCCACCGGAGCCGGGCGCGCTCGAGGGTCGCCTCGGCCACTCGAGGGGCTCGGCGGAGGCCGAAGCCTACGCCGAGGCGCTGGACACCCTCCACGACCCGGAGGAGAGCCTGCGCAGGCGCGGCCTGCTCACCGACGGCGGCATGGACGCCAGCATCGTCGGCGCCATCGGCCTCCTCGCCACCCCCACGCTGGCCCTCGACCTCGACGTCACCGCCGACGGCACGCAGGTCAAGGCCTGGCACCGCCAGGGCGGCGACGCGGTCGCCACATTGGCGACCTGTGACGGCATCGTCTTCGAGCTCGCCTGGTTCCACGTCGACCAGTGGCCGGCCGAGCTCGCCCGCACCGGAGCCGTCCCGGCGGATGTCACGCTCCGCGCGAGCGCCGTGCCGGAGTCGATCGACCTGCCGCTGCCGCTCCTCGACGCGGTCGGCGAGGCACTCCGCGCCGGCCGCAGCGACCTGGTGCCCGTGCTGGCCCAGCAGCACGGCCAGGGCGTCGTCGACGGCTCCGGGCGACCGGTCCCCGACGGCGAGGTCGGCGCCGTCGCCCAGGCCTTCCACACCGAAGGACGCGGACGGCTGCGCGTCCTGGGCGCGCGGGTGGACGAGAGCGAGACCACCCAGATCGGTGTCGTGTCGTGGGTGCTGCTCGCCGACGGCTGGCACTCCCTCGCCCCCCACACCACCGACCAGGGCCCGCGCGTGCGCGTGCGGCGCGTCCAGCCCGCAGACCTCGCCACCGATCTGGCCCCCGTCCTCGCGCAGGTGAACGCATGAGCTCCGACCACTCCCAGACGCCGGCCGACGGCGACGCCCGCGACACCACCGAGGCGGCAGCCCACGTCGACAAATACCACCAGATGCTCGCGCTCGCCGACCTCTTCGACTCGGCCGGCGCCGAGATGCGCGAGCGCGCCCGGCTGGGCGACGAGATCCTGCGCGACGAGGACGTCACCGACTCTGCAGAGCTCTCCAAGAGCACCTTCGCGGAGGCGGAGGAGGACATCCGCGCCGCCACCACCGGCAAGCACGGCCTGCTCAGCCGGTCCGTCGAGCTCGACGCCGACGCGCTCGTCGTGCGCGCCACCGTGCTCACCTACCGCTGGATCGACGAGCTCCAGCAGGCCGCCTACAAGACGCTCGGTGCGATCGCCGGACGGGCGATCGGCTACCTCGCCCCCGAGGTCGAGCTCGGTGGCGCCATCGTGTCGGCCGGCCTGATCGAGACCGACGCGCTCGACCGCGACGACGTCGCGGCATACCTCAGCGAGCTCGCCGAGAGCAACCCCGACCTGATGGACCACGTCTCCGGGGCCGGCGGCCTGCTCGACGGGCTGCAGATGCGCTCGCTGCTCACGGCCGGCGCCCTCGCCTCGGAGTCCGCACCCCTCGCGGCTCGCGGGGGCCTGCGCGCCATCGGCGTCCAGCCCTTCGACGAGTCCGCCCTCTCGGCTGTCCGCGACGCCGCGGGCGGCGTCCTTGAGCCGCGCGACGACGTCGACGGCGGCGAGGTCGAGACGAGGGCAGCGGAGACCCTCCCCCGCACGCTCGAGGACCTGATGGCCAACCTGGCCCACGCCGACAAGCGGATCAGCGTCCAGCGCCTCGGCGCCGGCCGCTTCATCGCCTACCTCCCCGGCGAGCGCGCCCACGAGGGTGCGCGGCTGCGGCTGGTCGGCTCCGACAACAGTGGCTACGTCCGCCAGGTCGTGCAGGCGATCGAGGCCGCGGTCGAGGGCGAGCCCGGCGCCCGCGTGATGCTGGTCGGCTCCTCCCACGGCGGCGTGGCGGCGGCGGAGATCGCTGCGAAGGCGAGCTCGGACAGGTTCGTGGTCGACCAGGTGGTCACCGCGGGGTCTCCCTCGGCCCAGGTGCCGCTCATCCCCGAGCAGACCCGGGTGCTGTCCCTGGAGGACCGCGCCGACCCGGTCGCCCTGCTCGGGTCGCTCATCAACGCGTCGGTGCAGAACAGGCTCACGGTCGTCTTCGACGGCTCCCGGGCCGACGGCGAGCCGGCCTACGTCGTCGGCGGACGGGCCGCCGACGAGGCGGGTCATCCCGAGCTGCAGGCCGAGATCCGGCGGATCCACGACCTCGGCTTCCTGGCCGGCTGACCAGCCGGCCGACGGGTGCCGAGGGTCAGACGATGTCGTGCACGAACTCGCCCAGCTGGGTGAGGTTGCGGCACTCCACCATCGGCACGACCTGGGAGTACGCCGGGGCGGCGCTGTCGCCGGTGCCCCAGTTGCGGGCGTGCTCGGGGTTGAGCCACCAGGTGTGCCGCGCCGACGACGCCAGCTCGCGGAGCACCGGCAGGGCGAGGTCGGAGTAGTTGGACCGGCCGTCGCCGAGGATCAGCAGGGACACCTTCGGCCCGAGCGCGTCGGCGTACTGCTCGGAGAACGTGGTGAAGGCCCGCCCGTAGTTGGTGCGGCCCCACAGCGCGGCGTGCTGCACGCTCGCGGCGAGCGACTCCATCACCTCGACGACGTCGGCGCCGGGCTTGAAGTGGTCGGTGACCTCGTGGACCTGGTCGACGAAGGTGAACGCGCGCACCTGGGTGAACTGGTCGCGCAGCGCGAAGACCAGGAGCAGCGTGAACTGGGCGAAGCTGGCCACCGACCCGCTCACGTCGCAGAGCACGACGAGCTCGGTGCGGTGCGGCCGCTTCGGCTTGTGGTGGGTGGTCAGCGGGACGCCGCCGGTCGAGATCGACGCGCGCACGGTGCGGCGGAAGTCCAGCGGGCCGCGGCGGCGGGCGTGCCGCTCCTTGGTCAGCCGGGTCGCCAGCCGGCGCGCGAGGGGCTGGATCTCCCGGCGCAGCTCCTCCAGGTCGGTGCGGCGCGCTGCGAGGAAGTCGAGTCGGTCGATCGTCGGCCGCAGCGCCACCTCGGCGACCCGCTCGGGGCCCTTCTGCTCGGCCAGGCGGCGCCGTGCGTCGGCTTCCACGAGCCGGCTGAAGTCGCCGATGCGCCGCCCTGCCGTGCGCTCCGCCTGGGCCTCGCCCATCCCCTGGCCGAGCAGGCCCTCGACGAGCTGCTGGAGCAGCTCGTCGGCCGAGACGCGCCGGAGGGCCGAGTACGCCGAGTGGGCGGCCATGCCCGGCCCGCGGCCCGGCATCGCGCCGAACCGGCCCACGGCCTCCACCGCCAGGTCACGCAATCGCTGCACGTCGTCGGCCTCGAGGGCGTCGGCCAGCTCCTCGCGGAACCGGGCGAGGGCGGCGCCGTCGTCGCGGGACGGCGCCGGAGCGTGGTCCTCCTGTGCGGCGCCCTGGCCGACCAGCCGGGGGAACCACAGGTCGAAGAGCGCGTCGAAGGTGACCCGCTGGGCCTGGCGCTTGACGAGCGTGGCGGCGTAGGCGGTGCGGACGAGCTCGCGGTCGCCCCAGCTGAGCCGCTCGAGCGCGGCGATCGCGTCCAGCCCCTCGGCCAGCGACACCGGCAGCCCCGCCGAGCGCAGCGCCTCGACGAAGCCGATGTGTGCGTCGAGGAGAGTCATCGCCCAGACGCCGCCAGGCCGAGCTCCTTCACGGCCCGGGCCTGGTCGCTGGCGTGCTTGAGCACGACGCCGAGCGTGCTGCTGATCGCCTCCTCGTCGAGGGTGCCCACCTGCAGCGCGATCAGGGTGCGCGCCCAGTCGACCGACTCGGCGATGGACGGCGCCTTCTTCAGTTCCAGCTCGCGGAGCCGGGCGACGACGTCGACGAGCTGGCGGACGACCTTCTCGTCCAGGGCAGGCACCTGGCTGGTGACGATCTGCCGCTCCCGCTCCGCGTCGGGATAGCCGAGGTGGAGGAAGAGGCAACGGCGCTTGACCGCCTCGGAGAGCTCGCGGGTTGCGTTGGACGTGAGCACGACGAACGGGCGACGGGTCGCGGAGACGGTGCCGAGCTCGGGGATCGTCACCTGGAAGTCACTGAGCACCTCGAGCAGCAGGCCCTCGACCTCGACGTCGGTCTTGTCGACCTCGTCGACGAGCAGCACGGTCGGCTGCTCGCGGCGGATCGCGGTGAGCAGCGGCCGGGTCAGCAGGAACTCGTCGGTGAAGATGTCATCGTGGGTCTCCTCCCATGACTGGGGAGACTGGTCGGCCATCGATGACGCGGCCTGGATCCGGAGCAGCTGCTTCTTGTAGTTCCACTCGTAGAGCGCGCGGGCCTCGTCGAGGCCCTCGTAGCACTGCAGTCGCACCAGGTCGGCGCCGGCCGCACGGGCGACCGCCTTCGCGAGCTCGGTCTTGCCGACGCCCGCCGGGCCCTCGATCAGCAGCGGCTTCTCCAGAGTGCCGGCGAGGTACGCCGTGGTGGCGGTCGCCGCGTCGGCGAGGTAGCCGGCCTCGTGCAGCCGGGTCGCGGCGTCGTCGGGACTGGTGAACCAGGCGGAGTCCTGAGCCTGTCGAAGGGAGCTCACCGCGCGAGCATAGACGCGCGGCCCGGGGCCCTCGGGACGCGACCGTCCAGCCCCCTAGACTGACCACTCGTGGCGTCCTCCGGGACGCCTCGGAGGGGTGCCGGAGTGGCCGATCGGAACCGCCTTGAAAGCGGTCGTAGCGAGAGCTACCGCGGGTTCGAATCCCGCCCCCTCTGCCAAGCGGAGCGGAGCGACGCGCCGCAGAGGGGGCGTGGCCGGGTCCGGCGGCTGCCAAGCGGAGCGGAGCGACGCGCCGCAGAGGGGGCGTGGCCGGGTCCGGCGGCTGCCAAGCGGAGCGGAGCGACGCGCCGCAGAGGGGGCGTGGCCGGGTCCGGCGGCTGCGAAAAGCGGGCTACTCGGAGCCGCCCAGCTCCAGCTCGACCTCGTCGTAGGCCAGGTCGCGCAGCCGCTGCAGATGGCGGTCGATGTCGCCCAGCAGGCGCAGGAGCTCGTCCCGCACCGGCTCCACCTCGTGGGTCTCCAGCAGCTTCGGGCCCAGCGCACCGAGCCGGGTCAGGAGCGCGTTGCGCTCGCGCAGCGACGCGCCCTGGCGGGCCGCCAGCCAGGCGTCGCCCAGCGTGTCGGTCTCGCGGATGAGCAGGTCGCGCACCGCAGCCATCCGCTGACGCACGGACCACCGCCAGGTGCCGAGCGAGGGACCACTGGCCGGCGGGTGCTCGAGGGCCCGGCGCAGCTCGTGCAGTGCGGTGTCCGTGGACAGCATCCTGTGACCTCCCGAGTGCGGCAGCCGGTGAGTCCTTCGAGTGTGGCGGTGGTGCGGGACCCGGGCAAGGGCGGGCCGACCGGCTTGTGTTCAATGGAGTCGTGCCGTCCGACTATCGACTCGCGCCCGCCGTCGCCGCCCGACTGATGGGGGTCGTCCTGGTCGCGACCGCTCTGCTGGTCTTCGTCGCGACCGCCCTGGTGGCTTTCCTCGACCTCCACACGGCGGTCCTGCTCGTGCCGGTCGTGCTCGGGCTCGCCGTGCTGCTCTCCGCGGGCGTCCTGCTGGCCCGCCGTGGCTGGGTGGTGCGGATGACCGACGAGGGCTACCGCGTCCAGTGGGTGCGGGGTGCCGGCGAGACCGCCGCCCGGTGGAAGGACGTCGAGGAGGCGGTCACCACGACGAGGTACGGCGCGCCCGTCGTCGTACTCCGCCTGCGCAACGGGCGCAGCACCACGATTCCCGTGCAGATGCTTGCGGTGGACCGCGAGCAGTTCGCCCGGGAGCTGCAGCAGCACCTCCGCGACGGCCAGGGACTGCGACCCCTCTGAGCGTCCCTTGCGAGGCAGTCGGCAGCCTCGACGCCCCTGATTGGCACCGCCGTCCCCGCGCCTAGTAACCTGTCCGGGCTCCGGCTTGCACGGAGCGCTGGAGGCGTCGCCTAGTCCGGTCTATGGCGCCCGCCTGCTAAGCGGGTTTGGGGCTACAACCCCATCGAGGGTTCAAATCCCTCCGCCTCCGCCGCATCCGCTGGCCTCCCGTCCGGGGGGCCAGCGGACCTGTTGTGCGACTCTTCTGCGCAGGTCCGCACCTGTGAGCGAGAATGTGCAGCACTCGGACTCCCAGAGCAAGGTGATCACCATGACCCCTGCACGCCGCATCGCTGCTGCGACGCTCGCCGCCCTCCTCGGCCTCGGCCTCGCCGCCACCACGACGTCGTCGGCCCACGGCGACACCACGTGGGGCGGAGGCGGCATCGTCAGCCCGGACAAGCCCGGCAAGAAGTGACCCACGACTGATTCAATCGTCCCGGTCGGCCAGCTCCTGTCCGGAGACTCCACGCTGCCCGAGCACGTAGCCGAGCTGGAAACGCGTCTCGACCTCGAACTCCTCCTTGAGGTCGGCCACGTAGCCGGCATAGGTGCGGGTGCTGACCCCGACCCGCTTCGCGCCGGCAGGATCGGCATAGCCCTCGATCAGCATCCGGATCGTCATCGCGCGCTGCTCCGCCGCGATGTCCTCGAGCAGCGTCGTGTCGCGGTTGATGAACGGGCGCGCCCGCTCCCAGGACCGCTCGAAGATGTCGACGAGGTAGGCCACGATCGAGGGCTCGCGGATCACCACCGCCATGTTGAGGCTGTCGTGGCCGGGGATCATGGCGAGCCTGCGGTCGAATACCAGCATCCGGTTGAAGAACTCGTCGAGGGTGCGGACCTCGGCGCCCTCGGCCGTCACCGCCGCGACGTACTTGTGGGTGACCGCGTGGCGGCGCGCCGAGTGCTGGTAGAGCGTGCGCATCTTCACACCTCGGCGCAGGGCCTCGCTCTCCCGCTCGATCGCCTCGGCCAGCTGTCGTGCGTCACGGCCGGTCTGGGGCTGCGCGGTGAGCAGCTCCTGCTCGACCTCGGCCACCTGCGAGGTGATGAAGGCCAGGATGGCCGGCACGCCGCGGATCTCGGTGAACGGGCCGCGCACCGACTCCGGCGACCGCCGCCAGCTGTGCGAGAGCGCGCCGAACGCCTCGGCCCACGCGGCGGACTCCGCGATCAGCCGGGTGCCCTCCTGCCCCAGGGGTGTGACGACGCGCGACTGGACGGCGGCGGGGTCGACCGGGAGCCACCGCTCACCACCCGGATCCCGGACGACCAGGCCGAGCTCGACGAGCAGGTCGAACGCCGTCTTCTGCGGGCCGCCCTCGGCGATGGTGGGGTCGTCGACGCACAGGCCTGCCTGGGCGACGATCTCCTCGTAGAGGTCCGTCGCCGCGGTCGTGAACAGCTCCCGCCTGGCCGCGTGCTCGGGCACTCCACCAGCCTCCCCTCGTGTCCACCTGGTCCGGCCCCGATCGTCGCACAAGCCGAGGCCCCTGAAATGCGCTGACCCGGCAGAAGTCGCCGGCGCTCCTGTGGAGGGCCGTCGACGCCTGCCGGGTCGGCGGGGTGACGGGGCGATCAGGCGTCGAGGCGGGCCTTCAGGCCGTCGAGCTCGGTCCAGAGCACGGACGGCAGGTCGTCGCCGAACTTCTCGAACCACTCCTGGATCTGCGGGATCTCGGCCTTCCACTCCTCGACGTCCACGGCGAGGGCCTGGGCCAGCTCCTCGTCGGTGAGGTCGAGGCCGTCGACGTCGAGTGCGCCCGGCGCCGGCACGTGGCCGATGGGGGTCTCGACCGCAGCGGCCTGCCCGTCGATGCGCTCGACGACCCACTTGAGGACGCGGGAGTTCTCACCGAAGCCGGGCCACAGGAAGCCGCCGTCCTCGCCACGGCGGAACCAGTTGACGTAGAAGATCTTCGGGAGCCTGGACGCGTCGTTGTCCTTGCCGATGTTGATCCAGTGGCCGAAGTAGTCACCGGCGTTGTAGCCGATGAACGGCAGCATCGCCATCGGGTCGCGGCGCACGACGCCGACCGCCCCGGTGGCCGCGGCGGTGGTCTCCGACGAGAGCGTGGCGCCCATGAACGTGCCGTGGGTCCAGTCGCGGGCCTCGGTCACGAGCGGGACCGTCGTCTTGCGGCGGCCGCCGAAGAGGATCGCGTCGATCGGCACGCCGCGCGGGTCGTCGTACTCCGGAGCGAGCATGTCGCACTGCTTGATGGGCGTGCAGTAGCGGCTGTTGGCGTGGCTGGACAGCTCCTCGCTGTCCGGCGTCCATGGCTCGCCCTTCCACGAGGTCGCCCGGGCCGGCGGGTTCTCCAGGCCCTCCCACCAGACGTCGCCGTCCTCGGTGAGCGCGACGTTGGTGAAGACCGAGTTGCCCTTGTTGATGGTGGCCATCGCGTTGGGGTTGGTGTGCTCGTTGGTGCCGGGGGCGACACCGAAGAAGCCGTACTCCGGGTTGACGGCCCACAGGCGGCCGTCGTCGCCGATGCGCATCCAGGCGATGTCGTCGCCGATGGCCTCGACCTTCCAGCCCGGGATGGTCGGCTTGAGCATCGCGAGGTTGGTCTTGCCGCAGGCGCTCGGAAAGGCGGCCGCGACGTACTTGGTCACCCCGGCGGGCGAGGTGAGCTTGAGGATGAGCATGTGCTCGGCCATCCAGCCCTCGTCGCGGGCCATCACCGAGGCGATGCGCAGCGCGTAGCACTTCTTGCCGAGCAGGGCGTTGCCGCCGTAGCCGGATCCGAAGGACCAGATCATCCGCTCCTCGGGGAACTGGACGATGTACTTGGTGTCGTTGCACGGCCACGGGACGTCGGCCTGGCCGGGCTCGAGCGGCATGCCGACCGAGTGCAGCGCGGGGACCCACTGGAAGTCCTCGCCGGCGGCCTCGAGCTCCTCCATCTTGCGGAGCACCTCGGTGCCCATCCGCGCCATCACGGACATCGACACCGTGACGTAGGCGGAGTCGGTGATCTCGACGCCGAACATCGGCTTCTCGGCCTCGAGGTGACCCATCACGAACGGGATGACGTACATCGTGCGGCCCTTCATGCAGCCGGCGTAGAGCCCGCGCATGAGGTCCTTCATCTGGTCGGGGTCCATCCAGTTGTTGGTCGGACCCGCGTCGCGCTCGTCGACCGAGCAGATGTAGGTGCGGTCCTCGACGCGCGCCACGTCCGTGGGGTCGGAGGCGGCGTAGAAGGAGTTGGGCTTGAGCTCGGGGTTGAGCCGGGTGAACGTGCCCGTCCCGACGAGGGCGTCGGTAAGCTCGGCCCACTCCTCGGGGGAGCCCGTGCACCAGTGGATGCGGTCGGGCTGGGTGAGCTCGGCGATCTCGGTGACCCAGGCCAGGATCCCCTGGTGAGTGGTGGGCCGGCCGGACGAGCCGGCGGTGGTGGTGGACTCGGTGGTGGCGGTCATGCCTGCAGGTGTCCCTCTCGCGCAATCACGGGTCGACTCGTCCTCGACGAAGGCGTCCCGGCCGTCGAGCGTCTCGACGGAGGTCGTGGAGTCTCGGTCTAGCCCGGCGTCATTGCCCGGCCACTCGGGTGCTCGGAGGCTAGCGCCGGCCCGGACTGCCTCCTATTGGATCGATCAACGCACCTCGTTGGATCGATTCAGATGTGAGCCGGGCCACATCCGCAGACACAGCGACGCGGTGCCGCGCCTCCGTCGGAGGTGCGGCACCGCGTCCAGGAGCAGCTTGCGGGCGGGTCCTTCAGGCCTCTTCGGCGTCGAGGTCGGCGGCCACCCGGCGGTGGGCCTCCCAGATCTCGTCGGGCAGGTTGGCGAACTGCTTGAGGTGCTCCTCGCGGAACCCCATCTCCTGCTGCCAGCGGGCCTTGTCGATGGTGAGGATGCGCTCGAGGTCCTCGGCGGGGACGTCCATGCCCTCGAGGTTGAGCTCCTCCTCCTTCGGCAGGATGCCCACCGCCGTACGACGTCCCTCGACCTCGCCGTTCTTCAACTGCAGCAGCCACAGCAGCGGGCGCAGGTTGTCGCGGTAGCCGGGCCACAGGAAGTGACCGTCCTCCGGGTCGCGCTGGAACCAGTTGACGTGGGCGAAGATCGGCTGCTCCGACGCGGCACCGACGACGTCGAGGTAGTGGCGCGCGTAGTCGCCCTCGCTGTAGGCCATGAACGGCCGGTTGGACATCGGGTCGTAGCGCAGCTGGCCGTCGACGCCCTCGGCGGCGAAGGTCGCCTCGGCGCCCAGGGTCAGCCCGTCGTAGACGCCCTCGGCGAGGTCGGTGATGGCGCGGATCAGCGGCTCGCGGTCGCGGGTGCGGCCGCCGAAGATGATCGCGTCGATCGGGACGCCGGCCGGCTCGTCGTAGTCCTGGGCGATGTTGGGGACGTTGTCGAGCGTGGTGGTGAAGCGGCTGTTCGGGTGGGCCCACGGCTCGCCGGCCTGCTCCGGCGAGCGGTCGGCGATCGGGTCACCCTTCCAGTCCAGCCAGCCGGTGGTGTCGGCCGGCGGCTCGGGCGTGCGGCCCTCCCACCAGACCTCCTGCGTCGCCGGGTTGTAGGCGACGTTGGTGAAGATCGTGCCGGTGCCCGGGGCGACCGACCGCAGGGCGGTCGGGTTGGTGTTCTCGTTGGTGTCCTTGGCGACGCCGAAGACGCCGTACTCGGGGTTCATGCCGTAGAGGCGGCCGTCCTGGCCCACCCACAGCCAGGCGATGTCGTCGCCGTAGAAGGAGACGTGATAGCGGTCGCCGAGGGTGTCGGGGGCCAGCATCATCGCGAGGTTGGTCTTGCCCGAGGCGCTCGGGAAGCCACCGCAGATGTGGTAGTCCTTGCCGGTCTCCTTGTCGTGGATCCCGATGAGCATGTACTGCTCGCCCAGGAACTTCTTCGACGCCCAGCCGTCGTACGCCGCCTGGCGCAGGCCGTGGGCGATCTTCCCGAGCAGCGCGTTGCCGCCGTAGGAGGAGCCGAAGTGCAGGATCGTGCGCTCGTCGGCCACGGTGACGAAGTAGCGCTGGTCGTCGGGGGTGCCCTGGCCGAGGTTCTCGAGGTCGCCGGTGACGTGGACGGCGCGGACGAACAGGTCCGGGTCCTCGAGGTCGTTGAGGTAGTCGACGCCGACCCGGGCCATCCGGATCATGTGCAGCACGACGGTGCGGGTGTCGGTCAGCTCGACGCCGGCGGCCCACGGGGCGAGGTCGTTGCCGGGCGGGGACATCAGGTAGGGGACGACGTACATCGTCTTGCCCGCGGAGGCACCCCGCATGCGGTCGTGGAGCAGGGGCTTCATCTCCGAGGACGGACGCCAGTTGTTGTAGACACCCTTGTCGGCCTCGTTGCTGGTCGACACGATGGTGCGCTCCTCCGAGCGCGCGGTGTCCTTGTGATAGCTCCGGGAGTAGTAGCGACCCTCCCCCGCCGGCTCCAGCTCTCCCGCGTCCAGGGCCTCCTGGATCAGTCGTGCGTCGTCGGCGGCGGTGACCACCTCGACGCGCTCGGCACCTGTCAGCTCCGCGTAGTAAGCGACGTATTCACGGACCTTCGGATTGCTCAGTCCAGCCGCATCGAGGGCTGCCTCAACGTCTGCCATCTGCCTCGCTCCATCTTGTCGACCGCCCCGATCGACCGGGGACTGGTGCCTAGGCACACTAGTGCCCGGAGACGTCCTGATTTCGCTGGGGCTCGATCTGTCGGCTACTCTCTTCCAGTCCTCGCCTCGGTGAGGACGGGCGCCTGTAGCTCAACGGATAGAGCATCTGACTACGGATCAGAAGGTTTGGGGTTCGAATCCCTACAGGCGCGCAACACCAAGACCGCAGCCAGCACCCCGCTGACCTGCGGTTTTGCGTTTCCGTGGTCCGCTGGGGTCAGAAGGGCAACGCACCGGGAGTGCCCGTACTGCAACGGCGTACTGCAACGGCGTACTGCAACGGCGCCGTTGAGCCCTGTGACGGGAGTGACGTAGTGGGTATCACTCGTCTCCCTCGAAGAGAATTCCGAGCTTGTCCAGGGCAGACCGCTTCTCATCGAGCGTGACGTGTCCGTAGACGTTCATCGTCATCTCGATCGTGGAGTGCCCGACGATCTCCATGGCCGTCCGGGGCGGAACCCCGAGGGCGAGCAGGATCGACACGCACCCATGCCGGAAGTCGTGGAGGGGTACGACGCGCACGCCGGCCTTCTTCGCGGGCCTCTTGCACGATCCGTGTGACGGTTCCCGACGACGCGGACGCGTTCATCGCCAAGCCCTTCAGGCCACTCGAGCTTCCGGCCCTGGTGCACGAGGTCCTCGCCCGGACGCCCCGCGGAGCCCTGCCTCCGGCGAGGATGAAGTAGCGGAGCAAGACCACAGCGACAGGGAGCCGACCCCGTCCCACGGGGAAGGTCGGGGCCGGCTCGGCCTGGTCCCGAGGGAGCTCGCTGCACCCGACTCTCCTCCCGGGCCGGGAGCGGAGCAATCCCACAAACAGCCCATTTCACCTGGAGGGCGCGCCCCTGGTACGGCGGCGCGCACGGGCGTCCGGGGCGCCTGCATGCCCTGCAACAGCGTCGGGTACCCGCCCCGCATGGAGGCCGGAGAGACGACCCGCTGGTGGCAGGACGCCGTCGTCTACCAGGCGGCTATCGCGCAGTTCGCCCACGAGGAGGGCCGCGACGGCGACCTCATGGGACTTCTCGACCGGCTCGACCACGTGGCCGACCTGGGTGCCACCTGCCTGTGGTTGCTGCCGTTCTACGAGTCCCCCTTCGAGGACGGCGGTTACGACGTCACCGACCACCAGGCCGTCGCGTCGCGCTACGGCACGCTGGCGGACCTGGACAAGGTCGTGCTGCGGGCACACGAGCTCGGCCTCAGGGTGGTCGTGGAGCTCGTGGTGCAGCACACCTCGATCCGGCATCCGTGGTTCGAGTCGGCGCGCCGACATCCGGACTCCCCCTACCGGGACTGGTTCATCTGGACCGACGACCCGGAGCACGACCCGGCCACCGAGGAGCCGATCTTCCCCACCGTCGAGAGGTCGGTGTGGAGCCTCGACGCGGTCTCGGGCCGCTTCTACCGCCACCTCTTCTACCGCCACGAGCCGGACCTCGACCCCACGGCACCCGGCGTGGTCGACGAGATCGAGCGGATCGTGCGCTTCTGGCTCGACCGCGGCGTCGACGGCTTCCGGATCGATGCCGCGTCCCACCTCGTGGACCGTGCCGCACAGCGCGAGGGCACCGACGACGGCTTCTGGGTTCTCCGGCGGATCTCCCGCCTGCTGGAGGACGCCGCCCCGGGGACCGTGCTGATGGGCGAGGCCGACGTCCGGCCGGACGGCTACGCCGACTACTTCGCAGCCGGGCTCGACCTCCTCACCGACTTCTGGTCCAACAGCCACCTGTGGCTCGCACTGGCCCGTCAGCAGGCCGCTCCCCTGGCCGAGGCCCTCGCGCGCCAGCCGGACCCGCCGCCGAGCGCGGCGTACGCGCGCTTCCTGCGCAACCACGACGAGCTCGACCTCGAGCGGCTCAGCGAGGAGGAGCGGGCCGAGGTGGTCGCCGCCTTCGCGCCGGAGCCCCGGATGCAGGCCTACGGCCGGGGGATCCGCCGGCGCCTCGCGGCGATGCTCGACACCGGGTCGCCGGGTGAGGGCGACCGCCGCGTCGCGCTCGCCCACGCCGTCCTGATGTCACTGCCCGGCGCCGCGGTGATGCTCTACGGCGACGAGGTCGGGCAGGACGAGGACTTGCAGCGGCCGGGGCGGTCGGCGGTCCGCACGCCGATGGCCTGGGACCGCGTGCGCGACGACAACCCCCTTCTCGAGGAGGTACGCCGCGTGGTCGCGGCCCGGTGTGAGCTGCCCCGCCTGGCCACGGCCCGGGTGGAGGTCGCAGACGTCGGCCACCCGGCCGTGCTGGCGATCTGTCGTGGCGAGGTGCTGATGCTGGCCAACCTCTCGGGTCGGCCGGTCGACGTGACGATGCCGCCCGGGGACTGGCGCCCGGTCCTCGTGGGTGGCGATGGAACCGATCAGGAGGCCGCCGGGCGACTCCGGATCGGGCCGCACGGGTACTGGTGGGGCACAGCCCATGGAGGTGTGACATGACGGAGTACGGCTACTACGCGTCCCACGAGCAGTTTCCACCCGAGGAGCTGGTGGAGCTCGCGATGCTCGCGGAGGAGTGCGGCTTCGACGCCGTGCACAGCACCAACCACTTCGGTGCGCACGGCGGCGAGGCGGGCTTCGCGTGGAGCTGGCTGGGGGCGACGATGTGCCGCACCCGCGTGCCGTTCGAGGTGGTGACCACGCCGGGGTGGCGGTTCCACCCCGCCCAGGTGGCCCACTCGATCTCGACCACCTGCCGGATCTTCCCGGGCCGCCTGGTGCCCGCGCTCGCCTCCGACGAGACCGCCGACCAGCCGGTCCAGTCGTGGCCCGGTCACGCCGAGCGGAGCGCCCGCCTGGCCGAGTCGGCGACCGTGATCCGCGCCCTGCTCTCGGGCCGGGCCGAGAGCGACGAGCCCTTCACGTCGACGGCGCCCGTGCCGGGCTGGACCCTCCCCGAGGTGCCGCCTCCGCTCTTCGGGGCGGCGACGACGCCCACCGCCGCGGCAGAGCTCGCCTCCTGGGCCGACGGCCTGATCACGGTCGGCACCCGGCCGGACGAGGTGGTCCCGGTGGCCAGTGCCTTCCGCGCCCGGGCCGGCCCGGACAAGCCGGTCCACCTCCAGGTGGACGTGGCGTGGCGACCCTCCCTGGAGGAGGCCCAGGAGGAGGCCCTGCTGCACTGGAGCGCCAAGCCGGTGCGGCCCGGGCGGGTCGCAGGTGACGACTTCAGCGAGGTGGCCATCGTCACCGACGACGCCCACGAGCTCTCCACCCGCCTCGAGGAGCTGGCGGCCCTGGGGATCGACCGGATCCTCCTGCACCCCGTGGGCACGGACCAGGCCGGCTTCCTCCGGTCGTTCGACAAGGAGGTGCGGCCCCTCCTCTGAGGGGGCCGTAGGGCTACTGGTTGGGGTTGCCCTGCGTGGTCGACCGCCTGCTCCACGCCGTCGTGACGCGCACAGCTCGCGCAGCAGTAGACCTGGTTGGTCACCTGGATCCCGTGGCCGAGGATGCGGCAGCCGCAGTGGCCGCAGGTCGGCGCGATCAGGTGCGCCGCGCACTCGAGGCTGTCGAAGGTGAGCTCCCCACCGTCGTGCGTGCGCACGGTGAACGCGCGGGCATAGTCATTGCCGCAGGTGTCGCAGACAGGCATCGCGATGGCCTCCTTCGGGCCGGTGGCCGCGTCCGGTACCCCACCCCTGAGGACTGCATGCCGACTCTTCCGGCCGGGTACCGCGCCCGCATGAGCACCCACGGCCCGGAAGACCCCGACTCGGTCGACCCGACGAACCAGTCCGGTCGCCCCTTCATGGTCACCGGCGCGATCCTCCTCCTGCTGCTCGTGCTCGCCGTGCTGGTCGTCATCGGCGTGACGACGATCGCCTGAGGGAAGGGACCCGATGATCCGTCCCGGCCGGTCGCTGTGGCTCGACCGGCCGAGCACGGCGGGGTTTCCCCGGCTCGCGTCCGACCTCGACTGCGAGGTGCTCGTGATCGGGGGCGGCATGACGGGGACGTGCACCGCCTGGGAGCTGGCCACGTCGGGGGTCGACGTGGTGCTGCTCGAGGCGACCCGGATCGCCGGCGGCACCACTGGGGCCTCGACCGCGAAGGTGACGGCCCTCCAGGCCACGGCGTACTCCCAGCTGGTGCGGCTCGTCGGCATCGAGCGGGCCCGCGCGTACGCCGAGGTGCAGATGCTTGCCGTCGAGCACCTCGCGACGGTCGGCGAGCGGCTGGGCGCGGAGGCCTGGATGGAGCGCTGCCCCAGCTGGCTCTTCGCCGAGACCGAGGAGGGTGCCGAAGCCCTGGCGGCCGAGCGCGAGGCCGCCCAGAAGTGCGGCCTCCGGATCGACGGCGACCAGGACCCAGCTCTGCCCTTCCCCGGTCACGGGTGCCCTGTCCGTCGCCGACCAGCTGCTGATCGACCCCGTCGCCCTGTTCGGAGCGCTCGCCGAGGACGCCCAGCGGCACGGCGCCCGCGTCGCCGAGGACACCCCGGTGGTCGAGCTGGACACCGGTGACCCGCACCGGGCCGTCACCCGCGACGGCCACGTGGTCCGGGCCAGGCAGGTGGTCATCGCCACCCACTTCCCCGCCTTCGAGCGGGGGCTGCTCTTCGCCCGGCTCCGCGTGCGGCGGGAGCACGTGCTGCTGGGCCGCGCGACCGTGGCCGTCCGGGACATGTACGTGAGCGTGGAGGACGACCTCCGCGCCGTACGCCGGGTGACCGGCGCCGAGGGCGACCTGCTGATGGTCTCAGGGGCACCGTTCGCGCCGGGCTCCGCGTCCGCCGAGGAGCGCCGGTCCGATCTTGTGGAGTGGGCACGCACCCACCTCGACGGCTTCACGCCCGACCGCGTGTGGTCGGCACAGGACTGCATCTCCCCGGACGGGCTGCCGTTCGTCGGCGAGCTGCGCCCGTTCACCCATCACGGCGTCGGGGTCTGGGGGGCGACCGGCTTCGGCGGCTGGGGGCTGAGCAACGGCGTTGCCGCCGGTGTCCTGCTGCGCGACCTGGTGCTCGGCGCCGACCCCCACGGCTGGCGCGAGCTCTTCACGACCGCCCGCGGACGACCGCGCCACGAGGTGCCGCGGGTGGTGTCCCAGGGCGTGAAGCACCTCCGCGGTGCCAGCGCCCGCCGCACCCTGCCCCGGCTCGAGACCCGTGAGGCGCTGGCGTCGCTCGCCGGGCTGGCCCGTGGTGACGCCGTACGCCTCCAGGTGGACGGCGAGACCGTGGCAGTCCACCGGGACGACAGCGGCCGGCTGCACGCCGTCTCCGCCACCTGCACGCACATGGGGTGCCTGGTCGACTTCGACCCCGCGAGCGACGAGTGGGCCTGCCCGTGCCACGGCTCCCGCTTCTCGCTCGACGGCACAGTGACCGAGGGACCGGCCGTCGAGGGGCTGCGGCACCTCGACCTCGGACCCGAGGACGACACGGGTGTCTCCCCTCCGCGGTCGGGTACCGGAAACCGGCCCTACCTGAGGAAAGGAGACGCCATGCCACGCAGCAAGCACGGCCCGAGCGTGAAGGATCCCGGGCTCTACGAGGAGCTCCGTGACGACGGCGCGAGCAAGGAGAAGGCGGCCCGGATCGCCAACGCGGCCGCGGGCAGCTCGCGCTCGGAGGTCGGCCGCAAGGGCGGGAAGTCGGGCGACTACGAGGACTGGACCGTCGAGGAGCTTCGCAAGCGCGCGGCCGTGATCGGCATCGAGGGCCGGTCGTCGATGGACAAATCCGAGCTCATCGACGCGCTCCGCCACCACTGAAGGCCCACATAAGTGACGGCCGAGTCGCAGCTGCGTAAGCTGCGGTCGGCCGTCGCGCGGCGGTACCCACTCGAGTGCAATCCCATGCATTTCTCCCCAAGGACTAGCGCGTCTAGTCAAATGTGGCTAGGTTCAAAATCGATTCGACCTCGCTGAAACAGCCCGGCGAGCATGCGATTCACCTCCGGGAGAAACCATGCATATCCAGGCTCCCCCGCTGCCGCGCTCCGAGCGCCAGGCCGCCACGAACGAGCTTCTTCGTATCGCCCGCGACCGCCGCCAGCCCGCCCCCGACCGCCGCGCCGCACTCGACGAGGCCGTCGTCCTGAACATGCCGGTCGCCGCCAGCATCGCGGCCCGGCACCGCGGTCGGGGCATCCCGATCGACGACCTCGAGCAGGTCGCCTCGCTGGCCCTGGTCAAGGTCGCGAAGCGGTTCGACCCCGCCCAGGGGAAGGACTTCCTGACCTACGCCGTGCCCTCGATCCGCGGCGAGGTGAAGCGACACTTCCGCGACAAGGGCTGGACGGTGCGTCCACCCCGGCCCGTCCAGGAGGCCCAGTCCCGGGTGATCACCGCCCGCGACGAGCTGGAGGGCGAGCTCGGCCGTCCGCCCCATGCCGACGAGATCGCGGCCCACCTCGACATCGACGTGGAGACCGTGAAGGAGGCGCTCGCGGCCCAGGGGTGCTTCCACCCCGTCTCGCTCGACCAGCCGGTCGGTGAGGGCTCCGCCACGACGCTGGGCGACCAGCTCGCCGGCGACCTGTCGCCGGAGGAGCTGGTCGAGGCGCGGGTGATGATCGAGGCGGCAGTGCGCCGGCTCGAGCCCCGCGACCGCGTGATCGTGCGGATGCGCTGGTTCGAGGACCGGACGCAGCAGGAGATCGCCGACGTGATCGGCGTGACCCAGATGCAGGTCTCGCGCCTGATCGCCCGGATCCTCGACGACCTCAGGAGCTATCTCGAGGGGCCACCGGACGCCGCCTGAGGCGGTGCCGGCGGCAGGCTGCGGGTCATCACCAGCTGCTCGGCGACCGTGTGGAGCTTGACGTTGTGGTGCTGGGAGTAGCGCATCAGCACCGCGAACGCCTGGTCCGCGTCGATCGCGAACCGCTCCATCAGGATGCCCTGCGCCTGCCCGATCAGCTTGCGGGCGTCGATCGCCTTCCACAGGTTCTCGCTGTCGCGCGCGTTGTCGAGCGCGATGGCGGCGTGCCGCGCGAGCACGTGGGCGACCTGGCGGTCGTGCAGGTCGAAGTGGTCGGGCTCGGGGTCGTAGAAGTTGAGACTCCCGATCGTCGTGGACGAGGTGTAGAGGCGCATCCCGAGCATGCTGCGGATGCCGGTCGACGCCACCAGGCTCGCCCACTCGGGCCAGCGCGCCTCGGTGCGCACGTCGCGCACCAGGACGCTGGTCCGGTCGGAGAGCACCTCGATGTCCGGCCCCTGGCCGATCTGCATCTGGATGGCGTCGAGCTTGGCGACGACATCATCGGTCGCGGCGATCGTCTCCACCTTCTTGCCCTTGTGCACGAAGATCACGCCCGCGTGGGCACAGCCGAGCGCCTTGAGCGCGAACTCGAGGAGCCGGTCGACGGTGTCCTCCATCGTCGGCTCGTGGTGGAGCTGGACCGCCATGTCGGCGATCGTGGAGGCGAGTGCCCCTGCGTCGAGGGACGGGTCGGTGTCGGTCACTGCTCCTCCTGCGTGGCTGGACCGGTGTCGCGCGCCGCGCCGAGCGGCAGGACGAGCAGGAGTCCGATGGTGACGGCCAGGGCTGCGGCAGCCGTGGCCAGGGCGGTCGGGCGGCCGACCACGACGTCGAAGACGAGCAGCACGATGCCTGCCATGAGCAGGGCGATCGCGGCCAGTGCCGCCTGGGTGATGCGATGTGCCGCTGCGACCAGCCGAGCCTTGATCCGCCGGCGGAACAGCCGGCGGTGGATGGCCACCGGCGCGAGGGTGAGAGCGATGGTGGCCGTGGACAACAGCACCAGGGCCAGGTAGGTGGCGGTCTGGAAGTCGTCGAGCTCCGTGAAGCGCTGCTGGAACGGGAGCGTGAGCAGGAACCCCGCGATCAGCTGGACCCCCGTCTGCGTGACGCGCAGCTCCTGGAGCAGCTCACCCCAGTTGCGATCGAGCCGCTCCTCACGCGTCTCGTTGCGTCCCCAGCCGTCTTCCGTCACGGGCGTCGACTCCTCTCCCACCACCCTGCCATCGCCTGCCCCTAGTCTTCCCTGCCCGTCAAGAGAACGAGCAACCACCCCGCCCTGTCGGTGTGCCGTGGCAGGCTGCGGCGCGTGACACTTCACGTCCACACGGGCGCGCGCACCGACGGGCTGGCCGACGGCCTGGCCCGGCTGCTGGCGATGCCGCTGGCGGACCCGTTCGCCCGGGAGGTGGTGGTCGTCCCCGCGCGCGGCGTGGAGCGGTGGCTGACGCAGCGGCTCTCCCACCGGCTCGGCGTCGGGCCGCGCGGCGGAGACGGCGTCTGTGCCGGGGTCGACTTCCTCAGCCCCCGCTCGCTGGTCGCGATGCTCCTCGACCGCGACGCCGACGACCCGTGGGACCCCGACCGCCTCACCTGGCCCCTTCTCGAGGTGGTCGACGAGGCGATGGGCGAGCCCGGCTTCGAGGACCTCTCCCGCCACCTCGGACATGGCGACCGCGACGAGGCCAGGCGGGCCCGCCGGTGGGCGGTCGCGCGCAGGCTCGCCGGGTTGTTCGCGTCGTACGCCGTGCAGCGGCCACGCCTGGTCACCGACTGGCGCGAGGGCGTCGACTCCGACGGCGCGGGCGGTGAGCTCGACGCCGACCTGCGCTGGCAGGCCGAGCTGTGGCGCAGAGTGCTGGCGCGGGTCGACGCGCCGCCGCCCGACGAGCGCCACGCCTCGACCGTGGCACGGCTCCGCGCCGGGGGCGACGACCTGGACCTGCCCGCCCGGCTGTCCCTCTTCGGCCACACCCGGCTGCCGGCCACCGAGGTCGAGCTGCTGGCTGCCCTGGCCGAGGTGCGCGACGTGCACCTGTGGCTGCCGCAGGCGTCGCCGTCGCTGTGGACCGTCCTGGCGCCGACCGCGGCCGCAGGGCCGGTCCCCCGGGCCGGCGACACCTCCGCCCGCCTCGTGCACCACCCGCTGCTCGGGTCCCTGGGCCGCGACTCTCGCGAGCTGCGCCGCACCCTCGGTCCGGCCGGGGGTCTCGACGTTCCCGAGCCGCCCGCGCCGGAGCCGCCGGCGTCCCTGCTCGGCTGGCTCCAGCACGACCTGCGGGCCAACCTGGCACCCGCGGCCGAGACCCGCGCGGCGCGGCGGGTGGCCGACCACGACCGCTCGGTGCAGGTGCACGCCTGCCACGGGGCCGCCCGCCAGGTCGACGTGCTCCGCGAGGTGCTGGTGGGGCTGCTCGAGGACGACCCGACCCTCGAGCCGCGCGACATCCTGGTGATGTGCCCCGACATCGAGGGCTACGCCCCGCTGGTCTCGGCCGCCTTCGGGCTCGCCGACGTCACCGAGGAGCACCGCGGCCACCCCGCCCACCAGCTGCGCGTCCGGCTCGCCGACCGCGCCCCCGGCGCCACCAACCCCCTGCTCGGGGTCGCGGCGGCCCTCGTCGAGCTGGCCGGCGGCCGGATGACGGCCACGCAGGTGCTCGACCTGGCGGCCACCGACGTGGTCCGCGCCCGGTTCGGCTTCGGCGACGACGAGCTCGAGCGCATCACCCACTGGGTGCGCCAGGCCGCGGTCCGGTGGGGCTACGACGCCGACCACCGCGCGGCGTACGGCCTCGCCGTCGACACCAACACCTGGCGCGGCGGCCTCCAGCGCGTCCTGCTCGGCGCGGCGATGTCGGGCGAGGGGCACCGCCACGTCGGCGGCACGCTCCCCCTCGACGACGTCGGCGACGGCGACCTCGAGCTGACCGGACGGCTGGCCGAGATGCTCGACCGGCTGCATGCCTTCACCCGGGCGGCCGCCGCGGCCCGCACGGCCGGCGAGTGGACCAGGGCCGTCGGCGACGCCGTGCACCGGCTCACCGCAGTGGTGCGTGACGACGCCTGGCAGGTCGCCCAGTTCGACCGCGAGCTGGCCCGCATCGAGGCGAGCACCGATGGCAAGGACACCGAGCTGCGGCACGCCGACGTCCGGGCCCTCCTCCAGCAGCGCCTCCGCGGCCGTCCCACGCGCAGCAACTTCCGCACCGGCACGCTCACCGTTTGCACGATGGTGCCGATGCGCTCGGTGCCGCACCGGGTGGTCTGCCTCGTCGGCCTCGACGATGGGGTCTTCCCCCGGATCCAGTCGATCGACGGCGACGACGTCCTGGTCAGGCGCCCCATGACCGGCGAGCGCGACGTGCGGTCCGAGGACCGCCAGCTGCTGCTCGACGCGATCGGCGCGGCGAAGGAGACCCTGGTGGTGACCTACACCGGGCGCGGCGAGCACACCGGCGCGCAACGGCCGCCGGCCGTGCCGCTCGGGGAGCTGCTCGACGCCCTCGACCGCACGGCCACCGCGCCCGAGCGGGTGCGTGACCACGTCGTGGTCCACCACCCGCTCCAGCCCTTCGACGAGGCCAACCTGGTGCGGGGGGCGCTCGTGGGTCGCCTCCCGTTCAGCTTCGACCGTGCCGCGCTGCGCGGTGCCCGGGCCGCCCGCCACCCGCGCCTGGCCGTGCGCGAGCTGGTGCCCGAGCCGCTCGCCCCCGCCGAGCCCGAGGAGGTCTCGCTCGCCGACCTGCACGACTTCTTCCGCCATCCCGTCAAGGGGTTCTTCCGCGGCCGGCTGCGCGTCTCGACGCCCTACGACGCCGACGAGGTGAAGGACGCCATCCCGATCGCACTCGACAGCCTCGAGCAGTGGGACGTCGGCGACCGGCTGGTCCGCGACGTCCTCGCCGGCGCGGACCCCCAGGCCGGGATGCTCGCCGAGCAGCTGCGGGGGCTGCTGCCACCGGGCGCCCTCGGCGTCGGCGTGCTCACCGACGTGGTGCGGAAGGTCAAGCCGCTCGTCGAGCGCGGCCTCGAGCTGAGGTCGGGCCCGCCCCGCACCCTCGACGTCGACATCGACCTCCGAGACCGCCGGGTCACCGGCTCGGTCGACGACGTCTTCGGCAACGCGCTGGTCACCGTCGCCTTCTCCAACCTCGCGGCGAAGCAGCGGTTCACCGGCTGGCTCGACGCGCTCGCGCTGGCGGCCGGCCACCCCGACGAGAACTGGACGGTCCACTCGGTCGGCAAGCACCGCACCGGCGGCCAGATCGCGATGGTCTCGCCCATCCCCGAGCACGAGGCGCGCGGCTGGCTGCGCGACCTCGTCGCGGTCTACGAGCAGGGCCTCCGCGAGCCGCTGCCGCTGCCGCTCAAGACCTCGCTGGCGTGGGCGGAGGAGCAGCGCTGGGTCCTCGGCGGCCGCGACGCCCGACCCGACGACAAGGCGGCGGCGCAGTGGGAGACGCCGCGCTTCAACGACGGCGGCTTCCCCCGGGAGGACTCAGACCCGTGGCACGTGCGGGCCTTCGGCGAGGCCGCGCCGTACTCCTGCCTGGCCTGTCCTGTCCGCGACGGCGAGGACGGGCCGCACCGGCTGGGCCACTTCGCCTGGCGGATGTGGGGCCCGCTCCTCGACGGCGGGCACGAGCAGATCCGGGGGGCGTGAGTGGACACCTTCGACATCACCGGACCGCTGCCGGAGGGCACCACGCTGCTCGAGGCGAGCGCCGGCACCGGCAAGACGTGGACCATCGCTGCGCTGGTCACCCGCTACGTGGCCGAGGGTGTCGCCTGTCTCGACCAGCTGCTGGTCGTGACGTTCACCCGCGCCGCCAGCCAGGAGCTCAGGGAGCGGGTGCGAGAGCAGCTCGACGAGGCCGCAGCCCTGCTCTCCACCCCGGGGGCGGCGCCACTGACCGATCTCGAGGAGTGGCTGCTCGACGCCGACGAGGCCGAGCTGGGCGAGCGCCGGGAGCGGCTCACCGCCGCCCTCACCACCTTCGACGCCGCGACGATCGCCACCATCCACCAGTTCTGCCAGCTCGTGCTGCGCAGCCTGGGCGTGGCCGGAGACACCGACCCCGGCGCCGTGCTCGTGGAGGACCTCGAGCAGCTCACCGCCGAGGTCGTCGACGACCTCTACCTCGCCCGCTTCGCCGGCGAGCAGCAGCCGCCGTGGACACGTGAGGAGGCCGGCCGGATCGCCCGCGAGGCGGTGGGCGACCCCCGCGCCCATGTCGAGCCGCGCGCGGCGCTCGAGGAGGCGCCCGACTCGCTGCCTGCTCAGCGGGTGCGCTTCGCGCTCGACGTGCGCGCCGAGGTCGACCGGCGCAAGCGGCGGCTCGGCATCCTCAGCTACGACGACCTGCTGGGGCAGCTGGCCGACGCCCTCGAGGACGACGCGGCTCCTGCCCGCACGCGGATGCGGCAGCGCTGGAAGGTCGTGCTGATCGACGAGTTCCAGGACACCGACCCGGTGCAGTGGCAGGTCTTCGAGCGTGCCTTCCACGGCGTGGCGACTTTGGTGCTCATCGGCGACCCCAAGCAGGCGATCTACGCCTTCCGTGGCGGCGACGTCGTGACCTATCTCCGTGCCGGGGAGACAGCGACGACCCGGCAGACGCTGGGCGTCAACTGGCGGGCCGACAAGCCACTCCTCGACTCGCTGCAGGTGGTCCTGGAGGGTGCGACCCTCGGCGACCCACGCATCGTCGTACACCCGGTGCAGGCGCACCATCCGAAGTCGCGGCTGGTCGGAGCCGGGCCGCCCTTCCGGCTCCGGGTGGCCCGGCACGCCGAGCTGGGCGCCAAGCCGACCAGCAAGCCGGGCGTGGCCCGGTGGCGCGCCCACGTCGTCGCCGACCTGGCCCGCGACATCAAGCGCCTGCTGACGTCGGGTGCGACGTTCGACGGCCGGCCGCTGGTGCCGGGTGACGTGGCCGTGCTGGCCGCGCGGCGCGCCGACCTGCAGGCCACCCAGCTGGCGCTCGCCGAGATCGGAGTGCCGTCGGTGGTCAACGCCGGCGGGTCTGTCTTCCACACGCCCGCGGCCACGGAGTGGCTGACCCTGCTCGAAGCCCTCGAGCAGCCGCACCGCACCGACCGGGTGCGGGCCGCGGCCCTCACCTCCTTCTTCGGCCTCTCCGCTGCCGAGCTCGACGCCGGGGGCGACGAGCTGACCGACGACCTGTCCGACCGGGTGCGCACGCTGGCGCAGGTCTTCGCCACCCGCGGCGTGGCGGCCGTGCTCGAGTGGACCGTCGTCGAAGGCCTCACCGCCCGGGTGCTCGGGCGGGTCGGCGGCCAGCGCACGCTCACCGACCTGCGCCATATCGGTGAGGCCCTGCACCGGGTGTCGGTCGACGAGCAGCTCGGCGTCGTCGGCCTGCTCGGCTGGCTGCGTGCCCAGGTTGCCGACGACAAGCTGGAGGTCGCCTCCGAGCGCACCAGGCGCCTCGACTCCGACGCCGCGGCCGTGCAGCTGGTGACGATCCACGGCAGCAAGGGCCTCGAATACCCCGTGGTCTACGCGCCCTGGCTGTGGGACCGCTTCGAGCGCGAGCCGGACGTGCCGCTCTTCCACGACGACCACGGAGACCGGTGCCGCGACGTCGGCGGGCCGGGCCCGCACCGCTCGGCCAACGTCGCCCGGCACGCCCAGGAGGACGCCGGCGAGCAGCTCCGGCTCCTCTACGTCGCCCTCACCCGCGCCCGGTCACAGGTCGTCGCCTGGTATGCCCCGAGCACCCGCAACTCGCCGACTTCGCCGCTCCACCGGATGCTCTTCGGCCGCCGGCCAGGCGCGGCCGACGTGCCGCAGCGCTGGGACACGGTCGACGACGACCGGGTCGTGGAGATCCTCGGCCACTGGAAGGCCGCCGGTGGCCCGCAGCCGGAGCTGTCCGTGGTCACCGAGCCCGACCCGGCCCCCATCGAGCTGTCCTCGGAGGAGCTGTCGGCGCGCGACTTCACCCGCACCGTCGACACGTCCTGGCGCCGCACCTCCTACTCCTCGCTCTCCGCAGCCGCGTCCGCGCCACACAACGCCGACCGGGTGCTCTCCGAGCCCGAGGACCTGCCGGAGGTCGAGGACGCCGATGACCTCACTGTCGTCACAGCGCCGGCCGACCTCGACCTGGCGTCGGTGCCCTCGCCGATGGCGGGCCTGCCGGTGGGCGCCACGTTCGGGTCCCTGGTGCACGCGGTGCTCGAGCACGCCGACCCGGCCGCGCCCGACTTCCACGCCGAGCTGCTGGCGCACATCGCCGAGCAGCGGGTCTGGTGGCCGGTCGAGCTCGACGCCGGGGAGCTGGCCGACGCCCTCGTCGCGGTGTGCAGCAGCCCACTCGGCCCCCTCGCCGACGACGTCACCCTGCTGGAGGTCGCCCGGGCCGACCGGCTCGAGGAGCTGGACTTCGAGCTGCCACTCGCCGGCGGCGACGACACGTCGTACGCCGTGGGGTCGATGACGCTCGGCGACCTCGCGCCCCTGCTGATCCGCCACCTCCCCGACGGCGATCCGGTGCTCCGCTACGCCCACACCCTCGACTCCGACCCTGTGCTGGCGGCGCAGCCGCTCCGGGGCTACCTGACGGGCTCGATCGACCTCGTCATGCGGCATCAAGATCAAGAGGGAGCGACCCGCTACCTCACGGTCGACTACAAGACCAACTGGCTGGGCGACCTGGCCGCGCCGCTGACGGCCCACGACTACCGGCCGGCCGTGCTCGACGAGGCCATGGGCCACTCCGACTATCCCCTGCAGGCGCTGCTCTACACGGTGGTGCTGCACCGCTACCTGCGCTGGCGACTGCCCGGCTACGACCCGGCCACCCACCTCGGCGGCGTCCTCTACCTCTACCTCCGCGGCATGTGCGGGCCGGACACCCCACGGGTGGACGGTGCCCCGTGCGGGGTCTTCGCGTGGCGGCCGCCCGTCGGCCTCGTCACCGACCTGTCGGCGCTCCTCGACGGCGACCGGGAGGTGGTGGTGTCGTGACCGAGCTCTTCGAGCCCGTCGACGCGGCCGACCGCGACCTGGCGCTGTCGGCCACCGGACTGCTGGCCGTCTTCAACTCCGCCGGCGTCGTCACGGCCGCCGACGTCCACGTCGCGCGCACCCTCGGCCGGCTCGGCGGCGAGCCCGACGACGAGGTGCTGCTCGCGGTGGCGCTGACCTGCCGCGCCGTACGCGCGGGGTCGGTGTGCCTCGACCTGTCCACGGCGCGTGACCTCCCCGTCGCCCTCGACCTGCCCTGGCCGGAGCCCGCAGCCTGGGCCCGGTCCGTCGCGGCGAGCCCGCTGGTCGCCCTCGGCGTGCTGCGCTGGGACGCCGGCCTGCTCTACCTCGACCGCTACCACGAGCAGGAGACGCAGGTCCTCGACGACCTGTCGGCCCGGGCGGGCTCGACGCCCGCCCACGAGCCCGGCCTCCTCGATGCCAGGCTCGCGCGGGTCTTCCCGGAGGAGGGGTACGACGAGCAGCGCGCCGCCTGCCGGCAGGCGGCCGCCCGGTGGACCACCGTGCTCACGGGTGGGCCGGGCACCGGCAAGACGACCGCGGTGGCCGGCCTGCTGGTGGCGCTCGCCGAGCAGGCCGAGGCGCGTGGCGACGCGCTGCGGATCGCGTTGACCGCGCCGACCGGGAAGGCGGCCGCCCGGCTCGAGGAGGCCGTGCGGTCCTCCGCTGCGCGGTTCGCGCCGGAGGACCGGGCCCGGCTGGAGGACCTGCACGCCTCGACCCTGCACCGGTTGTTGCGCCGGGACCCCGGCAACTCCACTCGCTTCCGCCACCACCGGGCCAACCGGCTGCCCCACGACGTGGTCGTCGTCGACGAGACGTCGATGGTGTCGCTGACCATGATGGCCCGGCTGCTCGAGGCGGTGCGGCCGGATGCGCGGCTGGTGCTGGTGGGCGACCCTGACCAGCTCTCGTCCGTCGAGGCCGGTGCTGTTCTCAGCGACCTGGTGCGCGGCTACGCCGGCCGCGACGACTCCCCGGTCGCGGCACTCGCCACGACGCACCGCTTCGGCGCCGAGATCGGCCGGCTGGCGGCTGCCCTGCGTGACGGCGACGCCGACGAGGCGGTCGCCGTGCTGGCCGCCGGGCACGACCAGGTGCGCTGGGTGACCGACCCCGACCCCGGGCAGGTGGTCCGGGCTGCGGCGCTGCCCGCCGCGCTCGCCCTCCGCGACGCCGCCGTGGCCGGTGACGCCGAGCGCGCGCTCGCGGCGCTCGACCGCCACCGCCTGCTGTGCGCCCACCGCGACGGGCCCTACGGGGTGCACCACTGGAACCGGCGCCTCGAGCAGTGGCTCGCCGCGGAGACCGGTGACCCGCTCCACGAGCGCTCCTACATCGGCCGCCCGCTGCTCGTGACGGCCAACGACTACGCGCTCGGGGTCTACAACGGCGACAGCGGCGTCGTGATCGACGGGCCGCTCGGCCGGCGGGCCGTGATCGGCTCGGCCGACGGCCACCGCGACTTCGCGCCGTCCCGCCTCGGCGACGTCGAGACGATGCACGCGATGACCATCCACAAGAGCCAGGGCAGCCAGGCCGACGAGGTGACGGTGCTGCTGCCCGACGAGGAGTCGCGCCTGCTGACCCGCGAGCTCTTCTACACCGCGGTGACCCGGGCCCGCACCCGTGTGCGGGTGGTCGGGTCGGAGCAGGCCGTGCGGGCGGCGATCGGCCGACGGGCCCAGCGAGCGAGCGGGCTGGCGACCCGGCTCGGTGCGGGTGCCTGAACGTCCGCGCCGGTCCGGCTGACCACGGGGCGGACGCGGGAAACATCCGGGAAACCCGGCCCGGCTAGCCTCATGGCGTGCCTTTCCTGCTGCGAGTCTCCCTTCCCGACGTCCCCGGTTCGCTGGGTCGCGTGGCGACCGCGATCGGTGAAGCAGGAGGCGACATCGAGGCCATCGAGATCGTCGACAAGCGCGGTGACGTCGCAGTGGACGACGTGCTCCTCGAGACCCTCCCCGGCACGATGCCCGACTCGATCGTGTCCGCGTGCAACGCGCTGGACGGCGTCGAGGTGCTCTGGATCAGCCGCTACGCCGCCGGCGGCAACCTGTTCCTCGACCTCGAGGTGGTCGAGGAGCTCTCGGCCCACCCGGCCCAGGCGATCGGCCGGCTCGTCGAGATGCTGCCGATCACCTTCCGGGTCGACTGGGCGGCCCGGGTCGGCATCGACGGCAGGATCCTGCAGGCGACCGACGGGGCGCCGGAGAAGGTCTCCCACGTGGCACTCGCCATGCCCGACCGGCTGCCCTCCGACGACGTCACGTTGCTGTGCGGTGCGCCACTCGGCGACGACGTGATCGTGCTCGGCCGACGCGGTGGTCCCGACTTCCTGGAGTCGGAGCTGGCCCGGCTGGGCCACCTGCTGGGGCTGGCCCAGACGATCAGCCGCGCCTGAGCGGGCCCGTCTCGCTGCGCGACATCTGCGGGGGTCCTCCCCCGCGTCGGCGCCGGTCAGGCAAGAATCGTCGCCGGTGAGCCGCGACCGCGGCCGCGGCCGAGGAGGAATGTGTCGTGGTTCAGTTCCCCGAGGTGCCGACAGCCGGTGGCGCCGCACGAGGAAAGGTGGAGGCATGAGCGCGATCGAGGGCGTCTCGGAGATCTTCGACGCGTCAGCGTGGGAGGCCGTGCCCGGGTTCGAGGACCTCACCGACCTGACCTACCACCGCGCCCGCGAGCACGGCACCGTGCGCATCGCGTTCGACCGGCCCGACGTGCTCAACGCGTTCCGGCCGCACACGGTCGACGAGCTGCTGCGCACGCTCGAGCACGCGCGCACCACCGCCGACGTCGGGTGCGTGATCCTCACCGGCAACGGGCCGTCGCCCAAGAGCGGCAAGTGGGCCTTCTGCACCGGTGGCGACCAGCGCATCCGCGGCAAGGCGGGCTACCAGTACGAGGCCGACGACGCCTACGCCGCCGGCCGCACCGGCGCGGAGGAGCCGTCGGTCCTGGACAAGGCCAGGCTCGCGCGACTGCACATCCTCGAGTGCCAGCGGCTGATCCGCTTCATGCCCAAGGTGGTCATCTGCGTGGTGCCCGGCTGGGCGGCGGGCGGCGGCCACTCCCTCCACGTGGTCTGCGACCTCACGCTCGCGAGCCGTGAGCACGCCCGCTTCAAGCAGACCGATGCCGACGTCGGCTCCTTCGACGGCGGCTACGGCTCGGCGTACCTCGCCCGTCAGGTCGGGCAGAAGTTCGCCCGGGAGATCTTCTTCCTCGCCGACGAGTACGACGCGGAGACGATGCACCAGATGGGCGCGGTCAACCGGGTGGTCGATCATGCCGAGCTGGAGGCGGTCGCGCTGGAGTGGGGTCGCAAGATCAACGCGAAGAGCCCGACGGCGCAGCGGATGCTGAAGTACTCCTTCAACCTGCTCGACGACGGGCTCGTCGGTCAGCAGCTCTTCGCCGGCGAGGCCACGCGACTGGCGTACATGACCGACGAGGCCCAGGAGGGCCGTGACCAGTTCCTGGAGAAGCGCGAGCCCGACTGGTCGCCCTACCCCTGGTACTACTGACCCGGCATGCGACTCTCAGGCGCGCTGTGAGGCGAGGATGTCTGCCAGGATGGAGACGGCTTCGGGGACGAGTGCATCGGTGATGTTGCCGTACCCGAGCACCAGTGCCGATGGGCCGGAACCGCTGGCGCGGTACCTGTCCAGGTCGACGACGCGCAAGCCGCGCTTCTCGGCCTCGCGGACCATCGCGGAGGCGTGCACGGCTTCGGGTAGGTGCACCACGAGGTGGAGGCCGGCTGCGACGCCGGACACCGCGCAAGCGGGCAGTCGCTGCTCCAACTCGGCCACGAGAAGATCGCGTCGGATGCGGAAGGCGCGACGTGCCTTTCGCAGATGGCGGTCATAACCCCCCGAGGTCAGCAGCCGCGCAAAGGCGAGCTGGTCCAGGACGGGCGGGAGCGCCGGCGTGGTCTCCGAGCGACGCAGTGTGTCGGCCCATCGGGAGGGCACGAGCATCCACCCGATGCCCAGCGCCGGTGAAAGCGTCTTGGACAGCGACCCGAGAAGCACGACGCGGCGGGGGTCCATGCCTTGCATCGTGGACACCGGGCTCCGGTCATATCGGAACTCGGCGTCGTAGTCGTCCTCGAGGACCAGGCCGTCGACGCGATGTGCCCAGTCCAGAAGGGCCGCGCGTCGTTCGGCTGTCAGCACCACGCCGCGCGGGAACTGGTGCGCCGGCGCGGTGAGGACCGCGCGGGTCCCGGGATGGGCGGCGAGGTCGGCCACGCGGAGTCCCTGGTCGTCGACACCCACCGGGACCGGCTCGAGCCCCGCCTCCCGCACCGCATCCGCCAGCCGGGGCCAGCCCGGGTCCTCCACGGCCATCGACCGGTGTCCGGCAGAGGCCAACGCTTGGCAGAGACGTCGTACTCCTGAGCTGGTGCCCGTGGTGACCATCAGCTGGGCACCGGATGCGGTCGCGGCCCGGCTGCGCTGCAGGTATTCGATGAGGACGGTGCGCAGTTCGTGATGCCCGAACGGATCTGCGTAGCCCAGATCCGTCATGGGGGCGTTGGCGGTGACAGTCCGCAGCGCCGCGGCCCAACGTGCCCGAGGGAAGGCCCGAAGGTCGGGCAGGCCGGGAGCGAGGTCAATCCGGACCGACGGACGGCTGGCCCGGGACACGCCGGCATCGGCGGCGTGGGCAGTGTCCACCCAACGGACTCGGGTGCCCGAGCCGGGCCGCGCCTCCAGGTAGCCCTCCGCGGTGAGCTGCGCGTACGCCTCGGTCACCGCCCAGCGTGAACATCCCAGATCCAGGGCGAGCGCTCGACTCGGAGGCAGCGTCGCCCCTGTGGCGAGGCGGCCGGAGCGGATGGCAGCTCGAAGCGCCCTCTTGAGACGCTCGTGGAGAGGGCCGGTGCCTACCGCGCGCAGGTCCAGCAAGACATCCCACGCTGGATTGGTCTGGGATTTCGGCACAGTATCGGATCATAGTTCCAGTCCGAACGGATCTAATGTCGGGGTCATGACGACACACCGACACAGCGATACCGCTGGGATCTCCGCCGCGCTCCGGCCAGTGTTTCGGCACTGGGCGCAGCAGTCGGACGCGCTCTCGGCACTACCCAATGCCCCAGTTGTGGCCGATCGACCTCGACGCGACATGGAGACGCTGGCGTGGCTTGTCCGGCGCCTGGCCAGGCAGCACCCGTCCGTGCCTGGACCGGGCAATGCCGCCGCGACGCATCACCCTGCCACCCTCAGGAGAGGATGTTGACCACGCCGTTCACCTCCGCATCCCCGTGCGGGTCCAGGCGCTGACGAGCTCGGCGGGACCTGCGCGGGGCTGTCGCGGGCGGCCGGCCTGAGGTCCGCTGTAGCGACATCCCGTCGGCGGCGAGGTGGTGACCGGCCTGTGGTGGATCGCGCCTTCCTCAGGCAGGAGGGGGGTCAGGTCGTGGGTGCCGCAACCCGAACCACCGGCGAGCTCAATCACGGGCCCCAAGACCAACCAGAACTAAGGTTAGGCTAACCTTCTGCTCCGGTTGACGTGATCAGTCAGACATCCCCCACGGGGGGCCCGGAGCACCAGGAGTCCCATGGCCATCACACGAACGCGCGCTCTCACGGGAGCGATCTCCATCCTCACCGCGCTCGCGCTGACGGGATGCGGTGCCTCCGAGGTGGTCGAACCTGAGGCAACCGCTGCAGTCGGTGAAGGACGCACCCGGTATCCGCTCGTGTTGGAGAACTGCGGCCACGAGGTCAGCGTCGAGTCCGCCCCACAGCGCGTGGTCTCGCTTGACCAGAACTCGACCGAGATCCTGCTCTCGCTGGGCCTTGAGGACCGCATGGTGGGCACGGCGTCGTGGACCGATCCCGTACTCGACTCACTCTCGAGCGCGAACGAGTCGGTGCCGCGGCTCGCGGACAACGCCCCGACGTACGAGGTTCTCCTCGGCGCCGACCCGGATTTCGTGACGGCGTCGTTCGGGCGGCACTTCGCCGAGGGCGGTGTGGTGACGCGCCACCGGCTCGAGGAGACGGACATCGGGTCCTACCTGTCGCCGACCGACTGCGACAACGGCGTGAGCGTGAACGGCGGCAGCAGGCGGACGACGCCGCTCACCACCGACGCTCTGTATCAGGAGATTCGCGAGCTCGCGGAGATCTTCGACGTTCAAGGTCGCGGCGAGTCCCTCATCGCCGAGCTGGAGGAGCGCGCAGCGGCCGCGACCGAGGGAGTCGACTTCGACGGGCGCACAGTCATGTTCTGGTTCGCCGACACGAAGACGCCGTACGTCGCCGGCGGACTCGGCTCTGCCTCGCTCCTCGCCAGGGCGACGGGGATGGAGAACGTGTTCACCGACACGGCGGACGACTGGCCGGCCGTGGGCTGGGAGACAGTCGTGGACGCCGATCCCGACATCCTCGTGCTCGGTGACCTGCAGCGCGACCGCTTCCCGGGCGACCGCCTCGAAGACAAGATCGCGTTCCTCGAGGAGGATCCGCTGACGCAGTCGCTCGACGCTGTCGAGGGTGAGCGTTTCATCGCGCTACACGGCGCGGAGATGAACCCGTCCATCCGCTTCGTGGACGGGCTCGAGAAGATCCAGGCCTGGTGGATCAAGCACAAGGACGAGCTCTGAGCACCATCGCCTCCGCGCTCGCCGTCAGGGACTGGCCGAGGCCACGAGTCACGCTGGCGCCTCTCCTTGTCCTCGCGGCCGTCGTGGCTCTTGCTCTTTCTGTCGCCGTCGCGGTCACGCTCGGACCCGCTGACGTCTCGCTCGTGAACGTCCGCGACATCCTCCTCAACCACCTACGGCTGGCCGACATCCCCGTTCGTGCCGCGGAGGATGCGATCGTGTGGGAGGAGCGGCTCCCGCGCGCGCTCGTCGCGGCTGCCTGTGGTGCGGGGCTGGGCCTGTGCGGGGCGATCCTGCAGTCGCTCTTGCGCAACCCGCTCGCCGACCCCTTCGTGCTCGGCGTGTCGTCAGGGGCATCCACAGGGGCCGTCCTGATCGGGGTCCTCGGAATCGGAGGCGGGGCGCTTGGGGTGTCGGGAGGGGCGTTCATCGGCGCTCTCGCGGCGTTCGGTGTCGTGCTCCTGCTCGCACGGTTCTCGACTGGCGGGACGTCGAGCGTTGTCCTCGCGGGCGTCGCGAGCACGCAGTTCTTCTCGGCGCTCACCTCGCTCGTCGTGTTCGGCTTCGCCGACGCCGACGAGACCCGCGGCGTGATGTTCTGGCTCCTGGGCTCGCTCGAGGGCATGCGCTGGGATGACGTCGTCCTGCTCTCCGTGGTCGTCGCGGCGGGTGGTGTCATCTGCATCGCGTCGGCGCGTTCGCTCGACGCGTTCGCCTTCGGCGAGGATGTCGCTGCGTCGCTGGGCATTCACGTCGCGCGCACGCGCGTGCTTCTCCTCGTCCTCACCGCCCTCCTGACGGCGGCGCTCGTGAGTGTCGCCGGCGCCATCGGCTTCGTGGGACTCGTCCTGCCACACGCAGCACGCCTTCTCTTCGGACAACTCCACTCCCGAGTCATCCCTGCCACCGCCGCGCTCGGCGCGGTGTTCATGGTGTGGGTGGACGCCGCCTCCCGCGTGGTCTTCGCGCCGACGCCGTTGCCCGTCGGTGTGGGGACGGCCCTCGTAGGCGTCCCTGTCTTCGTGCTGCTCCTCGTGCGGCGGAGGGGGCACGCATGACGCTCCATGCCGAGCGTGTCTCCTGGCGACGCGGCGGCGCGCTTGTCGTCGACGGCGTGACAGTCCAGCCGGCGCCCGGGTCGACAGTGGCTCTGCTCGGCCCGAACGGGTCCGGGAAGTCCTCCCTGCTGCGACTGCTGCAGGGAGTCGCGAGACCTGACACCGGCACCGTGACGCTGGACGGCGCCGATCTCTCGGGGATGCGGCGGCGTGAGATCGCACGTGCCGTTGCGACGGTCACCCAGCACGCAGAGACGGACGCCGACATCATCGTGCGCGATGTCGTACGCCTTGGCCGCACGCCGCACCGCCCCCTCCTGGGAGGCGACACCGCGGAGGATGAGCGTGCGATCGACAGGGCACTCGCGCATGTGGGCCTCACGGAGAAGGCAAGGCAGCGCTGGCACACGCTCTCGGGCGGCGAGCGCCAGCGTGCCCACATCGCCCGCGCGCTCGCTCAGGAGCCCCGCGAGCTGCTTCTCGATGAGCCGACGAACCACCTCGACATCCGGCACCAGCTCGAGCTGCTCGCGCTGGTGGCTGAACTGCCCGTGACCGCGGTCATCGCCCTCCATGACCTCAACCTCGCCGCGATGTTCTGTGACGTCGTGCTCGTCCTGCGAAGCGGTCGTGTCGTGGCGGGCGGGCCCCCCGCCGATGTGCTGACGCCAGCCCTGATCGCCGACGTCTACGGCGTGCGCGCCCACGTCGCACACGACCACGTCAGCGGACGGATCAGTGTGGCCTTCCAGGCCGGGGCACCCGAGCCGTTACACGTCGCGCCGTAGCGCCACAGCATCCTGACGGCACGGCCGACCCGGATCCCGGATCAGGCGGCGGTCACGAGACCCCCTCTTCGATCGGGGCGACCGCCCGCAGCGTCGTCACCGGCCGCGGGCCGGGGACGCTCGGGTGCTCGCCGAGCGCGGCTGCCAGCGTCGGCACGATGCCGACAAGGCGGCCTGGTGAGGCGGCGCGGAGGACCCGACGGGCGCTGAGCCGCTCCGCGACGACGACGATCTCGCATCCGGAGGCGAGGCTCAGGCTGGTCAGGTGCTGCATGAAGCGGACCACGCGCTCGGACGGCGCGAGCATCACCTCGCTCAGGTCCAGCACCACTCGGTCGGCACTGGACAGCAGGTTGCCCAGCACGGAGTTGAGCTGCGCGAGGCAGTCTTCGCGCGCAGCGGCGACCGCCCTCACGACGAGCGCACCGGCGCGGTGGGTGATGTGCAGAGACATGGACGTTCCCCTCGGTCAGACACACGGGTCCGACGTGTCGGGTTCGGGACACGTCCTCATCGCCGATGCCCGCACGGTCCGGGGGAATGCAGCGGAACGAATGTATGTCAGTGATCTCGGTCACGCCAGAGGCGTCTCGACATACGGTGGCTACCAGGCGCGCCGATGGGCGCCCGAGTAGAGATGACGTGGTAATGACCCAGTTCCGAAACGACCAGCTCATGACCGAGGTGCTTTCGGAGTTCGCCCACACCCTGGCGAACCGCTACGAGGTCAGCGAGGTCCTCTACCGCCTCGCCGAGCACATCGTCGAGATCCTGGGGGCCGTCGGCACGGGGGTCGCCCTGACCGACGCGGACGGTCGGCTGCATCCCGTCACGGGGATCAACGAGCTGAGCCTCGGTCTGGAGACCCTCGAGGAGCGCCTCCAGGAAGGGCCCTGCGTCGATGCCTACCTCCTGGGCAAGGTCGTGCGCGTCTCCGACCTCAGCAAGCCGCCGGACCAGTGGCCGCGCTGGAACAAGGAGGCACGCGAACGCAACGTGCGCGCCGTCCTCGGCGTCCCCCTGCAGGTCCGGGACGAGTCCCTCGGGGCGGTGAACATCTACAGCGCCGAGCCCCGCGAGTGGCACGACACCGACGTGAAGGTGGCCTGCATCCTGGCGGACATGGCCGCGAGCTACGTCGCCAACGCCTCCGCCCTCGAGGAGTCGCGACGTACGACGGAGCAGCTGCGCGAGGCACTGGAGAGCCGGATCATCATCGAGCAGGCCAAGGGCGTCCTCGCCAACGAGCTGCGCTGTACCGTCGACCAGGCGTTCGTCGTCCTTCGCGAGCACGCGCGCCGCAACGGCGCGAGCCTGCGTCAGGTGGCACACGCCGTCGTGCACCTCGGGCTGCGGCCGCCCCGCAAGGGCGGCGAGCGGTGACGCCGCGGCTACGCTGACTCGCCATGAGAGTGGTCGTCCTGACAGGCGCCGGGATCTCGGCCGAGAGCGGGGTGCCCACCTTCCGCGACTCCGACGGGCTCTGGGAAGGGCACGACCCGATGATGGTCGCGACGCCCGAGGCCTTCGCGGCGGACCCCGACCTGGTCCAGCGCTTCTACGACGAGCGCCGCGCCGCCCTCCCGCGAGTGCAGCCCAACGCCGCCCACCGGGCGCTCGCCCGGCTCGAGGAGGCCCTCGGCGACGACCTGTTCCTCGTCACGCAGAACGTCGACGACCTGCACGAGCGCGGCGGCTCCCGCCGGGTGCACCACATGCACGGCCGGCTCCGCGCGGCCTGGTGTACGTCGTGTGACCAGCGCCCTGAGTGGACCGGCAGCCTGGTCGACCGGCCCGGCTGTCCGGGCTGCGGGTCGCCGTCCCTGCGGCCCGACGTGGTCTGGTTCGGCGAGATGCCCCACGGGATGGACGTGATCGAGCAGGAGCTCTGGGCGGCCGAGCTCTTCGTCTCGATGGGCACCTCGGGTGCGGTCTACCCGGCCGCCGGCTTCGTGCACTGGGCCAGCGCCAACGGCGCCCGCACCCTCGAGCTCAACCTCGAGCCGAGCGACGGCTCCGCCCACTTCGACCAGGCCCGGCACGGCCCCGCCACCGAGCTCGTCCCCGCCTGGGTCGACGAGGTGCTCGCGGGCTGACGGCCCGACCCGGTCCCGCACGAGACGGTCAGGTGGCGTGCCGGGACAGCTCCTCGTCGAGGATCTTGACCAGCCGGTCCCGCTGCCCGGCCAGCCCGAGTCTCGGCAGCTCGTCGATGAGGGTCGCCTTGAAGAGCGCCGCGCTCTCGATCACCCGCGGGTCGCAGTGGCCGGTGCACTCGAGCGTCACCACGCCGTACAAGGACGACCAGCAGCGCATGTAGACCCAGAGCAGGCCACGGTCCTCCGGCGGGATGTGCTCCGACTTCGCCGGGATCAGCGGGTCGAGGACCGCGTCGCGCACGGCGGGCGCGAGCTCGTCGAGGGACGGGAACGGGAAGCGGGTCTGCTCCCAGATCTGCCACAGCAGGTCGGTGAAGAAGTGGCCCGACGTGGAGAGGGTGAGCAGCTCGCGGCGCTCGCTCTCCCCCGCGGAGATCGGGTTGTGGAAGACGAGGTGGAACTCGCGCGGCCGGCTCAGCGCCCAGTGCCGGAAGGCGACGGCCGCGGCGGTGACGCGGGCCGCGGGGTCGTCCTCGGGGTGGCGCTCCGCCGCCGCCCGGAAGTCCTCGGTCGCCCCCTTGTCCAGCTCGAAGGCCACGAGGTCGACGAGCTCCTGGGCGCTGGCGACGTAGCGGTAGAGCGCCGGGGCCGTCATCCCCATCCGTGAGGCGACCGCGCGCAGCGACAGGTCGGCATCCTCCGCGAGCAGCTCCGCCGACACCTTGACGATCTCGTCGTACGTCGCCTCGCGCCGGCGTTCGCGACGGGTGGGGACTCGCAGCTGGGGCACGGACATCCTTTCCGAGGGGGCTTGACGTGGGCAGTTTACACTGTTTACCGTTTACGGCATTCACTGTTCCGACTGTCGTAAACCCAGGAGACCGCCATGCTCGACCGCTGGGGTGCCTTCGTCGCCCGCCGGGCCCTCGCCGTGCTCCTCGCGAGCATCCTGCTCGCCCTCGGGGCCGGCGCCTACGGAGCCGGTGTCTTCGGGTCCCTGAGCCAGGGCGGCTTCGACGACCCCGGCTCGGAGGGCTACCAGGAGCTCGCCCGGGAGCGCGAGATCTTCGGCAACTCCACCGTCGACGTGGTGGCGATCTACTCCAGCGACGACCTCACCGTCGGCGACCGGGCCTTCCAGCGCGAGGTGGCCGGCGTCCTGCGCGACCTCCCGAAGGACGCCACGACCAGGGTCGTTGACTACTGGTCGACGCAGTCCCCGGCCCTGGTGAGCAAGGACAGGCACGCGACGCAGGTGCTCATCTCCCTCGCGGGGGACAGCCAGGACGACTACCTGCGCAGCTACGAGCGGCTCGAGCCGCTCCTCCACGCCGACGGCCTCGAGACGGACCTGGCCGGCGCCTTCGCGGTCTACTCCGACGTCAACGAGCGCACCTCGGAGGACCTGCGCCGTGCCGAGGAGCTGTCCCTGCCCATCGTCGCGCTGCTCGCCCTGCTGATCTTCGGCAGCCTCGTCGCCGCCTCGATGCCGGTGGTCGTCGGCGCCCTCGCCGTCGTCGGCGCGCTCGCGGTCGTGCGCCTGATCGCGGTCTTCACCGAGGTCTCGATCTTCTCGGTCAACGTGATCACGCTGCTCGGCATGGGCCTGGCGATCGACTACGCCCTCTTCGTGGTGAGCCGCTTCCGCGAGGAGCTCTCCAGCATCCCGGCGGACGACCCGGACGGCGTCGCCACCGCCATCCGCACGACGATGAACACGGCCGGACGCACGGTCTTCTTCTCCGGGCTCACCGTCGCGGCCGCCATGTCCAGCCTGCTGGTGTTCCCCCAGGCGTTCCTGCGGAGCATGGGGTACGGCGGCATCGCGGCCGTGCTGGTCGCGATGCTCGCAGCCCTCACCGCCCTGCCGGCGACGCTGCGCCTCCTCGGCCGGCGCATCGACGGCGGCCGCCTGCCGTGGCGCCGCCACCGCCCGGTCACGGTCGAGTCCGACCACGGCGCGTGGGCCCGCCTCGCGCATGCCGTGATGCGCCGGCCGGTCGCCGTCGTGGTGGCGGTGACCGTCGGGCTGCTGGTGATCGCGTCGCCCTTCCTGGGCGTCAAGTGGGGCAGCATCGACTACCGGATCCTGCCCGACGACTCCCCCGCCCACGTCGCGGCGGAGAAGCTCAACTCCGACTTCGGCCCCGAGACCTCGACCGCCTCGGTGCTGGTCGAGGGCGCGGGCCAGCGCGAGGTCGCGGCGTACACGAGGGACCTGCTCGCCGTCCCCGGCGTGAAGACCGCACAGCCCGTCGCCCAGGAGGGTGACGCCACGCTGCTGCAGGTGGCATGGCGCGGCAACAGCCAGAGCGAGCGGTCGCAGGACATCGTCCGGGCGCTGCGCGACGTCGAGGGCCCCGGTGAGGGCGCGCTCGTCGGCGGCCTGACCGCCGACACGGTCGACCTGACCGCGTCGGTCGCCGACCACCTCCCGTGGATGGCGCTGATCGTCGTGGTCGTGATGATGGTGCTGCTGTTCGTGGCGTTCGGCTCGCTCGTGCTGCCGGTCAAGGCGATCGTGATGAACGCCGTCTCGATCACCGCGTCCTTCGGCGTGATCACCTGGATCTTCAGCGACGGGCACCTCGAGGGCGTGCTCGGGTTCGAGTCGCAGGGCTTCCTCGACGCGACCAACCCGATCCTGATGCTGGCGATCCTCTTCGGTCTCTCGATGGACTACGAGGTCTTCCTGCTCTCGCGGGTGCGCGAGCAGTGGGACCGGACCCACGACAACGACCTGGCGGTGGCGACCGGCGTGCAGAAGACCGGCCGCATAATCACCTCGGCCGCCCTGCTGCTGGCGATCGTGATCGGAGCCTTCGGCATGAGCGGGATCGTCTTCATGAAGATGATCGGCATCGGCATGCTCGTGGCGCTGCTCATCGACGCCACCGTCGTGCGGGCGCTGCTGGTGCCGGCGACGATGAATCTGCTCGGCTCCTGGAACTGGTGGGCGCCCGCGCCCATGCGCCGCTGGTGGGACCGCTACGGCTTCCGAGAGGAGCCGCCTGCGCCGGCGCCGGCTGCCGACCGCGCCGACGTACTGGTCTGACCCTCACAGGCCGTTGGCGCTGAAGTGCTGGTAGTCCTTGAGGCTGTCCCAGTCGCCGCCCCACTCCCAGCCGATCCGGGCGAACGCCTCCACGACCGGGCCGTTGCGCAGGACCATCCCGGGCCGGGCCCAGCTGCGGCGCAGGTAGGCGCTCGCCAGCTCGGGCAGCACCACCTCGCCCTTGGCGTAGGGGTTCTGGAAGGTGTTGACGTCGATCGCGAGGCCGTAGGCGTGCTGGGAGAAGTACGACGCGCCGGTGCTGGGCCGGCACACGAAGGCACCCGTGCCGTTGCCGTCCCCGGTCGGCGGCGCGTCGGGGTCGTAGAACTCCACGATGACGACCTGCTCCTGGGGGAAGCGCTGGCGGTAGAGGATCCGGAAGGCCTCGACGATCCCGGCGGCCGCGCTGCGGTGCACGAGCAGCTCCCCGGTGTGCCGCTGCGCGTCGAAGCCCCAGAAGGTCAGCCGCACCCACGCGAGGTCGGTGCTCGCGACGGGGCAGCCCTCCCGCCAGGTCGACCGGTCGATCACGTGCGCCGGCGCCGGCGAGACCACCTTCGCGGCGTACCCCCGACCCGGCAGCATCGGCACCGGGTCGGCCAGCGTCCAGCGGCGGTTGCGGAGCACCGGCGGCGTGGGCCGCACCTCGCCGTACCCCGCCTCCGTGCGCGGCAGCTCGCGGGTGCCGAGCCAGGCCGGCGGGCGGCTGCCGAAGCCCCGCGCCGGGCACGGCTGGGTGCCGTCGCTGCGCGTGTCGGTGCAGGCGGCCTCGATACGGGTCTCGATACGCTCGCTGGCGCTCGCTACTCGACCCCCGGGATCGCTGGCGCTCGCTACTCGACCCCCGGGATCGCTGGCGCTCGCTACTCGACCCCCGGGATCGCTGGCGCTCGCTGGTCGACCAACGAGCGGCTGGGGAGTGCACGCGGCGAGCAGGCCAGAGAGCACCACGCCGACGACCGCCACCCGACCTCGCATGGCCGACACCGTACGTCGCACGACTGCCTGCCGGACACCTGCCGCTACCAGGTGACCCGCGGGTAACATTCGGAGTATGAAGCGCGACATCTACGACGAGGACCACGAGGCCTTCCGCGCCTCGGTCAAGGAGTTCCTGGACCGGTCGGTCATCCCGCACGTCGACCAGTACGCGGTCGACAAGGCCATCCCCCGTGAGTTCTGGCTCGAGGCCGGCAAGCAGGGCTTCCTGGGCCTGGAGATCCCCGAGGCCTACGGCGGCGCCGAGGCCGGCGACTACCGCTTCAACGCCGTCGTCGTGGAGGAGCTCAACAAGGTCAACGCGGCGCTCGGCTCCTGCTGGGGCATCCACGCCGACATCACCGCCCCCTACCTCGTCGAGCTCGGGACCGAGGAGCAGAAGCAGCGCTGGCTGCCCGGCGTGGCCTCGGGCGAGATCCTCCTCGCGATCGGCATGACCGAGCCGTCCGGCGGCTCCGACCTCGCCGCGCTGAAGACGACCGCCGTGCGCGACGGCGACGAGTGGGTCATCAACGGTTCGAAGACCTTCATCACCAACGGCTACTCCGCCGACCTCGTGATCACCGCCGTGCGCACCGACCCCGAGAAGGGCTCGAAGGGCATCACCCTGTTCGGCATCGAGACGACCAAGGAGGGCTTCAGCCGCGGCCGCAAGCTCGACAAGGTCGGCCAGGACGAGTCCGACACCGCCGAGCTCTTCTTCGAGAACGTCCGGGTCACCGACGCCGAGATCGTCGGCGAGCTCAACCAGGGCTTCATCCACATGATGCAGAAGCTCCCCCAGGAGCGGCTCGGATGCGCGATCTCGAACGTCGCGCACGCCAAGCAGATCCTGGTCGAGACCCTGCAGTACACCAAGGACCGCAAGGCCTTCGGCCAGTCGATCGGCCAGTTCCAGCACAACAAGTTCCTGCTGGCCGACCTCTTCACGCGCATCGAGGTCACCGAGGCCTACATCGACAAGTGCGTCGTGTCCCACGCCCGTGGCGAGCTCTCGCCGGTGGACGCGGCCAAGGCCAAGTGGTGGTCCTCGCAGGTGCAGAACGAGGTGCTCGACCACTGCGTCCAGCTGCACGGCGGCTACGGCTTCATGAACGAGTACCGCGTCGCCCGGGCCTGGCGCGACGCCCGGGTCTCCAAGATCTGGGCGGGCTCCAACGAGATCATGAAGGAGCTGATCGGACGCGACCTGGGCCTGTGACGGCCCTGAGCTGCTGATGACCAGGCCGTTCCGATGAGACTCTTCGTGGCGGCGATCCCGCCGGAGGACGTCACCGAGGACCTCGAGTCCTTCCTCTCCCCGCGCCGCGAGGCGGGGGACTTCCGCTGGTCGCTGCCCGAGCAGTGGCACGTCACGCTCGCGTTCATGGAGTCGGTGCCCGACCGCGTCCTCGACGACCTGGTCGAGCGGCTCGGTCGGGCAGCCGCCCGCCGCCACCCGATGGAGCTGCGGATCGCCGGTGGGGGCGCCTTCCCCCACGCCGACCGGGCGCGGGTGCTGTACGCCGCGCTGGCGGCGTCCGAGGACGACCGCGTCGAGCTCGGCCGGCTCGCCACCGGCGCCCGCGCGGCCGCGTCGAAGGCCGGTGCCGCTGTCGATGGCCGGCGCTGGCACGGCCACCTGACGCTCGCCCGGCTCGGCCGCCCGGCCAACGTGAGCAAGTGGGTGCGGCTGCTCGACGCCTACTCCGGGCCGGCGTGGCGGCTCGACGAGATCGCCCTCGTCGCGTCGTACCTCGGCGAGGGCCCGCGGAAGCGCCCCAGGTACGACGTGCTCGAGGTGTTCCCGCTCGGGACGCGTCGCCACTAGCCCGCCCCTGGGGCAGGATGGCAGGCATGCAGCTCGGGGTCCTCGGCACCGGCGACGTCGGTCGCGCCCTCGCCTCCGCGTGGCAGGCGGCCGGGCACGACGTGGTCGTCGGCACCCGCGACCCGGGCGCCACGCGCACCCGCGGAGACTGGCCCGACCACCTGGCGCTCGCGACGTTCGCCGACGCGGCCGCCGGCGCCGAGGTCGTCGTCAACGCCGTCAGCGGCGACCGCACGCTCGAGGCGCTCGAGCTCGCCGGCCACCTGACCGGCAAGGTCCTCGTGGACGTGAGCAACCCGCTGGACTTCAGCCAGGGCTTCCCGCCCAGCCTGCTGGTCGAGGACACCGACAGCCTCGCCGAGCAGGTGCAGCGCGCCCACCCCGGGGCGCGGGTCGTCAAGGCGCTCAACACCGTCAACAACGCGCTCATGGTGGCACCCGACCGGCTGCCAGAGGACACGACGGTCTTCGTGGCGGGCGACGACGCCGACGCCCGGACCGTGGTGGTGGGGCTGCTCCGCGACCTCGGCTGGCGCGACGTCATCGAGTTCCCGGCGCTGGAGGCGGCGCGCGGCCTGGAGATGTGGATGCCGCTCTGGCTCCGGCTCGTGCAGCGCCTCGGAAGCGCTCAGTTCAACCTCCGGATCGTGCGCTCCGCCGACTGACCGGGCGACTGAGAGCAGCCTTGCCTTGCTTGCGAGGCGTACGCCGCCGCGCTGGGATGGCGGGGTGAGCGCTGACGAACTCGGCACCCCCATCGGGCAGCACGACGACGAGCCGCACGACGGCTCGGTGTCCGCCCGGCTGAACTGGCTGCGCGCGGGGGTGCTCGGCGCCAACGACGGCATCGTCTCGGTCGCCGGCCTCGTGGCCGGTGTCGCGGGGGCGACCTCGGACCGGCACGCGATCCTGATCGCCGGCGGGGCCGGCCTCGTCGCAGGGGCGCTGAGCATGGCCGCGGGCGAATACGTCTCGGTGAGCACCCAGCGCGACTCCGAGCAGGGGCTGCTGGCCAAGGAGCGCGCCGAGCTCGCGGAGGAGCCGGAGGAGGAGCTCGCCGAGCTGGCGGACCTCTACGTGCAGCGCGGCCTGAGCCCCGACCTCGCCCAGCAGGTGGCCGTCGAGCTCACCGCCCACGACGCCCTCTCAGCCCATGCCGAGGCCGAGCTCGGCATCGACCCCGAGGCGCTGACCAGCCCCTGGCAGGCGGCGGTCGCGTCCATGCTCGCGTTCACGGTCGGCGCCCTGCTGCCGCTGCTGACGATCACCCTGTCGCCGGCCGACCTGCGGGTGTGGGTCACCGGACTGTCCGTGGCGCTGGCCCTCGCGCTGACCGGCTTCGCCAGCGCGCGCCTGGGCAGCTCGCCGACGGGCCGGGCCGTGGCCCGCAACGTCGCCGGTGGCGTGCTCGCGATGGTCGTCACCCACCTCATCGGGCAGCTGGTCGGCCCGCTGCTCTGAACGGCCGCTGTTCCAGCGGGGCGGGACCGGTCGAGGAGCGCAGCACCAGCTCGGGCCTGAACATGTACTCCATCGCCGGCACCGGCTGCCCCGAGATCGCGTCGACGAGCGCGGACACCGCGGCGGCGCCCATCGCGGCGACCGGCTGGCGCACGGTGGTCAACGGGGGGTCGACGAAGGCGATGAGCAAGGAGTCGTCGAAGCCGACGACCGAGAAGTCCTCCGGCACCCGCAGCCCCAGCTCGCGGGCCCCGCGGATGGCGCCGAGCGCCATGATGTCCGAGGCGCAGACCACGGCGGTTGCTCCTCGCGCGGCGAGCTGGCGGGTCGCCGCGGCGCCACCTTCCACGGTGAAGAGGGAGTCGGCGATCCAGCTCTCGGCTTCCTTCCGCGAGAGCCCGAGATGGGTCTCCAGCGCAGCCACGAAGCCCGCTCGCTTGCGCGCGGACGGGACGTAGCGCGCGGGGCCCGTGGCCAGCCCAATGCGCCGGTGGCCCAGCTGCACCAGGTGGGACACCGCCAGCTCTGCCGCCTCCCGGTCGTCGACCGAGACGAACGGCGCGGCCAGCCCCTCGGCGTACCCGTTGACGAGGACCACCGGCATGCCCCGGTCGAGCAGGGTGCGATAGCGCTCGTGGTCGGCCGTGGTGTCGGCGTGGCGGCCGGACACGAAGATGATGCCGGCGACGCCGTGGTCGAGCAGGGACTCGACGTACTCGTCCTCGGAGATGCCGCCGGGGGCCTGGGTGCAGAGCACGGGGGTGAACCGCCGGCGCGCGAGCGCGTCCTCGATGACCTGAGCGAACGCGGGGAAGATCGGGTTGACCAGCTCGGGCACCACGAGGCCGACGAGGCCCGCGCTGCGGCGGCGCAGCTTGGCGGGCCGCTCGTAACCGAGGACGTCGAGAGCGGTCAGGACGGCCTGGCGCGCAGCGTCGCTGACGCCGGGCTTGTCGTTGAGGACCCGGCTGACCGTCGCCTCACTGACGCCGGCCGAGGTCGCGATCTGCGCAAGGGTGGCCATGGGCGAATGAAACTACTCTTGCAGCGACAATGCAAGGGCTTCCATTTCTTGCAGATTTCTTGCTAGCCTCCCGGTGATCACTGTCACAAAGCCGAATCCCGCGTGACCCAGACCATGTGACACAGACCACAAGGAGCACACATGCGCCGCACGCTGACCGGCATCGCCGGCACCGCCGCGCTCGCCCTCGTCCTGGCCGCCTGCGGCAGCGACGGTGGCGACACCGAGACCGACACGAACACGGACGCCGCCCCGGAGGCCGGCAACCTCGAGGCCGAGCTGACCTGGTGGGACACCTCCGACCCGACCAACGAGGGGCCGGCGTTCGAGAAGCTGATCGAGCAGTTCAACGAGGAATACCCCGACGTCACGATCAACTACCAGTCGGTGCCCTTCGCCGAGGCCCAGAACAAGTTCAAGACCGCGGCCAAGTCCGGCTCCGGTGCCCCCGACATCATGCGCGCCGAGGTCGCCTGGGTGCCCGAGTTCGCGTCGCTGGGCTACCTCTACGCCCTCGACGGCACGCCGCTGCTGGAGGGCGAGGAGTTCCTCGAGACCCCCATGTCCAGCAACGTCTACGAGGACCAGACCTACGGCGTCCCGCAGGTCACCGACACCCTCGGCCTGATGTACAACAAGAAGCTCTTCGCCGACGCCGGCGTCGACGTCCCCACGACGTGGGACGAGGTCGCCGAGGTCTCCAGGACCATCGAGGAGAAGACTGGCGCCAAGGGCATCTACATCAACTCCGGCGGCTACTTCCTGCTGCCGTTCATCTACGGCGAGGGCGGCGACCTGGTCGATCCCGAGGCCCAGAAGATCCTGGTGAACTCGCCGGAGGCCGCAGCGGGCATCAAGACCGCGGCCGGCCTGGTGAAGAGCGGCGCGGCGCCCAAGCCCGACGCTGCGGACAGCTACGGCACGATGATGACCCTCTTCAAGGAGGGCAAGGTCGCGATGATCATCAACGGCCCGTGGGAGGTCAAGGCCATCTCGGACGACCCGAAGTTCGGTGGCTTCGAGAACCTCGGCGTCGCCCCGGTCCCGGCCGGCTCGGTCGAGGCCGGCGCTCCGGTCGGTGGCCACAACTACGTCATCTACTCCGGCATGGACGAGGCCAAGGCCGACGCCGCCATCGCGTTCGTCGACTTCATGAGCTCCGCGGAGTCGCAGGCCTTCATCGCCGACGAGCTCGGCCTGCTGCCGGCCAACGCCGGTGCCTACGACCTGGTCGCCGACAACGAGAAGGTCGCCGCCTGGAAGGCCGCGCTCGACGTCGCCAAGCCGCGTCCGTGGATCCCCGAGGGCGGTCTCTTCTTCGCCCCGCTCGACACCATGGCCACCCAGGTCCTGGTCCAGGGCAAGGACCCGCAGGCTGCTCTCGACGAGGCTGCCAAGACGTTCAAGGCCGACGTGGTCCCCGACTACTCCGAGTGACACCCCGCGTCGGGGGCCGGACCTGAGGCCCGGCCCCCGACGTCCACCCCCACGCAGACTTTTGTGGCCCACGACGGCCGCCGCACGCCGTACACGAGGGAGCCCCCATGACACTCGACGCCCCCGTCGACCTCGCGGACCACACGCCGCCGCCCGAGTCCGGCCGCGGCAGGCTGCGCCGCCTCCTCGACCGCAACTGGTTCGCCTGGGCGATGGTGATCCCCACCGTCGTGGTGCTCGGCGTGCTGGTGTTCTTCCCCCTCGTGCAGGGCGTCTACCAGTCCTTCACCAACCTCAACGAGGGCAACCAGCAGTCCGAGATCTGCACCAAGACCCTCGGCGGCGGCGAGGTCTGCAAGCCCAACCCCAAGCAGGCCGAGTTCGTCGGGCTCGACAACTACAAGCGGATCCTCACCGGTGAGACCGGCAAGTTCTGGCTGCAGTTCACCAACACGATCGCCTGGACCCTCGCCTGCGTGACGTTCCACTACTCGATCGGCCTCGGCCTCGCGGTGATGCTCAACCGCAGGTTCAAGGGCAGAGGTCTCTATCGGGTGCTGCTGATCGTGCCCTGGGCGGTGCCGGCCTTCGTGTCGGCGTTCGCCTGGAAGTTCCTGTTCAACCACGACTTCGGGCTCATCAACGCGCTGCTCACGCAGGTGGGTCTCGACCCCGTCGAGTGGTTCAACCACCGTTGGACCGCGATCTTCGCCGCCGTCGTCACCAACATCTGGCTGGGCGTGCCCTTCATGATGGTCGCCCTGCTCGGCGGCCTCCAGTCGATCAGCGGCGACCTCTACGAGGCGGCGTCGATGGACGGCGCGAGCCCGTGGCAGCGCTTCCGGAACATCACCCTCCCGGGCCTGCGACCGGTCTCGGCGTCCGTGATCCTGCTGGGCACGATCTGGACGTTCAACATGTTCCCCATCATCTTCTTCGTCACGGGCGGCGAGCCGGCCGGAGAGTCCGAGATCCTCGTGACCGGAGCGTTCCGCGCGGCCTTCGAGGGCCTGCGCAACTACTCGCTCGCCGCGACGTACGGCGTGCTGATCCTCTCGATGCTGGTGGTCTTCGCCGGCGCCTACCGACGGATGCTCAGGAACCAGGGAGAGGTGTTCTGATGAGCGAGATCCTGGCCGCCGAGGCCGTCGCGACCGGTGACGCCACCGAGCCCCGCAAGGCCTTCGGGCCTCCGCCGCGCCAGCGCCGGGAGCGCAGCCCGCTGGCCTCGCTCGCCCTGCACGGCACGCTGGTGCTGGCCGTCCTCATCGCGCTGTTCCCCGTGGTGTGGGTGTTCCTCAGCTCGCTCAAGCCGCCGAGCGAGATCCGCCGCTCCGAGATCAGTCTCTTCAACAGCCCCAACCTCGAGAACTACAAGTCGGTCCTCCTGGACACCCCGTTCCCGACCTGGTTCCTCAACTCGGTCGTCGTCGCAGGGTTCACGATGGTCATCGGCATCTCGATGTCCGCGACGGCCGGCTACGCGCTCGCGCGCTTCAACTTCGCCGGCAAGCGCGGACTGATGTGGCTCTTCCTGATCACCCAGATGTTCCCGGTGGCCATCCTGATCGTGCCGATCTACACGATCATGGCCAACCTCGGGCTCATCGACACCAAGCTGAGCCTGATCATCGCCTACTGCTCGACCGCCGTGCCCTTCTGCGCCTGGATGATGAAGGGCTACTTCGAGACCATCCCCCGCGAGCTCGACGAGGCGGCGTCGCTCGACGGCCTCGGTCCGTTCAGCACCTTCTGGCGGGTGATCCTGCCGCTGGCCCGGCCCGGCATCGCGGTCACGGCCTTCTACACCTTCCTCACCGCGTGGGGCGAGGTCGCCTACGCCATCGCCTTCATGCAGACCGACAGCCACCTGACCCTCGGCGCCGGCCTGCAGCAGTTCGTGCCGCAGTTCAACCAGCGCTGGGAGCTGCTCACCCCGGCCGCCATCCTGATCATGGTCCCCGCGGGCATCGTGTTCTTCTTCGCCCAGAAGCACCTGGTCGGAGGCCTCACCGCGGGCGGCACCAAGGGCTGACCTCGGCGTGGCCCTCCCTGCCAGACTGCGGGCAGGACCACTGCGAGGAGGCACCCCTTGTTCGAAACCTTCGGCGACCTGCCGCTCCATCCGCTCGTCGTGCACGCCGTGGTCGTGCTCGGCCCGCTCGCGGCGCTCTGCCTGGTGGGGTACGCCGCGGTGCCGAGGTGGCGGGTCGGGCTGCGCTGGCCCATGCTGCTCCTGGCCGCGGCCGCGGCGGGTGCGGGCTATGTGGCCAAGGAGGCCGGGGAGTTCCTCCGCGACGCCCTCTTCCCCGACCAGGTGCCCCCGCCGGTGGCCGAGCACGCCGCGGCCGGCGACCTCGCGGCGATCTCGCTCTACGTCCTGCTCGGGACCGCGCTGGTGGTCGTCCTCCTCGTGCCGGTGCGCGAGGCCGCCCGTGTGCCCGCGCTCGCGGGCCTGGTGCTGGCCCTCGGCGCAGCGGCCTTCGCGGGCTACGCCGGCTTCGAGGCCGGCCACTCCGGCGCGACCGCCGTCTGGGGCGGCATGCTCCGCTGAGCCGCCGCCCGCGCAGGGTCAGCCGAGGTGGCGGACGATGTCCTCGACCCGCTCCTTGGCGTCGCCGAAGAGCATCCGGGTGTTGTCCTTGAAGAACAGCGGGTTCTGCACGCCGGCGTAGCCGGTCGCCATCGACCGCTTGAAGACGATCACCTCGCGCGCGTGCCACACCTCGATGACGGGCATGCCGGAGATCGGGGAGCCGGGCTCCTCGACGGCGGCGGGGTTGACGGTGTCGTTGGCGCCGATGACCAGGACCACGTCGGTGTTCGCGAGGTCGCCGTTGATCTCGTCCATCTCGAGCACGATGTCGTAGGGCACCTTGGCCTCGGCGAGCAGCACGTTCATGTGGCCCGGAAGGCGGCCGGCGACCGGGTGGATGCCGAAGCGGACGTCGACGCCCTTCGCACGCAGCTTGGCGGTGAGCTCGGCGACGGGATACTGCGCCTGCGCGACCGCCATGCCGTAGCCCGGCGTGATGACGACGCTCTTGGCGTCGACCAGCAGCTCGGCCGCCTCCTCGGCGAAGACCTCGCGGTGCTCGCCGTAGTCGCGCGCCTCCCCCGACACCGCTCCGTCGGAGCCGAAGCCGCCGGCGATGACGCTCACGAAGGAGCGGTTCATCGCCTTGCACATGATGTAGCTCAGGATCGCACCGGAGGAGCCCACCAGGGAGCCGGTGATGATGAGCAGGTCGTTGCTCAGCATGAAGCCGGCGGCCGCGGCGGCCCAGCCGGAGTAGGAGTTGAGCATCGACACCACGACGGGCATGTCACCGCCGCCGATGGCCGCGACCAGGTGGAAGCCCAGGAACAGCGCCAGCGCGGTCATCAGCACGAGCGGCACCAGCGCGACGTCGGAGTCGACGGACATGAACCAGCCGAGCAGGACCGCCGACGCGACCAGGATCGCCAGGTTGAGCAGGTGGCGGCCGGGCAGGGCGAGCGGCCTGGAGCTCATCCGCGCGCTCAGCTTGGCCCAGGCGACGACCGAGCCGGTGAAGGTGACGGCGCCGATGAAGACGCCCAGGTAGACCTCCACGTCGTGGATCGCGTCGAGCGAGCCGCCGATGTCGTGGGCCTCGAGGTGGGAGTTGTAGCCCACGAGCACGGCGGCGATGCCGACGAAGGAGTGCAGCATCGCAACCAGCTCGGGCATGCCGGTCATCTCGACGGTGCGGGCGCGCCAGGCACCGATCAGGCCGCCGACCAGCATGGTGACGAGCACCAGCGGCAGGGTCACGGCGAGCGAGCGCTGGTCGGGCAGCACCTCGGCGTTGCTGGCCGCGAGCACCAGGGTGGCGACCAGCGCCAGCCCCATGCCGATCATGCCGAAGACGTTGCCGCGCTTGGCCGTCTCGTGCTTCGACAGCCCCGCCAGCGCGGCGATGAACAGCACGGCCGCGATGATGTACGCCGCCTGGACGAGCCCGGGCAGCCGCTCGGAGGTGAGGAACTCGGTCACGGGTCAGTCCTTCCGGAACATCTGGAGCATGCGCAGCGTCACCAGGAAGCCACCGAAGATGTTGATGCTGGCCACCAGCACGGCGACGAGGGCGAGCGCGGTGACCGCGAGGTTGTCGCTGCCGACCTGCAGGATGCCGCCGACCAGGATGATCCCGGAGACGGCGTTGGTCTCGCTCATCAGCGGCGTGTGCAGGGCGTGGGCCACGTTGGAGATCACGTAGTAGCCGACGAACACGGCGAGCGCGAAGACGGTGAAGTGCCCGAGGAAGGACGTGGGCGAGTACGCCGCGACGAGGGCGAAGAGCACGGCCGCGAGCGCCCCGCCGAAGAGCTTCTTCCGGGGGTCGACCGGCTTCTTCTCCTTCTTCTCCACCGGCGCGACGGCGGCCGCGGGGGCGGCCGGGGCCGCGCTCACCTGGACCGGCGGCGGGGGCCACATGGCCTCGCCGTCGAGCACCACGGTGATGCCGCGCTGGACCACGTCGTCCATGTCGAGGGTGAGCTGGCCGTCCTTCTCGGGGGTCAGCAGCTTGAGCAGGTTGACGACGTTGGTGCCGTAGAGCTGGCTGGTCTGGGCTGCCAGCCGGCTGGCGAGGTCGGTGTAGCCGAGGATCGTGACGAGGTTGTCGGTCACGAACCGCTCGTCGGTGCGAGTCAGCTCGGTGTTGCCGCCGTTGGCGGCTGCCATGTCGACGATCACGGAGCCACTGCGCATGCCGGCGATCGTCTCCGCGGTGATCAGCTTGGGCGCGGGGCGGCCGGGGATCAGCGCGGTCGTGATGACGATGTCGGCGGCCCTGGCCTCCTCGTCGTACATCGCGGCGGTGGCGGCCTCCTGCTCGGCCGTCATCTCCTTCGCGTAGCCGTCGGCGGAGACCTCGGTCTCCATGTCGACGGTGACGAACTCCGCGCCCATCGACTCGACCTGCTCGGCCACCTCGGGCCGGACGTCGAAGGCGCGCACGATCGCGCCCATCGCGCCGGCGGCGCCGACCGCGGCCAGGCCGGCGACACCGGCACCGACCACGAAGACCCGGGCGGGCGGCACCTTGCCGGCGGCGGTGACCTGGCCCGTGAACTGCCGGCCGAACTCGTGGGCGGCCTCGATCACCGCGCGGTAGCCGGCGACGTTGGCCATGCTGGAGAGGACGTCCATGGACTGCGCCCGGGAGATGCGCGGCACGGCGTCCATTGCGAGCGCGGTCACGCCGGCGGCCTGCAGCTTGTCGAGCAGCTCGGGGCTCCTGGCCGGCGCCATCAGCGAGATGATCGTGGCGCCGCGCCGGAGCCGGGCGATCTCCTCGTCGTTCGGGGCGTTGACCTTCACGACGACGTCGGAGGACCAGACCGTGTCCGCGTCCGCGACCCCGACCCGGGCGGCGGCGAACGCCTCGTCGGTCTGGTCGGCCGCGACACCTGCACCGGACTCGACCACGACGTCGTAGCCGAGCTGCTTGAGCTGGCCGGCTGTGGCGACCGTGGCCGCGACGAGCTTCTCTCCCGGCTTCGACTCACGGGGGATGCCGATCCGCACGGATGCCTCCTGAGGGTTGGGGACGTGGGAAACGTACACGCGCGGGATTTCGGCTCGGCGCCCGTCTCAAGGCCCACCGCGGCCTTGACACATTTGATCGATCCAGAGCGTCGACCTGCGGCCGGTCAGTGCGCGACGCCGTACATCCGGTCGCCGGCGTCGCCCAGGCCGGGCACGATGTAGCCCTTGTCGTTGAGCCGCTCGTCCAGCGCAGCGGTGACGACCGTCACCGGGGCCGCGAGCCCGTCGAGGCCGGCCTCCAGCCTGGCCAGGCCCTCGGGGGCGGCCAGCAGGCAGATCGCCGTGATGTCGTCGGCGCCGCGGTCGGTGAGGAAGCGGATGGCCGCCGCAAGGGTGCCGCCGGTGGCCAGCATCGGGTCGAGGACATAGCACTGACGACCGGACAGGTCTTCCGGCAGCCGCTCGGCGTAGGTCGACGCCTCGAGGGTCTCCTCGTTGCGCAGCATGCCGAGGAAGCCGACCTCCGCGGTCGGCAGCAGGCGCATCATCCCGTCGAGCATGCCGAGCCCCGCACGGAGGATGGGTACGACGAGGGGCTTGGGCGTCGCGAGCTTGACCCCGGTCGTCGGCGACACGGGCGTGGTGATGTCTGCGGCGATCACCCGGACCTCCCGCGTGGCCTCGTAGGCGAGCAGCGTGACGAGCTCGTCGCAGAGCCGGCGGAAGGTCGGGGAATCGGTGTCCTGGTCGCGCAGCGTGGTGAGCTTGTGGGAGACGAGCGGGTGGTCGACGACCTGGGTGCGCATGGCGCCAACCTAGTGCCTCGACAACAGGGTTGGCGGTGCGGACGATGTCTGCGACGCTTGACGTGACGGCACGCTGCGCACCGACGAAGGGGACCGGATGTCCGACCAGATCGAGGAGGTCGACTTCGCCCTGGCGGCATACCGCGAGGACGGCGTCTGGCAGCTCCAGGAGATCGCGTCGCCGGCGTATGCCACCGTCGAGTCACTGGCCCACGCACTGCGCCGGCTGCCAGGCGACGGGGGTGCGGTGGGCATGGTCGCCGTCGACGAGGACTTCTTCGTCCTCGTCCGGGTGGCCGGGCAGTCCACGCGCGTGCTGCTCTCCGACGTGACCGCCGCGGAGGAGTGGGAGCTGGCCCAGTCGGCCGTCGACTTCCTCGGCCTCCCGCCTCCGGAGGACGAGGACGCGCAGGAGCCCGCGGGCGACCTCGGCCTGCTGGAGGACCTCGGCATGCACGCGATGGACATGGGGGTGCTGATCGACGACTTCGAGCTCTACCCCGACGAGATGCTGAGCGACATCGCCCGGCGCCTGGGCTTCGGCGAGCTCTTCGACGACGCCGTCGGCCTCACCTCTGCGTGAGGGCGCCTGAGTGAGGACGCCTGCATGACCGGCCCCTGGGACGGGGCGATGCGGCTCGCCCTGGCGGAGGCCGAGGCCGCGCTCACGACCGACGACGTGCCCGTCGGCGCCGTCGTACTCGACCCGGACGGCGCGCTGATCGGCGGAGGTCACAACCTTCGCGAGGCGACGGGTGACCCGACCGGCCACGCGGAGGTGGCCGCCCTGCGCGAAGCCGCGGCGACCCGCGGGAAGTGGCGGCTCGACGGCTGCACGCTCGTGGTGACCCTCGAGCCGTGCACGATGTGCGCCGGCGCCCTGGTGCTCGCGCGGGTGGAGCGGCTGGTCTTCGGCGCCTGGGACGAGAAGGCCGGCGCCGTCGGCTCGCTGTGGGACGTCGTGCGCGACCGTCGGCTCAACCACCGCCCCGAGGTCGTCTCCGGGGTGCTCGCCGACGAGGCGGCGGCGCTGCTCGAGGGGTTCTTCGCCGAGCGCCGCTGAAGGCCGTCAGCGGAGCGCGGCAGCCTCTCGGGCGAGCCGCTCGACCGTCGCCCAGTCGCCGCTGCGCACGGCGCCGGACGGCGTGATCCAGGACCCACCGACGCAGCCGACGTTGGGCAGCGCGAGGTAGGTCGGCGCCGTGGCCGCGGTGATGCCGCCGGTCGGGCAGAAGCGCGCGGCCGGGACGGGCGAGGCGATCGAGGAGAGGTACGCCGCGCCGCCGGAGGCCTCGGCGGGGAAGAACTTCATCTCGGTCTGCCCGGTCTCGAGGACGGCGAGCACCTCGGACACGGTCGCCGTGCCCGGCAGGAACGGCAGGCCGGTGGCGGTCATCGCGGCCAGCAGCGCGGGCGTCGCGCCGGGCGAGACGAGGAACCGTGCCCCGGCCTCCCGCGCCTCCTCCGCCTGGGCCGGGGTCACGATCGTGCCCGCTCCGACCAGGATCTCCGGCACCTCGGCGGCGATCGCCCGGATCGCCTCGAGCGCCACGTCGGTGCGCAGGGTGAGCTCGATGGCGGGCAGCCCGCCGGCGACCAGCGCCCTCGCGAGCGGGACCGCGTCGGCCAGCCGGTCGACAACGACGACCGGCATCACGGGCACGACGTCGAGGACCGACGCCGACGCCGGGAGCTCAGCTGTGCTGGACAACGGGGACCTCCTGGGCGGGGACGGGGTGGCCGGGGAAGACGCTGGCGCCGAGGTCGGCCGGGCCCACGGTAGCCCGGAAGGCGGCGAACAGCTCCCGGCCGGTTCCGGCCCACTCCGGACCATCGAGCGCCCGGCCCGACGGCGTACGGCCGCGCAGGTCGGCGTCGATCGACAGTGACCCGGTGACCGCGTCGATCGTGACCAGGTCGCCGTCGCGCACCCGGGACAGCGGCCCGCCGAGCGCCGCCTCGGGGGTGACGTGGATGGCCGCGGGCACCTTGCCGGAGGCGCCCGACATCCGGCCGTCGGTGACGAGGGCGACCCGCTGCCCACGGTCCTGGAGGACACCGAGGGCAGGGGTCAGCTTGTGGAGCTCGGGCATGCCGTTGGCGGCCGGGCCCTGGTAGCGGATCACCGCGACGAGGTCGTGGCCGTCGAGGCGGCCCTCGCCGAAGGCGGTGAGGAAGTCGTCCTGGTCGTCGAAGACCAGCGCGGGCGCGCTGACGACCCGGTGCTCGGGCTTGACCGCCGAGGTCTTGATGACCGCGGTGCCGAGCCCGCCGGTGAGCACCTTGAGCCCGCCGTCGGGGGCGAACGGGTCGTCGGCGGGGCGCAGCACGTCAAGGTCGAGGCTGGCCTTCGGCCCCTCCTCCCAGGTCAGCGAGTCTCCGCGCAGGTGCGGCTCGCGGGTGTAGTGCGACAGCCCCCGGCCGGCGATCGTGCGCACGTCCTCGTGCAGCAGCCCGGCCCCGAGCAGGGTGTGCACCAGGAAGCCGATACCGCCCGCGGCCTGGAAGTGGTTCACGTCCGCCGCGCCGTTGGGGTAGATCCGGCACAGCAGCGGCACCACGGCCGACAGGTCGGAGAGGTCCTGCCAGGTCAGCTGGATGCCGGCCGCGCGGGCGATCGCCACGAGGTGCATCGTGTGGTTGGTCGAGCCGCCGCTCGCGAGCAGCGCGACGCAGGCGTTGACGATCGCCTTCTCGTCGACGATCTCGCCGACCGGCGTGGGCTCGCCGCCCTGCCGGGTGATCGCGACCGCCCGGGCCGCGGCCGCCTTCGTGAGGGCCTCGCGCAGCGGCGTACCGGGGTTGACGAAGGACGACCCCGGCAGGTGGAGGCCGAGCACCTCCATCACCAGCTGGTTGGAGTTGGCGGTGCCGTAGAACGTGCAGGTGCCGCGCGAGTGGTAGGACGCCGCCTCGGCGTCGAGCAGCTCGGCGCGGCCGACCTTGCCCTCGGCGTAGAGCTGGCGCACACGCGCCTTCTCGCCGTTGGGCAGTCCGGACTCCATCGGGCCGGCCGGCACGAAGACGGTCGGCAGGTGGCCGAAGGACAGGGCGCCGATCAGCAGGCCGGGCACGATCTTGTCGCAGACGCCGAGCATCACGGCACCGTCGAACATGTCGTGACTGAGCGCGATCGCCGTCGACATCGCGATCACGTCGCGGCTGTAGAGGGAGAGCTGCATGCCCGCGCGGCCCTGGGTGATGCCGTCGCACATGGCGGGCACGCCGCCCGCGACCTGGGCGAGGCCGCCGGCGCGGATCGCCGCCTTCTTGATCACCGGCGGGTAGTCCACGAACGGCTGGTGCGCCGAGAGCATGTCGTTGTAGCTGGTGACGATCGCCAGATTGGGCTTCACCCGGCCGCGGAGCGCGGTCTTCTCGACCGGCTCGGCGGCGGCGAAGCCGTGCGCGAGGTTGGCGCAGCCGAGGCCGGCGCGGGCGGCGTCGGCGGTCGGCTGGGCGGCCGCGCGGATGCGGTCGAGGTACGCCGCGCGACTAGCCTCGCTGCGCTCGACGACCCGTGCGGTGACGGCTGAGATGACGGGGTGGAGGGTCATGCGTGCTCCTGCCAGGTCCGGCCGTCACGCTCGAGGAGCATGGCGGCGGCGGTCGGCCCGCTGGTGCCGGCCGGATAGGTCTTGGGACGGCGGTCGGGGGTCTCGGCCCACCGCTGGAGGATCGGCTCGACCCACGTCCACGCGGCCTCGACCTCGTCTCGCCGCATGAACAGCGTCGGGTTGCCGCGGATGGTGTCCATGATCAGCCGCTCATAGGCGTCGGGCGAGCGCTCGGAGAACGCGGTCGCATAGCTCAGGTCGAGCGAGACCGGCCGCAGCCGGATGCCGCCCGGGCCGGGCTCCTTCGCCGTCATGTGCAGGCGCATGCCCTCCTCGGGCTGCACCTGGATGTGCAGGCGGTTGGCCGTGGTGGGGCCGGAGGCATGGGGGAACATCGCGTGCGGCGGCTCCTTGAAGACCACCACGATCTCCGACACGCGGCGGTCCATCCGCTTGCCGGTGCGCAGGTAGAACGGCACCCCGGCCCAGCGCCAGTTCTGCACCTCGGCCTTGAGGGCCACGAAGGTCTCGGTGCTGCTGCCCGCGTGCCCGAGGTCCTCGGCGTACGACGGCACCACCGCGCCGTCGACGACGCCCTGGCCGTAGGCGCCCCGCACGGTGTCGCGGTCGACGTCCTCGGCGGTCATCGGCTTGAGGGCCTGGAGCACCTTGAGCTTCTCGTCGCGGACGGTCTCGCGGCCGACGTACGTCGGGGGCTCCATGGCGACGAGGCAGAGCAGCTGGAGGAGGTGGTTCTGCACCATGTCGCGCAGCGCGCCGGCGTGGTCGTAGTAGCCGCCGCGCTCCCCCACGCCGAGCGTCTCGGCGACGGTGATCTGGACGTGGTCGACCCAGTGGGAGGACCACAGCGGCTCGAGAAAGGTGTTGGCGAAGCGGGTGACGAGGAGGTTCTGGACGCTCTCCTTGCCGAGGTAGTGGTCGATGCGGAAGATCTGTGCCTCGTCGAAGACCCGGCCCACGGCGTCGTTGACGCGGCGCGCGGAGTCTAGGTCGGTGCCGATCGGCTTCTCCATCACGACCCGTGAGGATGGCTCGACGACGCCGACCTGCTCGAGCCGCTCGCAGATCGGGCCGAAGAGCGCCGGGGAGACGGCGAGGTAGAACACCCGGACGCGCTCGGGGTCCGGGCGCTCCTTCAGCAGGCCGTGGAGCAGGTGCCAGTCGTCGGGGGTCTCGGCGTCGAGGGTGAGGTGGTGGATGCGGTCGAGGAGCCGGCCGACGGCCTCGGCCTCGAGGTCGCCCGGGGCGACGTGGGTCTGGAGGGCCTCGCGGACCACGAGGCGGTAGCCGTGGTCGTCGAGCTCGCTGCGGGATCCGCCGATGATGCGGGTGCCTTCGGGCAGCTGGTGCTCGCGCTCCCGGTGGTAGAGCGCGGGCAGCAGCTTGCGCAGCGCGAGGTCGCCGGTGCCGCCGAAGACGACGAAGTCGGAGGCGGGGAGCCCGGTCGTGGGCTCAGTGGTCGGCAGGGACATGCAGTCCACCGTAGGCGCGAAGTATGTTCAATGCAAGCATCACTTAGGCTTTTTTTGTGCGTAAGTGATAGTGGTAGTGGCATGTCCCCGTGCTCCTTCGGCCCTACGATGCGATCCCATGAGTGAGTCGGCGGGCGAGATCCTCGGGCTGGTGCGATCCGGCCGGGCTGCCACGCGCGCGGACCTGCGCCGCCTCACCGGCATGTCCCGCACCGCCGTCGACAGCCGCCTCGCCGCCCTCGCGGATGCCGGGCTGCTCCTCCTGGGCGAGGAGCTCCCGTCCACCGGGGGCCGGCCCCCGGCCGGCCTGGTCCTCAACGCCACGGCCGGCGTGGTGCTCGCCGTGGCCATCGGCCGCTCGCGCGCCCAGCTCGCTGTCTTCGACCTGGCCGGCACCGAGATCGGCGTCTCCGAGGTCGCGCACGAGCACGGCGCCGGGCCCGACGCCGTACTGCCTGCCGTCGCGGATACGCTCGCCGACCTCCTCGCCGACGTGCCGCACCCCGTCCTGGGGGTCGGGCTGAGCCTGCCCGGCACCGTCGACCCGGTGCGCCGCGTGAGCATCGACTCGCCGGTGATGGCCGGCTGGGACGGCGTCGACCTCGCGCCGTACCTCGCCGCCGTGACCACCGCCCCCCTCCACCTCGGCAACGACGCCGACGTGCTCGCGCGGTCGGAGCGGCTCGGCCACGCCGCGGCGTACGACGACCTGCTGGTCGTGAAGGCCTCGACCGGGCTGGGCCTCGGGATCATCGCGGACGGCCGCGTCGTCAGCGGCCACCTCGGTGCCGCCGGCGAGATCGGGCACACCAAGGTCCCGGCGGCCGAGGGGCTCCGGTGCCGGTGCGGCGACACCGGCTGCCTCGAGACCGTCGCCGGCGGGTGGGCGCTGGTGTCGCGGCTCGACCCGCCCGTCTCCCACGTGCGCGAGCTGACCGCCCGCGCCGTCTCCGGTGACGCGGACGCGAAGGCGCTGCTGCGCGAGAGCGGACGCCAGCTCGGCGAGGTGCTCGCCATCGCGATCAACCTGCTCAACCCGCAGGCGGTCGTGATCGGCGGCGACATGGCGGCGGCCTTCGACGTGTACGCCGCGGGGGTGCGGGAGAGCGTCTACGGCCGCGCCTCGGCCCTCGCGACTCGCGACCTGCAGGTGCTGCCCGCGACCTTCGGCGACCGGGCCGGGCTGGTCGGCTGCGCCGCCCTCGCGCTCGACGAGGTGCTCAGTCCCTCGGCCGTCGACGCTCGGCTGCAGGACGCCGCCCGCACGGCGTAGGCCCTCCTGCCCGGCTCGATTTCAGCGGCCCGTTCACCGTCCGGTAATCTCACCGGCGGTGACGTGTCCGAGCGGCCTAAGGAGAACGCCTCGAAAGCGTTTGTGGGCGCAAGTCCACCGAGGGTTCAAATCCCTCCGTCACCGCCAGCCAGCGCAGACCGGGTCCTTCGGGGCCCGGTCTGCTGCATTTCCGGGGCCGGCTGCCTGACGGCTAACTGGTCACCGGTCGCCACCGGGTCGAGCCTGACCACCCGCTCGAACACACCGAGGCCACGACTGTGCTCGCGGAGCGAGGCACCACCGCCAGCGCCTCACCGACGTGGCCCGCGACATGTCGGCGAACACGGCGCTCATCGCTGCCCTCCGGGGCGCCCCGGACGTCCGCGCTGACCGCGACGTCTAGGTCCTGGCGGCTGAGTGGCCCCGCAGTAGGGTGGTGAGACCCGGCCGCGCACTCGGGTGCGGCCCGAGGGGAGGCCCGCGTGGAGTCGAGGACAGCCTTGCTGGGGCTCCTCACGCGAGCAGTGGCCGCCACCGAAGCCCGCGCTCCACTGACACTGCGCCTGTGCCTGGCCTTCAGCGAGCTCACCCACAGCCAGGGCGGGGCGATCAGCATGGGCTTCGCGTCGGCGGAGCGCGTGACTCTGAGCGCCACCAACGAAGCCGCCCGCAGGATCGAGGAGCTGCAGGACGTGCTCAGGGAGGGACCGAGCCTGGACGCCTCCCGGACCGGTGAGGCGGTCGGCGGCCTGACCCGCGCGGAGCAGACACGGCGGTGGCCGATGCTGAGCGAGAACCTCCGGTCACTGGACGGACAGCTCGTGCTCCACTCCTACCCGATGCGACCCGAGTCCACGGTGCTGGGAGTGCTGACCGTGCACCAGAGCGAGGACCTGGGCGTCCGGCTCCCGGTCGGCGAGGCCCAGTTCCTCGCCGACGCCGTCGGCATCGCCATGCTCGGCGAGCTCGACGCCGACGCGATCCTCGAGGCGACCTTCGGCGACCACACCTGGCACGACCAGGACGCCATCGCGACCGCGACCGGCATGGTGATCGCGCAGCTGCGCATCTCCCCCGCCGACGCCCTGGCAGTGCTGCGCGCACACGCCTACGCACACGACACGACCTTGGTCCGGGTCAGCGAGCAGGTGCTCGCCCGTACGATGGACTTCCGGGCCGGCAACGACGAAGCGAGCCGATGAGCCGGCGAGCGCGAAGCCTGACCTCCACGTCTCAGAACGGCGCGAGGACCACCAGCACGTCGCCCTCCTGCACCACGTCCCCGGCGGTCACCTTGATCGCCGTGACGGTGCCGGGATGCTCGGTGAGCACCGGGATCTCCATCTTCATCGACTCCAGGAGCACGACCGTGTCGCCTGCTCCGACCGTGTCCCCGACCTCGCAGTCGACGCTCAGGACGTTCGCGACCATCTCGGCCAGGATCTCGATCGACGACGGGGTGCGTGCCATGGCGCCGACGCTAGCGGATGCCCCGGCGTAGGCCGTGGCCTCAGCGAGTCTCGGCAGGGCTCAGAGCGCGGCGAAGCGCGAGGGCTCCGGCCGGTGGGCCGCAGCCTCCTCGGCCCGGCGGGCCCGGGCGCCTCGCGGACCGGTGAGCGCCAGGTCGGCCCGGATCACCAGGTAGCCCAGCGGCAGGCCGACGACCAGTGAGTAGAGGGCCCGCAGGGCGGCGCCGATGAAGGAACCGGCGGGGTCAAGCAGAGCGGCGGCCATCGGCACGGTCGCTGCGACCCCGAACGCGCAGACCCACCAGCCCTGGCGGCGGCGGGCCCGCATGTGGCAGCCCCAGACCAGGGCCGGGATGCCGAGCAGCGCGACGATCGGGCGGGGGAACGCCCCGATGGTCTCGGTGGCCCAGTCGACGAGGCCGTTGACCGGGCCGACGACGCCGGACCCGCCGTACCTCCTCAGGAGCTCGGCGTAGGCCAGGGTCACCACCAGCAGGACGGCGCCGACGCTGACGGTCACCACGCCGCGGCGGCCCAGGCCGTGGAAGCCGGCACCGAGGCGGAAGACGACCGAGAAGACGAGCAGCAGCGCCAGCCCGAGGGACGCGTAGTCGAACCGCGTGACCACGACGGTGGGCGAGAAGCCGATGGCTGCCATGGCCGTGAGCCCGGCGACCAGCGTGGCCACGAGGACCTCCCGGACCGCGCGGAGGTAGGTGCGGGCGGGCACGGTGAGCATCACCGCCAGGACCCCGCCGACCACGCAGGTCATCACCGCGGCGCCGGTGCGCAGCACCTCGTGGTCGATCAGGACGGCGGCGGCTCCCAGCACCAGCGCCAGGCCGCCTGCGACGACCGCGCGGCCTCCGGTGCGGGTGGCCAGCGCCCAGGCGAGGGCGGTCACCACCGCGACCGCGCCGGCGTCGTCGAGCTGGCGCGGCGGCAGCCCCATCGCGGCCGCGACCAGGGCGGCCAGGCCGCCCGCGGCCACCAGGAAGCAGCCCAGCCAGGCCAGTGCCCCGAGGCGGCTGCGGGCCGGCGGCTTGGAGGCCGGGCGCGGCGCTGGCGTGCTGACGGGCGGTGTCGCAGAGGTCTCAGCCGCGCGTGGCGCGGGCGTCTCGGCTGCGGCGGCAGGAGGGTTCGCGGGGTCCGGGACGGCCCGCCCGGTGGTCTCCGGCTCGCGGCGCTCCTGCTCGCGGCGCTCCGGCTCGCGGCGCTCCGGCTCGCGGTGCTCCGGCTCGTGGTCCTCCCGGCCGTCGTGCTCCCGCGCGACGTCCTCGTGCTCGTAGACGAACGCCTGGACGGGCCGCTGCTGGACCGGGGTGGGGCGGACGCGCCACCGCGGGGCCGGTCGCTCTGCGATGCGACGGCCCTTCGAGGGGCGCTGGCCGGAGGTGGACACGAGCGACGAGGTTACAGCCGTCGGTTGACCAGGGACGGGTTGGTGCGACGCGCCTCGTCGAGCACGTCACGCGTCAGCGTCGCGTCGAGGACCTCCTCGGCGGTCCCGCCCTCGACCAGCACGTCGCCGAGCGGGTCCACGACCAGCGAGTGGCCGCAGTAGCGCGGCGGCGGCTGTCCCACCGCCACGACGTAGACGGTGTTCTCGATGGCCCGCGCACGCACCAGCGTGCGCCAGTGCTCGACCTTCCGCGGCCCGGCCACCCACGCCGACGGCACGACCAGCGCCTCGGCGCCGGCCGCGACCAGGGCCCGGGAGAGCTCGGGGAACCGCAGGTCGTAGCAGGTCATCAGGCCGAGCCGCCATCCGTGCAGGTCCACGACGACGGGCTCGACGGGGCCGCCGACGAGCCGGTCGGACTCGCGGTAGCCGAAGGAGTCGTAGAGGTGGATCTTGCGGTACGCCGCCTCGGCGACGCCGCGCATCACGAGCGTGTTGAACGGTCGGCCCGGGTCGGAGGAGGTCTCGAACATGCCCGCCAGCACCGTCGTGTCGTTGGCGGCGGCCACCTCGGCCACCTCGGTCGCGAAGGGGCCGTCCTGGGCCTCGGCGTAGGGGCCGAGGTCCGACCCGGGCTCCCCGAAGTCGCGCGCGAAGGCCTCCGGGAAGACCACCAGGTCTCCTCCGGCTGCCGCGCCCTGGGCCAGCCGGGCCCGGTTGGCCGCGGGGTCGAGGGAGCTGCCCCACTGGACGAGGGTCACGGTGAGTGCGTCGGTCACGCCCCCCAGACTGCCAGCCGTGGCAGGAGGTAGTAAGGGAGGAATGGACGAGAGTGGCCGGGATCTCGTCCATTCCTCCCTGAACTACCCGGGCCCGAGGGGTGACAATCAGCGCGTGGACTTCGACCTCTCGGCCAGCGGCTTCCGCGGCATCGTGCTCGCGGGCGGCACGGCCGCGCGCATGGACGGCATCGACAAGGGCTCGATCGAGATCGGGGGCCGCACGCTCCTCGAGCTCGCCATCGAGGCCTACCTCGACGCCGACGAGGTGGTGGTGGTCGGCCTCGAGACGGTGCGCACGGACCGGCCCGTGACCTTCACGCGCGAGGACCCGCCCCGCGGCGGCCCGGTCGCGGGGCTGCTCACCGGCGTCGACGCCATGCTCCGTCCGCCCGCGCTGGTCGGCGTGCTGGCCGTCGACATGCCCCACGTCACGGCGTACACGATGCGCAGGCTGCGCGAGGCCGCCGTCGGCCGCGACGGCGCGTTCCTCTCGCGCGACGGGCGGCGGCAGCTGTGCGGCGTCCTCGACGCGGCCCGGCTCGCCCAGGTGCGGCCGGACCTGGAGCACCAGCACGGGATGGCGTTGCGCGACCTCCTGGACCCGCTCGACCTCGCCGACGTGCCGGCGGCCGAGCGCGAAGGGATCGACATCGACACGTGGGAGGACCTGCGCGACCTGCAGGAGTGAGGCCGAACCGGTTGCGGCGCGGGCTCGGCAAGAGCACATTGGGCACTGTGAACCTCCACGACTGGATCGATGAGCTGAGCGACGTGCTCGACGTCGAGACTGAGGTCGACGAGGCCCTGGTGCTCGACCTGGCCCGGGAGGCGGCACACAACGTGCAGCGCACCGCGGCGCCCATCACGACGTACCTCCTCGGCATCGCCGTCGGCTCGGGGGCGAGCAGCCCCGACGAGATCGAGGCCTTGGCAGCCCGCGCCCAGCTGCTCGCCGAGAAGTGGGACCGCCCGGCCGACGCGCCCGACCCCCACGAGATCGACGACCCCGTCCCGGACGACTCGTTCGTCGACCACACGGGCGAGTCCTTCGACGAGTAGGCGGTCTCGACCGGCTGGACGAGCGCCCGGCGTGGCAGGCTGGCCGCCATGCGAGCCGTGATCGCCTCCGGAGCCGGAGGCCCCGAGGTCCTGTCCGTGGGCGAGCTGCCCGACCCGACGCCCGGACCCGGCGAGGTCGTCCTCGACGTGGCCGCCACCGCTGTCAACCGCGCCGACCTCTTGCAGCGGCGGGGCCTTTACTCGCCCCCGCCCGGAACCTCCGACGTGATCGGCCTCGAGTGCAGCGGCGTCGTGTCCGCCGTCGGGCCCGGCGTCGAGGACTGGGCGGTCGGCGTCGAGGACTGGGCGGTCGGCGACGAGGCGTGCGCGCTGCTGGCTGGTGGTGGGTACGCCGAGCGGGTGGCCGTGCCGGCCGGCCAGCTGATGCCGGTGCCGGAGGGGGTGTCGCTGGTCGAGGCGGCCGCGCTGCCCGAGGTCGCGTGCACGGTGTGGTCCAACGTGTTCATGGTCGCCGGTCTGCGGCCCGGCGAGAGGTTCCTGGTGCACGGCGGCGCGGGCGGCATCGGCACGATGGCCATCCAGCTCGCGACGGCGCTGTCCGCCCGCGTCTACGCGACCGCAGGGTCGGCGGAGAAGCTGCGCACCTGCGTCGAGCTGGGCGCCGACGTGGCCATCAACTACCGCGAGGAGGACTTCGTCGCGGTGCTGAGGGAGGCCGGCGGCGCGGACGTCATCCTCGACAACATGGGCGCCAAGTATCTCGGCCGCAACGTCGACGCGCTCGCCACCGAGGGCCGCCTGGTCATCATCGGCATGCAGGGCGGCACGAAGGGCGAGCTCGACATCGGCAAGCTGCTGCGCAAGCGCGGCGCCGTGATCGCCACCTCGCTGCGGACCCGTCCGCCCGAGGAGAAGGCAGCCATCTGCGCCTCCGTCGTCGAGCACGTGTGGCCGCTGGTCGCGGACGGGGTGGTGCGTCCCGTCGTCCACACCATGCTGCCGCTGGACGAGGTGGCCGAGGCGCATCGGCTGATGGCGGACAGCGGTCACGTCGGCAAGATCGTGCTGACCGTAGGGTAGTGGCCATGAGCGAGACCCCGCAGGGACAGCAGGACGAGGAGCAGATCGTGGTCATCGGACCCGACGGGCAGCCCATGGGCACGATCCCCGCCAGCGCGCTGCCGACGATGCCCCAGGACGACGACTCCGAGGGCGAGCGCCACATCACCGAGCTGGTGGAGCAGCCGGCCAAGGTGATGCGGATCGGCAGCATGATCCGCCAGCTGCTCGAGGAGGTGAAGGCGGCCCCGCTCGACGAGGCCAGCCGCGCCCGCCTCAAGGAGATCCACCACGCCTCGATCAGGGAGCTCGAGGCGGGGCTCGCCCCCGAGCTCGTCGAGGAGCTGGAGCGGCTCTCGCTGCCCTTCACCGAGGAGGGGACGCCGTCCGAGGGCGAGCTGCGGATCGCGCAGGCCCAGCTCGTCGGGTGGCTCGAGGGCCTCTTCCACGGCATCCAGACCGCGATCTACGCCCAGCAGGTCGCCGCGCGCGCCCAGCTCGAGCAGATGCGCAAGGCCCTCCCGGGGCTGATGCCCCCGGGGCAGAGTGGCCCCGCGGACGGCCAGCCGGGCCAGCCCCCGCAGCCGGGGCAGCCGCCGTCGCACGGCGACTCCGGCGGGATGTATCTCTGACCTGACCCGCTCACCGGGACGGGCCGAGCCGGCTCGTCGGGATAGTCCGTGACGAAGGGACCCTCCACGACCGCGTGGGAGGGTCTCCTTGTCACGGCGTACCTCAGGGGCGGCGGTAGGTGCGCCAGATGAGGACGCCCACCACGACCAGGGCGAAGGCGCCGAAGAGCGCGCGCCAGCCCACGAACTCGTCGTAGGTCATGGGCGCCGCGACCTCCGCCCGAGCACGAGCAGGCCGAGGACGGACAGCAGTACGACGGCGGCGCCGGGGGCGGCCAGGCGCGCGAACGAGGGCGGCGGCGACTCCTCGACCAGCGTCCGCGTCGCGGTCGGCGGCGCAGGCGGCTCGACGGACTGCCCCTCGCCGAGCACGGACTCCAGCTCGGTCACCCGCTCGGGGGTGGCCGGACCCGAGCCGTCGCAGGAGTTGGCGCGGAACGGCTCTGCCGAGCCCCTGGCCAGGAACAGGTAGTCGCGGCCGGCCTTCAGGTCGCCGAGCCCGCACGCGGGGCCCAGCTTGGCCGACCGCACCGTCGTCTCCCGGGGGACGTCGCCCTTGTAGGCGTGCGTCGCCGTCACGGCGTACTCGAACGTGGTCTTGTCGACCGACGTCACCGCATCGACCGTGGCCTGGAAGACCACGTCGACCCGCTCGGTCTGCTGTGGCAGGCCCCCCGGCGCGCAGGTGCACGCGAACGCCGGCGCCTCGGCGACCAGCACGAGCCCGGCGAACGCCAGCAGGAGCGCGCAGGTCAGGCGGGCGGCGGTCTGCAGCATGGCGGAAGCCTACTGGGATCGGGCGGGCTCGCCCGACAGGCCGAAGACCGCGGCCAGCACCTGGGCGACGCCGTCCTCGTCGTGCGAGGGAGCCAGGTGGTCGGCGAGCTCGAGCACGAGCGGGTGGGCGTTGGCCATCGCGTAGGACGTGCCCGCCCACTCGAGCAGCGGCAGGTCGTTGGGCATGTCCCCGAAGGCGATCACGTCGGCCGCCTCGACCTCCAGCCGGGTGGCGAGCTCGGCCAGCGCCGAGGCCTTGGTGACCCCCGTGGGGCTCATCTCCACCATCGCGAAGGTGCTCGACCAGGTGACCTGGGCCAGGTGGCCGACGAGCTCCTCGACGCGCCGCCAGTACGTCTCCGGCGCGATCCCCTCGTGCTGGGCGAGCAGCTTGACCACGGACCCGTCGACCAGGCCCTCGAGGGTGTCGATCGGTAGGTCGTGGATCGTGGCGTCGTGGCGGCGCACGAACTCGGGCTCCACGCCGAATCCGGTCGTCTTCTCCAGCGCGAACGACGTGCCCGGCAGGTGCCGGCGCAGCAGACGCGCGATCTCCAGCATCGAGTCGGCCGGGAGCGTGTGCGCCGTGTCGATCGCGCGCCGCTCCACGTCGTAGACGATCGCGCCGTTGGAGCAGATCGCCAGCCCGTGGCCGCCGACCGCCTCCCACAGGCCCTCCATCCAGCGGATCGGGCGGCCGGTGGTGAAGACGACGGGTACGCCGAGGGCGTCGAGCTCGCGGAGCACCTCGCGCGTCCGCGGGGTGACCGTGCCGTCGGAGTGCAGCAGGGTGCCGTCGAGGTCGGTGGCGACCAGCCTCGGCCTGCGCAGCGTCACGCCGGGAACCAGCGGGACAGCTCGACGGCGGCCCCGTCCTCGTGCACGGGCACGGTCACCGCGTCGGCCGCGGCCCGCACCTCCTCCACCGCCTGGCCCATCGCGACCCCGCGGCCGGCCCACCGCAGCATCTCGATGTCGTTGCGGCCGTCGCCGATGGCGAGCGTGTCCGCCCGGTCGACGCCGAGCTCGCTCGCCACCCGCTGCAGGCCGCTCGCCTTGGAGACCCCGACCGGGGACAGGTCGAGCCAGGCGGTCCACCCGACGACGTAGTCGGTGCCGTGCAGCCCGAGCCGCGCCGCGAGCTCGACGAAGTCGTCCGCCGTGGCGGCGGGGTCGCGGATGATCACGCGACTGACCGGCTTGGCGACGATCTCGTCGACCTCGGTGAGGATCATCTCGCCGGAGAGCTCGCCCTCGGGGAAGTGCCGGTTGACCCGGTAGCCACCGACGGCCCGCTCCTCCACCGCGACCAGCGCCTTCGGGTGCTCGCGCAGCACCGCCTCCACCGCGGGGCGCGCGTCGAAGGTCTCCTCGTGCACGACCTCGACGGGCGGGTAGCGGAGGATCACGGCGCCGTTCGACGCCACGATCCAGAGCCGCTCGTCGGGGTCGCGGTGCAGGGCGAGCATGTCGGCGATCCGGGTCATGCCGTGCGGGCTGCGCCCGCTGGCGAGTACGACGTGCGACCCGGCGTCGAGGACGCGCTGCACCGCGTCGTGGACGACCGTCGGAATGGTCTCGTAGGGATCGGACTGCCCGTCGACCCACTTGAGCAGGGTGCCGTCGATGTCGAGGGCGACCAGCTGCGGGCGCCAGTCGCCGTGGGGTTCGGAGGCTCGCTCCGGTCGCACCTCAGCCACCGATCGAGCCGATCGGGGTGAGCACCTCGAGCCCGCCGAGGTAGGGCTGCAGCGCCTTCGGGACGCGCACCGACCCGTCCGCCTGCTGGTGGGTCTCGAGGATCGCGACGATGGCCCGGGTGATCGCGGTGAGGGTGCCGTTGAGCGTGGCGACCGGCGCCGTCTGGCCGTCGACCCTGGTGCGGATGTCGAGGCGACGGCTCTGGAACTCGGTGCAGTTGGAGGTCGACGTGAGCTCGCGGTACCTGCCCTGGGTGGGGATCCACGCCTCGCAGTCGAACTTCCGCTGCGCGCTCAGGCCGAGGTCACCGGCGGCCACGTCGATGACCCGGTAGGCCAGCTCGAGCTTGTCGAGGAACTCCTTCTCCCAGCCCAGCAGCCGCTCGTGCTCGGCGTACGACTCCTCGACCGTGGTGTAGACGAACATCTCGACCTTGTCGAACCAGTGCACCCGGATGATGCCCTTGGTGTCCTTGCCGTGCGAGCCGGCCTCCTTGCGGAAGCACGGGCTGAAGGCGGCGTAGCGCAGCGGCAGCGAGGCCGCGTCGAGGATCTCGTCGGAGTGGTAGGCCGCCATCGGGACCTCGCTGGTGCCGACGAGGTAGAGGTCCTCGCCCTCGATCCGGTAGACGTCGTCGGCGGCCTGGCCGAGGAAGCCAGTGCCGTCCATCGCGCGCGGCTTGACCAGCGACGGCGCGATCACCTGGGTGAAGCCGGCGGCCCGGGCCTGGTCCATCGCCATGTTGACCAGGGCCAGCTCGAGCTGGGCGCCGACGCCGGTCAGGAAATAGAAGCGGCTGCCGCTGACCTTGGCGCCCCGCTCGAGGTCGATGGCGCCGAGGAGCCGGCCCAGCTCGACGTGGTCGCGCGGAGCGAAGCCCTCGGCCTCGAAGTCGCGCGGCTTGCCGACGTGCTCGAGCACGACGAAGTCGTCCTCGCCGCCCGCGGGGGCCTCGTCGGCCGCGACGTTGGGGATGGCCTTGATCGCGTCGTCCCACGCCTGCTCGGCCTCGGCGAGGGCGGACTCGAGCCGCTTCACCTCGGCGGCCAGGTCCTTGACCTTCGCGAGCAGCGCCTGCTTCTCCTCGCCCTGGGCCTTCGCGACGTCCTTGCCGGCCGCCTTCTGCTCGGCCCGGCGAGCCTCGAAGGCGGCGATCGCGTCGCGGCGGGCCCGGTCGGCGGCCAGCGCCGTGTCGACCACGTCCGCGGAGAGCCCGCGCTTGGCCTGGGCGGCGCGCACGCGGTCGGGGTCGTCACGGAGGAGGCGGGGATCGATCATGGCGGCAAGGCTAGTCGTAGGCATACTGGCCCGGTGCTCGACCGACCCCGCTCCGCCCACCTCGCCCGGGCCGGCGCCCTGCTGGTCGCCTTCGCCGTGCTGGCCTGGATGGTCACCACCCAGGACCGCTACCCGCTCGACTCCGTCGACGCGTGGGGGCGCCGGGCGGAGGACTGGGCCGACGGCCACGCGACCCTGATCGTCGCGCTGCGGGTCGTCGAGCACGTCTTCGGCACGCTCGGCATGCTGGTGATCACGGTCCTCCTCGGCGGCGCACTGCTCCTCCAGAAGCATCCCCGCGCCGCGGCGTACGTCGTGCTCACCATGCTCAGCACCTGGCTGGTGACCCAGGGCCTCAAGCGCCTGCTCGGCCGCGCCCGGCCGGAGTGGCAGGACAGCGTCGGGCTGCTCGACACCAAGGCCTTCCCCTCCGGGCACGCCTCGACCGGTGCCGCGCTCTGCACGGTGCTGGCGGTCGTGGCGCTCATGCTCGTGCGCCGCGGCGGGCTGCGCCGGGGGGTGTACGCCGGGCTGGCGGTGCTGCTCGTCGTGATCTGCCTCGACCGGGTGCTGCTGGGCCGGCACTGGCCGAGCGACGTGCTCGGCGGCGTCCTGCTCGGCGGCGGGATCGCGCTGGTGTGTCTCGCGCTGTGGTCGCCGCTGCCGCGCGGCCACGCGGAGAGCGTCGAGCCGCTGCCCGAGGTCTTCACCTCCGAGCGCCGGCTGCACGTGGTGCTCAACCCGATCAAGGTCGAGGACGCCGGGCAGTTCCGCTCGATCGTCAGCGCGATGGCCCGCGAGTCGGGCTGGTCGGAGCCGGAGTGGCACTACACGACCGTGGAGGATCCCGGCACGGGCATGGCCGAGAAGGCGTCCGTCGCCGGGGCCGACCTGGTGCTCGTCTGCGGCGGTGACGGCACCGTGCGCGAGGTGTGCGCCGAGCTCGCCGGCACCGGCATCCCGGTCGGCATCGTGCCGGCCGGCACCGGCAACCTGCTGGCCCGCAACCTCGACATCCCCCTCTACCTCCGGTCCGCGATCGATGTCGCCCTCAACGGGCAGGACCGCGCCATCGACCTCGTCGACGTGAGCGGCGACGGCTTCGAGGACACCCACTTCATGGTGATGGCCGGGATGGGCTTCGACGCCGCGATCATGGAGGGCGTCAACGAGGACATCAAGAAGAGGGTCGGCTGGATCGCCTACGTCCTGTCCGCCCTGAAGTCGCTGATGTTCCCCGCCGTGAAGGTCGAGGTGCAGGTCGACGACGGCGAGGTCACCACCCACCGGGCCCGCACGGTCGTGGTCGGCAACGTCGGCTACCTCCAGGCCGGCATGCCGCTGCTCCCCGACGCTGCCATCGACGACGGCCGCCTCGACGTGGTGATCCTCCACCCCAAGGGCTTCTGGTCCTGGATCCCGCTGGCCTTCCGGGTGCTGGCCAAGCGGCCGCGGGTCGACGAGACGATCAACCGGATGACCGGCCGCACCATCGTCGTGCGCGCGGCCCACGACACCCCGCGCCAGCTCGACGGCGACTCCATCGGTCCCGGCCGGGAGCTGCGGATGGAGTGCGTGCACGGGCGGCTGCTGGTGCGCGTGCCCCGCTGAGCCGCTCCTCAGGGGCGGGCGTGCGCGATCGCCTCTTCCTCCTCCGGCGAGAGCTGCTGCTCGCTGGTCCAGCCGGTGATGTTCTTGGCGTAGGTGCGCGCGTCGCTCCGGCCGTGGATCGAGGTGAGCACGACGCCGTGCCCGGCGTCGTCGAGCAGGGCGAGGCTCCAGCTCAGGTGCCCGCCCACGTCGCCGAAGGCGTCGTACCGCACCACCGCGAGGTGGCGCAACGCGTCGGCCGACTCCGTCTTGAGCGCGGCGACCTCCTGACGGAGGCCGTGCACGTCCTCGGGGAGGGCGTCGACCGCCTGGCGCGGTGAGGCGGATCGGGTGCGGCGCAGGCCGACGACGGCGAGCAGCAGCGCGACGAGGGCGACCAGCAGGGAGACAGCGGCGAGGATCCACACGAGTCAGACCCTAGACTCGGCCTGCGTGAAGCGCATCGCATACCAGGGAGAGCCCGGGGCCAACTCCCACATCGTCTGCCAGCAGGCCTATCCCGACTGGGACGCCGTGGCGTGCGCGTCGTTCGAGGACGCCTTCGCGGCCGTCACGGCCGGTGACTGCGACCTCGCGATGATCCCGATCGACAACTCCATCGCCGGCCGGGTGGCCGACATCCACCACTTCCTGCCGACGTCGGGGCTGCACATCATCGGCGAGAAGTTCCTCCGCATCCAGTTCGCGCTGATGGCCGTGCCCGGGGCGAAGGTCGACCAGCTGCGGACCGTGCACAGCCATGTGCACGCGCTGGGCCAGTGCCGCGGGGTGATCCGCGAGCTGGGCCTCAGGCCAGTCGTCTCCGGCGACACGGCGGGCGCGGCCCGCGAGGTGGCCGAGCTGGGCGACCCGACCCAGGCCGCGATCGCACCGCCGCTGGCCGCCGAGGTCTACGGGCTCGAGGTGCTGCGCGACGAGATCGAGGACGAGGAGCACAACACCACGCGCTTCATCGTGCTCTCCCGCGACTTCGAGCAGGCGCCACCGGACAACGGGCCGGTCGTCACGTCGTTCGTCTTCAACGTGCGCAACATCCCGGCCGCGCTCTACAAGGCGCTGGGCGGCTTCGCCACCAACGGCGTGAACATGACCAAGCTGGAGAGCTACATGGTCGACGGGCTCTTCGCGGCCACGCAGTTCCTCGCCGAGGTGGACGGGCACCCCGAGCACCCGCCGGTGAAGCGGGCGCTCGAGGAACTCGCGTTCTTCACGACGGACGTGACGATCCTGGGCGTCTACCCGGCCGACCCGTTCCGCGCGGAGTAGGGCGCTCAGGCCTCGGGCGGGTTCTGCAGCAGGTTGAACGACGCGCCCTGCGGGTCGACGAGGTAGCCGAGCCGGCCGATGCCGGGCACGTCGAAGGCCGGGGCGAACTCGGTGGCACCGAGCTCCTTGGCCCTGGCCACCGTTGCATCGACGTCGTCGACGTTGAAGTAGACGTTCCAGTGCGGCTGCATGCCGGGCTGGAGCGGCATCGTGCCTGCGACCGTGCGGCCCTCGGCGGCGAACATGATGTAGGGCGGGACGTCGGGCCCCATGTCCTGCTGCTGCACCTCGAGGCCGAGGATGTCGGCGTAGAACCGGGCGGTCGCGGCCGGGTCGGCCACGGTCAGCTCGTTCCAGATGTTGGTGCCCGGCTCGTTGGCCCGCTGCGACCCGCCGAACGACTTCTGCTGCCACAGCCCGACGGACGCGCCGCCCGGGTCGCGCACCCAGGCCATCCGGCCCTGGTCCATCACGTCCATCGGCTCGACGTCGACCTGCGCGCCCGCCTGGCGGGCCTTCCCGACGACCGCGTCGACGTCGTCGGTGGCGAGGTAGACGCCCCAGGACGCCGGCTGGCCCTCGCCCATGACCGGGCCGAGGCCGGCGACCGAGTCGCCCTCGATCTGCGCGATCGAGTAGACCCCGAATTCGTTGCCCGCCTCATCGGCCATCGGCTGGTCGTCGTAGTCCCAGCCGAACAGCTGGGCGTAGAAGTCCTTCGACGCCTGCTGGTCCGGGCTGCTGTACTCGATCCAGCTCGGTGTGCCCTGGGCATTGGAATCGAACTTCGCCATCGTGGCTCCTCCGTAGTGGTATTGGGGCGACCCCGAGCCCACACAACACCCGACCACCGACAGTGGCAACAGCCACCCCGGTGAACACTCGGTGGCGGACGGTAAGTTGCCCGCGTGGACACCCCCGACGACCGGATCGCCGACCTCGGCTTCGCGCGCGTCGACGTCGACCGGGCCGCGCGCACCGGCGACCCCGAGGTCGTGTACGGCGCCGGCAAGACGCCCGAGCAGGTCGCCGCGATCATGGCCACCCTCCACGAGCGCCACCCCGAGCGGGCGGTGCTCGCCACCCGCCTCTCCCCCGAGGCGATGCTGGCCGTCGAGTCGCTCGGGGCCGACGTCCACCCCGTCGCCCGCGCCGCCACCCTGGGCCCGCTGCCCACGCCCCGCGGTGCGGTGGGCGTCCTGAGCGCCGGCACATCCGACGCCCCCGTGGCGGCCGAGGCGGCGCTCACGGTCGCCGTCCACGGCGCCGGCGTGACCGAGATCCGCGACGTCGGCGTGGCCGGCCTGCACCGGCTCCTCGCCGTGCGCGACCGGCTCGACGACCTCGACTGCCTGGTCGTCGTCGCCGGCATGGAGGGCGCGCTGCCCTCGGTCGTCGGCGGCCTCACCGGCCTACCGCTGATCGCGGTCCCTACCAGCGTCGGCTACGGCGCCTCCTTCGGCGGTCTGGCCGCCCTCCTCGGCATGCTCAACTCCTGCGCGCCCGGCGTCACGGTGGTCAACATCGACAACGGCTACGGCGCGGGGGTCGCGGCCGCGCGCATCGCGCGAAGCGCCTCGCCGGATCGGTCCGGACGGCGGGCGAACGAGGCAGGGCGCGGATGACGGTCGTCTGGGTCGACGCGAGCGCAGGCGCGAGCGGCGACATGCTGCTGGGCGCCCTCGTCGGCGCAGGAGTCCCCGTCGACGTCCTGCAGTCGGCGATCGACGCGGCCTCCCCCGAGCCGGTCACGCTGCGCCTGGAGCAGGTGGCCCGCGCCGGATTCGTGGCGACCCGATGCCACGTCGAGGTCGCCGACTCGGTGCACCACCGCTCCTGGCGTGACATCCGGGCGATGCTGACCGCCGCCGACCTCGAGGAGGACACGCGCGGCCTCGCGCTGCGCACCTTCGAGCGGCTGGCCGTCGCAGAGGCGACCGTGCACGGCGCCGACCCGCTCGACGTGTCCTTCCACGAGGTCGGTGCCCTCGACGCGATCGCCGACGTGGTGGGCGTGTGCGCGGGATTCGCGTGGCTGGGCGGCGAGGTCGTGGTGTCGCCGGTCGCCGTCGGCTCGGGCACGGTCCAGGGTGCCCACGGCCTGCTCCCCGTGCCGCCACCGGCCGTCGCCGAGCTGCTCCGCGGCATGCCCTCGCACGCCGGGCCGGGGGACGCGGAGAGCTGCACGCCCACGGGTGCGGCGCTGCTGACCACGCTCGCCACCGGCTACGGCCCGCAGCCCGCGATGACCGTCCGCGAGATCGGCGTCGGCGCGGGTGGGCGCGACCCCGCGACCCACGCGAACGTCGTACGCCTCCTGGTCGGCGACGTCCCCGCCACCGACGACCGCCCGCTCCTCATCGAGACCAACGTCGACGACCTCGACCCACGGGTCTGGCCCGGCGTCATCACTGCCCTGCTCGATGCGGGCGCGAGCGACGCCTGGCTGACGCCCATCCTGATGAAGAAGGGCCGCCCGGCCCACACGCTCAGCGTCCTCACCCCGTCGGGACGGGCGGCCGCCGTACGGGAGGCGATCTGGCGGCACACGTCGAGCATCGGGGTGCGCGAGACCCTGCTCGGCAAGCACGCCCTCGACCGCGAGATGCTCGAGGTGGCCGTCGACGGCCAGCCGATCGCGGTCAAGCTCGCCCGCCACCACGGGGAGGTCGTCAACGCCCAGCCGGAGTGGGACGACGTCGCGCGCGCGGCCGCTGCCCTCCGCCGCCCTGCCAACGACGTGCTCGCCGACGCCGTCGCCGCCACCCGAGCCCTGCTCAGGGAAGGAGCCTGATGGACCTGGTCGTCGCCGCGCTGGCGTTCGCCGCGATCTTCGTGGTGGAGCTGCCCGACAAGACCTTCATCGCCACGCTGGTGCTGTCCACGAAGTTCCGCGGGATCCTGGTGTGGGTCGGCGTCGGCGCCGCGTTCTTCGTGCAGACCCTGATCGCGGTGGCGCTCGGCAAGGCCGCGGCCTTCCTCCCCGACGAGGTCGTGCACGTGGCCGCCGCCCTGATGTTCCTGGTCGGAGCGGTCCTGCTCCTGCGCGAGGCCCGCAGCGCCGACGCGGAGGAGGCGGAGACCGAGGAGGAGTTCGCCGCGCGGGCGGGCTCCGTCCCGCGGCAGGGCTTCCGTGCGGTCGTGACCTGCTTCCTGGTGCTCTTCGCAGCGGAGTGGGGTGACCTGTCGCAGCTGCTCACGCTCTCCCTGGTCGCCAAGTACGACGACCCGGTGAGCGTCTTCGTCGGCGCCTGGGGTGCGCTGCTCGCGGTGTCCGGGCTGGCCGTTCTGGTGGGTCGGGTGCTGCTCAACCACGTGCGGCTCAGCGTGCTGCACTATCTGGGTGCGAGCGTCTGCGTGCTGATGGCAGGTTTGACCCTGTGGGAGCTGCTGCGCTGAGGCCAGACCTGATGACGCCCGAGGACGACGCCTACGTCCGCGAGCACTTCGTGCCGGCCGGGTCGGACTCGCTGGCGCTCATCGAGGCCGGCCTCCTGCCGCAGGCGTCGTACGTCCTCTCCGACGGCACGCCCATGGTGCCGCCCGACCACCTCGAGCCGATCGCCCACGCCGGCGGGGTCGAGCGGGTGCACGCGTGGTGGCTGACGTGGTGGCACGACCACGAGCGTGCCGCGGCCGAGGAGGCCCTTGATGCGTGGCTGGCGGGACGGTTCGTCTGCTTGCGCACGCCCGGTCCGGGCCAGGTGCGCGCCCTGCTCAGGTGGGAGGCGCAGGCCCGGGCCGCCGCCGACGCCCTGCGGGCGGACCTTCGCGACCACCTCGCCCGCGGCTCGCTGGGCGAGGCCGTGGCCGGGCTGGAAGGCCTGCTGCTGCCGATGACGGCCTACGACGAGCACCGGTTCGGCGCGCCGACGGTCACGTCGTGGGTCGCAGAGCTGCGCCGGGAGCACCTGACGCCGCGGCCGCCGGAGCTGCCGATCCGGACGCGGCGACTCGTCCTGCGGACCGCGACGCTCGCAGACGTGGACGACATGTGGGGCTACTACGGCGATCCCGCCGTCACCGAGCACCTGCTCAGCGACACGTTCACCCGCGGCGAGGTTGAGGGCATGGTGCGCGACCGGCTCATCGGGCCGGGGCCGCACATCTTCCGTGTGGTGATCGAGCGGGAGGGCCGCGTGGTCGGCGACGTGATGCTGCTCCTCGAGGAGCCCGGCTGGGACAAGGCCGAGATCGGCTGGGTCGTCAGCCCGGCCGTCGCCGGCCGCGGCATCGCCACCGAGGCCGCGGCGGAGCTGCTGCGGGTGGCCTTCGAGCACTACGGCGTGCACCGCGTGCGCGCGGAGATGGACGCCCGCAACAGCCGCTCCGCGGCGCTGGCCGAGCGGCTCGGGATGACCCGTGAGGGCGAGTTCCGCCAGGACTTCTGGTCGAAGGGCGAGTGGACCAGCACGCCGCACTACGCGATCCTCGCCGAGGAGTGGCGCGCGCGGCAGGGCTGACGGCGGCCTGTGCGCCGGGTCTAGAGTCGGCCCATGGTCACCGGTCCCCACGGTGCCGACAGCGAGGTCGGCACGCTCCGCACCGTCATGCTCCACCGCCCGGGCCCCGAGCTGCAGCGCCTGACACCGCGCAACAACGACAAGCTGCTCTTCGACGGCATCCCGTGGGTCGCCCGGGCACAGGACGAGCACGACGCCTTCGCGGAGACCCTGCGCGGCCGTGGCGTCGAGGTGCTCTACCTCACCGACCTGCTGACCGAGAGCCTCGCCAGCGAGGAGGCACGCGGCATGGCGATCACCTCGGCGCTGAGCGGGCTGCACCTCGGCGACACCATGCGCGCCTACCTCGCCGACTTCCTCACCGACGCGTCCCCCGAGGAGCTCACCGAGCTGCTCACGGCCGGCATCCGCAACGACGAGGTGCGCGGCGGGCACGGCCTGGTGACCAGCCTCCTCGACCAGCACGACTTCCTGATCGACCCGCTGCCCAACCTGCTGTTCACCCGGGACTCCAGCGTGTGGGTGCGCGACCGGGTGGCGATCACCAGCCTGGCGATGCCGGCGCGGGCGCGGGAGACCCAGCTGACCGAGCTGATCTACACCGAGCACCCCCGGTTCCGCGGCACTGCGAAGATCCACGGCTGGCACCACGAGCACGTCGAGGGCGGTGACGTCCTCCTGCTCGCGCCGGGCGTCGTCGCGGTCGGCGTCGGGGAGCGCACCACCCCGGCGGGCGTCGAGCGGCTCGCCCGGCAGGTCTTCGGCGCCGACCTGGCGCACACGGTGCTCGCCGTGCCGATCGCGCAGGAGCGCGCGACCATGCACCTCGACACGGTCTGCACGATGGTCGACGTCGACAAGGTGGTGATGTATCCCAACGTCGCCGACAGCCTTCGCGCGTACGCCGTGACGGTCACCGAGCGGGGCGAGGAGGACTCCGACCTCGTGCTCCACGTGGCGGACGCCGAGCCCTTCCTGGTGGCCGCGGCCAAGGCGATGGAGATCGACACGCTCCACCAGATCGACACCGGCCTCGACCCGGTGACCGCCGAGCGCGAGCAGTGGGACGACGGCAACAACACCCTCGCGCTCGCCCCGCGGGTCGCGGTGGCCTACGAGCGCAACGACGGGACGAACGACCGCCTCGAGGAGGCCGGCATCGAGGTGCTGCGCATCGCCGGCTCCGAGCTGGGGTCCGGCCGGGGCGGACCGCGGTGCATGAGCTGCCCGATCTCGCGGGAGCCGATGCCTCGCGGGTGACCGGGCGAGCCGGGGAGCAGACGCTGTGGTTTGGACGGGTCCGGACCGGGGAAGGACCTCGTGGACTGTCAACCCAGCGATCTGAAAGAGGCTCTCCGATGCGCACGCTCGCGACCGCCCTCGTCTCGGTCGTCACTGCTGCGGCCCTTGCCGCGCCCGTGACGACGGCCGAGGCAGCCCCCGTCTCCTCCACCACCATCAACGCGGCCGATGCCGCCCGCCCGGCGCCGATCAAGATGACGACGTCGCCCAAGGCCTACTCGCACTACGGCATGCAGGGCGTGAAGGTCACCGCGGTGACCGGCAAGGGCAGCCGCGGCAAGGTGACGTTCATCGTCAACGGCGCTTTGGCCGACAAGAAGAAGATCAAGAAGGGCAAGGCGTCCTACCGGATGTCGCAGGCCGCGGCCCCGGGCAAGTACGTCGTCAAGGCGAAGTACAAGACCCGCAAGGGCAAGACCTCGGTCCGGGTCTTCGACTCCTCGCTCAACGTCAACGCCGTCGAGTTCACCGTCTCCGAGTCGGCGCTGGCCAACGACTACACCTACGACCCGGGCTCGCTCACCGGCGTCGTGAAGTACAAGGACAAGATCGCCACCGAGGGCTATGTCGACATCTACAAGGACGGCAACGTCAAGGGCGGCAGCAGCAGCCCCGACTACTGCTGCATGGCCTCCGTCGGCGACAACGGCGCCTTCGAGTTCCAGAGCTACTCCTTCCTCGAGAGGGTCGCCGACGAGTACCCCGTGGGCGACTACGTCTTCAAGGCGTTCTACACCGACGGCCCGGAGTTCTCGGACTACATCTACTCCCAGCCGATCGTCGTGCACGTCGTGCCGTGACCTGCTGACACCGCGCGAGGCCGCCGTCCGACACCGTCGGGCGGCGGCCTCATCGCACTCCCCCAGCCCCCGACCGCACCCACCACACCCGCCCGCGCGCCGGGCGTGGAAGCCGTGCCCAACCGCCGCTCGACATGCGAGGATCCGCACTCAGGGAGCACCACCAAGCGATGAAAGGCACGCCTCATGACGTCGATCCTCGACGGCTTCACCGACATCGAGATCTCCCGCATCAAGGCCGCGGGCACCGAGGTCACCCTGCCGGAGGGCTGGTCCCCGATCTCCGAGAGGACCCCTGCCGACAAGGCCTACATCATCGTCGACGGTGAGGTCTCGGTCCGGAAGGGCGGCCAGGAGATCGCCCGCCTGGGCGCCGGCGAGATCATCGGCGAGGCCGCGATCGTCAACCACACGCTGCGCACGGCCTCGATCGTCGCGGTGACGCCGCTCAAGCTCATCCACTACACCGCCGAGGCGGTCGAGCAGCTGGTCACCGAGATCCCGGCGTTCGGCGACGCGCTCCGCAACGCGCACGCGGAGCGCGCCAGCGAGAGCTGAGGCGGCCGTCCGCGTGACCGACGACCCGGCGCCCGCGACCTCGTCGTACGACGACCTCGCCGCCGCCTTCGACCAGGTCGAGGCCTTCCTCCTGGGCGACGCCCCGACCCTCACCCGGGTGGACGTGGCCGCCCGGGCCGGGGTCCCCCTCGAGCTCGCCGAGGAGCTGTGGCGGCTGCTCGGCTTCGCGCACCGCACCGACGAGGACGTCGCGTTCGCCGAGAGTGACGTGCACGCCCTGCAGATGACGGTCGACCTGATGCGGATGGGCATCCTCGACGAGGAGTCCCAGTCCGCCCTGGTCCGCACCTGGGGTCGCAGCTATGCCCGGCTCGCCGAGTGGCAGGTCTCGCTGCTCGCCGGCCTGGCCCTGGAGGGCCCGGACCCCGACGTCCGGCTCGCCGAGCTGGCCGCCGGAGTGCTGCCGCGCGTCGAGGCGCTGCAGGCCTACGTGTGGCGGCGGCACCTCGCCAGCGCCGCCAGCCGCCTGCTGATGAACGCCACGAGCGGCACCCCCGAGCCGGCGCGGGCCGTGTGTTTCGTCGACATCGTCGGCTACACCACCCACAGCAAGACGATGGACGAGGCGGCCCTCGTCGAGTGGATCGAGCGCTTCGAGCAGGACACCACCGGCACGGTCACCGACCATGGTGGCCAGGTCATCAAGACAATCGGCGACGAGATCCTCTTCACCGCCGACGACCTCGTCGGCGCGATCGAGGTGGCGCTCGAGCTGACCGCTCGCGGGGCCGACGAGGAGGACCCGTTCCCGGCGGTGCGCGCGGGGCTCGCCTACGGCGAGGTCGTCACCCGGCTCGGCGACGTCTTCGGGCACACGGTCAACATCGCCGCCCGGCTCACGTCCGTCGCCCGGCCCGGCACGCTCGTGGTCGACCGGGGGGCGTACGACGGGCTGATGGGGCCCGACGGGCCCGCGGACCGGGGCGAGGACACCGACGACGAGGTGGAGCCGGACGGGCCAGAGGGCGCCCACGACGAGCCGGACCCCTCGCCGTACAAGCTGAAGCGGCTGCGCCGCGTGTCGGTGAAGGGCTACTCCCGCCTCGAGGCGTGGCACCTGCGGCGCCGCAAGCCCGCCGAGGACGACTGACCCGTCCGCGCGGAGCGGGGACGGGTCAGTGGCGGTGATTCAGCCTGAATCACCAGGTCACGGCAGCGGCGCCACGCAGGTCGGGATCTCACCCGGGAGCGGCAGCGGCTGGCCCGGCAGACAGGTGGGCAGCGGGAGACCCGGGTCGGTCGCCGTGCTCGTCGGCACCTCCGGCAGGCACGGCGCGGTGCCCGGGAGGCAGGTCGGCACCGGGTCGCTCGCGGTCGTCGTGGCGGTGACCGTCGGCGAGGTGGACGTCGTGGGCGCGGTGCTCGCCGTGCTGGTCGGGCCGGCGGTGCTGCTCGGCGAGGCGGCCTGCTTGGCCAGGCACGCGTTGTGGGCGGTGGTGGCGATGGCGAGCCACTCCTTCTGGAAGCGCAGCTGCTTCCTGGCCTTCTTCAACTTCTTGTAGAGCTTCCGCTTCTGGACGCCCTGGGCCTTCTTCCACTTCTTCTTCAGCCGCGCGACCTTCTTCTTCGCCGAGGTGAAGGCGGCCTTCGCGTCGGTCACCTCCTGCTGCTCGGCGGAGCAGCCGGCGGCACGCACCGAGGAAGAGGCCGACTCGACCGCCGTGGCAGAGGCGCCGACGCCGAGCATCACCACGAAGCCGGCGAGGGCGACGGCCATCGCGACGAGCGCCGCGAGCGGGGCAGAGAGCGAGCTCGAGCGCGAGCTGGTGTACATGGGTCCTCCCAGGTCCGGGCGCCCGACGCGGGCGTCCTGAGGAGGAGACGTCCGTCAGGGGAGAACGTGACGCCGGTCTTTCCAGGATCCTGAGGACCGGATGGCCCTGGCCGGACGTGCCTGCGGGCACCGCTCTCAGGGCACATGAAAGCCCGGCCGCTGTTGACGGGGGAAACAACAACGACCGGGCAATGGCCAATTTACCCCGCGTTCACCGCGGACCACAACCGCCTGGCCGAAAGTCCCGGTGATTCGCATCTCACCGGATGGTGACCTGGCGGTTGGCGAGGCCCGCGCGGGCCGAGCGCTCGGCCGCGGAGAGCTCTCCGCCGGAGGCCATGGCGTCGGCCAGGTCGCGACCGAACCGGGCGGCCGGCTCCTCCAGCACCTCGGCACCCGTGCCCACCGGCAGGTCCCACACCGGGGCCAGCAGGCCGTGTGCGCGGAACATGCCGACGAGCCGCGAGCCGTCGGCGATCACGTCCTGGCCGGCGGCGTGCAGCCGGGCCAGCGCGGAGAGCAGCTCGTCCTCCGGGTGCGGCATCACCCAGCGCAGGTGCTCCTTGGAGCCGACGCTGGTCCAGTACGCCGCCTCGACCGACGCCAGCCGCACCGTCGGGTTGGCCGCCGCATTGGCCTGCTCGAGCGCGGCTGTGACCGTCGGGTCCTCCTCCAGGTCGTCGACCCAGTAGCCGAACCCGTCGTGCACGGTGATGTCGAGCTCGGAGTCGCTGACCAGGTCCTGCAGGCGCGGGCCGTCGCCGGGGGCGGAGGCGAGGCCGATGACGCCCGGCTCCTCGGTCGCCAGCGCCTTCTCGAGCACCGCGCCCAGGTCGCGCGCGGGATCGCCGTACTGGTGCTGCACCTGCAGGCCGAGCCAGATCGCGCCGCCCTCGCGCACCATCGCCGGGGCGGCCGCGGGGAGCAGGGAGCACAGGCGAACGGGGCGGTCGGTCTCCTTGACCGCCAAGGGCGCGGTCGCGGCCGGCACCAGCTCCCGCATGGCGATCACGTCGCACTCGCTCGGCATGCCCTCGAAGGGGCGGGCGACGTAGGGCGCGGGGGCGCCGCCGGCTGCGCCGTGGCACGCCTTGTAGCGCTTGCCAGAGCCGCAGGGGCAGGGCTGGCGGGGGCCGACCTCCCCGGCTGGGGGGGACTCACGTGCCTTCGTGCGGGACTTCTTCGCCATGGGCGCCAACCTATCTGGCGTAGCGCCTCCCCCCGTTCTGGGCGTCGAGCAGCTGGATCATGTAGGCCGGCTTGTCGCTGATGATCGCCCGGGCGCCGACGTCGAGGCAGGTCTGCAGCTGCTCCGGGGTGTTGACGGTCCAGACGTGGATGTCGCGGCCGGACTTGCGCAGCGCCTTGGCGAAGGTGGGGTGGTCCTGCAGCTCGGTGACGCCGGGGCCCAGGATCCAGCTCGGCCCGATGGCCTGCTTGAGCAGCGGCCAGTGGTGGGCCTTCTCGATCAGGATGACCACCCGCAGGTCGGGGGCCAGGTGGCGGATCCGGGCGATCGCGGTGCGGCTGAAGCTCATCACCCGCACCGGCGAGTCGCGCCCGTCCCACCCGAAGTCGGCGAGCAGCTCGACCAGGCGCCGCTCGACGAGCCCGCCGTAGCGGGTGGGGTGCTTGGTCTCGATGGCCAGCTCCACACCCTGCCCGTGGTCGGCGACCGTCTCGAGCAGCTTGCGCAGCGTGAGCACCTTGCCCGTCTCCGGATCCCGGTCGGGCGCCTCGTCGTCGAGCTCGGCCCACGGGTTCTTCCACGACGCGAAGTCGAGCTGGTCGAGCTCGGCCAGGTTCATCGTCGACACAACGCCGCGGGTGGCCGCCGTACGCCGCAGGTCGCGGTCGTGCACGCAGACGAGATGTCCGTCCGCGGTGAGCCGCACGTCGCACTCCAGGGCTTCGGCCCCGACCTCGAGGGCACGTGTGTAGGCCAGCAGCGTGTGCTCGGCGGTGTCGTGGCTGGCGCCCCGATGGGCGACGACCTGCGGCCTCATGGCGCGAGCCTAGTGCGGCTGCATCGCCGAGGTTTCGGCCGAGTGGTGTCCGGGTCCGCCGGTCGGCGGGCGCGATCACAGAGCCGTCCGCACCCGGCGCCGCCGCCGCGGGCGGTGGGCTGGCAACCGAATCGCGGCGAGGAACGGTTGCATACGCACCGCCCGGCGGGGCGTCGGCGGCATTGCCGGGCTGCCGGGCGGCAGACGAGCCGACTCGACGCGGTGCTCGTGTGCAGACGAGCCGACTCGACGGGGTTGTGGTGAGCAGATGCGCCGACTCGACGGGGGCTCAGGCCGAGCGCTGCCAAGGCTTGACGAAATCGTTGCCCGGCAGCCCCATCACCGCGAGGGCCAGCTCGGCGGCCTTCGCGCCGTCGACCTGCTCGCGGACGATGTCGGCGTGACCCGCATGGCGGGCGAACTCCTCCACGATGGCGAGCAGGTGCACGCGCTTGGTGATGGGCGTGGGCTCGTGCTGGCCGAACCAGGGCTGCGGGGGCGCGAGCTCCTCGGCGTCCGGGTCGCTCGCCTCGACCGCCTCGACCAGCCGGCGGGTCGCGTCGTCGTACGTCTCGAGGATGCCCTCCAGGGTCTCGTCGTCGGTGAGGGCGAAGCTGCCGTAGAAGTCGGCGAAGTCCTCGTCGGTGAGGTCCCACCCGCGGGCGCCGCGGTTCTGCGCCTCGCGGCGCTGCCACCCCGTCCAGCTGACGACGAGGTGCTTGAGGATGCCGCCGATCGACAGGTCGCTGCGGGCCGGGGCGAGCCGGCCCTCCTCCTCGGTCAGGCCGTGGGCTGCGTTGCGGACGGCGGCCACCTGCGTGCGCAGGGTGGCGGCGAGGGCAGCGGCTTCGGGGTGGGACATCGGGTCTCCTTCGGTCGGGTTGGGTCGGGGTGTTGCTCCGACTCTCCCGGACCAGGCGGACAGGATCTGTCCGCTGTAGTCAGCCGGTGGCGGCCCTCAGAGCGTCACCGCGGTGCACGGCTGCGGCGCTGCGGCCCGTCACGAAGTCCGTCACGGTGCGCACCACGCCGGGATCGCGGAGCAGGCGTTGGTGACCCAGGCCTTCCGTGGAGACGAGCCGGGCGGGCCACGACTCCACCCACAGCTCGCTCGCCGCGTGTGGGGTCATCCGGTCGTCGCGGTCGTGCACGACGAGGGTGGGCACCGGGTCGACCTCCGCGCCCAGCCGGGCGAGGTCGAACTCCTCGATCGGGTGCCCGACCCGGCGCTCGAGGAGGCGGTCGGTCCTGCGGGTCGTGCGAGGACCGACCCCGAGGGCCGAGAAGAGAGCGTCGCGATGGGTCGACAGCCGGGACATGGGGGCGAGCAGGACCAGGCGCTCCGTGGCGAGCCAGCCGTACTTGAGGCTGAGCAAGGTCGCGACCGCGCCCATCGAGTGCGCGACCACCGCAGATGCGCGGCCGAACCGCGCCGCGACGGCGTCCAGGGCTCGGCCGAACTCGATGGCCGAGGTGCTGCCCGGGCCGAGCGCCCCCGGCTCCGAGTCCCCGTGGGACGGGCCGTCGAAGAGGACCACGCGATGACCGGCGCTGACGAGGGGCTCGACGAACGCGGCGAGCTGGTCGGCGCGGCCGCCCCAGCCGTGGACCAGGTAGACGGCGGGACCGCGGCCCCAGTACAGGCCGCGGACGGCATGCCGCTGGGCGTGGACCTCGAACGGCGTGCCGCCGGGCGGGACCTCGCCAGCCGGCCTCGGCGGCGGGAGGCGGAACCACAGGTCCGTGGCCAACCGGGCCGACAGCCCGGGTGCGACCAGCTCGCCCAGGCGGAAGCCGACGCGATAGAGACGAACGGTCGTGCTTTTTTGTGAAGCCATGAGGACTCTCTCGTTCTCCATGTGGGGGGTCAGTGCGTGCCGCGGGCCGCGACGACGAGGGACTCGAAGGCCGTGCGCGTGCGAGCACCCGCGCGCGGGTCACGCAACAGCCGTACGGCGTGGTGGTGCGCCAGCTCGATGCCGTGCAGCTCGTAGGCGAACTGGTCTGGGTCGAGGTCCTCGCGGAAGTGCCCCTCGCTGATCGCCGTACGCGCCACGGTGGCGATGAGGTCGAGCCAGTCGACCTCGTTGCGGACCAGGGCGTCGCGCAGCCGCCCGGGCCTGTCGTCGAGCTCGGCGGAGGCGGCGACGAACAGGCAGCCATCGCCCTCTTCCGCCCAGGCGACCCAGCGCTCGAAGAGCATGCGGACCCGCGGCTCACCCCGCTCGGTGGCCAGGGCCGGCCGGACCACCCGGTCGATGAAGTGCTCCCGCGCCCGCGCCAGGGTGTCGAGCTGGAGCTGCTCCTTGGAGGCGAAGTGGGCGTAGAGGCCGCTCTTGCTCAGCTCCGTCTGCTCGGCGAGCTGGCCGATGGTGACGCCCTCGAACCCGACCCTGGTCGCGAGGCGGAACGCCTCGTCGAGGATCGTCGACCTGGTGGCCTCACCCTTGCGCATGCTCCCGACGATAGCACGGTCGTGCTTTTTTGGGCCGGATAACGTCCCGGGGGTGCGGCTGAGCAGGGCCGTCGCGGGGTACCGGAGCGCCCCCACGCCCCGATCCCGACCGCCGACAGGGAGGAAAGACCACGTGCCCGAGCTCGACTTCGCCGGCCTGACCATCCACTACGACCACCGCGTCCTCGAGCCCCGGCCCTGGACCGTGGCCCAGTCGGCGTGGGCGGCCGAGCTCCTCGACGAGCTGCCCGAGGGCCCCGTCCTCGAGCTGTGCGCCGGCGTTGGTCAGATCGGGCTGTGCGCGGTGTGGGGCCGGGACCGGCGACTGGTGTGCGTCGACGACAACCCGGTGGCGTGCGGCTATGCGCTCGCCAACGCCGAGGCTGCGGGTCTTGCCGGGCAGGTCTCGGTGCGGGAGCTGCCGCTCGACACCGCGGTGGCCGAGTCCGAGCGCTTCGCCCTCGTCATCGCCGACCCGCCGTGGGTGCCGCATGACCAGGTCGGCCGGTTCCCCGAGGACCCGCCGCACGCCATCGACGGCGGGGCGGACGGCCTGGACGTCGCCCGGACCTGCCTGGAGGTCGCCCGCGACCACCTGGTGCCGGGAGGCGCGCTGCTGCTGCAGCTCGGGCCGGGACAGTCCGCCATCCTGGCACCCGAGCTGGACGGCCTCTCGCTCGTCGAGGTGCGCCGCCACGCGGACCGCGGCGAGCTGGCCCTGCTCCAGCCGGCCGAGCGACCGGTGGCCGCATGAGCGGCCCGCACCGACCGCGACTGCCGGCGCCACGGGGGCCGCTGGGCGAGCTGGTGCTGCCCGGTCTGCTCTCCCCGGCCGCCGAGGGACCGCTCCCCATCGACAACGTCCGCGACGTCGCGGCGGCCGGCCCCGACGCCGACGACCTCCACCTCGTGCTGTGGTGCCTGCACCACCTGCACGTCGACGGCTTCGCCGACGTGGACCCCGCCTGGGAGTGGGCGCCGTCCCGCGTGGCGGTGTGGGGCCTGCTGGCCGACCACGTGGAGGCGGAGCTCAGGCTCGCGACCGCCGAGCTGGTCGAGGAGGCGCTCGCCGCCGACGGCCCCGTCCCCGACCGGCTGTTCGCGATGGTCGACGGCTTCGGCGGCGCTTCGGTCGCGTCGTACCTGCGCAAGGACGGGACGGCCGAGCAGTTCCTCGAGCTGCTGGTGCACCGCAGTGCCTACAACCTGCGGGAGTCCGACCCGCAGGCGCTCGTGCTGCCGCGGCTGACCGGCGCGGCGCAGTCCGCCTTGGCGGAGCTGCTGTACGACGAGTACGGCGCCGGTGACCCGGGCCGCCACCACAGCGGGCTGTACGCCCGGGCGATGACCGCGTGCGGGCTGTCGGCGGCCGTGGGCGACTACCTGCGGCGGCTGCCCGGCACGACGCTCGTGGTGCCCAACACCATGCACGTGCTCGGCCTGCAGCGGCGGCTGGCCCCGGCGGCGATGGGCCACTTCGGGGTCTTCGAGGCCACCAGCTCGGGGCCGAGCCGGCTGCTGGCCCGCGCCGCCGAACGGCTCGGCCTGCCCCGCGAGGTGTTCGACTACTACGACGAGCACGTCGAGGCCGACGCGGTGCACGAGCAGCTGGTGTTCCGCTCGATCTGCGGGTCGCTGGCCGACACCGACCCGGCCTGCGTGCCCGAGCTCTTCTTCGGCGCCGCGGCCTGCCTCGTCGTCGAGGACGCGGCCGGGCGCGCGCTCCTCCACGCCTGGGAGGCGGGGCGGTCGAGCCTCCTGGACGACGGCGACAACGAGCAGGTGGCGGTGTGAGCGGGCCGCGGCCGGTGCGCACCTTCGCCTGTCCGGGCGGGCCGCTGCTGCTGCGCGGCGCCGAGGAGGTCGTCGACGGCGACGGCGAGGTCCACGTCGTACGACGCCCGGTCGTGGCGATCTGCCGGTGCGACACCTCTCAGCGCATGCCGTGGTGCGACGGCACCCACCGCTCGCTGCCGCCGGAGCGCCGGCCGGACTAGATGGCCTGCTCGCGTAGGTAGCGGCCGAAGTGGGGCACCGTGAAGGCGATCCGGCCCCGCTCGCCGGAGTAGATGAGCCCCTTCTTGAGCAGGCTGTCGCGCGCCGGGCTCAGCGACTGCGGCTTCTTGCCGAGCGAGGCGGCCACGTCGGCGGTCGGCACGTCGTCGACGTCGCCGAGGTCGACCGCGACATCGGCCATGGCGCGGAGGTAGTCGCGCTCCCCCGGCGTCGCGCGCTCGAAGCGGCTGCCGAAGAAGCCGACGGCGAGCTCCGACTCCGCCTCCGGCGCCGCGACCGCCACGTCGTCGGCGGTGATCGGGCTCTCCGGTGCGAGGTCCCACACGGCCTTGCCGTAGGCCTGGATGAAGTAGGGGTAGCCGCCCGTCGCGGCGTACATCACCTCGAGGGCCTCGGCCGTGTAGGCCGCACCCTCGTCCTCGGCGGGCGCGCTCAGCGCGCGATCGGCGGCCTCGCGGGAGAGGCGGTCGATGCGCTGGTAGCGGAAGAGTCGCTCGGAGTAGGACTTGCTGGCGCTGAGGACCGCCGGCAGGTGGGGCAGCCCGGCGCCGACCACGATGAGCGGGAGGCCGCTCTGGCTCAGCTCGTGGCAGGCGGCGCAGAGCGCGGAGACGTCGTCGGCGCCGAGGTCCTGCATCTCGTCGATGAAGACGCCGACCCCTCTCCCCTGGTCAGCCGCGAGGCCGCCCACGTCGGTGAAGAGCTCGACGAGGTCGATCTCGATGTCGCCCGAGTCGGCGCGCCCCTTGACCGCAGGGGCGTCGATGCCGGGGTGCCACTGGTCCTTGAGCCGGGCCCCCACGCCGGCGTCGCGCTGGGCGAACGAGCGGATCACGCCGAGCACGTGGTCGACGCTGTCCGCGTCGCGGTGGCCGAGTTCGCGGACTGCCTGGTGCAGGGCGCTGCTGAGCGGGCGCCGCAGGCCCTGGTCGGGGCGGGCCTCGAGCTTGCCGGTGCCCCACTTCTTGCGGACGGCCGCGCTGCGCAGGGCGTTGAGCAGCACGGTCTTGCCCACCCCCCGCAGGCCGGTGAGCACCAGGCTGCGCTCCGGCCGCCCCGCCGACACCCGCTCGATCACGACGTCGAAGGCGCCGAGCTGCTCGTCACGGCCGGCGAGCTCCGGCGGGCGCTGGCCGGCGCCGGGTGCGTAGGGGTTCCGGATTGGGTCCACGATGGGACCGTATCGGCTTCTCTAGGGTCTGCCTTAGACATCGGGATAGTCGGCGAGTCGAGGCAGTCACCGGCCTAGACTCGGCGGCATGCCGGAGCTGCCCGAGGTGGAGGCCCTGGCCCTCGACCTGAGGGGCCGCCTCGTCGACCGCGCGATCACCCGCGTCGACCTCGCGGCGTTCAGCGCGCTCAAGACCTTCGACCCGCCGCTGCAGGCGCTGCACGGCACGCTCGTCGAGGACGTGACGCGGCACGGAAAGTTCCTCGACATCACCGCCAGCGGGCTGCACCTGGTGGTCCACCTGGCGCGCGCCGGCTGGATCCGCTGGAAGGAGGAGGTGCCGGCACTGCCGGCCCGCCCCAACAGCAAGTCGCCGCTCGCCGCCCGGGTGGTCATCGACGACACGTCCGGGCTCGACATCACCGAGGCCGGCACGAAGAAGAGCCTCGCGCTGTACGTCGTACGCGACCCGTCCGACGTCGAGGGGATCGCGCGCCTCGGGCCGGACCCGCTCGACGACGCCTTCACGATCGACGTGCTCCGGGAGATCCTCGAGCGGGAGGGGCGCAAGCAGATCAAGGGCGTCCTGCGGATGCAGTCGCTGATCGCCGGCATCGGCAACGCCTACTCCGACGAGCTGCTGCACGCGGCGCGGCTCTCGCCGTTCAAGCCCGCCAACAGCCTCGACGACACCGAGCTGCAGACGCTGTACGACGCCGTCAAGGGCGTGCTGGGCGACGCGGTCGAGCGCTCCCGCGGACTCGCGGCGAGCGAGCTGAAGGGCGAGAAGAAGAGCAACCTGGCCGTGCACGGGCGCACCGGCCAGCCGTGCCCGGTCTGCGGCGACACCGTCCGGGAGGTGTCGTTCGCCGACTCGAGCCTGCAGTACTGCCCGACCTGCCAGACCGGCGGCAAGCCGCTGGCGGACCGGCGGCTGAGCAAGCTGCTCAAGTAGCTGCGGCGGATCCGGTCACTCGGACGGCGCCTCGGTGGGCGCCTCGGGGACCTCGATGTGGTCGAGCGGGGAGCCGCAGGTGTCGGTGGTGTACTTCGCGAACGCCTCGGCCTGCCTCTTCTCCTCGTCGGAGTAGTCCTCCTCGAGCTTCTCGAAGTCCTCCTGGCTGGCGTCCGCGTCGAGGTCGTCGATCTCCTCGACGGTCTTCTCGAAGCCGGCGCGGGCGTCGTCGGGGATGTCCGCCGGCGTGCCGGCCTTCTCCATCTCGGCGCCCCACTCCTTGACCCGCTTGATGATGGTCGCGTCGTCGGCGTCGCCGAGCTCCGCAGCGTCCGCGAAGAGGCTGCTGTAGGCATCGCAGAAGGCCTCGTCGGTGGCGTCGGTGGGCGCACCGCCCCCACACCCGACGGCAGCACCGCCGACGAGCACCAGCGTGGCGGCGACCAGGGCCTTCTTCATGACTGTCCCCTCAGGTGTGGTGGCGTGCGGAAGACACGGGGTCGGGGCACACCATGCCCCATCCGCGCACGATCAAGACTCCCCCGGGTCCCCGAACGCCTGCGGCAGCGGCAGCTCGAGCGCGCGCCGCAGCCGGGTGAGGTAGGTCTCGCGCGGCACCTCCACCACGCCGAGGCTGGCGAGGTGGTCGGTCCGCCACTGAACGTCGAGCAGCCTCCCCGACGCGTGCCCGTCGGTCATCAGGTCGACCAGGCCGACGAGCGCCACCTTCGACGCGTCCCGATCCCGGTGGAACATCGACTCGCCTGCGAACAGGCCGCCGATCGCCACGCCGTACAGCCCACCGGCCAGCCGCCCGTCGCGCCAGGTCTCCACCGAGTGGGCCCAGCCGAGGGCGTGCAGCCCGACGTACGCCGAGCGCACGGCGTCGTCGATCCAGCCACCCTCGCCCCGGGCTGGGTCGGCGCAGGCGTCGATGACCTCCTCGAAGGCGGTGTCGACGCGGATCTCGAAGTCGCGGCACGAGCGGCGCAGCGACCGGGTCATCCGCAGGTGGTCGAGCGGGAGGACGCCCCGGTCCACCGGCGAGAACCATCCCATCGGGTCGCCGCGCATCGCGACGGGCATCGGGAACAGTCCTTGCCGGTAGGCCGCGAGCAGGGTGCCGGGCGCGAGGTCGGCACCGAGGGCGACCAGGTCGTCGTCCTCCCACAGGCCTGGCTCGGGGAAGACCCACGGCGTGGGCGGCGGCTCGAACGGCACGTCGGCCAACCTAACCGGTGACAACTCATCCGCCCCGGCGTGCGTCAGACTCGCAGCAACTCCGGGAAGGAATGCCATGAAGCTCCTGCTCGCCACCGCGCTCGTCGCGACCAGCCTGTACGCCGTGTCGCCGGCGTCCGCCTTCGAGCCGACCTGCGATGACAACACGCCGACCATCGTGGGCACGCCTGGCGACGACACGGTGCTGGGCACGCCGGGGGACGACGTCATCATGAGCTTCGAAGGCAACGACGACATCGACGCGGGCGGCGGCAACGACCTCGTCTGTGCAGGCGAGGGGGACGACACTGTTCTCGGCGGTGACGGCAGTGACCGCCTTTTCGCCGGATCCGGGGACGACGTGCTCCGCTCGGACGACTGGGGTGCCGGTCACCACTGGAACCGCGTCGGAGGCGACTTCCTCTCGGGTGGACCGGGGTCGGACGACCTCCGCCTCGACTCGCGCAACGGCGCGGCGTACGCCGGGTATGGCCACGACTGGATGATGTTGATCCCCTCAGCCATCGACGGACGGGCCTACGGGGAAGAGGGCAATGACAGGATCCACGCGGAGGCGGTGCCCGGGGTCGTGCTCGACGCTGGCCGCGGGAGGGACCACATCTCCACCTGGCTGGAGAACCACGTGCGCGGGTTCCAGTGGTGGGGTGCCCAGGGCCGCGACGAGCTGACCTTCCAGACATGGGGGCTGGACGTGCCTCGCGGCACGGAGATCACGATGGCGAACGGCCGGCTGAGGGTCGACGGTCGACGCATGGGCAGCTACGACGGGATCGAGGAGTTCGAGCCCACTGACAGCGTCGGTCTGCGCTGGGTCTTCCGTGGCACCCCGAGACTCGACGACTTCGAGGTCGAGGGTTCGCTCGCGAAGAGCCTGGACGCACGCACCTTCGGCGCCAACGACGTCGTCCAGGGCACCACCGGCCGCGACAGGCTCGACCTCGGGAGCGGTCGGGACAAGGCGCGCGCCGGCCGCGGCCGCGACGTCTGCATCAGCGCTGAGCGGGCCATGGGCTGCGAGGTGCGGCGCTGACCCTCCCACCCCCGCCATAAGATCGCCGCATGGGCATCAAGGGCTCCGTGGGCAAGCGGCTGGCTCCCAAGATCACCGAGATGGCGCCGGGCCTGACGACCGGGTTCGTGCGCGAGGCGCTGACCCGCGCCATCGACGGTGCGGGCCCGCTGCCGGGCGCCCGGGCGGCGGCCGAGCGCCAGCTCAAGGCCCACGGCGGCGACGTCGACCTGGCCATCCACGACGTCATCGAGACCCACGTGCGGCTGGCCGGGGCCCAGGGCTTCCTCACCAACATCGGTGGCCTGGTCACCGCCACCGTCGCGATCCCGGCCAACCTCGCCGGGCTGGCGGTCGTGCAGTGCCGGATGATCGCGGCGATCGCCCACCTCCGCGGCCACGACCTCGCCGACCCGCGGGTGCGCAACGCCGTCCTGGTCACGCTCCTCGGCGAGGAGTCGGTCGAGGAGATGGTGAAGCGCAAAAAGCTCCCCGCGCCCCCGATGGCGATCGCCACCGCACCGAGCCACGACCCGCTGCTCGACGCCAAGATCTCCGCGGAGGTCGCCAGTGACCTGATCGCGCGGGTGGCCGGCAAGCGGCTCGCGACGACGGTCGGGCGCCGGGTGCCGGTCGTGGGCGGGCTGGTCGGCGCCGGCGCCGACGGCTTCGCGACGTGGAAGGTCGGCCGCTACGCCGACCGCGAGCTCCTGCCCCGCAGCCGCCGGTAGACCCCCAGCGCACCCCGTCCGGGAGCGCTGGTCTCCAGCGAGTGCACGGCCTTCTCGCGCAGCCGGTACGACGGGCGCAGGTAGGACCGCTCGAGCGCGGCCCGGGCCTCGTCGAGCTCGCGGTGCAGCTCTGCCTCGACCGCGCGCAGCCGGGAGCCCTCGACCAGCAGCGCGCTGATCGCGTCGAGAGCCGCGGGGAGCAGCTCGTCGGCGGGCGCCGTGTCGGGGTCGACGAAGTCGCCCGGGGGCGGGCCCACCAGGTCGGCGACGTCGCCGACGACGTCGTACCCACGCCTGGTGATCTCCTCCCCCCACGCGCGGGAGAGGTCCTGCGCCCAGGCGTGCTTCTCCGGCGGGAGCCCGAGGCGGGCGGAGTCGGTGCGGCGGGAGAGGGTCTGGTGGGCGAGCAGCTCGCGCACCAGCGGGCGGTAGTCGGGCGGGTCGACGATCGGCACGACCCGCTTGTTGACCAGCCGCAGCAGCGCGGTCTCGGGCACGCCGAGGGAGGGGTTGGCGCGCTCCGGGGTCAGGTCGAGGTCGAGGCCGTCGAGCCCGAAGGTGCGGCTGAAGCGCCGCCACAGCTCGTCGCGCGGCGCACCCGGCGGCGGCACCGTCACCACGTGCACGTGGGAGGGCGGCAGCGAGGAGCCCCAGCGGTCGAGGATGTCCGGGATCTCCTGCGCGCCCCAGAACCACGAGCCGATCCGGGTGTCCCGGCCGGGGTCGGCGATGATCTCGAGGAAGCGGGCGTAGGAGACGAGGCTGCGGTGCTTGACGTTCTCCTGCCACTCGGCGGGGATCTGCCGCACCAGGTCGCGCACCGACAGCACCAGGTGCACCTCGGCGCCGCCGAAGGACTCCAGCGCGCGGGCGACCTGGGTCGGGCTCGCCGTCGAGAGGATCTCGTGGCTGATGATCGACGTGCCGTCCCACTCGCGCACCGACGCCGCGAGCCGGTCCCACGCGCCGACGGCCTGGGTCTCGAGCCCGCCCCACGTCAGCCGCATCAGGTCGAGCGCGGCGAGGAAGTGGGCGTCGAACCGGTCGGCGGCATAACGGATGCCCTGCGGCTCCAGCTGCGCCCGGTTGCGGAAGAGGACGTCCTGGAGGTAGGACGTGCCGGTCTTGGGAGTGCCGACGTGCAGCAGCACGCGTCCGCTCATCGCTCCTCCTTCCGCATCCACACCGTGTGCTTCCAGGACGGGTCGGCCAGCATCCGCACCGCCAGCTCGAGGACGGCAGCGTCCAGGTCACCGGCCGCCTCCCCTGCCTCCCGCTGCGCCGGCCCAGGAGCCAGGTCGGAGAGGTCGCCGGCGACAGCGTAGCCAGCCCGCCTCAGCAGCCGGACCTGCCGCTCCGCCTGCGCCGCGAGCCAGTCGCGGTGCTCGGGAGGTACGACGACGGGCGGGGTCGTCGTGCGCGGGATCCGGGGCCACAGCGTCTGCGACATCAGGGCCGCGCGGTCCTCCTTCGGCACCAGCAGCCCGAGGACGGTGGCGATCCGGCGGCCGAGCTCGGCCACGTCGGCACCCGGGGTGTCCACCTGCGGCAGTGACCGTACGCCGAGCAGTCGCGGCAGCCGCGCCGGGTCGGTCACCACGCACACCTCCGCGTGCCGCGCGGCCCACGGCTGGGCCGCCCGGACCAGGTCGACGCGGGTCGGCAGCGCGTCGCGCTCGCGCCAGAACCGCAGCCACTCCGGCCATCCGGTCGAGCTGCGCTCGAAGCAGCGCCGGCTCCAGGTGTCGGCGAGCAGCCGGTCGTAGGGCCCGGCGAGGACCAGGACGGTCGGTCGCCTCCCGCCCGGCGGACGGCCGCGGGCGATCAGGTCGGCACGCAGCTCGGCCGCGACGAGCGGGTCGCCGAGGAGGCGGTAGCGGCGCCGCCAGAGCCGGGCGCGCGGCGAGGTCACCTCGGGGACGCCCAGGCCGACCACGTCGTCGGCGAGCACGCTGGTGGCGACCCGGGTCAGCTCGTGCGCGGGCAGCTCGGCCGGGTCGACCGGGCGCGGGCCCCAGGCCGGCTCGGGGCCGGCGCCGGCCAGCGCCAGGTCGGGCTTGCCCCGACCCGGCGCCGCGGCGGAGAGGATGCGGTCGGCGAGGCCGTCCGCGAGTCGACCACGACTTCCCGCGTTGACCCGGCGGAGCAGCTCGAGCTGCTGGGCCCCCGGGAGCACGCGGGCGGTCGGCTCGTGGTCTCGACTTCGCTCGACCGACCGGGGTCGCTCGACCGACCGGGGTCGCTCGACCGACCAGGGTCGGTCGCCCGCCGTGAGCCACTCGGCCCACGGGGTCGAGCCGCCGTCACGGAGGTGGGCGACCCACCCCCAGGCCCGCGAGTCGCTCACCGCTCGCGCAGGCGACGCGCCTGGTCGCGGAGGCGCCGGACGCTCGACTCGGCCTCCGTCCGCTCGGCCGCCTCGCGGGTCATCACGGTGAGCGCGTCCAGGGCGGCGCCCAGCTGCAGCTTCGGCCCGACCTTGTCGGGGTCGCGCCACTTGGTGCCCTCGGCGGGCAGGCGTGGGCGCAGGTCCTCGGGGTCGCCGATCACGTCGACGCCGCTGCCCTTGATCCAGTCGATCCACAGCTGGCCCTGCGCCTCGGCGTACTCGAACCGGTCGGGCGGCAGCCGCACCGGGATCGAGTCGCGGCTCACGAGCACCTGCTGGGCGAGCAGCTCGCGGATCAGGGAGTCGTAGGTGACGTCGCGCCACATCGGCAGCTCGAGGCGGCGGTTGAGGCGGCGGATCAGCTGGGTCTCGGCGATGCCGAGCGAGCGGTTGGTGCGCTCGGAGTCGAGCGGTGCCCACGCGGGGTCGAGGCCGAAGGCGCGGCAGAACCGCAGCCACAGCTCGTCGCCGCTCGGACCGCGGTCGTGCGGCACGGTCACGACGTGCACCCGCTCCGGCGGCAGCTTGGCGCCCCACGTCGACAGCACCGACGGCAGGTCCATAGCGGCGCGGAACCAGGTCTGGCCGCGCTCCACCTTGTTGAGGAACCGCTCGAAGGACCACTTGCGGCCCTGCTTGATGCTCTCCTGCCACGCGGCCGGCAGCTGGCGGCCGAGGTCACGGGCGGAGTAGACGACGTGCACCTCGCAGCCCTCGAGGTCGTTCATCGCCTTCGCGACCTTGTCCGGCTTGGCCGGCGCGAGGATCTCGTGGCTGATGATCACCGGTCCCTTGGCGCGGCGTACGCGCTTGACCATCGTGTCCCACGAGCCCCTGGCGTGCCCGGGAGCGCCGCCCCAGTCCTGCTCGAGCAGGTCGAGCGCCGCCCGGAAGTGGAAGAGGTCCGCGTCGACGAAGCGGTTCTTGGTCGGGATCGTCACCCCGTGCTCGGCCAGCGACGCCTGGTTGAGCATCAGCCGGTCCTGCAGGTAGGTGGTGCCGGTCTTGGGGGCGCCGATGTGGAGGTGTACGACGCGGCTCATGGTCGCTGAGTCTAGGACCCGCGCCCCGTGGCGGCGCCGCCGAGGATGGGCCGGCTCCCTGGCGGGTACTCGAAGGGGGAAGACACCCCACGAGAGGAGACGACCAGACATGTCAACCGTCGGCACCGCCACGAGGGCCGCCCAGGCCGTGGTCGAGGGGACCGTGCATGCGGTCCGGCATCCCATCGAGTCGGCGGCGTTCGTGACCGGCCTGGCGAAGGGCGCCGCGGAAGGCGTGCTGCTCCGCGCCCACCGCGACTCCTCCACGCAGGACACGGCCGAGGGCTCCTGGGTGCCACCGCGCCCCGGCGAGCGCCTCACCGAGGTCCCGAAGACCACCCCGGTCCAGCCGCAGCCGCAGACGGCGACCGAGCCCAAGGCTCCGTCGCGCACCGCCGAGCACGGCGGGCCGGGGGACGACCGGTTCGACGACTGGCGCGAGGAGCTGGACGGCGGTCCCGACGTCGAGACACCCGTCGGGACGACCGGCGCGGGGCCGGGCTACAACCCCGACACCGGCCAGACCGACCTGCAGCAGCCCGACACCGAGCCGCTCGTGGACCCGTCGCTGACGAAGGCGGTGAAGTCCGAGTCGGAGATCCTCCGCAAGGCGGCCGATCCCGACAAGGGCTGACCCGCCGGCGGTGAAGGCGCCCGGAGGCGTGTCCGGGCGCCCCGATACGCTGGCGCCCATGAAGCTCAGCGAGTCCCTGGAGAAGGCGTTCAACGACCAGATCACCCTGGAGTTCGAGGCGTCACTGGTCTACCGGCAGCTTGCCATCGAGCTCGAGCTGCGCGACCTGTCCGGCATGGCCTCGTGGCTGCGCCACCAGGCGGACGAGGAGATCGTCCACGCCAACAAGTGGATCGACCACCTCGCGGCTCGCGACAACCACCCACGGATCGGCTCCATCAGCCCGGGCTCGGTGGAGGTCAACTCCGTCCTCGACGCCTTCGAGGCCGCCAGCTACCACGAGCAGCGGGTCTCGGAGTCGATCCGCAACCTCTACCGCGCCGCCGAGGCCGAGGGCGACCTCGACTCCCGCCCGCTCCTCAACTGGTTCATCGAGGAGCAGGTCGAGGAGGAGGCCACCGTGCGCGAGATCCTCGGCCGCCTGGAGATGATCAAGGACGACGGCCCGGGCCTGCTCCGCCTCGACGAGGAGCTCGGCGCACGCCCGGCGACCACCACCGAGGCGCGCTAGAGCCAGCGGCCCAGGTCCTCGCCCGGCTCGTCGATCGCCGCGAGCAGCCGCTGAGCGCGGGCGGCGGCCTCCTCGGCCACGGCGTAGGCCGGGTCGTCGTCCGCGGTCGACCCGCCGGCCGACGACGTCAGCGCGTGCACCCGCGCGAGCAGGTCGTCGCGGCCGAGCCCGCGCAGGAGCAGCAGCACGAAGGGGTCGGCCTTCACCAGCCAGCCGACCTGGGTGAGCACCGCGAGGGCGTGCGGACACGGGTCCAGCCAGGCGTCGCAGCCGCACGCGGCGCCCAGCTCCGCGCCGTACGGGAGGAGCTCGACGCCGCTCTCCTCGGCCGCCTCCACGAGCGAGTGGGGCAGGTCGCCGGACATCAGGGCGGCGACCCGGCCGGCCTCGGAGGCGACGACCTCGGCCAGCGCCGCGCGGCCCCGCTCGTCGAGCACCGGCACCGACACCGTGACCGTGAAGGTGTCGTCGCGGTCGTCGACCGCCGCCACGACGGAGCCGGAGTCGACGGTGATCGAACCGACCGCCCCGGCGCGGGCCAGCGACCGGCCCAACCTCAGATCCTCGACCGAGAAGGCCGCCTCCTCGACCGCGCGCACGAACGCGCGGCTCCACCACGTGCCGGCCACGCTGCCCCGCTGCGGCGCCAGCCGGGGATGGGTCACCGCGGTCACGGACGCCCGCCCGGGTGGCGCAGCTCCACGAGGTCGCGCAGCTCGTCGTCGGAGAGCTCGGTGAGCGCGGTCTCGCCCTTGGTGAGTACGGCGTCGGCGAGGGCCCGCTTGCGGGTGAGGAGCTCGGCGATGCGCTCCTCGATCGTGCCCTGGGTGACGAACCGGTGCACCTGCACGGGCCGGGTCTGGCCGATCCGGTAGGCGCGGTCGGTGGCCTGCTCCTCGACGGCGGGGTTCCACCAGCGGTCGACGTGGATCACGTGGTCGGCCCGGGTGAGGTTGAGCCCGGTGCCGCCGGCCTTGAGCGAGAGCAGGAAGACGGGCGGACTGTGCTCATCACCCTCGGCAGCCTGGAAGCGCGCCACCATCGCCTCCCGCTCACGGACGGGAGTGCCGCCGTGCAGGAACTGGTGGGGCACACCGGCCCGGGAGAGGTGGCGCTCGAGCAGGCGCCCCATCGCGACGTACTGCGTGAAGACCAGCGCGGCGCCGTCCTCGGCGAGCACCGTGCCGAGCAGCTCGTCGAGGAGGTCGAGCTTCTCTGAGCGTCCGCCCGGCCGCGGGTCGGCCTGCTTGAGGAACTGCGCCGGGTGGTTGCAGATCTGCTTGAGCCCGGTGAGGAGCTTGAGCACGAGACCGCGGCGCGAGTCTTCGTCGGCCTCCTGGATGCGGCGCAGGCAGTCGCGGACGTAGGTCTCGTAGAGGACCGTCTGCTCGCGCGTGAGCCCGAGCAGGTGGTCGGTCTCGGTCTTCGCCGGCAGCTCCGGCGCGATGCCGGGGTCGGACTTGCGCCGGCGGAGGAGGAACGGCTCCACGAGGTCGGCGAACTGCCGCGCCTTGGTCGGCTCCAGCCCCGACTCGATCGGTCCGGCCCAGACCTTGCGGAAGGCGTTGCGGCTGCCGAGCAGCCCCGGGATCGCCCAGTCGAGGATCGCCCAGAGCTCGGTGAGGTTGTTCTCCACCGGGGTGCCGGTCAGCGCGACCCGGGCCGCGCTCGGGATGGTGCGCAGCGCCTTCGCCGTCGACGACTGGGCGTTCTTGACGTGCTGCGCCTCGTCGGCGACGACCAGGTCCCACGGCACCTCGGCCAGCACCGCGGCGTCGTTGCGCATCGTGCCGTAAGTGGTGAGCACGAAGCCGCCGTCCACGCCGTCGAGGTCGCGCCCCGCGCCGTGGAACCTGCGCACCGGAACGCCGGGCGCGAACCTCTCGATCTCCGCCTCCCAGTTGCCGAGCAGCGAGGCAGGACACACGACGAGCGTGGGGCCCCGCCCGACCGCCTCCTGCCGGTGCAGGTGCAGCGCTATCAGCGTGATCGTCTTGCCCAGTCCCATGTCGTCGGCCAGGCAGGCGCCGAGCCCGAGCTCGGTGAGCTGGGCCAGCCAGGTGAGTCCGTGGCGCTGGTAGTCGCGGAGCGTGGCGGCCAGCCCGGCCGGCACCTCGATGGGCGTCCGGCTCGCGGCGGTGCGGATCAGCTCGCGCACCTTCAGCAGGGACGCCCCGACGACAGCCTCGTGCTCGACGTCGTCGACCTGGACGACCTCGGTGAGGGTCGCGGCCAGCGCGGTCGCCGGCGGGACCCTCCGGATCAGCCGCTTGCGGGCGCGCTTGAGGACGGCGGAGTCGACGACCGTCCAATTGTCGCGCAGCTTGATGACGGGCGCGGTCGCGCGGGCCAGCTCGTCCATCTCCGCCTCGGTGAGGGGGTCGCCGTGGAGGGCGAGCTGCCAGGAGAAGGCGAGCATCGAGTCGGGACCGAACAGCCCCTCGACCAGCGGCTCCTCGCGGCTGCCGCCCGCGGTGAGCTCGACACGGGAGGTCATGTCGCGGTCGAGGTAGCGCGGCCAGAGCACCTGCACGCCGGCCTGGTCGAGCGCGGTCACGCCGTGGTCGAGCAGCGAGAGCAGCTCGTCGGAGTCGAGGGTGATCTGGTCGGGCACGCGCAGCTCGAGGAGCCGGTCGAGCACCGGCCACGCGTCGGCCGCCGCCCGCAGCGCGATGGAGGCGTGGGTGCGCGCCCGGTCGCCGAACCCGTGGCTCTCGCCGGACTCGGTCCACAGCACCGCGGCGTCGCAGACGTGGGCGGCGTTGTCGGCGGCGTGCACCTGCAGCACCAGCCGCACGCACCCACCGACCAGCTCCTCCTCGTCTGCCTCGACGCGCAGGGAGATGGTCACCAGCTGGGGCCGGTCGTCGCGCAGCCGGGCCCGCGCCCGGGCCACCCGCTCCTGCAGCCGCTGGGCGAAGTCGTCGCCGGGGGCGGTCCAGGCCGGGGTCTCGACTCCGCTCGACCAGCGCGATCCGGCGGCCGGCCGCGACGTCGTACGCCGGGACGCCACCGGGGCAGTGCGCGGCATCGTGTCGGCGACGGCATCGATGACGGCCCGCACGACCCCCTCGGCCGTGGCCTCGTCGAAGCCGTCCACGGCGCGGGCACGGGCGAGCCGCACCACCCGGTCCTCGTCCTCCGGACGCAGGGCGCCGCGCCAGCCGGTGCCGGTCGGGTCGGGCTCGAAACGGCCCGCTGCCACCAGCCGCATGCCGAGCAGGGCGGCGCCACCGAGCAGGGCGACGCTGGGGTGCACGTCGTCGCGCTGGTGGGCCCTGGTGAGCACCGGGAGGGCGCCGCGCAGGGGCAGGCTGACGGTGCGCCGCTCGTCGGTGAACTCGACCGTCCCGTCACGGGGCAGCTCGCCGGCCCGGAAGGTCGCCGGTCCGGTGACGGGGACGAAGCTCACGCAGTGCCTTCCGATCGAGGGACAGACGAGACGCTAACGCCCCGCACCGACACGGAGTTCCCCCGCGCTAACCTCGGTCGCCATGAGCATCCTCGACGCCAAGATCGCCCGCCTCGACGGCACCCCCGGCACGCTCCGCGACCTCACCGGCGGCCAGCCGGCGCTGCTGGTCAACGTGGCGAGCAGGTGCGGCCTCACCCCGCAGTACGGCAAGCTCGAGCAGCTGCACGAGGACCACGCCGCGCAGGGCTTCACCGTCGTCGGCATCCCGTGCAACCAGTTCGGCGGCCAGGAGCCGGGCACCTCGGAGGAGATCGCCGAGTTCTGCTCCGCCACCTACGGGGTCACCTTCCCGATGAGCGAGAAGGTCGACGTCAACGGCGAGGACCGGCACGAGATCTACCGCGAGCTGGTCGCCACGCCCAACGAGAAGGGCGAGACCGGCGACGTCCAGTGGAACTTCGAGAAGTTCCTCATCGACGAGGACGGCCGGGTCGTCGCGCGGTTCAACCCCGGCATCGAGCCCGACGACGCCCGGCTGGTCGAGCAGGTCAGGAGCCTCCTCGGCTGACCGCCGTACGCCGCCTTGTCGCGGGCGGGGCACGGGCGTGACCGAGGGCACCGCGTAAATGATTGGGTGGTTGTCGACGACAACCAATACCCTCGCCGGGTGACCACAGACCTCCAGCAGCCCGCGCCCGACAGCACCCCGTCGGCCGCGGACGCAGACAAGCTCGACAAGGGCACCCTGATCATCGCCGGCGTGGTCGTCCTGGGCGCCATCATGTCCATCCTCGACATCACCGTCGTCTCGGTCGCGCTCGAGACCTTCCAGCGCGAGTTCGACGCCACCGCCGCCCAGGTCGCCTGGACCATGACCGGCTACACGCTGGCGCTGGCCAGCGTCATCCCGCTGACCGGCTGGGCCGCCGACCGGTTCGGGACCAAGCGGCTCTACCTGCTTGCCGTACTCCTCTTCACCGCCGGCTCCGTGCTGTGCGCGACCGCGGGCGGCCTCGAGCAGCTCGTGCTCTACCGCGTGCTGCAGGGCCTCGGCGGCGGCATGCTGATGCCGCTCGGCATGACGATCCTGACCCACGCCGCCGGCCCCGACCGGGTCGGCCGCGTGATGGCCGTGCTCGGCATCCCGATGCTGCTCGGCCCGATCTTCGGCCCGATCCTCGGGGGCTGGCTGATCGACTCCGCCTCGTGGCACTGGATCTTCCTGATCAACCTGCCGATCGGCATCGCCGCCCTCGTGTACGCCGCGGTCGTGCTGCCGCAGGACGACGTGGAGCCGTCTGAGTCCTTCGACTGGCTGGGCATGCTGCTCCTGTCGCCCGGTCTCGCCGCGTTCCTCTACGGCGTCTCCTCGATCCCCGAGCACGGCGGCATCGGCGCCCGTGAGGTCTGGCTGCCCGCGCTCATCGGGCTGCTGCTCATCGTGGCGTTCGTGCCGTGGGCGCTCGCCCGCCGCAACAAGCACCCGCTCGTCGAGCTGCGCCTGCTGAAGAACCGCGACATGACGGTCGCGCTGCTGGCGATGTCGCTCTTCGCGATCGCGTTCTTCGGCGCCTCGCTGCTCTTCCCGCTCTACTTCATCCAGGTCCGCGCCGAGGACGCCCTGGGCGCCGGCCTGCTGCTGGCCCCGCAGGGCCTCGGCGCGATGCTGACGATGCCGGTCGCCGGCGTGCTCGCCGACAAGATCGGCCCCGGCAAGATCGTGCTCGTCGGCATCACCGTGATCACCGTCGGGATGGCGATGTTCACCCAGGTCGACGCCGACACCTCCTACGCCTACCTCCTCGCGGCCCTGTTCGTGATGGGCCTGGGCATGGGCAGCACGATGATGCCGATCATGAGCGCGGCCCTCGCCACGCTCACGGCCCACAACATCGCCCGCGGCTCCACGCTGCTCAACATCCAGCAGCAGGTGGCGGCCTCGGCCGGCACGGCACTCTTCTCGGTGATCCTGACCAACGAGATCAAGGACTCCGAGGCGCTCCAGCTGGCCGGCTCCGTCCAGGCGGCCGGTGGGGACGAGTCGAAGATCGGCGCGATCCTCCAGCGGTTCGGCCTCTCGCCCGACCAGCTCCAGTCCGTCCTGGCCGGTGCTCCCAGCGAGCTGGCGGGCGCCTTCGCGACCGTCTTCATCGTCGCGACGGTCCTCGTCGGCTGCTGCCTCATCCCGGCGGCGTTCCTCCCGCGCACCAAGCAGGAGTTGCCCGTCGACCAGACGGCGATGATGGGTCACTGAGACCGGTCCGACACCGCACCGCGGCCCCAGCGAGCACCCGCTCGCGGGGCCGCGGTTGCTTTCCCACCGCCCGCGCGGCTGAGCCCGGGTCCTCAGCCGTTCAGGCCCTCAGCCCCAGGGGTCGAGATGTGTCCTCGCGTCCTCGGTGAGCTGCTCTCGCTCGTCCTCGGCCATCTGCTCCCAGGCCTGCCAGCCTCGCCTCGCCAGCGGGGTCACGAACGCCTCGAACTCCGGCGAGCGGGCCAGCGCGCGGAGCGAGGTGCGCCCGGCGAGAACGTCGGCGATTCGCTCACGCAGCTCCGCGTCCTCGGCCTGGTCGCGGAGGATTCGGAGCGAGTCACGCAGCTGGGCGTCGAGCCGTCGGTCCGTCGCAAGGCTCGGCAGGAGGGGCACCTCGTCCCGTTCCTCGGTCATCAGCGCACCTGCGAGTTGTTGTAGGCGCCAGGCAGCTGCACCGTGCTGAATCCCTGGATGGACGAGAGCGAGCCGGCGATCAGCCCCATCAGCGCCTCGCAGGCGACCCACACCTTGGCGCGGATGTCGAGGAGCTCCTTGATGACCGTGGCGCCCTTGTAGATCGAGTAGGCGGCGCCGCTCGCCCCGACGATGCCGCCCACGACGGTCCATGAGCTCGCCGCCGCAGCGGCCAGCGAGATGCCGGCGGCGATGGCGTAGTCGGCGAGGCTCTCGACCAGACTGCCCACGGCGTTGGCCATCTCCTTGACCCCGAAGGCCGTGCTGTCGAACTGACTCGCGATGTCGTCGAAGTTGTCCTTCTGGGTCTTCAGCTCCTCCGCCAGGTCCGTGAAGTAGGTCGACGCGGCGGTGGCCGCCTTCCCGTCCCAGGTGGCGCGGAGCACCCCCAGGTCGGCCGCGATGCCCTCGGCGGTCTGGTCGCAGAACTCGCCCAGCTTGCGAAGCGCGTCCGCGGAGCGGGCCACCTCGCTCCAGTCGCCGGCGAACCACTCGCCGACCTCCTCGGGGATGTTGGGGCCGCCCATCTTGTCGATCGCGACCATCGCCCAGTGCCCGAGTGAGATCAGGTCGCCGATGTGCAGGTAGGTGTCGAGTGCCGCGGGGATCAGCGGATCCGCCTTGGGCGGGGTCAGCACTCCGGCCGGGCTCTCCACGTCAGCCTCCCGTCTTCGGCAGGGGCGTGCTGGCGACCTGCTGATAGTGCTGGTCCGCCTTCGCCGCCTGCTCGGCGTCGGTCATCTCGTAGTGTCGGGCCGTTGCGATCAGCTCGTCCGCCGACATGTCGCTGAGCTTGCCCAGGTGTCGGAAGAACTCCTCCACCGACGGCCGTACCTCCGTGGTCGAGTTGAGCAGCCGCACGAACGCCGAGCCCCCGGACGCCTGGGGCTTGGTGTGCGCGGCGTAGGACTCAGCGGTCTGGCAGGCCGACTCGAGCATGATGAACTCCCGCGCGAACTGCTTGATCCGCGAGGGGCGCGCTCTGAAGCCCACGTGTTCACCCCTTTCCATGATTCTTTCGGGGCTCCTCTACCCTCGGAGCCATCATGGGAAACCCACCGGAGGATACGCAGGTCGACCGAGGCAAGGTCGCCCGAGGTGGACTGGTCGGGGCCGGGATCGGGGTGGCGCTGCTCGCCCTGTCCCTGTTCTTCCTCGTCCGCCTCGAAGCCGACACGGACGTCCTCGGCGTGTTCCTGCCGCTCGCGGCAGGACTCGTGACGCTGGGCCTGGGCGCCATCGCGCTCCTCCCCCTGCGACTCGGCGACACGCCGAGCACCGCGGGCGTGGTGGCCTGGGCGTTCCGGGGGCTCGCGCTCCTCGGCATCGCCGTGACCGCCGCCGGCGTGGCCCGGGGCGAGCTGCCGTGGATCGCCTTCGGCCTGGTGCCGCTCCTCGCGTGCGCCGCGCTGGCCAAGGACAGCATGCGGCTGGCCCGCAAGGCACGAGGCGACTGACGCCGGCTCAGCCCTGGAGGCCGAGGGCGAGGGGCAGTACGGCGGCCGCGCCGGCGCCGCGGAGCGCTCGCGCGGCCATGGTCATCGTCCAGCCGGTGACGACCAGGTCGTCGACCAGGAGGACGGGTCCGGCGGGCACCTGGGCGTCGAGGTCGAACCGGCGGCGGACTGCCACGACCCGCTGGGCGGAGTTCATCGCGCCCTGGTCGGGAGCGACGTCGGGGTCGACGATGGCCCAGCGCCCGACGACCGGGATCTGCATGACCCGGCTGATGCCCTCGGCGAGGTCGCGCACCAGCGTCGGCCGCCGGGTGGACTCGACGTACACGATCGCGACCGGACGCGCCGGCCAGGAGGCCGACCAGTCCTTCATCACCTCGAGCACGGCCCTCGCGAGACCGGGTGGCACGGGGCCGTCGACGACCTCGCCGGCCCGGAACAGCTCGCGCAGCGCCTGCCCGTGGCCCAGGTCGGTGAGCCGGGCGACCGCCCGTCCCTCCTCGGGTCCCTCGGCGATCTTGCCCTTGAGGTCGATGCCCCGGCTGGCCAGCGCGGTCGGCCACATCTTCCGGGGCTCCACCACGACACCCGGCCGCGCGAGCCGCTCGCCCGCCTGCGCGACGGACTCCGCCGACACCTCGGTCGGCAGCGCCAGCCCGCCGCAGTTGTCGCAGCGCCCGCAGTCCTGCGCCTCGGGGTCGTCGAGCTGCTCGCGCAGGTAGCGCATCCGGCACTCGGTGGTGTCGAGGTAGGCCAGCATCGCGGCCTGCTCCCGGGCCCGGGCCTGGGCGACGCGGGCGTAACGCTCCGCGTCGTAGGCCCACTCCTGGCCGGTGGCCGCCCAGCCGCCCTGGACGCGCCGGACCGCGCCGTCGACGTCGAGCACCTTGAGCATCGTCTCGAGGCGGGTGCGGGTCAGCTCGACGTGCGGCTCGAGGGCCGCGGTGCTCATCGGCCGGCCGGCGCCGGCGAGCACGTCGAGGGTCTGGCGCACGAGCTCCTCCCGCGGGAAGGCCAGGGACGCGAAGTAGGCCCAGATGTCGCGGTCCTCGATCTGCGGCAGCAGCACCACCGAGGCCTCGTCGGTGCCGCGGCCGGCGCGGCCGACCTGCTGGTAGTAGGCCACCGGTGAGCTCGGCGCCCCGAGGTTGACCACGAACCCCAGGCTGGCGTCGAAGCCCATCCCGAGCGCGCTCGTCGCCACCAGCGCCTTGACCCGGCCCTCGACGAGGTCCTGCTCGAGCGCCTGCCGCTCGGTCGTCTCGGTCTGGCCGGAGTAGGCCGCCACGGCGTGCCCGCGCTCGCGCAGGAACGCCGCCACCTCCTGGGTCGCGGCGACCGTCAGGCAGTAGACGATGCCGGAGCCCGGCTGCTCGGCCAGGTGGTCGGCGAGCCACGCCAGCCGCTGCTCGGGGGTCTTGAGCCGCACGACGCCGAGGCGCAGCGACTCGCGGTCGAGCGAGCCGCGGAGCACCAGCACGTCCTCGCCCAGCTGCTCCGCGACGTCGGCCGTCACGCGGGCGTTGGCCGTGGCCGTGGTCGCGAGGACCGGGATCCCGCCCGGGAGGTCGTCGAGCAGGGTGCGGATGCGGCGGTAGTCGGGGCGGAAGTCGTGGCCCCAGTCGGAGATGCAGTGCGCCTCGTCGACCACGAGCAGGCCGCAGGTGGCGGCCAGCCGGGGCAGCACCTCGTCGCGGAAGCCTGGGTTGTTGAGCCGCTCGGGGCTCACCAGCAGCACGTCGACCCCGCCGGCGTTGATCGCGTCGTTGATCGGCTGCCACTGCTCGATGTTGGTGGAGTTGATCGTGACCGCCCGGATGCCGGCCCGCTCGGCCGCGGCGATCTGGTTGCGCATCAGCGCCAGCAGCGGGCTCACGATGACGGTCGGCCCGGCGCCGGCCTCCCGCAGCAGCAGCGTCGCCACGAAGTAGACCGCCGACTTGCCCCACCCGGTGCGCTGCACGACCAGCGACCGCCGCCGGTCGACGGCCAGCGCCTCGATCGCCCGCCACTGGTCCTCCCGGAGCGCGGCGTCATCCCTGCCGACCAGCTCGCGCAGGTGTCGCTCGGCCGACGCCCTGGCGTCGCGGCGTACGTCGTCACTCACGGCTGTGGTCATGGGCCCCTGTCTACCCCACGGCCCCGACAGCCGCGCCGTGTGGATCAGTCGCCGAGCGTGGCCAGGTGTGCGTGCACGAGGGGCACGACCGAGGCGCCCTCGCCCGAGGCGGCGGCCACCCGCTTCATCGAGCCGGCGCGGACGTCGCCCACGGCGTAGACGCCCGGGACTGCGGTCTCGAGGTTGGCCGGCGGCAGGCCGTCGCGCCACAGGTGCTTCGGGATGTCGCGGCCGGTGAGCAGGAAGCCGTTGTCGTCGCGACAGATCGTCTCGGGGAGCCAGTCGCACTGCGGGTCGGCGCCGAGCAGCAGGAACAGCCCGGCGGCCGGGTGCCGGGTCTCGACGCCGGCCGCGTCACGGACGACCAGCCACTCCAGCCGGTCGTCACCGCCGCCGTCGACGACCGATCCGCCCTCGCACACCCGGACGACGTCGTTGTAGCGGATCTCGCCGATCAGGTAGCTGGACATCGTCTGGGCGAGCGGCCGGCGGGCCACGATCGTCACCGAGCGGGCGTAGCGCGCCAGGTGCAGCGCCGCCTGGCCCGCGGAGTTGCCGCCGCCGACCACGACGACGTCGCTGCCCTCGGTCTCGCGGGCCACGCTGACGACCGTGCCGTAGTGCACGCCCATGCCGACGAGGTCCTCGAGCGCGGGCACCCCGAGGCGGCGGTAGGCCACCCCGGAGGCGAGCACGACGGTCCGGGCGCGCACCTCGCCACCCTCGGTGAGCAGCCGGTGTGGCTGCCCGTCGCTTCCAGGGACCAGCTCGGTGACCGGCCAGCCGGTGAAGAAGCGGGTGCCGAACCGGATCGCCTGGTTGCGCGCGCGCTGGGCCAGCCGCATCCCGGAGATGCCGCGCGGGAAGCCGAGGTAGTTGCGGATCATCGAGCTCTGGCCCGCCTGGCCGCCGACGGCCTCCGCTTCGACGACGACCGTCGTGAGGCCCTCGGAGGCGCCGTAGACCGCGGTCGCGAGGCCGGCCGGGCCGGCGCCGACGACGGCGAGGTCGACGACGCTGCCGACGTCGATGTCCGCCGGGCGTCCGTAGATCCGGACGGCGACGTCGCGCACCGCCGTGGGCACGAACGTGCCGCGACCCAGGGCGGAGACCACGGGGAAGCCGGTGTCACCGGCTTCGGCGACCAGCGCCCGGCCCTCCTCGGAGTCGGGGGCCAGCAGGTGGTGGGGCATCCCCATCCGGTCGAGGAAGTCCCCGATCGCGGCGGTCAGGGCGGTCGGCTGCGGCGCGACGATCCGCATCGTGGCCACCTCGGGGGCGGGCACGGTGGCACCCCAGTCGGAGAGCAGCTCGGTGACGGCCGAGTGGAACTCCTCGTCGCGCACCCCGCGGGGCATCAGCAGGTAGGCGTCGTACGTGCCCTTGCTCAGGCCCGGCCTGAGCTCGTCGGCGTCGGCGAGAAAGAGGTCCCAGTGCGCGGCCACGATCCGCCGCATCGTGGGGACGACGGACCGCCACTGCGACATCGCCCGCAGCACGTGCTGGTCGGGGAGCCTCGACTCGGTGACGACCAGGGGCACCTGGGTGCCGGCCGCCCGGAGCCGCTGGAGGGCCTGCGTGGTCTCCTCGGCGGTGGAGGTGACCTGCAGGTCGTAGTCGCGGGCGTAGCGGCCGAACTCGCTGCCGAGCACGTCCGCGTGCTCGGGGGCGCAGATCACGATCGTCGGCAGTCCAGGGGCGCTCGTCACGGTCCGAGGCTACGCGGCGGTGAAGGACTCCCCGCGCAGCACCGGCACCACGTCGGAGCTGTCCAGCTCGGCGGCCACGGTCACGTCGTCGACGAAGCCGGCGTCGATCAGCTCGCGCCCGGAGGCGCAGGCGTGGAGGTCGTCGGGCAGGTCGGCGTCCCGATAGGCGGCCACCGCGAGACGAGCCTCGGGACTGAGCCGGGAGGCGGGCTCCAGAGCGGCGAGAACCGCACCGGCGCCCCACAGGTCCTCGGCGCACGGCCGCAGGGTGTCGTCATCCCAGCGCTCACCGGCCGCGATCACGACGACGGACCCGCCCAGCCCGGCGACGTACCGGCCCACTGCCGAGGCGTTGCGCAGGCACGCGCCGACGACGGTCGCGCCAGCCTCGGCGAGCTGGAACGCGATCGTGGAGCCGTTGGGGCTGGGCAGCACAAGCCGCTCGACGTCCTCGGCCTTCGCCAGGGTCGCGGGCGAGAGCGAGACGTGGCGCGCGTCCGAGCGGGCCAGCGCCTCGAAGCGGCCCACCGCGAGGGTCGCGCGGTGCCGCAGCGCGTGCTCGGCCGCCCGCCCGTCACGCCAGCGGAAGGGGAAGACCTCGATGCCCTTCTCCACCGCGACCGTCAGGGTCGTGGTGAAGGACAGCACGTCGACGACCACGGCGACGTCCGCGGTCACCGCCGATGCGCCGGTAGGCCCCCAGTCGAAGCGGACGCCGTACGACGACTGGTCGTGGCCGGGCTGCTGCACGGACGGTGCCTACCAGATGCGGACGCGGTCCTCCGGCTCCAGCCAGAGGCCGTCACCGGGAGCGGTCCCGAAGACCTCGTGGAACTCGTCGAGGTTGCGCACGATGTTGGCGCGGAACTCCGCCGGGCTGTGCGGGTCGATCGTCAGGAGCTGCAGCTCCTGCTCCTTGCGCCGCTTGGTGCGCCAGCAGTGCGCCCAGTTGAGGAACAGCGCACGCCGCTGCTCGGGCGTCACCTCGCCGCCCTGGCTGATCACGAACGCCTTGTGCGCGATGGTGAGGCCGCCGAGGTCGCCGATGTTCTCGCCGACCGTGAGGGCACCGTTGACCCGCTCGCCGGGCAGGGTGCGCGGCTCGAAGCCGTCGTACTGCTCGATGAGCGCCTTCGACTTCACCTCGAACGCGGCCTTGTCCTCGGCGGTCCACCAGTCGTTGAGGTTGCCGAGGCCGTCGTACTGCGCGCCCTGGTCGTCGAAGCCGTGGCCGATCTCGTGGCCGATGACGGCGCCGATGCCGCCGTAGTTCTCGGCCGGGTCGGCATCGGGGCTGAAGAACGGCGGCTGCAGGATGCCGGCGGGGAAGCAGATCTCGTTGGTGCCGGGGTTGTAGTAGGCGTTGACCGTCTGCGGGAGCATGAACCACTCGTCGCGGTCGACCGGCGACCCGATCTTGGCGAGCTCGCGGTCGGTCTCGAACTGCGCCGAGGCAGCCACGTTGCCGAGGAGGTCGTCGGCCCGCACCTCGAGCTTGGAGTAGTCGCGGAACTTCTCGGGGTAGCCGATCTTCGGGCGGAAGGTCTCGAGCTTCTCGTAGGCCCGCTGCTTGGTCTCCTCGCCCATCCAGTCGAGCGCCTCGATGGAGACCCGGTAGGCCTTCAGCAGGTTGTCGACCAGGTCGTCCATCTGCGCCTTCGCCTCCGGCGGGAAGTGGCGCTCGACGTAGATCTTGCCGACGGCCTCGCCGATCGCCCCCTCGACCAGCGCGACACCGCGCTTCCAACGCTCCCGCAGCTCGGGGGTGCCGTTGAGGGTGCGGCCGTAGAAGTCGAAGTTGGTCTCGACGAAGTCGTCGGTGAGGTACGGCGCGGCGCTGCGCAGGACGCGCGACCAGAGCCAGGCCTTCCACGACTCGATCGGCACCTCGGCGAGCACGCCCGAGATGTGGGAGAGGTAGGACGGCTGGCGCACGCAGGACTCGGCGATCGTCGCCGCGGAGCCGCCGAGGTTGCGGACGTAGGCGTCCCAGTCGAAGTCCGGTGCGAGCTTCTTCAGCTCGTCGGCCGTGGTGAGGTTGTAGGTCTTCTGCACGTCGCGGGTCTCGGCGCGCTCCCAGTGGCCCTGGGCCAGCCGGGTGTCGAGGTCGAGGATCGTCGCGGCCGCGCCGGCGGGGTCGGGGTGCTCGCCGAGGGTGAGCAGGCGGGTCAGGTAGTCGACGTACTTCTCCCGGATCTCGGCGAACTTGTCCTCGCGGTAGTAGGACTCGTCCGGCAGGCCCAGGCCGCCCTGGGTGATGTTGAAGAGGTAGCGGTCGGAGTCCCTGTCGTCGGTGTCGATGTAGGACCCGAACAGGCCGGCGCCGCCGATGCGCTCGAACTCGCCGAGGAACGCCGCGAAGTCGCGCACGTCGCGCAGCCCGTCGACCGCGCTGAGCAGCGGATGGATCGGCCGCAGGCCCTTGCGGTCGATCGACTCGGTGTCCATGAAGGAGGTGAACAGGTCGCCGATCTTGCGGGCGTCCTCCCCCTCGATGGTGCCGTCGCCACAGGCCTCGATGATCTCCCTGACCTGCTGCTCGGCAGCATCGGAGAGCTGGACGAACGGGCCCCACGCGGAGCGGTCGCTGGGGATCTCGGTCTCGTCGAGCCAGCGTCCGTTGACGTGGCCGAAGAGGTCGTCCTGGGGCCGGATGTCGGGGTTCATGCCGTCGCGGGCTGCGTCGAGGATCGTCACGCGGTCGACCCTAACCCGCACGCCCCAGCGCGCCACACGGAAATGGACAGTCGCCCGGGAGTACGCCGCGCCTCATGGTGCGGGCTCAGCGGACCCGGACGCGATCGGTGGTCGAGATGCGAGCGCAGCGAGCTCAACCAAAACTCAGGTGCCGGTGTCGGTGGTCAGGGGCATGCTGGATCCATGACCGACCCGCTCACCGACCAGGTCCACGACACGGTCGGCGACCAGCACGCGGGCCGGTCCCTCCCCCGGGCGCTGACGCCGTTCCGCACACCCGCCTACCGCTGGCTCGCGGTGGCCCTCTCGCTGAGCTCGTTCGCGAGCGGAGTGTGGATCGTCGGCCTGGTCTGGGAGGTCATCCGGATGGGCGGCGGCCCGGCCCAGCTGTCGGTGGTCTCGACCGCGAGCGCCGTCGGCGTGCTGGTGCCCGCGCTGCTCGCCGGTGTCGTCGCGGACCGCATCCCGCAGAAGCTGATCCTCCTCGTCGTGGCCGTCGTCGAGACGCTCGGCATGGGGCTGATCGCGTTCGCGTCGTCGACGGACCTCGACGCGGTCTGGCTGCTCGCGTCGGTCAGCTTCGTGACCGGCATGGGCATGGCGTTCTACTACCCGGCCTACTCCGCGTGGCTGCCCGCGCTGATCCCCGAGAGCGACCTGCAGGCCGTCAACGGCTTCGAGGGGATGGTCCGCCCGACGATCGGGCAGGCCATCGGGCCGGCGGTCGCCGGTGCCGTGGTCGGCGTGTGGAGCCCGGGCACGGCGTTCTCCGTCGCTGCGGTCGCGTCCGCGCTCGGCGTGCTGGCGCTGCTCAAGGTGCCGCAGACGCCGATCCGCCGCACCCTCGACCCGGAGCACGCGGCCCACCCGGTCCGCTCGGCGTTCCGTGACATGCGCGAGGGCTTCGTCTACATGGTGGCCACGCCGTGGCTGCTCGCGACGCTGCTGTTCGCCTCGCTGATGATCCTGGCGATGATGGGCCCGCTCGAGGTGCTCATCCCCTTCCTCATCAAGGACCGGCTCGGCGGCGGGCCGGACGACCACTCCTACGTGCTGGCCGCGTTCGGCATCGGTGGAGCGCTCGGCTCGCTGGCGGTGGCGTCGGTGCGGATGCCGCGCCGCTACCTCACGCTGATGAACCTCGGCTGGGGGCTCGGCTCGCTGCCGTTCGTGGTGATCGGCTACGCCGGGTCGGTGTGGACGGTCATCGCCGCGGCCTTCGTGATGGGCGCGATGTTCTCGGCGCCGATGGTCATCTGGGGCACGCTCCTCCAGCGGCGGGTGCCGCCCGAGCTGCTCGGTCGGGTGGCGAGCCTCGACTTCTTCGTCTCGGTCTCGCTGATGCCGGTCTCGATGGCGCTCGCCGGCCCGGTGTCGGAGGCGATCGGGCTCCGCGCCACCTTCCTCATCGCCGGCATCGTGCCGGGCGTCGCCGCGATCGTGGCGATCCTGTGGGCCCGGCTGCCGGCCGACGAGATCGCCCACCCGCTGCGCGACTGACGCTCTACTGAGGGTCGACGAGCTGGTTCATCTCGAAGTGCATCGGGTCGGTCCACGACCAGTCGCCACCCCAGCCGAAGCCCCAGCGCTTGAAGATCGCCACCACGTCGCGGTCGATCTCGCCCACGGTGCCGCGCTGGTTGCCGGGCACGTTGATGTCGAAGGCGATGCCGAACGAGTGCAGCGACAGCCGCTGGGTGTTGGCGATGTAGCGCGGGTAGTAGCAGCCGGCGTACTCCCCCGGGTGGATCTTGTCGGCGAGCCCCCGCTGCTGGATCTCCAGGAGGGCGGCCCGGAGCTGCGGGAACATCACCTTGTGGCAGGTCATGCTGCCGATGATCGGCACCTGCTCGGTGCGGATGTTCGCCTCGACCCAGGAGCTCTCGGGCGCGATCCGGCCACCGCCGAGGACGGTGTAGCGGAAGGTGCCGACGGCGTCGGCGACCGAGCCTCCGGTGAGTACGGCGGTCTGGACGGCGCCGACGTCGAGGTCCGGGCCGAGGATCTGGACGGAGGCGGCGTTGCCGACGATCTTCTGGATCGGCCTGGTGACGCTCTGCGGGGAGATGAAGTCGGTGCTGATGAGCAGGGCGTTGCCCTGCGGCATGCCGAGGTCCTGGCCCCACTTCTCGTTGATGACCGCATCGATGCGCGGGACCTGCGGGGCGAAGGCGCCGATGTGCACCTCGGGCGCGTCCTTGTCGTTGCCGAGCTTGAGGAAGCCCTGCTCGTCGACGAGCTTCTTGCCGACCTCCAGGTCGATGGCCAGCTCGCCGCCGGCCACCCGCTGCCAGGCCTCGAGGAGGTCGGCGGAGGCCTGGGGAGCGAAGAGGCGGTAGGTGGCCGGGTCCACGGCGCCGACGGTGATCACGCGGTTCTCGATGCTGGCGGCGGCCAGGGACAGGCTCTCGGTGCGCTGGACGCCCGTGATGCTGCGGATGGCCTCGACCATTCCGTCCTCGAGCGGCTCCTGGCTGTAGACCAGCAGGTCGGCGCTCCAGAGCCGCTCCTTGCGGGGCCCGGGCGGCTCGACGGCGTGCTCGGGGTCGGCGACGGGCACCTCCGTGCTGGAGGACTCCGACGGCGCCGGGGACTTCGTGAGCGTGCCCGAGGACGCGGCCGGCGAGGGCTCGTCGTCGCCGGCCTTCGGCTGCTCGCCGCCCCCGCACGACGCGGTGGCCAGCAGCGCGAGCGCGGCGACCGCCGCCCTGCGCGCGCGTCGTACTCCGGACATCGACACCTCCCCGTCGGCAAGGGTAGGCGGCGAACCCGGAGCGGATCCCGGTTGCGACCGGATCGTGAGCCTGTGTCAGATCTTGCGGGGCACCAGGACCCAGGAGACGAGACCGCCGAGCGCCAGCAGCGCCGCGCAGGCCACGGTCGCCGAGGTGTACGCCGCTCCGAAGGCGCCCGGGTCGGCGTAGTCGTCTCCCGACAGACCCACGGCGACGGGCAGCGCCGCGATGGCCAGCAGCGAGCCGGCGCGCGCCACGGCGTTGTTGATGCCGCTGGCGATGCCCGCCGACTCGTCAGGCGCCGCCGCCAGCACGGTGGCGGTCAGCGGCGCGACCATGAGGGCGAGGCCGAGGCCGAAGACCGTGAGACCCGGCAGCACGTCCACGACGTACGACACCGAGTCGTCCACGCGGAGCAGCAGCAGCGTGCCGCCGGCCATCACGATCGGGCCGACGGTCATCGGGATCCGCGGCCCGATCCGCTGGCCGAGCGCGCCGGCTCGCGCGGCGAGGAAGAGCATGCACAGCGTGATCGGCAGGGTCGCGACCCCGGCGGCGAGGGCGCTGTAGCCGCCCACCGTCTGGAGCTGGATCACCAGGAAGAACAGCACGGCGCCCAGCGCCGCGTAGACGAGCAGGGTCATCGCGTTGGCGGCGCTGAACACGCGGTCGCGGAAGAGCCGCAACGGCACCATCGGCGCGTGGGTGCGGCGCTCCACCATCAGGAAGGCGGCGCCGGCGATCAGGCCGGAGGCGAGCGCCCAACCCACACCGGGCCGGCCCCACTCGATGAGGGTGAAGGTGACGCCGCCGAGCGCGAGGGAGGCCAGCGCGGCGCCCGTCCAGTCGAACGCCGTCCGGCCGCGGGGGGCGCTGCTCTCCGGCACCCACCGGGCGATCACCACGGTGAGCACGGCGACCGGGAGGTTGATGAGGAAGATCCACCGCCAGGAGGCATGGTCGATGAGAACGCCGCCGAGGAACGGGCCGAGCGCCGCGGCGATGCCGCCGAGTCCCGACCAGGCGCCGATGGCGTGGGCGCGGTCGCGCGGCGCGAACGCCCCCTGGATCATCGCCAGGCTGCCGGGGGTGAGCAGGGCGGCTCCGACGCCCTGGAGGATCCGAGCGACGATCAGGCTCGGCGCGTTGGGCGCGAGGCCGCACAGCAGCGAGGCCGCCGCGAAGGCGATCGTGCCGAGCACGAAGACCCGGCGCCGGCCGAGCCGGTCACCGAGCGCGCCGCCGAGGAGGATCAGGGCGGAGAGCGCCAGCAAGTAGCCGTTGTTGATCCACTGCAGCTCGGCGAAGGTGGCGTCCAGATCCCGGCCGATGCTCGGCAGGGCGACGTTGACGACGGTGCCGTCGAGGAACGTCATGCCGGAGCCGAGGGTGGCCGCCGCGACCACCGCGCGCGCCCTCGGCGTACCCCACTCGACGGCCATGGGCCGAGCCTAGGGGTCGGCGCTCGCAGCGGCGGCTCAGGAGCCCAGGACCCGGCGCGCGATCCACGAGATGCCGGCGGCGGTCTCCTCGGGGGTGCCGGACGGCTGCATCACGTGGCTGAGCGCGATCCGCACGATCGCGTCGATGACCGGGGCGAGCTCCTCCTGGGTCAGCGGGAGCTCGTATGCGGTCAGGCGCTCGGCGATGACCGCCTTCGCGGTGCCCATCAGCATGCCAGCGTGGGTGGTCAGCAGCGGCAGCAGCTCGGTGTCGGCGCCGTGGGTGGCGCTGACGACGGCGTGCAGGAGGGCGTTGCCCTCCGCGAACCGCAGGACGCCCACGACGGCCGCCTCGATCGCGCCGGACAGGTCGCCCGGATGGTCGAGGAAGGCCTGGTCGACCTTGGCGAGAAAGCGGGAGAGCTCCTCCAGGATCATCGCCTCGGCGAGCGCCGGCTTGGTGCCGATCTCGTTGTAGACGGTCTGGCGGCTCACGCCGACCATGTCGGCGAGGCGGCTCATCGTGACCGCCGCCCAGCCCTCCTTCGTGGTGAGCTCGGTGGCGGCCACGACCAGCCGGTCCCGGATGCTGCCGGTGGGTGCCATCTCGGCACCCTCCGGACTCGCGGCAACCATCCCCAGACCCTAGCCCTCGAGGGTGAGCGCCAGCATGGGGCACGCGCTGATCGCTGCGGTCACCAGCTTGCGGTGCTTCTCGTCGGGGTGCTCGTCGAGGACGTGCATCACGTCGTCGTCGTCCACCTCGAAGAACTCGTGCGCCATCGACTCGCACATGCCGAGTCCCTCGCACTTGTCGCGGTCCACGACGATCTTCATGTCAGGCCCTCACCTTCAGGGTCGCGGGGTCGATCTGGATGAAGTCGATCTTCTCGCGCACACCACAGTCGGGGCAGCACCAGCCGTCGGGGATCTCGCTCCACGCCGTACCGGCCGGGAAGCCCTCGTGCTCGTCACCCGCCGCGACCTCGTAGACGTAGGCGCAACCCGGGCACTTCGCCGCGAGCACCTCGCCCTCGAACTTCTGCGCGAACCTGTCGTCGACGTGCACCTGGTGGTCGACCGCCGGCGGAAACTTGGCGAGGTACTTCTGCTCCTTGCCGGGCTGGATGTTGGCCAGCGTCACGTCACCGTCGAGGTGTGCGACCACGCGCTTGTCCATCACCCACCGCCACAGCGGCGGGAAGAGCGCGATGGTCAGGCTGCCTGCGTAGCCGGTCGGCAGGGCCGGGGACTCCTTGAAGTCGCGCAGCGCCTGGTAGCGACGGGTCGGGTTGGCGTGGTGGTCGCTGTGCCGCTGCAGGTGGTAGAGGAAGACGTTGGTGACGATGTTGTTGCTGTTCCAGCTGTGCTGCGGCAGCACCCGCTCGTAGCGCTGCCTGCCCTCCGGGCCGACCTTCTGGCGCAGCATGCCGTAGTGCTCGAGGTAGTTGATGATCTCCAGCAGCGAGAAGCCGGCAACGATGGTGATGAGCAGGTAGGGCATGACCTCCCAGCCGAACAGGGCCACGATCGAGCCGTAGAGGACCACCGACATCAGCCAGGCGTTGAGCACGTCGTTGCCCCAGTGGAACGGGTGGGTGCCCTTGCGCTGGTAGCGCCTGGCCTCGAGCTGCCAGGCGCTCTTGAGGGAGCCGGTGACGGTGCGCGGCCAGAAGCGGTAGAAGCTCTCGCCGAGGCGCGACGACGCCGGGTCCTCGGGGGTGGCGACGCGGACGTGGTGGCCGCGGTTGTGCTCGATGTAGAAGTGGCCGTAGCAGGTCGGCGCGAGCGCGATCTTGGACAGCCAGCGCTCGACGGACTCCTTCTTGTGGCCGAGCTCGTGCGCGGTGTTGATGCCGATGCCCATGATCCCGGCCATCGAGAAGGCCAGGAAGCACTTCTCCCACCAGGTCAGGTCCACGTCCCGCACGAGGCTGGCGCCCAGGGTCTCGGAGACCCAGCTCGTGGCTCCGACGAGGTCGGTGAGCCAGGCGATGGGGTTGATGTCGGCGATGAAGGCCGAGGCGGCGTAGAGGATGACGAACTGCAGCGGCAGGTAGGCGTAGACCACCCAGCGGTAGTACTTGTCGTTCTCCAGCTGGTCGATGATGTCGTCCGGCGGGTTCGAGGGGTCCAGGCCGAAGGCCAGGTCCAGCAGCGGGATGATCCCGTTGACCAGGATCGGCCCGGCCAGCAGCAGCCACCACCAGCCGGTGTAGAGGTAGCCGATCACCGCCATGATCCCGAGCCCGGGCACCATCAGGCCGAGCAGCCACAGATACCGCTTCCTGTCCTTCCAGGCCTCCGTGGTCCCCTCCGCCACGGTGCCGCTGGCCAGATCAGCCATGTCGAGTCCTCCTCGCGTTGCTTTACAAAAGACCACCTCTTGTAAAGTTGACAAGAGAGTGGCATTTGTAAAGCGGGCGTGTCAAGGGTGCGGCCAGGAGGACCGGGAGGAGGACCGGGAGGAGGTACGGCGCGGGGCCGGGGGCGCTGCGGCGTGCGCAGTGCCCCCGGCCCCGGTCTCGACTTCGCTCGACCGACCGGACTTCGCTCGACCGACCGGACTTCGCTCGACCGACCGGACTTCGCTCGACCGACCGGACTCTCAGGCGTTCTCCCGGCGGAACACCGCGGTGCCCCACCAGACGCCGAGCGCGCTCAGCACGACAGCCCAGCCGGTGCCCCAGGCGAGGTGGCTGGTGGCGAGCTCGCCCGTGAAGCTGTCGCGGACGGCGTCGACGATCCAGCGGAACGGCATGAAGTCGCTCATCCGGCTCAGCCAGCCCGGGCCGAGCGTCATCGGCAGCATGATCCCGCTGAGCAGCAGCACCGGCATCATCACCATGTTGATGACCGGCGCCATCACCTCCTCGCTCTTGGTGGTGAGCGCGAGGGCGTTGGACGCCGCGGCGCAGGCCCCGCCGATGAGCAACGTCAGCAGGATCCCGACGGCGACGCCGCCGATCGGCGCGCGCATGCCCATCGCCAAGCCGAGGCCGACCAGGATCAGCGCCTGGACGAGCAGCTGGAGCAGGTCGCGGTAGAGCCGGCCGAAGAGCAGCGCCGCCCGCGAGGCCGGCGTGACCCGCTCCGCCTCGATGACGCCCTCGCGCCACTCGCCGATCAGCCCGAAGCCGGCGAAGAACGCGCCGAACATGCCGAGCTGCACCAGCAGGCCGGGCACCAGGAACGTGTAGGCGTTGTCCGCCCCGCCGGGGAAGGACGCGACCAGCGGCTTGAGCAGCGGGCCGAAGAGCACGAGGTAGAGCACCGGCTGCATCACGCCGATCAGCACCCACGCGGGGTTGCGCAGGTTCATCCGCAGCTGGCGGCGGAAGACGACCATGGAGTCGTGGAAGAACGTCATCGGGTGGCTCCTTCGAGCTCGGGGGCCTGCTCGCCCGCATCGGTTCGACCGGCCTCGGAGTCCGCCACCTCGGCGGCCTCGGCGTCAGCCTGAGCGTCGGCCTCGGCGTCGCGCAGCGAGCGGCCGGTCAGCGTCAGGAACACGTCGTCGAGCGTCGGCCGGTGGACCTCGATCGCGTCCAGCGCGATGCCCGCGGCGTCGAGGTCGCGCATCAGGCCGGGTACGGCGCGGCCCGCGCGCTGCACGCGGCCCGAGACATGCCGGCCGTCGATGGCCACGTCGCCGGCCAGCGCTCCGAGCCGCTCGGCCGCGCTCGTCACGAGCGCGGTGTCGGCGATCTCCAGCGACACCAGGTCGCCGGCGACCTGGGCCTTGAGGTTGTCCGCGGTGTCGCTCGCGACGATGCGGCCCTTGTCGATGATGACGATCCGGTCGGCGAGCGCGTCGGCCTCGTCGAGGTAGTGCGTCGTCAGGAAGACCGTCGCCCCGTGCCGCTCGCGCAGCCCGCGGATGTGCTGCCAGAGGTTGGCCCGCGCCTGCGGGTCGAGGCCGGTGGTCGGCTCGTCGAGGAAGACGAGCGTCGGGTCGTGGATCAGCCCCATCACGATGTCGAGCCGGCGCTTCTGGCCGCCCGACATCTTCCCGCACTTGCGGCGCCACAGCCCCTCGAGGTCGAGCTGCTCGAAGAGCTCCTGCCCGCGGCGTACGGCGTCGGCCCGCGACATGCCGTAGAGCTGGCCGTGGTCGCTCACCTCGTCGCCGGCGAGCGCGCCGGAGAAGGTGGCGCCGACCTGGGAGACGTAGCCGATCGAGCGGCGCACCTGCTCGGCCTCGCGCACCACGTCGTACCCCGCGACCGTCGCAGTGCCGGCCGTCGGCCTGAGCAGCGTGGTGAGCATCCGCAGCGTCGTGGTCTTGCCGGCCCCGTTGGGACCGAGGAAGCCGACGACCTCGCCCTCGGCCACGTCGAGGTCCACGCCGTCCACGGCGCGGACCTCCGTCTTCGTCTTGCCCTGCCTGGTGTGGAACGTCTGCACGAGTCCCCGTGCGGTGATCATCCAGCCCCCTCGTCGTGTATTCAAACTTGAACAGCGTCGGTCAGTGTGCCCGGTGCCGGACCTCCGGACAACCGGATTGCCCGGACGTCCCCACGCTCGCACCCCGGGCGGACGGGATCGGTCCGCTATGCCCAGCCGAGACCGGTCACCGGGTCCAGCGGACCTGGGCGCTGTCGCGCCAGAGATCCCAGTCCCCGGTGGGCGCGACCTCGTCGCTGCGGTTCCACAGCGTCAGGTAGAGCCCGACCGCCCCGCCCGCGAGCAGCGTGTCGGCATCGGAAGGCGCGTCCCGGCGCGGGAGCCGGGTGGTCACCGGAGGCGCCGTGCTCACGTCCACCTGCCAGGCGGTGTCGCCCTCCTCGGGGAGTACGACGATGCGCTGGGGATCCTCCGACCGAAGCCGCGACACGGGGCGGGGCAGGAAGCCGCTGAGCAGCTCGTCGATGCCGTCCAGGGCCAGCTCGGGGGGGATCCAGCCGGCGTCGGCGGCGACCGGGTAGCGGCCCAGCTGCGCGGACAACGCGTCGACGGCGTGGATCGTCGTCTCGTGACACTGCCGGCGCGCCCAGAACCGCTTCGGTGGCGGCGCGTCGGCGAGGAAGACCAGCGCATCGAGGTCGTCGGGGGCCCGGCAGATCGCGGTGACCAGCTCGATCGCGCCGTCGCGCAGCCACTCCAGCGGGTCGGGAGTGCTCCGGCCCTCGGCCTCGAAGGCCGCCGCCGCGCCGGCCTGGTCCACGTCGTCGCCGCGGATGATCGCCGCCGCCCAGCGGTGCACCATCCCCTGGTGGGCGACCAGCCGCCTCACGGTCCAGTCGGGCGTGGTCGGCACCGGCGCCGACAGGCCCGCGCGATCGGCGTACCGCACCATCGCCGCCAGCGCCGTGCGCAACCCCTCGAGGTGGGCGGCCAGGTCGCTCGTCATGAGCAGAGCGTGGCAGGTCAGCGACCCAGAAGCCCGCGATATTTCTCCCGGTCCGCCTGGATCTGGTGGCCCGGGTCGTCGGCCGGTGGCACCCACGTCCACTCGTCCCCGGCGAGCGTGAAATCACCCCGCCCGAGCCGCTCGACCGTCTCCATGACCCAGGTGCGCTCGACCCCCAGCTGCTGCAGCTCCAAGGCCAGTCCCCAGAGGGCGTGCGGGGGTGCGTAGCGGTCGTCGGGCTCCCTCGCGAGCATGCGGTCGAGCTCCTCGAGCCGCACCTCGAGGTGGCGGATCGCCGCCGTCCGGTCGAGCAGGGCGATCAGGCCGAAGGCGGCATGGAAGCCCACCCGGTCGAACAGCGTGACCCGCTCCAGCGACTCGGCGAGGAGCCGGCCCAGCTCCTCGCGGCCGTCCCCGGTGATCTCGTAGACCGCGACCTGGCGGCCGTCGTCCTCGAGGTCGTGGCGGACGACCTGGCCGAGCTTCACCAGGGTGTTGAGGCCGCTGTAGATCGACCCCGGGCCGAGGTTGGCCCACTCGTCGACCTGCCAGGAGCCGAGCTCGCGGCGGATCTGGTAGCCGTTGACCGGCTCGAACAGGGCCACGGCACCGAGGAGCAGCATGCGGGTCGTGTGCGCGGCCATGGCGGGCAGTGTAGGAGCGCCCGTGGGACCCGCCCGGCTGGTCGAGCGAAGTCGAGACCCGGCTGGGTCGAGCGAAGTCGAGACCCGCGGCGGTTGCCGCGGTCGGGGGCGTGCGGCAGGTTGGGGCCATGAGCGGCTCCGAGCATCCCTTCGGCATCGACTTCGGCGGCACCGGCATCAAGGGGGCGCCCGTCGACCTCGAGGCCGGCGACTTCGCCGGGCAGCGCGAGAAGATCAAGACTCCGCAGCCCGCCACGCCGGCCGCCGTGGCGGACGTCTTCCGCGAGCTCATCGAGCGCTTCCCCGTCTCCCCGGCCGCCGTGGGCGTGACGGTGCCAGCCGTCGTACGCCACGGGGTGGTCCAGTCGGCCGCCAACATCGACGAGTCCTGGGTCGGCACCGACGCCGACGCGCTCTTCACCGAGGCGCTGGGCCGGGACGTGCACGTCGTCAACGACGCGGACGCAGCCGGGCTGGCCGAGGCGACGTACGGCGCGGCCCGCGGCGTCAACGGCCTGGTCATCGTGACCACGCTCGGCACGGGCATCGGCTCCGCGCTGATCCACGACGGGGTGCTGGTGCCCAACAGCGAGCTCGGCCACCTCGAGATCGACGGCCACGACGCCGAGTCGCGGGCGGCGAACAGCGCCCGCGAAGCGGAGGACCTGTCGTGGGAGGAGTGGGCCGAGCGGCTGACGACCTACTACCGGACCGTCGAGAAGCTCTTCTCCCCCGACCTCCTCGTCGTCGGCGGCGGGGTCAGCAAGCACTTCGAGGAGTACGCTCCGCTGATCAGGATCGACACCGAGATCGTGCCGGCCACCCTGCTCAACAAGGCCGGCATCGTCGGCGCAGCGCTGGTGGCTGCCCGCGCCTGACCCTCAGATCTCGTGGTGCTTGCCGCTGATGGCGGCGGCGACCCGCTTGGTGACGTCGGGGTGGAAGACGCTCGGGATGATGAACGAGGCGTTCAGCTCCTCGTCGGTCACGACCCGGGCGATGGCGTCGGCGGCGGCGAGCAGCTGGTCGACGGTGATCTCGTCGGCCTTCGCGTCGAGCAGGCCGCGGAAGACACCGGGGAAGGCGAGCACGTTGTTGATCTGGTTGGGGTAGTCGGACCGGCCCGAGGCCACCACGGCCGCCCGCTTGCCGGCTTCCGCCGGGTCGACCTCGGGGTCGGGGTTGGCCAGCGCGAAGACCACGGCGTCGTCGGCCATCTCGTCGATCCACTCGGGCTTGAGCACGCCGGGCGCGGAGACGCCGATGAAGACGTCGGCGCCGGCGAGCACGTCGTGGAGCGAGCCGGTGACGCGGCGCGGGTTGGTGGACTGGGCGAGGGTGAGCTGCGCGGGCGGCAGGCTGGAGTCGTCGGCGGAGAGCGCACCCTGGCGGTCGACCACCACGACGTCGACGGCGCCGGCGGCGAGCAGCAGGGTGACGATCGCCGTGCCGGCCGCACCCGCGCCCGACACCACGATCCGGACGTCGGGCAGTGACTTGGACACGCAGCGCAGCGCGTTGGTCAGCGCGGCGAGCACCACGATCGCCGTGCCGTGCTGGTCGTCGTGGAAGACGGGGATGTCGAGCGACTCCCGCAGCCGGCGCTCGATCTCGAAGCACCGCGGCGCCGCGATGTCCTCGAGGTTGATGCCGCCGAAGCCCGGCGCGATCATCTCGACCGCCTTGACGATCTCGTCGGTGTCCTGGGTCGCCAGGCAGATCGGCCACGCGTCGATGTCGGCGAACCGCTTGAACAGCGCGGCCTTGCCCTCCATCACCGGCAGGGCGGCACCGGGGCCGATGTTGCCCAGGCCGAGCACGGCCGACCCGTCGGTGACGACGGCGACGGTGTTGCCCTTGATCGTCAGCCGGCGCACGTCCTCGGGGTTCTCGTGGATCGCCATCGAGACCCGGCCCACGCCCGGCGTGTAGGCCAGCGACAGGTCGTCGCGGGTCCTGAGCGGCACCTTCGAGGTGACTTCGATCTTGCCGCCGATGTGCAGCAGGAACGTCCGGTCGCTGACCTTGTAGACGTCGACGCCCTCCATCGCCTCGACCGCCGCGACGATCTCCTCGGAGTGCTTGCCGTCGGCCGCCGAGCAGGTCACGTCGAGGACCAGCCGGTCGTGCCGCGACTCGGCGACGTCGATGGCCGTGACGATGCCACCGCCCTCCGCGATCGTGGTCGCGACCTGCCCCACGACCCCGTGGTCGGGGTCGGTGTGGAGGCGCATGGTGATGGAGTACGACGAGGTGGTGGCGGCCATGGCGTCACCTTCCTCCCGTGGAGGCCCTACCGGCAAGTCACCTGCCCCCCGCTACCGTCACACGCATGCAGATCCGAGTCCAGGACAACCCGGGAGCCGGCCGCTTCGAGATCTCACTCGACGGGCAGGTGGTCGGCTTCGCCGACTACACGGTCCGCGACGGCGTGATGACGATGCCGCACACGGTGGTCGACCCGGCGTACGGCGGCCGCGGCCTGGGCACCGAGCTGGTGCGCGTCGCCCTCGAGGAGGCCCGGGATCGCGGCCTGCGGGTCCGGCCGCTGTGCTCCTTCGTCGCGGCGTACATCCGCGACCACCCGGACTACGGCGATCTCGTCGCCTGACACGCGCGGCTCCTCCTCCGACCGTGTGACCGGGCGCCGATCGGGTACCGCACCCGGGACCGCAGAATCCCGCACGGAACAGGAGGAGAGACCCAGATGAGCGTCATCGAGAAGTCCTGCGAGGTCGACGTACCCGTGCGCACGGCGTACGACCAGTGGACCCAGTTCGAGACCTTCCCGCAGTTTATGGAAGGCGTCGAAGAGGTGAAGCAGCTCGACGACAAGCACCTCCACTGGAAGGCGGAGATCGCCGGCGTGAAGCGCGAGTGGGACGCCGAGATCGTCGACCAGACCCCCGACGAGCGGGTGACCTGGCGTGCCGTCTCGGGCAGCAAGAACGACGGCACCGTCTCGTTCGCTCCTGCCGGCGCCGACCACACCCGGGTGACCCTGCGGCTCGACTTCGAGCCCGAGGGGATGATGGAGAAGGCCGGCGACATGCTCAACGTGGTCGACCGCCGCGTCGAGGGTGACCTCGAGCGGTTCAAGGAGTTCATCGAGCACCGCGGCACCGAGACCGGCGCCTGGCGTGGTGACATCAAGCCGACCGGCGAGGTCAACGAGCCGGGCACCACCGGCGGAACAATGGGTGGCACCACCGGCGGAACAATGGGTGGCACCACCGGCACCAGCGGCGGAACCATGGGTGGCACCACGGGCACGACCGGCACGACCGGAACCCCCGGCACCACCGGCCCCACCGGCGGCACGCCGATCTCCTGATCGTCGAGCAACGCCGAAGGCCCCGGGATCTCCCGGGGCCTTCGTCACGTCGGTCCCACGGGGCTGAACCGCCACTCCATGGCGGTGCGGTAGACCTCGCCCGGGCGCAGCACCGCGGATGGCCAGGCCGGCCGGTTCGGAGAGTCCGGGTAGAGCTGGGGCTCCAGGGCGATCCCGTCTCCCTGCCTGTACCGCGCACCACCGGTGGACCGGCGCGTTCCGTCGAGGAAGTTGCCGGTGTAGACCTGCAGGCCCGGCTGGTCGCTCCACAGCTCGAGGCGGGTTCCGGTACGCCGGGAGTCCAGCACGGCGGCCCGGCGGAAGCCCGTGCCGCGCACCACGTAGTTGTGGTCGATGCCGCGCGCGTCGGCCACCTGGGGGTGCTCGGCCCGCAGCGCCGGTCCGACCCTCGCGGCCTGGCGGAAGTCGAAGGGGGTGCCGTCGACCGGGGCGTGCTCACCGAGCGGGATCCCGGTGGCGTCGACCGGGGTGTAGGCGTCGGCTTCCAGCAGCAGGACGTGGCCGTCGATCGTGCCCGCGCCCTCACCGTCGAGGTTGAGGTAGGCGTGGTTGGTCATGTTGAGGACCGTGGTGGCATCCGTCGTGGCCTCCATCGTGACCGCCACGGTGTCGTCGTCCACCCGGTAGCGGACGCTCGCACTCACCGCACCCGGGAAGCCCTGGTCCCCGTCGGGGCTGGTCATCGAGAGGAGCACCTCGTCCGGCCGGTGCTCGACGACGTCCCAGAGGTGGCTGTCGAAGCCCTCCGGTCCGCCGTGCAGGCTGTTGCCGCGGTCGTGGGTGCCGACCTGCACCTCGCGACCGTCGAGCGGGAAGCGCCCAGCCGCGATCCGGTTGGCGTAGCGCCCGATCGTCCCACCGATGTAGTCGCCGCTGGCCAGGCGCTCCGCGACGTCGGGGTGCCCGAGGACCACGTTGCGTCGCACACCGTCTCCGCAGGCCACCTCCAGCCGGTGCACCGTGGCCCCGAGCGCCAGCACCTCGACGACCGGCCCTGGGGCCGAGCCGATGGACAGCAGCCGTACTACGCGCCCATCGGGCAGCTGACCGAAAACGCGGTCTGTGGTCATGGCCCCATCCTGTCGGGTGTCGTGGCTCGAGGGTCTGGCACTGGTGCCCCGGGAGGCGCAGCTCCTCCCGGGACACCAGGTCTGTCACCGGATCCGGACGCGGGCGGCGTCCATGGAGCCGGCGAGGGTCTCGGAGTCGGGGGTCACGATGCGCACGGTGTAGAGGCCGGCGCGGTTCGTCGAGAGGCTCCACCGCGCCCGGCCGTTGTCCGAGAGGTCGAGCCACCCGGACCGGAGCACCTTGCCCCGACGGACCAGCGCGGCGCGCACTCGGTCGGGCACCTGACCCGAGGGATCCGTCGACACGAGCACCCGGGCCGTGACCCGCTCTGCGTCCTTCGAGCGGGCCACGCGGACGTCCGTGTCGGACGTCGCCCTCTCCACCGTCACTGCCACCGTCGTCACCGAGGCCCGGTGCGTGGCGCTGCCGTCGTACCGCACGTGGAGCGCGTGCTCGCCGACACCGAGGCCGGCGGTGTCGATCGCGAGCCGCACTCGGCCGTCGACCAGCTCCCCGGACGCGATCAGCCGGTCACCGGCGACGACGCGGACGGTCCCGACAGGGGCAGTCCCGGCACCGGAGACGCGGACCGAGACCGGCACCGTCGCGCCGTACCGCGCCACCGGGGTGGTGGTGGAGGCTGCTACGGACGACAGTGAGAGCTCCCTGCCGATCCCCGGCACGGCCAGCGAGCTCGCGGGCTCGACGTTGCCGGCCCGGTCCACCGCGCGGTATTCGACGGTCGTGGCTGCGTCGCCGACCTGGAAGGGACCGGCGTACGCCGTCCAGCTGCCCGAGCCGACGCGGGTCTCGATCCGGTGCACGCCCGAGGTCGCGTCTCCTGCCCGCACGGTGACCTGTCGGCCGGCGTCGAGCGTCGCCCGGCTGACGGGGTCCGTCGCGTCGATCCGCACCTCGGTCGTCGCCACCGCCGACCGGTTCCCGGTCGTGTCGAGGGCGCGGGCGGTCACGGTGTGGGTGCCGTCGCCGGAGACCAGCGCCGAGCCAGTGGCACCGGGGGTGGCCGACCACGGAGCGCCGTCGACCGACGTCTCCACGGAGTCGATGCCGGACGCGTCGGTGGCGTGCGCGCTGACGCGGACCGGGTCCGTGGCCCACCAGCCGTCGTCCGCGTCGGCTGCGCCCGTCGACAGCGTGACCACGGGGTCCGCTGCGTCGGTGACGGTGACCGTGGCCACCGGATGGTCCGCCGAGCCGCGGGCGACGGTGCCGCGCACCGTGAACGTCCCCGGGGCTGCGTACGACGTGGGGTCGACGTCGTCCCAGCGCACCTCCACCTTCCCGGTCGAGCCGTCGCCGAGCTCGGCCATCACCGTCGACGGCAGCTGCGGCGCGGCGCCCTGCCGCGTCGTGGCCGTCACGTCGTCGACGGAGGCGACCAGCAGCTCGGGCTGGTAGGCCGCCCGCATCCGGTCGAGCTCGGCCTGGGTGACCGGGATGACCGTGCCGTGCCGTGGGCTGCTGGGCAGGTCGGCGGCGGGGACGGACTGCCAGGCGCCGCTCGCGATGTCGTCGGTGCGGAAGGCGAGGTAGCCCCGACCACCGTGGTAGCTCGGCTGGTCGATGAACATGTACCAGCGGTCCTCGATCTCGTTGTCGGGGAAGACGGTCGGCCCCTCACCCTGGGTGAAGGTGCCACCCCACGGGTTGGGCTGGCCCACGCCGACCCGCTCCTTGACCAGCTGCCAGCCAGGGGCTGACGTCGTGGTGGGGAGCGAGCCCGTCACCGTCGCCCGCAGGTCGGTCGAGCGCTCCTGCCGCGGTGTCATGGACGCCTCGTCCTTCACCACTCGGTAGTAGGTGTCCCCGTCCTTGACGACGGTGGCGTCGATCATGCCGCGACCGGTGCCGCGCTTGACGTCGATCCACGGCTTCGGCTCGCTGAAGGTCACGAAGTCGCGCGTCGTCGCATACATCATCCGCTGGTACGACGTCGCGATGTCGCGACCCGCCTGGTCGGTCGTCGGGTAGAGGGCGGACGCCCAGTAGACGACGTACTCCCCTGCCTCCTCGTCGTAGAACGCCTCCGGCGCCCAGGTGTTGCCGGCGAAGTCCGAGGAGACCTTGATGTGCCGCTGGTCCGACCAGTTCACCAGGTCGGTGGACTCCCAGACCTCGATGTACTTGCTGCCGGTCTCCTGGGCCTGGCCGAAGTCGACGGACGGGTATGCCTTGAGGTCGGTGGCGAGCAGGTAGAACCGGTCTCCCTCGGGGGAGCGGATCAGGAACGGGTCACGCAACCCGCGCTCACCGTGCTCGGAGGCGAGCACCGGCCGGCCGTCGTTGAGCACGTCGTAGTCGAGGGGGTCGTTGCCCCGGCTGGCGCCGAAGTAGATCTTCTCCGCGTCGTCGGTGCTCTCACCGGCGAAGTAGGCGAAGGCGTAGGCCTCGTGGTCGGCGGGCGCCGGCAGCGGCCGGACCCTGACCGTGATCGTCCGGGTGGCGGTCGAGCCGTCCAGCGTGCCGGTCACGGTGAGGGGCACGTCCACGGGGTCGCTGCCGTGGGCGGGCCGGGTGACCTCGCCTGAGTCGGTGACCACGGCGGGGTTGCCGGAGGACCAGGTCAGGGTGGTCCCGTGCAGGCCGGAGCCCGGCAGGGTGAGGTTGCCGCGCACGTCGTCGGGGTGGACCAGGGCGACGGCGTCGACCGCCTCCTGCGCCTTGCCGGCGTCGTCGAGCTCCTCGGCCAGCACCGTCACGGAGAACGGTCCTGCCGGTCGGCTCACGTCGCCTCGGGTGACGGTGGCCGTGAGCGTTGCCCGGCCGTCGGGCTGGCCGTACGGCGGGCGGTGGACCGTGCCGTCGGCCTCGACCACCGCGGCGTCGCTCGTCGCCCAGGACACGCTGGTGCCGCGCGGTCCGGTGCCGGGCAGTGCCAGGTCGCTGGTGACCGCCGTGGTGTCGCCCAGGGTCAGCGCCGCGGCATCGGCCTCGGCCGCCGCCACGTTGGTGTCCTGGGCGCTGGCGGACGCCTCCTCGGCGGTCAGCGCCCGGGAGTAGATCCGGAAGTCACGCAGCCGGCCCTTGAACGAGAAGTCCTCGGCATACGCCGAGCGGCCCAGCACGTTGCGCGTGGTGGTGCCGTCCGGCGTGCCCATGAGCCCGGGGTTGGTGGTGAGGTTGGTGTTCGACGCGACCAGCACGCCGTCCTCGTAGAGCCGGGAGGCGCCGGGAGCGGCCGGGGTGCCGCCGTCGATGCTGAACGTCACGTGCTTCCACACGCCACGGGTCAGCCCGCCCACGCGGCTCGCGCTCTGCTCGGTGCCGTGCCCGTTCTCGGCGACGGTGGCGCGCAGCCGGCCGCCGTCGTCGCTGTCGGTGACGAACAGGTAGCCGGTGCCGTTCGGCCAGGCCGCGGAGTTGCCGAGGTTGAAGATGAAGTTGTTGCCCGACGGCGTGGTGTCGACCCACACGTCGAAGTCGACAGTGACCTCCTGGAGGCCGGCCAGCAGGTTGTTCGGGAGGGTGATCGCGTTGCCGCTGCTGTTGCCGCCGCCGCTGAAGGTGAACCCGTCACCGGAGTTCCACGTGGCCGCCCCCACGACGGCGCCGTGGCGGCCGTTGCCGGAGGAGTCGGTGGCGACGGTCCCGGAGGACTCGTCGAGCTTCCACCAGCCCACCAGGTCGGAGGTCAGGTCTCCCTCGGCGCCCGCCGCCGGACCGGCGCCCGGGACGACACCGCCCATCGACGCTGCCAGGGCCAGCGCCCCGACCGCCCACGCGCGCGCGACGCCGCTCAGCCTCGTCCTCATCATGGTCCGGTTCTCCTTCGTCGTGCTCGCGCGGCTCATCGGCCGGCTCCGGTCACTCGCAGGACGGTCTTGTCCGACGAGGACGCGACCGTCGACGAGCCCGAGTAGGTCGCGGTGAGGTGGTAACGGCCCAGGGGCAGGCGGGGCAGGACAGCCCTGCCCTTGCCCTCCGCGAGCCGGACGACACGTGTGCCGACGACCCGGCCGTCCTTGCGGATCTTCACCCTGACCACGCCCTCGGGCTCGACCGGGGCGGCCACGGTGACCGTGGCGGTTGCCTTCTTCCGGGGCGGCACCGTGCGGGGCCGCACGGTCACCCTGGTGGTCGAGGTGGCCTTGGTGACGATCAGGGAGACGGTGTCCTGGGACGCCGCCCGGGCGCTGTCGCCGCCGTACCGCACGGTCAGCGCGTGGCTGCCGACGCCCAGCTCGACCGACGGCACGGCGAGGACCGCCCGGCCGTCGACGAGCGTGGCCGTGGCGACGGTGCCCGACGCGGCCGCGAGGGTCACCGCACCGGTCGGGGTGGCGCCCTCGGTGCTGACCGAGACCTCGACCCGGACCGGGCGGCCCAGGGGCACGGGGTCCTCGACCGGGACCGCCGCCGTCACGGTGGTGGCGAGCTGCGCCCCGGCGGCCGGGACGTCCAGCGTGCCCGGCTGCTCCATCCGCCCGAGCCGGTCCACGGCGCGGAAGTCGACCGTGGTCGCCCCCGCACCGACCTGGAAGGGCTGGTCGTAGGACGCCCACGCACCGCCGCCGAGGCGGTAGTCGACGCGCTCGACCCCGGAGCCGGAGTCCGCCGCCGTCAGTGAGATGACGCGGGACCCCTGGTTGAAGGCGGCGCGGGTCACCGGCGCCGTGGCGTCGATGCCCACGACCAGCGGGCGGATCTCCCCGACGTTGCCGGCCGGGTCCACCGCGCGCACCTTCACCGTGTGCGTGCCGTCGCCCGCCACCGACACCTCGCCCGAGTCGCCCGGGATCCTGGTCCACGGGCCGTCGTCGACCGCCACCTCGAGGCGCTCGACCCTCCGGTCGTCGGAGGCGGCCACGTGCACGGTCGCGGGGTCGCCGTACCAGCCGTTCACGCCGTCACCGACCACCGACAGCTCGTCCACGACCGGCGCGACGCCGTCCGCGGTGTGCATGCGCAGGAAGGTGACCGACGCGGCCGGGAACTCGTACTCGAACGAGCTCGAGATCCCCTGGACCTCACGGGTCCGCGGCTTGATGAGGTCCGGAGCGGCCTTGGTGTTGGTGGCCGTGGTCGAGGGTGCCGCCAGCGTGGTGACCGTGGCGGTCGGCTGGATCTCCGCACCGGCGATCTCGACCCGGGTGCGGACCGGGCTGGTGGACGTGTTGACCACCTTGGCCACCAGGTCACCGGTCCGCTCGTCCCGGGTGACGACCTGGAACACCTTGGCCGGGGGCGCCGGCTGGTCGTAGCTCATCTGCAGCTGACCGTCGAGGTAGAGCTCGATGTGCGTGCCCTCGACGACGACCTTCACGCGGTAGGTCTGGCCGGTCGTGAGGCTGTGGCCCTCGATGGCCTTGACCTCGTTCGCACTGCCACCCGTGGCCCGCTGGAGGACGGAACGGGTGTTGTTCCAGCCGCCGAGGTTCCACCAGTAGAAGTTGTTGGCGCCCGTGGCGCCGAAGCCGACCAGGAAGCCCTCGCTGCCGGCGAGCTTGGTCGCGTCGAGCTCGAGGGTGTAGTTGCTCCAGTCCTTGGCGTAGGCGCCGGTGACGATGCTGCGGGCGTCGTTCACGGTCGTGGACGACTGCACGTAGCGACCGCCGGCGGCTGCCCACGAGCCGCGCTGCGGCGACCACTGGGAGGCGTTGTCGAACTGGTCGGAGAACAGGGTCTCCCCGGTGTCGTTCGAGGTCACCGTGACGTTGTCGTAGGCCGCCGACGTCGACCACGTCGAGAGGAAGACGCCTCCGGAGATGTCCTCGGCCGCGTTCACCGGGCCGTCGAACGTGCTCGGCGCGACCTCGTCGCCCACGTTGTTGCCGAAGAGCTTCTGGACCTCCCAGTTGGGGGTCTCCCAGGACTCGTCGTTGTCGAACCAGATCGCGTCCGGGCTCCACTGGACGTGGGACTCGTTGGAGAGCAGCGGCGCGTAGGAGGCGAGCCGGACCACGTCGGCGTTGCGCTGGAGGGCGGTCATGTACGACGCCTCGGCCAGCGCGTTGCCCCACGTGTTGCCCCGGGAGGCGTACTCACCGAGGAACACCTTCGGGCCCTCGCGGTCGTAGCTGTCGTAGCGGTGGTGGTTCTCGAGGAACCACTGCGGGTCGTTGTAGTAGTGCTCGTCGACCATGTCGACCTGCTGCGCCCGGTTGTAGTCCCAGAGCGTGTCGAAACGGGCGCCGGCGTCGTCCGGACCGGAGTTGGAGATGATCGTGATGTCGGGGTACTTCGCCTCGATCGCGTCCCGGAACTCCGGGAAGTTCTGCTCGAACGTGGTGGTGTTCTCCTCGTTGCCGAGGCCGATCATCTCCAGCCCGAACGGCTCGGGGTGTCCGAGCGCCGCGCGCCTGGCGCCCCACTCGGTGTCGGTGCCGCCGTTGGCGAACTCGATCAGGTCGACCGTGTCGTCGACCCACCGGTCGATCATCGCGGGGTCGTGCATCTCGGGGATGTTGCTCCCGCAGCCGTTGGCGCCGACGGAGACGACCGGCAGCGGCTCCGCGCCGAGGTCCTCGGCGAGTTCGAAGTATTCGAGGTAGCCGATGCCGTAGGACTGGTTGTAGCCCCAGAAGTTCCAGTTGGCCGGACGCTCCTCGACCGGGCCGATGGTCTCCTTCCACTGGTAGGTCCGGCGACGGTCGGTGTAGCCGCTCTCCTCGTAGGTGCGGAAGGTGCCGACGTTGGTGACGCAGCCGCCGGGGAACCGGACGAACGACGGCTTCATCGCCGCGATCTTCTCGGCGAGGTCCTTGCGCAGCACGGAGCGGCCGTTGACCGGACCGACCCACGTGTCGTGCGGCATCAGCGAGATCATGTCCAGCCCGATGACGGACTGGGCGCCGGCGAGCACGGTGAGCCGGCCGGCGTCGGTGGTGGAGCCGGGGGTCAGCGTGAACGGGTACTTCTTCCAGGTGTCGGTGCCGTCCAGCGCGACGCTCGCCGAGGCCAGGGTGGCGTCACCGGCGGCGTTCTCGATCTTCACGGTCAGCTGCTGGGCAGTCGCGCTCCGGGCCCAGAGGTACCCGTCGTACGAGGTGCCGGCCTTGACCGCGAACCCGTTGTTGTAGCCGATGTTGCGCAGGCCGTCGCCGGCAGCTGCGGCGGTGAGCCGCATGTAGTTGCGGTTCATCGCGTTGAGGCGGGCCGCGTCGTTCACCACGGCCCCCGTGGTGCCGGCGCCGCTGCGGTCCAGCACCTGCCACGCGGTCATCCCGGTGAAGGAGCCGTTGTCGGAGCTGTTGAACTCGAAGGACCGGTTGCGGACAAGCTCGGCGTACAGGCCGCCGTCCGCGGCGTAGTTGATGTCCTCGTAGAAGATGCCGAACATCGTGTCGCTGATGGACGCGCCCGTGCCCTCTCCGTCGATGTCGAGGGTGGCGAGGCTGTCGTCGACCTCGGAGAGCAGGAAGCGGACCGCGTCGGCCTCCGCGCCGGTCACGAGGGCACCGTCGGCGCCGCGCGTGACGTACGACGCCCGGGCGGCCGCGTCGCGGAGCACGACCTTCCCGCCTCCCGCGTCGGTGATGCGCAGGGGCGTGGGCACGGCGTCGGCCGCACCCAGGACGAGGGCACCGCCCTGCAGCACGAGCGGGGCGTCGTCGGTGCGGATCGCGACCGCACCGTCGCCGAGGTCCGTGGCGTGCAGGCGCAGGCTGGCGGTGGGCTGGTCGGCCGTCAGCGCCAGCGCGCTCCCGTCGACCACGAGGTACGGCGCCTCGCCGGCGCCCTGGAGCACGAAGGCGCCCTGCGGCGCGACGTCGGCCCCGGGGGTGTGCTCGAGGGTGAAGTTGTCGAACGCCGCGGGCAGGACGGTGCCGTCCTGGGCCGCCAGGGCGTAGAGACCGACCTGCGTGGTGTCGAAGGAGACGTCGGTCGTGCCGGCCGTCACCCACGCGGACCCGCTCCAGTAGCTCGAGGTGATCGTGTCGCCCACCCGCTGGAGACGGAGCCTCTCGGCCGTGGAGCCCGGGCGGTCGGCGAAGCTCACTGCCCGGAACGACCCGCCGGTCTCGACGTCGGTCTCGATCGCGGTGCCGGACGGGGAGAGCCCGCCGACGAAGGTCAGCCCGGACCGGACGTAGTTGTCCATGTCCTGCCAGGCGATCAGGCCGGCTCCCTGGTAGACCTTCGCGACGGCGGCGGAGACCTCGACGGTCGCGCTGAAGTCCCCCTCGGGGACGTCGAGCACGGCGACGTTCCTGGCTGTGTTGACCGTCTGGTAGGTGTCACCGGGCTGTCCCGCGATCCGCAGGGCGCCGTCGGAGACGGCCACCTTGCCCGGGTCGGGGTTGACCAGCGTCCAGCGCGCGTCGAGCGCGCTGCCCTCGAACGTGTCGGTCCAGGTGACCAGGTCGTCAGCTGCGGCGACCGGGCCGGCGGTGCTCGCCACGGTGGCGAGTCCGGCGGCCAGGACGGCGACCGCGGTCATGGCGGCTGACGTGCGGGGGGCGATCTTCATGGTGGTCCTCTGGGTCGGGGGTCCAGGTGTGGTCTCCGTCCGTGTGACGGCCACCACACGCGAGTGTTAGCGCTAACACCTCGGGAGTCAAGACCTTGGAGCGGACTGTTGACGGGAAAGGTGATGGCGGTCACACTCTCGGTGTTAGCGCTCACATACCTGAGGACTCCCGATGCCCGTCGTGCCCCCGACCGTGCCCCCCTGTCCCCCGACCCGGCGTGCCCTCGTCACCAGCCTGGTGCTCGCCGTGCTGGCCGGCCTGTTGCTCGCGCTCCCCCCGGCAGCCGCCGCTGCGCCGTCGACCGCCGGGCTCGTCCTCCACTACCCCCTGACCGGATCCGGGGCCACCGCCGACGACGTGTCCTCCACCAACCGCGACGCCGCGATCGTCGGTGGGGCCGCCCAAGGGGCCGGGGGGCTGGTCCTCGACGGCGTCGACGACTACGTGAAGCTGCCCAACAACGCCATCGCCGGGCTGACCTCGATCACCGTCTCCTTCGACGTCAAGATCGACAAGACGCAGCAGGGCGCGTTCTTCCTCTACAGCTTCGGCAACACCTCCGGCAACGACGGCAACGGCTACCTGGGCGCCCTCGCCAACCGCTTCCGCAACACGATCGCGAGCGGCAACTGGACCACCGAGCAGAACACCCAGCCGGCCACGGACCGCAACCTCGCGCGTGGTGTGTGGAAGACCGTGACCTACACCCAGACCGGCTCCACCGGAGTGCTCTACGAGGACGGCGTCGAGGTCGGGCGCAACACAGGCATCACCATCACTCCCGGCAGCATCGGCGGAGGCACCACCACGGCCAACTACATCGGCAACTCGCCGTACGTGCCCGACACGACCCTCAAGGGCACGGTCCGCGACTTCCGCGTCTACAACCGGGCACTCGACGCCGCCGAGGTCGCCGACCTGACGCCCAGCGACGCCTCTCGCGTCACAGCCGACACCGCCGCGCTGGACCTCGGAGACCTCTCGGCCGTGACGAGCAACCTCACGCTGCCCACCGCCGGTGAGAACGGCTCCACGATCGCCTGGACCTCGAGCCACCCCGACGTCATCGCCTCTTCCGGCGCCGTCACCCGTCCCTCAGCACTGGAGGACCCGGTCGAGGTCACCCTCACCGCCACCGTGAGCCGCGGCGGGGCGACCGGGACGCGATCCTTCGAGGCCACCGTGCTCCCCGAGGAGGACGACGAGGCCAAGGCCGATGACGCGGCGGCTGCCCTGTCCCTGGTCCACCCGGACGACGTGCGCGGCCACCTGACGCTGCCGGACTCCGGCCGCCACGGCGCGACGGTCACCTGGGTCTCCTCCGCGCCCACAACCGTCACGACCGACGGCATCGTGACCCGACCCCCTGACGGCGCCGGGGACACCCAGGTGACGCTGACCGCCACCGTGGCCGTGGGCGGGGCGACCGCCACCCGCAACTTCCAGCTGACGGTCCGCGAGCTGCCCGAGGCCGCTGCCTACGAGGGCTACGCCTTCAGCTACTTCACCGGCAACTCCGTCGCCGGCGAGAAGATCTACTTCGCGGCCAGCCGCGGCAACGACGCACTCGAGTGGGACGAGCTCAACGACGGAAGGCCCGTCCTCGAGTCGACGATGGGTGAGCTGGGCCTTCGCGACCCGTTCCTCATCCGCTCCCCCGAGGGTGACCGGTTCTTCCTGATCGCCACCGACCTCTCCATCGGCCGCAACGGCGACTGGGACCGCTCCCAGCGCACTGGCAGCCGCTACCTCGAGGTCTGGGAGTCCACCGACCTGGTGAACTGGTCCGAGCAGCGTCATGTCCTGGTGTCGCCGCCGACCGCGGGCAACACCTGGGCCCCGGAGGCCTACTGGGACGAGACGCTCCAGCAGTACGTCGTGTTCTGGGCTTCCAAGCTGTACGCCGAGAACGACCCCAACCACACCGGCAGCACGTACAACCGGATGCTCTACGCCACGACCCGTGACTTCGTCACCTTCAGCGAGGCGAAGGTCTGGCAGGACCGCGGCGAGTCGCGCATCGACTCCACCGTGATCAAGGAGAACGGCACCTACTACCGCTTCACCAAGGACGAGGGCGGCGGCGGCACCGGCTGCTCCGACATCATCCAGGAGAAGTCGACCTCGTTGACCGCCGTCGACCGGCCGGGCAACCCGGCGTGGGAGTTCATGGTCGGCTGCATCGGCCGCGAGGCCGGCACGTCGGCCGTGGAGGGCCCGACCGTCTTCGAGGCCAACCCGGGCGACACCTCGGGCTCGCCCTACTACCTGTTCGTCGACGAGTACGGCGGCCGCGGCTACATCCCGCTGGGCACCGACGACCTCGAGGCCCCGGACTGGCAGGTGGCCGACGACTACAACCTGCCCGCCAGCCCCCGCCACGGCACGGTCATCCCGGTCACCAAGGCAGAGCTCGACGTGCTCCGCGAGGGGATCGTCGTCCCCGAGCCGCCCACGCCGGTCGAGGCCGACGAGAACGGGCTGGTCGCCCACTACGAGCTCGATGAGACGTCCGGCACCACGGCGACCGACAGCTCGGGCCACGGCTACGACGGGACCGTCAGCGGTGACGCGACCTGGGCCGACGGCGGGCTCACGCTCGGCGGCACCAACGGCCACGTGGAGCTGCCCGACAACATGATGACCGGCCTCGAGGCGATCACCGTCTCGACCGAGGTGTGGGTCGACCCGAGCCAGCCGACGCCGTACTTCATCTGGGGCATGGGCAACACCGACGGTGGTGGCACCGGCAACGGCTATCTGTTCACCACCGGCAACGCCTACAGATCCTCGATCGCCACCGGCAACTGGACCACGGAGCAGACCGCCACCTCGGGGGCCAACCTGGCTCGTGGAGCCTGGAAGACGCTGACCTACACGCTGGCGGACCAGACGGCCAGGATCTACCTCGACAGCATCAAGGTCGGCGAGAAGACCGGCGTCACGATCAAGCCCGGAGACATCGGGGACGGTCGCACCACCGCCAACTACATCGGTCGCTCCGTCTACTCCGGGGACAAGTACCTCAAGGGCAAGGTCCGCGACTTCAGCATCTACAACCGGGCCCTGACGGCCGCCGAGGTCAGGGAGATGGCCGCGGACAAGAGCGCCATCCTCGGCGTGGAGCTCGACAGCCTCAAGGTGCCGGCGATCATCGACGCCGCCATCTCGACCGTCACCCTGCCGGTGGAGCCCGGCACCGACCTGACGAGCCTGGACCCGGCGTACGACGTGGTGACGGGCTCGAGCGTCGACGCCGACGGACCGGCCGACTACAGCTCGCCGCGCACGGTGACGGTCACCACGGCGGCCGGTGCCACCCGGGCCTGGACGGTGCGGGCGGTCGAGATGAAGTCGCCGCTCCTGCCGGGGTTCTACGCCGATCCGAACATCGCCGAGTTCGACGGCACCTACTACCTCTACGCGACCACCGACGGCTACCCCGGCTGGGGCGGCAAGGACTTCTACGTCTGGAAGTCCTCCAACCTGGTCGACTGGGAGAGGTCGGCGGAGCCGTTCCTGACCCTCGACGGCGCCAACGGCAACGTCCCGTGGGCCACCGGCAACGCGTGGGCGCCGACGATCATCGAGCGCGGCGGGAAGTACTACTTCTACTTCTCCGGGCACAACCCGTCGGTCAACCGCAAGACGATCGGCGTCGCCGTGGCCGACAGCCCCGAGGGCCCGTTCACCGCACAGCCGAACGCGATGATCCTCAACAACGAGGCGGTCACGTCCGGCCAGGCGATCGACCCGGCTGCGTTCAAGGACCCGCAGACCGGCAAGCACTACCTCTTCTGGGGCAACGGCTCGCCCGTGTACGCCGAGCTGGCAGACGACATGGTCTCCATCAAGCCCGGCACCATCAAGCGGATCTCCGGGCTGACCGACTTCCGGGAGGGCACGTTCCTCAACTTCCGCGACGGCCTCTACCACCTGACGTACTCGATCGACGACACCGGCTCGCCCGACTACCGGGTCGGCTACGCGACCAGCACGAGCGTCGACGGGCCGTGGACCTACCGGGGCGTCATCCTGGAGAAGGACGCGTCACAGGGGATCCTCGGCACCGGGCACAGCTCGATCGTCCAGGTCCCGGGCACGGACGAGTGGTACATCGCCTATCACCGGTTCGGCATGCCCGGCGGTGACGGGACCCACCGGGAGACCACCCTCGACCGGCTGTCCTTCGGCGCCGACGGCCTCATGCAGAAGGTCGTCCCGACCCTGGAGTCGATCGAGCCGCTCGGCTTCGAGGGCTCGGTCCCGACCGCCGTGGTGTCCGACGCGGGATCCGCGGGCTGGTACGGCGCCGACGCCACCCTCACCCTGACCGCGGAGGACACGGTGGAGACGGTGCAGTACCGGCTCGGGGCGGGCGAGTGGACGGCGTACGCCACGCCGGTGCCGCTGCCGGGCGGCTCGTACGACGTCCGCTACCGCGCCCGGGGCACGAACCTGCAGTGGAGCCCGGACCAGGTCCTCCCGGTCAAGGTCGATCCCACGCTGCCGGCGGTCACGGGTGCGCAGAGCCAGCGCCAGGTGACCCTCACGGCGAGCGACGCCGACTCCGGTGTGGCCGTGGTCGAATACCGCATCGACGGCGGAAGCTGGCTTGCCTACACCGCCCCGTTCCAGGTCGACGGCGCGCGGCACGACGTCGACTACCGGGCGACGGACGTCGCGGGCAACCAGTCCCTCCCGGGCACCCTGCGTGTGGAGGCGGCCCCCAGCGGCCCCGCCCCGTCGCCGGTCTCCACGTCCGCGCCGCAGGTCAGCGGCAAGGCGGTCGTCGGTGGGACGCTGAGCACCACGGCGGGCGGCTGGGACCAGCCAGGTCTCTCCTTCGCCTACCAGTGGCTGCGCGACGGGATCCCCGTCACCGGTGCCACGAAGTCGAGTCTCCTGCTGGAGGCCGCCGACATCGGGCATCGCATGTCGATCCAGGTCACGGCGACCCGGGACGGCGCAGCCCCGGCCACGGCACGGTCCGCGGCCACATCCCCGGTGGCCAAGGCAGCAGCACGGGTCAAGCTGGGGATCTCCGACCCGACACCGGAGGCGGGGGCGCGGACCCGGGTCACCGTCCGCGTGACCACCACCCCGTCGACCGTCGACCCCACCGGTCGGGTGAAGGTGCTGGTGGACGGCGAGCTGGTCGGCAGGGTCCGCGTGACCACCGACGGCACGGCGACCCTGACGCTCACCTTCGCCGCCGGGACGCACAAGGTCGTGGTGAAGTACACGGGCTCGCCGACGGTCTCCCAGGCCTTGGCGGAGCGCCGGGTGCGCGCCCGGCGTTGACCTGCCGACGCCCCGGGCGGCCGGCCGCTCCCCACTGGCCGCCCGGGGCGTTCGCGCGTGTTCTTCAGCCGAGGGTGCCGGTGTCGATGACGAAGCGGTAGCGGACGTCGGAGGCGAGGACACGCTCGTACGCCTCGTTGACCTGGTCCGCGGCAATGATCTCGATCTCGGCGCCGATGCCGTGGTCGGCGCAGAAGTCGAGCATCTCCTGGGTCAGGGCGATGCCGCCGATCATGGATCCGGCGAAGGACCGGCGGGCGCCGATGAGCGACATGACGTGCACGCTCAGCGGCTCGGCCGGTGCTCCGACGTTGACGAGCGTGCCGTCGACGGCGAGCAGGCCGAGGTAGGCGTCGAGCTCGATGCTGGCGCTGACCGTGTTGACGATCAGGTCGAAGCGACCGGCGAGCTGCTCGAACGTGGCGGGGTCTGAGGTGGCGTAGTACTCCTCCGCGCCGAGGCGGAGACCGTCCTCCTGCTTCTTCAGCGACTGGGAGAGGACAGTGACCTCGGCCCCGAGTGCATGGGCGATCTTGACCGCCAGGTGTCCCAGTCCGCCGAGCCCGACGATCGCGACCTTCTTGCCTGGACCGGCACCCCAGCGACGGAGCGGTGCGTAGGTGGTGATGCCCGCGCACAGCAAGGGTGCTGCCGCAGCCGAGTCGATCCCGTCGGGGACGGAGAGGACGTAGTCGGCGTCCACGACCACGTGGGAGGAGTAGCCGCCCTGGGTGGTGGTGCCGTCACGGTCGGTGCCGGCGTAGGTGGGGACCATGCCGTCGAGGCAGTACTGCTCGTCGCCGTTGCGGCAGTTGGCGCACTCGCCGCAGGAGTTGACCATGCACCCGACCCCGACGCGGTCGCCGACCTGGTGCCTGGTGACGTCGGGGCCGACCTCGGTGACGGTGCCGACGATCTCGTGCCCGGGCACGACCGGGAACGGCTGAGGCCCCCAGTCGCCGTTGACGGTGTGGATGTCGGAGTGGCAGATGCCGGCGTACTCGATCTCGATGAGGACGTCGTGGGGACCGACATCGCGGCGCTCGATGGTGATCGGGGCCAGCGGCTGGCCGGACGCCGGAGCGGCGTAGGCGTTGACGTGCATGGTGTGTTCCTTTTCTCTGGACGCGTTAGCGCGTGACGTGGGCGCACCTGTCCTGCGGACCGGGCGGTCCGCCGGGGCACAGTCGGTGCGGGTTAGTGCTTCCTGGGCCGCTTGAGCTGGTCGGCCAGCGTGCGCGCTTCGGCGGACAAGAGCTCGGCGCGTGGAGCGTCGTCTGCCTCGATCGCGCGCCAGTAGTCGATCTTCAGCCGGACGTAGCGCTGGCGCAGGGCGATCTGCCCTGCTTCATACGCCAACCGGCGCTCCTGCTCGGAGAGCAGCCCGACCTGCTCGCCGGCTGCCGCAGGTCCGCGCTGCGCGTTCGCCATGTACTGGCGCATGTCTTCCACGGACATGCCGGTCGAGGCCAGGCAGGCGACCCACATGAGCTGGTCGAGGTCGTCCTCGTCGTAGACCCGGTGCTTGCTGGTCGCACCGCGGCTGATCGGCGCGATCACGCCGATCGATTCGTAGTAGCGCAACGTGCTGGCCGGAAGCCCGGTCAGGGCCGCGGCTTCCTTGATCGTGTAGGTGTGCTGGGTCGTCGGTGCGCTCACGTCATCGACGGTAGGAACTTCAAGTACTTGAAGTCAAAGGTCGCGCGTGTCACATAGGGCAACCGGCAGGGCCCGCAGACGCGAAGACACCGCGACGGCTCGGCCGTCGCGGTGTCCGCAGAGAGGGGTGACAGGTCTCAGGAGCCGCGCCGGCCGACGCCCGACTCGGCCGATGACTCATGCTCGAGCTGCTCGATCTCCTCGACGAGCTCGGCGGGAGGTGGCGGGGTCGCTTCGCTCTTCTCCGCACCTGCGCCGCCGGACCCGGCCGTGCGCCGCTTGTTCCAGACGTCGAAGGCGACGGCGGCGAGCAGCACCAGGCCCTTGATCGCCTGCTGCCAGTCGATGGAGACGCCCATCAGGGACATGCCGTTGTTGAGCACACCCATCACGAGGCCACCGATGATCGCGCCCACCACCGTGCCGACGCCTCCGGTGACGGCGGCACCGCCGATGAACGCCGCCGCGATGGCGTCCAGCTCGAAGTTGACGCCGGCCTTGGGGTTGGCCGCAGTGAGGCGGGCGGTCGTCACCAGCCCCGCGAGACCAGCCAGGAGGCCCATGTTGGTCATGACCAGGAAGTCCACCCGCCGGGTGTTGACGCCGGACATGGTGGCCGCGTCGACGTTGCCGCCGATGGCGTAGACGTGGCGGCCGAACACCGTGCGCGTCATGACGAACGTGTAGATGCCGATCAGGGCGAAGAGGATCAGCCCGACGATCGGCAGGCCTCGGGCGTCCGCCAGGAGGTAGGCGAACTCCATCACGACGGCGCCGATGACGACCTGCTTCAGCGCGAACAGCGGGAACGGCAGGACCTCGAAGTTGTACCGCTTCGCGGCAGCCCGACGGCGGAGGTCCAGCACCACGAGGACTGCCACCACCACGACGCCCAGCAGCATGGTCAGGTTGTGGAGGTCGGTGTCCGGCCCGACCTCCGGCAGGAAGCCGTTGCCCATCTTCTTGAAGTTCTCGGGCAGGCCCCCGACGGTCTTGCCCTCGAGGATGACCAGGGTCAGCCCGCGGAACAGCAGCATGCTGGCCAGCGTGACGATGAAGGCCGGGATGCCGACGTAGGCGACCCAGAACCCGTGCCAGGCGCCGATCAGCGCCCCGACCGCCAGGCAGATGACCACGGCGAGGAACCACGGGACGTCGTAGTTGGTCATCAGGATCGCGCCGGTGGCCCCGACGAAGGCCGCCACCGAGCCGACCGAGAGGTCGATGTGGCGGGCCACGATGACGATGACCATGCCGATGGCCAGGATCAGGATCTGCGCGTTCTGCACGACCAGGTTGGACACGTTGATGGGCTTGAGCAGCACGCCCTCGGTCGTCCGCTGGAAGAGCAGGACGATCGCCGCGAGGGCGATGATCATGCCGTACTGGCGCACGTTGCCGCGCAGGATGGTGGTGAGGGTGGTCATGGGTTACCTCGCGTCCACGGTCATGTACCGCATCAGGGACTCCTGGTCTGCGTCGTCCTTGTCGAACTCATGGGTGATCCCGCCCTCGGCGAGGGTGTAGATCCGGTCGCACAGCCCGAGCAGCTCGGGCAGCTCGGAGGAGATCACGAGCACGCCCTTCCCCTCGCGGGCGAGGGCCTGGATGATCCCGTAGATCTCGAACTTGGCGCCGACGTCGATGCCCCGCGTCGGCTCGTCGAGGATGAGCAGCTGCGGGTCGGTGAACATCCACTTGCTGAGGACGACCTTCTGCTGGTTGCCGCCCGACAGCTTGCGGACGCCGGCGGCGATGCTGGGGGCCTTGATGTTGAAGCTCCTGCGGTACTGCTCGGCGACCACGACCTCTTCCTGCTCGTCGACTGTGAAGCCCCGCCGGAGCTTGTGCAGCGCCGCCGAGCTGATCGAGGTCTTGATGTCGTCGAGCAGGTTGAGGCCGAGGCCCTTGCGGTCCTCGCTGACGTAGGCGATGCCGGCCCGGATCGCGTGGTGCACCGACCGGAGGTGGATCTCGCGGCCGTCGAGGAACATGGCGCCCGAGTGGTTGCTGCCGTAGGAGCGTCCGAAGATGCTGCGTGCCAGCTCGGTCCGGCCCGCCCCCATCAGTCCGGCGATGCCGACGATCTCGCCCCGGCGGACCTTCAGGTTGGCGCCCTGGATGACGAGGCGGCTGTGGTCGTGCGGATGTCCGACGCTCCAGTCGCGGACCTCGAACAGCACCTCGCCGATCTGCGGGATGTGGTCGGGGAAGCGGTGTGCGAGGTCGCGGCCGACCATGCCCCGGATGATCCGGTCCTCGTCGACGGCGCCCTCGCTGACGTGCAGCGTCTCGATGGTCCGGCCGTCGCGGATGATGGTGATCGAGTCCGCGACGCGCTCGATCTCGTTGAGCTTGTGGCTGATCATGATCGAGGTGATGCCCTTGCCCTGCAGTCCCTTGAGCAGGTCGAGGAGGTGGGTGGAGTCGTCGTCGTTGAGGGCCGCCGTGGGCTCGTCGAGGATGAGGAGCTTGACGTCCTTGCTCAACGCCTTGGCGATCTCGACCAGCTGCTGCTTGCCGATGCCGAGGTGCTTGACGGGCGTGAGCGGGTTCTCCCGGAGGCCCACCCGGGCCATCAGCTCGATGGCCCGGTGGTTGGCCTCGTCCCAGTTGATGACGCCACGGGTGGCGGTCTCGTTGCCGAGGAAGATGTTCTCCGCGATCGACAGCTCGGGGATCAGCGCGAGCTCCTGGTGGATGATCACGATGCCCAGCTGCTCGCTGTGCCGGATGTCCTTGAACGAGACCGGCTCCCCCTCGAAGACGATGTCACCCTCGTAGGAGCCGTGTGGGTAGACGCCGCTGAGCACCTTCATCAGCGTCGACTTGCCCGCGCCGTTCTCACCGCAGATGGCGTGGATCTCGCCCCGCTCGACGGTGAGGTTGACGTCCGAGAGCGCCAGCACGCCGGGGAATCGCTTGGTGATCGAACGCATCTCGAGGATGGGCTGCGCCATCGTCCCTGCCTCTCGGGCCCGGAGTCCGGGCCGGTGTGGGGGCGGGCCCGGGATCGCCGGGCCCGCCCCGGGGTCACTTGAGCTCGTCCTCGGTGTAGTAGCCCGAGTCGACGAGCACCTTCTGGACGTCGGCCTTCTCCACCGGCACCGGCTCGAGGAGGTAGGACGGCACGACCTTGACGCCGTTGTCGTAGGTCTCGGTGTCGTTGACCTCGGGCTCCTCGCCGGCCTCGACGGCCTTGATCATGTCCACGGTGACCGCGGCCAGCTCGCGCGTGTCCTTGAAGATCGTGGAGTACTGCTCGTCCGCGAGGATCGACTTGACGGACTGCACCTCGGCGTCCTGCCCGGTGACGACCGGAAGGTCCTTGCCGCCGCCGCCGTAGCCGTTGCCCTGCAGGGCGGCGATGATGCCGAGCGAGAGCCCGTCGTACGGCGAGAGGACGCCCTCGACCGTCTCGCTGGCGTAGGTGCCGGTCAGGATGTCCTCCATCCGCTTCTGCGCGGTGGCCGGGTCCCAGCGCAGGATCGCGGCCTGGTCGAAGTCGGTCTGCTTCGAGGGCACCACGATGTCGCCGGAGTCGATCATCGGCTGCAGCACCGACATGGCGCCTTCCCAGAAGAACGTCGCGTTGTTGTCGTCGGGCGAGCCGGCGAACAGCTCCACGTTGTACGGCGCCTTGCCGCGCTCCTCCAGCCCCTTGACGAGGGACTCGGCCTGCTGGACGCCGACCTGGAAGTTGTCGAAGGTGGAGTAGTAGTCGACCGCCTCGGAGTCCCGGATCAGCCGGTCGTAGGCGATGACCTCGATCTCCTGGCTCTCCGCGGTGTCGAGGACCTCACCGAGGGCCGTGCCGTCGATGGCGGCGATGACGAGGACGTCGACGCCCTTGGTCACCATGTTCTCGACCTGCGAGACCTGGGTGGGGATGTCGTCCTCGGCGTACTGGAGGTCGACCTCGTAGCCGGCCTCCTCCAGCTGGGACTTGATGTTGTTGCCGTCGGCGATCCAGCGCTCCGAGGACTTGGTCGGCATCGCGACGCCGATGGTGCCGCCGCCGCCCGACTCGCTGGCGGCGGCGGCGCTGTCGTCGTCGCCTCCGCACGCCGCCAGGCTCAGGGCAAGACCTCCTGCAGCGACGGTGATGAGTAGCTTGCGCAAGAACCTTCTCCATTCACTCCATGCGGGCCGGGTCCGTCCCGTGCCCTGCGGTGACCGGCCCCTGGCTCCACTCGGGCCCGGTCGTTCCCCCTGCACTGTGGTGACGCCTATCACGGCGGCCACAGAACTGTGAGCGTTCACATTTTTGGTGTCAAGTGTCCGTCCACCCGCCCGTCAGATCACCAGCGACCATGGACCGCGTCGCGGACGTGCCGGTCGTAGATGCTCCGGAATCCGGCCAGGAGGTCCGGGCTCAACCGCCCGGCGACCCCGGCCGCGGCGTTGGCGCGCGCCTGGGCGAGGTTGCGGGCGCCCGGGATCACCGTCGTCACGCCGGGTTGCTGCCACGCCCAGGCGATCGCCACCTGCGCCGGCGTGAGCCCGGCCGGCCCGATCGTCGCGACGAGCTCGGCGAGCTCGCGCGCCGCCACGACCCCGGTCGGGTAGTCCACGCCGGAGAAGGTCTCGCCGACGTCGAAGGCACTGCCGTCGCGGTTGTAGGTGCGGTGGTCGTCCGGCGCGAACGTCGTGTCCAGGTCGTACTTCCCCGACAGGAGGCCCGAGGCGAGCGGGACGCGCGCGATGATCCCCACGCCTGCCGCGGCAGCGGCCGGGAGCACCTCGTCGAGCGGTTTCAACCGGAACGCGTTGAGGATGATCTGCACCGACGCGACGTGCGGCCGGGCGATCGCGCTGAGCGCCTGGTCGACCGTCTCGACGCTGACGCCGTAGGCGGCGACCAGCCCCTCCTCGACGAGGGCGTCCAGGACGTCGTACGTCGCGTCGCTCCGGATCACCTCGCTGGGCGGGCAGTGCAGCTGCACCAGGTCGAGCCGGTCGGTGCCGAGGTTGGTGCGGGACCGGTCGATCCAGGCCCGGAAGCTCGCCTCGACGTAGCTGTCCGGCACCTGCGCCGCGCGTCGACCCATCTTGGTGGCGACGATGAGGCCGTCGTCGGGATGGGCCGCGACGAAGCGGCCGATGATCTGCTCGCTGCGGCCGTCGCCGTAGACGTCGGCGGTGTCGTAGAACGTGACTCCGGCCTCGGCGGACGCCTCGAGCACCGCGCGTGCGTCGTGCTCCGACACCTCCCCCCAGTCGGCACCCAGCTGCCAGGTGCCGAGACCCACGACCGAGACCGAGCGGCCGGTCCGGCCCAGGATGCGCTGCTCCATGCCCGGCCCTCTCACAGGCCCTCGGCGAGCCGATGGTAGGCGGCGCTCCAGCGCAGCTCGCGCTGGAAGGAGCGCGTCGTGGTCTCGGCGTCGATGATCACGATCTCGGTGCCGGTCATCTCGGCGAAGTCCGCCAGCACCTCGACGCCGACGGCCTTGGACAGCACCGTGTGGTGCGGCGCACCGGCCATCAGCCACGCCTCGGCCGAGGTCGACAGGGACGGGCGCGGCTCCCACACCGCGCAGGCCACGGGCAGGCGGGGCAACGCCTCGTCCGGCTCGACGACGTCGATCTCGTTGACCGTGAGCCGGAACCGGTCGCCGAGGTCGGACAGGCCGGCGACCACCGCGGGGCCCGGGTCGGCCGTGAACCGGAGACGCACCGGGTCCTCGCGTCCACCGATCGAGAGCGGGTGGACCTCGAGCGAGGGCTGCTGCGTGGTGATCGTGGGACAGACCTCGAGCATGTGCGCGCCGAGGATCTTCTCCTCGCCGGGGACCAGGTGGTAGGTGTAGTCCTCCATGAAGGACGTGCCTCCCGGCAGCCCGGCGCCCATGACCTTGGTCGCGCGCAGCAGCACCGATGTCTTCCAGTCGCCCTCACCGCCGAAGCCGTAGCCGTCGGCCATCAGCCGCTGCACGGCCAGGCCGGGGAGCTGGCGGAGCCCGCCCAGGTCCTCGAAGTTCGTGGTGAAGGCGTGGAAACCCCCGTCGGAGAGGAAGGCGCGCATGCCCAGCTCGATGCGGGCGCCGTCGCGCAGGGAGGCGTGCCGGTCCCCGGTCGGCAGGAGCTCGGGGGCCACCCGGTAGGTGTCGGCGTACTCGGTCACGAGCTTGTCGACCTCGTGCTCGGCGACCTCGTCGACGACGGCGACGAGGTCGTTGACGCCGTAGGTGTTCACCGAGACGCCGAACCTCAGCTGGGCCTCGACCTTGTCACCCTCGGTCACCGCGACGTCGCGCATGTTGTCGCCGAAGCGCGCCAGCCTGAGGTGCCGCAGCTCGTGCCGTCCCAGCGCCGCGCGGGTCCATTGGGAGATCCGCTCGGCGACCACCGGCGACTCCACGTGGCCGGCCACCGTCTTGCGCAGCACACCGAGCCGGGACTGGATGTAGCCGAACTCGCGGTCGCCGTGGGCGGCCTGGTTGAGGTTCATGAAGTCCATGTCGATCGTGGACCACGGCAGCGCCATGCCGGCCTGGGTGTGCAGGTGCAGCAGCGGCTTCTGCAGCGCGTCGAGGCCGGCGATCCACATCTTCGCCGGGGAGAAGGTGTGCATCCAGGCGATGATGCCGACGCAGGAGGGATCGGAGTTGGCCTCCAGCATCTGCCGGTGGATCGAGGCGGCGTCGAGCAGTACCGGCTTCCACACCACGTCGACGGGCAGGTCCGCCAGCTCGACCAGGCGTGTGACGATCCCCTGCGACTGCGACGCGACCTGGTCCAGCGTCTCCGGGCCGTAGAGCCCCTGGCTCCCGGTGAGGAACCAGACCTGCGGAACGGGGGTGGACGTCATGCTCATGCTTCCTCCGGGATCACGGACCGCCCGAGGCGGGCCGCACTTGTGGGTGGTGGCCGGCGGCTCAGCGCTGGCCGTAGACATTCTGGTAGCGGTCGAAGAGGGCATCGACGTGGTGCTGGTCGATCCTGAGGGGCTCGCCGAGCTGACGGGAGATGTGCACCGTGCGGGCGACGTCCTCACACATCACCGCTGCCTTCACAGCCGCCTTCGCGGTCGCGCCGATCGTGAACACGCCGTGGTTGCGCATCAGGACGGCCGGGGAGCGGCTGCCACGCAGCGTCTCGACGATGCCGCGGCCGATCGAGTCGTCGCCGATGATCGCGAAGGGGCCCACCGGGATCTCGCCCCCGAACTCGTCGGCCCCCATCGTGAGCACGCACGGCACCGGCTCGCCGCGGGCGGCCCAGGCGGTGGCATACGTCGAGTGGGTGTGCACGACCCCGCCGACCTCGGGCATCTCGCGGTAGACGTAGGCCTGGGCCTCGGTGTCGGACGAGGGAGCGTGCTCGCCCTCGACCACCCGGCCGTCGAGGTCGCAGACGACCATGTTCTCCGGTGTGAGCTCGTCGTAGGAGACCCCGCTGGGCTTGATGACCAGGAGGTCATGCCCGGGCACCCGGGCGCTCACGTTGCCTGCTGTCCACACCACCAGCTGGTAGCGGGTGAGCTGCTCGTGGAGCAGGCACACCTCGCGGCGCAGGGTGCGGATCGTCTCGTGCACCTCGGTGACGACGGTCATGTCAGTCGACCTCCTTCGCGGCCAGGCGACGGCCGATCGCTTCCCGGCGGATCGCCTTGAGCCGCCGCAACGTCGTGGTGCTGCGCCCGAAGTGGTCGTGCAGCGCGACGTAGTGCTCGAACAACGCGTCGTACGCCTGGGCCCTGGCCTCGTCGGGCAGGAAGACGTTGCGCCGCAGCTTGCCCATCTGCTTGGCCGCGGTCGGGACGTCGGGGTATGCGCCGGCCGCCACGGCCGCATGGATGGCGGAGCCGAGGGCCGGTCCCTGCTCGGAGTCGATGATCGACAGGGGCAGGCGGGTCACGTCGGCATAGATCTGCATCAGCAGCGCGTTCTTCGCCAGTCCGCCGGCCACGATGAACTCCTCCACCGGCACGCCACTGTCACGGAAGGTCTCCACGATGACCCGGGTCCCGAAGGCGGTGGCCTCCAGCAGCGCCCGGTAGATGTCCTCGGGGCGGGTTGCGAGGGTCTGGCCGACCAGGACGCCGGACAGCTCGTGGTCGACGAGCACCGAGCGGTTGCCCGAGTGCCAGTCGAGCGCCACCAGGCCGTGCTCGCCGACCTCCTGCCGGGACGCCAGCCGGGTCAGGTGCTCGTGCACCGACTCGCCGGCCGCGACGGCGGCCTCCGTGTACGCCGCGGGCACGCCGGTCCGGGTGAACCACCCGAAGATGTCGCCCACCCCGCTCTGCCCTGCCTCGTAGCCCCAGAGCCCGGACACGATGCCGCCGTCGACGACGCCGCACATCCCGGGCACCTCGCGGAGCACGTCCGCGCTCATCACGTGACACGTCGAGGTGCCCATGATCGCGACCATCTGGCCGGCACCGACAGCCTGTGCGGCCGGCGCGGTGACGTGCGCGTCGACATTGCCGACCGCGACGGCGATGCCCTCGGGAAGGCCGGTCCAGCCGGCAGCCTCGGCGCTCAGCACGCCGGCCAGGTCACCCAGCTCGCCGATGGGGTGGTCGACCTTGTCGGAGACGAAGGACCCGAACCCGGGGGCCAGCTCGGCCAGGAAGCCGGGGCTCGGATACTCACCGTCCTGGCGGATGCCCTTGTAACCGGCGGTGCACGCGTTGCGGACGTAGCTGCCGCAGAGCTGCCAGACGATCCAGTCGGCCGCCTCGACCCAGTGGTCCATGCGGTCATAGACCTCGCGGTCCTCCTCGAACAGCTGCAGCCCCTTGGCGAACTCCCACTCCGACGAGATCAGACCGCCGTACCGCGGCAGCCAGGACTCGCCGCGCTGCCGCGCGAGCTCGTTGATCCGGTCGGCCTGCCCCTGCGCCGCGTGGTGCTTCCACAACTTGACGTAGGCGTGGGGCCGGTCCGCGAGGCCGTCGACCTCGTTGAGCGGCGTCCCGTCCGCCAGCGTCGGCACCATGGTGCAGGCCGTGAAGTCCGTGGCGATCCCGATCACCTGCGACGGCTCGATGCCCGCGGCGGCGACGGCGGCGGGCACGGCGACCCGCAGCACCTCGCGGTAGTCCTCGGGCACCTGCAGCGCCCACTCCGGTGGAAGCGGACGCTCGCTGCCGGCGAGGGAGGCCGGCAGGGAGGCTTCCAGGACGGCGTGCGGGTAGGCGTGCACCGCGGTGCCCACCTCCGCCCCGTCCCGGACGCGGACGACGACCGCGCGTCCGGAGAGCGTGCCGTAGTCGACGCCGACGACGTACTGCTCGTCGGTCTCCTGCTGGGGCATCTAGCTAGTTCCTTTCGACAGGTGCGGCACTGCTGGCGCGCACCACGAGCTCGGGACCGATCAGTCGGTCGGGCGGGGTCTGGTCCGCAAGCGCGGCCTGGAGGATCTCGATCGCCCGGCGGCCGACAGCCTGGAAGTCCTGGCTCACGGTGGTCAGCGGCGGGATGAGGTACGCCGCCTCGGGGATGTCGTCGAAGCCGACGACGCTCACCTCGCCCGGCACCGACCGCCCGGCCTCGGTCAGCGCACGGAGCAGGCCGAGCGCCATCTGGTCGTTGGCGCAGAAGACCGCGGTGACGTCATCCCGGGCGGCGATCTCCCGACCGGCCTCGAAGCCGCTGGCAGCCGACCAGTCACCGGTGACCTGCTGCGACGGACGCAATCCCGCGTCGTACATGGCGTTCTGCCAGCCGCGATGACGGGCGCGTGCCTCGGTCCAGGACGGCGGCCCGGCGAGGTGGACGATGTCGGTGTGGCCCAGCTCGATGAGGTGCCGGGTGCCGAGCTCGGCACCGGCGACCTGGTCGACGCCGACGGTCCAGCGAGTCTTGTCCGGGTCGCCCTCGACGACCACGACAGGGACACCGAGGTGCTCCTGGGCCCGGGCCACCTCGAGCGCGTCGTCGGTCGCGGAGATCAGCACGATCCCCTCGACGCTCTGGTCGCGGAGGTGGTCGATCGCGTCGAGCAGCTCCTCGCGCGTGAGGCTCTGCAGGTTGACCGAGCTGACGAAGTAGCCGGCGTCGCGACCGGCGGCCTGGATCGTGCGGTGCACGGTGGAGGGTCCCCAGTAGCCGCTCTTGGAGCCGATCACGCCGATCGTCCCCGAACGTCGGGTCACCAGCGCCCGGGCTGCAGAGTTCGGGCGGTAGCCCAGCTGGCGGATCGCCTGCTCCACCTTCTCGCGGGTGGCGGGCCTCAGGTTGTTCTGCCCGTTGATGACCCGGGACACCGTCTGGTGCGACACCCCGGCGAGCCTGGCGACGTCGGCCATCACCGGGGTGCGCTCGGGTGGTCGTGGACTGCTCGTGGTCACGGCTGCCGCCTGGTCATCACGCGCTGGATGACGACAAAGACGAGGACCAGCGACCCGATGACGATCTTGGTCCACCAGGAGCTGAGCGTGCCGTCGAACGAGATGAACGTCTGGATGGTGCCGAGCACCAGCACTCCCAGCATGGAGCCGACCACGAGCCCCCGGCCTCCGGTGAGCAGCGTCCCGCCGATCACCACCGCGGCGATCGCGTCCAGCTCCATGCCGAGGGCGTGCAGGCTGTATCCCGACAACGTGTAGAGGGAGAACAGCAGGCCCGCGAGCGCGGCGCAGAAGCCGCTGATCGCGTAGACCCCGACCTTGGTGCGCGCGACGCGCAGCCCCATCAGCATGGCGGAGCTCTCGCTGCCGCCGATGGCGTAGACGGTGCGGCCGAAGCGCGTGCGGTGCAGCACGTAGGCCGCCAGCGCGACGGCCGCCAGCGCCACGAGGACCGTCGGGGTGATGAAGTAGCCGCCCGGAAGGGTGAACTGGTGCGCCGCGATGGCGAAGAACGTGTCGTCGCGGATCGGGATCGAGTCGACGCTGATGAGGTAGCAGAGCCCTCTGGCGAGGAACATGCCCGCGAGCGTCGCGATGAAGGGCTGGATGTCGAAGTAGTGGATCACCAGGCCCATCAGCGTGCCGAGGGCTGTTCCGGCCAGCAGCACGGCGGCCATGGCGGCCGCCGGCGGCCAGCCGGCCTCGAGCGTGGAGGCGGCGATCATCGTGGAGAGCGCGACCACCGACCCAACCGAGAGGTCGATCCCGCCGGTCAGGATCACGAAGGTCATCCCGACGGCCAGCACGATGAGGAACGCGTTGTCGACGAACAGGGTGAGCACGACCTGGGGGTCGGCGAAGCCCTCGTAGCGGATCCCACCGGCGCCGAACATGCCTACGAACAGGGCGAGGGTGGCGAGGACGGGGAGGTGGCGCGAGGACGGGGAGTAGCCCCTGACACGGTCCCAGACCGAGAGGTCGCCGGGGGTGGCAGTGGTGGCGGTCATGCTGTGGCCCTTCCTGCGAGCGGTGCGGTCCGCCGGACCCACAGGGCGGCGCGGGCCTTGGGTGACTGGATCAGGCACACGACGATGACGACGACGGCCTTGAAGAGATAGTTGGTCTCGGCGGGGATGCCGATGGTCGGGATGGTCGTCGCGAGGGTGGTGATGAAGAGCGCGCCGACGAGCATCCCGCTGAGGGAGAAGCGGCCGCCAGCCAGCGAGGTCCCGCCGATGACGACGGCCAGGATCGCGTCGAGCTCGATCCACAGTCCGGCGCTGTTGGCGTCCGCGGCGCTCGTGTTGGAGGCGATCATGAGCCCCGCGACGCCAGCGCAGAAGGCCCCGAAGACGTAGACGGTCCAGATGATCGTCCGCGAGCGCACGCCGGCGAGGCGGCTGGCCTCCGGGTTGATGCCCACCGACTCGATGAGCATCCCGAGCGCCGTACGACGCGTGACGAGGGCCGCCAGGCAGAAGACACCAAGCGCGATGACGATCGACAGCGGCACCGTCAGGACGAACCCGGCGCCGATCCGCTTGAACGCGTCGTTGTTGACCGTCGTGATCTGGCCGTCGGTGACGAGCATCGCCAGGCCGCGGCCCGCGGTCATCAGGACCAGGGTGGCGATGATCGGCTGGATGCCGAGGACGCTGACGAGGAACCCGTTCCAGAGACCGAGGCCCACGCAGACGGCGAGGGCGATCGAGCAGGCGACGATCGCGGTCGAGGCAGCGCCCTGCTCCGGGCTGCCGGCGATGTAGACACAGGCGACCGCTCCGGAGATCGCAGCAACCGCTCCGACCGACAGGTCGATGCCTCGCGTCGCAATGACCAACGTCATGCCGAGGGCGACGAGGAGCACGGGAGCACCGTTGCGCAGGATGTCGATGAGGCTGCCGTAGAGGTGGCCGTCCTGCATCCGGATGTCGAAGAAGGTCGGTGTGGCGATGACGTTGACCAACAGCAGGACGGCGAGCGCGGTGGTCGGCCAGACGAGCTGGTGGGCGAGGACCTTACGCACGGGTTGCCTCCTCGGCGCGAGCCGAGCCCGCGATGATCTCGAGGACGTCGCTCACGCTCACGTCCTGGTTGGGGCGTTCGTCGATCTTCCGGCGGTCGCGCATCACGACGAGCCGGTCGCTGAGGCGCAGCACCTCCTCGAGCTCTGAGGAGATGAAGACGACGGACATGCCGTCGCGAGCCAGGTCTGCGACGACCTGCTGGATCTGGGCCTTGGCGCCGATGTCGATGCCTCGCGTCGGCTCGTCGAGGATCAGGATCCTCGGCTGGGTGATGAGCCACCTGGCGAGCAGGACCTTCTGCTGGTTGCCCCCGGAGAGGTTGCGCATCAGCGCCTGCGGGTTGGCCGGGCGGATGTCGAGGGTCTCGATGTACTTGCTGACGAGCCTGCTCCGCTCGGCCCGCGGGATCGGCCGCAGCCAGCCGCGGGAGGCCTGCAGCGCCAGCAGCATGTTGTCGGCGACGGTGAGGTCCTCGATCACCCCCTCGGAGCGCCGGTTCTCGCTGGAGAACGCGATCCGGCGGTCGATGGCATGGCGGGGGCTGCGCAGGCGCCGGGTCTTCGAGCCGACCTGCAGCTCGCCGGCGTCGGCGGTGTCCGCACCGAAGAGCAGTCGGGCGAGCTCGGTGCGACCGGAGCCGAGGAGGCCGGCGAGCCCGATGACCTCGCCCTCGTAGAGCTCGAGGTCCACCGCCTGCAACGCGCCCTTGCGGCTCAGGCCGAGGGCCTTCATCACCGGCTGCCCCGACTTGATCGCCTCGGTGGCCGCCACCTCACGGTCGATCCGCTCGAGCACCTCGAGCTCGCGGCCGATCATCAGCTTGACCAGCTCGAGCTGGGTCGTCTCCGCCACCATCCGCTCGCCGACGAGCGTGCCGTTGCGCAGGATCGTCATCCGGTCGGAGATCTCGTAGATCTGGTCCAGGAAGTGGGAGACGAAGACGATGGCGACGCCGTGGTCACGCAGGCTGCGCATCACCTCGAAGAGCTTCTCCACCTCGTCGGCGTCGAGGCTGGAGGTGGGCTCGTCGAGGATCAGGACGCGGGCCTCCACGTCCACCGCCCGGGCGATGGCCACGAGCTGCTGGACGGCGATGGGGTGCTCGCCGAGCACTGACGTCGGGGAGATGTCCAGCCCGAGCCGGTCCAGGGTCTCCTGGGCCCGCCGGTTCATGGCGCGCACGTCGATCCGCCCGAGCTTGCGTGGCTCGCGACCGAGCAGCATGTTCTCCGCGACGGTGAGGTTCGGCACCAGGTTGACCTCCTGGTAGACCGTGCTGATCCCCGCACCCTGGGCGGCGGCCGGCGTGGAGAACGTGTGCTCCTCGCCGTCGATGAGGATCGAGCCGGAGTCGATGGAGTAGACACCGGTGAGCGCCTTGATCAGGGTCGACTTCCCGGCGCCGTTCTCGCCCATCAGCGCGTGCACCTCTCCGGGGAAGAGCCTGAGCCCCACACCGTCGAGGGCCCGCACACCGCCGAAGGCGATGGTGATGTCGCGCATCTCGATCACAGGGTGCGGCTCCACCCGCCCTGGGGCGATGGCCGCCGGCTGCGTCTCCATCTGGGTCATCTCGATCCTCTCTGGCTCTGCCTGTCTCCGCGTGCGTGGTGTCGGGCCCGGCCGGACAGTCCGGACGGGCCCGATGCACGTCGCGCGGACCTCGTCACCCGAGTGACTGGGGCGCGGCCCGTGCGGGGCACGGGCCGCGCGCCGATCAGTACTGCCGCTCGGGCAGGACTTCCTTGGCCTGCTCCTGGGTGAAGGTGGTCTCCTCGGTCACGACCCGCTCGGGGACCTCCTCGCCCGCGAGGACCTTCTTGGCGAGGTCCATCAGCTGGGGACCGAGGAGCGGGTTGCACTCGACGATGAAGCTGATCTTGCCCTCGGCGAGAGCCGCCATGCCGTCCTTGACGGCGTCGATGGTGATGATCTTGACGTCCTTGCCAGGGGTCAGGCCGGCGGCCTCGATCGCCTCGATGGCGCCCAGGCCCATGTCGTCGTTGTGGGCGAAGACCACGTCGATCCCGTCCTCGGACTTCAGGAACGCCTCCATGACCTTCTTGCCGCCGTCGCGGGTGAAGTCACCGGTCTGCGAGGCGCCGATGCTGATCGAGTCGTCCGCGGCGATGGCGCTCTCGAAGCCGGTCTTGCGGTCGATCGCCGGGGCGGCACCGGTCGTGCCCTGCAGCTCGACGACGTTGACGTCGCCGTCGCCGTCGACGTCGGCCTCCGCGGCGTTCTCGACCAGCCACTCGCCGGCCTTCTCGCCCTCGAGCACGAAGTCCGAGCCGAGGAAGGTCTCGTACAGGGAGGTGTCCTCGGAGTCCACCGCGCGGTCGGTGAGGATCACCGGGATGCCGGCCCGCTTGGCCTCCAGCAGGACGGTGTCCCAGCCGGTCTCGACCACGGGGCTGAAGGCGATGATGTCGACCTTCTGCTGGATGTAGGAGCGGATCGCCTTGATCTGGTTCTCCTGCTTCTGCTGGGCGTCGGAGAACTTCAGGTCGATCCCTTCCGCCTCCGCGGTCTCCTGGATCGACTTGGTGTTCGCGGTGCGCCAGCCGCTTTCGGCGCCCACCTGGGCGAAGCCCATGGTGATCGTGCCGTCGTCATCGGTCCCCCCGGCGGCCGAGTCAGAGCCGCACGAGGTCAGCGCCAGGGTGGTCAGGGGGATCGCGCTGACGGCGATCAGGGTCTTCTTCAGCACTGGTCTTCCTCCAAGTGAAAGGGGCTGTCTCGCCCGGTGTGACCGGTGTCACTGTGCGTCGAGTGTGAGCGCTAACATTACGCGAGTCAAGCCCTCTGGGGAGAATCTTCCACACAGAATGTGAACGTTCACCCTTGGGCCCGCACTCTCATCAGGGAGCTCCCGTGAACACGTTCCTCCGCGACCAGCGCGAGCACCGGGCCCTGTCCGCCGAGGACGTGGCCCGCCGCCTGGACGTCCATCCGATGTCGGTGCTGCGATGGGAGCGCCGCGAGCGCCTGCCGGGACCGGGCCACGTCAAGGCGCTTGCGAGCACGCTCGACCTGGAGACGTCGATGGTGGCCGGCTTCTTCGACGAGGCTCGTCCGACCGCCGAGCCGTCGGTGGGCCTTCGCGCGCACGGACTGCGGACCCTCCGGCAGGCAGCGGGCATCCCGGTCCGCCGGGTGGCGCGGCGACTGGGGGTGCTCCCTGCCACCGTCTACAACTGGGAGGCGGGCAGGGCCAGGCTCCCCCTCGAGCACCTCCCGGACCTGGCCGCGCTTCTGGGCATCGGGGTGCCGGCACTCCGGCGGCACCTCGCCGATGCCCCGGCCAGTCGCCGCGAGCAGCCCGCCTCCGAGCTGCGTCGGCTCAGACGACGCACGGGCCTCTCGCAGACGGCCGTCGCGCAGCGCGTGGGCACGACCCGGCACCGGCTCGGCGCCTGGGAGCGGGGGGAGCAGCCGCCCCTCTGGGCGGTCCGCCGCCTGGCCGCCGTCTACGGCGTACCGGTCTCCCGCGTGGCCCGGGCCTCTGGCGTGTCCGCCCCGCCACTGCTCGACGTGCGCCGCTGGTCCCCGGGAGACCTGCCCCAGGCACTCGTCGCGCTACGCCAGTGGAGCGGCCTGACCCAGGGTGCCCTGGCCGAGCGGTGCGGGTGCCACCCCTCGACCGTCCGGGGGTGGGAGCAGGGTCGCGCTCGCCCACTGCACCGCACGCGCGCACGGCTCGAGGCCCTCTACGGCCTCCCCGAGGGCGCACTCCTCGCCGCCTACCCGGACGAGCGGTGACGGTGACTCCCTAGGCAGGACGCGACTGCCGGGGTGCAGCGGTCGACTCCCTGACACAGAGGCTCGGAGCGATCAGGTCGGTGGAGGCCTCCTCGTCACCGCGCACCGCGGCGAGCGCGAGACTGAGGGCCCGTCGGCCGAGCTCGGCGAAGTCCTGGGCGACGGTCGTGAGCGCAGGCCAGAAGAAGGCGGCCTCGGGCACGTTGTCGAAGCCGACGACGCTGATGTCGTCCGGCACCCGACGGCCGCGCTCGTGCAGTGCCTTCAACAGGCCCAGTGCCATGGAGTCGTTCCCGGCGAACACGGCCGTGACCGCGCTGTCCTCAGCGATCATCAGGCCGGCTCGGTAGCCGCTGGCGGGCGACCAGTCGCCGTCGAGCTCCGGTCCCGGCAACAGGCCTCGCTCCTCGTGCGCCCTCCGCCAGCCGAGGCGACGCTGGCTCGCCTCGGTCCATTCGCGGGGACCACTGACATGGGCGACGTGACGGTGCCCCAGGTCGAGCAGGTGGGACACGCCCATGATCGCCCCTGCTTCCTGGTCGATGCCGGCAGTCAGCGGCTGCCCCGCGACGACCCCCTGCACGATCACGACGGGGATGGGCAGCTGCAGGGCCCGCGTCATCTCGGCTGCCTCCCGGTGGGCCACGGCGACGACGATCGCCTCCACAGCCTGGTCACACAACCGGTCGACCGCACTCTCGAGGGCCTCGACGGAGAACTCCGACAGCCCGATCAGGGACACGTCGTATCCCTCCGCCTGGCCGGCCTCCTGCACCGCAGACGCGATCATGCTCGGCCCGTGGAGGACCAGGTGCGCCGAGACCACCCCGATCCGGCGCGACCGGTTCGTGGCGAGGAGCCGGGCCGCGAAGTTGCGGCGGTAGCCGAGCTCCTCGATGGCGGCCAGCACCCGGAGGCGCGTCTCCTCCTTCACCAGGGAAGCGTCATTGAGCACCCGGGAGACGGTCTGGTGCGACACACCCGCCCGCTGGGCGACCTGCGCCATGCTCGGCGAGCGCGGCGCGCCCCTCTGCTGCCCCCGCTGCTCAGCCATGCGCGCATCCTATGGCGGTGCCCGCTGCATCGCGACCCGTCTTGCGGCGCCCGGGGCAGGCCGCGTTCCTGCTCCTACCCCGGTGCCCCTGGTTCCATGCCGGCACCAGCACCGTGGTGCACCCGTGTTGAGGCCGTCGGTCGGTCGAGAGTGCCCAGGAGTTGGTTCACGGGAGCATGAGCGAGACCCACGGCCTCGTGCTCGAGCCCTCGGGAGCGGCCACTCGGGACACGCACGTGGACAACGACCGCCCACAGTTCTTCTGGGCGGCGCTGAGGAAGACATCGCGGTGATCGAGCACGCCGTCGACAGCGTCGACGTCCAGCAGGCACAGCCCGCACTCGCCCTTGCGGCAGTCGTACATGAGGTCGACACCGGCACGGATCAGTGCCTCGAGGACGGTCTCGTCGGTGCGCACGGTCGTCTGCACCTGACGTTGCGGGACGCTGACCACGAACTCCACGGGCTGGAACCAGCCGCTGCTGCCGAAGGTCTCGTAGCGGAGGTTGACCGGCGGCAGTGCGGCTGCCTCCCATTCCCGGCGTACGGCGTCCATCAGCCGGATCGGCCCGCACATGTAGAGCTCGGTCGCGCCACGCAAGGGGTGCGCGTCGACTGACCGGACCAGCTGCGCCACGTCGAGCGGCGTGCCTTCGTCGTCGACCCGGAGGACGAGCCGCTCGCCGTGGAGCTGCGCCAGCTCGTCGACGTAGGCCATCCGGTCCCGGCTCCTGCCGACGTACACCAGCGTGTAGTCGGCACCCGCGCCGCGCAGCGCGCGCGCCATCCCCGCCACCGCGGTGATGCCGATGCCCCCCGCCAGCAACAGGTACCGCGGGGCGCCCATGCGGAGCGGGAAGTTCTGCAGCGGCTGCGTCACCTGGAGCGCGTCCCCTGGGACGAGCGAGTGCATGAAGGTCGAGCCGCCACGGGACTGTGGGACCCGGAGCACGCTGATCGTCAGCAGCAACCCCTCGTCGTCGGACTCGACGATGGAGTAGGACCGGACGTCGGTGGAGTCGCCGACGGGCACCCGCACGTCGAGGTGGCTGCCCGGCGCCGCGCGACCCCGTGCCGGGCGTTCGATCGTGATCCGCTGGACGTCCCGTGCTACCGGGGTGGTGGCGAGCACCCGGCCGGTGCACCAGTCGGGCTGGGCACTGCTGGTCATCGCGCTGACCCGGCCAGAGCGCGGCCCTCGGCCTGGAGCATCCGGTCGAGGATCCGGCGCACCCACATGCCGCCCGCGTCGATGTTGAGGCTGTAGAACTCGTGCCCGGGGTTGGCGTCGATCGCCGCCTGCTGGGCCGCGAGCATCGCCTCGTCCTCGGCGAACACGCCCTTCACTCCCTCGCGCAGCTGCGTGGTGATCAGCTGACTGTCGAGCCGGTAGTTGCGCATGAACGCCCAGAAGTAGTGGGACGTGCGATCGGTCTCCGGGGTGATCGTGTTCATCACGTAGCCGTTGACGCCCTGGCTCCGGTCGCCCTCGGGCGCGCCGGTCCCGGCGCGCGCGACACCGACGTCGATGCAGATCGTCGAGGGCGCGTAGTAGTGGATGATCTGCCACCGGTCGACCCTGCCCTCGAAGTCCGGGAACCGGTCCCGGATGTTCTTGCGCCAGAACGGTGGCGGCTCGACATCGAGCATCCACCGCTCGACGGTGACGCTGCCGTCGTCCTCGAGCCGGGTCCGGAACTCCGACTCGCTCAGCTCCTCCTGCCCGATGCTGCTGCCGTGCACGAACTCCTCGTGCGTGAGGTCCATCAGGTTGTCGAGGATCAGCTGGTAGTTGCAGGGCGCCTCGATGGTGAGGCCGTCGCCGGCCCAGCCCGGGTCGACCATCTGGTGCATGTCGGGGATCAGGTCGGGGTCGGCCATGGTGATGTCACCGGGCCAGACCCAGAGGTAGCGGTACCGCTCGACGACGGGATACGACGGCACCATCGCGCTCGGGTTGACCGTCTCCTGCGCCGGCATCGCCGTGCAGCGACCGGCGGAGTTGTAGCGCAGCCCGTGGTAGGGGCACTGCACCTCGTCGTTCCCGACCAGCTTGCCCATCGAGAGCGGGGCGAGCCGGTGCCAGCAGGCATCGGCGAGCGCGACCGGGCGGCCGTCCCTCGTGCGGTAGAGCGCCATCGGCTTCCCGGCGATGGTCCGTGCCATCGGGGCCTTGCTGGTGACCTCGTGGTCCCAGGCCGCGGCGTACCAGGCGTTGAGCGGGTGCGGGAAGATCTTCGCGGTCACCTTGCCGCTCGGCATCAGCTCGGTCATCTCACACGGCCTCCGGCACCGCCGCGTGCAGCCGGCGTCGCAGGGCGTCGACCAGGTCGCCCAGGATCTTCTGGCAGATCGCCGCGTGCGAGAGCCAGGTGCACGCGTGGAAGGCCCCCGGGTAGACGTGCAGCTCGGTCGGCACCCCGGCCGAGAGCAGCCGTTGGGCGTAGGCGATGCCCTCGTCCCGGAGCGCGTCGAACTCGTACACGGTCACCACGGCGGGCGGTAGCCCAGTGAGGTCGGTGGCCCGCGCAGGCGCGGCGTACGGCGAGACCCGGTCGGTCCCGCGCACCCCTGCCCCGAGGTAGCTGTCCCAGCTGATCTCGCCGTTCGCGACGGTGGTGATGGGGGTGCCGACACCTAGGTACCGCATCGAATCCGTCTCGAGCCGGTCGTCGATCTCCGGGATGCCGAGGAACTGCAGGCACAGGCGCGGACCGCTGCGGTCGCGAGCCAGCAGGGCAACGCCTGCGCTCAGGCCGCCCCCCGCGCTCTCACCTCCGACCGCGATCCGGTCCGGGTCGACACCGAGGTCGCCGGCGTTCTCCGCGACCCAGACCAGGGTGGCATAGCAGTCCTCGAGCCCGGCCGGGAACGGGTGCTCCGGTGCCAGCCGGTAGTCCACCGAGAACACCACCGCGCCGACCTCGGCCGCGATCCGCCGGCAGTCGGCGTCGTAGAGGTCGAGGCTGCCGACGACGAAGCCGCCGCCGTGGATGTAGACCAGCGCGGGGAGGGGCCCCTCGTGGTCGGCAGGGCGGTATCGACGCACCCGGACCTCGGGAGCACCCTCCGGCCCCGGGACCAGCAGCTCGTCGGTGTGCAGCGGGACGGGCGCTTCGTACGGCGGCAGCGCCGCGATCAGCTCCGCCTCCCCGGCGCGGGCGGCCGGGATGTCGGCGAAAGACAGCTGCGCGAAGGCCGGGGCCCAGGGGGCGAGCTCTTGGTCGTAGGCGTGGGTCATCCGGATCACGCCTTGTAGTAGCGGTGGACCATCTGCGCGATGCAGACCGGCTTGTCGGCATTCTCGACCCGCATGACGGTGTCGATCGTCGCCTGGATTCCGCCGCCGGGGACCTCCTCGGCGTCGGCGAGGGTGGCGCTCACCTGGACCCGGGACCCGGCAGGCACGGGTGCGGGGAATCGCACCTTGTTCAGGCCATAGTTGACGGCCATGTCGATCTCCTCGATGACGAGGATCTCGGTCCAGAGCGGGATCAGCAGCGACAGCGTGAGGTAGCCATGGGCGATCGGTCCGCCGAAGGGGCCGTCCTTGGCCCGCTCGACGTCGACGTGGATCCACTGGTGGTCGTCGGTGGCGTCGGCGAACAGGTTGATCCGTTCCTGGGTCACGTCGAGCCAGGGGCTGCTGCCGAGGTCCTCGCCGATCATGGTCAGCAGGTCCTTGGGATGGGCGATCGTGGTCATGGGGCCTCCATGGGTCGTGGTGGTGCGGTGGACGGGGGTCTGGTCAGTGGGCCGAGGGGTGGTCCTGGCGGGCCTGCTCGCGCAGCACGGAGCGCAAGACCTTCCCGGTGGCGTTGCGCGGCAGCTCGTCGCACATCTCGACGTAGCGCGGGATCTTGTAGCGGGCCAGTCGCTGCTCGAGGTGGGCGCGCAGGGCGATCTCGTCGAGATCGGCGCCCGAACGGAGCACGACGTAGGCGCAGCCGACCTCGCCCCACGTCTGGTCCGGTACGCCCACGACGGCCGCGGCCGAGACGTCGGCGAGCTCGGCGATCGCGGCTTCGACCTCGGCGGGATAGATGTTCTCGCCGCCGGAGATGATCATGTCCTTGACCCGGTCGACGACATACGCCCAGCCGTCGTCCTCGATCCGCAGCACGTCGCCGGAGCGATACCAGCCCTTGTCGAGGACCTGCGCGGTCTCCTCCGGCCTGTTCCAGTAGCCGGCAAAGACGTGGGGACCGCGCACCAGCAGCTCACCGCGGCCAGGTCCGGCGACCGGCTCGCCCTCGGCGTCCAGCCGGACGTCGGTGAAGAAGTGCGGGACGCCGGCGGAGACCGGTCGCGACGAGGCGCCGTCGGGCAGGGCCATGAACACGCCCGGCGAGGCCTCGGTCATGCCGTAGCCCTGTTGGACGACGACGCCGCGGTCGAGCCAGGCCTGCGCGACCTCCTCGGCGATCGGCGAGCCGCCGTAGATCACGTAGCGCAGCGAGGACAGGTCGGCCGACTCCCAGTCGGGGTGCTCGCACATCATCTGGAGCATGGTCGGCACCGCTGAGAAGCAGGTCGCTCGACGGCGGACGATGAGTGCCAGGAAGCCGCCGGCTTCGAACTTCGGGACGACGACGACGGCGCCGCCCTTGAGCAGGGTCGGCATCGAGACCTGGCCCAGCCCGGTGACGTGGAAGAGCGGCGCGACACACAGCGCGACGTCGGTGCTCAACACGTCGACGTGGGCAAGCTGGTTGACCGTGTTCCAGGTGAGGTTGCCGTGGGTGAGGACGGCGCCCTTGGGACGGCCAGTGGTCCCCGACGTGTAGAGGATCAGCACGGGATCGTCGAGCTCGACCGGGTCCTCTTCGGCGATCGGGGCAGGCATCGGCGACCCGACCGCGGCCTCCGGCCGGCTGGAGGGCCGGAGGTCCGCGGCGGGCAGCACGTGGGCGACGCCGTGCTCGGCCGGGTCGGAGGCGGTCGCCAGCTCCGCGCACTCCGGGCCGTGGACGAGCACGTGACTGCCGCTGTCGGCGAGCATGTAGCCGATCTCGGGCGCGGCCAGCCGGATGTTGAGCGAGACGAAGATGCCGCCGGCACGGGCGGTCGCGAAGAAGCAGACCCAGGTGTCGATGCTGTTGGGTCCGAGGTAGGCGACCCGGGTGCCGGCCGAGACCCCGAGCTCTCGGAGGCGGGCCGCGGTGTGCTCGACCCGCACGGCGAGCTCGGCGTACGTGAGCTCCTCGTCGTCGGTGCACAGCGCCACCGTCGCGGGGTTCATCCGCGCCCGGCGGGCGGGCCAGCTCCCGATGCCGGGGCCGATCATGTCGCCGCCCCGACGACCGAAACCGTCAGACCCAGAGCGGCGACGGCGTTGTCCTTGAGGATCAATGGCCGCACCTCGTCCTTGATCTCGAGCTTGTCGAAGTCCGCCAGCCAGCGGTCGGGCGAGATCAGCGGGAAGTCCGAGCCGAACAGCACCTTGTGCTTGAGCAGGCTGTTGGCGTAGCGCACCAGCTGGGGCGGAAAGTACTTCGGCGACCACCCGGACAGGTCGATGTAGACCTTGGGCTTGTGCGACGCGACTGCGAGCGCCTCGTCCTGCCAGGGGAACGACGGGTGGGCGATGACGATGGTCAGGTCGGGGAAGTCGACCGCGACGTCGTCGAGGTGGAGGGGATTGGAGTACTTCAGCCGGATCCCTCCCCCGCCCCGAAGCCCGGAGCCGATGCCGGTCTGCCCGCTGTGGAAGAGGGCCGGCACGCCGAGCTCCTCCAGTACCTCGTAGAGCGGGTAGGCCGCGCGGTCGTTGGGATAGAACGCCTGCACGCTGGGATGGAACTTGAAGCCGCGCACCCCGAGCTCCTCGACCAGCCGCCGCGCCTCCCGCACGCCGGCCCGGCCCTTGGCCGGGTCGATGCTGGCGAACGGGATCAGCACGTCGGCGTTGCGGCTGGCGCCCTCGACCACGGCCTCGTTGGCGATCCGGGTGTGGCCGAGCGCGGACTCTGCGTCGACGGTGAAGACCACGGCCGCCATCCGGCGTTCGCGGTAGTACGCCGCGAGCTGGTCGAGGTCGGGCGGCCCTCCACCGTCGACCCCGAAGTAGTGGTCGGCGCCGGCGCGGAGATTCTCGGGGAGCGAGTAGTGGCCGCACCCGTCGGTCTCGGCGTGCGTGTGCACGTCGATCGCGGTGAGGGCCGACACGTCGATCCGGGAGGTGTAGGGCTCGGGCACGTCGACCTCTATGCCTCTTGCGGCTGGAGCGTGGGGAGCTTGGGCGCGGGAATGCCGTAGGTCTCCTGCACCTCACCCACGGTCGACTCGAACGCCTCGGCGATCACGTCGGCGGTCCAGCCCCCGTCCCGGAAGGCGCTGCGGATCTCGGTCGGGTGCGACCACAGGGAGAGTCGGTCGCCGCCGATCCCGATCGCCTGGCCGGTGACACCGGCGGACGCGTCCGAGGCGAGGTAGACGATCAGCCCGGCGACGTCCTCGGCGGTGCCGAACGAGGCGGCCCGTCGAACCACCGACGGGACCGGGAGACCCTGCTCCATCAGCTCGACGTACGGTGCCAGGAACGGGATGGTCTCGGTCATCGCGGTGGCGGCGTTGGGGACCACGGCGTTGACGGTGACGTCGGCCCGTGCCAGCTCCATCGCCCACGTGCGCGCCATCGCGACGATGCCGGCCTTCGCAGCGGCGTAGTTGGTCTGGCCGAAGTTGCCGCGCTGACCGGCCGGTGACCCGGCGAGGATGACGCGTCCCCCTTCGCCCTGGGCCCGGAAGTGCCTGGCCGCCTCGCGGACGCACGTGAACGTGCCGCGGAGGTGCACCTGGATGACGGTGTCGAAGTCGTCGTCGCTCATGTTCCACAGCACCCGGTCGCGGAGCACACCGGCGTTGGTGACCATGACGTCGAGCCGGCCGAAGGTGTCGACGGCACGGGCGACGAGCCGCTCGGCGGCGGCGGTAGTGCCGACCGGCACGACCTCGGCCACTGCCCGGCCACCGGCCGCTGTGATCGCGTCGACGACAGCGCCTGCCGTCTCGTCGTTCACGTCGTTGACGACCACCGCCGCTCCGGCGTCGGCGAGGGCGGTGGCGTAGGCGCGGCCGAGGCCCTGCCCGGCGCCGGTGACGACGGCGACTTTTCCGGTGATGTCCATCTGGTCTCTGCTCCTGGTGGTGGGTGGTGCGTGGATGGTGCGCGGGTCAGCCGAAGGTCAGGACCGGCTTGATGGTCGCGCCGGTCCTGACGTCCTCGACCGCCTGCTGGATGTCCGCGAAGTCGTAGGTGGTGATCAGCTCGGAGACCGGCAGCCGCCCGTCGGCGACCATCTCCGCGAGCAGCGGGATGAACGTCTGGGTCTCGCTGTCGCCGAGGGTGATGCCGACAATGTGCTTGCCGCCGAGGAGGCCGTTGACCTCGAGCCCGACCTCGGTGCCGAAGGGCGGCGCGCCGACGATGACCGCGGTGCCACGAGCGGCGAGGCTGTCGACCGCCTGGCGCAGCACCGTGACGTTGCCAGTGGTCTCGATGACGCCGTCACAGCCGGCCCCGCCGGTGATCTCGGCGATCCGCTCCGCGTAGTCCTCCTGCGAGGCGTCGACGACGTGGGTCGCGCCCAGCTTGCGAGCCAGGTCTAGCCGATGGGGCAAGACGTCGACGGCCACGATCCGCTGCGCCGGGGTGAGGGCGGCGGCCATCACCGCCGAGAGGCCGACCGCGCCGGCGCCGGCGACGACGACGGTGCTGCCGGGGCCGGGCTTGAGCACGTTCCACACCGCGCCGACGCCGGTCTGCACCCCGCAGCCGAGCGGCGCTAGGGTCTCCAGCGGCGAGCGGGAGTCGACCTTGACCACGCTGCGTTCGTCCGCCACCGCATGGCGGGCGAACGACGACTGGCCGAAGAAGTGGCTGCCGAGCGCCTCGCCGGAGCGACAGATGGTGGCCGATCCGTCCCGGCGAGCGCCGCCGATCAGGTTGTCCGGCAACCAGGTGGCGCAGTAGGCCGGGTGCCCCCCGCGACAGTTGCGGCATGACCCGCACGAGGTGAACGACAGGAGGACGTGGTCGCCCGGCACCACTGTGGTGACGGCCGAGCCGACCCGCTCGACGACGCCGGCACCCTCGTGACCGAGCACGCCGGGCAGCGGGAACGGCAGCCCGCCCGAGGCCACGCCGAGGTCGGTGTGGCACAGCCCGGCCGCGGTCATCCGGACGAGCACCTCGTCGGCGCGGGGCTGGTCGAGCTCGACGTCGACCAGGGTGAAGGGGGCGCCGCCCGACTCGACGACGGCGGCCTGGGTGGTGATGGTCATGACTGCTCCTGGGTCACTGGGGGAAGGGAGACGACGACGGACTTGACCCTGGTGTAGGCCTCCAGCGACTCGGGGCCGTATTCGCGGCCGAAGCCGGAGTCCTTCACGCCACCGAAGGGCACAGCCGGGTCGAGCATCGCCCAGTCGTTGACCCACACGATCCCGGCGTCCAGACGGGCCGCGACCCGGTGGGCGCGGGTCACGTCGCGCGTCTGCAGACCGGCCGCGAGTCCGTAGGGCGTGCTGTTGGCGAGGGCCACCGCCTCGTCCTCGTCGTCGAACGGCTGCACTGTGAGCACCGGTCCGAAGACCTCCTCGGCGATCACCCGCGAGTCGGCGGGCAGGTCGGCGATCACGGTCGGCCGGTAGTAGAAGCCGCCATCGAGGTCGAGCCGCTCACCGCCGCAGACGATCCGGCCGCCCTCCTTGCGGGCCAGCTCGATGTACTCCTCGACCTTCTTCAGCTGGCGCTCGCCGGCCATCGGGCCGATCACCGTCGCCGGGTCACGCGGGTTGCCGATGGGCACCGTGGGCACCGCGTGCTCGAGGATCCCGAGGACGGTGTCGTGAAGTGGCCGCGCGACCAGCAGGCGCGGGCCGGCCATGCAGAACTGGCCGGAGTTGAAGACGAACGCCTTGATCACCGCGCCGATGGCGACGTCGAGGTCGGCGTCGTCGAAGACGATGTGGGCGGCGTTGCCGCCGAGCTCCATGGTGACCGGCTTGAGGTGCTCGCCGGCCACGCTGGCCGCGTGGCGGCCGATCGCCGTGGACCCGGTGAAGGCGATCTTGTCCACGCCCGGGTGACGCAGCAGCGCCTCCCCGACGACCTGGCCGCTGCCCGTGACGACGTTGAGCACTCCGTCCGGCACTCCGGCGTCCTTCAACAGCTCGGCCATGAAGAGCGCGCTGAGCGGGGTGTCGTCGGCGGGCTTGTGGACCACGACGTTGCCGGCGGCCAGGGCCGCGGCGATCTTGGTGCTCGACAGGATCAGCGGGAAGTTGAAGGGGGTGATGGCGCCCACGACACCCACCGGCAGCCGCATCGTGTAAGCGAAGGACGGGATCGGCGTGGAGCGGGTGGCGCCGTCGAGGCCCTGGGCCAGGGCCGCGCAGTACTCGTACTGCTGGGCGGCGGTCTCGACGTCGACCGCACGGCACAAGGACACCGGCTTGCCGACGTCGTGGCTCTCGAGGGCGACGAGCTCGTCGGCTCGCTCCCGGATCAGGTCGGCGGCCCGGTGCAGGATGCGCGCCCGGTCGCGGGCCGGCATCCGCGGCCACGGGCCGTCATCGAACGCCTCGCGGGCGTTGCGTACGGCGACGTCGACATCCGTCGCGTCGGCCTCCACCACCGTGGTGAGGATGCCCCCGGTGGCGGGGTCGACCACGTCGCGCCGCATGCCTGCGTTCCCATCGCGCCACGCGCCGCCGACGAACAGCTGTCGGGGCGGGAGCTGCTGTGCCTCTTCGCTCATCATTGCCATCCCAGGTTATCAGGGTTCCTGTCGAAGACACAGTGTGATGTGGCGACAGTCACGTTGTCAATGCTCAGTCGGCCACCGGTGGCCGGCAGTCGGAGCAGGCGTGAAACCCGCTCCGTACCGCGGCTGGCAGCAGCCTGGAACTGCCTATTGACACCCGGTGTGACGGTGATCATACTCCATCTTCAGGTTCCCTGACAGACAGGGACCCTGATAACTTCCGACTCTCGGACAATCCCTCGAGGTGACGCATGTTCAGCACAAGACTCACCGTCCCGACCGTCGCTGGAGCGCTGGCCCTGGCCCTGGGCCTGGCCGCGTGCGGGTCTGCGGAAGGAGGGACCGAGAGCTCGTCGGGCCCGATCAAGATCGGCGTCGTCGTGCCCCTCACCGGACCGTTCTCGCCTCTCGGCATCGGTGACAAGGCCGCGATCGAGCAGGAGGTGGACCGGATCAACGCCGAGGGCGGAGTTCTGGGACGTGACCTCGAGGTGACGATCAAGGACGACAAGACCGAGGTCCCACAATCGGTGACCGAGTACAACCAGATGGCCGCGGACCGCAGCTACACCGCGATCCTGTCCTCCTCCAACGTCGCGGCCTCGACCGCGATCGGTCCCAGCGCAGAGAGCAACAGGATCCCGACCATCGCCCTCGGGCCGGTCAGCGCCTTCAAGGACGGCTCGAACGACTACGCCTTCACGTGCGTGGCGATTCCCGAGCTCTACGCCGAGGCGGCAGTCGACTACCTCGAGTCGGAAGGGATCGAGTCCCTCGCGATTGCCTACACGTCGGAGGACCCCTACGGCAAGAACGGCCACGCCGCGACCGTCGCGGCCGCCGAGGCGGCGGGCATCGAGGTGGTGGTCGACGAGGCGATCGATGTCGCGGCGACAGACTTCACCGCGGCGATCTCGAAGGTGAAGGCCGCCAAGCCCGACGCCTTCCTGGTCTGGGTCGCCGGTCCGGCATCAGTCATCATCACCAAGCAGTTCGCCGGGTCCGGCATCCCCCTCATCATGACCGGTGCGCAGGCCTCGAACCTGTACGTCGAGCCCGCGGGCGCCGAGGCCGAGGGGGTCGTGATGACCAGCAGCATCGCCGTCCCGGGACGCGAGCTGCCGGCCGGCCCGCTCAAGGACGCCGTCGACGCGTTCGCCAACCCGTGGCTGGAGCAGAACGACGTCTACCCGCCCCAGTTCGCGTTCGACGGCGCCGCCGGCATCCAGCTGCTGGTGGCCGCGATCGAGAAGGCGGAGTCCACCGACCGGGAGAAGGTGCGCGACGCCTTGGAGTCTCTCGACGTGCTCACGCCCATCGGCAGGTTCCAGTTCTCCGAGGACGACCACGGCGGCATCGGCAAGGACGCCATCGCGATCGTCGAGGTCAAGGACGGGGACCTGAAGGCGACGCCGTACTCCCTCGAGGCGTTCAAGGCCAGCCTGCCCGAGTAGTCGGGCCCAGCGGTCCGACGTCATGAGACCGGTGCGGGCCGGGCTGACACGCAGCCGTCCGGCCCGCACCTTCCCACCACACCAGCCAGCACAACCCAACCACTCAGCGGAGGCCAGCATGCTCAAGGTCGAACGCATGTCGAAGCACTTCGGCGGTGTCTACGCCAACCGGGACGTCAGCCTCGAGGTCGCCGAGGGCGAGCTGCGCGGGGTGATCGGTCCCAACGGCGCCGGCAAGTCGACGCTGTTCAACCTGATCGCCGGCCACCTGCGTCCGGACGCCGGCTCGATCAGCCTGGCCGGGGCGCACATCGACCGGTTGCCACCCCACGTCCGCGCGCGCCGAGGCGTGGCGATCGTTTTCCAGGGCGCCCGGTTGTTCGCGGGCATGTCGCTGCTTCAGAACGTGATGGTGGGTGCGCACGCGCGCTCGCGGGCGGGCCTGGTGTCGGCTGCGTTCCGCCCGCCGGCCCAACGCCGGGAGGAGCGGGAGATTCGGACCCAGGCCGAGCAGTGCCTGGACCGCGTCGGGCTGCTCGAGCTGGCTGACCGGCCGGCCGAAGGCCTGCCGCTGGGCCAGCAGCGCCGCCTCCAGGTGGCGCGGGCGCTGGCCGGCCGGCCACGGCTGCTTCTTCTCGACGAGCCCGCCTCCGGCCTGCGGGCGGCAGAGCGCACGCAGCTCGCCGACCTCATCCGCGAGCTGAACGGGGCAGGCACGACCATCCTCCTCGTCGAGCACGACGTCGGCATGGTCACCTCGTTGGCCCATCGCATCACGGTGCTGGACCTAGGCACGGTGATCGCCGACGGCACCCCGGCGGAGGTCACCTCCGACCCCGCCGTCGTCAAGGCCTACCTCGGAACCGGAGCAGACCATGCTGCACATCACTGACCTCGTCGTGCGCTACGGCTCGGCGGTGGCCCTCGACGGGGTGTCCCTCAACGTCGGCCGGGGCGAGATGGTCGCCCTGGTCGGACCCAACGGGGCCGGCAAGTCAACGCTGATCAACACCGTCAGCGGGCTGCTCAAGCCGGCATCTGGATCGGTCGTCGTCGAGGGCACCGTGGCCCAGGTCCCCGAGGGCCGCCAGATGTTCCCGGACATGAGCGTCGAGGACAACCTCCTCCTCGGGGGCTGGTCGATCCGGAACCGACAGCTGGACGAGGTGTTCGACCTGCTCCCGGACCTGGCCGGAATGCGCCGGCGCAAGGCGGGTCGGCTCTCAGGCGGACAGCAGCAGATGGTGGCGATCGGTCGCGCCCTGATGGCGCGGCCTGACCTCCTGGCCATCGACGAGCTGTCGCTGGGCCTCGCGCCCATCGTGGTCGACGAGCTCGCCGAGCACCTGCGCTACCTCAACACCGAACGTGGCACCGCCGTCCTCCTGGTCGAGCAGGAGGTCACGCTCGCCTTCAACCTGTGCGCCCGCGCCTGTGTGCTGGAGGCGGGCCGGGTCGTGGTGACCGGGCCGAGCTCCGAGCTCGCAGAGAGCGATGCCGTACGCAAGGCCTACTTCGGCGACCTCGCCGAGCTTGCCGACGTGGAGGTGTCCCGATGAGTGAGTTCGTCACCTACCTGGTCACCGGGATCGCCCTGGGCTCCTCGTTCGCGCTGATCGGCAGCGGCTTCGTGGTCGTGCACCGCGTCACTTGCGTCGTCAACTTCGCGCAGGGCTCCCTGGCCGTGCTCGGCGCGATGCTGTCCGCCTCGTTGCTGGCCGGGCGACTGCCGCACGTGGTGGGGGAGGCGGTGACCGTCGTGGTGTGCGGGGTGGTCGGCGTGCTGGTCGGCGTCATCGCCATCGGCAGGCGCGGCACCCCACCCCTGATCTCGCTGATCGTCACCCTCGGCGTCTCGATGGTGTTCTCCGCCGCCATCATCTGGCTGTGGGGCCAGGACCCCGTGTCGCCACCCGGTCTCGACGGGTTCGCGACGATCCTCGGTGCCGAGGTGGAGCGGCAGCGACTGCTGGTGCTCGTCGTGACGCTGGTGGCGTTCGCGGCACTCTCACTGTTCTTCTCCCGCACCTACGTCGGCAAGGCGCTCACCGCGAGCGCCTCGAATCCCTTCGCCGCGCGGCTCGTCGGTATCGACGTACGTCGCATGGGACTCGTCGCCTTCGGACTCTCCGGGATCCTGGGCGGGATGGCGGGCGTGTTGATCGCACCCAGCAACGCACTGTCCTTTTACTCCGACTTGCCGATGGCCCTCGGCGGGTTCGCCGCCGCCGTCTTCGGCGGGCTGGTCAGCCCGCTGCGCACCCTGGTCGGCGGTCTCGGGCTCGGCGTCGCCGGCCAGCTCACGGCGGGTTACCTCAATGGGTCCTACCAGACCGAGGTGGCCCTTCTGCTGATGATCGTCATCATGATCGCGCGGAGCCGCAGCTTCGCCCACGAGGAGGCAAAGTGATGGCCCCAGTGATGTCGCGAGTGATGTCGCGACCCCAGCCCCGGACCGCCCTGGTGGTCCTTGCCTGCGTGGCCGCGTGCGTGGCCCCTCTGGTGCTTCCCGACCTGACCTTCTTCATGCGCATGGTGATGGCCGCGATCGTGGTCACCGGCCTGTCGATGCTGATGGGCTACTCCGGCCAGGCGTCCCTCGGTCAGGGTGCGTTCGTGGCCGCCGGGGCGCTCACCGTGGCGGTCGGCACCACGAGGTTCGAGCTCCCACCGCTGGTCGCGCTGCTCGCCGCGCCGCTGGTGGCGGCGGGTTTCGCGGCGCTGGTCGGCGTACCTCTCCTCCGGTTGCACGGGCACTACCTGGCCTTCGGGACGCTCGCCCTGTTGTTGATGGTGCAGGCGGCCATGAGCACCTTCGACGTGCTCGGGGGCGCCCTCGGGGTCAGCGGCATCCCGCCGCTGGGTGTGGGCGACCGGGTCGTCGTCGGGCAGCTGCCCTACGTCTATCTGGCGCTGGGTTGCCTGGGGCTGGTGCTGCTGCTGAGCCATCGGACGGTGCACAGCCGCTTCGGTCGCGGCATCCAGGCCCTGGCCGGTAGCCAGACCGCAGCAGAGTCGGCGGGGGTGCCGGTCAACCGCAGCAAGGTCACCATCTTCGCGCTGTCGGCGGGCTATGCCGGGCTTGCGGGCGGACTCTCGGCGTTCTTCACGCCCTACGTGAGCCCGGACTCCTTCCCCGCCTTGGAGTCGTTCACCTACGTGATCATGGCCGTGGTCGGCGGCCTCGGGACGATCTGGGGAGGGGTGGTCGGAGCCGTCATCGTCTCGGTGCTCCTCCAGGTCCTCAACACGGTCAGCAGCCAGCCCGGACTCCCGCCGACGGCGGCCCCGATCATGCAGTACGCCACCTACGGCGCCCTGCTCGTGCTCGCGCTGCTCTTCATGCCACGAGGTGTCGTCCCGAGCGTCGACGCCGGTGTCGGCCGGCTGCTGGAGCGAGCGCGCGTCGAGGCGCCGGGATGAGCGTGCCGTTGGCCAGCACTGCCGAGGAGGCTGCCCGAGACCGCGACGTCACCCTGCTCTACCTCATCAAGCAGGTGGAGCTCGCGGTCCGGCAGGCGCTCGACGACGTGGTGGCGACCGCCGACCTGACCACGCTGCAGTACACCGCGCTCACCGTCCTCGAGCGACACCCGGGCATCACGTCGGCCGAGCTCGCGCGCAACTCGTTCGTGCGCGCCCAGACCATGGCCGAGATGATCACCTACCTGCTCGCCCGGGGGCTGGTGGCGCGGGAGCGCGACGAGACCAATCGCAAGCAGTACCTCCTGACCCTGACGTCGGAGGGGCAGCGCGTGCTCGAGGAGCTGTTGGACGCAGTCGCCGACATCGAGACCAAGATGCTCGACGGGTTCGACGGCGGCCAGACCGAGATCCTGCGCACCTACCTCCTGCGCTGCAGGCACTCGCTGAGCGGCGAGCCCCCGAGGTAGCTCCGGCTCACCCGACGAACGTCACGGCGCCGACGGGGTGCTCGTGATCGACGCCTGTGCCACCGCGTTTGCCTGGCCGAGCTGTGGGGTCGCGACGGCATGGATTCGCACCCACCAGGAGGACCTGGCGACGTCGTGACTTTCGGCGTCGAACAGCGCAGCGCGATCCCGACGCAGGTGATGGCCGGTGTGGGTCTGATCCCGATCCCTCATGCCAGACGCGGACCGTGACCGACGCTCCCGACCGCGGACTCGACGTGCGCGTGTCCGCTCAGGTCGGGTCGATGGGTGTGATCGAGCCGAGTGCCCGCTCGACGAGGAGGCCGGCGTGCAGGCAGGTGCTCTCCCGGAAACGGTCAGCGATCAGCTGCACGCCCTGCGGCAGGTGCGACCGATCGAGCCCGACCGGGACCACCAGGGCTGGGAGACCCAAGAGGTTGACGGTGACGACCAGTCGGTGCGAGTGCCAGAGCGCGTCGGCGTTGTCCGGGCCACCGAGGTCGAATCCGACGGCATGCACGGGCTGCGTCGCGACGGGGCCCAGGACCAGGTCGTAACCCGCGTAGAAGTCGGACCAGGCCGCCGCGATGGCGTGCCTCTTGGCCAGGCCGTCGACGTACCCAGCCAGGTCGAGCCGCGCGACGTGCGCCATGGATTGCTCGAGATAGGTCGATGCGTCGGCCGAACCCAGCGGACGGATGACGTGGTCGAGCGCTCCCTGGAGCTCTGCTGTCGTCAGCGTGCGCCACAGCTCGGCCGCCCCGAGCACCTGCGGCGGATCGGCCTCCTCGACGATCGCTCCGGCGTCGGCAAGCGCGTCGGCCGCACGGCGAACGGCCAACGCGATGTCGGGGTGGACGCCGTCGGCGCCGGGATCCGTGGCGACCGCGACCCTGATCGGGTCCGGCACCTGCTGCCGGACCGGTGCCGGCACCCACTTCGGATCGCGGGAGTCCGGTCCGCACATGAGCTCGTAGGCGAGCCGAACGTCCTCGACCCGACGCCCCATCGGGCCGTCGACGGCGAAGAGCTGCAGCGTCGGCGGCGGCGGGAAGGGGTTGGTGGAGCTGGCCGAGGCCACCCTGCCTGCGGTGGGCCGGAGGCCGACCGTGCCGGCCGCCGCCGAGGGCAGCCGGATCGAGCCCCCGTAGTCGTTGCCGATGCCCAGAGGCGACATCCCGGTTGCCAGCGCGACCGCCTCACCGCCGCTGGATCCGGCGGCTGACAGGGCGGCGTTCCACGGGTTGCGGGTCGCACCGAACAGCCCGCTGTCGGTGTGCCATCGCATGCCGAGGTCGGGCATGTTGGTCCGGGCGAGGGGGATGGCACCGGCTGCCCGGAGCTGTGCGACCGCCGGCGCGTCGACCGCGGCCACCCGATCCCGGAAGGCCGCGACACCGTCGGTGGTCGGCTGCCCGGCCACGTCGATGTTCTCCTTGATCGTGAACGGGACCCCGGCCAGGGGGCCGAGCGGCTGGCCCTGGGCGACGGCGCTGTCGATCCGGGCGGCCTCGGCGAGTGCCGATTCCCCGAGGACCGCCGTGACCGCGTTGACAGTGGGGTTGACCTCGTTGATCCGGTCCAGGTGCGCGTCGACCACCGCTCGTGCGGTCACATCGCCTCGCGCGATGCGGCGAGAGAGCTCGGCGGCGGGGAGCGCGCACAGCCGGCTCGGGTCGCGGGTGGAAGGCGAGTCGCCCAGCTGGGTCAGCGTCATGTCGTCCAACCTCTCGACCGGTGGCACCGGGCGCTCGCCGGCCGCCTGATAATGTCAGATCCGTAGATTTTCTACGGATGAGGTTAGGGGGCTGGGCACGTGAGTGTCAACGGGGTCGCCGGGCCTCACCCCGCCACACTGGAGGTTCATGTCCCGCCGTACTGGAACCCGGATGCCGAGGCGCACTCCAGAGGAGACCCGCGACCTCATGCTGCGTGCTGCCGTCGACCTCATCCGCGAGCGTGCCCAGGCCTCGGGAGACGAGGTGCTGGCGGCCGCCCTGGCACACCTGCGGCTGACCCAGGTTGCGCAGCGAGCCACGGCGATCGTGCGGGAACAGACTCACGATGACGGCGCGCGACCCATCACGACAGGGGCGATCTACCAGCAGTGGCCGTCGCAGGCCGACTTCCAGATCGATCTGCTCTTCCACATCGCGGACCTGCAGGCGGCCCTGGTGCCTGGACTCGCCGAGAGCGTGGTGGAGTTCAGAGAGGCCGAGTCCGAGGACCTCCCGCTCGAGACCGTGCTCATGAGACTCATGGAGGAGGTACATCGTCACTACCGTGAGGATCCGCTCTTCCGGGTAGAGCTGAGCTTCCTGCTCGGCGCCGGCGACGCCCGCCTACGCGCGGCGATCGCACACCGACAGGCCACGTTCTACGACGTGGCGGACCAGGCGTGGCAAGCCTTGCTGGACACCTATGGGCTACGGATGAGGCAGCCCTTCGTGATCCGTGACCTCACGCGGGCGATGGCGGCCCACGTGGTCGGCTCGGTCGTCGTGTGGTTCGCCGACCCGGACATCCTCCGTGATCCCCTCGGTGAGGAGGACGCGTCCTTGATGTCCCGCGTCATGGTTGCGATCCTTCACCGGCTCACGGAGCCCGCTGCCGACGAAGAGTGATCCGACCCGGGCACGCGCAGCGGGGGGGATCATCGCGCCGCGTGTCAGCCCAATCCTTCCCGGCCGTAGAGTCGTTCACCTGACGTGATCATGGCCGCGGTCGGAGGACTCGGCACGGTATGGGGAGGGATGGCCGCACAGATGATGCAGGATCGCCGACAGGCCGGTGAGGCCGCATGAGCACCACTGCTCCCCACCCCGCGTCCGGGCACGACCGCGACGTCACGCTGCTCTACCTGATCAAGCAGGTGGAGCTGGCGGTCCGGCAGGCGCTGGACGACGTGGTTGCCACCGCCGACCTGACCACGCCGCAGTACACCGCGCTGACCGTGCTCGAGCGGCACCCCGGCATCACCTCAGCCGAGCTGGCGCGGAACTCGTTCGTCCGCGCCCAGTCGATGGCCGAGATGGTGACCTTCCTCCTCGGCCGCGGCCTGGTCACCCGCGAGCGCGACGAGCGCAACCGCAAGCAGTACCTGTTGTCGCTGAGCGCCGACGGGCAGCGGGTCCTCGACGAGCTCCACGACTCGGTCGCCGACATCGAGTCCCGGATGCTCGAGGGCTTCGATGTCGGGCAGACCGAGATCCTGCGCACCTACCTCGTGCGCTGCCGCCACGCGCTGAGCGGTGACACGCCCCGCTGACCCGCCCGGCGCATGGGTTCATGACCCGTCGCTGATGCTCCTCCCGATCCCGTGCGCGGCGACCTGCAGCGCGGCGACCAGGCGCGGCCGGTCGCGGCGGAGGCTCGGCACCACGATGCCGAGCGCGGCCACCACCTCGGCCTCGTTGCGGCGGACAGGGACTGCGACCGAGCACGCGCCGAGCGTCATCTCCTCGACCGTGGTCGCGTAGCCGTCGCTCCGTACCCGAGCGAGCTGGGCCCGGAGCCGGGCCGGCTGGGTGATCGTGTGCGGCGTGATCCGCGTGAGCGAGGACAGCACCTCCACCTGAACACGCTCCGGTGCGTGGGCCAGGAGCACCTTGCCGACGCCGGTCGGGTAGAGCGGGAGCCGAGAGCCGACCGTGCTGACGACCGGCACCGACCGGCGACCGGAGAGCCGGTCCAGGTAGAGCACCTGGGTGCCGTCGCGCACGGCGAGGTGCACGGTGGCCAGGGTGGCGGCGTACAGGTCGTGCAGGAACGGCGACGCGGCCTCGAGGAGCCCGGTCTGCACCGGTGCGAGCACGCCCAGCGACCAGATCTGCCGGCCGACGACGTACTCCCCCGACGGCGTGCGCGCGAGCGCACCGTGGGCGGCGAGCTCGCCGACCAGGCGGTGCGCGGTCGGGACCGGCAGGTCGGCCCGCCGGGCCAGCTCGGTGAGCGTGAGCCGGCGATGCGTCTCGTCGAACGCGCCGAGGAGCGCGAGGACGCGCGAGACCACGGTCGCGCCGGGTCGGGACGTGTTGCCGGCCATGACACCCCTTCCACTCAGTGGAAGGTTAGCCTCGACGGGCCGGGACCCGCGCGGTTGGCTTGCCGGCATGGAGTCCCAGGAGCTGATCAGCAAGGAGATGGCCGACCTCCACGCTTCCCGGCCCGGACTGAGCCAGCCGCTGCTGGACTTCCCGCCGTACCGCAGCTCGGTCCTGCGCCACCCCACCCGGGACCCCCGCCCCGCCGACCCCGAGGGTGCGGAGCTGGTGGCCCCGGTCTTCGGCCACTCCGACGTCGACCCCCTCGAGGCGGACCTGACCATCCAGTCGGGAGGCGAGCCGATCGGCGAGCGGATCGTGGTCAGCGGTCGCATCCTCGACGGCGCGGGCCGCCCGGTCCGCGGCCAGCTCGTCGAGATCTGGCAGGCGAACGCCGCCGGCCGTTACGTCCACCAGCGGGACCAGCACCCCGCACCGCTCGATCCCCACTTCACCGGGCTGGGCCGCTGCCTGACCGACGACGGGGGCGGCTACAGGTTCACCACGATCAAGCCCGGGCCGTACCCGTGGCGCAACCACCGCAACGCGTGGCGGCCCGCCCACATCCACTTCTCGCTGTTCGGCACGGACTTCACGCAGCGGATGATCACCCAGATGTACTTCCCGGGCGACCCGCTCGTCGCGCTGGATCCGATCCTGCAGTCGATCACCGGCGAGGACGCGCGGGCGCGGCTGGTGGCGTCGTACGACCACGACCTGTCCGAGCACGAGTGGGTCCTCGGCTACCGGTGGGACATCGTGCTGACCGGGAGCCACGCCACCTACGTCGAGCCCGAGGACGGCGACCATGACTGACCTCGCACCCACTCCCGGCCAGACGATCGGCCCGTTCTTCCACCACGCGCTTCCATACGACCACGACCGCGAGCTGGTGCCACCCTGCCGGGCCGACGCCGTGAGGCTCCACGGCTACGTGTACGACGGCGCCGGCAGCGGCATCCCGGACGCGCTCCTGGAGATCAGGCACGCCGACCCGACCGGCACCGTCCCGACCGTCGAGGGATCGCTCCGCCGTCAGGGCGGCGCGTTCACCGGGTGGGGGCGCAGCACCACCGACCGGACCGGCCACTACTGGTTCAGCACCCTGGAGCCGGGGCCGACCCGGGACGGCGGCGTGGCCTGCTTCGCGGTCACTGTCTTCGCCCGCGGGCTGCTCAACCGGCTCTTCACCCGGGCCTACGTGCCCAGCGACGAAGCCGCCCTTGCCGCGGACCCGCTGCTGGCGGGGCTGCCTGCCGACGAGCGCGCGCGCCTCGTCGCCGTACGCGAGCCCGACGGCGGCCTCCGGTTCGACATCCACCTCCAGGGCGAGCGGGAGACGGTCTTCCTCTCCTTCCCCCGCCACCGGGACCGACCGTGAACGACGGCGGGCCCCTCGAGCCCGGTGCTTACCGGGCCCACGGCGTCGCCGACGACGCGGTGTTGCTCGCGGCGATGCTGCGGGTCGAAGTCGCCTGGATGCAGGCGCTGGCCGACAGTGGTGCCGCGAAGGCCGACCACGTCGACGCGGTCGTCCACGCCGTCCACGGGTGGCAGCCGACCCTGGACCCGACCGAGGTCGAGGACGCGGGCAACCCGGTGCTGCCGCTCGTCCGCGCCCTCCGCGCCCGGGTCGACGACCCCGAAGCCGCCCGGCTGCTGCACGTGGGCCTCACCAGCCAGGACGTGCTCGACTCGGGCCTGATGCTGCTCGTGCAGGACGCGATGGCCCGGCTTCGAGAGGACCTCGGCCGTACGGCGCAGGCGCTGGCCCGGCTCGCCGACGAGCACCGGGGCTCCCTGATGGCCGGCCGGACGCTGACGCAGTACGCCGTTCCCACGACCTTCGGACTCAAGGCCGCCCAGTGGCTGACCGGCGTGCTGGACGCCGCCGACCACCTCGACGCCGTACGACGCTCCCTGCCGGTCCAGTGCGGGGGTGCAGCCGGGACGCTCTCGCGTGCTGCGGACCTGGTGCCGGACCCAGCCCGGGCTGCGGCGGCGCTGGCGAACCGGCTCGGGCTGGCGTGGCCCGGCCTGCCGTGGCACACCCGACGGGCTCCGGTGACCAGGGTCGGCGACGCGATCGTCGAGGTCCTCGACACGCTCGGCGTCGTGGCGGCCGACATCCTGACCCTGGGGCGCCCCGAGATCGGCGAGGTGCGGGAGGCGCCGGCGCCCGGTCGCGGCGGATCGTCCACCCTGCCGCACAAGCAGAACCCCGTGCTGGCCACGCTCGTGCACGCCGCCGCCCTGCAGGCACCGCAGCTGGGCGCGCAGCTCCACCTGTGCGCGAGCCAGGCCGTCGACGAGCGCCCGCCCGGCGCCTGGCACGCCGAGTGGCCGGCCTTGCGCCGGCTGCTCCGACTGAGCGTGGTGGCGACCGCTCAGGCCGCCGAGCTGGTCGCGGGGCTCGAGGTCGACACCGAGGCGATGGCCAGCCGGACCCACGCAGCGGTCGACCAGCTCCTCGCCGAGCGCGGCGGTGAGGGCACGGGCGACCCCGCTACCTACCTGGGCGCGACCCACGCCTTCGTCGACGCGGCCCTCATCCGCTTCCGAGGAGGCCCCCGTGACGCCTGACCTGACGCTCTCGCGCCTCTCCGGTGGCCCGGAGTCGCCGCACCTGCTGGTGGTCGGGCCGTCCCTCGGCACCTCGGTCGCCGCGCTGTGGGGCGCGTGCGCCGCCCTGCTCGGCGACCGCTTCGAGGTCGTCGGCTGGGACCTTCCCGGCCACGGGAGCAGCCCGGCCGCAGAGGCGCCGTTCTCGGTCGCCGAGCTCACCGACGTGGTCCGGGACCGTGCGAGCGGGCTGGCGGGCGGCCGGCCCGCGGCGTACGCCGGCGTCTCGCTCGGGGGCGTGATCGGCTTCGAGCTGGCAGCCGACCCCGGACCATTCACCGCGGTCGTGACCATCGCGTCCGAGCCACGGATCGGCGAGCCCGCGGCCTGGCGGGAGCGCGCCGCGCTAGTGCGCCGAGCCGGCACGTCGGTGATGGTGTCGAGCTCCGCTGCGCGCTGGTTCGCGCCCGGGTTCATCGACGAGCATCCCGAAGGCGCGGCCGCGCTGCTGACGTCCCTGTCCCATGCAGACCCGCGCTCCTACGCCTGGGCCTGCGAGGCGCTCGCCGACCTCGACCGTGCGGTAGGGACACCCCGACCACTCGTGCCGTTGCTGGTGCTGGCCGGCGAGCACGACGTCGTCGTGCCGCCCGCGGACGCCGAAGCGGCCAGGAGCAGCCTGCCCGGGGCCGGCCTCGGAGTCCTGGCCGCCTGCGGCCACCTCCCGCCCGCGGAAGACCCGGTGGCGACCGCCGCCGCGGCGGCGGGCTTCTTGATCGGACAGGAGGCGACCCGATGAACGCCGATCGGCACGACGCCGGCATGGCGGTCCGCCGCGAGGTGCTCGGCGACGAGCACGTCGACCGTGCGGAGGCGACCAAGAACGCCTTCACCGAGGACTTCCAGGACCTGATCACCCGCTACGCCTGGGGGGAGATCTGGACCCGCCCCGGGCTCGACCGGCGGACACGCAGCGCGATCACGCTCACTGCGCTGATCGCCCACGGCCACTGGGACGAGCTCGAGATGCACGTCGCCGCGGCGCGCCGCAACGGGCTCACCGTCGAGGAGATCGGCGAGGTCATCCTGCAGAGCGCCGTGTACTGCGGCGTCCCGGCCGCGAACCACGCGTTCGCCGTGGCCAGGAGAGTCGTCGACGAGGAGGGACCCCGGTGACGGTCGCCGACGTGTTCGTGTACGACGCCGTGCGCACGCCGTTCGGGCGGTACGGCGGCGCGCTGGCCGGGATCCGGCCGGACGACCTCGCCGCCCACGTCCTGAAGGCGCTCCTAGGGCGCGCACCCGGCCTCGACCCGGCCCGGGTCGACGAGGTCGTGCTCGGGAACGCCAACGGCGCCGGTGAGGAGAACCGCAACGTCGCCCGGATGGCCGGGCTGCTGGCTGGTCTGCCCACGTCGGTGCCGGCGACGACCGTCAACCGTCTCTGCGGCTCCAGCCTCGACGCTGCCTTCATCGGCTCGCGGCAGATCGCCGTCGGTGAGGCCGACGTGGTCGTCGTCGGCGGAGTGGAGTCGATGAGCCGCGCGCCGTGGGTGTTGCCCAAGCCCGAGAGGGCGCACCCGACGACCGACGCGACGCTGGTGTCGACCACCCTCGGCTGGCGTCTGGTGAACCCCGCCATGCCCGCAGAGTGGACGGTCTCGCTCGGCGCGGCCACCGAGTTGCTGCGGGAGCGCGAGGGTGTGTCCCGCGAGGAGCAGGACGCGTTCGCCCTCCGCTCGCACCGACGGGCGGCCGAGGCCTGGGACCGCGGATTCTACGACGACCAGGTAGTCGCCGTCCCCGGCGTCGACCTGGACCGCGACGAGTCGATCCGCCCCGACACCACGCTTGAGAAGCTCGCCGGCCTGCGGCCGGTGTTCCGCCCGGACGGGACGGTCACCGCCGGCAACGCGTCGCCGCTGAACGACGGGGCGTCGGCGGCCGTGCTCGGCAGCGCTGCCGCCGAGGACATCCTCGGCAGCGCGCCGCTCGCCAGGATCGCCGGCCGCGGCGCATCGGCGAACGAACCGCGGTACTTCGGGTTCGCCCCGGTCGAGGCCGCCAACCTGGCGCTGAAGCGCGCCGGCATCGCCTGGAGCGAGGTCGGCGCGGTCGAGCTCAACGAGGCCTTCGCCGCGCAGTCGCTCGCCTGCACCAAGGCCTGGGACATCGACCCCGGGATCGTCAACGCCCACGGCGGCGCCGTCGCGATCGGGCACCCGCTCGGCGCCTCCGGCACGCGGATCCTCGGCACCCTGGCCCGCTCGCTCGCGGAGTCGGGGCAACGCTGGGGCGTCGCCGCCATCTGCATCGGTGTCGGCCAGGGCCTTGCCGTCGTCCTCGAGAACAACCAAGGAGCTGAGCACCGATGAGCAGGGTGATCATCGTCGACGACGCCGCAGAAGCGGTCGCCGACACCCCCGACGGAGCGGTCGTCCTGATCGGCGGCTTCGGCTCGGCCGGCCAGCCCGTCGAGCTGATCGAGGGCCTCATCGAGAGCGGCGCCAAGGACCTCACAGTGGTGAGCAACAACGCCGGCAACGGCGACCACGGCCTGGCCGCGCTCATCCGCGAGGGCCGGGTCCGGAGGATGATCTGCTCCTTCCCGCGGCAGTCGGACTCGTGGTGCTTCGACGAGAAGTACCGCGCGGGCGAGCTGGAGCTCGAGCTGGTGCCTCAGGGCAACCTGGCCGAGCGGATCCGCGCGGCAGGCGCCGGGATCGGCGCGTTCTTCACTCCGACCGGTTACGGCACGCCGCTGGCCGAGGGCAAGGAGACCCGCGAGATCGACGGCCGCGGTCACGTCCTGGAGTACGCGTTGGCCGGGGACCTGGCCCTGGTCGCCGCCCACCGCGCCGACGAGCTCGGGAACCTCGTCTACCGGAAGACGGCACGCAACTTCGGACCGATCATGGCCGCCGCCGCCACTACCACCGTGGTCCAGGTCGATGAGGTGGTCGCGGTCGGATCCATCGACCCCGAGCACGTCGTCACACCCTGTGTGTACGTCGACCGCGTCGTCCCGGTCACGCGCACCCTCGCACCCACCGTCGCAGCCGGAGTCGCCCGATGACCACGACCAGCTCGACCAGCGCACTACCGACCGGCATCGACCGCGACGCCCTCGCCCGGCAGGTGGCAGCCGACATCCCGGCGGGTTCGTTCGTGAACCTCGGGATCGGGCTCCCCACCAAGGTTGCCAACTTCCTGGCGCCGGACAGCGGCGTCATGCTGCACACCGAGAACGGGATGCTCGGCATGGGCCCCGAGGCTCGAGCCGAGGAGGTCGACCCGGACCTGGTCAACGCCGGCAAGGTCGCCGTGTCCGAGCTGCCGGGGGCGTCGTACTTCCACCACGCCGACTCCTTCGCGATGATGCGGGGCGGCCACCTCGACATCTGCGTGCTCGGCGCCTACCAGGTCTCGGCGCGCGGCGACCTGGCCAACTGGCACACCGGCCGACCGGATGACATCCCGGCCGTGGGGGGCGCGATGGATCTCGCCATCGGGGCCAGGCAGACGTTCGTGATGATGAATCTGCTGTCCCGGGACGGGCGCGCCAAGCTGGTCCCCGAGTGCACCTATCCGCTGACCGGGCTGCAGTGCGTGAGCCGGGTCTACACCGACCTCGCCGTGTTCCTGATCGAGCCCGAGGGCGTCGTCGTGCGCGACCTGTTCGGGATCGAGTACGACGACCTCACCGCGCTCGTCGACGTCCCGCTCGTCGATGGCACCGGACGCTGAAAGGGCGGACCCATGCAGCCACGTCTCACCCGCACCACCGTCGGCATCGTCGGCGGTGGCCCAGCCGGCCTGATGCTCTCCCACCTGCTCGCGCTCAGCGGCATCGACTCGGTGGTGGTCGACCATCGCACCCGCCGGGAGATCGAGACCACCGTCCGGGCCGGCATCCTCGAGGCCGACAGCGTCCGACTGCTCGTCGACTCCGGAGTCTCGGACCGGGTGCACCGCGAGGGGCACGCACACGGCGGGATCGCGCTGCGGTTCGGCGGCACCAGCCACCGGGTCGACTTCAAGGCACTGGTCGGCGAGTCGGCCTGGCTCTACCCGCAGACCGATGTCTTCATCGACCTCGCGGACGCCCGCACCCGCGACGCCGGCGACGTCCGGTTCGGCATCCGCGACACCCGCGTCGTCGACCTCACCGGCCCGCGCCCCGGCATCCTGTTCACCGACGCCGACGGTGTGCCCCAGGAGATCCGCTGCGACTACCTCGTCGGGGCCGACGGGTCCCGGTCGACCTGTCGGCAGGAAGTGCCCGAAGCGCGGCGGCGGCACTACTTCCGCGAGTACCCGTTCGCGTGGTTCGGGATCCTCGCCGAGGCGGCACCGAGCGCGCCCGAGCTGGTCTACACCCACTCCGAGCGCGGTTTCGCGCTGATCAGCCAACGCACCGAGACCCTGCAGCGGATGTACTTCCAGTGCAACCCCGACGAGGACGTCGACCAGTGGTCGGAGGACCGGATCTGGGCGGAGCTCCAGTCGCGGGTCGCGGGTCCCGACGGCTTCACCCTCAACGAGGGCACCATCACCGACAAGGCGGTGCTGCGGTTCCGCAGCTTCGTCGCCGAGCCGATGCGCCACGGTCGCCTGCTCCTCGCAGGCGACGCCGCACACACGGTTCCACCGACCGGCGCGAAGGGCCTCAACCTGGCACTGGCGGACGTCCGCGTCCTCGCGGAACTGCTCGAGCGGGCGGTGCGCGAGAACGACGACGGCGCCCTCGATCGTTACAGCCCTCGCGCCCTCGACCGCGTCTGGCGCGCGCAGCACTTCTCGTACTGGATGACGACGATGCTCCACACGCTGCCCGGCGCGACCGCCTTCGACGTACGACGCCAGCTCGGCGAGCTCGCGTCGGTCGTGGGCTCCACCGCCGGCTCGACCTACCTCGCCGAGGGCTACACCGGCTGGCCGGCCTGAGCCACCGTTGGAAGCGGTTGCCGCCCGGCGACTTAGGTGACTGGAGCCGAGCATGCGCCGACGCGGAGGCGCAAGTCGGGTTCGTCCGCTTCGGCCGGTCGATGCGCGGGCTGCCGGCCATCACAGCATGCTGATCGCCGTGGGATGCTCCCGGCTCAGTGGCGCCAGGAGCGGGCCATAGAGCGCATTGCGCGGAAAGTGAGGGCTTCGTCCTGCTCGATGCCGTGGTCGCTGAGTTTGACGATCACGGTCTGGGTGCGCGGGTTGACGTAGATGTACTGGCCGAAGACGCCGATGGCGCTGACATCGTTGGCGCGCTTGCCGTGTTGGTCGCCGGGCACGTGCCAGAACTGGGTCGAGTAAGGCCAGCCCCCGAGCGGCGTCGGCTGCGGCGTGAGGATCCGGTCGAGCCAGGCTCTGCTGACGCGGGAGCCTGGGCCGCCTGCCTCGGCGGCGAGGAGTCCGAGGCGGGCGAAGTCGCGGGCGGTGGCGTTGAGGCAACAGAAGGCCTTGGCGATACCGCCGCCGTGGTCGAGGTTCCAGGTTGCCGCGTGCTGGGCGCCTGCGGGTCTCCAGAGCCGGTTCACGAAGGCGGTGATGTAGTCGGTGCCGAACACCTTGCTCAGCACCATCGACAAGAGCTGGGTGTTGTAGCTGGCGTACTCGCCCCGGGTGCCGGGGTCGAAGACCATGCGCCGGTGGCTCAACGCGTAGCTGTGCATGTCGGGGTGGACCAGCATCAGGTAGGTGCCGGTGAGCATCGAGAGCGCCGCACTCGGGTCCTCGAGCGGGTCCACCTGATATCCCTCGGCGGCGTCGATGCCGCTGGTCATGTCGAGCAGGTGGCGAACGGTGATGGTGTTGAACCGCGGGTCACCGTCCGCGGGGTTCTCGACCCGCAGCCAGGGCAGGATCGTGACGACCCGGGTGTTGAGAGTGAGGCGGCCTTCGGCGATCGCCTGACCGGTCAGCAGGCCGGCCATCGACTTGGCCACCGACCAGGACGCCAGCTTCGTCGTGGGTCCGGTGTGGTCGTCGTACCACTCGGTCACCAGTCGACCGCGGTGCAGCACCACGAAGCCTCGGGTGTTCGTGGTCGTGAGGAAGTCAGCGATCGTCTTGCGTTGTCCGTCGCCCCACGGCACCGATGCGGGTATCTGCTCGTGACTGCGGCGGAGCGCCCGGACGTGTCGCGCCGGGGCGATCGGGGTCGAGGGAAGCAGCCGGCCGAACTCGGATGGCTTGGTCGGATCGTCCAGATCGATGGCCGTCTGAACGCTGTCGGATGCGTGGGCACCACCTGCCAATCCGACGGGCACGGCGCTGAGCGAGCCGAGGGACACCGCAAACGCGGCGGCTGCGAGCGCGCGGCGGGTGATGGAGCGCTTGGCGGTCATGAAGGGTTCGCCTCCTGAACGATGGTGCGGAGGACCGCGAGGGTCTCGTTCTCCCTGTTCGTGGCCTCGTCCGACGTCATCCCGTACCTGTGGTTCGCGGAAAGCTTGACGATCGTCACGGCGCTGGGAGGGTCGACGTACACGAACTGGTTGTAGACACGGGCCTTCCACTCGTTTACCGAACGTTATTCGGTTTAGAGGATGTTAGGGGCGGTGCGGCCAGACCACAAGAGATTTATCGAATTTCATTCGGTATGTTTGGCCATGGCGAACCGTCCAGTTCGCTCTCTGCCGTGACGACCAAGGGGGAGGCATGCCTCGGCCACCGGAGCGTCTGCTCGACCGCAGTGGGATAGCTCGAGCCGCGCTCGCATTGGTCGACGAGAAGGGCGACTTCACGATGCCCGAGCTGGCAGCGGGACTCGGGGTGCGTCCCTCGTCGCTCTACCACCACGTCGAAGGCAAGGCCGAGATCGTCGAGTTGCTGCGGGCCGAGGTCGTCCAGGAACTGGACCACACGCTGCTGGACGCCGACCCATGGGACGAGGGACTCGCCCGGTGGGCGCGGACTTATCGAGACCTCTTCGCCGAGCATCCCAAAGCGATCCGGATGCTCGCGACAGCGCCGGTGCGGATGTCCGAGGTGGTCGACGTCTACGAGAAGGCCGTCGCCGCATTTCTCCGCGCCGGATTCCGCGACCGTGACGTACTCGCCGTGATCGTCGCCGTGGAGAGCTTCCTGCTCGGGTCCGCCCTTGACCTGGTCATGCCCGAAGGGATGATCGAGGTGGACGAGGAGCGGCACCCCGGCCTGAGTCGCTGCCTGGCGGCGCTCCCGACTGGCGCCCGCCGGGCGGACCAGGCCTTCGAGGTGGGCCTCGAGGCACTGATCACGGGGTTCCGGGCCCGTCTCGAAGCTCGCCCAGTCTGACGACACTGCCCAGCCCCGCGCCGCGCCACCAGAGGTCGAACCTCCACTCCACAGGTCGGAATTCGATGACCTGCCCGCATGCGTCTCAAAACGGTCACCAGTTCCTCGGCCAGCCGTCAGGCCCCTGGGGCGGCGCGTCGTCCGATCGGCCAAGCCCGGCGTACCAGGCCGCTATCTGCGTCCGGCTGGTGAAACCAGTCTTGGTGAGGATGTTCTGCACATGGGTCTCGACCGTGCGAGAGGACAGGACAAGCCGGGCTGCGATGTCGCGGTTGCTGAGCCCCTCGGCGACCAGGCGGGCGATCTCGGCCTCTCGCTTGGTCAGCTTCACCCCGGTGGCCGTGACGGCCGCTCCCGTGCGGGACGGGGCCGACGGCCGCTCACCGAGCACCATCGCGATGCCCTCTTCCAAGGTGGCCGCCTCGCCGCGCCGATGCTCCTCCTCGTACGCCGCCTCGCCCAGCGCCGTCCGGCACCACTCCCTGGCTTGCTCGATCGCGGAAGCCCACGGCTCGACGGCGAGCATGAACCCGCCGGCGTCGCGCCAGTACTGCTCGCAGATGCCGAGGAGGAAGGCGGCCCGCCGGGCATCGGCTCCCTCCGCTCGAAGGGCGAGGTGGCTCAGGGCGGTCACGCACGCGTGGTCGTCCGGGACCTGCCTGGCCAGGTCCAGTGCCTCCCTGACCGCAGACTCCAGTGCAGCCGGGTCCTCCAGGATCGAGGAGCGGTAGGCCTCGGCCAGTCTCATCCAGGCCAGCCACCACCGCTCTCCGGCGCCACGGCAGATCGACACGCTCTCGGCATACAGGTCCGCGCTGCGTGCGAGGTCGCCCTGCACTCCCACGCAGAACCCGAGGGTGAAGAGCGCGTAGGCCAGCTCTTCGCTTCGCTCGCCGGGCGCACTCCTGGCCCTCGCCACGGACTCCTCCAGCAGCGGCAACGCCGAAGGGTCGCCCCGTGCCGCGAGGTTCATGCCGAGGTTGTGCAGCGCGCGGGGCAGCCGCTCCGGGGCATGCTCCGCGGCCAGCTCCACCGCGCTCCGTGCGGCCTCCGTCGACCGGTCCGCCGACCCCGCCGCAGCAGCCACCCACGACAACGCCGACAGCGCGTGCACGAGCTCCGGGCTCGGCTCCGGGGCGGCGTCGATGAGTCTGGCCAGCCAGACGGTTCCCTCCCGCATCGGCCCGGTGAGCCACAAGGCGCGCAGGTCCGCGGCAAGCCGCTGGCCGGCCGAGGTGTGCCCAGGGTGGTCCAGGGCGAACTGCAACGCGGCGCGGATGTTCGGCAGCTCCGCCACCAGCTGAGCCCGCCAGCGCGGCTGATCCGGGCCGAACCACTCACCCTCGAACCGTGCGGCCAGCTGGCCGCACCAGGCGAGGTGCCGGGCTCTCAGCTCGACCTCCGACGGCGAGGGGTCCCCGCCGACCCCGTGCTCGTCGCGGAGCCGCTCCAGGCCGTACTCACGCAGCGTGGCCAGCATCCGGAATCGCCGGGTCCCCCCATCAGCAGAGGACAGCAGCACGGACTTGTTCACGAGCCTCAGGACCGCCTCGGTGACATCGCCCTCGTCGAGATCCTCACCAGAACACACCGCGGCGGCGGCGGCGAGAGTGAAGTCGTCGGCGAAGACGGCCAGCCGGGTCCACAGCTTCCGCTCCGCCTTCTCACACAGGTCATAGCTCCACTCCACGGTCTGGCGCAGCGTGCGCCGGCCGGAATGCTGGCCCGGGCTCACGAGTAGCCGGAACCGGTCCTGCAGCCGACTGGAGAGCTCCTGTGGCGACAAGACCCGCAGTTGAACGGCGGCCAGCTCGATCGCCAGGGGGAGCCCGTCCAGGCGCCGGCAGATCTCCGCCAGGGTCCCGAGGTTGCCCTCGGTCACCTCGAAGTCCGCTGACGCAGCCCCGGCGCGTTGGACCAGCAGCGCAAGCGCCGGCGAGGCCGTCTCATCCAGCGGCCCGCCCTCTGCCGGTACCGCCAAGGGCGCCACGTCGTACACCACCTCGCCCGGCACACCGAGGACCTCCCGGCTCGTGGCAAGCACCCGCAGCCCCTCCGCCCGCTTGAGCAGCTCAGACAGTAACGGCGTACACCCGTCGGTCAGGTGCTCGCAGTTGTCCATCACCAGCAGCAGCTCCCGGCGCGCCAGGAACTCCGACAGCGCCTCCTTCGCATCCCGCCCCGACTGCTCCGGGATGCGAAGCGACCCCGCGACCGCCTCAGCGACCTGCCCCGGTTCGGCGACCGAGGCCAGCTCCACAAGCCAGGCGCCGTCGCGAAACGCCCGGCATGCCGAACGGGCCACCTGAACGGCCAGCCGGGTCTTCCCCACTCCACCCATCCCGGTCAGCGTCACCAGACGGGCACGACCCAAGAGAGAACGAACCCCGGACAGCTCCTGACGCCGCCCCACTAACGTACTCAGCTCGGCCGGCAGGTTTCCCGCTGCTGCGTGCGTGGCCACGCTCCCACGCTACGACGCGCAGCTCGCCTTGAGGCCGGGCCGCCGCACTCGATCCCGCCGCAGACACAACGCTGCGAATGTTGCACCCGTACGTGTCGATGAGGAGGACGACGCCGCAGCAGCGGCGACAACCGAATGTCGCGAAGGCAACCCAGCGACAGCACAACGAGCGGAGTCGGAAATGACGAAGCCCCGGATCCGAGGACCCGGGGGCCTGTCACACGTGCGCGACGGGGGAGTCGAACCGTAGGAAGGCCACGCTCGACCAGGCGGAAAACGCCGTCATGAGTGTGAAACCCGCGTCCCGTTGGATCAGGACTCCGTTCGCTGGCGTAGGGCGTTCAGCCCTCAGTCCCCGGAAGGGGATCCTCTATGCCAACAAGGAGGCGGGTTGGAAAGCGTGGTGACTCTCCAGAGGAGGCTGGCCGCTACCCAGGTGCCTACCGGGTGCTGCCGCTGGTGCGCTCGCTCGGCCGAAGGCAAGTCAGCTGAAGATCATGCAGCTCGACGTGGCGTGCGCGAGCACCCGGCCGGTCTCGTCCGTGAGCTGTGCCTCGGCGAGCGCCGTTCGCCGGCCGCGAGAGATGACCTTCCCGACGCAGGTGAGCAGGCCGGATTCGGTGGTGACCGGGCGCAGGAACTTCGTGCTGAGGTCGAGCGAGGTGTAGCCCTCGCCGACGGCGAGGGTCGAGTGCACCGAGCACCCGGCCGCTGTGTCGAGCAGCGTCGCGATCATTCCGCCATGCACGCCGCCGAGGGGGTTGTAGTGGAAGGATTGCGCGTACATCCGGACCGTCACCGAGCCCCGCTCGGCGTGGAAGCCGCACATGTCGACGGTGGCCATGACCGGCGGCGGCGGCATCAGGCCCTGCTCGATCGCCTGGAGCTGACCGAGTCCATCCATCGCCGCGAGGGCCTCGAAGTTCCACTGGCCCGGCATCGCCCACCTGACCTCGCGGGTCTCGGTTTGCCACTGCGACAGATCGGGTGACTGCTCGGCCTTGTCCCGGGCATGGTCCTGGGTCTGCGTCATGGATCCAGCGTGCCCACCCTTGCTGAGTCTGTCAAGTAGACTTAGCATGTGACCGTGAACACGATTCCAGAAGGAGTCCGTACGCCGCCCGCTCTGGCCTTCTCCGTCGATAACTGCACCGTCGGCCGGGCGATGGCGATCCTCGGAGAGCGCTGGACCTTCGTGGTGCTGCGCGAAGTGTTCAACGGGGTCCGCCGCTTTGACGACATGCGCCGACACACTTCGATCCCCCGGCAGGTGCTCACCGACCGGCTCGCGCTTCTCGTCGAGCACGGGATCCTGCGCAAGGAGCCGTACAAGTCGCCCGGCGAGCGTGCCCGCCACGAGTACCGACTCACCGACAAGGGCATCGACCTCTATCCGGTGCTGATCGCAATCGCCCAGTGGGGTGACCGCTACCTCGCCGACCCCGCCGGTCCCCCGGTCCAGTTCGTGCACCGCGACTGCGACGCCGTGATGCGCATGGTCGCGACCTGCCATGCGGGACACGAGGTAGGCGACCTCCGCCGGATCGCGCCCCGGCCCGGCCCCGGGGCGACTCCTCGCGACGGATAGCCGGCGCGACCTGGTGTCCGCGCCGCCCACTCCCGCGCACGGTCGATCCGAGTGTGCCAACCTCGGTGACCGATCCACTCGGCCGCTTCCACCACGTCTCCAACGCTTACTGTTGCGATCAGGCGATCTTTCCGATCGTAGGCTCGGTCAACCCCGTTCTCACCGGCTTGACGCTGGCTCATCGCCTGGCCCAATACGCCGCGCCCTGAAGGACCTGCCGAAGCCAGCCCGAGCAGCGACACCGAGTGCGGCAGTCCACAGTCGCGTCGTCTTTCCGTCCCGCTCGTCGAAGTGGCGAGCGAGGCGATTCCGTAAGAGGAAACTCCTCCGGGCCAGCAGGGCAGCGGTCCCGCTGGACAAGACCGGGATCGGTCCCGTCACCGCTGCGGTCGTCTACGCGGCTTGGTCCCACTCCGGCCGGGTTCGTTCCGAAGCGGCGTTCGCTGCCTCTGCCGGAGTCAATTCCATCCCCGCCTCGTCGGGAAACACCACCCGTCATCGGCTCAACCGTGGCGGTGACCGTCGGCTCAACCGTGCTCTTCACATGGCCACCATCACCCGATTGACTCACGACGTCGCGACCGTGCCTACGTCGAGCGACGCCGCGCAAGAGGGACGCACCACCAAGGAGATCCGGCGCTTTCTCAAGCGCTACCTCACCCGCCAGCTCTACCGGACACTGAACACGCTCCATGCTGCCCCCGAAGGAGGTCCGCAGACCACTTGACCAGACATAGACGAGTCGGGTTGGTTATCGGAATCGGCGGCCATCTCGCCTATCGCCAGGTCGAGGCGGTCACGTCGTGCCTTGACGGCCAGGGTGACCTCGTAGTCGGAGTCGAACGCCAGCCGCGTCGCCCGCGAGGTCAGCTGCGGCTGGGCCTCGTGGCGCATCCACACGTCGTGCTTGCCGGTCCACGCCTGCCCGCCGTAGTAGACGATCCCGTGGCGGAGCAGCAGTCTTCTCCCAGGGCCTGGGTTCCGGCGATGCTCGTCGCGTGGCAGGTCTTTTGCAGGCCTCGCCGGCGTCTGGCCGATGCGTCACTAGTGCTCGGCGCCCAGGATCGCGAGGGCGTTCTGGGTGCCGTGCTGGAGGATCTCATCGGCGAGCTCTCGGTCGGCGATGGCTCGGGAGAGTTGCAGCGGGCCGACCATCATGGCAAAGAGGCTGAGCGTCTTGCCGCGTGCCGACTGCGGGTCCTCCGGCGCCAGGCGGGCGGCGATGTCGTCGATGATGGCCAGCAGTCCGTCGGTGTAGGCCTGCCTAGTGGCGTCGGTGCCGCGCCCGATCTCGTCGAGCAGGGCGGCGGAGGGGCAGCCGCGGTCGGGGTTGTCACGGTGTGCAGCGGAGAGGTAGCCCCGCACGAACTGCTCGATCCCGCCAGTCAGTGGTTGCGCGTTGAACCGCTCGCGCTGTTCGCGGAGCTGGTCGGCGACCGCGGTGGCGACGAGGTCCTCCTTCGACTCGAAGTGGGCGTAGAAGGCGCCGTTGGTCAGCCCCGCGTCCTTCATGAGCGTGGCGATCCCGGAGCCGTAGATACCGTCCCGCTTGAACCGGCGTCCGGCGGTCTCGATGATCCGCCGCCTGGTCTCCTGCTTGTGCTCCGCGCCGTATCGCGCCACGGGGTTCCTCCGCTCGCTGGACCGACCGCTTGCCTCTTGGTTCCACCCTAGTCTATTGTCTGATGATCGTACTATGATAATCGTAATCCAATAGACAGGGAATTCAGATGACGACAACTCAGCCGGTCGCGCTCGTGACAGGTGCATCCTCGGGCATCGGGAAGGCAGCCGCCCTCGGGCTCGTCGAGGCGGGTTTCGCGGTGGTCGGCACCAGCCGAAACACCTCGGGAATCAGCCAGCGCGACGGGGTGACCTTCCTCGATCTCGACGTCGCCAGCGACGAGTCGGTGGCCACCGTGGTCGCGCGGGTGATCGACCGGTTCGGTCGGCTCGACGTCCTGGTCAACAACGCCGGTATCGGCTCGGCGGGTGCCGCCGAGGAGCGCTCGGTCGCCCAGGACCAGAGCGTCTTCGACATCAACGTCTTCGGCCTCATCCGGATGACCAAGGCCGTCCTGCCACACATGCGCGCCCGCGGAGGCGGACGCATCATCAACATCTCCTCCGTGCTCGGGTTCGTCCCCGCGCCGTACATGGCCGCCTATGCCGCGACCAAGCACGCGGTCGAGGGCTACTCCGAGTCCCTGGACCACGAGGTCCGCGAGCACGGTGTTCGGGTACTGCTCGTCCAGCCCGCCTTCACCAGGACCGGGTTCGATGCGAACATCATGCAGCCCGACACACCCCTGCCGATCTATGCGGAACAGCGGCAGGTCTTCGACCGCGTGATGGCCACTGCGATCCAGGGCGGCGACGACCCGGCCACCGTCGCCAGGGTAATCGTCGCGGCCGCGACCGACCTGAAGCCCAAACTGCGGTACACCGCCGGCTCTACGGCCGGACGCGTCAGCGCCCTGCGCCGGATCGTGCCCGCCCGGGCCTTCGACAAGCAGATCCGCAAGCTCAACCGGCTGGCCGGCTGAGCCGCGCCCCTTGAAGCCGGGCCAGTGGGTTTACCGGATCTGCCGCGCGGCTCAGCGCCGAGAGTGCTCCGCCGTTCGGGCAGTGTCCTTCCCCCGCTCGGCGTGCGGCACCGGGACGACCACCACGGGGCACGTCGCGTGCTGCACGACCCGCGCGCTCACCGAGCCAAGCGGTGCTCGCCGCTGTCGCCCACGGCGTCCATGGCTAGCGACGACGAGCAGCTCGGCGTCCTGCCCCGCGTGGACCAGCACATCCGCTGAGTCGCCCCGCAGCACCTGAGGGACGATGGGAGGAAGCTGCTGCGCCACATCCGATAGCGCCTCGTCGAGCGCCTCGCGCTGATGCCGCTCCGCCGCTTCACGCGCCTCGGTGGGGTTGCTCGCGCCGAGGAACGCCTCCTCGATGCCGTCCCAGTGCCAGGCCGTGACCACATGCAGCTCGGCGCCACGGCGCCTTGCCTCACCCAGAGCCCAAGTGAGGGCCCGTCGACCACCGACCGATCGGTCAAGCCCGACCACGATCTTGCGACTCTCCGTTGCGCTCATGGAAAACCTCCCGGTGGATCCATGACAAGCGCCTGCCGCGCTCTACTTTACGCGCCACGTCCGGCCTCTTCGAGCGAGCGCGACGTGGATCTGGCGGTCACCAAGTTCCGACTCGAGGTGGAGCCGGCGCGATATGGTCGTCCTCCACCGGGTGGTGTGCTGCTATCCGGACTATGAGCGGCTGCAATCTGCGGCGGCGCGCCATGCCCGGCAGCTTCTGGTGTTCTCGCACCCGCCGTGCAACCTCCTTACACGGTCGAACTTCGGCCTCGCCAACTTGGTACGCAAGCATCGAGGCACCGACTTCAGGGCATTCGTCCACCCACCCGAGGCGATGGTCGCCGTCGTGCGGTCCCACGGTATGGCCCTCCGCTATCGGCATCCCGGCTTGGCGTGGACCGTCGTGGCGTGTGAACGGCTGGCCAGCCCAGCTGCGGCAGCGTGACGACCACACTTCTGGGACTTGTCGTTTAATCCCAAGCGGCGGCCCCTCGGCGTGGCCGCCATGCCGCGACCTGGTCTCCTCGCTGCACGTCCTACCGCCGCCATTGGGCATGGGCGAAGAGTGCCGCAACTTGTGACGCAGCTTCTCCCACTGCCGCGACTGGCCTGAATGGACAAGCTGTCGCCCGCAGAACAGGCTTCAGGAGTTCGGACCGGGTTGATCGCATCTTGAGTGCCTAACCCTGATGGCGGCGCGGCTGAACGCTGCCGATGCCGATGCCGATTAGGAGTCTGTGGGCTCCAACTCCGGGATGGGCGCACCCGGCTCCTCGCCGGGATCCAACGGATCCATCCCGGGATCACCAGAGGGAACGATTTCAGGGTCGGAACCTGGCTCGATCGGTGTACTGGTCATAACCAACCAGTACCTCCGGAACGGATCCGAAGGCAAGGGCTCGCCGGACGCGATCTATCCCCCTGTCATGCGGATCAGGGGGCCGGCAGCTGATCCGCGGGCGAGCAGTGGGAACGTGCAGGCCTGCGTCAGCGCCCCACCCCTGCTCTGTTGGAGTCCAGGGTGCAGTCCGCGGGGACACCAGCGAGCTTCACTGCGCACGCACTGCAAATCCAGCGTGGCGTGATTGATCGGTCGGGTGCTCGCCGCCGGCCACATGCGACCATCCTCGCGCGGCCGGTGAGTGCCACGATGGGAGTGTGGTCGTGCTGTGCCTGACCGGTGACGTGATGACGGGCCGGGGTGTGGACCAGATTCTGCCTGCGGCGGGTGACCCACGTCTGTGGGAGCAGTACGCCGTCAGCGCTAGGCACTACGTCGCGCTGGTCGAGGCAGCGTCCGGTCCTATCCCTCAGCCGGTGGACTTCTCGTGGCCGTGGGGCGATGCGATGCAGGTCCTCGACGAGCTGGCGCCAGATTTCCGCATCGCCAACCTGGAGACCAGCATCACCAGCAGTGACGACTTCCAGCCCGCGAAGGCCGTGCTGTACAGGATGCACCCGGGCAATGTCGCCTGCCTGACTATTGCCCGGCTCGATGCCTGCGCGCTCGCCAACAACCACGTGCTGGACTTCGGCGTGGGCGGCCTGGAGGAGACCCTCGAGGTGCTCACCCAGGCGGGCCTGGGACCCGTGGGCGCGGGATGCGACAAGCAGCAGGCATGGCGCCCAGTCGTGCTGACCGCGGATGGCCATCGGGTCCTGGTCTGGTCGGTGGGGTCGGCCTCCAGCGGTGTGCCGCGCAGCTGGGCGGCAGGACCGGGAGGCGCCGGAGTCGCCTTCCTCAGCGAGCACTCCGACGCCGACATCCACGCGATCTGCGAGCGGGTGCGCCGGGTGAAACAGCCGGGCGACATCGCGGTCGTTTCCGTCCACTGGGGATCGAATTGGGGATACGAGGTGCCGCGTGCGCAGGTCCGCTTGGCCCATGGGCTCATCGACAGCGGCGTAGACGTGATCCACGGGCACTCCTCGCACCACCCGCGTCCGATCGAGGTCTATCGCGACCGGCTCGTGCTCTACGGCTGTGGCGACCTGATCAACGACTACGAGGGAATCGGAGGCAAGGAGCGGTTCCGTGATGACCTGCGGCTGTTGTACGTCGTCCGGCTCGACCCAGCCGGAAGGCTCGACGAGCTGCGGATGGTGCCGTTGCAGTCGCGGCAGATGCGCTTGCGGCTCGCGACGGAAGAGGACACGAGGTGGCTGCACCGGGTCCTGCGCAAGGCCAGCCGTCGCTTCGGATCGCGGGTCCATGTCGAGGCCGACGCCAACGTGCTACTGCTCCGGTGAGGTGTCGACCGACGAGGCAGTGGAGGAGCATCCAGTCGTTGTAGGTCTCTCCTCCGCGTGATCCACTTCTTGAGTACACCCGTCATCCGACTTCGGGATCATGGCGCAACGTTCTCGGGGTGTCGGGGACCGCATGGTCTCACCGGAGTCTCGGACGTCGTGGCGGCCGCGAGCGCAAGCATCTCTGCCCCAGCGTGGAGACGCGAGACTAACCCCATCCGGATCTAGGCAGCGAAGCGGCCTGCCGCGGTTCGCAGATGCTCACCGTAGAGAGCCCGCGACAGCTGGTGCCTCCTAGGCGCACGTGCAACTGCGTCATACCGGCTCGTATGACCTGTCAAGTCGTCGACCTCGGGTCCACGGTCCACTGACGAGCCCCTCAGACAACCAACCTGGGCAGGGTGCATTTGCAGGCTCAAACCGCGTCTTAGCTTTCGCCCGCCAAAGTTTAAAAGGGAGAGTGCGAGTAGAAGGGAGAGTGCAAGGCGGTGCGGTCGCTCACGGGGCTGGCGGCTTCACCGAGTCCCGAGAGCTCAAGAGCTCAAGAGCCCGAACGTCCACCACACAGATGTGGCAATCATCTGTTTCACCCAAGCCTCGACGTGCGAGCGCCGAATCGTTCGCAGCGGCAGGTCGCGGAAAGGCGCTCCGGCGGCGGCCAGATCGGCGTTCTCCCGGGTCGAGGACAGCCACACCTGTCGAGGTGCCCAGCCGTTGTAGAAGACAGCAAACGTGACCTTCCCGGCAGTGGGGACGATCCAGTCCCCGCGGACGACCTTCGATTCTTCGGTGGCAACCACGGACGGCTTGCCCCCAAATCGGGGATGCCCCCACCCCCCACCCCTGATTGTCTGGGGGGCCACACGAGGCCGTGCTCGAGGACCGGTAATGCAGGACAACAGGAGGAATCGTGAGCGTCCGAAATGTTTCCAGGCGTGCCCGAGCAGGGTTTGTCGCACTGGCGCTGGCGGCCACGCAGCTTGCCCTACAAGCTGGAACGGTGTCGTCGGCGGACGCCGCCGCTGGCGAAGTGCTGGTTCTCGACAGCACGGTGAGTGGCGGGGCAGGCAGCACCCTGGCCCAGAAGTTCGTTGCGGCCGGGAAGACGCCCGTTGTCGTCGACGATGCCACCTGGGCGTCGATGACCGCTGCCCAGTTCGATGCCTACGACGCGATCGTGCTCGGGGACCCGAACTGCGGCGCGTCGGTTCCCGCAGCGGCTGAGGCGAACGCCGCCGTCTGGTCCTCGGTCGTGGACGGAAACGTCATCGCGATCGGTAGCGACGAGACCTTCCACGAGACCCAGGGCGGCGACCAGTTGATGGCCAGCGCTGCGGCGTTCACCGTGGCCCAACCCGGCAAGACCGGCGCTTACATCTCTCTGAGCTGCTATTACCACGACACTGCACCGAACACCCCGGTGCCACTGCTGAGCGGTTTCGGCACCTTCACGATGACTGGCGTGGGCTGCTACAACGACGCGCACATCGTCGCCACCCACCCGGCACTGACCGGGCTCACCGACGCTACCCTGTCGAACTGGTCCTGCTCGGTCCACGAGGCCTTCGACTCCTTCCCGGTCTCCTTCGAGGTGCTGGCGATCGCGCAGGGCATCGGCACGTCCTACACAGCGACTGACGGCTCGGTGGGGACGCCGTACATCCTGGCTCGCGGGGTGACGGTCGTCTCGGACATCGATCTCGCGCCGCTAACGGCAGCCAAGAAGGTGGGCCAGACCCACACCGTGACTGCCACGGTCACCTCGGACGACCCCTCGCCGGGAAGTCCGGTGGTGGGAACCACGGTCACCTTCACCGTGATCGCCGGTCCGAACACGGGTACGACGGGAACGGGCACCACCAATGCCTCGGGGGTGGCCTCCTTCTCCTACCCAGGAGCGGCCGTCGGTGAGGACACCATCGAGGCAACGTTCCTCGACGGGCTCGGCCGCACCCAGCGCTCCAACCGGGTGACAGCCACCTGGTCGGTCGCCGCCAACAACGCGCCGAACATCAGCTCGGATTCGACCACGGTGCAGTACAGCGACGCTTTGGCGCCGACGATGCTGGCTTCGGCAACCGACCCTGACAGCGACCCGCTGACGATGAGCGCGACGGCGTTGCCGGCAGCACTGTCGGGCAGCGACAACGGCTCCGGCGGGTTCTCCGTGAGTGGCACCGCGACCGCCGTTCCCGCGGCGTATCCGGTGAAGTACACGGCAAATGACGGCACCGACTCCTCGACGTCGTCCGACGACATCACCATCACCAAGGAGGACTGCACCCTCACCGCACCGGTGACGATCCAGTCCAGTGCTGCGGGTAACACCACGCTCACCGCGACCTTGGGCGAGCCGGACTCATCCCCGGGAGACCGCTCCGGGAAGACGATCTCGTTCTCGGGCACCGATGGCTCCGGACCCGTCGGGCCGTTCACCGGCACGACGAACGGCGCTGGCGTGGTGAGTGTCCCGGTCCCGCTAGCAGAAGGGGTCTACGCGCTGAACGCGTCGTTCGCCGGGGATGCCTACTACTACAACTGCCAGACCACGAGCGAGACGATCGTGACGGTCTCGCCCGCGAAGTTCAAGGTCACCGGCGGCGGGTGGATCAGCCAGGGCACCGGCAAGACGTCGTTCGGGTTCAACGCCAAGAGCGACGTCACGGGACTGCACGGCCAGATCGCCATCCAGCCGTCATCGTCCAGCAAGGCGAAGTTCCACGGCAAGGTGGTGCTGACCCTGAGCGGCAGCGGGAACACCGCCACTTGGACCGGTACCGGTAAGTGGAACGGCGTCGCCGGTTACAAGTTCACGGCGAGCGTCGTCGACAACGGCACCAGTGGTAAGAAGGGCGACACCATCTCACTGCTGGTGCAGACCTCCGGTGGGACGACAGTGTTCACGACCGGCGGCGCCAAGCCGCTCAAGGGAGGCAACATCGTCGTCCACTAGAGGCGACAACTGAAGGGTTCGGGGCTGCCCACGGGCGGCCCCGAACTCTTTGTCGGCTACACGCACTTGCCTCGGTGACGAGCCGGAACTGCTGCCGCCGATTGGGGGCGGCTAGGCTCGCCCGGATCCGCGGTCAGAATGCTCGAGGGCTGCCGGCTGTCATCTGCCAGACGTAGGCTCCTCGCATGACGTTCAGTGCATCGGAGTTCTACGAGGCGGGGATGTCCCTGCCTCCTGAGGTGCGCAAGATTGTGGCCCTGAGGCTTCTCGAATCGGTCGAGTCGGATGAGGCTTTCGACCGGGCTGCCGAGGGCAGCACACCGCGGCCCGCTCCGGCGTTCGACGCGTTGAAGGCCGACCCGTCGCGCGCGATCCCTGCAGAGACGGTGCGTGCTCGTTTCGAGGCCACGTGGGCCGCCCGTTCATGACGTGCCCAATCAACTACACACCTGAAACCGTGCAACAGCTCAACGAGCTGACGATTGGACACCAAAGCGGCCTCGTCGGTCTTGACCGCAGTGAAGAAGACCACTGCAGCCTTGATCTGGGCAGATGCGTTTCCTGTGCGTCATCCGCGCCGAGCGTCGGCGTTCATGCCTGGCCGGCGGACGGGTCTCGCCATCGTCTCACGACGCGCTCGTCCCGCTTCCGCATCAAGCACTCCAGACGTGAGGGTCCACATCCTCGAACCCCGTCCCGCACCGCCCAGAATGGGCGTCCGCTTCGGCCCGAGAGTTGCACTGATCACAGCGCCAAACCCTTGCTACACACCTCGCCCGAGCGCCAGCAGTGCCGAACAGTCCCGACGTCTGGAAGGCGTCCCGCCCGATGTCACGGTCGAGATGGACCTGCCGGCACGAAATGCCCGCGGCGGCAGTGACACTGCTGCTCGTCATGGTCGAACTGTGGCAAGACCCGGGTCGATCGGCTGGAAGCACGTGTCGACGGCGGGTTCATCGCCCATCTCGGCACCGAGACAGCCGTACGCCGCAGTTCCCGAGGTTCGCCGCCCGACTCGATCCGTGCGCCCGGCAGGGGCACTCCACGGCGTACCGCCGACCCTTCGAGCTGGCTCCTGGGCCGACGTTGGAGGTCGGCGCCTCCCACACGGGGTGCGACATCGCTTACGAGGGGGCCGCCGCGCGCCCGACGTTCTTGGTCGGTCCCGACCACGGACTGGTCCCTCTCGACTGGCTCCCCGATGATCCGTGAGGTGCTGCCGATCATTGTCTTCGTCTGGCTGCACCTGCTGACCCGCCGCACCCCGATGGGGCGCAAGCAGATGCAGGCGGTGCGCTCCCCGGCGCTCCGAGGCTCCGGGTCGAGGCGAAGCACCTCCCCGAACGCGGCTTCGAGGTGGTCGACGGAAGGGTGTCCGCGGTGTCGGCCGACGGGAGACCGGTGCTGGATGACGGACGGGTGCTCGACGTCGCCAACGGCATCTGGTGCACCGGCTTTCCGGCAGACCTTCGACTGGATGGACGTGCCGATAGTCGGCGACGACGGCTGGCGGCGGGAGTACCGTGGAGTGGTCGACTCGGCACCCGGCCTCTTCTTCTATGGTCTCTCGTTCCAGTACGCCCTCAGCTCGATGGTGCTCCCCGGCGTGGGCCGGGACGCGACGTAGTCGTCAAGAAGATCGCGGCCCCCGCGCAGACGAAAGAGCCTGCTAAGGACCGAGGCCGCACATAGCGCGATAGGAGGGCGTCATGCCAGTTCAACCCTCAGCACCGAGGTCGTCCCGGTCCCCTTCGAAGGCAATCGCGATCACCGTCGCTGCCGGACCGGTGCTGCTTCTGGGGGCGCTGCTCTGGCATCCGCCGCTTCTGGGACGGTTACCCGACAACGACGCCGTGGCTGAGGCGGCGGCCGCAGACGTCACCAGGTGGGGACTGTCCCACCTGGCCGCGGCAGTCGCCGCTGCCGCAATCACCGTCGCCTTCATCGGGATCCGGAGCTATCTCCGTGAGCGAGGCGACGGCTGGCTCAGCGCGGTGGGACTTGCGCTCGTGGTGGTCGGGAACACGCTGTACGCCGTACTGCCGGGCATGGAGTTCTCGGCGCTTGCGGCTCACGAAACCGGCACCGACATCGCGGCGGCCCAGGACGCCCTCCAGCCCTGGTTCATCAGTGTCCTGGTCAGCGGATCCGTGGTGTTCGCGGCCGGCACGACCCTGTTCGCAGCGGCCATTGTGCGGTCCGCCCCAAGGGGAAGGACCGAGGCCCTGCTGATCGCGGCCGCTCTGGTCGTGTTCGGATTCTCCCGGGTGATTCCGATCGGGGTCGTGCAGTTCTACGTGCAGCCCGCGGCCGCGCTCCTGGCGCTGCTGCCGCTGGCCGCGGAGATCTCGGCCGGAGGGAGGCAGCGCGCGAGCGTGGTTGCCGGACCTGAATAGTGCGAGCTGCCGGCTTACGACCGGTCGCGTTGCTCCGTGCGACCTGCTCCGCAGCAATGGCCTCTATGTCTCGTTGTGAACTCGGCATGCACAACCCCTTAGGTGCTCCTGAGTGCGCCCTGCCTACTTGGCTTAATGGTTGGTGATCAGGTCGGTCAGCCAGCCCCGCAACCGGGCACCGAACTCCGGCTCGATGCCTCGGCTCGTCTGCGCGTCCACGACATTCAGCGCGGCACCGAGCTGGTTGACCTCGGTGGGCGTGTGGGCGCCGCGATCGTGGGACGCGACGGCGGCCCGGAGGATGGCCTGCAGTCCGTTGCAGGTGCCGGTGTTCGTAATCAGTCCCTCCTCACAGGCGCGGACGATGTTGGAGAGAAGGCTGGCCGAGGTGGCTCGGACGCGGAAAGTGCGCGTCAGTGTGCCGACGTTGCCGAGGTTGTCCGCCGCCGTCACGACAACCGAATGCAGGCCCGCGTCGAGCAGGAACGCGTCGACCGGCTGTCCGTTCGTCGCGGCCGACCCGTCGAGGGTCGCACTCTCCGAGTCGACACCGGATCCGTCCGGGCCGTCGTCCGTGGTCCACGAGATCGGGAACTGGTCGTCGGTGTCGAACTCCCGAGCCTCTGGTGCCGGGGACGTGACGGTGATGACGGGCGCCGTCGTATCCAGGACGAACTCCGTGGTCTGCACCGGCGCCGAGGTCACCGCATGGCAGGGGTCACCGGCCCGGGACTCGAGGACATAGCGACCGTCCGGCATCGAGGCGAGCGGAACGGCCACCCCGTTGGGCGCATCGGCCCAGGCCGGAGGCGTCGTGCCCTGACGGTAGACCCGCGACTGGACGTCGACGAGCGACTCCGTGAACACGGCGTCCGTCGCAGTCACCGTGATCGACGTACCGGGACCCACGAAGTGCGTGCCGTCAGGAGCGTCGTACACCGGGCCACCGCCGACCACGGTCGTCATCGTCGGCGCCGAGGTGTCGCTCGGGTCCGCGGATGTGCCGTCGCCTAGCGCCGGGAAGTTCGGGTCGTCGATCTCGAGCTGCTCGAGCTTCGGCCACCACGCCGGGTTGGTCTCCCAGTCCTCGAAGAGGCGCCGGAACGCCGGCCTGAGCACGCACGACTCCCACAGCGGGAAGGTCCCGGCGCCGCCGTGCGGATCGTCCGGGTCCTCCTCGGGGCCGAAACGAGGCAGGCCGTCGGCACGCCACACGTGGTCGCCATCGATCGTCGAGAGCCAGTTCACGCCCCCGAGCCCGTCGACCATCACGTTGGCCGGCCGCCCGGGCGCGTCGGCGTACGTGGTGATCGACGAGGCCGACCTCACCACGCCCGCCTCGGCCAGCTCGTCGCCCGCGAGCTCGTTGAGCGCGGAGGCGTCGAGCAGCACCATCTTCGCGGTGGTGACGGAGTTGTCGAAGATGGCGAGGTCACCGAAGACTGCCGAGTCGGACAGCTCCGACGACGTGGCCGTGCCGCCGCCGGGCAGCTCGATCGTCCGGTCGGTGTGGTGGTCGGCCGGCATGCCCATCAGCGCGTCGAGCCGCGCGTGGTCGCCGGGCTCGAACAGGTCCACCTGCTGGGTGCCCAACGGGCCGAGGTCGAGGGAGACCTGCTCCACGTCGAGCCAGTACGAGGGATGCTTGAGGAACGACGCCAGCACCTCCACATCGACGCCGAACGCCTTGTTGATCTCCTCGATGACGATCTCCTTCGCCAGCTCCTTGATCTCGGCGGTCACCATGCGGAGCGGGTTGAGTGCCGGACCGAGGATGTCGTCGAGGATCGCGGAGAAGGACTGCAGGATCGAGCGGGCCTCGCCGACGACATCGGGAGCACCCAGCATCGAGATCATGTGTTCGTTGATGAACGGGTCGAGCTCGTGCAGTAGTACGTCTGTGGCGCCGATGGCGTCCTCACAGTTGGCGCGAGGGAGGCTGCCCTCGGAGCCGAGGTGCTCGCACTCGTCGTTCTGGGTGTTGCGCAGGGCCTGGGCGTCGAACAGGGCGCGGGTGGAGCCCAGACCGACCCTTCCCCACTCCTCCAGACCGGCGTCGATGTCGTCGATCCAGGCGTTGAGGTAGGCGATCACGATGTTCTGGAAGATGAGGTCGTCGCCCGCCTCGAATGGGTCCGGGAGGCAGCCGATCGTCGCGCCGATGCACTCGTTGCGCTGGTAGGTGCCGGAGCGCTGGCCACGGACCGTGCCGATGGTGACGGTCGCGGTCCGCGCGTAGCAGTCCGGGTCGATGAGCGCGCAGTCGTCGTAGGAGCGGTCGGCCTGGCGCACGGCCTTCTGGATCTGGAGATCGGAGCGGAGGTCGAGGAAGTAGTCGATCAGCGGGCCGCGCACGGGCTCGGGCTTGTCGCCGACCGTGAATGGGCCGCCTCCGGGGCAGCCGTCGTCAGGCTCGCCGTCCTGATCGTCGTCGAGCCCGTCGCCGCATCGACCAACCGGCAGCGGCGTGTCCGGGTCGACGAGGACGTCGTAGATCCACCGGTTGGGGGCGTCGAAGGCGATGGCGGGCGTGGAGTCGCTGGAGACGTCGCCATCCGCGAGCAGCGTGCGGTCCGGGTTGCCGTCGTACCCGGACGTCGCGTCCCCGATGTAGCCCTCCACGATGATGTGGCGCAGCGCGATTTCGGCCTTGTCCACGTCGGTGACGATGTCGCCGACTGCCGGGAAGATGCCGTGCGCGAAGTCGTTGACGAACGTGTGCGCCCACATGTCGCCCGCAGCGTGAGTGGCGAAACCGTAGGTGAAGGCGAGGATCTGCCCGCGTTCGGCCACGTTGTACGCCGGGTCCGACTGCGCGGCCCAGGACTCCGTCATCAGGTGGCCGATCCACTTGCCCGTCTCGTCGGGGTGGATCGTGGACTGCCCGAAGGTCAGATCCGGGAACCCGTCCGGGCCGATCACGCCGGCCTGGTAGTAGGTCGGCCAGTCGCGCAGCGCCTGCACGACGGCCGGGCGCACGGCGTACTCGCGGCCGCCGATGGTGACCTGGCCGTCGTCCTGAACGTCGGCCAGTGCAGGTTGTGCGGTGCTGATGTGCGTGTAGGGCTTGAAGGCTTCCGCCGGCGGCGCGGTCAGCGCAGTCGCCAAGGCGCCGAGGATGACGGCAACAGCCAGGGGTCGTTTCATGATGTCTCCCGAGTCGACCGCAGGAGACCCCAACGTCACCCCGCGTCTCAGCAGGCTGGCAGAGGCCAGGGTCGGGGACATCACTAGACCGGGCCATTTTCGGGTAGTCATCGCGAACTTGCGGACTGGACCGCACTGCTGGATCGGCTTCCAATCGTCGCCCGCGCTGACGCGCTCGCCCTTCTCCCCTGCTGGTCCCCCGCCAAAGTTGCAAAAGGAGAGTGCACGCCGCCGCGCGGAGTTCCCACTACGCGTCTCGGGTACCAGCCTGCCTCGCCCTCCCCCGCTGGCATGCCACAGGCTTGACGAGGACTAGCCCATTGCGCCCAGAAGGACGCACTCGGCCTGCGCCATACCTAAACCATGGCATCTGGACGCATGAATCGGGATGGGCACTCCCAGGGGTGTGGGACTGTCGGCGCTCTCGGGCTTCACGAGGGAGCACAATGTCGATACGAATGCACAAGGCCGTACATCTTCGGGGGACGGTGGCAATGGCTCTCGTCGTGCCACTGCTGCTGATGGGCCCGGGTCTCACCGTGACCCCATCCGCCGCAACAGCGAGCGCGGCAGCCGCAGGACCGGTCACCAACGGAATGATCGCCACGTTCGCGTGGCAGCAGGGTGCCCACATCTCCGAGGAGCTCGACCTCGTGGTGATGAAGCCCGACGGCAGCGGGGCGCAGGTGCTGGTGGCGGACGCCGCGAAGCGAAGCTTGTGTGGCTTCGACCTGGACTGGTCGCCGGACGGCAACCGGATCGCCTGGGCGTCGAGTGGACAGGTCTGGACCATCAAGGCAGACGGCACCGACCGGCAGCACCTGGCGGCCGGCTGCGTGAGCCATCTCGAGTGGTCACCGGACGGGGGCACTTTGGCGGTCGAGATCGACAGCCGGACCGGGCTGCTGTCGATCCCCGGAGGTGCCTTCGAATGGCTTCGCGGCTGCGAGTACGGCGAGCTCGGCGCCAGCTTCTCGCCGGACGGCTCGAGGCTCAGCACGGTCGCGACCGCGGACTGCGACAGCGACCCGATCGGCTGGGGCATCTACGGCTTCGACGTCGCGGACGGGGCGCTGGACGCGCGCTACGCCGACACCAACCTGCGAGGTCAGCCCCCGAACAACATGTTGGCCTCGGTCCCCAGCGGTGCCGAGTGGCACCCGAGCCAAGACCTGATCCTGACGTCGATGGACGACGGCTCCGAAGGCGGGACCTGTCACCCCATCGGCCAGACAGGCGCGTGGAACAACTCCGACCTGTTCACGGTGACCGCCTCGCCCGACGCCCCGCTGAGCAAGGTGGGTTCGACCTCGGGTGAGTTCGAGCTGTCGGAGCGAGAGGCGAGCTGGTCGCCCGACGGGCAGCGCATCCTGTTCACCGGCGACCGCAACGTGTCGTGCCAGAACGGCTCCTACGTGCGCTCGGGCGTCGAGCTGTTCTCGATGAGCGCCAACGGCTCCTCGACCACCAAGATCTGGACCCCGTGGAGCGCCGAGCTCGGCTTCGTCGGCTCGAGCTGGCAGCCGTGCACGGCCGTGACGCTGACGTGCGTGCCGGTCCCGCCACCCGACACCGATGGTGACGGGCTCCCCGACCCCAGTGACGCCTGCCCGACCGTTGCAGGGCCGGCGAGCAACAACGGCTGCCCGGTCCAGCAGCCTCCCCCCGACGCCGGCGGAGACGCCGATGGTGATGGGGTACAAGACGCAACCGACGCGTGCCCGACCGTTGCGGGGCCGGCGAGCAACAACGGCTGCCCGGTTCAGCTGCCTCCCCCCGACGCCGGCGGAGACGCCGATGGCGATGGGGTGCCGGACACGACCGACGCCTGCCTCACCGTGCCGGGCCCACTCTCGAACCAGGGCTGCCCCGTCCCGGTGCCAGCCCCGCCGGCCTCCTCCACCCCGACGCCGCTGCCCGCGACCGCCCCCAGCCAGATGAAAGCACCCAGGCTCGTCGTCCGGGGGACCAAGGCCATCGTTCGGTGGACCGCAGCAAGCGCCAACGGCAGCGCCGTGTCCAAGTATGTGGTCGACATCAGCAAGGGCAAGGACAAGACGGTGGGCGGTTCTGCTCGCAAGACCGTGTTCAGGCAGCTCAAGCCCGGCCGCTACAAGTTCCGAATCGCAGCCACCAATGCCTTCGGCACCTCTCCCTACAGCGCCTGGGCCAGGATCCGCATCCGCTGACACCCAAGAGCACAGTGTCCGATCGAAGCGAAGCCAGCCAGCCCAAAGGGACCTTGGCTACCAACCGATGCAGGGCACCGTTCACGGGCCGCTGTCCCTGCTGTAGCCCGTCCTCTCTCGACTGTTGGCCAAGACGCTCACAACGTGACGCGCGGCGGCCGCGGGGCGTGACAATAGCCACCGCCCGGTATCGCCGGAGCTCGCGCCAGCTCGACGATGCGGCACCAGCCGCGATCAGGCGTCTTCAGAGCTGCGTCTTACCGCCGCGAAGCGGCAATGTCCCATTTCCGCTACGGATGCGCTCGGAAGCGTCCTGATCTGCCGCGGCCACCGCGGACGAGTAGCAGATCCGAGGGCATGGTCACGCGGGTCTTCGACGCCTACCGTGGAGGGATGAGCAAGGCGCAGGCGGGCTCCGATCCGTGCTGCCCGACGTGTGGACAGCCGCTGCGCCACGGCGGCCACATGTCACGCGAGAACGCTGCGTTCGTCACCGCCTCCGGCAACGCCGGGATCTCGTTCGAGACGCAAGGCAGGTGCGAGAACGAAGCCTGTGTTGACTTCGGTCGTGAGTTCGCGCCAGACGAGTGGTTTCGCCCGGCTGACGGACCGGAGTGACGGAAACCCCGCTGCTGCCGCGCGGATGTCAGTCCGGTGTGCCCCGAGTGGGGGCCGTGAGTAGAACCACGGTGTCCTCGAGCGCCTCGAAAGAGTCCCATTCGAGCGCACGACGTAATCGCTGGGGCAAGCTCAGCAGTGTGGGGCCCCGCGATCACCCGCGCGGCCGCGAATCAAGTGGAGGGTCACCTCGTCGGTGTTCTCGTGCTCCTCGAGCGCGTGGCCGGCGGCAACCCCCGATCAACGTCCGGCGCAACGAATGGACATGTCCGCCGTGGATGGTGACGCCGTACCGGCCGCTTGATGCGGACCGAGCCTCCGCCAACAGCTTCTCGCCGAGTACGCCGAGCGCAACAGTCTCCATGGCAGTCCCTTCGACCGTCTCAGCGTAGCGAGGCAGCGCGGCCAACCGAGTTCTTGGACTCTCCTATCTCCCCTGTCTTGTCTGCGACAACAGGTCGCCTGATTCGACCAACCAGGCAGACCCTGCGTCCTTTCGCCGACTGTGAACGCGGTCACGACGAGCCCACGGGACTAGCGTCGATGTGGCTTGGGTAGGCCGGGTTGGCGACGAGCGGGGCTTAGACCCTTTGCAAGGTCGCCGCGTGAGGTGGGCCTCACGGTCTGTGCTGAAGCCAATCGTCGTAGGGCACCGCGGCGGCGTCACGACCCGCCTGGGTGATGATGCACTCGGTTATCCAGGTGCGGAGCGACACCATCTCGGGTGTGGACCGGGGGGTGAGCAGCTGATAGGTCTCGCAGATCTCGTCGGCCAGGTTGTCCGCGGCCAGGAGTTCGCCGACGCTGGAGGCCAACTCGCGGGGCAGTGTCATCTCAATGTCGACGTACTCGAGCCCCGCCGCTGCGGCGTCTAGGGCGATCCGGCGACCCATGTGCCGTGCGAAGGCCGGGCGTGTCACCAAGCGCTCGATGAGCAGGCCGAGCTCGCGCGGCGGGCTGGAGCCCTCCTCGGAATCGATGAGCTGAAGCTCCCGGATCAGGTCGTCGAGCCGCTGGTCGATCCGAAGCGCGAGTTGCACCGGGCACTGGACCATACGCACCCTCGCCCAGTCCGCGGGCAGCACGCCCGGACCCGGTGTCGTCCCGTCGCGGACAGCCACCATCGGCGGCCGGACCTGGTGCTCGACTCCGTCACCGGCGAGGTCGGCCCATATCCGCCGACCGTCGGCGCGCTCCTCAATGCCCCAAGACTCCGCCAGCACCGACACGATGGCCAGTCCGCGCCCTGTCGTGCCCAAGGCGTCGACTGGGGGTGCATCACCGGAGCTGAGCACAGGAGGCGGTCTCACCGCCGGGAGCGGGACCAGCCCGCCGGCGTCCTCGACGCTGAGCCGCACGGCTGGGTCGAGGTCGCTCATCCCGACCTGCATGTAGGCGCTGCCGCTGTGCAGGGCGGAGTTCGCCGCCATCTCGGTGACGCACAGTGCTGCATCGTCCACGAGATGCTCGCGGCCCCAGTCCAAGAGCCCGTCGGTGATGAACCTCCGCGCACCGGGAACGCTGGAGACCTCCGCGGCAAGACGGACCCGCAGCTCGGGATTACCACCCCGGGGCACGGGCGTCATGTGGGCATTGTGCCCTAGGTCGGCGCCGTCTGGTGGTGGTCCGGTGCTGGACAGCCGCGAACCGTGCGCACGAGTGCAGGACCCCAACTGGGAGGGCGACCGGGTTGAGGGCGGATGGCAGTCGGCGCAAGTGCGTCATACCACCGCCATCGGACGCGGAGATCTCGCTCTCCCGTGCCAATGAGCGGGCTCCGGCTGCCGAGGAGGTCAACCTTCGCTCTCTGAACCTCGGTTTGAGACGAAGAACAGTCCAGCGCCGCAGAACAGCAGGATGACGCTCAGGACAAGGGACGTCGGCTTTGACGTCTCCGAAGCGAACACCGAGGATCCGACGCCAAAGATGCCCAGGGTCATCATGATGACCCCCCACCCCCGACCAATCTTGCGTAGCAGGAACAACGTCATCCCCTCAGCGTCAGGCTAGTGGGCCGGTCTCCCGGGAAGAGGTCACCTTGCCACGTCAGGGGAGTGGCCGAAAGAAGAGACGCGACAGCCTCCGCAAGCGCGTCATACGCGGCGAGTCGGCCTGCGGGATCACGGACCGAGGGGCGGCGGGTCCTCGAGTGCGTTGTTGCGAACCCTTGGCTGTTCAGTGGCACGAGCGGGCATCATCTGTGCCTGCGCTGAGGACAACCTCGGCGTAGATTCATTCTCAGAACCGCTCGCGGACCCGAGACCGTGGGCGGTTCTTCCTTTGCTCGGGTCGAGATCTCTCGAGCAGTCTCCGCGATGTTGAGCTGCTCGAACAGAACCGGCCCCAGATGGGATCGGTGACGCTCGGGCCAGGAGCGACTCGGCGGTGGCGGAGGCGCGTCCTTCCGCCGCCTGCCGGACGCGCGGACATGGCTCCCCTCTATGTCAAGAGGCCGCCGGGAGTGAGGTTCTAGGCTGGGTGTCGGCGGGTCCGGGAAGTGGCTTGTCCGAAGAGTCGGCTTGGGGATGTGAGCCGGCCGCGCTGGAGTCAGAGA